>NZ_JBLZXE010000005.1:0-165638 GCF_056156825.1 Sphingobium sp. RS1 | reverse complement strand
CGCAGCTTTTGCTCTACCCCTCAGTCGACCTGCGTGCCGAAGGTTGGGCATTTCCCTCCCGCGTGGCGAATGCCGACCCCAGCCTGCAGGCCGACACTTTGCGGGCGACGGCGGATGCCTATATCGGCGACAGCGACCCGAACGACTGGCGGCTCTCGCCGCTCGGAGCGCAGGATCTGTCCGGCCTGCCCCCTGCCCTCATCGTCGTCCTGTCGGTCGATCCCCTGCGCGATGAGGCGATCGCATATGCGGAACGGCTGCGTCAGGCGGGAGGCCGCGCCGAAGTGATCGAGTTCTCGAACCTGATCCATGGCTTCACCCATTTAAGGCGCATCATCCCCGCCGCAGCCGTGGCATCAGACGAGGTTTTAGAGCAATTTCGGAGCCTGCTTCACACGACCTGAGGCAAACTGAGTAAGAAAAGCATTGCCATCGTTTGCAAGAAGGGCTTTCTCATCTGGTGCCTCAGACCAAACGTCCATCCGCGAAGATAACTAGCGACACGCCTGCCTCGTCATCCGAAACAGGCGTGCTGCAAGCCCGTACCTTGCAGGAAATGGCGAAGCTGGCGGGCGTATCCGCTGCAACAGTTTCCCGTGCTTTGGCGGACAATAGCCTTATCGCCTTGAAGACGCGCAGGCGCATCCAGGCTTTGGCAAAGGAGGTCGGCTTTTCCGTGAACCCGGCCGCGCGCATGCTGCGCACGCGCCAGTCGCACACGATCGCGCTCGTCCTGCCGCTGGGCCATGAAAAGGGACAGCATTTAAGCGACCCGTTCTTCATGGCGATGCTGGCCTATCTTGCCGACGCGGTGTCGCAGCGGGGCTATGATCTGCTCTTTAAACGCATCGAACCGGAACATGACAACTGGTTGCGCCAGATTATCGACAGCAGCCGGGTCGATGGCGTGCTGGTGGTGGGTCAATCGGATCAGGCCGCCGTGTTGCAGGAGGTCGGCTTGACCTATGAGCCGATGGTGGTGTGGGGCCAATATAGCCCTGAACAAAGTTATTTGTCGGTGGGGGTCGACAATGTGGAGGGTGGCCGCATCGCGGCGGCACGGCTGATGGCACAAGGGCGCCGAAAGCTTGCCTTCCTGGGCAATATCGGCGTTCCTGAATTTGCTGCGCGCTATGAAGGTTTCCTGTCGTCAGCGTCGTCCGATACTCCGCAGCCTCCCGTCCTGATCCCAGCACATCTCACTTCCCAGGACGCGTTTGCCGCTGCGGAAACGCTTTTCCGGGAGCATCCCGATGTGGATGGCGTGTTTGCTGGGTCCGACGTCGTGGCGATGGGCGTGATCCGAGCCGCAGCCGCGCTGGACCGATCCGTCCCGCAAGATCTGTCGGTCATCGGTTTCGACGACGTGCCGATCGCGGCGCAAAGCAACCCGCCGCTGACGACGATCCGCCAGGATCTGGAACGCGGCTCCGCGCTGATGTGCGACTTGTTGTTCAAGCGGATGAAGGGCGAGGCGTGTGAATCGGTGCGCCTCGCTCCTGAATTGATCGTACGCATCTCGGCCTAGGGTCAGGACCTATTAAATCTCTTGCCGAGCGGAAGATTGATTGATTCAATGGCTGCGTGAGGAGACGTTGCCATGAGTGATGTGATTTGGCTGTCGGAGGCGCAGATGCGCCGGATCGAGCCCTATTTCCCTCTTTCTCACGGCGTGCCGCGGGTGGATGATCGTCGGATCATCAGCGGTATCATCTTCGTCATCAGGAACGGCTTGCGATGGCGCGATGCGCCCGCCGACTATGGTCCGCCCAAGACGATCTATAATCGTTTCATCCGGTGGAGCCGTCTCGGTGTGTTCAACAAGATTTTCTCCGCCCTTTCGGCGCAAGGCGGCAAGCCAGACCAGTTGATGATTGATGCGACGCATCTGAAGGCGCACCGGACAGCTGCCAGTCTGTTAAAAAAGGGGCTGTTCCCAGACGTATCGGACGCACCAAAGGCGGCCTGAACTCGAAGCTCCACGCCGTGTGCGACGGCAAGGGCAGGCCACTGGTCATGCTGCTAAGCGAGGGCCAGATGAGCGACTACAAGGGAGCAGCCCTGATGCTCGACGCTTTGCCCCGTGCCAAAGCCCTGCTCGGCGATCGAGGCTATGACGCCGACTGGTTCCGCAAGGCCCTCGCCGAACGCAACATCACGGCCTGCATCCCGTCAAAGCGGAACCGGAAGGTCCCGATCCCGCACGACGCTATGCTATATCGCCAGCGTCACAAGATCGAGAATATGTTCGGCAGGCTCAAGGACTGGCGGCGCATCCATACCCGCTACGATCGCTGCGCTCACACCTTCATGTCAGCCATCTGCATCGCTGCAACCGTCATCTTCTGGATTAATCAATGAGTCCTTCTCTGATTGGGGCCTTTGGGTCAAGCTGCATCCTCAGTATCGTGACCGCTCCCATGGATCACTTGCTTCTCTCCGCGATCGACGCTTGGTCGCCGCATAATGGGGTTAGAAGAACGAGGCGCTTCAATCTGAGCCTCGACCTTCAGACATGCTGAGGTTCTGGACTCACTGCGAAGTCGGCTCGCCCATCGTCCCCATGGGAACGATCGCTTCCCACCCGGCTTGGGCGGAAACTGATTTATCTCCTCACACAGCCGCGACCGCCGACGCTTTACCCCAGCGGAAGTCGGTTTGATCGGTCCACATGCGATGTAAAATGACGGCGAGCTTTCGTGCGACGGCGACGCGTGCCTTTGCCAATCCGCGGCGTTGCGCGATGCGCATGCCCCACGCTTTCAGTGTCGACCATTTCGTGCAGCGCGTCAGCAATGTATGCGCGGCTTCGTAGAGAGCGGTGCGAGCGAGTTCGTCCCCACATCGACTTATGCGGCCCTGAATGTCCGTTTCGCCTGATTGGTAGCG
Source organism: Sphingobium sp. RS1 (assembly GCF_056156825.1). Lineage (NCBI taxonomy): Bacteria > Pseudomonadati > Pseudomonadota > Alphaproteobacteria > Sphingomonadales > Sphingobiaceae > Sphingobium > Sphingobium sp. RS1. Next base: position 162,749 of record NZ_JBLZXE010000005.1, on the reverse strand, counting down.
GCGCGGCGTAAGACCGAAATGCGCCCCGACGTCGCGTGACCGCCGGAAGCGTTCAGGCTGATCAACCGTCGCGCGAAAAGTCAGCGCAGTAAGCGGTCCAACTCCAGGTACCGTCATCAGCCGGCGACAGACAGGTTCGACACGAACGGCATCCAGAACCCGCTTTGTCAGACGTGCAAGTTCAATGGCCATCGTCGCTAGGATAGCCAGTAATGGTTCGACAATGTCTGTGATGCCAGCATCCGCCGAGGCGAGCTCTCTGGCGCGCGGTGCGAACATTTTCCGACCAGGCGTGCCGAGCTTTAGCCCTGCCTCGCGTAAGACCGCACGGACCTCGTTCTCAATGTCGCGCTGCTTGTTCAGCACCATCCGCCGAGCACCAAGCAGCGCGCGGGCAGAGCGGCACGGCGGGCTCTTCACATGTACTGCCCGATACCATCCTGTGCGGATGATTTGAGCCAGGCCGCGAGCATCATTACGATCACTCTTATTGGGCATTGCGCCCATTGCGGCCTTAGCCGCGCGAGTTTCGATACACAGCACCGGAAGCCCGGCTCGGGCCATCCCCTGATGCAGCCAGGATGCCAGTGAACAGGCCTCAAGACCAATACGCTCGATCGGTAAGTCGAGTGCGGCGAAGGCATCGATTAAGGCAGCGGGGTCGCTCGACGCGCGAAGTTCGCGTTCGATCTTGCCTACCTCATCGACGATACAGATCGCTGTCTCTTCCAACGAAACATCCAGTCCGGCATAGTAGCGCATGGTTGCTCCTCCTTATGGTTGTGGCCGCTCAACACGGACCACGTCTTACCATTTTGCGAGGAGCAGCCACCCAAGCGATTCAGGGTCGGCCCCAATCACCCCATCTGATCTTAGCTCGCTAGGCTTTTGGGCGACGATTCAGGTTGGGCGCGATCAAGAGCTGCCTTGGCCAATAGCAGCGCGCCTCTCAGTCCGACATCGGCTTCCAGTTGAGGTGGTTGTATGATCTGGCCTACCGTGCCACGCTCAGCGAGATAACCAGCCGCTAAATGTTCGGCATGGACACGGACGCGGTCCAGAAGCCCGGGCGTACCCATCACTCCGCCGCCAAACACGATGCGACCGGGAGAAAGCATTGCCAGCATGGAGGCCACCAGATGGCCGAGATACCACGCCACAATGTCATGCGCGGGGTGATTCTCATCCAGCTGTGACAAGGAGCGGCCCCAACGGGCGATGATGGCGGGACCACTCGCCAATCCTTCCACACAGGCGCCATGATAGGGGCAACAACCCGGGAAATCCGTGTCCATCGGATGACGGGGAGGCAGCAAGTGACCCATCTCCGGGTGCCGCAGTCCGTGAAGAGCGCGCCCATCAAACACCGCGCCGCCACCTATGCCCGTTCCCACCGTCACATAGATCAAACCCTGTCCGCAGGCTTCACCCCCTGCCTCGACTTCAGCCAAGGCGGCAGCGTTGACGTCGGTGTCGATTTCGATGGGCACCGCAAATGCCTCGCGCAGAGGCTCGACCAGCGATACTCGGCTCCATCCGGCTTTGGGCGTATCCGTCAAGGAACCCCAGTTGGGCCGTGATTGATCAAGCTCGATCGGACCGAAGCTGGCAACGCCCAAGCTGGCCAGGCGCCCATATTGCTGTTGCGCCTGCCGTAGGAAGTCAACCATGCGCCCGATCGTATCTGCCGGGTGGGTCGTTTCTATGCGCGTACGCGTCAGCCACTGGCCTTCGCCATTCGCCAGCGCGCAAATGAATTTCGTGCCGCCCGCTTCGATGCAGCCGTATAGCGGCTTTGCTCCTACGTCCATCTTCACTCCCATTCGCAGGCGGGCTGCGGTTGCACGACGTCACCGTCGAAGATGAGCGAGAACACCGGCGCGACCGTACCGCCGAACATGGCGCGACGCTCCTTCCGCGCCTGCGGGGGCTCCGTTCCCTTCGCTCCTGGATAGTCGATAAAGCTGATCACGTTTCCTTCGCTCGACACCCACCAACAATAAGCCTGAAGTGGTGAATCGACAGGATTGGCAGCGACCAGGCCGGTCCCGTTCAGTGGACGCCATGGACCAGCGAAACGCTCTGCCACCATGCCGTAAAGGCCAGTAGGAGCCCCCACGTCAGCTGCATGGCGGCGGCCGTGGCTGGACCAGAAGCAATAATATAGTCCGTCGCGGACGATCACATGCGGTCGTTCCATCTCACTGTTCACGCCAACCGCTTCGATCAGCGGCGGCTGCAGAGTCCAGCCGTCCATGGTGCGGGTCGCCAGGCCGATAACGCCATCCAGCCTGTTGTCCGTCCATCCAGCCGAACCGGTGAACAGCAGATACTCAGCCCCATCTGCCGGATCCCGGAAAAAGCATGGATCACGAAAGCCCCAGATGCCATGGGCAGGCGCGACGATCTGGTCGGCAATCTTGTACCAGTGGCCATCGGCCGCGACGGATTGAACCGGCTTAGACCAATTGCGGAAGACAGGCATGTCGCCGTCGAATTCAAATTCGGCATGCGTTTCAAAGAGCCGCTGCTCGAAGCTGTGGGGCCCGTCCCGCTGGCCTGTTGCCGTGAAATACAAAGTGACGGTCCGGCCATCTTCCGCAAGTACTGAGCAACCGGACCATTCCCGACTGCCAGGCGACCATCCATCGGGCAATAACCAGCCGTGATCCCGCCACCCGTCCGTACCACGACTTGTAAAGCGAATGCGGGCGATGTCGTGGCGGTCTTCCGGATCGTCCAGCATCGCAGTTGCCAGAAAGAACCAATATTCGCGTTCATCAGCAATGACAGGGCTGCCATCCGGCCGGGTTAGCTGCCACATGTCCCACAGGTCGAGACCTTCGATCACCCGGGCGGGCGGCATATGTTGTATGAGGGGCAGACGGCTAAATTTCTGGTCGCGGGCGTGAGCGATCCATTCCTTGGAAAGATGGGTCCCCATCGTTTGAGGATGGTTGATGGCATTGCCATTCCCTGACATTCCGATCGGCATCTTCCCTCCTGAGCGCGTCAAAGCTGTAAAGACACACACATGGCCCGCGCTTGCAATCCATTGCAGATGCCGTATGCTGCAATCCATTGCAAGGTGGTTTTGTGTGAAGTTCGTTTATTGACGCGCTAAAATGATCACTTTCGGAGGGGGCAGCGGCTATCAAGTCGATTGCTGGTCCTCAGGACGGGCGTCCCAGGCTGATCTGCACACAGTCTGGGACGTCATGCCACGGCAAATGACGGCTGTTGTCTCAGCGCGCTATCGCCCATTTGATGAAAATCATTATCTGAAGTGTCTGCTTCGAACGCGCGAGAAGGTAATCCGCTGCGTGGATCAGCCGGATTGTTGGGGCCTGCTCGATGCTACCTGCCGTCATTCTCGGCCTGCATTACCGCCACGTCGTAGGTTGGGCTGTCAGCGACAGGATGAAGAATGACTTGGCGATCAGGGCATTAGATATGGCGGTGCGCCTGCGCCAGCCTCCGGAGGGCTGCTTTTTCCACTCCGATCGGGGCAGCCAAGGCGGATTCAACCGGTCGTCGCAACACCGGCTTCATACTGTGCGACCAGGAACTGGTCGAGGACTTCTGCGGGGGTTCTCCAGCCAAGCGTTTTCCGTGGACGCGTGTTCAGCGCGTGAGCAACGGCGTCGAGATCGCCTATGGAGTGCCGGCTAAGGTCGGTGCCCTTAGGGCAGTACTGTCGTAGCAAGCCGTTGGTATTCTCATTCGATCCGCGTTGCCACGGGCTTTGCGGGTCGCAGAAGTAGATTTCCAAGCAGCTGTCGATCTTGAGCTTTGCGTGCTGGGCCATCTCTGCTCCCTGGTCCCAAGTCAGCGATTGCCGGAGCTTCTCCGGTAGTTCGCGCATGGATTGGACGATGGCTTTGCGGACAGCTTCTGCCCCATGGCCGGCCAGCGGTTGGCGGTTCCTGATGCCTTGTCCATGTTGATATCCGTCCTCTCGCGGCAAATGCAGCAGCATGGTGAATCTGGAACTTCGTTCGACCAGGGTGCCGATCGCCGAGCTATGCAGTCCGAGGATGAGATCGCCTTCCCAATGCCCGGGAACTGCCCGATCCTCGACTTCCGCAGGACGCTCGCTGATCATGATGGCGTCACCGATGAAGGATTTTCCGCGCCCTCGTGCGCGTTCACGCGGCGTTCGTAGAGCCCGACCCGAGCGCAGACATGCCGTCAACACCTGACGCAAGGCGCCTCGCCCCTGAATATAGAGGGACTGATAGATGGCCTCATGACTGATGCGCATGGCGGGATCCTCAGGGTAATCAATCCGTAGCCGATGAGCGATCTGCTCGGGGCTCCAGGCCACCGACCATCGTCGACTTTGTCGATGTACCGCACGGCGCTTCTTCCATATCACCTGCGGCCCGGCAAAGCCGATACCATCAGCATCCGTGATCTGACCGGTAAGGCGTTCTTCCACGTACATGCGCAATGCCGGATTGCTGGCCAGCTTCCCGGGGCGCGGGCGACGGCCGGCGCGGTGAGCGTGCCACTGTGCGGCGATCGGGCGATATTCCAGATTGCCGCCACGCGTGGCGGCATTGCGCCGCACTTCGCGCGAGATAGTACTGGCTGAACGTCCAAGTTTGCGGGCAATGGCGCGGATCCCGAAACCTCGCGCAAGTTCGAGAGCAATTTCCTCTCGCTCCTGGAAGCTCAGAAATCGACCACTGAGTGCTGGCGCCGATGGCGCCAAATGTGTTGGCGGCATACCTCCCGAACTCCGAAACCAACGTGGCCCCAGCGGTGTCGAAATACCGGCATCCGCAGCAGCATCTTCACTGCTACGCCCTCGAGCGATCGCTTGCCAGAAGCGGAAATGGTGCTCACGCTGCCAGGCAGGTGGGCGCCCCGGGGAGCGCAACCTCTCTCGGGTGCAGCGTTCTGATGCTCGACGGCCTGCCATGTTCACAACCTCCAATTTCTTGGTGTTGCGACGACCGGTTGAATCCGCCCAATATTGCTCCTACGCCTATCAAAAGAAGCTGCAGGCCTACGGCCTGCGTCCATCAATGAGCGGCAAGGGTAATTGCTACGACAACGCCTTTGTTGAGACGTTCTTCAAACCCTGAAGGCGGAACTCATCTCTGCGCGGCATCAGCCCGCTCGTGGTCGAAGCCAAGGTGGCAGAATGAGATAGGTGACCGGCACAAGACCGTTACAAATCTATTCTGCGCCCATTGGAAGTCCGACTTCTGAGCGCATTGAAGACCATCCGCTCAGAACCAGGAGTCAGACACGCTCCCAAATCGCTGCGATCCCCTGGCCGCCGCCGATGCACATCGTCGCCAGCCCGTAGCGTGCGCCGACACGGCGCAGTTCATGGACCAGCTTGGTAGTGATAATCGCGCCGGTCGCGCCGATCGGATGACCCAGCGAAATGCCGCTGCCATTAGGGTTCACCTTTGCTGGATCAAAGCCCAGTTCCTTTGACACAGCACAAGCCTGCGCGGCGAAAGCCTCGTTAGACTCAATAACGTCGAGATCGGCGATGGTCAGTCCTGCCTTTTCCAACGCCCTGCGTGTGGCAGGCACCGGCCCGATGCCCATATAAGCGGGATCGACACCTGCGTGGCCGTAGGACACCAGCCGCGCCAAAGGCTTGAGACCACTGGCGCTCACCGCCGCCGCACTCGCCAGAACGACCGCCGACGCGCCGTCATTGATGCCAGACGCATTTCCTGCCGTGACGGTGCCTTCCTTCTGGAAAACGGGCTTCAGCTTGCCGAAGTCGTCCACTGCCGCGTCGGCCCGGACAAACTCATCGGTGTTGAACGGCACGAGTTTGCGACGCACCAGCACATCGACCGGCACAATCTGATCCTTGAAATAGGCCTGCGCCATGGCGTTGGCCGCGCGCTTCTGGCTCACGAATGCCAGTTCATCCTGCTCCTCCCGTGAAATGCCGTAGCGGGCGGCCACATTCTCCGCCGTCACGCCCATATGGATCGCTTGGAAGGGATCGGTCAGCGCGCCGATCAGGCCATCCTGCGCTACCGCATCGCCCATCTTCTGGCCCCAGCGCGCAGCGGGCAGGAAATAGGGCGCGCGGCTCATCACCTCCGCGCCGGCGCCGACGGCGATTTCGCAGTCCCCCAGCATGATCGACTGCGCGGCAGAGATGATCGCCTGCAAGCCCGATCCGCATAGGCGATTGACGGTTAGCGCAGGGCATTCCTGCGGCACGCCCGCCCCGATGGCAGCGATGCGCGCGGCATAGGCATCTCGCGGTTCGCAATGTACGACGTTTCCCAGCACGACGTTGCCAATTTGAGCCGCATCCACGCCCGCCCGCTCGATCGCCGCCTTGGCGACATGAGCGGCCAATTCACCCGGCTTTTGATCCTTCAGCGACCCGCCGAAGCTACCAATGGCGGTTCGTGCCGCCGACAGCAGAAAAACGTCCGTCATGTTTGTGACTCTCTCTAAGCGTTAAGGTCTTCGAACCGGCGCCCTTCGGCCGCCAGCTGCTCGATCAGGGGAGCGGGCGTCCAGGCCCAGCTATTGCGGCCCGCAGCATAGCTGCGCAGCCGATCCAGCAGCACGGGCAAGCCGATCAGGTCGCCTTGGAACATCGGCCCGCCCCTTGCGGGAGAAAAGCCGTAGCCGTGCAGAAAGGTCATATCGACGTCAACCGGCCGACTGGCGATCCTTTCGCCCACAATCCGCGCGCCTTCGTTGATGAGGGTTAGCAGACAGCGCTCGACGATTTCCTCGTTGCTGATGGCACGACGGGTCAGACCGATCTCGGCCGAATAATCCTCGATCAGTTTGATTACTTCGGGATCAGGCTCCGCCGTCCGCCCGTCGGGATAGGCGTAGATGCCCTTCCCCGTCTTCTGCCCGAAGCGGCCTAGCTCGCAAATTTTGTCTATGACGCCAGAATAGGGCCTATGGGGCTGCTCCACCGCGCGGCGCTTGCGGATCGCCCAATCTATGTCCTGGCCTGCCAGATCCATCGTCCGGCACGGTCCCATGGCCATGCCCCATTGTTCCAGCGCGGCGTCGATCTGATGCGGCAGCACGCCTTCTTCAAGCATGAACCAGACCTGCCGCAGATATTCCTCGAACATACGGTTGCCGATGAAGCCATCGCATACGCCAGATACGACGCAGACCTTGCCCATGCGCTTGCCGAGCGCCATGGCAGTCGCCAGCACATCGGGCGCCGTCTCGCGCCCGCGCACGATCTCCAGGAGGCGCATGATATTAGCGGGCGAGAAGAAGTGCAGGCCTACGACGCGCGAGGGATTATGCGTCAGGGCCGCGATGGCGTCGAGGTCTAAGGTCGATGTGTTGCTCGCTAGGATCGTATCAGGCCGGACGATCGGGTCTAGGCCGGTGAATATCTGCTGCTTGACCGCCATATCCTCGAACGCGGCCTCGATGACGAGATCGACCTCGCAGAGCGCATTGAGCGTGGGCGCAGGGGTGAAGGCGGCGATGCGCGCTTCCGCCACGTCGGCGCCGATCCGCCCCTTCTCCACCTCGCGGGTCAGCGTCTTACGGATGGCCGCCTCCGCCTTGGCGAGCGCTTCGGAGCGGAGTTCGACCATAGTCACGGGCAGCCCCGCATTAAGCAGAGCGATGGTAATGCCCGTCCCCATCAGCCCGCCGCCGACAACGCCGACCCGCTGGATCGCCCGCGGTTGCGCATCCGACGAAAGGCCCGGAACTCTGCTGACCGCCCGCTCCCCGAAGAAGGCGTGGCGCAAGCCGCGTGAGGCAGGCGATTGCACCAATTCGCTAAAAAGCGCCGCTTCCCGTGCCAACCCTGCAGCGAGGTCGTCCGACAGCCCAGCCACGCATTCGAGGATGTAGCCGGGCGCCATATTGAGGCCAGGGCGCAGCTTTGCGCGGCGGGTCTCCACCGCTTTCGCGGCGTCGATAGGGATCGCGAGGTCGCTAGTTCGTCGCATTGGAGGCAAGGCAACGCGTGCGGTCTCTAGCGCAGCTTCCACCACATCGCCGTCCACGAGCTGATCGATTAGTCGCAGTTTCAGCGCCTGCTGCGCCATCAGCGGCTTGCCCGAAAGCATCATGTCGAGCGCTGCGCCAGCGCCGATCAGCCGCGGCAGCCGCTGCGTACCTCCCGCGCCGGGCAACAGCCCCAGCGTCACTTCGGGCAGGCCCAGCCGCGTTCCGGCCTGCGCGATGCGGTAATGGCCGGCCATCGCGAGTTCCAGCCCGCCGCCCAGCGCCATGCCATGGATCGCCATGATGACCGGCTTCTGGCTGGCCTCGACCAGTGCGATCATTTCCCGCAGTTCCCCAATCCGCCCGGGATCACCTTCGAAGTCGCTGATGTCCGCGCCGCCGCAGAACAGCCGCCCTGCGCCTGCCAAGACGATCGCGCGGCAGGCCGGATCGTTCGCTGCCAAGCGGAGCGCGGCGCCGATCTCCTCCACAAAGCCGTTGCCGACCGACAAAGCATTGACCGGACCGTTGTTGAGGCGCAGCACCATGGTCGCGCCGACACGGCTCATCTCGACAGACATGATTTCCCTTTCGATCAGAAGGCGTCGGAGCCCATTGCCATGATCGGCGCTTCGCCGCCGGCAATAGTCGCGGCCAGGCCCTGGGCCTGTGGCAGCACCCTCAAAGCATAGAAGTCGGCGACGGCGCGCTTGCCCTGATGCAACGCGCTGTCGTCAGTGGCGGCCGCAGCCATGCGGGTCCACATCCATCCCATGGCAACTAGTGCGAACATCCGGAGATAATCGACCGCTGCCGCTCCTGCCGCATCTAGTCCCGCCCCCCGCAGCGACACCGTCACGCCGCGCAGCAGCGACAGCGCCTCACGCGTCCTGTCCGCGATGACGAGGTCGCCCGCTGTCTCCAGATCCGCGGCGATGGAGGCGAAAAGGCCCTCGACCACCGCCCCGTCGGCCAAGGCCAGCTTGCGCCCGACCAGATCCATCGCCTGCACCCCGTTGGTGCCCTCATAGATTTGGGCGATGCGGGCATCGCGGACATATTGCTCCATACCCCATTCGCGAATGTAGCCATGGCCGCCGAATACCTGCTGCGCTTGCACCGCGCTTTCGAAACCAAAGTCGGTGAACGCCGCCTTCACCACGGGGGTCAGCAGAGCGACCAGCGCATCGGCCTTGGCCCTCTCGGTTGCGTCCGGGTGAGCATGGGCACGGCCCAGCTGCAATGCCGTCCAGCCGGCGAGCGCCCGCCCCGCTTCGACAAAGGCACGGATGTTGAGCAGCATCCGCCGCACATCGGCATGCTCGATGATCGGTACCGGCCCGCGCGCACCATCGGCGCTGCGGCCCTGCAAGCGTTCCTTGGCATAGGCGACAGCCTGCCCATAGGCACCCCCAGCGATGCCCAGTCCCTGGATGCCGACCATCAGACGTTCTGCATTCATCATCGTGAACATGGCGGCCAGACCTCGATGATGCGCGCCGACCAGCCAGCCGGTCGCGCCGTCATAGTTCATGACGCAGGTCGGCTGGGCATGGATGCCCATCTTCTTTTCCAGCGCCCCGACCGACAGGCCGTTCGGCCGCGTGAAGTCGCCGTGGGCATCGGGCAAATATTTAGGCACTAGGAAGAGACTGATCCCCTTCACGCCCTCCGGTGCGTCAGGCAAGCGGGCGAGGACTAGATGAACGATATTGCCGCCGAAATCATGGTCGCCCGAAGAGATGAACATCTTCGTGCCCGTTACTGCATAGCTGCCGTCACCCAGCGGTTCTGCCTTGGTCTTGAGCAGAGCGAGGTCGGTGCCCGCGCCGCTTTCGGTTAGCGCCATCGCGCCCGTCCATTCACCGCTGACCATCCGCGGCAGATAGGTGGATTTGAGCTCATCGCAGGCATGCGCCATAATCGCCTCGCACGCGCCGCGTGTCAGGCCGGGGAACAGTCCGAAAGAGAGGTTAGTGGCCGATACCATCTCGTCCAGCCAGAGCTGAAGGATGAAGGGTAGACCCTGCCCGCCATATTCGGGCGCCGCTGACACGGAGGTCCAGCCGGTCCGCGCGAAATCGCGCCAGGCTTCAGCAAATCCATACGGCGTTTGGACCGTTCCGTCGACCAGCTTGCTGCCCTGCTCGTCCCCCTCGCGGTTTAGCGGATGCAGACGGTCGGCGCACATGCGTCCAGCCTCCTCCAGCACCGCTGCGGCGAGGTCGGCATCCACATCCTTGCCGATCCCGGCCATCTCCGCATCGAAGTCGAGCATGTTCAGGAGGAAGCGGTAATCATCGATCGGCGGAATATAACTGTACATCGGAAATCCCCCAGATTTTCACCTGTGTCTATACCAAACATCTGTTACAGTCAACAATGCGAGGTTCGATGTTTGATGCCATCAGCTATGCGTGGCGGAATATCGTGACGATCTGGGCAGCAATTTGGGCAGAATTCAACCTGCCGCGACGATACCACTCCGAAACCGAGTTCAGCTGCGACAGCAATAGATTGCGATAGATTGATCGATCTATTCCTGGTGGCAATGGCAATCCTTCCACTAGATCCCGGAACAGTTTTTCGAACCGGTCGCGCCGAGCAATTAGCTGTTCGCGAACCACCTCGGGCACTTCGCGAAAGTCATTCATCATTGGCAGCGTCAAAGAATCAGGCGCCAATTGGATTTCGAGAAAGGCCCCGCAGGCTGCTTCAAGTTTCGCCCAGGGATCATGTTGTGCGCCAACAGCCTCAGCGATCTTGTCCTGAGCCGCGTCTAATGCCCCATTATGCAGTTCAACGAACAGCGCGTCCTTCGATTTGATATGATGATAGAGTGATCCGCCCAGAACACCCGCCTGTTCGCCGATTTCCCGCATCGACGTGCCCCTATAGCCCTTGCGCGCGAACAGCTGCGCGGCAATCTCCAATATTTCCCGGCGGCGGTTCGGCCGCTCGTGATCCACGTCGGAAGAAGACAGGCTCTTAGACACCATGGCGCGCTAGCACATCAGCCACGCCCTGATCACCTGCTTTGTTGATCCAGGCGCAGTTGGCTTGCTCGTTCGAAAATCTTTGTGGTCAAGGGCTCATGGTCAGAGGAGCGCATAGCAACGTGGAACTCCACAGGTGCGAGCGCTGGCATCCCGTCCAGTTCTACAAGATCGCCTCGGGTCATATCCGCGCACACCATCGGTTCAGGAAAAATGCCGATACCTCCACCCGCCTTCGCAATGTCAACCATCATTCTGGCGTTGTTGCAAAGGTTGAGCGACTGCTGCTCGATGCGTGATGCCGCGATGGCCTCCCGCATGCGGCCGTGGATCGGTGAATGGCTGGCCAGAGACCAGACAGGAACGAGACGATCTGGCGAAGCTGCACAAAAGGACGCAGCTACTTCAGGGCTAGCGAGCCAGACCAGTTCCACTGCTCCGATCGGGCATACTTGCAGCGACGGATGGGCGATCGGCCCGGCCGCAAAAGCGATATCGGTCGTACCCTTGAGCAGTTGTTGAATGAGGTTTGCAGTGAGGTCTATTTCAAGCTCAAGACTGACCAAAGGCATGTCTGCCTTCAATGCGGAGAGAAAGGCGGGAAGGCAACTTGCTGCAACGATCTCGCCCGTTCCGATGCGAACAACACCGCTCGCTTCTCCATAACCTCCGCAGCGCAGCAAGGCAGTGTGCATGTCACCCCAAAGCATTCGGCAATCGCGAACAAGCTGTCGACCTGACGGTGTCAAGGTCATGCTTCTGCCCTCACGACGGAAAAGGGACGCACCTAAATGCGCCTCCAATTCGCGGACCCGGGCCGAAATAGTGGGCTGGGTTGTATTCAGCCGCTCGCCAGCAGCGGCAAAGGTGCCGAGCCGTTCGATCCAGAGCAGGGTTTCAATATGGTACATGCTGATACGATTTATAGGCATTGATGATGATTAATTAAAAAAACAAATCATTGGAAGTGATCAATCTCTCGCGTCAAAAAGAATTGGACTCGAGGAGATAGCGATGGTCAAGAAGCTCTACCCCGATGCTGCGTCTGCGTTGGAGGGCCTTCTCTTCGACGGCATGCATCTTTGTGCAGGCGGCTTTGGACTTTGCGGAATTCCCGAGCGGCTGATCGACGCGATCCGTGATTCGGGGGTCAAGGACCTCACCATCGCCTCCAATAACGCCGGGATCGACGGCGAAGGATTGGGCAAGCTGCTGCGCACGCGGCAGGTCAAGAAGATGATCAGCTCCTATGTCGGCGAGAACAAGGAGTTCGAGCGGCAATATCTGAGCGGCGAGTTGGAGGTGGAGTTCTGCCCCCAGGGCACTCTGGCCGAGCGCTGCCGTGCTGGCGGCGCTGGCATTCCGGGCTTCTACACCAAGACGGGCGTTGGCACGGCGGTGGCCGAGGGCAAGGAAGTGAAGAATTTCGACGGGCAGGATTATATCCTGGAACGCGGCATCTTTGCCGATGTCGCTATCATCAAGGGATGGAAGGCGGACGAGAGCGGCAATCTCATTTTCCGCAAGACATCGCGCAACTTCAATGCGCCGATGGCGACCGCCGCGAAAATCTGCGTGGCTGAAGTGGAGGAAGTCGTGCCGGTCGGCAGCCTCGACCCCGACGCGATCCACCTGCCCGGCATTTATGTGAAGCGCATGATCGTCGGGGCGCCTTACGACAAGAAGATCGAATTCCGCACCGTTCGCCAGAGGGAGACCGTATAATGGCCCAAGAAACCAAAGGCTGGACTCGTGACGAGATGGCTGCGCGGGCGGCCAAGGAACTGAAGGACGGCTTTTACGTCAACCTCGGCATCGGCATTCCGACGCTGGTGGCTAACCATATCCCCGCGGGCGTCGAGGTGACGCTTCAGTCGGAAAACGGCATGCTGGGCATCGGGCCTTTCCCTTATGAGGGCGAGGAGGATGCGGACCTGATCAACGCGGGCAAGCAAACGATCAGCGAACTGCCGAACAGCGCCTATTTCTCCAGCGCGGACAGCTTCGCTATGATCCGGGGTGGGCATATCGACCTGACCGTGCTGGGTGCGATGGAGGTTGCCGAAAATGGCGACATCGCCAACTGGATGATCCCCGGCAAGATGATCAAGGGCATGGGCGGCGCGATGGATCTGGTCGCGGGCGTCAAGAAGATCATCGTCGTGATGGAGCATACGTCCAAGGATGGCAGCCCCAAGTTCATCCCGGCCTGCACCCTGCCGCTGACCGGCAAGAATGTGGTCGACATGATTGTCACCGACCTGTGCGTTTTCCAGCGGCCCGATCATGATAGCCCGTTCAAGCTCATTGAGCTCGCGCCGGGCGTGACGGCGGAGGAAGTCGCCGCTAAGACCACGGCTCATTACGTATGTAGGGTACGGCCAACATGAGCACCACCGCGGTGCGTTATGTCTCTCACTTCGGGGCCGGCGTGGATGACGGCGGCAAGGGTGACAAGAACTTCCTTGGTGGCAAGGGCACCAATGTCGATGGCATGCCGGCTATCGGCCTGCCGGTGCCGCCGGGCTTCACCATCACGATCGCAATGCGCACCCGCTATTATCAGGATGGGAGCGTCCTTCCGGAGAGCCCGAATGCGGATGTTGCCAACGGCATCGTCCGTATTGAAGACGTAACCGGCAAAAATTGTGGCAACGCAGCCGATCCGCTGCTCGTCTCCGTCCGCTCGTGCGCGCGCACTTCCATGCCAACATGATGGACACCGTCCTCAACCTTGGCCTCAAAGACGAAACCGCTCTCGGGCTCGCCGCCGCGTCAGGTGACGAGCGTTTTTTCCCCTTGGGCAGCGATCACCGTTTCATCGAGATGTACTCCGACGTGGTGCTTGGGCTGTGCCATGGCGCGCTGGAGGAAGCCTTCGAAATCACGAAGGAAGATCATGGATACACGCTCGACACTCGAAGACCGCCCACGTTTGGAAGGAGCTCGTCACTGAATAAAAAGACCTTGTTTCACGATCTCGCCTCGATCGCGTTCCGCGAGCAGACTGTCCTCGATTATGTCTCGGTGTCGCCCTATCGCGCTCCGATTGTTCGTCGGGCCGTTGCGCAAGCGGCGGTTAGCAAAAAGATAGCCAATAAAATCGCCTCCCTTCGGAGATCGACTTTTCCGCTGAAGCCGAGGATTTAATAAATGACGCCTCATTCAGTTCCAGCATTGCCGATCTCGCAAAACCCTGATGTCCGGTATCTCGGCCGGCTGTTGGGTGATGTTATCCGGGCTTATGGCGGGGAAAAACTTTACCAGCAGATCGAATATATCCGTTCGGCCTCGGTCGACCGCGCGCGCGGTATCCATGGGGCGGATGTGGTGGACAGCGGAGTGGGGGCGCTGAGCCTCGACAACACTCTGTCCTTCGTGCGCGGCTTCATGCTGTTTTCGATGCTCGCCAATCTGGCGGAGGATCGGCAGGGCGTTGCGGCTGAACCGGGGGCCGATGTGGCCTCTGCCGTGGAAAAGCTCGAGTCACACGGCATCGACCGGGGCGCGATCCTGGACCTGCTCTCTCGCGCCCTAGTTGTGCCGGTGCTGACCGCCCACCCGACCGAGGTGCGGCGCAAGAGCATGATTGACCACAAGAACCGCATCGCTGAGCTCATGCTGCTAAAGGATGCGGGCCGCAGTGACACCGATGACGGTGAAACTCTGGATGAGGCTATCTTCCGCCAGATCGCTTTGCTGTGGCAGACACGTCCGTTGCGCCGGGAAAAGCTGTTCGTCGCGGACGAGATCGATAATGTCCTCGCCTATTTGCTGGATGTGTTCCTGCCGACCTTGCCCGCCCTTTATGCGCGGTGGGAGCGGTTGCTGGGAGCCCGCCCACACAGCTTCTTACGCGTGGGCACCTGGATCGGCGGAGACCGCGACGGTAATCCCTTCGTGCAGGCGCCGCAACTGCGCCTCGCCCTCGCCAAGGGCTGCGATGGTGCACTTGGCTATTATCTGGAGGCGCTTCACGCGTTGGGTGCCGAACTTTCCCTATCGACCGAATTGGCCCATGTGTCGCAGGCCCTGCTCGGTCTAGCCGCGGCCAGTGGCGACCCGTCACCGAGTCGACAGGACGAACCCTATCGCCGCGCCATCTCCGGCATTTATGCTCGGCTAGCCGCCACCTATTGCGTGCTCGTGGGAAAGCCCCCTTCCCGCCCCTCGCCTCTAAACGCGAAGGCTTATGCCGCCCCCGCCGATCTGCGCAGTGACCTTATCATCGTGGCGCAGGGTCTGGCGAGCGCAGGAGACGGGGCGCTGCCCACCGGCGGTGCGCTCGACCGCCTGATCCGTGCGGTCGAGACCTTCGGCTTCCACCTTGCCGCGCTCGACCTCCGGCAGAATAGCGACGTTCATGAGAGGGTCGTCGCCGAACTGCTGAAGGTTGCAGGGGTCGAGCCGGACTATGCTGCGCTCGACGAACATGCGCGCATGGCATTGTTGCGCCGCGAACTGGCGAGCAATCGGCCGCTCGGCACGAATTCCTCGGAATATTCGGAGCAAACCGCATCCGAGCTCGCCATCGTGCACGCCGCCGCCGACGCCCATCGCGCCTACGGCCCGCAATGCATTACCCACTATATCATCTCCAAGGCGGAGAGCGTTTCGGATCTGCTGGAAGTCAACATCCTCCTCAAAGAAGCGGGCCTCTGGCGCGCCGGAGCAGATGGCGCGCCGCCGCAGGCCGCGATCATGGCAGTGCCGCTGTTTGAAACCATCGCCGACCTTGAAGCTGCGCCAAAGATCATGAGCGCTTATTTCGGCCTGCCCGAAATTGCGGGCTTGGCGCAGGAACGCGGTCATCAGGAAGTGATGATCGGCTATTCCGACAGCAACAAAGATGGCGGCTACATCACCTCGACCTGGGGGCTGTATCAGGCGAGCCGCGCGCTGGCCCCGGTCTTTGCGCAAGCGAGAACCGCCATGCAGCTTTTCCACGGGCGCGGCGGAGCGGTGGGACGGGGCGGCGGCTCTTCCTTCGCGGCGATTCAGGCGCAGCCCAAGGGGACAGTGCGGGGCCGAATCCGCATTACCGAACAGGGCGAAGTGATCGCCGCCAAATTCGGCTCGCGCGATGTAGCCACAAGCAATCTCGAAGCGATGACCAGTGCCACTCTGCTCGCCAGTCTCGAGCCGGAAGCCATTTCAGACCGCGACGCGGCGCGTTTTGCCAACGCCATGGACGAGCTGTCGAAGACTGCTTTCGCCGCTTATCGGAACCTTGTTTACGGGACTGCAGGGTTCAAGGAGTTTTTCCGCCAATTGACCCCGATCCAAGAGATTTCCGGCCTCAAGATCGGCTCGCGCCCGGCCAGCCGTACGAAGAGCACGCGGATCGAGGATCTGCGCGCCATTCCTTGGGTGTTCAGCTGGGCACAGGCGCGGGTGATGCTGCCCGGCTGGTATGGCGTGGGTCATGCGCTAGCCGCATTCGAGGACAAGGTGCTGCTGGCCGACATGTCGCAGCACTGGTCCTTCATGCAATCGGCGCTCGCTAACCTGGAGATGGTGCTGGCGAAATCCGATATGGGTATCGCCGCGCACTACTTGTCGTTGATCGAGGATCAGGCGCGAGGCACGGCGATCTTCGATCGTATCCGTAAGGGGTGGGACATGACGCATGACGGCCTACTCACCGCAACGCGTCAGTCGCGCCTGTTGGAAAAGAACCCTAAGCTCGACAGCTCGATCCGCCTTCGTCTGCCCTACATCGAGCCCCTTAATTCGCTTCAGGTCGAACTGATGAGGCGCCACCGCACCGGTGAGGATGATCCGCGCATCAAAGAAGCCCTCGAACTGTCGATCAACGCCATCGCCACAGCTCTGCGCAACAGTGGCTAAACCGCACCCGCTTGAGGTGGCGGATATACTCCGCCGCCGCCGCTGTGCCACACCGTGAGTGGCCGCCTGGCAGCGTGATGTTGATCCAAGCGGCGGATAACTATGGCTCTCCTTGCGCAAGCCGACTGCATCGCCGTCGTGCTCTCATGATCAGGGCCGTGGGGAATAGCGCTCGCTCATGGCGCCGCCGGTGGGCCGCAGTCGTATCGCGCGCTGAACTGGGCCTCGACCATTTCGAGGGGCGCTCTTGGACCGGACTATCCACACGCACTCATGACAGTTGCCTGTGCCTTTCTGCAGACGACAAGGCCGCTCAGATGGAGCAGAAAAAGAGAGTCTGAGGGCCACCGCCACAACCGGGCCGCCAGCTGTCCGCCAGGTCATCATTGAGCGCATGTCACGACCGCCGCTGAGCCCTTGCCCACATTGTCGGGGGAAATTTCATAGCTATGCAGCCCACGCTTCAGCCAAAGTAATTGCTGGACATTCAGTCGCTGAATGCGTGCAATCACGTTCGGTGAGAGCGAAAGCTACGCTGATTAACCGTAACCGGTGTTCTCAGGCCACGGCGGTCCATGGCATGAGTTCGCCGACGGCGCTGGCCGGATGACCCGCAGCCAGCTTACCGAGCGTTTCGGTCAGCCAGGTGTGCGGATTGATACCGGATATCTTGCAGTTCTCGATGAGCGTGGCGATGACCGCCCAGTTGTCGCCGCCTTCATCGGAGCCGGCGAACAGGGCATTCTTCCGATTGAGCGCGAGGGGTCGGATTGAGCGTTCGACGGTGTTGCTATCGAGATCGATGCGGCCATCATCGAGGAAGCGGGAGAGGCCATCCCAACGGGTGAGCGCGTATCGGATTGCCTCGCCGAGCTTGCTCTTGGCGCTTACCTGGCGGTTCCGCGCACCGAGGTATTGGTGGAGGTCATCGACGATGATGCGACTGCGTCCACTGCGGATCAACCGGCGCTGTTCGGCAGGCAGCCCTCGTACCTCGTCCTCAATGGCATAGAGCTGGGCGATCCGGCGCAGCACTTCGGTGGCGACTGGCGAGCTGTCGGCCAGTTCGTAGAATTTGCGGCGCACATGGGCCCAGCAAAAGGCGAGGTGGATCTGGTTGCGCCGCCGGGCGAGCGCGGCGTAGCCACCATAGCCATCGACCTGCAGGATGCCGACGAAGTCGCCCAGGTGCGTTTCCGCCCGCTCGCTCTTGCGATCGGCAGCATAGACATAGGCAACCATCGGCGGATCATCGCCGCTCCACGGGCGATCATCGCAAGCATAGGCCCATAATTGCCCGGTTTTGGTCCGCCCTCGACCGGGATCAAGCACTGGTGCGGTGGTCTCGTCGGCGAACAGCCGCTCGGATCGCCGCAATCGCTCCAGGATATGGTCGCGCAGTGGGCGCAGGTACCAAGCCGCCCGTCCCACCCAGTCGGCCAGCGTCGAGCGATCAAGCTGGATGCCTTGGCGGGCGTAAATCTGTGCCTGTCGGTACAACGGCAGGTGATCAGCGTACTTGGCGACCAGCACCTGCGCGATCAGCGCTTCGGTAGGAATGCCGCCCTCGACGATCCGTGCCGGCGCCGGGGCCTGCACAATGGCACTCTCGCACGAACGGCAGCCGTAGCGCGGACGGCGCGTGACGAGCACGCGAAAGGTGGTGGGCACGACATCGAGACGCTCGGCCACATCCTCGCCGATCTGGTGGAGTGAACCCTCGCAGCAAGGGCAAACCTTGTCCTCGAGATCGACAACCTGTTCGATCCGTTCGAGATGGGAAGGCAGTGATCCGCGGTTGGTCTTGCGCGGCCGATCCGCCGGTGTCCGCTTCGCCTTGTCGCGGGCCTGCTCGGCCTGAGCTAATGCTGTCTCGACTTCTTCCAGGGAGAGCTCGAACTGGTCGGGATCGAGCTGTTCGGAACGGCGGCCGAAACGGTGGCGTTGCAAGGCATCGATGATGGCCTTCAGGCGCTCGACCTCGGCCTGGAAAACCTTGAGAGCATCAAGCTCGCGGGCCTGTTCGAGGACGAGCGCACGGAGCGCTTCGACGTCGTTGGGAAGGTCCGCTTCCATAAGCATGAGGGCAGTGAATCAGCAGACGAAAGCCCCGTCAACCGGCAATCTGCGGAGCAATCGGGCGCCGCCCGCCATGCACTCGGCGCCAGTCCAGACCTTCCAGCAGAGCGCCCAGTTGCGCCGCCGTAAGACGCATCACGCCGTCCTGGATGCCGGGCCACTTGAAACCGCCGGACTCCAGCCTCTTGGCCATCAGGCACAGGCCGGTGCCGTCCCACCAGACCAGCTTGATCCGGTCGGCGCGCTTCGCCCGGAACACGTAGATCACGCCCGAATAAGGATCACCGCCGTACTCAGCACCAACCAGCGCCGCAAGCGAATCTGCACCCTTGCGAAAATCTACCGGGCGCGTCGCCACCATCACCCGCGTACCAGGCCCTATCCCGATCATCGATCACCATCAATTCCTGGGCCCTGCAGAGCTTGGATAACGGCTACCACCAGATCGGTCCGGGCCGCTTGCCCGATCCGGACAACGGCACCACTGACCTCGACCTCTACAACCCCATCGTGCGAACCCGGCGGCGATGTCTCGCCAACCACGGGCACGAACATCGGCTCGTGACGGGGCGGAATCTTGCTGGCCTCTACCGCGTAACGCAGCTCCCGCCGCCATGTGTATAGCAGCGCAGTGCTGACATCCCGCTCGCGTGCAAAGGCAGCGACATTGTCGCAACGCTCCATCTCCGCAACCAGCGCCAGCTTCTGCTCCAGCGTCCAGGCACGCCGTCGTCCGGCCATCCCGCTGAGAACTTCAACCCGTCGAACTGGCTTTGGAGCCACTCCAGTGTGGGTGTCCAATGCGGTCGTAAGGATGGCGTCGTCCATCCTCGCATCTCTGCCTGAGCCACCAAATCAGACAAGGTGGCGCCAGAACACCGGTTACGATTAACCAATGCGAGCCGCGCTCCCTGAACGTGGAATTACGACCTTGATAGGGTGCCGTATCCGTCCACTCACCCTTTCATCGCGGTCAGTCCGAGCTTCGAAAGCAGCGCACTATCCTTGTCATCCCCGGCGTTAGCGGCCGTCAGCAGCTTGTCGCCAGTAAAGATGCTGTTCGCGCCCGCCATGAAGCAGAGCGCCTGACAGGCTTCGCTCATGCTCTCACGGCCCGCCGAGAGCCGCACCATCGAATGCGGCATAACGATCCGCGCCACGGCGACCGTTCGGACGAATTCCACCTCATCGATCTTGGCGAGCGGCGTGTCCTTCAGCATGTCGCCCAGCACGGTTCCGGCCACCGGCACCAGCGCGTTGATCGGCACGCTCTCAGGATGCGGCATCGTGCCGAGCGCATGCAGGAAACCGATACGGTCCGAGCGCGTCTCGCCCATGCCGACGATCCCGCCGCAGCAGACGTTGATCCCTGCGTCGCGGACATTCTCCAGCGTCTCGATCCGGTCCTCGAAGGTTCGGGTCGTGATGACGTTGGCGTAATTTTCCGGCGAGGTGTCGATATTGTGGTTGTAATAGTCGAGCCCGGCATCGGCGAGCTGCTTCGCCTGATCCGACGACAGCATGCCCAGCGTCATGCAGGTTTCGATGCCCATCTGGCGCACGCCCTTCACCATCTCGATGAGCTTGGGCATGTCCCGTTCCTTGGGGTTGCGCCATGCGGCACCCATGCAGAAACGGCCCGAACCATGGTCCTTCGCCTGCGCCGCCGCCTGCAGCACGGCCTGCACATCCATCAGCTTGGTGGCCTTGAGCCAGCTTTCCGCTTCGGTTGACTGGCTGCAATAGCCGCAATCCTCCGGGCAACCGCCGGTTTTGATCGACAGCAGCGTAGACAGCTGCACCTCATTGCGCGGGAAGTTCGCGCGATGGATCGACTGCGCCTCAAACATCAGGTCGTTGAAGGGCAGGTCGAACAGTGCGGCGATCTCGTCGCGGGTCCAGTCGGTGCGGCATTCATTCATTTGTCGACGCCCGCCCGCGCCAATATCTTGCGTGCTTGCAAAAATTTGGAGCATCAATCATTTTTCCTTCCAACATAAGCACACCCGCATTTGGCGCTTGATGAAAGGCTGCCACGATCGCGCGTGCCTGTTCAATCTGCGCTGCAGTCGGCGTGAAGGCGGCATTGATAATCGGAACCTGCAAAGGATGGAGCGCCATCATCCCTGTAAAGCCGTCATGAGCCGCGCGAGCGGCATAGGTGGCCAGACCTGCTTCATCCTTGACCGTGGGATAAACGGCCTCGATCGCGGCTATCCCGGCAGCATGCGCGGCAAAAAGAGACACAGCCCTCACCATCTCGTAAGGAGCGGTAGGAACCATTTGGATGGCGGCTACCAACAGCGCCGATAGGTGCGGGCAGGTTCTCAGCACCCCAGGTCAGACCAACAAAATGCTGCCGGACCGCGCCATAGCTGCTGAGTTGAAAGACCGCCGCAGGCGTCTCGGAAGCAATCGGCAATATTGCTGCAACCGGGAGCATCTCCTATCTTGTCGATCAACGCAGTAACACTTGGCGCTGCTTCCGCCTTTGGCAGAGCGATCCCGTCAGGACGCCCAGGCAGCACGGCGCGAGATCGGTATCGGTCAAGTCGTTGATCGAAGTGCGACCCACTTCCTTCTTTGCTGGCGCGACAAAATCCTCCAGATCGAGGATCAGCGCATCGGCGCCGCTCGAGGCAGCCTTCGCGAAACGCTCGGGCCGATCGGCAGGGACGAAGAGCAGCGAGCGTAGGTTCAAGCCTCGCTGCCTTTGATCAACGTCATGCGCAAGCACTGACATACGACCTCGTCGCGCTGGTTGATCAAGCGATGTGCGAAAGTGACTATGCCTGCGCCCGGACGCGACTTGCTGGGCTTGAGGTCCGTCACCTCGGTTTCCGCGCGCAGCGTATCGCCGATGAATACGGGCTTGGGCATCAGCAGCTTGTCATAGCCGAGATTGGCGACAAGCGTGCCGAGCGTGGTGTCGCCGACCGACAGGCCGATCATCAGCGCGAATGTGAAGGTGCCGTTGACGAGGATCTGCCCGAACTCGCTCGCCTTCGCGGCTTCCAGGTCGATGTGCAGCGGCTGCGGATTGTGCGTCATCGTGGAAAATAGAAGATTATCCGTCTCCGTCACCGTGCGCCGGATTTCGTGGCGCAGCGTCTCGCCAACCGACCATTGGTTGAAGAACTTGCCCGCCATCAGGCCCCCTCCCCCTTCTCGATCTTCACCAGCAACGTCCCTTCGCTTACCTGTCCGCCCTCGCGAGCATTGAGTTGTGCGACGGTGCCGTCAAACGGCGCGGTCAGGCTATGCTCCATCTTCATGGCCTCCAGCGTCAGCAGCTTCTGTCCCTTGGTGACGGCTTCACCCGCCGCCACGGCAACGGCAATGACGCGGCCCGGCATGGGCGAAAGGATCGCACCGTCCGACGCATCCGCGCCCGCAGCGCCAGCCGCGCGCCACGGCGTGAGACACCATACCTGGCCGCCCTGCGCCACCAGCACATCGTCCGCGCCCTCGCCGCCTTGGCGCGGATCATAGCTGATCGTCACCGCCTCCCCATCGAGCAGGAAGGTGCCTTCGCTCCGCACCGGCGCATTGAGGCGAAAGCCCGCCAAACCGCCGCCCCGCGTCAGGCTAGCTGCGGCATCCGCCAGCGCGTCATCGCTTGGCCGGGCGGGCGGCATCAGCGCTTCGCCTTCGCGGCCGATCAGTCCCGTATCGAGCCGCGCGGCGATGAAATCGGGATGCTCCAACGCTTTCACCAAAAAGCCTGCATTGGTCTTGAGCGGCCAGACTGCGCTTTCATCGAGGGCCTGCGTCAGGGCCGAGCGGGCGGCGTCCCGAGTGGGGCCATGAGCGATGACCTTGGCGATCATCGGGTCATAGAAAGGCGATATTTCCGCACCCTGCTCGACGCCGGTATCGATGCGGACACTCTCATCGCCCAACTCAAACGTATCGAGCCTGCCGATCGATGGCAGAAAGCCCTTGGCCGGGTCTTCGGCATAAAGGCGCGCTTCCATCGCCCAGCCGTTGATCGACAGTTCATCCTGGCTCTTCGGCAGCTTTTCGCCCGAAGCGACACGTAATTGCCATTCGACCAGGTCCTGCCCGGTGATCTCTTCGGTCACGGGATGCTCGACCTGCAGCCGGGTGTTCATCTCCATGAACCAGATGCGGTCGGCCTTTAGCCCTTCCGATCCATCGGCGATGAATTCGATCGTGCCTGCGCCGACATAATCGACCGCCCTTGCCGCGTTGACCGCCGCCCGGCAGACCGCAGCGCGCGTCTCCGCATCCATCCCGGGCGCGGGCGCTTCCTCGATCACCTTCTGGTGACGGCGCTGGAGCGAACAGTCGCGCTCGAACAGATGGACGACATTGCCATGGCTGTCGCCAAACACCTGCACCTCGATATGGCGCGGGTTGGTAACCCATTTTTCCAGCAGCACCTGGTCATTGCCAAAGCTCGACGCTGCTTCGCGCTGGCAGGAGAGCAGCGCGTCGGCAAAGTCGGCAGCGCTATCGACCTTGCGCATTCCCTTGCCGCCGCCGCCAGCAACCGCCTTTATGAGGACAGGATAACCGATCGCGTCGGCCTCCGACTTCAAGCGCTCCGGTGATTGGTCATCGCCCAGATAGCCGGGCGTGGTAGGCACGCCCGCTTGGCTCATCAGCCTTTTGGCTGCGTCCTTCAGGCCCATGGCCGTGATGGAGGAGGGATTGGGACCGACCCAGATCAGGCCAGCGTCTGTGACGGCCTGCGCGAACTCGGCATTTTCCGAAAGAAAGCCGTAGCCGGGATGGACCGCCTGCGCGCCGGTCTGCTTGGCTGCGGCTATGATCTTGTCGCCTAGCAGATAGGACTCGCGCACCGGCGACGGCCCGATATGCACCGCCTCGTCAGCTGAGCGGACGTGCAGCGCCTGCGCATCAGCATCGGAGTAAACCGCGACGGTGCGGATGCCCAGACGCCGGGCGGTTCGAATGATCCGACAAGCGATTTCGCCACGATTGGCAATGAGGAGAGATTGGATCATGGCCCTCACATCCTGAAGATGCCGAACTCTGGCCGGTCGGCGATCGGCGCGTTCAGCGTTGCAGCGAAGGCGAGGCCTAGCACGTCGCGGGTTTGCGCCGGGTCGATGATGCCATCATCCCACAGGCGCGCGGTGGCATAATAGGGGTTGCCTTCATGCTCATATTTTTCGCGGATCGGCACCTTGAAGGCTTCGGCATCTTCGGGCGACCACTTGGCCGCATCACGATGGACGGTGGCGAGGACCGACGCAGCTTGTTCGCCGCCCATCACCGAAATCCGGGCATTGGGCCAGGTGAACAGGAAGCGCGGCTGGTAGGCGCGACCGCACATGCCATAATTACCCGCGCCAAAGCTGCCGCCAATCAGCACGGTGACCTTGGGCACCTGCGCCGTCGCCACCGCCGTCACCAGCTTCGCGCCATTTTTGGCGATGCCTTCCGCCTCATATTTGCCGCCGACCATGAAACCGGAGATGTTCTGGAGGAACAACAGCGGAATACGCCGCTGGCAGGCCAGTTCGATGAAATGCGCGCCCTTGACCGCGCTTTCGCTGAACAGCACGCCGTTATTCGCCAAAATTGCGACCGGCATGCCCCAAATGTGCGCGAAGCCACAGACGAGCGTGGTGCCGTAAAGCGCCTTGAACTCATGGAACTCGCTGCCGTCCACGATGCGCGCGATCACCTCGCGCACATCATAGGGCGCGCGAACATCCTGGGGGATGACGCCATAGAGATCGCGCGGATCAAATTTGGGCGGCTTCACATCGCGCAAATTGACGTCCGGCTTCAGGTCCGGCTGAAGCGTCGAGACGATATCCCGCACGATGCTGAGCGCATGATCGTCATTCTCCGCGACATGATCGACCACGCCGGACTTGCGGCCATGTAGGTCGCCGCCGCCCAGATCCTCAGCCGAAATGACCTCCCCCGTCGCAGCCTGTACCAGCGGCGGACCGGCGAGGAAAATCGTCCCCTGATTACGCACGATCACCGTCTCGTCCGACATGGCGGGCACATAAGCGCCGCCCGCCGTGCAGCTTCCCATGACACAGGCGATCTGCGGAATGCCGCGCGCGGACAGATTCGCCTGATTGTAGAAAATGCGGCCGAAATGCTCTTTGTCGGGAAATACTTCCGCCTGATTGGGCAGGTTCGCGCCGCCGCTGTCGACCAGATAGACGCAGGGCAGACGGTTTTCGAGTGCGATCTCCTGCGCGCGCAGATGCTTCTTGACACTGATCGGGTAATAGGTCCCGCCCTTCACCGTCGCATCGTTACACAGAATCATCACCTGGCGGCCGGACACCCGGCCAATGCCCGCGATGACGCCCGCGCCGGGCACCTCGTCATGATAGAGCCCGTTCGCGGCGAGCTGGCCCACTTCCAGGAACGGCGAACCGGGATCAAGCAGCCGCTCGACCCGGTCGCGGGGCAGCAGCTTGCCGCGTGCCGTGTGCTTGGCGCGCGCGCGCTCCGATCCCCCCTGCGCGGCGACGGCGACCTTCTCGCGCAACGCCTCAGCCAGGGCGTGATTATGCACAGCATTGGCGCGAAACTCATCGCTCTCCCGCGATAGCTTGGTTTCCAGAACCGGCGCACTCATGCCCCGATCAGCTCCCGGCCAATCAGCATGCGACGGATCTCATTGGTGCCCGCGCCGATGTCCAACAGCTTGGCGTCACGCATGTAACGCTCGACCGGCCAGTCCTTGGAATAGCCCGCCCCGCCTAGTGCCTGCACCGCCTCCAGCGCGGTCTTCATCGCATTTTCCGACGCTAGCAGGATGGCCCCCGCCGCATCGAAACGCGTGGTCTTGCCCGCGTCGCACGCCTTAGCTACCGCATAGACATAGGCGCGCGCGCTGTTGAGCGCGACATACATGTCGGCGATCTTCGCCTGCATCAGTTGAAACGCCCCGATCGGCTTGCCGAACTGCTTGCGCTCCCGGACATAGGGCAGCACCACGTCAAGGCAGGCTTGCATGATGCCGAGCTGGATACCCGACAGCACCGTGCGCTCATAGTCGAGGCCCGACATCAGCACACCGACGCCGCCGTTCAGCGGGCCCATGATATTGTCTTCCGGCACCTCGCAATCCTCGAACACCAGTTCCGATGTCGGAGAGCCGCGCATGCCGACTTTCGCGATCTTCTGCCCGATCGAAAAGCCCTTCATCCCCTTTTCAACGATGAAGGTGGTGATGCCCTTTGATCCTTCACCGGTCTTGGCATAAACCACCAGCGTATCCGCATAGGCCGCATTGGTGATCCAGAATTTCGTGCCGTTAAGGACATAACGGTCGCCCTTCTTCTCGGCCTTGAGCTTCATCGCCACGACGTCGGACCCGGCGCCCGCCTCCGACATGGCGAGGCTACCGACATGCTCGCCAGAGATTAGCTTCGGCAGATATTTCGCCTTCTGCGCTTCATTGCCCCAGCGCCGCAACTGGTTGACGCAAAGGTTGGAGTGCGCACCATAGGAAAGGCCGATCGAGGCCGATGCGCGGGCCACTTCTTCCTGTGCGACGACATGCTCCAGATAACCAAGACCAAGGCCGCCAAATTCCTCCTCAACGGTGATGCCGTGCAGGCCAAGATCGCCCATCGCGGTCCATAATTCGTCGCGGGGGAACCAGTCCTTTTCGTCGATCTCGGCTGCCAACGGAGCAATCTTGTCGGCGGAAAAACGCGCCGCGCTCTCCCGGATCATGTCGGCATTGTCGCCAAGCGCGAAGTCGAAATCGGTCATGGAAGCTCTCCTGTCGATCCGCATTCTAGCGCGCCGCATCCTTAAGGGAAAATTGAACTTTCCCTAACAATATCATTGATAATATCTATACACATGCTTCAGTCGCAAGTGCCGCATGCACCTAGCCGGGATAATTTATGCTCGACCGCTATCTTCTGCGCTATTTCCTGGCCGTCGTCGACCACGGCAATTTTTCACGCGCGGCAGGCCATTGCAATGTGTCGCAGCCGACGCTTTCCATCGGCATCGCCAAGCTGGAGCGGACGCTGGGCATTGCTTTGTTCGTGCGCTCGAATCAGCGAGTGGAACTGACCAGCGGCGGCACCCGCTTTCTGGCTCATGCGCGGCGGATAGAGCGCGAGTTCAACCTGGCGATGCAATCCATGGACATGGCCGAGGCGCTGCTCGCCCTGCGCCTCGGCATCCTTTCCAGCATAGCGGGCGATATCATCGCCGCATCGGTGGCGCGGACACGTCCGGAACGGCAGCACAGGTTTGAACTGCTGTTCGGCACCGAACGGGAACTGAACGGTCACCTCGCCAAGGGGCGTATCGACATGGCGCTCACTTTGGTCGATCGCGGCGGCGACCGCTTTCTCGAGCAACCCATCTTTACCGAAGGCTATGGATTGGCGCTGTCGGCGGAACATCCGCTCGCCGGGCTAACTGAAATCAGTGCGGATCAGCTAGCGAATGACGTGATGATCGTGCGCCGCCATTGCGAGGCGTTATCCGATACTAGTCGCTTTTTCACGGAACGTGGCGTTCGACCGCATTTCGCTCTGCGATCGACTAATGACGAGCGGGTCATACAAATGGTCCGCGCGGGCTTAGGCATTACCGTGATGCCCAAGAGCTACCGTGCGGACGGCGTGGTGCGGCCTAAACTCACCGGATTTGACATGACGCGTACTTTGGGCTGGGCGGCGGCACAGGACGCGGAAGCCATGCTCTGCGAACCGCCACCGCTGCTCCGGGAGATCGGAAGTCAGCTTGTGGATGGAAACTAGGACATAAGGCCCATAGCTGAACGGTTCGCGCTCTACCGCGGTGTAGATGCCCGCACATGCGTCTTTAGCGTTTAGCCCAATCACGTGTCGGAAACGCAATATGGAATTTATTTTCCATAGATGATGTTGACAACATATAAGTGCCATTTATTAAAAGGCTAATCCTATAGGTTTGCCGGAGATTGATCGATCCCAGCCAGCAGGTAGTCCTTGTAAACACACCGATATTGCGCACCGTGGGCTATGGTTCGCTCGTTTGTCGATGACGGCGTAGTCATCAAGGAGGGTAGTGGTGATAAGAACCTGTTCGTAAAGAAATAGGTAGGGCCAACTTTGGCGCCGCGGCATGCCCAGACACTCCAGCAGCCGGGCGATCAATCAAATCAGGCGATGGTCGGCGGGCCTCAACGAAGTAGGCTCTTTGTATGGATCCGAAGAAAATGTCGGAACTTCCCGCCTTGGTGGCGCGGAAACGGCATGCGCGCGGGTAAGCAACCTAATGTAAGTTAATGCACGCTGCCGCGCTATAAAGGCCGTGGAAGGCAGAAGAGGTGCTCGGAGAATCCAGGATTGGGCACTCCGATTGAGGCAGCTCTTCGATCATGTGGGGTGCAGGCATGATTTTCGACAGTTTGTTAGCTGCCAAATTGACGGCGGGTGACCCGTAGTTCTGTTGTGGAGGTTTATTGAACATGACGACGATCGATCGACGCCAAGCGCTTGGGTTCGCTACCGGCGCCGCTGCCACGCTCGCCGTGCCAGCGGGTGCCCGGCGGGTCAGCAATGGCCGTTTTTTGTGGGGCGCCGCCACCGCCGGCTATCAGATCGAAGGAAACGCACCCGCGACCGACATCTGGCTGCTGGAACATATGACGCCGACCATCTTCGCCGAACCATCGGGCGATGCCGACGACAGCCTGCATCGCTGGCGCGAGGATATGGCCATTGCAAAGGCAATCGGCCTCAACTGCTATCGCTTCTCTGTCGAATGGTCGCGGATCGAACCGGACAAGGGTCAGTTCAGCATCGCCTATCTCGATTTCTATAAGGAGATGATCGACCATTGCCGCGAACTGGAGCTAGCTCCGGTCGTCACCTTCAATCACTTCACCACACCGCGCTGGTTTGCTGCCTCGGGCGGATGGACTCAGACCGACGCGGCAGCACTGTTCGGGCGCTATTGCGATCGTGTGGCCCGGGCGATGGCAGATGGCATCAGCCATGCCGTGACGCTGAACGAACCCAACCTCTCGCTTGGAGGAAACCTGTCGGCGTTGCAATTGGGTGGCGCTTCCCGGGCCAAGATGCAGGCGATGATCGCGGCGGCTGCCAAGGCCAGCGGATCGGATCGGTTCGATGTGCTCAACTTCGGCGATCCAGAGCCGATGATGCCCGGGGTGATCACAGGTCACAAGACGGCCCGCGCGGCGATCAAGGCGGTGCGCGGCGATTTGCCGGTGGGCCTTAGCCTCGCCATCACCGACGATGTCGGCGTGGGACCGGGCAATCTGCTCAAGCGCAAACGCCAGATCGTCTACGAACCATTTTTCGCGCTGGCGCGGGACGATGATTTCATCGGCGTGCAGACCTATGGGCGGCAATATATCGGTAAGGACGGCCCGGTAGATGTTCCCGCCGACATGCCAAAGCGCCCCAACGGCAAGGAATGGTTCCCCACCGCGATCGGCAACACCATACGCTACGCGCATCAGGCCACGGGTAAGCCCGTGCTGATCACCGAAAACGGCATCGACGCCAGCGATGATGCCGAAAGGCAGAAGTTCATTCCGGAGGCGATCGCCTCGGTCGAGGCGGCGATGCGCGACGGCGTGCCGGTCGAAGGCTATATCCACTGGTCGCTCCTCGACAATTTCGAGTGGATGCTCGGCTACGGGCCGAAATATGGACTCGTTGCGGTCGATCGCACTACCTTCAAACGCACACCCAAGCCCAGCGCCGCCCTATTCGGCCGGATTGCCAGGGCGGGCGGCATGGCTGCGTGACAGCCTCCGTCTCCTGGCAGCCTCAACCGTCGGCAAGAAGCTGACGCCCTGCTCCAGGCAGTCGCACATGGATCAATCTGATCTATCGAAATTTATTTTCCTGGTTTATATTGTATGGAATAGGATATCCATTTATGAGCCTATCTATTCCAAAGCTGGCGCAGAATAGTGTTGAGCCTATGGATTTAGATCCTGAAACGAAGCCTTCGGTACGATCGGAGCCAACGTGACCTTCAAATTCTGAAGCGGTTCCAAATGTTAGACCGAAGATCGCGAACGTTACCGCTCGCGGCCTTCATGGTTTTAACCGAGCCGGTTACTCCGCCAGCATGAAGACCGCCTTTTTAACGAAGTCCCAAAGGGGAGCGGCTTTGAGGAAGATTGACAGGTCCTACGCCATTTCGGCTCCGCAAGGCTGGTTTTCAGTTGCCGGGATGTGGCTGGCGATTGGCATCGTCGCTGTGACGGTTGCCTACACAGTGCTGACACAGACCCTCGCCATCATTCCGGTAGATGCTGTTGGCTGGTTGCTGCAAACCCGAGACTCGCAGGCTGCCATATTGCTGCTTTCGGCGGTCCGGGACCAGTTTGGCCTGTGGAACATAGCCATTGCGGTCGCTGCCTGCTTAATCGCGTTCACCGCCGCTTCTCGCTCGGCGACATATCGAGGGACCTGGCGAATATTGTTTCGCCTCTCCGCGATCGGCCTTCTGGCATGCATCATAACTGCGCTGTGGCTGATATCCGCCGTGGCGGATTCGGGTGCATCGACGTCGCCATTGCGGTCCATGTTTCCTTACCCCAGCGCAGACGATCGCCCGGGTCGGACAGTGATCTATGGGCGGCCTGACGGGGTCGCCTTGGCGGCTGATCTCTACCTTCCATCGCACAAATTGCCGGGCCCAAAACCGGTTGTAGTTAGAATCCACGGAGGTGGCTTCGTATTGGGGAAGAGGGGGGCGAACGCACATACTCAATATCTGGTCGATCAGGGTTTCGCGGTGATGGATATCGACTACCGGCTCGCCACCCCGACATTTCACACCTGGGACAAGGCGGTCGGCGACGTCGGGTGCGCCCTTACGTGGATCGCGATTGAAGGGCGTTCGGTCGGCCTTGATCCAGATCGGGTCGTGACCCTGGGCGATTCCGCAGGAGGCAACCTCGCCATCAACGCAGCTTACATGATCGCCAATGGAACGATGACGCCGACCTGTAACAGTTCCGCCGATCTTCCCAAGGTGCGCGCCGTCATCGCCCATTTCCCTGCGGTTGATATGATCCACGGAGCAACCGATACGGCGCTGGGCCGATTGGTTGGTCAATATTATGTCGGCGGCACCCCTCGCCAATTTCCCGATCGCTATCGCGCGATCGATTCCGCTTCTCATCTCTCCGCTCGCGCTCCACCGACCCTGATCTTCCAGGGCAATCGCGACCACCTCGTTCTGGCGGGACCCGTGAGAGCGTTCGCCCGTCGTGCCGAACGGGTCGGTGTTGAAATTCGCTATGTCGAATATCCCACGCTCGAACATGGGTGGGGAAACTCGAACTATCCCACGCAAGCGAGCGGCGAGATCATGGTCGCTTGGTTGCGGACCAGGTTTGGGAAATAAAGGCCCGTCGAATGCGGCGCCGTCACCCCAAGGCGGCACGCGGAGGAATCAGGAGAATATGATGAAATTATTGCATCTCGCGGGCCTGTTGTCGGTTTCGATATTGGCAACGCCCGCCGCAGCTTTGGCCCAGCCTCCATCGGCCGCGACGACAGAACCGCCATCGGTGCGTCTCTACGGCAATGCATTGAAGTGCAGCGCTAAAGCGGAGGTGTGGAACAACTTCGAAGAGGCGGGCCTTGTGGTTCGCAACGTCACATGCCCGACGATGACGCCGGTTCTGCCCGATCCAGACAAGGCGACAGGCGCTGCGGTGATCGTGGCACCGGGCGGTGCGTTCATGGCATTGGCGATCAAGAATGAAGGATGGGACGTGGCCCGCGCGCTGGCCGACCGTGGCATTGCCGCGTTCATTCTCAAATACAGGCTCCTGCCCACGCCCACGGACTTGGCCGAGGCGCGCAGGTTCATATCTCAGAAGGTCGCCGGGATCATCGCCAATCCCTATGACAATGAGGTCGTCAATATCAGCCTCGCCCCTACTGACGGCAAAGCCGCCGTGGCGTGGGTTCGCGCCAACGCCGCGAAGTACGGTATCGACCCTGACCATGTCGGCATGATCGGGTTTTCGGCAGGAGCCATGACCGTTCGCCGGGTGGGCCTCGATGCCGATGCCGCGTCGCGTCCTGCGTTCATCGGGTATGTCTATGGACCGCAAGACGCGGAAGTGGTGCCCGCCGACGCGCCGCCGATGTTCGACGCAATCGCGCTTGACGACAATCTGTTCTCATCCAAGGGTTTCCCGATCGTACAGGCCTATCTGGACGCCAAGCGGCCTGTCGAAATTCACGGATACCAGAAGGGCAATCACGGTTTCGGCCTTGGCGTTCCGGGCACTACCACCACCCTCATGATCGATCAATTCACAGCGTGGCTCCGCATGCAGGGATTCCTCACGCAAAAGGATGCCAAGTGATCCTTGAAACATTTTATTCGGGAGATAGCTGCGATGGGGACGACGCGGAGACAGTTTGGGATGGGCGTTGCGGCGGCGGCAGCGTTCGCTGGGGTCGATACCGTTGCAGCAGCGGCGGCGCGGCCCCAGGCAACTGATGATCTTATGTCGGTGGTTCATCCACAGCTGAGAGCGGCGGTTCAACAGGCGCAACCGTTGCTGGACAAGGATCCGCCGCTGACGGCGGCGACGCTGGCACAGGCTCGGTCGAGCGCAGATGCAATGTCGCGCGCGCAGACGCCGCTACCG
The DNA here is from genome assembly GCF_056156825.1 of Sphingobium sp. RS1. Lineage (NCBI taxonomy): Bacteria > Pseudomonadati > Pseudomonadota > Alphaproteobacteria > Sphingomonadales > Sphingobiaceae > Sphingobium > Sphingobium sp. RS1. The sequence continues at coordinate 130,247 of NZ_JBLZXE010000005.1, read as the reverse complement.
GACGTAGCTTTTGTCGAACGCTGGATCGCTGGCCGGGCTGGTAGTCCGGACGTCAGGATTTACGTCATCAACGCAAAGCCCGGTCTTGGTCGCCCCGGCATCCTGCACACGCACGGCGGGGGCTTCGTTCTGGGCAACGCCAAAAACGAAATCCGTCGGTTGCAGGGCATTGCGCGGGAACTCGATTGCGCGATCGTAACGGTCGACTATCGCCTTGCACCCGAAACCATCTGGTCAGGATCGATCGAGGACAATTATGCCGGGCTGAAATGGCTGTACGCCAATGCATCGTCGCTCGGCGTCGACCGCAGCAAAATCGCGGTCATGGGGGAGAGCGCAGGCGGAGGCCATGCCGCGCTGCTTGCGATTACCGCCCGCGACCGTGGAGAGGTGCCGCTGGCCTTCCAATGCCTGGTTTATCCTGAACTGGATGATCGTACCGGCAGCACGCGCATCCCCCCGGCCCATATCGGGAGGCTATTTTGGACCGCCCCGAAAAATCGCTTCGCCTGGGCGTCCTTTCTGGGCCAGGCACCGGGTGGGCGTGTTGTTCCGCCTGCCGTCCCGGCACGGGTCGAAAATCTGGCGGGCTTGCCGCCGACCTGGATCGGCACCGGCGGCATCGACCTGTTTGTCGAGGAGAACATCGCCTATGCGACGCGGCTGACGCAGGCGGGAGTCATGACCGAGTTAGTGGTCGTGCCGGGAGCGTTCCACGGTTTCGATCTGGTGCCCGACCTTTTGGGAATTGAGGTTCCGATCGTCGAGGGGTTTAAACGGGCAAAGATCGCGGCATTGCGGGAAGCTTTGATCAACGCCTGACCAAGCGTCTGACTCAACGGCGTTTCAACCACAGAGCGCTTTGAACCGGCACCAGGGAGATGCCGGGTTGAGGCGGCCTGCATGATAAGCCAGCTTGGCGGACTCGGACTAAACACCCGGCAGCTTATAGTCCCGATACTGCTCCCGGAGCTTCGTTTTCAACAGCTTGCCGGTCCCGGTATGCGGAAGCGCGTCGACAAACAGGATATCGTCAGGCAGCCACCATTTGGCGAGCTTCCCCGCCAGATAAGTCTGGATTTCGGTGGCGCTCACCTTCGCATCCGGCTTCCGAACCACCAGTAGCAATGGCCGCTCGTCCCACTTTGGATGCGCCACCCCGATCGCTGCGGCCTCGGCCACGCCAGGACAGCCCATCGCAGCATTCTCCAGTTCGACCGAACTGATCCACTCGCCACCCGACTTGATGACGTCCTTCGCGCGGTCGGTAAGCTGAAGCTCGCCCCCAGGATGCAGCACGGCGATGTCGCCCGTGTCGAACCAACTCTCGGCATCGATGCAGGGTCCGCTTTCATCCTTGAAGTAGCGCGCCACCGTCCACGGCCCCCGAACCTGAAGCCGACCGGAAGTCTTGCCGTCGCGGGCAACCGCCCTCCCCTCGTCATCCACCAGCCTAAGCTCGATACCAAAGGGGGAACGCCCCTGTTTTGAGATAAAGTCCAGCCGCGCGTCGTAATCGCGGTCATCCCAATCGGCCGGTAACGCGCAGACGGTGCCGATCGGCGACAGCTCAGTCATTCCCCAAAGATGGCCGAACTGGACGCCCCGGTCCATATATTGTTCGATCATCGCGCGCGGCGCGGCGGAGCCACCACAGGAGATCATCGCAAGCTTGCCAAGATCGCGTTGCTCACCCTCGATATGCTGCAGCATCGAAAGCCAGACCGTCGGCACTGCGCAACTATGGGTGACGCCCTCTTCGATGATCAGCTTATGGAGGACCGCGGCATCGTTGACCATCGAAAGAACAAGCTTTGCGCCGACTGCGGCGGCAGAGAAAGGCAGGCCCCACGCGCTGGCGTGAAACATAGGGGTAATCGGCAGGGTCACCGTCCGTGCCGAGAAGTTGAATACGTCCGGCTGAACCTGAGTCATCGTGTGCAGCAGGGTCGATCGATGCTCGTAAAGCACGCCCTTCGGATTACCGGTCGTGCCGCTGGTGTAGCAGAGCATCGCCGGTTCGCGCTCGTCGCCCTCATACCAATGATAATCGCCGCTTTCGGTCGCCAGCAGAGTGTCGAATTCTTGCTCAAACACAATGAAATGCTCAATCGAACTCAGCCTTGGTTTCAGCCGCTCGACAAGCGGCGCGAACGCCGCATCGTAAAGCAGCACGCGATCCTCGGCATGGTTGGCGATGTAGACGATCTGATCGTCGAACAGGCGCGGGTTAATGGTGTGCATCACTCCACCCATGCCGATCGTGCCAAACCAGGCAACCAAGTGGCGAACATGGTTGGCACCGAGCGTCGCCACCCGATCCCCAGGTTCTATACCCATCCGATCGAGCTTCTGCGCGAACCGCCGCGCATCGCCGACGACGCCCGCCCATGTGCTGCGGGTGATGCTGCCATCGGCTTGATAGCTGACGATCTCGCGGGGGCCATGCTCACGGGCTGCATGATCGAAGAGCCTCGTAAGGCGAAGGGGCCAATCCTGCATTCCGCCGAGCATTTCTTCTCCTGTTTATCTGCTTTTTGCGGCACACGCCAACCTGCGGTGCCGTCCTTGGATCGATCTTCCAGATGTTGCGGCAGGCTCAGCAGGGACTCCGCCCTAGCCTCGCCCTCCATATATCAGATCCGATGGCCGCCTCGGATTTCCTAGCGGCGGACATCACCAACGCTGGTGCCCTTTTACAAAACGGCACACGGACCGAGATATCCATTGGAACGACCACACCTACCATCCTGCGTGTGCATAAAGTATAGCTAAGTTCAGGACGGTAATTTTGTCAATATATATTATGGAATGATATTTCTATTTAAAGATCGCCAGTCGCCGGGATGAGCTCCCGCGGGGCTTAGCCCGTGGTGGCAGATGATCCCGCCTCAGAAACGCATCGGCGTGGTTGGGGACGCCTTTAAACGGCTAAAACGTCCTGCCGTAATGGAGCTCTTCTATCAAGGCTATTGACGGAATGATAATTCTATATCAAAATCCCGCGGCCAGTCCCTGATAGCGATTGGCAACGAGTTTGCCGATGCGGGACGCGAATGCGCGCCGTATCGCGCACGCGATACGAGACAACGGATCGATAAAGGAGTGGATATCTTGTGAACGAGGCGACGACCGAAGGCATGCCGCTCACCCATCCTATTTCCGCAACAGGAAAGGTTGGCACCGGTCGCCTTATCACCCTGCTGATTCTGCCTACCGTCGGCATGTACGCCACCTTCCAAGGCCTTCAGCAGATACTCATCCCTGCGCAGATGGATGCGCTCGACCCCGTCAACAAGGTGGCGAATCTGGGTTTGTTGACGACACTCAGCGCCGTATCCGCCGTGATCTCGCTGCCAATGGGCGGTGCCGTATCGGATCGAACACGCAGCCGCTGGGGACGGCGGACGCCTTGGCTTGCCGCAATGGCGCTACTGTCAGTCGTCCTGATGATGTTCATGAGCCAAGCGAACGCATTGCTTCCTTTCGCTCTGATCTATGTCACGCTTTGGTTCACCATGAATTTCTATCAAGGTGCTCTCACAGCTGTGCTGCCGGACCGTATTTCGCGCGAAAAACGCGGCATCGCGTCGGCGATGATCGGCCTCAGCGTGCCGATCGGCATCATCTTTGGCGTGAACGTCGCGGCACGCGCAGACACGACAACCAGCTATGCGGCCATCGCGACTGCGTTCGTGGTGCTGACTGCCGGCTTCCTGATCTTTGCGCCCGAAGGCCCCTTCAGGGCTGAAAAACTTCCCCCCGTGGCAGAGAAAATAAAGCTTTCACGGCGTATCGCCGACTTCTTCTCAAGCTTCCGGTCACGAGACTTCACGTTCGCCTTCCTGTCGCGCGCGCTGTTGTTCGTCGCCTATTTTTCCGTCAGCGGCTATCTCTTCTACTTCGTGCAGGACGAGATCGGGGCAGCCGCCTTGCCGCAGCACAGCGCGAAAGTCGCGATAAGCATATTGAGCACCGTCAACATGGTGGCCTGGATCGGCGCAATCTTCGTGGCGGGCTGGCTGGCCGACCGGCTGCAGAGGCATAAGCTGATCGTTGGCGTTTCGGCGATCGGGCTAGGCCTGTCGCTGATCGTCCCCGTCATCGCACCCAACTGGCACGGCATGCTGGTCTATTCGGTGCTGAGCGGCATTTTCTTCGGAACCTACATGGCGATCGACCTGGCACTTATGTCGTTCGTCCTGCCGGAGGAAGAGGCGGCGGGCCGCGACATGGGGATATTGGCAGTGGCGACGGCCGCCCCACAATTGGTTTCCCCGGCCATTGCAGGCGGCCTGATCCTAGCCTTCGGTTATGGCGCGCTCTATCTGTTCGGCGCTGTGACCGCCCTTGCCGCAGGGATCAGCGCATTCTTCATCCGGGGCGTGCGCTGAGGGTCGGCCAAGTCATTTTCCCGTCAGATCTCGTCATTTGACGACCCGAAGAATGCGTAAAACTAAAAACAATTAGCGCCTGATCCGATTCAGCCCAATCGGATCATGCGTTAATTTCCGCTGACGTCCCGCAGCTTCCGGGACAGGATCAATCTGGACAGCGCAGCATGACAACCGACCCATCTCGTGCAGACCGGTCGGCAGCTTCCGCCAATATCAGCGCCCTGACGCCGTCCCGCTCATCGGCCAAAGGACGTGATTTGCCCTCGATGATGTCCGCGAAATGCTCCACTTCGCTAGCGTAGGCGTCGGCGTAACGATCGAGGAAGAAGTTCTGGAAGCAGTCCCCCATGGCTCCATTCTGGGTCCACGTCTGCACGCTGGTCTCCAACTTGTTTTCGGCCCGGATCAGCCCCTTCGACCCGAACGCCTCGATCCGCTGGTCGTAGCCGTAACCGCTGCGGCGGCTGTTGGAGATGACGCACAGCTTGCCGCTGGCGGTGCGCAGCATGATCTTGGCGGTGTCGAAGTCGCCCGCGGCCCCTATTTCAGGATCGATCAACACGGAAGCGGAGGCGAATACGCTTTCAATCTCCTCGCCCAGCAGCCAGCTGGCCATGTCAAAATCGTGGATTGCCATGTCCTTGAAAATGCCGCCCGACACAGCGACGTAAGAAACCGGCGGGGGCGCGGGATCGTGGCTGATGATGTGGAGCGTCTCAAGCTCGCCAATCTCGCCCTGCTTCAGCCGCCGCTGCAGGCTGGCAAAGCTGGGATCGAACCGCCGATTAAACCCCAGCAGCACGTGGCGGTCACTGCCAATCAGCGCCTGTTCGACCTGGGCGGCGCGACCGGCATCCTGATCCAGCGGCTTTTCGCAAAAGACATGCTTGTCCGCGCGGATCGATTCCAGCGTATAGTTCAGATGGGTGTCGGTCGCGCTCGCGATCACGACCCCGCTGATCGCCGGATCGGACCAGACATCCTCGATCGATGACACGCGGGCGCCATAGAGACGGGCCAGCTCCTCGGCCCCGCCAAAGGGATCAACGACTCGCGATAGCGACAGGCGACCGTTAGCCGCGATGTTGGCGGCGTGGATCTTGCCGATCCGGCCCGCGCCTATCAGGGCGATCTGAAACATGGGAATACCTTTCCTAAAATCGACAATGTCGTTCGGACGGGGCGGAAATGCGCCCTCGCCTGTCAGCCGTCGGCCTTCGCCAGTTCGGCTTCCATCATCTCACGCAACTGAAATTTCTGCACCTTTCCCGATACCGTCATGGGGAAGCTGTCCATGAAGCAAACGTAGCGCGGCACCTTATAATGTGCGACGCGGCCACGGCAGAAGGCGATGATCGCATCCGCATCCTCCGGTTCGCCGGGGCGCAGCTTGACGCAGGCCACCACTTCTTCCCCAAACTTGGCGTCAGGGACGCCGACCACCTGCACGTCCAGAACGGACGGATGGAGATAGATCAACTCTTCCAGTTCGCGAGGATAGATATTCTCCCCGCCGCGGATGATCATATCCTTGATTCGACCGACGATCCGCGCATATCCCTCGCCGTCGATGATGGCGATGTCGCCGCTGTGCATCCACCCGTGGCGCACCACCTCCGCCGTTTTTTCCAGGTCCCCCCAATAGCCGAGCATCACTGAATATCCGCGGATGCACAATTCGCCTGGCTCACCACGCATGACGGTGGTTCCGGTTTCGGGATTGACGACCTTGGCCTCCAGATGGGGCTGGATGCGGCCGATCGTGCCCACGCGGACTTCGATGGGATCGTCCAGCGACGTCTGGAAGCTTACCGGGCTGGTTTCGGTCATCCCGTAGGCGATGCCGATGTCGCGCATGTGCATGCGTGTCATCACCTTGCGCATCAATTCTTCAGGGCAGGGAGACCCAGCCATCAGTCCGGTCCGCAGCGTTGACAAATCGAAGCGGGGAAATTCGGGATGCTCCAGTTCGGCGATGAACATCGTCGGGACGCCATGCAATATCGTGCAGCGCTCCGCTTCGACGGTTTCCAGCACCGCCAGCGGATCGAAGCCGGGCGAGGGGTAGATCATGGTGACGCCATGGACGACGCTCATGAGGTTGCTCATCACCATGCCGAAACAATGATAGAGCGGCACGGCTATGCATATCCGATCACCCGCGACCGCACCCATTGCTGTACCGCACATGGATGCATTATTGAGGACATTGCGGTGCGAGAGGGTTACGCCCTTGGGCGATCCGGTGGTGCCGCTGGTAAACTGGATATTGATAGGATCGCTCGCCTGCAGCGTCACGGCGACGCTTGCAAGTTCCGCTTCTGATGTCGGTGTCCGCGACGCGGCGACATCGTCAAAATCAAGCCATCCCGGACGCCGATCACCATCGATCTTTATCAAATAGCGGAGCGCCGGGAGGCGATCCGAGACGATCTCGCCCGGCCCTTCGCCAAAGCGGGTAACTAACGCCTCTGCCATGGCAACATAATCGCTGGTCTTGAACGATGCCGCGCAGATCAGCGCCTTCACATCCACCTTTGCCAGCGTATATTCAAGCTCACCTATGCGATAGGCGGGGTTGATGTTGACTAATATCATGCCTGCGCGGGCGGTCGCCAGCTGAGCAATGGTCCACTGGGCACAATTGGGCGCCCAGATGCCCACCCGGTCGCCCCGCCCTATGCCCAAAGCCAGCAGCCCCGCCGCGAAGGCGTCCGTCACCGCCTTCAGTTCCGACCAGGAATAGCGGACATTGCCATGACGCGCGACGAGCGCGTCGTCATCGGGCCAGCGCTGCGCTGCGAGTTCCAGCGCTTCTCCGATCGTGTCCTCCCGAAGGGGAGGATGCGATGCGCCGATAACATGGCTGAATTCACTAAGCGTCATCAAGCCCTCGTCGGGTTATGCCGACCGGTGTTGGAACCGATCGAGGATCGTCATTTCATGGTCGGGATCAGGAAGGCGTCCGAAAGAGCCGTTCCCTCAGGAGAAGCCGACGGGCCATGCCAGCGCTGGGTCACCGTTTTCACCTTTGTCCAGAACCGAACGCCCTCTTCCCCATGCTGATTGTGATCGCCGAACCCCGAACGCTTCCAACCGCCGAAGCTGTGATAGGCGACCGGCACCGGTATGGGTACGTTGATGCCGACCATGCCGACATTCACCCGAGCGGCAAATTCGCGAGCGGCTTGACCGTTGCGGGTGAAGATGGCGACGCCGTTGCCATATTGATGCTTTGAAGGCAGAGCGAGGGCATCCTCGAAACTGTCGGCGCGCACCATCTGGAGCACGGGTCCGAAAATCTCTTCCCGATAAGCGCTCATGTCGGACGTCACATGGTCGAACAGCGTCGGGCCGACGAAAAAGCCGTCTTCATACCCCTGAAGGGAAAAGCCGCGTCCGTCGATGACCAGTTCGGCCCCTTCCTCGACACCGGTCTGTATCCACTGTTCGATGCGGGCCTTGTGCTGGGCTGTCACCACCGGGCCGTAATGCGCATCCGCATCGGTCGAGACGCCGACGCGCAGCGCCTCAATGGCGGGGATGAGCTTTGCCTTGAGCCGTTCGGCCGTATCCTGCCCGACCGGCACCACCACCGGCAGCGCCATGCAGCGTTCGCCCGCAGATCCGAAGGCCGCACCGCACAGGTCGGCGACGGTCTGGTCCAGATCGGCGTCGGGCATGACGATGCCGTGATTTTTCGCGCCGCCCATGGCCTGCACGCGCTTTCCAGCCGCGACGCCGCGATTATAGACATAATGAGCGATGTCCGACGAGCCGACGAAGCTGACCGCCGAAATCGCCGGATGGTCCAAAATGGCGTCGACCATTTCCTTGTCGCCCTGAACCACCTGGAAAATGCCGTCGGGCAGCCCCGCCTCCGTCAGCAGCTCTGCCAGGCGGATGGAGGTGGATGGGTCACGCTCTGACGGCTTGAGGATGAAGGCGTTACCGCACGCCATCGCCACCGCGCTCATCCACAGCGGGATCATGGCCGGAAAATTGAAGGGCGTGATACCCGCGCCGATGCCGATCGGCTGGCGCATGGAATAGACGTCGATGCCGGGACCGGCGCCTTCGGTATAGTCGCCCTTCAACAAATGCGGGATGCCGCAGGCAAACTCCACAACGTCGAGACCCCGCTGGATATCACCCCTGGCGTCGGCGATGACCTTGCCATGTTCCGATGCCAGCAGATGGGCAAGATCGTCCATGTCGCGTTCGACCAGCCGCTTGAAGTCAAACATGACACGCGCCCGGCGCTGCGGATTTACGGCCGCCCATGCCGGCTGCGCCGCCACTGCTGCATCGACGGCCTGTTGCAGCTCTTCGGCCGTGCCCAGGCCGACGCGGGCCTGCACCTTACCATTGTTAGGATCATATACGTCCCCGGTGCGGGCGGATACGGAACTGACCGCGCGTCCGCCGATGAAGTGGGGAATATTTCGCATTTCGGCTTCTCCCGGCAAGATTAGATGCTGTTCCGGCTCTTCATGAGCAGGTCTTGATATATTCAGTGGGTCGAGCGACGATTTCGACGCTCATCGTTGCCCAGCCGCCGCCATGGAGAAGGTGCAGCATCCCATGGACGGGGCTGGACAGGCTTCAGACGCAGAGGGCGCAATCCACCTTCATTCGACAGTCACCCATCCTTACCGGGTCGGTCGGGATAGGTCCTTCAGGGTCATGAAGTTCCTGCACTGGATTCAGGGGCACGCCTTATTCTCCTATATCCGGGTTTGCAGATATGCCGCGCGCGATCCAGTCATGTGCGGGATCATTGGCAAACACCCAGTTGCGACGGGGACCGGCCATCACGTTCAGATAATAAAGATCATAGCCATGCGGCGCCCCGACCGGGTGGTATCCGCGCGGCACTTTGACCACATCGCCATCCTCCACCGCCATCGTCTCGTCAATCGACCGGTCATCGGTATAGACGCGTTGGAAGGCAAAACCCTGCGGCGGCGAAAGGCGATGATAATAGGTTTCCTCCAGGAAGGTTTCTTCCGGCCACGCATCGCGATCATGCTTGTGGGGAGGATAGCTGGACCAATGTCCGCCAGGGGTGATGACTTCCACCACCAACAGGCTGTGCGCGTCCGCCTTGTCATCCAGTATGTTGCGTACGAAGCGCTGGTTCGTGCCATGTCCGCGCGTTTCCAGCCCCACATCTTCGGGCGCGATGACGCGCGGACGCCGATCACCGCCACCGGGCGCAGTGCAGATCGCCACTTCCGTGGCATTGGCGGCCTCAATGCGGTAGGATGTCCCGGCAGGAACATAAACCGACGTCGCGGGTCCCGCAAAAACGTCTGTCCGACCGCCCAGCTCGGCGAAACGCTCTTCGCCGGCCTTAACATCAATCACGCCGGACAGGATGACGAGGCACGCTTCCCGGCCTGCCTCTCCACCCTCATGGACCTGCCCCGCCGCCAGACGGAGCACCTTGAATCCGACATAACGCCAGCCCGCGCTTTCCGGTGTGACGTCTAGCATCACGCCGTGCGCGTCAGGATCGTGGCTGCGGACCTTGAGGCTCATGCCGCCAGCCCCACCTCGGCGGCGAGGCTTCGGAGTGTCTCGAGGCCCAGCTGCTGGTACACGCGGGGATTGGCGATCGCTGGATCCTGCTCTGCCTCAACCACGATCCAGCCGATGTAGCCGATGCGGGCCAGCGCGCCCAGGAATGACGCATAATCATAGGCGCCGTCGCCAGGGGCAGTGAACATCCCACCGACCACGCCGTCGAGGAAGCTTGCGCCGCCAGCACGCAGCCTGTTGTACCGCCCACGGCGTACATCCTTGCAATGGACATGGTTCACGCGCTCGGGCCGTTCACCGATGATCTTCAGCGGATCGATACCGCCGCAAAGGGCATGGCCGGTGTCGAGCGTCAAACCGACATGCTCGTCGGTGACATCGAAGAAGCGCCGCAACTCTTCGGCAGTCTCGACAACGGTGCCGAGATGGTGATGGTAGGCAAAACGCAGCCCGCGCCTGTTTACATGCGCCGCCACCGCGTTCAACCGCGCGCCGAAGCGCTCCCAGGCCTGATCGTCGATCCGGGGATGGACATCGAGGGGACAGGACCGGTCGCCATGTACCGCGTTCGACGTTTCGGCGAGAATGAAGACGCTCGATCCCATCGCCTCCAGCAACGCGAGATGGTCTGCCATGGCGGCGATTTCGGCATCGGCGTCGCGCGTGAGAAGGTTCGACGAATACCAGCCGCCGACGATATCCAGCCCGTGGGTGGCCATGATCGGTTTCAAGGTGGCAGGATCGCGCGGGAACTTGCAGCCAAGCTCCACCCCTTCAAAGCCGATCTGGCTGACGTCGCTCAGCAGTTCATCCAGCGTGATGTCGCCGCCTAGTTCGGGCATGTCGTCATTGGCCCAGGCAATCGGGCTTACACCCCAGCGTATCGTCATGGCTTCCGCCTCTTCTTCATATCTTCATATCGAATGAGGGCCGCAGCGACTTCATCGCGGGCCGACACCTGCGGCACCGCGACGTCCCACCAATGCCCGCCCGACTTGGTAGTTATCGCGGGATCGGTATCGAGAACGATGACGTAGCTGGTCGATGATAAGGCGGCTCGGGCGAGCGCCTCTTCAAGCGAAGCGATGCCGGACACTTTTTCCGCACAGGCGCCCAGACTACGGGCGTGGGCGGCGAAATCGACCGTGGGGAGCGCTTCCTGCCGCGCATCGGCCAGCAGGTTGTTGAAAGGCCGCCCGCCTGTCGCCTGTTGCAACCGATTGATGCAGCCATAGCCGCCATTGTCGAGCAGCACGACGATGAGCTTGAAACCCAACATGACCGAGGTCGCCAGCTCTGAATTCAGCATCAGATAGCTGCCGTCACCGACAAGGACGAATGTCTCCCGCGTGGGATTTGCCATCTTCACGCCCAGGCCGCCGGCAATCTCATATCCCATGCAGGAAAAGCCGTACTCGACATGGTAGCCGCCTGGCTTCTTCACGCGCCATAGCTTGTGCAGTTCACCGGGCAGGCCACCGGCCGCGCAGACAACAACGGCGTCATCGGGCGCATTCCGTAACACCGCGCCGATCACCGCCGCGTCGGAAGGAAGGCCGTCGCACGGAGCCATCGCCACGTCGCCCGCCTCGCTCCAGTCCGCCATGGCGACACCATTCTCCCGTTCCCACGCCTGTGGAACGCGCCAGCCCGCCAGCGCATTGGTCAGAGCCTCGATCACGACGCGCGCGTCGCCCACGACGCTCTTCGCGCCGTGCTTGTGCGCGTCATGCGGCGCGACATTGACCTGGAACAGATCGCCCTGGAACAGCGTGCGTGACCCCGTGGTGAAATCCTGCAGCCGGGTGCCGATGCCGATGATGAGGTCCGCATCGAGCGCGGCGCGATTGGCGGCGCTGGTCCCGGTGACGCCGATCGCGCCAAGCAACTGGCCGTGACTGGCGATGAGCGCACCCTTCCCCGCCTGCGTTTCCGCAACGGGAATGCCTGTGGTCTCCGCCAGCGCGGCTAACGCATCTTCGGCGCGGGAATAGAGGACACCGCCGCCGGTCACGATCAGTGGCCGCTGCGCGGCACGCACCGCCTGTACCAGCGCGTTCAGTTCCGTTTCGTCGGGGCGGGGTCGTCGCTGCCGCCACAGGCGCGGTTCCAGGAAGCTGACCGGGCAATCGAAAGCCTCCGCCTGCACATCCTGGCACAGGGACAGGGTGACGGGACCGCAACGGGCCGGGTCAGTCATCACCGCCATGGCGCGCGGGGCGGCATCCAATATCTGTTCGGGCCGGGTAATGCGGTCGAAATAGCGGCTGACCGGGCGGAAACAGTCGCTGGCGCTGACCGTCCCATCGCCGAAATCCTCAATCTGCTGAAGTACAGGATCGGGCAGGCGGCTGGCGTAGACGTCACCGGGCAGGAACAGCACCGGCAAACGGTTGACGTGGGCGAGCGCGGCGGCGGTCACCATATTGGTGGCGCCCGGCCCGATCGACGTCGTGCAGGCCATTGCCCGCTGGCGGCGATTTGCCTTGGCGAAGGCGATGGCGGCATGCGCCATTCCCTGCTCATTATGGGCGCGATATGTCGGAAGGGCTTCGTCGATTTCCGCCAGCGCCTCCCCGACGCCTGCGACATTGCCATGGCCGAAGATCGCCCAGACCCCAGCGAAAAAAGGTTGCTCGACCCCGCCGATCTCGACGCGCTGCGCCGCCATCCAGCGAATGAGCGCCTGCGCCATGGTCAGCCTGACGGTTTCTCCGCTCATAGCGCCTGTGTCCGCCTTGCGTCGCGCCATGCCTGTGCCAGCATGTTGAAGCTCGCGGCCATCTGCGCGACGGCCTCTTCATCGTCGATCTCATCCTTGAACCAGCGCATGGCGGGCTCCACCCATATCGTTCGGCCGACAGCGAAACCCTTGACCAGCGGGTGCTCAACTGCGGCGGAAAAGCTGGTCAGTAAGGCGTCCTCTTCCGATGCCAGCCCCAGCAGCAATATACCGCGGCAGTAGGGATCGCGCGCCGCGATTACCCGTTCGATGGCTGCCCAGGTCGCCGGTTCGACCGCTGGCTCCAGCTTCCACCAGTCGGGATACACGCCCAGATCATATATATGCTCGATCACCTTGGCCACCGTGTCAGTTTCGACCGGGCCGCTCCTGGAGGCGATGACCTCCAGCAATAATTCGTGCCGCCTGTGCCGACATGCCTCGAACAGGTTGAGGATCTGCCGGTCCTGATCGGCGCGAAGCTCCGCCGGATCATCGGGATGATAGAAAACCAGACATTTGACCACATGGTCGAGCGGCCAGTCGGCCAAGATCGTGGCGGCTTCGCGCCCGCCTTCGAACCGCAAGGGTCGCGATCCGGGCAATTCGATCGGCCGACCGATCCAACAGGTCGTGTCGGCAGCCATTTCCAGCGCGGTCCGTCCATAGCGGCCGTCGGCGAGTAGCCCGAAACCGGCATCGCCACCGGCAACCTCAGCCATGGCTTGCAACGCCAATTCCTTGAACCGCGATACGCGATGCAAGTTGTTGGTGCCCAGTTCCTCGACAAGTTCGTCAAACTGGGCGCGATGGTCGATCGCCAGCACGGTCAGGTCGCCATGTTCCGCCAAGCGATTGGTCGCCCAATGCGTATGTTCCAGCGCGGCGCTGTCGCGCAGGCGCGCGGGCCAATCGCTGCGCGAAAGAAACACTCGCAGTTCCTCCCAGCTCGGCTGGGCTGGGGCGCAGCCGTGCCGCGACACGACGATGGCACCGCAGGCGTTGCCATAGGTGCAGCATTGCTCGATGCTTTCATCACGCAGCCAGCCGCGCAGGAACCCGGCCATGAACGCGTCCCCTGCGCCCAAAACGTTGAACACTTCGATGGGAAAGCCCTTGCCGACAATGCCCTGGTCCAGATGGTCCGGTATCGCGCCCGGCAAGGCGACGCATCCGTCCGATCCGCGCTTGCACACCAGCAGCGCGTCGCTGCCCGCGCGGATTTCGCGCAGGGCCGCGATGGTGTCGGTGGTGCCGCCCAGAATGTGGATTTCCTCCTCCGTCCCGACGATGAGGTCGCACAGGGGCAGGATTTCCTGCAAGTCCTGCGTCACCCAATCGCTCGAAACGAAACGGTCTTCCCCATTGTCCTTCGACGCCAGCCCCCACAGCACTGGGCGGTAATCGATGTCGAAGATGACACGGCCGCCAGCCGCCCTGATCGCCTGCACCGCTTTCAATGTGGCGGCGCGGACGCCCGGCTGCGAAAGATGCGTGCCGTTGATCAAAAGCGCGCCGGCGGAGGCGACGAAATCGGGATCGATATCCTCTTCGCACAGCGCCATGTCGGCGCAATTTTCACGGTAGAAGATGAGCGGGAAACGATCCGCATCGCGAATGCCCAGGATGACGAGCGCGGTCAGCCGATCTGGATCGCTGATGACACCGGTGACATCGACCCCCTCCGCCGCCAGTTGCTCAATAATGAAGCGCCCCATATGGTCGGACCCGACACGCGTGATAATGCCCGTATGAAGCCCCAGCCGCGCTGCGCCGATGGCGCTGTTGGTGGGACTGCCCCCGACATATTTGGCAAAGGAACCCATATCCTCCAGCCGCCCGCCGACCTGTTCGCCATAAAGGTCGATGCCTGAACGGCCCAGAGTGATAAGTTCCAGGGCGCGACCGCCCGTCGAAGTACCGCTCATTGCCTGCCCCCGCCATGGATGGATAAGGACGGGGCGGTGTCGTGCCGGTCGATCGCGGCCAGGATGTCGGCCACCACGTCGCGGCTGCGGAACTGCAACGACAGCCGATCGGCATCCGTCAGCAGTTGAACCATGCAGACGAAGACCACATCATTTTGCGGATCAGCCCAGAACCAGCACCCCGCGGCGCCATCCCAGAAATAGGTGCCGCGCCCCAGACGCACGCCCGCCTGTTGCGGATCGGTGATCGTGACGCCGTTATAGGCATATTCATAGCCGGGCCGCAGAGAGTGCGGCGGCGTGCCGAACCCGCCAATGAGCAGATGATCGGGCGTATGGCTGTGCATCATCAGGGCGGCGGCTTCGCGGCTGATGATCCGCTTGCCATCCAGTTCCCCCTGACCCAGCAGCATGCGGCCAAAGCGCAGATAATCGCCAGCGGTCGACGCCAGGCCACCCCCGCCCGACGCGAGGAGGGGCGCGCTGTCATAGGGAAGCACCACGTCCCGAGGCGTCAGGCCAGAGATATTCTCATAGTTGAGTTCCTCGTCATCGCGGCTCACTTCGATCAGCGTGTCGCCCGCCAGCGAATAAAGCGTGGCGAGACGGTGGCGCTTTTCTTCGGGCACGATGAAGTCGGTATCGACCATGCCGAGCGGATCGAAAATGCGTTCGCGCATGAAGTCCCGCAGGCTCATGCCGCTCAGGCGCTCGACGATGATGCCCTGCACGTCCATCGATGCGCCATATCGCCACCCGGTGCCCGGATGGAAAGCAAGCGGCACCTGCGCCAAACGCTTCAAATACTCCCGCGCACTGATGTCATGGGGGATTGCCGGAACATGGGCGGCACGAAAAAGGCGGTCGACCGGCTCGTCGGTAAAACCATAGGCGAAACCGGCCTGGTGCGTCATCAGATGCTGCAGGGTCGGCGGACTGGCGGGGGGAACGAGCGGCAAGGTGTCGGGGAACAGGCCCTGCTCAAGCACCAGCAGGTTGGCGAGTTCGGGCAGGTGATCGGCAATCGGGTCGGACGGCGACCATTTACCTTCGTCCCAGAGGATCATCATCGCGACCGCCGTTACCGGCTTGGTCATCGAATAGAGCCTGAAGATAGAATCTTCCTGCATCGGGTCGCGCGCAGCGGCGTCGCGCCAACCGATCGCTGAACCGTGCACGGCGGCATCGCCCCGCCATATAGCCGTCGCCGCACCGCTCAGCAATCCGCGCTCGATTGCATCGCTCAGAAGCGCGTCCACCTTGAACCAGTCCTGTGCCGGGTGAATTAGAGCGTCTTTCGCAATATCGGTGCATTGGCCCGGCAGCTGCCCCACCATCCCTCTCCTCTGGAAATTACATTCCATGATATATTGGATCAGAACGTTCAGTGCAATAGCTCAATCGGAAGCTAGGTGCTTTTTATCTGCTCCTGATCCGATGCCGCTTCATCACGGCGGGCAGCCGCACCAATGGCGAGCGACTGGGCCAGGCACATCGATGCGGCAAGCGAGCGAAAGCCGCGCACTTCGGACTCGCGCACCTGAAGGATCAGATTCGCGTCTCTGGCTATCGGGCCGATGACGCTGTCGGTGATTGCGATGACCGGGCAGCGACCCTTTGCCGTCTCGACCAAATTCAACGTTTCGTGACTGTAGGGCGAAAAACTGATTGCCAGCATGACGTCGCCGGCACCAAGCCCGCCGACCTGCTGGATCTGAAGCCCAGCTAGTCCATCGACAAGGACGGTTCGCTTGCCCCCCTGTCCCAGCATATAGGCGAGGTAAGTCGCGACAGGGAATGAACGACGAAACCCCGCCACGAAAACGGTCTCCGCCTCGTGAAGCATCTCAATCGCTTCGGACAGTTCGCGCAAGCCTACCGCGTGATTTAAATTTTCCAAGGCAAGAATATTTCCTTCGACGAATTCCGAAAGCAGCTGGCGCGGGCCTTCAGCTTCCCCGGTAGTCCCGTAGCGATGCTGCCGGATCCGTTCGGCATAGCCGACGGAGCGATCTTCACGCAGCAGGCCATCACGCACCAGGCGCTGCATCGGGGTGGCACCTGAAAAGCCAAAGGCTTGGGCAAAGCGGACGATGGCAGACGGTTGAACGCCGCTGCGCTCCGCCACCACAGCCAAGGTTTCAAAGGCTATGTCGTTCGGTTCGTCCAGAATGTGTCGGGCGATGCGCTGCAGCCGGTCACTGAGATCATCGTAGCGCGCACGGATCACATCCAGAAACTCGTCCAGATCGCGGGGTTGTGAAACTTTTTCCAACATCTAGGTTTTCCTTCTGGGATACAAAGATAGGGACCAGCGGCAAGAGGGGAGAGAACCAATCCCTCTGGCATTCCGCCTCATTTAGAACACAAATTCTCGATCGCAAAAAAACAATTTTACCTGAAGCGATCACCACCTATGGCGCTGCGAGGGATCAGCTGAGTAACCGGGAGGACAGGCGCCGCTCCTTAAAACGACGGAAAAGTATAGCGATTCTCTCTCAGTCAATTGCGCATTCCCGATGGCTTCCACGCGCTACATACAAGTTCCTTATTATGCCTTTCGTCATTCTCGAACGCGGAGCTCGTAGGGCGTAGCGAAGCAGGCCATTGCTTATCTATTCAGCGGCGGACGCCTGTGGGGTCTCGTGTCCCAGGGATGAGTGCGCCCTCTCCTGATTTGTAGTCCTCTGCCCAGGCGGAGATCACCACGCGGACATGGTCGAGGCTCAGGAACAGAGTCTCGTTGAGCAGCTCGTCGCGCATGCGACCATTGAAGCTCTCGACGTAGCCGTTCTGCATCGGCTTGAGCGCGCGCTTTGCGCCGACCTTGCGTCCAGCGTTCCACGACACCCGCTCACGAGCGGCGGGATCAAATTCTGATAATCCCATGACACATCTCCAGTGGCCATGATGGCCAAGGGGATAACGTCCAACCAAGCAGGTGGCGGCAGATCACGAGGCGGCCGCGATATGCAAAAAGTTAGCGAATTTTCATAGAATCACCTAATACCAAGGCGCATTGATCAGAACCCATGCGCCCATTTTCGCAGTCCAATGGACATGATGCGCCAAGGCTGATCAGCCAGCTTGTTCCAGGCGTAGCAACAGTGATCGACGATATCGTCGTACGATTTGAAGATGCGGTTCGACAGCCAGTTGTCGCGCATGAATTGCCACAGGTTCTCGACAGGATTGAGCTCGGGACATCTGGGGGGTAGCGGCATCAAAGTGATATTGGGCGGAACGACCAGTTCGGCCGAGCCATGCCATCCGGCTTGATCGAGTAGCAGCACCGCGTGGGCGCCCGGGGCGACGTGGAAGGCGATCTCCTCGAGGTGCATGCTCATCGCTTCGCTGTTGCACTTGGGCATGACGATACCCGCGGCCTTGCCTTCGGCCGGACAGATCGCCCCGAAAATCCATGCCGACGATCGCCGTTGATCCTTGGGCGCTGATGGCCTCGTGCCGCGCTTCGCCCAGCGCCGGGTGAGCTTGGTCTGCTGCCCGACCCTTGCTTCGTCTGCCCACTATAGTTCTACCGCCGTTCCCTTTGGGAGCGATCGGGTGATTTGCGCCAAACGGGCTGCGAAGTTTTTTTAAAATCAGCAACATCATCGGGTTTCTGACCGCGATGGCGCGGCCGCGCGGAGAGTTTGCGGTAGCCCATTGCGCGAAGCTCGCGCCCAAGGGTTTGACGCGTGACCGAGAGGCCGAACTCATCCCATATCCACTGGGCCAGATCGGCAAGCCGCCAGCGTACGACGCCATGCGCTGCCGGGATAGGACCGACCTCGATTTGTCCGGCAAGCCGGGTACGCTGCTCGTCGTTGAGGATCGAAGCCCGCCCTGGCGCCTTGCGCGTCGCCAAGCCATCAGGACCATCCTTGTTGAACCGCAAGACCCAGTCGCGCACGATCTGTAGCGTCACACCGGCAACCTTGGCTGCATCGCTCCGGCTCCCGCCATCCAGGATCACCGCAACTGCCAATAACCGCCGAACCTGATCGGCGTCTCCGCATCGGCGAGAAAACCCACGTAACTCCACTGATGTGTAGTCAGTTCGAACCCCAATCGCCGCCGCCATCGCAAGCCTCCTTCTGCTTGCAATCTCGAATCATAATTTCAGGCTTTTGGAAATCCCTGGCGTGAGTCTGCCTCCGCGAGCGTTGGTATTAGAATGGAATGCGGTGCAGCGCGGAATCCAGCCATTGCGTGCGGTTCGCATAGATGCGGCGCATCGTCTCTTCGCGCGGAATGCCCGCCGCCAGCTCGACAGGCTGGCGGGCGCGAGACGAGATTTACACCGCGAGGCCCGTCAGTTTTTCAACTCCGGGCAAAGCGGCAAGGTCTAGTGCAGCAACGGCGAGCGCGTTCGCTTTGTCTGATCCAAGTATGGGAGCAGCAAGCGCCAGGAACTTCGCAAGCAGTGCATCCGTGGCGAGGAAGTTGGAAGGTTCGCCAAGCGGCACGACCACCTTGCGGCTGAATGTCCGGCCACGCGCTGCGATGGTGATCTTTCCCGACATGTTGGTAGGGAATTCCGCCTCGATTTCCGGGTCGTGGATACAGTCGACCTTGGGCAGCATCGAACGGATTACCGGGTCGTTCAGCCGCTCGTAGCTGTCCCACCCCATCGCGCCCGTGACCAGAGCGCAGGACAGCACGAACGGCGCGCTGAACTGCGCGTCCACAATATTGCTCGGGTTGCGCTTATGCCCGATCGGCGCGCCCACCAGCAACAGGCCCGCGTTCGACAGTCCATAGGTGATGCTGTCCACCTCATCTGGCTGCAATCCTTGCTCCTCCCGCAGCGCCAGCACGGCGTCGATACCGGCATGGCCGTAGCGGCAGGATGGATAGGGCTTGATGCCGGTATTCATCAGCTCAAAAACCGAACCGAGGGCCTGCACGACCCGCTCTGGCCGGGGGGAGGGCGCGTAACCCTGAAGAAAGCCATGGCGCCCCTCGATCGCTTCGGCGGGCCCCTTGTAGCCGTTGCGCGCCAAGGTTGCAGCGGTCAAACCAGCCATCGCCGCCCATCCGACCTGAAACGGCTTCGTCTGCGCGCCATCGGCCAGGAACTGGAGACTGCCCGCACTCTGGCTCAGCGCAATGCCGAGAGCCGAGACGATCCCTGCCGTATCAAGGCCGAATATCCGCGCCGCAGCGGCAGCCGCGCCAAACACGCCGCAGGTCGCGCTGGGATGAAAGCCACGCGCGTAATGGTCTCCCGCTGGCAGCGCCACCGCGATCCGGCAGCACGTCTCATAACCAGCGACGATCGCGGCGAGAATGTCCGCTCCGGGCGCTCCCACTATCTCCGCCGCGGCGAGCGCGGCCGGAATGACCGGCGCTCCGGGGTGCAACGTCCCTGCCGCATGAGTATCGTCAAAGTCGAGCGCATGGCCAAGCGCTCCATTGAGCAGCGCCGCGCCCGCCGGGGCATAGCCTGCCGCGTCGCCAAATACCCAGGCCGCTCCATTTCCCAGGCCCATGGCGGATACAGTGGCAAGCAAGGCCGGAGCGACCGCCGCTTCGCTCCGCGCCCGCACGATACTGCCGACCAAATCGAGCAGGAGAAGCGGGGTGCGCGCCACGACGTCGGCCGGAAGGGTGTCGACCGAGACGGTGGCGCAAAATTCTGCCAGACTTTCTGTAATTTTCATCTGTATCACCTAATGACAAAGGGATTGGAAACAGGCAAACCAAGGTCGATCCAGACGCTTTTGGTCTGGAGATATTCATCCATCGCTTCCTGCCCGTTCTCGCGGCCGATGCCGCTGCGCTTCACCCCACCGGAAGGTGCCATGAAGCTGACCGCGCGATAGGTGTTGATCCAGACCTTGCCTGCCTCAACGCGTGCCGTCGTCGTAAAGACAGTCCGCTTCAGATTTTTGCGCTCGTATCAGGTCTTTGAGATCGCACTGAAATCGCTTTCGGTCGCCATTCTGATAAACGGGCAATCGTGAGGATAATATCCTCCGCCGGGTTACGGCGGATCACTGTATCGCCCATGATTTCAGGCGTCGATTGCCAGCCGAACCGACGCCGTACCCGTTTGACCATCACTGCCTATGGCTTAGAAATCTCCAGCCCTTCGAGCTGATCCTTCTCCCGCCATTTCGTCAGTTCTTCGAAATAGCTCATGGTGCCCCCGGCGTAGGGCGCGTTGCGCGCCATTTTGGGATCACCGATCGATCCTTCATTATTGTAGAAGCCAGGCGTGCATTCGGTGGAAAATTTTGCGCTCCCCGTGAGATGCGAGAACAGCACGCCGAGCCAGCTTTCCTGCGCCTGCTCGGTCGGTTCGAACGTCCGCGCGCCCTGATCGACCATGCGCTTGATCGTATAGGCGGTCTGGATGAGAACGGCGGAGCAATATTCGACCACGGTAGCGGCGGGATAGTCCTGCTGCGGGCGGCGTAAAAGTCGTCCACCTTGAAGCCTTTCTGCCGAGTCAGGGAGGTGTGGGGATCTACAGCGTGGAACTTTATCTTCAGGTCCGTCTGGCTTGCGCGGATGGCATGAGCCAACGGGCGGCGGCGAAGCGTTTCAATGTGTCGCGCGAAACGGTACGCAAGATGCTGTCGTTTTCATCGCCGCCGGGTTACCGGCGCCAGTCCGTACCGCAGCGCCCGAAGCTGGACGGGTTTGTGGCGATCATTGATGGATGGCTTGAGGGTGACCGCAGTGTCCCGCGCAAGCAACGCCATACGGCGAAGCGGGTATTCGACCGTTTGCGCACCGAGCATGGTTTCACCGGCGGCTATACGATCATCAAGGATTACATCCGGGAGCGCGAACAGCGCAGCCGGGAGATGTTCGTGCCGCTGGCGCACCCTGCGGGAGATGCGCAGGCCGATTTCGGGGAAGCGCTGGTGGAGATCGGCGGGGTGGAGCAGAAGGCCTACTTCTTCGCGCTCGATCTGCCGCACAGTGATGCCTGCTATGTGCGGGCCTATCCGGCGGCGGTGGCGGAGGCCTGGGTGGACGGACACGTGCATGCCTTCGCGTTTTTCGGCGCGGTACCGCGCTCGATCGTCTATGACAACGATCGCTGCCTTGTGACGAAGATCCTGCCCGACGGCACGCGGCAGCGTGCCACGCTGTTCAGCGCTTTCCTGTCACATTACGTGATCCGCGACCGCTATGCTCGCCCGGGCAAGGGGAACGAGAAAGGCAATGTGGAGGGGCTGGTAGGCTATTGCCGGCGCAACTTCATGGTGCCGATCCCGAAGTTCCCGACCTGGGAGGCGTTCAACCTGTGGCTGGAGGAGCAATGCCGCAAGCGCCAGCAGGACAAGGTGCGCGGGCAGAGCGAGACGATCGGTGAGCGGCTGCAGCGCGATCTCGCGGCCATGCAGCCTCTGCCCGCTACACCCTTCGAGGCCTGCGATCAGAAAGGCGGGCGGGTCTCCTCGCAATCCCTGGTGCGCTACAGGACCAACGATTATTCGGTTCCGGTGGCCTGGGGCCATCAGGAGGTCTGGATCAGGGCCTATGTCGATGAGGTGGTGATCGGCTGCCGCAGCGAAGTCATCGCCCGTCATCCTCGTTGCTATGCCCGCGAGGAGGTTGTCTTCGACCCGCTCCATTATCTCCCGCTGATCGAGCAGAAGATCAACGCATTCGACCAGGCTGCGCCTTTGCAGGGCTGGGACCTGCCCGAAGCGTTCACGACACTGCAGCGGTTGATGGAAGGGCGCATGCACAAACATGGCAGGCGCGAATATGTGCAGGTACTGCGCCTGCTGGAAACGTTCACCCTCGCCGATCTCCAGGCGGCGGTCGAACAGGCCATCGATCTTGGCGCCATCGGCTTCGATGCCGTCAAGCACCTCGTCCTGTGCCGGATCGAACGCGTACCGCCCAGGCTGGACCTGGACGTCTATCCCTTCCTGCCACGCACCACGGTCGAGAAGACCTTTGCCAGAGCCTATCTGAGCCTGCTCTCCGACCGGCAGGAGGCCGCATGAGCGATCAGGCCCCGGAGATCCTTCTCGCTCACCATCTCAAGGCGCTCAAGCTGCCTACGTGCCTGCGTGAGCATCACAATCTCTCGCGGCAATGTGCCGCTGAAGGCGTCGATCATATCCGCTTCCTCGCCCGCCTCGTCGAGATGGAAATGATCGACAGGGAGCGTCGCATGGTCGAGCGGCGCATCAAGGCCGCGCGCTTCCCCGCCGTCAAAAGCCTCGACAGCTTCGACTTCGCCGCCATCCCCAGGCTCAACAAGATGCAGGTGCTCGAGATGGCGCGCTGCGAGTGGATCGAGCGGCGTGAGAACGCCATCGCTCTGGGGCCATCAGGCACCGGAAAGACGCACGTAGCGTTGGGGCTCGGACTGGCAGCATGCCAGAAAGGACTGTCGGTGGGCTTCACCACCGCGGCAGCGCTGGTCAGCGAAATGATGGAGGCCCGCGACGAGCGCCGTCTTCTGCGCTTCCAGAAGCAGATGGCCGGATACAAGCTGCTCATCATCGACGAACTGGGCTTTGTGCCGCTCTCCAAGACCGGCGCCGAACTGTTGTTCGAGCTGATCTCCCAGCGTTACGAACGCGGCTCCACCTTCATCACCAGCAACCTGCCCTTCGACGAATGGACCGAAACCTTCGGATCTGAGCGTCTCACAGGCGCGCTCCTCGATCGCCTGACCCATCACGTCAGCATCCTCGAGATGAACGGCGAAAGCTATCGCCTCGCGCACAGCCGGGCCCGCAAGGCCAAAACCAGACCCTGAAAATTACACCAATGCCGGGGGGAGTGGCCCTCGGGCTACGCCCTCACGCCACTCCCCCCGGCATGTAACACGATGGCCTGGTTTTACGCCGCCGAATGGCCGACTTTTGCTCCGCCGTTGACAGCCATGTCATAGCCTCCCTCTTTTAACGATATCGTCTGCCAAGCTTTTGTCTTGGTTTGTTCAATTATTCGCAAAGTGATGTATTCTGGCAGAAGATGCTGACGCGCGGGCGCGCGCATTCAGCGATCATCTATTAGGTTTTTCTTCTGCCAGAATGATGCATATCCCTCTTATGCCGCTGCCAGATCATATATTGCAGGCATGATCGTGGGTGGCCCTGGCTCGAATACGCTCGTGAGGAACTGGATGAATTCAGGGTCGTGGAGCGGATCGCTCGGCGTCTTGAACGCTATGCCGCGAGCACGCAGTTCCGAGAGGAAGATGTCGAAGACCTGCTCATGCGACAGATCATCGCTATGATCGAGCGCGACCGTCATCTCATCCAGATCCATGTACATATCCGCGCCCCAATGGAACAGCATGCGGATTTCATCAGCGGGAAGCTGCTGGACGACCTTGCCATCGGTCATGACCTGCCAGCCATCCGAATTCGGATCTGCAGCGATCACCGAATTGATCGCCAGGCCCTCCGGCTTGCGCATATCTTCCGGCCCACAGGCATTCGCGCCGTGATACATGACCTCATTCTCGACCACCGCGGCGCGGCCCCACATCGGGGCATAAAGCTGCTTGGGCTGCCCGTCCGGGCCATCCGGCCAATAGGTAAAGCCGCCGCCGATCTGCCCCTTGTAATACCAGGTCAGCACCTGCGTTTTCTTTACCTGCCACTGGCGGAACAACCCGGATTTTGTCATGAGGCCGATCAGCCAGGACGGGGTGTTCTGAATGTTCACGCCACGATAATCGGCGCCATCAACATGTGGTGGGCCGCCTGCACCGGCCGGACCCTGAATGTTGCAAAGCATTAGGTTGGGGGCTGCATATCTGGCACCCCAATAACCCCGGGCCAGCTCAAGAAACTTGCTGTGGTAGAAACAGTCCTCGATTTCCGGGTAAAGGCTTGCATAGCCCCGTCCGAGAAAGGCGCGGAAAACAGGGCTCAAAAACATGTCCCATGTGGGAACGAAGCCTTCTGGGAGTGTTCCGGATGTCGCACCAATCACCTCTTCAGGGGAACTGAATTCCTGCGAAAGGATAGTGGTCCATGGCCCTTGCTCGCGAAGAACGGAAAAAAGCCGCTGCCGCTGATCTTCGCTGAACGCGCCTTCCAGGAGTTGGGGCTCGGCGATTGGGCGTAGAAACGAATGAGTATTCATAACGACTTCCTCTCAGAACAAAAAAAGTGCGAAGCAAATTTCAGAACGATCTCAAGCCGTTCGTTTAAGTACGTCGAGCAAAGTTTGTGTAAGACTATCGATTTGGTCACGACTGATAATAAGCGGGGGTGAGAGCACGATGGTGTCGCCATTTGCGCGGACCAAAAGGCCCTTTTCAAAGCAGTCCACAAATGCTTCAAATCCGCGTGATCCTGGATCATCTGGCCGAGGGGCAAGTTCAATTGCCGCGATAAGGCCCATGGCCCGGATATCGGCAATGTGCGGCGCGGTCTGCAATGACAGCAGGCTGTGCTGCCAATGCTCTTCAAGCTCCGCAGCGCGGCTAAAAAGGCCTTCGCGCTGATAGATGTCGAGGCTTGCAAGGCCCGCCGCGCAAGCAGCCGGGTGACCGGAATAGGTGTACCCATGAAAAAGCTCGATCGCGGCTTCAGGCCCCTGCATCAGGGCATCATGCACGTCGCGCGACGTGAATACGGCCCCCATTGGCATGGCGCCGTTGGTCAGCCCCTTCGCTGTCGTGATAATATCAGGGACGACATCGAAGTGCTGGGCCGCGAAGGGACTACCAAGACGGCCGAAGCCGGTAATCACTTCGTCGAAAATGAGGAGGATGCCATGCCGCGTCGCTATCTCGCGCAGCCGCTTCAAATAACCCTGCGGCGGCAGCAGCACCCCTGTCGAGCCAGCGACGGGTTCTACGATGACGGC
The DNA here is from genome assembly GCF_056156825.1 of Sphingobium sp. RS1. Classification (NCBI taxonomy): domain Bacteria; kingdom Pseudomonadati; phylum Pseudomonadota; class Alphaproteobacteria; order Sphingomonadales; family Sphingobiaceae; genus Sphingobium; species Sphingobium sp. RS1. The sequence continues at coordinate 104,847 of NZ_JBLZXE010000005.1, read as the reverse complement.
CGCGATAGTATCCGCCCCATGCAGCTGGACGAGACGCTCAAGATCGTCAGCCAACTCGGCGCCATGTTCGGGCGGGCCCTTGCACAACAGGTTGCGGCTGGGATCGTGAGTGTGCCGCATGTGGTCAGCGCCATGCAGGGTGGAGAAGGCGCGACGATTATTGACAAGGCCGCCTACCGAAATGCCGCCAAAACCCACGCCGTGATAGCCACGCTCACGCCCGACCAGCCGAGTGCGCGTGCCCTGGCCGATCGCGCGCTGATAGGCGAGCGCGATCTTAAGCGCCGTGTCCACGGATTCCGAGCCCGATCCGGTGAAGAATATCCGGTCGAGACCGGGGGGCGCGATTTCGGAAAGGCGTTCTGCAAAGCGGAAGGCGAGAGGATGGCCCAGCTGAAAGCTTGGTGCGTAATCGAGGCTTTCCAACTGGGCGGCGACTGCTGAGGCGATCTCCGTACGGCCATGTCCTGCGTTGACGCACCACAGGCCGGCCGTACCGTCGAGAATCTCGCGTCCGTCGTCGCTGCGATAGTGCATTCCCGTTGCTTCGACCAGCATTCGAGGCGCCGCTTTGAACTTCCTGTTGGGAGTAAACGGCATCCAATAGGCATCAAGTGCAACGCTGTTATTAAGACTCTTCATTTGATCATCCGCTAATTTAGCGACATGTTGACCGTTTACTCAGGCAACCCGCAAGACGTTTTCCGACCTTCAGAAAATTCTTGATTTACAGTAGGATGTGCTGATAAACGTTCGATATATCAAACATATGAAACAGGACGAGTAGTTTTGATGCCGGAAGTGGAAATCGGATCGCGCCTACGCCGTGCGCGGGAGAAGGCTGGCATTTCTCAACGTGCGCTGGCCAAGCGTGCCGGCATCACCAATTCCACCATCTCATTAATGGAATCGGACGGCACCAATCCATCGATCGGCGCTCTGAAGCGCGTGCTTGATGCGATGTCGGTCAGTTTAGCTGACTTTTTCGCGACGGACGAGACGGATCGTCCCCGAACTTTCTACAAGGCCTCCGAACTAACGGAAATTGGCAAAGGCTCCGTATCCTTACGTCAAGTAGGACCCAGCCTGGTGGGGCGCCAGCTGCAAATCCTGTCCGAAACCTACCAACCCGGCGCCGATACGGGGAAGATCAACCTCACTCATGAGGGCGAGGAAGGCGGGATCGTTATATCCGGCTTTCTCGAACTGACCGTCGATGGCGAGAGATGCATATTGGGGCCCGGCGACGCTTACAGCTTCGACAGCAAGCGCCCTCATCGCGTCCGCTGCGTCGGGGATGAACCAGCTCGCTGCATTAGTGCGTGTACCCCCCCTAACTTCTAAGATCAGATGGGGTGATTGGGGCCGACCCTGAATCGCTTGGGTGGCTGCTCCTCGCAAAATGGTAAGACGTGGTCCGTGTTGAGCGGCCACAACCATAAGGAGGAGCAACCATGCGCTACTATGCCGGACTGGATGTTTCGTTGGAAGAGACAGCGATCTGTATCGTCGATGAGGTAGGCAAGATCGAACGCGAACTTCGCGCGTCGAGCGACCCCGCTGCCTTAATCGATGCCTTCGCCGCACTCGACTTACCGTAACCGGTGTTCTCAGGCCACGGCGGTCCATGGCATGAGTTCGCCGACGGCGCTGGCCGGATGACCCGCAGCCAGCTTACCGAGCGTTTCGGTCAGCCAGGTGTGCGGATTGATACCGGATATCTTGCAGTTCTCGATGAGCGTGGCGATGACCGCCCAGTTGTCGCCGCCTTCATCGGAGCCGGCGAACAGGGCATTCTTCCGATTGAGCGCGAGGGGTCGGATTGAGCGTTCGACGGTGTTGCTATCGAGATCGATGCGGCCATCATCGAGGAAGCGGGAGAGGCCATCCCAACGGGTGAGCGCGTATCGGATTGCCTCGCCGAGCTTGCTCTTGGCGCTTACCTGGCGGTTCCGCGCACCGAGGTATTGGTGGAGGTCATCGACGATGATGCGACTGCGTCCACTGCGGATCAACCGGCGCTGTTCGGCAGGCAGCCCTCGTACCTCGTCCTCAATGGCATAGAGCTGGGCGATCCGGCGCAGCACTTCGGTGGCGACTGGCGAGCTGTCGGCCAGTTCGTAGAATTTGCGGCGCACATGGGCCCAGCAAAAGGCGAGGTGGATCTGGTTGCGCCGCCGGGCGAGCGCGGCGTAGCCACCATAGCCATCGACCTGCAGGATGCCGACGAAGTCGCCCAGGTGCGTTTCCGCCCGCTCGCTCTTGCGATCGGCAGCATAGACATAGGCAACCATCGGCGGATCATCGCCGCTCCACGGGCGATCATCGCAAGCATAGGCCCATAATTGCCCGGTTTTGGTCCGCCCTCGACCGGGATCAAGCACTGGTGCGGTGGTCTCGTCGGCGAACAGCCGCTCGGATCGCCGCAATCGCTCCAGGATATGGTCGCGCAGTGGGCGCAGGTACCAAGCCGCCCGTCCCACCCAGTCGGCCAGCGTCGAGCGATCAAGCTGGATGCCTTGGCGGGCGTAAATCTGTGCCTGTCGGTACAACGGCAGGTGATCAGCGTACTTGGCGACCAGCACCTGCGCGATCAGCGCTTCGGTAGGAATGCCGCCCTCGACGATCCGTGCCGGCGCCGGGGCCTGCACAATGGCACTCTCGCACGAACGGCAGCCGTAGCGCGGACGGCGCGTGACGAGCACGCGAAAGGTGGTGGGCACGACATCGAGACGCTCGGCCACATCCTCGCCGATCTGGTGGAGTGAACCCTCGCAGCAAGGGCAAACCTTGTCCTCGAGATCGACAACCTGTTCGATCCGTTCGAGATGGGAAGGCAGTGATCCGCGGTTGGTCTTGCGCGGCCGATCCGCCGGTGTCCGCTTCGCCTTGTCGCGGGCCTGCTCGGCCTGAGCTAATGCTGTCTCGACTTCTTCCAGGGAGAGCTCGAACTGGTCGGGATCGAGCTGTTCGGAACGGCGGCCGAAACGGTGGCGTTGCAAGGCATCGATGATGGCCTTCAGGCGCTCGACCTCGGCCTGGAAAACCTTGAGAGCATCAAGCTCGCGGGCCTGTTCGAGGACGAGCGCACGGAGCGCTTCGACGTCGTTGGGAAGGTCCGCTTCCATAAGCATGAGGGCAGTGAATCAGCAGACGAAAGCCCCGTCAACCGGCAATCTGCGGAGCAATCGGGCGCCGCCCGCCATGCACTCGGCGCCAGTCCAGACCTTCCAGCAGAGCGCCCAGTTGCGCCGCCGTAAGACGCATCACGCCGTCCTGGATGCCGGGCCACTTGAAACCGCCGGACTCCAGCCTCTTGGCCATCAGGCACAGGCCGGTGCCGTCCCACCAGACCAGCTTGATCCGGTCGGCGCGCTTCGCCCGGAACACGTAGATCACGCCCGAATAAGGATCACCGCCGTACTCAGCACCAACCAGCGCCGCAAGCGAATCTGCACCCTTGCGAAAATCTACCGGGCGCGTCGCCACCATCACCCGCGTACCAGGCCCTATCCCGATCATCGATCACCATCAATTCCTGGGCCCTGCAGAGCTTGGATAACGGCTACCACCAGATCGGTCCGGGCCGCTTGCCCGATCCGGACAACGGCACCACTGACCTCGACCTCTACAACCCCATCGTGCGAACCCGGCGGCGATGTCTCGCCAACCACGGGCACGAACATCGGCTCGTGACGGGGCGGAATCTTGCTGGCCTCTACCGCGTAACGCAGCTCCCGCCGCCATGTGTATAGCAGCGCAGTGCTGACATCCCGCTCGCGTGCAAAGGCAGCGACATTGTCGCAACGCTCCATCTCCGCAACCAGCGCCAGCTTCTGCTCCAGCGTCCAGGCACGCCGTCGTCCGGCCATCCCGCTGAGAACTTCAACCCGTCGAACTGGCTTTGGTGTTGATGTGCTCGTGCGCATTGGGAGCAATCCGTCTAATTTGGTGATCGGGAAACATCTCCGGCATTTGCGCACTGACTTCGCCGATCCGATTTGCGTTCCACGTCATAATGACATTGGTCAGCAGCGTCAGCGATGACGATATCGTCGCCATTTGCTCGGGCGTTCGTCCGTGGCCAGGACCAATTGGACCAGAATAAATTGCCCTTTGCAGGGTGTGGACAGACTCGCCCTGGCTAAGGAGTGCATCGTTCATGGCCCGGAAGGCAGGATTGCCGAGGTGGGTGCCAAGAAAGCGGGTGAGGAGAAGCCTGCCGAAGGCACCACCTGCCTGAAAGGCTTCGTCACCTCGAGCTGCACTGCCAAAACGATCCAGCACATATGTTGCCGAACACCACCCGTTCTTGGTCGAGGCCGTAATGCGAAGAAGCGCATCCCATCCTCGGGTTATTGCCCGAATTGAAACCGTCTCGCTGACGACGGAACGCAGGCTGACAGGGACATCGATGCCTCGGGGAAGGTATAGCTTGCGTTTGTGCAGGCGAGCCAACCTTGGCGCTAGATCAAATCCGACCAGTTTGGCCAACGCCATCCCGAAATGGGTGTGACCATGGGTGTCGACAGCGAGGCGGTGAAGATCAACGGCTTCATGGCGAAGCGCTCCCTCGATAGCAGCCCCGGCTTGTCGTCGGTTCAGCACCACGGCCTGATCATGCAGGATAGCCCATTGATCGAGCACGTGGGTATAGGTTCCGATCGCAGGCGTGCGACGCCGCGGGTCATGCCGAGCATTCCAAAGACGACGGGATGCATCAAGGCTCATCATGTCAGCCGATGCTTGAGTTCCGCCACCCCACAGGCCGGTGACCGGCAAGTTTCTAAAATGATCCAGAATGACGGGGTTCGCCGCTGGTAATCGACCTTCGGCTTCAATGCGACGCATCAGCGTTGCGGCCCGGTACGCCTTGAACGCGGCCTCGCGATCGGGTTGATCGATCAGAAAAGCCCATGTCCGACCAAACGGATTGGGCGTGCCTTCGGGTAAGCGCGGCTTTTCCGCGTGGGCTACTCGACCCACAATTGCCAACGTTTGTTCAAGCGGATGGGCAGGCGGAACATTGAGACTGATCGACGTCGCAGCGTTTAGCAGTTCCCTCGTAGCCTTGCCCGCGGTGGCCAATTCCCGTCGAATACGGTCGACCTTCGTGGCCGGACCATGAATCCCGGTCGGAAGGAACGGCGACAAACTTGCGTGCATTTGCTCGCGAGCAGAGGCATCTGACAGATTCTGATCTTCAAGAAGGCTGTTGAGCTGCAAGACCAGAGCTTGATGACGGCGGAGCTCATCCTCGACCGTCGCCTCGGCGCGCGATTTGGCTTGGCGCCAGAGGTTGGCAATCCGATAGTCGATCATGGTGAGGCCATTATCGGTGAGACGGAGCAGCTGCAGACGTAGAAAGCAGGCGATCTCAAGGCTCTTGCGTTCGCCTCGCATTCGCAAAATAGTGGAGGACTTGCGATAAAGCATTGAACGGGCTTGAGCCTTCAGCATTCCGGTCGCCAAGCCTAGATTGAGCTTTTCGGCACCCAGCTTCTTCAGCAAATCGATCTTGGCGATATGGTCTGCGAGGCCTTTCGTTTTTCGGCTCGTAGGCCCATCCCGTAACCATTCCAGAGACGAGTCTTGCCGTTTTCCATCGTCTGCGACAGCTCACTTTGCCAGACCTTTGTCTGTTCCAGGCCGACCGCGCTCACGGCGCGAGTGAGGAGCACTTCATCACAATGACGACGTGCCGCCACTGCCAAACTTCTCGGTCGGCGTCCGGGCAATTGGATATAGTCATGTTCCACCAGCCAGGCGCGAGCGGCTTGTTCCAGTTCTTCCAGCGAGAATTTCTCGCCCGCTTCTCGCCGAAGAAAGCCATTGAGTGCTCGTTCCGCGTGTTCGGTCAGATTGAGTAATTCCAGGACCTCCTTCGCCGCCGCCTGATGTTCGAATAATGTGCGCCGGCGGCGGTACAGGGCGCGGATGGAAGCAAGGCGGGGCGCGGGGAGGCCGAGTTCGTTGCCGAGGTGGGCCAAGATCCGTGGCGGGATGATCTCGAAGGAATTGAGCGGGGCTCCGGTGAGCCGCAGAAAACCTATCTGTAACGCGACGCCAAGGCGATTGAGCGCGCGTCGTCGGCGTAGGACCGCTCTCCGCGCAAGATCGGAGAGAGTGAAACAACCGGCAATTTCGTGAGCAGTCAGGTCTGGGAACCGCTCCCATCCAATATATTGTCGAAACGGCGCATCCACGACTCGGCCCTCCCTGTAAGAAGGGTACAGACCCGGCGGGAAAGGTCGAGAAACCTCACGCCCCAATCATATCAGTCACTTAGCGCCGTATCCTGCTTTTTCCCAAAAGAAATCAGTGCGTTGCTTAGCGGCACTTTTTGCTTCTTGGTTCCGTGGACCCCCCCTTGACCCACTCTGCCACCTCTTCGGCGGTAAGATCGGGAAGCAAACCTTTCTCCCACGCGCCTTGCACCCGCGCCTTAAAAATTGCACTCACCGCCTGCGGTCGCAGTGCCGTTGTCCCGAGCGTCACCACCGTCAGCGGATCGCGGCCCCAGCGCCTCGGAACCACAGCGTCGGGCAGCAGGCGCTGCAGCCCGAGATGTAGCGCCGCCGCATGGCGCCGCGCTGCGGCTTTGACGACCGTGGGGTCAACCGGGGGCAGACGCTTGACGAACAGCCGCCGAAACAGCGGCCCCTCCGACATATCAGGAACTTTGAGCAGCTCGGCCATTGCCGCAATCCACGCCTCAATCGCCAGCACGCTGCGCATCGACAGAAAAGCGGTCGCCCCCTCCCCTTCCTGGTCGCCCTTGTGTGAACGGACAAAGAAGACTGCATCGGGTGCCCAATGGCCCTTTCGTCTGACTGACAGATTTCGTCGCAACGGCATCATTTTCTCACACCTTTCAGCATCTGGGCGGCCGCGTTCGAGGAGGGCGCAAGCTTGCGACCGTATCGCAGCGCGGTCGCGGTGGAGGTCCAGCGCAACGCCTGCGCGATCGGCCCCGCATCCTCGCCATGGGCAAACAGGTCCTGGGTCAGGCCGACCCGCAGCGAATGCGTACTGAGCGCCTTGACTGCTTGGGCCAGATTCGCGCCCATGAGATCGACGAGACCCTGATCGGCCGCGGCCAGCGCGGTCCGCTTGATGATCAGCCGCACGGCGGCGGGTGTGAGCGCGTCCTCGCCAATTTTGTAGGTCGCGGTCGCCGAACGCGCGGGCTGGGCCGCCATGCGCTCGCGATCGACGAGCGCGTGCAGGGCAAGATCGCCGATGGTGCGCTCGCGCCGCGCTTCACGCGCCTTGGTCCGGGTCACCGCCACCCTGCGGAACAGGACGCCCGTACGGATCGAGGCAGCCTCTATCCATAGGCTCACGCGCCGCATCGTATCGGGCGAGAGCCACACAAAGGCCCCCTGCCCCTCCTGGTCGGTTTTCGAACGCGCTAATTGGAGTAAACCGGAACCGTCGTCCTGAGGCTCGATCCGGTCGAATTCCACCGCCGCCAGCTCCGACACGCGTAGACCCGCATCATAGCCCAGCGACAGGAGGGCCGCGTCGCGCAGCCCGACGACATCGCCCGAGCACGCTTCGAGCAGGACCGACAGCGTGAACCCCTTGACCGCCTCGCGCCCGATGCCTTCACCGAAGCGCAAGGGACCGGCCTGGCGCTGGCTGACCCCGACCCGGCGCCGCAGGCCACGCAGCGCATCGCGAACCACACCCGCGCCCACGCGGTTGGGAATGCCCAGGAAGTGATGGGCCACCGCCAGCGAGGACAGGCGCCGGGAAACGGTCGCAGGCTTGAGCCGACGCGCCTCGCAATACTCGACATAGGCCACGAGCCGCGTTTCGCTGGCAGGCAAGCCAATCCCACCCTGTTTCTCCGAAAAGCGCGCGTAGCAGTCGAGATCGACCGCGAGCGCCTTGATGCTGGCGCGTGCCCGCGCCTCCAGACTCTTCCGGAAGGCGAGCGCGTCCAGGGCAGTGTCTTCGCCCGTCAGCTCCTGGAGCAAGGCGACGAGTTGGGCTTCGCGATCCTGCGCGGAACCGGACCGCCGGTGCGGCAGTCTGGCCTCGCCCGGTGCCAGGACCGTCACAATCTCCGCGGAGACCGCGGCTTTTGGCGCAGGAAGGTGCTGTGTCTGCGTCCGCTTTCGCAAGGCTGATTTTGCGCTCATGGTGTCGTTTCGAGCATATTCCCGGCCTGCGCGGACGCAAGACTGCGCTGGCGATCCGTGCGAGTCAGCGCCCTTTCGCCGTTCCGTCTGGCTGTTGGCTCAGAATCCGGGGTTATTGGGAAAAGTGACCTGCCTAAAACCGCGGACAGCGCGGAGTCCGGTCTTATTGGGAAAACGACACGCATGGCGGGAGCATAGCAGCGAAAATATCGATGTCACTATCGATAAATTTCTATTATCGATAGTTCGAAAAATGGCATGCTAGGGCTGGTGCAGTTAAATCAATTTAACTAGACCTAAGAGATGCAGGACCTTTCAGCGCCATCGACCGTCATGCATCCGCTCCAGTCGGACGAAGACGCGCCCCTCGACGCGCTCATGGTGGCGCGGGCGCGCGCCGCGCTGGCCTGGGGCCTCCTTCAAGGTCGGTTGGCCCATGTGCCCGCCCCCGTGGCGCATGCTTTTTGCGCCGCGCTGATCCGCCTGCTGCTAATCGACGCCCTCGCGCACTCTGGCTTTTCCGGCACCGGGGACTGGTTTTCAGCGTGGTTTTCCGGCCTTGAGCCGGCGCCTGACACGACAGCCTCAATCGCAGCACCCGCGTCGCTCGTGGCCGAAACGCTGCTGTCCGAGCTCTCTTTGTCTGCATGGACGCCACTGGCGCAAGCGGCCGCGCAGATCCGCGCCGCGGCGCGCTTCGACCGGACCGACCGGGCCGAAGCCGCCGAAATCCTGCCCGCCTTCGCTGTCGCCGAGGCAGCCGGGTTGGCCGAGCCCCTTACCCCGCCCACCGAAGGCGACTGGCCGCTCGCCGCGCTCGATCATCTGCATGCGGCGGCCGCAGACTCGCCGCATTTCGCGCCCGCCGAGCGCAGTCGCCAGCTGCTCGCCCTGCCCTCTGGACCGATGGTGTTCGAGCAGACCAGGCCTGGCATGGGGCTGTGGCCGCTGGATCTCGTGATCGGTCCCCTGATCGCACGCGCCAACCCTGGCGCCCGCCCCCTCCCCTTGCCCGGATCCGTGCGCGCGGAAGCGCTGCGGCCCGAATTGTGGCCCCGTGAGCGCGCGATCCTCGTCGCCGAGGCCGCCGGGCAAGCCGCGCAGCGGCTGAGCGATCAGCTGGATGCGGCCCATGCGCGCGTGCAGGATATACAGCACCCCCTATCCGGCCTGCGCTCGACCTCGCGCGCCCCACTGCTGTACCGGCTGCTCGCCAGCCTTGGGCCGCTGCGCCCGCTCCAGATCGAGCAGGCCCTCGCCGTCTCGAAAAATGGCGTACGCGATCTCGTGGCCACCCTCGTTCAAGCGGGTTTGGCGGAAACAAGCCTGCACCGCCACCAGACGGTCGTCCGCGCCCTGCCGCCCCGGCGTGCGCCCATCGTCACGCCGACAGAGCATGAAGACGTGCCCGATAACCCTTATGCCGAACATGACTCGGCTATGGCCGATATCGATCGCCTGCTGGCCCGCTCGGATTCATCGAGGCAATGACCCGGTCGATCTTACAGCAATGCGAGCGTCGCATCGGCGACACGCCCGGTGAAAGAGAAATTTGACCCGCTGGACCGGCTATTTAGGCAGGCCCCCCAACGATCGGCCCGAGAATGCCAGCAAGATGTTGATTTTGAACGAGAAAAGAAAAGTGCCCGCAAAAGCCCCTTGGAGCGCGAAAACCGCGCCTCGGATAGGTGTGGGTACCGAGAGGCCGTTAATGCGCTCTACGGGCTTCTGAGGGCAAAATAGCGACTAATGGCCCATTTCCGGTCAGTACCAGTGCATTACCTGCGCAAATCGAGCGGGATATGAAAGACAGGATCAGCAAAACGCTCGATGAGCCGCGACCGCAAAAGATCAACGTCATCGTAGCAACCTTCCCAAGGATCACCATCGCAACGCCGGACCAAAGTCACATCGTCCGCCATCCCGGATTCCTTGAGATAGAACAGCGCCTCCTGGAAACCTCGCAAGCAGGTCTGCGTCAAGGTCTCTGCGCCGACACTGGCAGCCGCACGACGGAGCCGCACCTCGCGCGCCAGCGCCACGCGCGACTTGCGCACCATATTGCGCGCATACACAAAAGCGTAGTCCCACCTGGCCCGCTCCAATTGCTGGCTGACCGCGTCCAGCATCCATCGCTTGCCCTCAAGCTGCCGCAAGCCGATCCTTGCGATCGCCGTCACCAGGTCCGCTAATTTGGGTTCGACCCCGCGGCGCACTTTGGTGGGTGACGCGACGCGCGCGGGCTGCGTCGCGAAGCGGAAAATCTGCTCCCACTGCCCGGCTTCCAGCCCCTCCTTGCTGTGAGCGGCTGCCACAAGCAGATGGCGCGCCGACGCATAATGGAAGCGGTTGCGAACCAGTGTCGCCCAATAGCGCGGCGGAACCGTCTCGGTTCGGGGGCCGTGGAAAGCCCGAATGGCGCTGGCCGAACGGCAGGCGCTCGCCGTAATCGATGCCTATGAACTGCCTGACGAGGCGGTGACGGTCGATGCGCGGGGACGGGTCGTGACGGGTGCCTATGACCTGACCCATTGGAAGCACGCCATCGGCACGGCCATCAGCGTGGAAGCGCTGATGGCCGATCCCACCGCCCTGCTGGCCTGGCTCGGCGCGGACCGCGATCGGCATGAGGAACGTGTCCCGAGCCGTCGTGCGGTTTGGGAGCTGGTTCCCGCGATCGAGGCTTGGAGCAAGGCATGCAAAGCTATTTCCCCCTCCCCTCCCCTGCTCCACGCGGGACGGATCGCCGCGCTGTGGCGCCAGCTTGCTCCCCTCGCCCGCGGCGATGCCGTCGCCAGCTTGCTGATCGGCGATCGCGGGGGTCCCGGACGCTGGAAAGGGTCCCACGGCGGACTGACAGCGCTGGGTCTTAAACTGGTGGGTGGCCGATGGAAGATCGCCCAGGGCGCCGAGCTTGATCATCTCTGGCTCGGTGCCATCCTGGCCGGCGCCAACGCGCACCTCGAACTGGGCTCGGATTACGCGCCTACGCCACCGCGCCGCCGGTCATATCCGCGATCGGCGACGGACGGGCAGATTGAAGGAGTTGATCTTCTTCGCCATGGCGCGTCCCGCCATCACCAGCAGCCAGGTCGCTAAGCAGTTCGGGCTGACGTCGGCCGACGCGATCAAGCTGCTGACCACTGCCGAGGCCACAGGGCTGCTTGTCGAGCGGACGGGGCGGGCAAGCTTTCGCAGCTACACGATTCCGGTCAGCGGCGTTGCCCCCTCCCCTGCTCGGCGCCGCTCATCCGCTGCGGACCTCTTTGAACCCACAATTTGAGACATAGGGGGCGAAAATGACGTCCCCTCAGAGCCTCTCTGAGCGCCAATTTCTCCTTCCATTCCCACGATGCAAAGGATCCACCGAACAGCTGCACTGGCCTTGAGATAACGATCGGTACACTGGAAGTTTCGCTTTGAGAGTTCCGATCAAGCTCGTCCTCATTTCCCGCTGCCGCCTGGCAATCAGCCCCAATGGGCGTCGAGTATATCCTTGATTGCCGCTTCAACATCGTCTCGCGATGCGCCCCCCTTGTTGAGCAAGGTGAGGTGGATGCCTTTACGGTCCGATCCCAAAATTTTCAGGATGGGCTTCCCGCCTGGGCTCGAAACTGTTTGGGGCTTTCCTGACTTTTTGGGGGAACCTGACTTCTTGGGGGTCTCAACCGCGATGGTCAGCGCTTTGATGACGTCGAGCACTGGGAGTGCCCTCCCCTCCTCCGCCTGCTCGGCGGCCAGGCGCGCTGCTTCTGCAAACGCCTTTTCGCGCTTATCATCAGGTTTCAGAAACCCCTTGAGCGCGATTGCGTTTCTGATGCCAAGCTCTTGGACATTTACGAAAGCTACGGTTAACTCGCGCGGAAGACGTGCCAAATCTAGATAACGGGTAAGCCAACTTTCAGTAACCTTTAAGCGCTCCGCCATCGTCCTCTGACGACCATCATAGTAGGTGGTCAATGCACGGAGATAGTCTCTTGCTCGCTCATAGTCGGTTAGATCATCTCGAGCGCGATTCTCGATGTCTGCCAGCCTGAAGGCTTCCTCGTCTCCAATTTCACGGACATCGACGAGAAATTTGAAATCGGGATAGTTGTGCGCTCGTAGCCAACTGATCGACCAGTGCCGACGGGCTCCACAGATCACTTCAAAGTCGAACTGGCTGTCACCGGTGACGCGGCGTACGATAGCTGGCATTTCCTGCCGACCTTGCGCCTTCATACTCTCAATGAGATCGGCGCAACGCTCCTCGGTTAGCAGAGCATAGTCCCGATTGTGACCTTCCCACATCCGACAGCGTGCGGGATCAACGAGTTCATGGACTCGATTGATGACTGCGCCAGAAGCAAGATCAGCAAGCCGGTTCGACCGACCCGTGAGGACGTTCGCGGCTATGCTCGGTCGCCTGGTGGGTGCAGACTCTTCGGTCAGGTCGATCCCTGCTGCCAGATCGGCTGCGAAACCGCTGTTCTTTCTGCTCACCGAAACCTCCTTTCAGCCAAAATTGCACGCGTGCAATTTCCAATATTATGTCGAATTGCACGGGTGCAATTTTCCCCCGTCATGCCAGCGCCTCGTTCCGAAGCCGCGCCTGATGGCTGGGCCACATTGACCGGATATCCACTTCGATTTCGCTGTTCACTCCGTCGAGATAATTCAGGCATCGATTGCGAACCGACGAGCTGGTTGCGGGTCCATCCAGCTCATAGACGGTCATCAGCCGCGCAGTCGCGTTGTCGATTTCAGCGGAGTCCTTAAGCGGCGTGCGAACCATCGCGTGGCCGAACAATGTCCGCATCAGTTGCAAAAGCTCTTTCTGCATCGACTTATTCTCGTCAACCTTCGACCCCACAAATCGCAGGAACTGGAGTTCGGGCGCCATACCTCGCTCAGCAAGTTCCTCTATCGTCTCGTCGAGCATTGAGAGAAAGGCCGCGGTTGACGAAAAATCCATGACCGTCGGCGGTGTGGGAACCACCAACGCATTGGCTGCTCTCAAAACGGAGAGTGAAATCGCACCCAGGGCCGGTGGCGGGTCCATGACAATAACGTCAAAACGATCCGAGATGCTCTCGATGCCCTCACGCAGGCGATCTAATAAGGCCCCACTGCCCCGCGCCATACGGGCCGCCAATTCATATTCCGACTGGAACAAGCGAAGATTGGCCGGGATAAGTTCCAGGCCATCGAAATGCGTCTTGCGCAGAGCGTAATCGAGCGACGTGCGCTCTCCTTCCCGAAGGAAAGGATACAGCGTGTCATTCTCGTCCAGATCGAGGTCGGGAACATAGCCGAACAATGTGGTGGCTGAAGCTTGGCTGTCACAGTCGATCAGCGCGACGCGATACCCCCGAATGGCTAAATATTGCGCGAGATGCACGGAAAGCGTTGATTTGCCGACCCCACCTTTGAAATTCTGGACTGCGACGACGCAGCAGGGATCTTCTGGACTGCGATATGGGCGCGTTCCAAAGACACCCCGCATGTCATTCAATTGTGCCAGCGTGTACCGTTCCCGGCGATTGTTATCATTGCGAGAGGGCTCTGGAAGTCTTCCATCCTTCTCTGCATCCCGAATAGCAGCGGGTGTTCTCCCTACGAGTTCAGCGGCTTTGCTAATCGTAAATGTAGGCTCGCGTCGATCATTCGACCGCGCATTTTTGGCGGAGTCTCGAAGCTTCTCCAGCACTGATGAGGTTCGGTTTGCGAGGGTGGCTACCGAAACAAGGCGTTCCACCCCATCAATTTCAAGAGCGTTCGACACATGCAGTCCTTTCGAAATCGAGCACGTGGTACACCAGCTTGCGCTTTTTGGTCAATAATTTCAAAAATTTCGAAAGTTGGCGTGCCGATTTTTGTATCTGCGGTACCCGAAAACGTCATTCCTGACTCGGTGGGGGAGAGGAAATTGCACGCGTGCAATTTTTACTCAGGCACGACCTCGACGCGTGACCCAGCTTTCACAAAAACCCTTCCAAGCTGCGGCCAGTTTGGCGCCACGCAACTTATCGAGACGAGACCCCATATGATCCCTGAAGCTCTGGGCGATCAGCTCTACATCCCAACCGCCTCCAAACTGCCGCGCGATGCCGACGATCTCGTCATGGCCGAAGCTGATTGACCCACGAGGAAACAGAGGCTCATCAATTTTCCTAGCCCGCGATGATTTCGCGGTAATGCACTTGCCTCCATCGGTCGATACCACCTGCTCGACCGTACCGTCCCGTCGTTCCTTCCTGCCACTCGAATGCCTGTCGAGTTCATCGACTGTTTCGATTACCTCAGGTGCCCCTTTGGGCTCAAACCGGAATTCGATTTCCGCGACTGTACGACCTTGGCGTATCTCCCGCCATTCCACTCTGAAATGCGCAAGCTGGTCGATTTCGGCTTTCGCCTTTTCAAGAACCTTGCGCCTCAACTGTGCAAAGTCGGTATATACATCAGGCGGAATTCCCAAGGCTGCACGTAAGGCCGTCATGTCGCCCTTCCATGTGGCCTGTCGTCTATGAAGGCGCAGTGCCCCAAGTTCGTAAAGCTTCAACGCATAGTTGGAGCGAAAGCCCAATACCGCTTGTCTGTTAAGGACAGCGTACGTTTCCGATGCCTGAATCATCTTACGAGCGTCTGGAGTAAATTCCCATTCGATCCATCCTGCCTCACCACCATTTTCTTCAGTTTCTTCCCGCGACCGGGAGATTAGCGAAAAGAGCGTAGTGGCTTTCTTCCCCCGCCAGGAACGATCATCGACGGCAAAAAGTGTGCGGTGCAATTCCTGGAGCATGTCGGTAATCCGCTCATTCCCCTTATGGCCGCGTCGAATATCTGCCTTCCGCATTCTATGTGGCTTATCTTCCCAAGCGTCACCGCCAGCAGTCAGGATCATCAAGGCCAGCAGGCGTGACGCCGTAAGGCTCAGAGACTCGCCTTTGACGAACTTAACTTCGATGATGTTTCCTGGCTTTGCAAACTCGTCACCGCCCTTTGCGCGCAAGGCTGCCGCAACCCGCATCGCCCGGCCAGGGGCTTCAGGAGACTCTTCTAGTTCCGCATTGTCCGATATTTTGTCGGTCTCGGATTTCATGTCATACCAGATTTTCAGGAGTCTCAGAAGATTCGGAAAATTGCCTGACCTGACCTTTCACGTCAAGTCAGGTCAGGATAACCCGCAGTTGGTCCCCCAATAGGTCAGGATAGAATCCTTCTCCAACGCTCCAGAGAGACAGCAAAACAGCCGAGTCGCACATAGTCCATTCTCAGGAGTTTCAAACGTTCAAAATATTGAGCGCGACATGGTGGTAGGTGGCGCAAATACGTTCATTCCGCCCCCACCCCAACAAGTCAGGAAGCCCCCGACAGGGCAGGTAAGATCCCCCGCGAAGACAGGCAAAAGCCCCCAATAAGTCAGGTAAGATCCCCCGGCAGGTCAGGTAATTCGATCTAACATGCTGACATTACGACGTTTTGTAGGATTGAATCTGAATCCCTTAGAATCAGGAATCACCTCCGCTGCAAGCAGCGGCGTTTTCAAAAATGATTCTTTTGTCTGCGCACCAGCCAAGCTCCTCCTCATTTCGATAACCCCTACGTGGAAGGTAGGGAGAGGTGAATGTAGGGCGTCTACAAATCTGCATTGCGCAATGCCGCGTCGATGCCTGGATAACAGCATTCCTGGATACAGCGCTTTGAGAGCCGACTCGCATTTCTCGTTTCCTTCCGGTTCATGATCATAGCCAGACCGGGGCCTGTTCCGGCCCCCTGCCGCAAGGGCCTGGCCGTCTCCGCCGCTGCGCTGCTTCGCTTGGTGACCCCGGCGGTTTCCCCAATCTTCCATCGCTACGCTCCGTGCAGATCGGGTGAACCCCGCCGCCGTGATCAGCCCATAATTGCGCCATTCCCCGACCCGGTTCGCCACCCGGCAGAAGCCGATGGCGTGAGGCCATCGCCTTTGGCTCTACGGGAAAGGAAATGCAAATGTCCGCAGAGATCATGCAGCGCGTTCAGGTGGACGAGATCACGGGCGGGCGCAGCACTGCAATAGCGCATTGGCTGCGCGCCTATGACGAATTCCATGGGGCAACCAAGGCGGCGGCCGAAGCATCGATCGGGGGCAAGGTCGGCCTGACCATCGGATCATCCCGCTATGATGACGACCCGCTGACCAAGGCATTTTTGGCAACCGGCGAGATTGAGCTTTACGATCGCGGAACCCGTGAGCGCTCCACCATGGCGGCGCGTGATCGCTTCGAAACCCTGATCACGCAGGAGGTCGATCGCCGTTGCTGGTCGCACCTACTCAAAGTGCTGCAATTCGATCAACTCATGGACAGGCAGGCCCGCGAGGAATTTAACAATGGTCTGCGTGACAGTCCGCCCGCCTTCACCACCGAAAATTGTTCGGCCACCTTTGGCAATCTGTGGGATAACCAGCGGGAAATCTATCTGCGCGGCATCGCGAACAGCTTCGCCGAACTGGACCGGCGGTTCAGGTCGCATGATGGTTTCAAGATCGGCGCCCGCCTGATCCTTGATCGCGCCATCAGCGACTATGGTTCGTGGAGCAGCTATCAGCGCCGGGATACGCTGCGCGATGTCGAACGGGTGTTTCGCGAGCTGGACGGGCAGGGGGCCTGCCCGGAATCCGAGAGCATCGTCACCCAGGTGACGGGCGCGCATCGGGACAGGGCACTTCCCTATGTCATCCAGGGTGATTATTTCCGGGTCCGCGTCTTCAATAACGGCAATCTCCATGTCTGGTTCGAGCGCAAGGATCTGCTGGTCGAGGTCAACAAACTGCTCGCAGAATATTATGGCGAGGTGATTGGGGACGGCTTCGACAGCACCCGGGCCGACGAAACGCCCGATTATCATGTCGTCCCAGCAAAGGATTTCGGGGCCTTCATGTCATCCCAGGCGGTGGCCGAGCAGGTTGCCCGCTGTGCCGAGGTCCAGAAGGGCGAGACAATCATGGAACCCAGCGCGGGCACGGGCATGCTGGCCAAGATAGCGCGTGAGCGCGGCGCCGATGTTATCTGCGTTGAGCTCCAGCCCGGCCTCGCCCACGAACTTTCGGTGCTGCATCAGTTTCCGCAAGTCATCAACCGCGACTTTCTCACGATCAAACCGGGGGAGCTCCCGCAGGTCGACAAGATCATGATGAACCCGCCATTTGATCGCGGCCGTGATTGCGACCATGTCCGCCATGCCTTTTCAATTTCTGAAGCCCGGCGGTGTGCTGGTCGCGGTGATGAGTGCGCGGGCGGAGTTTGGCGACGATCAGTGGCACAAGGCGCTGCACAAGCTCGTCGATCAATGCAGCGCAGCCTATGGCTGGATGAAATGGCACGACTTGCCAGCACGGTCCTTCGCGCACGCAGGCACGAACGTGAATACGGTCATCCTGGCCATTCGGAAGCCGTATAGCTGACCAGGCCTCCCATCGGACAAATCCGATGGGAGGCATCCTTCCCGCACGGGAGATCCATCCGAGTTATGCCGGTAGGGGAGGGGGCACGAAGCTCCCTTCCCACCGCAAGAAGCCGATCCTTTGCGAACAGCCATTCCAACGGCAAAGCAGAGGCGGCAATCCACCGCGCCGGTTCGATCACCGGGGCCTGTTCCGGCCCCCTGGCGCAAGGGCCTGGCCGTCGGTTCCGCTGCGCGGCCCCGCTTGGTGATCGCGGCGGTATCCCCGCCTTCCTGCGCTGGCGCTCCGTGCAGCCGGGTGATGCCCCTCCGCCGCGATCAGCCCTCAATTGCGCCATTCCCCGACCCGCTTCGCCAGCAGGCAGAAGCCGATGGCGCGCCATCGCCTTCGGCTCCATTTTCAAAAGGAACAGATGTCATGAACCACGAAAACGCAGCGGACCAATCCGCCAAGGTCGCTACCATCGCCGCCCTCAATGATGCCATGCGCCACAATATCCACCGGATGCAGGGCTTCAACCAGATCGCCGTGACCGCAGGCATTTCTGCCATGATTGGCGATGTCGCCAATTGGACCGCCTTCCGCCGCCAGCGCGATCTGCTCCGCCTCGTGCGGGAATATAATGGTTTTTCCGAGGATAACGATCCCCATGGCGAGCGCGATTTTGGCGCCTTCGATTGGGAAGGAACCCGCTGCTATTGGAAGATCGATTATTATGATCCCAAGCTCGAATGGGGATCGAGCGACCCGTCCGATCCCGCGCAGACGGCCCGCGTCCTCACCATCCTTCGCGCCGACGAATATTGATCCCGGCACCGAGCGCGACGGCCAAGGCCGTCGCGCCGGACAGCGTCAGGACGATCCATGCTCTCACCCACAAAAACGGCGCGCCCGCCGCAAGCGACGGGCGCGCTTGGGTGGTGGATTTCCTTTTTATCGGTGCGCGCGACCTGTGCCGACCAGATCGAGCGACACCGCATTGGCCGCCGGGGCCGCGCGCTCCAATGTTGCGCGCAGATCGTCGCGCGAGACCATGGTGAGCCATTGGCGACCATAGCTGCGCGCCACCATGAAGAAGAGCTGGCCGTGGCAGCCCACCACCTGGCATTGGTCGAGCTGGTCGACGGGCGAGGCGGATGCGCCAAAGCGCAGCGCCTGGATGGCGGGATCGACCCGCAATTGCAGGCCGCATGCCCGGCATTGCGAGCGGACCAGCGCATTGGATCGCGAGAGGTCGCTCCAGCTGGTGGACCAATGGGGGAAGATGCGATCGATAGGGTTCATAGGCCCGGCAGTTTAGGCGGCTGATCGATCCGCGACAAGCGGAGGCGGCATGGCCGCCGCGCCTCATCGTAATCTTCGGGGCCTGTTCCGGCCCCCTGGCGCAAGGGCCTGGCCGTCGGTTCCGCTACGCGGCCCCGCTTGGTGATCGCGTCGGTTTCCCCACCTTCCTGCGCTGCGCTCCGTGCAGGCGGGTGATGCCCCTCCGCCGCGATCAGCCCTCAATTGCGCCATTCCCCGACCCGCTTCGCCAGCAGGCAGAAGCCGATGGCGCGCCATCGCCTTCGGCTCCATTTTTTCAGACAAGGGATAGACGACATGACCCGCAAGACCGCAGTACCCCGCACCAAGGCCGAGCGCATCGATGTTTACGAGGAAGTCACCAACCAGATCATCGCCATGCTGGAAGCTGGCACCCGCCCATGGTCGCCACGCTGGGCGTCTGGCGCATCCTCGCTGCCGCTGCGCCATGAGGGAACCGCCTATCGCGGCATCAATATCCTGCTGTTGTGGTCCGCGTCCATGGCGCGGGGCTACACCAATCCCTATTGGATGACCTATCGACAGGCCAGCGAACTGGGCGGGCAGGTCAGGAAGGGCGAAAAGGGCAACCTTGTCGTCCACGCAGGAAGCTTCACGCCCAAGGAGGCGGAAGCCGAACAGGTCGGGGCAGGGGAGGGCGAGAGCGAAGACCGCACCCGCAGCTATCTGAAAAAATATGTCGTGTTCAACGGTGCGCCGTAAAGGCGGAAGTAAAAAGGAGCTCTACCATGAGTAGATGATCTTGCTGGTTATAGATCATGCCCACTGGACCAACCTTGGCTAGGAATAGCTGAAATCCCGAAAGGGACAGGGGAAAGTAGCATGTTCAGAAAAGGTCCGGAAGCGCCAGAACCATTTGCGGCGTCATGGATCAGGGCAAGACGTGTATGGTGAAAGCTATACTGCCTGAACCCCAGTTTGCAGCGGCTAATAACGGAGCGGTGTCGCAGAATGGTTGACGCGGCACATCGGAGAAATGGAGGAAAGGGCGTTGAGTTCCTCCCGAGCAAGCGGTCATACCGCGAGCCTGCCAGCTTCTCCGGCGCACCCTCTGTAGGGAGGGGCAAGTGAACGAACGGGGCACCTAACCACGTCGGAACTCCGACTTCCGTAATTACGGGATCGCCTAAACAGGACGGCTTGCCGGACCTGCATGGCGACGGAGCCGCCATAGTACTCAAATGCCCGACGTAATGGTCGGGACAGTCTCCACTCTGATGGGGAACGAGCGCGGCCATAAGTGCGGGGCGACCCGTGTGAAAAGCCTCACCGCTCGGGGGAAGGGCGGCAGCGACTGCGATCAGACAATCTCACGAGGAGGTGTGCTAATGCTGCCAGTTACCGTCGAGAGGGCCGTCAGATCACTCCCGACCATCATCAGGTCGGGTCGGCGGGTCAATGGACTCTTCCGCCTCATGAAAAGCCCGCTTCTTTGGGAGCATGCCTATCAGCAGATCGCGCCCAACAAGGGTGCGATGACGCCCGGCGTTGACGGCAAGACACTCGACGGCTTTTCGCCCGAGATGGTCAGGTCGATCATCGACCGGTTGGCGGACGGAAGCTATCGGCCCAAGCCGGTACGTCGGGTGTATATCCCGAAAGCCAACGGCAAGAAACGGCCGCTTGGCGTGCCGACCACGGAGGACAAGCTCGTCCAGGAAGTGGTGCGGACGCTCCTTGAGCAAATCTATGAGCCGCTGTTCTCGCAGCACTCACATGGATTTAGGAAAGAGCGATCGTGCCATACGGCGTTAGAATCCATACGCGCCAAATGGACGGGGGTGAAGTGGCTGATCGACGTTGATGTTGTCGGGTTCTTCGACAATATCGATCATGATGTCCTGATCGGTCTGTTGGAAAAGCGGATCGCGGACCGTCGCTTTGTGCGTCTGATCCAAGGCCTGCTCAAGGCAGGTTATATTGAGGACTGGGTCTATCATCGGACCTACAGCGGTACACCGCAAGGCGGGGTCGTTTCCCCGATGTTGGCGAACATCTATCTGCATGAACTTGACATGTTCATGCAGGATAGGATCGCCAGCTTCACCAGAGGCAACAAGCGCGCGCCATCGAAAGATGCGAGGCGCTTGGGTCTAAAGGTCTGCTACCTTCGGAAGAAAGTGGATGCGATGCGGGCCGCAGGGTCCGCAGACTCCCAAAAGATCGCCTCCATGCTGGAGGAGATCGGTCGGCTCAAGGCAGAACGGGCGACCGTTCCGGCCAACGACGCCCTTGATCCCAACTATAGGAGACTACGGTACTGCCGCTATGCTGATGACTTCCTCATCGGCGTGACCGGCAGCAAGGCGGATGCACGCCAGTTGATGGACGAGGTCAGGGTCTTCCTGACCGACACCCTGAAGCTGGAAATGTCTGCCGAGAAAAGTGGAATCCGAAAAGCCACGGACGGGGCGCGGTTCTTAGGATACGAGGTCTGCACCAGCACCAACCGCAATCCGCACAAGGCGATCTTCTATGGTCGATCCACCTTGCGGCGCGGCTTGGCTGACCGGCTGCGGCTCCGAGTGCCAAGGGACCGGGTGGTCCGGTTCGTCAATGATAAGGGCTGGGGCGACTATGAAGCCTTCCGCCCGCGTCATCGGCCCGCGCTGCGCTTCGCAAGCGACGTGGAGATCGTCCTTGCCTACAATGCCGAATGGCGCGGCTTTGCGAACTATTATGCCCTAGCTGACGACGTGAAGCGCAAGTTGAATAAGGCCGGTTACTTCGCCTTGTTCTCCTGCGTCAAAACCATCGCCGCCAAGCATAGGACATCAGCTCGCAGCGTCTTCGCCAGACTGCGGCGTGGGATGGACTTCTTCATCCGCTTCGAGGTGGGAGATGAACCCCGCGCGATCAAGCTATGGCAGTTGAAGGACCTGCGACGACATGTCCGAACGTGGGGCGGGATCGATAATCCCCGCTCCACCCAGTTCGTGTTCAGCAGAACGGAGCTGGTCGAACGACTCAACGCCCGCCAGTGCGAGCGTTGTGGTCGGGATGACCTTCCGTGTGAGGTCCATCACGTCCGCCGGGTCGCGGAGATGCAATATGCCGGGCTGTCGCGCTACATGCGGTCGGCACGGCAGAGCAAGCGTGCGGTCCTCTGCGTCGCTTGCCACAATAGCATCCACGCCGGTCAACCAACCGACCGCCAACGGCGGATAGCACGCAGTCGTGGAGAGCCGGATGCGCTGAAAGGTGCACGTCCGGTTCGG
The DNA here is from genome assembly GCF_056156825.1 of Sphingobium sp. RS1. Classification (NCBI taxonomy): domain Bacteria; kingdom Pseudomonadati; phylum Pseudomonadota; class Alphaproteobacteria; order Sphingomonadales; family Sphingobiaceae; genus Sphingobium; species Sphingobium sp. RS1. The sequence continues at coordinate 82,732 of NZ_JBLZXE010000005.1, read as the reverse complement.
AGGGGGGCCGAGCAATGTTCTCTCTGAGACTTTGCCGGCCTACCCAACTCGAGCAGATCGATGGCCTCGACATGGCGAAATATCCTGTTCCGCGTGTCGAAGTGAAAAACCGCGACCAGCGTGACCCGGAACTGGAGGCAGCCTTTGCCCGCTATGGTGTCCCCTACAGCGAGGGTGGTAACAGCGCCTACTACAATCCGGCCTCCGACAGCATCCGCATGCCTGCCTTTGCGGATTTCGTGAGCGGCAACGCTTTCTACGCCACGCTTGGACATGAGGCCGTTCACAGCAGCGGCCATAGGTCACGGCTCGACCGTGAAACCCTCTATGGTTATGGCAAATCGACGGAAATCCGCGCGGCAGAAGAGTTGGTCGCGGAGGTCGGCGCAGCCATGCTTTGCGCACAGCTTGGTATGGAGCCGACCGAGCGCGACGACCATGCCGCCTATATTGCCTCGTGGTTGACCGCCCTTCGCAACGATAAGCGTGCCATCTTCCGCGCCGCGACCGCCGCGCAGGCGGCCAGCGAATTCATCCTTGCCCGGATGGCCGCGCCCGACATCGCGCGCGCCGCTTGACCCCGATCGGGCGGCCGACCGCGCCGCCCGTTTCTTCGCTTCTTCTGAAAGATTGACCGATGCCCAAAGCTGCCCCCAAGATCGAACTTCGCTGGCGTGACGAAAGTTATGGCGCTGTCCATGCCGTTGCCGCCTTCCGCAACTATGGCGGAACCTGAGATTGGAGCGAACAAACCCAGCAGCGCTTTCGCGGCTGCTTGAAACGTGCGGGCTTTGCTTTTCATCATCGTCGCTGCTCATACATCGCGCCCCAAGGGGAGGGCGCGACACGCAAGCGCGCCTTGTGCGACGAACTCGCCCGCGCCGGTTTCACCATCACACTGGGCGATGTCCGACCGAAGGAAGTGCAGCCATGAGCGCCTCGGGCCTCCGCCACAATGGCGGGCCGCCGCTCGATGATGGCGCGGCGGCAGCGGAGCCGCCCCGCTTGCCTGCGGATGCGGCATGTTTTCGCTGTGTTCACTGGCATCCGCCCAGTGAACGGGAAGAGTCCGACCATCGCGCATGGCAGGGCGGCTATGGCCGCCGCGTCAGGGAACCGAGCGGTCATTGCTTTCGCGTGATGCACCGGCAGGGCGGGCCGACCGCCTTTGCGGGGACCATGGGACGCAACCGCTGTTTCAATTTCGAGCGCAAGCCCGATCCTGATCCGGCGCAATGCCGCACCCGTGGCTTCGTCACCATCTGGCAAGATGGAAAGATCGTCTGGGAAGGCAGCGAGGGCGAGGAACCGGCGGAATTTCAGCAGGGGGATTAGGACTTACGAGCGCCTGGCAGCCGGCGGGAGCTTGAAGGTCGCCAAAATCTAATAGACCTAACCATATAGGGTAGAGGGGGGACGGCTCCCCCTGAGCGCGAGCCGCGTTCCGCGTCTCTCACTACCCCCTGATGCGGGGGACACCCCCGCAACGCCCCCCACTTCGGGGAATGCGCCTCGTGAAGCGTGATCAGAACTGAATGCGGGTCATTTGTCCGCCGACCCAAAATCATCGGGCTTCCCTCCCAGGCTCCGGCTGGTTTGCTGAAGTAGCTTCACGGCAGAGTGCCCGCCGCGAGCTCGGTAGAGGATCGCTGGATCACTGTAGATTTCGCCTTGTCGGCGGAATGTTCATATCATTTGACGCTGCCGATCAACGTCGTGATCAGGTCATCGATCTTATTCAAGTCATGATCGGCAGACGTTGTGATTTGCTGTGCTACTATCGAGCAGAATAACAGTCGGTCCTAACCATCAGATCTGGGGCAAGAACCCATCCGGGTAGATTGATCATTATCGGCGACTTAATCATGTGTGCCACACAATAACCCTTGGCTAGCGAACACGCTGCCAAAATCTATCAAAGTCGCGTACCGCAGCTTTTCCGCCGTTTTGTTGTTGGGGGGAGAGGGGGCGCCGCCGCCCTCTCCCCTGCAACGGCAATCAGCAGGACCGAGGCTCGCTTACGCTTCGCGCGCTGCGCCCGCACCACTCCTCGCAGATTCTCGTTGCCCCCCACACCCCCGCTGCTCCGCGCGACCTCGGGTTTGCAGCAGCTGCTGCAAACTACGAACCAATGGAGTGAATGACATGATCCAGTATATCCCTGCAAACCTCCTTGTTGCGACCCCGGTCAACGTGCGCAAGGTCAAGACCGGGATCGACACGCTGGCCGCCAGCATCGCTTCCAATGACGGCCTCATCCAGAACCTCGTCGTCACCGCCGCGCGTGAGGACGGCAAATATGAGGTCATTGCGGGCGAACGCCGCCGCCGCGCCATTGCCAAGCTCATCAAGGACGGCATCTGGTCGAAGGATGCCGAAATTCCCTGCAAGGTCGGGGAAGCTGAGAACGCTACGTCCATGAGCTTTGCTGAAAATGCGGAGCGCGTTGCGATGCACCCTGCGGATGCTATTCGGGCGATGGGGAAGCTCCATCAGGAAGGACATAGTGAGGAAGCGATCGCGAACCGTTATGGCTATGATCCGCGTGAGGTGCGCAAATATCTTGCCCTCGCCGGTGTTAGTCCCAAGGTGCTGAACGCGCTCGCGGAGGACAAGATCGACCTTGCCTGCGTTCAGGCCTTCACCCTTACCAACGACCATGCCCGCCAGGAACGAATTTTGAAGCGGGCAAGCAGTGCCTATCAGGTGCGCGAACTGCTGACCGAACAGAAACTCACCACCCAGCACAAGCTGTTCAAGTTCATCGGCATGGACGCGTATCGCGATGCGGGCGGCACCATCACGGGTGACCTTTTTGCCGAAGAAGGGGAGGGCTATGCCGACGATCCCGAACTGGTGGAGCGGCTTGCCGACGAGAAGCTGGATGGCCTTGCCGACGAGGCACGGGCCCAAGGTTGGGGCGATGTCGTCGTTGCCATGGAAACCCCCTATAACAGCTATAGCTGGCACCGCCTCTACAGCGATGAGACGACCCGCAGCGTCACGCAGGCCGAGCAGGCGAGGATGGATGAGCTGACAGCGAAGCGGGAGGCGCGCGTTGCCGAGATTGGAGCAGGCAGCGATCCCGACTTCGACCCGGAATATGACGATATCCTCATGGAAATTGAGGAGGAAATCGAGCAGATCGGCACCGTCGAGCATCATTTCTCTGACGAGGCGAAAGCATCGGGCCGGATCCTCATGGTGCTTGGCCATCAGGGGCAGATCAACATCAGCCACTATAGCATCAAGGCGCAGCGCGCCGTGGCACATGACACCAACGGCGTGCCCGCGCCTCGTCCGCTCTATGATGCCCGCATGACGGAAGAATTGACCCGGATGCGAACCATGGCCCTGCAAAGCGAGGTTGCCAGCAATCAGTCGCTCGCCTTTGCCGTGTTGCTCGACGCGCTTCTGCCGATCGTGACGGAACGCTTTGCTGCCGAACATGCGGTGGAGCTTCGGGTTGGGACGGACCTGCAGGAGCCATGCCAGCATTTCGATTATAACAGCATGGAAATGGCGTCGGCCTTTGATGGTGTGGCCGATCTGATCGGAGCGGCCCCCAAGCATCCTGCCCATCGTTTCGTGTGGATCATGTCGCTCAGCGAAAAGGACGTGCAGCGCATGCTCGCGGCATGCTCCGGGGCGCTGCTCAACGCCACTCAGAGTAAATATAGCTCCCGTGAACGGCTCGAAAGCGCTAACCGGATCGCGCGCGCGGCGAAGCTCGATATGCGCAAGCATTGGGAAGGCGGCGTCGAATTTTTCGGCCGGATCAGCAAGAAGGCGCTGCTGTCGGCGCTGACCGAGGCATGTGGTGCGGACACAGCGGAAAATTGCGCTAAGATGAAGCGTGACGCTCTGGCTCAAAGCTGTGCGGAGCGCATCCCCGGTCGCGGATGGCTCCCGCCGGTTCTTGTGACGCCGGAAGAACCCGAGATCGATGCAGTGGATGCTGATGTCGAGATCGAGCGTGGCAAGAGCCATGAGGAAAGTGGCGATGGTGAAGAGAATGACAAGGAAAGCCTCAATGCCGCCGATGCCTTGCCGGACATCGTCCTAGCCGCAGAGTGAATCAGCACTGGAGCCGTCCCTCTCGGGGCGGCTCCCCTCTTGCGTTTGCGCTGAAAGCAGAACGCCCTGGCCGGCTCGCTCGCGTGCCGCGCAGACCCTTCGGTCCGCACGCCGCTACGCCTCGCAGGACCGATCAGCAAAGAAGTGTCTTGCAGACTGCCCATTATGTCATGCGCACCGGGATTGGGAAAACGATGAGCGGCACCTCCCATTTTTTCGCGGCCTCCACTCCGCCTTGCTTCGTTCCGGCCGCGAAAAAATCGGCTCCTGCGCTCCCCGCTTCGGCGGCAGTGCCGTCGTTGACCCAGACACGAGCCGCATGCGCGGCGCTCCTCAAAAAGGGTCGAGATGAGGAGGCACATATGACCATCAACCATCCCGCCATTTTCACCGCACAGTCCACCACCATCGCGGCTTTCGTCCACGCCGCGACCAGGGCGCTCAGCAGCTTTTATCCGCAACATATCATCCGTGATGAGGACGGCGGTTTCACGGCGATCGACGAAGGCGATTATGGAGAGCGGATGTCCTGCATCAGAGGCCGGATCGTTCATGCCGTACCTGCGCAAACGGGACGACAGCTACTGATACAGCGGGACGGCGGCGACGCTCTCTCCTTTCCGTTTTTCGCGCCGATTGGACCGGCCGGGCATCGAGCCCGGCAAGTCCATGGCCTTTGACTGGCAGGCGCCACACGGCAATTTGTCCGTTCTCTTTGTTCCAGCCCGCGCACGAGATGCTGGCATTATGCCGGAGCCGGCTCTGTGCCCGGTCGGATTGCGTAAGCGCACGCACTTCGGATGACTGCCACATTCACATTGGCCGTGACGCGCACCCAGTGTTCCGGATGGTGGTCAGGCGCCGTCGGTTACCACCTCGATGCGCATCCACCCCAGTGTTGAGCTATGATGATGCTTTTGAACGATATTCTGTGTCGATCGCCCTTGCTCAACCGCGCAATTCCTGTTTGCGATGGGGTATGGTCGCAGGCCGCCTTCTACGATCAAGAAAATAACCGCCCTTTTGAGGGCTACGGCTTCCGCGGTGCGGACCCTCCGTTTATTTTCTGGATCGCGTCAGCCTTGCTCCCTTGAAGACCCCATCAGGAATTGGCCTGATCGAGCAAGAGGAATGTCCCATGCAGAACATCGCTGAATTTCGCATTATCGGCCGCGTCAACAAGGTCACGGAGCATGAGAAGGTGGCGAAGATTTCGGTCGCCGCCAATTACAACCGCCAGGAAGATGGTGAGTGGGTCACCGACACCCACTGGAATGAAGTAACGCTGTTCGGTCGCCTGATCGAGCGCGCAACCAAGATCGACAAGGGGGATCTGATCCACGTCACCGGGCGAGTTCGGCAGAACTCCTACGACACGGCTGACGGCAAACGCTACACGGTTGAACTGATCGCCGACGGCCTCGCGGTCCTCGCAAAGGCCAGCGAAAATCACGACCGGTAAAGGAGCGGGGCCGCTTTTTGCGGCCCCTCCCGGCTTGACCCAGCCGATCTGGGTTGCGCTTTAAGCCTCTGAATCCTTTGCCGGATTCGTTGAGTTATCGCCGCCGGGAGATTATCCTATGCGCCAGCTCGGCTCATCGTCGGCTGATTGCTCGTCCATAGGCGGCAGCGCGACGAGGCCGCGCCGCCGCCGGGCAATCTTGAGGAGGTGGAAGGACATGAGCGGTGTAGCGCAAGCTGGCCTTTTCTTTTTCCTGCTGTTCGTCGTCATGTTTCTTGGTGCGGGTAGCAAGAGCAGAGGCTCTCGGATCCGCGATGAGGATGCCGAGACCTGGTGGCATGCCCGCCAGTCATGGTGGAATGACCGCCGATGAAAACGATCGCGGTTAACATCGAGAAGGGCGGCGCGGGCAAGACCACGATCGCCTGCCATCTCGCCTGGCACCTTGCCGATGCTAGGCACCGTGTTCTCGTGCTGGACCTTGATCGGCAATGCAACGCTTCGACCGCGCTGCGCGATTTCGAGCAGCTTGGCTCATGCAAGCCGTTGTTCGAGCCGGGTTATGTTCCGTCAGAGGGATTGCAGCGAGCCATATTCTCCAACCGTATGGCCGGAGAATATGATGCCGACTATGGCAAGGCGCTGACTTGCTTCCGCGCAAATTTCCCGGCGCTGAAGGCTGCCTATGATTATTGCGTGATCGATACGCCGCCGGCATGGAGCTGGCTCAATTTGGCGGCGCTGATGGTCTGTGACGATCTGATCGTGCCGGTCGAACTGGGACCGTTTGGACCCGATTCCACCAAGCAGCTTTCCAACTCGATCCAGACCGTCAATCAGCGCGGTCGCCAAACGCCGATCCGGATTGCGGGATTGGTCGCCAACCGGGTCAAGGCTAATGATCGCAATCAGCAGGCGATGCTGGCTGAGCTAAAGGCTAAGATCGGCCGTAATCTGTTTTCCACGCATCTTCCTGACCGCGCCCATTACAGCCAGGCCGTGCAGGCCGGCGTCCCGGTCTGGCGGTTCGACAAGGATGTACGATCGTCCCTGCCGCCGATGCAGGCGTTCCTGGACGAGGCATTGCAGAGGATTGGCGCCTGATGGATTTCGGCAACTTCGACATATTCGCTGCCAAGGATGAAGTTGCTGCCCAAGAGAGGGTGCTGCTGCTCGAACCGCAGCAGGTCTATCCCGATCCCCACAATGTGCGTCGCGCGATCCGCCCGGAAGAGATCGACGCACTTGCCCAAACCATCCGAGCCAGAGGGCAGCTGCAGCCCATCATCGTCGCACCGGCGGACGATGATAGGCGCTACATGATTCAGTTCGGCGAGCGGCGCTGGCGTGCGTGCCTCCAGCTCGGCCAGCCCGTCCGCGCCATCCTTCGCGAAGTTCTGGATGCTGGCCAGATCAGGATCGATCAGTTCATCGAGAACGATCAGCGCGAACAGCTGTCCGTACAGGACATGATCGCTTTCGTTGCCGATCAGGTAGCGTCGGGCATGAGCATCGTCGATCTCGCCCGCGCCACAGGCCGGGATCGGGCGAGGCTCTCCCGTCTGCACAGCCTCGCCTCGGCACCTGATTATATAGCCGCCCGCCTCAATGATATTCCGGTCCGCGGCGCGGTCGCATTGATGAAAGCCGCCGCCAACGATCCCGAAACCGTGATGGCGTTTCTGGATGCCACGCCTCCTGGCCTGGTCACCGTTGCTGGCTGCGAAAGCCTGTCGCGCCCCGTCCCCATGCCGCTTGCTGATCTTGAAGCTGGCAACCTCGCTCCGGTGCAGCAGGTTTCCCATGACTCCGGCTCCGCATCTGCGACACGGGAAGGGCCGTTACAGCCGAAGCGGTCCCGCCCGGGAGCGGAGTGCCCCGATGGTGCACGCGCTATTGTTGTCGGCGGCAAAAGTGGCCGCCTGGTTGAGGCGCTGATCCACTTCGAGGGCGAAGACCAGCCGCGCCTTGTCCGCTTCGATCGCTAAATCCCAGCGCCCCTTCTTTTCCGCGTTCTCAAGCGTTCCGGCCATGGTAGAGCACTGTGGCCAGGGCCACAGATTCGCATGGTTTTATAAGGGGTTGCTTTGATGGCAGGATAGGGGTTAGGGTCGCAATTGTAACACAGTGGCATCACGGACAAGGGACGAGGATGACAACTGCAAACGCATCTCAGGATGGCAAAGCGCACCTTACCATTCGGCTCGATCGGGCCACGCTCGACGCTTTTGATGCGCTGGCCGCGGGCAGGGGAGGGCGTAGCGCCCTGCTGCGATCCGTCCTGGCTCAGGTTCTTCGGCAGGCAGGCGACGCGCCACTTGTGCAACCCCAAGTGGAGCGCAGCACCAACCGGGTCACCATCAGCCTGACCGATGCCGAGATAGCGGTGTTGGAAACGCGGGCGGCCGAGCGCGGAACGGATCGGGCAGGGTGGGTCAAGGCCCTGACTCGCCGCCATCTTGGTCTGAAGGGAAGTGTCGATGCAGGCTTCCGTGAGAGCCTCGGCCTGGTGCGCAAGCAGTTGCAACGCATTGGCCGCAATCTCAATCAGGCCACGCGTGCCGGCAATACGGTCGCACTGGCCGACAATGGGCTGCAAATCGAAGGCGAGCTTCGGCGCATCATCGAGATGCGTCAGGAGGTCAACGACCAGATCGCCGCCTTGGGGGAAGCCCTGCGCGGAGACCTCAGCTATTGGAAGGTGGCTGACTGATGTCGTTCGGCGAGCGCGAGGACGAACTGTGGGGCGTGCTGAAGCCGACCTTCAAGCCGCGCGTATTTGGGGACCCTAATCTCAGATATGCCGAGCGTCTGCTGAATCAGAAGGGGTTCGGCAAGGATGCGGGACATGTGGTGGCGCCCCGCGCCGATCCCCGTGCCGTCCTGGCCCGCGTCGTTCACAAGGCGCCTGAGGTGCTGGTAAAGGTGACGGGGCGCAAAAAGGGAGCCGACCATCTCGGTGCCCACCTTGCCTATATTGGGCGTAAGGGTGAGATCGCGCTTGAAACCCGCGATGGCGAACTGCTCACCGACAAAGCGGATGTCCAGCAGCTCGCTGAGGAGTGGTCTGATCCTTTATACTGGCGGCAGCGTGCGACGGTCTCCGCGGTGTCCATGGTCTTTTCGATGCCGGAGGGTACCGACCCTGAGACGGTGAGGCAATCCGTCCGCGAAACGGCGGAACGGCTCCTAGGCGACAATCATGATTATCTGATGGCGCTCCACACCGACACACCACGGCCCCACGTGCATATGACGGTTGAGGCCGAGGGGATGGACGGCAAGCGGTTCGATCCGCGGCGGGAGGATCTGTTCAAATTTCGGGACGCTTTCGCAGAGGCGCTGCGGAGTCGGGGCGTCGAATGTGAAGCGACGCCGCGCTGGACGCGAGGGCAGGGCAGAGCCGGCACCAGCATGGCGCTCGCGCAAATGCGGGAGAAGCTCCGGCGCGGTGTGTCGCGGCAGCCGACCGAGGCTGATTTGCGTCAGGCTCGGGAAGCTCTGGCGATCGCTACCGGCAAAGCAACACCGCCGCCATTTGTTGCTCAGGCGAAGCAGCGTTGGGCCAGCATTAGAGAACAATATGAAGGGGCTGCCGCCCGCCTGGATGGTTCCGGAGATCCGCGTGACGAGGAACTTGCGCGGGAGTTGCGAACGTTCCTGAAAGATCGACCATCCATTGAAACCGTGCCTGATCGCGTGTTGAAGGACGCGGTCGAGCGAGTGCGGATCGCGAGGGACCAACAAAGCAAAAGTCGGGAAGGTCCGAACTCGCCAGAGCGCGGGCCTCCTGACAAGATGCGATAGACAGGCGCCTAACCGAGGAGCCTTCAGACGCAGTTCAATCCGCGCTTGAAATTTCTCCAGAAAATCCGTATTTTCCGGATAGGAGAATCACCATGTCCCATTCTGTCAGTTCCGTCGAAGCCTCGAAGTCGTTCGGTCGCATTAGCCGCCAAGCGCTGGAAGCGCCGCTTACTATTACACATCACGGCCATGATAGCCTGGTCCTCATGTCACACGCGGAGTATCAACGGCTCAAGAGCCGCGATCGCGAGGTTATGACTCTCAGCGACTTCACCGATGACGACCGCGCGGCCGTCGCCGCCGCGCGCATACCGTCCGAGGCCGCCCAGTTCGATGACGAGACCCGGGATCATTGATGCCACTTCCAGTCCCGTTACCCGGTCTCGTAATTCGTTACTCGTTTCTCTGGAGCCATGAAGCCAAGGCTGGCGTCGAAGACGGAAGAAAGGATCGGCCGTGCGCTGTCCTGCTCACGACGACGACTAAAGACGGCCAGCAGATCGTGACGGCGCTCCCAATCACTCACGCTCCGCCGGCGGACGATCGCCTTGCGGTCGAGATCCCAACGCGGACCAAGGTGCGCCTCGGTCTCGATGACTCACGCTCATGGATTGTCCTAACCGAAGCCAATCGATTCCAGTGGCCGGGCCCCGACCTGCGGCCGGTGCCCGGCGACAAGGACGGCACTGTGGCCTACGGCATGTTGCCCGCGAGCCTCTACGATTTGGTGCGCACCAAATGGCTTGCTGCCTATGACGCGGGCCGCGCGAGGCAGGTCAAGCGGACCTCCTGAGCTGGTGCAAACCGCCATACAGGACGAACCAAGCGCGGGTGCCGTGTGGCTGAGGTGCCAGATTGTATATTGGGTGACGTCGGCGCGTAGATGGCGCACCATGTCCGCCCAGCGCTTCTGCTCCGCAGCGTGACGCCATTTCTTACCGTTGCTGAATCCTGGCAAGCGTCCTTTGCAGCAATTCTGAAAGCGCCCGCCCGATCCACACAGGCACAGACTCTTGGGGTTTGGCACAAATGGCTTGTAAGCGGGCTTGGATTGCGTATCCACAGTAGGAGCGGTCCGGTTCAACGAGCGCGACGTATAAGCAACGAACTATCCACGTCCAAATTTTCATCAAGCCCATCAGCAGTTAATGGTATTGTCGCACACCCAACCTTATGTCTGCAAGCGGTCGACAGCCACCAATAGCAGAAGGTCGGCTCCTGAGGCCCGAAGATCGGGGGCTGAGTGGCGATAAAGGGTCGACCTCTAAAGGCCGGCGCCTTCGTTAGATGGCCTCTCGGCTCCCCCAAGTTGACCTTATCAACATGCCAGCGTGGCCACGCGGACTGCCTCATCGACGAAGCCGAGCAGCGCAGTAACACTGCGAACCATACCCTCGTAATTCTGGAGATCGGCGATCTCCCTCTCTATGCCGGGCAGCGCCGCGGTGACGGCCTTCACGTGATGGGCGATCTCATCCGTCTGCTGTGCGAAGAGTACCCGTCCCGTTGCGGTGACGCGTGCATTGACCTCAGCCAACTGTTCAGTGATGGCGTTAATCGCGGCAGCAGTAGGCGCTGTGTCTATAGATTGCTCCAGACTCCGTACCAAGGCGATGAGATCACTGTGCATCATCTGAAGATCAGGGTTCGTTGAGGCTCCCGTTGGCGGTTTGTCGTTCATTTCGCTTCTCCCGACTTGTCTATAGCCTGATAGGTCGCCTCGGTCCTTTCCAGCCGATCATTTATGTCTTTGAGCACCTCGTCAAATGGCCGCCTCGATCCGTTCGCAGCGGCAGCGTGCGCGTCGGCTAGGCCAAGCAGCGATGCGCGGAGGCCGGCCAGGGCGGCAAGTTGCCCGTCCCGCTTGTCGATGCCCATCAGGTAGTCGGCAACAATCTGCCGCTGGCGCGCATCGGCCTTCATAGTAGCAGCCTCGGCATAGGCGCGCTGATATACAGCCAACGCCGTGGTCCAGTTTGACGCCACTGTGCCCCGAAGCCCTTCCCGATCGCTTTTGCCGACGGCATCGGCCATCGCAGTCAATAGGGCACGGACATCGGGGTTGGTACGCCGCAGGATGTCTCGCGCGCTAGCTTGTGCCCGCAGATCGACCAGGGCACCCGCCAAGGCGGCGAAGCCCGCCGTGATACCCGGATCGAGATCGGCTGTGGTCGGACCCGAGTTTAGCTGCACGCCAAGCTCTCGGAAGGCATCGGTCTGCACACTGCCGCGGTTGCGGCCCGTAAGGGTGGCTAGCAAATTGCCGTAGCGGGCGAGATCGCCGAGCGCATCGCGCCACTTAGCAGCCACGTCGGCCGAGACAGCCGACGGGAATCGACGTTCCGACAGGCCAATCGCACCTGAGCGAACGAACCGGTCAACCTCGACGGAGCGCGTCAACTTGTTCGCTTCAGCGAAACTTGTTGCGACATCGGCCTGCAATATCGATGCGGCTCGTCCGAAGCCGGTTAGATCGGCGGACGGTGTCGAGGCGCAGCCGCTGATAACTAGGGCGAACAGGAGGCAGGTGATGGATCGCCCAGCTTGCCCGGCACCGATTGCGATCACGATGCGCATCCCAGTTCTGGGGAAAGGTCGCGGAATGATCGACTTGCCAGGCGCGGAAAAAGTGAGAGTCGCGACCTCAACTCGATGTCTTCGAGCGTGACGCGCGCCTCACAATGGTCGAATGTCCTAGTTACGCCGGTATCCATGATGAAGGCCGCCATCCGACCGTCCTGCGTTACTATCACCTTCCAGTAGGCGGAGGGTACGCGATGGCGTTCATCGGCTCCCGGCAGAGGTGGCAGAACGCGCTCGAACAAGGGTCCAGTCAGCACATAGACTGCAATGTTCTTAGCTTGGGCGAGATCGTTCTCCTGTGCCTCCAGTCGCTGCCAGGCACCCTGATTTAAAGCTGACCCTTGAGGCGTGATGTTGGAGAGCAGATTCGTGTCAGCCGCGAACGGTGTGCCCGACTGCCCGGCAAGCGGCGCTTGGTGTCCGCGATCTACCCCAAGGGCTTGCGAGGCGCCCTCATAGTCTTTGGGTTCGAGCGTCTCCTCGAAGTCGAGCCAAGGATCCGCCGCCCACTTTCGCTCGCCCGATGGCCCGATTGACGAGGGCGTGACGCGATAAGCGACCCAGTCAGCCAACTTGGTTAGGTCATTCGACGCCAAGGTGTAGATTTCGCGCACCACGATGTCGTCGATCCCGGGAGCCCCGATAGGGCAGCCATGCAGGCAGTGGAACGTGTGAAGCTCGGCCTGGCTCGATTTGGCCGGTGCGGTCGGAATCATCGCCATGATTCCTGAGATCGCCGCCGACAGCAGTCGCAGCCTAAAGATTCTCGCTTCTCTCGAGCGCTTCGCCTTGATGACAACGGTCATCGATAGAATTTCCGGAAGAGCTCATGTTCGCGCAGCACTGGAGGGCGGTATGGCCCATCGCCACCTTGCCGAGGGACGCTCGTCGTAGCGAAGCGTTCAGCTACGCTTGGGTGCATGGTGGCGTCGTTCCTGGGGCTGCGCGGGCTTTCCTTCCATGTGATCGAGCGGGTCAGCCAGCGCAGCCAGGTGGGCGTGCGTTGACGCACGGTGTCGCTCATGCCTGCGATCTCATCATGCTGCACGCCATCCGGGGCCGGGAAGATGCGGATGCGTCTCTCGTCGACGATCAGTGGATCCGGGACGGAGCGTGCCTCCTTCAGCATCCAGTCCAACGCGATGTCGGACAGTCTGGATTCCGCTTCTGGATAGCTTCCGCCGATGTCGGAGTGGTTCCCCGCGAACCACATCTGCACGAACGGCTTCGGTTCGCCTTCAACCTCGGGGCGGCTCTGCACCCCTGAGCCCGGCCCCCAAGGCACACGCGGGAAGTCGGCCCGGTTCTCGTCGATCGCAATGGCATGTCGGGCGTATGCGACAGCCTTGCCGAGTAGCTTGTCATAATCGCGACCGCTCCACTGCGCCAAATGAAAGGTCCTGCGCTGAGACTGCGTCGATGGAATGAAGATCTTCAGTGATGGCCTCAGATACGACCATGCCGCCACGGTCCCGATGACAGCGGCAGCGATAACAAATGAGGTTGTCCACCCAAAGTGGATCAGCTCATGCGTAAGCGTCGCGATCAATGCGGCAGCGCCGAGCACGAGCAGAGCGAGGAGACCTCCCAGAACGATGCGCAACGGGCCTTTTGCGCCGAGAGAGGCGACCGTGTCAAAGACGCCGATGAAGTACGGTGCGGCATTTGCCTCACCATCCCGGTCCGAACCGTGGTCGATCCGAAATCGACGAGCAAGCTCCTCCCGTTCCGCTTCATACTTTACGCGCGGATGCCCTGCACCATGTTCGGCGACACGGATGACGGCTCTTTCGGCAACCTCGCGCACGCCCAGCCGAAAACGGGGCAGGTCTCCATCCGGCGTCTTGGTGGCTACACCGCACAGGCGCAGTACGGTCGCCACGCTCCGAGCTGTGTAAGCGCCTCGACTGAAGCCGAAGAGCCATATCCGGTCGCCTGGACGATAGTGATTGATGATGAACTCGTAGCAATCCGCAATGTTGGTCGTGATACCGCGCCCGGTCACCGATGAAAGCAGCTTGGTGAAGCCGCGTCGGAGAGACGTCAGCCCCGTGGCCCCGGCATCGGTTCCAAGGCCGGGATCGTAGAAGACGACTTGCTCGCGAGGATCGACTTCACTATCCGCGCCAGGTCTCGTCGCGCGATACATCTTGAATATGTTGCTCATACGCTGCTCGGGTCGAACGCCGCCGTCTTGGCCCGTGCCGTCCGAGTAGATCACGATGTTCTTCGGCAAACTTGGCCCCCCGTGTCAGCATTAATGGCGACACCTGATTCATCAGAGGCGCCGGGATGTGCATTCCATGAGTGCAACGAAAAATCTAGAACAAATGATGAACCATTCACAAGTATTTCGGCCCTTTCTGCACACATAAGATGCCCGCTTTGAACCTGCCTAGGGCAGAGATAGCGTTGGCGGCCCCACCGTCAATGTGGGCGCGACCACGGCAACAACTGGCGAGCGACGTTAATCCTACCGTGCTAGCACCGGGGCTGCGGTTGGCCGCCTTACCAGCTTCCTCTGCGGTGGGCGGGCAGGCGGAAGGACCAGACATGAAGGCTTTGGCGGTCTTGCAAGCGTAATGCTTCCGTTCGGGCCCGCAGCGCAGTGGACCTTCACTGAGGATGACTAAAGCGTAGGCAGCAACAGGTCCAACTACAACAGATTGATCGATGGAAACCTATGGAATATGGGAGTAAATGAGGGACCGGCGCTGTTTGGTCCGCGGAGTGGACTGGGGGATTCATGACAAATAGGAATTTGGCACTGGGAGGTGCTGCTCTGCTCATAGTGGGACTGTTCTGTCCCATCGTAACATTGCCATTTCTTGGGAACGTGAACCTCTTCAATGACGGAAGCAACCTGGTCGCGCTGTCCATCCTGGCGTTGGCGGTCATCAGCGGTGCCATGGCCGTCAACACCCGCGAAAAAGATGTCTTCTGGCCAGGAATCGCAGCGGGCGTGGTTCTCGCCTACCAGTTCGCCACCCTCCAGTATCGGCTGTCACAGATGCGCAGCAACATGGCTGATCTCGAAGGGAATCCGTTTGCTGGCGTTGCAAAGGCTGCCGCCGGAACAGTTCAATTGCAGTGGGGATGGCTGATCCTGGCTTTGGGTGTCGGCCTGCTGATATACGCCAGCGTCAAGGAGCGTCGCGCGGCAGAGCAGTCGCTGTTTGGCACAGACGACGGCCCAGCGAGGACGGTTGCCGCAGTTGCCGTCGTAATCGCGGCTAGCATTATCGGATGGACGATGTTCAAGAGCTTCGGCGGGATTTCTGCCGACAATGCGATTCCGATGGCCGACGGAGCTTCCGCGTTTTCGGGCAGCGCCGCGAACATTCCAGGCACGGAGTCGGATGGACCGTCGACTGAGGAAGCCACCTACATCAGAGACAATCTGAATCTCTATGATCTTGAGACGAAGTATTTCGACAGCATGTTGGACGGTCGGGTTCCAGGCGTTGACTTCAAGATCAAGAACAACGGAAACAGAACCTTGAATCGCGTGAAGGTCAAGGTTGTCTTCCAGGACGAACAGGGCAAGCCGATCGCAGAGGAGGAATACAGCCCGGTGTGGGTTGTTGAGAACAGCTACTCCTCGGACAACAACACCCCCCTTCGTCCGAACTACATCTGGCAGAATGAAAACGGTCACTTCTATAATGCCAAGAGCGTGCCGTCCGAGTGGGCGGAGGGGAAGGCCACCGCTACCATCACCGATATCGAATTTGGTCCCGGCCAATAAGATGTCTAGACCGACACGACCTATGGATGGTTCGCTTTTTGATCTGTATTTTCGTTTCGGTCTGTGAAAGTCGGGAGCATGAGCGTAGCAGACAACTTCAGGGCTTTCCGCAGTAACTACCTGATCCCTTCGGGTACGATTGGCACAATCTCGTATCGATACAAGCGGATCACCAGGCAACTAAACAGGGATTTCTGGAATACGGAATCAGAAACCTCCCACAGCCTATACGTCGGTTCCTACGGGCGAGACACCGCTGCTCACGGCGTAAGCGACCTCGACGTCGCTTTCACTCTGCCATACTCCGTCTACAAGAAGTATGACGACTACCTGTCAAACGGTCAGTCCGCGCTATTGCAGGCCGTCAAGAACTCGATCGCGACAACCTACCCCACGACCTATACCGGCGCGGATGGACAGGTCGTCGCCATCAATTTCGACGACGGCATCCGTTTTGAAATCCTCTCCGTGTTCGAGAACAATGACAAGAGCTTCACCTTCGCCGATTCTAATAACGGAGGCAGGTGGAAAACCTGTGATCCCCGCAAGGAGATGGATGCATTCGCCAGCCGAAACACCTACACGGCGAATGGCAATCTGAAGGCCATTTGCCGGATGGCTCGGATTTGGCGAGATCGGCACGGAGTTCCGCTCAGCGGCATGCTCATAGATACGTTGGCATACCAGTTCATCTCGGACTGGGAGTATCGTGACAAATCCTATCTCTATCATGATTATCTCGTGCGGGACTTCTTCCTCTATCTTTCCCAGATCGACAAATCGCAGACCTACTGGCGTGCGCCAGGCAGCGGATCCTACGTTTACAAGAAGGGAAACTTCCAGACACCCGCAGCCACAGGATACGTGACCGCGGTTAGTGCTATAGACCATGAGGTGAACAGCCGACCCACAACCGCCCGGAATAAGTGGAGAGAGATCTTTGGACCAACCTATCCCTGAGGATGATGCTCTGACCGGGCAGGTCAGGGAATGCTTCGCGAGGGTGGTCTACACCCACAAGACGCATGAGAAGCAGGCGGACATCTGCTCACGCACTCTGACGCGCTTCAAGATCGCACAGATAGTGCTCGCCGCAATCACGACGTCGGGGACGCTGACGATCCTCTTCACGGAGGATTTCTGGCTGAAGCTGATCACCGCTCTCGTGTCTCTCGTGACGTTGATACTCTCCGGCTACATGAAGGGATTCGATCCGGGTGCTACTGCTCAGAAGCACCGCGACACGGCTGCGGACATATGGGCAATTCGCGAGTCCTATCTGTCTTTGCTGACGGACATGCAGGCAAAAGCTATTTCCCAAGACCTTGCCCGGGAGCGGCGCGACAATCTGCAATCTTCTCTCGCTGCAATTTACAAGTCCGCCCCTGGAACAACCTCACGAGCGTATCTCAAGGCGCAAACGGCGTTACAGAAGCTGGAAGATTATACCTTTAATGATGGAGAAGTAGACAAATTCCTGCCTCCAGCCTTGAAGCGGGACGGCATTCGATAAGTTTTGCAAAAATCAATCTTGCGAAAAGCTGGTCCCGGTGTTGGCCCACATTCCGAGTGCCTCATCGAAACTGAATACATTGATTGCTCAACTACCATGACCGGACGGTCTGCAGCTGAGCAACCAAAACTATGGTCTGAACGTCGTGAAAGAGTGGGGGGCTGCCGATCATTGGAGTGCACTACTTCGATGCGCCAAAAAAGATCAGCACTGCACCGATAAGTATCAAGCCAATGCCCGG
The DNA here is from genome assembly GCF_056156825.1 of Sphingobium sp. RS1. Classification (NCBI taxonomy): domain Bacteria; kingdom Pseudomonadati; phylum Pseudomonadota; class Alphaproteobacteria; order Sphingomonadales; family Sphingobiaceae; genus Sphingobium; species Sphingobium sp. RS1. The sequence continues at coordinate 65,301 of NZ_JBLZXE010000005.1, read as the reverse complement.
CAGATCCCCGATGAGATTTAACCGATCGCCCTGACCGCTCGGCTCCAACGTCCCGCGTCTAGCTTGGCGTCTGACGCTTCGGAACTGACTGAGGCGACCACGCCGCAGTGTATTCAGGGTTGCCACGAGGACCCCTGCAATCATGCAAAGAGCTCCGAACGCAATCAGCAGCATCGCGACTTCCTTTGGCTCGGCCACGATCGGCGTACATCATCGTAAATCGGCCCATGTGGGAACTGCCCACGACTGTTCCCTCCGCTCGGCGGCTTCCGACAGGCTGATGGCGAGGATATGATTGAATATTCGGTCCCCTCAACTCGGTCTGACTAATCACGGGTCTTCGGTGGATTGACGAATGGCAGGAAGTGGAACGCAATTGCCTGCGAGTCCGATAAGGGTCGTGCGTCGTCATCGAAACGCCCAACGTAAAGTTTGTGCCACACCAAATGTCCCGGCCCGCACAAGCGGCCGCTCGAGCGGCGACGTGGAAAGCTTGTGCATTCGTCGTGCCCAGTTTGGCAGCAGATCTACCGCTGCCTGCATCGCGAGCATTCTCGGCAAATCCTTTGGACTAATCCCTGGTCGGCCCAAGATAAGTTTCGCGACTTCCTCAGTGCGCGCATCTGCTTTGAGCTGTGGCCGCATCGCCTTGATGATTGCGCGTGCCTCCGCCTGCGACCTTGGCAGAGGATCCGCACCCATGGCGTGCCCGATGGCAGCCATCTCCGCAAAATATCGATCCTGGTCGGCAGCAGACATCAGAGGATTCCCATAGCGGACCCACGCCGCGAGGAAGCTTGTGGTTTCAGTCACATGAACCCACCCCAGCAATTCAGGATCGCTGGCGCGATAAGGCGTGCCATCTGGCAGTACGCCGGTGACCTTTTCATGGATCATCCGCACGCGATTGATCGCCACATAAGCGGCTTCGCGATCGTCAAATGTTGTGGTCGCGATGAAACGCGCGGTCCGACGAAGGCGGCCGTGCATGTCGGCGCGAAAGTTGGAATGATCCCAAACGCCCGCCAGCACAGAGGGGTGAAGCATTTGCATCAGTAGACTGGTGATTCCGCCCACCATCATCGAGCCTACGTCTCCGTGAACGCGCCACACGACGGAGCGGGGATGGAAAAGCGCGTTGGCACTTCTTCGCACAGGCGTTTCTCCGCGATCAACATCATTAAATAGGCGGATCACCTGCCGTCTGATGGACTGCTTGAATCTGTCGGGTGTTGGGAGGGGCTGAGGCATCAGTATAAAACGATTTGTCTTCGAGATTGCTCCTCGCTCCGGTACGCGCATGACGCTTTGCATTGGGATTTAGAGCGTTTTGACTTTGAGCGAAAACGCTCTTGTCCTTTGATGCCGCATTTTCCGAGCCATTGACCGTAAACGGTCAATTTGAAAATGCTCTCATAGCGACCATCGGCCATTGAGGTGTGTGGTTCGAATAGCCGCCCTTCCGGACCTGGGCCGCGAAGTTTGGCCGCAACACGACAAAGAAGGGTCGCTCCCGACGCCGCTGTTCGCCCGATTAGAGCGGTTTTCGACCGTTTTGAATCGATGAGGGATTTCCCTCCGGTCTGATTTGTGATTCAGAATCTGTGCTGGTGAAGGAGGCCGGCATGGATGGGTCGCCCTCTGTCGATGGATTTGCGCACGCGGCTTCTGGCGGCGATTGATGGCGGGCTGAGTTGCCGAGGAGCGGCGGCGCGCTTTGGGGTTGCGCCATCGACAGCCATTCGCTGGCAGGCGCAGCGTCTGGAAACCGGCGCCTTCGCTCCCAAGCCGCAAGGCGGCGACATGCGATCCCGCCGAGTGGAGGAGCGAGCCGCCGATATCCTGGCCTTGTGGGAGGCGCGCAAGGACATCTCGCTCGAAGAACTGCGCATTGCCTTGGCCGAAGCGGGCCTGACGGTGTCGGTTGCCGGGCTGCACCGCTTCTTCGCCCGACGAGGCATGACGCGCAAAAAAAGACTGGGCATGCCATCGAGCAAGACCGCCCCGACGTCCTGAGGCAGCGCCACGACTGGTTCGAGAACCAACTCGATCTGGAGCCGGAACGCTTGGTATTCATCGACGAGACGTGGACCGCCACCAACATGACCCGCAGCTACGGCCGTTGTGCCAGAGGCGAGCGGTTGCGGATGGGATACCCGCATGGCCATCGCAAGACCACCACGCTCGTCGCGGGCCTCCGCATGAGCGGCATGGTCGCGCCGATGGTGCTGGACGGTCCGATCAACGGTGACTGGTTCCAAGCCTATGTCGCGCAGGTTCTCGTACCGGAGCTGCGGCCTGGCGACGTCGTCATCATGGACAATCTGTCGAGCCATAAGCGCCCCGCTGTCCGCGACCGGATCGAGGCGGCAGGGGCAGCGCTGCGCTTCCTCCCGCCCCGACTTCAACCCGATCGAGAAGGCTTTCTCTCGCCTCAAGGCCATGCTCCGAAAAGCAGGCGAGCGCACCGTCAGCGGCCTCTGGGGCCTCATCGGCACGCTCGTCGACATCTTCCAGCCCGCCGAATGTGCCAACTACTTCAGCTCGTGCGGCTATGATCCAGACTGATCGAAAACCGCTCTAATGTTTCGTGATTGATGACAGCTGCGAGCCGCCTTCGAACGTCAACGTGAGGGGCCAGAGTGCTGTCTTCGTGAAAAAACGCTCAGTCCGGCTTTGCCGGGTCTCATGCAATAGGCCGAGCCAGCTAAGGGGCCGAAGGACATGCGCATAGACAAGCGATTTTATATGGTAGTCCTTATCGTCGCCGCCCGTCAGCCTGGCGCAGAATTGCTTGTCAGTCACACCTGAATGGGCTTCCACGTTCACGGCGTTGAGGACCGAGACCCATTCGATTTCCAGCATGTCATCGTGACCGGCGGAAAGGAGCAGATGCTGGGCCAGGGTAATCCAGAGGCTTCCCGGATGCTCCAACAGATCCTTGCCTATCTTGGTTATGTGCAGGAAGCCTTTTCGGTGGCAAGCGAGCTTGGCGGCCAGCAGCAAATCATGCAGAATGGCCAGTGGCGGGAAGTCATGTTCGTTTAGGACCTTATTGATCGCATAAAGCTCTTCGGCGGTGTAGCCAGGCCAATTGAAGGCTGCGGCGGCCCAGGTGACGAAGTAGCGCTTTATCGCCCTGTTGGGCGTGAGGCCGATCGGACCGGCTTCGGCGAGATGACGCAAGGTGAGCAGGGCCGCTCGATGGAGGGGTGATAGCGCCAACTGCGGGGCGTCAGCGGCTGGGGCGTGAAACTCGATCATCGTGATACGGCTTCTGCCGCGCCGGGGACCTAGAGACAAGAACCGCCTAATTGTTCCCGTGGCGCGGCTGCGCTACGCCATGTCTTGGAGGGCGACGCAGAAAACCGGACTGACCGTAGCTGGACATGAAAAATCGGCGGCTGAGCGTCTCAAATGGGTCGCACCGGAGACCGCCATGTGTACATCAGGGACAAGAGCTGGCGGGTGCGGAACTGGCAGGCGTCCATCACGTTGGCTAAGCATGAACGGGCAACGCTCCTTGTTCGGCACATTCCTCCACGCCATCGCGGTCGACCTTGAAGCAGACATTGACCGGATAACGAACCTGATCGTCAGCGATCAGGATCCTGCGCACAAGATCCGGCTATTGACCTATGCCGGCTATCGCAACGGGCGCGAGTTTCGCCTGTCGGGACGTGTGATGCGCTTCCGGAAGCCACTTGATGCCGGAGAGGGAACGCTGTCCCGCTTGCGCGCGATGATGGCGATCTACAATAGCGAGGAAGTGCCGGGGGTCCGTGTCCGATGCGATGCCTACGGGGGGACAGCCGAAACACGGACGGATGAAGAAGGCTATTTCAGTTTTGCACTGCCTATCGATGAACCTCTGCCCGATGCCACCAGATGGGAAGCGGCGGCCATATCATCGCCTGACCGGGAGGCGCAGCAGCCAAGCATTTCCGTGCCTATCCTTGCGCCAGCTGCGGACAATCACTGGGGCGTCATATCCGATATTGACGATACGGTGGTGGAAACCGGCGCAACGAACTTCTTGAAGAACTGGCGCCGGGTGCTGGTAGACCAGCCTCGGGACAGGTTGGCCGTGCCGGGCGCGGCGAAGCTATACCAGATGATCGCCCATAATCATCGTGCGCCGACCCGGCCATTTTTCTATGTGTCCTCCAGCCCGTGGAACCTCTACGGCTTCATAGCCGAATTCATGGAACTGAACAGCATACCCCACGGCCCCATGTTCCTGGCCGACTATGGCATTGATGCGGGCAAGCTGATCAAGACGGCGCATGATAGCCACAAGCTGGCGGCCATCGAAACCATACTCGCCTTTTATCCGCAGCTCCGGTTCCTGTTGATCGGCGACAATGGCCAGCATGACGTCGAGATTTATGCGCGCGCCGTACGCGACTTCCCAAACCGTGTGGGAGCCGTGTTTATCCGGGATGTCGAAGGAAGCTGCAAACAGGGCGCCAAGGCTGCCTTGCTGGCGGAGATAGAGTCCAGCGGCATTCCAGTCTTCTGCGGTTCAGGATTCGGCGATGCGCTGGCGGCCGCCGAACGACTTGAAATCGACCGGCCCTTCGAAGCGGCCAAGGTGATCAGCGCCTAGCCGTTATCGCTTCCTTCTGCGGCTCCACGATAACTGGACAGCCCAGGCTGAAAGCGCCCAGAAAATTGCCGTCACAAGGAAGGACGATGGCCGGAACTGATCTTCTCCGGTCAGAGCGCCCGTCAGGCTCGCTGAACCCACCACGGAAATGCCGGGATAGTCGATCAGGTAAGGCAGCGGCCATCCCGCCGCCGCCACAGTGCAACCATGCTCGCAGCCCATGATCTCGGCATGGAGCGCCTGCGCCTGCCCGGCATATGCCGATGAGGCGAGCGCGAGGGCTAGTCCCGCAATCAGCGCGAATGATGCCCGAAGCATTGTCGTTGCCGCCGTGACCCCTGCCTTAGCTCCCTTCTTTTGGAACGAGCGCAAAATCGACCTGAATGGCGACGGCGCTCTCCGTTTCACCGGGCATCAGGCGGGCCATCGATCCGTTCGCGGCGGACTGTTCGACCGCTACTGGCGGCGGAGCCAAGGGCACGGCGCCTGGAAGATAGCGGTTCCCCTGCGTGCCTCCCGCGTCCCGGACGGATAGCACCCGCGCGACCCTCATTCCCGCAGCGTCCGCATATGTCTGCGCTCGGCTGTGCGCCGCCTTGTAGGCAGCGGCATAAGCGGAGTTCGCCGCTTTTTCAGGATCCGACAGGCGCAAGTCTGGCCCGCTCATGATATTGGCGCCCGCGCGCGTCGCCGCTTCCACCGCCGCTGCGGCCCGATCCACATCGCGCACGATAACATTGATGACGTTGCCGGCCTGATATTGCCCCTTGCGATCGCCCCAGTCGAGGCGCTGAACCGTCAGCGAGCGCGTCTGGATATCCTTGTCCGCAATCCCCGCCTGGTTGAGAGCGACTACGATTTTCGCGATCATTTGTCGGTTGGCGGCGCTGGCACCGGGTGCATCCTTGCTCCATGTGTTGACGCCCGCCTGGAACTGCGCTTGGTCAGGCCTTGTGTCTGCCTGACCGGTCGCGCTGACGGAAAGCAACGTCTCCTCATGCTTCATTCCGCGAGGATCATAATCAGGCTGACCGCAAGCAGCCAGAAACAAAGTTCCCAACGTGAGGTACGTCTTGTCCATGTTCGGCATCTCCGGTGAATGGGCTCAAGCCGTGAAAATGCCGCTTGGAGCATGAAGGAATGCTGACCGCTCAATCCGAAACTGGCGGTCCCGCGTCTGCTCGCTTGCAATCGCGTTGCGCGAAGAGGGCAGCTGCCGGTCTGCTTGTGAGAGGCTGCAATACCGGCCGAATGACCACCATGGGTCGATTGCAGCAGCTCGCGGATGTCGCAGCTATATTATCCGAACCTCTACGGCCCCCGCTTCCGTCAGCACTTTGCGAAGCTGACTGACATGCCTGCCGTCCGTCGCGAGCGTCACCCGCAGCGTGCCGTTCAGAGGGGCGTCGTCACGTCCGGGCGAGCGGGGCGCCGGCGAGTCGCCTCCACTCCGATCCGCCCCCACCGAATTATCGTTACCAACCGCTTCGACAAAGATCGCGAGAGGATCGACCCGGTGTTCCTGGACGAGATGTTCGACCGCAAGATCGGCGCCTTCTCGGGTCGAGAAGATTGCGGCAAGACCCTGCTTGGCGCCAGTAGGGGCAGTCACCTGTGATTGATCGCGCTCGACATTCCTTATGAACTGATAGAGCGTGTAAGCAGCTGCACCAATGAACGACCAGCGAAGCAGTTTCATGATCATCTCCTAAGAGGCGCCAACGCTCCGTAGGGGGCGACGTTCCTCGGAATATTCGCGAAGAGAAGAACTGTTGTAGGGCCACGGCGATATCAGGTTGGCCCCTTACACAGCGGAACTCGCGACCCGCCATGGACTGCGATCCTCAGTCCGCCTAGATGTTGCAAGTGCCCCGACGGATAGCCAACAGCGACTGCATGCTGTCATTTTGCAATTCGTCAGGCGTGGGCGTCCCGAACGGCAAACCCGTCTGTCCGAAGCTGGGTCTCACAAGTTAACCGCTGAACGGCAAAGAAGGGTCGATCCCTATTCCTGAGATCTGTACCGATCATCGAGGCCCACGGCACGTTGCAGATCAGCGTCTGCCCTTTTCACGTCCCCGCGTTCGCGAAGCAAGATGCTGCGGTTATAGTAAGTTCGCGCCTCATAGGGCGCGTATCTCACCGCTTTGTCCAGGTCCGCTAGTGCTTTGTCCTGATCACCGCGCTTTTGAAAAGCGAGGCCCCGATTGAGGTAGGCGAAAGATGATCGCGGCGCAGCGACGATGGCCTTGTCGAAATCTGCGATGGCGGCATCGGTATCGCCTTGCCAGGCAAGGGTGAGCCCATCTGCCAGATGCGCTGCCGCCACGCCTGATTTTCCCTTTCCGGCCGGGTTCACATATTGTTTGCAGGCGGCCAGATTCGGTTTGGGGTCGTTTACGGTGCAGGCATTCCAGTCGCCGCGTCCATCGAGCCGTGCAGGATTCCGCCGCGCGGATGTGACGATGATGTCCTCAAACTCATCTGCATTTTGCGCCGCTCGACCTGCTGCCTTGGACACAGGCGGCGCTGCTGGTGCGACTGGAGAGGCCATGCTGAGTTGAGCAGGCGGCGGCGCTTCCCGCGCTTCGCGACGATCGAACCCTGATGCTTCCGCGACCGGTGGCGGCGGTGGGCTCGGAGCGGCAGGCGTGGGGGGGCCCTGAAATTCCGCATCGGCTTCTCCCGATGGCGGAGCCGATGCCCGATCCAAGGGCGCCTCCACCGAAGGTTCGGCATGCTCAACGGCTGGCGCCTGCTTCGATTGGACAAGCGGCCTCTCGGCGATGTCCGCTGCTCCCGGCTTGCCGGGCAGCGCGACTTCTGCCTTTTCGCCCCCCTGATGCGGGCGTTGGCTGCGCATCAACAATGTGGGCGTGACGATAAGTGCCACCAGGGAGACCGCCAAGGCGGTTCCCAGATAGGGCCGGGCCAGCAGCGGCCGGCTGGGCTGCCTTCTGACTGAGGGCGCAGCCTCCTCCACCCCGTCGAACCGCCGCAACGCCAGATTGATCGCCGCCTCGCGTCGCACGGGCGCGGGCGGCGGCGGGTCGGGCAACGACAGGGAGAGATCGTCCCTATCCGCCACTCACATCCTCCCGCAGCGCGCGGTTGGCACAAGATGTTCAAGGCGGAAATGCAGGATCATGACGCGATCTTATGGGAGAAATAACGGCATTTCGGAAGGGGACTGTTGGTGCCGGGGCGGTTGCGCGCCCCGGCTCCCCATCATTGCAGCGGCGCCATAGAGGATGCCGTCTTGGCGGCGCGGACGAGCTGGATGAACTCACTGCGATAGCCGAATTCATCCCGGCCGCGCGCCGCTATGGCCATGCGCAGCACCTGGTCATAGTTCATCGATCCGCCGTAACGCCCGGCCCTTAGCAGTTCGGCGAAAGCGGCGACGCTGACCGCGAAACGCGCCTCCTGCGGAGCGTCTTCGAACCGGGCAAATTCGGCCGCACGGTTAATCGGTGTGGTGAGAAGCCGGCTCTGGTCCGATTTGGGCGCCTTGAAGCGGATTTTGACGAAGCCATATTCGCTGGCCGCCGCCGTGGGCGAAGGGACGCGCGGTGCGGAAGAGCTGTAGCGTAGCGGCGGGATCGCGCGCGGGCCGCCTACGGGAACGATTTCATAAAGCGCCGTGACGGTCTGACCCGATCCGACATCCCCGGCATCGACACGGTCATTGTCGAAATCTTCGCGGTTCAGCATGCGGGTTTCATATCCGATCAACCGGTATTCAGCGACGGCGGCCGGGTTGAATTCGACCTGGATCTTCACATCCTTTGCAATGGGAAACAGCGTGGAGCTGGCCTCATCGACCAGTGTTTTGCGCGCTTCGCCGATGGTGTCGATATAGGCCGCCGCGCCATTCCCGTTCTGGGCGAGCGCCTGCATCAGCGCGTCATTATAGTTGCCCATGCCAAAGCCGAGGACGGACAGGAAGACGCCCTTGGTCCGTTCGCGCTCGACAAAGCCCTTGAGTTCATCGGTGTTGGTTACGCCAACGTTGAAATCGCCGTCGGTCGCCAAAATCACGCGATTGACGCCGTGCGGGTCCATGTTTGCCGCAGCAAGGGCGTAGGCTTGCCGTATGCCTTCCGCTCCGGCTGTACTTCCACCCGCGCCGAGCGCACGGATGACTGAGAGGATCTTCTGCTTCTGGCTGGCGGGCGTCGGCTCCAACGCGACGTCTGCGCTTCCTGCATAGGTGACGATCGCGATATGATCATTTGGTCCAAGCTGGTCGAGCAGCATGGAGAGGGACTGTTGCACCAGCGGCAGCTTGTTCGGCGCGTTCATCGATCCCGACGTATCGATCAGGAACACCAGGTTCGCCCTTGGTCGCGCCTTCGACTGGATGGCATAGCCCCGCACGCCTATCCGGACGAGCTTCCGGCCCGCCGTCCATGGGCTCGGCAGCACGGCGATGCTGGTGGTAAAGGGCTGGTTCGCGCTTTGGGGCGCTGCATAGTCATAGGGGAAATAATTGATCATCTCCTCAGGGCGCACCGCCGCTGGCTGGGGAAGGACATTCTGGTTGAGCGAGGCGCGGACAAAGGCATAGGAGGCTGTGTCCACGTCAATCGAGAAGGTCGACACCGGCTCTTCGCGCACGACCTTGAAGCCATTTTCTTCCTTGTTCGCAAACCGGTCGCGCCCAACGTCGCGATAATAAGGCGGGTAGGGGCTGCGTTCGCGCGCCATAATGGCGGGCGGCGCCAGAGGCTGGGGTGCCGGTGCGTAGGCATTTACAGCCGCTTCGGCACGGGCCAAGCCCCGTCTCTCTTGCGGCTTGTTGGCGCCATCGGCCCGGCTGGAAGTAACGATGATGTCCTGCATCGGCGCAGTTGCCGTGGGTCCCAATTTGTCGGAAACCTGTTGGGCGCAGGAAATAAGCGTCAGGCTCATCAACCCGGCGGCCAAAATGGGATAGAAGCGTCGCATTAAATCTCTCCCTGCAAAGCAGCAGCGGATATCGTCCGCAATTACTTGGACGCGGCTCGACCGGGAAAGCTTGGAACGTCGATCAAAATTTTCTCTGCTCAGTTCCGTTCCCGCTCGTCCCCGGAAAGCAGGCGGCGAATTTCATGCATCCGCCATGCGACGGTGGATTCACTGACACCCAGCAACAAGGCTGCTTCTGCATGAGAGAGCTGCTGCCCCACGACCAGTACTGCCGTGTCACGATAGGCGGGTTTCAGACGGGCGATTGCGCTCCTGAGCCAGACAGCGTCGAACAAATCACGCCCATCGGTCGGGTTCGCCAGTCCTACTACGACTGTCAGCCGCTCCATCATGCCGCTGAACGACCGTCTCCGCCGCCGCATGTCACGGCAGGCATTGTAAACGATGCCGCAGAGCCACGTGGTGAACTTGGCGTCGCCCCGGAAGCTGTGAAGCTTCTCCACCAGCGTACAGCAAACATCCTGAGCAATGTCATCAGCGTCGGTTCGCGAGCCGGTCAACTGCCATGCGAGCGCGTGAATGCGGTTATAATGGTGTCTCAACAGCGTTTCGAACGCCCGGCGATCACCCCCAACCGCCGCATAGACCAGAGCTTCCGGCTGCGGTTCCAGATCGCTCATCCCCTAAGCGCCCTCGGCCGAGATCCGCAGCGAGATGGTCGCCGGCGCTTCTCTGATAGAGCGGTCGCCACCCCGGTCTGATCCACCCTTACGCCCCCTCAATACTGGCGAAGGGCTAGCAAACTTACGACGAACCTTCCACTCGCTTCGTAGCGTGGTCGGCCGAGCTAAGCTGCTGGCCCAGAAGATGACTTTCGGGCGCATGGTCAAGCCCTGGGCGACGTTCACTTGGAAATGGGAGAATGGGTCACGCCCAAAGCCTGAAGATCGACGGTTTGACGCCTGGGTTGGCCACGGCTACCGCCTGAGCCATGATTGTTCTGCTTTCCCCCGCGAAGACGCTCGATTTCGAGCGCGCGTTACCCCCACTCGCGGTCACTATCCCGCATTTTGCCGAGGAGGCGCGCGGTCTCGCCAAGTCGGCGGCGAACCTGTCGCAAAGGCGGTTGGCGGAGCTGATGCATATCTCGCCGCGCCTCGCAAAACTCAATGCGGACCGTTTCCGAGACTTTGCCGATTTGCCCGAGAGGCAGGCGCTCTATGCTTTTGCCGGGGACGTCTACACCGGTTTCGAGGTCGATACGCTGGAGGAGACTGGCGTCGCCTTTGCACAAGATCATGTGCGGATGCTTTCGGGCCTCTATGGGCTACTCCGGCCGCTCGATGCGATCCGCCCCTATCGTCTGGAAATGGGGACCCGCTGGGCGCCCCGGCACAAGAAGCTGACCGATTGGTGGGGCGACCGCATCGCCGCGCTGCTGCGCGCGCAGGTCGCGGAAGAGGGATCGGAGGTCGTGTTCAATCTTGCAAGCCAGGAATATTTCGCGGCTGTCGAGGGCAAGCTCACAGGCTTGCGCGTGATCGATGTTGATTTTCGCGAGCCGGGGCCGGACGGTCCGCGCTTCGTGAGCTTCAACGCGAAGAAGGCGCGGGGCATGATGGCGCGGTGGATGTGCGAACATCATATTACCGACGTGGAGGCCATGCGCGGCTTCGACAGCGACGGATATCAATTCGACCCTGATGAGAGTGACGCTGATCGCTGGCGCTTCACCCGATCTTGATGGGTACAGAAACGGACGGTCTGCACCTCGACACGGAAGATCGATCAGTGAGCGTCCATAAAGGGTCGGCATCGCCGGGCGGTAACTGGGAGAATGCTGTCATGGCGGCTGGTTGACCCAGATCTCCACTGAGAACTCATCAGGCGTCGGGCGGGATATAATCGGGCCAAAATACAGAATCTGGGTCACCCTCGTAAGGTACCGCACCGGGTTCCGGTGCCACTGGCTCTGGCGGCCGCGGGGGCAGGGTCGGGTCCTGCCCATCGAGATGAACGCGGATCACCGCGCCATCCCTGGTCGCCTGTTGGAAGATCGCGCGCACATCCTGGCCCTGCCGGATCTTGCCGCCCACCCAGCCACAGCGATCCGCGCTCAGATAGCCGATCTGTAGGCGCGTGTTCCGGCAAATGCGAAGGAAGGCGCGCCGGATGCAGCTTTTGCCGCGCCACAGGGATAATCCGAGTGCATTCAGGGAAGCCGCTATCGTGCCAGTCGAAGGTTCGTGACGGCACATTTGCGGGAAGGGGGACCGGGCGACCCGAAGGCTGGCCTATCGGCCGGTCCGTCTCAAAAAAAGCCCCATTTCCACTAAGTAATGCAAGGTTGTTGAACCGCCAAAATCAACCACTTACCGCATAAGTCCCGGGCCATGAAACCTGGATCAAAGTTAACCGGCTCCCCCAAATCTGAACGGTATGTTAATGACGAGTCGCGACCCGAAGGCTCTGGTTTTCAGAGACTTCTACTGACCCGGCCGTTTGTCACGAGCGGCCGGGCCATTTTTTTAACTATGGGGTGCCTTACCGGGAGGGTTTCGGTGCGGCCCACCCTGATCCGGCCCAGCAAGGCCGTCGTGGGATCGGAAATGGCGGGCGGGGAAACGGCTTGTCTTTGCCATTGTAATTGACCAGTCCGATTAGGAATTGGCGTTTTCTCATCGCTTTGAGCTTCGAACCACGCGGCATAGGGCGTGTTGCGGGCAAGATGCCGATTATAGTCAGGCGCACCATCGTCCCACCAGACTGACCCTCGCTCGCCAAGCTCGCGCTTGATCGCGTCGACCAACTCGCGCGCGGTATGTTCAGCACCGGCATCTTTGGCGCGCAGCGCCTCACCCACCTTCCGCCGCGCCATCATCAATTGGTGAACCAATTCGGCCCGCTCGGCCTCTTCAAGAGCAGGATTGCTCATCCGCCAGAGACGGCCACGCACGACGAAGTAGCGTCTGTCAGGCGTGACTGGATATTTGGGCACTTGGCGGCTGGCCGACATCAAGCCGGTCTGAGGCTGCGAAAGGTGTTCACCGGTTGAGCATCCCGGTATAGCAGTGGTACGCGTCTAGTTATCCAAATTCAGGCCTCATCGAGTCTTCGGAGCGCTAGCGGGCGCTTCATTGACTGGTAATGCCTCACAGCTTATATCTCTTCGTGGAGACAAGCATGTTGCAGGTTCGATATTACGATCCGGCCGAGCGCCAGCAGGAAAAGGAGCGTCAGCGCGCTTCCGATGCATTGCTGCTGAGCGAAGGTCGTATATCGCGCTCTGAGCTGCGTGAACGTAACGGCTTCTTCTCTTCTGTCGAGATCGTCGAGTCTTCGATTTCTTTCCAAGAGGCCTTCGCCTGAGCGAAGCAATTCTGCCGCCTGAGATCGTCTTTGATCTGGCAAGCATTCTCCAGCTCAGCGACAAGGCCTTCATCGTTGGAGGGCAGGCGCTCAATCTTTGGGCTGAGCGGTATAGCGCTGTAGCCGAGCTGGCCGATTATGGGCCTTATACATCCAAGGATCTCGATTATTTCGGTCAGCGTCAGGCGGCCGAGAAGCTGACGAAAGCCCTGAATGGCACGCTGCTGATTCCGCAGAGCGACGACCACACGCCTCAGACCGCCATAGTCAAAGCGATAATAGGCGAGCAGGAGGTCGAAATTGACTTCCTTTGGCATGTTAAGGGCGTCGATACGGCTAGTCTCGAGAAACAGGCTGTGGAGATCCGCATGACCGTTCGGGCCGGTATCAGGGCTGGCGAAATGCGCGTTCCCATTATGCACCCGCTCCATTGCATGCAGAGTCGCTTGGCGAACGTAGTTGCACTGCACCGAGATACGGATCTGGCGCATCGCCAGCTTGAGGCATCGCCAATCGTACTACGGGAATATCTTGCTGAGACGCTCAAAGCAGGTGGCCATCGACATGTCACCTCAGTGCTGCAGGCGCTGCATGACTATCTCTTGACCGATCCGATCGGCCGCAAAGCGCACAAGGTCATGAAGAATGATCCGGCCGCTATATTTGCCTATTTCCAGGACGACGAACGACTTGATGAGCGCTGGCGGGAAAAGTCTCTGGCAGCAATGCGCAAGACCATAATGGACCGACGTCGCGCCTGGCACACTATGCTCACGAAACGATTGTGGAAGGGGTCAGCAGCCGAGTAGCGGCGAGGCGTTTGACACACTCAGCCCCTAATCCCGCTCATCCGGAAGCAGGCGCGCTCCGAACCAGTCAACGTGATCAACGGCTCGGCGTTCGGTTGCGCTGAAGGATCTGGTTCTGCTCCATAGAACCGATGCGTTCATTCTGCTGCTGCCGCACCTGCACGCCGACGATCCGCTCCCCTTGCTCGATCCTGGCCGCCACTTCTTCCTTGCGCCTGTCGACAAACCCGCGCTGCCGATCCTCATCCTGCGGGAACCTGCCCGCCGCGATGACCAGGGCGTGGGCGACATGGCTCTGCGCGCGCCGAAGCGCGGGATCCTTGGCGTTTTCCGCGTGCGATTGCCGCCGGAACCGTTCGGCCAGGTCGAGGCGCTGGTCCGGCTTTTCCTTGCTATCCCGCACCTGGTTTGTGGTTCGCTGTGGCGGCTGCTTCCTTTCTTCGACCGCCTGCGGGCGTATAACCACCGTCTGTCAACGGCGGAGCAAAAGTCGGCCATTCGGCGGCGTAAAACCAGGCCATCGTGTTACATGCCGGGGGGAGTGGCGTGAGGGCGTAGCCCGAGGGCCACTCCCCCCGGCATTGGTGTAATTTTCAGGGTCTGGTTTTGGCCTTGCGGGCCCGGCTGTGCGCGAGGCGATAGCTTTCGCCGTTCATCTCGAGGATGCTGACGTGATGGGTCAGGCGATCGAGGAGCGCGCCTGTGAGACGCTCAGATCCGAAGGTTTCGGTCCATTCGTCGAAGGGCAGGTTGCTGGTGATGAAGGTGGAGCCGCGTTCGTAACGCTGGGAGATCAGCTCGAACAACAGTTCGGCGCCGGTCTTGGAGAGCGGCACAAAGCCCAGTTCGTCGATGATGAGCAGCTTGTATCCGGCCATCTGCTTCTGGAAGCGCAGAAGACGGCGCTCGTCGCGGGCCTCCATCATTTCGCTGACCAGCGCTGCCGCGGTGGTGAAGCCCACCGACAGTCCTTTCTGGCATGCTGCCAGTCCGAGCCCCAACGCTACGTGCGTCTTTCCGGTGCCTGATGGCCCCAGAGCGATGGCGTTCTCACGCCGCTCGATCCACTCGCAGCGCGCCATCTCGAGCACCTGCATCTTGTTGAGCCTGGGGATGGCGGCGAAGTCGAAGCTGTCGAGGCTTTTGACGGCGGGGAAGCGCGCGGCCTTGATGCGCCGCTCGACCATGCGACGCTCCCTGTCGATCATTTCCATCTCGACGAGGCGGGCGAGGAAGCGGATATGATCGACGCCTTCAGCGGCACATTGCCGCGAGAGATTGTGATGCTCACGCAGGCACGTAGGCAGCTTGAGCGCCTTGAGATGGTGAGCGAGAAGGATCTCCGGGGCCTGATCGCTCATGCGGCCTCCTGCCGGTCGGAGAGCAGGCTCAGATAGGCTCTGGCAAAGGTCTTCTCGACCGTGGTGCGTGGCAGGAAGGGATAGACGTCCAGGTCCAGCCTGGGCGGTACGCGTTCGATCCGGCACAGGACGAGGTGCTTGACGGCATCGAAGCCGATGGCGCCAAGATCGATGGCCTGTTCGACCGCCGCCTGGAGATCGGCGAGGGTGAACGTTTCCAGCAGGCGCAGTACCTGCACATATTCGCGCCTGCCATGTTTGTGCATGCGCCCTTCCATCAACCGCTGCAGTGTCGTGAACGCTTCGGGCAGGTCCCAGCCCTGCAAAGGCGCAGCCTGGTCGAATGCGTTGATCTTCTGCTCGATCAGCGGGAGATAATGGAGCGGGTCGAAGACAACCTCCTCGCGGGCATAGCAACGAGGATGACGGGCGATGACTTCGCTGCGGCAGCCGATCACCACCTCATCGACATAGGCCCTGATCCAGACCTCCTGATGGCCCCAGGCCACCGGAACCGAATAATCGTTGGTCCTGTAGCGCACCAGGGATTGCGAGGAGACCCGCCCGCCTTTCTGATCGCAGGCCTCGAAGGGTGTAGCGGGCAGAGGCTGCATGGCCGCGAGATCGCGCTGCAGCCGCTCACCGATCGTCTCGCTCTGCCCGCGCACCTTGTCCTGCTGGCGCTTGCGGCATTGCTCCTCCAGCCACAGGTTGAACGCCTCCCAGGTCGGGAACTTCGGGATCGGCACCATGAAGTTGCGCCGGCAATAGCCTACCAGCCCCTCCACATTGCCTTTCTCGTTCCCCTTGCCCGGGCGAGCATAGCGGTCGCGGATCACGTAATGTGACAGGAAAGCGCTGAACAGCGTGGCACGCTGCCGCGTGCCGTCGGGCAGGATCTTCGTCACAAGGCAGCGATCGTTGTCATAGACGATCGAGCGCGGTACCGCGCCGAAAAACGCGAAGGCATGCACGTGTCCGTCCACCCAGGCCTCCGCCACCGCCGCCGGATAGGCCCGCACATAGCAGGCATCACTGTGCGGCAGATCGAGCGCGAAGAAGTAGGCCTTCTGCTCCACCCCGCCGATCTCCACCAGCGCTTCCCCGAAATCGGCCTGCGCATCTCCCGCAGGGTGCGCCAGCGGCACGAACATCTCCCGGCTGCGCTGTTCGCGCTCCCGGATGTAATCCTTGATGATCGTATAGCCGCCGGTGAAACCATGCTCGGTGCGCAAACGGTCGAATACCCGCTTCGCCGTATGGCGTTGCTTGCGCGGGACACTGCGGTCACCCTCAAGCCATCCATCAATGATCGCCACAAACCCGTCCAGCTTCGGGCGCTGCGGTACGGACTGGCGCCGGTAACCCGGCGGCGATGAAAACGACAGCATCTTGCGTACCGTTTCGCGCGACACATTGAAACGCTTCGCCGCCGCCCGTTGGCTCATGCCATCCGCGCAAGCCAGACGGACCTGAAGATAAAGTTCCACGCTGTAGATCCCCACACCTCCCTGACTCGGCAGAAAGGCTTCAAGGTGGACGACTTTTACGCCGCCCGCAGCAGGACTATCCCGCCGCTACCGTGGTCGAATATTGCTCCGCCGTTCTCAATCGGCGTTGCTCTTTTATA
This sequence comes from Sphingobium sp. RS1, assembly GCF_056156825.1. Taxonomy (NCBI): domain Bacteria; kingdom Pseudomonadati; phylum Pseudomonadota; class Alphaproteobacteria; order Sphingomonadales; family Sphingobiaceae; genus Sphingobium; species Sphingobium sp. RS1. Next base: position 48,612 of record NZ_JBLZXE010000005.1, on the reverse strand, counting down.
TGCCGCCGGCAGCCGGGCGCTTGCCTGTCTTGAAACCGTTGTTCATCTCAATTCCGGCGGACTCCCCCTCAATCGCTATCTAGTCGAGATCATCGTACCCGACGACCTGCTTAGCGCGGCGGAGATTGCCACAACTGAAAGCTTAGCCGTTGGGTGGGATGCCGAACCGGCAGGCCGCGTCAGCACTTCCTTAGGGTCAGAATGGGCGCGATCCTTGCGAACGGCACTCATGCTCGTACCCTCGGTCATCGTGCCAGAGGAGAACAACCTGCTGATCAATCCAGCGCATCCGGATGCAGGGCGGATCAGCGGCCGGAAGGTTCGTAGATGGACCTACGACCCAAGGCTCGTCCGTGGGGCATAACATGGTGAGCGAACGAGTCTGCACAACCCCAACCAACGACGGCAAAAATCGTTGCCTTGTTTAGGGTTTTAGCGATAACACTTACCTAGGCTGCGGATCAACAATGCTTGGTAAGGTTTGATGAATAGAAATAATCTGGCCCAGGCGGTTCGCGAACGTCTGGCTCGCTATCCCGAACCTCACGCCAACCATTATGGCGTCGTGCCACTTGCACCCCCTGAAGTGGCGTTATCGCTTGGCGCTGCGCAATCCGCACATGAGAGAGCGTTGATCATGCTTGGACGTGTGGAAGCGATGGCTACGCACTTGCCGAGCCCTTATATGATTAGCCGAACTCTGAGCCGACGCGAAGCCGTGGACAGCTCGGCGATCGAAGGAACGAACAGCACCCTCGATGAGCTCCTGGCAATTGAGGAGGAGGATGACGACGCTCGTGACGCGGTTCACCAAGTGCGGGATTATGCGCTGAGTCTTGATCGCCTGCTGCCTCGCGCGGCAGCTGAAGGCATCGATGTTTTCACTGTGCAGACAATCATGGAACTCCACCGTGCGGCAATGTTGCACGATCCGGACTATCCCGATGAGCCTGGCGCTCTGCGGGAAATCGTCGTCTGGATCGGCGGGACGGGGCACATAGCGACATCCACTTATAATCCAGCTCCGCCGGACCATGTGAGAGCCTGTCTCGAACAGACAGCCGCTTATATGCGTTGCGAGGGTATGCAGGCCATGACGCAAAGCCTCATAACCCGTATGGCGGTTGCTCACGCGCATTTCGAAGCTGTTCACCCGTTCCGCGACGGCAACGGCCGTGTCGGTCGTCTGTTGCTGCCGATGATGATGGCGGCGGAAGGACAGGTGCCGCTTTACCTCGCGCCCTATATCGCTGCAAGTCGCGAAGGCTATTATTCAGGGCTGAGAATGGCCCAGCAGCGACTGGAATGGGCGCCTCTCATAGGGTATCTGTCCGACGCTGTAACTGGAACTGTGGAAGAGCTCCTCGCAACGCGTGGCGCGCTCGACACCTTGAAGGCGGAATGGCACAATCGACGGAAGTTTCGGGCAAAGTCCGCAGCGCTGCGGGCGCTTGATCTCCTCATTGACTATCCCGTCGTCACCTCGAAGCGGATGGCAAACAAGCTCGACATATCGAGACCGCAAGCCCTTAGCGCAATCGATCAACTGGTTGAGGCAGGTATCCTGTCAGAACGAACCGGTTACGCCCGCAACCGGATTTTCACAGCGTGGGAGGTCTTAGCGATCGTCAACCGGCCATTTGGCAGCGATCCCGGCCCAAGGCCCTGAATCCCGATCTGCTGCGCCAGTTCCGCTTTGATAGCCGCCCGGCCAGAACAGACATTTTTGGGCCATGACGTGGCGGCGACATTCAGATAGAGCAGTCGTTCATGGCGTGCCTCCCTGAAAAAGTGATCAACCCTTATAAAACCAAGGATTTCGCACTTCGAGATAGAATCCACTCTTACACTGAAATGTTCGCACCGGATAGAGAAGACACTATCTGTCCCCGATAGAAATGACACCCTTTGAGGACAGCAGGGGCTGCGTGGAGCCATCGGTTTAGCGCAGCGCAGCCCCTGCTGATGGCGTGACGTTGGTGGGGAAGGGCACGGACCCGCTGCGAAGGCAGTGGGCTCGGTCAGCGCGCCTTCACAAAATCCAGCGTGCCGCGTGCCCGCAACTCCGCCTGGCTGAGCCGGGGGCCGCGTTTGAGTTTGAGACCGCCCAAGCGGCGCCGATCGATCTTCACCGGTGGCTCTTGCTCAGGGAACAGATGCGCGGGCTGGTCACGGCGGGCAGGGGCATTGTTATTCCGCTGCCGGTGATGCGGCGCGAGCGCCTGGATCTCTTTTGCTAGCGCCAGCGCCGCGTCGAGATGCTTGTTATCGACGATGGCAGGTTGATTGATCCGGGGCATCTTGTCGAACAGGCTATAGGGAAGGGAGCGCCCCTCGTGGCGGATCTCTACTGTGCCGTCGGGATATTCACAGACGTCCACGCGCTTGCGCGCCAGTTCCTTGCTGATCGGGCTCGGCTCCAGGAGGAACAGTATCTTGTTATAGTGCAGCGTCAGCGCGGCCGTGACCGTGCGTTGTTCACGCCAGACCATGACGGAGTGCAGATCATCCCGCGGTGCCAGAGGGCGGTGCAGATCGCGACTGTCTGCGGCCGGACGAGCGAAGCGCGCATTATGGGCCGCCTGGTAGCTGCCGAGAAAGACGTTGGCCTGCGCGAGCGAGGATATGCCTTCCAGGCGCATCGCCTTGACCAACCGGTCCTGCAACGTGCCGTTGGCCCGCTCTACCCGGCCCTTGGCCTGCGGCGAGTTGGCGCAGATGATCTCGATGTTCAGCGCATCGAGCGCCCGCCCAAAATGCGTCATGCCATCGCCCTTCGCCGTAGCCTTGGCGTTCCGAAAGACCGTATGCTTGTCGGAATAAAAGGCCACCGGCTTGCCGTGCCGCTCGATATATTCGCGCGTCGCCTCCATGTAGGAAAAGGTACTTTCGCTCTCGACCATCTTGAGATGCATCAACTCGCTGGTCGCGTCATCGATATAGACGAGCAGCGTACAGCGCGGACCGCGATCCTCGAACCATTCATGATCCGAACCGTCGATCTGAATGAGCTCGCCACGGCATTCCCGGCGATGACGGGGCTGATAGGGGCGAGAACGACGCGCGGCGCGGTCCTTCCACAGACCAGCCTCAATCATCATCTGCCGCAACGTCTCGCAGCCCACCGCGATATCATGGCGCTCCGATAGATACTCACGCGCCAGGGTCGGGCCGAAATCCGCATAATGCTCACGGACCAGCGATATGATCCGCGCGCGAAAGGCTTCGCTGTGACGCCGGTTGCTCGGCCGACCGCGCTTGCGCGATACCAGGCCTGCAGCGCCTTCGGCGCGCAGACGCTCGAGCAAACGGAAAATCTGCCGGCGCTTCAATCCCAGCAGCGTTGCCGCATCCTCAACCCGAAGCGCGCCGCGCTCCACGCGCATCAATGTGTCAAACCGCGAAAGCTCGCCATGGCTCATCGCCACCACCGTCATAAGCGCGTCCTCCTGAACTGCCAGGAGGACCATGCCACCGAGCTCTGCTAAGGACGCCTGAGGGTGTCATTTCTATTCAGCAGAGGGGTGTCATTTCTATCCGGCGCTTACATGAAACACGCGCGATAATAGGAATTATGTTAATAGCAATACCACAACTGTCCATGTAACCTGTGTCCACTCTGAGAGGTCTGTTTGGAAATTCAGGGGTGAGCGTTTCGGCGTAGGAGATTGCCGCCCATGGCAACGAGGATCATGGCCTGGGAGACGTCGATGCGCTTCTCATAGTCACGAACCAATCGGCACCATCTGATCATCCAACCAAAGGTCCGCTCGACGACCCATCGTCGGGGCCGAACCTTGAAGCCCTGTTGCTGATCGCTACGGCGGATGACCTCAACGACAAAATCCAGATAGCTGGGCCTGTCCATGAGTTTGAGGCGGTCATAAGCGCCATCGGCGAAGAGATGCTTGACCCACGGCCAGCGCTTACGGATGCCATCGAGGATGGCCTGGGCGCCCGCGCTGTCCGAAATGTCTGCAGTGGTCAGGTTGACCATCAGCAACCGGCCATCGGTATCGACGGCGATGTGCCGTTTGCGCCCGACAACCTTCTTGGCTGCGTCGAACCCGCGCTTTTCTGCCGATGGTGCCTTGACCGACTGACTGTCGATCACCGCTGCGCTCGGGCTGGCCTCCCGCCCTTGGCGCTCGCGATCGAGCATCAGTTCGATGTCGTGGATTGTCTGGAACAGGAACCTGCGAGCCAGTTCCCGGAACCAGCCATAGACTGTCTGCCACGCCCCGAAATGGATCGGCAGCATACGCCAGCCACAGCCCGAACGAACAAGGTAGCGCACGGCGTTGATCACCTCGCGTGGACGGCCCCGGCGTCCCGGCTTGTCAACCCAGCCCGTGAGATCTACGTGCGAGCACCCTGTGCATCGCGAATATCACCCTCGGGACGTCGAAGCCCTGGCTGCCGAGATGAAGCGCTCATCAGAGAAGACTTCGAAAAGAACCTTGCAGTCGACCGACTACAGCCGCAATATCACCAAGCGCGAGCGATCAATTAAAGAACATATGTCTGGACAAAGGAGGGATGGCTCTATCTTGCCGTCATCCTCGACCTACACAGCCGCCGCGTTGTGGGCTGGGCTGTCAGCGACAGGATGAAGAAGGATCTGGCGATCCGGGCGCGGAAGCGGCGATGGATGCCTATACCACCTCGCCGCTGGCCTCAACGTATACAAGGGTAAGATCGCCTTCAGGGCGGTCGCCGACGACCTCAACCTGCCTTATCAGGCATGGTCCGCCTGACGAACATCGACTGCTGGACTTGATGGGGTGGACGCCCCCCGGCGGCATCGATGTGCCATAGTGGAGGTGTTGAACACCACTTGAGGAGGCGTCCATGTTGGAGATTAGCACGATCGGTTTGGACATCGCAAAGAATGTGTTTCATGCTCACGGTGCCGATGCGAACGGGCTTCAGGTTTTCAGCCGACGGATTACGCGTGGTAAATTTCTGTCCTTTTTCGCTGCCCAGCCAAGGTGCCTTGTGGCGCTGGAAGCTTGCGGCGGGGCGCATCATTGGGCGCGGGAGCTGATCCGTATGGGACATGATGTTCGGTTGATTCCGCCAGCCTACGTGAAGCCGTTTGTGAAGCGACAGAAGAACGATGCCGCTGATGCCGAGGCGATTTGCGAGGCAGCGCAACGTCCGAACATGCGGTTTGTGACGGTGAAGAGCGAGGAGCAGCAAGCCTCGGCACTGGTATTCCGGACCCGCGATCTGCTTGTCCGGCAACGCACGCAAACGATTAATGCGATTCGGGGGCACATGGCTGAATATGGCTGGGTTGCACCGAAAGGTCCAAGCTGGGTAGCGCAGCTTAGCGAGTTGATCGATGATGCGGTCACCGCGTCGCTACCACCGGCTGCGCGAGAGATGTTCCACGTCATGCTCGGCATACTTGAGGAGTTTGACCACCGGATAGCGGAACTCGACAAGGAAATTGCGCGGCGAGCCCGTGAAGATGAAGTCGCTCGTCGGCTGATGACCATACCGGGCGTTGGGCCGATAGCAGCGACAGCGATAACGGCACTCGCACCTGCTGCAGCGACATTCAAACGGGGGCGTGACTTTGCCGCCTGGCTTGGCCTTACGCCGCTGCAGAAATCTACAGGCGGCAAAACCAAGCTGGGACGGACATCCAAGATGGGTGAGCGCACACTGCGGCGATTGCTGATCATCGGCAGTAGTGCTGTTGTGCGTCAGGCCAGCAAGCGCGGTGCGGCCGAAGGTTCGTGGCTTGCTCGAATGCTGGCTCGCAAGCCGCGCATGCTGGTGACAGTGGCGCAGGCGAACAAGACAGCGCGGATCGTATGGGCGCTGCTCACGAAGGAAGAGGATTACAAAGCTCCGGTGGCAATGGCGGTATAGCGCGCCAAAGTCACCAGAGGTCGTCGGAAGACGCGGTCGGTCGAAGGAGGGTATGGCACAACAGTCGGCGAGACGGGGTCAAAAAACCAGACCGTTACAATGTGCACAAAGCACGCGGACTTGATTTGGATTTGACCCGCGAACTCCCATACAGGCCTGCAGTACATTCTGCAAAATGAGGCCGGACAGATGGCAGCATCCGACTACGCGCCGAACCCAATTTTCTGCTTGCGTCTGAAGGGGCGTCCACAGATGTAACGGTTTTGCGCCGGTCACCTATCTCATTATGCCACCTTGGCCTCAAAGGCGAGCGGGCTGATGCCACCCAGGTATGAATGGCGGCGCCGGGAATTGTAGAAGCCGTTAATGTACAGGAAGATGGCAGCTTCAGCTTGCCGCCGGGTTGGCCAACTCTGCCGCCAGATCATTTCTGCCTTCAGGGATTTGAAGAAGGTCTCGACCGCAGAGTTGTCGTAGCAATTACCCTTGCCGCTCATTGATGGACGCAGGCCGTAGGCCTGCAGCTTCTTTTGATAGGCGTAGGAGCAATATTGGGCGGATTCAACCGGTCGTCGCAACACCAAGAAATTGGAGGTTGTGAACATGGCAGGCCGTCGAGCATCAGAACGCTGCACCCGAGAGAGGTTGCGCTCCCCGGGGCGCCCACCTGCCTGGCAGCGTGAGCACCATTTCCGCTTCTGGCAAGCGATCGCTCGAGGGCGTAGCAGTGAAGATGCTGCTGCGGATGCCGGTATTTCGACACCGCTGGGGCCACGTTGGTTTCGGAGTTCGGGAGGTATGCCGCCAACACATTTGGCGCCATCGGCGCCAGCACTCAGTGGTCGATTTCTGAGCTTCCAGGAGCGAGAGGAAATTGCTCTCGAACTTGCGCGAGGTTTCGGGATCCGCGCCATTGCCCGCAAACTTGGACGTTCAGCCAGTACTATCTCGCGCGAAGTGCGGCGCAATGCCGCCACGCGTGGCGGCAATCTGGAATATCGCCCGATCGCCGCACAGTGGCACGCTCACCGCGCCGGCCGTCGCCCGCGCCCCGGGAAGCTGGCCAGCAATCCGGCATTGCGCATGTACGTGGAAGAACGCCTTACCGGTCAGATCACGGATGCTGATGGTATCGGCTTTGCCGGGCCGCAGGTGATATGGAAGAAGCGCCGTGCGGTACATCGACAAAGTCGACGATGGTCGGTGGCCTGGAGCCCCGAGCAGATCGCTCATCGGCTACGGATTGATTACCCTGAGGATCCCGCCATGCGCATCAGTCATGAGGCCATCTATCAGTCCCTCTATATTCAGGGGCGAGGCGCCTTGCGTCAGGTGTTGACGGCATGTCTGCGCTCGGGTCGGGCTCTACGAACGCCGCGTGAACGCGCACGAGGGCGCGGAAAATCCTTCATCGGTGACGCCATCATGATCAGCGAGCGTCCTGCGGAAGTCGAGGATCGGGCAGTTCCCGGGCATTGGGAAGGCGATCTCATCCTCGGACTGCATAGCTCGGCGATCGGCACCCTGGTCGAACGAAGTTCCAGATTCACCATGCTGCTGCATTTGCCGCGAGAGGACGGATATTAACATGGACAAGGCATCAGGAACCGCCAACCGCTGGCCGGCCATGGGGCAGAAGCTGTCCGCAAAGCCATCGTCCAATCCATGCGCGAACTACCGGAGAAGCTCCGGCAATCGCTGACTTGGGACCAGGGAGCAGAGATGGCCCAGCACGCAAAGCTCAAGATCGACAGCTGCTTGGAAATCTACTTCTGCGACCCGCAAAGCCCGTGGCAACGCGGATCGAATGAGAATACCAACGGCTTGCTACGACAGTACTTCCCTAAGGGCACCGACCTTAGCCGGCACTCCATAGGCGAACTCGACGCCGTTGCTCACGCGCTGAACACGCGTCCACGGAAAACGCTTGGCTGGAGAACCCCCGCAGAAGTCCTCGACCAGTTCCTGGTCGCACAGTATGAAGCCGGTGTTGCGACGACCGGTTGAATCCGCCTTGGCTGCCCCGATCGGAGTGGAAAATGCAGCCCTCGGGCGGCTGACGCAGCCGCACCGCCATGTCCAGCGCCCGGATCGCCAGATCCTTTTTAATCCTGTCGCTGACCGCCCAGCCAACGACACGGCGGCTATGCAGGTCGAGGATGACGGCAAGATAGAGCCAGCCCTCCTGTGTCCAGACATAGGTGATGTCGCCGGCCCATTTGCGGTTGGGCACATTGGCGGCAAAGTCACCGTCGAGCCAGTTTGCCGCGACACCAAGGCGATGGTGGCTGTCCGTCGTAACCTTGTGCTTGCGCGTGCGAACCGGCTTGATCCCGTTGATCCGCATCAGCCGCCCCACACGACGCTCGCCGACGTCGAGCCCTGCTTCCTTCAACTCCATCGTCATTCTCGGGCGACCGTAGCTGCCAAGGCTCAGGCTATATTGCTCCCTGATATGGGCCAGCACCTTCATGTCCGTCCGCTCCCGGCGACTGATCGGACGCGAACGCCAGGACCGATAGCCGTGTTCGCTGACGTGCAACACACGACACATCAACTCCACCGGCCAACGGTGCCGCCAGCTGTGCACAAAGGCGAACCTCACGGCCTTTGGCTCGCGAAGAACTGGGTGGCCTTTTTTAGGACTTCCCTCTCCTCCCGGAGTACACGGTTCTCCAGGCGGAGCCGTTCATTCTCTCGCGCCAGATCTGCCTGCGGCGCTGCCACCAGGTCAGACGGACGATAATGCGAAACCCATTTGTTCAGCGTCGACTTGCCGATCCCCAAATCCGACGCGACCCGTTCGCGCGGCAACCCGCTGGTCAGCGCAATGCGTACCGCCTCCTGCTTGAACTCTTCACTATGCTTCATCATTTCGTCGGTCTCCTTGAACGAGCCTTAAACTCTCAAGTGACCGGCACAAAACCGTTACATCTGTGGACGCCCCTTCAGACGCAAGCAGAAAATTGGGTTCGGCGCGTAGTCGGATGCTGCCATCTGTCCGGCCTCATTTTGCAGAATGTACTGCAGGCCTGTATGGGAGTTCGCGGGTCAAATCCAAATCAAGTCCGCGTGCTTTGTGCACATTGTAACGGTCTGGTTTTTTGACCCCGTCTCGCCGACTGTTGTGCCATACCCTCCTTCGACCGACCGCGTCTTCCGACGACCTCTGGTGACTTTGGCGCGCTATACCGCCATTGCCACCGGAGCTTTGTAATCCTCTTCCTTCGTGAGCAGCGCCCATACGATCCGCGCTGTCTTGTTCGCCTGCGCCACTGTCACCAGCATGCGCGGCTTGCGAGCCAGCATTCGAGCAAGCCACGAACCTTCGGCCGCACCGCGCTTGCTGGCCTGACGCACAACAGCACTACTGCCGATGATCAGCAATCGCCGCAGTGTGCGCTCACCCATCTTGGATGTCCGTCCCAGCTTGGTTTTGCCGCCTGTAGATTTCTGCAGCGGCGTAAGGCCAAGCCAGGCGGCAAAGTCACGCCCCCGTTTGAATGTCGCTGCAGCAGGTGCGAGTGCCGTTATCGCTGTCGCTGCTATCGGCCCAACGCCCGGTATGGTCATCAGCCGACGAGCGACTTCATCTTCACGGGCTCGCCGCGCAATTTCCTTGTCGAGTTCCGCTATCCGGTGGTCAAACTCCTCAAGTATGCCGAGCATGACGTGGAACATCTCTCGCGCAGCCGGTGGTAGCGACGCGGTGACCGCATCATCGATCAACTCGCTAAGCTGCGCTACCCAGCTTGGACCTTTCGGTGCAACCCAGCCATATTCAGCCATGTGCCCCCGAATCGCATTAATCGTTTGCGTGCGTTGCCGGACAAGCAGATCGCGGGTCCGGAATACCAGTGCCGAGGCTTGCTGCTCCTCGCTCTTCACCGTCACAAACCGCATGTTCGGACGTTGCGCTGCCTCGCAAATCGCCTCGGCATCAGCGGCATCGTTCTTCTGTCGCTTCACAAACGGCTTCACGTAGGCTGGCGGAATCAACCGAACATCATGTCCCATACGGATCAGCTCCCGCGCCCAATGATGCGCCCCGCCGCAAGCTTCCAGCGCCACAAGGCACCTTGGCTGGGCAGCGAAAAAGGACAGAAATTTACCACGCGTAATCCGTCGGCTGAAAACCTGAAGCCCGTTCGCATCGGCACCGTGAGCATGAAACACATTCTTTGCGATGTCCAAACCGATCGTGCTAATCTCCAACATGGACGCCTCCTCAAGTGGTGTTCAACACCTCCACTATGGCACATCGATGCCGCCGGGGGGCGTCCACCCCATCAAGTCCACCATATCCTTCAGCGCAATCGTGCGCCGAGCCGTTGATTGAGCGAACAAAGGTGAACCACCAGTCTCACATGAGGATGGGGCGTAGGGGGCAGGTGGTGCAACAGCTTGTTGCACAATTGCTTCCGGGGCCCCGTCATCAAGTTTGTAGAAGGGGAAAACCTACCGATCCGCGTTCCGGTATGTCCGACAGAGCATCGAGGGTGGCTTGATCCGCAACATCCTTACAAAACATATCCAGGACAATTTGTACGCACGCCAACGCAGGATACTCAAAAGTTTCGCCCGTGCCCTCCCCGCTCCGCAATGGGATCTCGCGCAAGCCCTCAGGGGCGCGATATGTTCGATTTTTTCCTGCCCTCGGGGCCTCGAAAATCGTTATTCCCAGCCCTAGCCTAAGCGCAGGCAGTTCGCTATCTTAGCGGGGTCTGCTGTAAGAGGTTGGATTGATAGGGTCATGACAACGACGACGGTTAAAGTCCGGCGCCAAGCGCGCGCACGCAGGGTGAAGTTTGGTGACGTTGTTATCACTGCGCCCGCACCGCAGCGCGATCTGATCAAGGCTAACATCGCTCAAAGCACTGCGGCGCTGGCCCGTGCCGCGCGGCGTCTTTCTAAACCGGGTGTTGTCATTCGCGCCAAAAAGGGCGTGCCGCTATTTTCGCTTGATAGTGAGAATCCCGATGTCGTTATCAGGACTCTCGATGGCAAGACTGAACGTGGTCAATTGGTAGACGGCATATTCCACGCGATCGCTTAACTTCCCCTGTTGAGGCGCTCCAGGAAATTCGGGAAGCGCAGGAAGCCACTCAGAAGCCCCTTGCGATCGTGCTTGCTGGCCATAATGGGTCCGGCAAATCGACGCTTTGGCGGCGCAGCCTTGCAGACGTGCTACGAATTCCGCTCGTTAATGCCGACCGGATGATGCTTTCCATCCTGCCGGAAGCCAACTCCGACGGCACACTGCCTGAATGGGCAATCTCGCTCCGCGATTCGGAGAAAGCTGGATGCGTGTCGCCCAGCAAGGCGTCCAAGCCTTTGTCGGTCATGCAATGAATGCGAATGTACCGTTCGCTATGGAAACGGTCTTTTCACATTGGCATGTCGCCGCAGATGGAACCGTCGATTCCAAAATATCACTTATCAAGGATATGCAAGCAGCCGGCTATTTCGTCCTTCTCATCTTTGTCGGCCTGACCAGCGAAAATCTCTCAATTCTTCGCGTTCAAACTCGCGTCGCCGAGCATGGTCACGCCGTCGATGAAGCCAAGCTGAGAAGCCGTTTTCCCCGCACGCAAAAGGCAATCGCTGAAGCGCTGAAACATGCCGATGCCTCACTTCTCACCGACAACAGCCGAACCGCAGATTTGGCGTTCACGGTCTGCCGCGTAGAGATAGCTGGTGAGGTCACTTTTGATTGTCGCCGCAGTGAGGGGCACGCGCCCCCAAAAGCGATTACGGGTTGGCTGGATGTGATTAGCCCACGGTTATTAGATACATAGAAATAGATTGCGACGCATCGCAGTTCGTGGGTGAGATAGCAGTACCTTCTTGCGTCGCCGTTTATCCTCCGGTGGTCCTTCCAAGATAACCGCCGGGACATTTTTTGTTCGCCTTAGATTTAGCCGACGTACATGGGCCGCCGATCGCAAACTTTTCGCTTTTCTCGACCCATGACGGCCGTTCAGCGGCCGATTTTTTGATTGTCAGGTGCGGAAGGGCCCCTTTCAATCTTGGGCACTCGGGGCTGGCCGTATGAGGAATGACCGGGAGGAGCAGTTCGCCTGAGCTCAGCGAAATGCCGAAGGGCTCTGAACTTTTCCAGAGCTGATGAAATATCGCCAACCCTATGCAAATACTATGAAGATGGCCGCTGCTCGACCTCGATAAGAAATGGTCATCGCTCCTATCTGAAACCCTTCACGAAAGCGCTGCGGACATCCGCGCGGCACATCTTTGGGGAAATCGGCATGACCAGGATTATAGTCCTCCCATCCCTTCTGCGCTCGGCGCTGGCGCCAGCTGGGTAGAAGGAAAAAGACGATGCAGGATCTGTTCTGGATCGGCGCATTGCTCGGGTTGGTGACAGTGACGCTGACCTATACGGCTTCCCGCTGTTCGCCATCCTCGCCGTGTTCGTTGCGGGGCTGATGGTCGGCCGCACGCCGGAATATGTCGGCAAGAAGATCGAGGCGCGAGAGGTCAAACTGGCTGTGCTCGCTATCGCCATACTACCGCTCTGCATCCTTGGCCTGACAGCGGTGAGCGCCGTTCTGCCCGCAGGTCTCGCTGGGCCGCTCAACAAAGGGCCACACGGATTTTCGGAAATGCTCTACGCCTATACTTCCGCAACCGGCAATAACGGGTCTGCATTCGCTGGGCGGACGGACGGCACGCCCTTCTACAATGGCCTGCTTGGTATCGCGATGTGGCTGGGGCGCTTCTTCGTGATCGTGCCGATGCTGGCGATCGCGGGCAGCCTTGCCGCGAAGAAATACACGCCGGAAAGCGCAGGCTCCTTCCCGACAACGGGCGGCCTCGTCGGATCAGCTTCCGCTGCTCGCGCGAATGTCCGCATTCAATAGGAGGTGCCGTGCGCTCGCTGAACCCTTAACTTGATTATTTGACTGGATGCAAATTGGACACATTTACCCCCACGTATCAACAATCCTGCTTCACTTGGGCGGGGCAGGTAATAAATAGCTCCTGCAAAATGATGTTATAAAATTGCGCGGGGAGTAGAATGTGGTGAGCAGGAAGCTCGAAAGCGGCGCGCAATCCAGATAGGAAGGCAGTGTAACAGCACTATTTCGTCTCGTAGCAGGAAACAGCCATGCCAAAAATCGGAGAACATTTGCGCGAACTGCGCCGTCGGCGCAACCTTGGGATCCGCGTGGTGGCAGCGAGATCGGGCCTGTCACACTCGACAATTTCATTGATCGAAAGGGACCGCATGAGCCCTTCTGTCGACACTTTGAATGCAATCCTTGAATCGCTCGGGACCACCTTAAGCGGCTTCTTTATCGACTTTCAGCCCCTACTCGGTCGCCAACCTTTCTACCGCGCGGCAGATCTCGTGGAAATTGGAAGAGGCGATGACATTTCATTCCGTGTCGTGGGAGCCGATTTCCCAGATCGCAACATCCTCGTCATGCACGAGCGATATGCGCCGGGCGCGAATACGGGTGAGACTTTCTCGCACAAGGCACAGGAATGTGGGATCATCATTTCAGGGGCGATCGAGCTTACCGTGGGTGAACAAACGGCGGTGCTTAAGGCGGGCGATGGATACTATTTTGACAGCACTGAGCCGCACCGTTTCATAAATGTTCATGACGGCGTCAGTGAAATCGTTAGCGCAGTAACGCCGCCTACATATTGAGAGGCGGAACAGCGTGCGATCCGAACCCGTCTCAGTCGTCTAACACGGCTCTTTTTCGGTGAGAATTATCACCATCGACGGACCGGAATCTTGCGGGGGCGAGAATTATGGACGATCCATAGTGCGCGCCTGATCAATGCCTCACCGCGGGATCGTCTCCCTCGCCTTATCGAAAGCACAGTCATGAACGTATCGCTGTCTAACGGCCGAAATGACACTTTTCTTCGACCGGTTGCCGAGCCTCAGATCATCGAGAATGCCTTCACCGAAGACCAGCGCACCAGGCTGTTCGACGTCCTGCGCCGTGAAGGCCCCTGGTCGCTGATCCTTGCGCAGGAATTCACCTCGCCCGAACAGGTCATCGCCGCCACGTCCGGCTCACTGCCAGAGGGGGTCGAGGTCACCTGGGACATGTTCCTCAGCCCTGTATTCCGGGCAACGCTGGGACAAGGCCATGCCAGCCTTTATCCCGAGATCGAAGACTGCTTCCTCAATACCAAATTTCTCGATCTGGTCAGAGGCTACTGGCAGGCCAAGTACGCTACGCCGAACCTGATGCTGGTCAATATCCAGGGACCCACAGAAGCGGGCGGCCCGCCGCATGTCGATGGCACTGATTTCCGCGGCATCAATTACCAGAATTCACCGTCGTGGCTGATCGGCATCATGACCAAGTCCGGGTTGTTCCGGCGCTGGCAGGCCAAGAAGGCCCAAGTGCTGACGTGGTACTACAAGGGCCAGATCGGCGGCGGCTTCACCTACTGGCCAGATGGCCCTTCGGGCCAGCCCAAGCAGCTATACGCGCCGATGTGGGGTCGCGCTGCGGTGGTGGAAAACGAAGTCATGTATCACGGCGCCAATGCCTGCGGTCCGGAAGATCAGCGCCGGGTCGATGGTCTGGCGATCAATTCGGTCATCCAAGGTGATCCAGGATCGGATGGATGGCGCATCACCACGGACGAAAAGGTCGTCCACCGCCTGTCAGCAGACGAGACGCGGCTGCTGGTCCACTGGGGCGCGGATATCTACATGGACATGACGGAGATGAAGGTTGCGCTCGACCACAGCGACGATCTGACGCAGGAGCAGGTGTTCGACATCTTCATCTCCGACCTTCGCGCCAAGGGGCAGCCGTTCCAGATGCCCAATGATCCGCTGAACGATCCGGCGTTCACGATGCTGCTGAACAATATTTACGATCCGGGCCTGCCCACGATCATGCCTCCGGAATATGGCATGGCGGCAGAGTAAGTCATCGAACTCGACCTCCAAGTGCAGCCCTCTTGGGCGCGCCGGGAGGTCGACGTACAATGGCATTTTGCAAGAAAGGGGAATTCCCCCGTTTGCCAAGCCGTTGACCGGCGATCGCATGAAGGGCTGCAGATTTCATCAGGTTGGCGCCATCATTGGCAGGCCGGTTTCATCCCATCGGCCCGTATGCGGCGACCGGAGGCCTGCCGCTGATCATTGGGAAAAAGCGTCGCTAATCCGAACACGACGCCCCCACTGCCAATTAGTTTTATCGACAAGCCATCGTGAGCGGGGCCGAGCCAACACCGACCGCCTTGAACATTCTATCACCGAAAGACGACCAGACATGCGCAACCACACAGCGAATGCCGCCAGCGACATTGCGGCACATCTACATTCGTTTACCAACCTAGCTGCGCATCCGGAAACGGGCCCATTCACCGTCACGCGTGGTGACGGCGTCTTCGTGGAAGATGATCAGGGGAACCGCTACCTTGAAGGCGTGTCGGGATTGTGGTGCGCGTCGCTCGGGTTCAGCAACGCCCGCTTGGCCAAGGCTGGTAGTGACGCCTTGTACCAGATGCCATATTACCACACGTTCAATGGGCGATCGAACCCAGCCGCAATCGTGCTTGCAGAGAAGCTGATTGCAATTGCGCCCGTGCCGATGTCGAAAGTGTTCTTCGCCAACAGCGGCTCGGAGGCGAACGATACTGCGGTGAAGCTCATCTGGTATTATCACAACGCCATTGGGAAGCCCGAAAAGAAGAAGATCATTGCCCGGCGCAATGCGTACCACGGTGTGACCGTGGCCGCGGCGAGCCTGAGTGGGCTCGTCAACAATCATCGCGACTTCGATCTTCCGCTCAGCAATATCTTGCACACGGATTGCCCGCATTACTTCCGCTATGCCGAACCAGGTGAAAGCGAGGAAGACTTCGCCACCCGCCTTGCCAATAATCTCGAAACGATGATCCTGAACGAAGGCCCTGAGACCGTTGGCGCTTTCATTGCTGAGCCTCTAATTGGCGCGGGTGGGGTTCTTCCGCCACCGGCCACATACTTCGACAAGGTGCAAAAAGTTCTCGCGAAATATGACGTGCTGTTCATCGCAGACGAAGTCGTATGCGGTTATGGACGCACTGGCGAGATGTTCGGGTCGAACACCTACGGCATTAGGCCGGATATCCTCACCACCGCCAAAGGCCTGTCCTCTGGTTATGCACCAATTTCTGCGGTGCTGATAAACGAGAAGGTCTACGCCGCAGTTGCAGCCAATAGCGGCAGCATCGGTATCTTTGGCCACGGCTTCACCTATTCGGGACATCCGGTGAGCTGCGCCATCGCGCTCGAGACATTGAAGATTTACGAAGAAGATGATGTTGTTGGTCATGTGAAGGCTCTGACGCCCCGATTCCAAGAAGCGCTTCACGGGTACGAAGGGCGCAAGTATGTTGGCGAAGTACGTGGCATCGGCCTGATCGGTGCTATCGAACTATACGCCGACCCTGCAAACCGCATCTCATTTGACCCAGCGATGAGGGCTGGCACCCGCCTTGCCGACATAGGTCTGACGCAAGGACTGATCGTGCGCGCGCTGGGTGACACGATCGTCTTCTGCCCACCCCTCGTCATAACGTCGGACGAGCTCGACGAACTCTTTGCCCGGTTTGAGCGCACCATGGATCTCTTTGAAAATAGCATTGGCCAGGAGCAGCGCATGGCTGATAGTTCAATCGCACCAGCCTGAGCGGCGCTAGCTGATTGCATATGAGCGCCATAAGCTGACGGATCGCCCCATTACTCGCTCGCGTGTGGCGGGACCAAATCCTGATAAGCCCATGACACTTCCCCCCGGACCACAACGGCGCGGGGGGAGACGCGCGCGGGGAGACGACCCCACCTTGCCGTTCTGTCGCCAATTCTCGATGCGCAACTCCGGATAGTCGGCTATTCGAACGGTCACGTCAAAGATGGCCGGCTTTTGAATGTCGCATTCGGAGAAGCGGAGGCAGGAAAGCGGCCGCTCGCTGAAATGAATTCCACTGACTGCTGCCGCCCAACTCAAGCCGTTCAGCGGCCCGGCCAGTAAACAGCCGTTTGTGTCCAGCGAGAGCCTCATGGGATTTAACGCCTTCCAGACCAGCAAGCGTTCTTCAAAGGGCCAATCTGGCCGCTAGAAAATGACCATGGAGCCCGCCGGGTTCTGACGCTTCCTGCCGAAGATCACCGGAACTGCCTAATTTAGGAGCGGCAAGGCGACTGCATCCGCCATCACCTTGTAACCGGCGGCATTGGGGTGAAGGTGATCACCGGAATCCAGATCCTGGCGGAGGTAGGAGGGCCTTTGCGGATCGCGGGTGGCGGCATCAAAGTCGATCACGGCGTCCGGTTCGTTCGAACTACGCATCCACTGATTTGCAGCTTGGCGGATCGCTTCTTTCTCTGGCGTATAATAGTCGGCCCCGGCAAAGGGCATGATGGTGCCCATAATGACTTTGACCCCCTTCACATGTGCCCGGGCGATGATCTGGCGATAGCCTGCAATAAGATCTGCGACATCCAGTGGTGGATTTTCGCCGTACATTGTTCGTCCGGACAGGCCGATGTCATTGATGCCTTCGAACAATATGATGTGCGTCACACCTTTTATATTTAGAGCATCCCGATCGAGGCGAGAGAGCGCAGATCTACCGAATCCTGCAGCCAGCACCCTGTTGCCGCCCAATCCGGCGTTCAGGATAACGGGCGCGGCACCTGACTTGCTGTAGTCCAGACGGCGCGCCAGCTCTTCGGGCCAACCCCGCGTAGCTCCCGGCGTGCTACGATTTCCATCCGTGATAGAATCCCCCAGCGCAACGATGACGCGATGAGAATGGCTGGACAGCACCATCGCTCCGCTAACAAGGGGCCGCCCAGAAACAAACTGAGGATTTTCCAGACTTTCGTTGCCGGTCTGGTCTCCCGGTGCGACACTCATCAGGGTTGAACCGAATGGTTTGAGTTGAAGCGGCTCCGCGAGCATCGTGCTAACCACCAGAGCCGTACCCTCGGAAACCGGCAGATCAACGGGGTCACTCAGCAGCGGCGCCCCTACAGGAACCATCGCGCTACGCCGTCCGCCAAAGGTCAGCGGACGCATGGAGCCTTGAACCATGTCGAATCCATCGCCGGCACGTCCCACCGTCGCGGCCGTGAGCGACAGAGGAGATGTGCCCTCTTCATTGGAAATCCTGATGCGAACCTGATTGCCGCCCGCGACGACGGCGAAACGGACCCGGATCGTGCCACTGACCGGCGGACGCTCCGTCAGAAATGATTTGGCAGATTCCGGCAGCTCGATGTGCGGCGGCAATTTCAGATCATAATCGGCGGGGCTGGATTGAAAAGCATCAACCCATGCCCCTTGCCTGGCAAAAGCAGTAGAGGCGAACGATAAGGCAAGCAACGACAGCGCAAATGCGCGTTTGGTTTCAAAACCGCCCATCAGATACTCTCCAAAATACAACGGGATGATGTCACGCTGTGTAATTAAAAAATGGAACCAGCCATACAGGATGGCTGCTCCCGAGAGGAGATGATCATAGAAATAGAGCCGGCGCGGTGAGCGCGGGCGGCAATGCCGACAATTAACGTTGCGCGGGTTCCTACTGACATGACCTCTCTCCGCTTTACAATAGCACCGCTTCTTGGAGCTATCTTAATGGAGCCACCTAGCTCTCAGGGTCCGCCTATGGCCGAGAAATGCGATCCAAGACGTGTGTCGGCGAAGATCGAGCTTCGGGCGGGCCCCGATGACAGGGTAAGTGACTGGCTGGCGGGGTGAAAGCTGCAAAGACCGTTGTTAGCTATGCGCATCCCGCATATCTAAGGTGGCTGCCCTCTAGCAATTCACGACAGCGACCCGCCAGTGCTGAACATCTAGACTGGAAAAGGGGACCGGCAGGAGCCAGGAATGGCGCGCAGCGGCCATCCGCGCTGTCGCAACCAGGACCACTATTCAACCCTGCGCTATTTCATCTTCACTGCTTGCGGTCCATTCAGCGATGCTGGCCTCCTGACCGATCAGTGCAAGGCCGTGGGCGATGGAGGTCAACTCATTGCCACGCGCAATGTGGCTGGCGGCGAAGGGTTCCTCAAACAAGCGGCGGACGGCGGCGATCAATGAGGAGCCGCCGGTCAGGAAGACATGGTCTATCGCACCCGTGCCGATGTCGCGCGTCCATCAGCGCGCATCTCGTATCCCGCCGAACCAGCCGGAAGCTAAGTCCCCATAGGATAACCTGCTGGAATCGCGGGTTCCTGCATGGAAGGCTTTCGTACGCAAGCGCCCGAAACCCTTCACCTTTGTCGCCGTTCAGGGACCAATTTTCGAGCCTCAGGTGCAGATCTTCCGATTTCCGGCCGCTCTCGACCTGAGCGGGGCACTCAAATCCGATGACACGACGTCCGACCCTGATTTAGGCTGCCGATCATTGTTGCTTCGTTGCGATGGTTCAGCCGCCAGGGAAGCGTCGGTCAGCGCCGACCTTGGAGGCATTCACTGCCTGGAAGGTCCCAGCGGGTCTTATCGACGATATAGACGAGCCGGAAGGTGCCTCGGTTCGATTGCGCATTGCGCAGAGGGACGTCGCCAAGCGCGATCCCCCAAATGCGGTCGAGCCGAACGCGGGTGCTGAAGAATAAAAAGAGGGCCGACCTTAGGTCGGCCCTTCAGGAGTTTCTTCTAGAGCGGTTTTCGATCAGTCTGGATCATAGCCGCACGAGCTGAAGTAGTTGGCACATTCGGCGGGCTGGAAGATGTCGACGAGCCTGCCGATGAGGCCCCAGAGGCCGCTGACGGTGCGCTCGCCTGCTTTTCGGAGCATGGCCTTGAGGCGAGAGAAAGCCTTCTCGATCGGGTTGAAGTCGGGGCTGTAGGGCGGCAGGAAGCGCAGCGCTGCCCCTGCCGCCTCGATCCGGTCGCGGACAGCGGGGCGCTTGCCCAAGCGGAGATCACCACCCCCTCTCGCCGCAGCAGGATGTGCAGCCGACGATAGCCAAACCGGCGGCGCCGCTGCGCAAGCTCACGCAGCTTCGACCGAAGGTCGGCATCATTTTCCCGCTGTGACCGGTAGCGCATGCTCTTCCGGTCACGTCAGAGTCCATCTTGCTGGCGGGTGCGGCCATTTTGCCGACGCACGCCTAGGCACAAGCGCCGGCAAGCGACAGATACGAAAGCCGGGGACCTAACGGACATTATGGTCACGGCCTCCAAGACCGAAGAGCGGCTCCAGGGTGCGGCGGTTGCAGTGACCGCACCCGGCTCAGAGTAACCTCAAGCCCAATCCATGGTCGATCTGCGCGACGTGGTCCCGCTTCACGCTCAAGGTCTATTTCTCAAATATCGGTTCGGCCAGCCCCCACCAGGCGGCTGTGTTCATCCGTGACATCGGCCAGGCCGAGGCGATGATTACAGGCGACCGCCTGGGCGGCAGCGGCGGCTGGGGTGTTTGGACGCCCAGTTTGGGCTCGCCTACAAAGTAGGGTCGCGACTGAGGCTCCGCCCCCAACGACATTATTTAGAATTGAAATTGCACTCGTAGACATAGAAGTGAGAATTCTCGAAAGGGCGTGGTCCCGATCGACGCTTTGGCGCCGCCGAACGCACGCCTGTCTTGTTGCGCCCTTGATTGAAAGCAAAGGCGATCAACGTGCACCAGGCAGAGCAAGCCGATGGCGACCGCCGAGTAACCCCGGCTTCCTTAGTTCCGGTCAAGCCGGAGAATGACGACGTCAATAGCGGAACGTATTTATTATGTTGACAGTCATATGATATGGGTGTTCTATATCAAGCAGAATAACTACCTATTGGGGGAGACCGGTCGATGTTGATGAATCAAAGGAGCTTTCGCTCAGTCCTTCTTGCGAGCGCTCTGCTCCCGTTCACCGCGACGGCGGCGTTCGCGCAAACGGCGCCAAACGCCGCGTCTGCAGCGTCCAGCGCTGTAGGCGTGAGCGACATCATCGTCACGGCGAACCGCCGGGCGGAGCGGCTTCAGGACGTGCCCATCAGCGTCACCGCCATCAATGCGGGCACATTGCGGGACCGGGGGGTCAGCAATCCTCAGGAACTCACCAAGCTGGCGCCCACCCTCACAACTCAAAATGGCGCCGCGAACGCACAAGGCACCAATTTCTCGATCCGAGGGGTGGGGACGTCCAGCTTCCAGCGGACGATCGAAGCCAGTGTTGCGGTCGTTGTGGACGACGTCACCCTGATCCGCCCGGAGATGGCGGTGATCAACTTTGCCGATCTGTCGCAAGTGGAGGTGCTGAACGGTCCGCAAGGCATGCTGTTCGGCAAAAATGCCTCTGCCGGCCTAGTCAACATTCACACGAATGATCCGAAAATCGGTGTCACAGAAGGACGCGTTTCCAGCGAGTACGGCCTGCTCAATACCGGAAATGGAACCTCGCTGTTCCAAGTACGAGGCATGGGCAACCTTGCCCTCTCGCCCAATTCGGCCGCACGCATAAATCTGTCTTACGTTCGGAATACGCCTATCTTCGAGAACCTCGGTCCGAACACCGCCGCGGAGGCCGGGCTGGAGCAGGTGGGCGGCAACCTAAAATGGGCATGGAAGCCCTCCGATCGCCTCTCGATTCTCTTCGGAGCCGACTATCTGGACTCGCGCGGACAGGGTGCCGGTTTGGCCAGCTTCCGTTCGATCGCTCCGGGAAGCCCGGCACAAGCGATCGTCGACGCCGTCGGGATCGAGGCTGGCCCCCGCAACACCCAGTTCGCCAACGATGCACCGCTTTTCAATCACGTGAAAGTCGGCGGCGCGCAGGTTAAGATCGAATATGAATTCGACAGCGGGCACACAATCACGAACATTTTGGCTGCTAGGGCGTTCAGTGTTGAGCAAGCGTTTGATGGGGACGGCACCCAGATAAGCCTGGCCGAGCTTTTTAGCGAACCGAAAAAGTTCAAGCAGCTTTCCGATGAACTTCGTATCGCATCGCCCGTGGGCGGGGCTTTTGACTACCAAGTTGGTCTATTTTTTCTTAAAGGCCGCGTCTCCCAAGGATATCATCTTGAAGCCAGTCTTGGCCAAACACCGCCGCCCGGTTTCACCACGATATTGGGTGGCACCGGCTACCAGCGCCAGTTGCTCGGCAGTTATGCTATATTCGGACAAGCTTCTTATCGGCTGACCGATGCATTGCGCTTCACCGCTGGCGGCAGGCTCACATATGATACAATAGACATGCTCTACCATTCGGAAGCAAATGGATCGGTGATGCAACTGATCCCGGCGTCACCCGTCATGACCGCCAACCGCAACAATACAAATTTCTCGTGGCGCGGGACGCTGCAATATGATCTGACTCGCGACTGGATGATCTATGCGACTGCGGCTCGCGGTTACAAGGGGCCCGGCTTCTCCCAATACACGTCGACCTATGTTCGGCCTGAAATTTCCGACCACATCGAGCTTGGAAGCAAGTCCCAGTTTTTCGATCACAAACTTACGCTCAACGCATCGGTATTCCAGACCAAATTCCGTGACTTCCAGGCGCAAGTGCTTAACCCCGCAACGATCTCGTCCGTTGTCTTGAACGCCGGAAAATTGCAGACCAGGGGCGCGGAACTGCAGCTCGCTGCCGATCCACTGCGGGGCCTTACCCTCAGCGGCGGCGTCGCCTACGTCGATGCCCACTTCGTTTCGTTCACTGGTGACCTGTGCTATCTTGGCCAACCCGATTGCGTGGGTGGCGTCACCGACTCATCGGGGCGGGTCCTTCCGAACGCGCCCAAGTGGAAAGGGACGGCGGCGATGCAGTACAAGCATCCAGTCTCCGATCGGCTGACGGCGACATTCAATGCCGCCGTTTCCGCTCAGTCCGGAATCAACTTCGCATCGAACGGTAACCCCGCCACCGTGCAGAAAGGCTACACCACTCTGGACGTGGGGGTAGGGCTGACCAGCGACGATGACCAGTGGACATTGAGGGCCTTTTGCCGCAATTGCACCGACACCCGATTTGTTACCTCCGTCTCAAGTAACGCGCTATTTCAGACGGATTACGCCCAAAGCATGGGTTATCAGTCCTTCAGACAGATCGGAGCAGCGCTGGATTTCGCGTTCTGAGTATGTAGGGACGAGCTGCTGACGACGGGCCGATGCCGCGCAACATCACCAGTTGCGCGGCATCGCTTGGTGACCGGGGCTGGGCGTATGACGGCGGCGACGCCAACCGTATGCGGTAGATTGTTGCCCACCTTTTCCGCCGTCCCATACTTTTCATCCGGGCCTTGCACCCCGATATCCGTTCGGGCCTGACGGAAAAGAAAGGGAGAGCCCACTCTGGCTCGCTCCCTCAGCGACCGGCATAATCGATCCGACCCCTTCCGCCTGGTCCGGGGTGGCGACCCTGGATCAGGCATCGCATCATGACCCAAAGAAGGCGAGCATCACGAGCGAGACGTGGCGATGCCAGCCATGACATGACCGGGTTTCGTCGTGATCGAGGCCAAGCTCGTTCTTGGCGGCCTCGAAGCTGTCTCGATTGCCCAGCCACGACCTCGACGGAAACGAGCGCCTGGATGCCTGTCCCTGCGGGCACCAGGTTGTGAAGAATGCAAGATCGCCCTCGCCTATATTGCGGCGGATCAGAAGCCGCGGGTCCAAACCCCGACTTCATTTCATCATATTCATCAGCTTCGAGGTCGGCGAGTTCACAGTAAAGCTCAGTCGTAAATCTGTGCGCCTTTGGTGCCTTCGCGGACGGAGAGGCGCAGCCAGACATCGTGAGCAAGAGCATTAGCGATCTCCTCCGCTTTACCGGCAACCATGGGTTTGCCCGCCAGAGCCGAAGCTGGCTCGGTGGCAAAGGCTACATTTTCTTGAACGTGGGTCGCGGCAAGCTTTACCGGATCGCTAACCCAACGCTTCGGTAAGATGGGCTTGCGGTTCGACATGGGTTTGATACAGGCCCAGGCACCACGCGCTGCGAGAGTAGCGCGCATGGCACTGCCGTCGTAGGTCCGGTCGGCCAGCATGACACAGCCTTCCCCAAGGTCTTTGAACAGATCGTCTGTCATGGGACAAACTCCTGGGTCTAAGCAATCAACTTCTCCCACAGGGACCATCCCCGCCAGCCCGAAGGCGTTAGTCGAGCGTCAGCGAGTTCGTTCAATCCCGCTTATGGGCATGCGACCGAGTAAAAAGAAAAGAGCGCGGCGGCCATCTGGCACGCCGCGCTCTGGCAGGTCATAAATAATAATTGTTCAATCGCGCTTGAAGCTTAGAAGCCCACGTCGAGCGCAAGGCCAAGTTGGCGGAAGCCCCCATAGCTCAAGTTCTGGATATAGTCGCTAGCGAAAAACGGATGGCCCTGAACTGTAGCGACGTAGCGGCGGTCGGTGCAGTTGCGGCAGAAAGCACGGAGGCTCCAGTTGCGCGCGGTCGGCGTCAGGGTCAGGCCCAGATCAAGCGCCGTATAGCCTTTCTGTATCGAACTGGGATCTGCGTTCGACAGGAAATTATAGGAGGATTGCGATGTCACGCCAACATTGAAGATGGCGGCGAAGTTGTCACCCAATGGTTGTTCGTAGCTTATGTCTGCGATTGCTTTCCACTTTGGCGCGTTCGGCAGTCTACGACCAGAGGAGTCGGTCGCGCCATTCACGCAATCGACTTGTCCCACATAGCAGGTGTCCCCCTTGAAGGAGATGAAGCGGGCATCTGTATAGGCGACGCTGGCGTTGAACGTAAGGCGGGATGTCGGCCGTGCGATGACCTGTATTTCCGCGCCCCGCGTGCGCAACTTACCCGCATTCTGCAACAGGAACGACAGCGTCGTGAAATCGATGCTCTGGGCCTGGAAATCCTTAAAGTCCGTATTGTATGCTGACAGGTTGACCGTCAACTTGCGATCGAAAAACTGGGCCTTCGACCCGATTTCGAAATGAGTCGAAATTTCGGGCCGCACGTAGGAGAAGGAATATTGCGCATAACCTGGCCCCTTATATCCGCGCGCGGCGGTGCCATAGATCATCCAGTCGTTGTTCAAGTCATATTGCAGCGTTGCGCGCCCCGACAAGTTGGTTTCACTACGGGCCTGCTGGCGATCAGGAGCGACCGGATACAAGGATAACGCGCCACCGCCTGCTGTATTTTCATAGCGCATATTGATGGTTTCATGGGTCAGACGAGCGCCTGCGGTCAGGCGCAGCCTGTCCGTGAAGCGATAGGTGCCCTGGCCATAGACGGCATAACTGCCAAGCTTCTGGCGCCAGAAGCTATCGCTTCCCAGCACGGTCGCGAAGCCTGGGGGTGGCGTTTGACCCAAAGATGCCGCGAGCAGATTGTCCTCCCGCACTCGCGCCTTAAGCAGAAACAGTCCGGCCTGATAGTCGAATTTTCCTCCCGCGGGGGAAGCGAGGCGCAGTTCGTTGGAAAATTGATCGGTAGTGATGCCGCCGCCGAATACCTGTACCAGGGGCAAAGGGCTATAGTCGGCGTCAAACTGCTGGGACGTCTTGAACCCACGGTAGGCCGCGATGTTCGTGATAGTCAGGCCGCTATCCAGTTCATAGGAAATCTTGGCTTGAACCCCGCCGACCTTTAGGTTGTAGAAGGTCGGTCCATCATAGGCGCTCTTGGAATTGTTGGTGCCGGGCGTGATGCCGAGCGTGGGAAGCAATTGAGCCAGAGGACTGGCGGACGCGACACTGCGGAAACTCGCGACGCCGCCACCCGCACCGCGGGAATCCAGATAGTCGCCCGCCAGCAGCACGGTCAGGCGATCCGTAGGCTTCCACAACAGCTTCGCAGATCCGCCGACCTGCCGCAGGCCACCATCGAAGTCGGAATTGGGCACGACATTCTTCTGAAGCGATGAATTCTTGACGTAGAAGCCGTTGATTCTTGCCGCCGCGTCGTCAGACAGCGCCAGGTTGGCTATGCCCTGCACACGGAATAATGATGTGTCGTTGGCGTTATCCAGCTGGCCATATTCCGAAAAGATGCGGCCAGAATTGGTCCCGATCACCGGATCATTGGTTCGGATGTTGATAAGCCCCGCGGATGCATTCTTGCCAAATAGAAAGCCTTGCGGTCCGTTCAGGACTTCAACTTGAGCAAGATCGGTGAAATTAATGACACCCAGTTCCGAACGGATCAGGGTCACATCGTCCAAGACGACAGCGACGCTGGGCTCAACTGACCTCTGGAAGCTGGAGGTGCCGACACCGCGTATGGAAAAGTTGGTCCCTTGGGCATTCGCTGCGTTATTCTGGGTAACGAGGCTGGGCGAAATGCGGCTCAGATCTTCCGGATTCTTGACGCCGCGCTCGCGAAGCGTCTCGCCGGCGACGGCGGTGACGGTGATCGGAACGTCCTGAAGCCTCTCCGACCTCCTGTTTGCCGTCACGATGATGTCTGCACTAGACGGGCGGGAATTTTCAGCTGCGGTAGCTGCTTGGCCTTCTGAAGCCCCGCCCTCCGTACTCGAAGATATTGGCTCAGCCATTGCAAAAGTCGGCAGCAACGTGCCAGCCGCGGCAGCGCATAAGATGCTAGTGCGCAATCTCATAAACCCTCTCCCACTTTTATACCAGATTATCATACAATGGAATTTAGTTTCTGTCAACATATTCGATGGAATGGATTTCATGTTACCGGCAGGCTGCCGCCGCATTCAATCACTTGACCATGGCACGATGGTAAATATATTCCCCAATAAGCAATATGCCGCATCGACACCCGCCTCGGGTAAGGTCCACCCATTGATTAGATCAATCGAGTAAGGCGCAAGGGCCACCGGGGTAGGTTGCTCTTTATATGAAAGCGTTATTGCATATAACCACATAGTAGGAATTTACATTCTACACGAGATCGATGGTCGTCTGGGCGAGACAGGCTCGATGTGCAACTCGGAGAAGTGCAAGTGGCACAGGCCGGCAACGCGCGCTATTTGATGGAAACGAGGATGTCGAATTACCGAAATAAGACTGGAACAAGAGATTACAGCAGGCATCGGCGCCGGGAACAGTATAGCCTCAGCCTCAGCCCATGGCCTGCGTCCATCGATGATCGGCAAGGGTAATTGTTACGACAATGCCTCCGTCGAGATGTTTTTCAAATCCCTGAAAGCGGAACTCATCTGGCGGCAGCGCTGGCCAACGCGGCATCAGGCGAAAGCTGCCATATTCCAGTACATCAATGGTTTCTACGACACCCGTCGCCGCCATTCATATCTAGGCGGCATCAGCCCGCTCGCCTCCGAAGCCAAGGTGGCTTAATGAGATAGGTGACCGGCACAAAACCGGTACAAGTCCAGGTCCGCCTTTTCCATTCGGACTACCTCGCTTGCTCTGTTTCCTGAGCCCGCAAAATAGGAAGTGCAGCCTCGGCCGCTTTTTGCACATGCAGTCGGCACGCAGCGGCGGCGCCTTCAGCATCCCTGCGTTCGATCGCATCGACGATTGCACGCACCTCTTCGATCGTATGCTTGAGCCGCCCCGGTGCCGAAAGCGAGTAAGCGCGAAGCTGTCGAATGCGATGAAGGATCGTCGTCAGCATCTGTGACGCGTAGCTGTTCCCACAACCGACGAGCAGGACATCGTAGATCTGCTGCTTGATGGCCAAGAGCGCCTCTTTGTTGTCGGTTGCCCCTGAGCGAGAGAGCCTTTCGAACACTGCGCGCAGCACCGCTCGATCGCTTTCGATCGCTTTGCGCGCGAACTCATGTACCACCAAGCCCTCAAGCTGGGCGCGAACTGCGTAGACGTCCTCGGCTTCGTCGGCTGTCAACATCGCAACAATCGGCCCGCGGTGCGGACGCTGCTCGACCAGGCCCTCCGCCTCCAGCAGCCGGATTGCCTCTCGGATGATCTGCCTGCTAGTTCCAAACGTCTCCATAAGGGCGCGGTCAGACAGGTGCGTGCCCGGCGGATAATGACCAGTCACAATCGCGTCCCGGAGCGCATCCTCGACTTGCCGGCGTACCGGCATAGGCTCAACCCGACGGGGAGCGCCACTCCCGAAAAACGTCTTAGGTTCCGCCACGCCTTTCCCCTCTTCCTTCACGCCATAGTTGCAGACAATCCGATAAATGCCGATGCACCATCTGCTGTTGAACAGTCAACGTTCATCACTCGGTTGCCGGTCAGCCCTTGAGTGTCGCCAAGTACCGATTGATCTCAGTATGATCGGCACCATCCTGAAGCTGCTCTCGAGCGGCGGCCCAGAGCGAAGCCATGAGGTGCAAAGTGGGCGAACGGGACTCCATTGCGTCCGACAAACCGGCCGCGACGCCGAGATCCTTCGCCATCAGTGCGAGCGAGAAACCGCCTTGGTAGGTGCCTGACAGGATGAAGGGCTTGATCTTGTTTTCGGTGCTGTTGTTGCGCCCGGTGGAGGCGTTGAGAATGTCGACCATCTGCTCGGGGTCGAGTCCGAACTTCTTACCGACTACGATCGCCTCGCACGTGGCTGTCAGGCCGGCAGCCGACACAAAATTGTTCAATGCCTTCATGGCGTGACCTGAACCGAGCGGCCCTGTCTCGAAGATGGATTGGCCCAAAGCTTCCAGGACGGGTCTTACGCGAGCCACATGTGCGGTATCGCCGCCAACCATGATCGCCAAAGAGCCTTCGGCTGCACGTTTAACGCCACCGGAAACCGGGGCGTCGACCATCTGCAACCCGCGCTTGTCGAGTTCCTTGCCGAGTTTACGAGTGTCGGTGGGACTTGATGAAGACATGTCGATCAGCACCGCGCCGTCCAGATGGTCGGCCAGCGAGCCCAGTGCCACCTCGTTCACGATCGCTGAGTTCGGCAGCATCGTAATGACGGCTTGTGCCCCATGCGCTGTCAGCTCCGCCCTTTCGCATGCCCTGCCACCGGTTTCCTCAAGCTTCTTGCGGGCGCCTTCGGATAGGTCGAAACCCTGGACCAGATAGCCTGCCTTGATGAGGCGCGTCGCCATGGGCAGGCCCATCGCGCCCAGTCCGACAAATCCGACGATCGCGGGTGCTGCGATTTTCGGGCTGTCAGTCATTGCTGATCAAGCCCATCTCAACGAGCACCTCGGCGGCGAGACGAAAATGTTCGAGCGATGCCGGCAGACCGACATAGATCGCGCTCTGGAGGAGGATTTCCTTGATCTCGTCCGCGGTCACGCCGTTGTTGATGGCGCCGCGGACGTGGACCTTGAATTCGTGGTGACGGTTCAGCGCCGTAAGCATGGCCAAGTTGACCATGCTGCGTGCCTTGCGATCAATGCCCGGACGCGACCAGATGTCGCCCCAGCAATATTCCGTCGCGAGCTTCTGGATTTCCATGTTGAAGGGTGTCGCGGCGTTAAGCGAATTTTCCACATAGGCATCGCCCAGCACCGCCTTGCGGATTACAAGGCCCTTTTCAAACTGCGGTCCTGCGTCCTTGAACAAATCAATCACTCTTGGATCCTTTCCTTATTGAACGGGCGATCGGGCCCAGGCAGCGAATGCACGAGCGCCTTGCTGAAGCCAGCCCAGCTATGTGGCGCCCGAAGCAACCGCGGCGTGCGGCTGAACGATTGATACCTGAGGTGCAAGGCACCTCACCTGAACGACCTAGGGCTTCGATAGTTGTCCGTCAATCCGCTTGACCGCTAGTTAAGCGTGAATATAGAAGGCGGATGATCGAAGCGGCGGAGGCTAAACCAGCTCTGTCTTGCGCGCCGAGAAGGTCCATAGACTACTCATCGATTCCGCAGCAATTTGCTGCGAACGCCAGAAGGAAAGCAGAGATGGCTCAGTCCAAAGTAGCCCCGAATGAGTCAGCCGCGATCAACCCGGCTACAGGTAAAGTGCTCACCCGCTATCCCCACCAGACCCCCGATGAGGTTCAGATCCTGCTGGACCAGTCGATCGCTGCGTTCAGGATCTGGCGAGACGTGGAGCCGGCGGAACGGGGGAGGCTCTTCGGCAAGCTCGCCGGTGTCCTGCGCAAGCGAACCGACGAATTCGCGATTGCCATGACCCGTGAAATGGGCAAGCCGATCACGCAGGCGAAGGCCGAGATCGAAAAGTGCGCAACGCTGTGTGAGTGGGCGGCCGCCAAAGGCGCTTCGCTGCTCGACGATGAGCCCACCGAGATTGAGGGGCAGGCCGCTTATGTTTCCTATCTGCCGCTCGGTTCGATCCTCGGCATCATGCCGTGGAATTTCCCGTTCTGGCAGGCCATGCGCGGCATTGTTCCGGTCGTTCTTGCGGGCAACGCGTTCATCCTGAAGCACGCGCCGAACTGTATAGCTACCGCCTACAATGTCGCTTCGGTCTTCGAGGGGGCTGGCGTGCCCAAAGGCCTGATCTCGGTCCTGAACGTCGCCCAAGAGGACATCGAAGCGATCATTAACGACGATCGGGTTGCTGCGGTCTCCCTCACCGGCAGCGTGCGCGCGGGTTCCGCGGTTGCGTCGCAGGCAGGTCGCGCGATCAAGAAGACCCTGCTCGAGCTGGGTGGTTCCGATCCGTTCATCGTCCTCGCCGACGCCGACCTCGATCGCGCCGTCCCCGCCGCCGTGCTTGCCCGTTTCCAGAATTCCGGTCAGATCTGCATCGCCGCCAAGCGCATCATCGTGGAAGAGTCGATCGCAGAGGAATTCTCCACGCGCTTCGTCGCCGCTGTGAAAGATCTCAAGGTGGGCAACCCGGAGGAGGAAGATACCTACATCGGCCCGATGGCGCGTATCGACCTGCGGGCGGAGCTCGCAGACCAGGTCAAGCGGACGGTCGAGAAAGGCGCCAAGGTCCTACTTGAGGGCGGACCGCAAGATGGCGCGGATGGCACGGCCTTCTTCAAGCCGGTGATCCTGTCGGGCGTCGAGCCAGGCATGGCGGCGTTTGAGGAGGAGACGTTCGGTCCTGTCGCCTCGATTACCATCGCGGAGGATGCCGAAGACGCGATCCGTCTCGCTAACCAAAGCGAGTTCGGCCTCTCGGGAGCGATCTGGACGGCGAACGTCGCAAAGGCGCGCAAATATGCTCGCCGTATCGAAAGCGGGGGCGTGTTCATCAACGGCTTCGCCGCTTCCGACCCGCGCACTCCAATCGGCGGCGTGAAGAAGAGCGGCTATGGTCGTGAGCTGTCGCACTTCGGCGTTCGCGAATTCACCAACGCGCAGATCGTCTGGATCAACCGGCATTAAGAGCCTGCTGTAGTCGCCCAACCCCCATGAACTCATCGTTGCGATCGCCAATAAGGACGCACGGATCATTTTTGCAGTGTTGCGATCTGGCGATCACTACCGGGCCGCAGCCTGAGGACCCGAACCATTTTGCGAGTGGACGGAGAAATGGACTGGACTGATCGAGCCGACGCGCGACGAATCCGAGTTGCCCCGTCTCCGGCGTCACCCATACGTCAGTAACGTCGTTCACCTTGGACGCAGGATGCAGTGGCCGTCTGTCCGCATCGACCACGCCGGGGCCAAAAATGAAGAAGGCGGGCCAGCGCCCGCCTTCTCTATGTCGTGCCTGCGCACGTCCCGCGCTCGCCGACCGAACGAAGGATTGCGGAGCCCTCCACAGACTTCGCCCCCTTTCCGCCTCCGCTTAGGTCGTAAACTCATAAAATGGCTTGAGGATTGGCCATTTGCATGATTCAGGGGCCTCCAGATTTGGAGGGTTTGATGGCACGGCGGCGGTATGAACTGACAGATCGGGAATGGGCGATTATCGAGCCCTTGCTTCCCAACAAGTCGCGCGGCGTGGCCCGGGTGGATGACCGTCGAGTTATCAACGGGATCATGTGGCGCTTTCGCTCGGGAGCGACGTGGGCCGAAGTGCCCGAGCGCTATGGGCCTTCGACAACCTGCTACAATCGGTTCGTCCGCTGGCGCAAAGCCGGGGTGTGGGACCGGCTGCTGGCAGCGGTTTCTGCCGGATATAATGGCGAACTGGTGATGATCGATTCCACCTGCATGCGCGTCCACCAGAATGGTGCGACGGGCAAAAAGGGGGAGGCTGCGATCGTGGCATGGGACGTTCCCGGGGCGGCCTTACCAGCAAACTCCATGCTCTTGTCGATGCTGACGGACGCCCTGTCAGCCTGAGACTGACAGGCGGGCAGGTCCACGACGCCTGTGAAGCCGAGGCGCTGATCGAGGCCATCCCCGAAGGCGCAACCCTGCTGGGCGACAAGGGATATGACAGCAATGCCATCCGTGAGGCCGCTGCCGCCAGGAACGTTTGGGCCAACATTCCCAATCGATCCAACCGCACGCAACGCTTCGCTTTCTCGCCATGGCTCTACAAACAGCGAAACCTCGTCGAGCGCTTCTTCAATCGCATCAAACAGTACCGCGGCATCGCGACCCGCTACGACAAAGACCCGGCCAACTTCCTCGCCGCCATCAAGCTCATCTGCGTTCGCCTCTGGTGCAACGCGTAATGGGTCTACGCGCTAGTGAGATATTGGTGATCCGCTTCTGGTTCAGCACGTTACGCGCGAGACCGGCAACTACCCATTTTGATTTGGGGCCTGGCACACCGAGGAAAAGGTTGAGTAGTTCATGATCACGGTAGTCAAAATTTACCTGATCCAGATGAAAACCAAGACGGTAGGTAAACAACGCACGGACGAACGGTGTATAGACTCCGATCGGGAAGTGAACTTAAATGGGCAGGCGCGGGACACGCTCCTCGTGGGCGACGCGCCATATGCCATGCTCCGAGTCAGCATCTTCATGTCGACGGCGGCCTATATGGTCGGTACCCATCATGGCGGAAAGTTCAGCGGAAGACTCCCGCTGCGTGTGCCGAACCTGGGGACCTGTGTGTTTTCGGTCGGCAAGGGCAATAATTACAAGCACCCGCGTAGGGAGATCAGCGCCACGCAGAGCCGGCGGGCTGGGATATTCTTTACAAGGGGGACGTCGGCGGCGGGAGGCGCGGCGACAAATCTCTGCCCTAGCGGCTGGTCACCTGCCCATAGCCATCGCTCGCTGCCCGGAAGAGGTCAGAGGGGAGTACCGCCCATCCCTCCGTTCCGGGAAGGCCCAAAAACCGACACCGCCGCGTCAGCAGCGCCCGCACGGGATCGTCATCGACCTTAACGGACCCTGCAGTTCGGGCCATCCCCTCTTTATCCCCGCACCGGCCCCGGCTTGCGCGGCGAGCCAAAACTTTCCATCCTGCCCACGATGACCCGTAAGCGCGGACGGATCTACCCGGTGAATCGCGGGAAACAAGTGGCTGCCCATTTCCAGCAGGAACACCGGTATCGTTATCGCCCAGGCAATCCAGAAGCGCCGGGTCATGTCGATGAGCTCGGCGTTTGGACCAGTCTTCGCAGTGACCATTTCCGGCTCCAGCGCCAGGCCGCAAATCGGACAGGGGCCAAGATGATCCTGCCTCACCTCCGGTTGCATCGGGCAGGTCCACATCGCACCCGGAGCGGCGGCGTTGGCGCGGAACTAGTGGATTGATTCCAACACTTGGTGCCCGCGCCGCACGGCGGCGATAATTTCGTCCGGATCGGCCTTCCAGACGAAGGGGCGCGGGTCCTGGTTATGTTCCTTGATGAAGCGATTGATAGCAGCCTGTAGATCAACGACGGAATGAAAGACGCCGTTCTTCAAGCGCCGCCGTGTGAGCTTGGCGAAGAAGCCCTCGACGGCATTGAGCCACGAGCAGGACGTCGGAACAAAGTGAAAGGTCCAGCGCGGATGTCTGGCCAACCAGGCACGGACCTTGGGCTGCTTGTGGGTCGCGTAATTGTCGAGAATGACGTGGATGGCCTTGTCCGTGGGCATCTCGGCTTCGATGGCGTTCAGGAAGCGGATGAACTCCTGATGCCGGTGCCGCTGCATATTGCGGCCGATCACGGAACCATCCAGGACATTGAGCGCGGCGAACAAGGTTGTGGTCCCGTTACGCTTGTAGTCGTGCGTCATGGTTGCCCCGCGCCCCGGCTTCAGCGGCAAGCCCGGTTGGGTGCGGTCGAGCGCCTGGATCTGGCTCTTTTCGTCGACTGACAACACGATGGCGTGGGCAGGCGGCGAGACATAGAGCCCGACAACATCGTGCAGCTTCTCGGCGAACGCCTTGTCGTTCGATAGCTTGAAGCTGCGCCACCGATGGGGCGCCAGACCGTGGTCGTGCCAGATTTTCACAACCGATGACGCCGCGATACCAATGGTTTTGGCCATCGCACGCACCGTCCAATGCGTGGCCTCGTGGCTGGGCGGTTCCAGCGTCAGCGCCACGACCTTGTCGACCAAAGCCGCATCGAGAGGTGCGATCCCCGGAGGCCGGGTCTTGTCGCGCAGCAATCCATCCACGCCTTCGACCATGAACCGTTCCTGCCAGCGCCAAACACATGTCTTCGATTTTCCGGTCGCCGCCATGATCGCTTGGGTGCCCAAGCCCTGAGCCGTCAAGAGAATGATCCGCGCCCGCCAGACATGCTTCTGCGGCGAACCGCGCGCCGCGACGATCGCCTCAAGCCGCTTCGTGTCCGGCGCAGTGACCTCGATCTCAATACCCGTTCTCATGCTCTATCGTCGCACGCCGCCGACAGCATGGGAATCCCTCAAACGGACTCATTCGTTCCGATCAATCCACTAGCGATTAGGGTCGACAATGAACTTGGTTCGGCAACTTGCGCTGCAGAACTGATAATCCTGCCTTCCGTGAGCCCCCCGATGCGCCGTCGCAGCCGGATCGGCGGCCATGCGATGTGCCTGTGGATGGCAATGACCCACTGCATCGAGACTATCACGAAGTACAGGAATCGGGACTGGCGGACATTCGTAACTGATGAGGCAAGTGGCATTTTCAGCACCTGCCCCCCCCTTAAGCACTCGGCCCTGCTCAGGGCTGATGTCGATTCCGCAGCACTGACTTTAATTCCTTACACTGAGCGGAAAGCGCGCATACGTAACGACAGTTCGATGGATGATCTTTAACGAAGAGTTGAAGTATTGGTACGGTGGGGTAGCCTCGCAGTCCAGTACAGCATGATCAGTCCGGTAGATTGTCAGTGCCTTCATTCTTCAGCCAGCTTACCGTCACATCGCGCAGCAAGTTCTTCTGCACCTTGCCCGTCACGGTCATAGGGAAGGCTTCCATGAAGCGGACGTAGCGCGGAATCTTGTAATGGGCGATCTGGCCGCGACAGGAGGCAATCAGGTCATCCACAGTGATTTGCATGCCAGCACGCAGGCGGACGCAGGCGCATACCTCTTCACCGAAGCGCTCGCTCGGAACGCCTACGACCTGTACATCCTCTATCGCGTCGTGACGGATGAGAAACTCCTCAATCTCTCGCGGATAGATGTTTTCGCCGCCCCTGATGATCATATCCTTCGCGCGGCCTACCACCCGGCCATAGCCTTCATCGTCGATAATGCCCAGATCACCCGTGTGCATCCAACCATCACGGATCGCATCAGCGGTCCGCTCCGGTTCGTCCCAGTAGCCCAGCATCACGGAATAGCCGCGCGTGCATAATTCTCCGGGCGTGCCGCGCGGAAGGATTTTGCCCGTCACGGGATCGATGACTTTGGCTTCCAGATGAGGCTGGACATGGCCGATCGTGGAAACGCGGCGCTCGACCGGATCGGTTACCGATGTCTGGAAGCTGACCGGGCTTGTCTCCGTCATGCCATAGGCGACGCCAACATCGCGCATATGCATTTCCGTCATAACCCGATTAATGATTTCGATAGGGCAAGGTGCGCCTGCCATCAGCCCAGTGCGCAGGGAGCTGAGGTCGAAGCGTGAAAATTGCGGATGCTCCAGTTCCGCAATGAACATGGTTGGCACGCCGTGTAATGCGGTGCAGCGTTCTGCCTCCACCGCTTCCAGAACCACCAGCGGATCAAAGCCTGCAGAGGGGTAGACGATCGTAGTCCCATGAACGAGGCAGGCAAGGTTGCTCATCACCATGCCAAAGCAGTGATAGAGCGGCACCGGCACGCAAAGCCGGTCGCCCGCCGTCAGGCCCATAGCCAGCCCGCAAAAATAGGCATTATTGAGGACATTGTGGTGGGAAAGCGTCGCGCCTTTGGGCAGGCCAGTCGTGCCACTGGTGAACTGGATATTGATGGGGTCATGTGGGCGCAGCGCGGAGCCGATCGCCTCGATCCGCTCGCGCGGCAACTCGCTGCCGCTCTGCATGACGGTGTCAAAATCAAGCCATCCCGGTCGCGGCCCGCCGCCAATCTTGATGACATGCTCCAGAAGGGGGAGCCGGGATGACGCGATCTTTCCGGTATGCTGACTCAGTTCGGGCACCAGTTCCTCCACCATGGCGAGATAATCGCTGGTTTTAAAACTGTCGGCGCAGATGAGGGCTTTAACGCCCACCTTGTGCAGCGTATATTCCAACTCGCTGAGCCTATAGGCGGGATTGATGTTGACCTGAATGATGCCCACTACCGCCGTGGCGAACTGTGCGATGATCCATTCGGCGCAATTGGGCGCCCACACTCCGACCCGGTCACCCGGCCCCAGCCCCAGCGCGGTCAGTCCCAGCGCGAAATCATGCGCGGCATCCCTCAACGCCGCCCAACTGAAATGGAGGCCCTGATGGCGCGAGATCAAGGCGGTTTCATCAGGCCAACACTCCGCCGCGTGGTCAAGAGCCTGGCCTACAGTCCAGTCCAGGAGCGGACGCTCGCTGGATCCCACGACGTGACTGAAAAGATCCTGCTCCATTATCCTATCCTGCTTTTCTTGCATCTACATTGTCCTTTGCTGGCCGCAGCATGAGGCCAGCGATCCTGCTCAGGTTCGAGCGACGCACGTATAGTAGACTGCGGTCAGGTCCCGCCGCCGACCCCGTCCCGCACTGCCGTCTCGTCCTTCCAACGCCTTCCGCTTTTGGCACATCCCATTTGCAACCCCCGGCGATGGCGTGGCCCTCCTGGAGCATTGCGGATGTTACCGCCCCTCCAAATCAGCCAAAAATTCTTTCTTGCAATGGATTGCAAGGTGGACTAATTTGCAAACCATTGCAAGCCCGGATTAGACGGCTGCTGTTGTGGGGAGAATGATCATGAAGGTAAGAATGTCGCTCGTGACGTGCGTATCGTTGTACGCGCTGAGCGGGCAAGCCTACGGGCAGACGGCATCGCAATCGGGCGACGCGAGCAGCACTGTCGCAGCGCAATCATCGGCCACGCAGAGCTCTGTCCCCGACATCGTCGTGACCGCGTCCAAAACCGGGCCGCAGTCACTGCAAAAAACGCCTTTGGCGATCCAGGCATTCTCAGGCGAAAGCCTCAAGGAAAAGAATGTTCAGGACGTCAACAACCTGATCACTGCCATTCCCGGCGCGTCCATCGCGCAGGAGACTGCTGCCGGTATCAAATCCTATAATATTCGCGGCGTCGGCGTCGGTGGGACCAACGGTGAAACCCCCATCGGCTATTATCTGGACGATGTACCCTTTGTCGTTCCAAATTTCGGCATCGCTCCTCCCATCAAGTTTCTTGATCTGGAACGGGTTGAGGTTCTTCGTGGCCCTCAGGGCACGCTCTACGGGCAAGGTTCGGCAGGCGGCACTATCATCTTCCGCACCCGCGACCCTGATCTATCGGCGGTCCAGGTGCTGGGCGAAGCCTCCGCCTCGTCCACAAAGGATGCGTCCGGCCTGAACTGGGGTGTTGCGGGCGCCCTGTCGGTACCGATTATCAAGGACGTGCTGGCGATAAGAGTGAGTGGCGGCATTTCGCGCCAGCAGGGCTATGCCGACGTTTATTACGGAGCCAATGACGGCACGCCCGATGAAAAGGACGTCAATCACCAAATAAATCGGGACTGGCGGATCGCGGTTTTGTTCAAGCCCTCCGACAGGTTCACGCTCCGCGCGCAAGTCTGGCAGTTCAGGCCAACCCAGGGTTTTCAATCCATTTACAGCGGTGTCGATCCATATACCTACGAGAATACGGCGGGTATCGATAGTTTCACCAGATCCAAATATACGCTTTACAGCCTGACCGGTGACCTCGACCTGGGCGGCGTCGCGATAACGAGTTCTACCAGTTACCTGAAAGGGTCGTTTGGTTACCGCACACCGCTGGGAGTGCTGGGTATTCCTGGAGGGAAATTCGACTCCTTCTTCGATCCGAAAAACTTCAATCAGGAAATTCGAGCGAGATCTACCGGTGCAGGGCCATTCCATTGGGTTGTAGGCGGCGCCTATAGCGCCGGCGAAGGCCCGCAGCGTAACGCTCTGGACTTTGTGGTGGTCCAGCAGGTAGCCGATAACAATGCGGTGACCAAAAATTGGGCCGGTTTTGGCGAAATCAGTTATGATCTGTTCGGTGGAAAGCTCGTGCCGCTTCTTGGTGTCCGCTACTATCATGATCGCCGCAAATATGAGGACGCGACATCCAGCCTGCCCGCAACGCTGAAGAAGACCACTTGGCGCGCAAACCTGTCATATTTCCCGAATGACGATATTTCGGCATTCGCCACTGTATCAACGGGCTTCCGTGTCAACACGATTCAGTCCGCGCTTCAGGTGCAATTGCTGGAGGCCGATGGCTTCCCAGCCAAGATCTTGCTGGATCCCTTGTCGTTGACCAATTACGAACTCGGCACCAGGGTACGGCTCTTCAATCGCACGTTAACTCTGGCGGCCAACGTCTACCACATCAAATTCGACGGGCTGCAATCGAGCTATAATACATCTGCGGGTATCGGCGGTTTCCTGAACATCGGGCGGGCTCACTCTACTGGCATCGATATCGATGTAAATTGGCGCACGCCCGTGCCCGGTTTGACATTGGGAGCGGTCGCCAACATCAATTCCAGCAAATATGATGAGGTAGACCCGCAGGTTACGGCTCAACTTCCTCGCTTGGCCGAAGGTCGCCGCCTGGTAAATTCTGCAGGTTATAACTTTCGCATCGACGCCAGCTACACTCGCGAGATCAGCAATAATCTCGAACTTTTCAGCAACGTGAACTTTAGCGAGACGGGATCACGTCCCACGATTGGGGGTGTCACGGCAGGCCGTTATGATCTGTTGGGAGCGACGCTGGGTATCCGGCGAGGTCCTTACGAAATTGCGCTGTTTGGCGAAAACCTGACAGACGAGCGAGGACCGACGGATTATTTCGTGCCTACCGCTCTCAACGGTCCGGTTCCCCGTACGATCGGTGTCAGGATCCGCAAGGGTTTCTGATTAGCTGCGCCAGCGAAGCGCGGTCACTTGGTTCCCCGACACCGGACGATCCGGTGCCGGGGCTTCCTCTCTGCCGAACATGCGCTGGGCAGGGAAGATGATTTGAACTTAAGCGACATTCGAAGCTGTAAAATGCATCGATCGCGCATTTGTGAATCGGAGTGGGAAGGCATGGACGGTACATGTTCGCGGGGCGGCGGCGACGATAACAGTGCCGTCTCCATGTTCGACCTGAAGGCGGCCCTCTCTTGTCTCGATCTCGACGATAGCGGGCACACCAACGCGGCTATATTGTGTGGCGACCGGCATGCTGCTGATCGGGAACGCGTGGCATTGCGTCATCGCGGGCTTGATGGGGCGACGCGGGAATGGACCTTTGCCCGTCTCGTCCATGATAGCGCGCGGCTGGCGACAGTGCTGGCGTCTTTGGGTGTGGTCAAGGGTGACCGGGTCGCCGGTTTGCTGCCCCGCTCGCCCGAACTCCTGATTTTAATCCTCGCCACCTGGCGGCTGGGAGCGGTTTACCAGCCCTTGTTTACCGCCTTTGGATCGAAGGCGATCGAATATCGCCTGACAGAGGCGGACACCCGCGTGATCGTAACGGATCAGGATAATTGTCCCAAGATCGCCGATCTCCCTTCGTCGGTCGAGCAGATCATCGTGGGCGCAGATAAGGACAACGGCCAGCGGGACTTCTGGCTCATGATCGAAAGCGAGGAAGACGGCCATTTGGCAGTGCCTTGCGGCCTGGACGATCCGTTCCTCATCATGTTCACCTCCGGAACCACCGGGCCCGCCAAGCCGCTGCTGGTGCCGATCAAGGCGATTGCGGCATTCGCTGCCTACATGCGCGATGCTGTGGGCCTGTGCAGTGACGACCAATTCTGGAATTTGGCCGACCCCGGCTGGGCCTATGGCCTATATTATGCGGTAACCGGTCCTCTGGCGCTTGGCATGACGACGACCTTCAACCAGCGCGGGTTCGATGTTGACGACGCTTATGACACGATTGCCGAACTGGGGATCACAAATCTTGCAGGATCGCCGACGGCCTATCGGTTGCTGTTGGCGGGAGGGGCGGAGAAGGCCGCGCGCATCAAGGGCCAGCTTCGCGCCGTCAGTAGCGCAGGCGAGCCACTTAATCCTGAGATCATACGCTGGTTTGACGAGCATTTGAACGCGCCGATCTATGATCATTACGGGCAGACCGAACTCGGCATGGTGCTGTGCAACCATCATGGGATCGATCATTCCATCCATGTCGGCTCGGCCGGCTTCGCGTCCCCTGGTCATCGCGTAGTTGTCATCTCGCCAGAAGGGGAGGAACTGCCTCAAGGGGAGCCGGGCATACTCGCGCTGGATCGCAAGGCATCGCCGATGATGTGGTTTTCGGGCTATCTGGAGCGGGAAACCAAAGCGTTCGTCGGTGATTATTATTTGAGCGGCGACACGGTCGAGCAGAATGAGGACGGCAGCATTTCTTTCATCGGCCGCGCCGACGACGTCATCACGACGTCGGGCTATCGCGTCGGCCCGTTCGATGTCGAAAGCGCGCTGCTCGAACATGAAGCAGTGATGGAATCCGCGGTGATCGGAAAACCGGACCCGGAGCGTACCGAGATCATCAAGGCGTTCATCGTACTGAACCAGGGCTATAGTGCGGACCAGCCGGATCTGGCATCATCGATCCAGCGCTACGTCAAGACGCGCCTATCCGCTCATGCCTATCCGCGCGAAGTCGCGTTCGTGGAATCACTGCCCAAGACGCCCAGCGGCAAGGTGCAGCGCTTCCTGCTGCGCAACGAGGAAATCGCCAAGCAGCGTTAAGGGGCGCGTAAGGTGTTCCTCACCTGATCGGAAGGTCAATCTCATCGCGTCAATTGCCGGCTCGACCCGACCATGGGATCGACGAGGCTAAGCCATCACGGTCGCTATCAAATGAATTGAAGGAGCATTTTGATCATGGACATCAACGGCTGCGCTGCCATCGTTACCGGTGGAGCTTCGGGTTTGGGAGGCGCGACCGCGCGCTTGCTAGCGGCATCGGGTGCACGGGTCGCCATCTTTGACCTTAACGCCGATGTCGGCTCT
Organism: Sphingobium sp. RS1; assembly: GCF_056156825.1. Lineage (NCBI taxonomy): Bacteria > Pseudomonadati > Pseudomonadota > Alphaproteobacteria > Sphingomonadales > Sphingobiaceae > Sphingobium > Sphingobium sp. RS1. The sequence continues at coordinate 7,530 of NZ_JBLZXE010000005.1, read as the reverse complement.
GCCACTGCGAATGAGATCGGCGGCATATTCCTCCCGGTCGATGTGACCGATGACGAGGGCGTGGCGGAGGCCCTTGCGATGGCGGAATCATCCCATGGCACGGTCCGTATCCTGGTCAACTGCGCCGGGATCGCTCCTGCGATGCGTATTGTGGACAGGCTGGGTCAGCCCCACTCATTGTCCACCTACCGCAAGGCCGTAGAGATCAACTTGGTAGGCACCTTCAACATACTGTCGAAGGTCGCCGCGCGCCTGATCGCCGCAGACATAGAAGGGGAGGAGGCAGGCGTAATCGTCAACACAGCCTCCGTCGCAGCCTATGACGGACAGATTGGGCAAGCCGCCTACGCCTCTTCAAAGGGCGGTGTGGTAGGGCTCACCCTTTCCGCTGCTCGCGACCTTGCCCAGCATCGTATCCGGGTGATGAGCATCGCGCCGGGTCTGTTCCTGACCCCTATGCTGATGGGACTGCCGCAGCCCGCCCAGGTTTCCCTTGGCGCGCAGGTTCCTCACCCCAGCCGGTTGGGACGCCCCGAGGAATATGCTCAAATGGTCGAAGCAATCGTCCGTAACCCGATGCTCAATGGCGAAGTCATACGTCTTGATGGCGCCATCCGAATGGCACCGCGATAATGGCAGAAAAACGACATCAAGGCGCGCCACGTGGCATGCCCGACATCTTATTCTCCAGTACTGCGCGACCGCCGGATAACCACTGACCTCCTTAGATGCGGGACAAAATATCAAAGTTGCCCGAAACGCGCGCGGAGGGTCTTTTTGTCGAGTTTGCCGACACTCGTCTTGGCAAGGGCATCGACCTGAATGACCTCCGGGATCGCCCATTTGGAGATGATCCCCTGGTCACAATAGGGTTGCAGATGGGCCGCTATGGCTTCGGTGGTGATCGCCGATGATGCTTCACTTGCCGCGACGATGAGCGCCAGTGGACGCTCGCCCCAACGGGCGTCAGGAATGCCGATCACTGCGACCTCGCGAACGTCGCAGTGCTGCGAGATCAGGTCTTCTATTTCAAGGGATGACACCCACTCGCCGCCCGACTTGATCACATCCTTCATCCGATCGGTAATCCGCAGCCAACCGCCGGGGTCGATCATCCCAACATCGCCGGTATGCAGGTAGCCGGTGGCCCATAGCCGTTCCGAGGCGGCGGCGTCGCCAACATAGGCCTGAGTGAGCCAAGGGGCGCGGGCCACGATCTCGCCCGACTGTTCTCCATCATGCGGGAGAGAATTGCAGGACTCGTCGATGATGGCGAGTTCCACGAGCGGAACTGGGCGGCCAGCTTTTGTTCGGGCGACAATCTGCGCCGCTAGCCCCTCCTCCATCATATCGGTCCCCAATTGCGCCAGACTGAGGATCGGGCAGGTCTCACTCATGCCATAACCGGTGAAGATGTCGATGCCCCGCTCAATTGCCGTGCGCGCAAGTCCTGCCGAAAGAGCAGAACCGCCGATGACGATCTTCCATCCGCCAAGGTCCGTTTCGCTGCTGTCCGGACAGGAGAGAAGCATCTGGAGCAACGTCGGCACGCAGTGCGAGAAAGTGACGCCTTCCTTTCGGCGCAGCATGAGCAGCGTTTCCGCCTCATAGCGCCCCGGATACACCTGCTTTAGCCCCAACATGGTAGCGACGAAGGGCAAGCCCCAGGCATGGACGTGAAACATCGGCGTGATCGGCATGTAGACGTCGCCGCGGTGAAGCCGTCCCTGATCGGCAGCGGAGCCCAGCGCAGTGGCAGCCGCCAGACTATGCAGGACCAATTGGCGATGACTGAAGGACACGCCCTTGGGCAAACCTGTCGTGCCAGTCGTGTAGAAAGTCGTCGCGCAGGCATCCTCATCAAAGTCCGGGAAGAGGAAGGAGGGAGATGCCGCTGTGATCAGCTCCTCATACTCCCCCGCGGAGGGAAGCGCGGTAACAGGGGACGCCCCGGCATTGGCGAGCAGGATCAAGGTGCCGACGGTCTCCAGCCGATCCCACAGCGACTCGATCAGCGGCAGGAAATCCGCGTGGACGAGCAGCACGTCGTCGCGGGCGTGATTGATCGTGAACAATATCTGTTCGGGCGACAACCTGACGTTCACCATATGGAGCACCGCGCCGATGCCGGGGACGGCGAAATAGCTTTCGAGATAGCGGTGACTGTCCCAGTCAAGCACGCCCACCGTCTGGCCCGGCGTGACGCCCAGATCGGTAAGGACATTCGCCAGTTGCGCGACGCGGCGGTTGAAATCGCGATAGCTGTGCCGGACCGTGTCGCGGTACACGATCTCCTGGTCGGGCGCATGGGCCATGGCGGATTGCAGCAATAGCTTGATCAGCAAGGGACCGCCATGGGCCGACGGAGTCCGCTCGATCCGCCTTACACCGGTAATGAAGGATGCAGGTCTCGCTATATGATCACGGAATTCAGTCATGGTCAGGCCCTTAGTGCATCAGCGTCTAGAGCATATAGCAGGTCCGCACTCGCCGTTGCGGCGGCGCGAAGCCCCATCGCTTCGGGAAGAACCTGTTCGAGGTAGAAGCGGCACACGACCTTCTTCGTCCGCCCGAACGCATCGTCGGCAGCGGCACGCGCTTCCCGCTCCATCAGCCAGCCGCAGACGGCGGTCGACAGCATAGTGAGGTAAGGATAGCTCGCTGCAAGACGGTCGTCATGCCCCAGACCGGCCATCCCTCGACCGATTTCGTCGCAAACCGCAATCAGGTCGCATAGCGGAGCACCTTCCGCATCGCGACGCATATCATTGATCAGGCTGAGAAGAACCCCGCCATTGTCGAGGCCGAGCTTGCGTCCGACCAGGTCGGCCGCCTGGATGCCGTTCGTGCCTTCGTAGATTCGCGCTATTCGCACGTCACGCAAGAACTGGGCGACGCCTGTTTCCTCAACATAGCCGACGCCGCCATGCACCTGCATGCAAAGGGACGCGACCTCGCACCCGATATCGGTCGCATGCGCCTTTGCCAGCGGTGTAAGCAGTTCGAGCCGCATCTGAGCGTCCTGGTCACCGCCAGCCGAACGATCGACCATACTAGCCGCATAATAGACTAGTGCGCGAGCAGCCTGTGTTTGCGCTTTCATGCGCAGCAGCATGCGCCGCACGTCGGGATGCTCGGCGATCGGCACCGGCGCGCGGTTTGCACTCCCCGCGCGAGCAGACTGGATACGCTCAGCGGCAAATGCACTCGCCTTGTCCGTCGCTGCTTCGGCGATCTGGACGCCTTGCAAGCCTATGTTCAGCCGGGCATTGTTCATCACGGTGAACATTGCAGGCATGCCGCCGCCGATTGCGCCGATCAGTTCCCCTACACACTCGCAGTTATCGCCAAAGGAAAGCATGCAGGTGGGTGAGGCATGAAGGCCCATCTTATGCTCGATCGATACAGCGCGCACATCATTGAAGATGCTCGGCGCTCCGCTTTCGTCAAGGCGATATTTCGGCACCAAAAACAGCGAGATGCCGCGCGTTCCCTCCGGCGCATCCGGCGTCCGGGCAAGCACGAGATGGATGATGTTTTCCGTAAGGTCGTGATCTCCGAACGAGATGAATATCTTTTGACCCGTGATGTTCCACCGACCGTCCTGGCGAGGTGTGGCCCTCGTCCGGAGCGCCCCGACATCCGAACCTGCTTGCGGTTCGGTAAGGTTCATCGTGCCAGCCCACTCGCCCGATGTCAGTCGCGGCAAATAGAGTCGCTTCTGCTCCTCGCTGCCGTGATGGATCAGCGCTTCTATCGACCCTGTGGTGAGGATGGGCAGCAAGGCGAAGGCGAAATTCGCCACTCCCAATGTTTCCAGAACCGCCATCTGCAGCGCGAATGGCAAGTTCTGACCGCCAAAACCCTGGGGAGCGGCGATGCCGCCCCATCCGCCCTCCACATAGGCGCGGTAGGCTGCGGCAAAGCCCTCAGGCAAACATACCCCTGCTTCGCTCCACTTTGCACCGATCGTGTCACCGACGCGTCGAAGTGGCGCCCACTCACCTGCGGCAAGCTGGGCGACACCTTCAAGGACCGCGTCGATAACATCTTGTTCGATTTTCAGCCTGTCAATGTCTGCCAAGGTGCGGAGGACAAAGCGTTGCTCAGCGATCAGGCTGGTAAAGGTCATTATGGTTCCCTTGCGGTTTCACGCCCGTCCGGCGATGGGCGTGATGAGAATTTACAGGACTTCTTGAGCGACTCCCTTCTAGGCAAGCGCCCGAAACTCAGGCTGGCGCGACAGCCCTCTGGGTGTCCAGCTCACGAATAAGTTGCCGGTGGCGTTCCCGATCCAGCCGATATGTGAGGATTAACGGGAGCACTATGAGGAAGGCTAGGCCATGGCCAGCTCCCCACAATAGCCCTAGAAACGTTGCGGACTGATCGGCAATTTGCGCAGCGCCTGCGCCGGCATTGGCTTTGAGGCCAACCATCGACAGGACGGAACCGGCGGCGAGGGATCCGATTCCGACTGCCGCCTTGGCCGAGAAGACAAGCGCACTATAATATAGCCCTTCGCACCGCTGGCCGAACCTGGCTTCATGCTCATCGACCGCATCGGCTATCATTGACTGAAATCCGATGAAGAAGAGGGAATTGCAGGCGCCGAACAGCCCGCTCGCTCCCACCAGGACTGCCGTGGCCGCCGGGTTAGGCAAAGGCCCTAGAAACTGATGGGCAATCAGGACGGAAGCGGTCTGGCCGAACGCGATCGTGCAGAGTCCCAGGATCACGACATCGCGCTTTTCCATGTGCTTGAGCAACAGCGCGGTGACGGGAATACCCAGAAGCAGGCCGATCTGGAATCCCATTATGGGAACCTGATTAAGCGAAGCGGGCAGCTTCCAGAAATAGCTGTACGCATAGAGGTTTAAGGCGTTCATGCTGCCACCTATGGCCAGAGCAATCAGGGCCGACGTGAACAGAACGACAAACGACCTGTTGCGCAGAAGATCGCGCAGGTCTTCGACAAAGGACTTGGACGTCGCGGCGGGCGTGAGGTGCTCGACTGGGCTCGCAGCAACCGCCCGACGCACGCCAAGGATGCAGATGAGTCCCATCACCAGGACTACGGCTGACAGCAGCAGCCCCAGCTGCATATAGGCAGTGCGCGACGCATAGGCTTCCTTTGTCGCGAAGATGAGTCCGAAGGCCGGCGCGATGGTGAGGACCGTGCCGATGAACCCGAAAATCATCCGATAAGCAGTGACGCTCGACCGCTCGTCGTAGTCACTCGTCAATTCGGCGGTGAGCGCCGAATAGGGAAGCGCATAGAGCGATGTTCCGACCCGAAGCGAAACGTTGAGAAGGAGGGCGACGCTGATGGCGGCCACCGTGTCTCCCGATACCGCTATGCCGAACAACGCTATCGAAGCGATGCAGATCACCGGCAGTCCGAACACCATGAACGGCAGGCGGCGGCCCCAGCGCGAGTGGGAGCGATCCGACCAGGATCCGATCAGGGGATCCGCGATCGCATCTATGACGAGGGATGCAAAGATGATTGCGCCCGCCACTGCGGGCGAAATTCCAGCTACACTGGTGAGGTAGAACAGGAGGAATGTGTTGGCGACGAATGTGGCCGATACTTCCACGCCCTGACCACACCCGAACAGGAGTTTGGTTCGAATCGGCAACCGTACATTTACGGTGCCGCAAGATGCGCTGGAGCTCATGAAATCCTCTCTCCAGCGGCCTTGCTGGATGTTCTTGCAATCCATTGCATAACAGTGGCTTTGCCGCTATGCAAGGGCCCACAGCCGACAGCACGGTGGTTTAGGAGAGGTCATGAAGAGCGAGAAGGTTGCGAGGATCAGCGGCACGGTGGCGCCAGGTTTCGAACGTTGCCGGGACGCTTTTGCCACTGGACTGCGAGGCGGCGCGGAGGTCGGCGCTGCTTGTTCGATCCGCGTGAAGGGCGAAACCGTCGTTGATCTTTGGGGCGGTGTCGCCGACGCGGATAGTGGCGCTGCATGGAGAGCCGATACTATCGTTCCTGTCTTTTCGGTGTCGAAGGGCGTGGCTGCCGTCTGCGTGCTGCATCTAGTGAGTCAGGGCCTGATCGATCTCGATGCGCCGGTCGCGCGTTACTGGCCGGAATTCGCCCAGGCCGGCAAGGGAGCCCTCACGGTTCGCAACGCATTGGCGCATCGAGCCGGCGTGCCCTTCATCGATGGCGATGTCAGCGCGGAGCAGATCGGCGATGTCGAGCATATGGCCGCCCGACTGGCCGCCCAGCCCCCGATGTTCGAGCCGGGGTCGGTGCATATCTATCATGCGGTCACGGTCGGCTGGTTCACCAGCGAACTTGTCCGAAGGGTGACGGGTCAAACGGTCGGCCAATGGCTCGCCGACAATGTCGCGACCCCGCTCGACCTGTCGCTCTATTTCGGCGTGCCCCGCGCCGACCAGCAGCGCGTCGCGAGGCTCGTTCATCGCGATCCCGCGCAGGCAGCCGCCGTGATAGAGGCTAGCATGGCGCCCGGCTCGCTGCCGTGGCAGGTGATGACGATCAACGGAGCCCTGTCATTCGCGGCGGATTTCGGCAAAGGCAGCCTGAACGACCCGCATGTGCAGTCGATGGAGCTTGCAGGGGCAGCGCTTGTGGCTGATGCCCGGTCGCTGGCGACATTTTACGCGGCCTGCCTCGCCCCGATCGACGGCATCCGCCTTCTGTCCGACGAGGTCATCGCCGATGCGATCCGTCCCGTCTCGACCGGCAAGCAATTCGGTCTGGAAGAAGAAGGCCCGGCATGGGGCGCAGGGCTCATGATCCCCTGGCGCGTGCAGCCCATGCTCGGCGGATCCAGCTTCGGGCACGACGGTATGGGCGGCAGTCTCGCTTTCGCGTCGCCGGAGCGAGAAGTTGGCTTCGCCTATGTTCGCAATGGCATGGCGGCTGGCGGGGTCGAAGATCCTGAAGTCTATGCCGTGGTGAAGGCGCTTGACGATATTCTCGATGAAAGGATCAAGGCATGACATTGGACCCCGTTCTGGCCGAGATATTGAAGGCCATCCCATCGGAAGTGGAACTGCCGATCGACTGGCCCGGCCAACGTGCGAATGCCGCATCACTGCTGCCTCTGATCTTAGGTCCGGCACCCATTACGGAGGTCGCGGGGGTGGACGCGCGGAACATCGACGGACCGGGCGGCCCGGTGCCCCTGCGCATCTATCGCCCGACCAAACCGACGACGATCACCCTGCACTACATCCACGGCGGCGGCTGGACGATCGGCGATCTCGACACGGTGGACCATACGATCCGTTATCTGTGCGAAGCGCTGCCCGCGGTAATCGTGTCGAGCACCTACCGCCTCGCCCCCGAACATCCTTTCCCTGCCGCCTATGAGGACTCGCTTGCCGCCGCGCAGTGGGTTCTCGACAATGTCGATGCCCTTGGCGGCGATGTCCGGCAGGTCGTGATCGCAGGCGATAGCGCGGGGGGCAATCTGGCCGCGACGACGGCCATCGGCTTGCGTGACGCGGCAAGGGAAAGAGGCGAGACAGGTCCCCACCCGCTCAAGG
>NZ_JBLZXE010000004.1:0-9821 GCF_056156825.1 Sphingobium sp. RS1 | reverse complement strand
CGATCGCGGTGCAGCCGAGCGGATCGCGGAGGCGACCGCACAGCGGGGCGAGCGTGACCGTGACGCCCCGGAGCCGGGGAGCGCCGCCGATCGCATCGCGTCCCGCATAGGTGATAAGGGCGGGTCCGATCACGACCAGGCCGAGCGCGATCGGGAGCGCACCAGGGACAGAGATCGGGACAGGGGCCGCGAACGATGAGCGATGATAGCGACGATCCGGTGATGGCGCTGCTGGCGACCCAGCGGGCGGTGTTGGCGGCGGTGGAGAATCTGGCGGGCCAGGTCGAGGCAATGCAGGGCAAGGTGGACGCGATGGGCGAGACGCTGGCCCAGATCGTCGCCGGCACTGCCCACGCATCGAGTGCCGGCGTCGGTCGTGTGCTGACCCTGGGCGACAGGTTCAGGCAGGCGACCGACAAGGAAGCTGCGGCGGACCCGGAGCTACGGGCCGCGCAGGGAAATTATATGGTGGCCCAGGCGATCGCCAAGGGGCTGAACAAGGGCGATCCTGACGGGATGGCCCGCGATGCGGCGCGGGCGCGGGAATGGATCGCCGACCAGCTCGACCGGGGCCGCGTGTTCGAGCCTGCCAAGGTGCGGGACGGTGGAAAGGGCGCGGTGGCGGTGGTGGAGCCGATCCACGAAGAGATGTTTCCGGGGCGCGTCAGGGCGCAGCGGCCCGACCGGGAGCGGTAGCGTCCTGCCCGTAGAGGGTGAGGATGATCGACGGCACCAACGAAGGGGGCACAGCCTCTTCCAGAAACATTTCGAACATGGCGTCTTCGTCAGGTTCGAACCGGAAGCCTTCGATCATTAGATTGGCGCGGGAATCTTCGTTGTCCTGTCGCCACAACGCCACTTCGTCGGACGTGCCGCGCAGATAATCCATCGCCTGCACCTGGGCGCGGAGCGCCTTCAAGTCGATCGTCGTCACATGTCTATTCCCGCGATGTTTACTAAATTTGCATCAAGCCATCAAAACGATTTCCGCCAGCTTGTCTAAGATCACTAATTGCTTCGCTCTTGCATCAGAAGTCTTAGATAAATGCGCCTTCAAAGATGCTTTTGATAAAGCAACATGGTCAGCGTTCTTTGGATCATACCGGGGTATGCTCATGTGCTTAAAGATATTGCTGACCTGAATCTGAATCGTGTGGCTTTCCACGTATTCCTTTACGAGAGTGGAGTTTAGCACCCCGCAAACGAAGTGCGCTTCGGCCTCGTTCTGAAAGTCTGCGAAATAAACTTTATGGTCCGGCACATAGGGACGAGGACCAACCAGGGGCACAGTACCGCTCGTGAAAACCGCTGCCTCAAACGTTGATGAAAGCTCGGCCCACACAACTTTGTAGGGGGAAAATGTATAGGCTCCGGAGTTGTATACAGCGTAAAATGGTGCCTTTGGTTGACGAAGCCTGTACGTCGATCGGCGCTCAAGCAGGGCCTTAAAGTGCTGCAAATACTTTTTCGTTTGGGGAAGGCTGGCCATCGCCGTTTCCGCCGCGAGGTAGTCCGCTTTTAGGATTCCCTGGTTCGGTACAATGACGAATAGCTCGCTTTTTACATGCACATGGCATGCTGAGAAATCCGAAGCACCCTTGAGAAGCGGATATAGCAGCGCCGGTTCGATCCAGAATTTCCGGGCCGGACCGATATCGGTTTTCCCGGCCTCAGGGCGGGTTTCGACCTGGACCAGTCCGTTTGCCGGATTGGTTGCTATCACGCGCACCATGTAGACGCCGTTCAAATCCGCCGTGATGCCCTTACGCCCCGCGATCCAATCACTCTGTCCTTGCAGCTTCTCCATGTCCTTGAAGCGCCCAGGGGGTAGAATTGCCCATGGCGAATTGCCGCCGCTTACGGGGGTGGCTTCCCAAAGCTTTTGGTTCACGCGAGCCAGAACGCCGGTTTTGGTCGAGTTTTCGGGCAAAGATGCGCCTTGGCCGATCGCTTTTTCCCATACCGTGTAGGGAACCGGATATTTAGTAAGCTGCTTGCTGCCGACCTTCCTGAGGCGGACGATCGCCGTTTTGTTGGCCACTTTGGGAAAGGGCTTCAGCAGCTTCAGGTCATCCACAGCTTCCGGGATCAGATTAGCCTTCTTGTCGATCCGAAAACTGCGAAAACCCTGCGATGATGGCGACTGAAAATGCGTTTGCGTGATTACAAAAACGAGCGCGCCGCCCTGCTTCAGCCACTTGTCGCCGACCGTATAAGTAATCATTCCCGAAATATCGAGTTCGTTGCCGCCGTGGTATGGCGTCTCGGAAAAGATGGTATAGCGTTCGCAGGTTGGTTTGATGCGATTGCGATACAACTCAGGCAGGTTCGACCACCTGACCCAAGGCGGGTTGCCAACGATCACGTCGAATTGCCCGGCAACGGCTGACCAGAAGAAGTTCCGCACAATCCGAAACCAGATGCCGTTCCAGGCCTTTCGATGAAGCTCCAACACTTGGTCATAGGTCGTGCTGAGTGCGTCCCTCCAAGCTTTTGCCTCGGTGGCCGTCATCAGCTTTCCGGCGATCAGCAGTTTCTCGACAGCGGGATATTCTTTCTCGTCGTGTACGGCTTCCGCCATGATTACGAACGCGGCGTCCAGCCTCGCCCGGTCAAATGCGAGCGCCGCTGGCAAGACGATATTTAGATCGGCCTGCGCGCTACCGATTCCATACTCGACAAAATCCTGACCTGGGGCCGGAGACTGGGCGGGAGAATACACGGCGTCGGCGAGCAAGACCGGCAATTCAACCTCGGCCCCAGTGCTGGCCACTAAATCGGCGATCGCGATCAAGAAATTGACGCGGGCCGACTGTACGGCAAGCGGGTTGAGATCAAAGCCCCACACTTCGGCCAGAATGGCAGATAGGGTTTCAGCGTCGGATCGTTTCGCAGCCTTGGCCAGGGCACGTTTTCGGCGAATAACTTCTAGCAGAAACGAACCTGAACCACAGGTAGGGTCCAAGGCGCGAACTGCGCTCCAGTCTTTCACCAGGGCGCGATCACACGCGACGTCTACCAGCCAATCAGGCGTATAAAATTCCCCCAGCGCTTTCCGCAAAACTTCAGGGACGAGGGCCTGATAAAATGACTTCAACACGTCGCGTGATCGCGCCGCGCTTAGGTCGTCCATTCGATATAGCGCCAATTGTGTCAGCAAAGGCCGAAGAGCGGCACAAAGAGCAGCACGATCCTTTCCAGATGGTGCGGCATCGACGTACCAAGAGAAGATCGCTTCTTCGACAAAGCCCTTAATTCGGGCAGCCTCGAAAAATGCGCCGCGCTCAACCTCGACGTCCATCAGCTCCAACAGCTTGTCATCGTCCTGACCAAGCAGGTGTTCGCAAAAGTCAGGATAGGCAGTTAGATCGAACTGCGCGATGATCTCTGCGGCAAGAAGTTTCATCACTATCGCGTTATAGCTGTGGATAGCGAAAAGAGCAGCGGACACCATGTCACCCGCCGCAATCTTTGGAGAAAACGGAACATGCTTTCTAATTTCGGCAGCTTGTGCCTTAGATAAGTCGGCAACCTGACCGAATAGTGTCCTCCACTCTTCGAATAGCAATTTTACCTTATTATTTCCTGGGGTAGTCAGCTTCTTTTCTAGCAGACTAACCAAGCTGGACATCATGGCATGCCCGATTTCGGCCTGATGACCGAAATCTTCGACTAGATTTTCGGCCGTAACAGCACGGCGCTTGGAATCGATACACGCTTGGGCGACCAATTCGACTGAAGCTTGATTAAATGGCAGAAGGTTTCGGTGAATAATCACACCAGATTTCATAAATGCAAAGCAAATGTGAATGCCATCTATTGCAATGCCAATATAATCTTCTTCCGGTATGCCTTCTAATATTGATCGAGCTTTAATATATTTAAAAAGCCTATCATAAATGGCTTCTTTAAAAGAAGAGCTATTTATGCTTCCTTTAAATAATCCTCTATCTTTGAACTCAATGATAACCTGATTATATGAGGCATCGTTGCGCCCACGCTCCGCATGAAACGTAATTTGGAGAGCATTTTCAATATGCTTCAACCATCCTTTTCGGACCTCTTCTTCATTGGCCCAATTGTGGCTGTCTTTTTTTAGTTTATTATATAGTTCGCTCATGCGGATACCTGCTGTCGATGCTGTTGCATGACTCGTTTTACTGTTGCCTTGGAAACGCGGAACAAGCTCGCCATGCTTGCGGTCGAACCCGTTCCCGCCTCAATTTCGCTAATAATTTTTTGCCGCTGTGTCGGTGTTAGGGACGGTTTTCGGCCAAGACGCCGTCCCGCCCGCCTAGCGTGTTCCAAGCCGTGAAGGGTACGTTCTCGGATCATCTCACGCTCGAATTCTGCGACGGCTCCAAGCATTTGTGTCATCAGGCGGCCTGGCGCAGTCGTAGTGTCGATCGCCTCTGTGAGTGAGCAAAAGCCCCCTCCGGCTGCTGTGATCTTTTCGAGAGTGAACAGAAGGTCACGGAGCGACCGGCTAAGGCGGTCCAGTTTCCACACGACGAGGATGTCGCCGGGGCTGATCGCTGCGATTGCTCGGGCGAGCTGCCGACGATCCGCATCCCCTCCAGAAGCTTCTTCTTTGAAGAGCATTTCGCAACCCGCTGCTGTCAACGACACGAGCTGATTTTCTAAATCCTGGTGGTCGCCCCGGGAGACGCGCGCATAGCCAATTTTCATCGCGATTTTGATCCCCCTTTCTGCACCCGCCAAGCTCCTGAAAAGCCTAGTCTCCAGCCCCTAGCTCAAAACCGAACGGTTTTGACCTCCGACCTGAAATTTATTCGTCGGATCGCCCAAATAGACGGCCAAAGAACCCCCGTTTCGATTCCGCCGCCTCTGGTCCAGTGAGCAAACCGATCACCCGCGCCTGTGCTTCTCGACGCTCTTCCTCGGATTTATCGAGCCGTTGGCGGAGATCGGAAACCACGCCGTCACGATCCTGTAGCTGTTCACGCAACAGTTCAATTTCGCGTTGCAACCCCCCTGAATTTACAGGAGTTTCCCTGTTTCCAACTGGGGTGTCCGAGCGGGCCTCGGAAACCGTTTCTTTCTGTTTCGGCGGGAACACCCGGAACAGTTCTGAGGTGTCAATAAGATAACCATTATCGGTCTTTTCAGCATAGCTAAGACGACCGGATTTAAGTGCTTTTGAGACAGTACCCTTGCTGACCCCGGCCAGCTCTGCACCCTTCGTCATCGAGACGGTTGCCATGCTTTATTCCCCCGTTTCCAACCGGGAACGTATCCCTGTTTCTATAGGGTATCGCGAAACCCCAAGAGCGACAACCACTAGGGTTTACTCCATTTTTCCGCGCAACCCCTTACCCAAGTCGTCCAATCTTCTCGCAGGGCATCTCCCCGGAGCTGGCGACGCTTGTCGGTTCGCACCCGCGCATATTGATCCGCTAACCGCTGAACGGCGTGTCCCCCACCATAGGTCACGCCGATCGCGTGCAACTCTGTCGCGCCGAATTCCGTCACCTGATCGTCGACAGGCCAGCGTAAAACATCAGATACGCCCAAGTTTGCGGCGGTCGCTGCGATGATCGCACTAGGATCGAGTATCGTTTCCGCCGTGCCATCGCGACGCGCACGACGACCGGCGCGATGGCGTTCGTTTTCCTCTTCGGCTGCTACCGCAGCGATCGGCGGTTTGCGGCGGAAGGTTATGGCAACCTCGATGACCTTGCGGCCCCGCCTTTTGGCGACGTCCCATGCCACCGAAAATTGCGGCACAAGCTGATTGATTTCCGCCGTCGCGGCATCGAGGACGAAGCGCCGTAGGTCGGCGAACGAGCTGTAAGACCCTTCTGGGACGCCTAGCTTAGCTCGCAGGGTTTCTACATCCCCACGCCAGATCGGCACGTCTCGTCGGTAGAGCAAGGCTCCGAGCTGGTATAGTTCGAGGGCATATTTGCTGTCGAAGGCTAGCACCGTTGCCCGATGCAGAAGAGCGTAGGCTTCGCTGTCTTTCAGGAGGTCGCGCGCGCGACGGGTGAAACGGTAGATCAACCACCCCTGTTCACCCCCCTCAAACGTCTCTTCGATCATCTGGAAAGTGCGCCGCCCATGGTCGCCTTCCACCTTGTCAGGCATGGCAAAGAAGATACCCATCAGCTCGTCGATCGTCTCGGCGAGGCGATCGTTGGAGTTGTGGGAGCCGCGCAACATGCGCTTGGCAATTCTATGCTCCTGGTCCCGCCAGGCATCGCCTGCGGCTTGGTGCATCATCAACGCGAACACCTTGCGCGCAGACAGGCTAAGGGAAACCCCCCGCGCGTAGCGGACTTCGACTAGCTCGCGCGGCTGTACGATCGTGTCAGAGCCACGCTCTTTCTCGATCCGCGCCACCTCCATCGTGCGACCAGTTGTGTCGGCTTTTCCGTCCATGATGGGACATTCGGTCGATGTGCGAACAGGGTCAAGGTATTATGAGATGAGAAAGCAAATGGCCTCACTTCATGCACCCCATTTCTCATAATACCCCCACCCCAAAACTCACAATAGGGCACCCCATTCCTCATGATGCCCCACCCCATTCCTCATGAAAGTCCGAAATACGCCTTTATATTCAATGGGTTTTATACCCCCTGAATCATAGAATCCCAGAATCTAGAATCATCGCGGGCGCGCGAGAGGAAATGCCGCTCTGAGGATGAGGGAAATAGGATTGGCCTAATGGGATTGGCCTATCGGCCAATGCGCTGTCTGATGCGTGACGGCAGAGCCGTCACAAGAGCGGCCTAAAGGCCGCTAGGCTTCCGAGGGGGAAGTGGGGCAGGTTCAGTGGTCAATCGCGCCCTAACGCCATGCAGAGAGGCCCAGAGCGGTCAGGGAGGCAAGGCTATGGCCCTTTCCTATTCCATTGCTGCCGACGGCGATAATGCGCCCTGGGGCCATTCAACCGGGATCGGCCAGCCCGGCAAACTCGCGCTGGTCGTAATATCTGATCTTTTCCACGATCAACGGGGCCTGCCCCTGGAGCATCAACAATTGGTCGGTGGGCCGCATCCGCATGATCTCATCGGGATTCATGAGGTTTCGGGCGCTGATCTGCGTGCTGGCCGACCGGGTGAGCTTGCCGCCGTCGAACATGCTGGCCTCGGAATAGCCCGCCGTCTGATATTCGAGGGTTTCCTGCCCCAGCGTCTTCGACAGCAGTTCGGCAGTGGCGAGGTCGTTCACCCCGAAGGCCTGGAATACCCCGGCGTTCGACATGAAGGTTCCCGCCCGCTCACCATAGAGGGCGCGCAACTGGTGCATGTCCTGCAGGATCGGCCAGAGCTGCAACCCGTATCCAGCCATCAGGCCCATGGCGCGCTCGACGGGTTCGAGCCTGCCCAAGGCGGCGAACTCATCGAGCAGGAACAGGACGGGCCGCGCCGGTTTGACCGGCGATCGGGCCATGTCGGTGAGCGCCTGGGCAACCAGTAGGCGCAACCAGCGCGAATAGGCGTCGAGCCGGTCAGGGGGTAGGCACAGAAACACCGTGGAAACCCCCTCTTTCAACCCTGCAAAGGTGAAGTCCGAGGCCGATGTGCTGGCGACGATCCGGGGGCTATCGAGAAAATGGGTGTGGCGCTGGGCAGACGACAGCACCCCTGCGGCCTCGCGATCGGACTTGCCGAGCTGGCGATTGGCGGCGCGGGCGATCAGGCCACCGGCGCCGCGGCTGTCCTGCATCAGGGTAAGCAGATCGGCGAACCCCTTGGGGGCCAGCGTCAGATACTCCCGCACCGTCGCCAGGGTGCGATGTTCGCGGTCTTCATGGACCACGGCATAGAGGATCAGCCCGGCGATCAGCGCCTTGGCTTCCTCGTTCCAATGGGCATCGCCACCTTGCCCTGCGGAATCGTGGACCAGGGCGTCGGCCAGCGTCATCGCATCTTCAGCCAGATCGAGGCTGGCCGGGTCGAGCCGGTCGAGCGGATTGTATCGGGCAGGGGGTTGCCCGGACACCTCAAAGGGGTCGAGGCACCAGACCTTGCCCTTGCTGGTGCGTGCCCTGGCAGTGACGCGGGCGTTCTCGCCCTTGGGGTCGATGCAGATCACCGAGCGGTCGAGGGTCAGCAGATTGGGGATGATGGTGCCCACGCCCTTGCCGCTGCGGGTTGGGGCCATGGTCAGCAGATGGGCAGGCCCACCATAGCGGAGCAGCTTGCCCGACTTGGCCGATCGACCGATCAGCAGATCGCCGCCGTTCGATTCCAGGTCGCGCACATCGGCACGCGATCCGAACGCGGCCGAGCCGAGCAGTTCGTTGCGACCGTAGCGCCGGTTGAACTTCCAGATCGCCACCCCGAAGGCGACCAGCGCGGCCCAGGCGATGGTGCTGGCGATCGACACGGGCAGTATCTTTTCGAGCAGCCATTGGGTGCCGAGCAGGATGGCGAAACCGCCGCCGACAGCCAGGCCGCAGCCTACGCCCCGTTCACCCCCGACCAGCGGCCCTGCCATCATTCCTTCTCCTTCAGCCGCTTGAGCAGAGGGGCCATCAACACATGGTCGCGCTCACGGGTCAGGAACATCGGCAGTTCGCGTTGCAGGAGCGGGGCGAGCTGGCGACCCGTGGGCGTATCCTCGTCTATGTGGTGAAGGATGAACGCGCCAAGCATGATGCGCTCGCGGGTTTCGGCCTTGCGTCGTTCGGTCGAGACGCGGGCCTCAAGCGCCTTTCGCCGCTCGCGCAACTTGCGCTCGTCCTCGCGCATTTTCTCAAGGCGCTCTTCAACGGGTGTCCGTGCCATCCGGTCCTCCTATGGCAATTCGCTATAGCAAGCGAAACAGCATGAGGCTACCTTATGAAAATAAGGGCACGCTTATACATTGGTTCCCAATGTGCGTGGTCCTAGTGGGGGCTATGCCCCCGCCGGACGGCTCCCCCTTAAGTGCAGTAAGGCAGAAGGGCGCGGCGTCGTGGCGATCTACCATTGTTCGGTCAAAGTCATTTCGCGGGCCACCGGGCGCAGCGCGGTCGCCGCCGCCGCCTATCGGTCGGGCGAGCGGCTGACCGACGAGCGCCTTGGCAAATGCCACGACTACACGCGCAAATCCGACATCGAGCATCGCGAGATCATGGCCCCCGATCGCACGCCCGACTGGATGCTCGATCGCTCGCGCCTATGGAACAGCGTCGAGGCGGCCGAGCGGCGCAAGGACGCCCAGCTTGCCCGTGAGGTGGAAATATCTCTTCCGCGTGAGCTGGACGCGGAGGGGCGGCGCGCCCTGGTCGACAGCTATGTACGCGAGCAGTTCGTGTCCCAAGGCATGATTGCGGACGTGTCGTTGCACCGGGGCCATTCGGCAGACGGGCAGGAGCAACCGCACGCGCATGTCATGCTGACCATGCGCGACCTGACCGGCGAGGGGTTCGGGAAGAAAAACCGAGACTGGAACGCAGCCGAGCGGCTTGAGGGGTGGCGATCGGCCTGGGCTGACCATGCCAACCAGGCGCTGGAACGGGCCGGGTGCGATGAGCGCATAGACCATCGGTCGCTAAAGGATCAGCGCGAGGCGGCGCGCGATCGTGGTGACGCGGAGGGGCAAGAGGATCTAGGCCGGGAGCCGCTGGGCAAGGTGCCGTTGTCGGCGGTGGCGATGGAGCGCAAGGGCAGGCCCACCGAGCGCGGCGACGAACAGCGCGGGGTGCAGGCGCGCAATCTGGAGCGGCGCGAGCTGACGCAGCAGCTTCGCGAATTGAGCGCCAGGATCGCGGAAACGATGCGGGGCATCGGCGACAAGGCCAAGGATATGGCGCAGGGGCTGCGCGATCGCCTAGGCGCGGCATGGGGGCGTCAGGAGCAGGACGC
>NZ_JBLZXE010000003.1:805000-919467 GCF_056156825.1 Sphingobium sp. RS1 | reverse complement strand
TAGGCCCGACCGACTGAACCGTCAAACCCTTTTTGCAATTTTGTTTCACATTTTTTTGGAGGTTACACGATAAAGCCCATTCCACCGGTGAACGAATGACGGGAAGATCGCCTCTCGATATAAATAAACGCCATGCAGCAAACTGCCCTTTAAGCGCCGGAAACCTGCCCGCATCGACCCGAACCGTCACAACAACCACGGCAACCAGCTTCGTCGGGCTTTCAAAGCCATACCCCCAAAGCTGCGGCGATGGGGCAGGAGACAGCGCGAACTCAATCGCGGGATAAAGCAATAATCTTCGTTAACTCGACCACCTGGACAGTATGATCCAGGCCATAACCGACATCGTGCTACCCGCGGTTCATCTCGGGAAGATGCTGCCCACAAGCAGGCCGGTCTTGTCATCGCATGATTCGATCCCAGTTGCCGCTGGTCGACCGGTTCGAAACAGTCGAGCTTGACGCAGCGATCGCATTGGGCCGGGACTTGTTACCGTCGGCCAGGAACGGGGCGCTCGCCAACGCCATGCCCGACCATCTGGCCGTGCTGCTGGCCGATGCGTCGGCCAGCACTTCGGAGGAACGGCTCCAGCCGCTGTACGACGTCAACTCAGCTATGGAAGGGCTTGTCAGGGCCAGGCCCCATCGACGGCTCTCTCGACACAGCGGGAGCCATGGCCGCACGCGTGCTCGCCGCGATCCTGACCGGCGACAGCGACTGATTTTGGCGAGGATTTGAGGAACGGCCATGCGCATGATGATTTCCAGTTACACTCCCATGCGCGAAAGCCT
This sequence comes from Sphingobium sp. RS1, assembly GCF_056156825.1. Taxonomy (NCBI): domain Bacteria; kingdom Pseudomonadati; phylum Pseudomonadota; class Alphaproteobacteria; order Sphingomonadales; family Sphingobiaceae; genus Sphingobium; species Sphingobium sp. RS1. Next base: position 918,676 of record NZ_JBLZXE010000003.1, on the reverse strand, counting down.
GTTCAGAAATGGTCGGGTGTGCCCGAACGGTGTTCAGCGACAGGCAAGTAGTTCGTATAGCAGTTGTTTCATCGGAATTCCGTTGGGGGCCTCATATCGGTGGCTAGATTCACGCTCGTCAGCATCACCTGTAAATTGTCAAAGCAGGCTTGGGCGATCGTCCTAGCCATTCATGCTGACGGACACGCGCCAGAATAATATCTTGCGGCTGGTCGTCGACCAAGGCCAAAGGCGCCGTTACGCCTCACCGCTGCTGGATCAGCATGAGGGCAAGATGCTGGTCTACATTAGCGAGATCGAAGTGGGGACAGCTCCCGCTTCTGCTCCAGTTTGAAGCAATTACGCCGCGCCGCAGCCCCCTACGACGAGATCACCACAAATTTCGTCTTTATGGCCCGACTTGCCTGAATATGCCCTCGGCTCCATGCGCATGAGTCCATCTGTCATCCCCAATGGCAGATCACGCAATCTCCTTATCGCGCTCATTGTTGATTTTTAGCGCAACGCTTCAGCGAAATCTTATGAGTATATGAGGATTGATCCGGCCCATTTCTGCCGAATGACGCGCGTGCGAAAATGGGCCGGATGGATACGGTACTTATGATTTGCCGTCCAGCTTGATGATGCCGACGCCGCGATCGATCACGATCCGCGTGCCATAGGGCTGTGACAGGCGCTGGAGCCGTTCGAGGATGCGGGCACCGGTAGCGGCGTCGGCCATGTGCGGCACGCCGCGCCCGGCGCCAGTGGCATTGACGCCAAGGTCAACGGGGTGAAGGCGGATTTCGCTCAGCTTGCCATCGTGGAACTGGCTGACTGCGATTACCGTCTCATAGAGATTGGGATCACCAAATTCCTTTGCCCCGCGCGCCTGGAGCAGCTCGGGCGCAGTGACTGTACCCGGCGTGATGGCAAATTGATCGTACATGTCGGCCGGCAGATCATCGAGCGAGTTGTTCATCATCGCGAAATTGCCGAGCGAATAGAAGATCGGCTTGCCCTTGTAGATTTCGATCCCGCGCAACTGGTGCGGACCATGGCCGACATAGACGTCCGCGCCGGCATCGATCGCCTGATGCGCCAGCGGCTGGGCAAAGTTGGCGATGATCTGGCTGGCATTGCCGGGTTCATGATTGTGCAGCGAGAAGACGACGAAATTGCCGTTCTGCTTGGCCTGACGCACGGCGAGCAGGTTGGCGGCGACATCCTTGGCATTGAGATCATATTCGATCTTCATCGGAGTCGCCGGATTGGCAGTCGCGCGATATTCGCGGCCCTTCATCTTGACCGGCGTGCCGGGCTTGGTCCCGGCAAGACGGGCGATGGTGGCGAGGTCAGCGTCCGACACAAGGCCGATTTCGGTGCTGCGGATGGTGTTGGCGCCGCCACGGCCCGGCACCTTGCCCAGCGGATCGGCGGCAGGCGACATCGGGGTAAAGCTGGTGGTGGCGGAGATCAGGCCGACGCGGCCGAACGCACTGTCATGATAGGCCGGCGCGCGCGCAGCAGTCATGCTGCGGCCGGTGCCGGCAGGGGTGAGGTGCGCGGCGTCAAGCAGGTCGAGCGTCTCGGCCATGCCCTCCACGCCCCAGTCGGTGGCGTGGTTGTTGGCGTGGCTGACGATGTCGATGCCCATCTTCGCAACGTCCGCAGGCACGGCGGGATCGGCCAGCATCCAGGTGCCACCCGATTCGGCCTGCGGCGAACCCTTGAAACCGTTGAGGTCGAGCGCTGTCGTTTCGAAATTGCCGAAGGTGATGTCGGCGCCGCGCAGGATACGCAGCATGTCGGGCGATTGCTTCTCGATCGTCGCCAGCATCGGCCGCAGATAGATGAGGTCGCCCACCGCCGCGAAGCTGAAATTGCCGGCGATCGGCGTGCTGGGGACGGTGGTGGTGGTCAGTTGGCCGCCGCTTTCCTCTTCCTCCGCATGAGCCGGCAGGGCGTTGGTCAGGATGGCGGCGGCACCGGCGCAAAGCAGGGTGCGCAGCGCGCGGCGGTGGAAGATGGCAGGCATGAAGGCGATCCCCTTAGGCAATGCCGGTCAACGGCAGACCCAAAGGAACTTAGCCAAAGCGGCTGACATGAACCTGTCACATAGCAGCGCGTCGCGCGTCAGGCCGGCGCGAGGCGGAAGCGGATGAGGACACAAAGCCCCTGCCCGGTGCGCCCGTCGCGCAGGTCAATCTGTGCGCCCAGCCGGTCGGCCAGTGCGCGGGCGATCGGCAGGCCAAGGCCGGTGCCGGGCGCCGATGTGCGGCCGTTGATGCGGTAGAAACGCTCCCACACCTTGTCCCGCTGGTCGGCGGGGATGCCGGGGCCGTTATCGTCTATTTCGACCACGGCATCCTGTTCGTCCAGCCAGACGCTGACCGCAACCGCGCCATCGGGGCGGTTATAGCGGATCGCATTGTCGAGCAGATTGCCCAGCAATTCGCCCGCCAGCGCTGGCTGGCCCAACGCCATGACCGGCCCGTCCATGTGATTGTCATAGCCGATGTCGAGGCTGCCGGGGGCCTGCGCGGCGCGGTCGGCCGTCACCGTAGCGGCGAGGTCGGCCAAGTCGAAGGGGCGCATCTGCATGTCGCCCTGATCCTCGCTACGGGCCAGCGCGATCATCTGCCGCAGCAACAGTTCCAGCGAATCGATCGCATGGGGAATGTCGGTCAGCGCCGCCTGCCCCTGCGGCGATGTCGGGCCATAGCGCTCCAGCACATCGAGATGGACGCGGGCCACGGCGAGTGGCGTGCGCATCTGGTGCGAGGCATTGGAGGTGAATTGGCGCAGCGAATTGCTCGCCCGCTCCAGCCGGGTCATGAGACCGTTGAAGGCGGCGACGAAAGGGCGGATTTCGGCAGGGTCCGCCCCGCTGCTTTCCAGGCGGAAGGCGGGGGACGCATCCTGTTGCGCCATTTCCACCTGGCGGGTCAGATCGATCAGCGGGCGCAGACCCCAGCGGATTGCCCACCAGAAGAGCAGGCCCGTCACCGCCAGCACCGTCAGCCCGACCAGCAGCACCCGGATCATGAACTGATGCTCATAGGCGCGGCGATCATCGACATAGTCGGCGATCTGGATGACGATCAGGGCGTTTTCGCCGGCAGGACGGCGGATTTCCGTCGCGATGCGGGCAGGCTTGCCGTGCAGTACGCCGTTGCGCAGATAGGCGGCCTGGGTCACCAGCTTTGCGTCGGCAGGGTTGAGATAGCCGCGCACCAGCGGATTGGCCCGGTAGGCGTTGACGAAAGTGGCCGGTGGATGCGGGTCGATCGCGCCATTCCATCGCTCGCTATAGTCGGTGGGCGGTGGCAAAGCGGGGTCGCCCGCCAGCAATTGCCCGCCACGATAGACGCTGTAATGCACGACCGGCCGCGCCCGGCGCTGGAGCAGATGGACGGCGAGCGGCAGGAGATTTTCGCGCTCTGGCGAACGACTATTGTAGACCAGGCTGAGCGTGCGGACCGAGCCGACCAGCACGCGATCGACCGTGTCGGCCTCCGTATCATGCGTCACCCATGCGGTGATGATACCGAACAGGAGGACGAGCGCGGCGAGTGGCATCATCACTGCACCGGTCAGGCGCAGGCGCAGCGAGGGGGGCAGGTTCCGCATCATCGCACTGTTAGCAGATAAAGAGTCAGGCAGCCTCTATCATATAGCCAAGCCCCCGCACGGTGCGGATGGCAGGGCCGGACGGTAGCAGCTTGCGCCGCAGGCGGCCGACGTAGACCTCCAGCGCATTAGGGGTGACAGCATCGTCGAAGTTGAAGATTTCGGCGGACAGCCGCTCCTTGGCGATCACCTTGCCCGGTCGGCCCATGAGCGTTTCCAGCACCGCCAGCTCCCGGCGGCGCAGGTCCAGCATCTTGTCGTCCAGATAGACGGTGCGACTCGACCGGTCGAGCGTCAGGGTACCGATGCGCAGCATCGGGTCCAGTTGCCCCTGACTACGCCGCACCAGCGCGCGGATGCGGGATTCCAGTTCGCGCGGATGGAAAGGCTTGGCCATATAATCGTCGGCGCCGCGATCGAGGCCCTGGATGCGGTCGTCCATCACGTCCCGCGCGGTCAGGATGATGATCGGCGTGGCGGCGCCGCGCGCGCGCAACTGGCTGAGCACATCCAGCCCATCCATGTCGGGCAGGCCAAGGTCGAGGATGATCGCGCAATAGGGTTCCTGGTCGGCCAGCTTCAGCGCGTCTTCGCCAGTGGTCAGGATATCGACGGCAAAGCCAGCCGCTTCCAACGAGGCGACCATGCCGCGGGCGAGCCGCTCATCATCTTCCACCAGCAACAAACGCATGACCTGAATAACCTTCCGTCCTGCGGGCGCTTTCCCGCCATGGACATTAAATTGCGATACGCATCACACACAAGAATGCAAATGCGAAGTGCGCCGGCACCGATCTTGCCTTTGATTACGTGGCCGGCCGTGTCCGCCCCATTGTGTCAGGTTCATGACAGCGACTCCGGTTAGGACAATGGGAAAGACGAATGGCGGGATGACAATCCACAGCCTTCGGGTCGCAAAAAATGACGCGCAAATAAGCGCTTCGCCATTTTCCAAGGGGAATCAGAACTATGATGACGGGTCGCTCCGCGTTTGCGGGGATAATGTTCTGTATAGCCGTTCCGCTGTCAGGCGGCGCTCTGGCGCAGGAGTCCGCGCCGGCCGATTCCGCGTCGCAGGCGCGCCTCGACGCCCTGTTCGCCAAGTGGAACAGCAAGGATTCGCCCGGCTGCGCCGTCGCCGTGTCGCGCAATGGACAGGCGATCGCGACTCGGGCCTATGGCATGGCCGATCTGGAAAAAGCCGTCCCCGCTACGCCCGACAGCATCTATGAAGCCGGATCGGATTCCAAGCAGTTCACTGCCGCCGCCATCCTCATGCTGGCGCGCGAGGGCAAATTGTCGCTGGACGACGATATCCGCAAATATCTGCCCGAACTGCCCGTCTACAGCACGCCCGTCACCATCCGCCACATGCTGCACCACACCAGCGGCCTGCGCGACTGGGGTTCGGTGGCCGCGATCGAAGGCTGGCCGCGCAACAGCCGCACCGCCAGCAACGACGATGTGCTGGAGATCGCGTCGCGCCAGACCGAGCTGAACTTCGCACCCGGCGCCCATTATCTCTACAGCAACAGCAATTATAACCTGGCGGCGATCATCGTCGCCCGCGTCAGCGGCCAGTCGCTCGCCGATTTCACCGCCGACCGCATCTTCAAGCCGCTGGGCATGGCGCATACCAGATGGCGCGACGATCATGGCGAAGTGGTCGCCGGCCGCACCGGCGCCTATGACTATCAAAACGGTGTCTATCGCAACGATCAGGTGATCGAGGACGCCTATGGCAATGGCGGCCTGCTGACCACAGTGGGCGATCTGGTGAAGTGGCAGGCGGCGCTGGACGCCGGCACGTTCGGCCCCGGTTTCACCGATGAGATGCAGACGCCGACCAGGCTCAATGACGGCACCCCCATCGCCTATGCGCTGGCGTTGGTGAACCTGGACCATCATGGCCAGCAGGAAGTCAGCCATAGCGGATCGACCGGCGGCTATCGCGCCTGGATGGCACGCTATCCCAAGCAGAAGCTGGCGGTTTCGCTGCTCTGCAACACCGGCAATGCCGACACACCGGTGCTGGGCCGCGAGGTCGCCGACGTCTTCCTGCCGGCATGGAAGGACAAGCCCTACACGCCCAAGGGGCCGCTGCCGTCGGGCGTCTATGCCGATGGCATGAACGGCTTCCCGGTAAAGTTCGACAGCGACGAGCAGGGTCGCCTGCGCGCCGATGGCAAGCTGCTGACGCCGGTCGGTCCCGGCCGCTGGGCACAGCGCGAGGATATCTTCGCCTTTGGCAAGACCGGGCTGGTGCGCGAAAATCGCGAGGGCGAGAAGGTCGCCTATCGCAAGGTGGAGGCGGTCACGACCTTCGATGCCAAGCCCTATGTCGGCAAGTTTTGCGGCGTCGACACCCATGCTTGCCTGACCTTCCGCCAGCAGGGCGAGGCGCTGGTCTATAGCGGCCCGCGCTGGGCCGACCAGACGCTCAGCCCCGCCTATGCCGACGTGTTCACCGGCGAGGCGATGCCCGAGGCAGGCCACATCACGGTGAAGTTCCAGCGTGACGCCAAAGGCGCCGTCACAGCCCTGCGCTTTGGCGAAGGTCGCGCCTATGACGTGCTGTTCCGCCGGGCCGACTGACCGGATTTCAAGCCATTACAAGAGAGCCGCCGGGTCGCGGCCACATAAAAGCAAGAAGTGAAAAGGGACGATTGATGACGAAGAATGACAAGAACGGGTTGCGACGCATATTGATGGCCGGCACCGCCGGCCTCATCCTCTCGCTGGCACAGGGCGGCGTGGCGATGGCACAGGTCAGCACGCCCGCAGCCGCCGCCGACGACGCCGAACCGGCCATCGTCGTCACCGGATCGCGCATCGACCGCAAAGGATTCGAAGCGCCGACGCCCACCACCATCATCGGCGATACCGAACTGCGCCAAGGCGCCCGTCCCAGCATCGCTCAGGTTCTGAACGACCTGCCGCAGTTCCGCGCGACCCAGTCGCCGGCCAGCACGGTCGCCAACACCAACTCCTCCTCGTCGGCGATGGACCTTCGCGGTTTGGGCGTCACCCGCACCCTGACCCTGCTCAACAACCGCCGCTTCACCGGCGCGACCGACCTCAACACCGTGCCACAGGGTCTTGTGAAGCGCGTCGAAGTCGTCACCGGCGGCGCATCGGCAGCCTGGGGTTCGGGCGCGATCGGCGGCGTGGTCAACATCATCCTCGACGATGAACTGGAAGGCCTGACACTGGGCGCGCAGAACGGCATCTCCTCGCGCGGCGATGGCTATCGCTACAGCCTGAACGCCACCTTCGGCACCAAGTTTGCGGGCGGTCGCGGTCACTTCATGATCGGCGCCGAATATCAGAAGGATGATGGCATCCTCGACCGCAATTCGCGCAAGAATGTCGGCAGCGCCAACCTCTTCTCCCCGACGACGGGTGATCACGACTACATCCTGGTGCGTGACGTCAACGCGTCGAACACCAGCCTGGGCGGCCTGATCAATGCGGGTTCGCTCAAGGGCCAGACCTTCAACACGGACGGCACGCTGCGTGACTTCGTCTATGGCAGCCAGGTCAGCGGCACGACGATGGTCGGCGGCGAAGGCGTGGCCACCAATGACGAATATTCGCTGACCAACCCCTATCAGCGCGTCAACAGCTATGCCCGCGCCAGCTTTGAAGTGGGCGACGCCACCTTCTGGGCGGACGGCAGCTACAGCCGCATTTGGGCCAAATATCCCTTCTACGCGGAAAGCGGCACCTACACCCTGTCGGCGACCAACCCCTATTTGTCGTCGGACATCCAGGCCCAGTTGGCCGCCGCCGGCGAAAGCACGGTCAAGGTCGGCCGCGTGTTCGAGGATTATGGCTATCGCACCTTCGGCTATTATCGCCAGAATGTAGAAGGGTCGGTCGGTGTCGACGGCAGCTTCGCCGACGGCAAGTGGCGCTATTCGGCTTATTACAGCCACGGCGAAAACCGCAACATGCAAAGCTATGACAACCAGATCACCGGCGCGAACCTGACCAACGCGCTGGATGCCGTCCGCGATTCGAACGGCAACATCGTCTGCCGCGTCGCCCTGACCGATCCGACCACGGCATGCAGCCCGCTCAACATCCTGGGCACCGGCACCGCCAGCCAGGCCGCGATCGACTATGTGTTCGGCAACACCGCACGCGTTGTGTACACGACCAAGATGGACAGCGCCGGCACCAGCCTGCGTGGCGACCTGTTCGAAACCTGGGCCGGTCCCGTCTCGGTCGCCGTCGGCGCCGAAGCGCGCTGGGAAGAGCAGGTCACTAACAGCCTGGACGCCGTGTCGGCGGCCAAGGGTTTCAGCCGCTTCAACTTCTCGCCGCTCGACGGTGGGTTCAACGTGCAGGAAGGCTTCGCCGAAGTCGCCGTCCCGCTGCTGGACCAGCCGTTCAGCAAGCTCGACGTCAATGGCGCGGCCCGCTACAGCCGCTACAGCACCAGCGGCGGCATCTGGTCGTGGAAGCTCGGTCTGACCGATCGCATCTTTGACAATCTACTCATTCGCGTGTCGCGTTCGCGGGACATCCGTTCGGGCAGCCTGGCTGAACTCTACACCACCACCACGACCAGCTTCACCACGGTCGCGGAAAATGGCAGCACCTATTCGATCACCCGCTATGGCGGCGGTAACGCGAACCTGAAGCCCGAAATCGGCAGCACGCTGACTCTTGGTGCCGTGTTCACGCCGACTTTCCTGCCGGGCTTCAACTTCTCGGTCGACTATTACAACATCAAGCTAAAGGACGCGATCACCTCGCTCGGTGCGCAGGACGTCATCAGCGGTTGCGCCGGTGGCAACGACAATCTGTGCAGCCAGATCGTCCGCGACAGCGCGGGCGCGCCCACGACCATCTACACCACCTACATCAATCTGGCCGAATATCGGACCAAGGGTGTGGATATGGAAGCCACCTATACCTTGCCGCTCAGCAAGGTCAGCGGTGGTCTGGGCGGTACGATGCGCTTCCGCGGCCTGGCGACCTATGTGCCCAAAGTTATCATCGACGGCGTGAACCGTGCCGGCGACGTGGGCGACAATGTCAGCTATGGTACGCCGCACTGGCGCGCCACTGGCGCGATCAACTACACCAGCCAGGATGTGTCGGTTGACGCCCGCGTTCGCTATGTCGGCGGTGGCAAGTTCAACCACCTGCTCGACATTGCCAACAACGACATCGCCGCTCGCGTCTACGTGGACCTTGGCGCGCAGGTGAACATCGACAAGTTCACCCTGTTCGCCAACGTCAACAACCTGTTCGATCGCGATCCGCCGCTGACCACCTATGGCGCGATCCACTATGACACGATCGGCCGTTACATGACGGCAGGGGCGAAGGTTCGCTTCTAAGCGAAAAAGGCTATGACGGCGTCCTCAACGGACGCCGTCATGATCGTAACAGGGGATGTGAGATGAACCGGGCATTTTTGAAATCCATTCTGGCGGGTTCGCTCCTGTCCCTTTCGGCAGGGCTTTGCGGCGCTACGCTCACCGCTGCCGACACGAAGCTGATGGCGACCATGAAGGCGCGACCGGTAGTGAAGGCCGCCCTCGCCGCGCTTGAAACAGAGCATGACCAGTGGGTCGAAAACATCATCGCCCTGACCCAGATCCCCGCCCCGCCCTTCAAGGAAGCGGTCCGCGCGAAGGCCTATGCCGACATGTTCAGGGCGGCGGGGCTTGGCGATGTCGAGATTGACGAGGAAGGCAATGTGCTGGGCCTGCTGCGCGGTACCGGCAAGCCGGGCGGCAAGCTGGTCGTCGTATCGGCGCACCTCGACACCGTATTCCCCGAAGGCACGGACGTCACCGTGCGCCGAGAGGGCGACAAGTTGCACGCGCCGGGTATCGGCGACGATGTCGCCGGCCTCGCCACCCAGCTGAGCCTGATCAAGGCACTGGCCGCGGCGAAGATCAGGGCCCCTATGGACATATTGTTCGTCGGCGATGTCGGCGAGGAAGGGCTAGGCGACCTGCGCGGCGTCAAGCATCTGTTTCTTAAGAGCAAATATAAGGACCGCATCGCCAGCTTCTTTTCGATCGACGACGGGTCGGTCGATGGCCTCACCAATGGCGGCGTTGGGTCCAAACGGTACAAGCTGACCTTCAAGGGGCCGGGCGGCCACAGTTTCGGCGCCTTCGGCATCGTCAACCCGATGACCGCAATGAGCCAGGCGATCGTCAATATCTACAATATCCCGATACCCAAATCGCCCAAGACGACCTTCAGCGCCAGCGTGGTCGGCGGCGGATCGTCGGTCAACGCGATTCCGCGCGAAACCTGGCTGCAACTGGATATGCGGTCGGAAAGCGCGGCCGAACTGGCCAAGCTGGAACAGGCGGTGCTGGCGCAGGTCGATGCCGGCGTGGCGGCGGAAAATGCAGCCCGATCGACCAGGGACGGCGCGATCAGCGTGGACAAGCAACTAATCGGCGATCGCCCCGCCGGCAGCACCGACGCGGCCAGCCCGCTGGTCCGGCAGACCATCGCCGCCTATGCAACCGAAGGTGTAACCGCGCGGCTTAGCTTCTCCTCAACCGACGCCAATGTGCCGATGAACCTGGGCATTCCGGGCATCACCATTTCGCGTGCGGCTACCGGCGGGCGCGGCCATTCGCTAGACGAATGGATCGACGTCAGCCCAAGCGAGTCACTGAAGGTGAAGCGGATGAACTTGCTCGCCATCCTCGCCGCGGCGGGCTATCGATAAAATGTTGGCAGCGCCCGTGCTCGCGGGCGCTGCCTTACCCGATCTGCGTTAGCCAGTCGGCCAGATTATAATGGTTGCTTACCCGCGCAATCTTGCCAGCGCGAAATTGGAAGAAGGTACCGACCCGTAACCGATAGGCCTGTCCACGGGCAGCGGGCAGGTCACCGTCCGTTGCGAGATACCGGCCGGTCAACATGAATTCAGCGGCACCATATGCGCCGTCCACCGTGCTTAGGAAGACAGGATCTATGACCTCCTCCTTGTAGCAGCGGTTCATGTGGTCGAGAAACTCGGCAAAGACCGTTTTGCCTTCACGGACGCTTCCTTGCGATGGTTCATGCACGACATCGTCGGTTAGCAATTCCAGCATTGCCGCAGCATCGCCCCGATTGAAGGCGGCATAATATTGGCCCAGTAGGTCGGCACTCATCTTTCTTCCTTCAGTCTTCGGGCGCGATGACGACCCGCAGGCCGTCCAATGCCCCAGTCAACGGAATCTGACAGGACAGCCGCGAACGGTCCGTGCGATGGTCGCTGCTGTCGAGAAGGTCTTTTTCATCGTCGCTCAAGGGCGGCAGATCGCCGGCGCTATCCGGCTCGACATAGACATGGCAGGTGGCGCAGGACGCGCAGCCGCCACATAGCGCCAGCAATTCATCCAAGCCATTGTCGCGCAGCGCCTCCATCAACGAGATGTGCGCCCCAGGATCAATCGTTCGCTCAAGACCGCTACGATCGGTCACATATATCTGAACCATCAACCTGCCGATTTTTTCAGACGATCCGCGTGCCAGCGCAGATGGTCCGCCATGAAGGTGGAAATGAAATAATAACTGTGGTCGTAACCCGGTTGCAGGCGCAGCGTCAGTGGAATACCGGCCGCCTTGCAGGCGTCTTCCAGCAATGCCGGCCTCAACTGTTGGGTCAGGAAAGTGTCGGCATCGCCCTGATCTACCAGCAGGTCCGACACGCGCGCACCGTCCTCAATCAGCGCTACGGCATCATGCTTGCGCCATACTCGCTGGTCGCCACCAAGATAGCCGGCCAGCGCCTTCTGGCCCCACGGCACCTGAGACGGCGCAACGATGGGGGAAAATGCCGAAACCGACCTGTATCGATCCGGAAAGCTGAGGCCGATGGTCAGGGCGCCATGCCCCCCCATACTATGTCCCATGATCGCCTGACGATTCATATCCGCCGGGAATTCCGCACCGATCAGATCGGGCAATTCCTGCGTGACATAACTCCACATGCGGTAATGCGGTGTGAAAGGCTCCTGTGTGGCGTCGACATAGAAGCCTGCGCCAAGGCCGAAATCATAAGCGCCTTCGGCATCGTCCGCGACAGCCTCGCCGCGCGGCGATGTATCCGGCGCGACGAAAATAAGGCCGAGTTCAGCGCAGAGGCGTCGGAATTCGCCCTTTTCCGTCACATTGGCATGGGTACAGGTCAGGCCGGACAGATACCATAGCACAGGCAGCTTTGCGCCCGGCTCATGATCGGGGACGTAAACGGAAAACACCATGTCCGTGCCGGTGGCGGCAGAGGCGTGCTTGTACACGCCCTGCACGCCGCCGAAGCTGCGATTGGTGGAAAGCGCTTCGATCGCCATAGCCGCCTTATGCCGCCGTGAAGGTGTAGGCACAAACCTTGTTACCTGCTGGGTCGCGCAGATAGGCAGCATAAGCGCCGGGCAGATGGCCCCGCGGACCAGGTTCACCCTCGCAGGTGCCGCCAGCGGCCAGTCCCGCCGCATGGAAGGCATCGACGTCAGCCGGCGAGGCAGCGGCGAAACCAATCGTGACGCCATTGCTGGATGGTGCTTCGCCATTCCCCGGACGCAAGACGAGCAGTGCTGGCTTGTCCTTGCCGTACAAAACGATGTTCTCGCCGAATGGGCCAAGATTGTTGACGCCCAGCGGTGCCAGCACGGCATCGTAGAAAGGCGTGGACACGGCCAGATCGCTCGCACCGACACAGGCGTGCGAAAACACGCCGTCACCCGAAATAACAGCCATTTTATCTTCCTAGATGATGTTGCTTGTTTAAAAGACGACGACGGAACGAATGCTCTCGCCCGCGTGCATCAGGTCGAACCCCTTGTTGATGTCCTCCAGACTGAGGACATGGGTAATCATCGGATCGATCTCGATCTTTCCGTTCATGTACCAATCGACGATCTTGGGGACGTCGGTACGGCCCTTGGCGCCGCCAAAAGCGCTACCCTGCCACACACGGCCGGTGACCAGTTGGAACGGACGGGTAGAAATTTCCTTGCCGGCTTCCGCAACGCCAATCACGGTCGACACGCCCCAGCCGCGATGGCAGGCTTCCAACGCCTGCCGCATGACTTCGGTGTTGCCAGTGCAATCAAAGGTATAATCTGCGCCGCCGTCGGTCAGGGCGACGAGATCGGCGACGACTTCTGGCGTGCTCTTGCCCAGCGGATTGTAGAAATGGGTCATGCCGAACCGGGTGCCCCATTCCGCCTTGCTGTCATTGATGTCGACACCAATGATCTTGTTCGCGCCCACCATTCGGGCAGCCTGAAGAACATTGAGGCCGATGCCGCCAAGGCCGAACACGATCAAGTTGGAACCAGGCGTCACCTTCGCGCTATTGATGACAGCACCGACGCCGGTGGTCACGCCACAGCCGATGTAGCAGCTCTTTTCGAACGGCGCGTCATCACGGATCTTCGCGACGGCGATGTCGGGCAGGACCGTGAAGTTCGAGAAAGTCGAGCAGCCCATATAGTGAAAGATCGGCTGGCCCTTGTAGCTGAAGCGGGTCGTGCTGTCGGGCATAAGCCCCTTGCCCTGGGTCGCACGGATCGCGGTGCAAAGATTGGTCTTGCCGCTAAGGCAGCTTTTGCACTGACGACATTCGGGCGTGTAGAGCGGAATGACGTGATCGCCGGGTTTCACCGAGGTTACGCCGGGGCCGACCTCACGCACGATGCCAGCACCTTCATGCCCCAGGATGGAAGGGAAGATACCCTCACTGTCAAAACCATCCAGCGTGTAGGCGTCGGTATGGCAAATACCGGTTGCCATAATCTCGACCAGCACTTCGCCGGCCTTTGGGCCTTCCAGATCGACTTCCACGATTTCGAGCGGCTTTTTGGCTTCGAATGCGACGGCGGCACGGGTCTTCATGCGACTTCCTCGATTGATGTCATGACAGGCCTCTACCATTACGCCACTGATGCGTTAATATGGATTTTTGGAAATAGACTATGTCATTTGAGGGATAATATGTCCGCCTGGGATGGGATCGACGAGTTTATAGCCGTGGCAACCACCCGCTCCTTCACTGCTGCTGCCAAGGTGATTGGCATGTCCCCAACCCATGTCAGCCGGTCCATCATGGCGCTGGAGCAGCGCGTACAAGCCCAACTCTTCCACCGCACCACCCGCACGGTGCGGTTGACCGATACCGGACAGGCGTTTTTCGAACGATGCGAACGCATTGCACAGGAGCGCGACGAAGCGATCGCGCTGGTCGGCGAAAAAGGCGAGCCGCAGGGCGAATTGCGGATGACGTGCTCCACCGCCATGGGCGAGCGGTTTGTTGCGCCGATCATCCGGAGGTTCGCCATGCCGCACCCCAAACTCAATGTGACCATCGACCTGTCCAACCGCATCGTCGACCTGGTCGCAGAAGGCTATGACCTGGCGATCCGCACTGGCCATGTGGCAGATCCGCGTCTGATCGCGACGAGGGTCGCGTCCCGCACCCTGCACACTTGCGCGGCGCCCACCTATCTCGCCCGTGCAGGCACCCCGAACAAGGTGAGCGATCTGAGCTCACACGAATGTATCGTGGGCAGCAGCACAACCTGGCATTTCACCGTCGCCGGAAAGGAAGCACTCCATCATCCCAAGGGGCGTTTCCGCTGCAACAGTGGCGACGCAGTGATGGAAGCCTGCATTTCCGGCCTCGGCATCTGTCAGTTACCCGATTTCTACATCCTGCCCTATCTGAAACATGGCATGGTGGAATTGGTCCTGGAGGATTATCAGCCGGAAGACGAACCCATCTGGGCAGTCTATCCGCAACGCCGGCACTTGCTGCCCAAGGTGCAGATGGCCGTCGACAGCCTGCGCCATGAATTAGGAGCAGCGATGAACATGCCGGCATCCGGCGTGTAGAAGAGGCGCTTCAGCCGCCCGTGCTGCGCCGGACCACCAGCCGTGCCGGCAATGTACTGGGCGAGACGGGGCGCCCTTCCACTTGCGCGACCAATGTGTCGACCAGCAATTGCCCGGCGCCCTTCATGTCTTGCATGATGGTCGTGAGCGGCGGTGTGGTCAGGCTTGCTGCCGGAATGTCGTCGAAGCCGACGATGGCGACATCATCAGGCACAGAGAGGCCGGAAGCCACAAGTGCACGCATTGCGCCGATGGCGATCAGGTCGCTGGCAGCGAAAATGGCGTCGAAGGCTATGTTCCTGTCGATCAGGGTACAGGTGGCGGCATAGCCAGCGTCCTCCGCCGTTAGCGCATCGACCTGAAGCGCGGGTTCGGGCGCGATATTCCGCACCGCCATTGCATCACACAGTCCCGCATAACGATCGGCAAATTCGGGATAATGTTCGTCGGCATGGCCCAGAAAAGCAATGCGGCGGCGGCCCAATCCCAGCAGATGCTCGCCTGCCAGTCGTCCTGCGCCGACATTGTCCGATCCCACCGTCGGCCCGATCGTGTCAGCCCCGACAGATCCCCAACGCACGAAATGAGTGCCATGCTCGACCAGTTCGGTAAGCCGCCGCGCATAATGGGTATAATCGCCATAACCGAGCAGGATCAGGCCGTCGGCGCGATGACTGTCCTGATAACGGACATGCCAGTCATCCTCCATCTTCTGAAAGGATATCAGCAGGTCCAGCCCACGTGCGCCGCATTGCCGGGTGATCGACCCCAACATGGCGAGGAAAAAGGGGTTGATATTCGATTCGTCGGGAGTCGGATCTTCGAAGAAGAGCAGAGCGATCGTATTGGACCGCTGCGACCGGAGCGAGGAGGCATTTTTGTCGACCGAATAGTTGAGTTCCCGCGCGATCGCCTCAATCCGCTCGCGGGTGGCGCGACTGACCGAGCGTGACCCGCGTAACGCACGGCTGACCGTGGGCTGCGACACGCCGGCCAGATAGGCAATATCGAAGCTGGTTGGCTTGCTGCTGGGCTGTCGCCCCATCTTCCCTCTCCCGGCGCGGCGCGAAGAACTGATGCGCCACAGTCATGGTAGGGGCGCTGGGAAAACAAGGCAATTGCGTCCTTCCGGCCGGGCATAATCGTGGCCATCCAGTCACAGGCCGCCTGCCCACATCTATGCGCATACGTATGCCTGCTGGCGAGTTGGATCAGGCGCAGCGTATGAATGCGCCACCCGCAGGAACGTGGCGCTGCACAGCCACGCCTGCGGCGAGGGTTTCCAGCACCGGCGAACAGGGTCTGTCCGGTGTTCATGGGGGAGAGGATAAAATGGCTCATCATCACAATCGTGTCCTGTTGCTGGGCGCTTCGCTTTTGGCCATGACGGTCAGTCCGTCGCTCGCGCAGGAAGCGCCGCAGGTTGACGCTGCGCCGCAGGATAATGGCGCTGACACGATCGTCGTCACTGGGTTCCGCGCCGCGCTGCAAAGCGCCGTCAATGTGAAGAAGAATGCCGCGCAGATCGTGGAATCGGTGTCGGCCGAGGATATCGGCAAGCTACCCGATGCATCGATCGGCGAATCCATCGCCCGCCTGCCCGGCCTGACGTCGCAGCGCCTGTTCGGCCGCGCCAATTCGATTGCGATCCGTGGTGCCAGCGCTGACCTGTCCTCGACCACGCTCAACGGCCGGCCGCAGACGTCGACGGGTGAGCAGCGCAATGTCGAGTTCGACCAGTACCCGTCCGAAGTCGTCAGCCGCGTCGACGTGTTCAAATCACCGCAGGCGAACCTGATCAATCAAGGTCTGGCCGGTACGGTCGACATCCGCACCATTCGCCCGCTCGACTATGGCAAGGAACTGTTCTCGGTCGGTGCGCGCGGCGTCTATACCGACCTTGGCAAGGTCAATGCCGACAGCAAGGACAAGGGCTATCGCCTGACCGGCACCTATGTCGGCCAGTTTGCCGGTGACCGGATCGGCGTATCGCTGTCGGCCGCCTATAATGACGAACCTTACCAGTCGAAGGAGTTCGAGGCCTGGGGCTATGCCGACGGGCCGGATGGCAACAAGGTAATCGGCGGCATCAAGCCGTTCGGCGTGTCCACGCAGCTAAAGCGTCTGGGCATTCAGGGCGCGGTGCAGGTACAGGCGACCGACACGCTGCTGCTGACCTTCGATGGCTTTTACGGCGACTTCAAGGAAAAGCAGATCAAGCGCGGCGTCGAATTCCCGCTCTACTGGAGCGGCGCGACGCTGGTGCCGGCCAGCATCGGTACGGACGGCAATTTCATCAACAAGGGCACCTTCACCGGGGTCGAGGCCGTGGTCAACAACCATGGCTATGAACGAAAGTCGAAGATATTCTCGGGCGGTTTCAACGCCAAATATACCGGCGACGATGGTTGGTCGGCCAGCTTCGACTTCGGCTATTCCCGCACCGACCGCAACGAATTGTCGCTCGAATCCAATGCCGGCACCGGCTATGGTCCCGGCAATGGCGCGACCGACACGCTGGATTTCGTCAGCGACGGCAAGGGTACGCATTTCACCAGCCACCAGCTGGACTATAGCGATCCCAATCTGATGGTGCTGACCGATCCGCTCGGCTGGGGTGGCGGCGCGCCGCTCGGCCATCAGGAAGGCTATTATAACAACCGCATCATCGA
This sequence comes from Sphingobium sp. RS1, assembly GCF_056156825.1. Classification (NCBI taxonomy): domain Bacteria; kingdom Pseudomonadati; phylum Pseudomonadota; class Alphaproteobacteria; order Sphingomonadales; family Sphingobiaceae; genus Sphingobium; species Sphingobium sp. RS1. The sequence continues at coordinate 901,523 of NZ_JBLZXE010000003.1, read as the reverse complement.
CGATGAGATCAAAAGCTATCAGGTCGAATTCGGCAAGGAGATCGAAGGCAGCTTCCTGTCGAAGATCACCGCGGGCCTTGGCTATGTCGATCGCACCAAGTCCAAGACGCCCGAAGAATATGTGCTCAATCTGGCGAACGGCGCGACGTCGCTGGTGCTGCCGGAACAATATCGTCTGGCCGCGACGGACCTCAGCTTCATCGGCGTTGGCCCGATCCTGTCCTATGATCCGTTCAAGCTGCTGAGCGACGGCGTTTACATCAAGACGCTGAACCCCAGCAAAGATGTGCCGGCCAAGGCCTATTCGGTGACGGAGCGGGTGATGTCGGCCTATCTGATGGCCAATATCAAGTCCGACGTGGGATCAGCCGAACTGAGCGGCAATTTCGGCGTGCTGGCCCAGAATACCGAGCAGAAGTCGCGCGGTTTCGTCAATCTGGCGGCGGCGGACCTGGTGCCGACGACGCGGGGCGACAATTATTGGGATATCCTGCCCAGCATGAACCTGTCGCTGCGCTTCCCCAGCGATTTCGTGGTTCGTCTGGCGGCGGCGCGCGAGATCCAGCGCCCCCGGTTCGAGGATATGAAGGTCAGCCTGGACTATGGCTATAATACCGCCAGCGGCGTCATCACCGGCACCGGCGGCAACCCGTATCTCCGTCCCTATCGCGCCTGGGCAGCCGACCTCAATTTCGAAAAATATTTCGGGACCAAGGGCTATGTCGGCCTGCAACTCTTCGCCAAGAAGCTGCAAAGCTATGTCTATCGCGAGACGGCAGCCTATGATTATACTGGCTTGCCCATCGTGCTGCCGCCGGGCGTCACCGACCCCGAAGGCACGCTGACCCGGCCGGTCAATGGCAAGGGTGGCAAGCTTTATGGCTTCGAACTAGCCGGCACGGTGCCGTTCGACATCATCACGCCGGCACTGGACGGTTTCGGCCTGACCGGCGGCATGGGCTATACCAAAACCAGCATCAAGCCGGGCGTCGGCGCCGCGTCGGAAGACCTGCCCGACTATTCGCGCTGGGTTGCCAACGGCACGCTCTTCTTCGAGAAATGGGGCTTCAATGCGCGCGGGTCGGTGCGTTATCGCTCTTCCTTCGTCGGCCAGTTCGTCGGCTTCGGCGGTGAGCGCGAACTGCGCCGTGCGCTGGCGGAAACCATCGTCGACGCTCAGGTCGGCTATGATTTCCAGAAGGGCAGCGCGCTTGAGGGCCTGTCGGTCTTCTTGCAGGGCCAGAATCTGACCGACGAACCCTTCGTGTCGGTGGACACAGGGGCGTCGATCCAGATCCGTAACTATCAGAGCTATGGCCGCCGCTTCATGGCGGGCTTCAACTACCGCTTCTGATGTGTAGAATGACCCGGCGGCCAAGTGTCGCCGGGCCTTTTCTAAGGTTCAAGCAAAGGGGTGTCCCTGATGGGTCGAACGGCCACGAATTTGCTCGTGACGGCCGCCGGAATGGCTGCGGCCCTGATCGGCGCGGCAGGTGCGCAGGCAGACACGCTGTCCGACCTGCGCGCCCGCAAGCCGGAACAGGAAATCGTCTATTTCGTCCTGCCCGACCGGTTCGCTAACGGTACACCCGCCAATGACAAGGGCGGCCTCAGGGGCAGCTCAATTCAGACTGGCTATGACCCCACATCGCGCGCTTTTTATCATGGCGGCGACCTCAAGGGGCTGACCGCGAAACTAGACTATATTCAGGGACTGGGCGCGACCGCGATCTGGCTAGCGCCGATCTTCAAGAACAAGCCGGTGCAGGGTGCCAAGGGACAGGAAAGCGCCGGCTATCACGGCTATTGGGTGACGGACTTCACTACGGTCGATCCCCATTTCGGCAGCGACGCCGACTTCAAGGCTCTGGTCGATGCCGCTCATGCGCGCGGCATGAAAGTCTATATGGATATCATCGCCAACCATACGGCCGATGTGATCCAGTATCGGGAAAGCCCCACCAGCGCCCCCCCCTATCGCAGCAAGGCCGACTATCCTTGGTCGCGGCAGGGTGGCGCATCGGGCAAGCCGATCAATGACGGTTTCGCCGGCGACCATGACAGCAGCGACGCCAACTGGGTGAAGCTGACCGACCCGGCCTTCGCCTACACACCGGTCGTACCGAAAGGGGAGGAAAAGGTCAAAGTCCCCGCATGGCTCAACGACCCGATCTATTATCACAATCGCGGCGACACCGACTGGAAGGGCGAGAGTTCGCAATATGGCGATTTCGTCGGCCTCGACGATCTCGCCACCGAAGACCCGCGCGTCGTCGCCGGCTTCATCGAGATCTACAAGGGCTGGATCGACCGCTTCGGCATCGACGGCTATCGCATCGACACCGCCCGCCATGTGAACCCGGAATTCTGGCGCGCCTTCATCCCCGCCATCCGCGCCCATGCGGCGGCCAAGGGCATCCCCAACTTCCACATCTTCGGCGAAGTGGCGACCGACGCCTATGATCCGGCGCTGCTGGCCAGTTGGACCCGCAACGCCGCCTTCCCCGCCGTGCTCGATTTCGCCTTCATGCGCGCCGCTGTCGATGCGGCCAGCGGCAAGACAGGCACCGACACGCTCGCGCGCCTTGGCGAGGATGATGTTCTTTACGAGGGCGGGAAGGCGGCGGCGCTGCAACTGCCGACTTTCCTCGGCAATCATGATGCCGGCCGCTTCGCCTATTTCCTGCGGCAGGCGAAGCCCGGCATGAGCGCTGACGAGGAACTCTCGCGCGATATTCTCGGCCATGCCATGCTGCTGACCCTGCGCGGCGTGCCGACGCTCTATTATGGCGACGAGCAGGGGTTTGCCGGCACCGGCAATGACCAGCAGGCGCGACAGGACATGTTCGCATCCAGGGTCGCCGAATATAATGGGGTCCGGCTGGTAGGCACGCAGGCGACCACCGCGACCGACAGTTTCAACACCGACCATCCGCTCTATCGCGCGATCGCAGCCCTGGCGAAGGTCCGTCGCGATACCCCCGCCCTGTCGCGCGGCGCGACGATCCTGCGCACCGGTTCGGACAAGCCCGGCCTCTTCGCCGTCTCCCGCATCGATCCCAATACGGGGCGCGAGGTTCTGGTCGCCTTCAACACCTCGGCCGCTCCGCTGTCGGGCCATATCGCGGTCGATCCAGCCAGCGGCGGTTTCACGTCGCTGGCCGGCAGCTGCCCGGCAGCCGTCCAGGCGCCGGGCAGCCTTTCCCTCTCCCTCCCCGCCTTCGGCTATGCCGTCTGCGCCGCCAAACCCTGAAAACGGAAACGCCTTCATGACGCTTGCGACGACATCGACCGATCAGCCCTGGTGGAAGGGCGCGGTAATCTACCAAATCTATCCGCGCAGCTTTCAGGACAGCAATGGCGATGGCATCGGCGACCTGAACGGCATCACTCAGCGGCTGGAGCATGTAGCCAAGCTCGGTGCGGACGCCATTTGGATTTCGCCTTTCTTCACCTCGCCGATGCGCGATTTCGGCTATGACATCGCCGATTATTGCGATGTCGATCCGATCTTCGGCACGCTCGCCGATTTCGACGCACTGGTGACCCGCGCGCATGAATTGGGCCTCAAGGTCACGATCGATCAGGTCTACGCCCACACGTCCGACCTGCACGACTGGTTCACGCAAAGCCGCGCCAGCCGTAGCGGCGACAAGGCCGACTGGTTCGTTTGGGTCGATCCAAAGGAAGACGGCACCCCACCCAACAACTGGCAGTCGGTCTTCGGCGGCCCGGCCTGGACCTGGGACGGGCGGCGCGGCCAATATTATATGCACCAGTTTCTGAGCAGCCAGCCACAGCTCAACGTCCATAATCCGGCAGTGCAGGGTGCGCTGCTGGGCGCCATGCGCTTCTGGCTCGATCGCGGCGTCGACGGCTTCCGGCTCGATGCGCTCAACCATTCGATGCACGATCCGCTGCTGCGCGACAATCCACCCGCGCCCGACAATGGCAAGCCGCGCACCCGCTCCTTCGACTATCAGATCAAGAAATACAGCCAGTCGCATTCCGGCGTGGTAGACTTCATCAAGCGTATCCGCACGTTGTGTGACGAATATGGTGCGATCTTCACCGTGGCCGAGGTCGGCGGCGACCTCTCCGAAAAGGAAATGAAGGCCTACACTGCGGGTGAAAGCCACCTAAACAGCGCTTATGGCTTCAACTTTCTCTATGCCGACGCTCTGACGCCCGCGCTGGTCGCCGAAACGGTCGAGCGCTGGCCCGACGAACCGGGGCTTGGCTGGCCGAGTTGGGCGTTCGAAAATCATGACGCTCCGCGCGCGGTGTCGCGCTGGTGTGCGCCCGAAGATCGCCCCGCCTTCGGCCGGCTGAAGGCGATGCTGCTGGTCGCGCTTCGCGGCAACGCCATCCTCTATCAGGGCGAGGAACTGGGCATCACCCAGGTCGATATTCCCTATGAGCGGTTGCAAGACCCCGAAGCCATTGCCAACTGGCCGCTGACCCTGTCGCGCGATGGCGCGCGCACGCCTTTGCCTTGGGTGGCCGATGCGGCGCAGGCAGGCTTCAGCACAGCTGAACCCTGGCTGCCAGTCGGGGACGAGAATATCGCCCGCGCCGTCGACGCGCAGGAGGGCGATGCCGCCTCGCTGCTCAACCACACTCGCGCCATGCTGGCGCTGCGCAAGGCGCATCCGGCGCTGTGCCATGGCAATCTGGAAATACTGATTGCCGACGACCAGCGCCTGCTCTTCCGCCGTCAGGCCGACGGCCAGTCGCTGCTCTGCCTGTTCAACCTGTCGGGCGAACCGGCGGCATGGCCCGAACAGATCGCGCCGACCAACAAGCTGCTCAGCGCCGTCAACGGCGCCACGCCGGGCCTATTGCCGCCTTTCGGCGCGCTGATGATCGAAGAATAAGGAGACGCCCCCCAATGCTGAACCCGTCACTGCGCGCCTACGCGCTGGCCCTTCCGTTCGCCTTCATGACCCCGGCTTTCGCGCAGGAAGCCCGCCCCGCCGTCACCGCCGCCTCGCCCGATGGCTCGATCGTCCTCACCGTCTCGACCGACAATGACAGCCGCCCGATCTGGGCGATCTCGCGCAAGGGCAGGCTGCTGATCGCGCCGTCGAAGCTCGGCTTCATCCTGACCGACGGCCTCAACATGGTGCGCGGTTTCTCCATCGCCGGGTCGGACAAGGGGCAGGGCGATGATCGCTGGGAACAGCCCTGGGGCGAGCGCCGCTTCGTCACCGACCGCTATAATGAGGTGACGGTCCGTTTCCGCCAGTCGGACGTGCAGGGCGCACGGCTGATGAACGTGCATTTCCGCCTGTTCGACGATGGCGTCGGCTTCCGCTACGAACTGCCGGAGCAGCCCGGCCTCAAGACGATGAAGATCGCCGATGAGACAACCGAATTCGACATCGCGCCCAATGGCACGGCTTGGTGGATTCCGGGCGGCGAATGGAACCGCTATGAGCAGGTCTATCAGAAGACGCCTATCGACGCCGTATCGACTGCCCATACCCCGATCACCATGCGGCTGGACGACGGCACGCATCTCAGTTTCCACGAAGCCGCGCTGGTCGACTATTCGGCCTATTGGCTCAAGCGCGCCTCCGGCCAGACCTTCCGCACTACCCTTTCCCCCTCGTCGCAAGGCGCGCGAGTGATCCGTGACCTGCCGTTCAACACGCCCTGGCGGACCATCCGCATTGCCGACAGTGCAGCAGGACTGGTCGAAAATGATCTGGAGTTGAACCTCAACGAACCCAACAAGCTGGGCGACGTCAGCTGGTTTCAGCCCGCCAAATATATCGGCATCTGGTGGGGGATGATCCGGGGCGACTGGACATGGGCGGAGGGACCGAAACACGGTGCCACCACCACCCGCACGAAGCAATATATCGATTTCGCCGCCCAACATGGCTTTCGCGGCGTACTGGTCGAAGGCTGGGACAAGGGCTGGAATGGCGACTGGTTCGGCCATGGCGACGATTTCAGCTATACCCAATCGACCCCCGACTTCGACCTGCCGGGCCTTGCCGCCTATGCGAAGAAGAAGGGTGTCCACCTGATCGGCCATCATGAAACCGGCGGCAATATCGCCAATTATGAAGCGCAACTGGACGATGCGATGAAGATGTATGGCGGTCTTGACGTCGACGTCGTCAAGACCGGCTATGTCGCCGACGCGGGCGGTATCATCGCGCCGGGCGACCAGCCGGGCCAGACCCGCATGGAATATCATGACGGCCAGCGCATGGCCCAACATCATCTGCGCGTCGTGGAGACGGCGGCGAAATATCATGTCGCGGTCAATGCGCATGAACCGATCAAGGATACGGGTCTTCGTCGCACCTATCCCAACTGGGTCGGGCGAGAAGGCGCGCGCGGCATGGAATATAATGCCTGGGGCAGCTTCGCCAACGGCCCGGACCATGAACCGACGCTCGTCTATACCCGCATGCTGTCCGGCCCGATGGACTTTACGCCGGGCGTGCTGAGCCTGGAGGGTGCGAACCATGCGCCGCTCGCCTCGACGCTGGCGAAGCAGCTTGGCCTCTATCTCGCCCTCTATTCGCCGATCCAGATGGCGGCCGACTTTGTCGAGACCCTCGCCAAATATCCGAAGGAACTGGACTTCATCTCGAAAGTGCCGGCTGACTGGAGCGAAAGCCATCTGATCGCGGGTGAAGTGGGCGACTATGCCATATTCGCCCGCAAGGATCGCAACAGCGACAACTGGTATGTCGGTGGCGTTAATGATGCGACTGCGCGGACGGTGACGCTCAATTTCGACTATCTGGAACCGGGCATGAGCTATACCGCCACCATCTACAAGGATGGCGAGGGCGCGACCTATCTGACCGACGCCCGTCACAAGATCGCCTATGAAACGCGCACCGTCCGCAAGGGCGACCGCTACAACCTCTGGCTCGCGCCGGGTGGCGGCGCAGCGATGCGGCTGGACGAGCAAAAATAACCCTCCATTCGCGAACGGCGAACGGAGGGTAAGGGCCTTCCTATCCGGCCTTGGAGGCCGGTCTCCCCCGCTCCCGGATCGGGCTGCACACCGATCCGGGGGCTTTTTGTTCAGCGCGGCGCCATGCGGATGGCGCCGTCGAGGCGTATGACCTCACCATTCAGCATCGGGTTTCGGACGATGCTTTCTACCAGTTGTGCATATTCGGCGGGTTTGCCCAGACGACTGGGATGTGGCACCTGTGCGCCCAGGGCGTCCTGCACCTGCTGCGGGAAAGCTTCCAGCATCGGCGTCAGGAAGATGCCTGGCGCGATTGTCATGACGCGAATCTTGTGCTGGGCCAGATCGCGGGCGATCGGCAGGGTCATGCCGACAACGCCACCCTTGGACGCGCTATAGGCGGCCTGACCGATCTGCCCGTCATAGGCCGCGACAGAAGCGGTGTTGACGATGACGCCGCGTTCGCCGGCGACCTCATCCGTTGCGGCGAGCCGCGCGGAGAATTTGGAAATGACATTGAAGGTGCCGATCAGGTTGACCGTCACCGTCTTGGCAAAAGTGTCGAGCGGATGGGGCACATTTTCCTTGCCCACGGTCTTCACCGCCGGCGCGATGCCCGCGCAATTAACGAGGATGCGGGCGATGCCATGCGCCGCTTCGGCCGCATCGAGCCCGGCTGCGACACTGGCATCGTCAGCAACGTTGACAGCGACATAGACACCTCCCAGCGCTTGTGCTGTTGCTTGCCCTGCCTCCTCATTCAGGTCGAAGATTGCGACCTTAGCCCCCTGCTGCGCCAGCATCGTCGCTGTTGCCTTGCCCAAGCCCGATGCGCCACCGGTAACGATCACCGCTACGCCCTTGATGTCCATCTCGCTGTCTCCTTCAGATCAATTCGACGGCCATCGCCGTGGCCTCACCACCGCCAATGCACAGGCTGGCCACGCCGCGCTTCAGGCCACGCATTTCCAGAGCCGCAATCAAAGTCGCCAGAATGCGTGCACCCGACGCGCCGATCGGGTGGCCGAGCGCCGTCGCGCCGCCATTGACGTTGATCCGGTCATCCGGGATGCCCAGTTCCTTCGCGGCAATCATGGCAACAACGGCAAAGGCTTCGTTGACCTCGAACAGGTCGACATCGGCAACCGACCAGCCGGCCTTCTCCAGCACCTTACGCATAGCGGGCACCGGCGCCGTGGTGAACTTGGACGGTTCATGCGCATGACCAGCGGTGGCGACGACCTTCGCCACAGTCTTGAGGCCCAGCTTTGCCGCCACGCGGGCGCGGGTCATGACCAGCGCCGCGGCGCCATCCGAAATGGAGGAGGCATTGGCCGCGGTGATGGTGCCATCCTTGACGAAGGCGGGCCGCAGCGAGGGAATTTTGTCCGGCTTGGCCTTGCCCGGCTGCTCGTCGGTATCGACGATCGTATCGCCGCCCCGGCCCTTTACCGTAACCGGAGCAATTTCGCGCACAAAGGCACCGCTGCCGATAGCCGCATTGGCGCGTTCCAGCGATCGGATAGCATAGGCGTCCTGATCCTCGCGGGTGAACTGATAGTCGCGTACCGCTTCTTCGGCAAAGACGCCCATCGCCTTGCCGGGTTCATAGGCATCCTCCAGCCCGTCCATCATCATCGTGTCGATGATGCGGTCATGGCCGATGCGGGCGCCGGACCGGTGCTTAGGCAGGGCATAGGGCGCATTGGTCATGCTTTCCATGCCGCCGGCAATCACGATGTCGGCCGCGCCGCAGCTAAGCGCCTCATGCGCCATGATTGCGGCCTGCATGCCGGAACCGCACATCTTGTTGACGGTGGTGGCTTCCGTATTGAGGCCAAGGCCGGCGCCCAGAGCCGCCTGCCGCGCAGGCGCCTGACCCAGACCAGCGGGCAGGACGCAGCCCATATAGATGCGGTCGATAGCTTCGCTCGGCGCGCCGGCGCGCTCGACGGCGGCCTTCACGGCGGCGGCACCCAGTTCGGTGGCCTTGAGCGGCGACAATATGCCCTGAAACCCGCCCATCGGCGTACGGGCATAGCTGGCGATGACGACCGGATCGTCCTGCATAGTCTCTCTCCTGTAATAGCGTCGTTAAAGGCTGCGCGCGATCACCATGCGCTGAATGTCGGACGTGCCTTCGTAAATCTGGCAGACGCGCACGTCGCGATAGATTTTGGCCACGCCATATTCCTCCAGATAGCCATAGCCGCCCAGCGTCTGCATCGCGCCGGACACGATCGCCTCGGCCGCTTCGGAGGCGAACAGCTTGGCCATGGACGCTTCGGACAGGCAGGGCATGCCCGCATCCTTGGTCCGTGCCGCATGCAGAACGAGTTGGCGCGCTGCTTCCAGCCGGGTGGCGAGGTCGGCGAGGCGGAAGCCCACCGCCTGATGCTCCATGATCGCCTTGCCGAAGCTCTTGCGGTCCTTGGCATAGGCGACCGCAATCTCCAGCGCGGCCTGTGCCATGCCGACGCACTGGGCGGCGATGCCGATGCGGCCGGTTTCGAGATTCGCCAGCGCAATGCGATAGCCCTGCCCCGGCTGGCCGATCAGCAGATCATCCTCCACGAACATGTCGTCAAAGCGCAGCGCACAAGTATCTGACGCGGCCTGCCCCATCTTATGCTCGACCTTGTCCACGCCATAGCCGGGCCGGTCGGTTGGCACGATGAAGGCTGACAGGCCCTTCTTGCCTGCGTCCGGATCGGTCACGGCGATGATCATCACCAGTCCTGCGATTTTGCCCGACGTAATAAACTGCTTAGCGCCGCTAATGCGCCAGCCGCCGTCGACCTTGACAGCGCGGGTGCGCACTGCCGATGCGTCGGAGCCGGCATCGGCTTCGGTAAGGGCAAAGGCACCGATCGTCTTGCCGCCGATGAGGTCGGGCAGGAAGCGTGCTTTCTGCGCGTCGCTGCCATCCTTGAGCAGGCCCGAAACGAGGATGCTGTTCTGGATCGAGACAATGGTCGACAGCGCGCCGTCCGCCGCCGCGATCTCCATCAGGGCGAGCGCGTAAGAGACGGCGTCGGCTTCCGCACCACCAAAGGCCTCGGGCGCAGTCATGCCCCACAGGCCAAGACCGGCCATTTCCTCGAACAAAGTGGGCGGATAGCCACCCTCCGATTCGAAGCGAGCGCTGTGCGGACGGATGGTATCCTGCGCGAAATCGCGCACAGTATCGCGGATGGCGGTCTGAATTTCCGTCAGCATATACTCTCTCGTATTTTCTATACTGATGAGTATATTGATTGTTCCCGCGTTTCTTGTCAATGCTCGGAACGCCCCAAGGAGCCGCTATTGCCCAAGTCCGCCGCTATCACGCCTGTCACCACCCCCACATCGCCCTTCCGCAGCAAGTCGGAGCGGGAGCAGGACCGGGCGGAGAAGCGGGAGGCCGTGCTGCTAGCGGCGGTACGGATGTTCAACGCGCGCGGCTATCATGCTGCCTCGCTGGACGATGTTGCGGCTAGTCTGGGCATCAGCAAGCCGACCATCTACCATTATCTCGGTAACAAGGAGCAGGTGCTGGTCGAATGCGTCAATCGCGGGCTTTCGATGCTGCGCGAAGCGGCGGACGCAGCGGTCGGCGCATCTGGCAGCGGTCATGACCGGCTGCGCGCTTTTCTCGTCCAATATGCCTGCATCAACATGGATGATTTCGGTCGCTGCGTGATCCGCACCAATGAGGAAGTGCTGTCGATGGACAGCGCCATTCGCTTCCGCGCGCGCAAGCGTGAAATTGACGATGCAGTGCGCGGCATGATCGTAGACGGGATAAAGGACGGCTCGATTGCGCCAGTGGATGTGCGCTTCGCGTCCTTCGCCTTGGCCGGCGCGCTCAACTGGCCCGCACGCTGGCATGACCCGGCCGGGCAACTCAGTCCGCAGGCCGTGGCGGAGAAGCTGGTCGATATCGCCCTTGGCGGCCTGACCCCGCGCGCCTGACAAAGCAGCCCGTCATCGCGTTCCTTTCGCAACAGGAACGTTCACGCCTGCTCTGCATTGAAGAGCCTGTGAAGCGGGGAAGATAGAATCATGTCCTTTTCAGGAAATGCATGGATCGCGCGCGGCGCTCCCCGCCCGCCATTGCGCAATTCTCTCAATCAGACAGAGCGAGATTCTCGGTTTTGTGCCGGCCCGGACCAATTCTAGAAGTGACGCAGGGAAACGACAGGAGAAAACGCCATGGATGCCAAGACCTCTGACCCGCTGGGTTGCCCGATGAAGGACCCGGCAGCGCGACGGACGCTGCTTGGACGGACCAATCGCGACTGGTGGCCTAACCAATTATCGCTGGATATCCTCCAGCAGAACGGCCTGTCGGGCAATCCCATGGACGGGGATTTCAATTATGCCACGGCATTCAAGTCCATCGACTATGACGCTCTAAAGGCTGACCTCACGGCGCTGATGACTGACAGCCAGCCCTGGTGGCCTGCAGATTATGGCCATTACGGCCCCTTCTTCATCCGTATGGCCTGGCATAGCGCCGGCACCTATCGCACCGGCGACGGGCGCGGTGGCGCATCCTCGGGGTCGCAGCGCTTCGCTCCGCTCAATAGCTGGCCGGACAACGGCAATCTGGACAAGGCCCGCCGGCTGCTGTGGCCGATCAAGCAGAAATATGGCCAGAAGCTCAGTTGGGCCGACCTCATGATCCTGGCAGGCAATGTCGCAATCGAATCGATGGGCGGGCCGGTCTTCGGTTTTGGCGGCGGGCGCGCGGATGTGTTCGAACCGGAGAAGGACATTTACTGGGGCACGGAAGAAAATTGGGTTGGTGACGAGGCCAATGAAACCCGTATCCAGCCGGAAAAGGACATGGCGCTGGAAAGCCCGCTAGCCGCGATCCAGATGGGCCTGATCTACGTCAATCCGGAAGGGCCGGGCGGTAACCCCGATGCGCTCCAGTCAGGCCGCGATATCCGCGAGACATTCGCCCGCATGGGCATGAATGACGAGGAGACGGCGGCGCTGACGGCCGGCGGCCATACGTTCGGCAAGGCGCATGGCGCGGGCGACGCATCACTGGTCGGCGCGGAACCGGAAGGCGCGGATATCGCGCAGCAGGGGCTGGGCTGGCAAAGCGGGCATGAAAGCGGCATGGGCGATCATACCATCACCAGCGGGATCGAGGGCGCCTGGACGCCGACGCCGATCAGCTGGGACATGAGCTATTTCGACATGCTGCTCGACCATGAATATGAACTGGTCCGCAGCCCGGCTGGCGCGAAGCAGTGGCAGCCGGTCGGCAATCCTGAAGAGACGCTGGCCCCCAAGGCGCATACGCCGGGGGTCAAGGTGCCCACCATGATGACCACCGCCGACATGGCGATGAAGATCGACCCGGCCTATCGCGCGGTGATGGAGAAATTCCGGGCCGACCCGGCCTATTTCGCCGATGCCTTCGCCCGTGCCTGGTTCAAGCTGTGCCATCGAGACATGGGCCCCAAGATCCGCTATCTTGGCCCCGAAGTCCCGGCAGAAGACCTGATCTGGCAAGATCCGATCCCTGCCCCGATCCATGGCGCACTAAGCGAAACGGCCGTTGCGTCGCTCAAGGACAAGATCGCCGCGTCGGGCCTGCCGATAGCCGATCTTGTCAAGACCGCATGGGCGTCGGCCGTCACCTATCGCGGCTCCGACCATCGTGGTGGCGCTAATGGTGGTCGCCTGCGCCTTGCTCCGCAAAAGGACTGGGACGTCAACGAACCGGCCGAACTGGCACGGGTGCTGGCAGTCTATGAAGGGATTGCCAGTGAAGCCGGTGACGTGTCCGTTGCCGATCTGATCGTGCTGGGCGGCAATGTCGGCATCGAGCAGGCGGCGAAGGCGGCTGGCCATCACCTGACCGTCCCCTTCACCCCGGGACGCACCGACGCGGCGCAAGACCAGACGGATGTGGACGGCTTCGCCGTGCTGGAGCCAAAGGCCGATGGCTTCCGCAATTATCTCCAGGTACGCTTCAACGTACCGACCGAGGAATTACTGGTCGACCGGGCGCAGTTGCTGGGCCTGTCGGCGCCGGAAATGACGGTGCTGGTCGGCGGGCTGCGCGTGCTGGGCGCCAATCATGGCGGATCGCAGCATGGCGTCTTCACCGACCGCGTCGGGCAGTTGACCAATGACTTCTTCGTCAACCTGCTCGACATGAACACCGCCTGGAAACAGGTGGACGACGAAGCGGATGAAACCTTCATCGGGTCGGATCGCGCTAGCGGGGAGCAGAAGTGGACGGCGACCCGGACCGACCTGGCCTTTGGCTCCAACTCGCAACTGCGCGCGCTGTCGGAAGTCTATGCGTCGTCGGACGCTGGCGAGAAGTTCGTAAAGGACTTCGCCGCCGCCTGGACCAAGGTGATGAACGCCGACCGGTATGAGCTGAAGGCTTAAACGAGACAAGGAGTTGGACAGTTCGCGGCGATCAGCATGATCGCCGCGAACTTTTTATCCGGCCATCAGGTCAGACGTCTCCCATGCCGTCCGGTTCGACATCGTCGCGGCCCAGCCCGACAAACTGGTCGAGCAGCCAGCTGGCCGCCGGCCCCGGCGGTGTGTCGCGGCGCCAGATGCCGGAGAAGCGATAGGTGCCCCCGCTATGATCCGGCATCGCAAGCCGCACCAGCGTGCCTGCGACCAGATCGCCGTCGATCATCGGCAAGGGCATATTGCCCCAGCCAATGCCTTCCCGCAGCAGCGCATGTTTCGCGCCCAGATCGGCAAGACGCCAGGTCTTGGGGCTGCTGACGGAATAATCCTGCCCCTCGGTGAACCGTGACCGGTCGGTGAGCACCAGTTGGGTATAATTACGCCCTGCCCCCGGCGCGATCACATCCATGCGGCCCAGCGGATGATCGGGTGCGGCGACCGGCACCATAGGCACCAGTCCCGCGGCCATGCTCTCAATCCCTTCCACACCGGCAGAGAGCGGCCCGGAAATGCCGACCACCGCCGCCCGGTCCAGCACCATGGCGGTGATGGCCCCCAGAGCCTCCGCATGCAATCGGAGCTGCACGGTCGGAAAGGCCTGCGCAAACGCGCGCAGGACCTTGCCCAGCCTATCCGAGGGCAGCATGACATCGACGGCCAGATCGACCTCCGCCTCCAGCCCGTCGAGCAGCCCCTTCACCTTGGCGCGCAGACCGTCAATGCCATGGGATATGCTGCGTGCTTCCGCCAGCAAGGCACGGCCGGCGACGGTCAGTTGCGGTTTGCGCGTGCCTTCCCGGTCGAACAGCAGCAAACCCAATTGTGCTTCCAGATTGGCGATGCCGTAGCTGATGACAGACACAGCGCGATTCAGCCGACGCCCTGCCGCTGCGAAACTGCCGGTGTCCACGATCGCAAGGAAGATGCGCAACTGATCGAATGTCGGTGTACCGGGATTATTCACTATTCCATTTCCTCGAACATAAGGATCGGTTTTATCCCTCTGATCGGGAAAGGTGGCAAGCGGTAAAGACGATCTCAACACGGGCGTCGCCATCCCGGCGATCTTCGCCCGATCAGGAGACAAGATGATGATCGAACTGCGCCCCTTCGACAGCCTCGGCGGCGACAATCATGGCTGGCTGGATGCCAAGCATCATTTTTCCTTCGCCGGCTATCATGACCCTGCCCGCATGCACTGGGGCAATCTGCGGGTCTGGAACGACGACACGATCGCGCCGCATACCGGCTTCCCACCGCACCCGCATCGCGACATGGAAATCATCACCTATGTCCGCGAAGGCGCGATTACCCACGAAGACAGCCTAGGCAACAAGGGGCGGACCGAAGCCGGCGACGTTCAGGTGATGAGCGCGGGCACGGGCGTTCGCCATTCTGAATATAATCGCGAAGATGTGACGACGAAGATCTTCCAGATTTGGATCATCCCGACCCGGCAGGGTGAAGCGCCCAGCTGGGGTGCCCGTCCCTTCCCCAAGGGCGAGCGGTCAGGGCATTTCGTGACGCTGGCGTCAGGCTATGAGAATGACAATGACGCACTGACCATTCGCACCGACGCGCGGGTCGTCGCCGCCACGCTCAAGGCCGGGGAAAGTGCAGACTATCCGATCGGCGCCGATCGCAAGGCCTATCTGGTCCCCGCCACCGGCGCGATCCGGATCGACGATATTCGTGCCAATGCGCGCGATGGCGTGGCCATCCGCGATGTCGAGGTCATCCGCATAACCGCGATCGAGGATAGCGAGATCGTGCTGGTCGACGCGGCCTGAAAATGAAAAAGCATCATGGCCAATATGATGGCCATGATGCTTCATCGTTCAACGCGTGACGATTTCCACCTGCGTTTCGCTCAGGCCCTCGGCACGGGCACGCAGGATGATCTTGCCGCGCCGATCCGCCTTCACGATCGCCAGGGCTAGGCCGTTGAAAGCGTTGCGGCTTTTGGACGGGAAGGCGGTCAGGTCGGTCGGATCGCCATTGTCGGTGGCGACGATCTCGCCCGGCCCCTCGATCGAGAAGTCGATCTTCTGCTTGGCAGCAGGGACGACATTGCCGTCCTTGTCCAAGACCTTGAGCGTCACGAAGCTGAGGTCACGGCCGTCGCTGGCGATGGCGGAGCGGTCGGCGGTCAGCGACAATTTCGCAGCCTCGCCTACCGTATGGATCGTCTCGGTCGCCCAGGGCTGCCCCTTCTTCCAGGTGACGACCTTCACCTCGCCCGGTTCGTAGACGACATAGTCCCAACGGAAGCGATATTCATAGTCGCGCTTCTTGATCTTGCCCTGCGACTTGCCGTTGACGAACAGTTCGCCCTCGTCCGCCGAGGAGAAGACATGGACCGGCGTGATCTGGCCGACGCGATCGGGCCAGGTCCAGTGCGGCAGGATATGGGCGAATTTCAGGTCCGGACGCCAGCGCGACTGATAGAGCCAGAAACGATCCTTGGGGAAACCGGCGAGGTCGACGATGCCCGAATAGCTGCTGCGCGAGGTGTAATAAGGCGTCGGTTCGCCCAGATAGTCGAAGCCGGTCCAGACGAATTCGCCCGCAACATAGGGGTTCTGATCGTCGGCCGCCCAGACCCGATCGGGCGAGGAGCCGAAATCGGCGGCGTGCAGTTCATAGGCGGACACCTGATGCGTTTCGGGATTGCCGCCTGACCATGGCCGCACCGGGCCGCTGATGGCGCCAGCGACCGGGAACATATATTCGCCCCGACTGGAGAGTGCCGAGGCGCTTTCGGTGGACAGGATCACCTTGTCCGGGAATTTCGCCCGGAAATTGGGATATTGGCCGACAATGCCGCGAATGCCCGCGCCCTGATAGTTGAGGCTGATGACGTCCACCGTGGTCGGCAAGAGCATGTCGGCCTTGGCAAAATTCATCGCGCCGGTGGCGGGACGGGTCGGGTCTTCTTCATGCGCGATCGCGACCAGTTCACGGCCGATCTTCGCACCGGCTTCGCCATCATATTGTTCACCCACTTCATTGCCCACGCTCCACATGATGATGGAGGGATGGTTGCGGTCGCGGCGCAGCATCGCGCGGGCGTCGGCCTCATGCCAGTCGGGGAAGATCAGGTGGAAGTCGTGCGGCGTCTTTTTCTTTTCCCAGCTG
The DNA here is from genome assembly GCF_056156825.1 of Sphingobium sp. RS1. Lineage (NCBI taxonomy): Bacteria > Pseudomonadati > Pseudomonadota > Alphaproteobacteria > Sphingomonadales > Sphingobiaceae > Sphingobium > Sphingobium sp. RS1. The sequence goes on along the minus strand of NZ_JBLZXE010000003.1, from coordinate 885,001 downwards.
TCGAACACCTCGTCCATGACCAGGAAGCCCATGCGGTCGGTGAGTTCGAGCAGTTCGGGCGCGGGCGGATTATGGCTCATGCGCACCGCGTTGGTGCCCATGTCGCGGAGGATTTCCAGTTGCCGTTCGGCCGCGCGGGCGTTGAAGGCGGCGCCGATGGCACCAAGGTCGTGATGGTTGTTGACGCCGCGCAGGGGGATATGTTCGCCATTGACGATGACGCCCTTGTCGGGATCGAACTTGATATCGCGTACGCCGAAGCGGGTTTCGTGGGTGTCGATGGTCTTGCCGCCCTGCGTCACGGTGGAGACGGCAACATAGCGGTTGGGCTGCTGCGTGGGCGGCGGGCCCCAGAGACGCGGATTGGCGAGTGTGGCGCTGCCGTTCAACACTGCCTTCTCCCCCGGCGCGATGCTGGTGGACTGGCGCGCGATCGTGGCCACCGGCCGTCCGATCCGCTTGCCCTTGGTGTCCAGCGCATAGAGAGCGGTTGCGACGTCCACTTGCGCCGGCCGGTCGCCATCATTGTTGAGGGTCAAGCTGAGATCGACGGTCGCCTTTTCCTTGCTCACCTGCGGCGTGCGGACCGTGCTGCCCCACTGGCCGACATGCACCTTGTTCGCGGTGGTGAGATAGATGTCGCGATACAGGCCGCCACCCGGGTACCAGCGTGCCGAAGCCTGCGGATTATCCAGGCGAATGGCGAGTTGGTTCTTGCCGCCCGGCATGGCATAGGGCGTCAGGTCGAGGCGGAAGCTGTTATAGCCATAGGGCCAGCCGCCGACGAGCTTTCCATTCAGCCAGACCGTCGCATAGGACATGGCCCCTTCGACATCGAGGAAGATCGACTGGCCCCTGGCGCTGGCGGGAATATCGAGCGTCTTGCGATACCAGCCGATGCCCCAACTGGGCAGGCGCCCCATGCCGCCATAGGGGCCGTCCTTGATGAAGGGGCCAGCGATCGCCCAGTCGTGCGGCAAGTCGACATGGGTCCATGCGCTGTCGTCGAACCCGGCCTGTACATAGGGCACGTCGCTGCCGGGATTGCCGGCCGGGCGGATGTGATGCTTGGCCGGATCTTTGATGAAGGGATTGGCGCTGGGGAGAATCCAGGGTTTCAGGACTTTCGCGCCGCTGTCATCCACCTTCACGGCTGCGTCGGGGCGCGTATCGGCCAGTTTGCCGTCGCCAGCATCCTCGATCGGCGGGCGGACGTCATAACGCAGGTCGGTGGTCAGGCCGGCCGGATCACCCTTTGTGAAGCGCCAGCCCTTGCTGATGGACACGCTGTCGGCGGCGAGCAACGGGGCAGGGAGAGATGCCAGGGCGATGGCCGAGAGAGAAACCAGACGTCGCCAATGCGACACCGAGTTGGACAGTTGTTTCATCATTCTCTCCCTGTTCTCTTGCGTCTGGTAGCGTTATCATTACTCTGAGCGATAGCGGCGCTTTTGGCAAGTCTTGAAGTGGTGCACGGATCGGCTTTTCGCGCACTGCAAGGCAGGCTAGGACGAATGCGACAAGCGTGGGAGAGGGACATGAAAAATGCTTTGGCCGTTAGCGCGGCCCTGTTGCTGGCGCTGGTGCCTGTGGGCGCGTGGGCCGGACCGGTCACCGATTGCCCGTTGCACGACGCGCCCCTTTCCACTGAATCGCCGATCGTGGACATTTTGCTCAGCCCTCCCGCCAAGGCGGCGCTGGAGGCCGGCGCGCCCGAAGTCTTCACCGCCCTGCCCCCGCGCTTCTTCACGACGCAGGCGCCGACCTTCGCAGCGATCCTGAACCTGAAGGCGCTGGCGAAAATGAAGAATCTGCCCGCCGACAAGATGGCCGCGCTGGACGCCAAGCTGCGCGCCCTGCCGGTGACGGCGGCGGACAAGGTAGCGCGCTGCGCCCGTTATGATAACGACCGCCCGGCGATCACCCTGCCCAAGGGCAAGCCTCGGCTGCTGATCTTCGAGAAGATCAACGGCTTTCGCGACGGCCCCTCGGTCGATGCCGCCCGTGCCGCCTTTCAGGCGATGGCGCAGCGCAAGGGCTGGGCCGTGGTGGTCAGTGACAAGGGCGGCGTGATGACACCTGCCCTGTTGCGCCAGTTCGACGCCGTAGTGTGGAACAATGTCAGCGGCGATGTGCTGACGCTGGCGCAGCGGGCGGCGTTCAAAGCCTATATCGAACAGGGCGGCGGCTATGTCGCGGTGCACGGATCATCGGGCGATCCGTCGACCTTCTGGCCCTGGTATGTCGACACGCTGGTCGGTGCGCAATTTGCCGGACACCCGATGGACCCGCAATTTCAGGATGCCAGGGTCGTGGTCGAGGGGCGCAACCATCCGATCGCGGCCGGATTGCCGGCCGAGTGGGTGATGAACGACGAATGGTACAGCTTCACCGCCAACCCTCGGCCCGGCAGCGCGGTTGTCGCTACGCTGGACGAGGGCAGCTATAAACCCGGCGCACTGGCCATGGGCGATCATCCGATCGCCTGGACCCGCTGCGTCGGCAAGGGTCGGGTTTTCTATTCCGGCATCGGCCATCGCCCGGAAACCTATGCCGATCCCCATTATGTCACCATGCTGGAAAATGCCGTGACATGGGCGGCATCGCGCAGGTCCGGCTGTCCGCCGGTTACACCCCCAGCCGGTTGACCGGATAGGCGGGCGGCAGGATGATCTCGCCCGGCATCGCCAGCGGCAGCACAGGGCTGGCCGCGCCGCTCAGCAGTCCGTCGAAATAGGCGATGGTGCGGGTCAGCCCTTCGCGCAGCCGCACCGTCGGTTCCCAGCCCAGCGTTTCGCGCGCACGGGCGATATCCGGGCGACGCTGGCGCGGATCGTCGGCCGGCAAGGGGCGCATGATGAGCGGCGCGTGCGATCCGGTCAGCGCCAGGATCATCTCGGCCAGTTCGATCATGGTGAATTCGTCAGGATTGCCGATATTGATCGGGCCGGTCACGGCGTCCTCGCTACCCATCAGCCGGATCAGCCCGTCGATCAGATCGTCGACATAGCAGAAGGACCGGGTCTGTTGCCCATCGCCATAGAGGGTGATGGGCTGGCCCAGCAAAGCCTGGCAGATGAAGTTGGAGACGACGCGCCCGTCCGCCGGGTCCATGCGCGGGCCATAGGTGTTGAAGATGCGCGCAACCTTGATCCGCACCCGCCCTTCGCGATGATAGTCGAAGAAGAGGGTTTCGGCGCAGCGCTTCCCCTCATCATAGCAGGCGCGCGGGCCGATGGGGTTCACATGGCCCCAATAATCCTCCTGCTGGGGATGGACCTCCGGGTCGCCATAGACTTCGCTGGTGGAGGCTTGCAGGATCTTTGCGCCGGTGCGTTTGGCGAGGCCCAGCATGTTTATCGCGCCATGGACGCTGGTCTTGGTCGTCTGGACCGGATTGATGCTGTACTGCACCGGCGAGGCCGGACAGGCCAGATTGTAGATTTCGTCCACCTCGACATAGAGGGGGAAGGTCACGTCATGGCGCATATAGTCGAAATTGGGCCGGCCGAGCAACTGGGTCAGATTGGCTTTCGATCCGGTGAAGAGATTGTCGACGCACAGCACGTCATGCCCCTGCGCGACCAGCCGGTCGCACAGATGCGACCCCAGGAAACCGGCCCCGCCGGTCACCAATATACGCTTGATACCCCTGTTCATCGCGTCGCTCCTTTCTGTCGGAAGATGGTGGCGGCCATGGCGGCCAGATAGGTTCGGCTGAAGCGCGCCATCGCGCCATGGCCCCGGCCGGGGCGCAGCACAGCGAGCAGGCTGAAGCCCACCCAGCGGATTGCGTAGCCGGTGAAAAGAATGGCGTCATAGGCGATCCGGGCGATCGGCCCATGGCTTTGCCGGAAGAAGAAGCGTGGCCCCTTGTAGACGCTGGCAAGGATTTCCAGCGAGGGCTGGCGCGCGAAGCTGGCGCCATGATGATGGGTGATGGTCTGGCGCGCGGAATAGAGGACGCGCCAGCCGGCCTTCGCCACGCGGTGACAGAGTTCCATATCCTCGCCGAACATGAAGAAGGCCGGGTGGAAGATGCGGACGCCGACCGCGTCCCGGCGGAAAGTGAGCGAGGCGCCGGACACCCAGTCGATCGGGCGGATGCCCTGCGGGTCGTCATCCAGATAGACGGCGGGCGGCGCCCAGCGACGGGGCAGCAGGCGGTTGAGGAAGAGATAGTTCCAGCCAAGGTTGGCGAGCGTCGGGAAGGCGCCGCCCGATGCGCGCTGGAAACTGCCGTCGCTGTTGCGCAGGCGCGATCCGACGATGCCGATCTTCGGGTCGGCGAGGATCGTGTCCAGCATCGCAGCGATCGCGCCGGGATCGGCCACCGTATCGGGATTGAGCAGCATGATGATGGGCGCGTCGGTGGATTCATAGCCCAGCTGGCAACCGTCGGCGAAGCCCAGATTGGCGCCACTTTCGATCAGGCGGACCCAGGGAAATTCGGTGCGGATCATGGCCGCGCTGCCGTCCGCCGAATCATTGTCCACGACGATGGTTTCGATGGCGCCGGGCGGACGCCATGTCGCCTGCGGGATGGCGGCAAGGCAGTCGCGCAACAGATCACGGACATTCCAGTTGACGATGATGATGGCGAGGCGCGTCATGGCTTCATGCTCCGGTAGAGAGCGGCATAGGCCGGGCGCAGCGCCGCCCAGTCATAGGTGGTGCGGGCATGGTCCTGCATCAGCCGGCGATCGCGCTCGATCGGATCGGTAGCCATATGTGTGAGCAGCGCGGCGAGCGCACCGGGCGCGGTCATGTCGATCCAGCAGGCGGGGTTGGGTAGCAGCCAGCGGAAATGCGGCGCATCATGCAGAATGACCGGCAGACCCGCCGCCGCCGCTTCGACGACGGCGAGACCGAAGGCTTCGAAGGTCGCGGCGTGGGGCATAACGTCGGCCAGCACGAACAGGTCCGCCACTTGCGCGCTGGGCACATGGGTGACGCGCACCCGGTCGCCCAGTTTCGCGCGGGCATAGGCCGGCAGGTCCGGATCGCCATGGTCCAGGCTGCCATCCAGCCACAGTAGCGGGTCGCCGGGCATCTGCGCGACCTCTTCGATCAGATGAGGGGTCCGCTTATGCCCGCGATTGAGCGCTGCAACGGACAGGATGACGAAACGGTCCGGCGCGATGCCGTGCCGGGCGCGCAGCGTGGCACGGTCGGCGCTGGCGATGAAGCGTTCGGGACGATAGCCGCAGGGTAGCAGCGCCATATGTGCCGGGTCATGGCCCTGCGCCACGGCATCCGCCAGCGTCGCCGCCGAAATCTGGTGCAACAGGTCGCAAGGGGGATAGTCGCGCGGCGGCATCGCTGTCCCCTCGGTATAGAGGAGGCGAAACTTGAGGCGCAGCGCGCGCCGCAGATGAAAGAGCAGGCGCGCCAGCGGCGGGTCGATCACATGGACGATGTCGTAGCGCCCACCGATCAGATGCGGCAGCAACGCCAGCGCAAAGGTCAGACATTCGGCGTGCATCGGTGTGCGACCTATCAGCCGGTGAAGCGGCAGGTAGCGGATGGCCCGCCCACCGCGCCGGAGGAAAGGCAGGACGATCTCATCTGCGCGCGCCTCACCGTCGCCCTTGAACAGGGTCATGGGAAAGTCGCCACGCATTTCATCGAACAGGTCGCGGAACAGGCGTTCGAAGCCGCGCTGGACAAGACCGACGCCGGGGCAGGCGATAGCGATCCGAGGGGTCATGCGAAACCTCCTGCCAGAGGACGCCATCTGGGCGTGGACAGCGCGATGAGGCCCAGCAGGATGGCGGCAGCCATGATGCCGCCGATCAGGCTGCCGGCCAGCGGGCTGGCGCTGACCAGCAGTGCAGATGTGATGGCGCCGCCGATCAGGGCGACGACCGGGCGCCAGTCGATCGTCAGGCCCGTGACCTGCTGCGCGATCCAGCTGACCGCGACGGTGCCAAGCGACAGTTCGACCAAGAGGCAGGCCCAGGCCGCGCCGATCACGCCCAGCGCCGGCACCAGCAGGAACAGGGCGGCGCACTGGCCGGTCAGCGAAAATATGGTCAGCAGCATAGCCCGCCCCTGCCGTCCGGCAACGACGATCAGCGGGGACATGGCCGTGGTGACAGCGCGTGCCAGCAGCGTCCAGGCCATGAGTTGCAGCAGCGGTGCGCCAGCGACGAAGTCCGGCCCCATCAACCCCATCAGGAAGGTCGCGCCGCCATGGATGCCGGCGAACATCAGGGCTGCCAAGGCCACCGACAGCAGGAGTGCGCCTTGCTGCGTCCGGCTGAAATTAGCGGGATCGCGGCGCCAGTCGCGGGCGATGAGGGGGAAAGCAGCGCTGGCGACCGCCTGCACCGCGACCAGCACCGGCATGATGAAACGTGCCGCCGCAGCGTAGAGGGCGACCGCGCGCATATCGAGCAGGCGGGCAAGCAGCAGAGGCGCCAGCGCGTCATAGAGCAGAACCAGCAGACCGGCACAGCCGAGCGGCAGCGCTTGCCGGGCGAGCCGGACGGCGGGCAGGCGGCGGGTGGTGGACTGGATCGGCGCCCTTGCCCAATGCACGGCCAGCGCCGCCTGAACCAGCCGGGCCAGCGCGAAGCTGGCGATCAGCAGCGGCAGCGGCGCGTTATACAGGCAGGCGATCGCCAGCAGCGGCAGCATCAGCGCCACGCCGGCCAGTTCCGCGCCGATATCCCGGTCCATCCGCAGCGCGAGGCGCAGCACGGCGCGGGCCGGCTGCATCACCGCCGTCGCCATCACCGCCACGCTCCCCGCGCAGCCGGCCAGCATCATCTTGTTTCCCCCTGCCAGCCACAGTCCAAGCGGCAGCAACAGGGCGATCCCCGGCCCCTGCACCCGCTTCGCGCGCGCCAACGCGGCTAATACCATCGCCTGTCGCCCTGGCCGGCGCGCGGCGTTGCGCACCGCCATGTCGGTCTGGCCGAAATCGACCAGCCATTCGGCAAGGCCGATGAGGCTCAGTAGCAGCGCATAGGCGCCGAAATCCTCCGTCCCCGCAAGCCGCGCGACGATAAGCGCGGCGGCCATGCGCATAGCCGAGAGGGTGACGCGGCCGACGGCCAGAGTGGCGCTGCTTTTCAGGAGGCGGCTCATGTCAGCCTCTCGTTGCGCCGTTGCCAGAGATTGATCGCGACGATGATCGCCGCGAGAATCCAGAACAGGCGCGCACCGGGCATCTGGCGCAGGAAGAAGCTGCCAAGGCCGTCGAGCAGATTGGCGCAGAGGCCCGCCAGCGCCCCGGCATTGAGCGCGAAGAGCAGCGGATCGGCGCAGTGGCGCGCATTGCGCCATGCCATCCGCAGCAGGCCGGCCAGCGACAGCAGGAAACAGGCGAAGCCGATCGTTCCCTGTTCCGCCCAGATCAGCAGATAGATATCATGGACCACCGGCCAATTGGCGCCGAAGCTGCGTGTCAGTCCGTCCGTCCCGCCATGGCTGGTGCGGCCGGGCAGATGCTGGACGAAACTGTTGAGGCCGACGCCGAGCAACGGATGATCGCGCACCATCGCCCAGGCGACGCCCATCCAGTCCCAGCGAAAATCGACCGCGCCCGGATCGCTCTGGGTGAAGCGCCGGACGATCGCCGGGGCGAAGGCCAGCGCGGCGACGATGCCGGTTGCAAGCGCAATCATCGTGCCCATCAGCGCCCTTTGCCGCGATCGCCTGTCGCGCAGCATCAGGCCGACGACGACCGGCACAGCCAGAGCGAAGGCCAGCCAGCCCGACCGCGACAGGGTGAGCAGCAGCGCGGCCAGCGCCATGGCCAGCACCGCGCCGATCGCCAGCTTCCGGGGCGTCGGCAAGCGCGTCATCAGCATCGCCAGCAACAGCGGTGCCAGCATCGCGATATAGCCGGCCAATATATTGGGATGGCCCAGCAGCCCGCCGATGCGGAAGGTGGCGCCGCCATCCATATAGGTCGCGCGATTGGCATATTCGAGCGTTGTCATCGTCGCCTCGCCCAGAAATTGCAGGCCGATATCGCCCTTCTTCGCATATTGGGCGATGCCGACAGCGGCTTGCAGGCCAAGGCCAAGGGCGAGCGCCGCGAAAAGGTGGAGGAAGCGGCGCACTCGCGTTAGTTCGCCGATGAGCAGCAGGAACAGGGCCAGCGACTTGGCCATTTGCACCGCCTCCACCAGCGCGAGCTGGCGATAGGGGCCGGTCAGCGCGTCGATCAGGCCGAACAGGATCATCGCGATCCAGCCACAGGCCAGCGTGGGCAGGACCAGCGGCGGGCCGCCACGCCGGGCGCCGCGCCACTGGAACAGCAGCAGGGCGAGCAGGAACAGATCGACGACCTCGATAGCATAGGCGCCCGCTCCGCCCATATGGGGCATGGGATGGAAACGCTTGGCGATGCCGAGCGGCGCAGTGAGGCCAACGCCCCACAGGCAGGTCAGCCGGGGATTACCGCTGGCCCAGAGCACGCCACCCAGCGCCACGACGCCGACGGCTGCGAGCGCGGGGCCGCGCCCGGAGCACAAGGTCGCCGCGACGGCAAGGGCCGCAGCCCCTGCCATTCCCGTCGCCAGCAGCGCACGACCGGGCTGGATCGCCTCAGCGGCCATAAGCAGGCACCGTGAGGATCAGGCCCGCTGACACAATGCCATGGGCGTGGAAGGCCGCCTGCGCGTCCGTCAGGCGCGCCATCGGTGATCGCCCTTCTTCCGCCAGAGTCCAGACCAGATCGGCGGCGCGCGCCAGCGCCAGATTGCGGCTGTCGCTGCCGATGGCTCGCTGCTGGATCAGGATATGGTCGAACCGTTCAACCAGAAAAGGCAGGATCGTCGCGATCCGATCGGGCCGTCCGGCAGCAGGATTGAGCCCTGCGCCCAAAAAGACCATGTTCGGCCGCGTCAGCAGGCGCATCGATTCCACGGCGGACCAAGGGTCGCCGTCGCGCACTTCGGACAGGCCCTGATCGCCTTTTCCACCCAATAACGTGCTGATGCCCTGGTCGGCGAGGGTCGCGTCGATCAGCAGCACCCGCCCGCCCCGTTCCTCCTGCACCATCGCAGCGAGCAGCAACATTGCCTCATTGGCGGCGTCGGCATCGCACAGCGCGCTCAGCACCATTGTCCGGGCATCGCCGATCCGGCCCGCCAGATAGCGATAGCTGCGCGAAGGTTGTTGCACGGGCCTACGCAGGCGATCGAGCGCCTGTCCTGCCCGCTGCGACAGGCGGGCAATCGGGGATGGTCGGGGAAAGGCCCGAGCTGCCATCAACGCGGGTTGCTGTGTCGCAGGGCGCCAGACGACCGCATAACCGCGCGGCACCCGTGCCCAGCCAGCGCCGGGGCGCTGCACCAGTTCCGCGCCGCAGCCAAGGCAGCGGGAGAATCCGATGCCGCCATTCCAGGCAGCGGCGGGATCAACCCGGTGATAGCCCCATATGCACAGCATCCGGCCGATCGCCCCTTTTCCGGTCCAGTTAAAGATAACGATCCGAACTCAGTCAGATCGAATCGAAATAATCAGAACAATTGAAATAATATATTTATCATACCCGCCTGCAACATGCCAAAATCTCTATGTCACAAAATGGCACACTCAATAAATACATGGTTAATGCATGTATGACTCACATCTCATTTTTGTTTTCATCTAATTGAAGATGGATTTTGATTCGGCAATAAATAGGTATTTTATGAGGTTTTATATTTAGGAATTACATATTTTACGTGAAATATAGAAATATTTACTTGAACAAGGAGCGCTGGCACCATGCCGACCCACCAATGGGATGCGGATTTCAGGACGAGCGGAATGTTCCAGCAGTTCGGCGCGCTGTTCGTACGGCTGTGCCGACTGGTCGATACCGGGCTGATCCTGCTGTGCCTGGCACTCACCACGGAGCCGTTCTCACCCCGGCCGGCAATCATCGACGCCTTGCTCTGTATCGCCGTGCTGGAATGGACGGCGTCCTTCTTCCACCTCAGCCGGTCATGGCGGATCGTCCGGTTGCGGCACGAACTGGCCGACCTGACCGCGCATTGGTCGATCAGTTTCGTCGGGATCATGGCGCTGTTCGCGCTGCTGGGCGATCTGTCGCTGGCGCGGGCACCCCTGTGGGTACCGGCTGCGGCGCTCTGGTATGGCGGATCGCTGTGTGCGATCATCCTGTTCCACATCGTCATGCGCATCGTCCTGCGGCTGTGGCGCAGCGTCGGCCACGACCAGCGCAGCGCCGCCTTCATCGGCGCGACCGAAACCGCACAGCGGCTCGGCGACATCTTCGCGCGGCAGCGCTGGATGGGCATCAAGTCAATGGGCGTGTTCGACGATCGCCGACCGTCGGATGACCGCACCGTCGCCCTGTCACCGCATGATTTCGGCGGACCGGTCGATCGACTTTATGAACTGGCGCGCACGGGCGCGGTCAGCCGCATCTATGTGACATTGCCGATGGCGGCGGAGCAGCGGATCAAGGCGATCCTGGACCGGTTCGGCGACACCACCGCCTCGCTTTATTATTGCCCGCCTTTGTTCCGGCTGGATCTGGTCGGCGGGCGCTGGGACGATGTCTATGGCCAGCCGGTCGTCAGCATCGTGGAATCGCCGTTCGAAGGGCATATGCGATGGGTGAAGCGGGCGGAGGACGTCGTCCTGACCCTGATTGCCCTGCCGCTGATCCTGCCCGTCGCGTTGCTGGCCGCGATCGCGATCAAGCTGGATAGCCGCGGGCCGGTCTTCTACCGCCAGACCCGTTACGGCCTGGATGGCCGGCCGTTCCGCATCTGGAAATTCCGCTCGATGCGCGTGGCCGAAGATGACGCCTTCGTGCAGGCGCGGCGGTGCGACAGCCGGGTCACGCGGGTCGGCGCGCTGCTGCGCCGCACATCGATCGACGAACTGCCGCAATTCATCAATGTCGCGACGGGCAGCATGTCCGTGGTCGGGCCACGCCCCCATCCAGTCGCGCTGGACGACAGTTTCCGCCCCCTAATCCACCGCTATGCCGTGCGACACAAGATCAAGCCCGGCATCACCGGTCTGGCGCAGGTCAGCGGCTGGCGTGGCGAAACGGACACGCATGACAAGATGGCGCAGCGGGTCGTGCACGATATCGACTATCTGCGCCGCTGGTCGCTGTGGCTGGACCTTCAGATAGTCGCGCGCACGCTGGCCGTGCCGTTCGTGCAGCGGAATGCCTTCTGATGGGCGGCAGGACCACATTTCTCGCAATTGCGCCCTTCGACAGGCTCAGGGCGAACGGAGCAGGGGCAATCGCTTTCATTCTGGCCGGATGCGCCAGTCCCGCCCCGGCGCCTGTTGTCCCCGATCCCATGCCGGGCTGGACGGTCAGTCGCGATGCGCCGGTCATCGCGGCAGGATCGTTGCGGCCGCAGGGGCTGTGGAACGATCCCAGCCCGCTGCGCACGGAACATGGCTATGCGCTCTACATGACGAGCAGCACCGGTGCGCCGTTCAAGCCGCCCGTCCTGCCCTTCCGCGCGGTGTCGCGCGATGGCGAGCATTGGAGCCTGTCCCCCGCCACGCCGCTGCTGTCGCCGGAAGGTGGCCCCTATGCCAGCATCGAGACGCCCAGCGTCGTGCGCTTTGCCGGCCGCTACTGGATGGGCTTTACCGGCATCTATGCCGATCCCGACCCAGCACCCATGGCGATCGGCCTGGCCGTGTCGCCCGATGGGGCGAACTGGAAGGTCGCCGACTGGACGCTGCTGAAGGCCACCGGCGGGGCGAGCGACTGGAACGGCTATCTGGTCGGCGAGCCGGGGCTTGTGGTGCGCGGTAAGGAACTGCTGCTCTATTTCTCCGCCGTGGGTATGCGGGAGGGGGGCGGGCCACCGCTCCAGTCTATCGGCCTGATCCGGTCGACCGATGGGGTGCACTTCACCGCCCCGGACCAAATCCTCACGCAGGGACCGCTTTATCCCGCCGCGCAAGGCTATGCTGGCTATTCATCCCCCGCTGCGCTGGCCGACGCGGACGAAGCGATCGACCTCTTCTACTCGGTCGCCCATGTCAGCCCCGGCGCCGATCCCGCATGGCAGCAGGTGGCGATCCATCATGCCCGCGCCGCCGACGGCATCCATTTTCGCGAAGACCCCGCGCCCTTGCTCACCCGAGCCAGTACCGGCTGGACCGATGGCGAGATATTGGCGCCCGGCGCGCTGCGCGATGGCGACAATATCCGCCTCTGGTTCGGCGGCCATGTCGCGCAGACGCGACTCGCCCCTCTGATTCAGCGCGGCATCGCCGGGCCGGAATTCGGCATCGGCATCGCGACCATAAGTGCAGACCAGTTCACCCTACCATCGATGAAGAAAGGAACCGACAGATGAAGGTCGTCATATTGTGCGGCGGGCAGGGCATCCGTGCCTTTCCCTTCACCACCTATCTGCCAAAACCGATGCTGCCATTGGGCGGCACGCCGGTTCTGGTCCATGTCATCAAGAATTTCATTCGGCAGGGATTTCACGAATTCATATTAGCCGCTGGATACCGGCAGGATGTTCTTCACGATTATTTCGAGGGGAAGGATATCGGCGCTAGCATAAAGATCGTCGATACAGGCGAGGATGCCGACACTGGCCGCCGCATCTGGAATTGCCGCCATCTGATCGACGGTCCGTTTATCGCCACTTATGGCGACGGGCTGTCGGACGTCCCGTTGGCCGATGTGGTTGCCTTCCATAATAGCCACGACGCGCGGCTGACCATCACCTCGGTGCCGATGTATTCGCAATATGGCGTGCTGTCGGTCGAGGATGATGGCGCCATTGCCCGCTTTGCCGAAAAGCCTCTGATCGCCGATTACTGGATCAATGCCGGCTTCATGGTGATGGACCCGGCCGTCTTCGACGACTGGCAGGGCGACAATCTTGAACGTGACATCATTCCACCGCTGATCGCGCGGGGCGACGCCTTCACTTATCGCCATGGCGGCTTCTTCAAGTCGTTCGACAGCTACAAGGATGTGATCGAGGCGGACGAGATGCTGGCGGGCGGCACGCCGCCGCCTTGGATCGGCGACCATGGCCCGCAGGAGCGCGCGGCATGAGCGGCTTCTGGAAAGGCAAGACCTGTCTCGTCACCGGCGCCACCGGCTTTCTGGGCGGCAGCCTCGTCTCCGAATTGCTCCGTGAGGGCGCGGAAGTGGTGGCGCTGGTCCGCGACATGGTGCCGCAATCGCGCTTTCAGGCGGGTGGACTGGTCGCCCGGGCCAAGGTCGTGCGGGGCGCGCTGGAGGATTATGACGTCATCGAGCGCGCGTTGAACGAATATGCGGTTGATACCGTCTTTCACCTTGGCGCACAGGCGATCGTGGGCGTCGCCAACCGCAATCCGCTCTCCACCTTTGAGGCGAACATCAAGGGCACATGGGTGCTGCTGGAGGCATGTCGCCGCGTCGCCACCGTGGAACGGATCGTCATCGCCTCGTCCGACAAGGCCTATGGCGACCATGACCTCCTCCCCTATCAGGAGGATTTCGCGTTGCAGGGGCGCCATCCCTATGACGTGTCGAAGAGTTGCGCCGACCTGATCGCACTCAGCTATGCGGCGACCTATCGCCTGCCCGTCACCATCACGCGCTGCGGCAATCTGTTCGGGCCGGGCGACCTCAACAGCAACCGGATCGTGCCGGGCACCTGCCTCGCCGCGATCGACGGAACGCGGCCGGTGATCCGCTCCGACGGGTCGCCGGTGCGCGACTATGTGTTCGTGGAGGACATCGTGCGCGGATACCTGCTGCTGGCAGAGCATATGGGCGATGCCGAAGTCGTGGGCCGCGCCTTCAACTTCGGGACGGGCGAGCCGGTCAGCGTACTGGACCTGACCCGCCGCACGCTCGCCGCTGCCGGTCGCGCCGATCTGGAGCCGGACGTGCGCAACAATGCCCATGGCGAGATTCAGGCCCAATATCTCTCCTCCGCGCTGGCGGCGGAGAAACTGGGCTGGGCGCCGGGCGCGGGGCTGGATGAACGGCTGGCCCAGACCTTCCTTTGGTACAAGGCGCATCGTCATTTCTTCTGAACGCATCTTTGTGGGCATCCCCACCTATGACCGACCCGATCTGATGCGGGAAGCGGTGGAAAGCCTGCGCGCCCAGAGCCTGCGCGATTTTCGCGCGGTGGTGAGCGACAATGCCTCCCCCGGTGGCGCGGGGGAGGCGGTGCGCGCCTACGTAAAGGGGCTGGGCGATCCGCGCTTCCGCTTCGTGCAGCAGGCGGTGAATGGCGGCGAATATGGGCAGGGTCGCTATCTGTTCGGGGAAGCAGGCGCCGCGGAATTTTTCTGCATCCTGCATGACGACGACCTGCTGTCGCCGCACTATCTGGAACGCGCCGTCGCTGCGCTCGATGCCGCGCCGGACGCGGCGCTGTTCGTCGCCAACCCCTGGCTGATGGAGGCAGACGGGCGGCCATCGGCAGCGATGGCCACCGCCTATCATCGCACCCATGGCCGGACGCGGCGAAGGGGCGGGCCATTCCCCATCCTAGAAACCCATATGCGCAGCGGCTTCACGCCGATTTCCGGCACCGTCTTCCGCACAGAGGCGCTGCGCCGGTCGGGCTTTGTCGATGCCGATTGCCATGGCAATTTCCCGTTCGAACTGAATATCTTCACCCGGCTGAGCGATATCGGTGCGACCGGCTGGTTCGATCCGGACATGCTGATCGGCTTTCGCTATCACGCCGGGCAATTGCGCAATACGCTGGGGCTGATGGCCAATCCCCAGGTCGTCGGCACGATGCTGCGGATATTGGAGCGCCGCCATTATGCCGGCGCGCCCGAACGACGACGCCGCGCGATCATTGCCCGACTGCATCGCGCGCAGGCGCAGATGCGGCTTGACGAAGGCGATGCCGTCGGCGCGCGCGCCGCGCTGGTTCGCGCCTGCGCCGCCAACCCGTTCTCGCCGCGCGCCTGGGCCATGCGCGCGTGCCTGCACTTATCAGGAGCATCGACATGACGGCCCCCCGCACCAGCCTGCTCACGGCACTGATCCTGCTCATCCCGATCCTGCTCGGCGCCTGCTCGACCAGCCTGACTGCACCACAGAGCATCGCCGCCGTGCCGGACCTGATCCGCTCCACCGCCCGCTACGAACAGGCATATCTGCTCGGTCCCGGCGACCAGTTGGAAATCTTGGTCGACCGCATGCCCGAATTGTCGCGCAGCGCAACCGTGCGGACCGATGGCATGGTGACGCTGCCCCGATCGGGCGATATCGCCGTCGCCGGCCTTACCCCAATGGCGGCGGCGGCAGCAGTGCGGCAACGCCTGTTGGCAAGGGTGCGCGATCCGCAGGTCAGCATTGCCGTGGCCAATCCGCGCGAAGCCAAGGTCTTCGTCGCGGGTGAGATCAATCGGCCCGGCCCGGTCGCGCTGCGCGATGCGCCGACCGCCGCACAGGCGCTGATCGTCGCGGGTGATGCCGGAAAGGGCGCCGCCCTTTCCAACGTCGCGCTCATCCGGCTGGACCCGGACGGGCGCCTGACCGCCCATATTCTGCGCAGCGACGCGCGAGGTCATGCCGGCCTGCTGCTGACGCTCCAGAATGTGCCATTGCAACCGGGCGACATCATCGTGGTGCAGGAAAGCGGCGGCGCCCGCTTCGCCCGCTTCCTCCAGACCTATGTCAATGCGCCGCTCGGTGGTCTCAGCCAGTTGATGGCGCCCTATGTCCAGTTGCGCCTGTTGCAGGAGATCGACCGATGACCGGCCTTCCCGAAGCCGTGCCCTATCGACCGGAGGCCGACAGTTTCGACCTGCGGCGCGCGGGGCAGGTCACCGCCTTCGCTATCGCAAGTCATCGCCGGTTGATCCTCGCCATCACGGTGCTGACGGTCGCTTTGGTCGGACTCTACATCCTCGTCTGGCCGCCGGTCTATTCGGCCAGCGTCACTTTGTCAGCCGTGTCCGACGACGATCGACAGCGCGAGAGCTTCTATGACGACTGGGCCGTATTTCGTCGCAATGCACTGAAGGACGAGATGATCCTCGCCACGTCCGGCCCGGTGCTGAAACAGGTGATCGCCAACCAGCGGCTTGGCTATGGCGACGTCTATCATCCGCCGCTGCGTCATCTGACCTGGCTGTGGACGCAAAGCTGGCCGGGTCGCGCATGGCGAGGGACCAAGGAGGCGCTCTTCCCCCGTGCGCCCTCCCCCTATGTGCCGAGCGCGCAAGCGGTGGAGCGCGCCCGTACGCTGGACGATTTCCGCACTGGCGTCGCCATGGTGCAGATCCCCGACAGCCATATCGCGCTTCTGACGATACGCGGCCCCAGCCCTCGTGTCGCCGAAATCGCCGATGCCGTAGCGGCCACCTATATCGCCCAGCGCCGCGCCCGCTTCGCCGATGAAGCACGACAGGCGCATGCCGCATTGCAGGCGGAGGCTGATCGCGCCCGCGCCGACCTTCGCCTGCTCGAAGCACGGATGGAGCGCTATTACACGCAAAATGACATGCTGCTGATGTTCGAGAAGGACAAGGTCGAGATCGGCCAGTTCCTTAGCCAGCAGGCCGAACTGGACGCCAAGCGCACTGCCATCGCGGCGGCCCAGAGCGAACTGGCGGCCGTTAGCGCTCAACTCGCGCGCGAGCCTAGGGATATCCTCGCAAGCCGGCTGGTGCAGGATAATCCGGTCGCCGCCCAGTTGAAGCAGGAACAGGCGAAGCTGGTCGCCACGCGTGACGCGTTGCTGGTCCGTTACCGTCCGGACTCCCCCGACGTGCGGGATATGGACGATCAGATCGCGGCGATCGGTCGCCAACTGGCTGGCCAGCCCCAGCGTGGCGTGCAGCAGAGCAATATCGCGCGCAATGGCGGTTATGACGCGCTGCGCGCGCGGCAGGCGGCGTTGCAG
This sequence comes from Sphingobium sp. RS1, assembly GCF_056156825.1. NCBI lineage: Bacteria > Pseudomonadati > Pseudomonadota > Alphaproteobacteria > Sphingomonadales > Sphingobiaceae > Sphingobium > Sphingobium sp. RS1. The sequence continues at coordinate 868,157 of NZ_JBLZXE010000003.1, read as the reverse complement.
GCGCAACTGGCCGGCAATCGTGCGGGCCTTGCCACCCTGTCGGCGGAGGTCGGTGCCCGCCGTGCCACGATCGACCGCATCCCGCAGAAGATGAAGGACAGCCATGACCTCGGTCGCGCCCATGATATGCTGGAAAAAACCTATCTGGCGTTGCAGGACAAGCTGATGACGGCGGCGGTCACGGCCGCCACGGCCCAGTCCGCGCCGTCGGCGATCCAGATCGTCGAGGGTGCTGCCCTGCCCGACAAGCCGGATGCGCCGCAGACGAAATTGCTACTGATCGCTGCCATCATCATGGGGCTTGGCGCAGGCGTGGTTGCCGCCGTGCTGATCGACTTGATTCAGGATCGCGCCAATCGTTTCCGCCTGACCCAGCCGGACGCACCTTTCCCGCTGATCGCCATTGTCGGACAGGATCGGGCCTATGTCCGCCATCTGTTCGACCTACCCGCCGTCACCAATGAACAAGGAGGCACGAACGCATGAAATATCATATTCTCAGCGCCACCCGGTCGCTCGGCCTGTTGCCCATGTTCGATCGCATGGCCTTCCTGCGCAAGCGAACGGTGATGGCGGGGCGCAATCGTGCTTTTCTCGACCGCCATCCCGGTTTTGCCGTACCGCCCGCCGATCTAGCCTTCGACGCCTATAACAAGGTCGATTGGGCCGATTATCATGATCTGGGCCTGATCCATGCGGGTCTGTTCGCACGACTGATCCGCGAACGGCTGCCCGATGCGGCGTCCTTGCGCGTGCTGGAATGGGGATGCGGGCCGGGACGGCTGATCCGTCATATGCCCGCTCTGCTGGCGAACCGGGCACCGCGGCTCATTGGCACCGATTATAATGCGGCGACGATCGACTGGTGTCGCGCCCATCTGCCGGGCATCGACTTTGCCCTGAATGGGCTGGCGCCGCCTCTGCCGCTGCCGGACAACAGCGTCGACGCGGTCTATAATTTCTCCGTCTTCACCCATCTGTCCGCCGATATGCACCGCGACTGGACCGCCGAACTTTACCGCGTGCTGCGCCCCGGCGGGTTGATGATCGCGACCACCCATGGCGACCATTATCGCTATCTGCTGACCCGGCGGGAGGAAATGGACGCCTATGTGCGCGGCGAAATTATTACCCAGAGCCGCTTTGCCGAGGGCAAGAAATGGTATTTCGCCGTCCATCCGCCGGTCTGGGTGCGCAATCATCTGCTCGCCGCCTTCGAGCGGGTGGAGCAGGTCGATCCCGGCCCGAAGGCGCGGATGACGCAGGATATCTGGATCGGGTACAAGCCCCATGGCTGATCCCGCGCCCCGCCCTTCGCGCGTCGCCATCATCGGCGATCGTGGCATCCCGGCCCGCTATAGCGGCTTTTCGACGCTGGTGGAGGAACTGGCAACCGGATTGGTGCGCGATCATGGCATGGACGTCACCGTCTATTGCCGGACGCACTATTATGAGGCGCGCCCACCCATCTGGCAGGGTGTGCAGTGCCGATACCTGCCCGCGCCCGGCGGCAAGAGTTTCGAAAGCATCGTCCACAGCAATCTGTCGATATGGGACGCCGCGTTCCGCGATTTCGATCTGGTGTTCCTGGTCGATCCGGGCAACGGCCCGTTCGTACTGCCGCTGCGCGCGCGGGGCGTGCCGGTGCTGGTCCATACCGACGGTCTGGGATGGCAACGGCGCAAATGGAACAGGGTACAGCGCGCTTATTATAAATGGTCTGAATGGGTCAGCGCCTGGGCGGCGGACTGGCTGGTCACGGATTCGCGGGCGATGCAGGTCTATTATGGCCAGGAATATGGCGCCGCTTCTACCTATATCCCCTATTCGGGCGAGGTTGGCGATCCACCCGATACAACCGCGCTTGGTCGCTATGGGGTGACGCCTGGCGACTATTATCTAGTCGTCGCGCGGATGGAGCCGGAAAATAATGTCGACCATATCATCCGCGAATATCGGGCGTCAGGCGTCGCAAAGCCGCTGATCGTCGTCGGGTCGGTGCCCTATGACAGTGCCTATGCCCGCGCGGTGGCGGCCGAGCATGACGGGCAGGTGCGATGTGTCGGCGGAGTGTTCGAATCCGCCGCGCTCAACGCGCTCTATCGCCATTGTGCCGCCTATCTGCACGGGCATGAGGTTGGCGGCACCAATCCCAGCCTGTTGCGGGCGATGCACTGGGGCGCGCCCTGCGTGCCGATCGACGTAGTCTTCCATCGTGAGAATGTCGGGCCGAACGCCCCCTATTTCAGCAAGGAAGCGGGGCATCTTGCCGCAATCCTCCGCGATCTGGATGCCGATCCGCAGCGGCGCGCGACGCTGGGCCGGGCGGCGCAGGCGCATGCCGCCGTCACCTTTCGCTGGGATGCTGTGGTCGCCGCCTATGCCGACCTGTTCCGCCATATGATCGATGCAAAAGCGGCGGGCGAGCGGCCAAGTGCGGCGCTGATCGGCGAACCCTATCGCCCGGAGCGGTTCGCACCGGCGCAGGTGGCATGAGGATCCTGCATGTCTTCAATCGCCATCGCGGTGGCGGCGGGGCGGACAATGCCTGGGATGCGACCATCGGCCTGTCGCGCCGGCACGGGCTGGATGTCGATATTTTCGAGAAGGATAGTCGCACTCTTCCATCTGGACTGTCGGGAAAGCTGGCGGCCTTTACGCAAGGCCTCTACCCGGCTGCGACGTTGCGTGATTTCGCGGCGCGGCTGGAGCGGGATCGGCCCGACATCGTGCATAGCCATGAACTCTATCCGCTGCTCACGCCCTGGCTGTTCCCGCTCTGCGCCCGTGCCGGGGTGCCGGTCGTCCATAGCTGCTATGATTTCCGCATCACTTGCCCGATCGCCACCCATCATGATGGCGCGGCCGTCTGCACCCGCTGCACCGATCAGGGTACGCAGCGGGCATTGCTAGGTAATTGCCGTAACAGCCTGCCCGAAAGCGCCGCCTTCGCATTGCGTCACGCAGTGGCGGAGCGGCGAAACCTCTATGCCCATGTCAGCCGCTTCATCGTGCTGACCGATTTCAGTCGCAATTGGCTACATCGTCGCGCCGCCGTGCCGCTCGACCGGATCAGCGTGAACGAATGCGCCGTCCCCGCTGCGCCCGATCCGGTCGATCCGACCGCCGGCAGCTATTTCGCCTTCGCCGGTCGCTTCGTGCCAGAAAAGGGCCTGAACGTCCTGCTCGATGCTGCGCGCCTGTCGGACCTGCCGATCCATGTCGCGGGGCCGCCGGGCAGCGATCCCGCCCCCTTGCTGGCGCAAGGCGTACCGGTAACGATCACTAGCGGGCCGGCTTCGCTGGCCGCCGTCTATCGCGGCGCACGGGCGCTGGTGGTCCCGAGCCTCTGGTTCGAGACGTTCGCCATCGTCGCGGCCGAAGCCATGGCGCATGGCGTCCCGGTCATCGCCTCACGCATTGGCGCCTTGCAGGATACGGTGCGCGAAGGCGTGACCGGCCTGCATTTCACCCCCGGCGACGCCGCTGACCTTGGCCGGCAGATGCGCCGCTTGTGGGACGATCCGGCGCTATGTCGCCGGCTAGGCGCGGCGGGCCATGCCGATGTGCGCACCCGCTTTAATGAGGATGCGCATTTCGACCGGTTGATCGCTGCCTATGACGCCGCGCTTAGAGCGGCGGCATCACCATCGCCCGGCAGTCGCCAAAACCGATAGGCACGAAACCCGGCGCGGAAGCCTGCGCGCGCAGGATGATCTCGTCGCCATCCTCCAGGAAGGTGCGCCTCTCACCATCGGGCAGCGCAATTGGCTCCCTGCCCCCTGCCGACAGTTCGATCAGGCTGCCATGGCCCGACCGGTCCGGCCCGGAAATGGTGCCGCTGCCCAACAGATCGCCGGGGTTGAGGTTGCAGCCATTGGACGCATGATGGGTGACGATCTGCTGCACGGTCCAGTACATGTTGCTGGCCGGGCCGCTGCTCAGCCGGAACGGTGCGTCGCCGCGCGCGCGCATGGCTGCGGTCAGGATATAGGCCTCCAGCGTCAGGCCCAGCGCGCCATGCGCCTGATCCTGCGGGTCGGACAGATGAGGCAAGGGCGCCGGATCGCCGTCCGGCCGCGGCGGTTGCGCAGGGCGAAAGGGCGCCATCGCCTCGCTCGTCACCACCCATGGCGATATGGTCGACTGGAAGCTCTTGGACAGGAAAGGGCCAAGCGGCTGATATTCCCAGGCCTGGAAATCGCGTGCCGACCAGTCGTTGAGCAGACAGAAGCCCGCGACATGGTCCGCTGCCTGCGCGATGGGAATGGGCGTGCCCAGATCGTTGCCGGCGCCGATCCACACGCCCAGTTCCAACTCATAATCAAGCCGCGCCGACGGACCGACCAGCGGAGCGTCGGACTCGGGTGGCTTGCGCTGCCCCACAGGCCGACGCAGATTGACGCCGGACGGGCGGATCGACGAGGCCCGGCCATGATAGCCGATCGGCACATATTTATAATTGGGCAGTAATGGATTGTCCGGCCGGAATAGCCGGCCGATATTGGTGGCATGATGGATACCGACATAGAAGTCGGTATAGTCCCCGATACGTGCCGGCAAGTGCATGACGCAGGCCGCCATGTCGTGCAGCATGGGTGAAAGACGATCCGCATGCGCGGGGTCGGACAGGAGATCACTTAGCAGACGGCGCAGCGCGCGCCGGCCGGCAACCGGCAGTTCCATCAGCCCGTTGAGCATGGCGGTCGTGCAGAGCGGGGCAACCGAAGCCGGCAACAGGCCGGCAGTGGCGCAGGCGAACAGATCCAGTATCCGGTCGCCGATGGCGATGCCGATCCGCGCTTCTCCGCCTGCCGGTGAAAAGACGCCATAGGGCAGGTTCTGGATCGGGAAGTCGGCATGGCCATTCGCGCTATCTACCCAACTGATCCGGGCAGGATCATGGGTTTCGTCCGTCGTCCACCAACTCATGCCGCATCCTCGTCTGCGGCTAGCTGGGCCTTGCGAAAACCGGTCCAGCAGGCATCATAATCGCCCTGAAGCAAGGGTGTTTCCATCGCCCAGCCTGTCGGCGTGAACGGCAGTCGGCTTTCGAACATGAAGGCCATCGTCTCCTCTATCTTGTGCGGTTTCAGCGTCGCGACGACCGCCTGATCGTGGCTCGCGACATCCGGTCCATGGGCGGACATCATATTGTGCAGGCTCGCCCCGCCCGGCGCGAACCCGCCAGCCTTGGCATCATATTTGCCGGTGATGAGGCCCATGAATTCGCTCATGACATTGCGGTGGAACCAGGGCGGCCGGAACGTATCCTCCGCCACCATCCAGCGCGGAGGAAAGATGACGAAGTCGATATTGGCGGTGCCGGCGCTGTCACCGGGCGATGTCAGCACAGTGAAGATGGACGGATCGGGATGGTCGTAGCTGACCGTACCGATCGTGTTGAAGCGAGCAAGATCGTAACGATAGGGTGCGACATTGCCATGCCAGGCCACCACGTCGAACGGGCTGTGATCCAGCATGGTCGACCAGAGCCGACCCTGAAATTTCTGTATCAACTCGCAGGGGCGCTCGACATCCTCATAGGCAGCGACCGGCGCTTCGAAATCGCGGACATTGGCCAGGCCGTTGGAGCCGATCGGCCCGAGATCCGGCAGGCGGAACAGGCCGCCATGATTTTCGCAGACATAGCCGCGTGCTTCGCCATCCTGCAGTTCGACGCGGAAGCGCACGCCGCGCGGTATGAGTGCGATCTGAAGCGGCGCGACGGGCAGCACACCCATTTCGGTAACGATCCGCAGTCGGCCCTGTTGTGGCACGATCAGCCATTCGCCATCTGCGCTGAACAAGGCCCGATCGACCATCGACCGGTTGGCGGCGTAGAGATGGACGCTGCACCCCACGCCCGCCGCGACATCGCCATTGACCACATAGGTAACAAGGCCGTCGATGAAGTCGACAGGATCAGCCGGCAGATCGAGCGGATTCCAGCGCAGCCGGTTGGGCGACGGCGCTCCCTCCGCGCATGGCGCACCGCGCACCAGGCTCTCGCCGCCATAGGGCACAAAGGGCCCGTGCATCGCACTGGGCCGCATGCGGTAGAGCCAACTCCGCCGATTATCCGCGCGCGCCACGGTAAAAGCCGTTGCGGACAATTGCTCGGCATAAAGGCCATAGGGCACGCGCTGCGGCGAATTGCGCCCGACCGGCAGCGCACCCGCCACCGCCTCGGTCGCATGATGATTGCCGAAGCCGGTCAGCATCGGCGGATTGCTCGCCTCCGTCATCTTCACCTCACGCTTCGACGCTGACGACACCCCGCCTGATCTGGTCCAGTTCGATGCTTTCGAACAGCGCCTGAAAATTGCCGTTGCCGAACCCCTCATTGCCCTTGCGCTGGATAATTTCGAAGAAGATCGGGCCGAACATATTTTCGGTAAAGATTTGCAGCAATATGCCCTCCTCCTCGACATCGCCATCAATCAGAATGCGGTTTTTCTTCAGCCGCGCCAGATCCTCGCCATGGCCGGGCACGCGCTTGTCGACCAGTTCATAATAGGTTTCGATCGTGTCCTGAAGCCGCACGCCGCGCGCGCGCAATTTCTCGACCGTGTCGTAGATATTGTCGGTGGTCAGCGCGAGATGCTGGATACCCTCGCCATGATAGTCGCGGATGAACTCCTCGATCTGGCTCTTGTCATCCTGGCTCTCATTCAGCGGAATGCGGATCGCCCGATCCGGCGCGATCATCGCCTGGCTGGTAAGGCCCGTCGCCTTCCCTTTGATATCGAAGAATTTCTGTTCCTCGAACCCGAAGAGGGTGCGGTAGAATTCACTCCATACCCGCATCTGGCCGCGCCGGACATTATGGGTCAGATGATCGAGCAGGTCCAGACCGACCCCGTTCTCGGCGGCTTTCTCCTGCCAGCCGGGGAATTCGGCCCAGTCGGCATAGGGATCGCCATCGGCCGGCATGAAATAGAGATAGGCGCCGCCAATCCCCTCGATCACCGTGTCGTCTTCGGCCGTGGCCTTGCCGCCATTGGCCAGCGCCCAGGCGAGCGCCGCTTCGGGATCGGCGACGCGAAAAGCCATAGCACTGGCCGATGGGCCATGGACGCCGCGAAATTCCGCCACGCGCCCGGCATCGTCGCGGTTCAGCATCAGGTTGATGCGACCCTGCCGGTAGCGGGTGATATTCTTGCGCGGATGGCGATGGCTGGCGACGAAGCCGAGTTGCTCGAACTGCGCCGCCATCGCTTCCGGGTCGGGCGAAGTGAATTCGACAAATTCGAAGCCATTGAGGCCCAGGGGGTTGTTATCGCTGGTCATAGGGCATCCTCTTCCTTTTTATTGTTTGCATAGGCCTGCGTGCCGCGAGTGTAGACCCGGTCGGTCGGCAGGATCGTGTCCGTATCGAGGTCGGGCAGGCCGTCCAATTCGGCGTAGAGCGGCGCAAAATCAGTTTCCGCCGTCATCCGCAGCAACTGCTCGAAACTGTCGATCACGAAATAGCTCTGCTGATAATCATCGATCCGATAGCGGGTGCGCATCAGCCGCTGGAGGTCGAAGCCCAACCTGTTGGGCGAGGGATCGTCCAGCGCAAATTCGGATTCGCCATGAGAGGAGACGATACCAGCCCCATAGAGTTTCAGGCCATCATCCTGCCGGATCAGGCCGAATTCCACCGTATACCAATAGAGCCGCGCCAGTCGCTCGATCGACCCCAGCGCATGAGCGCGCAGCCCCCCTTGCCCATAGGCCTGCATATAATCGGCAAAGACCGGGTTGGCGAGCAGCGGCACATGGCCGAACACATCGTGGAAGACGTCCGGTTCCTCCAGATAGTCGATCTGTTCCGGCTTGCGGATAAAGCGTCCGGCGACGAAGCGGCGATTGGCCAGATGCTCGAAGAAGAGCCGATCAGGCACCAGTCCCGGCACCGCGACCACCTGCCACCCGGTCCGCTGCATCAGTCGGTCGGACAGTTCTGCAAAGTCGGGGATGCCCGGCCGGGTCATCCGCAATATGTCCAGTCCCTCCAGAAATTCGGGCACGGCGCGGCCGCCCAGCATCTGCGTCTGGCGCGCGAAGAGGCGGTCCCACATCGCATGGTCCTGCACGGTATAGGCCGCCCAGTCCTGCGCTATGGTCCAATCCTCTCCGGCACCCGGCGGGGCGATCATTTCTTGTTGCGCCATGGCGATATCATGCCACGCAAAACCGGAAATAGCGTTTCATTTTTGCCGGATTTCCAGCTAGGTTCGGCATATATTCATCACATATGAGCGATATATGAAACAGGATGGTCAGATTGACGATGTGGACCGGCGCATCCTGTCCGCACTACAAACCGACGCGGACCTCAGCCATCAGGATCTGGCCGAACGAGTCGGGGCGTCGAGCGCGTCCTGCTGGCGGCGGATCAAGGCGCTGGAGGCGGCGGGCATATTGACCCGTACGGTCCGGCTGGTGGACCCGGCGCAGGTCGGACGCGGCGTCAACGTCCTGTGCAACATCCGCATGCGCAGCCACGCCCGCGAAGCCCGCGCCGCCTTCGAGCATTTTGTCGATGGGCGACCTGAGATCGTCGAATGCTTTTCCATGTCTGGCGAATGGGACTATCTGATGCGGGTCGTGGTTGCCGACGTCGAGGATTATAACCGCTTCCTGATGCAGACCTTGCTCGGCCATCCGTCGGTGTCGGGCGCAGCATCCCATTTCGCCCTGTCGATGACGAAATATACCACGGCAATCCCCCTTTAATCCGACATCCTCCCAGATCCGGAATGGCTGCCGGGAAACCGGGGTAGATCCCGCGCGCCTGTGATATTTCATTCACAGATATGAATTTCGTATCCATGAATATTTCATCTATGCGAATTTGATCATATGCTCTACGAGGAGTCGGGAGAGGCAAAAAGGCTGGAGGAATAATATGCCGGTCATTCACCCGAACTGGGAACGTCCGCCCGTCAATATGGTCGACGGCTATTCGCTGGAAATGACGGCGAAGGACGTCGAATCGCTGCGCGAGGCAGCACCGGCCATTGCACCGGAAACGCCGGTCGCCGTCACTTTCCTACCCGGCGAGGATTTCGCGGCCCGCATCGCCGCCACCAAATTGGTGCGCAGCCTGGGCTTTGAACCGATGCCGCATTTTTCCGCGCGTCGGATCACTTCTGCCTCAGAATTCGAGGATTATCTTGCAGCCGCGGTGGCGGAAGCTGATGTGCGCCGCTGCTTCGTGATAGCGGGTGACCCGTCCGAGCCGGAGGGCCCCTATTTCGATAGCAGCGCGCTGATCGCCAGTGGTGCCTTCGAACGGGCGGGCATCCGTGCGATCGGCGTTGGCGGCCATCCCGAAGGCCATCCGAACATGACGCCGGACCAGTGCTGGTCGGTGTTGACCAGCAAGTGCAGCGAGATCGAGGCGCGGGGTATGGCGCCGCTGATCGTGACCCAGTTCGTGTTCGACGCCGACGCCGTTCTGGCCTGGCTGACCGAACTGCGCGCACGCGGTATCCATGCGCCGGTCCGCATCGGCGTGCCTGGCCCGGCCGGTATCAAGACGCTGATGCGCTTTGCCGCGCGCTGCGGCGTTGGCGCGTCCGCTTCCGTGCTCGCAAAATACGGAATTTCGATTACGAAGCTGATCGGGTCGGCCGGCCCGGACAAGCTGGTCGATAGGTTCGAGCGGGCATTGGGGGATGAGCATGGCAAGGTGCGGCTGCACTTCTATCCCTTTGGTGGCCTTGAAAAGACGGTGGCCTGGATCAACGACTATGCCCGCGCGCACTGACGCAGATGGGTGAGCGGGAGGAAATTGACGTGACGAATATCTATACGCTGCGGCTTCAGTGCGACGACAAGCCCGGTCTGGTGGCCAAGGTCGCCGGCTATCTGGCGGCGCGCGGCTGCAACATCGTCGATGCGCAGCAGTTTGACGACGGTATGAACAACACCTTCTTCATGCGCGTCGCGTTCAAGCCCGGCGATGGCGAGACGCTGGACGGCCTGCGCGACGGGTTCGCGCCGATCGCGCAGGATGCGGGCATGGACTGGTCGCTGACCGATCAGGCCGCCCCCAAGAAGGTCGTGCTGATGGTCAGCAAGTTCGATCATTGCCTGGGCGATCTTCTCTATCGCCAGCGGATCGGCGAACTGCCGATGGACGTCGTCGGCATCATTTCCAACCATCCGCGCGAGGTGTTGCACACTTCGATGATCGGCGACCTGCCCTTCTTCCACTTCCCGATCACCAAGGACACGAAGGCGCAGCAGGAAGCGCAGATCAAGCAGGTCGTGACCGAGACCGGCGCCGACCTGATCGTCCTTGCCCGTTACATGCAGATATTGAGCGACGATCTGGCCGCCTTCCTGTCGGGCCGCTGCATCAATATCCATCACAGCTTCCTGCCCGGCTTCAAGGGCGCCAAGCCCTATCACCAGGCCTATGAGCGTGGCGTCAAGATGATCGGCGCGACCGCCCATTATGTCACCGCCGACCTTGATGAAGGCCCGATCATTCATCAGGATGTCGAGATGATCGGCCATGCCGACGTACCCGACGAACTGGTGCGGCGCGGCCGCGATATCGAGCGGCGCGTGCTGGCCGAAGCGGTGCGGCTGCATTTGCAGGACCGGGTGTTCATGAACGAGTCGCGCACCGTCGTCTTCCGGGGCTGATCCATGGCCGCGCTGATCGACGGGCGCGCGATGGCGCGCGCGCTGGGCGAACGGACCGCGCAGGCCGTCGCCACGCTCAAGGCCGATGGCGTCGATCCGGCGCTGGCGGTGGTGCTGGTGGGGCATGATCCCGCCAGCGAAATCTATGTCCGGCGCAAGATCGGCGAGTGCCGCAAGGCCGGGATCATATCGATCGAACAGCGGCTGGCCGCCGATTGCGGTGAGCAGGCGCTGCTGGACCTGATCGACGCGCTGAACGCCGATCCGGCGGTGCATGGCATATTGGTGCAATTGCCGCTGCCCGCCGGGATCGATGCGGCGCGGGTGCTGGACCGGATATCCCCGGCCAAGGATGTGGACGGCTTCCACCCGGTCAATGTGGGCCGCCTGTCGACCGGATCGAAGGGGCTGGTTCCCTGCACCCCGCTCGGCATCATGCTGCTGCTCGACAGCGTGATCGACGATTATCGCGGCCTCAACGTCGTGGTGATCGGCAAGTCCAACATCGTGGGCAAGCCGGTCGCCATGCTGCTGCTGGAGCGGGAAGCGACGGTGACCGTCACCCATATCGAGACGCGCAACCTGCCCGATATCGCGCGGGCCGCCGACGTCATCGTGGCAGCGGCCGGTGCGCCGCATCTGGTGCGCGGCTATTGGGTGAAGCCCGGCGCGGTGGTGATCGACGTCGGCATTACCCGCATGGTCGACCATGACGGCACCAGCCGCATCGTGGGCGATTGCGCGACGCATGAACTGGACCATGCCAAAGCCGTCACGCCGGTGCCCGGCGGGGTGGGTCCGATGACCATCGCCTGCCTGCTGAGCAACACCGTCACCGCCGCGCATAGGAGCATGGGCTGATGGCATCCGTCACAACCCGCGTTCGGGTGAAGGAATTGCCGCTGCTGGCGGATATCGGCATCAACCCCGATGAGATCGGCCGGCGTCAGCCGCTGGTCATCACGGTCCAGTTGCTGCTGGACACGGGCGCGGTCGAAGGGATTGGCGAGACGATTGATTATCGCCGGATCGTCCGCGCCGCCGAAACGATGGCGGAGGTCCATATCCCGCTGATCGAGACGTTCGCGCAGAAGCTGGGCGAGGAATGCCTGAGCTGGCCTGGCGTGGTCGAGGCCTGTGTCAATGTCGACAAGCCATTCGCACTGACGCGCGGGTTGGCCGGCGTCGAGGTGGTGGTTCGGCGGGGTTAACCCCCTGCCCGGTCGAGGACGCGGCGGGCCTGCACCAGATGCGGGCGGTCGATCATCCTGCCGTCCAGCTTGAGCGCGCCGGCAGTGGGATTCGTATCGAATGCGGCGATAATGGCGCGGGCATGGGCCAACTCGGCCGACGTGGGCGTGAAGCCTGCGTTGATCGTAGCGACCTGCGCCGGGTGGATCGCCATCATGCCGGTAAAGCCGTCGCGACGGGCGCGGGCGACATAGGCCGCCAATGCTTCGGACGCGTCGATGCGCGGGAAGATCGTCTCGATCGCGGCGGTGCCAGCAGCATGGGCGCCGAACAGGGTAAGCGACCGAACCATTTCATAGGGCGCAGTGTAGCGGCCATCCTCTTCGCGGGAGGTCGTGGCGCCGATCGCGGCGGGCAGGTCTTCCGCGCCCCAGGTGAGGCCAGCCAGATGATCCCCGACGGAGGCATAGCTGCCCAGTTGAAAGATGGCGGCCGGCGTTTCGGTGGCGATCGGCAGGATCGGCAGGCGGATATCGCCCATCAGGGCGATCAGCGCCGTGACGCTGGTCGCCCCTTCCGCCTTGGGCAGCAGCAGGCCATCGGGGCGCCCCGGCAGAATGGCGGCGAGATCGGCAGCGGTCTGATCGCCGTCCAGCGGATTGACGCGCACAAAGGTCGTGACCGGGCGATCGTCCGCGAGCCAGTCGGCGACGGCCGCGCGCGCCTCACCCTTGCGTTCGGATGCGACCGAATCTTCCAGATCGAGGATCAGGGCGTCCGCACCGCTGGCCGCCGCCTTGGCGAAGCGATCGGGCCGGTCGCCGGGCACGAAAAGCAGGGAGCGCAGCATCATGCGTCCGACCTTTTGAGCAGCGCCGTGCGCAGGCATTGGCAGACGATTTCGTCCCGCTGATTATAGAGACGATGGGTGAAGGTGACGATGCCGGCGCCGGGGCGCGACTTGCTGAGCTTGAGATCGGTGACCTCCGTTTCGCAACGCATCGTGTCGCCGATGAAGACGGGATTGGGCATGACGAGTTTGTCGTAGCCGAGGTTGGCGACCAATGTGCCGAGCGTCGTATCGCCCACCGACAGGCCGACCATCAGCGCGAAGGTGAAGGTGCCATTGACGAGGATCTGGCCGAACTCGCTGGCCTTCGCCGCTTCGGCGTCCAGATGCAGCGGCTGGGGATTGTGGGTCATAGTCGTGAAAAGGAGATTGTCCGTTTCGGTCACGGTGCGGCGGATGTCATGGGCGATTCGGTCGCCCACCTGCCACTGGTCGAAATATCTGCCTGCCATGCCGTCATCCCTTAACTTCGCACTTTTCCCGCTGATTTCGACATTTCATGTCAAAAGCAGGAAATTATCGAACAATCCCGTCATCAGCCAGGCGCGGCGGCCCTTATAAGTCAGTCCGCCCCCTGTAGGACAGGATCATCCGTCCTTTTCGATCCGGGCGAGCAGAGCGCCTTCACTGACCTGCCCTCCTTCGGCGGCGTTGAGTTCGGCGACGATGCCGTCGAACGGCGCAACCAGACTATGTTCCATCTTCATCGCTTCCAAAGTCAGCAGTTTCTGTCCCTTTGTCACCCTGTCCCCCGCCCCCACGGCGACGGCGATGATGCGACCGGGCATGGGGGAGAGGATCGCGCCATCGGACGCAGCGCCGCCGGCACCGCCGCTCGCGCGCCAGGGCGTCAGGCGCCAGACCTGCCCATCCTCGGCAATCAGCACATCGTCCAGCGCGTCGTCATCGTCCGATCCTTCGCGTGGGTCGAAATGGATCGTCACCGCTTCACCGTCCAGCAGGAAGGCAGCCTGCGTCCTGATCGGGGCGTTGAGGCGGAAGCCCGAAAGACCATCGCCGGGCACCAGCGCCGCAGCAGCGTCGGCCAGCGCTTCGTCGGACGGATGGCGCGGCGGCAGCAGCGCGTCCCCCTCCCGCCCGATAAGGCCAGTATCCAGCCGCGCCGCAACGAAGGCGGGATGGTCCAATGCCTTGACGAGGAAGCCCGCATTGGTGCGTAGCGGCCAGATCGCCGTATCGGCCAGACATGCCGCCAGCGATTGCCGCGCCGCGTCGCGGGTCGGGCCATGGCCGATCACCTTGGCAATCATCGGGTCATAGAAGGGCGAGATTTCCGCCCTCTGCTCGACGCCAGTGTCGATGCGGCACCCCTGCCCCAGTTCAAAGGTGTCCAGCCGCCCGATCGACGGTAGGAAGCCCTTGGCCGGGTCTTCGGCATAGAGGCGCGCTTCCATCGCCCAGCCGTTGATGGATAATTCTTCCTGCTTCTTGGGCAGCGGTTCGCCCGATGCGACGCGCAACTGCCATTCGACCAGATCCTGCCCTGTAACCTCCTCCGTCACCGGATGTTCGACCTGAAGCCGGGTGTTCATTTCCATGAACCAGATGCGGTCGGCGCGCAGCCCTTCGCTGCCGTCGGCGATGAACTCGATCGTGCCGGCGCCGACATAGTCAACCGCCTTCGCCGCATTGACCGCCGCCTGGCAGACGGCTGCGCGGGTGTCGGCATCCATGCCCGGCGCCGGCGCTTCCTCTATCACCTTCTGGTGGCGGCGCTGGAGCGAGCAGTCGCGTTCGAACAGGTGGACGACATTGCCATGGCTGTCGCCGAAGACCTGCACCTCGATATGGCGCGGGTTGGTGATCCATTTTTCCAGCAATATCTGATCATTGCCGAAGCTGGACGCTGCCTCGCGCTGGCAGGAGAGCAGGGCGTCGGCAAAATCGGCCGGAGCGTCGACCTTGCGCATGCCTTTGCCACCGCCGCCAGCGACCGCCTTGATGAGGACGGGATAGCCGATGGCATCCGCCTCCGCCTTCAGCCGGTCGGGCGACTGGTCCTCCCCCAGATAACCGGGCGTGGTGGGGACGCCTGCTTGCTGCATGAGTTGCTTGGCCGCGTCCTTCAGGCCCATGGCGGTGATGCTGGCGGGATTGGGGCCGACCCAGATGAGGCCGGCATCCTGCACCGCCTGCGCGAACTGCGCATTTTCGGACAGGAAGCCATAGCCCGGATGAATGGCCTGCGCGCCGGTCTGCTGTGCGGCGGCGATGATGCGGTCGCCCAGCAGATAGGATTCGCGCACAGGCGACGGACCGATGTGGACGGCTTCATCAGCGGATCGGACATGCAGGGCATTGGCGTCCGCGTCGGAATAGACGGCGACGGTGCGGATGCCCATGGCGCGCGCGGTGCGGATGATGCGACAGGCGATTTCGCCGCGATTGGCGATGAGGAGGGACTGGATCATCGTCATTACATCCTGAAAATGCCGAATTGCGCACGGTCCTCGACCGGGGCGTTCAGGGCAGCGGCGAAGGCGAGGCCGAGGACGTCGCGGGTCTGGGCCGGGTCGATCACGCCATCGTCCCACAATCGCGCGGTCGCATAATAGGGATTGCCTTCATCCTCATATTTGCGGCGGATCGGCGCCTTGAAGGCTTCGGCGTCTTCGGTGCTCCAGGTGGCGGCGTCGCGGTGAACGGTGGCCAGCACGCTCGCGGCCTGTTCGCCGCCCATCACGCTGATGCGGGCATTGGGCCAGGTGAAGAGGAAGCGCGGGCCATAGGCCCGGCCGCACATGCCGTAATTGCCCGCGCCAAAGCTGCCGCCGATCAGCACCGTGATCTTGGGCACCTGCGCCGTGGCGACGGCGGTCACGAGTTTCGCGCCATTCTTGGCGATCCCTTCCGCCTCATATTTGCCGCCGACCATGAATCCAGAGATATTCTGGAGGAAGAGCAAGGGTATGCGCCGTTGGCAGGCGAGTTCGATGAAATGGGCGCCTTTCAGCGCGCTTTCGCTGAACAGGACGCCATTATTGGCGAGGATCGCGACCGGCATGCCCCAGATATGGGCGAAGCCGCAGACGAGCGTGGTGCCGTAGAGCGGCTTGAATTCATGAAATTCGCTGCCGTCCACGATGCGGGCGATGATTTCGCGCACATCATAGGGCGCGCGGACGTCATCGGGGATGATGCCATAGAGGTCGGCAGCATCGAATTTGGGCGGTCGGGGATCGCGCAGATTGAGGTCGGGCTGGCGATCGGGCTGGAAGGTCGAGACGATGTCGCGCACGATGGTGAGAGCATGATCGTCGCTTTCCGCGACATGATCGACCACGCCGGACTTGCGACCATGCAGGTCGCCGCCACCCAGATCTTCCGCGCTGATGACTTCGCCCGTTGCCGCCTGCACCAGCGGCGGGCCGGCGAGGAAGATGGTGCCCTGATTACGAACGATGACCGTTTCGTCGGACATGGCCGGGACATAGGCGCCGCCCGCCGTGCAACTGCCCATGACGCAGGCGATTTGGGGGATGCCGCGCGCCGACAGGTTCGCCTGATTGTAGAAGATGCGGCCGAAATGGTCGCGATCGGGGAAGACCTCCGCCTGATTGGGCAGGTTCGCGCCGCCGCTGTCGACCAGATAGAGGCAGGGCAGCCGGTTTTCGAGCGCGATTTCCTGCGCGCGCAGATGTTTCTTGACGGTCAGCGGATAATAGGTGCCGCCCTTTACCGTGGCATCGTTGCAGGCGATCATGACCTGTCGCCCGGACACGCGGCCGATGCCGGCGATGATCCCGGCGCCGGGCACTTCATCGCCATAAAGGCCGTTGGCGGCGAGCTGGCCGACCTCCAGGAAGGGCGAGCCGGGATCGAGCAGCCGTTCCACGCGATCGCGGGGCAGCAGCTTGCCACGGGCGACATGCTTGTCGCGGGCATTGGCGGAACCGCCTTGCGCGGCAGCGGCGACCCGGTCCCGCAATTGCTGCGCGAGGGCACGGTTATGTGCCGCGTTGGCGCGGAAGGCTTCGCTGTCGGGCGACAGCTTCGTGTCGAGGACGGGGGCGCTCATGCTCCGATCAACTCCCGGCCGATCAGCATGCGGCGGATTTCATTGGTGCCGGCGCCAATGTCCAGCAGCTTGGCGTCGCGCATATAGCGTTCGACCGGCCAGTCCTTCGTATAGCCCGCGCCGCCCAGCGCCTGCACCGCCTCCAGCGCGACCTTCATCGCATTTTCCGACGCCAGCAGGATCGCGCCGGCGGCATCAAAACGAGTCGTCTTGCCGGCGTCGCAGGCACGGGCGACGGCATAGACATAGGCGCGGGCCGAACTGAGCGCGACATACATGTCGGCGACCTTCGCCTGCATCAGTTGAAAGGCACCGATCGGCTTGCCGAACTGCTTGCGCTCGCGGATGTAGGGGAGGACCGTGTCGAGGCAGGCCTGCATGATGCCAAGCTGGATGCCGGCCAGCACGGTGCGTTCATAGTCGAGGCCGCTCATCAATATGCCGACGCCGCCATTGAGCGGCCCCATGATATTCTCTTCGGGCACTTCGCAATCATCGAACACCAGTTCGGCGGTGGGCGATCCGCGCATGCCCATCTTGTCGATCTTCTGACCGATGGAAAAGCCCTTCATCCCCTTTTCGATCAGGAAAGTGGTGATGCCCTTCGACCCCTCGCCCGTCTTGGCATAGACGACCAGCGTGTCGGCATAAGCCGCGTTGGTGATCCAGAATTTGGTGCCGTTGAGGATGTAGCGGTCGCCCTTCTTCTCCGCCTTCAGCTTCATCGACACGACGTCGGAGCCGGCGCCGGATTCCGACATGGCGAGGCTGCCGACATGCTCGCCGGAAATCAGCCTGGGGAGGTAGCGGGCCTTTTGTTCGGCATTGGCCCAGCGGCGGATCTGGTTGACGCAAAGATTGGAGTGGGCGCCATAGCTCAAACCTATGGAGGCGGAGGCGCGGGCGACTTCCTCCTGCGCGACAACATGTTCCAGATAGCCAAGGCCGAGGCCGCCATCCTCCTCCGCAACGGTAATGCCATGCAGGCCCAATTCGCCCATGGCCGGCCATAATTCAGTGGGGAACCAGTCCTTCGCATCGATCTCCGCGGCCAGCGGGGCGATGCGGTCGGCGGAAAAGCGGGCTGCGCTTTCGCGGATCATGTCGGCAGTGTCGCCCAGCGCAAAATCGAAATCGGTCATCGGCGTCTCTCTCCTGTTGCCGCCTTCATAGCGCAGCGGCGGCCGGCTGGAAAATTGACAGTCCCATATCAGTGTATAGATGGAACCTATGATCGAACGCTATCTGCTCCGCTATTTCCTGGCCGTGGTCGATCAGGGCAATTTCTCGCGCGCGGCGGTCCATTGCAATGTGTCGCAACCGACCCTGTCGGCCGGCATCGCCAAGCTGGAGAACGCGCTGCAACGGCAACTGTTCACCCGTACCAACCAGCGAGTGCAACTGACCGAGTCCGGCACCCGCTTCCTGGGCCATGCAAGGCGGATCGAGCGGGAGTTCAACGCCGCGCTGGGCGCCATGGCCGAAACCGCGCAGGCACGGCCATTGCGGATCGGCGTGCTCAACAGCATCGCCGGCGCGATCGTGGCGCGGGCGGCACGGGATTATCGTGCCGCAGACGGCGGGCCGGTGGAAATCGCCTTTGCCAGCGAGCGCGAATTGACCGCGATGCTGGCGCGCGACCGGATCGACGCGACGTTCAGCATCCTGCGGCCCGGTCCGTCGGCGGGGTGGCAAAAGGTGGTGGCGGAGGAAGGCTATGCCATGGTGATGGCCGCCGATCATGTGCTGGCCGGCCGGACGCAGCTGGATGCGGAAGATGTGCGCGACGAAATGATGATCGTGCGGCGCCATTGCGAATTGCTGTCGCAGACCAGCCGGCATTTCCTGGAGCGCGGGGTGCGCCCGCATTTCTCGCTCCGCACCACCAATGACGAGCGGGCGTTGCAGATGGTGGGCGCGGGCATGGGCGTGACGGTGATGCCCGATTGCTATCGCAGCGCCGATGTCGCCCATGTGCCGCTGGCCGGGTTCGACCATCGCCGGACTTTGGGCTTCACCCTGGCGGACGAGGCGCTGGCCGACCATGGATTGCTGCGCGCGCTGGCGGCGGCGATGCAACAACAAGGCTGAGCCATTATGCCGATCGGCAGTTTGATGGGGCGGCGGCTGGCGGGAACTGGCGGGATGGGTGGCGCTTGCCTATGAGGAGCAGGATTTTCCTTTACGGAGCGCGCGGCACCATGGCTTCCTTTCGCATTTTCCCAGGGTTCGGCGCATGAGCGCGGCGCCCTGTCTGGCCGGCGTGGAACTGGGCGGGACCAAGATCTTCGTGTTGCGTGCGCGCGGACGGGTGATCGAGGAACGGGTGATGATCCCGACCACCAGCCCGGCCGAAACTCTGGGGGCAGCGGCCGCGCTGTTGCGGCGCTGGCATGAGGCGGAACCGTTCGAGGCGCTGGGCATCGGATCGTTCGGACCGCTGCGGCTGGACCGGGCGGCGGCGGATTTCGGGCATATGCTGCCGACGCCCAAGCCGGGCTGGACCGGAACGGATATCTACGGGGCGCTGGCGGGCGTGCTGCCCTGCCCGGCCGCGATCGACACGGATGTCAACGGCGCAGCGCTGGCCGAGGTCCGCTGGGGCGCGGGCGCGGAGCGCGATGCACCGTCCGACTGCCTTTGCTACATCACCATCGGCACAGGACTGGGCGCCGGCTTTGCGCTATATGGTCGGCCGCTCCATGGCGCGATGCATCCGGAACTGGGCCATATATTGGCCCGCCGGGCACCGGGCGACGATTTCGAGGGCGCCTGCCCCTTTCATGGCGATTGCATCGAGGGGCTGGTGTCGGGGCCGGCGCTGGCGAAGCGGTTCGGCGTGGCGGGCGACCGGATCGCGGCCGACGATCCGCGCTGGGACGATGTCGCCCATGATATCGCGCAGCTGGTCGGCACGATCCTGCTGACCACGGCGGCGCGGCAGGTGCTGATCGGCGGTGGCGTGGGCATGGGGCGGACCGACCTGCTGGACCGGGTGCGGGTGCAGGTGGTGCGGCAACTGGCAGGCTATCTGTCCTTCGTCACCGAAGAGACGATCGGCGCGATCGTCCGCCCGCCGACGCTGGGCGATCAGGCCGGGCCGCTGGGCGCGGTGGCGCTGGCGATGGATGCGCTGGAGGATGCAAGACGGCGCTGATGCGACAGCGAGTTGGACAGTTGTTTCGCTATTTTCGCGTGATCGCAGGAAACAAGGTATTGAAAATAGGATGTTTTCTGAAAAGGCGCCTGTCACTCTGTTCGCACATCATCCTATTTCGACTTATTTTCATGGACTTACGCCGGATGCACGATCGCCCCGGCCCGCAGGATGGCATCCTGGAAGGCGCGGGCGGTGGGGGGAAGATCGCTCTTGTGCAGCATCCATAGCCGGGTACGGAAGGTCGGGAACAGCGGCCGCAGGACCACCTTGTCGACATGCAGCCGCGAGAGCGAACGCGAGAGTATCGTAGTGCCGAAACCGGCCGCGATCAGCCCCAGCAAGGTCGCGAAGCTGCCGACCTCCAGCGTGACGCTGGGGCGGAACCCCGCCTGTTCGCACAGAGCGAAGAAATGGTCGTTGAAATCGGCGCTGCTGGTGGTGGCATAGAGGACGAACGGCACGCCGGCGAGATCGGCGATGGCCGGGGGCGCCTCTCGCCGGGCCAGATCATGATCCTCTCGCAGGGCGAGCAGCATATCCTCTTCCAGCAGCCATGTGGCGCTCAGGCCATCGGGCAAGGTCGGGGGGGCCACACCGCGGATGATGCCGATATCCAGATCCCCGCGCTCGATCAGTTCGACCTGATCGTCGCGACCCAGTTCCTGCACGCGCAGGTCGACATGGGGAAAGCTCTGGCGGAAATCATAAAGGGCGTCGGCAATTTCCGGCACGAAAGGCGCGGACGCGGTGAAGCCGAGGGCCAGTCGCCCCAGATGGCCATTCTGGGTGCGGCGCGCGACCTGCGCGGCATGATCCGCCTGCGCCAGCGTCTTGCGCGCTTCGGGCAGGAAGAGGCGTCCCGCCTCCGTCAGGGCGACGCGGCGGCTGGTCCGATCAAACAGGCGGGCACCCAATTCCTCCTCCAGTGCGCGGATCTGCTGGCTGAGCGGCGGTTGCGACATGCCTAGGCGCCGGGCGGCACGGCCGAAATGCATCTCTTCCGCCACGCAGAGAAAATAGCGCAAATGTCGAAGGTCCATCGGATCAGGTCGCCAAAGATATCAATCAAGCTTTATTAGATATTGGACACAAAATAGACAACTGCCCATAGGCCCGATCAAGGGTGGCGTTTTGAAACCATAATATGTCCCCGGTAAAGGGTGACGCAGACGATGGCGGTTCTTTCCGCCCGATGCGTTGTTCCCCCATGACCCAACCGACGGAGAGGCGAATATCCACTATCCGGCGATGTCGGCCGGCGCGACGAAGGCAGGAGTCCTGGTTTGATCGGTATCGTCAAGGTTGCGCTGAACCGGCCATTGACCTTCATCGTCATGGCGATCCTGATCGCGATCGTCGGCATCATGGCGGCGGTGCGCACCCCGGTCGACATCTTCCCCAATATCCGCATCCCGGTGATTGCCGTGGCCTGGCAATATGCCGGCCTGCCGCCGGAAGAAATGGGCAACCGGATCATCAGCCCCTATGAGCGGGTGCTGACCACAACCGTCAACGATATTGAACATATCGAGAGCCAGTCGATGCAGGGCATCGGCATCGTGAAAATCTATTTCCAGCCGGGCGCCGACATCCGCACCGCCACCGCACAGGTGACGTCGATTTCGCAGACGGTGCTGCGCCAGATGCCGCCGGGCATCACGCCGCCGCTGGTGCTGAACTACAGCGCGTCCACCGTGCCGATCCTGCAACTGGCGCTGTCGGGTCAGGGCCTGTCGGAACAGCAATTGTTCGACCTTGGCCAGAACCAGATCCGGCCGTCTCTCGTCACCATTCCGGGCCTGGCCATGCCCTTCCCGTCGGGCGGCAAGCAGCGGCAGATCCAGATCGACCTCAATCCCGTCGCGCTCCAGTCCAAGGGGCTGACCGCACAGGATGTCGGCACCGCGATCGCCGCGCAGAACCAGATCAATCCCGCCGGCTTCGTGAAGATCGGCGCGACCCAATATAGCGTGCGGCTAAACAATGCGCCCGGCACGATCGAGGCGCTCAATGACCTGCCGGTCAAGGTGGTGAATGGCGCCACCATCTATATGCGCGACATCGCCTATGTGCGCGACGGCAACGGGCCCCAGACCAATGTCGTGCATGTGGAAGGCCGCCGGTCGGTGCTGCTGACCGCGCTGAAGAACGGTGCAACATCCACATTGGCGATCGTGGACGGGGTGAAGCAGGCGTTGCCCAAGATCAGCGCCACCCTGCCCGACGGGCTGAAGATATTGATGATCGGCGACCAGTCGCTGTTCGTGAAGGCGGCGGTCGAGGGCGTGATCCATGAAGGTGCGCTGGCCGCGGCGCTGACGTCGCTGATGATCCTGCTGTTCCTGGGTAGCTGGCGGTCCACCGTCATCATCGCGCTGTCGATTCCGCTGGCGATCCTTGCGGCGGTCGCGGCGCTGGCGATGTTCGGCCAGACGCTGAACGTCATGACACTAGGCGGGCTGGCGCTGGCGGTCGGCATCCTGGTCGACGACGCCACGGTGACGATCGAGAATATCAACTGGCATCTGGAACAGGGCAAGGGGGTGGTGGAATCCATCCTGGACGGCGCGGCGCAGATCGTGACGCCAGCCTTCGTATCATTGCTGTGCATCTGTATCGTGTTCGTGCCGATGTTCTTCCTGCCGGGCGTCGCGGGCTTCCTGTTCGTGCCGATGGCGCTGTCGGTCGTGTTCGCGATGATCGCATCCTTCATCCTGTCGCGCACATTGGTGCCGACCATGGCCATGTATCTGCTGAAACCCCATGTGGAGCATGGCGACGCGCATATGGCGGGCAGCGCCACGTCGCGGAATCCGCTGGTGCGGTTCCAGCGCGGGTTCGAACGGCAGTTCGAGAAGGTTCGCCAGAGCTATGTCGGGCTGCTGCGCGGGGCGCTGAATGCGCGCAAGCCCTTCCTGCTGGGCTTCATGGGCATCGTCATCCTGTCCTTCGGCCTGCTGCCGATGCTGGGCAGCAATTTCTTCCCGGCGGTGGATTCGGGCCAGATCGCCATGCATGTGCGCGTGCCGGTGGGCAGCCGGATTGAGGATACCGCCGCCCGCTTCGAGCGGATCGCAGCCGCGGTGAAGGACATGGTGCCGGCGCAGGAACTGGACGCCATCACCGACAATATCGGTCTGCCGGTCAGTTCCATCAACACCGTCTATAATAATAGCGGCACGATCGGTCCTCAGGACGGCGACATGATGATCGCGCTGAAACATGGCCATCGCCCGACCGACGAAATCGTCGGCAAGCTGCGCGAGGAACTGCCCCGTCGCTTCCCCGGCACCAGCTTCGCCTTCCTGCCGGCCGACATTACCAGCCAGATCCTGAATTTCGGTGCGCCCGCCCCGATCGACATCCAGATCGCCGGCAAGAATGCCGCCGCCAACCGCGCCTATGCGCAGAAATTGCTGGCGAAGGTCGCGACCATCCCTGGTCTGGCCGACGCACGCATCCAGCAACCGGGGCGCTCGCCGCAGCTGGACGTCGATGTCGATCGCAGCCGTGCGGGTCAATATGGCCTGACCGAACGTGACGTGACCACCAGCCTGGCCAGTTCGCTGGCCGGGACGGCACAGACCGCGCCGGTCTTCTTCGTCGATCCCAAGAGCGGCGTGTCCTATCCGGTGGTGGCGCAGGCACCCGAATATCTGGTGGGATCGATCAGCGACCTGTCCAACGTGCCGGTATCGGCGGCCGCGGGCAGCAATGGCGCGGTGCAGCCGCTGGGCGGCCTTGCCACGATCGAGCGGTCGAACACGGTGCCGGTGGTGTCGCACTATAATATCGCGCCGGTGCTGGACATCTATGCCACGGTGCAGGGCCGCGACCTGGGCGCGGTGGCGGGCGACATCAATGCCGCCATCAAGGCGCTTAAAGCGGAAGAGCCCAAGGGTTCGACCATCACCATGCGCGGCCAATATGCGACGATGAATACAGCTTTCTCCGGCCTGGGCTTTGGTCTGGCGGGCGCGATCGTGCTTATCTACCTGCTGATCGTGGTCAATTTCCAGAGCTGGGTCGACCCGTTCGTCATCATCACCGCCCTGCCCGCCGCGCTGGCCGGGATCGTGTGGATGCTGTTCGTGACCGGCACCACCTTGTCCGTTCCGGCGCTGACCGGCGCGATCATGTGCATGGGCGTGGCCACGGCCAACTCGATCCTCGTCGTCAGCTTCGCGCGGGAGAAGCTGGCCGAGCTGGGCGATGCTACCGCCGCCGCGATGGAGGCCGGCATGGTCCGCTTCCGCCCGGTGCTGATGACCGCGCTGGCCATGATTATCGGCATGGGTCCGATGGCGCTGGGCCTGGGCGAAGGCGGCGAGCAGAATGCGCCGCTGGGCCGCGCGGTGATCGGCGGCCTGATCTGCGCCACGATCGCCACGCTCTTCTTCGTCCCCGTCATCTTCAGCTTCGTCCACCGCCGCCACAAAGCCGCCGCCCCCCAGATGGAAATGCAGCCCAGCCATGCATGATATGACCCCCGAACAGGACCAGACCGCCAGCGGCCCCGACAGCCGCACATTGAAGCGCGTCGGCATCGGCGCCGCCGTGATCGCCATTGCCGTCGTCGGCGTGGGCATGGCGACCCGGATCAGCGCGACCAACGAGTTGCGCGGCACCGCCGAAAAGGCCGCCATCCCGTCCGTCGCGGTGGTATCGCCACAGCGCGATGAAAAGGGCGGTGCGCTGGTGCTGCCGGGCAATGTCCAGGCCTATAACAGCGCGGCCATCTATGCCCGGACCAACGGCTATGTCAGCCGGTGGCTGGCCGATATCGGCGACAATGTGCGGGCGGGCCAGTCGCTCGCCGTACTGGATGCGCCGGAAATCGATCAGCAGCTTGCCGCCGCGCAAGCCGATTACCAGACCGCGCTGGCGCAGCAGCGACTGGCCGACACGACCGCGAAACGCTGGGCCGTGATGCTGGCCAAGGACGCGGTGTCGAAGCAGGAATCGGACGAGAAGAATGGCGATCTGGCCGCGCGCACGGCGGTGACCAACGCCGCGCTGGCCAATGTGAAGCGGCTGCGCGCGATGCAGGGCTTCACCCGGCTGGCTGCGCCCTTCAATGGCGTGGTGACCAGCCGCGCGGCGCAGATCGGCGCGCTGGTGGTGGCGGGCAATGCCGCGTCGCAGCCCCTGTTCACCGTGTCCGACGTGCATCGCATGCGCATCTATGTGCGTGTGCCGCAGGGCTATTCGGCGCAGGTAAAGCCGGGCATGCCGGCCACGCTGACGCTGCCCGAATATCCGGGCCGCACCTTCACCGCCACGCTGACCAGCAGCGCCGGGGCGGTCGATGCGCAATCGGGCGCGGTGCTGGTGCAGTTGCAGGCCGACAATCCCGATCGGGCATTGAAGCCCGGCGCCTTCGCGCAGGTCAGCTTCAATGTCGGCCAGGGTGGCGGATCTGCCGTTTCGGGGGGCATGACCCTGCCGGGCAGCGCCATCCTTTACGGCAATGACGGCCCGACCGTCGCGCTGGTCGGCGGCGACAATCGGGTGACCGTGCGCCCCGTCACCATCAGCCGCGACGAAGGCGCGACCGTGCTGGTATCGGGCGGGATCAAGGCGGGCGACAAGGTGATCGATTCCCCGCCGGATTCGATCCAGTCGGGCGACCGGGTCAATGTCACGGCAGGTGGCAAGGGCAAAGCGCATGCGGGGTAAGCGGATGCGGCGCATGTTGGCGGGCCTGACCCCTGGCCTGCTGGGCGCCTGTTCGATGGCGCCGGCCTATCAGCCGCCACAGATTACCGCGCCACAAGCCTATAAGGAAATGGAAGGCTGGACGCAGGCGACGCCGATGGACACGGCGCCGCGCGGGCCGTGGTGGAGCATGTTCGGCGATCCGGTGCTGGACGATCTGGAGACGCGGGCGCAAGCGGCCAGCCCGACGCTGGCGGCGGCGCTCGCGCGCTACGATCAGGCGCGCGCGGTGGCGCGGGTGGAAGCGTCCGACCTGATCCCGACCGTCGGCGTGGGCGCCGATGGCAGCCGCCAGCGCGTGTCGGGCAACCGGTTCCAGGGCAATGGCACGGCGCAGACCTATAATGACTATTCGGTCGGCGCGGCGCTGGACTATGAACTGGACCTGTGGGGCCGCATCCGCAACAGCGTGAAGGCGGCGCGGGCCGACGCACAGGCGAGCGAGGCCGATCTGGCCGCCGCGCGGCTGAGTTTGCAGGCAGCGGTGGCCGATGCCTATGCGCGGCTGCGCGGGCTGGATGCGCAGGCGGACCTGCTGCACCGGACGGTCGAGGCGTTCGATCGCGCCTACCGGCTGACGGACACGCGCCATGAGGGTGGCATCGCGTCGGGGATCGACGTCAACCGCGCGCGCACGACGCTGAGCAATGCCAAGGCGCGGATTTCGGCCGTGGCCAATGAACGGGCGGCGACCGAGCATGAACTGGCGGCGCTGACCGGCGCCGTCGCCTCCGACTTTGCGATCGCGCCCAAGGTGCAGCCGCTGAACGCGCCGGATGTGCCGGCCGGTGCGCCCTCCGCATTGTTGCAGCGGCGGCCCGACGTTGCGGCGGCGGAACGGCGGATGTTTGCCATGAATGCCCGCATCGGGGTGGCGCGCGCGGCTTTCTTCCCGTCGCTGACGCTGGGACTGAGCGGTGGCTGGCAGACCACCCATGGCCAGTTGCTGTCGACGCCAACCAGCGTCTGGGGCCTGGGGCCGCTGGCAGCAGCGCTGACCCTGTTCGACGGCGGCCGGCGCAAGGCGCAGGTGAAATTGTCGCGCGCCGACTATGAGGAACAGGCAGCGACCTATCGCGAAACAGTGCTGGGCGCCTTCCGCGAGGTCGAAGACGGCCTTGCCGCGCTGCGCCACCTGTCGGTGCAGCTGGTCGACCAGCGCGATGCGGCACAGGCGGCGCAAAAGACCAGCGATCTGGCCTTCACCCGCTATCGCGACGGCGCATCCGACTATCTGGAAGTCGTGACGGCCCAGACCGACGCGCTCGACGCGCAGAATGCGCTGCTGAGCGCGGAAATCGCACGGATGCGGGCGAGCATCGCGTTGGTCAAGGCGCTGGGTGGGTCGAACACCCCTGTTTGATCGGGACAGCAGACGGACGGCGACCGGTGTGTCGCCGTCTGATCGCGTCAATAGCGCATCAGCTTCTTCTTCGCGAGAACAAGAAAAACCGGCCATGATATCCAAATCTTTGATGATCTGGATCAATTGATGCACTGCAATATCCGTCCACAGGACCGAACCATGGCGATGTGGCGCCATGGACCTTTCACTAAGCCGCTTTGACAACTGGACCGGATGACGGCAAAAGGGCGCTGGCCCCATATATCATGAACCACCCCTTTTGGGCCGACTTGTCTGGATAGGATATCATCATGGCCGACACCGAACAGCCCGATTATACGAGCCTGACCGTCCAGTTGCTGAGCGCCTATGTCGCCAACAACACAGTTGCCAGCGAAGATCTGGCAGCGCTCATCCAGTCGACGCGCGCCGCGTTGATCGCGGATACTGTCGCAGCCGAACCCGAAACGGTCGAGTATGTGCCGGCGGTGAGCGTACGCAAGAGCCTCGCGTCGCGCGAGCATATCCTCAGCCTGATCGACGGGCGGCCGTACAAGACGCTGAAGCGGCATCTGGCCACCCATGGGCTGACGCCGGCCGATTATCGCGCGCGCTACGGCCTGCCCGAAACCTATCCGATGGTGGCGCAGGCCTATTCGGACCAGCGCCGCGCGGTCGCGCAGAAACTGGGCCTGGGGCAGCGCGGAACGCAGGCCCGTGCCGCTGCCGCCAGCGCCGCCGCTGCATCGGTCGAGGCGAAGGCGCCCGCCTCCAAGGCGAGCAGCGCCAAGGCGGCCAAGCCCGCCGCCGCACCGAAGAAAAAGGCGAGCGGCAAGGCGGTCGCCGCTGCACCGGCCAGTGCGCCCGTGGTCGCCGAACCCGTCGCGCCGGCACCCAAGCCCGCCGCCAAGAAGGCTGCGCCGGCAGCAAAGGCACCGCGCAAGCCCAAGGCCGAAGCTGTTGCCAAGCCCGAAGCCGCGCCGACAGAACCCACCAAGGCGAAGGCCGCCGAAAAGAGCGCCGAAAAGGCACCGGCTCCCGCCAAGGCGCCCCGCCGGAAGCTGGGCATCAAGGCGGAGAAGGCAGACGCCGCGTCCTGATCGATAGAGGCAGGCGCCGCCCCCGGTGACGGGGCGGCGCCTGCCTTCGCTCAGGCCGGATCGACCGCCCGATATTTGTAGCGCTCCTGCGCGGCGAGGCGGATGCTGGCGTTGGGCGCGCCATAGCCCTGATAATCATGGCGCTCGACAAATTCGAAGAAGAAGCGCTTGTGGAAAGCGCGGCTGTAGAGCTGGAGATAGTCTCCACCGGCGCCATCGGCATCATAGAAGATATTCGCCTGCGCCAGCGCATCGCGCCGCTGGTCGTCAAGGCCGAAGCGGGCGGCGACATCATCATGATAATTGGCCGGGATCGGCAGTATTTCGGCGCCATCCCGTAGCATATGGCCCGCCCTGGCCAGAAGATCGGGCGTTGCGAGCGCGACATGCTGATAGCCACCGCCGACATTATGTTCGACGAAGCGCGATGACAGGGTGCCGACCGCCTCCGATGCGTTGAGGGTGATGCGCAATGCGCCGTCAGCCGATTGCAACGGCTGGCTGAGGACAAGGCCGGACGGGTCGATCACGTCCGCCTGAAAACTTTGCTGAAGGCCGAACAGGGAGCGCCAATATAGTTGCCAGGAGAGATATTCCTCGATCCGCACGACGGCGGCGAGATGATCTATACTGAGCGGGGTGGCGTCGACCGGCGCTCCGGTCGGGCGGAACTCCCGGTCCCACATGGCATCGACTTCGTCCTCGCCGATCAGATAGACGAGGCTGCCGCCGATGCCGCGCAGCGCCGGAAAGGCGAGATTGCCGGGCGCATCATGATCGTCCACCGTGCGGATGCCGAGATGGGCCGCGCGGGCCGCCACCGCATCCCGGTCTGGCACGACCAGCCCCATGGCGCAGATGGACGCGCCATGTTGCTGGCGAAAATCATGACCAAAGCCCTCCGCCTGCGCATTGATGACCAGATTGACCGATCCCGCCTGCCAGCGGCTGACCGCCTTGGTCGGATGGGTGCCGGTGCGCACGAAACCGAGCGAGCCGAACATGGTCTCCAGCGTCGGCACATCGGCGTCGGCGACGGCAAATTCGACGAAGAGCGGATAAACATGGGGCGGCGGCGGGGGCACGGCGGCAGGCCGGTCCAGCAGGCGCAGCGCTGCATCCTCTACATGGCGGAGCGAGCGCAGGCCATCGGCGGCGATCAGGTCGGCGGACCATCCGCGAAAGCGATCGTTAAAGATTTCAAGCGAAAGTGGCCCCTGATAGCCTGTGGCCAATATTTCAGCGACATAGGCTTCAACCGGCAATCCGCCCTGGCCGGGGAAATTACGGAAGTGGCGGCTCCAGTAGAGCAGGTCCATGTCCAGTTTCGGCGCATCGGCCAGCTGCACGAAGGCGATCTTGTCGCCGGGAATGGCCCGGATGCTGTCGCTGGGGATGCCGCGCGACAGGGAGTGGAAACTGTCGAGGATGATGCCGACATTGGGATGGTCCACCGCTTCCACGATCGACCAGGCATCGCGATGGTCGAAGACATGGCGACCCCAGGCGAGCGCTTCATAACCCACCATGATGTCGTGGCTGGCGGCAAGGTCGCCCAGTTGCTGAAAGTCGGCGACGATCCGGTTGCGCTCGCCCAAGGCGTGCGGCGAGCAGTTGGAGCAGACGAGGATGTGGCGGGCGCCCAGCTCGCCCATCAGGTCGAACTTTGCCGCCGCCCGGTCGAACGCGCTCTGACGCATGGCGCCGGGCATGCCTTCGAAATCGCGGAAGGGCTGGTAGAGCATGCAGGACAGGCCGAGATCGTCCAGCATCACCCGCACTTCGCGCGGGCGCAGCGGCGAGGCGATCAGGTCATTCTCGAAAATCTCCACCCCGTCGAAGCCGGCCGCAGCAGCCGCGCGCAATTTCTCCTCCAGCGTGCCACTCAATGATACCGTCGCGATGCCGAATTGCAGGGTCATGGCGTGGCTCTCCTCCTTGCCGCATCAATGTAACGTACCGGATGGTTCATAAACGACAAGCCGGTTGCGACCAGCCGACCGGTCGCGCGCATATCACCCGGCCAGCGCGGCACGGAAGCTGGCACCCATGCGGGCGGGATCGGCGATCAGGCCGGTAAAATGCTGGAAGGCGCCGACCGCCTGGAAGATGGTCATGCCGCTGCCGTCCAAAGTGGTGCAGCCGACTTCCCGCGCTTCGCGCAGCAACTGGGTTTCCAGCGGGAAGTAGACGATGTCGGTGACCCACAGTCGGGGGTCGAGCAGCGCGCGGGGGATGGCCGATCCGGGATGGACCGCCATACCCATGGGGGTGGCGTTGACGATGCCATCGGCGCGGGCGAGTGCCGCAGCAAGATCATGCCCCACGACTGCCCGGCCAGCGCCATGGGCGGCGCAGAGCGCGTCGGCGAGCGCGGTGGCGCGGTTGCTGTCGGAATCGAACAGGGTGAGCTGCGCCACGCCCAGGTCCATCAAGGCATGGGCGGTGGCCGCCCCTGCCCCGCCGGCGCCCATCTGCACCACACGGTCGATGGCGGTCCCGTGCGGCAGGCCGGAGCGCAGATTTTCGGCGAAACCGGTAACGTCCGTATTATAACCGATGCGGCGACCGTCGCGGAAGACGACGGTGTTGACCGACCCGATCTGCGCCGCCTGTGGCGAGAGGTCATCGAGATGGGCGATCACCGCCAGCTTGTAGGGGTGGGTGACGTTGACGCCGGCGAAACCGGCCAGTTGCAGGGCGTCGAGCAGCCGGGGAAGGTCGCTGCCGTCCATGCCGTCCGCCGCAAAATCGAACAGGCGGTAGACGAGGCGCACAGCCTGCGCGTCGGCTTCGCTTTCATGCAGGCGCGGCGTCAGGGATGCCTGGATATCCCGCCCGATCAGGCCGGTCAGATAGCGGGCGGGGGCGGAGCGGGGCTGGGTCAATGGTGGATCATCCGATTGGGAGAAATGTCCCCGCCGCCCGGATGGACCGGGCGGCGAGGCAGGGGGAGAGATCAGAATTTGAACTTCGCGCCGACATAGAAGGAGCGGCCGACCATATCGTAAGTGCCCGCATCCGTGCCGTTCTGCGAACTGGCCACGAAGGGGATGCCCTTGTCGAACAGGTTGGTGATGCCGCCGCGCAGCTGCATATTGTCGTTGATGTCGAGCGTGGAGAAGATATCGAACAGGTTGTAGGGCTTTACCCCGACCTGCTCCGCCGCCGGCGTCGTGATGGCGCTGATGTCGCGCAGCTTGCCCTGATAGCGCCAGCGCAGACCGATGCCGAAGACGTCGGAGCTGTAGCCGACGGTGGTGAGCGCCTTCCACTTGGGCAGCGGGCGGCCCGGCGTGCTGGTGCCGACGAAATCCTGCGCCGCAGTGCCGGGCAAGGTCTGAACCTTATAATGGTTCAGCCAGCCGATCGCCGAGGACGCGTAGATCTTGCCCGAACCGTCGCCGATGCCGGCCTCCGACAGTTTCAGCGACCAGTTGACCTGCACATCGACGCCGTCGGTATCGAGTGCGCCAAGGTTCAGATAGGGCTGGGCGATGGCGACAAGCTGACCGGTGGGATCGCGCTGCACCAGCTGGCAAAATTCGTTGCTGTTGGAATAGCTGCTGTTCGATCCGTCCAGATTATAGCATTTGGCCAGCACGGTCAGGCCATTGATGGTCGAGATCACATTGCTGATCTTGATGTTATAATAGTCGACCGAGAAGGAGAAGCCCGACAGCCAAGGCGACGACAGCTTCGGATTGAAGACGAAGCCGACATTGAAGGTATTCGCCTTTTCCGGGGTCAGCGCGCTGTTGCCCTGGATATTGCCGCCGGTGGCGGTGGTGGCAAACTGATAGGCGTCGATCGCGGCGGCCGGGATGCCCTGCGCCAGGCAGAGGTCACGCACCTGCGCGCCATTGGCGCCGGTCCGGGCCGAGGAGCGGACGTCGCACGGATCGCCGATAGCGGCGGGCGGCGTACCGATCGCCAGCTGCGATCCGGTGACGGGCGAGAAGAGTTCGCCGATATTGGGCGCTCGCACCGCGCGCTGGAAGCTGCCACGGATCAGCAGCGCGTCCACCGGTTGCCAGCGGGCGTCGACTTCATAGCTCTTCACGCTGCCGGTCGTGTTGTAATCCGAATAACGGAAGGCAGCGCCGACACCGAGTTCATGGAAGAAGGGTGTATCCGACAGCAGGGGCACGTCGATCTGCGCCGCGAACTCCTTGACGCTGATCTCCCCCTGCGCCGGATTGGAGCCGACGACGGCCTCGATATTATTCGACACCAGATCAGGGCTGGGATCATATTTGTACGTATTCTTGCGGTAGCCGGCGAGCAGGGCAAGCTGCACCGGGCCGGCGGGCAGATCGAACAGCGGACCGTTGACCTGACCCTGTACCTGAGTCTGGGTCAGCCGTTCGCGGTTTTGGACAGTCGCGGTGATATATTGCTGGCATTCGCGCGACAGGCTGGTCGCGTTGGTGATACCGAACGGGTTGAAGCCGCCGGCGCAGAGCGACGCGCCGCCATCGGTGGCATTGAGCAGGGTCTGGACGCGCGACTTCAGCACCGCGTTGAACATCGACTGGTTATGGACCGTCTCGTCATAGGAGACGAAGCCATCGAACTTCCATGACCCGGCGATCGTGCCCTTCAGCCCGCCCAGATATTGCTGGACCCGGTAATTTTCCTCCCACCCCTTATCGCCGACACCGACATAGCGGGCGCTCCAGCGGAAGGGCGCGTCGGGATTGGCGCGCGAAGCCAGCAGCGTGCGCAGGTCGGTGGGGATGAAGGGATTGGTGACCGGAATGGTGGTGAAGGGGGCAAACTGCGTCAGGCTGCTGCCGCTTTCGGTGGTGACGGTGGAGTCGACATAGAGGAACTGGCCATAGGCGGTCAGGGATTCGGTCAGGTCGAACTCGCCCTTGGCAAAGGCGGACTTGCGTTCGAAGGCGTTGAGGATCTGAAGCTGCGGGCCGACCGGCATGCGGACATTGCCGCCGACCACGGCATAGGCGCCGTCCGTCGGCCCCTTGTAGTTGATCGCGCCGGTCTGGACGAAGAGCGTGCCGTCATTGTTGAAACCGAGGTTGAGCGTCGGGTTGATCGCGCTGGTCGCGCCATAGCTGGCGAACAGACCATTGAGGACCGCCTGATTGGGCAGGTTCAGCGCATTGGGGACGAAGGCGCCGGTGCCGATGAAGGAGGAGGGCACCTTGTCCGCGAAGAAGCCACGCTGCGAGCCGGACAGCGGATCGCGCTGGCCATAGCTCAATGCCAGCATCAGCCGGCCGCGATCGTCGGCGAATTTGGTGCCCAGCGCCAGCGAGGCGTTGAACTTGCCATAATCGCCGCGGAAGCTGTTGCCATTCTGGATATCGGCGCGGATGCCGTCGAAATATTTGTCGGTCTTGAAATTGACCACCCCGGACATGGCGTCCGAACCATAGATGGCCGACGCGCCGCCGGTGATGACGTCTACCGAGCCGATGATCGATTCCGGCAGGATGTTGATGTCGACATTGCCGTTGATGTCCGACAGCGGCAGGCGGCGGCCGTCGAGCAGGACGAGGTTGCGGTTCGAACCCAGGCCGCGCAGGTTGAGCGTGGCGCGCCCGCCGCCGCCCTGACCGCCGGTGCCGGCATTGCCGGACGGGGTGAAGCCGGGGAGTTGATTGAGCGAATCTTCCAGCGTGATCTGGCCGCTCTGCTGGACCAGTTCATCGGAGACGGTGACGATCGGGCTGACCGCGACATTGTTCGGGCGGGCGATCAGCGATCCGGTGACGACGATGTCGGCGGTGGCCGGTTCAGCCCCCTGCGGTGCAAGCGCGGCAGCCGCTTCTTCCGCTGGCGCAGCCTGATCCTGCGCCCAGAGCGGCGAGGCAAAAGCGCCCAGCGCCAGTGCGGCCAGCGATCCGCCGAGGCGAAGCTGCATGGTGAAACCTGTCTTCATTTCATCCTCCCTTTATTATTACTAACTAGTTCGTACATAAACTTGCGCGACCCGAGGCTCTATTGGCCCTTCGGGCTATGTCTTGTGTCTTATGCGCCGGTCAGTCCATTTCCACCCGGCGCACATCCCCCACGATGAAGATATAGGCGGCAGCCCCGACCAGCGCGAGCACCCCGATAAAGGCCAGCGCGCCGTAGAAGGAACCGGTCTGCCCCACGATCACGCCCACCACGATCG
This sequence comes from Sphingobium sp. RS1, assembly GCF_056156825.1. Lineage (NCBI taxonomy): Bacteria > Pseudomonadati > Pseudomonadota > Alphaproteobacteria > Sphingomonadales > Sphingobiaceae > Sphingobium > Sphingobium sp. RS1. The sequence continues at coordinate 833,959 of NZ_JBLZXE010000003.1, read as the reverse complement.
GCGTCACGATGCCCGCCAGATTGGCGCAGAGATTGAAGACGCCGCCGGTCAGGCCGACAAACTGGCGCGGGGCAACGTCGGAAATCAGCGTCCAGCCCAGATTGACCATGCCCTGCCCGAAGAAGGCGATCGACATGATGGCGATGACCAGCGTATTGCTCTGAACGAAATTGGCCGCGACGATGGTGGAAGCCAGCAGCAGGCCGGCGACGATCGGCAGCTTGCGCCCGATATTGGCGGAACCGGTGCGGCGGATCAGCAGGTCGGACACCTGCCCGCCCAGCAGCACCCCGGCCGATGCGGCGATATAGGGCAGCACGGCGAAGGTGCCGGACTTGAGCCAGTCCATGCCCCGCTCGGTCGCGAGGTAAGTGGGGAACCAGGTCAGGAAGAAGACCAGCGTGGAATTGCCGCAGAACTGGCCGATCGACGCTCCCAATATCTGACGCTTGCGCATCAGCTTGCGGACATTGGCCCAGGAGAAGGGGATTTTCTCTTCCGTCTTCGCCACGGTCAGGCCGCCGCCCGCCTCAATATAGGCGAGCTCGGCGGCGTTGATGCGGCTGCTTTCGCCCGGATCGCGATAGCGGGCATACATGAGCAGGCCGAACGCCATGCCCAGCGCCCCGGCGATCAGGAACAGCGCGCGCCAGCCGAAGCTGCCGACCACCCAGAACAGGACCGGCGCGAAGAAGGCCAGGCCCGCATATTGCCCCACGGCATAGACGGAATTGGCCCGCGCCCGTTCATCCTGCGGGAACCAACTGCTGAGAATGCGGCTGTTGCACGGGTAGCAAGGTGCTTCCGCCATGCCCAGCGCCAGGCGGAAGCCGAACAACATTGCCACATTGCCGGCTAAACCGTGGAGCAAAGTGAAGAAGGACCAGAGGATCAGCGATCCGGCATAGGTGATGCGCGTGCCGAGCCGGTCGAGCAGCAGCCCGCCCGGAATTTGGGACGCGGCATAGGTCCAGGAGAAGGCCGAGAAGATGAAGCCCATCATTTCCGGCGAAATGCCCAGCTCCGCCGTCAGCGACGGGGCGGCCACGCCCATCACGGCGCGGTCCATATAGTTGAGCAGGGTGGCGACGCTGATGAGCGCCAGCACACCGATGCGCGCGCGGGTGGGGCGCAGCAGCGCGGCAGGATCGACCGCCCTCATGCCGCATTCCGCCGCTGGCCAAGGTGCAGCAGGTGGCGCACGGCCAGCGCATAACCGTCCGTCCCCATGCCCGACAGTATCGCCGTGGCCGTGCGGGTCATGATCGAGCGAGTGCGCCATTCCTCGTCCCGGCGATGGATATTGGAAATATGGACCTCCACGATCGGGCAATCGCACATTTTGAGCGCATCCAGCATGGCATAGCCGGCATAGGAAAAGGCCGCTGGGTTGATGACGATGCCCATGGCGCCGACGCGCGCTTCGTGCAGCCAGCCGACCATCTCATGTTCGGCATTGGTCTGGCGGAAAATCAGGTCGACGTCCCAGCCTTCGGCTTCACGCCGGCAGGCGGCTTCAACATCGACGAGCGTCTCGGTCCCATAGATATGCGGTTCGCGCACGCCCAGATGGTCGAGATTGGGGCCGTTCAAGATATAGATGCACTGCTGGCCCATGACTGGCCCGATCCTCCCCGTCCGCCGGAATATATGTCCCGATCTTGCAGAATCATGTCTACGCCAGTCCGGGCGGTTCGGCAAGCAAAATGTACTAACTAGTTCATACCATTTTTCGGCAGGCGATGGATGGCGATCCGATCGGCTTGATAGGAACCGAGCCAGAGGTCGTCGCCCAGCAGCACGGCCGCCGATACGCCGTTGAAGACCGGATCGGGCGTGCCATAGGCGATCAGCGAGAAGCGGCGGCTTTCCGGGTCGAGCTGCGCCACGGCATAGCCGCGATGGCAGAGCATGCCGTCAGCGACGCCGTCGATGACCTGGCGCAAGCCGCCGCAGGCCGGTTCATCGCGCACCATGCCGGCGAGCAGCAGCCGGTCGCCGTCCCAATGGATATTGTCGGGCATGAATTCGGGCGCCTGCGCGCGCCAGAGCGGCTGGCGCGTGTCGTTGCGGGCATAGGTGACAACCTCCCGCAGGCCGAAAGCGATGACGTAGAAGCCGCTGTCGTCGCGTGCCGTTTCCAGCCCGTTATTGCCGGGCAGTTCGGTGCCGGGCAGCAGGCGGAAGGCGCGATCGCGCGGGCCGCGCTGGTAGACGCCGCCGGTCGTGCGGCCGAGCACGAAGTCGGTGATGCTGGTGCCGGGACGCGTCAGCACCGTGGCCAGCACGGTGCCGTCGCTGTAAGAAGCGACCGCATTGGCGACATGGCCTGCGGGCATGGCGAGGCAGCCCTGCCAGCGCAGCTTTGGCGGCGCGGAGACGTTTCGCGCATCGATGGCAAAGACCTCGATCGCTTCACGCCCGCCATGGTTGACGACCAGCAGCCTGCCCTGCCCCGGCCCGGTCATCCGCAGGCTGAGGCCGCGCGCGGTGAAAAGCGCCGGATCGGGCGGGGTCGTACAATCGGGATAGGCCGGGTCAGGCGCGACCTGATCGGCGGCGGCGGTGAACCAGAAGCGCGCCTGCCGGGTGCGGCTGTCCACCAGCTTCAGTCCCGCGCCGGTCGCAAAGCCGCTGGCGATGACCCAGGGCGTGTCGGGGATATGGGCGAGGTCTTCAGGCTTGTTGGCACCGCAGACGAAGCGGAATTGCGCGGTGAGAGCGCAAGCCTCGGTGGATGCCGGTATGGACGATGTCGTCGCGCAACCGGCCAGAGCCAGCGCCGCGACCCCGGTAAGGATGGAAAACCGCCTCATGTGACGCGATAGACCCGGATGCGGACGGCTGGCTTGGGTGCATCCTCCGGCGGCGGGCCGAGCGTCCCGATGAAGATCGCCTGATTAAGCCAGTCATGCGGGCCGATCGGCGCCTCGAAGCTGGGAACGGTGCGCAGATAGCGGCTGGTGGCGCCGGGGACACGGCTGTTGGTCAGGCCGACATTGCGGACATGGATGAGCGTGCCATCGTCGGCGCGCATCATATAGTCGGCCTCTATCACCGTCCAGTTGTCGGCGCGCTGCAACTGCCAGTCGGCCCCGCCCGCGACGACCGTGCCACGGATACGCGGCCCGGCGAAATGGCCGCCGGTGATCGGCACGCGGCGGCGGGTGCCGATCGGGGTCGGGCCGATCTCCTGAGTCGGTTCCAGCGTCACGATGGCTTCATAGACGAAGTCGAGGCCGGGCATGTCGGGCGTGGCCGCCCCCGCCCTGCCGGCCCATGTCGATGCCGCGATGATCCCGCCCATGGCGGTCAGAACCGCCCGCCTGCCCTGATCCGTCATGCGTTCAATCCCTGATCCGGGGCTTGTCGGTCGGCGGTGGCGGCGCGTCGCCAAATAGCGGCCAGTCGGCAAAATGCGGCCATGGGATCGTGCGGCGGGTCTCGCCCAGTTGCAGCACCATGGGCTTGCGTGGGCTGAAGGCGGGCCAGTTCGCGCCCGGCTTGCCGGTGCGGGCGAAGGCGACCAGATGATCCATCATCTCGCCCGACAGCGCCTGATCCACCGGGGTCCAGTCACGGGTGGTGCGGAACAGGTTGAGGCTGTCCAGCGTCCCCAGCCAATAGGGGATGTCGGCGCTATGATAGGCCCCCACCGTCGCGGGATCATGATCGGCGAAGGTGACGCCAGAGCGATAGGGATGCACGCGGGTGAAGAACCAGGCGTGGACCAGCGCCTTGCCAGTGGCGCTTTGTGCCAGCGCCCATTGCGCCATCTGGGCATTGAGGGTGGAGTCGCGCTCGATATCGCGCGCCTGCCGCTGTGCCTCCTGTACTGTGCGGGCGGGATAGCGTTTCAGGATCGCATCGGCCTTGTCCGGGAACGCGCGGCGTATGGCGACTTCATAGTCGGCGACAGATGCGATGGGGCCAAGCGACCGGAAACTTTCGTCGCGGGTAAAGCCCAGCAGCAGCGGCACGTCATTCTGGCGGCCCGCGGCGAAGGCCGCGGCCGGGGTTTCAGTCACCACCTCCCCGTCGACGGTGATCGCCTTGCGGCGGACCGGCGCGGCGAGCGCGATCAGCTTGTCGGCGGGCATGTCGCGCATCTGTTCAATCGACCGGACGCCCAGCGCTTCCTGCACGGCCAGACCTTCGGCCTCTGCATCCTTGAGCGGCGCGGGCGTGCCGATGCCGCCAAAGGCGCCGCCGCTCATGCCGACGACGCGCTGGAACAGGCCTTTCGTCGCCGGACTGGCCTGAAGCAGCGAGACGGCCATGGAGCCTGCCGACTGTCCGGCGATCGTGACATTGGCGGGATTGCCGCCGAAGCCGGCGATATTGGTCTTGATCCAGCGGAGCGCCGCGACCTGATCCTTCAGGCCATAATTGCCCGACTTGCCGCCATTTTCGGCGCTGAGCTGCGGGTGAGCAAGGAAGCCCAATGGCCCGACGCGATAGGCGATCGCGACATAGACGACACCCCTGGCCGCCAGCGCCTCCCCCGCATAATTGGCCATTGAGGCAGAGCCGATGTTGAAGCCGCCGCCATAGATCCAGGTGACGACGGGATAGCCGCCCGTCGGCGCAGGGCCGGGCGGCGCCCAGATATTGAGGTAGAGACAATCCTCGCTGATCGCCTCCTCCCCGAAATAATGGTTGAGGTTGCGGGCGCGCAACGGCTGGATACATTCCGGCGCAAAGCGATCGGCATGCCAGACGCCATCCCAGCGCGCATGGGGTTGCGGGTCACGCCAGCGCAGATCGCGCACCGGCGGCGCAGCGAAGGGTACGCCCAGCCAGGCGCGCACGCCCGACGGCAGCGTCTTGCCATCGACCAGACCTGCTTCGGTGCGGACGGGATCTCCATCGGATTGTGCGACGATCTGCGCCGGGGCGGCTGAGGACAGCAGCAAGCCCAGAACCAAGCTGGGCGCCAGCAGCAACCGCCGCATCACTTCTTGCCCTTGAGCTGTGTATCGAAGAAGCGGAAGGTCAGGTCCAGCGCGCGCAGCGAAGCATCGCGGGTCGCAGCGGCATCGGCGCCGATCCAGCTATGGCCGACGCCGTTGATGATCTCCAGCGTGACCGGGACGCCGGCGCTCTTCAAGGCGGCGGCGAGTTGGCGCGACTGGTCGGCCGGCACAACCTTGTCCTCCGTGCCGTGAATCAGCAGCATCGGCGGGTCCTTCGCATCGACATGGGCGGCGGGGCTGGCGGCCTTGATACGGTCGGCCGGGCAATCGGGCTTTATGCAGTCGAGATAGGCATTTTCCGCGTTGGCGATCGCCTGCGGCATGGTCGCGAAATCATAGACGCCATACCAGCCGACGCCCGCCTGTACGCAATCGCTCTGGCTCGCATTGCTCTTGTCGTCGCCGGTCGGAGCGCTGCCGCATTGCAGGGCGGCGAGCGCCGCGAGTTGCCCGCCGGCCGATCCGCCCCAGACCGCGACATGGCTGCCATCCAGCCCGAAGCGCGTGGCATTGGCGCGCAGATAGCGGATGGCGGTGCGGACATCATCGATCGCGGCAGGGAAAGGCGCTTCCTTCGACAGCCGATATTCGAGCGAGGCGACGACATAGCCGCGCGCCGACAGGTCGGCCAGCACAGCGGTAAAGTCGCTGAACGCGCCCGACTGGCGGGTATGGCCGTTTGCCCAGCCGCCGCCATGGATATAGATGACCAGCGGCAGCGGCCCGGCTTGCTGTGGTTTGCCCTGCTGCGCCGGGCGGTAGAGGTCGAGGATGATCGGACGATAACCGGATATGGTCGAATAAGTGACATCCGCGCTGACCGTGACGCCGTTCGCCAGCGTCAGGATACGGTCGGGCATCGGATCACCCAGCGCGGGTTCGGGGGAGGTCGCCGGGGATGGCGGCTGGGCGCGAGCCGGCATGGTTGCGGTCAGGGCCGCCGTCATCATGGCCAGACCCAAAGATAGCGTGATCCGCTTGCGCATAATCCTCTCCCGTTCGCGATTCTTGTGCTAACTATTTCGTACATTGATATCACCGGCGATCCGCAAGGCAAGCGCGATGATGATACGTGGCGTTAAGAAGGTAGAAAGAAGTCGCGAAGGCCTGCACTCTGCGCCAGCCGTCATCGTGAGCGAAGCGAAGCGATCTAGGTCGCGCTACGATGGATTGCTTCGCTTCGCTCGCAATGACGAGCGAGGTTTATCTTATTTTTTGCAACCGCCCTTTCAGGCCCGGCACCAGCTTTCGACGATGTCGATGATATTGCCCCGCCGACGCGCCAATATCTTGGGCGCGGTCACATCACGTTCGAAGCCATAGGAAACAGTATAGCGGTTGGAGACATTGTAGAAGCACAGCGCGCTGATCGTCATATGCAATTCCAGCGGGTCGATACCCTCGCGGAAATGACCGCTGGCGACACCCCGCGCCAAAATGTTGCGCAACTGTTCCACCACCTTGCGATTGCGTTCGCGGATGCCGGGAATTTCGCCGATATGGGCGCCGCGCAGAATATTCTCGTTCATCACCAGCCGGACGAATTCGGGATGCTGGTGATGATAGTCGAAGGTCGCGCCGACCACGTCGCGCAAGGCTGCGTCAGGGGCCAGATCGCTGCGGGTATTGTCTGCGTCGATTTCCCGCACCGCCGTATAGGCGCGTTCCAGCACCGCACGGTACAGGCCTTCCTTGCTGCCGAAATAATAATAGATCATACGCTTGGACGCATCGGTCCGTTCGGCGATTTCGTCGATCCGCGCCCCGCTCAACCCCTTGTCAGCAAATTCCAGCGTCGCGACGTCCAATATGTTGAGGCGGGTTTCCTCCGCTTCGCCGGCCCGTCCATTCGCCTTGCCCTGCATGTTCGTCGGCGACTTGGCCACGCATCCATCCTTCTCTGTCTGCCACAGGGCATAGCTTGCCAGCGGCGCGCGGTACAAGAGAGGATCGCAGGAAGAGTAGGATGCCGCCCGCCAGACGCGACGGGCGACATTAGAGGGTGGTCAGAAGCGGACGCCTACACCCATCCAGAGACGGACCGGGTCGATGACATAGCCCGACGCATCATAGTCCAGCCGCTTGTCGAACAGATTCTGCACGCCGCCATGGACAGTGAAGGCCGGCGTAATCTTGTAGGAGGCGCCGATATCCACCACCGTATAGCTGGCGGCGAAGATGTTGGTGCCGCTGATCTGCGCCTCCGTCACCGCTTCCTTGCCGCGATAGACCGCGCGGGCGTAGGCGGACAGGCGCTGATCCGGCTTCCAGTTAAGCGAGGCACTGGCCTGCTGCTTGGGCGTATCGTTGAGCGCCGCGCCCGCCGCCGCGCCGGTCAGCTGCTCTGAATCGGTCAGTGTGCCGGTGGCATTGACGCGCAGCGTGTTGGTCAGCGGGAAGTCGATCGCGATTTCGATGCCACGTACCTTGGCCTTGTCAACATTCACATAGGTCGTGGGTGGGCGGCCGATCGAGCTCAAAGGCTCATTGATGCACCATGCGCCGGCGACTTCGCAGGTGACGCGGGTGATCTTGTCGTTGAAGCGCGTGTCATAGGCGGTCAGGCTGGCGTTGAAGCGACCGCGCGAGAAGAGCAAGGCCGCCTCGATCGTGCGGCTGGTTTCCGCTTCCAGATCGGGATTGCCATAGATGGTGCCGCCACGGCTGGACTGGCCCCAGTCGGGGATGGTCTGGCGCAGGCTGGGCGCGCGGAAGCCCTGCGAATAGCCGCCCTTGAGCGTGAAGGCCGGATTGATATTCCACACCGCATAGACGCGCGGGGTCCAGTGGACGCCATATTGCTCATCCTTGTCCATGCGGATGCCGCCGGTCAGCGCCAGACCGTCGAGCAGCTTCAGCTCATTTTCGGCGAACAGCGCCCAACTGGTGCGGGTCGTCCCGGTGGTGGTGGAACCGGACAGGAGGTTGCCGGTCAGGTCGGTCAGATCCTCATGGCGATAGAAGCCGCCCACAGTCAGCGTGTTGGACGGCAGCGGCACGACCCACAGGCTCTGCGCGACCGTGTTCTTCACTTCCTTCTGCGAGGTGACATTCTTTGCATCTTCATATTGGACGTAGGATTCCGAAGAGGCAAAGCCCCATTTGCCGCTATGGCTGATAGAGGCGACCTTGCGCTTCTGGTCCTGAATATCGACCGTGCCTTCGGGCGACGTAGTGGATGCCTCGATCGTCTCGCCGGAAATCTGGGTGACCTTCTGGCGATAATAGCCGGCCTCCAGCAGGATTTCATGATTGTCGCTGAGCGCGAAGCCCAGTTTGGCCGCCAGGCTTTCATCCTCACGCTTGGGCGTGCCGCCAATCACCTTGTCGCCTTCACGCCGGTTAATCGCGCCCTGCAACTGGATGCCGACGCCCTTCGTCACCGGGCCGGACAGATAGAAATTGCCATCGGCGAAATTGCCATAGTCGCTGCCCAATTGCATCGTCCCGTTGACCCGCGCGCTGCCGCGCCAGTCGTCGCCGATGCGCCGGGTGATGATGTTGACGACACCGCCCATCGCGTCCGACCCGTAGAGCGAGGACATGGGGCCGCGCACGATCTCGATCCGTTCGATCGCTTCGAGCGGGGGCAACTGGCCGCCTTCGCTGATATTGCCGCCATTGGTGCGGGATTCGCGCGAGGACAGGCGCTTACCATCGACCAGGATGAGCGTATATTGCGGCGCCATGCCACGAATGGAGATGTCGCGGCTATTGCCTTCGCCCGGCGTGACGGTGACGCCCGGCACTTCCATCAGCGCGTCGGTGACTTCGCGATAAGGCATGCGGTCGAGCGTTTCGCGATTGATGACGGTGATGGAGGCCGGTGCGTCACGCACCTCCTGCTCGCGCCCGGCGGCGGTGACGACGATCTGGTCGCCATCGACGGCCGCGTCAGCCGCGAAACTGGTGGCGGGCAGGAGACTGGCGGCGAGCGCGCTGCCGGCGCGCAAAAGGGTCTGGGCCTTCATGGAAAGTCCTTGGGTTGTCATACGGGACGGGCGCGCGGATGCGCCCTGGATCAGACTGCGGCAGAATGCGCAGTCCGGCGGGTAATGGTTTTTGGAAGTCCCCCGGCGCCTTTGCGGCGCTCTCAATTGCGATTGCTTCGCAGCCGCATCTGTCGCATCCCCGCCCCGATGCCAAATATCAATTTTGAATAGCGCATTTGCCCGATCTGATCGATCAGACGGCGGCGACCAACTGGTCGATCAGCCACAGGGTTGCAGGATCGCGGGCGCTGCGTTCATGCCACAGCACCCAATAGTCGAAGCCCTTGATGTCCGGCGGACAAGGCAGGCAGACAAAGCCATGCGTCCGCGCGAAACGCTGCGCTGCGCGGGTCGGCATGGTCAGGATCGCGTCAGTCGCGCCGATCAGGTCCGGCGCGGCGTAGAAATAGGGCAGGCGCGCCACCAGTTGCCGCTCCGTCGCCCGGTCGCCCAGACAGGACTGGACATGGTCGATATCGGGATCGCCGATCGTGACCGCGACATGCGGCCAGGCGAGATAGGCATCGAGCGAGGGGATGGCATCAGAGCCATGCACCGTCATGGGATGACCGGGCCGCACGATCAGCGACTGCGTCTCCCGAAAGAGATGGCGCGCATGGGTGAGCGACAGATCGGGTTCGAACCCATAGATGATGAGGTCCAGTTCGCCTGAAACCAGCTTCTTGAACATGTCGTCGGAAAAGGCGGACACATCGATGCCGCAGGCCGGTGCCACTGCACCGATGGCGGGCAGCGCGGGCGACACGACCGACAGGACGCCATAATCGGTCGCCGCGACGCGGAAATTCCGGTCCAGCAAGGCGGGATCGAAACGCGCCGGTTCCAGCAGGGTCGCGCTCATCGCCAGCCAGGCTTCGAGCGGCTGGGCCAGTGCCGCGCCGCGCTGGGTCAAGGCCATGCCGCCGCCGGAGCGGACCAGCAAAGGGTCGGCCAATATCTGTCGCAACTGGCCAAGCGCCCGGCTGACCGTCGGCTGGCTAAGGCCCAATCGTTGCGCCGAGCGGCTGACGCTGCGGGTTTGCAGCAGCATGCTGAGGGTCATCAGCAGATTGAGGTCAATGGGCTTGATCGGCTGGCTCCATGTTGCGATTTCGTCGCATTAGCTAGCACGCAAGGAGGCTTCAAGACAGGTGGTCAGTCCAGCACAGTTCGCAACGAAGGAGACACAGACTGGCCATGTTGCGCGAGCGCATCCAGCGTTGCGCCCGCCATGGCGCGATAGGCCGGGAGCAACTGGGGATGATCGGCCTTCAGCGCGGCCAGATGTCGGCCGATACTGTCTGCATCGCCGCGCAACAATGGACCGGACAGGGCGGCCATGCCACGATCCAGACTATTGTCGAGCGCGGCGCGGACCAAGGGGCCCAGCAATCCGGATGGATCGGTTATGCCCGCCGTCGACAGCGCATCGCGCGCGCCGGCGATCAGCGTGACGAGGTGATTGGCCGCATGGCAAAGCGCGGCATGATACAGGGCACGCTGCCCCTCCCCTACCTGCTCCGCCACGCCGCCCAGCAGGGCGACAAGATGCCGGGCGGCGGCAAGGGCCAGGGGATCATCGGCCGTGATGACGAAGGTGGCCCCAACCATGCGGGCAACCTCGCGCGCCGCATCGCCGGTGAAGGTCATCGCGGGATGCACCGCCGCCGTCAGCGCACCGCGTTGCTGCAAAGGCGCCAGCAGGGTTGCGCCGCTGCGGCCGCTCAGATGCAGGATGAGGGGCGTGGCGCCACCGGGCAGGCAAGCGGCAAGATCGGCCGCGACGGTGGCGATGGCGTCGTCCGACACGGCGATCAGGATCAGGTCGCAGGTCTGCGCGATCGCCGCCAGATCGGGCGCGACAACTGCGTGGCGCACGGCCGCCAGCGCATCGCGCCGGGTCGGATCACGCCCCCAGACCAGCGGGACCGCCGCCGAATGGGCGTGCAGCGCCAGCGCCATGGCGCCCGCAACGCGGCCGGTGCCGATGATGCCGATCCGGCGATAGGAAAGCACATTGTGCATGGCGGTGGCTTAGCCGCTGAAGCGAGGCAGTGCCAGCATGGCATTAACGACGTCTCGTAAGGGTCGCGCATGATTATGCGGTTATGGCCGCACCATGCGCCTGATCCTGATCCCCGCCGCCCTTGTCGTCAGTACGGCCCCTGCCCTTGCCGCCGATGTGCCGCTGTCGCCCATCGGCCTGCCGTTCAAGCCGGGCACGCCGAGGCCAGTGGCCCCGGAGCATCCGCTCTATCATCGCATCGCGATCGATCCGGTCGCCGACATGCCCGGCGTGGTCGGTGCCGGCGCCACCGCCGGGATCACGGGTGCGGCCAAGCGCAGCAGCTTTGAAAAGGCGCTGCGCGAGACGCTGGAGAAGCTGAACCTGCTGGCGCCGAACGAGGCCGATGCGAAGGTGCGCCTGTCCCCACGCTGGATCGACATGGACGCGCCGTTCAAAATCTCCTTTTCCAGCCGCGCGACGGTGCGCATGGGGTGGAGCCTGACGCGCATCGACAATGGCCAGCACATCTTCGACCGGGAAATCGCGACGTCGGCGGAAGCGAAGGGCGGCAGCGGCAGCGAGCGTGCCACCGGGGTCGGCCGGGTGGCACTGATGACCAATATTGCTTCCGCCGTGCGTTGCATCGATCAGGCCGCCTATGGCCAGGCGCCACAGGATTGCGCGCTGACGCCGGACTTCACCTATCAGGCACCCACCTACCGCTTCATATATGTTCCCTAGGACGGATCGCCTTGGCGGCGGATCACGGCGCTAGCTTCTGCCGCGCGGCGTAGAGTCGCTCAGGAACTGGGCGGCCAGTTCCTCGCGAGAGATGCGGGCTTCGTTCAGCGATATGATGCTGTTTCCGGCTTGCGCCGGCGTTTGCGCCCCGGCGACGATCCGTTCCACCACCCAGCGGATCGCCGGGTCGTTATTGCTGGAAATATGCCACTGGATCGCCTCCCGGATCGGCGGAATGTCCATCGGCACCTCGCGCAGCGTCAGCGGCAGATATTCCGCCATACGCGTCGCCAGCCGCCGGTGCATGGTCGCGATCCGGTTGGAGCCGATGACCAGCCCGGCCATCGACAGGAAGCTATGGGTGACGATCTCGATCCGGCGCTGCCGCTTTTGCCGCCGTACGAACCAGTCCTCGAACGCCGATACACGCGCGCGGCCGAAACGGGCGGTGACATGGCCCATCTCGAAATATTGCTCCTTCGTCATCGGTTCGGCCATGGCGGGGTTGCCGTTCCAGCCGACGACGACATAGTCATCCTCGAACAATATCTGGCTCGGATGATCGGCGGAAATCGCATAGTCGATGGTGACGAGCAGGTCGATCGCGCCGCGCTCCAGCGAGTCCAGCAGTACTTCGGTCAGCGACTGGATTTCGAACCGCATGCCGGGCGCCTGCCCTTGCAGATCGGTCATCGCCCCGGCCAGCAGCACTTCGGTCATATAGTCCGATGCCATGATGCGGATCGTGCGTTCCGACGTCGCCGGATCGAACGGCGGCGGCACCGCGATGGTGGTGCGGATCTGCTCCAGCACCGCGCGCACCGGTTCGACCAGCCCCTCTGCGCGGGCCGTCAGCACCATCTGTCGCCCCTTCTGCACCAGCAGGTCGTCGGCGAAATATTCGCGCAGGCGGCCAAGGGCGGAGGAGGTCGCCGACTGCGACAGGCAGATGCGATCCGCCGCCAGGCTGACGCTACGTTCGCTGAGCAGCGCGTCGAGCGCCACCAGCAGATTGAGATCCAGCCTGTCGAACCGCATGTCGCTCTCCTCTTTTCAGCCTGCCGCTATGACCGACAATGCATTGGCCACCAGCCTAGCAACATCGCCATCATGGGCAAAGCCGGCACGGTCGGCAGCGGGCGTGGACAGGGGCGGATGGGCGCCAAAGGCTGCCTCCAGCGCGGCGTCCGGGCGATAGCTGACCAGATCGGCCGACGTGCCGCACTGGCGCGCGATTTCCGCCGCCAGATCGCCCATGGTGATGCGCTGCGCCGGGAGCGTCACAACGCGCGTAGCCGGCATCAGGGATGCGTCCATATCGATCGCATGGAGCAGATTGTCGGCACAGCGGCTGACCGACTGCGCCCAGATGGTCGCATCCGCCGACACCGGACAGGTGAAAGGCTCGCCCGCGCGCAGGGCATGGAACAGGTCGCTCATGAAGGCGGATTTCATGCCCGACGGGCCCTTGGGCCGGGCGAGGATGCCGGGCAGGCGAACGCTGACCCCTTCGATCTCGCCGCGATGGTGCATCATCGCGACGGCGACCTCCATCATCGCCTTGTGCCCGCCATAGACCATGCGCGGTGCCAGCGGAGTCTGGTCATCCACCCCCTGCGCCGGCAGCGGATCGCCGAACACCGCGATCGAACTGGCATAGACGACGCGGGGCCGCTTCCCCGCCGCCTTCGCCGCGTCCAGCAGGTCGTACATGGCGTCGATATTGACCCGGCGCGATGCCGCCGGATCGGCCTCCGCCGCGCCACCCGGCACGGTGGCGAGATGGACCAGCGCCGTGCAGCCGTCGGCAAACGCCTCCGCCCGTACCCCGGCGGAGCAGATGTCACCTACGACCGCGCGCGCGCCGGCGGGGATGCCACCCGCCGCCGCATCCATGCCCACGACCGATTGCCCTGCCGCCAGCAACCGTTGCACCAGTTGCCGCCCGACAAAACCGCCCGCACCCGTCACGATAATCGTCATGCTTCAATACCGATCCGCATAATGGTCCCGCACATCCTCACTGAAACTGCCCAGCGGATAGGGCAGCATCTGCGCATTCCAGCTGTCCCATTGCAGCCGCATCGCCTTCAGCCGGGCGGGATCATCCTCGGCGTGGTCGGCCCGTTCCCGCGCATCCTGCGCCAGATTGAACAGATGCTCCTTCCCGCCCAGCTTCAGATATTTCCAGTCGCCCTCGCGCAGCGCCGCCTGCCCATTGCCCTTGTAGCGCCAATAGAGCGCGCGCGTGGCCGGCGCCGCCTTGCCGGTCAGTTGCGCCGACAAGTCCATGCCGTCGAACGTCCCGGCCCTGGCGACGCTGCCCCCTGCCATTGCCAGCAGGGTCGGCAGGAAATCCATCGAGATCATCACCTGATCGGAGGTCGAGCCGGCCGCGATCCTGCCCGGCCAGCGCATCAGCAGCGGCACGCGGATGCCGCCCTCCAGTAACTCTCCCTTGATCCCGGTGAAGGGCCAGGTTTCGGAGAAACGCTCCCCGCCATTGTCGCTGGTGAAGATGACGATGGTATCGTCCGCCTTCCCGCTCCGCTCCAACGCGGCGAGCAATTTGGCGACATTCTGGTCCATCGCCTCGACCATTTCCTTATATTTGGGCAGGCTGCCGCCATTATAGTGGAAGGACGCGCCGAGCGTCGGCGCCACGGCCGCATCCTCCCGCCCTTCCCAGGGCCAGTGCGGCGCGTTGAAGTGCAGGCTCATGAAGAAAGGCGCGTCGCCGGCCTGCTCGATCGTCTTCACCGCCTCATCCCCGAACAGGTCGGTCAGATAGCCGTTGCGCTCGATCGGCGTGTCGCCCTGTGCCAGGCCGATGCCGACATCCTTGCCGCCCATCACCATATGGTGCCGGAAATAGTCGGCCGCACCTTCGACGATGCCGAAAAACTCGTCATAGCCATGGTGCAGCGGGCTATGTTTGGGCGGTTCACCCAGATGCCATTTGCCGATCAATTTGGTGCGATAGCCGATCGCCCGCATGACCGAGGCGATGGTCGGCCGGTCGAGCGGGACGCCGATCCCCTGCGGCGCGGCCGGCCCCAGCGGTTCCTCGATCCCGATCGCAAAGCGATATTGGTAGCATCCGGTCAGCAGCGCGGTGCGGGTCGGCGAGCAGATGGAACTGTTCGCATAGCCCTGGCTGAGCTGGATGCCCTGCGCGGCGATACTGTCGATCGCGGGTGTCCTGATATGATGCGACCCGGTGCACGACAGGTCGGCATAGCCCAGATCGTCGGCCATGATGAAGACGATGTTGGGCCGCCTGATTTTGGCGGAAGCGGCCCGCCCTTCGCCGCTGGCGGCCAAGGCGCCGAGCGCACCGGCACCGCCAAGGAATAGCCGTCGATCAACCTGCATGCCTGTTCCTCTCCATGAATGTCGAGGGCAGGACACACGCCCTGCCCTCTTCCCCCTTTACCCCCCGTCCGATCAGAAGTTTGCCGAGAAGCGCACCCCATAGGTTTGCGGCGCGGTATAGCGGGCGACCGCCATGCCGATCGGCGAACGTTGCGGCGTTGCGACCCGACGCTTATTCTCCAGATTGTAGAGGAAGGCCCCCAGCGACCAGCCACCATCGGCCGCACGCAGGGTCAGGTTGAGGTCCGTCTGCCAATAGGCGCGGATATGTTCGAAATCGAGATATTCGAACGCGCCCCACTGGTCGTCGCGCCAGGCGGTCGCGACATTGCCGACCAGTTCGAGCGACCGGCCGATCGGCACCACCTGCTCCGCGCCCAGATTGACGGTCCATTTGGGCGAATAGAGCAAGGGCTTGCCCGAACAGTTGAAGTCCTTAACCGGGGCGCCGCCCGCGGTGGCACCGGTCAATGTGAAGGGACAGGCGATATTGTCGCGCGGCGATGCGGTGTAGAGGTGCAGGTCGTCATAAGTCGCCTTGAGATATTGCACCTTGGCATTCAGCGTCGTCGTCCGGGTCGCCTTGACCACCGCATCGACATCGAAGCCCTTGATCGTGGCCTTGCCCGCATTTTCGTTCGAATTTATCAGCGTTCCGCTCGTATCGACGGTGAAATAGGTTATCTGCTGGTCCTTATATTTCCAGTAGAAGCCTTCGAGATTGAGCTGGACCCGGTTGTTGAAAAAGCGGTTCTTGGACCCGACCGTATAGGCAGTGATAAATTCGGGATCGTAGCGGGACTTGCCCTCCGCCAACTGG
This sequence comes from Sphingobium sp. RS1, assembly GCF_056156825.1. Lineage (NCBI taxonomy): Bacteria > Pseudomonadati > Pseudomonadota > Alphaproteobacteria > Sphingomonadales > Sphingobiaceae > Sphingobium > Sphingobium sp. RS1. Next base: position 818,047 of record NZ_JBLZXE010000003.1, on the reverse strand, counting down.
AAACCGCCGGCGCGATAGCCGGTTTCCGCCGTAGCATAGAGCAGGTTCTGCGGGCCGACATCAAATTCCGCCGATGCTTTCCAGGTGACGCGCGAATAAGTGCCGCTGTCGACGACCGGATTATAGGTCTTCAGGATCGTGCCGGTGCCGTTGAGCAGGGGGAAAACCTGCGGATTGGCCTGGTCGGTGCTGCCCGCCGCGATCCAGCCATTGCTGACGAGCCAGTTCACCGTGTCGCCGGTGGTCAGGAAATTGGGATAGCGCGGCAGCGCACCGGGCGCCGCGCAACCGGCCGCGAAGGACGCCGGCGGCACGATGTTGGCCGGCGGCAGGCCACCGCAGAAGGTGATGAAATTGTTGATGATGCCGTCCATCGACTTCTTGTCATGGGTGTAGCGCGCGCCACCGACGAGGCGGAAACGATCGCTGACATGCGCGGTCAACTGGCCAAAGCCGGCCCAGCTTTTCGTCTTGTGCGTGTAGGACTGGATCGGCAGCACGAATTCCTGATTATATTCGTTGTTGGCATCGATCGTTTCGTTGAAATAGAAGCCACCAACGACATAGTCGATCATGCCGACCGATCCGGCGAGGCGCGCCTCCAGACTATATTGCTTGTCCGTTTCGGCCGTATAGGCGGTGTTGAATGCCGGACCGTAGAAATAGCTCGACCCCTTCGACTTGCGATAAGCGGGGATCAGGGTGAACGTGCCGACATCGGTCTTCCAGTTCAGTTCGGCATTCACGCCCCAATAGACATAGTCGACCGACTGGTCCTGGTTCATGGCGTTGAGGAAGCCGAAACCGGGCGCGCCGATCAGCGTTTGCCGATAGGCGTTGGCGGCGGCCGTATTATAGCCTTCCGACGCATCGAAGCCGCTGGGCGTGAAAGTATAGCCGGAGGCTCCGGGCGTGTAGGCACCGATATAGCTGCCCCCCGGCCCGACCCCGCCCACCTTGGTCCAGTCCGCCCCGACACGCAGAGTCAGCGCGTCGCTGGGTTCGATCAGAAACTGGCCGCGCAGCCCGGTGCGCTTCAGATCGTCACTGCCGTCGCGATTATAGCCGTCATGCACCTGGCGCGTGGCAGCGAGGCGCAGGGCGCTGTTGTCGCTGGTGGCGAAGTTCAGATAGCCATCGGCGCTGACCGCGTCATAATTACCGAAGGAGACGTTGAAGCCGGCGCCATTCTTGCCAAGCTCCGGGCGAGCGGGGATGATATTGACCGCACCGCCGGTCGCATTGCGACCATAGAGGATGCCCTGTGGTCCCTTGAGCACCTCGACACGGGCAAGGTCGTAGAAGGCCGAGCCGAAGGCACCCGCCGCACGCGCCAGCACAACGCCGTCATAGCTGGGCGTCACCGCCGGGTCATTATAGCTGCTCGACGTGATATTGCCGACGCCGCGGATGAAAATCGATGTATTCGAACCGCCGCCATTGGTGATGCTGATGGCGGGTACAGTCTTGGTAATGTCTTCAGCCTTGGCGATACCCTGCTGCAACAGGTCGTTGCCGGTCACCGCATCGATAGCGACAGCGGCCTTCTGCGCGCTTTCTTCCTTGCGCTGCGCGGTGACGACGATTTCATCCAGGCCCACCGAACCCTGCGCCGACTGATCGGCCGCCTGCTCTGGCGCCTGTTCCGGCGCCTGCGCCCATGCGGGCGTGGCACCCAGAATGCCGGCAATGGCTGTGGTGGCCAGCAAAAGATTACGCATGTCTCTCTCCCCAATATGATTTGATTTTGGGCAATTCTGGCGAGCGCGACGGAAAAGTCACATTGATTTGCTGGATGGCACCTATCTGCGGGCGTGGACGGGCGCGAAACGACCGGCATTGCTATCCACGCACCTGATAGCAGCTATTGACCCAAAGGATTTTCCGCCCGCGCCCCGCCCACCGATAAGTGGTCGAACAGAAGACGCGGCGGGGAGGATAGCATTCATGGTTTCGGGGCTGATTTCGGGCAGGCGCATCCTGATCGTGGGCGGCGGGATCGGCGGCATGGCCGCTGCGATCCGCTTCGCCGAGCGCGGCGGCGATGTCATGCTGGTCGACATCGATCCCGAATGGCGCGTCTATGGCGCGGGGATCACCATCACCGGGCCGACGCTGCGCGCCTATCGCCGTCTGGGCCTGCTGGACGCGATCAAGGCACAGGGCGCCATTGCCGAAGGGGCGACCATCTTCCGTTATGACGGCACCCGGTTACACGATCTGGACGAGCCGGCGCTGGAGGAAGGACTGCCCGCGACCGGCGGCATCATGCGCCCGGTATTGCACCGGATCATGCAGACGCGGGTGCGCGCACTACCCATTGCCATCCGGCTCGGCCTGTCGGTCAGCGCGCTCGACCAGCGCGACGATGGCGGCGTAGCCGTGACCTTCACCAATGGCGAACGAGGCGATTTCGACATCGTCGTGGGCGCGGACAGCATCTATTCGGGCGTGCGACGGCTTGCCTTCCCCCATATGGCCGAGGCGCAGCCAACCGGGCAGGGATGCTGGCGCCTGTCGATCCGCCGTCCGCCGACACTGACGAAGGGCGAATTCTATTTCGGTCATCGGGTGCCGGCCGGCATCAACCGCTGCGGCGCGGAGATGGTCTATCTGTGGATGCTGACCCCGCATGTGCCACGCGAAACCCATTTCACCGACGAGGAACTGTTCGTCCAGCTGCACGAAAATCTGGCCGATTTCGGCGGCAATGCCGGTTGGATACGCGATCATATGACGCGCGACGACTGGATCAACTATCGCCCGCTGGCCGCCGCCCTGCAACCGGGGCCGTGGCATAGCGGGCATATCGTGCTGCTGGGCGACGCGGTCCATGCTACCACGCCGCACATGGCCTGCGGTGCGGGCATGGCGGTGGAAAGCGCGCTGGTCCTGACCGAGGAACTGGACCGGGCGGACGGTATCGAGGCGGGCCTTGCCGCCTATCAGGCGCGCCGCTTCGTCCGATGCCGCCATGTGATCGAAACCAGCATTCGGGTAGGCCAGATGCAACTGGCGCAGGAATCACCCGACTCGATCGGTGCCGCCATCGGCGCGGGCCTGCACCGGCTGGCGGAAGAATATTGACGGTCGTCGGCGGCAGCGACAGGGTTTAGCCGACGTGACGTGCTCAACCCCGCCGATGACAACCCGGTCGGCAGCGTGCCGCGCCTGGGCACCGCAGAAACCGAGCAGGCCATTGCCGCCGCCGAACGCGCCTTCCCGCTCTGGGCGGCGCGTAGCGCGGCGGACCGGTCGGCCATATTGCTGCGCCACCATGCGCTGATCCTTGCCCATGAGGAACAGCTGGCCGCGATCCTGACTGCCGAACGGGGCAAGCCTCTGGCCGAGACCAAGGGAGAAGGGCGCTATGCCGCGAACTTCATGGTTCGCCGAGGAAGCCAAGCGCGCCTATGGCGACGTCATCCCCATCCCCAGCCCCCGCGCTGACCGCGCTCGCGCTGGGTGCGCTGGCGCAGGAGGCCGGGTTGCCCGATGGCGTGCAGAATATCGTCACGGGGCAGGCCCGCGTGATTGGCGGCGCGCTGACGGCAAGCCCGGTGGTGCGCAAGCTCAGCTTCACCGGATCGGCCAAGGTCGGTGCGCTGCTCTATGCCCAGAGTGCGCCAACCATCAAGAAGCTCAGCCTGGAACTGGGCGGCAATGCGCCCTTCATCGTGTTCGATGATGCCAATCTGGACCAGGCGATGCGGAGCGCCATCGATTCCAAGTTTCGCAATGCCGGACAGACCTGCGTCTGCGCCAATCGCTTCTATGTGCAGGCGGGGATTTACGACCGCTTCGTTGATGCCTTTGCCAAGGCTGCCGATGCCTTGAAGCTCGGCCGCGGCGACGATCCCGCCAGCCCGATCGGCCCGCTGATCGACGACAAGGCTGGCGCCAAGGTCCGCAGCCATATCGAGGACGCGATCGGCAAGGGCGCTGCTTCGCATCCACTCCAGTTTTACCGGTGAATATTTTGTAAGCCGCTCCATCACCAGTGCGATCATCACCAAGCTGACAGCCACTACCGTGACCTTGCGCGACCTCGCGTCAGAGCCGCCTGCGCATGTCGGTCGCGCCGCAGGCCAGATAAAATTGGGTGGAAGGTGGCAGTGGGATCATCGCTTGAGAACGGCAATGACCCGTGCCGGTGCGTCGGCATCTATGTCGGCATCCACGATCAGCTTCACACCCGAGGGCAGTTCGATCCCGATATGACTGCCGGGCGCCGGCAGTGCCGGAACCGGGGCAGAAAGCTCGACTGCCGCGAAAGTGGGCAGGGATGCTGGCCTGGCACCGCCAGGTTCTCCCGACATCGCCCGCCGCCTCCAGGATCAGCTTGTCCAGCGTCAGGTCCGAGATAGGCCGGTGCAGCCGCTGGTTTTCCTTCTCCAGATCTTTCATCCGCCGTGCCTGGTCGGTCTTCAGCCCGCCATATTCCTTGCGCCAGCGATAACAGGTCTGCTCGCTGACCCCGATCCGATGGCATTCTTCGGCGGTAGAAGTCCCCTGCGCCAGAGCGGTTTCAACTTCACGCAGCTTGCCGATGATCTCTTCCGGCTTGTGCTTCTTGAATGGCAGCCGTCGTTCCTTTCGTGGTCCAGACTATCATGGTCTCTGGGCCACTGAGCAAGGGGGCAGGTCAGCGCCCTATGATCTTCATGGTGACTGTCAAACCCTCCAACGGCAGCCGTTGCTGGTCCTATGCTTGTCAAAAAAGCGCGTGTCTACGGAGCAAATCTTCTATGTCGAGAACAGGATAGCACATCGCTCGCCGCGCGCACGGCTGAACCAAAATGGCTTCTGGGACCGCTGTATCGAGATCGGGAATCGCAAACCCGGCCCTTGTCCCAATCGCCTCCCTGCGCCCCACAATAATATTTCGCAGACCATTTACCGCCAAGGCAATACTTCGTCCTTCACGTTCAACTATCAGTAGGCGTGCATGGCCATTCAATGTCGTCGGCTGCATTCCCAGCAGACAGGCAAGGTCGATGATAGGGAGCGAGACATCGCGCTGAGCGCATTCCCCGATCAACCATCTTTCACGATCAGGCAAAGCCCGCACATGGTGCGGGAATGCGTTAACCTGGCTGATCTGATGCAGTGGCACCGCACATGTCCAATCCATCTCAACCAGAAGATGCGCCACGCCTGTCGCAGGTGAAGTCCTATCATGACAGGTACTTGTGCGCACCTGCCCTGCGGTGTCGGACACCCTCATAAGGCTGGCGACCCTGTCGTCAGATGACAGCATTTTAGGGTCGATTACATAGTAGTGATCGCCATCCATTCTCGATTGAACACCCAGAAACAATTCAGGGTGCAGCGAAACGAGAGGGGGCATCGGACGTATAGTGTCGATGGCGAAGCGTTCTAAAGCACACACCTGATCAATAATCAGCGCAATTTGGCAGTTATCGGACATTTGCAGAATCAATGCGGCCTTCACATCCCCCCCGGCGTCGCCGATACCAAGGCACCAGTGCGACCTAACAAGCGCAACCTTGCATCCCAGATAGGTAACGAATCCCTCCCACCCGTCTATGTCACAGGGAGGCGGAAGAATGTCGGGCTTTGGCAGAACAGCGCGCACGACGCCGATGTCGATTGCAAATATATGTTGGGAAATCCGGATGGTCAAAAATTGCTGACCGCGGGATTCCGTTTCGCCAGAGCGCGGCCGCTCGCTCGTCATCCAGACGCCAGGCAGGTCGGCGATTGCGTTCGTATCCAAAAGATAGACCAGAGCGGCGCCCAGAACGAAGCTGCCGACAAGCAGTCGGCTGGCGATATCGACGGTGCCCAAATTCATCGGCTGGATCAATCCGGTGCCAATCGAATGAACGCCTTCGGGACCATTTGCGAGTACGCCGATCAGTTGCTGGCCCATATGAACGATGACTACCATCGTGCAGTCGTCACTGGGATCAGCAGCAGCGCCCAGCGCTTGCGCAAGGTCGACGACGGGAATTATGGTGCCGCGCAAAATGATAGCCCCAACGATCAACCCGCGCGGCCCCGGCGCAGGCTCAAAGTTTGTCGGCCTAGCCACCATCTCGCGAATTCGATCGACCGGCATGGCTATTGTGAGATTGGCGAGGCGGATCAACCCCACCGTCATTTGATCGAGCGCCCCGCAACGTGCCACGTCAATGGAGACTGGGGCGTTCATGCAACCTTGCCCTGCGCGGCCTGCCCTAGATCATTGATGAGGGCGATGACACGATCGGTCACCTCCTTTTGTCCGTTCGCGGCGCGACTGATTTCACCGATCGCCCCATTCGTCTTGCGCACGCTTTCGACAATGGCAGCAAAGGCGTGGCGGGCATTCTGTGACCGCTCATTGCCCTGCCCCACCAAAGCGGACGAGAGGTCGATCAATTTGTGGATCTTGCCTGCTGCTTCGCCGCTGCGTTCGGCCAGCTTGCGGACCTCATCGGCAACGACCGAAAATCCGACGCCATGTTCGCCCGCCCGCGCCGCTTCGATCGCCGCATTGAAGGCGAGCACATTGGTCTGACCTGCGAGGTCACCGATGATCGAGACAATGTCAGCCACCTCCGTCGTGGCTTGCTGAATCTGTTCGATCGACTGAATGGCAGTGCCCAATGCCTCGAACCCTTGGTTGGCGTTGAACTGCGTTTCCTCTGCCAAACCGGTAGCGTTGCCGGTCTGTTGCACGATGTTCAGTATGGAGGTACTGAGCGCATCGACAACCTTGTTCATATCGACGGATCGTTCGGATATACGCTTTTCGAGCTGAATCTGATCCGTTATGTCATAAGCATATTTGACGACCCGGACAGGCTGGTTGTCCAAGTCGAAAATCGGACTGTAGGTCGCTTGAATATAGATGTCGCGATCATATTTGCCGACACGATGGAACCGGCCGGAACAAATTGTCGCCCATGAAGGGCTGATGCGCTGGCGCCATCCACAGCTGGGGTTGATGATGCCAAACAGCTTCATACCACTGGCGGAAGATAGCGGCCTCATCACGCGACTGGGCGAATTTGCGATCCGACGCGCATGCGAAGATCTGCCCAACTGGCCTCTAGACTGTACCGTTGCGATCAACCTGTCGCCAACACAGTTGCGATCGCCGGGCTTTGTCGAGCGTTTCGCAGCCATATTGCGCGAAACCAGCGTCGACAACACACGCATCGAACTGGAAATCACCGAGAATATCTTCATGCAGGATCATCTTGGCAATCTTCACGCCCTCCGGGATATTCGCGCGCTGGGCGTACGGATCGCGCTTGACGACTTTGGCACCGGCTATTCCTCGCTGAACTACCTGCGCGCATTCCCGTTCGACACAATCAAGATCGACAAGTCCTTCGTCCAGGGGTTGGAACAGCAGGAGAGCACCCTCGCCATCGTTCGCGCAGTCATCGCATTGGCAAGAGCTTTGAACATGACCACGATCGCGGAGGGCGTTGAAAATGCAAGCCAGCTCGCCATCTTGCGCCGCGAAGGATGTGACAGGGCGCAAGGCTATTATTTCGCGGCACCATCTCCTCTGCGCTCACTCATGCTCCCCGACAGCAGCACCATGCGTTGATCCCCCCCTTTCATTCCAACAGCATGGTTCGCAATGCCTCGATCGGGATCGAACGAATGGCTTGTTGAACATCAACCGGATCGATGATCCGGACGATTTCACGTTGTTTCTGCACGACAAGATCGATGCGCTGCAATTCCATGCAGTACTGATCAGCAACCCCGGCGACATCGCATATAGCCGCGCCGATGCTTTCCACGTCCTGGCTCAGCGCGACCAATATGCTCGCCAATTTCAGTCTGATTCGGTCGTCCAGCGGCGCAAAGCGATGATCATGCAGCATGGGCAGTTCCCGGGAAAAGAGCTTCCGCCCCCAACTCCGCTGCCGCCATGGCCACCATGACGCCTTTGGTCCGAGCAGCAATGATACGTTCGTCGATCAGGGCAGTCTCTAGCGGTTGAGTGCAGGCTCTGCCGTTCGCCGCCAGCATGGCGGCCATGCCCGCTGCACCATCCGCGCCGCCGCCAGACCACATTACGGAACATCCCTTGGCCTTTGCCGTCTCGGCGATTGCCGTGAGCAACAGGTCAGCGGACGGCCTGCAGCCGTTGACAGGAAGATCAGGCATGACGGTCACCCTTATACCAAAGGTCAATTTGATCTGCGCCTAAGACGACATCTTTTCGCAGGGGTAACCGATTGCTGTCGCCGAACGAATTGCAGGCGACGCAGGAGGTACATGATGAGGTTCATTCCCCGCATACTGATCACCGGCCTTTGCGTAGCCGCGCTTCAAGCCACTGCCGCCAACGCCGCCGCCCATGCCGGCGCCGCCCAAGCGCAGTCGATGCTGGACAAGGCTGTCGCTGAATTCGATCGCGTTGGCACGGACAAGGCGCTCGCCGAGTTCAACCAGCGGCACGGCCCCTTCAACACCGGCGAACTCTATGTGTTCGTCTTCGATCTCAATGGAGTCTATGAGGCCTATGGCGCCAAACCATCGATGGTCGGCACCGACGTCAGCCGCTTGACCGACGCAGAGGGCAAGCCGATTGTGCAGGAGATGATCCAGATCGCGCAGACGAAGGGCCATGGGCATATCGACTATGTCTGGCTGAACCGCGCTGACAATCATATCGAGCGCAAGTCATCGTTGGTTCGGCTGGTCGGCGATCATGTGGTCGGCGTCGGCTATTATCGCGACTGATGGCTGCGATGCGGCCGGCATCGGGTCGGCCGCCTCCGGCTCAAACCATCGCATCACCTTTGACCTGCAGATTGATCAGGCGATGGGCCACATGGCCAGGTACATCCGCTAATTTCGCGCCAATCTCATTGTCAGTTGGACAGCATTGCGCGATCGCCCTGCACATGGCGCTGCTCCATTTGTCGGCTAGTGCCGGGCTGATCGGGAATAGCGATGCAGTGACATCATGCATTGCCCCGGGCAAGCCGATGCAGAATGGCTACGCCGAGAGCTTCAACGGTCGCGTGCGCGACGAGCCGGTCAACGAGACCCTGTTCCTGAGCCTTGACCACGCCCGTGTGGTGATCTCCGCCTGGGGAGAAGACTACAACCAGAAGAGACCGCACTTATCCCTTGGATACGAGAATCCAGCGGTCTTCCCAAAGGTCAGGGCGAGCGATCCGTCATTGCCGGCAATCTGCTGGATCGCCAGTTCACGGCCGACAGGCCCAACCAGAAATGGGTGGCGGACTTCACCTATATCTGGACCGCAGAAGGACGGCTCTACGTGGCTGCTGTCATCGACCTGTTCTCGCGTCGCGTGGTGGCCCTTCGACAGGCTCAGGAGGTCGATGAGTGACAGCATGACGGCGCAACTCGTCACCGAAGCCCTGATGATGGCAATCTGGAGGCGTGGAAAACCTGATGCCCTGCTGCATCACTCAGATCAGGGTAGCCAATATACGAGCGAGCAGTTCCAGCGGCTCATGGCAGATAATGGCGTCACCTGTTCGATGAGCAGGTCGGGAAACTGCTGGGATAATGCAGCCATGGAAAGTTTGTTGGCTTGGCCGCCCTTCGGGTCTCATCCCTCAAGACCGAGCGGATCGGAAAGAAGGTCTACCGATCGAGAGCCCAGACGAAGGCCGATGTGTTCGACTATATCGAATACTTCTACAATCCGACCCGGAGGCACTCGACCCTTGGCTATCTCAGCCCCATAGATTGCGAATGGAACGCTGGTGTAGCTTGATTGAGCCTATCTCAGTGTCCACCAAACCGGCAGCAGGCCATCCATCGCTGCGAGTGCCCCGCTTGCCCTTACGGCCACCGGGCACGAACTCCCGCAGTCGCTCCCATTGATCGTAGGCAACGACGCGGCCGCCTCTGCAAACTCATCTGGCGTGATAGCGTTGGCCTGCCATTCTATGCCGAACATCTCGAACGTGGGAAGTATATCTGGCTTTTGGTCTTGAACGGCGTGATTTCCCTGCTTGGGACACAGGAACGCCTCGTCGCACAGGTCGAGGTACATGCATAAAAGCAAGGGAAAAGCCGGTATGGAGGATAGCAGCCATCCCGCGCCAGAGGCGTGACCGGAGGTCGCGAACATTGTGATGGGTTTTAGATATATGCGCGAGCTACAATGCCTGGCGACGCCCTACTCTTCCAGTGCTTAAGCAATAGTACCATCGGCGCAGACTGGTTTCACGGCCGAGTTCGGGATGGGATCGGGTGGGTCACAGACGCTATGGTCACCAAGCAATGAAGCTTGCGCATATAAGGGTTTTAATCGGTGCCGTGCACATGAGTGTTTGCTTGTCAAACACGGCAACAGCCGCGTTTTCATTTTCACTTGAGAAAATGAACGTTCAAACAACTTAGTAGATCTGGCTTGTTTTATAACCGCCATTTTCAACGTCTGCGCTGGTGCTTTGTCCAGTGCTGTTGTTGATGGTGGGACTCTGCGGTTCATAAGAACCGTTTAAGCGTGATCAGAGCAATTAGGACTGGTTAGCTCCATGCGTTACCGCACTTCCACATCCAGCCTATCAACGTCGTGGTCTACGACGGCTCGAAGAAATCTTATCTTGAGGGAGGCTTCCCGCTTAGATGCTTTCAGCGGTTATCCCGTCCATACATAGCTACCCTGCTGCGCCACTGGCGTGACGACAGGTACACCAGAGGTATGTTCAACCCGGTCCTCTCGTACTAGGGTCAACTCCTCTCAAATTTCGACGCCCACGGCAGATAGGGACCAAACTGTCTCGCGACGTTCTGAACCCAGCTCACGTACCACTTTAATTGGCGAACAGCCAAACCCTTGGGACCTGCTCCAGCCCCAGGATGTGATGAGCCGACATCGAGGTGCCAAACGATTCCGTCGATATGAGCTCTTGGGAATCATCAGCCTGTTATCCCCGGCGTACCTTTTATCCGTTGAGCGATGGCCCTTCCACGAGGGACCACCGGATCACTATGACCGACTTTCGTCTCTGCTCGACTTGTCAGTCTCGCAGTCAGGCGGGCTTATGCCATTGCACTCTAACAGACGGTTTCCAACCGTCCTGAGCCCACCATCGCGCGCCTCCGTTACTCTTTAGGAGGCGACCGCCCCAGTCAAACTACCCGCCACAGAGGGTCCCTGCACCGGATAACGGTGCGAGGTTAGACATCAGAAAACAACAGGGTGGTATTTCACCTATGGCTCCACGACAACTGGCGTCATCGCTTCAAAGCCTCCCACCTATGCTACACAGTTCTTTCCTAATGCCACTCTGAAGCTGCAGTAAAGGTGCACGGGGTCTTTCCGTCTAACCGCGGGTACTCCGCATCTTCACGGAGAATTCAATTTCGCTGAGCATATCCTGGAGACAGTGGGGAAGTCGTTACGCCATTCGTGCAGGTCGGAACTTACCCGACAAGGAATTTCGCTACCTTAGGACCGTTATAGTTACGGCCGCCGTTTACCTGGGCTTCAATTCAGAGCTTGCACTCCTCCTCTTAACCTTCAGGCACCGGGCAGGCGTCAGGCCCTATACGTCGTCTTGAAGCCGACTTAGCAGAGCCCTGTGTTTTTGCTAAACAGTCGCTACCCCCTGGCCTGTGCCCCCCATCAGTGCTTGCGCATAGATGGGGCCTCCTTCTTCCGAAGGTACGGAGGCAATTTGCCGAGTTCCTTCAGGATACTTCTCTCAAACGCCTTGGTATACTCTACCATTCCACCTGTGTCGGTTTAGGGTACGGTCTATACGGTGGGGCTATTTCCTGGGACACCTTCCCAGCCAGGAGCAATCCAATAAGCCCTGACCAGTTACGGCATCCGTCACACACCACCAGGCCCACGAATATTAACGTGGTTCCCATCGACTACCCCCTTCGGGCTCGTCTTAGGGGCCGGCTTACCCTGCTCAGATTAGCTTTAAGCAGGAACCCTTGGAATTTCGGCGACAGTGCATCTCACACTGTTAATCGCTACTCATGTCTGCATTCGCACTTCCGATACCTCCACGGTCGGTTACCCTTCCGCTTCAACGGCCTACGGAACGCTCCGCTACCGCTCAGTCAAAGACTGAACCCTAAGCTTCGGTGCACGTCTTGAGCCCCGTTACATCTTCGCCGCAGGATCTCTTGTTTAGACCAGTGAGCTGTTACGCTTTCTTTAAAGGATGGCTGCTTCTAAGCCAACCTCCTGGTTGTTTTGGAAATCCCACATGCTTTCCCACTTAGACGTGACTTGGGGACCTTAGCTGTAGGTTAGGGCTGTTTCCCTTTTGACGACGGACCTTAGCACCCGCCGTCTGTCTGCCGAACTAGACTCGTTGGTATTCGGAGTTTGGTTAGAATTGGTAGATCTCGCGACCCCCGCATCCATCCAGTGCTCTACCCCCAACGGCAAATATTCGACGCTCTACCTCAATAGATTTCGCGGAGAACCAGCTATTTCCCGGCTTGATTGGCCTTTCACCCCTAAGCACAACTCATCCGACAATTTTTCAACATTGAACGGTTCGGTCCTCCAGTGCGTGTTACCGCACCTTCAACCTGGTCATGCATAGATCGCCGGGTTTCGGGTCTAATGCATCAAACTATGGTCGCCCTATTCAGACTCGCTTTCGCTGCGCCTACACCTAACGGCTTAAGCTTGCTTGATACACTAAGTCACAGACCCATTATGCAAGAGGTACGCGGTCAGGTCTCAAGGACCCTCCCACTGCTTGTAGGCATCCGGTTTCAGGTACTGTTTCACTCCCCTCATCGGGGTGCTTTTCACCTTTCCCTCACGGTACTGGTTCACTATCGGTCATGTACGAGTATTTAGGCTTGGAGGGTGGTCCCCCCATGTTCAGACAGAGTTTCACGTGCTCCGCCCTACTCAAGTCCTGAGATATCATTTTCGCATACGGGGCTGTCACCCGCTATGGCCGAACTTTCCAGATCGTTCTGCTAACTATATCCCAGGCACTGGCCTGGTCCGCGTTCGCTCGCCACTACTAACGGAATCTCGGTTGATGTCTTTTCCTCCGGGTACTGAGATGTTTCAGTTCTCCGGGTTCGCTTCACCAAAGC
>NZ_JBLZXE010000003.1:602500-800000 GCF_056156825.1 Sphingobium sp. RS1 | reverse complement strand
ATCATTTCGCGCTCTCCCCTGTCAACTCGGGCCTGAACGAATCTGGTGACCTGTGTTCCATCGGCGGGATCAGCGCACCTCCACAATCACGAGCGCCTGCTTGCAGTGAAATCGGCCCCATCTGTGCGGCGAGCCTACGTGCCTGCACCAGCCGCCCTTGCCCTCGCAGGGTCCAGCCAGGGGTCTGGCCGGCTTCCAATCGCGCAAAAATATCCAGTCGCGTTGCCTGAACATGTTCGCGAAAGAGTGGATTCAGGTCAGCACGTTGCTCCAGCGACAACAAAGGCAGCAGCGCGGAATCACCCAGAACTCGCATGTGGCAGAGGTCCAGTGCCACGCTTCGTCCTCCCACTTCACGCGCATGGCGCACGTTCCACCATGCCGCGATTTCTCCCAGATCGATGAAACATATTGCGGCCAGCACAAGCCCGGTGGCGCCCAGATTGATGTTTATCAACCAGCTTGCGCTGCGGGCTTGCAGCAAGCGCCAACAGATTGTCGCCAGGGCAAAGCCGACCAGCGCCATCCAGATCAGTGCCGCGATGCGCAGCCGGGTCAGCGAATAGGCCTCGATATAGTCGGCTGTGCGCAGCATGGAGGACGCGACCAGAATGATATTCTGGCCGATCCAGATCATGACCAGCTTGCGGATCACGGGCGTCCGCGCCGTATCCGAACCGGGCCGCAGCGTCACCAGCACGAACAATGCCGCCAGCAACGCCGTCACGATCAAGGGGTAGGCGCCACGGTGGGCATAGTCGGCCAGGGTCATGCCATCAGGCATCGGCGCCCAGCCCCAGAGCCAGACGACATCCATCAGATTTTTGCGCCGCGAAGATCAGGTTGAAGACGATCAGCGACAATGTGACCGATGCGATCGAAACGCCGGGCAGCACCAGATCACCCTGTCCATCCACAGCCGGCAGCAGACGTCGCGCCAGCCGCGGCCGCAACAGGCTCCAGATGCCGATGAAAAGCAGGCCCCAGAAAGCGCAGCGGATGAACAGCGAGTTGGACAGTTCCGGCAGCGTGAAAGCGTCGAAGAAACGCTCGATCAGGGGATTGGCCGCCGCGAACAGACTGAGGATGACGACACTGCCGATCACGGGTAGCGCAAAGGTGGCGAGCGCCGCCCGGATGCCGCAGGGGTTTGATCGTCCCGCGAGGCGGACCTTAAAGAGCCGGCGCAGGTCGATCAGAGGTATGAAGGGCGATCGCAATCCATGCAGCAACAGGCGTTGGAACCAGCGCCAGCCGTCATCGAAGCGCCCGGTCGCAGGCAACAACGCGGCCATGGTCGCTGCGATCCAGAATAGTATCCAGGCCAGGAGGCACGCATCGTAAAGCAGCGCGCCACTGAACAAGGCGGCGGCTGCCAACGCGACCCAGGCGCGGCGATCATGCCGCACAGCCGGGCGCCCGATCAGCAGCGCACCCAATACCGCCAGCGTGAACAGACCGAAATAGCCCCCATAAAGCTGACGCTGGTAGAAGAGCCAGTCGCCAAAGGCCACGACCAACAGGGCCGGCAACAATTTCCAGCGAAAGCGCGCGGTGAGGCGCAGGGCAGCAGCAGGCATGGTCTTGTCTCCCTGAATGTCAGGGCAGGATGCGGCGGTCCAAAGCAGATACGGGGGTGCAGCCGATCAATAGTTAGCGCAGCCTTGATGCAGAAGATGTGCAGGCTGGATCGCAAACCCCATAATTCTGCGAAAAGTGCAGAAAGCGAAGGACATCGCCTCGGACTCGCCCGCTTTCCGGCTCCATTCGTCGCTTGCCAGCCTCATTTCATCACCCTTATTTTCTCTCTACCGCAACAGTGGAGAAACTAGCATGCGCAACCGCTCGGTCATCGCTCTCGTCCTTCTACCCGGTCTGATCCTTGCCGGATGCAGCCGGCCACCCAGCGAATTTGCCTATAATGAAGCCTTTGGCAGCGCTGCGCCTGTCGCCGGTATGGACCGTTATGACGGTCATCCCGTCAGCCCGGTCCATCAGGTCGCCAATGATCCCGTCTCGACCTTCGCCGTGGATGTCGACACGGGCGCCTACGCCAATGTTCGCCACATGCTGCTGGGCGGCCAGACAGTCCCGGCTGACGCG
Organism: Sphingobium sp. RS1; assembly: GCF_056156825.1. Lineage (NCBI taxonomy): Bacteria > Pseudomonadati > Pseudomonadota > Alphaproteobacteria > Sphingomonadales > Sphingobiaceae > Sphingobium > Sphingobium sp. RS1. The sequence goes on along the minus strand of NZ_JBLZXE010000003.1, from coordinate 797,897 downwards.
GTGCGGACGGAGGAAATGATCAATTATTTCCGATACGACTATCCGTTACCCGCAGACCGTAGCGCGCCGTTCAGCGTAACGACCGACATGTCGACGACGCCCTGGAATCCCGGAACGCGACTGCTGCGCATCGGCCTTCGCGGCTATGATGTCGCCCGGTCGCAGCGGCCGCCGGCCAACCTGGTTTTCATGATCGACGTATCAGGATCGATGCAGGATGCTGACAAGCTGCCGCTGGTGAAGCAGGCGCTGTCCACGCTGGCCAACGAGCTGCGTCCTGAAGACAGCGTGTCGATCATCACCTATGCCGGCTGGGTCGAAACGTTGGTCGAGGGCAGCCATGACCCGGCAGAGATCAAGGCGGCGCTGGACGGGCTGGACGCGCAGGGAGCAACGGCGGGTGGGCCGGCGCTGGCCATGGCCTATGATCTGGCGCGCGCCCACCGCATCCACGGCGGCATCAACCGGATCGTCATGGCAACCGACGGCGACTTCAATGTCGGCCTGTCCGACCAGCAGGGGCTGGAAGACATGGTGAAACAGAATAGGGAAGACGGCATCACCCTCACCACACTGGGCTTTGGCCAGGGCAATTATAACGACGCGATGATGGAAGCGGTCGCGGATCTGGGCAATGGCAACCATGCCTATATCGACAGCGCGATGGAGGCGCGAAAGGTGCTGGAGGAGGAACTGTCCTCTACCCTCTTCACCATCGCCAAGGATGTGAAGATACAGGTCGAGTTCAATCCGGCGGCGGTCAGCCAATATCGGCTCATCGGCTATGAAAATCGCGCTTTGGCGGAGGAGGATTTCGCCGATGATCGCGTCGATGCGGGCGAGATCGGCGCAGGTCATCAAGTGACGGCCGTTTATGAGATCGTCCCGGCCGGGGACACAGGCTGGACCGGACCGCGCAAATATGCCGCCAATCAGGCGCCAGCCGGAACCGGCGATGCGAGCGAACTGGCCACGGTCCGCCTGCGCTACAAATTACCCGAGGGATCGGCCAGTCGAGTGATCGAACGCCCTGTCCCAGCAACATTGATCTACACCGCCGGTCGACCGCAGGGGGACATGGCCTTTGCCATCGCGGTTGCGGCTTTCGGCCAGAAGCTGCGCGGCGATACGCGACTGGGTAGATTCGATTATGCCGACATCGTCCATCTCGCCGGCCCACAGTCCGATTATTGGCGACAGGAATTTGTACAACTGGCCGGCCTTGCGGCGTCTGGACAGCGGCATGTCTGGAACGGCGAGGCGGGGGATTAACCCCGCCCCCTTGGGCAAGTCAGGCCGGGAGCGGGATGAACTCGCTCTCGTTCGGCACTTTGGCGAAACGCTGGGCCTGCCAGTCGGCCTTGGCCTGCTCGATCCGTTCGGCCGAGGAGGAAACGAAGTTCCAGTAGATATTGCGCTTCTCCGGCAGCGGTTCGCCACCCAGCAGCATCAGTCGGGCCCCGCCTTTCGCCCGCAGCAGGATTTCCGCGCCAGGCTTGAACACCACCAGTTCGCCGGTCGCAAAGCCGCCGGTCTGGCCGATCACCTCGACCTCGCCCGCCACCACGTAGATGGCGCGTTCCACATGCTCGGCTTTCAACTGGTAGCGCGCGCCGTCCTGCAAGGCGATGTCGGCATAGACCATGTCGGAATAGGTCTTTACCGGCGACAGCAATCCATCGGATGTACCCGCGATCAGGGTCAGGCGCGTACCTGCATCCTCGATCGTCGGGATGTCCTGCGCCTTGTGGTGGGAAAAGCCGGGATCGGTTTCCTCGTAGCGGGTTGGTAGCGCGACCCAGGTCTGAAGTCCGAACAGCTTGCCGCCTCTGGCGCGGTTTTCGTCGGATGTGCGCTCGCTATGGACGATGCCGCTGCCTGCCGTCATCCAGTTGACCTCGCCCGGTCGGATCGACTGGACCGAGCCGACGGAGTCGCGATGCAATATCTCGCCCTCCAGCAGATAGGTGACGGTCGCGAGGCCGATATGCGGGTGCGGACGCACGTCCAGCCCTTCGCCGCTGTTGAAGACCGCCTCGCCCATCTGGTCGAAGAAGATGAAGGGGCCGACCATGCGGCGATGTGCCGAGGGCAGTGCGCGGCGGACGGAAAAACCGTCGCCCAGATCACGGACAGGCGGCAGGATGATGGTGTCGACGGCGTCGATATCGGAAGAACGGATGGACATGGAACTGGTCCTTTAAAGGGGGATAAGGATCAGGCGCCGAGCAACGCCAGCGCTTCGATCTGGGCGCGGGAAAAGCCCTGCGCGGCAAGGGCGGGCACATGGCTTTCGGCCAGTCGCCGGGTACGGCCGGTTTCGCACAGGAAGTCACGCACCGGATGAAGGCGAGCGGGGAGCGGCACAGGAGCGACCTTCTTCGCGCCGATCAGGGCATCCACCGCATGACCGATGCGCGACCGCAGCGATCCGGCAGCCGTCGGTTCTCCGCAGCCGCAATCAGCAACGGCAGTCAGCGTCGCCTGCACATGCTGCCATTCGGCAGGGCTGAGGTTCGGCGTGGCGATGGTCAGCATGTCAAAACTCCCGTTGGGCTATGCCAATGCGATAGTCGGGAAACCCTGTTAAGATCAGTCCGATAAAATGCCGCATTTCATTCTAGAAAGTTGAATGATTGGCGTTCGGTCGCCGAGGGATTTTATCGGTCTGGGTCAGCGCGCGATGGAAAAGCGCATCATGACGAAACTGTAATCATGCGCTCATGCCCGCGACCGTCGACCCGTCGTATCTACGGTTGCGGTCATTTTCCTCGACCGTGAAGTGAGAGGCGGCGTTCCCCCTGTTGCGCCGCCTCTCCATACCACGGGTGGATGATGCACAGGCCGATCTTCTACGATGCCAGCGGGCGTCGCCGCCGTTTCACCCTGCCTGCCCTGTTCGTGACGCTGCTTGCCATTGCGCTGGCGGCAGTGGCCTTTGCCGTGACCATTGTCGATGTCCCTGTGCCGCCGGCCGTGCCGCTGCGCATGGAGCGCCCACGCGCCGAGGGCATCGGTCAGAAGCTAGGCCATCTGAGCGCGAAATTGCGCGCCAGTTTCGCCCAATGGCTCCCCCATGGCGGTTCGATCATTCCCGCGCACCCGGTGACCGCTGCCTTTTACGTCCCTTGGGACGATGCCAGCCGCGCGGCTTTGCGCCAGCATGTCGACCATATCGACTGGATCGCGCCTGCCCTGCTTTCCGTCACGGGCGGATCGCACCGGTTGCAGGTGACGAACGACAACAATTTTGCCGCGATCATCCGCACCGCGCGTCGCCGTCCCAAGATTTTCCCGGTCGTGCAAAATGTCGCCGATGGTGCCTGGGACGGCGCGGGTACGGCCGCCCTGCTGCATGATCGTCGCGCCCGCACGACATTTCTCAATCAGCTCATCCCGTCACTGCGGGCGCTGCATGCCGCTGGCGTCGTCTTCGATTTCGAGGCGCTTCCGTCCACCGCACAGCGCGACTATCTGGCCTTCCTGCGGCAGGCCGCACCGATGCTGCACGACCAGCATCTGCTGCTGACGCTGACCGTGCCGGTAGACGACAATAGCTGGAATCTTGGCCGTTATGGCCGGCTTGCGGACCGTTTGTTCCTGATGGATTATGACCAGCATTATATCGGTGACAAGGCCGGCCCGATCGCGGCCCAGCCCTGGTTTGTGCAACGGTTGCGCACCGCGCTGAAGGCGGTGCCGGCGGGCAAGACGATCGTCGCCATCGGCAATTATGCCTATGACTGGACCGAGGGTGCGGCCAGCGCTGACACGTTGTCGATCGAGGATGCCTGGCTGTCCGCGCATGACAGCGGCGCACCGATTCGTTTCGATCCGGCATCGGGCAATGCCAGCTTCGACTATCAGCAAGACGGGCAAGTCCATCATGTCTGGATGCTGGATGCCGCGAGCGGATGGAACCAGATCCGCGCGGCGCGGCTGGCCGGTACCGGCGGCATCGCCCTGTGGCGCCTGGGGTCCGAAGATCCCGGCTTCTGGTCCGCACTCAAGCAACATGACAATGCGCTGCCCGCCGCGATGGGCCGGCTGACCAGCTTCAACTCGGTCGACGTCGAAGGCAATGGCGAGATATTGCGGATCGACGACGTACCGACCATCGGCCATCGCACGATCGCCATGGGATCGGGCCGCACTGCGGGGCTCATCACCGACGAGCATTTCGCCAGCCTGCCCACCCCCTATGTCATCCGCCGGACCGGCTATCGCCCGCATGAAGTGGCGCTGACCTTCGACGACGGCCCGGACCCGGTCTGGACCCCGCCGATCCTCAGCATCCTGCGCAAGGCGCATGTGCCGGCAACCTTCTTCGTCATCGGCGAAAATGCGATGATGCATCCTGGCCTGCTGCGCCAGATCGTCGCGCAGGGCAGCGAAATCGGCAACCACAGCTACACCCACCCCAATCTGGCGCAGGTCTGGGACAAAGGCGTGTCATTGGAACTCAACGGCACGCAGCGGCTGGTGGAAGCCTATACCGGCCGGGCGATGCGCCTGTTCCGCGCGCCCTATTTTGGCGACGCAGAGCCGACCACGGCGGACGAAATAGGGCCGGCGCTGGAGGCGCAGCAGGCGGGTTATGTGAATGTCGGCCTGCATGTCGATCCGGGCGACTGGACCCGGCCGGGTGCTGACGCCATCGTCGCGCGCACGATTGCGCAGGTAGAGGGCGGCGGCGCGGACAGATCGGCGCAGATCATCCTGCTGCACGACAGTGGCGGCGACCGTGCGCAGACCGTGGCGGCCCTGCCCCGCATCATCAAGGCTTTGTCCGCGCGTGGCTATCGCTTTGTGCCGGTATCGACGCTGGCCGGCCTGACGCCGGCGCAGGTCATGCCGCCCATCCATGGCGCGGACCTGGCCGCCGTGCGCGTCGATGTCGCCATCTTCCTGATCCTTGCAGCCATCGCCGTGACGCTCAAATGGCTGTTCTTCGCGGTCATCCTGTTCGGCATCGGCCGGGCGCTGATGCTGGCCGGACTGGCGCTAGGCAGCCGTCTGCCGCGCAACCGCATTGCGCCACCCGCAGTCCGGCCAGACCTGTTCGTGTCGGTCATCATCCCTGCGTTCAACGAGGCGAAGGTGATCGAGGCGTCGGTACGCCGCGTCCTCTCCAGTGAACAGGTCGGGCTGGAGATCATCGTGGTCGATGACGGATCGACCGATGGCACCAGCCGCATCGTTGCCGATGCCTTTGCTGGCGACAGCCGCGTGCAATTGCTGACCCTTGCCAATGGAGGCAAGGCGGCGGCGCTCAACCGGGCGCTGGAGTTGGCGCGCGCGCCGATCATCGTGGCGCTCGATGCCGATACGCAGTTCGAGCCACTGACGATCGCCCGACTCGCCCGTTGGTTCGCCGATCCGGCGGTCGGTGCCGTCGCCGGTAACGCCATGGTCGGCAACCGGATCAACCTGGTCACCCGCTGGCAAGCGGTGGAATATGTGACGGCGCAGAATCTGGAGCGGCGCGCACTGGCCCGCTTTGGCGCCATCACGGTGGTACCGGGCGCCGTCGGTGCCTGGCGACGGGCTGCGCTGGACGCGGTGGGCGGATATCCGGTCGATACGCTGGCCGAGGATCAGGATCTGACCATCGCGGTGCAGCGCGCCGGATGGCGCATCGCCTATGACACCGAGGCTGTCGCCTGGACCGAAGCGCCGGAGAGCTTCCGCGCCCTGTCCAAGCAACGTTTCCGCTGGGCCTATGGCACGTTGCAATGCCTGTGGAAGCATCGCGGCATCTGGCGGGAAGGCAGGCCGGCTGGCCTCGCCTGGGTTGGCCTGCCCCAAGCCTGGCTGTTCCAGATCGGTTTCGCGATGGTATCGCCGATCATCGATCTGGCGCTGGTGGTGAGCGCGCTCGACATGGCCTTGCGCGTTCATCAGCATGGCTGGGCACAGACGCAGAGCGACGTGCTGCGCATGGCGCTCTACTGGATTGCCTTCACGGCGATCGACATCGCTTGCGGCGCGGTCGCCTATCGACTGGAACCGCGCGAGAAACGCTATCCCGCCCTGCTGCTGGTGGCACAGCGCTTCATCTACCGGCAGATCATGTACGGTGTCGTCATCCGCGCCGTGGGTACCGCCATTCTTGGTCCATGGGTCGGCTGGGGCAAGCTGGAGCGCAGCGGACGGGTGCAATCGGCCGACATGCCGCATGGCGCCAGCCCTGCCTGGAGTCATGGGACATGAGCCGATCAACCGTCGCGCTGGCCGGCCTGACCGGCGCCCTGCTGCTGACGCTCTGGTATATCGGGTATATCGGCAATGGCGCGCTGTTCGACACACTACCCGCGAAGACGGCCGCGCGGCAACATCAACCCCGCATGGTGGCGCTCTATCTGTCCGGCGACATGGGTTTCCATGCCGGGCTGGGGCCCGATGTCGCCGATCGACTGACCCGGCACGGCATTCCCGTGGTGGCCGAAAACAGCCTGCATTTCTTCCGTACCCGGCGTACGCCCGAAGAGGCCGGCGCCATGATTACCGATGGCCTGCGCCGCGCGATCACACTGAACCCCGATGCCCGGCTGCTCCTGCTCGGTCAGTCGTTCGGCGCGGATGTGATCGCGCCTTCGCTTCCCTATGTCCCGACGGACTTGCGGCGGCGGATTGCCTTCATCGGCCTGATCGTTCCCGGCGCAACGCGACAATGGCGCGCATCTCCATCCGAAATCTTCTCCTTCAACGAACCCGAAGAAGATGCGATCACCGCCGCCCAACGGCTTAGTTGGACTCCCCTACTGTGCATTCATGGCGCGGAGGAAGCGGCGAGCCTTTGTCCAGCACTTCGCCAGCACAATGTCACCCGGCTGGAGCTGCCCGGCGGTCATCCATTGCACCATGATGCCGATGCCGTCAGCGCCGCCCTGTTGCAGGGGATCGGACGCGCTGTCGGCTCGCCCGGCGCCAGTCGATGACCACCAGCCTAACGCTTCCGGGCACCCCTAGCGGACGCAGGCCCCTGCTGGGCTTCGCCCTGCTCCTGCTGATAGCGGCCCTGGTCTTCGCGGCAATCGACCATCTTTTCGCCGACATACAATGGCATGACGTCCGCACCGCCTTTCATGCCATTCCGCCGTTCGCCATCGCCGCCTGTGCGCTATTGACCGGCCTCAGCTATCTCGCCCTTACCCTCTACGATCTTCTCGCGCTGCGGATTATCGGCAGTGCGATCGGCTGGCGTACGGCGGCGCTGGCGTCCTTTTGCAGCTATACGCTCAGCCACAATCTCGGCCTCGCGATCGTGACCGGTGGGTCGGCGCGACTGCGTATCTATGGCGCGGCGGGTCTGGGCGCCGGGGATGTTGCGCGCATCATTGCATCGGCCAGCTTCGCTTTCTGGGGCGGCGTCTTCACGCTCGCTGCGCTGGCCATGACCCTGCATCCCGCCGCCATCGCGCTGGGTGGCCTCGCGCTTGATCCAACCGCGCAACGCATCATCGGGACCGCGCTGCTTTGCGGGGCCATCCTGCTGCTGGCGGCGCTCGGTCCGATCGCACGGCCCGTCAATCTGTTCGGCTGGACCCTGACGTTGCCCAGCCGGTCACAGGCACTGGCGCAGATCGGCATCGCCTGCATCGACCTGGCCTTTGCCAGCGCCGCCCTGTTTGTACTCGTCCCGCATCTGTCACCCTCGCTCTATCCCACCTTCTTTCTCGGCTATGCATTGGCAATCATCGCGGCGCTCATCAGCCATGTGCCGGGCGGCCTCGGCATATTCGAAGGGGTGATGGTCGCTGCCCTGCCCGGTCTAGATCAGCCAGTGCTGATCGCGGCCCTGATCGCCTATCGCATTCTCTATTATCTGGCCCCGCTGTTCGTCGCAGTCATCCTCATCACCGCACATGAGAGTCATGCCTGGCGTCGACCGGTGCGGCAGGTGGCAAGCGGCGCGCAGACGCTGGCACGCGCGATCGCGCCCAACATGTTCGCAGTGCTGGTGGCCGTCGGCGGCACAATCCTGCTCATTTCCGGGTCGCTGCCCGCTGTTCCAGGGCGGTTCCGCATGGTGGCCGGCATCATCCCGATGCCCTTTGTCGAAGCCTCCCATCTCGCCGCGAGCATGATCGGCGCCATGCTGATCCTGCTGGCATCGGGCCTCTATCGGCGGCTCGATGGCGCCTTCTGGCTTACCCGGTTGCTATTGGTCGCTGGCGCCATCTTCTCGCTGATCAAAGGTCTGGATTATGAGGAGGCAATCCTCCTCCTCTTCATCGCCGCCCTGCTGCAATGGAGCCGCGCAGCCTTCTATCGCCGCACCAGCCTGACATCGGCGATCTTGACGCCGGGATGGATCGCCACGCTGGGTGTCGCCTTCGGCCTGTCCCTCTGGATCGGCTTCATCGCCTATCGCCATGTCGATTATCAGAGCGATCTATGGTGGCAGTTCGGCCGCCATCAGGATGCTTCCCGCTTTCTTCGCGCGGCGCTGGCTGCCGGCGTGGTAATGGTCGGCGCGGCGATCATGGGGCTGCTGCGCCCGGCCATGGCGCACAGCGACGAAGGAACATGCGGCCCGCCCAGCGAGACCGCGATCGCTCTCGCACGTCGAACAGACGCCTGCCTGGCGCTGACCGGCGACAAGCGTTTCCTCACCTCGGCATCCGGCCGCGCCTTCCTGATGTATCAGGTGCAGGGCCATAGCTGGATCGTCATGGGCGATCCGGTCGGCGATCCAACGGAATGGCCCGACCTGTTGTGGCGGATGCGCGAACAGGCCGACGCAGCGCAAGGGCGCCTGCTCCTCTACCAATTGAGCCTGGCGTCCCTGCCTGTGGCCATCGACCTTGGCCTGTCGATCGTCAAATATGGGGAAGAGGCGCGGATTGACCTCAACGCCTTCACGCTGGAGGGATCGCAAGCGCGGCCTTTGCGCCATGCCGTGCGCCGTACGGCCCGCGACGGGGCGAGCTTCGAGATTGTCGCGGCAGCGGACATGCCCGCCCTTCTGCCGGAACTGCGAGCGGTGTCAGACGAATGGCTGACGGCCAAAGGCGCGACCGAGAAGAGCTTCAGCGTCGGCCGCTTCGAGGACAGCTATATGGCGAGATTCGATTGCGCGGTCGTGCGATGCCACGGAAAGATCGTCGCATTCGCGAATATCTGGGCGACCGCCGATGGACAGGAACTATCCGTCGATCTGATGCGGCAGAGCGCCGACGCCCCGCCGGGCGTCATGGATTTCATCTTTACCAGCCTGCTGCTCTGGGGCCAGTCTCAGGCCTATCGCTGGTTCACGCTCGGCCTTGCCCCCTTGTCCGGGCTGGAGGCGCGGCGCTTGTCGCCACTCTGGGTCAAGGCGGGTGCCTTCCTCTATCGCCATGGCGATGCCTTCTATGGCTTTGGCGGGTTGCGTGCCTATAAGGCGAAGTTCGCGCCGATCTGGGAACCGCGTTTCATCGCGGGGCCACAGGGACTTTCGCTGGCGCGGGCGATGGTGGACCTCCAGCGGCTGATCGGCGGCGGACGAGGCAGCATGGCCGCCCGGATGCGGGAGGCCGGGAGATGAGGACGGTCATGAGCTATAAGGTGCTGCTGGTCGAGGATGACGCCACCACCGCCGATTATATCACCAAGGGCCTGGTAGAAGAGGGCTTCACCGTCGATCGCGCCGACAATGGCCGCGACGGGCTGTTCCTGGCGACCGAGGCCGCGCATGACGCGATCATCCTCGACCGGATGCTGCCGGGCATGGACGGCATGGCCGTGCTGGCTGCGCTGCGGGCGGCGGGCATCGCCACCCCGGTCATCATCCTGTCGGCGCTGGCAACCGCCGATGAGCGGGTCAAGGGCCTGACCGGCGGCTCTGACGACTATCTGGCCAAGCCCTTCGCCTTCGCCGAGTTGCTGGCGCGGCTGCGCATCATCCTGCGCCGCGGTGGCGGACAAGCGCCGGAAACGCGCCTCTCCTGTGGCGACCTGGAGGTTGATCTTCTCTCTCGCAAGGTGAAGCGCGGTCCCCGCGCCATCGACCTGCAACCCCGAGAATTCCGCCTGCTCGACTATCTGCTGCGCCATCAGGGGGAGGTCGTGACGCGGACCATGTTGCTGGAAGGCGTATGGGATTATCATTTCGACCCCGGTACCAATGTCATCGACGTGCATATCAGCCGCCTGCGCCGAAAGGTGGATGAGGATGGCGAAAGTCCGCTGATCCACACCATTCGCGGTGCGGGCTATCGCCTGAGCGAACAGGGCTGACGATGCGCTGGCGCCAGAGCGTCATCTGGCGGTTCGCCGCGCTCGTTTTCCTGATGCAGATCGCCTGCGTGCTGGTCGCGCTATGGGCGGTGCATCAATTCACCAACAATTCGGTGGATGAGGCGAGCCGCGCGGTGGCCGTCAACCTGCGCGACGATATTGCCGCCACCTATGCGGCGGCCGGACTGCAGGCTGCCGGTGCGACAGTGCGCAGCCGCATGACAGCCGATCCGGATGGCAGTTCGGTCATGCTACTCATCGGCCCTAATGGTCAGCGAGTGGCAGGCAATATCCCCGACTGGCCTTCGGCAATCGGCCCGGCGGAAAGCTGGCGACAACTTGATCTGCGGCGCATTGGCCAGAAGGAGCATGATCCCCAAAGCATCGGCATCGTCAGCACCCAATTCCCCGATGGCACAAGACTGCTGACCGGTCATGTCGTGGAGAATGACCTGCGCTTCGGCGGCTATCTGGAGGCTGCACTGCTGGGCGCCGTATTGCTCGCCATACCGCTCGCTGCAAGTGCCGCCTTTTTTTCCGCCGCGATCATCCGGGGGCGCTTGCGATCGGTGATCGACACGGCCGCGGCGGTTGGCACCGGCGACATGAAGCGCCGGATCATCCTGTCCGGCAGCGGCGACATGTTCGATGCGCTGGGCGAAGAGATCAACGCCATGTTGGAACGAATCACCGGTCTGGTAGATGAAATGCGGCTGGTGACGGACGGCTTAGCCCATGACCTGCGCTCCCCGCTGACCCGCATGCGCGCCGTGCTGGATAATGCGTTGCGCCAGAGCCGGGAGGAGGAATCGATCGCGGCGCTGGAAAAGGCACTGGAAGAAGGCGACACGCTGCTGCGGATGCTGGACGCTGCGCTGCTGATTAGCCGGGCGGAGGCGGGGATCGGTCGCGACAGTTTCGGGGCGGTCGATGTCGCCGCCTTGCTCCAGGATTTTCAGGACATGTATGATGCCCTGGCCGAGGATAACGGCGTTACCATCAGCGTGGAGGCCCCGACCGATCTGCATATCCGGTCGCATCGCGAGATATTCGGTCAGGTCTTGTCGAACCTGATCGACAATGCGCTCAAATATGGTGGCGACCGCATATTGCTGTCGGCGCAGCGATCAGGCGACATGATCGAGGTTGCGGTGGCGGACAATGGGCCTGGCATCGCGGAAGAGCGACGGATCGAGGCGCTGCGCCGCTTCGCCCGGCTGGATGCGTCCCGCCATATCAGCGGCGCTGGCCTCGGACTGTCGCTCGCGTCGGCGGTTGCGCATATGCATGGCGGCACGTTGACGCTGGGCGATGCCGGACCGGGCCTGCGGGTCATGTTGGTACTGCCTGCCTTTGATACGGCCCAAACGGCCCGTGCCATATCCTGACATAATATCCACAAGCCGGGAGGGATCTGCCCTCCCGGCAAAGTGCCGGTCGTGACACTTTACCGAGGGGCAAAGTGTCACGGGCGACAAAATGCGACTCGGCAGAAAATCGGGATTCACAAGCGGGCGAGACTATGCTTGATTCACGATATGTTTCATGCGTCCGTCTCGTCCCGCATCCCTGGTGGCAGCGACCTGTCGTTGTTGCTGGACCAACTGTCCCATTGCTGCTCGCGGCCGCGCTATGCCTTCATGCTGCTGACGCTGATCGCCGATGTGGCGCGACCCGATGGCAGCGCGGGGCCGGAAGTCAGGGTGGGTGAGGGCCTGATCCCGCTACGCGACTGGCTATGCGATGCGCTGACGCCGATGGGGCATCGCGATCCGCGCCGCATGGCGCTGGTGGAGCGGGTGCGCGAGGAATTGCACAAGGGCGCGCGCCTGTCCGGCGACAACGCTGCCGACGAAGCTTTGGTGCAGGACGAGGTCAGGGGCCGCGTTCGTGCATCAGGCAAGACCAATCTTAGCCGCGCCGTTACCGAACTGGTCAAGGCCGGCCTGCTCAAGCGTCATTATCAGGGCTATCGCGTCGATCATCTCAACCGCGGCGCACAGCGCCAGGCGGTCTACACATTGATCGGCCGTGCGCGGGTGCTGGCCGTGGCGCCGGCCACACCGCGCCGCACGGTCGCCCCGCCCCGGCAGGGCGACCTTTTCACCCACTGAGTGTCAGGTGCGTTCGCGCGCCTCACGTCGGGCCTTGGCGTAACTGTCGCGGCGCATCTTTTCAAAGCCGACCCGCTGATCGAAGCCGGCATCCTGCGGATAGTTGCGAAAGTCCGCCAGTATCTCATCGAAGACCGTCGCCAGTTCGTCGCGGAATTCGGGATGGGGGAAGATGTGAAAGCGGTTTTCGCGCACGGCTTCCAAGGTGCGGGCAGCGATCACGTCCGGCTCCATGCCAAATTGATGCAATTGCTCCAGCCGACCAACGGCCGCGCTATCGACCGGCTTCGCCCCCGCACTGAGCGCTGCCGGCCGCACCTCGTCGCTGGCGTAGATATGACTTTTCACCAGACCGGGGCAAAGTACCGACACACCGATCCCATGCGGCGCCAGACTATAGCGGAGGGATTCGCTCATCCCTCGCACGGCGAATTTGGTGGTGTTGTAGATGCCGGGCGCGCCGCCGCACAGGAAACTCGCCATGGACGCGGTATTGACGATATGGCCGCCCTGCCCCAGCGCCTTCATGCGCGGCGCGAAGGTCATCACCCCGTTGATGACGCCGTGCAGATTGACGCCCATGACCCAGTCCCAGTCGTCATAGCTGGATTCGTCGATCGTCTGGAACAGGTTGATGCCGGCATTGTTGAAGAGGAGGCTGACAGGCCCCAAAGCCGCCTCCGCCCGGTCGGCCGCCTCGGCGAAGTCGGCGCGTGATGCGACATCGAGTTGGACAGCTAAAACGCTTTGATTGTCGAGCGTCTTCATCGCGCTCGCCAGCGCTTCTTCGCGAATATCGGCGATCGCCACCTTGCATCCCTGCGCCAGCAAAGCGCGCACCAGCCCGAGGCCAATGCCATTGGCGCCGCCGGTCACGAAGGCGGTGCGTCCCGCAAATTCGAGCATCCTGTTCTCCCATGACGATCTTTGTAACGAGCGTGCATTTTTCTCTCGCCATATTCGTATAGATCACTTACAAATTCGCCAAGCCGAAATTTCACCCCTGTGAACAAAGGGGGAAGTGGAGAGGAGAAGGTCATGGCCCTGGCGCCCGCGCCGATTGCGACCGATACGATATGGGATGGAGAGGATGCGGCATCGCCCGATGCGACCGCGTCTGCCCGCCCGCCTTATTCCACGGCAGCGGCCTATTGGGCGCTGTTCGTCATCATCCTGGCAACCTTCGTCACCTTTTTCGAACAGGTGGTGTTCGCCATGCTGGCGGAACGGATCAAGACCGACTTCGGCCTGTCCGATTCGCAGCTCGGCTTTCTCGCCGGGCCGGCCAGCATCATCTGCTATCTGTTCGTCGGCATTCCGCTGGCACGTCTTGCCGATATCTTCCCGCGCAAGTTCGTACTGGCAGGCGGCTGCGCGGCGTTGGGCATCATCACCTCCATGGGCGGCCTCGCGCAGAATTTCGGCCAATTCGTCGGCACCCGCGTCTTTCTGGCGGCGGGCGGATCGGCCCATGCGCCATCCTCCTATTCGCTGCTGGCCGACGCCTTCCCGCCGCGCATCCTGACCCGCGCCTTCGCGCTGCTGCAATTCGGCTTCATCGGCGGCACCACGCTCGGCCCGGCGATCGGCGGCATGCTGATCGCGATGGCCGCCGGTTGGGCGCCGACCCAGCATGGCGGTCTGACCATATTGGGCTGGCAATGGCTGATGATCTGGCTGGGACTGCCAGCACTGCTCGTCGGCCTCTTGTTCCTGACGGTCAAGGAGCCGCCGCGTCAGGCACTGGCCGCAGGGGCAGTGACTCCGCCGACCGGCGGTTCGATCGGTCGCCGCCTCCTGACCTTCACCGGGTTGGACGCCGCCAAGGCAATCCATGCCAAGCGCCGCGTCTATTATCCGCTGTTCGCCGGACTGGCGCTCAGTGCCATCGAAGTATTCGGCCTGCAATTCTGGCGCGTCCCCTTCATGATCCGTACCTATGGCTGGAACGAGGCCCAGATCGGCGCGGTGATGGGCACGATGACGCTGGTGGCATCACTGACCGGATTGCTATTGGGCGGCATCTTCGTCGAATGGCTGGCCAAGCGCCATGCCGATGCCAATGTCCGCGCCGCCGCCATCTTCTTCGGTTGCGTCACCATATGCGCCATCCTAGCGCCGCTGATGCCCAATGGCTATGCGTCGCTGGGCGTCGCCAGCGTCGGCGCAATGTTCGGGATCGCCGGCGCGGTCCCGCAAAATGCCGCGATCCAGCGCGTCGCCCCCAATGCGATGCGCGGGCAGGTGACCGCCATCTACCTGTTCATGTTCACCTTCTTCGGTGCGATGGGCAGTTTCCTGGTCGGCCTGGCGCAGGACTATATCGTCGGCGATCCCAGCCAGTTGTGGAAGGCGCTGGTGATGACTGCCGGCGTGCTGTTGCCGATCGCAACGCTTTGCATGGTCCGGGCGATCCGTCCCTATCGCGAGGAAGTAGAGCGGCTAGCCGCTGAAGCAGCATAATTAGTAAGTATTACATACAATGATAGGAGAGCAATTCATGTCCGACGCCGATCGCATTGCGCATCTGGAAAAGACTGTCACCGACCTTGCCACCCGGTTGCAACGGCGGGAGGATGAACTGGACGTCCGCAAGCTCCAGCATCTCTACGGCTATCTGATCGACAAATGCCTTTATAACGAGACGGCGGACCTGTTCACCGACGATGGCGAAGTGCGCTTCTTCGGCGGGGTATGGCGCGGCAAGGCGGGCATCCGCCGCCTCTATGTCGACCGGTTCCAGGCCCGCTTCACCCATGGCACCAACGGTCCGATCGACGGCTTCCTGCTGGACCATCCGCAATTGCAGGACATTGTCGACATCGATCCCGACGGCGTCACCGCCCATGCCCGTGCCCGGTCGATGATGCAGGCGGGCAGGCACAAGGATTATGCCGACCCCACCAACCCGATGTTGGGCGCCCGCCAATGGTGGGAAGGCGGCATTTACGAGAACACCTACAAGAAGGTGGACGGCATCTGGCGCATTCAGATCCTGAACTACATGCCGCAATGGCACGCCGATTTCGACAAGGGCTGGGCCAATACGCCGGCCGAATATGTGCCCTTTCCCAAGATCACCTATCCCGAAGACCCGACCGGTCCCGATGCGCTGATCGAGGATCATTGGTTGTGGCCGACGCACAAGCTGGTGCCGTTCCACATGCCGCATCCGGTGACAGGCAAGGCAATCGTCGCCGAACGCTGGCAGGGCGATATCGACCGCGAGACGGCGGCCCGCGAAGCGGTGAGCGCCTGACCCCCATGACCTATCCCGATCTCTACCTGATGATCGACGGCCAGCGGCTGTCGGGTGGCGGGCGACGCACCCACAAGGTCGTCAACCCCGCCACCGGCGCGACGCTGGCCGAGTTGCCACTCGCCAACGCGGCGGATCTGGACGCGGCGCTGGCGGCGGCGCAGCGGGGATTCCGCCGCTGGCGCGACTCTACGCCGCAGGAACGCGCCGCCGTGCTGCAAGGCGCGGCGCGGCTGATGGTCGAACGGCAGGAAGAGCTGGCGCGCATCGCCACGCTGGAACAGGGCAAGACGCTGGCTGAAGCGCGCATCGAAGTGATGATGAATGTCGGCCTGTTCAACTTTTATGCCGGGGAAGTGTTTCGCCTCTATGGCCGCACGCTCGTCCGCCCGGCAGGCCAGCGATCGACGGTGACGAAGGAACCGGTTGGCCCGGTTGCCGCCTTTGCTCCGTGGAACTTCCCGATCGGCAATCCCGGCCGCAAGCTGGGTGCGCCGATCGCCGCGGGCTGTTCGGTCATCCTGAAGGCGGCGGAGGAAACGCCAGCGAGCGCGCTCGCCGTACTGCAATGCCTGACCGACGCCGGCCTGCCAGGCGATGTGGCACAGGCAGTCTTCGGGGTTCCGGATGAGGTGTCGCGCCATCTGCTCGGTTCGCCGATCATCCGGAAGATGAGCTTCACCGGCTCTACCAGCGTCGGCAAGCATCTGGCCAAGCTGGCGGCGGAGGATTGCAAGCGCACGACGATGGAACTGGGCGGCCATGGCCCGGTGCTGGTCTTTGCCGACGCCGACATCGACAAGGCGCTCGATACGGTAGTGGCGGGCAAATATCGCAATGCCGGGCAGGTATGCGTGTCCCCGACCCGCTTCATCGTTGAAGAAGGGGCATATAATCGCTTTCTCGCCGGCTTTGTGGAGCGCGCGAAGAAGGTGGTCGTGGGCGATGGCGCCGTCCCCGGCAGCATCATGGGACCGATGGCCAATGCCCGGCGGCTGGATGCGATGGACCGGCTGATCGGCGACGCCGTGGCGAAGGGCGCGACATTGGAAACCGGTGGCGCCCGGATCGGCAATGCTGGCTATTTCTACGCGGCCACCGTGCTGTCCGGCACCCCGCTGGACGCCGTCATCATGAATGAGGAACCGTTCGGTCCTGTCGCGCTCATCAACGCCTATCCCAATGAAGATGCGATGATCGCGGAGGCCAATCGCCTCCCCTATGGTCTGGCCGCCTATGGCTGGACCAGCGACGCTGCGCGGCAGCGCCGGATCGCCCGCGACATCGAAGCTGGGATGGTCGGCATCAATACATCCATGATCGGCGGATCGGACTCGCCCTTTGGCGGGGTCAAATGGTCGGGTCATGGCGCGGAGGACGGGCCGGAAGGAATCGACGCCTGCCTGGTCACCAAAGCCGTACATGAAGGATAAGCCATGACGCATGCGTTGAAGACCGGCGGCGATCGCGGATATCTGCGTATCGCCACCGAAGAAGCGTTCGCCACGCGCGAGCAGATCGACGCCTATCTGCGGATGGTGCGGGATGGGACGGCGGACAAGGGCATGGTGTCGCTCTGGGGCTTTTATGCCCAGTCGCCATCGAAACGCGCTACCCAGATCATCGACCGGTTGCTGGACCTGGGCGAACAGCGGCTGGCGGATATGGACGCGACCGGGATCGACGTTGCGATCCTGTCGCTGACATCGCCGGGGGTTCAGCCGCTACTCGACATCAGCGAAGCCAAGGCCATGGTGACCCGCGCCAACGATCATCTGGCCGATCGCTGCGCCGCTTACCCTACCCGCTTCGTCGGCATGACGTCGATCGCGCCGCTCGACCCGGACTGGTCCGCCGCCGAAATACAGCGCGGCGCCCGCGACCTCGGCTTCAAGGGCGTGATGGTGAACAGCCATAGCCAGGGCGAATATCTGGACGATCCCAAATTCGACCCGATCTTCCGCGCCCTCGCCGATACCGGACAGCCGCTCTACATCCATCCGTCGACGCCACCCGACGCCATGATCGGGCCGATGCTGGAAGGCGGACTGGACGGCGCGATCTTCGGCTTTGGCGTGGAGACGGGCATGCATCTGCTGCGCCTCATCACCATCGGCATCTTCGATCGCTATCCTGACTTGCAGATCATCGTCGGCCATATGGGGGAGGCTTTGCCCTATTGGCTCTATCGGCTGGATTACATGCACCAGGCCGGGGTGCGATCGCAGCGCTATGAACGGATGAAGCCGCTGCAAAAGTCGATCCACGACTATATGCGCTCGAACGTCTGCGTTACCACCAGCGGCATGGCGTGGGCGCCGGCGATCACATTCGCGCAATCGGTGCTTGGGGAGGATCGGGTGATGTATGCGATGGACTATCCCTATCAATATGTAGCGGATGAGGTGCGTACGCATGACCTGCTGAACATGTCCGACGCCGCCAAGCGCAAGCTGATGCAGACCAATGCCGAGCGCGTGTTCCGCCTGTGAGCCAGACGATCCCGCCGCGCAGCACCGCTTATTATGCGCTCGCGCTGGTCGCGGGCACCAATCTGGTCAGTCTGCTCGACCGCAATATCCTCGCCATCCTCGCCCCGGCGATCAAGGCGGACCTGAAGATCGGCGATGCCGAAATGGGACTGCTCTACGGCACAGTCTTCGCGCTGTTCTACGCCCTCTTCTCCCTGCCGCTCGGGCGGCTGGCGGACGGGTGGATACGCACGAAGCTGCTCGCCATCACCATCGGCTTCTGGTCGCTGGCGACCGGCGGCGCGGCCTTGGCCACCGGCTTCTTCACGTTGATGCTGTCGCGCCTGTGCGTGGGCATCGGCGAAGCGGCATCGCAACCGGCCGGTACCAGCCTGACCTATGATTATTTCCCGCGGGAGAAGCGCGGCATGGTGATGGCGGTGATGGCCGCCGCGATCGCCATCGGCCTTGGCGGGTCGCTGATCATCGGGGGGGTCGCGGCCCAATGGTGGGATGCGCGCTATGTAGCGGGCGGGGCGCCGCTGGGCCTGAAGGGCTGGCAGTTCGCCTTTGCCGTGGCGGCGACGCCCGGCTTCGTCATCGCCTTTCTGATGAGCCGCCTGACCGAACCACCGCGCGGCGCGATCGACGGCATCCCGTCCCCGGCGGACCCCCATCCCTTCCGTGCCAGCCTGTCCGTGCTGTGCGCGGTGACGCCGGGTCTGCACTGGCTAAGCCTCGCGCAGGCGCGGACGAGTGGGCGCGACTGGCTCCGTAACCTGGCCGCACTGCTCGCGATTGTCATCGCTATGATACTGGCGATCCGCTGGGCGGAAGCCTTCTCGCCGCGCCCGCCGCTGATGCTGGGCGGCGTGGCAATCAGCCCGCATGCCGTGCAATGGAGCGTCATCGGCTTCGGTGCCTTCGTCATCATCAATCTGATGCAGAATCTGAAAGGGCGCGATCCGGTCGCCTTTGCGCTCATCACTCGCAATCCCTCGCTGCTGCTCTGCATCGCAGCAGGATCGCTACAGGGCGTCATCAACTATGGGGTGATGGGCTTTACACCCTCCTTCCTGATGAAAAGCTATGGCCTGTCTCCCGCCGACACGGGCATGCAGTTTGGGCTGCTGTCCGCCGCGCTGGGCGTGGCGGGACCACTGCTGGCAGGCCCCTTGTCCGACCGGATCGGCGCGCATCGCCTGTCGCGCCGCGTCTGGGTGGCGCTGTTCGCCATGGGCCTGTCGCCGCTGATCGCGCTCTGGGTCTATCGTGCGGGGGATGCGAGCGGCTTCTACCTGCGCTTCACCCTGTACAGTCTGGTGCTGACCATGTGGATGCCACCGCTCTACGCCGTGCTGTTCGAACAGGTGCTGCCCCGCATGCGCGGCCTGACCGTCAGCCTCTACATCGTTGTATCGACCATCTTCGGCCTGGGCATCGGCCCCTATGCGGTGGGGATGATCAGCGATGCGCGCGGCGGTGATCTGGCCGGCGCCATCCTGTCGATCAACTGGGTTGCACCGCCGCTGGTGCTGCTATTGCTGATCCTGCTGTGGCGGGTGGAGCGCGACCATGCCGGCCTGCTGCCGCGCGCGCGGGCGGCGGGGGAAACGATCTGACGGGTCAGTCGCCCGACAGGAGGAAGGCGGCGCACATCTTGCCGAGATCCTCGGTCAGCACGTCCCAGTCGCCTTCCCAGCCAGCCGTCGTCGCAGAGCCAAAGCCCAGATAGCGGGCGATGGCGGCATAGATGACGCGATAGGCGGAATGGACCGCGCGTTCCGGGTCAGGCTGCCTGATCTCCTCGCGATGCGCGAGCATCATCGCCTGAACCCGCTCCGCCACCTCGGCATAGCTTTTCTTGCCCGCTGCCGACACGATCGGATCGGTGGTGGCGCGCAGCATCATCGGCCGCATCAGATCGGCATGTTTGCGCAGCACATTGGCGATGCCATTGACCAGCAGCGGCACCAGTTCGCGCAAGGTGGACGCTTGAGCATCCGCCTCCGCAAGTACACGCAACTGGTCGGCGTTGACCTCCTCCAGC
Source organism: Sphingobium sp. RS1 (assembly GCF_056156825.1). Lineage (NCBI taxonomy): Bacteria > Pseudomonadati > Pseudomonadota > Alphaproteobacteria > Sphingomonadales > Sphingobiaceae > Sphingobium > Sphingobium sp. RS1. Next base: position 777,779 of record NZ_JBLZXE010000003.1, on the reverse strand, counting down.
ACCTGCGCCTGAACGGCGCGGATCAGGTCGTCCTTGCTGTCGAACCGGCAATAGATGGAACCGATCGACACCTTGCCGCGCTTGCCGACTTCCTGAAGCGTGAAATCGTCATTGCCCCGCTCCCGAAGCAGTTCCTCGGCCGCCGCGATCATCCGCTCGAACGAGGCCTGGCTGCGCTGCTGGCGAGGCGCGCGGGGCGGCGTGGTGCGCAGGGTTGATGTCGCTTTTGTCACAATATCAACCCCTCTCCACCACAGGCCTGCTTGTCAAGTCGCATCGCGCCGTCATCCCGAAGAACGACGGCGCGATGCCCCTTATCAGAAGCGGAAGGCCAGGCGGCCGCCATAGGTGCGGGGTGCCTGGAACTGATAGGTGTTCACGCCAGCGACGAAGTTGCGTGCTGCGTTGGCGTAGACCGCCTCGTCGGTGAAGTTACGCACGAACAGTTGCAGTTCCAGCGGACCATCCACGCGCGGCACCCAGGTCAGCGAGATATTGCCGGTGGCGTAGCTGCCCTGCTTGGTGTCGGCGTCGTTGAAGACGCTATAATAAAAGGCCGAACTGTACTTGCCGTCGATGCGCGGCTTGAGCGTGCCCTCGCCGATCGGGAAGACATATTCCAGACCGCCGGTCAGCGACAGGCGCGGCGCATTGGGCAGGCGATTGCCGCTGATGTCGCGTTCAACCCCCGCGCCGTCCCGCACTGTGCCGATGCTGTCAGCGAAGTTGGCGTGCAACCAGGTGCCATTGAGATCAGCGCGCAGGCCGCCCAGCAACGCCACGATCTGCGCTTCGGCACCATAGATGGTCGCGCTGCCGATATTGAAGGTACCGCTGCCCGACGAGATCACAGCCGTCGTCTGCGACGCCTGATAGCCCTTATATTTCTGGTAGAAGGCAGCGGCATTGAACTGCAACTGGTTATTCAGGAAACGGTTTTTAGTGCCGATTTCAAATGCGTCGAGATTTTCCGGCGCATAGTCGACCGAAGGCGCGCTGCCATTGGAATTGAAGCCGCCCGATTTATAGCCGGTATCATATTTCACATAGACGAGATTCTGGTTGGTCGGCGACCAGTCCAGGCCGACATGATAGGTCGGCTTGTGCTGGCTGATCGAACCATCGCCCGGCGTGGTGACGATGATCGGCGGAAGGAAGCCTCCGCTGGCGACCTGAAGATTCAGTACGGCCTGACCCTCCCGATCCTTCTTGTCCCAAGTATAGCGCATACCCGCCGACGCCTTGAGCGTATCACTAAGCTTGTAGGTGGCGTGGCCGAATACGGCGTCGGACTGGGTCTTTACCTTGTAATCGAACTTGATGAGATATTGGTTCGCGAAATCGCCGGACCGGATCATCAGACCGCTATCGATCGTGTTCTTTTCATCGAAATGGAAATAGCCGGTCTGGAGCGTGAAGCGGCCATCCTGTGGCGTCGACAGGCGGACTTCATGATTCCAGGTTTCCGGGCTTTCGCTCTGGAGGAACTGGCGCTCCAGCGACCCGCCCAGCGACGAAGCGTCGAGCGCATGGCTCCACTTCTGATTGTCATATCCACCGGCATAGGTCAGCGTCAGCCCCATGGGCAGCGCGTCATAGCTGAATTCCCAGCGGATGCGGTCGCCGTTCAGCTTCGTGAAGGTCGGCTGATAATTAGGGAAGCGCTTTTCGTCGGCGATCGTCGGCACGGTCGAGATTTCCGACTGCAAGGCAAGGTCACCCACGGCGTCGATCGCGTCATGCTGGTAACTGATGAGGCCGGAAAAACCTTCGAACGGCTGAAACGCAACCTGAGCGCGGCCCGACAGCGTCTTTTCGTCATCGCCCTCGGCGTTGATGACGGTGATGTCGCGATAGCCGTCGCGCCGGCGGGAAATGCCGGAGAAGCGGAATTGCAGCGTATCGCTGGCCGGCAGGTTGACGCCCGCTTCGACATTGACCGTGTCGTAATTGCCAACTTCGATCGAACCATAGGCAGAGCGGTCGTTGGTCGGCTTCTGGGTGATGATGCTGATGAGGCCGCCAGTTGAGTTGCGACCGAACAACGTACCCTGCGGGCCTTTCAACACTTCGACGCGCTCCAGATCGTACATCGACGTGCCGATCGAGAAGCTGCGGTTGGTGAAGAAACCGTCGCGCGCGATCGGCACCGAGGGGTCGCCGATTTCGGTGACGTCGGTCGAGGCGATGCCGCGGACCGCGACATAGGCTGCGCCGGTGCTGCTGGTGACGTTGACGCTGGGGTCGATGGTCTGCAGCGACTGGACGCTGGCGACGCCGGCCGAGGCAAGGTCGTTACCCGAATAGACGGTGAGCGCGGTCGCAGTCTTCTGCGCGCTGGTGGCGACGCGGTTGGCGGTCACGACGATCTCGCCCAGTTCGCCGTTGGCAGCGCTATCACTCTGCTGTGGCGCGGCTTCGCTGCCCTGAGCGGCGGCATTCTGCGCAAGGCAGGCCAGCGTCGCGACGGCAGTCGTCGTCAGAAATTTGGAAAAGGCGGTGCGCATCTGATCCTCCCCGATATGCTTTGTCGCCCCGTCTGTCGGGGCTGATCCTTGAGCGTCGGGCCGCGTGCAGCACGACCCGACGCCCTTCTGCTATTGCCCAATTTGATAAAAATCAATATCCAAATTCTAGTTTTGATATTCCAAGAACCGGACGCACCGGACGAAAAAGGGACAGGGTGATGAAATTGCGTCATTTTTACCGGCTTTCGGCAGCATTGATCCTGTCGCTTCCAGCGCCATCATGGGCCGGTTCCGATCCTTTGCTCGAAGGATTCCGCGTCCCGCCCGCCAGCGCCAGGCCGCATGTCTGGTGGCACTGGATGAACGGCAATGTCGAATCGGAAGGGGCCAAGCGCGATCTGGAATGGATGCAGCGGATCGGCATCGGCGGCGTCCATCTGTTCGAGGCCGGCATGGGGACGCCGACCATCGTGCCGCAGCGGCGCGTCTATATGAGCGAAGCATGGCGCAAGGCGCTGAAGGATAGCGTGGCCACCGCCGCCGCGCTGGACCTGCCATTGGGGATCGCAACATCGGGCGGCTGGAGCGCGACCGGCGGGCCATGGGTCCGGCCCGAGGATGCGATGAAGAAGCTGGTCTGGAGCGAGACGCTGGTGGAAGGCGGGCGGCGCTTTACGGGCGCCCTGACGATGCCGCCCGCCATGGCCGGTCCCTATCAGGATGTGTCGTTGACGATGGTCCAGCCGGGGGAAGCGGATGGGCCGGCACTCTATCGCGATGCGCGGGTGATCGCGGTGCCGGCGGCAGCACGCGATGCGATACCAGCGCAGATGATCGCCAATAATGGGAAACTGGACGGGTCGATGCTGGCGGACGGCCATTATGGCCCTGCCCTCACATTATCAGCGGAGCAGGGCAAGGCGTGGGTGGCCTATGCCTATGACCGGCCGCAGACGATCCGGTCGGTGGCGGTCGGCTTGCCCGGCCCGCGTGGATTCGGCACCCCGGCTCCGCCGATCGCGACGTTGGAGGCGAGCGACGATGGCGAGCACTATCGCCCGATCGCGGAGTTACCGCCATCAGCTTCGCCGGTGCGATCGGCGAGTTTCGCGCCTGTCACCGCGCGCTGGTTTCGCCTCAGCCTGGCACCCGATCCAAAGCCAAGCTTCATGGACAAGCTGACCTATGCGCCCGGAGCGCTGCGGCCGCCCTTCCCCACCGGTCCTGCCGCCAGCTATGCGCTGTCCGAATTTGCGCTGCATGCCGAGGCGCGGGTGAGCCAAGCGGAGGAGAAGGCAGGCTTCGCGACGCTGCCCGACTATTACGCGGCGGCGACGCCGAACGCCGGGGGGATCGCGCCGGGCAAGGTGATCGACCTGACCGATAGGATGCGGCCGGGCGGCACGATCGACTGGACGCCGCCGACTGGGCGCTGGCGCGTGTTGCGCATGGGCTGGTCGCTCACCGGCCATCGCAATGGTCCGGCGCCGAAAGAAGCCACGGGGCTGGAGGTGGACAAGCTGTCCGCGCCACGGGTCGCTGCCTATATCGACCATTTTCTAAGCCTCTATCGCCAGTCAGTGGGCGATGACCTGATCGGGGCGAAGGGCATAAAGTCGATGCTGAGCGACAGCATCGAATCCGGCCCACAAAATTGGACCGAGGATCTGCCGGAACAGTTTGCGAAGAGGCGCGGCTATGACCCCTCGCCGTGGCTGCCCGCACTGACCGGGATCGTCATCGGCGACGCGGCGAAGACGGACGCCTTCCTGTGGGATTGGCGCAGGACGATCGCGGACCTTTACAGCGAAGCCCATTACGGCACGCTGGCTGACACCGCGCACAAGGCGGGCATGACCTATTATGCCGAAGCGCTGGAGGATCATCGGCCGCAACTAGGCGATGACCTGAACATGCGCGCGCATGCCGATGTGCCGATGGGCGCGATGTGGACGCTGGAGCCGGGCGCGACGCCGAACCCGACCTATGTCGCCGACATCAAGGGGGCGGCATCGGTCGCCAATCTTTATGGCAAGGCAGCGGTTGGGGCGGAATCGCTGACCGCCTTCGGCCATCCCTGGGCCTATGCACCGGCGGACCTGAAGGCCACGGTCGATCTGGAATTTGCGCTGGGCGTCAATCGGTTGCTGATCCACACTTCCGCGCATCAGCCCTTTGCGGATCGTGCGCCGGGCTTTGCGCTGGCAACCTTCCTTGGCCAATATTTCACCCGGAACGAGACATGGGCGGAGATGGCGGATGGCTGGACCGGCTATCTGGCGCGCACCAGCTTCCTGTTGCAACAGGGGCATCATGTCGCCGACATCGCCTATTTCTATGGCGAGGAAAGCCCGGTTACCGGCCTGTATGGCGATACTCCGGTCGCCGATGTGCCGGCGGGGCATGACTATGATTTCGTCAATGCCGATGCGCTGGCCAACCGGCTGAGCGTCAAGGGCGGGCGACTGGTGACGCCGCAGGGGCAGAATTATCGCCTGCTCTATCTGGGTGGCTCAGCCACGAAGATGACTTTGGCAACGCTGCACCGGATCGACGCGCTGGCACAGGCGGGGGCGACGATCGTGGGCCAGCGGCCGACGGAATCGCCGAGTCTGGCCGACGATCCGGCAGCGGTAGCGGCATTGATCGACCGGTTGTGGAGCGGGCCGATCAAAAGCGATCTGGGCACAGCGTTGGCGGTACGGCCCGATTGGCGCTGGTCCGGCGAGGGATCGCTGGCGCTGCTGCATCGCGAGGACGGCGAAAACGACATCTATTTCGTCAGCAACCGGTCGAACAAGGCGGTGGACGGGACGATCGACCTGCGGGTTAGCGGACGAACGCCGGAATTGTGGCGCGCAGACAGCGGGCGGACGGAAGCGGTCAGTTACGACATGGACGCAGAAGGCACGCGCATTCCGCTCCATCTGGACAAGGATGAGGCGCTGTTCATCGTTCTGCGCAAGCCGACATCGGCAAAGTCGATGCGAGTCGCGCCCGTGGAGCGCCGAACGCTGGCGACGCTGGATGGAGGCTGGCGGCTGAGCTTCGACGCTCGTCCCGGCGCGCCGATCGGCGAACGCACGGTCCCGCTGGGCGACTGGTCGAAGGCCAGCGATCCAGCCACCCGCTATTATTCCGGCATTGGCAGCTATAGCCGCAGCTTCACCCTGCACAGAGGATGGACGCCCAAACAGGGGCGCCTGCTGATCGACTTGGGCACCGTCGCCGATGTTGCGGAGGTCCGCGTCAACGGCCAGCGCGCGGGCGTGGCGTGGAAGGCGCCCTATCAACTGGACATCACTGCCTATGCAAAGGCAGGCAACAATAGCCTGACCGTGCGGGTCGCTAATCTGTGGGTCAACCGGCTGATCGGCGATGCCCAGCCGGGCGCCACACCCGTCACCCTGACCACCGGCCCGACCTATGCGGCGGACGCGCCGCTACGGCCTTCGGGCCTGATCGGTCCCGTCACTTTGATCGGCGTCAAAGAGGATTGACCTTCCCGATCCAGATTATATAAGAATAATAATTCTAATATTAGTGGATGGAGGGGAGCCCATGTTCAAGCGCGGCGTCAGCCTGTATAGTTTTCAGGAGGAACTGTTCCTCGGCCAGATGACGGTGGAGGACGTGGTCGCCTTCGCCGCGTCGATCGGCGCGAATGGCATCGAGATATTGCCCGAGCAGAATATGCCTGGCTTCCCGAACATCGACGATGCGACCGTGAATCAGTGGCTGGCGATGATGGATCGCCATGGGACGACCCTGACCTGTTACGACATGTTCCTGGACACCAAGCGGCGCAAGGACCGCGAGATGACCGATGACGAACAGGTCGAATCGATCGTCCGCGATCTGAAACTGTGCAATCGCCTCGGCATCAGGAATATGCGCGTGCTGGTGTTCGTGCGGCCCGACATATTGGAACGCTGCGTCCCTTATGCCGAGCAATATGACGTGCATATGGGGGTGGAGGTGCATGCGCCCTGGCATCTGGACCATGCCTGGATTTTGCGCACGGTCGAAGTCGCCGACCGGCTGAACACCCGGCATCTGGGTATCCTGCCCGACATGGGCATTTTCATGAAACATTATCCGCCCGAATTCCGCGACCGCTTCCTGCGGCAGGGCGCGACGCCGGAGATCGCCCAGTTCATCATCGACCAGCATGAACAGAAGATCATGTGCGAATATACGATCTTCGAAGTGGCGGTGAAGATGGGCGGCAACAAGGCGGATATCGCCATGGCCGAAACGCTGCGCCACGCACCCTATTCCAATCCGAAGCGCATTCGCGACTTCATCCCCTATTTCCGCCATATCCAGGCGAAATTCTATGGCATGGCGGACGACTGCACCGATCCGACCATCGCCTATGACGAAGTGATCCCGGAACTGATCGCCGGTGGGTGGGACGGCTATCTGTCGTCCGAATATGAGGGCAATCGCTGGGTGCAGGATGCCGGCCCGGTCGACAGCCGCGAACAGGTGCGCCGCCAGCATGCAATGTTCGAGGCGCTGGCCGCCAAGGCCGTGGAACCGGCGCTGTGAGACTGCGCCTGCTGCTGACGCTGGGGGTGGCGCTGCTGCCCCTGCCTGCCATGGCGCAAGGCCCCGGTCCCGGCCGGGAGGCAATCGCCACGCCGGCGCAACCCGGCGCGATCGCCTTGCCGACAGCGACGCCCGGCCCGGACAAAGAGGTTTGGCATCTGGACAATGGTCAGGTCGCCGTGCGCAATGTCGTTCGCCCAACGCTGACGCCGGTGCGGCCGGTCGGGCGCGGCAACGGCACCGCCGTCATCGTCGCGCCGGGTGGCGGCTTTCTGGGCCTCGCGATCGAGAAGGAGGGCTGGGATGTCGCCCGCTGGCTCGCCAATCAGGGGATCACCGCCTTCGTCCTGAAATATCGGGTGATGCCGACCCCGGCTTCACAGCCGGAGTTCGCCGACAAATTGATGCGCGCGATCAAGGGCGAGCAGGTCGGTTTCGGCCCGCCAAGCGACACGCCGCCCGAAGCGCTGGCCGATGGCGTCGCCGCCGTCCGCTATGTTCGCGCGCATGCCGCCGACTATGGGCTGAACCCCAGGAGCATCGGCATGATGGGCTTTTCCGCCGGCGGCTTCCTGACGCTCAGCACCGCGATGGCGCTGCCGGCCGGCGAGCGGCCCGATTTCATCGCGCCCATCTATCCGAATATGGCGGAACGTCCGGTTCCGGCCGACGCTCCCCCGATGTTCGTGGCGATCGCCAATGATGATTTCCTGCTGGCGCGTGGTGGACTGGGCCTGATCGACAGTTGGCGACGGGCGAAGCGGCCGGTGGAATTTCACCTGTTCGAAAGCGGCGACCATGGCTTCGGCCTGGGCAAGGCGGGCACGCCGACCGAGGGCTGGCCCGCCCTGCTGCTGCGCTGGATCACACTCAACACGCCTGCGCGCTGACCCATTATCCCGAAAGGCACGTTTCGATGTTCGACAAATATCTCATTCTTGAAGACAGCCTGCGCGCGACCGACGACGGCTTCGCCTTTGATGCACGGCTTGGCTATTATCGCGGCATCGGCCTGTCGATGATCGAGGATCTGGCGGTTACGCTGGACGGCGAGGCGCAACCTCGCGCATCCGTCTTCTTCGAGCAGGACGGCAAGAGTTGGACGCTCGACGCCATGGAAACGGCCTATGACGATCGCTGGGAATTCGGCAGCGTCGCCACCATCCGCGTGGCGCGCGACGCCGGCCTGAGCGAGGGCGAGCATAGGCTGGCGCTCAAGGAAAAGCTGCGGATTTCCTATCTGCCTTTCCCGCTCTTTGCCGAGGACAGCAAGGTCATCGCTGTCGCCGCCTGATACGGTCAGGCGGGCTTGACGCTTTCCGCATATCCATTTATCAGAATCATAATTCTAGTTTAAATAAGGAGGGGGCCATGCGCTTTTCCGTTTTCTTGAATGCCCGCACGACGGCCGCCGATCAGGACCGCCAGCTGATCCTGGACCTGATCGACCATAGCGAGAAGGCGGAAGCGCTGGGCTTTGACGCGGTGTTCCTGCCGGACCATCATTTCACCGGTTACATGCCCGTCGCGTCCGACCCGATGATGTTCGCCGCCTATCTGGCCGCGAAGCTGAAGCGGATGCATTTCGGTTTCTCCGTGACGTCGGTGCCGCTGCATCACCCAGTCCGCTTCGTCGAGCGCATCAACATTCTGGATCAGCTGACGCAGGGCAAGCTGCTGGTCGGCATCGGCTCCGGCACGACGCCCGAAGAGATGATCGGCTTTGGCGTCAATTATAAGGAAGCGTCTGCCGTGTCCGACGCCAATCTGGCGATCGCCGAGCAGCTGTGGGCCAAGACGATGGAGTCCGCACCGGTCAAGATCGACAATGGCCCGTTCAAGGGTGAGGTGCTGCAACGCATCGCCCCCGCGCCCTATTCGCCCGGCCATGCCCGGCTGATGCCGGTGGCGATGAAGGAAACGTCCATGCGCCGCGCCGCCGAACATGGCTGGCCTGCCTTCATCCCGGCCTTCACCCCGCCCAAGATCGGCGGCACCGAGCCGCTGACCCATGTTACCAAATATTTCACCGCCTATCGCGACGCGCTGCTGGCGGCGGGTCATGCGGACGATGTCGTTGCTGATGCACTGTCCTGGACAACCCATACCTATCAGTGCGTCCATATCGCCGAGACGGATGAGCAGGCGCGCGAGGAACTGGAGCAGATTCTGACCGCCTATCAGGAAGCCGTCGATCGCGAGCAATATTATGCCAATCAGGCCGAGCGCGAATCCGCCAACCAGAAGACCGACAAGACGCCGCTGGCGCTGACCGAGGACTGGATCGGCACCTGGTGCCTCTATGGATCGCCCGAAACGGTGATCGAGCATCTGAAGCCCTATCAGGAACTGGGCATCGGCAATGTCCTGTGCGGCACCACCACCGGTCCCCTGACACAGCAGCGGCTGGACTGGGGCAATCGTACGCTGCAACTGCTGTCCGAAAAGGTGATGCCCGCGCTGAATGGCGTGCCGGCATGACATTGATCGTCGGCATCGGCGGCACCAACCGGCCCGGATCGTCGAGCGAGCGGCTGACCGAAGCGGCTTTGGCCTTTGCCCGCGAGCAGGGCGCAGAGACGCGGATGTTCGGTGGGGCGGCGCTAGCCGCCCTGCCCCATTTCGCGCCGGAAAGCCCGGAGCGGACGGAGGGCGAGTGCGCACTGGTGGAAGCGGTGCGCGCGGCCGATGGCCTGATCATCGCTTCGCCCGGCTATCATGGCGGGGTGTCGGGGCTGGTGAAGAATGCCATCGACCTGCTGGAGGATCTGCGCGGCGATGCGCGGCCCTATTTCGACGGGCGCGCCGTGGGGCTGATCGTCACGGCTGCGGGCTGGCAGGCGGGTGGTGTCACCTTGCAGGCGCTGCGCGGCATCACCCATGCGATGCGCGGATGGCCGACGCCGATGGGCGTGGCGATCAACAGTATCGAGCAGAAGCCCTTCGGCCCGGATGGCGCATTGGCAGACGAGGCTATTGCCGGGCAGCTCAAGATGCTGGCCGGGCAGGTGATGGGTTTCGCGGAACGATAAACCGTTCCGCATTTTTACAACATCCGTTCGGGCTGAGCCTGTCGAAGCCCTTTCCCCTTTTGAAGAGAAGAAAAGTCCTTCGACAGGCTCAGGACGAACGGAGGAGAGGCTGATAATCATGACCAGAGACGACGCCATCGCTTTGACCGTGGGCCGCGACATGTGGTCGACCGCGGAGCTGCCCGGCATCCCTTCCGCCAAGATGGCCGACGGACCGATGGGCATTGCCAGCGGCCGGGTGGACGAACGGGACGTGTCGGTGCTGACGCCGTGCGGCATGGCGCTGGGCGCGACTTTCGATCCCGATCTGGTGCGTCAGGTTGGCGCGATCGTCGGCGGGGAGGCCAAAAGGCTGGGCGTCGACATGGTCCTGGCGCCGAACGTCAATCTGGTCCGCACGCCGCTGGCCGGGCGCGCCTTCGAACTGTTCGGCGAAGACCCGCTGCTCGCCGGGACACTGGGCGTCGCCTGGATCGAGGGGCTGCAAAGCCGCCATGTCGGCGCGGTCGCCAAGCATCTGGTCTGCAATGATAGCGAGACGATGCGCGACAGCTATGACGCGCGGATCGATGAGAAGGCTTTGCGCGAAGTCTATCTGCTGCCGTTCGAAATGGCGGCGAAGGCGGGCTGTGCAGGATTGCTGGCGGCCTATAACCGGGTCAACGGTAGCTATTGCGCGGAACAGGCGCATGTCCTGACGACCGTGGTGCGCGACGATTGGGGTTATCAGGGCTTTACCGTCAGCGACTGGTTCGGGTCCAAATCCACCGCGCCGGCGATGATCGCGGGCCTCGATCTGGAAATGCCCGGTCCGGCGCGCTTCTATGGCCAGAAACTGAGCGCCGCGGTCGACGCGGACGAACTGGACGAAGCCCGCCTGCTGACGGCCGCCGACCGCGTGGCTAGTGCGGCGCGGCGTTGGGCTGGCGGGGATGCCGGTGAAGAGGCGGGCGATCGCGCCACCCTATTGGCCGATGCCGCTGCCGCCAGTTTCGTGCTGCTGGACAATCGCGATGCGCTGCTGCCGATGGTGCCGGGGCGGCACAAGCGGATCGCGCTGATCGGTCCCAATGCCGCCGCACCCTGTTTTCAGGGTGGCACCTTTGCAAAGATCGCGTTGCGGCCGGACGCCATCGGGCTAGTCGATGCACTGCGGGCGCGATATGGCGCGGACGCGGAAATCAGCTTCGAGCCGGGCACCGATCCGTCCCCGCGCCTCCCTGCCATGACAGCAACCACGGCGCAGGATATCGGCGATGGCTGCACGCGCGGCATGACCGTGTCCTTCTTTGGCGGGCATGATTTTTCGGATGCGCCGCTGTTTCAGGAAACGCGCGACACCAACAGCCTGACCTGGTTCGCGGGGATGCCGGGCATGGACGCCTTCGACCGCCCCGGCGGGGTGCGGGCGGCGGGCTTCTTTACCGCGCCGGTTGATGGCGACTATCGCCTGCATATCGGCGGCACCGGATCGGTCACACTGCTTGTCGATGGCGAGGCAGTCTATAGCGACAGCCGATCGATCGCGCCGGGCGACATCATGGGTGTGCTGAAGGGCGGCGACAGCGATCATGTCGTGCTGCCGCTGGAGGCGGGGCGCACCTATCTGATCGAGGCGGAATTGCGGTTCGAGCCGGCGCGGGCACAGGGCCTGTGGTATGGCGTGGCGACGCCGGGCGATCCCGAAACGCTGCTGGCGCGAGCCGAGGCGGCCGCGCGAGGTGCCGATGCGGTGGTGCTGGTGCTGGGCGAAACGTCCGACTCCGGCGTGGAAAGCAAGGATCGCGACACGACCTTCCTGTCGCCCGACCAGATCGCACTGGCGCGGCGGGTCTGCGCCGCCAATAAGCAGACCGCGATCGTCGCCAATGTCGCCCATGCGATCGATACCGGCTTTGCCGCTGATGCCGCCGCGCTGATGATCGTCTGGTATCCGGGCGAGGAATTCGGGCCGGCGCTGGCCTCCGTGCTGGCGGGCGACCGAGAGCCTTCGGGCCGCCTGCCGGTCAGCTTTGCGGCGGACGAGGCGGACTATCCGGTATTTGGGGCGATCCCCGATGCCGATGGCCGCCTGCCTTATGCGGAAGGCACAAAGATCGGCTATCGCGGCTTTACTGCGCGGCCAGCCCATGCCTTCGGCGCGGGGACAGGCTATGGTGCCTTCACCGTGGTTGATGCGCAGGCCATCGCCCCGTTCACCGTTGCGGTGCAGGTGCGCAACGATGCGGCTAGTGCCAGCGCCTTTGTCGCGCAGGTCTATTGCATTGAGGATGGGGCGCTGGCCGGCTTCGCCAAGCAGATCGTCGGCGCCGGTGAAACGGCGACCGTCACCATCATGATCGATCCCATCGCGCTGCGCCGCTGGACGGATGCCGGCTGGCAGATGCCGAATGGCCCAGTGCCCATCGCGATCGGCGCATCCAGCATCGACCTGCCGCTCAGAATCGACCTGCCGGTCGCCTGAGCCCCTTCTCCTCTCCCTGACTGCCGCAGGCGCCCGGCGCCTGCGGCATCTTTGTATCAAGCGAGCGCGCGATAGCGGAAATCGCTGAATCGCACCGAACCTGCCCCCGCCGCAAACAGCGCGGGGCGCAAGCTCGCCAGATCATCCATCGTGTTGGCATGACAGCCTGATGTTTCGCTGCGGACCCCATGGCGGGTCCAGACCTTGCCATCGACACTGTAATGGAAGGTCAGGACATGATGATCGTTGACGATCTTCAGATGCAGTTTGCGCGTGGCCGGCGCGGGTTCCGGCCAGTAACTTGCCTTCCCGCCGCGATAGGTGGTCATCTTCGTCCCATCATGCCCCATGCCGAAGAACAGCCGGTCGTTGAAGAAGAGCAGCAGGCCGCCCTCGACATCAGCCTCCAACGCCATCGTCACGCCAATCTCATAGGCGCGGTCGCCCACCATCTGCGTCAGCGGTGAGCAATCCTGCGGTCCGCGCCCCTTGCCCTTCAGCGTCAGCATGCCCTGGCCGAGTTGCGCACGCGCGGCTTCATCCGGACCGGGGCTGTAGAAGGTCCAGCGCGTCCCGAAGGCCGGCGAATCGAAGGCATCCGATCGGGCGAAGCCATGCGCGCCATCGCCCGTCGCCGGCATCGGCAGGGGTCGCGACAGATCTCCGCCCAGTGCACGCGGCCAGCCATCCTTGGTCCATTCGATCGGCTCCAGCAACGTCTGCCGACCCAGCGTCCGATAGCCATTTTCATAGCCGTGATAGACCAGATACCAGCGCCCGCCCGGCCCCTCGACCGCTGTGGCATGGCCACGCGACCACCATTGTTCGCCGTCGCTCTTCGTCCGCACGATCGGATTGTGCGGGCAATTTTCCCACGGCCCGTTTACGGATCGGGATCGCGCCGCGATCACCATATGGCCGGTCGCTGGCCCACCGGTGCCACCGACGGCACTGATGAGGTAGAACCAGTCCCCCCGCCGCATGAGCTTGGGCCCCTCCAGTGCATAGGCCTCCGTCACCCAATCATCGGGATAACGCCAGCCATCATAGACTTTCTCGACCGGCCCCACCGTCGACAGGCCGTCGCGTGCCAGCTTCACCCGGTTGACGCCGGACAGGAACAGATAACGTTCGCCATCTTCCCCGACCAAATGACCGGGATCGATCAGCCCACCAATGCCGAGATCAACTGGCTCGCTCCACGGTCCAGCCATGCTGTCGGCATGGATGACGTAGATGTTGGCGAAGTCCTTCAGCCCCTTCGACCAGGGCGCCTTCATGAAGGGAATGTAGATATAATAGCGGCCGTCATGCTTGACGAGATCGACGGCGAAGACCGTGCCCAAAGGCTTTTCCAGTGCGGGGCCGACCGGGGTCCAGTTCACCAGATCGCGCGAGTGCCAGATCAACAACCCCGGCGACGCATCGAAACTACTGTGCGTCATGTAGTAATCATCGCCATCCTTCAGAATGGACGGATCGGGATAGTCGCCCGCCAGGATCGGATTGAGATAGGTGCCGTCGCCAAGGTCGGCTCTGCGCTGCCCCTCCATACCCGCCCGCCATTGCGCGCGCGAAGGCGACACGGCTTGCGCCGGCAATCCCGTCAGCGCCGCAGCGCCTCCTGTTAGCGCTACCAAAATTGCATCGCGTCGAGACTGCATGATCCTCTCCTCCTCTATCCTCTTATGCGTAGCAGGCTTAGCGCAAGGCGGCCTGAATCACCTGCTGATCGATCACACCGAATGGACCACCGACCACTTCCATGCGCACCCGGTCACCGAAATGCAGGAAAGGCGTTTCCGGTTTGCCGCCGGCGATCATCTCGATCGCCCGCCGCTCGGACAGGCAGGAAGAGCCGACGCTGGCATAGTCGGCGTTGGAGACGGTGCCCGACCCGATGATCGTCCCGGCGACCAGATCGCGGGTCCGCGCCGCATGGGCGATAAGGTCGTGAAAACCGAACTGCATCTCACGGCCATGGGGATGACCGAACCATTGATCGTTGACGCGGACTTCCAGAGGCAGATGGACGCGACCGTCCTTCCAGGCATCGCCCAGTTCGTCCGGCGTGATCGCAAAGGGCGCGACAGCGCAGGCAGGCTTGGCCTGCACCCAGCCGAAGCCGGTTTTCATTTCAACCGGCGCGATCGCGCGCAGCGACCAGTCGTTGATGAGGAGCACGAGCTTTACATGGGCAAGCGCTGCCTCGGCCGGTATACCCATCGGCACGGCATCGGTGATGATGCCAAACTCGCCCTCGAAATCGATGCCGTCTGCTTCACTGGGCAAGGGCACATCCTGCGCGCCGGATAGGAAGCGATCAGACAGGCCCTGATACATTAATGGCCGATCCGTCTCAATCGGCGGCAGATGGAACGCCTTCTGCATCAGTTCGCCATGTTGCGGAAAGGCCGATCCGTCGAGCCATTGCCAGGCGCGCGGCAGCGGCGCGAGCAGGCGGCCATGATCGAGCGGTTCGCCACCGCCCTGCTCCAGCAGCTTTTCAAGCCCGCGCAATTGCCGTTCTGCAATCTGCCAACGCTCGATCGCCTGTTGCAGCGTTCCGCCGGCGGGCAGGCAGCGCTGCGCATCGCGCGACACAACAACCAGTTCTCCGTCGGGCATTCCGTTGGACAAGGTGGCGAGACGCATGGGCTTACTCTTCGATGATGGCAACGGCGCGGGTCCAGCCGGCCGAGGCGCCCTTGATCTTGTGCGGGAAACAACTGACGGTGAAGCCGTGGGCGGGCAGCGCTTCCAGATTGTGCAGCTTTTCCAGATGGCAATAGCCGATGTCGCGACCCGCCTTATGCCCTTCCCAGATCAGCGAGGTATCGCCGGTTTCCTTCACCTTTTCGGCCGTGTAGCTGAACGGCGCGTCCCAGCTCCAGGCGTCGGTGCCGGTCACGCGCACGCCGCGCGTCGTGAGATACATGGTTGCCTCATAGCCCATGCCGCAGCCGACATTGACGAAATCGGGCCGCCCCAGCGCCTTGCCCGCCGCCGTGTTCACCAGCACGATGTCGAGCGGCTGGAGGTCATGGCCGATGCGCGCAAGTTCCGCCTCCACATCGGCGGCCGTGACGACATAGCCGTCGGGGAAATGCCGGAAGTCCAGCTTCACGCCGGGACGAAAGCACCAGTCGAGCGGCACCTCATCGATGGTGATCGCCCGTTCTCCGCCATCCATGGTCGGGGAGAAATGATAGGGCGCGTCGAGATGCGTGCCATTATGCGTGGTCAGCGTCACCCACTCCGCTGCCGCGAAGCCTTCACCGCCCGGCGTCTGTTCCGCCGTCACGCCGGGGAAGAAATGCTGCAATTCCTTCACCGTTTCCTGATGCGTCTCATAGGTGATCTTGGGCCGCATGAAGGGCGGGTCGGAGACGACGTCATTCTCCAGCGTGATCGACAGGTCGATGAAGCGGCGGGTCATGCGGTCTTTCCTCCGAGGGTTTCGGCAAACCAATCCGAAATCAGATCGCGACCATAGGCCATATTGTCGGCGCCGACATGCTCCACGCCACCTTCGCGGGGGGTGAAGATGACTTTTTCGCGCCGCGGTGAGTTGACGAGCTGATCGTAGAGATCGTCGGCATAGGCGACGCTGATCTGGCGATCATTGGCGCCATGGGTGACGAGGAAGGGCACCTTGATCGAATCCATATGGCCGTTGAGGTTCATGGCTTCCGATTTGGCGAGGAAATCCTCCTGATCCTTCGCGCCGAAGGCCCAGTGGACATGCGCCCAATAATGGGGGACCGGATTCTCGCCCTCGCGCGCCATGCGCTTGTCCTGCACTTCGCGCCAATTATGGTTGGCGCCCCACACCGCGCCGCTGGCGAAGCGCGGTTCATAGGCGACGGCGCGCGGGGCGAAATGGCCGCCCAGCGAAATGCCTGTCATGCCGATCGCTCGTGGGTCCACTTCGGGCTGTTGTTCCAGCCAGTCGATCGCCTTGCTCGCCCAGCTTTCGCTATGCGGATCGACGGGGAGATTCTGGAGACGCAGCGCCTCGCCGCTGCCTGGCTGGTCGACGCAGAGAGTCGAAATGCCGCGTCGCGCCAGTTCGGCGGGCAGGCGGGTCCAGTAGAGCAGCTCCTTGCAGCTATCGAGGCCATTGCAGAAGACGACGACGGGCTTCTTCCCTCCAGCGGGCGCGCGGGTAAAGAGCGCCGGCATGGTGCCGGTTTCCAGCGGGATTTCCACCCGCTCGCGGTTGATGCGGCCCAGTGCAGTCGAACGATCGAAGGCGTCGCGCGCCTTTGCATAGGTCGCCTCTCGGCCCGGTGCGCCATGGCCCTGCATGCGTTCGGCGGTGATCAGGTAGAGCGACGCGCGCTCCAGCTTGTTGGAGGCGGAGAAGTTGCGGCCTTTCGCCTCATCCTCTGCCGCGAGTTCGACCAGCTTATCGCCCATCGCCGCCCATGCCTTCATGAACATCGGCGTGCCGGCGTCCGCACCATTGGCGGCGGCATTCTTGATCGGCTGGCACATGTCGATGATCTCACCGAGCTGCGCCCCGCTCTCCATCGCGATCGCGACCGACAGGTTCCAGATGTAATTGGGGAAATATTCGAACAGGGCCATGGGACACTCGGTCTTTCAGAACATGGGATGCGGATTGGCAGCGGTGGTCGGCATGGGTTGCAGCACATCCCAATGCTCGACGATGCGTCCGTCCTTGAGGCGATAAATGTCGGCGACTGCGCCCCCCGCAGACGCCGGGTCGGCCCGGCCGTGCAGATGGATCACGGCATAGTCGCCATCGACGATGATGCGCTTCACATCGAAGGAGGCGCCGGCTTTGGAAAACATCGGCTCCAACGCGGCGATCGCCGCGTCACGGCCGTCGGCAATGCCGGGGTTATGCTGGATATAGTCAGGCGCGACATAGGTCATGAAGGCTCGGCGCACATCCTTTTCCGCATAGAAGATCCGCGCGAAATCGCCGATGATCGCGCGGTTCCTTTCGGTATCGCCGGGGGGTACCGCCGCCATCAGCAGCATCCCGGCGACGCCCAGCGCGATCGCACGGATCACGCCTCGACGGCCTGGAACAGCCCCTTGTCGGGCTCGGGATGGGGCATGGTCTGCGGACCGCCGACACCGATACCCCACTGGTCCATCACCTTGGGTCCGGGAATATGGACCTTCGCCTCATGGCTTTCGAAATCCACATATTCCAGTTCGGACGTATATTCGACCGCGAAGCCCGCCGGCGTGGTGAAGTAGCTGAAGGTGTTGTTGCCCGCCGTATGACGGCCCGGACCCCAGCGGATATCGGTGCCCTTCTGCTTGAGGCGATTGACGCCCACCATCATGTCGTCGACGCTCAGCATGTCATAGGCGACATGGTTGAGGCAGGGCGGTCCGGGCAGGATGGCGATGCGGTGATGGGCGCCATTGCAGCGCAGGAAGCACATAAAATCGCCCAGCCAGTCGCTGACCTTGAAGCCCAGCACATCGCAGAACCATTGCACCAGCGCCTTATGATCGGGCGCGTGCAGGACGATATGGCTGATCTTCTGCGGCACGCCTTCCCAGCGGACCATATCGCGGGGCGCGCGGCGGGCGACGTCGCTCGAAATCTCGAAGGTCAGGCCTTCGGGCGAGAAGAAGCGAAAGCCATAACCGCCGCCCAGCGTCGCCAGATCCTTCGGCGCGAAGATGATGCGTCCGCCCGCTACTGCGACCTTGTCGTGCAATGCATCGACATCGGCGCGGCTGTCGGCGGCCAGCGCGATCACGTCGATGCGCTTTTCCTCCGCCGCGCGCAGGCGCACGACATAGCCTTCCTCGCCCCCGTCGGCGGCGAAATGGACCATGCCATCCTGCTCGCCGGCCTCGACCAGTTTCCACTGGTCGGTATAGAAGGCACGCTCGGCCTCCAGATCGGGGACGGCATAGCCGACATAACGGATTTCGGTGACGCGGCTCATGGCTGCTATCCTTGATTGTCAGATGGGTTGGGAGACGACCGCGAACATCTCTGCGGTGGCCTTGTGATTATCGACCTGCGGCCCCTTGCCGATCTGGCCGTGGCAGATCGCCAGCGACTGTTCGACAATATAGCGGCAGCGTTCGTACCGACGGTCGCGATAGGCGGCGAAGGCGGCTTCCGGCGTTTCGCCCTTGCCCAGTTCATCGGCCAGCACGATCGCATCCTCGATCGCCATGCCCGCGCCCTGTCCCAGATGCGGGGTGGTCGCGTGGACGGCATCGCCCAGCAGCACGACCCGCCCCTTCGACCAGGGGCCATGCACCATCATCGCTTCGAGCGGGCGATAGACGACGCCGTCATTGTCGCTGATCTGGGCGGCGAACGCCTGAATTTGCGGCGCGGTGTTGGCCAGCTTGGCGCGCATGGTGGCGGCCAGATCGGCGCGGGCATAATGGGGGTTGCCCGGCTCCGCGCTGGTGGCGAAGAGATAGATCTGCTCCGCGCTCATCGGCACCAGCCCGACGCCGATCGGGCCGTTATAGACATGGAGCGCATCCAGACCGGCGGGACGCGGGAAATTATAACGCCATACGCCCTGCCCGGTAAATTCGGGCTTTTCCGCTTCGGGCAGGATCATCTGGCGGGTCTGCGAATAGACACCGTCCGCACCGACGACGACATCGTAGCGATCCGCGCTGCCGTCGGAGAAGCGGACGTCCACGCCCGCGCCATCATCCTCCAGCGCCTCGACGGTCAGACCAAGGCGAATCTGCGCGCCCAGCGCTTGCGCGCTTTCGCCCAGCACCTTCTGCAGCGCGCGGCGGCCGATGCCGACATTGGCGGGCTTGCCCGGCACAAGACTGGGGGACGTCACCCGCGCCACCCGGTCGCCGCTGGGAATATAGATTTCCACCGCGTCAAAGCCGCAAGCCGCATCGAGGAAAGCGTCGAGCACGCCCAACTGCTCCATCGCCCGCACGACATTAGCCTGCTGGATGATGCCCACGCCATAGACCGACCAGTTGGGATCACGTTCAATGACAGTGACGGCATGGCCGGCCCGGCTGAGCGCGATTGCCGCCGAAAGGCCGCCAATGCCGCCACCGATGATCAGCGCCTTCATCACGCCGTCTCCAGCTTGCCCGTTGCGCCACGGGCCGAGCGATCGAGGAACAGGAAGATGACAACTGCGAGCACCAGCCCGGCAATGCCTGCCGCCATGAAGGCTCCCTTCATCGTGCCCATCACGTCATTCAGCTTGTGCACCAGCCATGGCGAGGAGAATTGTCCGAAGAAGAAGCAGGCAGTCCACACGCCCATGCCACGCCCGCGATGTTCGAAGGGCAGCTTGGTCTGCGCCCAGGCGATGAGCGCCGGCACCGCCATGCCCGCACCGGTCTGCTGCACCACCAGCGCGATCAGCATCCAGTGCGCTGTCGGAGCGAACCCGATGAAAAACAGCCCGGCGCCGAGCATGAAGAAGAAGGCGCCCAGTTGTACGCCATTGGGACGGCCGCCCAGCATGCGGAAGACCAGCGCACCGAGAATCACCGCCAGCGTCGGCAGCGCCGTCATCGCGCTGAGCGCTGCCGGACTCGTCACGCCGACCTCGGCAAAGGCCAGACCACCATTGATGATGAACACATAATAGAGGGCCGATGCGCACAGCGTCACAAAACCGAGCTGCGCCACCGCGCGCCATGGGAAGGGCGTCGTCGCACGCGGGGTATCGGCGACCTGTGCGACCGCATGTCCCTCGCGCTTGGGTTCGAACAACCAGGCCATCATCGCGAAGAAGATCGGGAAGGCGATGAGGTAGACGAGGAAGATACCGTTCCAGCGGATCGCCGTGGCAGGGCCGGACAGGGCGATCACGCCGCTGGCCAGGAACGGTCCGGCCACGCCTTGCAGCATCAGCCAGTCGCGACGGCCTTCATCCTCCCAATAATCACCGATCAGCGTGTTGACGATGGTCAGGATCGCAGCCTCCGCCACGCCCAGCAACAGGCGCGAGGCGAAGACCGCATTCAGGCTGTCGAGAAAGAAGGGCGCCGTGCCGAAAATGCCATAGAGCAGAGTTGCACCGATCAGCAGCGGTCGTCGCCCGATCCTGTCCACGAACCAGCCGGCAAAGGGCGCGATCAGGGCGATGGTAAGGCCGGGCGCCGACACCATCATCGGCACTTTCCAGCGCGCATCGGGGTCCGCCGCGAAATGGTCGATGATGGCGGGCACGGCCGGGAACATCGACACGATCGCAAAGATCGGCAGGAAGGCGGCGGTGACGATCGTGATGCCCTGCGGCACCAGCGTCAGTCGCCGAAAGAAGGAAACCAGCCGCGACATCTACCCTCCACTCACATTGAATCTATTATTAGAATAATGATTCTTTTTTTGACGGCGATCAAGGCGCCTGTCAAGCGTCGAACAACCGTGCCGGCAACATCCGCGCCAACAGGGCGACCACCAGCAGCAACGCCACCATCGCCCCTGCCGTCGCGGTAAAGGCCTGACGGCTAATCTCCGCCTCCTGCGCGCCCTTGGCAAGCCATAGGAACAGGGCGCCAATGCCGGCCGCGCCGATCGCGCTGCCCAATTGCTGCACCGCCTTCAGCACACCGCCAGCGGCGCCCGCATGCGCCCGGTCGATTCGCGCCAGCGCGATCGGGGTCAGCGGCCCGGCCAGCATCCCCATGCCAAGGCCCGCCATCAACAGCGCCAGCGCCAGCGGGATGACAGGACCGCCAGCGCCGAATACCGGCACCAGCGCGACGATCCCTACGATCATGCAGGCCGCACCCAGCACCAGCACATTGCGCCCGAGCTTCGGCACCAATCCGCGTCCGATGAAGCCGACCCCCAGCCCGGCGCCGATCGCAAAGGGAATATGCGCGACGCCGGCGGTGAGCGGGTCCATGCCAAGGCCTATCTGCAATACCAGCATCATGGTCAGCAGCAGGCCGGAGGTTGCGGTGGCAAAGATCAACGAAGCGATCACACCCAGCCCGAAGCTGGGCTGTCGGAACAGCGCGGGATCAAGCAGCGCCGAACCATCACGGGCGGTGCGCGCCTTGAGATAGCGCAGCGTCGTCCATAGGAGCGGCACGGTCGCGACCAGCAGCGCCACGCACCAGAGCGGCCAGCCCAGATCGCGCCCGATCGCCAGCGGAAAGATCAGCGCGAAAAGGGTCGCGATGACCAATGCGTTGCCGGTCCAGTCCATCCGCAACGGATGCGCGGATCGGCCCACGGGCAGAAATTTCAGCGCCGCGATCACCCCGGCCACACCCAATGGGGCGTTGATGAAGAAAATCGGGCGCCAGCCAAGGCCAGCGACATTCGCGTCGATCAGCGCGCCGCCGACGATCGGGCCAAGAATGGCGGACACGCCACCCAACAGGCCGAACATGCCCAGCACACCCACCCGTTCGGACGGGCCATAGAGCAACTGGATCAGCGCCAGTACCTGCGGTGCCATCAGCGCGGCCGTGGCCCCCTGCGCGATCCGCGCCAGCACCAGATGCAGCGCATCATCGGCCAGACCGCAGGCGACGGAACTGAGCGAAAAGCCGATGATCCCGGTCAGGAACAGGCGGCGATAGCCGTAGAGATCACCCAGTCGACCGCCGCTGATGAGGAGCATGCCGAAAGCGAGCGCATAGCCCGCCACGATCCACTGCACCGCCAGCGCGCTGGCATGCAGATCGCTGCGGATCGCCGGGACGGCGACATTGACGATCGTACCGTCCAGCACATCGACGACGAAGGCGATGATCAGCGTGCCCAGCGCTGCGCGGCGCTGGCCGGGGCTGAGGGATGCGGCCGATTGCGCCGCATCCGCGACCACGGCCGTCAAAGCCAGCCTTCCTTCAGCATCGTCACCGCCGCGTCGCACGCCCGCGCGGTCAGCGCCATATAGGTGAGCGAGGGGTTCTGGCATGCTGACGAGGCCATGGCCGCGCCGTCCGTGACGAACAGATTGGGCACGTCATGCGCGCGATTCCATTTGTCCAGCACCGATGTCGCCGGATCATTGCCCATGCGTGCGCCGCCCATTTCGTGAATGGAGGAGCCACCCGCGCCCGGCTGGTCGAAGCCGAACAGGTACGTACCACCTGCCGCCTCCAGCATCGCCTTGGCCTCCGTCCGGGCGTCCGCCAGTGCGGCGCGCTCATTGGCGCCATGGTCGAAGGCGATGTGCAGCGCGGCCATGCCATGCGCGTCGGTCTTGACCGGATCGAGCGTCAGCCGGTTGGATGCGCGCGGCAGGCTTTCGGCATAGGTGACAAGCACCATCTTCCACGGCCCGACCTTGTGGAGAGTCTCCTTCATCTCCGCGCCGATGCCGGGCATCCGCTTGCCCTGCGTCCAGGTCGATTGCAGCGCGCCGCCCTGATAGCTGTAGCCGCGCGTGAAGCCCTGACCATCCGCCTTGTCGAGATTGCGGAAGCGCGGGATAACGATGCCAGTCGGCCGGTTGCCATAAGTGGTCCGATCCTCGAACCCGTGCATCAGCGCCATGCCCGACAGGGTGGAGGCATGATCCATGATATGCGTCCCCAGCGCCCCGCTGCTGTTGGCGAGGCCATTGGGGAAGAGTTCCGACCGCGAGCGCAGCAGGATGTGCACGCTATTGAAGGCGCTGGCGTTGAGGAAGATCATCCGCCCTGTGGCCCGCATCGTCTTGCCGGTGGCGGTGTTCAGGATCAGCACGCCGGTCGCCTTTTTCGTGACCGGATCTATTTCGACCTGGTCCACGATGCTGTCCGTCACCAGCGTCAGATTGCCGGTGGCCTGCGCGGCGGGCAACGTCGAACTCTGGGTCGAGAAATAGGCGCCATAGCTGCACCCGCGCGCGCAGATGGAGCGATACTGGCACTTGGCCCGCCCCTCCTTCTCCTGCGTCAGATTGGCGGTGCGCCCCACGGTCAGGCAACGGTCGGGCCAGTGCTGGCCGATCACGCCGCGCACATGCTGCTCCACGACATTCAGCGCCATCGGCGGCTGGAAATGACCATCGGGCAGGGATGCCAGCCCCTCGGCCGATCCGGACACGCCGACGAAATCCTCAACCTTGTCATACCAGGGAGCCAGATCGGCATAACGGATCGGCCAGTCGCTGCCATGGCCGTCGGCCTTGTTCGCGCCGAAATCATAGTCGGACCAGCGATAGCATTGCCGTCCCCAGGTCAATGACCGCCCGCCCAGTTGATAGCCTCGCCACCAGTTGAACGCCTGCCCTTTGCCCACAGTATAGGGATTGATGTCGTCACGGACGAAATGATGCTGGGTATATTCGTTGAAATGCCGATTGCCCGACTGGACCGGGTAGGATCTGAGATATTCCTCAGCATCGCCCATGCCGCGAAACGGCATGTCCCACGGCGCCTTCATTTCGGTAGGATATTCGCCATGCGGCTCATTAGGACCGCGTTCGACCAGCAGCACTTTCAGGCCCGCCTGCGTCAGTTCCTTGGCCGCCCAGCCCCCGGTGATGCCGGAGCCGACGACGATCGCATCGAAGGTCGCGCTCATCCGAAGTCCACCGCGGTCCAGTCGCTTGAGAAGGCGCGGGTCTGCGGACCGATCGGAATGTCCGGCTCCCATCGGCCCGGCACCAGTTCATAGTGCAGTTCCTGCGAACCGCCGATTTCGGACGTATAATAGCCGGTCAGGATGAGATCCTTGATCTTGTGCCAGGGGTGCGCGTCATTGCCGGGCTTGAACGCCTCTGCATCAAGCGCCGCCAGAAGGTCGTGCTGGGCCTTTGCGGGGAGGCTGACGAAATCCCCCTTCGCCATGGCGTTCAACTGACGACCGACAGCGTCGAGCCAGGCAAACCCCATCGGCGCGGCGGCCGCGACGGCACGGACGGTCGCGAATGGGCCAGTCGGCTGCGCTGCCGTGCCCGCCTGCCCATGGCTGAGCGCCAGCAGTAGCCAGTCCGGCACCTTGGCCGCCAGCGCGCCGGGGGTGTCAGTGGCAGGCACGACCAAATCGCTTAGCCGCTCGGCCAGCATCCGCTGCCCGGCATCGGCGCTACCGCTTTCGCCTTGGGCATGGCGCCGCCACAGCTCGATCGGCGTACCGACGCCCAGCGCCAGCAACAGTCCCGCCCCGATCAGCTGCCGCCGATCGATTCGCTGCCCGGACAAGGCCTGCTTGATCTCCTGCGCCACTACCCCTCCACGAGCGTCATTGCAGCGCTCATATTTGAATTAAAATTGTTGTTCTATTATTAAATGGAAGAAGGGGCAGTGGTCAAGTAGGGTCCGATGCAATGACTTGTGGGTGTACCGAGGGGCTGCCGCGCTAACCCGCCAGTCCGATCTGCTCGGCGCTGGCCCAATTGCCGTGCAAGCCGAAGCGCAGGCGGATCGGCACGCGAATCTCGGCGATTGGGCCCTTCGCGATATCCAGCGCATCGAACAGCAGCAGGTCGCTGCGATGCTCTTCCAGGCGGTTGCACAGTTGCACGATCCAGCCATCCCCTTCGGGCGCATCCGGGCTACGCGGGATAAAGCAGGGTTCCTGCAAGGACGACACAGGCCCGCACCACCAACTCTGCTCCTCGCCGGTCCGATGATCGATCAGGCCCAGCGTGTTCATCAGCATGCCGGACGGACTGCCCCCCTTCAACTCAACCGGCTTGGTCGGGTCGATCACCAGCAGCCAGCCATAGCGATAGGGCAGGCCCGTCTGGCGATCGTCAATGCGCGGAAACTCCCCCATCATGTTGGTCAAGCGCCGCACGCTCGCGAAATCCTCGCCGTTGGATGCCATGTCGACCGTCCAGCGAGTCAGGAAGCTAGCGGCCTCTTGTCCGTTGAACGGTGCACCGTGAATGTCAGGGAAGAAGGGGAACATATTATTCTTCGCCTCAGGCGTGTCGAAATGAATCTTCGTCCCCTCCTGGAAAGCGTTCATGACATGGCTGGCGAAGCAATTGTCGCGTTTGAACCAGCGAATGTCCGCCGCCGTCGCATCGGCCCGGCGCGGCAGCACGCCCAGATAGACGGGCAGCGTCGTATCAAAGCCGAAATGCGGCAGCCCCTGTTCTAGCCGCTCCCAATTGGATGTGCTCGGCACGACATGAAACAGCGCATAGTCAGGCGTAATCGCGAAGTCGTGCATCATCGCATAATAAGGCAGTTCGAACCAAAGCTCCTGCTTCAGTTTACCCTCCGGCGACACGACATAATAGGTCATGTCGCGTGTCAGCACTCCCTTGGCCGCATAGCCAAAAGCGATCATGTCGCCGGTCGCGGGGTCGATCTTGGGATGCGCGGTGAAAGTCTGGCCGGTCATCGCCCCGTCGAACCGGGTGTAACCGTCCGTCTCCAGCGTCGCCGGGTCCATTACCAGCGCCGGGCTATCCTCCTTCAACGCATAGAGTCGGCCACCATGGATGAAGGCAGTGGTGTTGGCGGTACCGCGTATCTGGCCCTTCACCGACTCGTCGTCGGTCAACGGATTGCGATAGGCACCGAACAGAGCGCGGCCCGCTTCATGCTCCAGCTTCCACTTGTCCGTCTTCGCCCAGCGTTGGCGCAGGCTCACCCGACCATCCCTGAACCGGAACATGGAAATCATGCCATCGCCGTTGAAGGCGATATCGTCGCCTAGCAGTGGCGGAAATTGCGGGTCCGGTTGCACCCGGTAGAAGGCCCCGTCCAGTTCGGGCGGCACTGCCCCCTTCACGTCCAGATCGGCAATGTCCGCCTCGATCCGCGAAGGCGTGTTGAAACCTGTGAAGGACGGTGTGTCCGGAAAATGCGCCACGGCTGATCCTCTCCCTGTTCTGATCGAAGATATTGTATGTGACACTCACATTTTTTCAAGCCGCAGGATTGACGGACCAAGTCTTACTGCGCACACTGTTACTATGAATACCATGAAAGACATTGAGCCGCTCGACCTCTTCCCAGATCCCGGCCTCAGCGGCATCGACGGGCTGGTCGGCTTTCACATCCGGCTGGCCAGCGCAGCGGTCTATCAACATTTTACCGAGACGTTCAGCGACCTCGGCCTCACCCAGAAGCAAGTGGCTGTCCTCTGGCTGATCGAGGATCAGCCCGGTATCGCCCAGGCCGATATTGGCCGCCGGCTCAAAATGGACCGGGCCAGCGTCATGGCGATCGTCAATCGTATGCAGGACCGGGGTTTCCTGACCCGTGGCGCCTCCGCGCAGGACCGCCGACGTCAGACATTGAGCCTGACCGATGGTGGTCGCGACTCGCTCGCCGACGCGCGCAGTTGCATCGCCGAGCATGAGAATTGGCTCAAGGCCCGGTTCAGCCCGGCTGAAACCGCGATGCTCGTCGAACTGCTGCGTCGCGTCTATGTCTGATCCCACTCGCTGCCGAAACAGGCGATTTCCGGGCCTTCCCTCTCCTGCCCCAGCATAAGCTGTTACTGGTACTACCACCAATAGAGACAACAGCATTATTTGCCCTCTCGCAATAAAGGCAAATATTGCGACAATGTTCACCGTCGGGGCGATCAGGCCCTTGCAACGGGCAAGATTGTATGTCTTACTAACAATCGACACACAGCATGTCACAAGGCGGGTCACGTCCGGTCAGGACGGATCTTACAAAGCCGATTAGGAGAGGGGATTACCCATGCAACACGATCTTCGTGCAATGATGTCGCGCGCCCTGTTGGCGTCGGCCTCCATCCTCGCAATCACCACGCCAGCCTCGGCACAATCGCAGGCCCAGCCGCCCGCTGCCGCACCGCAGGCGGCCGAACAGGATGCGGCCTCGCAATCGTCCGTCGCAGACATCGTCGTCACCGCCCAGTTCCGCGCCCAGCGGTTGCAGGATACGCCGATCTCCATCACCGCCGTCGGCGCCGCCGAGCTGGAGGCCAAGAGCCAGACCAACCTCGCCCAGATGGCCGACGCCGCGCCCAACGTCTCGCTGAAGCCACAAGGCGCCTCCTTCGGCCCGTCCATCACTGCTTCTATCCGCGGCGTGGGCCAGAACGACTTCAACCCCGCCTACGAACCGGGCGTCGGCATCTATATTGACGATGTCTATTATCCGCAGTTGACCGGCGCGGTGTTCGAACTGCTTGACCTCGACCGCGTCGAAATCCTGCGCGGTCCGCAAGGCACGCTCGCCGGCCGCAATGCCGAAGGCGGCGCGATCAAGCTCTACTCCAAGCGCCCCAGCGGCGATGGTGGCGGCTTTGTCGAGGTCAATTACGGCATCCGCAACCGCATCGGCATCCGCGCCGCCGCAGATTTCGGCATCACCGACACGCTCGCCGTCCGCATTTCCGGCGTTGCCAAGCAGCAGGACGGCTTTGTCGATCGCATCGACTATGGCTGCGCCAATCCGGGCAGCGGCATTCCGTCGACCCAGCCGGCCGGCGACTGCACCATCAGCAAACTAGGTGGCGTGGGCTATCAGGCGATTCGCGCCATCGCCTTCTGGGAGCCCAGCGACAAGCTGGATGTTACGGTGATCGGCGATTATACCCGCGACGAACATACGATCGCCGGCGAAGTGCTGCTGGCGACCAGTACGGTCAATTCGCCCAATACCAATCCGGCGCCCGGCGTCGTCTATGACGACCGCTTCATCTGCGGTCGCTATTGCAACTATATCGGTACCGGCCAGCCGGCCGGCACCTGGACCCCGCCCATCCCGGTCGACCCCTATGGCGCCGCCGGCACCCCGCTCGCTGCAACGCAGGGCACGGACCGCAGCCTCTACAAGGGCTGGGGCGTATCGGGCCAGATCAACTATGCCTTGTCCGACGCTTTCAAGCTGACGTCGATCACCGGTTATCGCACCTTCAACACCCGGTTCGATTCCGACGACGATATCTCGCCCGCCAATATTGGTTTCGGCCGCAACTATCTCGAAAACTGGAGCTTCAGCCAGGAAGTCCGGCTGAACGCTGAACTGGGCGACAATCTCAACGCCACGGTCGGTGGCTATTATTTCAAGCAGAGTTCCACGTACGACTCGCTCCAGGACATTCGCTATGTCCCGGTCTATCCACTGCAATTCCGCCAGCCTGACCCGACCAAGGCAGAGGCGAAGGCCGCCTTTGCGCACCTGTCCTGGAAACCGGTCGACCGGCTGACGCTGAGCGGCGGCCTGCGCTATACGACCGAAACCAAGGACCAGACCTATTACCGCCTGAACTTCGACGGCACGGTCAATCGCTTCCTCGATCCGGTCGGCGCAGCCTATGGCGTCGGCTATTCTGGCGCGGATACGCTCGACTATAATGGCAATGGCAACACGACCGAAACCGTGACGGCGCTGTCGGGCCTGACCGCCCATTATAGCGCCAAGCGCTGGGACTATCGCGTCGCCGCCGACTATCGCCTCACTGACAGCCTGATGGTCTATGGGTCGGTGTCGACCGGCTTCAAGGGCGGCGGTTCCAACCCGCGCCCCTTCACCACTCAGCAGGTCATCGCCTTCCGCCCGGAAAAGCTGACCGCCTATGAGATCGGCTTCAAGAGCGACTTCTTCAATCGCCGGGTGCGCCTGAACGCCGCCGCCTTCATCAACGATTATGTCGATATCCAGATCCCTGTGCTGACCTGCCCCACCGCGCCCTGCGCCGCCCGCCTCAATGCCGGCGACGCACGGGTCAAGGGGTTCGAGGCTGAACTGTCCGCGTACCCGATCGACGGCCTCGCGATTGACGCATCGATCAGCTATCTCGACTTCAAATATATCGCCAGCAGCCTCGATCCGGCGGCCACTTCACCGACGGCGGGCGGCACCAACCCCGGCGGTGTGTCACCCAGCGATCCGCCAGTCTCTCCGCCCTGGAAGTTCAGTGTCGGCGCCCAATATAAGATCGATCTCGACAAGGCGGGCAGCCTGACTCCACGCTTTGACGTCACCTATGAAGACAAGAAGTTTGGCGGCGCGGCTGTGGTCAACGACGAGCGCGTCCTCAATTTTGTGCCGGCCTACACGCTCGCGAATGCGCGGCTGACCTGGCAGAATGCAGATGAGGATCTCGACGTTTCGTTCGAGGTCACCAACCTCTTCGACAAATATTATTATCTGTCCGTCTTCGACCTGCGCGGCGCTGGCGCCGGTGTGCGCAAGGCACGCCCCGGCAACCCGCGCGAATGGGCGATCACGGTGAAGAAGAAATTCTAGGCCTCCCCCTTGGCCGGTCGGGCAGCGCACGGCCCGGCCGGCTTCTTTTCGGAGACATAAGCGGCATGACCGACGTCACACTTTATCATTGGGAACCCAACGCCAATTCGGGAAAGCCGATGCTGGCGCTGTTCGAAAAGGGTGTCGCGTTCGACAGCCATTATCTCGATCTGCTGAATTTCGACCAGCATCGGCCGGACTATCTGGCGGTCAATCCGCTCGGCACGATTCCCGCCATGACCCATGGCGCGCTGGTGCTGACCGAATCCACCGCGATCATGGAATATGTGGACGAGGCGTTCGACGGCCCCCGCCTGATGCCGGCCGATCCGGTCGATCAGTGGCGCACCCGCTGGTGGATGAAGTTCCTCGACCAATGGCTCGCGCCCAGCTTCTCGATGATCGGCTGGAGCGTGTTCGTCGGTCCCTCGGTCCGCCAGAAAGACCCTGCCGAACTGGAAGCAGCGATCGACCGCATACCCATGCCCGAACGACGCACCGCCTGGCGCAAGGCGATCAACGGCGCCTTTTCTCCGGAGGAAATGGCCGAATCGCAGCGCCGCGTGGCTCTGGGCATCGGTTATCTGGAGCAGGCGCTGGGTGAGCGGCCATGGCTGGCGTCGAACGAATATGGCCTGGCCGACATCAACGGCTTCAACCTCGCCTACGCCATGCCGCTGTCCCAGCCGCAGCTCTGCAATGACGAACTGACCCCCAACATCATGCGCTGGCTGCGCGCCATCTATGCGCGCCCTGCCACCCGTGCCTGCTGGGCGCTGGGCCGCACCGACCTCGCCCGTCGCATCTCCCTGCTCGAAAGCGAACCCGCATGACCGGCATCCTTTATCATAGCCAGCCCAACGGCCCGTCCTTCACCGTCCTCGCCGCCGCCTTCGAAAAGGCCGTCGATATGGACTTTCGCGCCATCGATCTGGTTGCGGGCGAGCGCCACTCGCCCATCCTGCCCCACCCGATCGAGGTCGATCAGTCGATCGAGGGCGAAGGCCCGGTGCTGATCGTCGGCGATGTGGCCATGACCGACAGCGTCTTCCTTGCCTGCTATCTGGATGAGGTCGGCAATGGTCCTGCGATCCGCCCGGCCGATCCCTATGCCCGCTGGCAGATGATGGCCTGGTGCCGCTATGTGATCGAGCGCGTGGCGCCCGCCGCCGCCGCACTCGGCAATGCCGCCGCCCCGCCATCTTCAGTCCCCGCCGGCATCGCCAGCGCGGACCTTGCCGCCCGCTGGACGCAGGCGGTGGAAGGCAAAGTGGACGAAACCCAACTGGCTGACAGCCGCACCAAGATCGTGCAGGCGGTCGAGAAGGTCGAGGCGCAACTGGCCGACGGCCGCGACTGGCTGATGGGCGATTTCACCATCGCCGATCTGGAAACCCATGCCTGGCTGGCGGGGATGCGCAGCCTCGTGCCCGATGCCTTCGCTGCCGCGCCATTGACCGACGCATGGGAAGCGCGGCTGCGTGCCCGCCCCGCCGTGGCGCAGGCGCTGGGCCTTGCCACCGTCCCCAACCCCGAAGCGATCTGGGCCATCGGCCCGGAGATCAACCGCTGGGGCTGATGGCATGCGTGCGATCGACTATTTCGACCGGGGCCATGATCTTGACCCCGAACGCCCCTGCCTGATCGACGCGGAGAGTGGCGAAACGCTAAGCTTCGCCTCGGTCAGGGCACTGACGATCAAGGTCGCCGCCGCACTCTATGCGGCGGGATTTCGCAACCAGCAGCCGATCGCGCTCTATGGTCCCAACAGCGCGACGATGATGGTCGCGCTGCTCGCCATCTGGCGCGCCAATGGACAGTGGGTGCCGGTCAACACCCGCAACGCCATCGACGCCAATGCCGCCTATCTCGACTATGTCCGCTGCGGCTGGCTCTTCTATCACAGCAGCCAGGCGGAGGATGTGGCCGCGCTCAAGGCGCGCGTCCCCAGCCTCACCCGCTTCGTCTGTCTCGACCGCGCCCATGACAGCGATCCCTCGCTCGATCAGTTTATCTGCGACAGCGAGTTGGACAGCTTGCCGGACTTCTCCGACCCCTTCGGAAAACCCGACGATATCGTCGGCCTCTTCCCAACCGGCGGCACTACCGGCCCGTCCAAGGGGGTGGTCGTCACCAATCTGGGCTGGGGCACGATGATCGAAACGCTGGCCTCATCGGTCGACGGCAGAACCGATTCACCTGTCTCACTCGTTGTCGCACCGATCACCCATGCGGCTGGGCCGGTCGCGCTTGCCACCCTGTCGCTGGGCGCGACGCAAGTGATCCTGCCGGGTTTCGACGCCGCCGCCGTGCTGGGCACAATCGCCCGTCATCGCGTCACCCATGTCTATATGCCGCCGACCGCGCTCTACAGCCTGCTCGATGCAGAGGAACTGGCACGTAGCGACACTTCATCGCTCAAAATCTTCCTGCTGGTCGGCTCGCCCGTCTCGCCGGAGAAATTACGGCAGGCGGTGGAGATATTCGGCCCCTGCCTCTGTCAGGCCTATGGCCAGGTGGAATCGCCGATGATCGTCACCTGGCTCTCGCCGGAGGATGTCGCAACGGCGGCATCGGGCGATCGCCCCGAACGGCTCGCCAGTTGCGGCCGGCCCAGCCGCTCCGTGCGGGTCGCGATCATGGGCGAGGACGGCGCACTGCTGCCCGATGGCGAGGCGGGCGAACTGGTGGTGCGCGGCGTTCTCGTCTCGCGCGAATATTATGCCATGCCCGAAGCCACCGCCGAAGTGCGCACCCATGGCTGGCACCATACGGGCGACGTCGCCCGGCGCGACAAGGACGGCTATTTCTACATTGTCGATCGCAAGAAGGACATGGTCGTCTCCGGCGGCTTCAACGTCTTTTCCGCCGAGGTGGAGGCCGCCGTCACCGAACTGGCCGCCGTGCGGGAATGTGCAGTCATCGGCATCCCCCATGAAAAATGGGGCGAGGCGGTCCATGCCATTGTCGTCGCCGACAATATCGGTGAGACTGAGATCATCTCCCATGCCAAGGCCCGGCTGGGCGGGGTGAAGGCGCCCAAAAGCGTTGCCTTCGTCCCCGCCATTCCCCGGACCGCCGCCGGAAAGATGGACAAGAAAGCCCTGCGCGCCGCCTATTGGACCGGCGCGCGGATGGTCAACTGAGCGATTTCTAGTCAAATGGCACATTTGACGGCTCGGCAATCGCGGCAAACACATGAACTGAGCGAGATGAGAACATCCGCTCAACAGATGGAGAGGAAGAGGATGCGGGTCGCGATTGCGCTGCTGTTGGGAACGAGTCTGGCCCTGTCGGCCTGTGGCAAGGGCACGAGCCAGGATGCGACCGCGCCATCCGCCTCCACCGGCGGCGTGGACGCCGCCCGGATCATCGCCGCCAAGCCCGCCGAATGGCTCTCGACCGGCCGCACCTATGACGAACAGCGCTTCAGCCCGCTGTCCGCGATCAATCAGGACACGGTCGGCAAGCTCGGCCTAGCCTGGTCCGCCGACATGGACACCAATCGCGGGCAGGAGGCGACACCGCTCTTCATCGACGGCACCCTCTTTGTCTCGACCGCATGGAGCATGGTGAAGGCCTATGACGCGCGCAGCGGCAAATTGCTCTGGTCCTATGACCCCGAAGTGCCGCGCGATACGCTGGTCAAGGCCTGCTGCGACGCGGTCAATCGCGGCGTGGCGGCATGGGGCGACATGATTTTCGTCGGCACGCTGGACGGCCGGCTGATCGCCATCGACCGCAAGAGCGGCAAGCCGGTCTGGAGCAAGGTCACGCTCGACCAGACCAAGAATTACACCATTACCGGCGCGCCACGCGTGGTAAACGGCATGGTCGTCATCGGCAATGGCGGCGCCGAATTCGGCGCGCGTGGCTATGTCGCCGCCTATGACGCCGATACCGGCGCGGAGAAATGGAAATTCTACACCGTCCCGGCCCAGCCCGGCACGGAAAAGGAACCGGATTACCTCAAGAAGGCCGCCGCCACATGGTATGGCGAATGGTGGAAACAGGGCGGCGGCGGCACCGTGTGGGACGCCATGGCCTATGACCCGGAGCTTGATCTTCTCTATATCGGCGTCGGCAATGGATCGCCCTGGAACCAGGCTTATCGCTCGGAGGGCAAGGGCGACAATCTCTACCTGT
The DNA here is from genome assembly GCF_056156825.1 of Sphingobium sp. RS1. Lineage (NCBI taxonomy): Bacteria > Pseudomonadati > Pseudomonadota > Alphaproteobacteria > Sphingomonadales > Sphingobiaceae > Sphingobium > Sphingobium sp. RS1. The sequence goes on along the minus strand of NZ_JBLZXE010000003.1, from coordinate 744,024 downwards.
CCTCGATCGTCGCGGTGCATGCCAAGACCGGCGAATATGCCTGGCATTATCAGACCACGCCCGGCGACAGCTGGGACTTCACCGCCACCCAGCATATCATGCTGGCCGATATGGAGATGGGCGGGCAGAAGAAGAAAGTGCTGATGCAGGCACCCAAGAACGGTTTCTTCTATGTGCTCGACCGCACCAACGGGAAACTGCTGTCGGCGAAGAATTTCGTGCCGGTCAACTGGGCCAGCGGCATCGACATGCAGACCGGCCGGCCGATCGAAAATCCGGAAGCGCGCTATTACAAGACCGGCAAGCCCTTCATCGGCTCTCCCGGCGCAACCGGCGCGCATAGCTGGCACCCGATGGCGTTCGATCCCAAGAGCCAGACCGTCTTCATCCCCGCCAACCTCGCCGCCTTCCCCTATATCCCGGAGAAGGGGTGGAAGGCGAACAAGCTCGGCTTCAACGTGGGCGTTGATATCGCGGCGGCCGCCATGCCCGCCGACAAGGCGGTGCGGGATGCGGCGATGAAGGCGACCACCGGCGCGCTCATCGCCTGGGACCCAGTCGCGCAGAAGGAAAAATGGCGCGTCTCCTACAAGGGGCCGTGGAATGGCGGCTTGCTGGCGACCGGCGGCGATCTGGTGTTTCAGGGGACCGCCACCGGCGACTTCAACGCCTATGCAACCAAGGACGGCCGCAAACTCTGGTCCTTCCCGGCACAGACCGGCATCGTCGCCGCGCCGATCAGTTATGAACTGGACGGGCAGCAATATGTGGCGGTGATGGCCGGCTGGGGCGGCGTCTGGGCGCTGGCGCCCGGTATCCTTTCCGACAAGAGCGGACCCAGCCGCAACATCAGCCGCCTGCTGGTGTTCAAGCTGGACGGCAAGGGCACGCTACCTGCCCCGCCGCCGCTTAACGCCATGCCGCTCGACCCGCCGCCCTCCACTGCCAGCACGGCGGACATTGCGGCCGGTGGCGCGCGTTTCGGTCGCTATTGCAGCACCTGCCATGGCGACGCGGCGATCGGCGGCAGCATCGTCCCCGACCTGCGCCGCAGCGCGGCCTTGAACGACAAGGCGACATGGCAGATGATCGTGCATGACGGCGCATTGAAGGATAATGGCATGGTCAGCTTCGCGTCGATCTTCTCGGCAAAAGAGATCGAAGATATCCGCGCCTATGTCATCCACCGTGCCAATGAAGACAAGAAACTGGAAAGCGTCCCCAATGCCCGTTGACCCGACCAAGGTTGTTGCCATCGACGTCCATGTCCATGCCGAAGTGTCGTGCCACGACCCCGAAGACCCGGTGATGGCCAAATATTTCGACGCCGCCTCCGCTTACTTCAAGGCGGATCGCAAGCGGCCGACCATCCCCGAAACCATCGCTTATTATCGGGCGCAGAATATCGCCTTCTGCCTGTTCACCGTCGATTGCGAGAGCGGCATCGGGGCCAAGCGGATCAGCAATTATGAAGTGGCGGAACTGGCCGCGAACGACAGCGACATCGTCATCCCCTTCGCCTCGATCGACCCGCGCAAGGGCAAATATGGCGCGCGCGAGGCCCGCGATCTTGTCGAGAATTATGGGGTCAAGGGCTTCAAATTCCACGGCATCATGCAGGATTGCCATCCGGCCGACCGGGTCGCCTATCCCATCTATGAAGTGATCGCCGAATATAAGCTGCCCGCCATCTTCCACACCGGCCATTCCGGCATGGGGACGGGGATGCGCGGCGGCGGCGGCGTGCGCCTGAAATATGGTCAGCCCATATTGGTGGATGATGTCGCGGTCGACTTCCCCGACATGAAGATCATCCTGGCCCATCCCAGCTGGCCATGGACCGACGAGAGCCTGTCGATGGCGCTGCACAAGGACAATGTCTTCATGGACCTGTCCGGCTGGTCGCCAAAATATTTCCCGAAACAGGTGATCCAGTACGCAAATACCCAGCTGAAGCACAAGATGCTGTTCGGGTCCGACTGGCCGCTCATTCGCCCCGAAAAATGGATCGACGCCGCCCGCGAAGCCGGCTTCCGCGAAGAAGTGCTGCCGCTCATCATGAAGGATAATGCGGTGAAGCTGCTGGGCCTGTGATGGACGTTCGACACCGGCGGCGATGACGGGATCGGGACTATAGCAGCGCGCGGCATGATGTTCAGGCCACCGACAGGACGGCCTCCTGATCGCCCGCCTGTTCTTCGCGCATCAGCCTTTGCATCAGGCGCTGAAAAAGGATCAGGCCCTTGTCATGGACGGTCGGCATCGGTTGCCGGTCTGAATCGAGCGCGATGATGCGGTGCTGCTGCTCGATGATGCGCTTGTCTTCCAGAAAGGCCTGATTGAGGATCTGGCGCATGACCCCTGCTTCTTCGACGGTGCCGGTGCGTGCGCTTGGCCCCCAGGTATAGAAATAGCGGGTGGTATCCGCGGTCATCGGCGTAACGGCCTGCTGGGTATAATGTTCGTACAGCAGCGCAGGGTCATCCCATGGCGGCGCTACCCCACCATATCTGTCTGCCGTCCCGACAGGATAGAGCGCATTGTAGAAATGAAAAACACCCGGCACCAGATAATCGAGCTGGGCCCAATGATCGACGGCCTGAAAGCCCGCCGCCTTGCCCAACGGCGGGATCGGGGCGATGTCGCGCAGCCAGCGATCGATACGTACGCCGCGCCCGAGCGGGGATACTTTCGGCAGCGTCTCGGTCCAGTTCCGATCCGCGCCGAAACTCTGGCTGTGGACCCATGCCAGATGGCCAAGATCGGTAAGATTGTCGTTGATGAGTTGATAGTGGCAGGCATAGTCCAGCCGGTCCTCCGTCAGGAACCAGTCGGGATTGCGCAGGCCGTGCACGGGCGGGATGAGTGCCGGATCAGCCTGGTCGGCGTTTCCCATCCATAGCCATAGCCATCCGCTAGCCTCGATCACCGGATAGCGTCTTACGCAGGCCCGATCCGGGATCATGGCCTGTCCGGGTATCTCCAGTGCCCGCCCTTCGTCGCTGAATAGCATGCCATGATACATGCATCGAAGGTTGTCGCCTTCGATCCGTCCCAATGACAGCGGGGCCATCCGATGAACGCAACGATTTTCCAACGCGACCGGGGCGCCATTGGTCTTGCGGTAAAGAACGACCGGTTCGCCCAATATGGTAAGCGCGATCATCCCTTTTTCGTCCAGTTCGCTACTGGTCCCTCCGACATACCAGGCATTACGCAGGAACATCATCTCTCTCTTCCTGATTGTGGCAATCATCCTGCCACGCAAAGGGTAGCCTCGCGCGTCGTGCAGCGACTCCTTTTCAGGATCAGGGTGACATGGGCAGCATCAATGCCGGTACTGGTCGCGGAAGCATGTTGGCGAGCAACCGCGGCTCACCCTGAACGGCCGCGCGAAATGGCTCTGGTCGGCACAGTCCACCCGCCAGGCGATGTCACGGACCGACAGGCGCTGCCCTTCAAGACTGGCCAACAGGTTTTCCGCGGCGGCCAGACGCACCATGTTAAGGCGCCGGCCGAAGCTGACCCCTGCCTGCCCAGCCCCCGGTGCAGATGTCGAACGCTGATCGACAATTCTCCGGCGACCCGTGCGGGATCCAGATTCGGATCGGCATGCAGGGCATTGAGGACGTCCATCGCCCGATCTTCCAGCCCGCGCCGGTTCGCTCTACCGCCTGCCATGGCATCGTTGGCCAACATGCCGGCCCTCCCCCCAACTGATCCGCGATCGCCGTCAACAGACCTGCCAGCGGCCTTCCCCAGGGCGATTGCAGCCCCAGCGTCCGGTCGATCAGGCCATGCGCGGCAGGCAACCAGTCGAGCAACCATGTTTCAGGCATGCGCACTGTCAGGCAATCGCTGCCCTTCGGAAAATCCAGAACATAGGCGAACTGATTATCCAGAAGGACAAAAGTGCCCGGCGGCACGGCATCCGATCTATCGCCATGCCGGAACCGCATCGGGCCACTGCGGACAAACAGCAGTTCGAAATTGGGCAGGCCATCGCGCGCGATCATGTCCCTTGTCCGGGTAGCGGTCTGTGCGCTGCATCGCAGAAAATTCAGTTCGACCGGGCCGAGGCGATAGCGGGTCCAGCACGGAGAATTTCGGACCGACCTCACTTTGTATCGCCATTTCCGCAATATCCCGCCATATGCGCGCGGCCAATGCGCTCACCTGTGACCGGCCAGGCGCGGGCCGGGAACACCAGATCCAGTCACGCGCATCCTGCAGCATGGCCTAGCCCCCTTTCTGCTTCAGCCGGGCGCCGGGCGCCGGGCGCCTTGCCCGCGATTCTGCCCCTTCTCTCCTGGGCGGCCGCAACGACTTGCCGCTTCTTGCGGTATCGTAGCGCAATCTTCCGTCAGATGCGCCTGAAAAGCGGGCTGCTTCGCCAAGATGATCGCTGCGGCACGCAGGGAAACGGACAACAGTGTCGTCTTCGACTTTTGTTAAGTTAACGCTACCATTTTTCTTGAGAGGCGGTTACCTGTCGGCTTCCCGAGAAATCCTGCGCGCGCCGAAGCAGGGTCGGATGAGCAGGACAGGATGGACACATGACCCGCGCGATGCGCATCCGCTGGACGATCATTGGCCTGGTCATGGGCGTGATGATCCTCAACTATCTGTCGCGCAGCATATTGGGTGTCGCCGCCCCCACCATCATGGCGGAACAGGCTATTTCCACCGAGCAATATGGCTGGATTACCGCCGTCTTTCAGCTCGGCATCATGTTTCAGCCGCTGGTCGGCTGGCTGCTGGATTCGATCGGCCTTAAGATCGGCTTTGCGATTTTCGCCGGTCTGTGGTCGATCATCACCCTGTGCCACGGCTTCGCGTCGGGCTGGCTGGGTTTTGCCGCGCTGCGGGGTTTTCTGGGCCTGGCCGAAGGCGCCGGGCACCCCGGCAGCATGAAGGTCGTGGCCGAATGGTTCCCGGCGCGCGAACGCGGGCTGGCTGGCGGGCTTTATAATATCGGCGCATCCTTCGGTGCGGTATTGGCGCCGCCTCTCGTCGCGTGGGCGATATTGACGCATAGCTGGCGGGCGGCCTTCTTCGTTGCCGGCGGCGTCAGCCTGCTCTGGGTACTGGTCTGGCTGTTCTGGTATGCCCCGCCGTCCCGCCATCGTGCCATCAGCGCGCAGGAGCAGGCGGAGATCGCCGACGGTCAGGAAAACAGTCTCGCCGCGTCCGATCAGAAGCCATCGATCCTGTCGCTGCTGCGCCAGCGCAACCTGTGGGGCATTGCCCTTCCGCGCCTGCTGGCCGATCCGGTATGGGGCACTCTATCCTTCTGGATGCCGCTTTACCTGATGACGGTGCGGCACTTCGACTTGAAACAGATGGCGCTGTTCGCCTGGCTGCCGTTCCTGGCGGCAGACCTTGGCTGCCTGTTCGGGCCAGCCGTCGTCGCCCTGTTGCAAAGGCGCGGGATCGACCTGATCGATGCGCGGCGCGGCGCCTTCACCCTGGGCGCTGTAATGATGACGGGCATGGCAGCCGTCGGCTTCGTGGACAGCCCCTATGTCGCGCTCGCTTTATTGTCGCTGGGTGGGTTCGCCCATCAGACCCTGTCCGTTACCGTTATCACAATGGCATCCGACCTGTTCCGCAAGAATGAGGTCGGCACGGTCGCCGGATTGGGCGGGCTGGCCGGCAACAGCGGCGTGCTGCTCTTCTCGCTCGCCATCGGCCAGTTTGTCGACAGCATCGGCTATGCCCCCTTCTTCGCTCTCCTCGGCTGCCTGGACCTGCTTGGCGCCGCACTCCTCTGGACCCTGGTAAGAAAACCCGCATGACGCTCATCCAGAATCCCATCCTTCCCGGCTTCAATCCCGACCCGTCGATCGTGCGCGTGGGAGAGGATTATTATATCGCGACCTCGACCTTCGAATGGTATCCGGGCGTACAGATCCACCATTCGCGCGACCTGATCCACTGGCGGCTGGTATCGCGGCCGCTCGCCCGCGCGTCACAACTCGACATGCGCGGCGTACCGGATGGCTGTGGCATATGGGCGCCCGACCTGACCTATGCCGATGGCCGATTCCACCTGATCTATACCGACGTGAAACGCTATGGCCGGACCACGGTAGGTGGCGCATCCGGCGCGTCGCTACGCGACTTCCACAATTATTGGGTCCATTGCGACACCATCGACGGCGACTGGAGCGATCCGGTCCATCTCAACAGCAGCGGCTTCGATCCCGCCCTGTTCCATGACGATGACGGGCGCAGCTATCTGCTCAACATGCTGTGGGACCATCGCCCCGGTCGGAAGCGCTTTGCCGGTATCGTCATGCAACAGATGGATCTGACCAGCGGCATGATGCTGGGCGAACGTCGCATGATCTTCGAAGGAACCGATCTGGGCTTTACCGAAGGCCCCCACCTCTACAAGCGGGACGGCTATTATCATCTGCTGGTGGCGGAAGGCGGCACAGCGTGGAACCATGCGGTGACCATGGCCCGCTCGCGCAGCATCGATGGACCTTATGCGGTGCATCCCGATGGCCCGGTGCTGACCGCCAGGGACAAGCCCTGTTCGCCGCTCCAGCGGTCCGGCCATGCCGATCTGGTCGACCTGCCCAATGGCGAGACATGGATGGCCTATCTTTGCGGTCGCCCCCTGCCGGGGCGCGGCCGCTGCGTGATGGGGCGCGAAACCGCGATACAGCCAATGCAGTGGGGCGAGGATGGATGGCTGCGCACCATGGCAGCGGATGCCGCGCCAGATAACGCGCCACCCGCACCGAACCTGCCCGCCGCGCCATGGCCGGTCGCGCCGGAGCGGGAGGATTTCGATGGGGTCGCTCTCCCCCTTCCCTTCCAGTGGTTGCGCACCCCGCACCCCGACCGCCTGTTCAGCCTGACCGATCGTCCCGGTCATTTGCGCCTCCATGCGCGTGAAACGGTCGGCAGCCAGTTCGAGCAGGCGCTGGTCGCGCGACGGCAGACCAGTTGGCGCTATCGCGCATCCTGCCTGATCGATTGTTCGCCGCAGCACTTTCAGCAAATGGCGGGCCTTACCTGCTATTATAACAGCGGGAAGTTCCACTATCTGCACATCAGCCATGACGAGCATATCGGGCGCCATCTGCGCGTCATGTCGGTCCTGCCGGATTCGCCGCAGGGCGACGCGTTCAGCACACCGATTGCGGTCGGTGACGGGCCGATCGCGCTGATTGTCGAAGTCGACCATCATATGCTGCGCTTCGGTTATCGCATGGTCGAGGATGCGGACTGGACATGGCTGCCCGACCATTTCGATGCATCCATCCTGTCGGACGAGGCCAGCGCACCGGGTCTTCCCAATTTCACCGGTGCGTTTGTCGGTGTTGCGGCACAGGACATGGCCGGCACCGCGATGGTCGCCGATATCGACTGGTTCGACTATCGCGATCTGTAACCCACGAAAAAGCTGGCCGGACGCACCCCTTATTCGTCCGGCCAGAAGAGTATCCGGCAGGAATCAGCTATCGACCTTTTCGCGCTTTTCCCCACCCGGCACGCCATGAGCCACGCGCTTTTCATAATCGGGGTCATCTTCGGGCCGGGCGAGCGATGCCATGACCCGTTCGTGAATTTCCTCCAGCGTGCCGCGAAATTCGGGATAGGGCAGGATATAAAGCTGGTCCGCTTCCACCCCTTTCAGCACATATTGCGCCAGCACCTCCGGCTCCATGCCGATCGCGATGACCTGCTTGAGATGCGCCATCATATTGGGATCGGCGCCATAATAGCCGGTATCCTGTAGGTGCGCCGGGCGGGTCAGTACCGCTTCATGGATGTTGGTGTTGACCGCGCCGGGGCAGAGCATCGACACGCCGATACCATGATCCGCCAGATCCAGCGCCAGACATTCGGAAAGGCCCCGGATCGCCATCTTCGACGTGCAATAGATGCCCGTCCCCTTGAGCGCGACAAAGGCGGACATGGATGCCGTGTTGACGATATGGCCGCCATTGCCCCGCTCGATCATCCGCGGCACGAAGGTCTGGATGCCGTTGATGACGCCCTTCAGATTGACGTCCAGCTGCCAGTCCCAGTCATCATAGGTGGCGTTCTGGAGCGGGCCGAAAATCGACACGCCCGCCGTGTTGAACAGCAGTTCCACCGGCCCCAGCTTCGCCTCCACTTCATCAGCGGCGCGCGCATAGGCAGCGCGGTCGGTGATATCGAGCTTCACCGCCATCACATCATGCCCGCGCCCGTCGAACCAGGCCATCGCCTCGTCCAGATGGTCCTGTCGGATATCCGCGATCGCGACCTTGCAGCCGGCCTGGGCAAAGACTTTCGCCTGCCCCAGCGCCACACCCGATCCGCCCCCGGTGATGAAGGCGGTGCGTCCCGCTACCTGCGTCATGCGGCCAGCTCCTTTGCATTGCGGCGCGCCAACTGATCTTCGAACACCGGATTGCCAAGCAGGAAACCGATTTCCTTTGCCCGGTCCTGATTGATCGCCTCATCGGGAACGGAGGCCAGGATCGCTTCGAACCGGGTTTTCATTCCGGCGCCGAATTCGGGATGGGTCAGGATATAGAGGTCGTTGTTCCGGATGCCGGCCAGCACTCGTTCGCCGACTTCATCGGCACTCATCCAGAGCGGGGAGACGGGGCGCTGCTCCAGTTCCTCTTCCCGCTGGCGATAGCCGCTATCCTCGCGATATGCGGCCGGGCGCAGTTCGCCGCTATGGGCGATATGGCTCTGCACTGGCCCCGGCATGAAGGCCGACACGCCGATATTTTCCGCCGCCAGTTCGCCCCGTATGGCTTCGGAAATGCCCAGGATTGCCGCCTTGGCCGCCGTATAGATGGCCGAATAGCTGATCGGGATCAGCGCTGATTGCGAGGAGGTCGTCACAATCTGCCCGCCTTCTCCATGCGCCTTGATGCGCGGCAATATGGTGACGAGGCCGTTGATGACCCCGCCCAGATTGACCCCCATGCCCCAGTCCCAATCGTCGAAGCGCGCGTCCAGCACCGGCCCCATCACACCGACACCGGCATTGCCGATCAGCATGTGGATCTTCCCGAACCGCGCCTCCGCCGCGTCGGCGGCGCGAGCGAAAGCCGCGCGATCGGTGACGTCCAATTGCACTGTCTCCACCTGTGCGTCCGAACCAAGGTCGGCCTTCGCCTGTGCCAGCGATTCCTCGCGAATATCGGCGACCACCACATTGGCTCCGGCCTGTACCAAAGCACGGGCTATGCCCAAGCCGATCCCGTTCGCGCCGCCGGTGATGAAGGCAGTCCTGCCCTTCACATCGCCCATCGGCGCGGTTGCTGCCTGTGTCATCCTCTCTCTCCCTTATTGCTTCAGGCCCAGCATGGCCCGCGTTTCTCCGGCGCTGGCAATGTCACCGCCCATGCGATCGACCATCTCCACGGCCCATTGTACCAGTTCCGCATTGTCCGCTGCCATCCGGCCGCGCCGCAGATAGATGGTGTCTTCAAACCCGACGCGGATATGCCCACCCAGCAAAGCGGACTGCGCCGCCATCGGCAGGCTGTGTCGGCTGACGCCGAAGCCGGTGAAATGCGCCCCCCGCGGTATCTGGTTCTTTGCGTAGAGCATCGCCTCGGTCGTTGCCGGCAAGCCATATTTGGTTCCCAGAACGAAGGTGAAGGGCACATTTTTCGGGATCGCGCCCTTGGCCATCAGATCATCGGCGAAGACGAAGTCGCCTGCCTCGAAGCATTCGATCTCAGGCAGCACGCCGGCATCTTGGATCATATGCCCCATCTTGGTAATCATGGGATCGAGGTTGATCGCCACCCCGCCCCACAATTGCATGGTACAGATATCGAGCGTGCACATGTCGGGCTTCAGGTCGAGGATATGTTCCAGCCGCCGCTCGGCGGTGAACATCAAGGTTCCAGGGCCACAAACCGCCGGGTCTTCATCGCCCTGCATCCAGGTGCAGCCCGGCCCGGTGGTGACGTTCAGGATCACCTCATTATTCTTGGCGCGGATCAGTCCGACGACCTCGCGATAATCCTCCAACGCCTGCGACGGATCACCCGTCTCGCGATCGCGCACATGGACATGGATGATCGACGCCCCGGCCTCCGCCGCCGCCAGAGCTTCCGCCGCGACATGGTCCGGGCGAAAGGGAAAATTGGGATGTGACGGCATCGGTGAACTTCCCGTCACCGCGCATGTCACAAATAGCTTGCCAGCCAATATCGCTCTCCTGTCTAGTCTCGGCTATGTTGCCGATCGCAGACCCAAGGGTCTTGCAGAGGAGACGGCCCGCAAGAAGGCCGGTGGATGTCCCATTATTGCGAGTAACTGGATAAGGCATGGCACAAAGGGAAGAATTGTCGCGGTTCCTGAAAGCCGCCCGCGCCAAGCTGGCGCCTTCGGAAGTCGGACTGCCGCCGGGCGAGCGCCGCCGCACGCGCGGGCTGCGGCGCGAGGAAGTGGCGACGCTCGCCGGGATGAGCGTCACCTGGTACACCTGGTTCGAGCAGGGGCGCGAAGTGCAGCTATCCGCGCCGATGCTGGAGCGCCTCAGCCGCACCCTGCGCCTCAATCCCAATGAGCGCGAATTTCTCTTCGCCCTGGCCCAGCATCGCCCACCGCCACTGGCGCGCCGCCCGGACGAGACGATCCATGCGGGCACCCAGCATCTGATGGATGCGCTGACGATTCCTGCGCTGGTGATCGTGGAGGACTGGACCGTGATCGGCTGGAACCGCCTCGTTGCCCGCGCTTTCCGCGATTACAGCCAGATGCCGCGCGAGGAACGCAACCTGTTCCGCATCCTGATGCTGAACCCGCGCTATCGCGCCGATCCGGACAAGTTCCAGGATATGTGCCGCCGCCTGATCGCGCGTTTCAAATGGGATTACAGCCGCACCGCCCAGCCGGAGGTGTTCGAAGGCATCATCGCCGACATGATGGAGCAGTCCGAATTTTTCCAGCGCTACTGGCAGGATTCGGAAATCATGGCGCATTTCGAGGATACGAATATCGCCGACATGCCGGGCGTGGGCGAAATCATGTTCCGCCACACCAGCTATGCGATCGAGGAAGCGCCGGGCCAGCGCCTGCTGCTCTTCGCGCCGCTGGATGATGTCAGCGCCGCCCGTCTGGCCAAGCTGGTCGTGGAAACGGAGGCGCCGGCGCTCGTCTGAGCGCCAGCGCCTGCCGATATCAGTTGGTCTCGCGCTTCAGCCGCTCGGCGAGTGCTTCAATCTCTTCCGGATCGAGCAGCCAGGTGCGCGTCTTGCGCCCTTCGCGATGGACCGGCTGGGTCAGCAGGACGCGCGCCTGCGCACGGGCATGGTCCTTGTAGAGGCCAAAATGGACGGCGCAGTCGCGAATCGTGCCGATCAGCGGCGGCTTGCCGTCCAGGTCGATCATGGTCGCGGGCTGATCCCAAGGGATGCCGGCGACGCCGGGATATTTCTGTTCCATGGCGCTGCGTCACCATGCCAGGCCACGGAAATCAAGACTTATCGAAGAAGCGCCATCAGGATGGGATCGCGGGTCGCTCCCGGATCGCGGCGAATTTCCGCCTCTTCCCGGCCGATCGCGCGGAAAATGGCGTCGCCGATCTGGCCCGAGACATTATCCGCCATCGCGGCATAATCCTTGCCGCCGCTGGCGGCGAGGGCGACAGACAGCATTTCGAACATGTCGGAATGCAGTGCGCGCGACGCGCCGGGCAACAGCGCCTCCACCACCGACCCGCGGGCTTCCCGTGCCAGCAGGTCGGTCGCTGCTGTCGGCCCGCCCCGCAGCACCGACACGGCGTCGGCCAGGGTCATGCGCTGCACCGCGTCCATCACGATCGGCGCGGCATTGTCGGCCAGGTCGACCGCGACGTCGTTGAGCGCCATCGCCACCCGGTTCCGCACGGCATTGGTCCGCAGCAGGGCGGACAGCACCGCACCGCTTTTGCCCCCGCCCAGATCCGGCGGCGCGATCCGCGTCAGTTGATCGTCATAGAAGCCGCCCGGCTCGGTCAGTCGGGCAAAAGCACGCTCGCTGGACAATTGCAGCAACCGCCGCACCGCTTCCTCGACCGTATAACGGCCCATCGGCGTGGCGCACGCCGCCAGCGGCAGCAGCGCCAGCGTCGCGATCAGGCTGCGCCTGTCGGAATGGCCGATCGATTGTTCCATGACGCATCTCCCTTTTCGTGGAGGACGCTATGGCCCCATCAGGCTTGCCTGCGCCTGAACATGAATCAGGCGGCGAACAAGGTCCGTATCGAATCCGGCACGCGCTCCGCCCGCAATCCACCCGGTCTGCTTGCGTCAGGCACAGTCCAGACCCGCTTTTCAATACATTCCACGCACAACCTGCCGTCCAGCGACAATCGGTGCGCGACGGTGAAACTGCTATTGCCAAACACCGGCGCCTCCGCCTCCACCAGCACATCGTCGCCATAGGCAGTGGGGACGAAGAAGCGCGCCGATACATCGACCATGGGAAAGCCGGCAAAGGGCATGGTCGCCAGCATTTCCCGCTTCTTGGGCAAGCCGGCCTGTTCGAACAAAAGCATCGTGCTCTCCCCGAAAATGTCGAAATAGCGCGGTGCATGGACGATACCGGCGGGGTCGCAATGGCCCCATTCGATGCGGACGATCCGTTGGAGGAAGGCGCTCACGCGAGAATGGTCTTTCCTTGTTTCGTGGTCTTCTCCGCCATTTCCTCATCGGTCGGCGGGGTGGGGACAAGAAGTCCGCGCTGCACCGCGGGCCGCGCTGAAATTCTATCGAACCAGCGCTGAAGGTTGGGGAAGCCCCCCATGTCGACGCCAGCCCAGTCATGGCCGCGCACCCAGGGGAAGCAGGCGATGTCGGCAATCGAATAGTCGCCGACCAGATAGTCGTTGTCGGCAAGCCGCGCATCCATCACGCCGAACAGGCGCTGGCTTTCGCGCACATAGCGGTCGATCACCGCCGGCAATTTTTCGTCGAAATAGCGGTTGAAGACGGTTGCCTGTCCCATCATCGGGCCAAGACCGGACATTTGCCACATCACCCATTGGATGACGCGGCTGCGATCCTGCCCGTCAGCCGGAAGGAACCGCCCGAATTTCTCCGCCAGATATAGCAGGATCGCGCCGGATTCGAAAATGGCGAAATCCCCCGCATCATGATCCACCAGCGTCGGGATGCGGCCATTGGGATTGAGCGCGACATACCAGTCCTGCTTCTGCACCCGGTCGGTCAGCGAAATCGGCGTTACCTTATACGGCACGCCCAGTTCCTCCAGCAGGATCGACACCTTCCACCCGTTGGGCGTTTCCGACGTCAGCAGTTCCAGCATTTTTCTCTCCGGCTTTTCTTTCCCCATCCAAAGCAAAGCCTTGCCGCCGCCGCAAGACGAGTGGCGGCGCTATCATTGAAACTGACAGGTTGAGCCACCGGCACTGGCAGGTAGTTTGGCTGATAGTATCGACAGACGACTTGCGGCCCGCCGGATCGCCGGCCAGTTTCATCTTCGACGGCGCACCAGACGCCATAACCATAAGGTGAGGATGAACAGCGCATGTTGACGCTCTACAGCTTCGGTCCGGCTGCCAACAGCCTGAAGCCCCTGCTGGCCTTGTATGAAAAGGGACTGGAATTCACGCCCCGCTTCGTCGACCCGACCCGGTTCGAACATCATGAGGACTGGTTCAAGGCCATCAATCCGCGCGGTCAGGTGCCTGCGCTCGACCATGATGGCCATATCATCACCGAATCGACCGTCATCTGCGAATATCTGGAAGATGCCTTTCCGGACGCGCCGCGCCTGCGCCCGGCCGATCCGGTGCAGGTCGCCGAAATGCGCGTCTGGACCAAATGGGTGGACGAATATTTCTGTTGGTGCGTATCGACCATCGGCTGGGAACGGATGATCGGCCCGATGGCGCGCAAGCTGACCGACGCCGAGTTCGAGGAGAAGCTGAAGCATATTCCGGTCCCGGAGCAGCAGGCCAAATGGCGCAGCGCCCGCGCCGGTTTCCCGCAGGCGGTGCTGGACGAGGAGATGCGCAAGATTCGCGTGTCGATCGACCGGCTGGAGAATCGGTTGTCGCAAAGCCCATGGCTGGCGGGCGAGGATTATACGCTGGCCGATATCTGCAATTTCGCAATCGCAAACGGCATGCAATTTGGATACGCCGATATCGTCAACAAGACGGCAACACCGAATCTCGTCGCCTGGATCGAGCGCATCAACGCCCGCCCCGCCACACAGGCGATGTTCGCCAAATCGCGGAGCGAAATGCCGCCCCGCCCCGCAGCGACGGCGGCCTGATCGATGAGCTGGCAGGACGAGCCAACCGCAGGCCGGCTGCGCATGTATCATATTCCCGGCTGCCCCTTTTCCGAACGGATCGAGTTGCTGCTCGATCTGAAGGGGCTGCACGGCATCATGGCCGATCATGAGATCGACATATCGCAGCCCCGGCCCGACTGGCTGCTCGCCAAGACCCGTGGCACCACCGCGCTCCCCGCATTGGAGCTGGAGAATGGCGAGACGCTGAAGGAAAGCATGGTCATCATGCGCTATTTCGAGGATCGCTATCGCGACCCGCCGGTGGCGCGGCAAGACCCGTTCGAACATGCGGTCGAGGCAATGTTGTGTGCGACCGACGGCCAGTTCACCGGTGCGGGCTATCGCATGATCCTGAACCGCGACCCGGCCAAGCGCGACGAGCATAAGGCCGAGATCGATGCCCAATATGCTCGGCTGGACGATTATCTGCGCCACTATGCGCCGGACGGGGATTATCTGTTCGACCGTTTCGGCTGGGCCGAGGTCGCCTTTACGCCGATGTTCAAACGGCTGTGGTTCCTAGAATATTATGAAGCCTATCAGATCCCGCAGCATCTGACCCGAATGCTGCGCTGGCGCGATGCCTGCCTGTCTCATCCGGTGGCCGAGCGCCATCACGGCCATCGTGAGTTGATGACGCTTTACTATGATTATGCTCAGGGTGGCGGTAACGGTCGCCTGCCCGAAGGCCGCACCATCTCCAGCTTCACGCTCGATCCGCCCTGGGACAGCCGCCCCCTGCCGCCGCGCGACAAATGGGGCACGCCCGCCACCGACGCCGAACTCGGCCTTCTCACCGCATAAGGACATTCATCATGCCCAACACGCAGCAACATTATATCGATGGCCAGTGGGTCGACAGCCAGGGCGGCCGCACCATCGCCGTCATCAACCCTGCCACCGACCAGAGCGCCACCGACCTGATCCTGGGCACGGCCGCCGATGTCGATGCGGCGGTCATCGCCGCCCGTCGCGCGTTCGAGACATTCTCGCTGACAAGCCGCGAAGAGCGCATCGCCCTGCTGGAACGCATCATCGCCGAATATCAGAAGCGCGTGCCAGACATCGCCCGTGCCATCGCCACCGAAATGGGCTGTCCCATTTCCATCGCCCAGACCGCGCAGGCCGGGTCGGGCCTCGGCCATCTGGGACAGGCACTGGCCGCGCTCAAGGACTATGAATTTTCCGAGAAGATCGGCAACAACCGCGTCGTGCGCGAACCGATCGGCGTGGTGGCGCTCATCACGCCGTGGAACTGGCCGATGAACCAGATCGTCGCCAAGGTCGGTCCGGCGCTGGCGGCCGGCTGCACCATGATCCTCAAGCCCTCCGAAGAAGCGCCAACCTGTGCCGCGATCTTCGCCGAAGTGCTGGAAGCCGCAGGCGTACCGGCCGGCGTCTTCAATCTGGTGCAGGGTGACGGCGAAGGCGTCGGCACTGCGCTCGCCCAGCATCCGGACATCGACATGGTCAGCTTCACCGGATCGACCCGCGCCGGCATCATGGTGGCGAAGAATGCCGCCGATACGGTCAAGCGCGTCGCGCAGGAACTGGGCGGTAAATCGCCCAACATCATCCTGGAAGGCACGCCGCTGGACGTGGCCCTGCCCGGTGGCGTGGGCGGTGTGCTACTCAACAGCGGCCAAAGCTGCGTGGCGCCGACCCGCATGCTGGTCCATCGTTCGCAGCATGACGAAGCGGCGGAAAAGGTCGGCGCGCTGTTCGCCGCGAAGAAGGTCGGCGATCCGCAGGTGGAAGGCGACCATATCGGCCCGGTCGTCAGCCAGCGGCAGTGGGACCGGATACAGGGACTGATCCAGACCGGCATCGACGAAGGTGCTACCCTCGTCACCGGCGGCACGGGACGCCCCGAGGGGCTGGATACAGGCAGCTATGTGCAGCCGACCGTGTTCGCCAATGTGACGCCGGACATGACGATCGCGAAGGAAGAGATTTTCGGTCCCGTACTGGTCCTCATGCCCTATGATGACGATGAGGATGCGATCCGCATCGCCAACGACACGCCTTATGGTCTGGGCGCCTATGTCGCTGGCAACCCGGCCCATGCCGCCAAGTTCGTCCGCCGGCTGCGCGCGGGCGCGGTGTTCGTGAACGCCGGCGGTCTGGCCTTCGACATGCCCTTTGGCGGCTACAAGCAGTCGGGTAACGGCCGGGAATTCGGCAAGTTCGGGCTGGAAGAATTTCTGGAGGTCAAGTCAGTGATCGGCGCGCTGCCCGAAGAGGTGGCCTGATGGCGAGCCTGCCCATCGCCGCGGATCTGGAGGACAGCGCGCGGCAGGCGCCCGCGCTGATCCGCTATCTGGACGAAGGCGATTTCGTTACGCGACGCTATGTCTCGCGCGGGGTGGAGATCAACACCGGCACCTATAGCGACCATCGCATGATGGTGCGCGACGGCATGCCGATCCGCGACCATTTCCGCTTCGACACACACGGGTTCATGCTGGGCAGGCATAGCAGCGCCATCCGGGATTTCTTCGACAAGGAAGAGGTCGACCGCCTCTACCTGCGCGAATGTGAGGAAGCGATTAGGACGCTCACCGGCGCGTCCTGCGTGTCGGCAGGCGGGTGGATGATCCGCACATCGGCTGACCTGACCGCCCGCGCGCAGGAGAAGGTGGAGAATTATCGCCATGAAGGCGGCATCCAGCCGCCAGCCGGTGAAGCCCATGTCGACTATAATGAGATTACCGGCCGCCGCGCCGCGCAGCGTGCCTATGCCGCCGCCTTCCCTGATGGTCCGGGTTATAAACGCTCTGTCTGCGTAAGCTTCTGGCGTACCTTCTCTCCCGGCCCACAGGACTGGCCGCTCGCCGTGTGCGACGGCCGCACTGTATCGGACGAGGAAGCGACGTCCAACACGCTGTTCGTGGTGGACGCGCTACCGACCGGCGACGCGCTAACGGCTCCGGTGGCGGGGGAGGACCAGATGATCGCCGCGTCCATCTTCCGCCATCGCGACCGGCATCGCTGGTGGTATTTCTCGAACATGGTGGCGGACGATGTGCTGCTGTTCAAATTTCAGGACAGCGATCACAGCGTGACATGGCGCTGCCCGCACACCGCCTTTCATGACAGCAGCCTGCCGGATACGAAGACCCGGTCGAGCATCGAGGTGCGCGCGGTCGCCTTTTTCGAATAGCCCCGTCTGTACAGTTTGAACTTGTCGAGAATTGAACGGAGAGGTCAGATTACCAGCGCAGCAACCCGATCAGTTCCTGCCGCCACGGCCACAGCAATATCGCGTTAAGCAACAGCGTCACGATCCCGAACGCATATTCAACCACGCCCGGATCGAGCACGAAATTCCAGTAGCCGATCACGATGTTGAGCGGCACGCAGGCGAGCGCCGCCGGCAATACCGCCCGGTTCGCCAAGATCAGTAGCGCAGCGACCACTTCCATCACCTTGATCCAGGCGAACAGGCCCGAATGGATCAAGGCCAGCGTGAATTCCTGCGCCAGCGGTGTATTGCCGAGCGGTTGGAGATCGAAGGGGGTGAAATATTCCACCCCCGAAAAGAGAAACCAGCCGCCGAAAATGATCCGGGCGGTGGTGAAGGCAACGCCGGTTCCGCGCCCCTGCGCATTGAGAGCGATCATGGTCAAAAGCCCGCAGGCGCGGCGTCGAGCAGGATCGTCTTGGTTTCCAGATAGGGATGCAGACCCTCGACCCCGCCTTCGCGGCCGATCCCCGACTGCTTGAACCCGCCAAAGGGCAAGCCGAATTCCAGCTTCATACCATTCTGGCCAAAGCCACCCGCGCGGATGCGGCGACCGATGCGATAGGCGGCATCGGCATCATTGGTCAGCACCGATCCATTAAGGCCGAAGGCACTGTCATTGGCGATGCGGATCGCATCCTCCTCATCCTCCGCCGGGATCAGGCACAGGACTGGGCCGAAAATCTCCTCCTGCGCGATGCGGCTGCTGTTATCGACATTGGCGAACAGGGTCGGCTCGATGAAATAGCCCTTGTTCATATGCGCCGGGCGATTGCCGCCGGTAACAAGGTCGGCGCTCTCGCGACCCAGCGCAATATATTCCTCCACCCGCTCCAACTGGCGCTTCATCGCCACCGGGCCGAGTTGCGTATCCGCCGCGTCGCTATGGCCGATGTGGATGCCCTGCATCACCTTGGCGATGGCGTCGGCCAGTTCGTCATGCCGATGCTTCGGCACGATCGCCCGGCTCAGCATGGCGCAGACCTGTCCGCTCATGATGGTGATGGTATTGCCCAGGATCGCGGCGGCGACCTCGATCGGGAAGTCATCGCGGACGATCGCTGCCGACTTCCCGCCCAGTTCCAGTGTGCAACGTGCCACCCGCCCGGCGCAAACCTCGCCGATCCGTTTGCCCGCCAAAGTCGATCCCGTGAAGGTCACCTTGTCGATGCCCGGATTGCGGACCAGATGGTCCGATGCATCGCGTCCCCCCGCAACCAGATTGACGACCCCGGCAGGAACGCCGGCCGCCTCAGCCGCTTCCGCCATGATATAGGCTTCCAGCGGGGTTTCGGGCGAAGGCTTCATGATGACGGTACAACCTGCGACCAGCGCATAGGCGACCTTGGCCGACATGATGCCGTAGGGCGCGTTCCATGGCGCAATCGCCGCGACCACGCCGGCGGGCTCCTGCACCACGATCGCGGTATTCACCATGTGGGAAGGGCGTCGTTCGACAAAGGGGTAGCTGTCGGCATAACCGGCGATCGCCATCAGCGTCGCGGTCGCGCCCCCGGTCATGACCGGGGCAAAGCTGGCAAGCCCGCCCACCTGCGCGGTCCAGGCCGCCGCCAGTTCGGGTGCCCGCTTTTCCAGTTCCGCACCCATGCGTCGAACGATCGCCCCGCGTTCCGCCGGGGCCATGGTCGACCATGGCCCTTCGTCGAACGCCTGGCGCGCGGCGGCAACGACGCGATCCATGTCCGCTTCATTCGCCTCGGCAACGCGGGCGACGACCTCTTCGCTGTTGGGCGAGACGATCTCGATCACCCCGTCGCCGGTCGATGCGACCCAGGCGCCGCCGATGAACAGCTTGTCGGGATGGGCGATGCGAACGGCGTCGGGAGTCATGGTCTATCCTCTTCTGCTTGTCGCCGTCGCGCCCTTGTTGAGCATGCGACTGGCTCGACTGACTGGATCACCATAACGAACGTTATTATTATTGCAACGGGTCAATCGAAGCGGAAGCCGGACACCATTGCTTCCAAACCCAGAGCGAAGCTTTCGTCGAAGCCAATCATTTCGGCGAGATGATCGTGCAGCGCGTCGCTCTGTTCATAGACCGCCCAGCCCAACACCAATGCATTGACCGAGGCGATGACGCTCAGCGCATCGGCGCGCGACAGCCCCTGTTCGACTAGTGGCGCGGCCAGCGCATCGGCGGCCGCAGCAGCCGTGTCCGGCGCCGGCCGTGCCGTAGCGCACAGTTGCGCCGAACCCTGATGACCAAGCAGTTCCCGCCGTAGCGCGGTGCCATAATCGATCAGCCAGCGCCGCCAGTCCTTGCCCCTGTCCGCACCGGCCGCGGCCAGCGCACGCGCGTAGAAACTCTCGGCCATCGCCCGCATCAGCACCGTTTTGGACGGCACATGCCAATAGAGTGCCGATGCCTGCACACCCAGTCGCGCCGCAATCGCCCGCATGTTGAGCGCGCCCAGTCCCTGTTCGTCGACCAGCGCCAGCGCGGCCTCGACAATCTCTTCCTGTCTGATCTTCACCGCCCCTTCTTGCCCCAAGCCCACTCGCTTGACAATTGAACAACGTTCATTGAACATCGTTCAATAACGAAGGAGAGAGTCATGACCTATGTTCGCAATGCCTGGTATGTCGCCGCCTGGGAGCAGGATCTGGAACCCGACAAGCCGAACGGGGTGTCGATATTAAGCGAACCGATCGTGATCTGGGGGGCAGAAGGGCGACTCGTCGCATTTGAGGATCGCTGCGTGCATCGCCTGGCCCCCCTGTCGCTCGGTCGTTGCGAAGGCGCGCGGCTGCGCTGCATGTATCACGGCCTGCTGTTCGATGCCGACGGTGCGGTGGTGCAGATACCGGGGCAGGATATGATCCCGCCACAGGCCCGGCTGCGCAGCTATCCGGTCGAGATACGGCATAGCTGGGTCTGGGTGTGGATGGGCGATCCGGCGCTGGCCGACCGGGCGCTGATCCCACCGGCGGTCGGCTTCGACAATCCCGACTTCATTCTCGGCCGTGGTTTCCTCGACTATGCGGCAGAAGCACGGCTCATCAACGACAATCTGCTCGACTTCAGCCATCTGAGCTATGTTCATGCGGAAAGTTTCGGCGCCGGGCCGGAATTTGCCGATGAACGCCCGCGCCTGACACCGCTCGATCGCGGCGTGCGGTTCGAACGCTGGGTAGTGGGTACCCATGGTCCCGGCCGGCGCAAGAGTGATGCCCTGATCGACAGTTGGCAAAGCTATGATTTCCTGCTGCCCGGCGTGCTGCTCATGTGGAGCGGCAGCTTTGCCGCTGGCACGGCCGAACGGTGCGGCTTCGCAAAACCCGATTATGCCGATGCCATCGGCGCCGTCACTTTCACCAGCCAGGCGGTGACGCCGACCGGCGACCGGACGGCCCGCTATTTCTTTTCCTGGGGGCCGCATCGCGACCATGGCGACGAGGCCATGCGGGATATGCTGATGACCCTTGCCGACCGCGCCTTTGCCGAGGACAAGGTCATGATCGAAGCGCAGCAGCGGGTGATCGACCGGACGCCAGCGCCACGCATCATGCCGACGGTCCATGATCGCGGCGTCACGCTGTTCAACCGGCTGGTCGAGCGCCTTGCACGCACCGAATCCGGCGAAGCGGTGGCCGCATAACGAAAAAGGCTCGCCCGCTCATGGCGGACGAGCCTTCCCCCTTCCCTACAGGAACTTCAGAAGCTCTTCTTGGCCGTGACCGTCCATTCGCGCGGACGGCCGACAGTGCCGGTCACGACGCCGAAAGTGCCGACATTTTCCGCCACGCCATTATAGTAGAATTTGTCGAAGACATTGGTGACGCCGGCACTGAGCGACCAGTCCTTGTCCGGCGCCTGATAGGTCAGCCGCGCATTCACCAGGCTGGGCGCGTCGATCAGATTATAGGGATTGTTGACCGAGTTATAATAGAAGTTGGAGCGCCAGGACCAGTCGATCCGCGGCGTCAGCGTGCCGTTGCCGCCCAGATCGGCTTCATATTGAATGCCAGCCGACAGTTGCCATTTGCTGATGAAGGGCGCGATCATGTCCTTCGTCACCAAAGTCGCGGGATTGGTGATCTTCTTGTAATCGAAGTCGAGATAGCCGATCGACGCGTCGAGCGAGAGGCCGTCAGTGGGGCGTAGTTGTGCCTCCATTTCCCAGCCGAAGACATTGGCGTCGCCGGCATTAGACGGCACCGAGCAGGACAGGACGACACTTTCCGGGCACTGATAGCGCACCAACTGCATATCATTATATTTGTTGAGGAAGACTGCACCGTTGAGGCGCAACATCCGGCTGAACAGGTCAGCCTTAAAGCCGGCCTCATAAGTGGTCAGCTTTTCCGGGCCGAAACTCTGCACCTGATCCGGGGCGGAGGGGCGCGGGTTGATACCGCCGCCCTTGAACCCGGTTGACAACTGAGCATAGGTCATCAGTTCGTCCGACCAGCGATAATTGACACCGATGCGATAATCGAGACGGTTGCCGCTGAAGGTACCGGTCAGCCCGTCCAACCCGACGAGCAGAAAATTGGGGGTGAAGAAGGCGCCGCTAGGCAACGTCCCGTCCACATTGCGGCGCGAATAGCGATAGGTCTTCTTGTCGTCGGTATAGCGCAGGCCGCCAATGATGTTGAACGCATCGGTGACATGGAATTCGCCATGGGCGAAGGCCGATATGCTGCGATTCTTGATGACATCGTCCGACATGAAGTCGAACAGCAACGTCGGAATCTGGCTGCGGCCTTTGATCGTGTCGGTCGCCTTGTAATAGAAGCCACCGACGGTCAGATCGACCTTATCGTTGAAATTGGCGCTGAGGCGCAGTTCCTGCGTGAACTGCTCATGGCCATAGGTGAACTCCTGCAACAAGATGGCCAGCGGCGATCCGTCGACGTCGATCGCGCTGGTGCCGTCGGCGCTGCGATAACCGGTGATCGATTTCAATTTCAGCGCGTCGGACAGGTCATAGTCGATCGTCCCAGACAGGCCCCAGGCCTTGACCGTGCTGGTCGGGCTGGCGGTGAAGCCGCCCGGTGCGATCTGGGTCGGGATACCGAAGACGGTCGTATAATTCCCGCCCGTGCCATAGGTCGCATAGGAAGTGTAGCTTTTCGATCCGGTCAGGAAGCGGCTGTCGAACGGGATGCCCGCCGTCGCATCACCCGCGACATAGCTGCGCACCGCCGGATTGTCGGCGTAGAGCAATTTGGTCGCGACGACCTCGCTATTATCCTTGGACACATCGGCGACGATGTTGATTTCCAGCGGCGACCCGGCCGGCGCATAGCGCAGCGCGGCGCGCAGGCCCATGACGTCGATGCCGCCTTCGGTGCCGGTCTGGCAATTCTTGTTGCCGCTGCTGGCCGGGATGCCGGAGGCCGGATTGACGCAGCCATAATCGAGCAGCTTCATATAGCCGTCGACATTTTTCGACACGCCCGACACGCGCAGGAACAGGTCGTCGGTCAGGGGGATATTGGCGCTCCCGCGCAGTTCCAGCCGGTCGAACCGGCCATAGGTCGCCTCGACGAAGCCGCCGGGCGTGGAGTCCGGCTTCTTGCTGAACAGCTTCACAGCGCCGCCCACGCTGTTCTTGCCGGCCAACGTCCCCTGCGGCCCGCGCAGCACCTCGACCCGCTCCAGATCGGTAAGGTCCATCACCGCGCCGAAAGTGGTGCCGTAATAGATGTCATCGATATAGATGCCGACGCCCGGCTCCAGCGCGAAGCTGGCGTCGAGCTGGCCGACGCCGCGAATGAAGGCCGCCACGGCATTGCCCTGGATGCTGGTCGCCGGCGCCAACGCGACGTTGGGCGCAAACTGGCCCAGATCGGTCACGCTGGTCTGGCTGCGCGCCGCCAGCGTATCGGCCGATACGGCGGTGATGGCGATTGGCGTATCCTGAAGATTTTGCGCACGGAACTGGGCCGTCACGATGATGTCTGCGCTATTGGTCTGATCCGCCGCCTGCTGTTCCGGCGCTTGCCCGGATGCAGGGGCGTCCTGCGCCAGCACCGGCGCGGCCACCATCGCGCTCGCGAGCGCCAGCATCGCCACATGGCCCCGAAATGCGCACTTCCCGTTGGACATGATGTCTTCCTCCCTCTTCTGGTCGGCCGCAGGCATGGGAGGGGCGACGCCGGACCCGCTTGGCCGGGTTCCGGTCGGGGGCGGCGCCGATGCGCCTGCCTTGTCCTGTCATCCTCTCGCCCGTGCCCAAGGCCGGTTCTGCTTCGCAGTCCTTGTTGGAGACAACGGATCGCGATCCGCCCCTCTCCCGTCAATCAATAACGATCGTTAGTATTTTGTCAAGCGACCTGACACGCCTTTGCCGTCGCCAGCTGCGCCGCCGATACCCAGGCGCCATGCACCTGCGCCCGCATCGGCAGCGGCATCGGCACGCGGGCGATGGGGCCGGCCGCGATTGCGCCCGCATCCACCACCCACAGTTCCGAATGGAAGACCGCCTCATCCGCCTGCCTGTCCACCACCATCAGCAGCCAGCCGTCATGATCGGCCTTTGTCGATGGCACATGTACCGGCTCACTGATCGCCATGCCGAACTCCAGCCCCATCATGTCGATGCGACCATTGCCCGGCTCGATCTGCAACAGGGCGTTGAAGGCAAAGCCGACCGGTCCGCCCGGCAGCGGCGGGCCACCTTGCGGGTTCATCGACAGATACCAGGCCGACCGATAGGGCTGCCCCTGATCGGCATCGCGCAGGCGTGGCATGTCGCCCGGCGGGCCGACGACGCGTTCCTCATAGCCATTCCCCGCCTTCGCCAGATCGAAGGTCCAGCGGGTCAGGCCGCCCTGTATCTCGCGCTGGTCGCGCTGCACACCACCGGCTTCGCGCATGAAGCCGAAGGCGTTGGTGTCCGACAGGCAGAGGTCGAGGTGGATCAGCCCGCCCTCCTCGAAGGCATTCACCAGATGAAAGGCGGAAATGCCCGGCCGGCCCTTGAACCAGCGCATCTCCTCCACCTTGCCATAGCGCGGCATGATCCCGACCCAACTGTCCAGATCCTGCTGGTGCGCCCAGTGCGCCCCGCCAGCCTTCAGCCGATCCAGATCCGCTGTGGTCGGGAAGATCGGGAAGATCACGTAATGTTCCGTGATCGCGAAATCATGGATGGTCGAGCAATAAGGCTGATCGAACCATTGTTCGCTGATCAGATTCCCATCGCGATCGGCGATGGCATAGGCGATCTTCGTCGAGCAAAGGCCGTCCGCCTCATAGCCGAAGAAGAACATTTCCCCCGTCTGCGGATCGACGCGCGGATGGGCGGTGAAGGTCTTCGACGTAAAGGCGCCATGATAATCCCAGCGGCCGATCGTCTCCAGCGTATCGGGATCGACCTCATAGCCAAGGCCGTCCTCCTTGGTCATGAACAGCCGCCCGCCATGCCAGACCGGCGTGGTATTGGCGACGGTGCGGTCGCGCCCGGCCACGGCGAGATCGTCGGTGAAGGGATTGCGATACTGGCCGAACAGCGCCCGTCGTGCGTCCTTCTCCAACGCGTAGCGCTCGGTTTCGACATAGCGGATCGCATAATCCACCTTGCCGTCATGAATGGCGAACTTCGCGACCATGCCGTCGCCCGACAGGACGATGTCGTCGGCGAACATCGGCGGATGCGCAGGATCGGGTACGGCGCGGAAGAAGGCGCCGTCAATCTCGGCCGGTATCTCGCCGATAACATCCAGATTGCGGGCCGACCATTCGATACCGACGGGCGTGTTCAGCCCGACGAAATGGATGGTCTGGGGATAGACTGGCATGGCGTCCAAGCTCCTCTCTTATCTCGACTCATAGTAACAATCGTTATGATTGTTGCAAGAGAAGAGTGGAGGGAGAGTCGCTATTTGAGGCGCATCGGCAGGCCCGCGGCCATGAATACCGCTTCGTTCACGCAAGCGGCCACAGCCTGATTGATGATACCGGCGACATCGCGGAAGCGGCGCGCCAGTGCATTGTCCGGGACAATGCCCAGCCCGACCTCATTCGCAACTAGGATCACCGGTCCCTGCGCCTCACCGAGCGCTCTCACCAGCGCGACGGTCGCAGCGTCGATATCACGGTCCGCCAGCAACAGATTGGACGCCCATAAAGTCAGGCAGTCGATCAGCAGTACGCGGTCCGCCGTTGACTCCGCTCTGACCACCGTCGCCAGATCTAAAGGCTCTTCGATCGTGCGCCAGCGCGGGCCACGCTCCTCGCGATGCCGTGCGATTCGACTGTCCATCTCCTTGTCTAACGCTTGCGCCGTGGCGACGAACAAAAGCGCACCGGGCAGGGCTTCGGCGCGGTTCAGGGCATAACGGCTCTTGCCCGACCGCGCGCCACCCAACACGAATAACAGACTCATGACAGCCTCCATGCAGATAATCCGGCCACCAACGCCAGCAGCAGACAGGCCCGCACATAGAGCCGCAATGCCGCCGCGATGTCGTGAGCCTTCAGGTCGCGCCGGCCCGCCCCGATCCAGGGCTTGTCCTGTGCCAAGCCGTCATAGGCGATCGGCCCGGCCAGAGAGATGTCCAACGCGCCCGCCATGGCCGCCTCCGGCCATCCGGCATTGGGGGAAGCATGGCGACGTGCATCGCGCAGCATGATGCGCCATCCCCGTGCCGCGGCCAGACAGAGCAGCAGACCCGACAAGCGTGCAGGGATGAGGTTGAGCAGATCGTCCAGTCGCGCCGCCGCCCAGCCGAAGGCGCGCCAGCGCAGTTCGCGATGGCCGATCAGGCTGTCGGCAGTATTGATCGCCTTATAAGCCCATAGCCCCGGCAACCCGCCCAGCATCAGCCAGAGCAAAGGTGCGACAACCCCGTCGCAGAAGCTCTCGGCCAGACTCTCGATCGCCGCCCGCGCCACGCCCGCTTCGTCCAACTTATCCGTATCACGCCCCACGATCATGCCGACCGCCGTTCGCGCGTCTTCAATCCGTCTTTCACGCAACGGCGCTGCAACGGCGCAAACATGACGATAGAGGCTACCCGCTGCCAGCCCCGGTACTGCGAGCAAGGTGATGCCGATCCAGGCCCAGCGCCCTGCGCCCCATCTCAACCCTTGTTCCAGCAGCAATCCCCCGCCGATGGCGACCATCAACAGCAGAAGCACGCATGCCATGCCAGCCAGCCGACGCAGCGCCTCCGCCCGTTGCGGCCGGTTCCACCGCTGTTCACACCTATCGATAATCGCGGCGAACGCGCCGACCGGATGACCGATCCGGCGATGCAATGCAGCGGGCCAGCCGATCGCTGCCTCGATCGCCAAAGCGAGCAGGGCAACAGGTTCAGCCATGCCCCAACGCCCGATCCAATCGCGCCAGCCCTTCCTCATCCGGCGGCAGGCCGATCCGCAGCCAGCGCCTGTCCTCCTCGAACGGACGGGTCAGGATCGCCTGTCGGGCCAGCCGCTCGAACAGCGCCATCGCGTCATCCGTGACGATCAGCCGGAAGAGTGGGCAGGCGCCATGCGGATCGAACCCATGCGCCCGGAATATCCCGTCCAGCATCGCGGCCTGTCCGTTCAACTGCCCCCGTGTCGCTTCGATCCAGTCGTGATCGGCATAGGCTGCCGCCCCGATCACCAACGCCGCCGTCGAAAGCGGCCAACTGCCCAACCGCTCGCGAAACCGTGCGATGATGGTCCGTGGCCCGATCACGAAACCCAGCCGCAGCCCTGCCAAGCCGAAGAATTTGCCAAAGGAGCGGAAGAGGATGAGTCGCTGGCCGTCATCGACGCGATGCGCCAAACTGCTATCCGGCAGGCAATCGGCATAAGCTTCGTCCAGCACCAGCCAGCCGCCATTGTCCGTCTGGCGTTGCAGCAGCGCGTCAAGCGTCGGCTGATCCAGCAAACGACCGTCCGGATTATTGGGATTGGCGAGCAGCAGGATCTTGCCAGCCGGATCGTCCACGCCCGGGATAAAGGCCCGACTGCCGGGTCGGATGTCGCGATGGGTGCGGTAGCAGGCTGCGCCGTGCAGCACATCGCCCGGCAATAATTCACCCAGCAGCCGCAGCCCCGCCTCGCTACCGGGGAGCGCGCAGCAATGCGCCGGATCGACGCCGAAATAGTCCGCCGCAGACCGCTCCAGCGCCGCCAGTTGCGTATCGCAGGGCAGTGCCCGCCAGTCGAAAGTCGGTGCCTTCTCCACAGGCCAGCTGTCAGGATTGATGCCGGTCGACAGGTCGACCCATGGCGCAGGCCCGTCGCCAAAGAAACGCCGCGCCGCGTCAAGCTTGCCGCCATGATAGGTCCAATCGGTCATGCAGCGTGAACCAGGATCAGCGAGGCCAGCAGCAGGGCGCTTTCGACCAGTTCGATGCCTGCGCCATGGCCGTCGCCGGATAGGCCGCCGATCCGCGACAGCAGCCACCAGCCCCAAAAGCCGAACAGCGGTAGTGCGCAGAGCAAGGCCGGGAACCAACAGGCCGCGAACAACAGCGTCGCCGTCCATAACGCCAGATCGACCGGGCGGACTGCGAGCCGAAAACGTGCGCCCAGCCCATCATGCAGCGGCGGCAGACACCGGCTCCACCAAAGCGGACCGATCCGGGCCGCGAAGGGCAACAGGGGCAAAGCCGCGAGCGTCCCGGCCTCGATCAGGCCATGCAGCAATATCAGCTTGGCAATCAGTTGCAGCCCCACCGCCGTCACGCCCATCGCGCCGACATGGGGGTCGGCCAGCACGGCCAGCAGCCGTTCGCGTCCTTTATGCGCCGCAGCGGCCGCATCAGCCAGGTCCGCCAGTCCATCCAGATGCAGCGCGCCCGTCACCCAGGTCCAGGCGAGCAATGCCAGCAGCGCGCCGGTCCATGGATCGATCCGGACGCCGACCCAACCCGCCGCAGCGACGATGATGCCAACTACCAGACCCGCCGCCGGGAACCAGCGGATCGCGGATGCAAAATCTGCTTCCTGCGATACCACCCGTGGCAGTGGCAAGCGGGTCATGAATTGCAGCGCAAGGATGAAGCCCTTCATGCCGCCAGCCCGACAATTTGCGCCCAGCGCGGCTCTCCCGGCCAGAGCCGCAATGTGAGGCAGGCGGCATAGGGCAGGTCGAACGCCCAGAGCTGGCGTTGATCGAAACCGCAGAGCAGCGCCAAGGCCGCCCGCATCGCGCCGCCATGGGTCACGACCAGAGTTGGCTCCGCTGGCAGCGCTGCAATCGCCCCATCGATGCGCATCGTCAGCCCGGACCAGCGCTCTCCATCCGGCGGCGGGCACGCATCGGGATCGGTGTAAAAACCCGCCAGTGCAGCGGCATCCAGCGCCGCCGGATCGGCACCATCCCAGCCGCCGAAATCCAGTTCGCGCCAACGCCTGTCGATCTGCGGCGCAATGGCACGCGGCGCGGCGATGGCATCCGCGGCTTGCCGTGCGCGCAAGAGGTCGGAGGAAAATATCGCTCCGACTTCCAGCGTTGCCGCCCGCGCAACACAGGCAGCCGTCCCCGCCTCTGTCGCGGGCCAATCCTTATGCCCGAGAAGCCGGCCGGTAACAGCAGGCGCCCCATGGCGCATCAGGTGAAGCAGCCTGCCCTGCATCAGCCTTCCGACACGCCAGCGTCGGCAAAGGTCGCCATCTGGTCATGCGCGGCCAGTGCGGAACGAACCACCGCAGCCGCCACGGCGCCGCCGCTCCCCTCGCCCAGGCGCATGTCGAGATCGAGCAGCGGCTGCAATGCCAACCGGTCGAGTAGCCGCCCATGCGCGGCCTCGGCAGAGCGATGACCAGCGAGGATATGGTCGGTAATGGCCGGAACCGAGGCTGCCAGCGGCGCCAGGGCGGAAGCGCAAATGAAGCCGTCCAGCACCACCGGCACATGATGGTGGCGCGCGGCCAGCATCGCGCCCGCGATCGCGGCGATTTCCCGCCCGCCGACCCGGCGCAACGTCTCGAAAGGTGTGAGGAGTGCGTCGGCATGACAGGCGATCGCCAGTTCGACCACCTGCCGCTTCACGGCCAGACCATGATCGTCGATGCCCGTCCCGACGCCCACCCAGTCCGCCGCGCTGCCGCCAAAGCTGCGCAGGCACAGCGCGGCGGCCGCCGTCGTATTGCCGATGCCCATTTCGCCCAGCAACAACAGGTCCAGCCCCGGATCGACTGTTTCCGCGCCAATGTTGAGCGCGGTCAGGCACTCTGCTTCCGTCATCGCCGGCCCGGCCGTGAAATCGGCGGTCGGCTGGTCAAGCGCGATCGGCACCACTTGCAAGTCCAGCCCGGCCGCTCCCGCCAGCGCATTGATCGCCGCCCCACCCCTGGCAAAATTGGCGACCATCTGTGCGGTCACTTCCGGTGGGAAGGCGCTGACGCCATGACGGGTCACGCCATGATTGCCGGCAAAGATCACCGCCCGGCCGCGATCGATCCTTGGCCGGGCACGCCGCTGCCATCCGGCCATGAAGATGGCAATTTCCTCCAGTCGGCCGAGCGATCCGGCAGGTTTGGTGAGTTGCGCCTGACGGGCAGTGGCAGCGGCGCGACAAGCCTTGTCGGCTTGAGGCAAGGATGCCAGTGCAGCATCAAAGGCGGCAACGGTGGGAAAGAGGCTCATGTCGCGACGAAACCGGCCGGCGGCATCCGGACGATGAAATGTCCCTTCACCCCTTGCGGCCAGTCGGCATAGCGCACCTGTCCATGCTCGCTCGCCGCATGATGGACAGCATAGTCCAGGATCGCCCGAGCAGCCTCCTCATCCGGGGTGAAGCGACCCAGCACATAGCCGATCTTGCCGGGCGCCCGCAGATGGACGGTGCAATGGTCGGAACAGGCAAACAGGCAGGGCATATCCTGCACCGCTACCCCGTCATACCGATCCGAGCCAGCCTTTACCCGACGCAAAGCCTCCGCCAGCCGAGCGCCGCCACGCACGCCCTCCGCATCCTCTCGCGCCTCCGGCGAATGGCGGCAGCTGCTGCATACCACCACCGCCGGGCTATCCTCGACCGCGCGCAGCATCAGGCAACCACCGAACGACGCAGCAAGCCGCTGCGATCAATCAGATTTTGCAGGACCAGCAGCCCTGCCAGGATCATGGCGTAGCGCACAAACTGCCGTGCCATGATATCCGGCGCAAAGGCCGCCCAGCCAGAGTCGAGCAGGAAAGCGCCAACCAGGACCACCAGCTTGAACAAGACAAAGGCCGTGCCATAGGCCGCAACCAGGCGGAGCGTGGAACGCGCACCAGCCAACCGCCCGGCCACCCCGTCCGCGCCCAGCAGCGCGGCGATCGCGGCCAGCGCCATGGTCACGGCCCAGACGCCGTTCTCACCGGTCATCTCATAACCTAGCATGCAATAGCCGACCCCCTGCGACACTGCCCAGGCGGCAAGCATCAGGATGATGCCCTCCTGCCGCCGGACATACAGCGCGGCGACGGCCGCCAGCGCGGGAAAAGGCGTGGCGCAGGCCAGCGCCAGCGTCGTCACTGTGCTGGCCAATGTCATCAATCCGACCCAGAGATGGCGGGCGGTGGCGGGGGACAGGCTCTCCATGGTCGTGCGCTCCTTGTCATAGGGGATGTCAGTCGGGATCAGAACCGCGCCCGCAAGCCGGCATGGATGCTACGACCCAGCTGACCGTAGCGGCGGGCGGTTTCATAATATTCGTCGAACAGATTCTCGACCCGGCCGAACAGGGTCAGCTTCCCCAGCACCGGCATTTCGGCGCGCAGATCGACCAGCGTGTAGGCCGCATTCACAAAGGGTGCGACCGTTGCGCTGGTACGCGCGGTATCCAGCGCCTTGCCCGACCAGCGGACCGTGACAGCCGTGCTGAGGCCGAAGGCCCAGTCGTAGCGCGCCGTGCCATTGGCCGCATGGCGCGGACGCCGCGCCAGCTGGTTGCCGTAGTTGAGGCCGGGTGACCGGTCCTCCCCCGACACCCAGCTATAATTGCCGTCGAGCGTCAATCGACCGACATGGGCGATCCCGGCCAGTTCCAGTCCATGCGCCTCGCTGCGCTGGACATTGGCATAATAGCCAAAGCGCGGCGTGGTCGTGCCGGGCGCGTAGCAAAGCGCGGGCCGGTTGGTCGTGGGGCAGCCATTATAGGTGATGAGATTGTCGGTGCTGCGGTCGAACCAGGTCGCCGACAGGATCAGGCCATGGTCGAACAGATGCTGTTCGATGCCGGCATCCCAGCCATGCGACTTTTCCGGGACCAAAGCCGTGTTTCCATAGTCGCTATAGAGCTGATAGAGGGTTGGCGCCTTGAATCCCTCGCCATAGCTGGCACGCAGGATCGTGCTGTCCTTGGCCAGTGCCCAGGCTGCGCCCGCGCCGAAGACGCTATTGCCGCCGAAGGTCGAATGATGATCGTAGCGCACGCCGCCATTGAGCGTCAGCCCGGCCAGCGGCTCGACATTGAGTTGCGCGTAGAGGCTGTCGATATCGGCCGATCCGCGGATCGTCGCATAGGCGGCGAGATTGTCGGAAGGTGAGGCGGTGCGCATCCGCTGCTCCTCCCGCTCCGCCCCGAAGGTCGCGGTCCAGCCTTGCGCGATCGTCAGTACGCCCTGATATTCGTAGCGGTTGGTTTCGCCCTTCGCAGCGAAGCTCAACTGCCGCAGCTTGCGTGACGGGTTGATATTGTCACGTACCGTCTCGCTGCGGCTGAAGGACAGGCGGTTGTGCAGCCCGCCGCCGAACAGATCGGCATTAAGGCCGGCATAGCCGATCCATTCCTCAACTTCCGAATATTCGGGGCTGTCCGGCACAGTGCCGGCGCTGTCGATATCAGTGCGGCCCTTGGCATAATAGCCGCGCATATCAACCGATATGCCCGGTGCGAGCGCGACCCCCAGCCGGCCGTTGAGCGTGCCATTGGTGTAGCCGTCCTTCTCCTTCGCACCATAGCGCGGGCTGATCGCGGAAATGCCTTCCGTCGTGAAGCGGCTGCTGGCGATCTGCCAGTCGACCGCGCCCTGCCGGCCACCCAGCGCAGCGCGGGCACTGACGGTATCGCGTGATCCCGCCTCGATGTCGAAGCTGCCTTCGATAGGCCGCTCGGCACGGGCAGTCACGACATTGACGACGCCGCCAATGGCCTGGCTGCCCCAGAGAATCGACTGCGGCCCGCGCAATATCTCGATCCGGTCGATGTCGCCGGTCATCAGCGTCGCGAAATTATAGCCACCGCCGGTAGAGGAGGGATCGGCCAGCTTGACGCCGTCGACCACCAGCACGGTCTGGTCTGCCTCTGCGCCGCGAATGCGGATCGACGTCGCCGTGCCATAGCCGCCATTGCGGGTGAAGCTGACGCCGGGCGTGCGGATCAAAAGGTCCGATACCGTCAAAGCCTGCGCCGCGTCGATCGCCGCCTTGTCGAGCACCGTGATGCTCGATGCAACCTGCTCGATCGCCTGCGGCTGGCGCAGCGCGGTCACGATCACGTCGCCCGCATCCTCGGCCAAGGCCGGGGTCGAGAAGCCCGGGATGGACAGGCCCGCCAGAATGAAAAGTCCGCTCTTTGAAATCCAGTGCATGATAATCCCCCAGCCTGTGACAGGACCGGGCGGACGCGACACGGCAGCGGTGCCGGGCATCAGGGCGCACGACATCGCCACCGCGCGAACCCGCACGGTCAGCTTGTCGTTGCGCGAGGATATCCTCGTTCGACCGGCACACCCTGTCCGGACGAAGAACGACCGCGACAGGCAGGTCTCCTGGCTTGCGGGTCCATGCCGTTTCGAAGCGCCTTCTCGGGATGTTCATCCCAATGGCCTGTGCCTCGATGGCTCGCCGCTCACAGTTGCAGGGGCAGCCGGGGTCTTGAACCCCGTTCCCTTTTGATCCCCTTGCGGGGAACCTGACGCAATGGCCGCCCTAATCGAGTCGGGTCAGGCGATCAAGTGGAAGAAGCCGCCGGTTACCTGGCCTGCACGGTGGCCAGCCGGCGCGAGCGGCTGGCCTTCGGCATCGGCCATGTCGGCCAGTGCTTCGCCGTCGCTGGCAGTGATGCTGGCATAATGGAATTCATGGCCCAGCAGTGCCTGCCCGGCAGCGGCGAAGCTGCTGTCCTGTCGCAAGCGGGCGTGGCGATAGCCCAGGGTCATGCGCCGACGCGCAAAGCTGCTATCCAGCGGCAACAAGCCCGCCATTGCGTGCACGGCGCCATCACCATCCTCCAGCGTGCGGCCCAGCACCATGTAGCCACCGCATTCCCCATGGACCGGTCGACTTTGCGCGAAGGCGCGAAGGCCCGTCAGAAAGTTGTGATTGGCGGCGATCCGTCCGGCATGGAGTTCCGGATACCCCCCCGGCAGCCAGCAGGCATCGCAATGGGCCGGCGGCGCTTCATCCGCCAGTGGCGAGAAGAAGTGCAGTTCTGCCCCGGCCGATCGCCACCAGTGCGCCATATGGGGGTAAAAAAAGCTGAAAGCCGCGTCGCGGGCGATGGCGATTCGCTGTCCAGGCGGGCGGATATTGGGGTTCTGCGCCGGGACATCCATCGTTGCTCCCGCCGCTGCCTGGATCGCATCCAGATCGCATTGCGCCGCCACCCGTTCCGCGATCGCCGCGATCCGCGCGTCCAGTGCCTCCGTCTCGCCCGCCTGCACCAGCCCCAGATGACGGGACGGCATGGCCAGACCGTCATCCGTTGAAATCGCGCCCAGCAGGGGCAGGCCGATGCGTGCAAAGCCATCCTCTATCATGCGGCGATGGCGCGGGCTGGCGACGCGGTTTGCAATGACCCCGGCAATGGCCGGTGCGCCGGGAAAGGTTGCACAGCCATGGGCGACCGCCGCCACCGTCTGCGCCGCAGCGCGGGCATCCACGACCAGCAGCATCGGCCAGCCGAGCAAGCGCGCCATATCGGCAGAAGCGCCCGACTGCCCCTGTGCGCGTGCGCGGTCATACAGGCCCATCGCACCTTCTGCGACAACGAGTTGGACAGTTGATGCGGCGTGCGCGGCCAGCCCGCCCAGCATGGCCGGCGCCATGGCGAAGCCGTCCAGATTGATCGAGGGCCTCCCGGTGGCGGCGGCATGAAAGGCCGGGTCGATATAGTCCGGGCCGCATTTGGCGCCCTGAACGGCGATGCCGCGATCGGCGAAGGCGCGTTGCAGGCCGATCGTCACCATCGTCTTGCCAGCACCCGAAGCCGGGGCGCCAATGACGAGCCCTCTGCCCAGCGTCACAGACTGTCGTTCCCCGAGGCAAAACCCTGCACCAGCGCGATCAGGCTGGCATCGACGGCAGCGTCGATCTCCACCAGTCGGGCGATGTCGCTCCCCTGAGGACCGGTGGCAAAGCCGGTCCAGCCGGTAATCAAGGCCTGCACCGCCGACTGGATCATCATGCCGCGTTGCGGGGACAGACCCATCGCCCTGATGTGCGCGCCTAGATGATCGGCGATGGCCTCGATCGAACCGACATGCGCCGGCGCAGCGGCGATCAGCATGGCCGCATCGCGGGTCGCGCGCTGCTTGCGCCAGAGCGCCTGCCCGAAACGAACCATCCAGTCCGTCCACGGTCCACCCGGCGCCACATCGGCCAGCGCCTCGAAGAACAGGCGGGTCGACATTAGCGCCAGCAGATTCTGCTTGTCGCCGACATGGCGGGCGAGCGAGGGCGCCTTTGCATCGAGGCGCGCTGCAACATTGCGGAGCGACACAGCCTCCAGCCCCTCTTGCTGCAGCAGGGCGATCGCTTCATCGACAATCGCGTCACGACTCAGTTTCATGCCCGCCTTGTGGCAAAGCCGCCGGCTCGCCGCCAGCGCCTCAGTTGCGACGGAGCTTTTTCAGCACATGGTCCGCGCCCTTGTCGCCGATCATGATCGCGGTGGCATTGGTGTTGCCCGCCGGCAGGGTCGGCATGACGGAGGCGTCCGCCACCCACAACCCGTCGATGCCGATGACGGCGAGATCGGAGTCGACCACCGCCTGTGGATCATCTGTCCGGCCCATCTTCGCCGTGCCGACCGGATGGTAGAGCGGGATCGACGCCATGCGGACATAGCCGCGCAATTGCTGCGGATCGATCAGCGCCGCGCCGGGGCGCAATTCGCTCTTTATATGGGTTGCGATCGGTGTTTCATTGAGGATGGCGCGGGCGATGCCGATGCCCTCTACGATCTGGTCGATATCATCGTCGCTGCCAAGTTGGCGATGCTCGATTTTCGGCGGCGCAAACGGATCGGCGGAGCGCAGACTGATGCGGCCGCGATGACTGGGGCGCATCAACCCGACCAAGGTGGAGACGGATGGCGTCTTGCGCAGCATCAACCGGCCCTGCTCATCGAAGTCGAAGGCGAAGGCGGCGAAGCTGATCTGGAGATTGGGGGCGGGGAGATCCGGCCGGCTCTTCACGAAAGCCTGGGCATGGCCGATCGCGGTGGTTAGCGCGCCGCGCCGTGCAAGGGCATAGCGCAGCAGTTGCCATGCCCCTCGCAAGCCTTGCGCATCACTATTGAGCGTGCGCACATCGACTTCGTTCACGACATGGGTGCCGACATGGTCCTGAAGATTGGCGCCGACCCCCGGAAGGTCACGCACCACGGCAATGCCATGGGCGCGCAGATGATCGGCCGGACCGATACCAGAGAGCATGAGGAGGCGCGGCGTGTTCATCGAGCCGGCGCTCAGCACCACGCCATACCGCGCGCGCAGCGTTTTTTCGACGCCATCCTGCCAATAGACGATGCCGATCGCACGGCCCTGCTCGATCAGGATGCGCAGCAGTTGCGCTTCCAGCAGGACATTGGGCGCTTTGCCGCCCCGTCGATCGTGCAGATAGCCGCGCGCTGCCGAACAACGCTCGCCGCGTCGCTGCGAAACTTGCACATAATCGACACCCTCGGCATGTTCGCCGTTGAGATCGTGCGAGCGGGGGATGCCCGCTGCCTGCGCCGCGGCGATCCACTGGTCGGTGATCGGATAGCGCGCGCGGCCTTCCGACACGGCGATCGGACCTCCCGTGCCACGCCATGTGTCGGCGCCGCGCTCATTATCCTCCATCCGGCGGAAATAGGGCAGGACCGCCTCATAGTCCCAGCCTGCCGCGCCCTGCCGCGCCCATTCATCATAGTCCCAGCGATGACCGCGAATGAACATCATACCGTTCAAGGCACTGCCGCCGCCCAGCATCTTGCCCGCCGGCCAGATATCCGCCCGGCCACCCAGAGACGGGTCCGGCTCGACCTGATGGCACCAGTCATAGGCCGGGTTCTGGACGATGGCGCTGGTCAGCGCGGGGATGCGCGAGCGCATATGCCGGTCGGTCCCGCCAGCCTCGATCAGGGTGACGGACAGGCCCGCTTCGGCCAGCCGCCCGGTCATCGCGGACCCGGCCGATCCGCCGCCCACGACGATGATGTCGGTGTCTTCCATGGTCGTTCCTAGAAATTGGACATGATGGCGGCGCTGGGCGCGTCGATCGGCTTGCCGGCGGCTTTCAGCTTCAGTTCGCGTTCGCGCAGCGGCCCCTGCTCGGCGATCAGCCAGGCGTGGATGGCGTCGACATCCTCGACGCTCAGCAGGTCGTCCCAGCGCGGCATGCCGTTGGGGAGCAGCAGCCCATCTCGCACGATCTGGTTGAAGACATCATGCGTGCCT
Organism: Sphingobium sp. RS1; assembly: GCF_056156825.1. Lineage (NCBI taxonomy): Bacteria > Pseudomonadati > Pseudomonadota > Alphaproteobacteria > Sphingomonadales > Sphingobiaceae > Sphingobium > Sphingobium sp. RS1. The sequence continues at coordinate 706,926 of NZ_JBLZXE010000003.1, read as the reverse complement.
GGCTGCATCCGGCGCAAATCCGGCGCGGTGGAGCGCAACTGGTTGCTGTGGCAGATGGCGCAATTCTGGAAGAAGAGCGCCTGCCCCTTCGCAATGGTGGCGGGCGTCACGCCGGGCTTTTGCGCGGGTGGCGCCTCGGCCGGTTCCAGCGGCGGCAGGGGTGTGGGCTGCGGCACCGGACCGCCGTCCAGCTTGAACACCAGGATGCGGTTGGCATTGCCGTTACGATAGGCGGCCGAATAGCGCGGCACATAGCCCCAGCCGCCGCCGCCGAAACCAGTCGCGACCGCGATATATTGCACGCCCTTCACCCGGTAGGTCATGGGCGCGGCCATGATCGAACTGCCGGTGTCGATTTCCTTGATGCGCTTGCCAGTGTCGGCATCGCGGACGATCAGCTTGCCGCCGATCGTGCCATGGACGATCAGGCCCGACGCGGTGGAGAGCATGCCCATCCGGTCCTGCCACCCCTCGGTCGGGACCGACCAACGCGCCTTGCCGGTCAGCGGGTCGATGGCGCGCAACTCGGAAGAATAAGGCTTTTCCTTCACCCACTGCATTTCGGGCAGCTTTTCCACCTGTTCCCGGATCGCGGGCGGCAGGGTGGGCAGCACCGCCTGCAATTGCGGAGTGAAGATAAGCGTCGTCTGGACGTTCAGCGCCTTGGGCCGGCGCGCTTCGGCAGGCGTGCCGGGCGGCACGGTGAACATCAGGTTCCCCATGTCCAGCACCGAGGCATAATAGCTTTTGCGTTCGGCGTCATAGGCGGCGGGATACCAGTTGCGCGCGCCGGCCGAGGCCGGGAAGATGAGACGCGGTCCGTTCCAGAAATCGGTGCGGTCCGGCGTCATCTGCGGCACGCCATTCTTGTCGAAACCCTTCGTCCAGTTGGTGCGCACCAGCGGATTGACGCGCAACGGCTTGCCGGTTTCGCGATCCAGCACGAAGAGATAGCCGTTCTTGGGGGAATGGAGGATGACCGGGCGGACCTGCCCGTCCACCTCCATCTCGGTCAGCACCATCGGCTGCGTGGCGGTGAAGTCCCAGCTGTCGCCGGGCGTTTCCTGATAATGCCATTTGACCGCGCCGCTCTTGGCGTCGAGCGCGACGATGGAAGAGAGATAGAGGTTGGTGCCGCCCTTGGGCGAGCGCGTGGCGATCGAATAGGGGCCGCCATTGCCGACACCGATATAGACGGTGCCGAACTTGGGATCATAGTTGATCGCGTCCCATACGGTGCCGCCGCCGCCGATATCCCAGCGGCTTTTGGCGTCCCAGGTCTTGAGCGCGGTGTCGAGCGCCTTGTCCTCCTGCGGACCCTTGGCCGGATCGTGCGGGACGGTGTAGAAGCGCCAGGCCTGCGTGCCGTCGGCGATGCGATAGGCGGTGACATAGCCGCGCGTGTCATATTCCGCGCCGGCATTGCCGAGGATGACGAGATCGCCCGCCACTTCGGGCGCGCCCGTGCTGGTATAGCCGCGGCTATGATCGACCACGGTGTCGACTTTCCACAGGATTTTCCCGCTCTTGGCGTCGAGCGCGTAGAGCATGCCGTCGAGCGCGCCGACCATCACCTTGCCATTGGCGACGGCCACGCCACGATTGGCCTGATCGCAGCAGGCGGACCGGTTCGCCTGCATGTCCACCTCCGGCTCGAAGGTCCAGAGCGGCTTGCCGCTCGCTGCGTCGAGCGCATAGACGCGGCCGAGATTGCCGCTGGTGTACATGACGCCATCGACCACCACCGGCGTCGCTTCCTGCACGCGGTTGGTGTTGAGGTCATAAGACCAGGCGAGGCCGAGCTTGCCGACATTGCCCTTGTCGATATCGGTCAGGCGCGAATGATGGCTGCCCCAGACATCGCCGCCGGTATAGGGCCAGTCGTCGCCCGCACCGCTTGCGCCACCCGGTCCGCGACCGCTGCAGGACGACAGCGCAAGCAGACCAGCTATGATCAGCAATGACTTCTTCATGCAGTTCATCACAGGGGCCAGCTTTCCTTGTGCGCCAGCATCACGTCGCGCAGGCTTTTGGGCTTGCGGCCGGTGATCTTTTCCACCCAGTCCGTCCTCTGTGCAAAATAGCCTTCGCGGATGGACTGGCCGAAGGTGACCATGTCGTCGCTGGACCAGGGGATTGGCCCGTCAGGAATGATGTCGGAGGCGTGACGCGGTGCGCCGAGCGAATCGAAATAGGCGAACATCGCCTCGTCATTGACGGCTTCCACCACGATCGGCTTACCGGCCAGTTCGCTGGCCAGCGCCATCGCCTGCGGAATGGTGATGAGGTCGGGGCCGGTCAGCACATAGGCTTTATTCTCATGGCCTGGCTGGGTCAGCACGCCGACAGCCGTCGCGACACAATCGTCGCGGCTGACGAAGGCGACCGGACCGTCCCCGCAATTGTCGGGCTTGCCGCCGAACATCAAGGCGGGGATCGTCATCGGCCCGGCAATCGCCTCGGCATATTGGCTGTCGCGCAAGTGAGTCCATGCTGCGCCGGAGGCTTCGATAATCTCCTCGGTCGCGCGGTGGTCGTTCTTGACGATCGCCGGATTGCCGGGCGCGTCGGCGGCGATGATCGAGGTGTAGACGATATGCCGGACGCCGGACGCGACCGCCGCCTCCACCGCATTTCGATGCTGACCGACACGCGTGCCGACGCGCGCCGTGCTGATGAGCAGCATCCTTTCCCCGCCGGCCATGGCGGCGGGGAGGCTGGCGGGATCGTCGAAATCGGCGAAGCGGACGTCGGCCCCACGCGCTGCGAGGTCGGCCAGCCTGGCCGGGGTGCGGGTCAGCAATATCGCGTCCTGCGGCGCGACCTTTTCCAGCAGCAGTTCCGCCGCAGCCCGGCCGAACGAACCCGAAGCGCCTGAAATGATGATCTTCCCCATGCGTCCTCTCGCTTGCATGATGCCATGTCTTGTTGCAGATAATCGTAACGAATGTTATTATTGCGTCAAGCCATAGATAAAAGGAGAGTGACTATCATGCCTTCCCTTCCGATCGAGGACAGGATCGCGCTGCAAGACCTGATCGCCGCCTATAGCTGGGCGCTGGATACCGGCGATGTCGACGGGCTGGTCGCCTGCTTCACCCCCGACGCACGCATGGTGGAGGAAGTTTTCGACGATCCCGACATCTGGGAAGGGCATGAGGGGATTCGCGGCATCGCCGAACATTATCGCAATGCGCCGGGCTTCCCGGGGCGACAGCATCATGTGACGCAGACCCAATATATTGCGCAGGCGGATGGGAGTTGCACGATGCGATCCTTCGCCTTCGTGACGGAGTGCGAAGGGGAGCCGCCCTATCTGCTGCGCTTTGCAGGATGGTATGACGATCATGCGGTGAAGGACGCGAACGGCCAGTGGCGCTTTCATCGCCGTACCGTGCGGCTGTGGGATGGCGAAGTGCTGAAGAATTTCCCCGGTCGGGGGGAATGGGTACCGCGCAAGCGACCGGATTCGCTGATTATCCGGCGGTGACTGGAGCGCTAAGTTTCCCATGAGAACCGTTCGTCCTGAGCTTGTCGAAGGACTGTTCTTCTTTTCGACGCCGAAAGAAAGGACGGCCCTTCGACAGGCTCAGGGCGAACGGCGTTTTAAATCAGCGACGGATCATCATCCAACTAAGTGCGGGCGTGATGTGGCCGGAGGGCGGGACGCCGCATTGGCCCGTCTTGTCCAATGCCAGTTCAGCAAAGGCTTCTGGCCAAGTCCCATCGGAGAGCTGCGCCAGCTTGGCAATAGTAGCGCCGTCCGGCGCGCAGTGAGCTACCGTTGACCCATTGCCATGGCGCACCAACGCCACGCGGCGATACCCCTCTTCCGCCGCGATCTCGCCAACCAGCAGTTCATCGCTCCTCCGTGTCACGGCAAAGATCGCCGCTGGCGCGGAGCAAAGCAATCGCCGCACCTGCCGCACTCGATCGCCTGCCAGCGCAACAGGCTGTACCCCCAGCAATTGCGCACGCGCAGCGAAGCGGCGACCGGCTGACAGTTGGGGATCATGCAGCAGGAGCGGCTGGGTTGCCGCCTCCGCCTGTCCGCCCGCCAGCGCTGCCGATGCAATGGCCGCGCTCGCCAGAAAGCCCCGCCGGGACAGGCCACTCATGGCTTTGCCCCCTTGGCCAGATGCTGCGCGATCAGTTGAAGGTCGGCGTCGCTCACTTCGCCGCGTGGGACGGCTGGCATGTTGCCGATGCCCATGCGGGCGGCCTGCACGACATAATCGACCGTCAGGTCGGTGCGCTTTTCCAGCAAGGGCTGATCGGTACGCCGCGCCAGCAGACCCGTGCCCATGCCGCCCGGCCCATGGCACATGGCGCATTTTTCCAGATAGAGTTTCTCGCCCGGAGCCGCTTGCGGCCGCGACGACAGGGTTTCGGGCGCGGGCAAGGGGGGTGGCCCCTTGGGTGCCTCCTTCGGCGCTTCACTCGCGCGGCCACAGGCGGCGCCGGCCAATATCAGCGCGGCGCCAGTCAGCACGATCATCCCCCGGCGCATCAGCCCTGCCCTCCCGCATGGCTGCTGGGCCAGATGCCACTCTTGCCCGGCGCGATGATGCCCTTGGGATCGAGCGCATCCTTCACCTTGCGGTTGAGCTGCCCCAGCGCGCCCTTGTTATAATCATAGGTATCCGCAACCGCGTCCATATAGTCGAGATGGGTGCGATATTCGCCATAGCCCTGTGCCTTCGCGTCGGCGATGAGATGTTTGAGGAAGGGGTCGACCCGGCCCATCAGGTCGGCGTCATCCTTGTTGATCAGCACGGCGTTGACGTTGATGAGGTGGCGCTCGCCAAAGGCGAAGCTGGCTTGATAGTCCATGCCATATTCCTTGTAGCGGGCGTAGGTGCGCTGGAACTGAGCCTGCGCGGCCGCGCCCGATTGCGGCAATATGGGCGAGAAGCCGATATGGCCGCCGCGCCCGCCATGCCAGTTGGCATTCTGCATCGGCATGGTGAGCGGCGTGCCGGTCCAGCCGGTCGCCTCCAGCGGTTCGCCACTCTTCCATGTGGTCGGGCGCAAGGACATGGGTTTGAGCTTGCCCAGTTCCTGCTCCAGGATCGCATAGGCGGCCTTGTTGACCGATTCCCGACCGTAAAGGCGCAGGCTCACCCCCCACCAGCCGACGTTGAATTTCTTGCGGATGGCCGCGATCACATCATCAGGCAGCGCGCCGGGCTTGTCAGTCCACTGGTCGCGGGTCGTGACCACGGCGGCGGCGCGCAGCCAGTTGCCGATGGTGGGCGACTGCTGCAACAGCCCTTCGCGGCGGAGCGGCGCGATCGCGTCGATCAACGGTCCCAGATCCTCCGGCCGGTCGAATTCCAGATCCATGCCCATCAGCGATTCCGGCGCGGGCATCAGCCATAGGCCCATCTTGGTGACGATGCCGAAATTGGACTGAACAAACATCTGATCCCAGCCGGGGCCGAAGCCGAAGCGATAAAGCTGCCAGGTCGGTGCGCCATCCAGCGCGCCCATGCCGGTGCGCACGACCAGACCGTCCGCCATCACCGCTTCGATCCCGCAGATACGCGTCGCATGCTCGCCATAGGGGGTATAGCCCATGCCGCGATCCAGCGCATTGCCGACCACCGATCCCCAGCTATTGCCGGGCACCGACAGCCAGTGCTTCATACCCCGCGATTTCAGGAAATCGTACAGATCGTAGAAGCCGACGCCCGGCTCCAGCAGCACCGTGCCGTTCGCCTCGTCATAGTCGATCTTCTTCATGCGGCTGAGGTCTAGGACCACCGATCCCGCCAGTACCGGCGCCGACCCGCCATAACCCAAATTCTTGCCCCGGCTGATCGGCCAGAGGGCGATGCCGCGTTCCGACGCGATACGAACGATCGCCTGTATCTCCTCCACGCTGGCAGGCGCGACCGCACCGGCAGGATGATGACGGGCGTCGTCGATAGCGAACTTGTCCTGATAGCTCGCCTGATCCTCCTCCGCGAAGAAGACATGATCCTTGCCGACGATCGCGGCAAAGGCTGCAATCGTCGCCGGCGCTATCTGGCCCTTCTCATTCATCCCACCTCACTCCGCCGATCGTGCCGGCGTTTTTAATAACGATCGTTATTATCTTAAGACGTGACCCGCTTGTCAAGCGAAGCTGCAAAAAGCGCTTGCCTGTCTGCCGCATCAGATTGTATGCCTATGATACATATTGCAGGAGCAGGATCATGGATGAGCAGGACGTCGTTTCGGTACATGTCGAGAACCGCATCGCCTGGGTGAATTTCGCCCGCCCCGCCAAGCGCAACGCGATGAGCCCGACGCTCAACCGGCGCATGATGGAGGTGCTGGACGAACTGGAATATCGCGACGATGTCGGCGTGCTGGTGCTGGGCGGCGAAGGCACGGCCTGGTCGGCGGGCATGGACCTGAAGGAATATTTCCGTGAAACCGAAGCGCAGGGCCTGCGCGGCGTGCGCAAGTCGCAGGCGGAAAGCTATGGCTGGTTCCGTCGCCTGCGCTGGTATCAAAAGCCGACCATCGCAATGGTCAATGGCTGGTGCTTTGGTGGTGGCTTCGGCCCGCTCTTCGCCTGCGACCTCGCCATCTGCGCCGATGAGGCGCAGTTTGGCCTCAGCGAAATCAACTGGGGCATCCTGCCTGGCGGCGGCGTGACCAAGGTGGTGGTCGACCTGCTCCCCATGCGCGACGCCATGTGGCTGACCCTGACCGGCGACCTAATCGACGGCAAGGCGGCGGCGACCATGCGGCTGGTCAATGAAAGCGTGCCGCTGGAGCAGCTCAAGACGCGCACGACCGAAGTCGCCGAAATGCTACTGAAGAAGAATCCGGTGGCGCTGAAATTCGCCAAGGATGCCGTCCGCCGCGTCGGCACCATGACCTATGACGAGGCGGAGGATTATCTGGTCCGCATGCAGGAAGCGGCCAATTTCCACGACAAGAGCGAAGGCCGCAAGGAAGGCATCCGCCAGTTCATCGACGAGAAGAGCTACAAGCCGGGTCTGGGCAGCTATGACCTGAGCAAGGCGAAGACCTCGGCCTGATGCTGTTGGGGGTCAGGCCTTAGCCTGACCCCATCCACCGCCCAGCGCGCGAAACAAGTCGACCTGCGCGAAGGACACGGCGCGGGTCGCTGTCGCCAGATCGGCTTCGGCGCTGGCGAGCGTCCGCTGTGCATCCAGCACGGTCAGGAAGTCGATCTGTCCTTCGCGTTGCCGGGCAAGGCTGATCCGCGCGGCGCGAGCCGCTTCGTCCCGCGCGGCGCTCAGCGTCTGCGCCCGTTCGATCGCATGGGCATAGGCGGACAAGGCGCGTTCGGTTTCCTCCAGCGCCTGCAACATGGTGCCGTCGAAGGTGGCGAGCGAGGCTTCGCCGTCCGCCTTGGCCGCGCCGATGCGGGCGCGGATCGCCTCCTGGTTGGGAAAGGCCCAGCTGATGAGCGGTCCCAGCACCCAGTTCAGTGGCCCGCCGCCGAACAAATTGCCGCCGCCCAGCGCCGTGCTGCCGACCGATGCGCCCAGCGAAATGCGCGGGTAAAGATCGGCAGTGGCCACGCCGATGCGCGCGGTGTCGGCCGCGAGCCGGCGTTCCGCCGCGCGGACGTCCGGCCGTCGCGCCAGTAGCGCCTGACCATCGCCAACCGGAATTGGCTGCGACAATTGCGGGGTGCGGGTCGCGGCGCGGACTGTATCGGGCAATTGTTGTGGCGTGCGCCCGGTGAGCGTGGCGAGGCGGAACAGCGCCGCGTCGCGATCAGCCGCCAGCGCGGGGATCGTCGCCTTCTGCTGGTCGCGCAGCGTCGTTACGCGAATGACATCCAGCCGGTCCGACCGGCCAGCCTCGAACCGGGCGCCGGTGATGCGGATCGACTGGTCGAGCAACCCGACCGTGCGCTGCGCTACCGCCAGCCGTTCCGACGTGGCAGTGACGTCCAGATAGGCGCGCACCGTATCGGCGATCACCGCCACGCGCACGCCGTCGGCATCCGCCTGCGCCGCGGCATAATCGCCACGGGCCGCTTCCACGCCGCGCTTTACCCGACCGAACAGATCGACTTCATAACTGACGTCGAGGCCGCTATCGAAGACCCAATTTTCCCGGTCAAGGCCGGGCAGGGATTGGGCCGCGGAGGTGCGGTTATAGGTTTCGGATGCGCCAAGGCTGGTCTGGGGCAGGCGATCCGACTTGGCACCGCGCAGCGACGAGCGCGCCCGCTCGATCCGCGCCACCGCCACGCGAATGTCCGTGTTGGCGGTCAGTGCATCATTGACCAATGTGTCCAGCAACGGATCGCCATAGAGGGTCCACCAATGATCCTGTGCCGCTTCTGCGCTGACGGTCGGACTCGCTGCCCCGATGAAGGGGGCGGCGGCCGTGGCCGGGGTTGCGGGCGCCCGATAATCCGGCCCGGCAGCGCAGGCTGTGAGGGCACTCGCGCCGAGCAGCAAGGTAATGAAGTTCCTTGTCATGGGTCTTGTCCTTATTCGGCCGGCTGCAATGCCGCAGCATCGGCTTGCCCGCGCCGGCGGCGGGCGAAGCGATCGCCCAGCGCGCGGCACACGACATAGAAGGTGGGGGTGAAGAGCAGGCCGAAGGCGGTCACACCGGCCATTCCGAAGAAAACGGCCGTACCCAGCGCCTGCCGCAGTTCCGCCCCTGCACCAGTCGCGATCACCAGCGGCACCGCCCCCAGAATGAAGGCGAAGCTGGTCATCAGGATCGGGCGCAGACGGGTCTGCGCGGCCTGAACAGCGGCCTCGATCGGTGACAGGCCCTGTTCCTCCTCCGCCTGCTTGGCGAATTCGACCACCAGAATGGCGTTCTTCGCCGCAAGGGCGATCAGCACGACCAGACCGATTTGCGTCAGGATATTATTGTCCATCCCCCGCAGGTTCACGCCCAGCATGGCAGCGAACAGGCACATTGGCACGATCAGGATGATCGACAGTGGCAGCGTCAGACTTTCATATTGCGCCGCCAGCACCAGGAAGACGAAGAAGACCGCCATGCCGAACACCAGACCGGCAGTGTTGCCTGCGCTGACCTGCTGATAGGCAACGCCCGTCCATTCGCCGCTGTAACCGGCCGGGGCGGCGGCAGCCAGCTTCTCCATCGTGGTCAGCGACTGGCCCGACGAATAGCCCGGCGCCGTGTCGCCGTCGATTTCCACCGCCGGCAGCAGGTTGTAGCGGACCACGCGATAGGGACCGGTCTTGTCCTTGAAGGTCGAGACGGAGCCGATCGGCACCATCTGGCCGCTGTTCGACCGGGTCTTGAGGTTGGCGATATCGGCCACCGTGCCGCGATGTTCCGCATCGGCCTGCGCAGTCACGCGATAGGTGCGGCCCAGCAGGTTGAAGTCGTTGACGAAGGACGACCCCAGATAGACCTGCATCGCTTCGAAGATGCGCTCGGGCGGAACACCCAGCAGGTCGGCCTTGCGCCGGTCGACATCCGCGTAGATGCGCGGCGTGCCGACATCGAACAGGGTGTAGACCATCGACAGGCTGGGGGACTGGTTCGCCTTGGCGATCATGTCCTGTGCCACCTTGTTCAGTTCGGCATAGCCGCGATCCTCCCGGTCCTCCAGCATCATGCGATAGCCACCGGCCGAGCCGATGCCCTGAATGAGCGGCGGGGGGACGAGCAGGATGCGCGCCTTGTCATAGCCGGCGACGGCCTTGTTCGCCTGTTCCATGATGCCGGCATAGGTGGCTCCGTCTTCCTTGCGCTCGGCAAAGCTCTTGAAGGGGAAGTAGATCGCCGCACTGTTGGGCGCCTGCGTCTGTGAAGGACCATGAAAGCCCGCGAACATCACCGCCCCGCGCAGACCCTTAATCGGCAGGATTTTCGCTGCGACTTCGCGCGTCACCTTGTCGGTGCGTTCGAGAGAGGCACCGGAGGGGAGTTGCACCACCGCAAGGAAGTAACCCTGATCCTGCGCCGGGATGAAGCCGCCGGGCGTCACCCAGAACAGGGCGATGGTGGCGGCGATCAGGCCCGCATAGGTCAGCAGCATCTTCTTGGGACGGGCGACGAGGAAGCGGGTGAGGCGGCCATAGCCCGCGCTCATCCGGTCGAAGCCGTCGTTGAAATGGTCGACCAGCACGCCCAGCTTCTGCCGCCAGACCGGATCGCCGCTGCGGTCGCGCGGGCCATGCTTGGCCTTGAGCAGGAGAGCGGCGGCGGCGGGCGACAGGGTGAGCGAGAGGATCAGCGAGATAACGGTCGCGGTCGAGATGGTGACAGCGAACTGCTGATAGAAGGCGCCGGAAATGCCGGTGATGAAGAGCGTCGGCACGAACACGGCGCACAGCACCAGCACGATCGCGATCAGCGCGGTCGACACTTCATCCATGGAGACGCGCGCGGCTTCCAGCGGCGACATGCCATTCTCTATGTTGCGCTCGACATTCTCGACCACGACGATGGCATCATCGACGACGATGCCGATGGCGAGGACCAAACCGAAGAGCGACAGGTTGTTGAGGCTATAGCCAAGACCCGCAAGGATTGCCGCCGTACCGATCAGCGACACCGGGATGGCGATGATCGGGATGATCGCCGCGCGCCAGTTTTGCAGGAAGACCAGGATGACCAGCACGACCAGCAGCACCGCTTCGATCAGCGTGTGATAGACGGCGTCGATCGACTGGCTGATAAATTCGGTCGGGTTGTAGATGATGCTATATTCCAGGCCCTTGGGGAAGCGCTTGGACAGTTGCTCCATCTCCGCCTTCACCTTCTCCGCGGCGTCAAGCGCGTTGGAGCCGGGGCGCTGCATCGTCGCGATGACGACGGTGGGCTTATTCGACAAATAGGTGTTGGTGCCATAATCCTGCGCGCCCAGTTCGACGCGGGCAACGTCGCGCACGCGCACCTGACGGCCATCGGCGTCGGAGCGGATGACGATGTCGGAAAACTGCTCCGGCGTGTTCAGGCGGCCCTGCATTTCCACGCCAAGCTGGAAGGCTTCGCCACGATCATAAGGGGGCTGGCCGATCGAGCCGGCCGATACCTGCACATTCTGCGCTCGCAGGGCGGAGACGACTTCGCCTGCGGTCAGGTCCAGCGCGGCGGCGCGATCGGGGTCGATCCAGATGCGCATCGCATAGTCGCGCGATCCGAACATCTGCACATCGCCCACGCCATCGAGCCGGGCTAGCCGGTCACGCACCTGCGTCAGCGCATAGTTGGAAATATAGTCGCGGTCGAACGTGCCGTCGGGCGACTGAAGGTTCACGACCATCAGGAATTCGGGCGTGGTCTTGCGCGTCACGACGCCCAGCCGCTGCACCTCTTCGGGCAGTCGCGGCGTGGCGACGGCGACGCGATTCTGCACCAGCACCTGCGCGGCATCCAGGTCGGTGCCGATCTTGAAGGTGACGGTGATGACGACCTTGCCATCGCCGGTCGACTGGCTGCTCTGATAGAGCATGTCATCGACGCCGTTGATTTCCTGCTCGATCGGCGCGGCCACGGTCGATGCGACCGTTTCCGCCGATGCGCCGGGATATTGGGCGGATACCGTGACCGTGGGGGGCACGATGTCGGGATATTGGGATACCGGCAGGCCGATGAAGGCCAGCGCGCCGACCACGGTGATGACCACCGCGATCACGGCGGCGAAGATCGGCCGGTCGATGAAGAAACGGGAGAAGCGCATCGGATCATCCTTTGCGAACGAGCAAAAGGGAGGCCGCGCGATCCGACGAGGGCCGGATCACGGGCTTGGGATTGCGTTGGTTTGACCCCGCCCGTGTGAAGGGTGGGCTCAGTATTTACCGGGAGAAGGTCGCCTGCGCCGCCACTGGCGCCGCACTGTCGACCGGCGTGACCGGAGCAGGGGCCGGCCGGATCGTGGCCGGCTTCACCGCGACCTTGGCGCCGGGCATCGCGGCCTGAAGGTTGGACACGATCACCCGGTCCTGCGGGCTGAGGCCGGACCGGATGATGCGCAATCCGTCGACGATCGGGCCAAGCTCGACCGGCTTGGCCGTCACATTGTCGTCCTTATCGACCACCAGAACGGTCTTGCGCGCCTGATCCGACTGGATCGCTTCGTCGGGGACCAGCAGGGCGTTCGCCTTGCCGCCATTGGCAAGGCGCATATTGCCGAACAGGCCCGGCGTCAGGAAATTGCCCGGATTGTTGAAAATGGCGCGGATGCGGATCGTGCCCGAACGCGGATCTAGGCCATTGTCGGTGAAGTCGAGCCGGCCCTTGTGATTATAGTCGGCTTCATCCTGCAACCGCACCTCGACCGCGCCGCCATTCTCCTTGTCGCGCTGCGACTTGAGATACAGCGCTTCGGATGCGTCAAAGTTGAAATAGATGGGATCGAGCTTGTTGACCGTGGTCAGAAGCGTCGCGCCGCTGCCTTCCGCGCCGGCCACCAGATTGCCGATATCGACACGCCGGTCGGAGACGCGGCCGGAGATAGGCGCGCGCACCTGTGTAAATTCGACGTCCAGCGCCCGGCTGCGTTCGCGCGCCTGCGCACCTGCTAGGGTAGCCTGCGCCGCCTGAAGCCGCGAACGCAGCGCATCGACTTCGCTGGCCGATACGGCTTCGTCGCCGTTCAACCGCTGGACGCGGGCATAGTCATTTTGCGCCAGCAGCAGCGCGCTGCGGGCCGAGGCGCTGCTCGCCCGCGCTTCGGCCAAGGCCGCCAGGAAGGGGCGCTGGTCGATGGTGAAGAGCAATTGCCCCTGACGGACGAAGTCGCCGTCGCGGAAATGGATGGCGGTCACCGCGCCCGATACGCGCGGGCGGATTTCTACCGTCTGGCTGGGGGCAAAGCGGCCGACATAATCGTCCCATTGAGTCACGCTGCGGGCGAGCGGCGCGGATACGCCGACAGCCGCCAGCGGCGCGGCGGAGGCCTGCGCCTCCGGCTGGCCGAGATATTTCCAACTAACGCCACCCAGCACGGCGATACCGAGCGCTGCAAAGGCCAGATGGCGCCCGTGCCAGCGCTTTGCCGACGCATCAGGCTGGGCCGCGCCAGCCTGCGTGTCAGTGTCGATCTTTGTGATCATGTTCATGGATATTTCCCCTTGATGGTGCGGCGGGCGGCGGTGACAGCGGACAGCAATGTTTCCAGCTGCCCTTCACTGAACCCGGCTTCGCGGAAGTGTCGGATGGCGGATGGGCGGACGGCGAAGCCTTCATGCCAGGCCTCCACGGCCAGACGGCGCAGTGCCTCCAGCTTCTCGTCCGCCAGTTTGAAATGCGGCTGCGGTCCGAAGAACAATGTCTTCAGGCGGAACCAGCGTCCCGGCTCGCGCAGGGAAGACAAGCCGTCCGTCTGCGCCAGACGCACGATCTGCCATTCCATCGGCGAAAAGCCGGTAGCGACGGCTTTGATCCGGTCCCGGATCGCAGGCAAGAAGATGCCGTTCCCAACCGCAGGCAGCGGTTGGGCAAAATCGATATAGGCCATGGTTTTCAATCCCCTATTTGCGCGCAGACCCGGCCGCGAACACCATCTGCGGGCGCACGCGATCCTCTCCCGGACCGATGGCGGCAACGGGACTGCACGAGCCATCGATGCCGGAGCGACGCCCCGACCCCATGGCCAGACGATGATGATATCGGCGGCGTGACGATGCATGCCGCCAAGTCGAGTGACTTAGCGTGTACAGATGTGTTTCATGGAGCCTCCTTCGAGGACGACGCCTCAACCGGATTTCATACTTATCGGTATATAATGCGATACTGCATTGCGTCAACCGCTTTCTGTACCGCTTGGTAAATTTTTCTGAATTGCGGCTGAATATGCGGTTCTACGTGGTGCCGCTCAGTTGGTCGGCCACATCGCCATGGTCGTCTCTACCAGCTGCTCCAGTTGCTGCGGCGACGCGCCGCCGCTGGCCTGCACGCCCATGCCCTGCATGACCGCCATCAGATAGGTGGCGAGTGCAGCCGGCTCGACCCCGGCCGGCAAGTCGCCCTCCGCCTTGGCCCGCTCCAGCCGTTCGACCAGCGCCTTGTCGGACGAGGCGCGGCGCGCCAGCACGTCGGTCTTGATCGAATCTGCCTGCGTGGTGCAGGCGACGAGACTGATGACGCCCAGGCAGGCACGCGGGTCATTGCCGCCGGTCTGGATGTTCAGCGTACCGCGCAGCAACCGTTCGGCCACGGCGCGGGCCGTAGGCTCTTCCATCGCCGAGCGCATATAGCACAGCTTATCGCGCTCATAGAGGTCGAGCGCCTTGTGGAACAGGGCTTCCTTGTTACCGAAACAGGCATAGAGGCTGGGCTTGGTGATCCCCATCGCCTCGGTCAATTCGGCCAGCGACGCGCCTTCATAGCCGCGCGTCCAGAAGACCTGGAGCGCAGCCGACAGGGCTTCCTCGGGATCGAACTCCCGGGGGCGCCCCCTCGTCACGGTTTCTGCGGCCATTTTCATACCGAGCGGTATATAGTGAGAGTCGCACCTTTGTCCAGATGAGGCCGCCCTCCCCCACCGATAAATTCACATTTATGATATATCCATATCTGCGAATTTGTGGCAGTTATTCGCCCCATCTTAGGGAGAGTGAGGAAGCCATGTCCATAGCCACCACCCATGTCGGCAGCCTGCCGCGCGGCGATGCTTTGACCCCGTTGCTGCTGGCTCGCGACAAGGGCGAGGCCTATGATGTGGCGCTGTTCGATACCACGGTCCAGCAGGCTGTATCGGAAGCCGTGACGGCGCAGATTGCGGCGGGCGTATCGATCGTCAGCGATGGCGAACTGGGCAAGGTCGGCTATTCCACTTACATGATCGAGCGGCTGTCGGGCTTTGGCGGCCATATCGACCGCAAGCCCGCCGCCGATCTTGCCCCCCTGCCCGACCTGCGGCAGAAGCTGGCGGCGATCATGGGCGCCCAAGAATTCACCCGCGCTTCGTGCATCGGGCCGGTGAAGCTGGTGACGCTCGATCCGCTGCATGAGGATATTCGCCGGTTCAAGGCGGCGCTGGCCGGCCATCCGGGCACCCGCGCCTTCATGAACGCCGCCTCCCCCGGCCTTATCACCGCCTTCCAGGTCAATCGGCATTATCCCAGCCATGAAGCCTATCTGGTCGATCTGGTGGATGCAATGCGCGAGGAATATGAGACGATCGTGGCCGCAGGATTCGACCTGCAACTGGATTGCCCCGACCTCGCCATGTCGCGCCACACCGGTTATCAGGATGCGAGCGAGGACGAGTTCCTGAAGATCGCCGCCGCCAATGTCGAGGCGCTCAATGCCGCGACCGCCAATATTCCGGCCGACCGCATGCGCATGCATATCTGCTGGGGCAATTATGAAGGGCCGCACGATCATGACATTCCGCTGGAAAAGGTGATCGACATATTGCTCGCCGCCCGGCCCGCGACGGTGCTGTTCGAGGGCGCCAATCCCTGCCACGAGCATGAATGGACGGTGTGGCGCGATGCCGCCGCTCGCGGCGCCTTGCCGGACGACAAGATCCTGGCGCCCGGCCTGATCGACACATGTTCCAACTATGTCGAACATCCCGAACTGATCGCCCAGCGGATCGAACGCTTTGCCGGGATCGTCGGCAAGGACCGGGTGGTCGCCAGCACCGACTGCGGTTTCGGCACCTTCGCCGGATATGGCAAGATCGACCCGGCCGTGACCTGGAAGAAGCTGCGATCGCTGCGTGCCGGCGCGGATCTGGCGGACGCCCGCCTGTGAAGGACGAGGATCGTCGCGCGGTCGAGCAGGACTGCGCCCGATTGGTCGCACTCTACGCCAATCTGAATGACGCGGGGCGGTGGGAGGATGTCGCCGCGCTCTATGCGAGTGATGGCCGCATGGCGCGGCCGACCGCCCCTGACGACTGGATCACGGGACGCGACGCAATCCTGGCCGCCTTCCTCTCCCGCCCCGCTCGGACCACGCGACATGTCTGTTCCAATGTCGTGATCGATGTGGTGAGCGAAAGCGAAGCGACCGGGGAAAGCGCTATGCTGTTGTTCACGGGCGAGGGAGCGCCTAAAGTCGGGAGCTTTCACGACCGTTTCGTGACGGTAGAGGGGGAATGGCGCTTTGCCGAAAGGCGGGGCAGTCTTATATTTTAGTTGCCGCGATTTCCGAGGCGCCGGACACTCCGGTCCGGCTCGAAATCGCTTTGGTATTAAGGGGTATCGCCGATCATGAATGGGACCACGCCGTCCACCGTCAAATCGGCGATGCGCACTATCGACATCATCGAATATGTCGTCGCGCGGCCCGCCGGCGTCGTGGCGCAGGAGATTGCAGCGGGCCTGGCCATTCCGGTCAGCAGCCTGTCCTACCTGCTCGCCACGCTGGTGGAGCGGCAATATCTGGCGCGGGAAGGGCGACGCTATCTGCCCGGACCGGCGCTGGAACGGCTGGCATCGCCCCGCATCGCCATGTCGCTGGCCGACAAGGTGCGGCCGCTGGTCAAGTCGCTGCGGTTGCAGATCAATGAAACGGCGTCCTTCTTCGTGCGCGACGGCTGGTTGCTGGAAGCGATCGTCACCGAGACGGCGGAACAGTCGCTGCGCTATTCGATCAGCGTCGGCACGCGCAGCCCGCTCCATTGCCTCGCGGCGGGCAAGGCGCTGCTCGCCCACCTGTCCGACGCGGAACTGGACGCCTATTTCGGGCAGACGCCGCTGGAGAGTTTCACGCCGAGCAGCATTGTCGACGCGGGGGTGTTGCGCGCCGAACTGGCAGAGATTCGCGCCACCGGTATAGGTCGCACGCGGGAGGAATATACGCCGGGCATTTGCGGCCTCGGCATGGCGGTGGTGATCGACGGCGAAGCGATCGGCGCCTTTGCGCTGGCCATTCCCATGCCGCGCTTTTCCGCCGAACTGGAAGGCCGGACCATCGCCAAGCTGGAGCAGGCGGTTAGCCTGTTTACAGCTGCGGAGATGCCCGCGGCCTGATGATATAGGCGTCGCTGACGCCGAATATCTGGGCGTCGCTAACGCAACAGGGCAAAGTTCACAGTGTCGTCGAGCACAATCGGCTGGAAGCGCTCGCCAAGCGTTCCCAACGCGCCTGCGACGCGACCAAGGCGCGACATATGGGGCACATCGACGCAACAGATATGCGACAATCGTGCGCCACCCACGCGACAGGAACGCGGCAATAGGGCGGGCAGATATCTGGTCGGCGGCGCAAGGCGTCATCCGTCAGGATAGATCAGACATTATCCTACATTGGAAGAGTTTGGATGGCAGGCTCTGAACAACAAGTGGGTTATCGGGCAATCACAGCAAGACTATCGGCGCTTTGGATATATTGTCAGAGCCGGGACGGCCTTGAGCCTGCTGATAAGGCATGTCCTGGCTACTTCATCGACAACGCCTTCAAAGCGGAAGCCGATATAGCCGAATTGAGGCGGGCGCGGTACATGATGGTAGACGAAGACGCTGATCGGTGCGTTGCAGACATCAGAGGCAATTTTTGTCTCATGCTCCGTTTCCGCAGGCAGCCAATAGTAGTTCGTCTCTGGCAAATCCCAATTCACATTATAGCCTTCAGGGCCAATGATCCTGCGGGCGGAAACCTGATCCGGTAGCCGGGACGCCACGCATCCCGACAACAGGCAAGCCATGATTACCGAAGCGCAGCACATTGTCGGTCGCATTCAATCTACTCCACGATACGGCGCATCATAGCCTGTCTCAGTGGGCCAACAAACGATCGCTGGTGCCTTTGCCTTCTCCTGACCTTGGTGCGGCCTGCCGATCCGCATCCTGTTTCAGAACCAAAACGGGGGACGCCTTTCGGCATCCCCCGCTCCAACCCCGCTCGGGTATAGGCTTTTATCTATCGTGATTTCCGAGCCGTCCGATGTTCCATCGGACTTGAAATCACTTTCCGATTACGCGGCCTTGGTGCGCCAGCCGTCGGCATAATTGTCGCGCGCGGCTTCCGAATAAGGGACCGAGGAGACGATCGCCTTGATTTCGGTCTGGACGTGCGGTTCCACGGTCGGCTTGCGCGTGCCGCCATTGGGTTCGCCCCACAGCAGCGTGACTTCGGTGCCGGGCGCGGCGAACTCGGCGTCGACCATGGCCAACGCCAGGAAACGACCGGCGTTGATGGTGTAACCGATCCAGGTCGACAGGCCGACGGTCTTGCCGTCCTTCAGCACCGCGTCATAGGGATGCATGCAATAGACGGCGCTGGGGAATTCGAGGAACTTCGCCTTGTCGCCGGTCTGGAGCATGGAGCTCATGACGCGGACGATATCCTCATTGTCCAGGGCCAGCGTCACCTTCTGGCGGTGCGGCTGATCCTTGATCTTTTCCAGCGCTTCGCGGCCGACGAATTCATGGTCGAACTTGACCATGATGCCATAGCCCAGCTCCCACGGGTTCAGATAATAATCCTCGATCTTGTCGGAGACGAAGCTGCCGCCGAGCGAGCATTTGCCTTCATAGCTGTTCTCGCCGATCCATTCGCGGAAGCCCTTCGAGCCTTCGCCGGTGTAGGTGGCGGGCAGCGGCGAGGGGATCCAGCCGGATTCCAGCGTGTTGGACGAATAGGTTCGGCCGCCGCACAGCGTCAGGCCATAGTCCTTGCCCGCTTCAATGAGCGCGTTGCGGACGGTGTCATAATCTTCCCACGGGCCAAACAGCTCGTAGCCCGGCTGGCCGGCCATGCCGTGACGCAGCGCGCGCACTTCGACGCCGGCGATGGTGATCGGGGCCATGTGGAAGAATTTCAGGTCCGGCGGGGTCTGGCCCATCGCCTTTTCCAGCACCGGCATGGCGTTCGGGCCCTGCAACTGGAAGCGATAGTTGCGGCGATAGCCCTGCTGGTCGAGCGGACGGGCGATGGTGCGCTCGTCGCGTTCCACCTTCACGTCCCACTTGCCGGTCGAGGCCCAATATTCGACCCATTCGATCGAAGGCGCGCGGCCGACCAGTTCGAACTTTTCTTCTTCCAGATAGAAGAGGATGACGTCGCCGATCACATAGCCTTCGGGCGTGACGGGGGCGAACTGCTTGGCGCGGTTCGGCACGAAGCCCTTGAAGCTGTTGGGGGCGAGATAGGCCAGCATGTCGAACGCGCCGGGGCCGGTGACGAGCAGGTCGACCATGTGGAAGCTCTGGTTGAACAGGACCGAGCTTTCCGCCCAGCTGCGCTGTTCGTCGCGCCAGTTGCTATATTCGCCCGGGACGCCCGGATAGGCGTTGGGGCCGACCTGCTGGTTGCGCAGGAATTCGACGATGTCGCCCTTTTCATCGAGCAGCTGTTGCAGGGTCTTGTCAGTCATTCAAACCTCTCCTTCGACTTGTCTGGAAGTTCACGAAATGGGGACAGGGACAGGCATGGCGAGCCAGTCCTTTATCTGAATATTGAAAGCCTGCGGCGCTTCGGCCGGCATCATGTGGCCGGCGCGCTCGACGACGCGCAATTGCGCGCCGGGGATGGCGGCCGCGATGGCTTCATGCTGCGCGACCGGGGACCACTGGTCCTGCCGGCCGACGATCGCGACGGTCGGGCAGGCGATCGTCGGCAGCAGCATGTCGACCGCCGGCCGGTGCAGCAGCGCCTCGATCTGCGCCTCGAACGTGGCGAGGCCGGCGTCGACCGCCATGGCATAGAGCAGGTCCATCAGCGCTTCGTCGCGCAGGCCGGCAAAGCCCATCATCGGCGGCAGCCATTGCGCGACCAGCGCGGCCATGCCCTGATCCCGGCCGAGGCCGCGCAACTTGTAGCGCCCTTCCCGCTCGCCGGGCTTGACCGGATGGACGCCGGTATCGACCAGCGCCAGCCGCTCCACCCGGTCCGGCACTTTGCGTACCACTTCGAGCGCGACACGCGCGCCCATCGAGTGACCCAGCAGCGCGCAGCGATCGGGCATGCGGGCGATGGCATAATCGGCCATCGCTTCGATTCGATCACAGCCGGCATAGAAACCGTCCACCACGGCGCTGCCGGGGAAAGCCGCCAGCGTTTCGCCGAACATGCGGGAATCGCAGAGCAATCCCGGCAGGATCAGAAGGGGGGCGGTTCCATCGCGATCTGATGATTTCGCATCCATGAATATTTCATCTACACGAATATTCTGGGTCGTGCCAGCAGGAAAATGCGGAACGGCGTCTTTATGCGATGAAAGCGCAGCGCCCTTGACAGCCGCTCGTCTTCGGCGGAAACTTACACCGTAAGTCTGGTAGAAAAGATCAGGAGAGGCCGATCATGTATCCCTTTACCACCGGCTCGTTTGCCGTCCGCAATGGCTGGTATGTCGCCGCCTTCAGCCATGAGATCGGCGAGGCGCTGCTGGCGCGCACGATCCTCAATCAGCCGGTCGTGCTCTATCGCAAGCAGGACGGGCAGGCCGTGGCGGTCGGCGGTCGATGCCCGCACCGCCATTTCCCGCTGGGCAAAAGCTGTCGCAAGGGCGACGGCATCATCTGCGGCTATCATGGCATCGCCTTCGGCCCGGACGGGCAATGCACCGATATTCCAAGCCAGAGCTTCACCCCGCGATCCTATCATATCCCCAGCTACCCGCTGGTCGAACATGGCCTGTGGGCGTGGATATGGATGGGGGATGCGGACAAGGCCGATCCGGCGTTGCTACCCGACCTTGAGGCGATCGGCCTGACGGCGCCGGGCATGACCGCGCGGCCGCTGTTCGTGGAGCATGTGAAGGGGCGGGCGCAATTGCTGAACGACAATCTGCTGGACCTGACCCACCTTGCCTTCCTGCATGGCAGCTCGATCGGCACGCTGGACAATGCCGCGACGCCCGAGGACGTGGTCAAGCGCCCCGGCTTTCTGGGGAGCCGCCGCCATATGCGCGATGCAGAGGCGCCGCCGGTGGTCGCTTTCATGGGGCATGACCTGACCCGCATAGACCGGGTGAGCGGGATGGATTTCCATCTGCCCGGCTTTCATGCCGGGATCGATGAAAGCCGATTCCCGCAGGGGCATGAGCGGGCGGGTGAAGCTTTTGCGTCGAGCCGGGTCTATCATGCGGTGACGCCGGAAACGCCGCATAGCTGCACCTATTTTTTCGCCATGGCGACGACGGATGCGAGCGCGATCGACATCATGGAAGAGTATCTGCGCCCCGTGATCGCCGAGGACAAGTTCGCCACCGAGGAGATCGAGGCAATGCTGGCGGTGGTGGGCGAAAATCCGGAAGAGCTGCTGCTCAAGAGCGATCGCAACGCGGTAGAAGGGCGGCGCATGTTGCAGGCGATGATGGATGCGGAACGGGTGGGTTAGCACCTCCCCCTTTCCCCGTTCGGGCTGAGCCTGTCGAAACCCCTTGGTTTCTTTGCAACGTAGAAAGAAAGACAAGCCCTTCGACAGGCTCAGGGCGAACCGCTCTTGTGCGAGATCGAGATTCCTAAATCGCATCCTCGTCCGCCACGCGCAGATGGGCGGCAAGGAGAACCAGCGCCGCGATGGCGGAGCCGAGCGCGAGGGCGAGCGAGGTGATGCCGCGTCCTGCCCCGACCGCCAGCAACTGCCCCGCAATGAAAGGCCCGAGCGCCGCGCCGCAACGACCGAAGCCGATCACCGTGCCGGTGCCGGTCGCGCGCAACGTGGTGGGATAGATATTGGCGATCAGCGCGTAGAGGCCGACGACCGACCCGTTGGCGAGGAAGCCGAGCAAGAAGGCCGCGCCCTGTAGCAGAATGATGTCGGCCGGCACCGCACCGAAGGCGACGACCGCCGCCGCCGCGCCGGCAAGGCCGAACAGCAGCAGCGGACGCAGGCCGAGGCGCGGCGAGAGGAAGCCCAGGATCACGCCGCCGGTCGCGCCGCCCATGTTCATGAATACCGACACGATCGTCGCCTGCGACGGATCGAAGCCGAGCGACACGACCAGCGCCGGGGTCCAGCCCAGCGCATAATAGAAGGTCATCATGTGCAGGCCGTACATGGCGATCAGCGCGATGGTGGTGGCGCGATAACGGTCGGTGAAGAGCGCACGCATCGAGGCCTTGGGTTCCTCCAGCGCAACGACACGACCAGCGAGCGGCTGACCCAGCCGCTTCATGACGGCGTTGATCTGCGCCAGCGCATCCGGCCCGCCGCGCGTTGCCAGCCAGCCGATCGATTCGGGCAGGAACAGCAGCACCAGCGGCACCATCACCGCCGTCGCGCCCGCGCCGAACAGGAAGATGGATTCCCAGCCATGATGTTTGAGCAGTTGCGCCGCCGCCCAGCCGCCCACGATGCCGCCAGCCGGATAGCCGGCCGCCATGATGCTGACCGACAGGTCGCGACGCTTGCGATTGGCGAACTCCGCCGACAGGGCGTTCACCGCCGCCAGCACGGCACCCAGGCCAAGGCCGGTATAGGCGCGCAGCAAACAGAGCAGCAGGACATTGGAGGCGAAGGCGGACGCAAACATGCCGCTGACCATGATGGCAAGGCAGAGCAACACTTGCGGCCGCCGCCCGATCCGGTCGGCGAGTTGCCCCAGCGTCAGCGACCCCACCACCATGCCGGCCAGCCCCGAGGAGACGACGAGGCCGATGGCGCCGGGACCAATGCTCCATTGTTTCGCGATGCCCGGCGCGGCGAAGGTCACGGCCAATATATCGAAGCCGTCAAGCGCGTTCAGCAGGAAGCAGATGGCGATGGCGATACATTGCGGCAGGCGCATCGGCGCGCTGCCCAATATGCTGCGGGGATCGTCGGCCGGCAGGGCGGTGGTGGGGGTCGATACGGGGGCCATGGGCTGCGCTCCTCTCGCTTGATCTTATGCGGGGCTGCCTGCGACGCCGTCCCCCGTTCCACCGCACATTGTATGCTGAAGACACATTATGCAAACCGAAATGCCGTGCCCCATGCAGCAGCTGCGCTCGCAATGACGAAGGACATGTTCAACGCAGCAATCGCTTGTGCGCCCTCCCAAACAAATATAACGTTCGTTACTAATTAGGGAGAGGATATCTTTATATATGGCACAAGCCGATCGCCGTTCGGGTCCGCAGGATACGGAACCGCCCCTGTTGCTGGGCATCGCCTTCGGCTTTCTCTCCTCGCTCGGCCCCTTTGCCATCGACCTGTATCTGCCGGCCATGCCCGGCATGGCGCAGGCGATGGCGGCGGACAGCGGCGCGGTGCAGCGTACCCTGTCCGCCTTCTTCCTGGGACTGGCGCTGGCGCAGATCCCGCTCGGCACGCTGGGCGATCGCTATGGCCGGCGCCGGCCGTTGATCGGCGGGCTGTTGCTGTTCGCGGTCGCCTCCATCGCCTGCGCCATGGCGACCAGCCTGACCATGCTGATCGCGTGCCGCTTTCTGCAAGGCATGGGCGCCTGCGCCGGCACGTCGAGCGTACGGGCGATGATCCGCGACCGGCATAGCGGCCATCGCGCCGCCCGGCTGATGGCCTTCACTTTCCTCATCATCGGCATTTCCCCCGTACTGGCGCCGCTGGCCGGCAGCTATCTGTTGCAGGCGATGAGCTGGCGCGGGCTGTTCCTGCTGCTGGCGGGCGGCGGTGTGGTGGCGCTGGTCGCGGTGGCCACCTTCCTGCCGGAATCGCTGCCGCCCGAACGGCGACTGCACCAACAGCCGATGCTGCATGCCTATGGTCGGCTGCTCGCCACGCCGGCCTTTCTGGGCTGGACACTGGTGGCGGGGCTGGCGACGACCGTGCCCTTCGCCTTCGTAACGGCGGCCCCCTTCGTCTACACGCAGGGCTTTGGCCTGACGCCGCATCACTACAGCCTGTTGCTGGCGCTCAATGCCGTGACCTCGATCATCGCTACGCAATTCGCACCGACGCTGATGCGGCGGCTGGGCGCGCGACCGCTGGTGACGGGGGTGGCACTGACGGCGATGGGGGCGACAGCCTTGATCGCGACGGCGGGCCTGACGGCGCATGTGCCGATCACGCTGTTCCAGCCTTACTCGATGCTGCTGTTCGCCCTGTCCGGCTTCATCCTGACGCCGGCGGCGATATCCGCACTGGATGCGGCGGCGGGTGGCGCGGGAGCTGCGGCAGGGTTGCTGGGCACGTTGCAGCTGGCGATCACGGCGGCGGCGAGCGCGGCCGTATCGTTGCTGCCGTCCGTCTCCATCCTGCCGCTGACCGGCGTTCTGGGCGTCAGCTTCCTGACGATGCTGCTGGTCATGATGGCGCTGGGCGGGCGGGTATCGCCGGCCAGCGCCTGAGAGCCTGTCTCGAAATGCGCCTCTGGCGCATCCGCACCGGGCCACACCCCCACCCGACCGCCCATCCAGGATACACTCTGCGGGCGGTCGGGTGGGGGTGTGGCCCGGTGCCGCTTACGAAATGCGCTCTTTCGCACATTTCGAGACAGACTCTGAGCAATCAGGCGGAGGGTTCGTCTTCGCCGTCGGGCCGGGTAAATTCGAGGAAGCGACTGTTGCCGGCTTCGTCTGTCGATTCCAGCGTGTCGACCAGCGTGTCGAGATATTGGTTCAGCGTCTCCACCTCCTTCGCTTTGAGATCGGAGACGAGATAGGTGGCGACCTTGTCGGTCTGCGGGCGCATCAGCCGGTAGAGGCGCTGGCCTTCGTCGGTGAGGACGAGAATCTTGCGCCGCTTGTTGGCAGGGTCGCGTTCTACGGTGATGCGGCCATGCTTCTGAAGCGCGGCGACGGCGCGAGAAACGCTCATCGGATTGACGCCGGTCATTTCCGCCAGTTCGTGACTGGCCGAATTGGGAAAGCGGCCGAGCAGCATCAGCAGGCGGAACTCGTTGAGGCTGATCTTGTAACGATGCTCCAAATAGGTGGAGAAAGGCGCCATCAGTTTGTTCGCCAGTCGCAGGACGCGGTGCAGCGTATCGGCGGGACTGGTTTCGGCCGGCGCCGACGTCTTTTTGGGCGGGCTGCTGTTCGACATGGTCCTCCGATAGGGCATTTGCCGGCGCACAAGTCAAGCCGGGCGTAAGGGAAGGATCAGCCGACGATCGCGCAACCGACGCTGGTGAACCGGTCGTTTTCGACATGATAATGGATATATTGACGCATCTCCTGCACCTCCCCCTTCGCGATCGGCATGAACTGGTCGAGGCCGTTGGCGGCGAGGGTGGCGGCATCGAGATCCTGCGTCGCTTCCACCCGGATGATCCCTTCCAATGCGACCAGATCGTCGCTGGCGGCGAAGCGCTCGATTGTCAGCGTCTCGATCACATGGGCGTGGAGAAAGCCATAGAAGCGCTTGAACGCTTCGCGCGTGCCAAGGTCCACGCCGAAAAAGCGGATACTGGCGCCGGGCGCGTAGAAATCGAAGACCGTGTCATAGTCGCGATTGTTGAAGGCCTGCGCATAGCGGTCATAATCGGCGCGATTCATGGCGCTTTCCTCTCCTAGGCTCTTGTTCTTTTAATAACGATCGTTATCGTAAACCGAAAGCGTGGCGATGCGCCAGCGGAAAATAGCAGGAGAGGATGATGGCTTATACGCAGCAGGAGCAGCGCAATCTGGATCTGGTCCAGGCGATGTTTGACCATGTGCTGATACCGATGGACGGCGATGCGGCAGGCCGGTTCATCGCACCCGACTATATCCAGCATAATCAGTGGGTGGATACGGGGCTGGCGCCGTTGAAAGCGTTCCTGCGCAAGGTGCGGGACGAAAATCCGGACGCGGTGCATGACATCAAGCGGCGTTTTGCCGATGGCGACCATGTGATCGTCCATTATCATGTGCGGCGGTTCGATGGCGATCCGGGCTTTGCAGTGATGGATATCTTCCGCATCGAAGGCGACCTGATCGTCGAGCATTGGGACGTGGTGCAAGATGTGCCGACGCAAAGCCCCAACCCGCATTCGCCCTTCTGAGCCGGAGAAAGAGCATGCGGTTCAAGGACAAGATCATATTGGTCGTCGGCGGCAACAGCGGCATCGGTCTGGCCAGTGCGCAGGCCTTTGCAGCGGAAGGCGGCATCGTGCGGCTGACCGGGCGGGATCAGGCGACGATCGACGCGGCGGTAGCGGGGATCGACGGCGCGCGCGGCTATCGGGCGGATATGGCCGATCTGGACGCAATGGAGGCAGTGATTGCCGATATCGCGGCACGGGACGGGCGGATCGACACGCTGTTCGTCAATGCGGGCGTGGGCGGTTTCGCGCCGCTGCGTGACCTGACACCAGCGGATTGGGACCATGTCCATGGCGTCAACCTGCGCGGCTGTGTGTTCGCCATCCAGAAGGCGTTGCGGCTGATGGAGCGAGGCGGGTCGATCGTGGCGACGGGGTCGATCGGCGGCCACGCATTCGTGCCCGGCAACACCGCTTATGCGGCGGCTAAGGGCGGACTTTATGCGGCACTGAAGGTGATTGCGGGCGAACTGGTTGCCGAAGGCATTCGAGTCAACCTGGTCAGCCCCGGCCCGATCGAGACGCCGCTGCTGCACCGCAATCCGGGCATGAGCGAGGCCGATGTGGACAATCTGCGCGCGGCGATGATCGCGGCCGTACCGATGAAGCGCATGGGCCGGGCCGAGGAAGTCGCACGTGCCGTTCTGTTCCTGGCTTCGGACGAGGCCAGCTTTATCACTGCCGCCAATCTCTTTGTCGATGGCGGAACGTTGGAATTGGGGTGATTGGGGAGTTGGGATGATGGATATGTTTTCGACGCTGGACAATCCGCGGCTGGAATTCGCGATGGAGGTGCGGCTGCAATTTCCGCGCGTGCAGACCATCGTCAACACGCCGATGGGCGGCAATCGTAGCGCTGTCTATGTCGATGGCGGCACGTTCGAGGGACCAAGGATCAAAGGCAAGGCGGTGCCGGGATCTGGCGGCGACTATGCCTATTTCAGGCCGGACGACGTCGCGGTGTTCGACGCCCGCTATATGCTGGAGGAGGATGACGGCACGCTGATCCTGCTCAACAATCGCGGTTTCCTGTGGGGGCGCAAGCCCGACACGATGCAGCGGTTGCGCGACTGGGCCTTTGCCGAGGGCGAACCGGTGGAGCAGCAGGATTATTATCTGCGCGGCAATCCCAGTTTCGAATGTCCGGTCGGCAAGCATGACTGGCTGACCAAACATGTATTCATCGGCGTGGGCGAGCGGCGGTCCGACGGCAATGTGCTGCGCTATTATGCGCTGACCTGACTATTTCGTCATTGCGAGCGGAGCGAAGCAATCTATGTTGCGCAACATGGATTGCTTCGCTCCGCTCGCAATGACGGAGATTGTTAGAGCGAAATCAATGCGTCCAGCGCGATTGCGCCCTGCCCTTGCGGGTAGACGATCACGGGATTGAGATCGACTTCGCTGATGGCTGGCGTGGCAGCAACCATCTGGCCAAGACGCTGGACGATGTCGGCGACGGCGCCGATGTCCATGGCCGGCGCGCCACGGAAGCCATCGAGCAGCGGGGCCATGCGCAGCTTTCGGATCTGCGCAATGATCGCGTCGCGGGTCAGGTCGGGCGGCAGAAGGCAGACATCGTGCAGCAGTTCCGCCGCGACGCCACCAAAGCCGACGAGGATGGTCGGCCCCCAATGCGGGTCGTTGCGCGCGCCGACGATCAGTTCGACGCCCTTGGCCGCCATACCCTCCACCAGTACGCCATCAAGGACAAGGTCTGGACGCGAGGCAGCGAGATTGGCCATCAGCCGGTCCCAGCCGGCCGCGACGGCATCCGCATCGGCCAGATTGACGATGACGCCGCCAGCGTCGCTCTTGTGCGGCAGTTCGGGCGACTGAGCCTTCAGCACCACCGGATAACCGAGGCGATCGGCAGCGGCGACGGCCTCCGCCGCGCTCTGCGCCAGTGCGAAAACGGGGAAGGCGATGCCCTGCGCGCCCATGATCGCCTTCGACCGATGTTCGGGGATGGTGCTGCCGACCTGCGACAGGCCATCGACCGGCCGGGCGTCGAGCGGCGCCACCGTAGCATCGCCCTGGCGATGGGCAGCAATGCGGGCCAGCGCGCGCAGCATCCGTTCGGCGGTGGGGAGGTAGGTGACGCCGGCGGCCCGCAGCGCGGCCAGATCCTCGGCGAAGACCGCGCCGCCCTCATCGACGCCGCCGACGATGATCGGCTTGGTGTCGCCGATGGCTTCCAGCGCATCCAGCACGGCCTTGAACTTCACATGCGATGTGCCGGTATCGGTCTGGATCAGCGTCAGCAGGATGGTGCCGATTCGATCGTCCTGCGCCAGAGCGGCGAGCGTGCGACCATAAAGACCGGGATCGACCAGTCCCTGCGCGGTGATATCCATCGGGTTGGTGACGGGCACGAAATCAGGCAGCGCCGCGCGCAGCGCCGGGCTGTCCGCATCGGTGAGTTTGGGCAGGTCGAGATCGACCGCTTCGGCGAGATCGAGCATCATCGCCTTGAACGCACCGGATTCAGCCACGATGCCGGTGCCGCCAGCCCCGGCTTCGGGCGAACGGGCGAGGATTTCGACGATGTCGCCCAGTTCCTCCAGCGATTCTGCCAGGATAACACCGGCGCGCTCGACATGGACGGCCATGACCGCATGGTCGCCCGCCATCGCGCCAGTATGGGTGGCAGCGCTGGCCGCGCCCGCCGCACTTCGGCCGGGATGGAGCAGCACGACCGCCTTGCCAGCGGCGCGTGCCGCGCGGGCGGCGGCGAGGAAGCGCGCGGGATCGCGGACATGTTCGGCGATCAGCGCGATGACGGCGGTGTCGGGTTGGTCGACCAGATGGGCGAGATAATCCTCGATCCCGCTCGCTGCTTCGTTGCCGGTGGAAATGTAGCAGCTCAAGGGCACGTCGCGGTGGATCATCGTCGTCGCCAGCACGGCGGCCATGGCACCCGATTGCGAGACGATGCCGACGCGGCGATCGCCCTGCGCTTTCGCTTCCGGCATTTCGATGAAGGTCAGCGAGACATTGTCGCGGAAATTGACGAGGCCAAGACAGTTCGGCCCTTCGACCACCATGCCGCTTTCCCGCGCGATGCGGGCGATTTCCTGCTGGTCGGCCAGCCCTTGCGGACCATCTTCGGCGAAGCCGGCGGAGAAGATGACGGCAGCGCCGACGCTCTTGCGCGCAAGGCCACGAATGGCGTCCAGCACGCCGGCGCGGGGGATGGCGAGAACAGCGACATGGACAGCTGTTGGCAGGTCATCGACCGATGCGACGCAGGGCCGGCCGCCAATCTCCGTACGCTTGGGATTGACCAGATGGATGTCGCCGTCGAACCCCTGCCGCACCAGATTGGCCAGCACCGAAGCACCCAGCGCGCCGGGCTTATCGGAGGCCCCAATGATCGCAACCGAGCGGGGGCGGAGCAGGCAATCCAGCGAGGCGGGCGGGAGGCTCCGGTTCGATGTTGCCGGTCCATCCATCAAAGCAGCTTCCGTCACGCGCACCTGTCTCCCGTTCGTGCGGCCGCTTCCGTCGAATCAACCGCCTGTTTCAGCATAATTGTGCGCCAAGGATACAGTTTGTGCAAGCGGCCTTATCGTCAACCCTCATCGTCCGACGTCGGCGCCGGACCCAGCCGCGCAAGCAGCAAGCGCAATGTCTTGAGCTCCTCGGCGCTCAGCCGCTTCGTCATGCGCGCGTCGGACTGGCGCACCGCCGCCAGCATCACCGCCAGCTGGCGCTCCCCTTCGGGTAGCAGCATCAGGGCGTTGGTACGCATATCCCGACCCGGCCGTCGTTCCACCAGCCCCTTGTCGGCGAGGATATTGACCAGCTTCATCGCGCTCGACCG
Source organism: Sphingobium sp. RS1 (assembly GCF_056156825.1). Lineage (NCBI taxonomy): Bacteria > Pseudomonadati > Pseudomonadota > Alphaproteobacteria > Sphingomonadales > Sphingobiaceae > Sphingobium > Sphingobium sp. RS1. The sequence goes on along the minus strand of NZ_JBLZXE010000003.1, from coordinate 677,296 downwards.
ATTGATGCTGAGTGCCCGACCGAGCGCCGTCTGGTCGCAACCCGGATTGTCGCGGATCAGGATCAGCGCCGTCATCTTTGCCGGCGACAGGTCATGATCGGCCAGCGCCGCACGGGCATCGGTTTCCATCAGCAGATTGGCCCGCTGCACGCGATAGCCGACGAGCGACTGGAGATCGGCCCCCTGTTTCATCCCTTCACTATACCCCTTGCCAATATTGTATCCCTAGCGCACAAATATATGCTACAGCCAGCCGGGCCGAATTGCGATAGGCAATGCCATCCCGATGGCCCGGAATAATGGGAGAGCGACTCATGGATCATGAATTTCGGATGCTGATCGACGGCGAACTCGTCGCCGGTGTCAGCCAGTTCGACGTTGTAAACCCGGCGACGGCGCAAGCTTTCGCCCAATGCCCCAAGGCGGACGAGGCGCTGGCCGAGCGCGCGATCGCGGCGGCCAAGAAGGCGCAACCGGGCTGGGCGGCCCTGCCGGTCGAGGAACGCGCGGCGCTGACCAACAAACTGGCCGACGCGCTGGAGGCCCGGATCGGCGAATTCGCCAGCCTGCTGACCGCCGAACAGGGCAAGCCGCTGGACCAGGCCGGTTACGAGATCATGGGCAGCGTCTTCACCCTGCGCGCCTTTGCCGCGATGCGGGTGGAACCCAAGGTGCTGAAGGACGAGGGCGGCAACAAGGTGGTCGAACATCGCACGCCGCTGGGTGTCGTCGCATCGATCACGCCGTGGAACTTCCCGCTGATCCTGCTGATGAACAAGCTGGGACCGGCATTGGTGACGGGCAACACGATGGTGTCGAAGCCCGCGCCCACGACGCCGCTGACCACTTTGCTGTTCGGCGAACTGGCGAGGGACATATTGCCGGCCGGCGTGCTTAACATCGTCTGCGACCAGAATGAGCTTGGCCCGCTGCTGACCGGGCACAAGGATGTGGCCAAGGTCGCCTTCACCGGATCGACCGCGACCGGCAAGAAGGTGATGGCGTCCTCCGCCGGCACGGTGAAGCGGGTCACGCTGGAACTGGGCGGCAATGACGCGGCGATCGTGCTGGACGATGTCGATGCGCGTCAGGTGGCCAAGAAGGTCTATCAGGGTGCGATGACCAACGCCGGGCAAATCTGCGTGGCGGTGAAGCGCGCCTATGTGCCTAGCCCCATGTATGACGATTTCTGCGACGAATTGGCGAAACTGGCCAAGGAAGCGATCGTCGACGATGGCGCCAAGCAGGGCACGACCATCGGCCCGGTGCAGAACAAGATGCAGTTCGACAAGGTGAGCGCGCTGATCGCCGACGCCAAGACGCGCGGCACCGTGCTGGCGGGTGGCGAGCCGATGGACCGGCCGGGCTATTTCATCGCGCCGACGATCGTGCGCGACCTGCCCGAAGATGCGCCGCTGGTGCAGGAAGAACAGTTCGGCCCGGTGCTGCCGGTGCTGAAATATGACGATATCGAGGATGTCATCGCCCGCGCCAACGACAGCGACTATGGCCTGGCCGGCACCGTATGGGGCAAGGATGTCGAGCGCGCGACCCAGATCGCGATGAAGATCGACACCGGCACCGTCTGGGTCAACCAGCATCTTGCGATCGACGCCAACATCCCCTTCCGCGGCGTGAAGCAATCGGGCCTGGGCGGCGAGTTGGGCGAAGCGGGCCTGCTGGAATATACCCAGGCGCATATCGTCAATATCGTGGCGCTCGAAGACGCCTGACGATCGGCTCTATCGTAATGGCAAAGGGGCCGACGAAGTATAGCGCTTCGTCGGCCCCTTTTTTTGATATTTTCCGCTCCGCGATTTCACAAATTCGGAACATTCGGTCGTGCGCCGTCCATAGCCTTCCAACCCTGGCGATAGTCCCCGTCGATCAAGAAGGGTGCGTCGCCGATCAGAGGCGCGATGCCCTCTTGCCAGATATGATATGTTGTATCATAGGCAGTGAGCGAAGCGGGGACAGGAACCGAGGTTATGAACAGCATATCGGGGCAAGCGCCCACCATCGGCCTTCGCGCCACGGCATCACCGATCAGCGCGGCCAAGGCCCGCACGCGGCTGATCGCGATCGACGCGCTGCGTGGCCTCGTCATGCTGTTCATGCTGGTCGACCATGTGCGCGAAACATGGTTCCTGCATTTGCAGGTCACGGACCCGGTGGACGCCAACACGACCGATCCGGGCCTTTTCTTCACCCGCCTGCTCTCCACCTTCTGCGCGCCGACCTTCGTGGCGCTGACGGGTCTGTCGGCCTGGCTCTATGGCCAGTCGCACAGCAAGGGGCAGGTATCGGAATTCCTGCTGAAGCGCGGCCTGTTCCTGATCTTCCTGGAATTCACCGTCGTCGGCTATGCTTGGCCGACGCAAGCGCCGGCCTTCCCGCCCACGGCGATCTGGTTGCAGGTGATCTGGGCGATCGGCTTCAGCATGATTGCGCTCGCCGCGCTGCTGCACCTGCCGCGTCCGGCACAGTTCGCGATCGGCCTCGCCATCGTCTGCCTGCACAATCTGCTCGATCCGATCCGCCTGACCGCCGACCAGCCGGGCTATGCGCTGTGGGCGGTGCTGCACCAGCGATCGCTGATCGAAATCGGCGGGATCGCGGTCAAGACGACTTATCCGATCCTGCCGTGGATCGGCGTCATCCTGCTGGGCTATGCCTGTGGCCCCTGGTTCGCGCGCGGCAGCGATCCGGCGCCGCGTATTCGTCGCCTTGCCAAGCTGGGCCTTGGCCTGATCCTCGGCTTCGTGGTCATCCGGTATCTGAACGTCTATGGCGACAAGCCCTGGTTCGTCGCGGAAACGCCGCTGCGCACGGTGATGAGCTTCCTGGCGCTGACCAAATATCCGCCCTCGCTGCTGTTCCTGATGCCGACCATCGGCACGGGCTGCCTGCTGCTGGCGCTGTTCGAAAAGTTCGAGGCGAGCAAGGCAATGCCGACGCTGGCCATGCTGGGCGGTGCGCCGATGTTCTACTACATCCTGCATCTCTACGTGTTGAAGGCGATCTATAATGTCGCGCTGCTGATGTACGGGCCGACCAAGGGCACGGTGTTCGGCGTCGATCATTTGCGTTGGGTGTGGATCTGGGTCTTCATCCTGATCCCGGTGCTGTATTTCCCTACGCGCTGGTTCGCGCAGCTCAAGCAGCAGCGCAAGGACATATGGTGGCTCAAATATCTCTGACGGTCCTGCGTCGGGTCGACTGGGCCGCCTTCCATTCCCGGAAGGCGGCCATTTTTCCGGCTTTTTCGCGCATTCCGACCGCAATATCCGGCGCAGCATTATTTGTCGTAGGCGGCCATGATTCACAATTTTGCGCCGTCCGATGAGCCAAGTTTGACGTAATATTTCCGTCACTCAACTTAGCCTCGTTTTTCAGAAGAGGTGGAAAATCACCCAAGGGCCGGCCCCGATGACAGGACAAAGTCCGCATGGGAATAGATAGAGCAAATCGGCCCCCCAACGTTCGCAGGACATAAGGGAACAGTGATTTTATAAGGGGTTAAAGCATCATGCGCACTATATCCGCCCTCCGTCTGGCCTGTGTCGCCAGTACCGCCGCCATCGCCTTCTCCTCCATGGCCCAGGCCCAGGAGCCTGCCGCCGCAAGTGCCGACGGCGAAATCGTCGTCACCGGCCTGAAGCGCCAATATTTCGGCGACACGCCGGTCAAGGAAATTCCCCAGGCCGTACAGTTCCTGGAAGGCAAGCTGCTCGACGACCTCAACATCACCCGCCTCGATACCGCGCTGGAACTGGCAAGCGGCGTCTCGAAGCAGAATAATTTCGGCGGCCTGTGGGACAGTTTCGCCATTCGCGGCTTTGCCGGCGACGAGAATTTTCCGAGCGGCTTCCTGGTCAACGGTTTCAACGGCGGTCGCGGCTATGGTGGCCCGCGCGACGCATCGAACGTCGAACGGATCGAAGTGCTCAAAGGCCCGAACAGCGCGCTGTTCGGTCGCGGCGAACCAGGCGGCACGATCAACATCGTCACCAAGAAGCCGACCTTCGAACAGGGCGGCAGTTTCTCGGTCGCGGGTGGCAGCTGGGAAACCTATCGCGTCGAGGGCGATTACAACCTGCCGCTGAGCGACAGCATCGCCGTGCGCATCAATGGTTCGGCCGAACAGGCTGACAGCTTCCGCGATACGGTGGAAACGCAGAAATATACGCTGACCCCGTCCTTCCTGGCGAAGCTGTCGGACAAGGACATCTTCACCTACGAACTGGAATATGTGAAGCAGGAAGTGCCGTTTGATCGCGGCGTGGTGGCGATCCCGATCCGCGATGCCAGCGGCGAAATCGCCAGCTATAATCTGGGCGCCATTCCCAATTCGCGCTTCCTGAGCAACCCCAATGACGGTCCGATCAAGATCGGCGTGCTGGGCCATCAGGCGCAATATCAGCACGATTTCAACGACGACTGGACGCTGATGCTGGGCGCGGGCTACAAGCATACCACGTTCGAGGGCTATTCCAGCGATCCCGAACTGGCGCTGGGCACCTTTCCGGCGCTCGGCCGTCAGCTTTTGGATGATGATGGCCGCACCCTGTCCCGCCAGCGCCGCTATCGCGATTACAGCACCACCCATATGGTGTTCCGCGGCGAAATCAGCGGCAAGCTGGAAACCGGCTCCATCGTCCACAATATCCGTATCGGCGGCGATTGGGACAAGTTCAAGATCAATACGTTCCAGTTGCGCTATCGCCCGACGGCGGCAGACCAGTCCTATTCGATCGACATCTTCAACCCAGATTACACCATCCCGGCACCGACGCCGACGTCCGTGATCCAGAATTCGACCGAAATTCAAAAAGCGTGGGGCATCTACGCGCAGGACCAGATCGAGATCACCGAGCAGTTCAAGGTCCGGTTCGGCGGTCGCTACGACGATTTCAGCCAGAATATCGACAACCGTCTGGGCACCACCAATCCGGCGGCCTACACCAAGTTCAGCCCGATGGCAGGGCTGGTGTTCGAACCGACCAGCAGCCTGTCCTTCTATGCCAGCTATGGCAAGGGGTTCCGGCCGAACAGCGGCGTCGACGTCAACAACAATCCCTTCGCCCCGGAAGTCAGCACCAGCTACGAAGTCGGTGCGAAGTTCGTGACGCCGGACGGCAAGCTGACCAGTACCTTGTCGCTCTACAAGATGAAGAAGAGCAATGTCCTGACCGCCGACCTGCTGACCGGCCTGTCGATCGCCGTCGGTGAGGCCAAGAGTCAGGGCGTGGAGTTCGACGTCAATGCCAAGCTGCCCGCCGGGTTCGAACTGTTCGTGACCTATGCCTATACCGACGCGGGCTGGGCCGACGATTATGCGACTGCCGGGGTTCGCAAGGATGACCCGCTTCTCAACATTCCCAAGCATCAGGGCAATGTTCTGCTGTTCAAGAATTTTGCGATCGGCGATCATGAAGCGATGCTGGGCGCCGGCGTAACCCATGTCAGCAAGCGGCTGGGCCAGACGGCGGCGGATTTCTATCTGCCCAGCTATACCATCGCCAAGGTGCTGGGTTCTTTCAACATCACCGACCAGATCAAGCTGTCGGCCGATGTGAACAACCTGTTCGACAAGAAATATTATGCCAGCTCCTATTCGGCGCTGTGGATTCAGCCGGGCACCCCGCGCTCCTTCACGGTCCGGGCGAGCTTCGACTTCTGATCCTTCCATTCGGGGCGGGAGTATTTTGTTTTCCGCATTTTGCGAGCCGTCAGCTGTGCCAGCTGACTTCAAAATGCTCTAGCCCGACCGGCCGCCGCTGTCCCTCCCTCCAAGACAAGGGGACAGCGGCGGTTTCTTTTTGCCTGATGATGCCGGAAGGTTGCGCCCATGGCTTTGCTCTACACATCCGATCCGACACGCGGCCGCATCTGGCGCGAGATTTTTGCCGTCGAAGCGCCGGACGTCGCCTTTGTCGATCCGTCCCAGACTTATGATCCGGCCGCGATCCGCTATCTCGCCGCCTGGACACCGTCGGCCGAGTTGATTGCCAGCCTGCCAAATCTGGAAATCCTCTTTTCGATCGGCGCGGGGATCGATCAATTCGATATGTCTGCCCTGCCGCCACATGTCCGGGTCGTACGCATGATCGAGCCGGGCATCGCAGCCGGCATGGTCGAATATGCGACGATGGCGGTGCTGGCGCTGCACCGGAACCTGATCGACTATCGCGAAGCGCAGAAAGAGGCGCGCTGGGCACCGATCAAGCTGAAGCCTGCGGGCGAACGGCGGATCGGCATGATGGGTCTGGGCAATCTGGGGCAGGCGGTGTTGCAGGCGCTCAAACTCTTCGGCTTTCCCCTGTCGGGATGGAGCCGGTCGGGCGCCGCGATCGAGGGCGTCACCTGCCATGCCGGGCAAGCGGCGCTGCCGGCTTTCCTCAGCCAATGCGACATCCTGATCTGCCTGTTGCCGCTGACCGACGAGACGCACGGCATCTTGTGCCGGGACAACCTGTCGCAACTGCCCAAAGGCGCGGCCCTCATCAATGTCGGCCGGGGCCCGCATCTGGTGGAGCATGATCTGCTGTCTCTGCTCGACGAACAGCATCTGTCGGGTGCCGTTCTGGACGTAACCGACCCCGAACCGCTGCCCGCCGATCATCCTTTCTGGGTGCATCCGCGCATCATGATTACGCCGCATATCGCCAGCATGACCCGCCCGGATGGCGCTGCGCGCGCGTTGATCGCCAATATCCGCCGCTTTTGCGCGGGTCAGCCGATGGAGGGCGAAGTCGCACGCGACAAGGGCTATTGATTACGCGACATTCCATGCCGTGCGTCTGTGCCGGGCAGGGCCTTTCGGCTATGATCCGCCCCGGATCGAGCGCACGAAAGCGACGCGGCAAATGATGCCGAATGCCATAGCATAAAAGGCCGAAATCTGCCCCCCGACCCGAACCAATCGGGTGCATGTTCCGGCCACGCCATGTCGTAATGCTCATCGTCAAACGGCTTTCGAGCCACCGTTAGAACCCGCAAAGGACGCTCCGCCGATGCCCAATTTCCGGCCCAAATATATCAGCTTCGACTGCTATGGCACGCTGACCCGTTTCCGCATGACCGAAATGGCGACCGCCTTCATGGCCGACCGGATCGCGGCGGAGAATCTGCCCGCCTTCTGCAAGGACTGGAGCGCCTATCGGTTCGATCAGGTGATGGGCGATTGGGAACCCTATCAGGAAATCATCCGCAACTCGCTGCGCCGCACCTGCCAGAAATGGGGCGTTACCTATAATGAGGCGGATGCCGATGCGGTCTATGCCGCCGTGCCGACCTGGGGCCCGCATGACGATGTCGCCGGTGGCCTGTCCAAGATCGGCGACAAGATCCCGCTCGTCATCCTGTCCAACGCGATGAACGACCAGATCCATCATAATGTCGGCCAGTTGGGCGCACCGTTCCACGCCGTCTACACCGCACAGATGGCACAGGCCTACAAGCCGCGCATGCAGGCGTTCGAATATATGTTCGACCAGCTGGGCGCAAAGCCCGAAGAGATGATGCACGTCTCCTCCAGCTTCCGCTACGACCAGAATACGGCGACCGACCTGCATTTCGGCTGCCGCGTGTTCGTGGGTCGCGGTCATGAGCCGTCCAACCCCTTCTATCGCGACGTCGAAATCCCGCATATCGGCTGTTTGCCGGCGGTCGTCGGCCTGTAAGCGGCATGGACGCATCTCCCCTCTCCTACTGGCTGGCCAGCGCGCCGTCCTTTACGGGCGGGGCCAAGGGCGGCGTCGAGGGATCGGTTGACGTCGCCATCATCGGCGGCGGTTTTACCGGCCTGTCGGCGGCGCTGGCGCTGGCCCGGCGCGGCGCCAGTGTCGTGCTGCTGGAGAAGGGGCGCGTCGTCGGCGAGGCTTCGGGTCGCAACGGGGGCCAGTGCAACAACGGCACGGCTCATGATTATGGCGCGCTGTCCGCCCGGTTCGGCAAGGATATCGCCAAAGCCTATTATCGCGCCCATTGCGACGCTGTCGATACGGTCGAGCGACTGGCGCGCGAGGAAGGCATTGATTGCAGCTTCAACCGCTGCGGCCGGATGAAGCTGGCGGCCAAGCCCGCCCATTATGACAAGCTGGTCCGCGCGCACGACCTGCTGGCGGCGGAGGTGGACGAGAATGTCCGTCTGGTGCCGCCGGAGCGCATAAGCGAGGAAGTGGGATCGGACGCCTTTCACGGCGCCCTTATCCAGACGACCAGCGCGCAGGTCCATCCGGGACGGTTCGGCGTGGGCCTGGCCGAGGCAGCGGCGCGGGCCGGGGCGCAGATCTACGAAAATGCCGATGTCACGGATTTTCAACGGGTGCCGCAGGGATGGCGCGTGACCTCCTCACGCGGGACGGTGACGGCAAAGCAGCTGCTGGTCGCGACCGGCGGCGCACCGGCGACTGGCCCCTTCGGCTTCTTCCGCCGCCGCATCGTGTCGGTCGGCAGCTTCATCATCGCCACCGAGCCGCTGGACGACGCGCTGATCGAGCAGTTGCTGCCGGCGCGGCGCAATTATGTGACCAGCAAGAATATCGGCAATTATTTCCGGCTGGCGCCCGACAATCGCCTGATCTTCGGCGGGCGGGCGCGCTTCGCCATCAGCGACCCGCGATCGGACGTGAAGAGCGGTCACATATTGGTGCAGACCATGGGTGAGATTTTCCCGGCGCTGAAGGGCGTGGGCGTCGACCATGTATGGGGCGGGATGGTGGACCTGACCGCCGACCGTCTGCCGCGCGCGGGCGAGCAGGACGGGCTTTATTATTCCATGGGCTATAGCGGCCATGGCGTGCAGATGGCGACCCATATGGGTCAGCAGATGGCACGGGTGATGAGCGGCGAGCCGGCCGCCAACCCCTGGGATGGCCTCGACTGGCCCAGCGTGCCCGGCCATTTCGGCAAGCCCTGGTTCCTGCCGCTCGTCGGCCTGTGGTACAAATGGCAGGATGTGATCCATTGATGGACGATATGCCGCTCTTTTCCCGGCGCGCCCTTGTGGGCGCGGGGCTTGGCCTGGGCGCCGGGCTGATCCTGCCCGATGGCGCGCTGGCGGCCGCCAAGCCGCGCATCGGTGGGCGCATCCGCGTCGCCAGCCTGTCCAGTTCCACCGCCGATACGCTCGATCCGGCCAAGGGCGCGCTGTCGACCGACTATGTGCGCCATTATATGTTCTATAGCGGCCTCACGGAAATGGACCGCCACCTGATCCCCCGCCCCGCGCTGGCCGAACGGATCGAGAGCAGCGACCAGAAAGTCTGGCATGTCCGCCTGCGCAAGGGCGTGACCTTTCATGACGGTGCGAGCCTGACCGCACAGGACGTCGTCTGGTCGCTGCTGCGGCATAAAGACCCGGCGACGGGATCGAAGATGGCGCCGATCGCCGAGCAGTTCGCGCAGGTGAAAGCCGCAGGCAACCGTGACGTCGTCATCACCCTGGTCGGCCCCAATGCCGACTTGCCCGCCATATTGGCGCAGTCCCATTTCCTGATCCTGCGGGCGGGGACAAAGGATTTTCGTAGCGCCAACGGCACCGGCCCCTATCGCTGCGCGCAGTTCAGCCCCGGCGTGCGGACGCTGGCGCGACGCAACCCGAATTTCTGGAAGCCGGGCAAACCCTATCTGGACGAGATCGAACTGATCGGCATCCCGGACGAGGTCAGTCGCGTCAATGCGCTGTTGTCGGGCGACGTCCATCTGGTGATCGCGGTCAATCCGCGGTCCACCAAGCGGATCATGGCGTCGAGGGGCCATGCGCTGCTGGAAACCCAGTCAGGCCTCTACACCAACCTCATCATGCAGCAGCGGCAATTGCCGACCGGCAATCCGCATTTCGTTGCGGCTATGAAATATCTGATTGACCGGCCGCTGATAAAGCGCGCGCTCTATCGCGGTTATGCGACGATCGCCAACGACCAGCCGCTCCCGCCCTTCCATCCCTATTATCGCGCCGACCTGCCGCAGCGCAGCCTCGATCTGGACAAGGCGAAATGGCATCTGCAGCGCGCCGGCCTGACCGGCGTGCGCCTGCCCGTCTATGCCTCCCCGGCGGCGGACGGGTCGGTCGACATGGCGTCGATCCTTCAGGAATATGGATCGCGCGTGGGGTTGAAGCTGGCGGTCAACCGGGTGCCATCCGACGGTTACTGGTCGACCCACTGGATGAAACATCCGCTCGGGTTCGGCAACACCAACCCGCGTCCGACCGCCGACCTGCTGTTCAGCCTGTTCTACAAGTCGGATGCCGCCTGGAATGAGAGCGGATGGAAGAATCCCCGTTTCGACAAGCTGTTGCTGGAAGCACGGGGCGAGGCCGATCAGGCACGGCGCAAGCAGCTTTATGGCGAGATGCAGGGTCTGGTCCGCGACCATTGCGGCGTCGGCATCCCGGTCTTCATCAGTTTGATCGACGGCTATGACCGGCGGCTGAAGGGCATGTATCCCGTGTCGCTGGGCGGCCTGATGGGCTATCAATTTTCCGAACATGTGTGGTGGGAAGGCTGATGGCGGGTGGCTCGTCCCAAAGCGGCATGAAGGCCGCGCTGACGCTGATCGGCAAGCGGTTCGCATCCTCGCTGCTGACCCTGTTGCTGGTATCGGTGACGATCTTCATCATCGCGCAGTTGCTGCCCGGCGACGCCGCGCAGGAAGCGCTGGGCCAGAGCGCCACGCCGCAGCAGGTCGCCGCGCTGCGTCATGAAATGGGCCTCGATCGCCCGGCCTATGTCCGTTACGCCAGCTGGCTGACCGGCATGGTGAGCGGCGATCCGGGCCAGTCGCTGGTCGCCAACATGCCGGTGTCGGAAGTGATTTCCGACCGCCTGCCCAACAGCCTGCTGCTGGCCGCCCTCACTGCCCTGGTCGCGGTGCCGGTGGCGCTGGCGATCGGCATCGGGTCCGCGATGAACCGGGGCGGGCGGCTGGACCGGGCGCTCAATGTTGCGACCCTCTCCATGGTCGCGGTGCCGGAATTTCTGGTCGCGACCATCGCAGTGCTGATCTTCTCCGTGAAGCTGCGGTGGTTGCCCTCCATCGCATTGGTGTCGGACGAGATGGGCTGGAGTGATTATCTGCGCGGGGTCGCCATGCCGATCCTCACGCTGAGCGTCATCGTGATCGCGCAAATGGCGCGCATGACCCGCGCGGCCGTGATCGACCAGATGGACCGCCCCTATGTCGAAATGGCCGTGCTGAAAGGCGTCGCGCCGGTGCAGGTCGTGCTGAAGCACATCATGCCCAATGCGATCGCGCCGATCGTCAATGCCATGGCGCTCAGCCTCTCCTACCTGCTGGGCGGCGCGGTGATCGTGGAGACGATCTTCAACTATCCCGGACTCGCCAGCCTGATGGTCAATGCCGTCACCAGCCGCGACATGCCGCTGCTTCAGGCCTGCGCCATGATCTTCTGCGCGGCCTACCTCCTCCTGATGCTGATTGCGGACGTCACCGCGATCCTCGCCAACCCCAGGCTGCGCGCACAATGATCGCTAATGTTCTTTCGCAAGCCAAGACGCTTCCTTTGTCCGGCAAGGTCGGGCTGACGCTGGTGCTCTTCTGGCTGGCCGTCGCCCTCTTCGGGCCGATGCTGGCGCCCTATCCGGTCGGCGCTTTCGTCGCCTATGACGTGTTCGACGGCCAGTCTGCCGCGCACTGGCTGGGCAGCGACTATCTGGGCCGCGATGTGCTGAGCCGATTGTTGTCGGGCGCACGCTATACGGTGGGGCTGGCCGCCGCCGCCGCGATGCTGGCGAGCGCAACCGGCACGGCACTGGCGCTGACCGCAGCTGTTGGCGGCCCGAAGGTGGACGAGCCGCTCTCGCGCTTCATGGACATGCTGATTTCCATCCCGTCCAAGATTTTCTCGCTGGTGCTGGTCGCCGCCTTCGGCTCCTCGCTGCCGCTGTTGCTGCTGATCGCGGCAATCACCTATGTACCCGGCAATTATCGTATCGCCCGCGCTCTGGCCGTGAATCTGGCCCAGATGGATTATGTGCAGGTCGCCCGCGCGCGCGGCGAAGGCCGTTTCCATATCGCCATCGCCGAAGTCCTGCCCAACATGATCCACCCGCTGCTCGCCGATTTCGGCCTGCGCTTCGTGTTCATCGTGCTGCTGCTGTCGGGCCTGTCCTTCCTGGGCCTTGGCGTGCAGCCGCCCGACGCCGATCTGGGATCGCTGGTGCGCGAGAATATTTCGGGTCTGGGCGAAGGCGCATTGGCCATCATCGCGCCCGCCGTCGCCATCGCCACACTGACCGTGGGCGTAAACCTGTTGATCGACGGATTGCCGGGCCGGGGGAAACGCGCATGACCGACCCCATCCATGTCGAGGTGAAGGATCTGCTGGTCACCGCCCGCAATGCGAAGGGCGAGACATTTCCGATCGTCAGCGGCATCGACTTTGCGCTGAAGCGTGGCGAGGTGCTGGCGCTGATCGGCGAGAGCGGATCGGGCAAGACGACGATCGCGCTGACGCTGCTGGGCCATGCCCGGCCCGGCGCGACGATCGCGGGCGGCTCCATTCGCGTCGGCAATGCAGAGATCACGACGCTGGATCGGCCTGCGCTGGCGCAACTGCGCGGCAACCGCATTGCTTATATCGCGCAGAGCGCAGCGTCCGCCTTCAACCCGTCGCGCACGATCATGGATCAGGTGATCGAGCCGGCGATGATCCATGGCCTGATGCCCCGCGCCACGGCGGAGGCCAAGGCGGTCGATCTGTTCCGTGCACTCGCCCTGCCCTTCCCCGACACGATCGGGTCGCGATACCCGCATCAACTGTCTGGCGGACAGTTGCAACGGCTGATGGCGGCGATGGCGCTCATCACCGATCCGGAACTGGTCATATTGGACGAGCCGACGACCGCGCTGGACGTCACCACCCAGATCGAAGTGCTGCGCGCGTTCAAGGCGGTGGTGCTGGAGCGCGGCGCGACCGCCATTTATGTGTCGCACGACTTGGCCGTGGTGGCGCAGATGGCGGACCAGATCGTCGTCCTCAATCAAGGACGCGTCAAGGAGGCCGGCGCGGCGGCGCAAATCCTGCATCGCCCGGCGGACGACTATACGAAGACGCTGATGGCCGCCGCCCGACCCGCGATCCGCCCGACGCCGGCCAAGGCCGACATTCCCGCCGCGCCGTTGCTGGAAATTCGTGGCATGACGGCGGGCTATGGCAAGATCGGCAAGGATGGCCGGCCGCGCATACCGGTCCTGCGCGACATCAGCCTGACGATCGAGCGCGGCGCGACGCTGGGTGTGATCGGGGAAAGCGGTTCGGGCAAGTCCACCATCGCCCGCGTCATCGCCGGTCTGCTGCCCCCGGCAAGCGGACAGGTGTTGCTGGACGGCGAACCGCTGCCGCCGGGATTGCAGGGGCGCAGCCGCGAACAGTTCCGCCGTATCCAGCTGGTGTTCCAGAATGCCGACACGGCGCTCAATCCCGCGCATAGCGTAGGGCAGATATTGCAGCGTCCGCTCGCCTTCTACCATGGGTTGAAGGGCAATGCTGCGCGGATGCGCGTAGCGGAACTGCTGGATCTCATCCGCTTGCCAGTCGCCCTGATCGACCGGCCGATCGGTGGGCTTTCGGGCGGGCAGAAACAGCGCATCAACCTGGCCCGCGCGCTGGCCGCCGACCCGCAGTTGATATTGTGCGACGAGGTGACGTCGGCGCTGGATACGGTGGTGGGTGCGGCGATCCTGGACCTGATGGCGGAACTGCGCCGGGAACTGGGCATCGCGACCATGTTCATCAGCCATGATATTTCCACCGTGCGCGCCATTTGCGACGATATATTGGTGCTCTATGCAGGCACCATGGTCGAAACCGGGCCGCGCGCGGCGTTCCAGACCGCGCCCTTCCATCCCTATACCGACCTGCTGATCGGATCGGTGCCGGAAATGCGCGCCGGCTGGCTGGAGGAAAGCCATGCCGGCATGGCGCCCCCGCCGATCGGCGCGATGGGCGAGCATGTCGACCTGTGCCGGTTCCTGCCACGCTGCGCCGCGCGGGTGGACGGCCTGTGCAACATCACCCCGCCGCCCCGGCATCCGCTGGACAAAGGTAGCCGCATATTGTGCCATCGTGGAGATGAAAGCTTGATCGCATCATGAGCCGGTTCGTCCGTCTGGGCGAAACCGATCGCCCGCCCGTTGCCCTGCATGTCGATGGCGCGCCCATAGAGGCACTGGAGGGCGACACGCTGATGGTCGCGCTGCTGAGCGCGGGCGATCGCCTGCGCCAGAGTGAGTTCGGGCCGGAAAAGCGCGCCGGATTCTGCCTGATGGGTGCGTGCCAGGATTGCTGGGTGTGGACGGAGAGCGGCGATCGGCTGCGCGCCTGTTCCACATTGGCGGCATCGGGCCAGCGCATCCTGACCAGCCAGCCGGAGGCATCATGGCCGAACCACGCGTAATCCCAAGGGTCGTGATCGTCGGCGCCGGGCCTTCTGGCACGCGCGCGGCGGAAGCCTGCGTCGCGGCCGGCATCCGCCCGATCGTCATCGACGAAGGGCGGCGCGACGGCGGGCAGATTTATCGCCGCCAGCCCGACAATTTCACCCGCTCCTATGCAAAGCTCTATGGCACCGAAGCCGGGCGCGCGCAGGCGCTGCACGAAACATTCGACGGGCTGAAGAGCGCGATCGACTATCGGCCCGAAACTCTGGTGTGGAATATCGCCGCCGGGCAGGTGTGGACAGCGAACGGCACTGTGCAGGAGGCACTCCCGTTCGACGCGCTGCTGCTTTGCACCGGGGCAACCGATCGGCTAATGCCGGTCAAGGGCTGGAACTATGCCGGCGCCTATAGTCTCGGCGGATCGCAGGTAGCGTTGAAGAGCCAAGCCGTGTCGATCGGGCACAGGGTCGTGTTCATGGGATCGGGGCCGTTGCTCTATCTGGTCGCCAGCCAATATGTCGAGGCCGGCGCGGATGTCGCGGCGGTGCTGGACACGTCGCCCTTCTCCGCACGGCTGAAAGCTCTGCCGGACCTGCTGGCGATGCCGTCGGTGCTGTGGAACGGCGTGGCGCTGACCCGGACGCTCAAGCGCGCGGGCGTCACCGTGCAGCATGGCGTGACCCCGGTGGAGATCATCGGCGACGTGGAAAGCGGCGTTAGTGGGGTGCGGTTCCGCACCGCCTCTGGCGTGGAAGAGACGATCGCCTGCGACGCCGTGGCGATGGGCTATCATCTGCGTCCCGAGACGCAACTGGCCGATCTGGCGCGCTGCGCCTTCGCCTTCGATCCCCTCACCCGGCAATGGCTGCCGGAGCGCGACGGCGACGGTCGGGCGAGCGTGGCAGGCGTCTATCTGGCCGGCGATGGCGCAAAGATTTTGGGCGCGCGATCGGCCGAAGCAAGCGGGCGACTGGCCGCGCTGGCGGCGCTGGCCGATCTCGGCCTGCCGGTCGACAAAGGCGAGATGACCAGCCTGCGCGGCGATGTCGCCAACTACGCCAAATTCGCGCGCGGTTTGAGCAAGGCCTTCCCATGGCCATCGGAACAGGCGGAAAAGCTGCCCGACGACGCAATCCTGTGCCGCTGCGAAGGCGTAACCGCGGGCGACCTGCGCGCTGTCATGCGCGAAACGGGCGCGAAGGAGGCGAACCGGGCCAAGGCATTCAGCCGCGTCGGCATGGGCCGGTGTCAGGGCCGCTATTGCGGGCTGGCCGCCGCCGAACTGATCGCCGCCGAAGCCGGCGTGCCGGTCGAACAGGTCGGCCGCCTGCGCGGGCAGGCGCCGGTCAAGCCGCTGACCATCGCGATCGGAGAAGAGCAATGAGCGGCGCAAGCGACGTCATCATCGTGGGTGGCGGGCTGATGGGGTCGTCGGCCGCGCTGTTCCTGCGCGGGCATGGGTTGTCCGTCACGCTGCTGGAAACCGACCTGATCGGGCGGCAGGCGAGTGGCACCAATTTCGGCAATGTCCGGCGGCAGGGGCGCGGCTTCCATCAACTGCCGCTGGCCAATCGCGCCATCGCCATCTGGCGCAAGTCGCGCGAATTGCTGGGCGCGGACGTGGAATATCTCCAGTCCGGCCATATCCGCGTCTGCTATCGCGAGCGGCCCGAACTGGTCGGCGCGATGGAGGATTATGCGGACAAGGCACGGCTGGAGGGGCTGGACCTCGAATTGCTGAGCGGCAATGCGCTGCGCGACAAATTCCCCTTCTTCGGTCCCGATGTGCTGGCCGGTTCCTATTCGCCGACCGACGGCCATGCCAATCCGCGCCTCGCCGCCCCCGCCTTCGCCCGCGCGGCGCAGAAGCTGGGCGCGGTCGTGCATGAAAATACCAAGATTATCGACGCGCAGAAGTTGGGCGAGGATTTCATCGTCACGGCGGCCGACGGGCGGACCTTCCGCGCGCCGATCCTGCTGGTCACGGCCGGCGCCTGGGGCAATGCCCTGTCCAGCCAGTTTGGCGAGCCGGTGCCGATCGTGCCGCGCGGCCCCAACATGAGCGTGACCGAACCAGTGCCCTATGCGATTCCCCCTGCCGTCGGCGTGATGACGCCGCTGGAGGAGGAGACGGTCTATTTCCGACAGGTGGCGCGCGGCAATATCGTGCTGGGCGGCAGCACGCGTGGCCCGTCCTTCCCCGACCAGTATCGTGCCTATGTCGAGCCGCAGAATACGCTGAGCCAGTTGAAGCAGATTCGCCGGCTCGCGCCGCAACTGGGCAAGCTCAACATCATCCGTGTCTGGTCCGGCATCGAGGGCTATATGCCCGACAGCCAGCCGGTGATGGGGCCGAGCGCGACGACCAGCGGGCTTTATTATGCCTTTGGATTTTCCGGCTCCGGTTTTCAGATCGGACCGGGCGTGGGCGAGACGATGGCAGAGATCATCGCCAAGGGCGCGACTGACATTCCGATGGAACCATATAAAATCGGACGATTTGCAAAGCAGGACTGACATGGAAAGGGCGGCTCTTTCGAGCCGCCCTTTTCCGATCAGAATTCGATCAAAGCGACCTTGGTCTTGAGGTTCGCCATATAGGCTTCGCGGCCCAGATCCTTGCCGATGCCTGACTGTTTGTACCCCCCGGTGGGTAGGATGAAGTCGTTGCTGCGGCCGTAGCGGTTGACCCAGACGGTGCCCGCTTCCAAGGCGCGGGTAGCGCGCAGGGCGAGCGCAACATCGCCGGTGTGGACGCCGGCGGCCAGACCATAGTCGCTGTCATTGGCGAGCGCATAAGCCTCCTCTTCATCGGAAAAGGTCTGAACGGTGAGGACCGGGCCGAAGATTTCGCCCTGCACGACCTCGCTCTTCTGATCGACATTGGCGAGCAGGGTGGGCGCGAAATAGCTGCCCTCCTGCGGGGCGGTGGCACGGCCGCCGCCGGCCAGCACTTCCGCGCCATCGGCAATGGCGCGCGCGACGATACCGCCCATGCGGTCAAGCTGGCCATCCGAGATGATCGGTCCCAGCGTCGTGTCATCCGACCAGGTCGGGCCGGCCCTGTGCGCGGCGAAGGCGGCGGTGATGCGGTCGATCACCTGATCCGCCACCTTGTCCTGCACCAGCAGGCGTGATCCGGCGACGCAGACCTGACCGGCGTTCAGGGTGATGGCGCGCGCGACAATGGCCGATGCCTTGTCCAGGCCAGCGTCGGCGAAGATGATCTGCGGGCTCTTGCCGCCCAGTTCCAGCGTCACCGGCTTGGGGCCGGTTTCCGCGCAGGCGGCCATGATCGCGGCGCCGGTGCGGGTCGAGCCGGTGAAGGTGACCTTCGCTACTTCGGGACGGCGCACCAGCGGATCGCCGACGCTGCGCCCGTCGCCCTGCACGATGTTGAAGATACCTGCCGGCAGACCCGCCTCGATCGCCAGTTCGGCCAGGCGCACGATGCTGAAGGGTGTCATTTCCGACGGCTTGAGGACGATGCTGTTGCCCGCCGCGATCGCCGGTGCGATCTTCCACCCGGCCATCACCAGCGGCAGGTTCCACGGCGCGACCGCCGCGACCACGCCATAGGGTTCGGTGATGGTGAGGCCCAGCTTGTCCGGCGTGGTGGCGGCCACTTCGCCGCCGACCTTGTCCGCCCATTCGGCGAAAAAACGGATCGTCTCGGCGGTATAGCTCAAATCCCAGGCGTTGATTTCCTTGAGCATACGGGTCGAGCCCAGCGCCTCCAGCGGGGCAAGGGTCGCGGCGTCCGCCTCGATCAGGTCGGCCCAGCGGCGCATCACCTTCATCCGGGCGCGCGGGTCGCTTTGCGCCCAGCCACTGGTCTTGTAGGCGCGCTGCGCGCTTTCGACCGCTTCGGCCAGCTGGTTCGCGTCGACGCTGTCCAGTTCTGCCTGCATCCGACCGTCGGACGGGCGCCGCACGGTGATCGCCGGCCCGCGACCCGCGACCCGGCGCCCACCGATGAAATTATTGGCATGGGGCAGGCTGATCTGATCGGGGTTGAAACCGGTCACGGCATAATCTCCTTCATACGGACATCCCGGCAAAATAGGCGTGCGCGACGGCATTTGTTGCAGTTGCACAGGAAAATGTGCGCGATAATCTTCCAAAAACAGGGCGAAGGCAGCAGCCAATGCTTGACGCGGCCTCCTAATGTCCGGCCACTGATTCCAAGTATAAGGCAGGCGGGCGTCCCTTCCCCGCCAAGGAGCAAGACGCATGGCGACAGGCATTGAGGCGATGGTGGACCTGCGACGGATGACGGTCGACGATCTGGCCGCCGCCCATCTACTATCAAGCGAACAGAAATGGCCCCACCGGATCGAGGATTGGGAGATGCTGTTCGGCCTGGGCTTCGGCTATGTCGTGGAACGCGACGGTGACGTGATCGGCACGGCGATGGCGTGGCTCTATGGTGATAATGCCGCGACTCTGGGCATGGTCATCGTGTCGCCCAAGGCGCAGGGCATGGGGCTTGGCCGTCGGCTGATGGAGGCGGTGCTGAACGATCTGGGTGACCGGACCGTCTTGCTCAACGCCACCGACGAGGGCGCGCCGCTCTATCGCAAGCTGGGGTTCGAGCCGATCGGGCCGGTGTTCCAGCATCAGGGCGCGGCCTTTGCCGTGCCGATGGCCGAACTGATCCCCGATGAACGGGTGCGGCCGCTGGGCGCGAAGGACATGCCGACGCTGCATGGTCTGGCCCGCCGCGCCACCGGCATGGACCGCGACGCGTTGCTCGATGCACTGGTGCCCGGCGCGCAGGGCGTGGTGCTGACCCGCTGCAACGAACCGGTGGGCTTTGCCCTGTTCCGCCGGTTCGGCCGGGGCTATGTCGTCGGGCCGACGGTCGCGCCGGATACGGGCGGCGCGAAGGCGCTGATTTCGCACTGGCTGGGGTCGAACAGCGGAATGTTCTGTCGTCTCGACATACCCGAGGAAAGCGGGCTGGGCGGCTGGCTCGACGAACTGGGCCTGCCCTGCGTCGGGCGGGTGATGCGCATGGTGCGCGGACAGGAACCCGCCAGCGATGCCTCGGTTACCACATTCTCTCTTACCACGCAGGCGCTCGGATGACCCTTACCCTCAGCAACCCCGCCCTCTTCATCGAACGCGCCTTCATCGGCGGCTCATGGGTCAGCGCAACGTCCGGCGCGAGCGTGCCGGTGGACAATCCCGCGACCGGCGCGATCATCGGCACCGTACCCGACTGCGGCGAAACCGACACGCTGGCCGCGATTGCGGCGGCCGAAGCCGCCTTCCCCGCCTGGAAGGCGCGGACGGCGGCGGACCGCGCCGCCGTGCTGGAACGTTGGCATGCGCTGGTGCTGGACAATGTCGCCGACCTCGGCCGGATCATGACCGCCGAACAGGGCAAGCCGATCGCGGAAGCCGAAGGCGAGATTCGCTACGCCGCCAGCTTCATCAAATGGTTTGCCGAGGAAGCCCGCCGGGTCGATGGCGGGATCATCCCCGCGCCGGAGGCCAATCGCCGCATATTGGTGATGAAGGAACCGGTCGGCGTGTCGGCGGCGATCACGCCGTGGAATTTCCCGGCGGCGATGATCACCCGCAAATGCGCACCTGCTTTGGCGGCAGGATGTCCGGTCGTGGTGAAGCCGTCCGACCTGACCCCCTTTACCGCGCTGGCGCTGGCCAAGCTGGCGGAAGAGGCCGGATTCCCGGCAGGCGTGTTCAACATCGTTACCGGCATGCCGACGGCGATCGGCGGCGCGCTGACCGCGAGTCCGGTGGTGCGCAAACTGTCCTTCACCGGATCGACCCGCGTCGGGGCGCTGCTGATGCGGCAATGCGCCGACACCATCAAACGGGTGAGTTTCGAGCTGGGCGGCAATGCGCCGCTGATCGTGTTCGACGATGCCGATGTCGATGTTGCCGTTGCCAGCGCAATGGTCAGCAAGTTCCGCAACGCCGGCCAGACCTGCGTCTGCGCCAACCGCATCCTGGTGCAGGATGGCGTCTACGACCAGTTTGCCGAGAAGCTGGCCAAGGCCGTGAGCGCGCTGAAGGTGGCGCCGGGCGATTTGCCGGGCAGCACCATCGGCCCGCTCATCAACGCCGCTGCCGCCGACAAGGTGAAGGCCCATGTCGAAGATGCGCTGGCCCATGGCGCGACCCTGTTCGCCCAGGCACCCAATGACGCGACCGGCGATCGGTTCGCGACCCCGGTGGTGCTGACCGGCGCGACGCGGGACATGCGGCTGGCCGAGGAAGAGACGTTCGGCCCGGTCGCGCCGCTGTTCCGCTTCACCCATGAGGACGAAGGGATCGAGCTGGCCAATGCGACCAGCTATGGTCTGGCCGCCTATTTCTACACCGAGAATCTACACCGTGCCTTCCGCGTGGCGGAACGGCTGGAGGCAGGCATGGTCGCGCTCAACAGCGGGGCGATCGCGATGGAGGTCGCGCCGTTCGGCGGGGTCAAGATGTCGGGCCTGGGCCGCGAAGGCGCGCATGCCGGGATCGAGGAATATCTGGAAACCAAGGCGTTCCATATTGCCGGGCTGAAGCTCTAGAGCCCGCCCCGCTTTTCCGTTCGCCCTGAGCCTGTCGAAGGGCCGTACTTCACTTCAAGAAAGAACAGGGCTTCGACAGGCTCAGCCCGAACGGGAGGTTTTTTATGGCCCGCAATTACGCCATCTCCGTCATTCCCGGCGACGGGATCGGCAAGGAAGTCATGCCCGAAGGCATTCGCGTGCTGGAGCGGGCGGCGAGCCTTTATGGCTTCACCATCGAGCAGAAGTGGCAGGATTTCGCCTGCTGCGACTATTATGCCAAGCATGGCCAGATGATGCCCGACGACTGGAAGGCGCAGATCGGCAATCCCGATGCGATCTTCTTTGGCGCGGTCGGCTGGCCCGACACGGTGCCCGACCATATTTCGCTCTGGGGTTCGCTGCTCCAGTTCCGGCGCGAATATGACCAGTATGTCAATCTGCGCCCTGTTCGGCTGATGCCGGGCGTGCCCTGTCCGCTGGCCGGACGCGAGCCGGGCGACATCGACTTCTGGGTGGTGCGCGAAAATACCGAGGGCGAATATAGCTCGGTCGGTGGCAAGATGTTCCCCGGCACGCCGCGCGAAGTCGTCATTCAGGAAACGGTGATGACCCGCCATGGCACCGATCGGGTGCTGCGCTACGCCTTCGAGCTGGCGGCGACGCGCGACCGCAAGCACGTCACGTCGGCGACCAAGTCCAACGGCATCGCCATCACGATGCCCTGGTGGGACGAGCGGGTGGAGGAGATGGCGAAAAACTATCCGACCGTCACCCATGACAAATATCATATCGACATTCTGACGGCGCAGTTCGTGCTGAACCCCGACCGGTTCGATGTGGTGGTCGCATCCAACCTGTTCGGCGATATCCTGTCCGACCTTGGCCCGGCCTGTACCGGCACGATCGGCGTTGCGCCGTCGGGCAATATCAATCCGGACCGCACCGCGCCCTCGCTGTTCGAGCCGGTCCATGGCTCCGCCCCCGATATTGCGGGCTTGGGGGTAGCCAATCCGGTCGGGCAAATCTGGTCGGCGGCGATGATGCTGGAGCATCTGGGCGAGGCCGATGCCGCCGCCGCGATCATGCGGGCGGTGGAAACGGTGCTGGCGGAACCGGGCCTGCGCACCGGCGACCTCAAGGGCAAGGCCAATACCGAACAGTGCGGCAAGGCAATCGCCGACGCGCTGGCGTGAAATAGGAAATCCTGCGCTTAACTTCGCACATTTCCCGCTAGTTCAGACATTTTATTGCGCTGGGCTGATCCTATCGCAAAGCGTGTCGAAGGGCCGTTCCGTTGGGGCGGCCCTTTTGCTCATCTATCAAAAAAGCGCCTTGTAGGACAGCGGCAGATTATGCCGCCCAGCTTCGCGATTATGTGATGAGAGGATTGCCGATCGCCGCATATCGGCCTTTCGCTCTGCCGCATGCAGCTAGGCTGACCCCAAGACCCACAATGGCGAGCCTGCTGATGACGCTGCAATCCAACCGGTCCTTGCTGGACATCGACCGCGACCACCTGATCCACCCCGTCACATCCTTTCGCGGGCATGAAGCGCATGGCGCGCTGCTGCTGGAAAGCGGCAAGGGCATGTGGCTGAAGGATATGGACGGCAAGGAACTGCTGGACGCCTTTGCCGGCCTATGGTGCGTCAACGTCGGCTATGGCCAGGACAGCATTGCCGAGGTCGCGGCCGAACAGATGCGCCGCCTGCCCTATGCCACAGGCTATTTCCATTTCGGCAGCGAGCCGGCAGTGAAGTTGGCGCAGCGACTGGTAGACCTTAGCCCCGAGGGCCTCGACCATGTCTATTTCACGCTGGGCGGGTCGGACGCGGTGGACAGCGCGATCCGATACATCACCCATTATTACAACGCGATCGGCAAGCCCGAGAAGAAGCAGTGCATCGCGTTGGAACGCGGCTATCATGGGTCGAGCACGACCGGCGCCGGCCTGACCGCGCTGGCCAATTTCCATCGCGGTTTCGACCTGCCGCTGCGCTGGCAGCATCATATCCCGTCGCCCTACCCCTATCGCAGCGATCTTGAAGGCGACGATGCGGCGATCATCGCACGGTCGGTGCAGGAATTGAAGGACAAGGTGGCGGAACTGGGCGCGGACAAGGTCGCTGCCTTCTTCTGCGAACCGATCCAGGGGTCGGGTGGCGTGATCGTGCCGCCGGTCGGCTGGCTGAAGGCGATGCGGGAGACGTGCACCGAACTGGACATCCTGTTCGTGACCGATGAAGTCATCACCGGTTTCGGCCGCACCGGGCCGATGTTCGCCTGCGAAGCGGAGGATGTGTCGCCGGACCTGATGACGCTCGCCAAGGGGCTGACCGCCGGTTATGTGCCGATGGGCGCGGTGCTGATGTCGGACAAGGTCTATCAGGGCATCGCCAATGGCGCGGCGCCGGACGTGGCAATCGGCCATGGCGCCACCTATTCGGGCCATCCCGTCAGCGCGGCGGTGGGGCTGGAGGTGCTGCGCCTCTATACCGAGGGCGGCATTTTGGCGAACGGGCAGAACGTCGCCGCGCGGTTCGACGCTGGTATGGCGGGCCTGATGGATCATCCGATGGTGGGTGACACGCGCGGCCGGGGCCTGCTGGGCGCGATCGAACTGGTGAGCGACAAGGGCAGCAAGGCGCGGTTCGATCCGTCGCTGAAACTGGCCGACCGGCTGTTCGCCAAAGCCTATGACAATGGGGTCATCTTCCGCGCCTTTGCCGACAATATCATCGGCCTCGCCCCGGCGCTGTGCGCGTCAGACGGGGAGATGGACGAGATATTCGCGCGCATCGCCAAGACGCTGGACGATCTGCTCGAAGAAGCCGATATTCGCGCGGCGGTGAAGTAAGAAGACGGGGAGCAAGGCAGATGTTGGGCGGACCCAGACTGGACAGGATCGACCTCAAGATCCTGACGCAACTTCAGCAATCAGGCCGCATCACCAATGTCGAGCTGGCCGACGCGGTCGGCCTGTCCCCCAGCCCCTGCCTGACCCGCGTCAAACGGCTGGAAAAGGCGGGGTATATCACCGGCTATGGTGCACATATCAACCTGCACAAGCTGGGCGAATATCTGACCGTCTTTACCGAAGTGACGCTGACCGAGCATCGCGCCGGCGACTTTTCCCGGTTCGAGACGCGCATCCGCAAGCTGGACGAAATCGTCGAATGCCATCTGGTCAGCGGCGGTTACGATTATCTGCTGAAATTCGTGACACGTGGCGTGGCCCATTATCAGTCGATCATTGAGGGCATGCTGGAGAGCGACTACGGCATCGAGAAATATTTCAGCTATGTCGTGATCAAATCGCCCTTCATCAAACATCATTACCCGATCCAGCATCTGTTCGGGGAACAGAGATAGTTTTTTGTTGAGAACCGCACCGGCCTTCAAACGAGTCACGAGCCTCGTTTGAAGGCCGGTGCGGCAAAATGTGCGTTTCAGCACATTTTCAGATAAGGCTCCCGCATGACCGACATTGCCGACCTGATCGAACCGCTCGTCGCGTTCCGCCGCGACATTCATGCCCATCCTGAACTCGGTTTTTGCGAGCATCGCACCGCAGGACGGATCGCCGAGCAACTGCGCGCGCTGGGGCTGGAGGTGCATGAAGGGATCGGCAAGACCGGCGTGGTGGGCGTGTTGCGCAATGGGACGTCTTCACGCAGCATTGGCCTCCGCGCCGACATGGATGCGCTGCCGATCCATGAGCAGACCAACTTGCCCTATGCCAGCACGACGCCCGGCACTTTCCATGGTTGCGGCCATGACGGGCATGTCGCGATGCTGCTGGGTGCTGCGCAGCATCTGACGCGCAGCCGCAATTTCGACGGCACGATCAACTTCTTCTTCCAGCCGGCCGAGGAAGGCCAAGGCGGCGCGCGCGAGATGGTGAAGGAAGGGCTGTTCGAGCGCTTCCCCTGCGACCGGGTTTTCGGGCTGCACAATTGGCCCGACCTGCCCGCCGGCACGATCGCGACGCGGCCCGGCCCGATCATGGGCGCGGCCGACAAGTTCGAGATCCGGCTGGAGGGGCGCGGCGGTCATGCGGCGATCCCGCAGGATACGCCCGACGCCATTCTTGCTGCAGCAGCATTGGTGCAGCAATTGCAGGGCATCGTGTCGCGCCGGATCGCCCCGACATCATCGGCCGTGCTGTCCATCACGCAGATTCATGGCGGGCATACGCATAATGTGATCCCGGAACTGGTGACGATTGCGGGAACGGTGCGCACCTTCGATCCCAAGGTGCAGGACCGGATCGAGCAATCCATCCGCGAGATTGCGGCGGGCGTGGCAATGGCCAGCGAGTTGACCGCGACGGTCGATTATACCCGTTACTATCCCGCGACGATCAACGATGCGGAGGCGGCGCAGGAAGCGCTGGCCGCCGCTGCAACCGTGGGCGAGGCGCAACTGGCGCCCGATCCCGCCTTTACGTCCGAAGATTTCGCCTTCATGCTGCAAGCGTGCAAGGGGGCCTATATATGGCTGGGGCAGGCGAAGCCCGAAGGATCAGTGCCGCTGCACAATCCGCATTATGATTTCAACGACGATGTGCTGGCGCTGGGCATCAAGCTGCATGTCGCGCTGGCGGAGCGGCATCTGGCGGTTTGAAACGCCGTCATTGCGAGCGCAACTAAGCAATCCATATACGGCCCAGATGGATTGCTTCGCTACGCTCGCAATGACGATCCGCTCAATTCAGAACCAGAAGCGGATGCCCATCACAATGCTGGGCACCGACGCCTTCTCCCCGGCGGCGCGGGCATAGCGGGCGGTGTCGCCGAAACTGCGTTCCCAGTTGACGCCAATGTAAGGCGCAAATTCGCGGGCAAATTCGTAGCGCAGGCGCAGGCCCAGTTCGATATTGGACAGGCCGGAGCCGATGCCCAGTTCCGGCACATCCTGCGCGGCGATATTCACTTCGGCGGCGGGTTGCAGGACGAGGCGCTGGGTGATGCGCTGGTCATAGCTGCCTTCTGCACGGAAATGGACGTCGCCCTTGTTCGACAGGAAAGCCTGCGCCTCCACCTCGAACCAATAGGGGGCGAGTCCTTCTATGCCGACCGTCGCATAGGTGCGCTGGGGCTGGGGGCGGAAATCCTGGCGGACGCCGCCGACGATGTTCCACCAGGGGTCGATGGCCCGGCTGTAGAGCGCCTGGAGTTCGGCGCTTTCGAGGGCGCCGCCGACATCCCCCTCCCCTTCCGACTTGATCGCGAGGCGATTGATGTCGCCGCCGATCCAGCCTTCGCCTTCCCAATGATAGCCATCGCCACCCTTTTGCGCGCGATATTCGAGCCGGTCGATCATGAGTTGCGAGAAGGTCATGCCGCCGCTTTCCTTGAGCATGGCGGTGCGGGCGCGGGCCATGACGGCGGGATCGTAAAAGGCCTCGGCGGCATGGTCGGTCGGGGCCGGGGGCGCGACGCCCTTTGGCACGCTGTCGTCCGACGCGGGCATGGCGTGACCGGCATGGGGATTGGCGGGCTGGTCCGGCGCGGGGGCATCGTCCGGCTGTGCCGGCTGCTCCTGCGCCGGCGGCATCTGGTGCGCGCTGTGGTCCATCTGGCCATGGTTCATGGTGCTGTGATCCATCTGCGGATCGGTCTGGGCCAGCACCGGCATGGCGGTGCCGGCGAGCAGCAGCACGGCGGTGGCAAGCAGGCGATTCATGCTGCGTCCTCCCCATGACGCACCGTGACGACGCGCATCATCCCCGTGTGCATGTGCATCAGCATGTGACAGTGGAAGGCCCAGTCGCCCAGCGCATCGGCCGTCAGGTCGAAGCTGATCTTGCCGCCGGGCAGGACGTTCACCGTATGCTTGCGCGGGTTGTGGGTCGGATCGTCGCCGGTCAGCAACTGGAAGAAATGGCCGTGGATATGGATGGGGTGCGGCATCATTGTATCGTTGATGAGCGTGACGCGCACCCGTTCCATATGGCGGAAGGCGATCGGTTCCGCCCCGTCCGACAGCTTCACCCCGTCGAAGGACCACATATATCGCTCCATGTTCGCCGTCAGGTGGATGTCGAGCGAACGGGTCGGCGTGCGGATATCCTCGTTCGGTTCCAGCGCGCGCAGATCGGCATAGGTGAGGACGCGATGGTCGACATCCTCCAGCCCCGTCGGCCGGTCGGCGGTGCGATCGGCCGGCATGGAGGAAAGGGTCGCGACCCCCGGCCCCATCGGCACATCCGGCGCGACCGAGGGGTCGAGCATCTTCATGCTGTGGCCGGACATGCTTTCGTTCGCCGGCTGGCTGAGGTCGATCACCCCGCCCTGCCCCATGTCCATGCCGGACATGTCCATCCCCATATCCTTCATGGTGAGCAGCGGGCGCTGGCGCAGGTCGGGGATGGGCGCGACCATGCCGATCTGCGGCGCGAGCGTCGCGCGGACCTGGCCCGAACGGTCGATCGCTTCGGCGATCAGGCCATAGGGCTTCGCGTCGGTCGGCTGGACGATGACGTCATAGGTTTCGGCGATGCCGATCTGGAACTCGTCGGTTTCGACCGGCTGGACATGCTGGCCGTCGCACTGGACCACGGTCATCGGCAGGCCGGGCAGGCGGACGTTGAAATTGGTCATGGCCGAGGCATTGACGATGCGCAGGCGGACACGCTCGCCCGGCGTAAAAAGTCCGGTCCAGTTTTCCGGCGTACCATGGCCGTTGATGAGGAAGCTGTAGGTGGAACCGGTGACATCGGAAATGTCGGTCGGGTCCATGCGCATCGCGCCCCAGTCCAGCCGGTCCTTGAGCGGTTGATCCTTGCCCGCGAGCAGGCCGGCGAGCGTCTGGCGCTGAAAATTATGATAGCCGCCCATCTGCTTGAGGCGCTTCAGCAGTATATGGGGATGAACCGGCGACCAGTCGGCCAGCACGATCACATGTTCGCGGTCGGACTGGACCGGATCGGGGCCGGCGGGATCGATGACGATCGGGCCATAATGGCCCATCGCTTCCTGCATGCCCGAATGGCTGTGATACCAATAGGTGCCCGACTGGCGGATCGGGAAATCATAGGTGAAGGTTTCGCCGGGCCGGATGCCGGGGAAGCTGACGCCCGGCACACCATCCATCTGGAAGGGGACGATCAGGCCGTGCCAGTGGATCGACGTGTCTTCCTTCAGATTGTTGGTGACGGCGAGCTGGACCCGCTGCCCTTCCTTCAGGCGGATGAGCGGCGCGGGGACGGTGCCGTTGATGGTGATGGCATGAGCGGAACGGCCACCGGTGCCGAAATGGCTGTCACCTACGGTGAGCGCGATGCGATCACCCGACAGGACGCCCGGTGCAGGACGGAGGCCAGCGGTGCCGCTGCGCGCCCAGGCGGGGAAGGCCCCGGCCAGCGTCAGCGCGGCGGCGCCTTTGAACAGGGTGCGGCGATCAAGGGACAGGTCGGTCATGCCCCTTCATACGCGGGCGAGGCGTTAATCCCTCAAATTTCAGGCCCTCAAAATTTCAGCCAGTTTTGCGCGGGCGCGATAGAGGCGGGTTTCGACCGCCTTTTCGGTGACGCCCAACACTTGCGCCGCTTCGGCCTGGCTCATCTGTTCGATCGTACGGAGCAGCAGCACGTCCTTCAGATTGGCCGGCAGCGCGGCGATGGCGGCGTTGATGCGCGCGACTTCCTGAGCCGAACGGGCGGCCTCCTCCGGCGTGGCGCCCGTGTCCGCGATGTCGAGCGCGTCGTCGATGGGCTTTGCGAAGGCGAAGAAGCGACGGACGGCGCGGCGACGGCCCCAATCGCGGCATTTGTTGAGCGTGATGCGCGCGATCCAGATGCGGAACGGACGCGATCCATCATAGCGGGCGAGCGCGGCGAAGGCGGCGACGAAGCTTTCCTGCGTGATGTCGAGCGCTTCGTCAGGATCGCCGACATGGCCGCGGGCCAGCCGGAACACGGCGTCGCGGTGCCGCTGCATCAGCGCGCCATAGGCGGCCTGATCCCCCGCCAGCGCGCGGGCGACCAGTGCGCGATCGTCGGGATCGGCGGTCGTCACCGGGCCGGCTGGGTCAGCGCCTTGACGATCGCAGCGTCGAATTGCGCCGCCTGATCGGGGCGGAGCACGCCGCGCATCGCGAAGATATGCTGGAGCGTTTCCTTTTGCAGCTGGCCCATCACATGATGCGATCGGTCGACCGCTTCCGCCACCTTCGGGCCATAGCCATGTTCGGCCTCGATCGCGGCGGCGAGGCGCTGATTATCGACGCGCATTTCCGCCTCCAGCGCGGCGCGGCGGCCGGCGAAGGCCGCCTCAAGTTCATGAATGCGCTGTTCCTGCGCGGTGTCGAGCGTCAGCCGCTGGTGCAGAAGGGCATGAACCTCGCTTTCGACACGCGGTGGCGGCGCGAGCCAGATGCGGGCGACCAACACGGCCGCAAGCGCAGCGGCAAAGGCCACCAGCGCGACCCATATATAACGCCGGCCGTTCATTGGCCGAGCAGGCGGGACGGCGCATAATCGGACATGCCGATCGGCATCGGCGCCGCTTGCGCCGGCGCGCCGGGCACGATGCTGCCGGCCCAGCCGATGCCGATCGCCAGCAGGCCGGCCAGCATCAAGCTGCGCCGGGCCATCGCCTGATCGCGGCGGCGGGCAAGGCCACCCATCACCGCCGCGTCCATATCCGCCAGGCGCGCGTCGGTCGGCATCGCCCGCACCGCGCCCAGCATCTGATCCAGATCGGTCATCATATTATCTCCATCCTTCCCCACGCATACGCGCGGGAAGCGCCGACCCCTCATATCGGCGCGGCGGAAAAAATTATGCGCATGGGCCGAGGGGACCGGCAAGTCCATGCGTAATTCCCCCTAACCACCCTGACTGAACATCCTGATGGAGATTGCCCGATGACCCGTTATTTCCTGAGCGCCGCCGCTGCCCTTGCGCTGGCCCTGCCTGGCGTGGCCGCTGCCCATAGCAAGCTGGTGTCGTCGAGCCCGGCCGCCAACGCGACCGTCGCCAAGCCGACCAAGCTGACGCTGACCTTTTCCGAAACCTTCCTGGCCCCGATGAGCGGCGCCGAACTGGTAATGACCGGCATGCCGGGCATGGCCGATCATCCCGCGATGCCGATCAAGGGCTTCAAGACCGACGTCAACGGCAAGACCATGACCCTGACCTTCCCCCGCGCCCTGCCCGCCGGCAGCTATGACATCAAGTGGCACATCGTCGGCGCCGACCAGCACAAGATGGAAGGCGGCTACAGCTTCAACGTGAAGTAAGTCACGATGAACGAGGGGGTACTGATCGGCGCGCGATGGGCGCTGATGATCGATCTGGCGCTGCTCATGGGCCTGCCGCTATTCTGGTGGGCCATGGGTATCGCCGGGCGGAAAGCCATGCTGGCGGTGCTGGCGCTGGGCGGCATGGCGCTGTCCGCGCTGTGGCTGCTGGCCAGCGCCGCCGCCATGACCGGCACGCCGATCAGCAGCCCCGACTGGACCAGCGCGCAGATATTGCTGACCATGACGCCGATCGGCCCGGTGCTGGCGGTGCGCGCGGTGGCCCTGCTGCTGGCGCTGGCCTGCCTGATCCTGCCGCAGGGCCTTCGGGTCGCACTGATCCCTGCGGCGGTCGCGGCGGCGACGCTGGCCTGGACCGGCCATGCCGGCGCGACCGAGGATATGGCCGGCACATTGCACCGGGCGGCCGATGTCGCGCATATCTGGGCGGCGGCCGGCTGGATCGGCGCGCTGGCGGTGCTGCTGCATGCGGTGGTGACGCTGCGCCATGATGTGCAGCGTGTGGCCGCCATGCTGAGCGGCTTTGCCCTGATGGGGACGCTGATCGTGGCGACCCTGATCCTCAGCGGCGCGATCAATCTGGTGATGATCGTGGGGCTGGCGCAGCTGCCGGCGCTGGCGAGCAGCCGTTATGGCCTGTTGCTAGGGACCAAGCTGGCGCTGTTCGGGCTGATGCTTGGGCTGGCGGCGATGAACCGCTGGCGGCTGACGCCCCTGTTGGAACGCGGCGAGACGCAGCGCGCCATTGCCCATTTGCGCCTGTCGCTGGGAATCGAAACCGGCGCTGCGGTGGCGATCATAGGGCTGGTCGCCTGGCTCGGTACGCTCGATCCGATGGCGTGAGCCGGGCATATCATATCGTCATTGCGAGCGAAGCGAAGCAATCCATCCTCATGTAAATGGATTGCTTCGCTTCGCTCGCAATGACGGATGAGGTCAGGCCGGCCGGTAGATGCAGTAGACTTTCTTTACATGCACCTGGCTGTCCCAGCTGCATTGCGCGCCCTGTTCGACCAGGAAGATATCGCCCTTGTGGAAGGTGCCTTCGTCCCCGGCTTCATCGACGAAGGTGACGCTGCCGTCGAGCAGGTACATGAGTTCGAAATGGCGATAGGCCATGGCGCGGCGATAATAGGGCGTCGAATCCCAGGTGCCGACCATATATTCGCCGTCGTCCGACTTGTAATCGCCATGGTTGCGGCATTGCGGCGTCGGGCCAACCAGCAGTTCGGCAAGCGGCGCGCCTGACGGTTCGAGCGGGGCGCCGGTGTCGACCGGGATGATCGCGCCATTGCCGGCCGGGCCGCCGCTGCGGCGCATGAAGATAAGGCGGGCTTCGGCATCGGCCGACCAGTCGAAGGACGCGCCATCGCGCAGCAGCACGCTTTCGCCTTCGGTCAGCGCGAAGACCTTGCCCGCCTGTTCGATGCGGACCGCACCGGATTCCACGATAATATACTCTTCGCCGGACAGGGCCGATACGCTGCCGCTGCCCTGCGGCAGAATGATGAGGCCGGCGCTGATCGGGCCATCGGCCAGCGGCAGGGCTGCGCGGGCGGAAAGGAAAGCGTCGCCGCTGGCCGGGGCGACGGTGGCGCCTGCGGCCCATTGGCGCAGGTCGATGAAGGAACGGGTGTGCGAAGCGGTGCTGGTCATGCCGGCCTTTTCCTGTGCTGGACGAAGGCGGCAGGATAAAAGGGGCTGCACAGCAGGAGGCACCGATCGCGGCAGGATATGCCGCGATCGGTGCCGTTTGCGGTGGCGGTGGCCGTTACAACTGCCGCAGGGCGCGGGCCGGGCGGATCGACATCAGCGGGATCGCGCCGGCAAGGCCGATGCCCAGCGTCAGCAATGCGCCGCCGCCCAATGTCGCCAGCACCACCGCCCAGTCGGGCTGCCACTGAAATTCGAAGATGCGCACGATGACGAACCACGCCGCCGTCAGGCCAAGGCCCAGCGCGACCAGCGCGAGCATGGCGGCAAGCAGGCCATATTCGATCGCCTGCCCGGCCAATATCTGCCAGCGGGTCGCGCCCAGCGTCTTCAAGATCACGCTATCATAGCTGCGGGCCGCACGGGACGCCGCGATCGCGCCGACCAGCACGGCGATGCCCGCCAGGATCGCGACCGAGGCAGCAGCCACGATGGCGCGCGACATTTGCGTCATGATGGTGCCGACCTGATCGATCACATCGCCCACGCCGATCACCGATACGCCAGGGAAGGCGGACAGGAGGGCGCGGGTCATGGCCGCGTCGTGGCGCGGGTCCATGGTAATGGTCGCGGTCAGGCTGTGCGGGGCGGCGGACAATGTGTTGGGGGAAAAGACGAGGATATAGTTGAAGCCCATCGTGTCCCAGTTGACCTTGCGCAGGGAAGCGATGCGCGCGGTGATTTCCCGGCCGAGGATGCTGACGGTCAGCGTATCGCCGACACCGATGCCCATGATCTTCGCCGCTTCCTCGTCCAGCGAGACGAGCGGCGGGCCGGCATAGGTGCGCGGCCACCATTGGCCGGCGGTCAGGTCGCTGCCCTGCGGCAGGATGTCGCTGTAGGTGACGCCGCGTTCGCCGCGCAGGAACCAGGCGCCTTCGGGCAGTTCCTTGAGGTCGGCGACGCGCTGGCTGCCATAGGCGACGATCGTGCCGCGCAGCGCGGGGACGATGTTGAGCTGCGCTTCGGGCGCCTGTTCCAGCGCGATGGCACGGAAGCGATCGCGCGATGTGGACGGGATATCGAGGACGAACTGATTGGGCGCCTTTTCCGGCACGACATTGCGGATTTCGCGGTCGAGGCTGGTCTGGATACCGGCCAGCGTCACGAACAAGGTGAGCGCAAGGCCCAGCGCCACGATCAGCGCAGCGGTCTGCGCGCCGGGACGGTGGAGATTGGCGAGCGCGAGGCGCAGCAGCGGGCGACGCGGGCGCGGGGCGAGCAGGGCCAAGCGACGGACCACCCAGCCAAGGCCGAGCAGGAGCAGCAGGACCGCCGCCGTCGCGCCCAGAACCGCGGCGGAGAAGAGCGGTTCGCGCGCGGTGAACAAGGCGAGCACAACCAGCAGCCCCCCTGCCCCGGCCATGGCGATCAGGCTGCGGCGATCAAGGCTGCCGCCTGTTTCCACCGCGCCGCGAAAGATGGCGGCGGCCGGCTGGGTCCGGGCGCGGCCGAGGGGCGGGAAAGTGAAGAGGAAGGCGATGAGCAGGCCATAAGCGGCGCTGGTGACCAGTGGCAGCGGATGAAGGCGGAAACCGGGGCTGACCGGCAGCACGTCACCCGCCAGCGCGACGATCAGCGGGGGCAGCAGCGCGCCGACGAGGAGGCCCGCGCCGATGCCGAGCAGGGCGACCGCGCCGACCTGCATCCGGTAGATGCGGCCGATATCGGCGGAGGTTGCGCCCATCACCTTCAGTGTCGCGATGCCGCCGCGCTTGCCGGCGAGATAGGAGGCAACGCCGTTGCTGACGCCGATGCCGGCGATGACGAGCGCGGCAAGGCCGATCAGCGACAGAAATTGCCCCATGCGTTCGATGAAGCGATTGGCGCCGGGTGCGGCGCGATCCTTGTCCTTGAAGGTCCAGCCGTCGCTGGCATGGGCCTTTTCCATGTCGGTGCGGACGGTTACGGCATCGAAGCCGGGGTTCAGGCGGATGCGATATTTGGCGGCATAGAGGCTGCCGGGCTGGATGAGGCCAGTGCGGCGCAGCCCGTCCATCGCGACGATCGCGACCGGGCCTAGGGTGAAGCCTTCGCCGAGGCGATCGGGTTCGTCGGTGATGATGCCGGCAATGGTGAAATCGGCGGTGCCATAGCGCAGCCGGTCGCCGGGGCGGACATCCAGCCGCTGCGCCAGCGCATCGCCGATGAGGATATGGTCGGGATCGAGCGGGCTGTAGGTGCCGTTTTTCAGCGCGACCGTGCCATAGAGCGGATAGGTGCCATCGACGCCCTTCAATTCGGTAAGGATGGCGGGCGGTGCGTCGACCCTGCCCTGCCTTGCCCTCTGCGCCATGGCGCGCAGGCGGATGGTTTCGCTGAGCGTTCCAAGTTGACGAAAGGCTTCCTTGTCGCCGAGGCGGGCTTCGCGCTGGGTCATGGCGATTTCTATGTCGCCGCCGAGCAGAGTGCGGCCCCGGTCGCTCAATTCCTGCGTGATGGCGGCGGTCAGGCTGCCGATCGCCGCCAGAGTCGCCACGCCCAGGAACAGGCAGAGGAACAGGAGGCGCAGGCCGCGAAAGCCCAGATGCAGGTCGCGCCGGGCGATGCGCCAGCAGGCGCGCCAATCCAATACTCTCATGCGGCGCGGTCCGAGACGATGAGGCCATCGCGCATTTCCACGATCCGGCCGCAGCGCTGCGCCAGCATGGGATCATGGGTGATGATGATAAGGGTCGCACCCGCCGCCGCCTGCCGTTCGAACAACAGGTCCATGATGGTAGCACCGGTGGTCGCATCCAGATTGCCGGTCGGTTCGTCGGCGAAGAGCAGGGTCGGGCGCGGCGCGACGGCGCGGGCGATGGCCACGCGCTGCTGCTCACCACCCGACAGTTGAGCTGGATAATGGTCGAGCCGGTGGCCGAGGCCCACGGCGCGCAATTCGTCGGCCGCGCGATCGAAGGCGTCGGCATGACCGGCCAGTTCCAGCGGCACGGCGACATTTTCATGCGCGGTCATGGTGGGCAGCAGGTGGAAGCTTTGCAGGATGATGCCGATGCGGCCACGGCGAGCCTGCGCCAATGCGTCTTCATCCAGCGCGCCGAAATCGACTCCGCCCACGCTGACGCTGCCACCGCTCGCCCGTTCGAGGCCCGACAGAACCGCCATAAGCGAGCTTTTGCCCGATCCCGACGCGCCCAATATGGCGAGGCTTTCGCCGCGCAGGATGGTGAGGTCCACACCCTTGAGGATCGCCACCGGCGCTTCGCGCGTTCCAAGCGAGAGGGTGACATCCTGCGCGCGGATCGCGATAGTGGCGGGATCGATGGGCAAATGCATGAAGAAGGAGCGCTCCTTGGCGGGCAGATGGGTGCAATATGGGGCGT
Source organism: Sphingobium sp. RS1 (assembly GCF_056156825.1). NCBI lineage: Bacteria > Pseudomonadati > Pseudomonadota > Alphaproteobacteria > Sphingomonadales > Sphingobiaceae > Sphingobium > Sphingobium sp. RS1. The sequence goes on along the minus strand of NZ_JBLZXE010000003.1, from coordinate 642,048 downwards.
TGGCGCTGTTTGTCCAACTGGCGGTGGCCTGTTCGGATAAAACACCTGCGCCGCCGCCAGCAGGCAATGATGCGCAGATGGTCAATCAGGTCGCGGCCGCTGTCCCGGCGGTCGACGAGCGGCTCGTCGTGGCGTTCGGCGACAGCCTCTATGCCGGCTATAATCTGGATCAGGACAAGGGGCTGGCGCCGGTGCTGGAAAAGGCACTGACGGCGCGCGGGATTAAGGCGCGGGTCGTCAATGCCGGGGTGTCGGGCGATACGACGGCGGCGGGACTGGCGCGGCTGGCCTTCACGCTGGACGGGTTGCCGCGCAAGCCCGACCTGATGCTGGTGGGGCTGGGCGGCAATGACATGCTGCGGGGCCTGTCCCCGGCCGAGACGCGCAGCAATCTGGACGCGATATTGGCGCAATTGCAGAAGCGCGACATTCCCGTGCTGCTGACAGGCATGCTGGCGTCGCCCAATATGGGGCCGGATTATGCCGCTGCCTTCAACCCCATCTATCCCGAACTGGCGCGCAAATATAAGGCTGGCCTTTATCCCTTCATGCTGGATGGGGTGATCGGCGAGCGGACGCTGCAACTGCCCGACGGCATCCACCCGAATGATAAAGGTGTGACGGTGATCGTCGGCAAGCTGGCGCCGGTGGTGGCCGGGGCATTGAAACCGTGAGTAAGCGTATCGGAGTCGGCCTGATCGGCTATGGCATGGCCGGGCGGGTCTTTCATGCGCCGCTGATCCGAGCGGCGGCGACGCTGGACCTGATGGCGATCGCGACCAGCCGGGCGGATGAGGTTGCGGCGCTCGATCCGGCGGTCCGCTGCATGGAAACGGCCGCCTTGCTGACCGATCCGGCGATCGATCTGGTCGTGGTTGCGACACCGAGTGCGACACATGCAGCGATTGCGGCGGAGGCATTGCGTGCGGGCAAGCATGTGGTGGTGGACAAGCCGTTTGCGCTGACGCTGGCGGAGGTCCGCGATCTGGAGCAACTGGCCCAGGCCAGCGACCGGCGACTGAGCGTGTTTCACAATCGGCGGTTCGACAGCGATTTCCTGAGCATCCGCGCCGCCATACAAGAGGGGCTGGTCGGGCGCGTCAGCCATTTCGAATCCCATTTCGATCGCTTCCGCCCGGAGGTCCGTGACCGCTGGCGCGAGGATGGGTCGGCGGGATCGGGCGTCTGGTTCGATCTGGGGCCGCATCTGGCCGATCAGGCGCTGGCGCTGTTCGGCCGGCCGCTGGCGGTGAGCGCGGACATCGTCGCGCTGCGACCCGGATCGGCGGCGGACGACTGGGCGCATGTCGTGCTACAGTATGACGGGATGCGCGCCGTGCTGCATGCCAGCCTCAATGCACCGGGCAGCGACATGGGCGGCAGCCCGCGCTTTGCCGTGCATGGCAGCAAGGGATCGATCATCAAGCGACGGCTCGATCCGCAGGAGGCGCAATTGATCGCCGGCCTGCGACCGGGCGATAGCGGATGGGGCGTGGATTCCGATCCGGTCGAATGGCATGACGGAACGGGCTGCGTGACGCTGCGTCCGGCGGTGACCGGATGCCAGGAGCAATATTATGAGAGGCTGGGCGCGGCCCTGCTGACCGACGGCGCCCTGCCGATTCCGCTTGAAGAAGCGGTCGCAGTGCAGGAAGCCATCGAAGCGGCGCTGCGATCAGCGCGGGAACAGCGGGTGGTGGCCTTGCCCCTGCCCTGACGAACAGGAGAGACGGGATATGCGCTTTCGCTTGGGCATGATGTTGTTGGCCACGGCGCTGTCCGGTTCCGCCGTACAGGCGCGCACCGAAACCGCCGACCCGGTCGTCACTATTGCAGACGGCGCGCTGCGCGGGGTGAGCGCGGATGGTATCACCGCTTTCAAGGGTATTCCCTTTGCCGCACCACCGGTGGGCGACCTGCGCTGGCGTGCGCCTCAACCCGCCCCGCGCTGGCAGGGGGTGCGGGATGCCAGCCGCTATGGCCATGACTGCATGCAACTGCCCTTCCCCAGCGATGCCGCGCCACTGGGCACCCCGCCGGCCGAAGACTGCCTCTATATGAATGTGTGGAAGCCGGCGGCGGCCAGGGCCAAGCTGCCGGTGATGGTGTGGATTTATGGCGGCGGCTTCGTGAATGGCGGATCGTCGCCGCCCACCTATGCCGGCACGGCTCTGGCGCGGCAGGGCATCATGGTCGTCAGCTTCAATTATCGGCTTGGTCGTTTCGGCACCTTCGCCCATCCCGCGCTGACAAAGGCGGATGCAGACAAGGGGATGCAGGCCAATTATGGCTATATGGACCAGATCGCGGCGCTGCGCTGGGTACAGGCGAATATCGCGGCCTTTGGCGGCGATCCTGCCAATGTCACGATCATCGGCGAAAGCGCGGGCGGCATGTCGGTCCACGCACTGCTGACATCGCCGATGGCGCAGGGGCTGTTCCGAAAGGCGGTGATCCAGTCGGGCGGACCGATGCCGATGGGAGACGCTACGCTGGAGGCCGCCGAAAAGACCGGCGCAGCGTTCGGCGAGAAAAAGGGCATTGCCGCCGATGATCCGCAGGCCGTCGCCAAATTGCGCGCGCTGCCGGCCGAGGCGGTTGTCGACGGCTTGAACCTGGCCGCGCTGTTCGCACCGGGGCCACGCACGCACAGCAGCCCGATCGCCGATGGCAAGGTCGCGGTCGACAGCATCGCCGCCTATCAGGCTGGCCGCTTTGCCAAGGTGTCGGTGATGATCGGCGCGACCAGCGACGATATTGGTGGCCCTGCCGGACCGATGGTGACGGGCGCCCGGTCCATGGCGCAGATGTTCGCGGGGCAAGCCGTGCCGACCTATTATTATCGCTTCTCCTATGTGGCGCAGGCGCTGCGCAACGCCGACACCAAGGGCGCGGGCCATGCGAGCGAAATTCCCTATTTCTTCGACACGGTCGGGATCAAATATGGCGCAGCGACGACGGCGGGCGACCAGGCGATCGGCCGGATCGCGAGCGGCTATCTGGTCAATTTCGTGAAGAAGGGCGATCCTGATGGGGTCGGCCTGCCCGTCTGGGGACGCTATGATCCGGCCCGGTCCACCATGTTGGACATCGGAGCGGAAGGCGGCGCGGCCATCATTCAGGACCGCTGATCGCGCCGAATTTCAGCGTGTTATCAAGACTCGCACGACGTGCTTTTGGAATCGTTCCAACGTGTTATCGATCCAAAACCGTCGTGCGATCGGTTTTGGCCGTATGATAGCGAATCGCTGGATTTGTGCGGTAAATCGCAGTTGGGCCGCACCACTAATCCGTCTAATCTCCTCATAAAAATCTCTAATGCGTGTTTGCCTCCAATATTGCGGGATGGTTAGAGGTTGAAGGGCTATCAGCTGGCGCCCATCCATTCCCTTGCGGCATCACCGTTCGGTTGTGCTTCAACATGGCGCAGTGCAGCAAGGAGGCGACTCCATGCGCATCCCCCAGTAGGTTTGACTTTGACGGCAAAATAGGCGCATTAAACGCCAACCAGTTTTACCGTCATGATTCGGCTATGAGGGGCGCCATGTCGTTTACCGTCAACACGCTGCGTAACGTCACCACCGCGTGCCAGCAAATGCGCGATCACATCAAGACGATCGTGTTCCGTCCCGATACGCGCAAAACGCTCGACATCACTTTCGGCCCGACCGTGGCCGCCGAACTGATCGGCCGGACACCCGAAGCGCTGGCGAAGGCGGAAGCCAAGGGGCGCCTGCCCCAGCCCAAGCAACTGCCCAATGGCCGGCGCTACTACACGCTGGAAGATCTCACCCAGATTCGTGAGGCGCTGGGCATTCATGTCGGCAAGCAGCCCGACGAGGATGCCGTCGTGCTGGCGGTGCAGAATTTCAAGGGCGGGGTTGGCAAGAGCACGATCACCAAGCATCTGGCGGACTATCTGGCACTGCATGGCTATCGCGTGCTGGTGATCGATTGCGATCCGCAGGCATCGACCACCACCATGTTCGACATCCAGCCCGAAACGCTGATCGACGATGAACAGACGCTGGGCACATTCCTGTCGCCGCGCAGCACCTTCAGCGATTTCGCCCAGACAATCCGCGACACGCCCTGGCCGACGATCAAGATCGTGCCGTCCAGCCTGGGGTTGCAGGATGCGGAATGGGATTTGACCTCCACCCTTCGCGAGGGCGGGCAGGCCGTGCGCGAAAGTTTGCAGGCGCTGCGCATCGGCATAGCCAGCGTGGCCAAGGATTTCGACGTGATCCTGCTCGACCCGCCGCCAGCCATGGGTTTCCTGGGCCTCAACGTGATGGCCGCCGCGACCGGCCTGCTGATCCCGGTGCCCGCGCGCCAGCTCGATTATCTGTCGACCATTCATTTCATGGATACGATCGCGGACAATATCGAAATTCTTGAGCAGAATGGCACGCCGGTCAATTACGGCTTCATTCGCGTGGTTTGTTCCACCTTCTCTCCCAGCAAGCCGGGTGAAAATGACATGTGGCGGATCATGCAGGCGACCTATGCGGGATTGCTGCTGGGGCAACCGATCCTGGCTTCCGAAGAAATCAAGAATGCGACCCAGGCGTTCCGGTCCATCTATGAATCCAAGCCGTCCGCGTCGCACCAGACCTATATGCGATGCCGCGACAATCTGGACGCGGTGTTCGGCGAGGTCGAGCAGCAGATCCGGCAGCAATGGGCATCGACCAGCCTGACCGGCGCTGACGCCGGCGTGAGCGTTGCGGCATGAGCCGGCGGTCGCTCATCAGCGAAGCGCTGGCTTCGGTTCCGGCCGAACCGGTTGTGGCACCCGATCCGGCAACAACGGAAGCGGCGCCGGGGCGCATCAACTTCACCAACAAGCGGCTGGAAGCCTTTGGCGAGGCGGCGCGGATCGTGAAGCGGCCGACCATCAGGCTCAAGCCGGCGGAATGTTCGATCTGGCCGGGCAATGCGCGCGACTATTCGTTGCTGGACGAACATAGGCTCCGTAGCCTGATCGATTCGATCCTGGCGGAAGGCGGCAACCGTATTCCGGCGGTGGTGCGGCGGACGCCCAATGGTCCCCTGCCCTATGAACTGGTCACGGGAACGCGGCGGCACTGGGCGATCAGCTGGCTCAACGCCAATCATTATCCCGATATCGACCTGATCGCGATCATCGAGGATCTGGATGACGAGGCAGCGTTCCGGCTGGCCGACATCGAAAATCGCGAGCGCGAGGATATTTCCGACCTAGAGCGCGGGCTTAATTACAAGGCAGCAGTCGATCGCTTCTATGGCGGCGTGCAGTTGCGCATGGCCGAGCGGTTGAAAATCTCCAAGTCGCAGCTGTCGCGCTATATTGCGCTGACGGACATTCCACCTTTCCTGGTCAGCGCCTTTCATTCGCCGATGGATTTGCAGGCGAAATATGGCGAGAAGCTGTTGCCGCTTCTACGCGATCCGGCGAGCCGGATGAAGCTGGAGGCGGCGGCCGACGAGATCGCATCGGAACAGAGTTTCCGCCGTTCGGGTGATGAACAGCCGATTGCCGGTGCCGAGGTGATGAGCCGGTTGCTCAAGGCGATGATCGCCAAGGGCCGGGTTCAAAAGGCGACTATTGCCGGCGGCAATGGCAAGCCGATCGGCGAGGTGGTGAAGGATCAGCAGAAGATTTTGACGCTGTCGCTAACCCCATCGGACCTGTCGACCGATGCCATATTGGACGCGTTGCGGCCGGTGATCGAGGCGGCGCGCATCCGCAGCGCAAAGCACCGCTGACCGGCATATTGCGGGAACGAAAAGCTGAAAATAGTGGAATATGCCTTATATTTCAGTTTGTTATGTGAAATTCCCCCCGGGGGGACAGCGGGAACGGGATGACGTACGGTGGGGAATGAGGGCGAACTTAAGACGGCGCTGAAAGAGCGCAAGGTCCAGTTCGAAATGTTCTTCACCCTGCCCGATTTCAGCGACATTTCGCTGCGCGACTATCAGGAGACGATGCAGCGGCCCTTCTTCAGCCTGTCGAAGCGCAAGCGGGTGAAGCCGATCGATTATGTCAGCCCGGACCGATCCGTTGCGGTCCATGTGTCAGCCAATCCGACCTATGGCATGGCGACGATCTGGGACGCGGATATCATGATCTATCTGGCGTCGCACCTCAACGAACTGCGCGAACGCGGCCTCAACGATCTGTCGCCCGTGATCCGGCTTCAGCCGGGCGACCTGTTGAAGCGTATCTGCTGGGGCACCAGCGGGCGCGCCTATGAGCGGTTGGTCAGCGCGCTCGACCGGCTCCAGGCCACGACGATCAAGACCAATATCCGCGCCAGCACCAAGAGCCGGGAAACGACCTTCTCCTGGATCGACAGCTATACGCATCTGGTCGATGAACGGACGCAGCGGTCGCTGGGCATGGAGATCACCCTTTCCAAATGGTTCTTTGACGGGGTGATGGACAAGCGCAATGTGCTGGCCATCTCTCCGCTTTATTTCGAAATCACCAGCGGCCTTGGCAAATGGCTTTACCGGGCATCGCGCAAACATGCGGGCGGGAACGGCGCGGAAGGCTTCGTCATCGGCTTCGAAACCCTGCATCAGAAAAGCGGGAGCGAGAGCAGCTATCCGGTGTTCAAGCGCAAGCTGCTGGATCTGGCTAAGCTGAACGAACTGCCGGACATCAGTCTGGAAGTCGTCAATCCCGATAGCACGAAGCCCAAGATGCGGATGGTGATGCGTCGCCACATGACCGAGCGCGCGCGCTCGGCACGGATGACTCCCCTCCCCTCCCCTCCAGTTTCATCGGTTGATGAGGGGCAGGAGATGATCGATCCACGGCAGGCCATGAAGCTGATCGCGCAGGCGGCAGGTGGTTTGCGCAGCGCCCATGCCGATCCACGCAAGCCCACCCCGGCCAAGGCAGCGAGCGGCCGGGCACGCGACATTTTGGATGCCGACGTCCAGGAGGCGATCCGCAGCGATTTTCCCGGGTGGGACTATGATGAACTGATCCGTCGTTTTGACGCCTTTCTCGGTGCCAATCCGCACGAGCTGCCGCGCAATTATTCCAAGCGCTTCTATGGCTTCGTCAAGGAGCATCACCGTCGCAACAAATATAAGCTGCGGCCCTGATCTGCCGTCCGGCGTGTTTTTGGAATCGCGTGATTTTGATCATGGTGGATCGATGCCAAGCAATTGATCGGCCGTCTGTTGGACATGACAGACTCTGTATCGCACAGGAAAAGCGCCACTTTGGCGTTGGACAGTGGCGTGGCATTCCAAGCCGACTGATGTCGACCGAACCACGCGCGACAAAATAGGCCTGATTCTGAAAACACGATGGAGTGCGGCATTGCGGAGCGGTCACGCCCCCTACCCACCTATCGTGCGACTCCATGGGCCATCATTTCCTAGACTTGCTTCATCCGTTGCGTTGGGTGCTGCCTGTCCAGGCGACTAGCTTCGCAGATCGACGTGTTTTCGGAAATATGATGAGGGGAGCCGCGATAGCGTTTCACAATCGATCTGGATGCTGCCAAAAATTTAGCCGGAAAGCCGCACGACGAAGTCAGCCGCTATGATTATGACGGTTACTTTGACCCCTGCCCCACCTCGACTCCATTTTCGCCGGGTGCCAACTGGTCGAGCCCCACAATGAGCGATGGCATTTCAGCCGGAGAAATGGCTGAGGCGTGGCTCATGCCGATTAGGAAAATAGAACAAAAGTGGAAATTGCCGCCAGGGCGGCTGCGAGCCTTGTACAGCGCCTCGGCGCCTCTGGCATATGAGGCCTAGGCAAAGGTCTAAAATGGCGCTCAGCGAGCTTCCGGCGGGGGTAAGATTTTCAGTCTTCTGACCAAAAATCAGCCATTTCCGGTTTATCAAGCGAATAGGCGGTGACGGCCGGCGTGGGCATTTTGCCGACCGGGATGGCGTAGCTGCGATAACTGGCCTGGCCGGAACGCTCCATCAGCAGGCCGGCTTCGGTCGCGATGGTCAGCAATTTGATCGCACCGGCGGAGGTGATGCCGAGACGATCGGAGACAAGCCGGCTCCCGATATGAGGATGGGCCATTGCCAACATTACCACCTCCTTAAGCCGACCCGGACGACGACGGGCCGCGATCTGGGTTGCCGCACGATCGGCGTAGCTGCGCAACCGCTGTTCCTGATCCAGATGATGCTGCGCGCCAAGAGTGATGGCTTGCAACCATAACGGTTCGAATGACACCGCGTCGGCCATCTTCCACGCCGCGCCGCTCCGCTGGAAGCCGAGGGCGACAAGGCCGCCGAAAGAGGCGTCCGACCGGCCGGGACCATGACGGTCACCGATCAGGAAACTGGCCACAGCATCGCCCCGACCGATGGGCGCGTGCGTCCACCAGGAGCGAGCCAGACGGGCACTGTGCAACAGGGGCGGGGAGGGGGGAGGGCCGCCGCTGCCCTTTGCCATGCCTCTACCCGCCGCCGCACCTCGATCAAGGGGAGCAGAGATGCCGCCCATGGAGTAGCCGCATTACCCGCATCTTCCACGCCGAGCCAGTCGAGAAGGCCGGCGCTATCCGTGCGCAAAGTGTCGAGCGTCACCGTAGTGCCGACCGCTCGTCGCCAATGGGTGAGGTCGAAATCGGCGCCACCGACTCTACCGCGACCATCGACCGTGAAAGCATCCGCATCGATCGTCGTCGCATCGACCCAGGCGAGGGACTGGCGTTCGGCGATGAAGCATCGTATCTTCCAAGGGCTGCGTACCGGGCTCAGGCGTCGTCGTTCTTCGATGCGCGCCAGCATCGACTGGGCGTCCGCATAGGCAGATAGCAACGTGTTATCATCCATGTCGATGCGTTCCGTGGTCGAATAAGCCGATGAAGCCCTACATCATGGTGTAAAATTAATCACCATATATCAATGATATCGATAATTTCATTAAACGATATATGGGTTAAGGATAGTCATCTGATATCCTGCTTTTGACAGGCCGCCAATCCCTCCATCTTTCGGACCGATTGGCGTGGCGGCCGTAGCGGCCTATGCCTGACACATGTCCACCGCCATCCTCCTGGCCATCCTTTACGCGGCGCTGCTGTTCGGCGGCGCGGCACTGGCCCATCGTTATCGCGCACGGCTGAACGGATCGCGCTGGCGCATCCATGCCTATGGGCTGGCGCTGGCCGTCTACTGCACCAGCTGGACCTATTTCGGCGCGGTCGGCAGCGCCGCGAAGGGGGGATGGGACTATCTGCCCATCTATCTGGGACCAGCGCTGCTGATGGGGCTGGGCGGCGGGTTCTTGCGCCGCCTGCATGTCGAAGTGCATCGCGACGGCGCGACATCCATATCCGACTTTATCGGATCGCGCTTTGGCAAGAGCCGGGTGATCGCGGCGCTGGTGACGATCATCCTGCTGTTCGGCACCATCCCTTATGTCGCATTGCAATTGCGGTCGGTCGCCTTCAGCTTCGCCTTGGTGTCCCGCACGCCCGAAAGCACGATGCCCATGATCGGGGCGTCGGCCGCACTGGCGCTGTTTGCCATCCTGTTCGGGGCACGCCGCTATCAGGTTGCGGGGCAGAATGAAGCGATCCTGTTTGCGGTGGCCACGGAATCGGTCCTGAAGCTGGTCGCGTTGTTGCCGGTTGCCGGGCTTGCGGGCTGGCTGCTCTGGACGATGCCAGCCGCGCAGCTGGGGGAGGGGCTGGCGGCGTTCCGCAGCGGCTTCGCGCCGGCACGGCTAGATAGCGATTTCGTCGTGACGACCCTGTTGTCGATGCTGACGATCCTCTGCCTGCCACGCCAGTTCTTCGTCAGCGTGATGGAAGCCCGCGGGCCCGATGACATCATGCGGGCGCGCTGGGGCTTCATGGCCTATCTGCTGGTGACGGTACTGGCCGTGCCGCCGATCGCAGCGGCCGGGCTGGCGCTGCTGGGCGAGGGGGCGGTACCTGACCTGTTCGTGCTTAGCCTGCCGCAGCATTTCGGCTTCAACGCGCTGGCGCTGCTAGTATTTTTTGGCGGGTTGTCGGCGGCGATGGCGATGGTGGTGACGGAGATCGTTGCCATATCCAGCATGATTTCCAACGACCTGTTTGCGCCTGTCCTGCTGCGCCGGTCGGGCGGCAGCGGCCATATGGGCGAGCGGCTGCTGTGGATACGGCGCGCCGCCATCGTCGGCCTGATTGCGGCTGCCGCCTTCTATGCGATGGCGACGCCGCTGACGACCGGGCTGGCATCGGTGGGACTGATCGCCTTCGTCGCTATCGCCCAATGCGCGCCCGCGCTCATCTGCGCCGTTTACAAGCCGCATAATGATGCTGTCGCCGGGGGCGCCGGTTTGCTGACCGGCTTTGCCATATGGATGCTGGCCCTGTTCCTGCCGTCGGTGGGTCTGCTCCCCGCATGGATCGATCACTGGACTGGCGGCAATGCCGTGACATTGGGGACGATCGCCAGCCTGGGCGGCAATATGCTGGTGACGCTGCTGGTGTCGGCCCGTGTGGTTGGTGCGGCGGGGCTGGTGCGGCAGCGCGGGATTGCGCCGATCGGCACGATGGCGGCGTTGGGCGATCTGGTCACGCGCTTTGTCGGCGTGGATGCAGCGGCGGAACTGTTCGGACCAGACGAACGGTCGGACAGGCCGATCGACCAGGGCAGCGCCCGCTTGGCCGAACGGCTGATCGGCAGCGTGGTGGGCGCATCATCCGCCCGCGCGATCATGGCGTCGGCCATTACCGGGCAAGGAATGGGTTTTGCCGAGGTGGCGCAGGTGCTGGATGCGTCCGGGCAATCGCTCCATTTTTCGCAAGGGCTGCTGGCGGCGACGTTGGAGAATATCGATGTCGGCGTCAGCGTGATCGATCGGGATCTGCGGCTGATCGCCTGGAACAGCCGCTATATGGACCTGTTCCGCTATCCGCCCGGCATGATCCGGGTGGGGGTGCCGATCGCCGACCTGATCCGCTTCAATGCCGAGCGGGGGGATTGTGGTCCCGGCGAGGTAGACGATCATGTCGCCCGGCGACTGGGCCATATGCGCAGTCGCAGGCCGCACAGTTTCGAACGGCACCGGCCCGACGGACGCGTCATCAAGACGGTGGGCGGGGCGATGCCTGATGGCGGCTATGTGATGAGTTTCACCGACATCACGATCGAGGCTCAGGCGCGGGACGCGACCGAGACGGCACGGCGCGACCTGGAGCAGGCAGTGGCGCAGCGCACGGCGGAATTGTCGCAGGTAAATGCCAAACTGGCGACGGCGATGGCGGACAAGACGCGCTTTCTGGCGGCGGCGAGCCATGACCTGTTGCAGCCATTGCACGCAGCCATGCTCTTTTCATCGGCGCTTCGGCGGCGGCTTGCCGAGCCAGAACGGGCGATGCTGGCGCGACTGGACCGGTCAATCGAGGGAGCCAATGATTTGCTGGCGGCGCTGCTCGACATATCGCGGCTGGATGCCGGCGGGGTGACGCCGCAGCCGACGCGCTTTGCCGCGCGGGCGATGCTGGTCGATCTGGTCGAGAGCCTGGCGCCGCTGGCGGCGGAAAAGGGGTTGTCGCTGCGGGTTGGGGCAGGGGATGGCTGGGTCGAGACGGATCGGTCGCTGCTGCGCTCGATCGTCCAGAATTTCTTGTCCAACGCGATCCGCTATACCGAGCGGGGCGGGATCATCGTCGCGGCGCGGCGGCAAGGGCAAAGCCTTCGGATTGAAGTGCGTGACAGTGGCATCGGCATCGCGTCCGACAAATTGGACATCATCTTCCGCGAGTTCGAGCGGCTGGGGCAGGGGAGTGAGAATGGTATCGGTCTGGGGCTGGCGATCGTGGAGCGATCCGCCGCGCTGATCGGGGCAGAGGTGGACGTCTGGTCGCGTGAGGAACGGGGAAGCTGCTTTGCCGTGCGCCTGCCACGGGTGATGGCCGATGTGGGTGAGAGTTCGGGTCCGGAGGGCGTGAGCGCGATTGAAGCATCGGGGCGTAGACTGCTGGTGGTGGATGACGATGCTGCCAACCGGGCGGCGATGCGGGCGGTGCTGGAGGCGACGGGCAATGGCTGCGTGGCTGCGGGATTCGAGGCCGAGGCGCTGGCCGCGAAGGGGGATTTTGATGGTGCATTGGTCGATTTCGAACTGGGCGCGGTGCGGGATGGCATTGACCTGATCGATGCGCTGCGCGAGCGGTGGCCCGGCCTGCCGGTGGCGCTGGTGACGGCGGAGCGGGGAGAGGCCATGCTGGCCCGTGCCCGCGAACGAGGGATCGCCATCCTTGCCAAGCCGCTGGGCGGGGCAGTGCTGGAGCGCTGGATTGAAGGGCTGGAATGGCGCAATCGGGGTGAATAAGGATAATATCGGTTAAGTTAATAACCACATAGGTTCAAGCGTTATCGATCGGCACCTAACCCCAATGCGCGAGCGGCCAGTGCGGCCTGAGTGCGGTTTTGGACGCCTAGTTTCGCCAGCACGGTGGTCATGTGCGACTTGATGGTCGATTCCGCCACGCCCAGTTCATACGCGATCTGCTTGTTGAGCTGACCGTCGAGCACGCCCAGCAGCACTCGCAACTGGGTGGGCGTGAGTGAAGCGACCTTGTGCGCCATATCGTCGACATCGCTCGCGGAGGCAGGGACGGGTGCAGGACTATGCCCATCCAGCGCGGCGGCGATAGCCTGTTCGATCACGGACAGATCCTGATCCTTGCCGATGAAGCCGACTGCGCCATAGCGGCGCGCTTCGGGTGAGGCGACCTGCGCCTCCGCACTGGAAATGACGAGGATGGGGACGGAGGGGCGCTCTGCATGGAGCAGGGCGACGCCGGAAAAGCCGGCCGATCCCGGCATTTTCAGGTCGAGCAGGATGAGGAGCAGGTCGCTGGTTGCGCCGGCGATTTCCACCGCGCGGTCGAGGGTCGAGGCTTCGACTATGCGCGCCTGCGGGGCGACCGCTTCCACCGCCATGACCAGCGCCTGACGGAAGAGCGGATGATCGTCCGCCACCATTATGGTGCCCAATGTCGCAGGCGTCGTCGTCAGCGTCGCGTTCCTCTCCGGGGCCGATACGGCCGGTCTGTCACCGGTCCGGGATAGGGACTTGCCCCGATGGGGGGCAAGTCCTTTATGGTTATTTTCCGTTGCTCGAACGGCCTGTCAGGCGTGCGCCAACTGGCTGTCGGCGATCAGCTTTTCGACCACCGACGGATCGGCCAGCGTGGAAATATCGCCCAGCGCGCCGGTTTCGCCTTCCGCGATCTTGCGCAGGATGCGGCGCATGATCTTGCCCGATCGGGTCTTGGGCAGGCCTGGGGCGAACTGGATGATGTCGGGCGTCGCGATCGGGCCGATTTCATTGCGGACCCAGGCCACGAGCAGTTTGCGCAATTCGTCCGACGGCGTTTCATTGGCGTTGAGGGTGACATAGGCATAGATGCCCTGACCCTTGATCGCGTGGGGCATGCCCACGACGGCGGCTTCGGCGACCTTGGAATGGGCGACCAGCGCGCTTTCGATCTCCGCCGTGCCCATGCGGTGCCCGGACACGTTGATGACGTCGTCCACCCGGCCGGTGATCCAATAATAGCCGTCCTCGTCGCGGCGGGCGCCGTCGCCGGTGAAATAGCGGCCGGGGTAAGTGGTGAAATAGGTCTGGAAGAAGCGTTCATGGTCGCCATAGACGGTGCGCATCTGCCCCGGCCAGCTTTTGGCGATGCAGAGATTTCCCTCCGTCGCACCGTCCAGTGTCTTCCCCTCGGCATCGACCAGCAGGGGGTGAACCCCAAACAGGGGCTTCGTCGCCGAACCGGGCTTAAGGTCGGTGGCGCCGGGCAGGGGGGCGATCAATATGCCGCCGGTTTCGGTCTGCCACCAGGTATCCACGATCGGGCAGCGTCCTTCTCCCACGACGCGGTGATACCATTCCCAGGCTTCCGGATTGATCGGTTCGCCCACGCTGCCCAGGATGCGCAGCGAGGTGCGGCTAGCGGCCTGCACATAGGCGTCGCCCTCGCGCATCAGGGCGCGGAGCGCCGTCGGCGCGGTGTAGAAGATCGACACGTTCCATTTGTCGCAAACCTGCCAGAAACGGCTGTGATCGGGATAATTGGGGACGCCTTCGAACATCAAAGTGGTCGCGCCATTGGCCAGCGGACCATAGACGACATAGCTGTGGCCGGTGACCCAGCCGATATCGGCGGTGCACCAATAGACATCGCCGGGGCGATAATCGAACACATGTTCATGCGTCATCGACGCCCAGAGCAGATAGCCGCCAGTCGTATGCAACACGCCCTTGGGCGTGCCAGTGGAGCCGGAGGTGTAGAGGATGAAGAGCGGGTCTTCAGCGCCCATCGCTTCGGGGGCGTAAGCGGTCGCGGCAGCGTCACGGGCGGGACCGTAGAAGAGGTCGCGGCCCTCCCGCATCGCCACGTCGGCGCCGGTGCGTTGGACGACGATGACCTTCTCGACCGATGTGCAATGATCGAGCGCGGCGTCGACATTCGCCTTGAGCGCGACCTTCTTGCCACCGCGCAGCCCTTCGTCAGCGGTGACGACGAGGCGGGAGTCGCAGTCGCGGATGCGGCTGGCGAGGCTGTCGGGCGAGAAGCCGGCGAAGACGATCGAATGGACCGCGCCGATGCGCGTGCAGGCCAGCATGGCGAACGCGGCCTCAGGGATCATCGGGAGATAGAGCGTGACCCGGTCGCCGCGCTGTACGCCCTGGCTTTTGAGCACATTGGCAAAGCGGCAGACTTCCTCATGCAACTGGGCATAGGTGATGATGCGGCTTTCGGACGGATCGTCGCCTTCCCAGATGATCGCGGGCTGGTCGGCGCGGGTCGCGAGATGGCGGTCGATGCAGTTGGCGCTGACATTGAGCTGCCCGTCGGCGAACCAGCTGATGCCGAAATCGGCCTCGTCAAAGCTGCTTTCGTCCACTTTCGTAAAGGGCGTGATCCAGTCCAGCCGTTGCGCCTGCTCGCGCCAGAAGGCGTCGGGATCGGTCGCGCTCAGGGCATGCATGCCGGCGGCGGTCTGTGCGGTGATGCGGGCGTCTGCGGCCAAGGCAGCAGGGACGGGATATAGCGTTTCGCTCATAGTCGAGAACCTCTCCAGCTCTTTGCCCCAGCCTATCGTAGCAAGGGCGGACCGCCATCCTCGACCAAAGTCGAGGGTCTTTGGCACCATGGTCCGCCTTCTCTCCGACCCGGCTCCGTCCGCATGATGGTGGCACAAGCCGGATCGCCACCAACCCCGCGCAGACGGGATCATCCGGCACGGAGAGGCATGATGAAGTTAGTGACGTCGGCATATTGGCCGACTTATCGAAACTGGCGGAACGGTGCGGCGATCGGCGCGCTGGCGGCCACCATGGTCGCCGGGCCGGGCGCGCTGGCGCAGACCCCGCGCGAAGCGGAACTGGAAGCGCGACTGAACCAGCTGGAAGCTGCGGTGACGGCGCTGAAAGGCGAGTTGCAGGCGGCAAAGGCTGACCAGCAGGTATCGGCACAGATTGCCCAAAAGGCGGACAGCCGCGTCACCGCGCTGGAAAACAAGCCGGCGGCGGAGGGTTTCCAGATCGGCGGCACCAGCTTCAAGATGGGTGGATTCGTCAAGATGGTGGGCAGCGCGACCCGCTATGACGATGGCGAGATGCCGGGCGGGGCGCTGGGCAAGGAATTTTATTTGCCGCAGCAGATCCCGGTCGGGGGGCGCAGCAGTCACGATGTGATCGGCCATGCCCGGCAGAGCCGGCTGTCGTTCGAGACGGAAACGCCTGTCGGCACCAAGGTGCTCAAGAGCTATATCGAGTTCGATTTCGGGCTGGCGACCGCGCCGGCCGGGGCGCAACGGGCGACCAATCCCTATACACCGACGCTGCGCCGCGCTTATTTCACTTATGGCAACTGGCTGCTGGGACAGGAATGGACGACCTTCCAGAGTCCCAGCCTGCTGCCCGAAACCACCGATTTCGTGGGACCGATGGAGGGTACGGTCTTCGTGCGCCAGCTGATCGCGCAATATCGTCAGCCGCTGGCCGACAATCTGTCGCTCTATGTGGCGGCGGAAAATCCGCAGACCGAAACGGTGACGCCGACTGCGGCGGCGCTGGTCGACCATGATAATGACCGCATGCCCGATCTGGTGGCCAAGCTCGCCTACAAGAGCAAGGCGCTGGAATGGCATGTCGCCGGGCTGATGCGCATGCTGTCCGTGAATCGTGAGGAACAGGGCGGTGCTCCGGATGATAGCGCGATGGGCTGGGGCGTCAGCGGGGGGGCGCGCGTCGCCTTCGGTCCGCAGGGGCGGCATGATGTGCGCCTGCTCGCTACCTATGGCCGTGGTATCGGCCGCTATCTGGGGCTGGGCGCGGTGGCCGACGTGGTGGACGATCCGACGGAGACGCAGCGGCTGGGGCTGGTCAGCAACCTGTCGGGCTATGCGGCGGTGAAGCTGGGCTGGACCGACAGCCTGCGTTCCACCTTCATGGCGGGCTATCACCGGGCCTATTATCCGTCCGATTTCACGGTGCCGGGGCTGGCGGACAAGGCCGCCTACAGCCTGGCGGGCAACCTGTTCTGGTCGCCGGTCGAGCATCTCGACCTTGGCATCGAATATCGTCATGCTCAACGCGAAGTCGTCAGCGGCCTCAAGGGCCAGATGGATCGGCTTGAGATGGCGGCCAAATATACATTCTAGAAGGAGAGGGGCTATGGCGACGACCTATGACGACGGCCAGCCGAAACACCATGCGGCGACGCAGAACGAGAAACTCGTCATCGCCGCGTCCTCATTGGGGACGGTGTTCGAATGGTATGATTTCTATCTCTACGGCCTGCTGGCTACCTATATCAGCGCCCAATTTTTTTCGGGCGTGAACGAGACGACCGGCTTCATCTTCGCGTTGGCGGCGTTCGCGGCGGGCTTTGCGGTGCGGCCCTTCGGCGCGCTGGTATTCGGGCGGATCGGCGATCTGGTCGGGCGCAAGAACACTTTCCTCGTCACCATGGGGATCATGGGCCTGTCGACCTTCGCTGTCGGCCTGCTCCCAAGCTATGCCAGCATCGGCGTAGCGGCGCCGATCATCCTGCTGCTCATGCGATTGGCGCAGGGGCTGGCGCTGGGCGGCGAATATGGCGGCGCGGCCACCTATGTCGCCGAACATGCGCCGGAGGGGAAACGCGGCCTCTATACCAGCTGGATTCAGACCACGGCGACCTTCGGCCTGTTCGCGGCGCTGCTGGTTGTCATCGGCTTCCGCTTTGCGCTGGGTGAAGAAGCCTTCGCTGCCTGGGGCTGGCGCCTGCCCTTCCTGATCTCGATCATCCTGCTGGGTGTGTCGATGTGGATAAGGTTGCAGCTCAACGAAAGCCCGGTCTTCCAGAAGATGAAGGAAGAGGGCAAGACGTCCAAGGCGCCGCTGACCGAGGCGTTCGGGCAGTGGGGCAATCTGCGCTGGGTCATCATCGCGCTGCTGGGCGCGGTCGCGGGGCAGGCGGTGGTCTGGTATGCCGGGCAATTCTACGCGCTATTCTTCCTGGAAAAGACGCTGAAGGTGGATGGTGCGACCGCCAATATCCTGATCGCGATCGCGCTGGCGCTGGCCACGCCCTTCTTCGTGGTCTTTGGCTGGCTGTCGGACAAGATCGGGCGCAAGCCGATCATCCTGGGCGGCTGCGCGCTGGCGGCGATCACCTATTTCCCGCTGTTCGGCGCACTGACCAATGCCGCCAATCCGGCGCTGGCGGCGGCGCAGGCGTCCGCACCCATCACCGTCGTCGCCAACAGCAAGGAATGTTCGTTTCAGTTCGATCCCGTGGGCAAGAACAAGTTCGACACGTCGAGTTGCGACATCGCCAAGACCTATCTGGCCAAGGCGAGCGCCAGCTATGACAATGTCGAAGCGCCCGCTGGCAGCGCAGCGGTCGTGAAGATCGGTGCGGTCAGCTTTACAGCGCCCGATCCCGTCACGCTGGCGGGCGAGAACAAGACGGCGGCGATTGCGGCCTTTCAGGACCAGTTGAAGACGGGGCTGAAGGACGCGGGCTATCCGGCCAAGGCGGACACTGCGCAGATCAACAAGGTCGCAGTCGTGGCGATCCTGTGGGCGCTCGCGATGCTGGTGACCATGGTCTATGGTCCGATCGCGGCGATGCTGGTCGAGTTGTTCCCCAGCCGCATCCGCTATACGTCGATGTCGCTGCCCTATCATATCGGCAATGGCTGGTTCGGCGGCTTCCTGCCGACCACCGCCTTCGCCATGGTCGCGGCGACGGGGGATATCTATTACGGCCTCTGGTATCCGGTCGTGATCGCCGCGCTGACGGTGGTGGTCGGCCTGCTGTTCCTGCCGGAGACGTTTCGTCGGAATATCGACGACTGACATCTGCTCTGGCAGATGTCGGCAACGAAATCGCGACAGCGAGTTGGACAGTTTAATCGGTAAAAAAAAACGGCGCCATTTGGCGCCGTTTTTCTTTTTATATCAATATATTATAATTCTTCCGGCCAATAGAGGCGCATCGGGTTGTCGATCAGCAATTTGCGCTGCAATTCGACGGTGGGTGCGATGCGCGGGATCATGTCGACGAGGTGGCCGTCGTCCGGAATATTGTCCTGCATATTGGGATGCGGCCAGTCGGTGCCCCACAGGACGCGGTCCTGATAGTCGGCGACCAGCGGCGCGACCGCGTCGGCAAAGGCGTTCCACGGATCGCCTGTTGGATCGAGGCGGTCGGGGCAGGTCGCCTTGAACCAGATATCATCCCGGCTTTCGAGGAAGGCGCGAAATGCCTTCATGTCGGTTCCGGCGGGCCCCTGCGTCACGTCGGGGCGGCCCATATGGTCGATGACCAGTGGGACGGGGATGGCATCCATGAATGGGCGCAGTTCTTCCAATATGTCGGCCTCGAAATAGATGACGACATGCCAGCCGGCGGGCAGGCGCTTGGCGACGTCAAGGAACTTGTCCTTCGGCGCGTCATCGACCAGCCGTTTCAGGAAGTTGAAGCGGATGCCGCGGATGCCGCCATCATGCAGGGCGGCAAGACCGGCGTCCGAAATGGCCGGATCGACCACGGCGACGCCGCGGGCCTTTCCGTTCGATTTGGCGATGGCGTCCAGCGTGGCGGCATTGTCGGTGCCGTGGCAGCTGGCCTGGACGATAACGTTGCGGGCAAAGCCCAGATGGTCGCGCAGCGCGAACAGCATGTCCGGGCCAGCGTCTTCCGGCAGATATTTCGCCTTCGCGCTGAAAGGGAAATCCGCCATCGGGCCGAATACATGGCAATGGGCGTCGATCGCGCCGGCCGGTGGGGTGTAAAACGGCTTCGACGGATTGCCGTGCCATGATGTGATACGAGTCATATCTCAAAACTCCGTTCGGGCTGAGCCTGTCGAAGCCCGGCCCGTCTTGAAAAGAAGAACGGCCCTTCGACAAGCTCAGGGCGAACGGTTCTCAGGGGGGGTAGATCAGGAAAAAACCACGCCATCCATCAATTTACGGGCGGTGCGCAGCATGGCCGCGCTGGTGACCGTGCCGCTATCGTTCAGTTCCATGACGCAGGTCGTTTCGCCGGTGGGATGTTCGACCGACAGCGTCTTGCGATTGCCTTCTGGGATCGCGGCGACTTCCGCCGCGGGCGATCCTTCGATCAGGCAGGCGGTGGCGACGCTGACCGCACCGAGCACGCCGATCGAGGCATGGGCGCGATGCGGGATGAAACTGCGCACGGTGACCGCGCCGCCATCGCGGGGCGGGGCGACCAGCATCATCTTGGGCACCGACTTGTCCTTGACGTCGCCCAGGTTCATCCGTTCGCCCACGGCCAGGCGGATGGCCTCGATCTTCGCTTTGAGCGCCGCATCATTGTCCAGCGTGTCACGGTCTTCATAGCCGGTGACGCCGACATCCTGCGCCTTCATGACGACGCAGGGCATGCCATTGTCGATCAGGGTGACGGGCACGCCATCCACAACGTCAAAGGGGTTGCCGGTGGGGAGCAGCGCGCCGCAGGAGGAGCCGGCGGTATCGCGAAATTCCAGTGGAATGGGGGCAGCGCTGCCGGGGACGCCGTCGATCCGGGCGTCGCCATCATAGCGGACGATGCCGCCGGGCGTCTGTACCGTGGCGATGGCGATCTGGCCGGTATTTTCCATGAAGATCGCCACGCGAGTCTCGCCGTCCTGCGCGGCGACCAGCCCGCGCTCGATGGCGAAGGGGCCGATGCCGGCAAGGATGTTGCCGCAATTCTGGGCGTCGGTAACGACCGCCTTGTCGACGAAGACCTGGAGGAAGAGATAGTCGACGTCGACCCCCTCCCGCTCGGACGTCTTCACGACGGCGACCTTGCTGGTCAGCGGGTCGGCGCCGCCCATGCCGTCAATCTGGCGCGGGTCGGGCGAGCCCATGACGCGCAGCAGGAAGGCGTCGCGGGCGGCAGTGTCGGCAGGCAGATCCTCGGTCAGGAAATAGCCGCCCTTCGACGTGCCGCCGCGCATCCACATGACGCGGGATTGGGTATGTGCTGTCATCTACGGTTCCGTTCGGTTCGAGCTTGTCGAGAACCCTGCGCGATGGTTCTCGACAAGCGCGAACCGAACGGGGAGGGGCGCACGACAGCCATGAGGCTTAGATGTACTTCAGACCCATTTCTTCGAGGCGGGGGCGCATATTGTAGATGTCGAGGCCGAGTTCGCCGGCGGCAAGGCGGACGCGCTTGGCTTCTTCGGCGGCTTCGCGGGCCTGCGCCTTTTCCAGCACCGAGGCGGCGTCGGCGCGAGGGACGACGCACACGCCGTCATCGTCGGCGATGATGACATCGCCCGGATTGACCAGTGCGTTGGCGCAGATGACCGGGACGTTGACCGAGCCGATCGTGTTCTTGACTGTGCCCTGCGCATGGACAGCCTTCGACCAGACCGGGAAGTTCATCTGCGTGAGGTCGCGCACGTCGCGCACGCCCGCGTCGATGATGAGGCCACGGCAGCCGCGCGCCTGGGCCGACGTGGCGAGCAGGTCGCCGAAATAGCCGTCGGTGCAGGGGCTGGTGGGGGCGAGAACGAGAAGGTCGCCTTCCTTCAACTGCTCGATCGCGACATGGACCATCCAGTTGTCGCCGGGGGCGGCGGAAATGGTGACGGCGTTGCCGGCAATGCGGGCGCCGCTGTAGATGGGGCGCATATAGGCGGCGAGCAGGCCGGTGCGGCCCTGCGCTTCATGGACGGTGGCGACGCCGCATTTGGCGAGGCCGTCGACGACGGAGAGGTCCGCCCGTTCGATATTCTGGACCACGATGCCGGACATGTTGACCTTCTCCTTGAAAACGGCTGCGCGCAAGTGGCGCACTGACAGGCTGCTGGCTGGACCCGTTCGGTGCAAAGGGCAAAAAGGAATATTGGCCAAGCTATTAGTTTTCACTAAACATGCCAATGTGGACTGGACCGAGATCAACCTGCGACACCTGCGCGCGACCGTGGAAATCGCCGATCGCGGGACCATGAACGCGGCAGCGGCGGCGGTAAACCTGACCCAGCCGGCCATCACCCAGGCGCTGGCGCGCTTCGAGGGGTTGCTGGGCGTACCGCTGTTCGACCGGCGCCATGACGGGATGACCGTGACCGATGCGGGGGCGTTGCTGGTCCCGCGGTTTCGCAGCGCGCTGGACCATATTGCCAGCCCGCATGTGACCATGGCGCGGTTCCGCGCGCTGATCGCGCTGGCCGATGCCGGCAGCTATCCGGCGGCCAGTGCGCTCACCGGCCTGTCCATCCCTTCGCTGCATCGCGCGGTCAACGATCTGGGGCTGTCGCTGCGCCGGCCGCTGGTCCGGCGCCGGGGCAAGGTGGTGATGCTGACCGAAACCGGGGCGCGGATGGCGCGCGCCTTTCGGCTGGCGCGGGTGGAATTGATGGCGGCGCTGGCCGAACTGGCGGCGCTGAAAGGGTATGAGACGCGCAGCATCGCCATCGGCGCGATGCCGCTGTCGCGGGCGCGGGTGCTGCCGGCCGCCGTGTCCAGATTCCTGCGGCGACGGCCGGGCGTGCGCATTACCATATTGGAAGGGTCGCGCGGGGAGCTGATCGAACCGCTGCGCAACGGCGCCATCGACATGATGATCGGGGCGCTGCGCCAGCCGTTGCTGGAAGCCGATTTCGAGCAGACCGCCCTGTTCGAGGATCGGCCGGTGGTGATCGCGCGGGCGGGCCATCCGCTGGCGGGCACGCGGCCCGACCTGGCGGAACTGGCGCGCTATCCCTGGATCATCGCCGCGTCCGGCGCGCCGCTGCGCGAAAGTTGGGAGGCGCTGTTCAAGGAACAGGGCATCGCGCTGCCGGTGGTGCCGATCGAGTCGGGATCGGTGATGACGATCCGGCAGCTATTGATCGACAATGATTTCCTGACCCTGTTGTCGCCCGATCAGGTGACGGTGGAGCTGGAAGCCGGGTGGCTGTGCCGGATCGACGCGGCGATCGCGCCGCCGAGCCGGTCGATCGGCATGACCACCCGTGCATCCTGGCGGCCAACCATCGTGCAGGCCGAATTCGCTGCCGATCTGGATGCGGTGGCGCGGGGCTAGGCCGGTTCCAGCAGCAGCGTCGCAGCAGCGGTGTTGGAAATGGGGATATGATAGTTGCGGTGGATTTCCCGCGTCATTGGCCCCAGCGCGCCGCGCGCGGCGATCCAGTTCAGCACCTCCACGCCCTGCGACCCCGCCTTGCGGATGATGTCCAGCACAGTGTCTTGCGTCAGCGCTTCGGGGTCTCGGGCCAGATGGTCGAGGCAGAAGCGGTCATAGTCGGGATTGACGAAGCCCGCCCTTTCGCCGTCCAATTGATGCGACAGGCCGCCGGTGCCGATGATGACGATGCGTTCGTCCCCGTGCCAGGCGGCGAGCGCGCGATGGATGCTGCGGCCGAGCGCGAGACAGCGGGCGGCGGAGGGCAGGGGATGCTGCACCGTGTTGATGGAAACCGGCACCAGCCGCACCGGCCAGGCCGCAGCGTCGGGCCAGGCCAGTTCGAACGGGATGGTCAGCGCGTGGTCGACCCGCATCTTCTGGCAGGAGGTGATGTCGAAATCGTCCGCGACCAGCCGCTCGATCAGATGCCAGCTCAGGTCCGGGTGGCCGGCAAAGGGCTTGTAGAGCGGCAGGCCCCAGCCTTCGTCGGCATTATGATAATCGGGTGCCGCCCCGACCGCGAAGATGGGCATCGTGTCGAGGAAGAAATTGAGGCCGTGATCGTTGCTGAACACGATCGCGACATCGGGCTTTACCTGCGCCAGCCAGTCATGCACTGCCGGGAAGCCGTCGAAAAAGGGTTTCCAATAGTCGCTTTGCTGTGTGCCCCGATGGATCGCGCCGCCGATGGCGGGGACATGGCTGGTGAAATAGCCGCCGACAATCTGCGCCATGGTTCAAGCCTTTCCCTGATCGAGCAGCATCTGTTTGAAGGCGTCTACGCTCATGCCGGTCTGCTGCGCGCCGACATCCTGGACGTTGAGGCCGAAAATACCGGCCAGCTTGGCAAGATAATAAATGTTGCCGCCGGCCTCGATCATGGCGAGGACGTTGCGCCGGGCGACGGCGTCGCGCTGCTGCGCATTCAGGCTGAAACGGGTGCAATAGCCATCCTCATCGGCGAGGAAGGCCTGACGATTTGCGGCGTCGTTGAAGGAATAGCACATGGCGTTGAGCGCATAGCCGCGCTGGGCCATCGCGCCGTCGAATATGGGTGTGCCTTCGATCGGCTGGGGGCGGATTTGCTCTCGCACAGAATTTGCGCGCATTTCACTCTCCTCAAGGGCGGCGGCGGGAGCCGCGATGGGCGCAGGAAAGGCGCGAAAGGCCGGCCGCTTCCTTGATCGGCGTCAAAATTGGGGGCGGGTAGGAGAGGGGCAGGCCGCAGGCGCGCAATTCTAATCATGTTTAGCCTGTGCTTATGGAACCGTAGCGGTTCCGATTTGTCCGCCCGGCATCCTTCCGACAGAGAGGCGCGATGCAGAGCGATATCGTCCTGATCGGATTTGGCGAAGCCGGCAGCACCTTTGCGGAAGCGGGGGAGTGGCGGGAGCGCGCGTGCGCGTTCGACATCGATTCTACGCGCGGCGATGCGATGACACGACTGGGCGTGACGCAGAACGCGACGCTGGCCGAGGCGCTGAGCGGTGCGCGGCTGGTGCTGTCGCTGGTGACGGCGGACCAGGCGCCGGGCGTGGCGCAGGCGGCGGCGGGGCTGCTGCCGCAGAGCGCGCTCTTTTGCGACATGAACAGCGTGGCGCCGCAGACCAAGCAGGCGGCGGCGGTGGCGATCGAGGCGGCGGGCGGCCATTATGTCGATGTCGCGGTGATGGCGCCGGTCGATCCGGCGCGGCTGAACGTCCCCCTGCTGCTGAGCGGCGCGCAGGCGCAGGCGGCCGAGGCGGCGCTGGGCGCGATGGGGTTTGCCAAGCGGCGCGTGGTGGGCGAGGCCGTGGGCCGCGCCTCTTCGATCAAGATGATCCGGTCGGTGATGGTAAAGGGGCTGGAGGCGCTGACCGCCGAATGTGTGCTGGCGGCGCAGGCGGCCGATGTACTGGACGAGGTGCTGGCATCGCTCGACGCGAGCGAGAAGGCCAAGCCCTGGAACGCGCGGGCCGACTATAATCTGGACCGGATGCTGATCCACGGCGGCCGCCGCGCGGCGGAGATGGAGGAAGTGGCCAAGACGCTGGAGGGCCTTGGCACCGGCGCGATGCTGACGCGCGGCACGGTGCAGCGCCAGCGCGCGATCGGCGCGTTGGGAGTGAAGGCACCGCCCGAAGGGCTGGGTGCGAAGATCGAGCGGATTGTCGGAAAAGAAGAAGCGACCATTTCTTCTCTTGGTTGACGATGAAATGAGCATGGCGCGCCATCGCCTGCGCCCCCGGCTGTCGCCGGGGTGACGATGCAAAGAGGGATGGCGCAGAAATAGAGACGGAGACGAGGACGGATGAGCCTGATTATCGATTGCCACGGTCATTATACCGTTCTGCCCAAGGGGCATGACGCCTGGCGTGAGGAGCAGAAGGCGGCGTTCAAGGCGGGCACGGCATGCCCGCCCTATCCCGAGATCAGCGATGCGGAAATCCGCGAGACGATCGAGGCGAACCAGTTGCGCCTTATCAAGGAGCGTGGCGCGGACCTCACCATCTTCTCCCCGCGCGCGTCGGCGATGGCGCCGCATGTCGGTGACGAGGCGGTGGCGAAGGAGTGGGCGATCCGCTGCAATGACCTGATCGCGCGGGTCGTGGCGATGTTCCCCGAAACCTTCGTCGGCGTGTGCATGCTGCCGCAGTCGCCCAAGGCCGACATGAGCAATTCGATCGCGGAACTGGAGCGCTGCGTCAACGAACTGGGCTTCATCGGCTGCAACCTCAATCCCGATCCGGGCGGCGGCCATTTCACCCACCCGCCGCTGACCGACACATATTGGTATCCCTTCTACGAGAAGATGGTCGAGCTGGACGTGCCGGCGATGATCCATGTGTCGGGCAGCTGCAACTCGGCGATGCACGCGACCGGCGGCTATTATATCGCCGCCGACACCATCGCCTTCATGCAGCTCCTTGAAGGCGACCTGTTCAAGGATTTCCCGACGCTGCGCTTCATCATTCCGCATGGCGGCGGCGCAGTGCCCTATCATTGGGGGCGCTATCGCGGTCTGGCCGACATGCTGAAGAAGCCCGACCTGTCGACGCATCTGATGAACAATATCTTCTTCGACACCTGCGTCTATCACCAGCCGGGCGTCGACCTGCTGGCAGACGTGATTGAAAACAAGAACATATTGTTCGGATCGGAAATGGTCGGCGCGGTGCGCGGCATCGACCCCACCACCGGATTCTATTTCGACGACACCAAACGCTATGTCGACGCGTTGGAGATCAGTGACGAAGAGCGCGCCGCGATCTTCGAGGGCAATGCCCGCCGCGTCTTCCCGCGCCTCGACGCCCAATTGAAGGAGAGGGGACTATGATAACAGAAGATCCCAAGCATCAGGACATTCACGAATATCTGGCCGAGATGGAGGATATCCCCGGCACGCGCGTCTTCACCGCCGCGCGGGCGCGCAAGGGCTATCATATCAACCAGTTCGCGATGAGCCTGATGAACGCGGAGAATCGCGCGAAGTTCAAGGCGGACGAGCGCGCCTATATGGACGAATGGCCGCTGACCGAGGATCAGAAGCAGGCGCTGCTGGCACGCGATTATAATCGCTGCCTGGACCTAGGCGGCAATGTCTATTTCCTGTCGAAGCTGTTTTCGACCGATGGCATTCCGTTCGCCGAAGCGGTCAGCACCATGACCGACATGAAATTCCCGGAATATCGCGAAATGATGATGCAGGGTGGCCGTTCGCCCGAAGGTGTGCGGTCGATCAAGGCCAATGAAGCGGCCGCTGCCGCCAAGAAAGAGGATCGCTGAGATGGCGCGTATTACCGCTGGCGTGGCGTCGAGCCATGTGCCGCTGCTGGGTGTGGCGTCCGATTTCGGCAAGGATCGCGACGATTATTTCGGCCCGATCTTCGCCGGATACGACTGGACCCGCGCGTGGGAAGAGGCCGAAAAGCCCGATGTCGTCATTCTGGTCTATAACGACCATGCCTCCGCCTTCGACATGAAGATCATCCCGACCTTCGCGATCGGTTGTGGCGAGCGCTACAAGTCGGCTGACGAGGGCTGGGGGCCGCGCGCGGTGCCGGACGTGGAGGGGCATCCCGACCTTGCCTGGCACATGGCGCAGAGCCTGGTCCTGGATGAGTTCGACATGACCATCATCAATGAGATGGACGTCGATCATGGCCTGACCGTGCCGCTTTCCATGATGTTCGGCAAGCCCGACGCCTGGCCGTGCAAGGTCGTGCCGCTGGCCGTCAATGTCGTCACCTATCCGCCGCCGTCGGGCAATCGCTGCTGGGCGCTGGGCGAGGCGATCCGCAAGGCGGTCGAGAGCTTCCCCGAGGATCTGAACGTCCAGATCTGGGGCACGGGTGGCATGAGCCATCAGTTGCAGGGGCCGCGCGCGGGACTGATCAACAAGGAATGGGACAATATGTTCCTGGACGGGCTGATCGGCGACAGCGACCATCTGCGCCGCATCCCGCATATCGAATATCTGCGCGAAACCGGCAGCGAAGGCATTGAGATGGTGATGTGGCTGGTGATGCGCGGGGCGCTCGGCAAGAGCACCCGCATGCTGCACCGTCATTATCATGTGCCCTGCTCCAACACGGCGATCGGCCATATGGTGCTGCGTCCCGACAATGGCGAAGGGCTGGACATGACCGGCAGCGATGTGACGGCGATCGCGGCGGAATAGGCCTTTCTCTTTCAACAATCGGCGCGGCTCGCTTCGTTCGCACCCACCCCCGACCCCTCCCTTGAAAGGGAGGGGAGAAGAACAAGGAGTTTTCCATGCGTATTGCCCTGGCCGGTGCCGGCGCCTTTGGCGAAAAGCATCTTGATGGCCTCAAGAATATCGACGGCGTAACCGTCACCTCGATTATCGGTCGCGAACTGGAAGCGACCAAGAAGGTCGCGGAGAAATATGGCATCGGCCATGTGACCACCGACCTCAGCGAGACGCTGGCGCGCGACGATGTCGACGCGGTGATCCTGTGCACGCCGACCCAGATGCACGCGGCACAGGCGATCGCCTGCATGGACGCAGGCAAGCATGTCGAGGTCGAGATTCCGCTGGCCGACAGCTGGAAGGATGCGCAGGCGGTGCTGGCCAAGCAGCAGGAAACGGGCCTGACCTGCATGGTCGGCCATACCCGCCGCTTCAACCCGTCGCACCAGTTCGTCCACAACCGCATCAAGGCCGGCGAATTCAACGTTCAGCAGATGGACGTGCAGACCTATTTCTTCCGTCGCAAGAATATCAATGCAAAGGGCGAGCCGCGGTCCTGGACCGATCATCTGCTGTGGCACCATGCCGCGCACACGGTCGATCTGTTCGCCTATCAGGCGGGCAAGATCGTGTCGGCGCATGCCATGCAGGGGCCGATCCATCCGGAACTGGGCATCGCCATGGACATGTCGATCCAGTTGAAGAGCGAGACGGATGCGATCTGCACCCTGTCGCTGTCCTTCAACAATGACGGGCCGCTCGGCACCTTCTTCCGTTATATCGGCGATACCGACACCTATATCGCGCGCTACGACGATCTGGTGAACGGCAAGGAAGAGCCGATCGACCTGGCCGGTGTTGCCGTGTCGAACAATGGCATCGAGTTGCAGGATCGTGAGTTCATCAGCGCGATCCGTGAAGGCCGCGATCCCAATTCGAGCGTCGCCAAGGTGTTCGACTGCTATCGTGTGCTGGGTGAACTGGAAACGCAGCTCGGCTGATCGGCAAGTTTCCTTCGGGGTCGCAGGAAGGGCGTGGCGGATCAGTCCGCTGCGCCCTTCCTCTTTGTTACGCGTTCAGCAGCGGATGCGCCATGCGCAGGTCATCCAGCAGAGTTTCGATCAGCGCTACATCCTGAAAGCTGCCGGTCGGCGTCGCGTTCCAATTGCAATGGGGATGGGTGTCGCGGCTGTAGATGCGCAGCGGGCCGATCGCCTTGCGCCAGTGATGCTTGCTCTTGCCATGGTCGCGCAGCAGCCGGGCCACCAGCAGGTCGATGAGCTTGTCCGCCGTCATGGGCGGACATTTAGGGCCGTTGCCGGCGGCGTCAACCGTCGCGCGCGGCACGCCAGTCGCGCGGCGGCTGGCCGACATGGCGGGTGAAGAAGCGCGAAAAATAGGCGGGGTCTTCAAAGCCGACCGCATAGGCGATTTCCGCCACCGACAATTGCGAATAGAGCAGCAGGCGGCGCGCCTCCAACAAGGCGCGGTCATCGAGCATCTGGGCTGGGGAACTGCCGGCCACATGGGCGCAGGCCTGACGCAGGGCAGTGAGGCTGGTGCCGAGTGCGCGGGCATGGTCCGATACGGATTCTCGCTGGCGAAAGCGCTGTTCGATGCGTTCGCGCAGGCGGGCGACGAGGGCAGCTTGCCGCGCGGTGCCGGGGCGGGCCGCCTGCGTCAGGGGGGCATGGCGCAGCGCGAGCACCATCAGCGAGAGCAGCGCGGATTCGACGGCGGCGCGCTGACCGGGGCCGGACCAGCCCAGTTCCTGCGCCATGCGGGTGATGGCGGTTTGCGCGGCGTCGCCTTCGGCAGGGGGCAGGGGCACCGCCTGGGGGTGGGCGAACAGCGGGGCGAGATCGGCGTCGCGCGCGATCAGGTGGCGCAGATAGGAATCGGCGATGGTGGTGACATGGCCGCTGGATTCGCTGTGCCAGCTGAAGCCATGGACGATGCCGGCGGGGATCAGGAGCAGGCAGGGCGCGTCGAAGCTCACCTGCGCCGCCTCCGCCTGCATCGCGCCGCCGCCCTGCGCGATCAGGATGATATGGTTGAGATCGCGATGGACATGTGGGCGGATCGTCCATTCGCTCGGGCGGGAGCGATCGTCGAGGCTTTCGACATGGACGAAGCCTTCCGCAACGCTACGCTGCGGTTCGCCATAGAGGTAGAAGCTGGGGACGGGCGCGGTCGACATGATGGATCGTCCATCCATGCGCCTGTTCCCGTCCGTGGACAAGGGTTCAGGCAGGGCGGGCGCGCAGCCCCATGAGCAGGGCCGCGCCGATCAGCGATCCCAGCGCCATCACCAGCGCGACCAGAGGCAGACCGAAATCGAGGGTGAAGAGGAAGCCGGCAAGAATCGGGCCGAGCGCCGCGCCGCCACGGCCGATGCCGATGACGATGCCGGTCCCGCCGGCGCGCACGGCGGTGGGGAAGGACTGGGCGACCAGCGCATAGAGGCCGACCACCGCGCCGTTGGTGAAGAAGCCTGCGCAGGTGGCGACGAGGCTGAGGCCCGCCAGTGTCGTTTGCCCCTGCCCGAAGACGGTGACCATGATTGTCGAGGCGACCATCGCAACCATGACGAGGCCGCGCACCGGCAGGCGCCAACTGAGCGCGCCGAGCAGCAGCGAACCGATGAGGCCGCCGACATTGGCCCAGACCAGCACGCCGCCTGCCGCCGATGGCGCGAAACCCATGTCCACGACGATCTTGGGCACCCATTTCAGGATGAAGTAGAAGGTCATGATGTGGCAGAAATAGGCGAGCGTCAGCAGGATGGTGGTGCGGGCAAGGCCGGGCGCGAAGAGGGTGGCGAAGGCCGGTTCAGGTGCGCTGCTGTCGGCAGGGGGCAGGGCGTCAGCAGGGGCATGGCCCATACGGGCGAGCAGGCGGTTGATGCGCGCGAGCGCGCCGTCGGGGCGCTTTTGCAGCAGGAAGCCGATCGATTCGGGCAGCAGCCAGAGCGAAACGGGCAGGAAGATGGCGGTAACGATGCCGCCGAACAGGAAGATGTCGCGCCACCCACCCGATACCAGCAATTGCGAGGCGACCGATCCGCCCAGGATGGCGCCGACCGAATAGCCCGCCGCCATGATCGCAACGGCCAGGCTGCGGGCGCGGGCGTTGGACAATTCGGCAACCATGGCATTGGTGCAGGCGAGCATGCCGCCGATGCCAAGGCCGGTGAGAAGGCGGATGGCGGAGAGCGACAGCACATCCCAGGCCTGCGTTGCGGCGGCCATGCCCGCCGCCATGACGACGAGGCAGCCCAATATGGTGGGGCGCCGGCCGATACGGTCGGCAAGGTTGCCAAGCAGAACCGATCCCACCGCCATGCCGATCAGTTCCATCGAGAGGACGAGACCGAGCGCGGCGCGATCAATCCCCCACTCCTTCGCGATGCCGGGCGAGGCGAAGCTGATCGCCAGCACGTCGAACCCGTCCAGCGCGTTCAGCAGGATGCACAGGATGATCGCCGCGATCTGGAGCCGGCCCATGGGCGCTTCGTCCAACTGTCGCCTGATGTCGGTCATGCCTGCTCCTGTCGTCAAATTCTTATGCTGATGTGCGTGTCAGCCGACCGCGAAAATGTCCAGCGCGACATGATCCTTGTAGCGCGCGGCGGTGCACAGAAACACGGTACGACCGAGCCAGCCGTGGGGACTGTCGCCTGCCACCTCGAAGCGTGGGGCGGTACGGAAATAATAGAGGGCGGGATCGACCACCTCGCCCGCCGCGATGCGGGCCAGCACCGGCGCGGGGCCGTGGCGATAGCCGGGGTTGACGATGGAGATGAGCGTGCCGTCGCTGGCCTCGATCGTGTAGCGCGCCAGGATGTCGGCGGTGCCGTCCGCCCGGATCGATTGCCAGTCGGCGCCGCCGGGCAATATCTTGCCGGTGAGGCGCGGGCCATCGACGCTGCCGCCGGTGATGGGGATCACCCGTTTGCGCACGCCATCCACCATGCCCAGTTCCTGCGGCGCGCCGATCAGCACACGCAGGCGCATGGCGAGGGTCAGCGGCGGCACGGCAAGCGTGTCGGATGCCGCGGCCGGGGTTGCGACGCTGGCGAGGGTCAGGGCGGGCATGGCCTTCAACAGGCTTCGACGGGGCAAATCCTGGCTCATATCCTCTCCTTTTGCGATTTTTTTGGTTATAGCAGTGCGGGCCGCCCTGTGGGAGCGGCCCGATCGTGCAGGTCAGGCGCTCTGCTTCGACTTGTCGTAGGCGCCGAGGCCCGGCTTGTATGTCTTGTCGTCGATGAACTGCTTGATGCCTTCCTTGCGGCCGTCATTGTCGAAGCTGTTGGCCGATTCCTGTGCGCGGATCAGATAATCCTCGGCATTGTCATAGGTCATTTCGCGGACACGGCGGACGGCGTCCTTGGTCGCCTTCAAGGCCACGGGATTCTTGGTCAGCAGCTTCTGCGCGACGTCGGAGACGCGGGCCTTGAGCTGGTCGAGCGGGAGCGCTTCGTTGACGAAACCCCATTCAGCGGCCTTCTTGCCATCGACATTTTCGCCCATCAGCGAATGATACATGGCGTTGCGGAAATTGGTGAGTTCGGTCGCGACCTTGGCCGCGCCGCCGCCGGGCAGGATGCCCCAGTTGATTTCGGACAGGCCAAACTGTGCCTCTTCGGCCGCGAAGGCGAGGTCGCAGGCGAAGAGCGGGCCATAGCCACCGCCAAAGCACCAGCCATTGACCATGGCGATGGTCGGTTTCTGGTACCAGCGCAGGCGGCGCCACCAGCCATAGCTTTCGCGCTGTGCGCCGCGCGTACCGGCCAGACCCTGCGCTTCGGTTTCCCGGAAATATTCCTTGAGATCCATGCCTGCCGACCAGGCGGTGCCTTCGCCGGTCAGGACGAGGACGCCGACATCGGTGCGATATTCCAGCTCATCGAGCACGCGCATCATCTGGCGGTTGAGGCGCGGCGACATGCAGTTGCGCTTGTCCGGCCGGTTGAAGCTGACCCAGGCGACGCCGTCTTCGACGGTGTAGGCGACGGTTTCGAGTTCGGTCTGGTCGACGCCGTCGACATGCAGGATGGTGGTCATGGCTATATGTCCTTTTGATCCGTTGGCCCTCAACCTGTCGAAGGGCGCGTTTTGCGAAGATGAGGAAGGGGCTTCGACAGGCTCAGCCCGAACGGGATTGGGAAATGGGGTCAATCAGATCGGGTAGTGGCCGGGCTCGGTTTCCATCGTGATCCAGCGCAGTTCGGTGAAGCTGTCGATGCCGGCACGGCCGCCGAACTTGCCGTAGCCCGATGCCTTGGTGCCGCCGAAGGGCATCTGCGCTTCGTCATGCACGGTCGGGCCGTTGATGTGGCAGATGCCCGACTGAATGCGGCGTGCGACCTTCAGCCCGCGCGCGGTGTCGCGGGTGAAGACCGAAGCGGACAGGCCATAATCGGTGTCGTTGGCAAGATCGATCGCATGGGCTTCGTCGCGGGCGCGAATGATGCCGACGACGGGGCCGAAGCTTTCGTCGCGGAACAACTTCATGTCCGGGGTGACGCCGTCGATGACATGGGCGGGCATGAGGACGCCGTCCGCGTCGCCGCCGTTCAGCTGCGTTGCGCCCGATGCCAGCGCGTCGGCGATCAGCGACTGGACATGGGCGACGGTCTTCGTATCGACCACGGCGCCGAGCGGAGTCTTGCCCTCGCGCGGATCGCCCACGGCCATGGTGGCGACCTTGGCCCGGAATTTTTCCGCAAAGGCGTCGGCAACAGCGTCGACCACGATGATCCGTTCGGTCGACATGCAAATCTGACCCTGATTCATGAAGGCACCGAAGGCAGCGGCCTTCACCGCTTCGTCCAGATCGGCGTCCTCCAGAACGATGAGGGGCGCCTTGCCGCCCAGTTCGAGCAGCACTGGCTTGAGATTTTCAGCACAGCGCTTCGCGATGATCCGGCCCACGGAGGTGGAGCCGGTGAAGTTGACGCGGCGGACGGCCGGATGATCGATCATCGCGCCGACCACGTCGGCGGCGTCCTGCGGCGCGTTGGTGATGAGGTTGACGATGCCGCCACCAAGTCCGGCTTCGATGAAGGCCTGAACGATCAGGCCATGGGTGCGGGGGCATTGTTCCGACGCCTTGAGCACGACCGTATTGCCGCAGGCGAGCGGCACGGCGATGGCGCGGGTGGCAAGGATGATTGGAGCATTCCACGGGGCCATGGACAATACGACGCCGGCCGGTTCGCGGATCGCCATGGCGATGCAGCCGGGCTTGTCGGACGGGATGACCTCTCCGCCGATCTGGGTGGTGAGGCTTGCGGCTTCGCGCACCATGGAACTGGACAGCATCAGGTTGAAGCGGGCCCAGCCTTCGGTCGCGCCGATTTCTTCCATCATCGCGTCGACGAAGTCGGCGGCCCTTGCGTCCAGCGCGTCGGCGGCCTTCATCAGGGCGGCGCGGCGGGCATTGGGGCCAAGGGCCGACCAGCCGGGGAAAGCGGCCTGCGCCGCATCCACGGCGGCAATGGCGTCATCGACGCTGGCGGCCGATGCGCGGGTGGCGACCGCGCCCGTAACCGGATTGGTGCGTTCGAACGTGGCAGCCGTGGCGTGCGATTCGCCGCCGATCAGCAGGGAAATTTCCGATGCAGGCATATCCTGGCTCCTTCTTATTGTTATGAAACATAGCAATGTTGATTGTTCTGAGCAATAACATTATTGCCGGATATATGGACAAGCCCCCCCCCCTTGCCGATCGCCTGACAGACCCGGTGGCGCCGCGCCTGGGCTATATGCTGCGTCGGGCATCGGCCGCGATGATGGCCGGTCTGGGCGTCGCGCTGGCGGAGATCGGGCTGCGGCCGGTGGAGGGGACGATCCTGATATTGGTCGGCGCCAATCCGGGCTGTATCCAGAGCGATATCGGGCGGATGCTGGGCATCAAGCGCGCCAATATGGTGCCGCTGATCGCGGCGCTGGCCGGGCGGGGACTGGTCGAGAAATCGCCGGTCGATGGACGGAGCCTGGCGCTGTCGCTGACATCGGCGGGCGAGCAGCTGCGCGCGCAGGTCGACGCCATCATGGATGCGCATGAAGCGCGGTTCGAACGGTTGCTGGCCGGCAGGGACATTTCCCTGCTGCGGGAAGCGCTGCGCCTGATCGCCGAGGAAGGCGAAGCGGGCGCGGAGTGAACCGCTGGCCGGGCGAGGCGTTACCCTTCCACTCTTGGCTTGTGCCGGCCCATGTGGGAAAGGCGCATGCAGGGTCGCGCCAACAGGATACCGGACGAACAGATGACGCCATTGCCGATCGACAGGATGACGCGAACTGCCCGCTATGCTGCGGGTGCGCTTGCTTTGGCGATGCTGGCGCCCGCTTCTCTGGGCGCGGCCGAACCGGCGCCGTTCGAAATGCCGGGGCCGGCGCTCGACATATTGGTGATGCGTGGCGACCAGAGCCTGCCGATCGCGCAGGTACCGAGCCTGTCCGAAGGCGATCGACTGTCGGTCGAGGCGGATCTGCCGACCGATCAGGGCGCGCGGTTCATTCTGGTGTCGGCCTTCCTGCGCGGCGCGACCAATCCGCCGCCAAAGGATTGGGTGCAATTCGCCGAGACATGGAAGAAGAAGGACAAGGACAAGGCGCTGGTCCTGACCGTGCCCAAGGGCGCGCGCCAGATGGTTCTGTTCCTGGTGCCCGATACCGGCGGGGCGGAAGGCGTGTTGTCCGATGCCGTCCGGGGCAAGCCGGGTGAGTTCGTGCGGGCGACGCAGGATCTCAACCAGGCTTCGCTCGACCGGTCACGGCTGGACGCCTTCATGGTGGCGATCAAGGCGCAGGAAAACAGCCATCCCGAATATCTGCGCAGCGTTGCGCCGACGCTGGCGCGCAGCCTGTCAATCAAGCTGAACGAGGATTGCCTGTCGAAGGTGGTCGAGATGCAGGCATCCTGCCTGCTCGACAATCGGGAGTCGCTGGTACTGGCGGATGTGCATAGCAGTTCGCTGGCCGAGACGCTGACGGGCGCGCCCACCGACCTTGCCATGCAACTCGCGTCGACGCGCGAGGCGGGCTATGGCTTTTACAGCCCCTATATCGGTGTGGTGCGCGACATTGCGAAGATATTCGGCGCGTTCAGCAGCCCGCAATTCGACTATCTGCCGACGCTGAGCGTGCGCAAGCCCGAGGGCATGTCGCTGCTGCTGAACGCCGCGCCGTCCTTCCAGAAACCCAAGTCGGTGATGGTCGTCGCCATGCCGGCGATCGAAGCGGACAGCCCGCCGCGTCTACGCCGCGTAGGCGATGCGCCGGTCTGCGTCGCACGGGCGGGCACGGTGCTGCCGGTCGAAGGCGCGCCGCTGATCTTTTCCACTACCTATGCCCGCGACGTGAAACTTGCACTCAAGGCGGCATCGGGCGAGACGGTGGAAGTGCCGGTGGAAGCGCGCGCCGACCGGGGCGGCTATGTGCTGACGGGCGCTGGCCTGCCGCCCGCCTTCAAGGGCAGCGTCGAGGGGCATCTTTATGGCCGCTGGGGCTTCGATCGGTTCGAGGGGCCGGACTTCATGTTGCAGATGCCCGATGGCGGAGCCTGGTCGGTCGAAGGCGACGCTGCTGCCTTGGTCGTTGGCCGCGACAATGGATTGGTGTTGAAGGGCGGCGCGCCCGCCTGTGTTGAAAGCGTAATGATTCGGCAGGGTGATGGCGTGCCCCGACCGGTCGAATGGAAGGTGCAGGGGCGCGATGCACTGGCGCTGACGGTGCCGCTGGCGGACCGGAAGCCCGGCGCGCTGAGCATCGAGGTCAAATATCAGGGCGTCGCCCAGCCTGCGGCGGTGGCGGTGCGCAGCTATGCGCAGGCGAGCCGGCTGGACGGGATGCTGATCCACGCGGGGGACAAGGCGGCGCTGCTGTCCGGGCAGCGGCTGGATCAGGTGGAAAGCGTGGATGTCGGCGGCCTGACGTTGCGGCCGGATGGACTGACCCGCGACGGATCGGTCGATCGGCTGCGGCTGGTGGCGCAGGGCGACAGCGGTGCGGGTGAAGCCGGCAGCGAAGCGAGCGCGCGCATCCGTTTGCGTGACGGACGCAATGTGAGCCTTTCCGTGACGGTGGCAGCGGCGCGGCCGCAAGTTGGGTTGTTGAGCAAGGATATCAGCCTGGGCACGCCGCCTGCAAATGGCAAGGCGCTGGCGCTGAATGGCGACAATCTGTTGCCGGACAATGGCCAGCTGGTCTTTTCGGTCCGTGCCGGCGAAGGGACGAAGCTGAGCGCCAGCGACATGATTGAGGTGGCGCCTGCCGATGAAGAGGCAGCGCCGATCCGGCTGACCGCAGCCAACGGGCTTCGGCTGGAAGGCCCCAAGGTGATGGTGGCGACGCTGAACCCCAGGATCATGGCGCCATCCCTGTTCGGACCGCTGCGTTTTCGCCTGCTGCGCGGCGCCGAGGTCAGCGACTGGCAACCCCTGGTGACACTGGCACGGCTGCCGCAGATCGAGGCGGTGGCCTGCGAGGAAAAGGCGGCGGGCTGCACCATCAAGGGACGCGACCTGTTCCTGATCGATGCGGTGGGTGCGACGCCGGCGCTCGACCAGGCGGCACAGGTGGCACAGGGCTATACCGGGTCGGCGCTCAAGGCGCCTGCGCCGCAGGATGGCAAACTCTATCTGCGCCTGCGCGATGCGCCCGACAGCGTGGTGACGCTGCCGGCGGCCTGAAGGGTGCGCGGGCGCATCATCCATGGCTGAGAACCAGCATCTGCGGGATATCCGCTAGTTTTGGAGGGAGGGAGGCGAGTTTCCTTCTGCCAGGGTTGATCGATCGTCCAAGTCATAAGATGATCCGGCCATGGGCGCGCCGTGGCGCGCGGGGCATCATCGCCTCCATTCCATATGGACTGGAGAGGATAGCATGAAAACGCAAGTCGCCATCGTCGGCGCTGGCCCCGCCGGGCTGATGCTCGGCCATCTGCTGCGTGCCGAGGGCATTGAAGCTGTGATCGTCGAGCGGGCCTCACCCGATTATGTGCTGGGCCGCATTCGCGCGGGCGTGCTGGAGCGCACCACCACCGACCTGATGGACCGGTTGGGTCTGGGCGCGCGCATGCATGCCGAAGGATTGCCGCATGATGGCTTTCACCTTGCCGATGGCGAGCGGCTGATCCGCATCAATATCGCGGAGCTGACGGGGCGGCAGGTGATGGTCTATGGCCAGACCGAAGTGACCCGCGACCTGATGGAAGCGGCGCCCGAACGGGGGCTGGAGATCATCTATGAGGCGGCGGACGTGGCGCTGCATGATGTCGAGAGCGATGCGCCATATCTTACCTATAGCAAGGATGGCGCGACTCACCGGATCGACGCCCAGTTCCTGTGCGGCTGCGACGGCTTCCATGGCCCGTCGCGCAAGGCGATTCCGGCTTCGGTGGCGATGGCCTATGAGAAGGTCTATCCCTTCGGCTGGCTCGGCATTCTGGCCGATGTGCCGCCCTGCAACCATGAACTCATCTATGCCAATCACGAGCGTGGCTTTGCGCTGGCATCGATGCGGTCGGAAACGCGCAGCCGCTATTATATTCAGGTGCCGCTGGACGAGAAGATCGAAGAATGGCCCGACGATCGGCTTTGGGATGAACTGGCGACCCGGCTGGGGCCGGAAGCGGCCGCGCATATCACCCGCGGCCCGGCGCTGGAAAAATCGATCGCACCGCTGCGCAGCTTCGTGTTCGAACCGATGCGCCATGGCCGGCTGATGCTGGCGGGCGACAGCGCGCATATCGTGCCGCCGACCGGTGCGAAGGGGCTGAACCTGGCCATGTCGGACGTCTATTATCTGTCGCAGGCGCTGACCGGCTACATCAAACGTCATGACAGCGACGCGGTGGCCGGCTATTCGGACAAGGCGCTGGCCCGCGTCTGGAAATCCGAACGCTTCTCATGGCAATTGACGAAGCTGATGCACCGCTTCCCCGATAGCGATGCGTTTGATCGCCGGATGCAGGTCGCCGACCTCGACTATATCGCGTCCTCGGTCGCGGCGCAGACCACGATCGCGGAAAATTATGTAGGATTGCCCCTGTAGAGATGACGAGCCTTCCCACCCGCAAGATCGGCCCCTTCACCGTCTCGGCCATCGGCCTTGGCTGCATGAACCTGTCCCACGCCTATCTGCCGCGTCCCGACGCGGCGGAGGCGGAGCGGTTGCTTCGGCATGCGCTGGATGCCGGCGTGACCCTGTTCGATACCGCCGCGCTCTATGGCTTCGGCGCGAATGAGGAATTGCTGGGCCGCACGCTGATGGACCGGCGGGGGGAATTCACCCTGGCGAGCAAATGCGTGCTGGCGGAAATTGATGGCAAGCGTGGGCTGAACGGATCGCCGGCGGCGATCGAGCGGGTGCTGGAGGATTCGCTGCGTCGGTTGAAGGTCGACCATATCGATCTCTATTATCTCCACCGGCTCGACCCTGCTGTGCCGATCGAGGAATCGGTCGGCGCGCTTGCCCGGGCGAGGGAAGCCGGAAAGATTGGCGCGATCGGCCTGTCGGAAATGTCGGCGGCGACGCTGCGCCGCGCGCATGCGGTGCATCCGATCGCTGCGATGCAGACCGAATATTCACCCTGGGTGCGTAATCCCGAAGTGGCTGTGCTCGATGCCTGTGCGGAACTGGATGTCGCTTTCGTTGCCTTCTCGCCGGTCGGGCGCGGATTGCTGGCGGGCAATCCCAATGCGGCCAATCTGCTGCCCGGTGATATTCGCGGTGCAATGCCGCGTTTCCAATCGCCCCATCTGGAAGCCAACCTGCGTCTGGTCGATCAGCTCAAGGCGCTGGCGATGGAGGCAGGGTGCACGGCCGCCCAATTATGTCTGGCCTGGTTGCTGGCGAAGGGCGACCATGTCGTGCCGATCCCCGGAACCACCAGCATCGCGCATCTGGACGAGGATCTGGCTACCCTGTCGCGCGACTGGCCGGAGGCGCTGATGGCGGCGGTCGATGCGCTCTTCCCCTTTGATGCGCCGTCGGGGCCGCGCTATCCCAGAGAGGCGCAGGCGCAGGTCGACACCGAAATCTGGGAAGGGGAACCGCTGGCCTGAATCGGCCGACGTGATTCTCAAGCCCTTTCAAAGGCTTGATTCGACGATTCCCCGCAAAAACGGATGGCATATATGGGCGCGACGGGTCTGAACCTGCTGCGCCCATCTTTTTTCGACATGGCTGAAAGCCACGGAAATCCTTGGT
>NZ_JBLZXE010000003.1:2500-600000 GCF_056156825.1 Sphingobium sp. RS1 | reverse complement strand
TGGACTCTCAAGCGTGAGGTAAGGGCATCTGGTGAATGCCTTGGCATGTACAGGCGATGAAGGACGTGGCACGCTGCGATAAGCGTGGGGGAGCCGTGAGCAGGCTTTGATCCCGCGATTTCCGAATGGGACAACCCACCT
Organism: Sphingobium sp. RS1; assembly: GCF_056156825.1. Taxonomy (NCBI): domain Bacteria; kingdom Pseudomonadati; phylum Pseudomonadota; class Alphaproteobacteria; order Sphingomonadales; family Sphingobiaceae; genus Sphingobium; species Sphingobium sp. RS1. Next base: position 599,859 of record NZ_JBLZXE010000003.1, on the reverse strand, counting down.
TCACCATTTAATTCCGTAGTCGGTGTTGATCTTCGGATTTGGCCGGCAGCGTAGTTAAATGGAAGAGGTATCACTAAGCTGAATAAAATAGGCTTTGGTGAAGCGAACCCGGAGAACTGAAACATCTCAGTACCCGGAGGAAAAGACATCAACCGAGATTCCGTTAGTAGTGGCGAGCGAACGCGGACCAGGCCAGTGCCTGGGATATAGTTAGCAGAACGATCTGGAAAGTTCGGCCATAGCGGGTGACAGCCCCGTATGCGAAAATGATATCTCAGGACTTGAGTAGGGCGGAGCACGTGAAACTCTGTCTGAACATGGGGGGACCACCCTCCAAGCCTAAATACTCGTACATGACCGATAGTGAACCAGTACCGTGAGGGAAAGGTGAAAAGCACCCCGATGAGGGGAGTGAAACAGTACCTGAAACCGGATGCCTACAAGCAGTGGGAGGGTCCTTGAGACCTGACCGCGTACCTCTTGCATAATGGGTCTGTGACTTAGTGTATCAAGCAAGCTTAAGCCGTTAGGTGTAGGCGCAGCGAAAGCGAGTCTGAATAGGGCGACCATAGTTTGATGCATTAGACCCGAAACCCGGCGATCTATGCATGACCAGGTTGAAGGTGCGGTAACACGCACTGGAGGACCGAACCGTTCAATGTTGAAAAATTGTCGGATGAGTTGTGCTTAGGGGTGAAAGGCCAATCAAGCCGGGAAATAGCTGGTTCTCCGCGAAATCTATTGAGGTAGAGCGTCGAATATTTGCCGTTGGGGGTAGAGCACTGGATGGATGCGGGGGTCGCGAGATCTACCAATTCTAACCAAACTCCGAATACCAACGAGTCTAGTTCGGCAGACAGACGGCGGGTGCTAAGGTCCGTCGTCAAAAGGGAAACAGCCCTAACCTACAGCTAAGGTCCCCAAGTCACGTCTAAGTGGGAAAGCATGTGGGATTTCCAAAACAACCAGGAGGTTGGCTTAGAAGCAGCCATCCTTTAAAGAAAGCGTAACAGCTCACTGGTCTAAACAAGAGATCCTGCGGCGAAGATGTAACGGGGCTCAAGACGTGCACCGAAGCTTAGGGTTCAGTCTTTGACTGAGCGGTAGCGGAGCGTTCCGTAGGCCGTTGAAGCGGAAGGGTAACCGACCGTGGAGGTATCGGAAGTGCGAATGCAGACATGAGTAGCGATTAACAGTGTGAGATGCACTGTCGCCGAAATTCCAAGGGTTCCTGCTTAAAGCTAATCTGAGCAGGGTAAGCCGGCCCCTAAGACGAGCCCGAAGGGGGTAGTCGATGGGAACCACGTTAATATTCGTGGGCCTGGTGGTGTGTGACGGATGCCGTAACTGGTCAGGGCTTATTGGATTGCTCCTGGCTGGGAAGGTGTCCCAGGAAATAGCCCCACCGTATAGACCGTACCCTAAACCGACACAGGTGGAATGGTAGAGTATACCAAGGCGTTTGAGAGAAGTATCCTGAAGGAACTCGGCAAATTGCCTCCGTACCTTCGGAAGAAGGAGGCCCCATCTATGCGCAAGCACTGATGGGGGGCACAGGCCAGGGGGTAGCGACTGTTTAGCAAAAACACAGGGCTCTGCTAAGTCGGCTTCAAGACGACGTATAGGGCCTGACGCCTGCCCGGTGCCTGAAGGTTAAGAGGAGGAGTGCAAGCTCTGAATTGAAGCCCAGGTAAACGGCGGCCGTAACTATAACGGTCCTAAGGTAGCGAAATTCCTTGTCGGGTAAGTTCCGACCTGCACGAATGGCGTAACGACTTCCCCACTGTCTCCAGGATATGCTCAGCGAAATTGAATTCTCCGTGAAGATGCGGAGTACCCGCGGTTAGACGGAAAGACCCCGTGCACCTTTACTGCAGCTTCAGAGTGGCATTAGGAAAGAACTGTGTAGCATAGGTGGGAGGCTTTGAAGCGATGACGCCAGTTGTCGTGGAGCCATAGGTGAAATACCACCCTGTTGTTTTCTGATGTCTAACCTCGCACCGTTATCCGGTGCAGGGACCCTCTGTGGCGGGTAGTTTGACTGGGGCGGTCGCCTCCTAAAGAGTAACGGAGGCGCGCGATGGTGGGCTCAGGACGGTTGGAAACCGTCTGTTAGAGTGCAATGGCATAAGCCCGCCTGACTGCGAGACTGACAAGTCGAGCAGAGACGAAAGTCGGTCATAGTGATCCGGTGGTCCCTCGTGGAAGGGCCATCGCTCAACGGATAAAAGGTACGCCGGGGATAACAGGCTGATGATTCCCAAGAGCTCATATCGACGGAATCGTTTGGCACCTCGATGTCGGCTCATCACATCCTGGGGCTGGAGCAGGTCCCAAGGGTTTGGCTGTTCGCCAATTAAAGTGGTACGTGAGCTGGGTTCAGAACGTCGCGAGACAGTTTGGTCCCTATCTGCCGTGGGCGTCGAAATTTGAGAGGAGTTGACCCTAGTACGAGAGGACCGGGTTGAACATACCTCTGGTGTACCTGTCGTCACGCCAGTGGCGCAGCAGGGTAGCTATGTATGGACGGGATAACCGCTGAAAGCATCTAAGCGGGAAGCCTCCCTCAAGATAAGATTTCTTCGAGCCGTCGTAGACCACGACGTTGATAGGCTGGATGTGGAAGTGCGGTAACGCATGGAGCTAACCAGTCCTAATTGCTCTGATCACGCTTAAACGGTTCTTATGAACCGCAGAGTCCCACCATCAACAACAGCACTGGACAAAGCACCAGCGCAGACGTTGAAAATGGCGGTTATAAAACAAGCCAGATCTACTAAGTTGTTTGAACGTTCATTTTCTCAAGTGAAAATGAAAACGCGGCTGTTGCCGTGTTTGACAAGCAAACACTCATGTGCACGGCACCGATTAAAACCCTTATATGCGCAAGCTTCATTGCTTGGTGACCATAGCGTCTGTGACCCACCCGATCCCATCCCGAACTCGGCCGTGAAACCAGTCTGCGCCGATGGTACTATTGCTCAAGCACTGGAAGAGTAGGGCGTCGCCAGGCATTGTAGCTCGCGCATATATCTAAAACCCATTCATGATTACATAAAAAGGCGGTTCATAAGTAACCGCCTTTTTGTGCTTCAATCACACTGCTACACAAGTAGTGTAACGTCGCGGGATGGAGCAGCCCGGTAGCTCGTCAGGCTCATAACCTGAAGGTCGTAGGTTCAAATCCTACTCCCGCAACCAGGAGGTTGCTAATTCAAGCAGTCGTAAAATCCGATGTCGGCAGCCGAACGGTCCTAAGGGCTGCCTTTTGTGCTGCCGTCTCGTCAGGCGCATATGCAGACGGTCGTCGTTTCAAATCCGGTTTTCGTTACAAACAAGAGCCCGCCGAATTATAAGCGGGTAAGCGCCAAAACTTCCCCACATTTTCGTAGCTGCCGACGCACCTATAAAACATGTCAAGAAGCCCGGCAGGACGTGTTCGATTACATTGAGATGTTTAGGGCCTGTCTTGAATCTCATGCGTAACGAACGATGCGGCGGATAAGGACGATGGCTGCTGCGGCATATAGCAGAGCAGTCGCGGATTTTATGGTTCGCTCGAAGTCTTTGGCGAGGCGTCGGTTTCGATTGATCTATGCGAAGGTTCGTTCGACGACCCATCGCCTTGGATGGACGACAAAGCCGGTTTGATCGGCGAATTTCCGGACGATTTCGGCGGTCATGGCGGTAGCGTTGCGGACGCGGTCGCTATTGTAGGCGCTGTCAGCGAAGATCTGTTCAACGCAAGGGTGGCGTTGGCGCGATTGCTTGAGCAGCGGCACAGCGCCATCGCGATCCTGCACATCAGCGCTATGGACCAGCAAGGCGAGTGTCCGGCCATCTGTATCGACCATGGCGTGCCGTTTGCGGCCCATGATCTTCTTGCCTGCATCATAGCCACGCGGCCCACCCGCTTCGGTCGTTTTCACGCTTTGGCTGTCAATGACCGCCGCTGATGGCACCGGCTCCCGCCCTGCTCGGATACGGTCGATCTGGACCAGATGGCGGTTCAGGCTCTCGAACAGCCCCTCGTCACGCAGGGCGCAGAACCATCGCTAGACCGTGCGCTATGGCGGAAAACTGTCGGGCAATAGCCGCCATGGGCATCCGGCTCGCAACAGATAGGAAATCCCCTCGATGATCTCCCCCATCGGCCAGCGCCGTCCCACATGACAAGGTGCTGGCAAATAGGGCTCGATCCAATCCCATTCTGCCGCCCGTCGACTTCGGACGGCAGCAGGCTTTGATGGCTCAAGCCGTCTAGAAAACTAAGATCAGGACTCATTGATTGATCCAGAAGATGACGGTTGCAGCGATACAGATGGCGGACATGAATGTGTGAGCGCATCGATCGTAGCGGGTATGGATGCGCCGCCAGTCTTTGAGCCTGCCGAACATATTTTCGATCTTGTGGCGCTGGCGATAGAGCATGGCATTGTGCGGGATCGGGATCTTCCGGTTCCTCTTTGACGGGATGCAGGCCGCGATGTTGCGTTCGGCGAGCGCGTTGCGGAACCAGTCGGCGTCATAACCTCGATCGCCGAGCAGGACTTTGGCGCGGGGCAAAGCGTCGAGCATCAGGGCTGCTCCCTTGTAGTCGCTCATCTGGCCCTCGCTCAGCAGCATGACCAGCGGTCTGCCCTTGTCGTCGCATACGGCATGGAGCTTCGAGTTCAGGCCGCCTTTGGTGCGTCCGATACGTCTGGGAACAGCCCCTTTTTAAGCAGGCTGGCCGCTGTCCGGTGCGCCTTCAGGTGGGTCGCATCGATCATCAACTGGTCGGGCTTGCCGCCTTGCGCGGAAAGGGCGGAGAAGATCTTGTTGAACACCCCGAGCCGGCTCCACCGGATGAAGCGATTATAGATCGTCTTCGGCGGACCATAATCGGCGGGCGCATCGCGCCATCGCAAGCCGTTCCTGATGACGAAGATGATGCCGCTGATGATCCGACGATCATCCACCCGTGGCACGCCGTGCGACAGTGGGAAATACGGCTCGATCCGGCGCATCTGCGCCTCCGACAACCAGATCAGATCACTCATGGCAGCGCCTCCTCGCCACGCCATTGAATCAACCGATCCTCATCATCGCAAGCAATTTAATAGGTCCTGAGCCTAGGGGCTATTCATAGCTACCATAGTGAACTGGCTCAGATCATCAATGTCCGAGCCAGTTTCGCGATCAAAATGCGGCGGTCAAAGATATGACCATCGTTCCGTCAGCAATGGAGCCGATGCCATCCTGCCCTTTGCTGAAATTGGGCTGAAGCAGTGAGGCTTCTCGCTTCGAGATATCGGTGTCGATATAGGAGACGTTGAACGTCAGGTTTTTCCAGGTCGCCTCCAAACCGAGCGACCAATCCCAATAGTCTCCGGTCGGCGCAACGCTGGTGCCATTTGGCCCCAACCCCGGATTACCATTTGAATGGCCGATATGTGCCTTTGCGGCGAAGGGGGTTCCACTGATCGCGGCGGCGCCATCACCCCAAAGATAAAGATTATCCTGTTTCTGGCCACGGCTGTCAGGGTGATTGGCCACATTGGCAAGCGCATATTGTTTTGGGGCATAGGCGGCCCCAGCGGTAAGGGTCAGCGGACCCGTCGTTTCGCTCAGCTTTACATAGGGCTCTGCAAAATCCGTGTCGTCAGCGCCGCTCGGGTACATATACCAGGTAAGGCCGACATCGAGCGTCGCATTGTCCGCCAACGGCATTTTATATCCGGCAATCAAATCCAGTTCCATGTTGGCCCCGCCAAATGTACCCCAGCCGGAAAGGTTCGATGCCCAGGTCCCGACATATAAGCCACTTTCATGCGAAACCGTAAGACCGCCCTGAATGGCCATGGCTTTGTCGGACTGTGAGACGCCGCGGAATCGATAATCCGAAGCAAGCGTCGCCGATGCCGAAACGATAACAGGGGAAGTCTGCTCGTCCTGTGCGAACGCAGCCATGGGCACAGAGCCCAACATGAACATTGGCGCGACAAAAAGTAATTTCATGATGCCCTCTTGAAGATTCTCCGGCTGCTCGGCGCAGCCCAGCGAGGAGGATCAACTAAGACAGATCGACATTTAATATCGAGAGGATGTAAATGCCGATCCCATTGTATTTTCATTATATTCAAGCAGCAGGCGGCATCACATTTTCCGATGCGATGCCGCTTATCCTGTTATGCTGCGACGCGAGCGGGTAGCTCCACACGCTTCTTCGCACTTACCGCGCATCCCTTCACCCGTTGCATGGGCAACGAATGACATTTCTTCCGAAAATACACGATCTCCAGAAGGGTGGGCCAGATTTCCAGAGATGAGCGGATAAGGCCGACCTCATCATCGACCATGCGACTGACATTTTGCTGGAAGAAATCCGGTTCGAAATCATAGAAAGTTCGCGCGAGATTGGATGCGAACAGGGCAAGGGCTTGCTTGCGTTCGTCCGTGCGCGCTAAAGTCTGGGCGTTGAGCACCTTGCTATGCAGCTTCTGGGCGCCATGGAGGATTTCCTGGCTGTCTTCCAATGTCACCGACCCTTCATAATCGAAGGAGATACTGACATCGTCCATCTTGCGCAGTGTCGTGCGGATCTTCTTTTTCAGGAGCGTGCAGATCGATTCGTTGAACAATTCGGATGCCAGCGGTTCGCGCATATAATTGTTCTTGATGTGGGTCTGTGCTGAATCGACATGTGCGGCGGCAATGCCTGGCTGCTGGACCCACAGCCGATAGATATAATCCTCGAACCGCAGCCTGGTGGGGAAAAAAGGCGGCAGGCCGGTACTGTTGTCATAACCCGCCACGCCGCAGTCCATACGCCAGTTGCGTGTTGTGACACATGGTCGGAAATTCACCAGCACATAGAGGTCGTTCAGTGCTTCGGCATCGGTGCGCGCATGATCCTCCAGGAACATGTCGATATAATCAGCCGCGTCGATATCATTGGTCCCTGTACGAAATGTCTGGGCCATTTTGACGATGGCGCCCTTTGACAGCCTGCCTTCCTGCATGAATAGCGAGTTTTCGCGTGAAAGGCCCAGCGAAGTATTGGATTCCAGGTGCATCGACGTGTCCAGCAGCATCTCTCCGCGCTCATAATTGGGCGGAGCGTCGCAGACAGGCTTGCCCAGTATGTCGTGGAAAGACTGAAGGATGTCGTATGATTTGCGCGTATGTCCATTGGCGCCGCGCGGGATGAGCTTCCCACGACTGATTTCGTCGTGAGCCAGCGATTCTGGACTGTCCTCGATCAGGCCATAAGGGCGCATGTCGTCGTCTGCACTGACCATGAGGTCGCCCAGCGTATACATCAGCGTGAAATTGCGATTGCCGCCATAGCTCGGACGAAAGAGGTTCCGAACCAGAACATCGAGCTTCCGGTCACGCAGGCGTCGGCAGATATAGGCTACGAACTGCTCTTTTTCCGCTGGTCCTACGTAAAAGAGATCATTGTGGGTCTTAACGCGCTCCAGCGCGCCAAAATATTTGTCATGATTGGCGAGTGAACTGTCATCGAAGACGATTATCGGCGCCGTCTGCCCGCTTCGCCTGAAATTGTCGTCATAGGCTTCCACTGTTACGCCCACGTCCCGCAGGCGGTAGGTGGGAATGACGAACTGGAGATCTTTCTCCGTCATAATGTGCGTCTCTGCTTTCCTGATTGCTGTTGCCTCCCCGAGCGGTCGTCATCATGAGCATGGCCGGCTCCAGTTCACGCACCACGGGCATCGGTATGCGCGTTGCCCACCGATCCGATACGGGCACTGGCTTCCACAGCCCCCCACCTACGAATGTCAGGAGCAACCCTAAGTTCGCACTGGCGAACATGACAGCGGCGAGCAGGCATCGCTGGGGGGATGCTTCGGCAGACGGACTGGCCAAAACCATATTCTGCAGCCATTCGCATTCCATCCAGGCTGACGCCAGAAATCCTATACCAGCGATCCTGAGGCCAATCCGCGCTCTTAATTTTTCATGCCATGCGATCATGACGAACACCTCTTCAGAAGAGGCGCTCCAAATACGCATCGGAGCATAGAAACTCGAGAGGAGGAAATGGCGCTTTGCGTTGAGATTGCATAGGATTCGCCATGTTTCACCGCAGGTTCGACAAAACATATGCAATTCATATGCAATCGGTCAAAAGCTCATATAGAAACAAAATGCGGCTTTGTGCGATAGCGTGCCTTCAACAAGGCGAGCATGAAGGTCGATGACGGAACAACCGAGCGAAACATTCGGGCATGAAACCGGATCGCACGGAAAACTACCTGTCCTCGCGCTGGGCGCGTTGGGCGTGGTATTCGGAGATATCGGCACCTCCCCGATTTACGCCCTGAAAGAGAGCTTTGTCGGCCATCATCCACTGGCCGTGGACCCAGATCATATCTTTGGCGTGCTTTCTCTCATCTTCTGGACGATGACGCTGCTCGTCACGCTTAAATATGTGTTCATCGTGATGCGGGCCGACAATAAGGGCGAGGGCGGGAGCATGGCATTGCTGGCACTCATCTCACGCAAGCTGGGCGATACGAAATGGACGCCCGCCATCGCGATGCTGGGCGTTCTGGCGACGGCCCTCTTCTACGGCGACGCTATCATCACTCCGGCCATGTCGGTCCTGTCCGCCGTGGAGGGTCTGACTGTCGTGAACAGCGCGTTCGAGGCCTATGTCCTGCCGATCGCGACGATCATCCTTATCGGCCTGTTCCTGATCCAGAAACATGGCACCGCCAGGGTTGGCCTGTTGTTTGGACCGATCATGATCGTCTATTTTCTGGCGCTGGCCGTTCTGGGCGTAATCAATCTCATCAGACATCCCATGATCATCGGCATCATCAACCCCTATTGGGCCGTGCATTTCTTCTTGATCGACCCGAAACTCGCCTTCCTGGCGCTGGGTTCAGTGGTGCTGGCGGTGACGGGGGCCGAAGCGCTCTATGCGGATATGGGCCATTTCGGCCGCAAGGCGATCAGCATCTCCTGGCTCTATGCGGCCTTCCCATGCCTGTTGCTCAATTATATGGGCCAAGGCGCTTTACTGCTCGACAATCCTGCGTCGGCGACCAATCCCTTCTTCCTTCTGGCGCCTGAATGGGCGCGCCTGCCGCTCGTCATCCTCGCGACGATGGCGACGGTGATCGCAAGCCAGGCGGTGATTTCCGGCGCTTTCTCGGTGACGCAACAAGCGGTCCAGCTTGGCTTCCTGCCACGCATCCGTATCGCCCATACGAGCGCGTCTGCTGCGGGACAAATCTATGTCCTGAAGCGCCCCGGCTTTTCAGGAGGCAGTTTTCATTGGGCTATGCAGCCATATCGAGGTTCTCGAGGGCTGCATAGTAATTGTCTTCGGCCTCAGCGGGCGGGATGTGCCCGATAGGGCCGAAGAGCCGGTGATTATTGTACCAATCGACCCAGCGCAGTGTTGCCATTTCCACGGCCGAAACGCTTGGCCATGACCGCTGCCGCCAGATGACCTCGGCCTTGTAAAGGCCGTTGATCGTCTCAGCTAATGCATTATCATAGGAATCGCCGACGCTGCCCACCGAGGGAACGAGCTTGGCCTCGGCCAAGCGCTGGGTATAGTTCATCGCAAGGTATTGAACTCCCCTGTCGCTATGATGGATCAGCCCATCATCGGGACTTGGCCTGCGGGCATGAATCGCCTGCTCCAGGGCATCCAGAACGAAGCCTGCAGTGGCTGACGTGCTGACCTTCCACCCCACAATCCGCCGGGCAAAAGCGTCAATCACAAATGCGACATAGACGAAGCCCGCCCAGGTATGCACGTAGGTGAAATCGACAACCCACAGAGCGTTGGGCCGGCTGACGCGAAACTCCCGATTGACCTTGTCCAGCGGACACGGTGCCTTCGGGTTGCTGACAGTGGTGACTGTCTTCTTTCCACGCCGGACGCCCGCCAGTCCCATGGCGCGCATCAATCGTTCCACCGTGCATTTCGCCACCATGATGCCGTCACGCCGCATCTGGTGCCAGACCTTGCGTGCGCCATAGAGGCCGAAGCTGGCCTCATGGACTCGCTTGATCTGCTCCCTGATCTCCTCATCGCGCCGGGTACGTGCCGGACGCCTCCCGGGATCGGCACGGCGTGCAGCATGTTCATGGTAGGAGGAAGGGGCGATCGCCAGTTCGCGGCAGATCGGCTCGATCCCCAAATCCTCGCGATGGGCGTCGATGAACGCCATCATCATCTCCCGGGGCGGTCGAGCTCCGCCAACGCAAAATATGCTGATGCCTTGCGCAAAATCTCGTTGGCCCGGCGCAACTCCTTCACTTCGCGCTCAAGCAATCTCAGCCGCTCACGGTCATCGGCAGCCAGCGCCGCTGGTCCCGCTCGTCGGCTCGCCTCCTCCCGGCACCAGCGGCGCAGCGTCTCCAGCGAGCAGCCGATCTTCGCCGCGATCGACTTCATCACTTCCCATTCCGAGCCATATTCAGCTCGCTGCTCCGCGACCATACGGACCGCGCGCTCCCGGACTTCAGGAGAAAATTTGTTCGTCGTCTTGCTCATCACGGATGCTCCTTCTCACAAGTTGGAGCCTCCTGAAAAGCCGGGGCGCTTCAGTCCCGCTCGTCAACTGGGCGCTGCTCGGCTTTGTTCTTCTGCTTGTGATCGGCTTCAAGTCATCGAGCAACCTCGCCGCCGCCTATGGCATCGCGGTCACCGGCACGATGGTCATCACAGCCTGCATGATGGGCGTGCTGACCTTCAGTGTCTGGCGCTGGAACCCGTGGCTTGCCGGCGCGACCACTGGCCTGTTCCTGCTGATCGACGGTGCCTATTTCGCGTCGAACGCGACCAAGATTCCCGATGGCGGCTGGTTCCCGCTACTGGTCGCTGCCGTGACTTTCGTTGCACTCACCACCTGGTCGAAGGGGCGCAAGATCATGCATCATTATATGAACGAGGGCGCCATGGAGGTGCCTCTGTTCATTCAGTCTATATCGCATTCGCTGAAGCGCGTGCCAGGCACCGCCATTTTCCTGTCGTCACGGGTCGAAGGCGTGCCGCCGGCACTGCTCCATAATGTGAAGCACAACAAGATATTGCATGAGCGGGTCATAATCCTGACGATACTGACCGAGGGCGTTCCCCATCTGCCGCTCGCCGGACGCTCCGAGGTTACAAATTGGGGCGAGGGTTTCTACCGTATCGTCTGGCGCCATGGTTTCATGGAAGATGTCGATATTCCCGCTGCCATGAAAACGGTGGGAGGTTGCGGCGCCCCAATCAACATCAGCGATACAAGCTATTTCCTGAGCCGCCAGACGCTCATCCCATCTTCACGGCCGGGCATGGCGATCTGGCGCGAGAAGCTCTTCGCATGGATGATGCGCAACGCGGAGACTCCGATGGAATTTTTCAAGTTACCCACCAACCGGGTTGTGGAACTTGGGTCTCAGGTTGAAATTTGACCCTCTATTCGAGCCATTTCATGATCAGCACCGCTGCGCTCATGACGGAAACCATATAGAGAGTAAGGTTACCCGCGCCCTGAGCACCAAGCCAGCGTACAATCCAAGTGCGAACTCGCTGCCTGCGGTTCTTTTCTGCGTGGGAAGATCGGTCGAGCACTGGCGGTGCGTAGCGGAAAGCCGCATAGGAATTCGAGGGCGACAAAAGGCAAGAAGCATAGTAAATTCGCTATACGCCAGCACCGCATATGGAAATTCCTACGCCCGGCCGCGCTTCCTACTCTCGAAATCCAATGCCCGTATGATGTACCGCCGTCCGCATGACATTTCACATAACCATCGTCGATATCGGGGTTCGCCTGATCGGTGCTGCGATCACCGTGCTGGCCTGCCTGATGGGACAGGCACAACATGGCATCAAAGCCCGCTCCCTGCCTGATGATCCCGGATTGCTGGAATGGCTGACCACGATCGGTTGCGTGACCGGTCTATGCGTCGGCAGCTTCATATTGCTGACGGGTTCCAAGCTCTTCAGGCGAAGCTAGCGCATAATCCGATCTGACAGAATCATTGAGGATTTCTTTGGGCCTTGAAATCTGATTCAACATGCCAACCGGACGAGGAGGCTAGTCTGGCATGACAAAGTCGATCTCGGAGGATCTTCGTTTTCGGGTGATCGCGGCGGTTGATGGCGGTCTATCGCGGCGGGCGGCGACATGCGGTCGCGCAGGATCGAAAGCTATCGCGATGTCATTCTTGGCGTGATCGAGGAGCAGGTGGACATCACGCTATTCGAACTGGCCGAGATGCTTGGATCAGGGCATGGCGCGGTCTTCGCGCCGAGCACCATCTGGCGCTTCCTCGACCGTCGTTCCATGACCGTCAAAAAAAACGGCACACGTTTGCGAGCAGGAGCGGCCCGACGTTCTCGCGCGGCGACGCGCATGGTTCAAGGCGCAACCTGACCTCGATCCCGATCGGCTGGTGTTCGTTGATGAGACCGGCGCCTCAACAAAGATGGCCCGTCTGCGGGGGCAGGCAAGGCGTGGCATCCGCTGCCCATAAGGCATTGCTGCCCGTAAAGCCATAGAAGCCACCGGAGCGCATATGCTGTTCCTGCCGCCATACAGCCCCGACTTTCAATCCCATCGAAAACGCCTTTTCGAAGCTCAAGGCCATCCTGCGAAAAGCTGCTGCGAGAACCATCCCAGAGCTATGGGATGCCGTTGCCACGCTTCACTACCGAAGAATGCGCAAACTGCTTCACAGCCACCGGGTATGAGCCAGAGCGATCCGATTATGCCCTAGGGAGCGAACTCCTCAGTTTCTCCCTCCACGTTAAAGCGTAGTCTGTACCCAATTCCCAGTTCATTCCCGATGATCCTGGGGCGCTGCGGGTCTGTTTCCAGCTTCTGCCGCAGCGTGCGCACCAGAACGCGCAGATATTCCACATGATGCTCTTTCTCGTTGGGCCAAACATGCGCCATGATTTGCTCATGGGTGATGACGCGGCCAGGAAATTTGGCCAGTTGCCCGAGGACGGCATATTCCTTGGGCGTCAGATGCACTTCCTTGCCGGCTTTGATGACCGTACGCGCGATCAGGTCGATCTCGACATCCCCGGCGCGAACGGTCGATACGCCGCCATCCTTGGTCATGCGATTGCGGAGCGCAACTCGCACCCGCGCCAGCAGTTCGTCGGTATCGAAAGGCTTTGTGAGATAATCGTCGGCACCAAGATCGAGCGCCGCGACTTTCTGATCCGTGGCATCGCGAGCCGATACGATGATCAAGGTCGTGTCGCTATGCTGCTTGAATAGGGGTACAAGTTCCAGGCCGTCGCGATCGGGCAGGCCAAGATCGAGTAGGCTGATATCGGGTCGCTCTTCCTTCAGCCTCTCAAGCGCCTCACGCGCATTCTCTGCCTCCACCGTCGCATAGTCTGCGCGTGTCAGGGCCGCCTGGATCAGTTTGCGGATGCTCGACTCGTCGTCGACGATCAGAACCTTGTGGCGGAATTTCATAATATGTCCTCGTGGGGCAAGTCAGTGATGATCAGCGCCTGCGGTATGGTGATGGTGAAACAGGCCCCAAATGGCTCAATATTGTTTGAAGCAGATACAGTGAGGCCCATGGCTTCGGCAAAGCCCTTGACGATCGCAAGCCCAAGGCCGGTGCCATGCTTGACGCGATCGGAACCTTCGAGCCGGGTGAACGTATCGAAGACCCGCGTTTCCCCCCACAGGAATACCAGGGCCTTCATCAAGCACCGACAGGGTAATCGTATCGGGCAATCGCCGGCCTTTGACCCTGACCGGCGTTCCGGGATCGGCATAGCGCCCGGCATTGTCGAGCAGGTTAATGAGGCAATGATGCAATAGCGTCGGGTCCAGGCGCACCAGTGGGATGTCAGGCAGAATGTCGACCTTGACCTCGTGCCCGACCAGGGATTGCCGCGTGTCATGCACCGCACCGGCGACCGCATCGAACAGGTCGGTCGGTTCGACTTTGAGTGGCAAAGCACCTGCTTCAACCCGCGCCATGTCGAGAAGATTGGCGACAAAGCGATTGAGCCGCTGGGCTTCGGCAGCCACGGAATCGAGAAGATCCGAAGGCTGTTGGCGCTTTAACTCGTGCATGCCTGAAATGATAGTGGTGAGTGGCGTCCTCAAATCATGGCTTACTGACGACAGCAGCGCAGACCGAAGCCGATCGCGCTCGCCGATTTGCCGCGCTTCAAGCATTTCCTCCTCCAGCGCCATGCGGTCAAAAGCGATGGATGCCTGATCGAGCAAGCTCATGAGGAGGGGTATTTGATCGGATCGGAGCGGCGCACCGGCGTCTTCACGCGCCAGCCCCAGCACACCCAGCACGCCCCGCGTCGTGCGCAGGGGATGGAACAGCCAGTCGGACGCCGTCAGCGTCGACGATCCTCGTCCCGCAGGCTGCTCATTGTCCATCGCCCATTGGGCTGCCGCTTTCTCGATCTGTTCCATTCGATCTTCTGGGGGGAAAGCCGCGCACAGTTGCGGGCCATCGCGAGATGGCAGGAGCAGCACGGTGCGAACGGACAGCAGGCGAGAGACTTCAGCGCAAATGGCCTGCATCAGTTCCTCCTGGCTGGCCGACGCGGTCAGCTGGCGGGAAAAACTGGCAAGCGCGGCATTTTGGCGTGCGCTAGACTGAGCCAGATCGGCCTGAGCGCGCACTCTTGCAGCGAACTGGCTTGTCACGATCGCCACACCCAGCAGCACAAGAATGCTGATGACATTTTCCGGATTGCTGACGGTCAGCGTCCCGGTGGGCGGCAAGAAGAAAAAGTTGTAGGCAAGGCTGGACAATATTCCCGCGAACAGGCCCGCGCGCAGGCTGAAGCTGGCCGCCGCGAACATGACCGGTATCAGATAGAGCAAAGCGATGTTGCCCAGATCGATAATCTCAATCAAAAGTCGCCCAAGTGCCGTCATGCCGACAATCATCAGGGTCGACCAGATATAATCGGTCGGACTGCCCCAGCCTTGGCCGATAACCTTGGTTGCGTTTCGCGGACTGCGGGCGGGATCGTCGCCTGGCAAAACATGTACGGCAACGTCGCCCAATTCGCGCACCAGGCGATCGACTACCGAGCCATGGCGCATCTCGAACCACCAGGGGCGGGCAGACTTGCCAACAACAATCTGGGTCGCACGCGCATCGCCGATATAGTGGCGTAACCCTTCGAATACCGATGGCGCGGCTATGGTCGCGGTCGTAGCCCCCAATCGGGAGGCGAGCGCCATGGTATCAGCCAGTTGTTCGCGCTCTTCAGGAGTGAATGCCAGGCTTCGCTGCGTCTCGATATGAACAGCGGACCAAGGCGCCTTGAGCGCATCTGCGAGCCGCTTGGCCGCACGGACCAGCCCCTGCGCGCTTGGTATTTCGCTGATTGCGACAAGGATGCGTTCGCCCGCGGCGAAGCTGCCCGCCAAGGCATGCGCGCGGACATAGTCCAGCATCTGCGCATCGACAGCCTGCGCTGCTCGGCGCAGCGCCATTTCCCGCAGCGCGGTCAGATTGGATTTCGAGAAGAAATGGCTGAGCGCCCGCGTCGCTTCCTGCGGAATATAGACCTTGCCGTCCTTCAGACGCTCGATCAGCTCATCAGGTGGAATGTCAACCACCTCGATTTCGGCCATTTCGAGAATCGTGTCGGGCACCGTTTCACGTACGCGCACGCGGGTGAACGAGGCTACGACGTCGTTGAGGCTCTCGACATGTTGGATATTGACCGTCGAATAGACGTCGATGCCGGCATCGAGCAGTTCCTCGACATCCTGGTAGCGCTTGGGATGTCTGCTGCCTGACGCGTTTGTATGGGCGAGTTCATCCACCAGTACGAGGTCAGGCCGCCGTTCGAGAATGGCGTCGATGTCCATCTCGCCAAGTCTGTGTCCCATATGGTCGATCATTTGCCGTGGAATGATCTCATGACCGACCAGAAGCGCTTCAGTCTCCCTGCGGCCATGGGTTTCGACAACGCCGACCACGACGTCGATGCCGGCCTTGCGCCGCTGCATCCCGTCGGTGAGCATCTCATAAGTCTTGCCGACTCCGGGTGCCGCCCCCAGGAATATCTTGAGGCGGCCACGACCTTCCTGCGCCGCCTGGCGCAGGAAGGCTTCGGGATCTCGGCGATCAGGATCGGTCATCGAGACTTGGTAGCGCCGATCTGATCCAGACGTCGATTGATTTCCAGCACATTGACGCGAGGCTCACCCAAGAGACCGAACAAGGGCTGATCGATATTCTGATCGACGAGGGCCTTGACCTTGGCGACGTCCATCGTCCGCACCCGCGCGATGCGATCGACCTGATAATAGGCCGCCTCCGGCGTGATGTCGGGGTCAAGGCCCGAACCGGACGCGGTCACCAGATCCACGGGGATCGACTTGCCGGGATTAGCCTTGTTCAGCGTTACGCTATCTGCCTTCACCCGTTCGACAAGCGCCTGGTTCGCCGGGCCAAAGTTGGAACCGGAAGAGGCAAGGCCGTCATAGCCCTTGCCAGCGGCCGACGGCCGCGAAGTGAAATAGCGATCGGAGGCGAACCCCTGTCCGATCAGCGCCGACCCGACAATCTTGCCATCCTGTTCAACCAGGCTGCCATTGGCCTGGCGCGGGAAGATCGCCTGCCCGATAGCGATGAGGGCAAGGGGATAGGCTAGTCCCAGCAAGACCGCGAAGAGGATCGTCATGACCAGAGCCGGCCGCAGCGATGTGAGTATGTCCTTGTTCATGATGATATTCCTCAGGCAAGGCCCAGGCCGTTGACGGCCAGATCGATGATCTTGATGCCCACAAAGGGCGCGATGAGGCCGCCCAGGCCATAAATGGCGAGATTACGCGCCAGTAGTGGTCCGGCACCGATCGGGCGATAGGTGACGCCCTTCAGCGCCAGTGGAACCAGGAAGGGGATGATCAGCGCGTTGAAGATGATCGCAGAGAGGATCGCGCTTTGCGGCGTGGCAAGCCCCATGACGTTCAGCACGCCAAGGCCGGGATACAGAACCACGAACATGGCGGGGATGATCGCGAAATATTTGGCCACGTCATTGGCAACGGAGAAGGTTGTGAGCGCGCCGCGCGTCATCAGCAATTGCTTGCCCAGACCCACGACCTCGATCAGCTTGGTCGGGTCACTGTCGAGATCGACCATATTGCCCGCTTCGCGCGCCGCCTGCGTGCCGGTGTTCATCGCCACGCCGACATCGGCTTGCGCCAGCGCAGGCGCATCGTTCGTGCCGTCGCCGCACATGGCGACCAGACGACCGCCCTCCTGTTCCTTGCGGATCAGGGCCAGCTTGTCTTCCGGTGTAGCCTGGGCAAGGAAATCGTCCACGCCTGCTTCGGCGGCAATGGATGCTGCGGTCAGCGGATTGTCACCGGTGATCATCACCGTGCGAATGCCCATCTGGCGCAGTTCGCCGAAACGCTCGCGGATGCCAGCCTTGACGATGTCCTTGAGGAAAATAGCGCCCAACAGAACGCCATCCTTCGCCACCGCTAGCGGCGTGCCGCCTGCACGCGCGATTTCTTCGGTGATACGGCGCAGTTCATCCGCTGCATCGGTCTGTCCGGAACCGGGCATCGCCTTGAGAACGGAATCGACCGCACCCTTTATTACGGTCGTACCATTGGTCTTCACGCCGGAAATGCGGGTCTGGGCGGTGAAGGGAATGATCTCCGCGCCTTCAGGTAGCGCGTTGGCCGTCTGACCGAATTTTTCGCGTGCCAGCAGCATAATCGAGCGTCCCTCGGGCGTTTCATCCGCAAGGCTGGCAAGCAGGGCCGCCTCTGCCAGTTGCGCCTGGCTCGCGCCGCCAACGGAACGGAACTCGGTCGCCTGTCGATCGCCGACCGTGATCGTGCCCGTTTTATCAAGCAACAATACGTCGATGTCGCCCGCAGCTTCCACCGCCCGGCCTGATTTGGCCAGCACGTTGAAGCGAACGAGGCGGTCCATCCCGGCGATGCCGATCGCCGACAGCAGCGCCGCGATGGTCGTGGGGATGAGCGTGATGAGCAGCGCCGCCAGGATTGCGACCGGGATCGATCCACCGGCATAGTTGGCGAAGCTGGGGATCGTGCCGACCGCGATCAGGAAAATGATCGTTAGTCCGACCAGCAGCAGCGTCAATGCGATCTCATTGGGCGTCTTCTGCCGTTCGGCGCCCTCGACCAGCGCGATCATCCGATCGAGAAAGCCTTGCCCTGGATTGATGGTCACGTGCACCCGAATTTCATCGGAGATGACGCGCGTACCTGCCGTTACGGCTGAACGGTCGCCGCCTGCCTCACGAATGACGGGTGCAGACTCGCCAGTGATGGCGGCTTCATTCACGGAAGCAACGCCATGCACGACTTCGCCATCGGACGGGATCAGATCGCCCGTCTCGACCAGTACGATATCGCCCAGCTTGAGCGCGCTGGCCGGAACATTTTCATATTCGCGACTGTCCCCTTTCAGCCGTTTGGCGGTCAGTTCAGCCTTGGTCGCACGAAGCGAGGCCGCCTGTGCCTTGCCGCGCCCTTCGGCGATAGCTTCTGCAAAGGTACCGAACAGGACGGTCAGCCACAGCCAGATAACCAGTTGGAGCTTGAAGCCCGTGGTCAACCCATCCTGCCCGACGGCGAGCAGGATGGTGAGTAGAACTGCCACAACGGCAGTGGTGAACATCACCGGATTACGGATCAGTTCTTTCGGATTGATTTTGCGAAATGCGTCGCCGATCGCAGGTACGATCAGATCAGCGGTGAAGAGCGATTTGGACGCTGTGCGTGCCATATATTTGCTCCGATATATGTTGTTGGTCGGATCGCTGGGGCGAAAAACCGGTGCCCACTTTTCGCGCGATCCTTCGTTAGAAAGTCTGGCCGCTGATCATCGCGACATGATCGGCGATGGGGCCAAGGGCGAGGCTGGGCAGGAAGGTCAGGCCGCCTACGATCAGAATGATGCCGACCAGCAAGCCGGTCCACAGCGGTCCGGTCGTCGGGAAGCTGCCTGCCGTTTCGGGCGTATACTTCTTTGCGGCGAGGCCACCGGCGATTGCCAGCATCGGTACGATGACGAGGAAACGACCGATCCACATCGCCACGCCCAGCATGCCGTTATAGAATGGCGTGCCTGACGTCAGGCCGGCAAAGGCCGAGCCGTTGTTGCCGACTGCGCTGGTGAAGCCGTACAGGATTTCGCTGAAGCCGTGCGGCCCCTTGTTAAGTGGTCCTGCAAGGCCGACGTCCAGTACCGATGCGATGGCGGTGCCGCCCAAGATAATGAGCGGCAGCACCGCGATGGCTAGAACAGCGAGTTTCACCTCCCGGCTTTCGATCTTCTTGCCGACATATTCCGGCGTGCGACCAACCATCAAGCCAGCGACGAACACGGCCAGGATGGCGAACAGCAGGAAGCCGTAAATGCCTGCGCCGACGCCACCGATCACGACTTCACCCAGCTGGATGTTGAGCAGCGGGATCATGCCGCCCAGCGCCGTGAAGCTGTCATGCATCGCATTGACCGCGCCGCAGGACGCCGCCGTGGTGACGACTGAGAAGAGAGCCGAGGCAGCGATGCCGAAGCGGACTTCCTTGCCCTCCATATTGCTCCCGGCGATGCCAAGACTGTGGAGGATCGGGTTGCCGGCAGCCTCCTGCCAGTAGACGATGGTGACGCCGACAAGGAAGATCGTCATCATCGCGGCCAGGATCGCCCAGCCCTGACGGACATTGCCGACAGCCTTGCCGAACGTATAGGTAAGGCCCACGCCGATCAGGAAGATCGACAGCATCTGCACCAGGTTGGTGAGTGCCGACGGATTCTCGAACGGATGTGCGCTGTTGGCGTTGAAGAAGCCGCCACCATTGGTGCCGAGCATCTTGATCGCTTCCTGGCTTGCCACCGGCCCCAGCGCCAACGTCTGCTTGACGCCTTCCAGTGTGGTCACATCGACCGATGCGGCAAGGGTCTGCGGCACGCCGCTGGCGATCAGATAGATCGCATAGACGATGCTGATCGGCAGCAGCAGGTACAGGGTAACGCGAGTCATGTCGGCCCAGAAATTGCCGATGCCCTTCGCTTCCCGCCGGGCAAAGCCGCGGAACAGGGCGAACGCCAGCGCAATGCCGGTCGCCGCCGACAGGAAGTTCTGGATGGTCAGCGCCAGCATCTGGCTGAGGTTGCTCATCGCAGCCTCGCCCGAATACCATTGCCAGTTGGTGTTTGTGGTGAAGCTGACGGCCGTGTTGAACGCGCCGTCCGCGCTGATGCCGGGATAGCCAAGACCATTGAGCGGCAGCATGCCCTGCAAGCGCAGCACCACATAGGTGAACAGCAGCAGCCCGGCGTTGAAGATCAGCATGTGGACCGCATAACGGCGCCAGCCCTGCTCCTCGTTCGGGTCGATGCCAGCTAGCTTGTAAAAAACGCTCTCAATCGGACCGAAGACCGCGTGCAATGGCGTGCGGCGCCCTTCATAGAGCGCGAAGAGCCAAAGGCCCATGGGTTTGACCAATGCCAGCAATATGCCGACAAAGCCCAGGATCAATATCCATCCTTGGAATGTCATGAGTGTCGCCTCCCGTTCAGAAGCGTTCGGGGCGTGCAAGCACGGCCACCAGATAGAGAAGAAGGCCGGCCGAAGTGCCTGCGGCCAGCCAGAGGTCGATAGTCATGGTCGTGCCCCCTTATGCATTGTCGCACAGGGCTGCGTAGCCCAGTGTTGCGGCCAGCAGGCCAAGGGTGAGGCCGATCCAGAGGATGTCCTGCATGGTAAATCTCCCGCACAGCGCCGCCCGCCGCAGGAGGTGCGGCACCGAGTCGTGTGCAGCGTTTCAACTAGGCCATTGCCGCATTTGAATTCGAGAGCAGGAAAATATCGAACACATAGTATTTGCGTATGATTGGCATGTTTTTATCGCGAAGGCCGCTCAAATCGGGCGTTCTGCCGCATCTGTCCTCGTTCTTATGCCCTTGCGCATTTGGAAAAATCCATGCCGATTGCGCTTGATCGATCTGGAGAAAAAAAACGTCGGGGGTAGCCCATATCCCTTGATACGCAGCAGTTTGCGGCGCCACTTCGCTCATGCCGAGCCCTGCTCTTTCTGGCGCCTTCATGGGCGATAACTGGGAGCGATGATAGCGCGCGGCGATCTAACTGACGAAGAGTGGCGCAAATCCCGCCCTGCCAATGACAACTGCCGCTTTCTCAACGGGATGCTGCATGTTTTGCGGGTCGGTTGTCCATGCGTGACATGTATGAACGCTATGGCTTGCGGAATTCGGTCTACGTTCGGTTTCGACGTTGGGCCGAACAGGGCGTGTGGGATGGCATCCTCGCGACATTGGTCGAACTTGGGCTGACGGATGATCGACAGCATCATTGTTCGCGGCCATGTTTGGGCCGTGGGTGGAAAAGGGGGCCTTGTGCGCAGGCTTTTGCTCGATCACGGGGCGGCTTTACGGGCAAGGCTCACGCCGGTTGCGACGATCAGGGATGTCCTCCTGGCTTCGTGCTGACGGACGGAGCAGCCTCCGATTATGGCACTGTTGATGCCCTGAGGCGATCCCCGTCACCAGACCCAAAGCTCTGCTCGCCGACAAGGGGATGACAGCGATTCTGTGCACAAGAATCTGCTGATGCAAGGCATTCTGCCCAAGGCCAGCCTCCGCGAGCCCCTTCCGTGCGATTTCGGGCGCTATCGTGATCGCAATCGCATCTAACCTACCGTAAGCACACCCTGCCTGAGAATATTGTAATTTATTTCAGAAGCTTAGATTTATTTGCAAATGCCAATCCGGCATGAATTCGTATACATGACTTGCCCCATGACCCGCATCGTGCAAGCCCGGCACGATATGTGCGGGAGAGGGATGATGCAGGCAACGCAAAAGCCGAAACAGGGCTTGGCCGGGCTGTGGAATATCAGCTTCGGATTTTTCGGAATCCAGATCGGCTTCGCATTGCAGAATGCCAATATGAGCCGCGTCTTTCAGTCGCTTGGTTCCAGCATCGACAATCTGTCCGTCCTCTGGATCGCCGCGCCGCTGACCGGGTTGCTGGTCCAGCCGATCATCGGTCATCTGTCCGACCGCACCTGGCTCGGCCGGCTTGGCCGTCGGCGCCCCTATTTCCTGCTGGGGGCCATTCTGTCCGCGCTCGCGCTGCTCGGCATGCCGCAAAGCGACGGGTTGCTGATGGCGGCGCTGCTGCTCTGGCTGCTCGACGCCAGCCTCAATATCTCGATGGAACCCTTCCGCGCCTTTGTCGGCGACATGTTGCGCAAGGACCAGCACACCGTTGGGTACGCGGTGCAGACCGCTTTCATCGGTGCGGGCGCGGTGGTGGGATCGCTCTTCCCCTGGCTGCTTGACCATCTGGGCGTCGCCAATGTCGCGCCGGCA
Organism: Sphingobium sp. RS1; assembly: GCF_056156825.1. NCBI lineage: Bacteria > Pseudomonadati > Pseudomonadota > Alphaproteobacteria > Sphingomonadales > Sphingobiaceae > Sphingobium > Sphingobium sp. RS1. The sequence continues at coordinate 577,491 of NZ_JBLZXE010000003.1, read as the reverse complement.
GGGCAGGTGCCCGATACGGTGCGCTTCAGCTTCTGGGCCGGGGGTGCGGCGCTGTTCGCATCGGTATTGTGGACAGTGCTGACGACCCGCGAATATGCGCCGGACCAGATGCGCGCCTTTGCCGATGCGGAGGACAGTGCGCCGGTAGCGCCCGATCTGTCCACCCGTGCCGTCGCGCCCTGCTTCGTCTGGATCGGTGCGGGCCTGATCGTCACGCTGCTTGTCGAGCAAATGGGGATGGAAAAGGAGGTTTATCTGCTAGGCGCATTGCTGGCGGGTTATGGCCTGGCCAGCCTGATCGCGATCCTGCTGGCACGGGCCGGGCGGGGCGCCACTATGCTGGGGCATATCGTCGGCGACATTGGCGGCATGCCGCCGATCATGCGCAAGCTGGCCCTGATCCAGTTCTTCAGCTGGTCGGCGCTGTTCATCATGTGGATTCATACGACACCGGTCGTCGCCCAATATATGTTCGGGTCGGCCGACCCCGCCAGCGCCGCCTATCAGACCGGCGGCAATTGGGTCGGGGTATTGTTTTCCGTTTATAATGGCGTGGCTGCGATTGCCGCACTGACCCTGCTGCCTTGGATCGCGGCGCGGATCGGCAAGGCGCGGACCCATGCCCTGTGTCTGGTTGCCGGCGCTGCAGGGTTCGGCAGCTTCCTTGTGCTGCGCGATCCCGATCTGCTGCTACTGAGCGAAGTGGGGATCGGCATTGCCTGGGCCTCCATCCTCGCCATGCCCTACGCGATGCTGGCGTCCAGCCTGCCGCAGGCCAAGCTGGGCGTTTACATGGGCGTGTTCAACATCTTCGTGGTCGTGCCGCAACTGCTCGTCGCCACCGCCATGGGATCGGTCATGAAGACCTTCTTCCCCGGCGACCCGATCTGGACCATGGCCTTTGCCGCCGTCACGCTATTGGTGGCGGCGCTTGCGACCCTGCGGATCAGGGCCTGATAGAGGATTGCGCCGCCTTAACTTCGCACATTTCCCGCTGATCCTGACATTTGCTGTCCCGAATAGGAAATCATGTTGCGAATGCGGGGCGATGGCCCATCGGCCCATATAGCTGGGAACAGCCATGTAGGACAGACCGAGTCGCCGAGTCGTAGGCTCGATTCCCTGTTAATGCCGCCATCGTCAGATCGATAGGCTCCGTTCCTGACGCTACGGAAACCGTTGCATAATGCTATGCATGCAATTTTTGCAACTGCGAACATGTCGTTCGCACTTGCGGAAAAAAGACGGATCGGTCAGAAAGAAGCTGCCTTTCAGGCATCCTCTCCTAAAAACTTTACGGGCTGGTCTTCGGATCGGCCCTTTTTTTGTCTGCGTCAGTTGCGGCGTCGTCCAGCCCCTGCGGCATGCGCCATGCGACGCCCTCTTCCAGATAAGCCTCCAGTTCCCGCCAATGCCGGTCCCATCCCGGTCCGCGCCGCGCCGGCGGGACTTCCTGCTCCACCATCAACCGTGCGCGCCGTACCGGATTGGACGGCCGCTGTTCCATGCGCGCCACTATGTCGCGTAGATCCTGGGGCCGGTCCTTGCTCATCATATCCTCCGCGAGACGTGCCGTCCCGTGCGCCGCCTTTGGCCCCGAAGCGGGCAAAGAGGCAATGGATTTCCCGAGTGCAGCGCAACGAATATTGTCTTACCGTCATGCTTCCGTCATAAAGCCCCATGTCATTGCCATCCGGCCCAACGGCCCCACCCATCGCCCGCATCCAGCAAAATATACTGGCCGTCGGGGAACGTCGCCTTCTCAACTGGCTGTGCGCGCGCATGCCGCGCTGGGTGACGCCCGATATGCTGACCGGGATCGGCATGGCCGGCGCCTTCGCCATCTTCGCCGGCTATGCCGCGAGCAACTGGGGCGTCGACTGGCTGTGGCTCGCCATTGCCGGCTATGCGGTGCAGTGGTTCGGCGATTCCATGGACGGCAGTCTGGCCCGCTATCGCAAGATCGAGCGCCCATCCTACGGCTATTTCATCGACCATAGTTGCGACGGGCTGGCGACCCTGCTGATCCTCGCCGGCATGGGGGCCAGCCCCTATATCCGCATGGATGTCGCGCTGGTGGCGCTGGCCGGCTATCTGCTGCTGTCGATCCACGCCTATTTGTCGGCGCGGGTGCTGGGGGAGTTCAAGCTGTCCTATCTGGCCGCCGGTCCCACGGAATTGCGGCTGTTGCTGATCGGGTTGACGATCGCGATGATGCTGCTGGGCTATGCGCCGGGCTGGTTTGGTGCGGTATCGGGATTTGATGTGTTCGTCGGCATTGCCGGCACGATTCTGGTCCTGCTGTTCATCAAGCAGACGCTGACGACCGCCAAAAGGCTGGCTCTGGCCGAACGCCGCTGATCGAGGTGTGGCTGGTCCGCATGGGATCGGCCCGCCTGTATCAGGGGTGGCGATGCTCCCGCGCGCCGCAGCGCGAGATCAGCTGGTTGAGGCGCACTTCATCCTGCGCGCCCGACGCAAATAATTGGCAAAGCCAATCCAGACACCGTGCCAATAACAGCATGGTTCCTCTCCCTCATTATCCGTGCAGCATAGCAGATTCGCGGCGCCGGAGAAGAGGGAAGAGAAATTAATATACCTGCTTACTGATCCGCACCGATGACCCGATAGAGCAGGATGCGATTGCTGACCAGCGCCAGGTCCGTGGCAATGGCCGATTGGCGCGCGCTGTAGAGCGATCGCTGGCTGGTCAGCGCGGTGAGGAAGGTGTCGATACCAGAGCGATAGCGCTGGTCCGCCAGATCATAGGCGCGCTGGCTGGCCGTCACCAGTCGGTGCTGCGCCGCCTGCTGGGCGTCGATCGTGCCCGCCCGGGCCAGTCCGTCGGCAACCTCCTGAAAGGCGGTCTGCACCGCCTTTTCATATTGGGCGACATAGAGGTCGCGCTGCGCCTTGCTATAGTCGAGATTGCCGCGATTGGCGCCGCCGAAGATCGGCAGGCTGGCCGACGGGCTGGCCGACCATGCAAAGCCGCCGCCAGTGAAGAGCGAGGACAAGGCGGAACTGGCGACTCCGATGGCGGATGTCAGGCTGATGGTCGGGAACATGGCGGCGCGCGCCGCGCCGATATCGGCATTGGCGGCCTTCAATTGATGTTCGGCCTGCAACACGTCGGGCCGCTGGAGCAGTATGTCGGAGGTGAGGCCGGCCGGCACCTTCGCGACGCCGGCGATCAGGCTGTCGAGCGATTGGGGCAACAGGGCTTCTTCGACAGGTGCGCCCACCAGCAGGTCGAGCGCATTGCGATCCTGCGCGACCTGAGTGACGTTGGCGGCAACATCCGACGCGGCCTGCTCCACCGTGGTTTCGGCCTGATGCACGTCCAGTTTACCGGCCAAGCCCGCAGCATTGAGCGAACGGGTCAGGTCCAGCGTGCGCTGCGCGCTGGCTTGCGTCTCGCGCGACAGGGCCAGCAATTCCTGATCGGCGGCCAGCGTCGTATAGGCCGTCGCGGTTTCGGCGATCAGGGTGATGCGGGTCGACCGCGCGCCTTCCTCCGTCGCCAGATAGGTTTCCAGCGCCGATTGCGTCAGGTTGCGGACCCGGCCGAACAGGTCGATCTCGAACGCGCTGAAGCCAAGGTCGGCGCTGTAGCTGTTCTGGCGCGCGTCATTCTGCCGGGTGAAGCTGGCCGCCGCGTCGGCGGTAAGCGTGGGCAATTGGGCCGCGCGCTGCACCTTATATTGCGCGCGCGCCGACTGGATGTTGGCGATGGCCACGCGCAGGTCACGGTTGTTCGCGAGTGCCCGTTCGATGACTGTGTGCAGGCGCGTGTCGCTGACCAGTTGGGTCCAGGGGAGGCCGGCCTTGTCACCTGCCTGCGCGGGGGCATAGGCTTCCCCGCTGGGCAGGGATGCCGGCACCGGCATCTCCGGACGGACATAGGTCGGCGCCATGTTGCAGCCGGCCAGTGCCAGCAGCGACGCGGCGGAAAGAAAAGGGCGGATCATGCCGGGACTCCTGCGCCGGGCGCCGGGGCGGGCGGCGTGGACTTGGTCTTGTCGCTGCCGAACAGGCGAGCGATGGTGAGGAAGAAGAGGGGCACGTAGAAGATCGCCAGCACCGTGGCGGTCGTCATGCCGCCGACCACGGCGGTACCGATCGCGACGCGGCTCTGTGCGCCCGCACCGGTGGCGATCGCCAGCGGGATGACGCCGGCGATGAAGGCGAGCGAGGTCATCAGGATGGGACGGAAGCGCAGGCGCGCCGCCTCCAGCGCGGAAGTCCACGCATCCTTGCCTTGCTTATGCGCCAGTTCGGCAAATTCGACGATCAGGATCGCATTCTTCGCCGCCAGGCCCATGGTGGTGAGCAGGCCGACCTGGAAGAAGATGTTGTTTTCTAGACCGCGTGCCCACACCGCCAGCACGGCGCCGACCAGACCCAGCGGGATGACGAGGAGAACCGCCAGCGGGATCGACCAGCTTTCATAGAGGGCGGCAAGGCACAGGAACACGACCAGTACCGAGAGGCCATAGAGAAGCGGTGCCTGACCGCCGGACAGTTGTTCCTGATAGGAAAGGCCGCTCCAGGCATAGCTGGTGCCGGCGGGCAGTTGCTTCTGCAATTCGACCATCCGATCCATCGCATCGCCGGAACTGGCGCCGCTCCCGGCCTGACCTTGGATTTCGAAGGAGGACAGGCCGTTGAAGCGCGACACGGTGCTTGGCCCCATGGTCCAGTGAGTCGTTGCAAAGGCGGAGAAGGGCACCATCTCGCCGGTGCTGCTCGACCGCACCATCCAGTTGTCGATGTCGGTGGGCAGGGCGCGATAGGGCGCGTCGGCCTGCATATAGACGCGCTTTACGCGGCCGCGATCGACGAAGTCGTTGACATAGGTGCTGCCCCAGGCGGAACTCAGCACATCGTCCACGTCGCTTTGGGTGAGGCCGAGTACGGCCAGCTTCTCATTGTCTATATCGACCTTGAGCTGCGGCGTGTCCTCCAGCGAGGCGGCCCGGACGCCGGCGAGAATCGGATCTTTGGACGCGGCCTCGATCAACTGGTTGCGCAGTTCCAGAAAGCGCGCCCGGCTGAGGCTGCCATTGTTGAGCAGTTCGAAGGTGAAGCCGTTCGACTGGCCAAGGCCGCGAATGGCGGGCGGGGTCATGCCCAGCACCCTGGCGTCGCGGATCGCCGCGAGTTGCTTGGTCGCGCGGCCCGAAATCGCCGTCGCGGTATTCGCCGCGCCCTTGCGATCATCCCATGGCGACAGGTTGATGAAGCCCTGGCCGACATTCTCACCCTGCCCCTGGAAACTGAAGCCGGTCATGATGAAGGCGAAGGCGACATTGTCCTTTTCATCATTCAGGAAATAATTCTGCACCTGATCGATGACGGCCGCGGTGCGGCTGGACTTGGCGCCGGCGGGCAGGGTGACCTGCACCATCACCTGCCCCTGATCCTCGACCGGCAGGAAGCTGGAGGGCAGGCGCACGAAGATCAGCACCAGCAGGCCAAGGATCAGGACATAGACGCCCCAGAACAGCTTGCGCCGGCCCATCACCTGCTCGGTGCGGCGGATATAGCCGCCCGTCATCCGCTCGAACCAGCGGTTGAACTTGCCGGCCCAGCCCTTGTCCCGATGCTCTTCGCTCGCGGACTTGAGGATGGTGGCGCAGAGCGCGGGCGACAGGATCAGCGCCACGACCACCGACAACAGCATCGAGGACACGATGGTGATCGAGAATTGACGGTAGATGACGCCGGTCGATCCGCCGAAGAAGGCCATGGGCAGCAGCACGGCGGATAGGACGAGGGCGATGCCGACCAGTGCGCTGCCGATCTCCTCCATCGACTTGATCGTCGCTTCGCGCGGAGAAAGCCCTTCCTCCTCCATGATGCGCTCGACATTTTCGACCACGACGATCGCGTCGTCGACCAGCAGGCCGATGGACAATACCATGCCGAACAGGGTCAGCGTGTTGATCGAATAGCCGAACAGGGCGAGGATGCCGAACGTGCCGAGCAGTACTACCGGAACGGCGATGGCGGGCACCAGGGTTGCTCGCCAGCTTTGCAGGAAGACGAACATCACCACGACCACCAGCGCGACGGCTTCGAGCAGGGTCTTGATGACCTCCTCGACCGACAGTTTGATGAAGGGCGTGGTGTCGCGAGGGAAAACGACCTTGTAGCCGTGCGGCAGGCTGCCGGACAGTTCGGCGACCTTGGCCTTGACCAGTTCGGCGGTCTTGAGCGCGTCGGCGCCGGGCGCCAGCTGCAATGCGATGCCAGAGGCCGGATGGCCGTTCAGCCGCGCCGCTGTCGTGTAGCTTTCATTGCCCAGTTCTACCCGTGCGACGTCGGACAGGTGGACGATCGAGCCGTCGGTCTGGGTCTTGACGATGATGTTGCGGAACTGTTCGGGCGTCTGGAGGCGTGCGCGCGCCGTCACCGTAGCGTTGATCTGCTGGTTGGCGGGGGCGGGATCGGCGCCGATCTGGCCGGCGGACACTTCGACATTCTGCGCCGAAATCGCACTCTGCACGTCGGACGGCATCAGCTTGACGGCCGCCAGCTTGTAAGGGTCCAGCCAGACGCGCATCGCATATTGCGATCCGAAGATCTGGGTGGCGCCGATGCCATCGATACGAGCGATCGGGTCCTGGAAATTATTGACCAGATAGTCGGCGATGTCGGCCTGCGTCGCGTTGTCCGTCTCGTCATAAAGGCCGACCAGCATCAGGAAGTCGGTCTGCTGCTTGGTGACCGACAGACCCTGCTGCTGCACGGCGTTGGGCAGGCGGCTCAAGGCCTGCTGCACCCGGTTCTGCACCTGTACCTGCGCGGTGTCGGGATCGGTCCCCTTCTGGAAGGTGACCGTGATCCGCGCCTGCCCCGTCGCGGTGGACGAGGAAGAGAAATACATGAGGCCGTCAATGCCGGTCAGTTGCTGTTCCAGCACCTGCGTGACGCTGGTTTCCACGGTTTCGGCCGAGGCGCCGGGATAGGTGGCGCTGATGCCGACGCCGGGCGGCGCGATGTCGGGATATTGCGCGATGGGCAGGGACAGCATCGCCCCCAGGCCCGCCAGCATTATGCCGATGGCAATGACCCAGGCGAAGATCGGGCGTTCGATGAAATAGCGGCTCAGCAACGGACGGCTCCTACTTCGTCGACTTGACGGCCACGGGCTTTACGACGGCATCGGGCTGGACCTTGTCCGTGCCCTCCACGATCAGCCGGTCGCCAGCCTTGAGGCCGGCCGTAATCAGCCATTTGTCGCCGATCGCTTGTGCGGCGGTGACGGTGCGGCGTTCGACCTTGTTTGCCTTGTTCACGACCAGCGCCGTCGCATTGCCCTTGGGATCGCGGCTGATGCCCTGTTGCGGGGCAAGGATGGCGCCGGGCACCACCGATTGCGGCGCAACGACGCGCACGAACATGCCGGGCATCAGCAGGCCGTCAGGGTTCGGGAAACGCGCCCGCAGCGTCACGGTGCCGCTGTTCACATCCACGATCGGTTCGGCGAATTCGATCCGGCCTTCCTGCGGATAATCGCTGCCATCGTCCAGCTTCAGCCGGATCGTGGCGCTGGCCGGCAGCGTCTTGCCCGCCGCCAGTGAGCGGCGCAGCGCCAATATCTGCGCGCTGGACTGGGTGACGTCGACATAGATGGGGTCGAGCTGCTGGATCGTGGTCAGCGGATCGGTCTGGCTGGTGGTCACCAGAGCGCCGGGGGTGAAGAGGGTACGGCCGATACGGCCGCTGATCGGCGCGCGGACCAAGGTGAAGTCGAGGTTGACGCTGCTGGTCTGCAGGCTGGCGCGGGCCTGCTGCACCGCCGCTTGCGCCTGCCGCGCGGTGGCGATCACATCGTCGCGATCCTGCGCGCTGACGGCTTCCGTATCGCCCAGGCTGCGATAGCGCTGCGCCTTGGCCTGTGCGGCGGCCGCCGTCGCCTGCGCACTCACCAGGCTGGCCTGCGCTTCGTCCCGCGATGCGCGATAGAGGCGGGCGTCGATCTGGTAGAGCGGCTGGCCGGCGCTGACCATCGCGCCTTCGGTGAAGAGGCGCTTCTGGATCAGGCCCGCCACCTGCGGGCGCACTTCCGACATCATGGTCGACACGGTGCGGCCGGGCAGTTCGCTCGACACGGTGGTATTTTCCGCCGTCAGCGTCACCACGCCCACTTCGACCGGCCCCTTTTCCGGCGGTTTCTGCTGCCCGCATGCGGCAAGGCTGAGAGCCAGGGCGATCGGTGCGACCCGAAGGCTATGCAGGGTGGCAATGGGCATGATGTGACGCTTATCCTAAAACCGACGGGCCAAATCGGCCCCTGCGATGCCCACCGGGACAGCGGCAAAACCAACCCGGACGCACAAGGGGGAGGGAGGGGATGTGCGCGATCGGGCGGCCCGCTGTACCGGTTTCCCGCCATGACGGCAGGGACAGGCATCGCAAGGACTCTCTTGTGTCGGCGGGGGGAGCCGACAGCGTCCTCATCGCGGCTTTGCCCGTCACATGGTAGAGCGACTTATTTTCCGATTGCCACGATAGGTTGCTGATCCGCGCATCTGCGTATCGCTTTGTATCAGCCTGTATCGAGGACGAAGAGGCGCAGACTTTTAACGCATCACGCGTTAGGACGGGCCATGGCCGATGCATCCTCCTTCAATCCCGCCACCGTGCTGGTGGTCGATGACGATGCCGATATTCGCGACCTGATCGTAGGCCAGTTGCGGCAGGAAAATTACCGGCTGCTGGCCGCCGCCAATCTGGCAGAGCTGCGCCAGACGTTGCGCGACGAGGATGTCGACCTGATCGTGCTGGACCTGAACCTGCCCGATGGCGACGGCCTGTCGCTGTGCCGCGAATTGCGGGCGGAAGGGTCCGACGTGCAGATCATCATGGTCACGGCGCGGGGCAGCGCGATCGACCGGGTGCTGGGGCTGGAACTGGGCGCCGACGATTATCTGACCAAGCCGTTCGAGCCGCGCGAACTGCTGGTGCGCATCCGCAACCTGCTCCGCCGGGCGCGCACCGGGCCGGCCGCGCGCCCGGCCACAGCCATGCGCTATGCCCATATCGGCCCATGGCGGGTGGACCTTGTACAGCGACGGCTGGTGGCGCCCGACGACCGGCTGGTGATGCTGTCTTCCGCCGAATTCCGCCTGCTCAGTCGCTTCATCGAGGAACCCAATATCGTCCTTGATCGGGAGACATTGCTGCCCGAAAGACGCGCCACTGCCGCCTTCGACCGGTCGATCGACCTCCAGATCAGCCGGTTGCGACACAAGCTGGCGACGCTGCCGGGGGGCGAAGACCTGATTTTGACGGTGCGGGGTGAAGGCTATGTGCTTGCCTGCACGGTGGACCATTCATGATCCGGCCGGCGATCGGGCGTGCCCGCGGTTTCTTCCGGTCGATGGCGGGGCAGATTTTCCTGATCCTGACGCTCGGCATGTCGGTTGCCGCGATCGTTGCGCTGCTGGTGGCGGAACAGACGCGCCATCATGATTTCGAGCGGATACGCCGGCAGCGTGTCATGGCCAGCGCGCTCGATGTCGCGGATCGCTTTCGCCGCGATCCCAAGCGGATCGAGACGATGATGGCGACTCACAACATCATCGGCGTGTCGCCCGCGCCGGAAGGCATCAGCCTGAACGAACAGGACTCCGATCTGGAGGCGCTGCTGCAAGCCCGGCTGGGGCCGCAATCCGAACCCGAAGCGGGACAGGTACCGATCGGCCTCTGCTTCCCGGACAAATATAAGTCGAAGGAGTTGCTGGCCGGGCTGGTCGACGCCCCGCGTCCCGACTGCTGGGTGATCCGCTATACTGACGGGATCGGCCAGCGCCGGGCGCTGGCGCTCAGCTTTCCGCGCATGGCCAAGCCACCCAGCACGATCTTCAACCCGCTCTACCTGATCGTCATCATCGCTTCATCGGCCGGGCTGGCCATATTGGTCGCAAGATTCGTGTCGAAGCCGCTGCGGCGTCTGGAGCAGGCGGCAGAGGCCTTTTCCGTGTCGCTCGACCCGGAGGAAATCCCGGAGAAGGGGCCGGAGGAGGTGCGGGCCGCGCTTTCCACCTTCAACCTGATGCAGCGCCGCGCCCGCGCCGGTTTTGCCGAGCGGACGCAGTTGCTGGCGGCGATCAGCCATGACCTTCAAACGCCGCTCACCCGGCTGCGGTTGCGGCTGGAACTGGTGGAGAATGAGGAATTGCGCACGCGGCTGCTGGCCGACCATCAGGCGATGCAGACATTGGTGCGCGAGGGGCTGGACCTGGCCAGCAGTATCGAGGCGCGGGAGGAATGGTCCTCGCTCGACATCGATTCCCTGCTGACCAGCATGGCCGAGGATGCCGAGGAACTGGGCGCGCCGGTGCATTTCACCAATGGCTGCGGCGGGACGGTGCGGGTCAAGCCCAATGCACTGACCCGCTGCATCGCCAATCTGGTCGACAATGCGGTTAAATATGGCGGCAGCGCGGAGATTAGCTGCGCGCGAACCGGCGGGCGGCTGCTGATCCATGTGCGCGATCATGGCCCCGGCATTCCGGCCGACCAGCTCGACCAGATGTTCGAGCCGTTCACGCGTGGTGCCAGCAGCCAGCCGGGCGGGCGCCATGGCACGGGCATCGGTCTTACCATCAGCCGGTCGCTGGCGATGAGTTTCGAGGCGTCGGTTCGGTTGCGCAATGCCGAGGATGGCGGCCTGATCGCCACCATCGACATGAAGGGTTAGGCGAGCAACCCCGCGACCAGCAGAAAGGCGGCGACCAGGACGCCCGCACGGGGAATGGCCGGGCGATAGGTCATGCCCAGCAGCACGATGCCGCCCAGCAGCGGGAGCAGGCCGACCCAGGCGACCAGCGCCATGCCGACATCCTGCCACAGCCACAGGCTGAGCAGGGACAGGCCGAACAAGGTCCAGCCGGCCAGTTCCAGTTGGGCGACGAAGGGACGTTTCTGCCATGTCGTCAGCAGGATGGGACGATGGCGCTGCATCCGCGCTGCCAGCGCGAACAGCGACAGATAGAGCAGACCGATGGTCGCCATCATGCCGGCACCGCTCGTCGGCGGACCGGGGCAGGCGCGCTGCGGCGGCGGATCTTTTTCCAGACAAGCAGGCCGAGCGCGATGGCTGTCGCCAGCAGCATGGCATTGCCCGTCACCAGCATGATGTCGTTGGCCCAGATCGGGCCGAGCAAGGCGGCCAGCGCGCAGAGCAGCGCCAGCAATCCCATCAACAACAACCATCCCCATGCCGGCGGCAGGGCCAGCCCCAGCAGCAGCGCGGCGCCCGCGCTCCACAGTGCGACGGACACTTCCGTTTCCGCGCGTGCGGTCAAGCCCAGCGGCAACAGTCGATTGGCGAGGAGGAAAGCCGCCATGCCGATCGGCACGCCGACAAGTCCGCCGACGTTCAACCGCTCCAGCAGCCGGTTGCCGATCGACAGCGGGGCGCGCTCGCGCCGCTTGACGATCCAGAGCACCATGCCGCTCGCGATGGCAAGCGTCAGCATCGCGCCGCCCAGAAAATAGAGCCAGCGCGTGAGCAGTGGTGCGAAATGCGCCATGTGCAGGCCATAGATGGTCTGATAGCTGCGGATGGAAGGGCGTTGCTCCGTCCAGGCCTTGAGTATCTTGCCGGTTGCGCCGTCGAAGCTGATTTCCGCCGGCAGATAGCCGATCGACGCGGTTTCGACCGGGTAGATGGTCACCACCGCGCCGCTGTCACCGGGATTGAAGATATAGACCCGCCCGACCGGTGCGTTCGCGAAGTGACGCTCCGCCTGGGCCAGCATCGGCGCGATCGGCGCGAGTGGTGCCTTTACCCCGGTGGCTGCCTTCGTCACCGCGCCGGGGGTCAGGTCGCTGTAGAGCGTCATCAGATCCTCGCCATAGGCCGCCGTCATGCCCCAGGGCATGCTCAGCGACGCCAACGTCAGCAGGCCGGTGAAGGTAATCATGATATGGAACGGGAGGGACAGTACGCCGAGCGCATTATGCCCGTCCAACCAGGAGCGCTGCCCCTTGGCCGGGCGGAAGGTAAAGATATCCTTGAAGAAGCGCTTATGCGCGATGATACCGGTAATGATAGCCACCAGCATTAGCATCGCCGCCAGCGAAGCGAGCAGCCGGCCCCAGGGATAGGGCAGTTCCAGTTCGAAATGCAGGCGATAGAAAAATTCCCCGCCCAGCGTGTCGCGCGGCACCGGTGCGCCGCTCAGCGGATCGAGCGCGCGGCTGAGATATTCGCCGCCGCTGTCATAGGTCGCCTCGACCACATTGGCACGGCCATCGGGTGCCGACAAATACCAGCCGGTCGATCCGGTCGTGTTGGCCGACAGCCAGTCTGTCGCGGCGGTGATGGCGCGGACAGGATCGGCCTGTCCGCTCACTTCGGGGCGCATCCAGCGGCTGATCTCGGGCTTGAATACGCTCAATGTGCCGGCGAGGCACATGATGAAGAGGATATGGCCGAGCAGCAGTCCGGTCCAGCCATGCAGCCAGGCCATCGCCTGCCGCGCGCCGTCGCGGATCATGGCGCTTGCCTGACTCATGCCGGTTGCCCCGCCAGCCAGCCGATGCCGCCGAGCAGCGCTGCGGCGATCACCACGCCCGCCAGCGACCGCCAGGGCCCACGCGCCAGAAAGGCCCAGATGGTGACGGCGGGCGCCACCAGAAAGGCGATCATCGTCGCGATCGTTACCGCCTCCACCCGCGCCATCGGCAAAGTGCGGGACAGGGTCGCCGCCGCCAGCGCGGCGACGATATAGGCGCCGACCGTCCCGGCCAGCGCGCGCAGGCCGACATTGGCGCGATAGCGCCATCCGCTGCGCAGGGGACGGGCGGCCGCCTTGCTCAAAAATCGAGACTCAATGTCGCCAGCGCGCTGCGCGGCGCGCCATAATAGGCCTGACCCCACATCAGGCTGTTGAGATAGCGCGTGTTGGTGACGTTGCGTATATTGACGCTGGCGCTGACATGGTCTGCCAGCTTCACGCTCGTCATCAGATCCAGCACGGCATATCCTTTCTGCCGGACGGTTGCGCCGTCCGCCTGCGTGCTGATGGCATTTTGCCAGCGTAGCTGTCCACCCAGTTTAAGGTCGCTGAGTTGCGGAATGCTGTAGGTGGTGGACAGTTTCAGCGTCCGCGTCGGCAGCCAGGTGCGGGTATCATTGCCATCCGCATCCTCGATATCGAGATGGGTATAGCCGCCGCTCAGGCTCCACTGGTCGGTGATGTTGCCGGCAACCTCCAGTTCGAAGCCGGTCGAGGTCGTGTCGACCCCGGTATAATAGCTGCGCACGCTATCCTCGAACGTGCCGGCATATTCGGCCAGGCCGCTCTGCTTGGCGCGGAAGATCGCGGCAGTGGCATAGAGGCGATTGTCGAACCACTGGCTCTTGACGCCCGCTTCGATGCTGGTGCCCTTGGCCGGGGCGAGGCGGCGGTTGTTGGCATCGACCTCGGGCTGCGGATTGTAGATGTCGGTATAGCTCGCATAGAGCGAGACATGCTTGTCAAGGTCGAAGATCAGGCCGGCATAGGGGCTGAACCTGCTGTCCTTGCGATATTGGTCGACCGTATAGGCCGTGCCGGTCGTCTTGAGCCACATCAGGCTGCCGCCGACAACGGCCTTGAGCTTGTCGGTCAGGTTGAGATGGGCCGCGCCATAGACGCGGGTCAGGCGATCCTTGTAATCGGACGCCAGATAGGGATCGGGATAGGTCGGTTCCGCGAGCAGCCCTTCGTCCCATTGGCTGATGGCGGGATAATCCAGCAACGTGTCTGAAAAGCCCTCCCATTCCCTGCTATGGGCGTAGGCGGTCGAAACGCCGAAAGCGAGGCTATGTTCGCGCCCCAGCAGAGTGACCGGGCCGGACGCATAGAAATCGCCGAGATATTGCTTGAAAGCCGACGGATAGATGCCGGTCATGCCCGATACGCCCAGGCCGGTTTCCTTGTCCGGCGTGCCATAGGCATAGAGCAGCTTTGCCTGTTCGTCGAACTGCTTGTAGGTGAAGACGCCTTTCACCGCCCAGCCATTGTCGAAGCCATAGGCCAGTTCGGCAAAGGCATTCTGGTCGGTCGTGTTCCAGTAGGTCCAGTCCGCGCTGGTGGAGGTGGACCGCGGATAGCTGATCTGCGTGCCGTCGCTATAGACCAGCGGCAGGGCGCCCCACAGTACGCCGTCGGCATTATTTTCCTGCCGCGAATAGCCGATCGTGGCTTTCAATTGCGGCGTCACCTGCCAGCTGACGATGCCGCCCATCACATCGCGATTGACATGATTATAGTCGAGATAGCTGTCTTTCTCTTCATGGGCATAGATCAGCCGGGCGGAGACGGTATCGGTCAGCGGTACCGACACATCGCCTTCCAGCCGCCACTGATTCCACGATCCCGCCTGAGCGAAGACTTTTGTCTGAAACTCGTCCAGCGGCCGCTTTCGAACATAGTTGATCGTCGCGGACGGGTTGCCGATCCCGGTCATGATGGCGTTGGCGCCCCGGATCGTTTCTACATTTTCGAACAGGGCGGTGTCCATGTCGCCGAACTGGATGCCGGAAATCAGCGGCAGACCGATGCCATCAATCTGGAAATTGGTCACATCGAAGCCGCGGCTATTATATTGGGTGCGGTCCGTCTCGACCCGCTCCACATTGATGCCGACCGCCTGCGACAACAGGTCGTTGACGTTAGTCAGCGCATAATCGTCGATCCGGTCGCGGTTGATGATGGTGATCGATTGCGGTGTCTGGCGCGGCGTGAGGCTGAGACCGGTGGCGGAACTGGACGGCTGGTTTGCTTCGCCGGTGACGATGATCGTATCGTCCCGATCTGCACTGTCCGCGTCGGCGGCATGGGCCTGCAGCGGGATCAGCAACATCGTGCTGGCGAGCAGCGCTGAGCGGGTCAAAGCGGGCATGGAATCGTCCTTCATCACGGTCGCCGCGCGGTTAGACGAGGAAAAGAATGCGAGTCAATTGCATTAGCAATATTTGCCTGTTTATTTCTGCGTATTGCAGGACTCTTGCAACACCCGGCTGAATGCGCCGGTCAGCACCATGGCCGTGCCGAGCGGCAAAGCCATTTTACGCCCTTGCTTCCTTTCTCGCGTTAGAATGGGCGCGGAAGTCATGGGAGCATTGGGATGGACATGATCGTGCCCACAGCGGCTGGCCAGGTGCGGGGCAGCGTCGATCAGGGAATCGTCCGCTTTCTGGGCATTCCCTATGCGGCGCCCCCGGTCGGCGATCGCCGCTTCGCCCTGCCGCAACCGGTGTCGGGCTGGAGCGGGGTGCGCGACGCGCTGGAACCGGGCGCCAATGCGCCGCAGCGGGTGCGCGCCGTGCCGGGCGTCGATGTCGAGGCACTGGTCGGCAGCGGCTGGCGCGAGGGCGACGATTATCTGACGCTCAATATCTGGAAGCCCGCCGGCGATACGGCGGGCCTGCCGGTGATGGTCTTTATCCATGGCGGCGGCTTCGTGGTGGGCAGCAAGGATGCGCCGGTGCAGGATGGCAGCGCCTTTGCGCGGGACGGCGTGGTGCTGGTGGCGGTCAATTATCGGCTCGGGGTCGAAGGTTTCCTGCCCATTCCCGCTATTGCGACCAATCTTGGCTTGCGCGACCAGATTTTTGCGCTGTGCTGGGTGCGGGACAATATCGCGGCCTTTGGTGGCGATCCGGCAAACGTCACCCTCTTTGGTGAATCCGCCGGGGCTATGTCGGTCGCCAGCCTTATTACATCGCCATTGGCGAAGGGCCTGTTCCGCCGCGCCATCGTGCAAAGCGGCCATGGCGCGATGACGCGCGATATCGGCGTGGCGCAGCGTCTGGTGCAGGCGCTGGCGAAGCGGCTGAGGATCACGGCGGATGCCGACGGCTTCCGATCGGTTGAACCCGGCGCCATGCTGGATGCAATCGAGAAGGTCGGCCAGCCGACCGCCCGCATCGACCTGCGCGACGATGAAGGGCGCGAGCCGGTGTTCGGCATCAGCCGCTTCGTGCCCGTCCATGGCGACGATGTGCTGCCGCACAGGCCGCTCGCCGCCCTGAAGGTCGGCGTGGGGGCGGAGGTCGACCTGCTGATCGGCACCAATGCGGAGGAGATGAACCTCTACTTCATCCCCACCGGCGTGCGGGAGAAGATCGGCCGGCTGCTGGCGACCTGGTTCGTGCACAAACACCAACCCAGCGCGCGCAAGCTGCTCAGGGCCTATGGCATGGGAGCAAAAGGCGTGAAGCCCGGCCACGCCTTTACCGACGCGATGCACGATCTCGTCTTCCGCTGGCCCGCCCGCCGCTTTGCCGAGGAGCATCGTGGGCGCACCCATGTCTATGAGTTCGAATGGCGATCGCCGCTCTTTGGCGGCCCCCATTCTGCCGGTTTGGGCGCGGCGCATGCGATGGAACTGCCCTTCGTGTTCGACACGCTCGCCAGCGTCACCGGGCCGGAGGGGATATGCGGGGAAGCGCCGCCGCAGGCGCTGGCCGATCGGGTGCATCGCCTCTGGGTCGACTTCGCCACTGACGGCCGGCTGCCCTGGGCACCGTTCACCCGTGACGAGCGGCTGGTCTATCACCTCGCGGCAGGGCAGGCGGTGCAGGAGCCGCCCATGCCCGCCGCCCCTTATATGCCCTGAAGGACAAAGCCTATGTATCTGGAACGCCTGAAACTGGATGGTCGCCGCGCGCTCGTGACCGGTGGGGCGAGCGGCATCGGTCTGGCTTGCGTCGAGGCGCTGGGCGAAATGGGCGCAGCCGTGACGATCGCCGACCTGAAGCCCGACCTGACTGACGCGGCGGTCGCAAGCCTGCGGGACAAGGGGCTGGACGCCGAGGGCGTGGTGATGGACGTGACCGACAGCGATGCGGTGACGGCCATTGCCGACCGGATCGGCGCGATCGACATATTGGTGAACAATGCCGGTATCGCGCGCAGCGACACGCCGGCCGAGACGGTGGCGGACGAACATTGGCGCCATGTGCTCGACGTCAATCTGAACGGCACCTTCTGGTGCGCCCGCGCCTTTGGCCGGCACATGCTGACGGCGGGCAGGGGCAGCATCGTCAATGTCGGGTCGATGAGCGGCTTCATCGTCAACCGGCCGCAGCCGCAAAGCTATTATAATGCCTCCAAGGCGGCGGTGCATCAGTTGACGAAGAGTCTGGCAGCCGAATGGGCCGACCGGGGCGTGCGGGTCAATGCGGTCGCGCCCACCTATATCCGCACGCCGCTCAACGAGTTTGCGGACAAGGAAGGGCCGATGGTTCGGCGCTGGATCGATTCGACGCCGATGGCGCGGCTGGGCGAGGTGGAGGAAGTGGCGTCGGTCGTCGCGTTCCTGGCGTCCGACGCGGCCAGCCTGATGACCGGCAGCATCGTGCTGGCGGATGGCGGCTATAGCTGCTGGTGAGTTCGACCTTGTGACATGACGCCGAGGGATAACGCGATCAATGCGACAGCGAGTTGGACAGGTAAATGCGAATCCGATCGGCGAAGTGATCGACCCGAACGGCATAATCGACTATCTCCCCAAACCTATCTGAAAGCTATACCTATCAGATAGGCCCAGATATGATCCGACGGACATGATTCCCTCGGACAGCGGGAGGAGAGAATGATGAAACTGAAGGCTTTGCTATGTGCCGGTGTCGCGATCGCCGCATCCCTTCCCGTCGCAGCGCAGGCGCAGCAGGCGCCCGCCGCTGAAGCCGCCGCCAATTCCGATATCATCGTCACGGCGCGCAAGCGGCAGGAAACGCTGCTGGACGTGCCGGTTGCGGTGACGGCGATCAGCGGCGATGCGCTGGCGAAGCAGAATATCAACTCCGTCCGTGAAGCCGCTGCCCTGTCGCCTGGCCTCAATATCTCCAGCGATGGCGCCGGTCGCGCCTTCGTGTCGATCCGGGGCGTCGGCGTGACTTTGGTGCAGACGGTCCAGCCGGGTGTCGGCCTGTTCATCGACGGCATTTATCGCCCCAATACCGCCTATCTCAACAACCCGCTGCTCGATGTCGAGCGGATCGAAGTGCTGCGCGGCCCGCAGGGTACGCTTTATGGCAAGAATACGCTGGGCGGCGCGATCAACGTCATCACCCGCCAGCCCGGCAATGATTTCGAGGCGCGCGGGGCGGCCAGCTATGCCGGGCCGGACAATAGCTGGCTGGTATCCGGTTCCGTCTCCGCCCCGATCGTGCAGGACAGGCTAGCGATCCGCATCGGTGGCGCCCATCGCCAGCAGGATGGTTTCATCCGCAACACGACGGTTGGCGGGCATAGCAACAGCCTGAACACGGACTCGGTCAGTGCTACGCTCCGCTTCACGCCTGGCAATGATGTGGTGGTCGCGGTCAACGGCTATTATGACTGGATCAAGGGCCACAATGTCCCCTACGCCTGGGTCAGCGGCCCGACCGACTATTCGCGCAATAATGTTTTCAACACGACCGGCATCACCACCTACCGATATCGCGGCGTCAATGCCCGGATCGAGGCGCCGATCGAGGCGATCGACACGCGCGTTACCCTGCTCGCCGCTTATGATGCGCGCGATACCAATTCGCCCGACAGCGACGGCGATTTCGGCCCGGCCAATATCGTCCGCTCGACCGGCCGGGACCAGTTGCGCACCAAGACGGTGGAGTTGCGGTTCGACACAACGCTGAACGCGCAGTTGTCGACCCTGTTCGGCCTGTTCTACAGCCGGGAGACGTTCGATGCGGCGGGCGCCAACACCATCGTGCCCTTCGGCCTGGTGCTGCCATCCTCCGACCATCGTGTCGGCGACACCTATGCCGCCTTCGGCACGGTCTTCTGGAAGCCGACGAGTGACTGGGAAGTGGCGCTGGGCATGCGCTACGACCATGAGAACCGCCGGGCATTGGGCGCGCCGCGCCTGAAGTCCAACGAAGTGGAACCGCGCCTGTCGATCACCCGGCACTGGAACCCCAGCCTGATGACCTACGCCTCGGTCGCGCGCGGTTATCGCGGTGGCGGCTTCAATGCACCGACCGCGCCGGTCAGGACTTATCAAGGGGATAGCGCCTGGACTTATGAAGTCGGCACAAAATATGCGACGTCCGCCTTCAGCCTGTCGGGCGATATCTTCTTCAGCGACTATAAACATTATATCGGCCTGAACAGCGTCGCGCCGAGCAGCACCGGCGGTCTGGTAACGGTCGATCTCAATGCCGGCCATGTCCACAGCTATGGCGCGGAAGTGGAGGCGCGGGTGCGTCCGACCGACAACTGGACCATCTCCACCGGCCTGACCTATATGCATGCCCGGCTGATCGACTCGTCGGAATATACCGACGTCACCAACCGGACCCTGTCGAGCGACCGGCTGACCTTCCAGCCCGACTGGCTCTACAATATCAGCAGCGACTATGTCGTGCCGCTGGGCGACAACAAGCTGACCTTCAACGCCAGTCTGAATGGCAAGAGCAAGCGGCTGGCGGCAACGCTCAATCAGACGACGCCGACCTTCCTGAAGGGCTATGCCGTGGTCAACGGCTCCATCACCTTTGCCACGGCCGGCGGCATCGAGTTCGGCGTCTTCGGCAACAACCTGTTCAACAAGAAATATTTCGACTCCTATATCGAGAAGACCACCTTGCAACTGGCCGGCCTCCCGGCGTCGGACCTGGGCATTATCGGCGACCTGCGCCGCTATGGCGTCCGCGCCAGCTTCAGGTTCTGATCCGATGAGCGCCCACACGCCCCTGCTGCCGCGCCAGCCTCTGCCGGACGGCTTTCTCGACAAGGTCGCGACGCTGGTCGGCGACCGGCTGGCCCTGGGGGAGGCGATCCGCCTGCACCATGGGCAGAGCGAAGCCCATTTCGAGCCGGTACTGCCCGACGCGGTGGTGTTCGCAGAAACGACCGAGGAGGTGGCTGATCTGGTCCAGCTATGCGTGGCGGCGGGGGTGCCGGTCATCCCCTTCGGCGCGGGCACCTCGATCGAGGGCAATACGCTGCCGGTCATGGGCGGGATCACCATCGATCTCAGCCGGATGGATGCGATATTGGAGGTCAATCAGGAGGATTTCGACTGCACGGTGCAGGCGGGGGTGCGGCGCGAGCAACTGAACGAACATCTGCGCGATCAAGGGCTGTTCTTCCCGATCGATCCGGGCGCCAACGCCACGATCGGGGGCATGGCCGCGACACGGGCTTCGGGAACGAATGCCGTGCGATACGGGACGATGCGGGAAGCGATTCTGAGCCTGAAGGTGGTGACACCCGATGGCGACATCATCCGCACCGCGCGGCGCGCGCGCAAGTCGGCGGCGGGGTACGACCTCACCCGGCTGATGATCGGTAGCGAGGGGACGCTGGGCATCATCACCGAAGTCACGCTGCGCCTGCACGCCATACCTGAAGCGATATCCTCGGCCGTATGCAGTTTCGACAGCTTGCGGGGCGCGGTCGATACAGTGGTGCAGTCGATCCAGATCGGCATACCGCTGGCGCGGGTGGAGATATTGGACGATGCGCAGATGCGCGCGGTCAATCGCTGGTCGAAGCTGGACTATCCCGAACTGACCACCCTGTTCTTCGAGTTCCACGGGTCGCAATCCTATGTGGACGAGCAGGTTCGGACAGTGGAAGAGATCGCTGCCATGAATGGCGGGGGTGAATTTCGCTGGTCGAACCTGCCCGAACAACGCTCCAAATTGTGGAAGGCCCGGCATGAGGCCTATTATGCCGCCGTCAACATGCGGCCCGGCGCGATCGGATGGGCGACGGACGTATGCGTGCCAATCAGCCGGCTGGCCGAATGCATCACCCAGACGCGTGCGGATCTGGACAAGGCCAGCCTGCCCGCGACGATATTGGGCCATGTCGGCGACGGCAATTTCCATGTCATCTTCTCCATCGACCCGAACGCGCCGGAGGAGATGGTGGAGGTGGAAGCGCTCAACCAGCGGCTTGTCGACCGGGCGCTGGCGATGGACGGCACCTGCACCGGCGAACATGGCATCGGCCTTGGCAAGCAACATTGTCTGGTCGAGGAACTGGGCGAGGCGGTTGACCTGATGCGCGTCATAAAGCGCGCGCTGGACCCGCAGAATCTGTTCAATCCGGGCAAGATCTTCGCCTTTTGAGACATTTAATCGTCTGAGACAGGGGCGTTTAGCCGGGGGGCTAAACTGTCCGGCCGCGCCCAATTCCCCTGGGGGCGGCCGGGCATCATAACAAGAGGATGGCCATGACCAGTCTGCCGCTCGTCGATCCGGCGCTCCGCCCGATGCTGGAGGCGCTGCCGACCCAGCGCCTTTCGGCCGACATGTTGCCCGCGCTGCGCGAGCAGGGCTTTCCCGCACCGCCCTTTGCGGATCGCGGCGTCACGCTGGAACGGCGGAGCGTGCCGGGGCCGAAGGGCGCGCCCGATATCCTGCTCCACATCTATCGTCCACCGGATGCTGCCGGGCCGCTGCCCTGCATCTACCATATCCATGGCGGCGGCCATGTGACGGGTAGCGCGGCCGATCTGCAATGGCTGCATCATCCTTTGGTCGCCGACCTCCACTGCCTGTTGGTGTCGGTCGACTATCGCCTCTCACCCGAAGCGCCTTTCCCCGCCGCGATCGAGGATTGCTATGCCGGCCTTGGCTGGCTGTTCGAACAGGCAAACGCGCTGGGCGTGGATCGCGACCGGATCGGGGTAACGGGGGAGAGTGCGGGCGGGGGCCTTGCCGCCGCGCTGGCGCTGATGGTGCGGGACCGGGGGGCATATCGCCTCGCTTTCCAGCATCTGATCTATCCGATGCTGGACGATCGCACCTGCACGGCGGTCGATCCGCATCCTCATGCCGGGGAATTTATCTGGACTGCGCATAATAATCATTTCGGCTGGTCGGCGCTGCTGGGCCATGCACCGGGCGCGGCCGGTGTGTCGCCCTATGCCGCGCCGGCGCGGGCAGACAGCCTGGTCGGGCTGCCGCCGACCTTCATCGCGACCGGCGCGCTCGACCTGTTTCTGGAGGAAGATATGGACTATGCCCGCCGCCTGCTGCGCGCAGGGGTGCCGACCGAATTGCACGTCTATCCCGGCGCCTTCCATGCGTTCGACATCTTCGCCGATGCGCCGGTGTCGCTGCAGGCGCGGCGCGACAGTCGGGCGGCGCTGGAACGGGCGCTGGCCTGATGGCGACGATCATCCCCGCCGCCGTGCCGGCCAACCCGCCATCCTTCCTGCGCATCCTGCCGTCGCTTCTGATCCTGGCGCTCGCGATGGCGGCGGGCTTCACCATGATGGGTTCGTTCAGCATGGTGCAGGAGGGGGCCAAGGCGGAAATGGCGCTGAGCGATTTCCAACTGTCGCTGGTGCAGGGCGTGGCGGCCGCCGTGCCGCTTTTGCTCTTTTCCATACCCATTGGGTTATTGGTGGATCGTACCAACCGGCTGCGGCTGTTCATCGGGCTGGCCGTGGTCTGGACCATCGGCACTTTCCTGACCGCCACGGCGCAGAGCGTGACCATGCTTTTCATTGCCCGCATGCTGGCGGGCATCGGCACCACCGGCGCGCTGACGGCGGCGCTGTCGCTCTGTGCCGACCTCTGTCCGCCGCATCAGCGGGGCAGGGCGCTGCTGATCGTGACGTTGGGCAAGGCCTTGGGGCAGGCGGGTGCGTTCGCGCTGGCGGGCTGGCTGCTCAGCCTGTTCCTGCATCGCGGCGCGGGAGAAATGTTCGGCGCTGTCGCGCCGTGGCGCGCCACCCATTATGCGCTGGCGGCGATCAGCGCCGCGCTCGTCCTGCCGATGCTCCTGCTGCGGGAGCCTGCGCGGCGAGAGGTGGCGGCTGGCATCCATGCCCCCTGGCGTGTCGTGATGGCCGAACTCTGGTCGCGCCGGGCCTTCCTCGCGCCGCTGTTCATCGGGCAGGTCAGCGTGGTCATGGCCGATGCCGCCGCCGCCATCTGGGCATCGCCCGTGCTATCGCGCAGCTATGGGCTGGCGCCGCCCGATTTCGCCGGCTGGATGGGCAGTCTCATCTTCCTGACCGGGGTGGCCGGATCGGTGCTGGGTGGCGTGGCGGCCGATATCGGCCAGAAGAGCGGTCGCAAGGGCGGGCTGCTGATCGGCGCGGTCGTTGCCGCCGGCCTTGGCATCCCGGCCGCGCTCTTCCCGGTCATGCCGGCCATTCCGGCTTTTGCCGTGGCGCTGGGTGCGCTGATGCTGTGCGGGACGATCACAGGCCTTATCACCTCGGTCGCGCTGACGGTGATGTTGCCCAATGAATTGCGGGGCCTGTGCATCGGCGCCTTCATCGCGCTGGCCGGGCTGATCGGCTTTGGCGTCGCGCCCACGCTCGTCACCGCGATCAGTGCTTTGCTGGGCGGGGAAAAGCATCTGGGCGAAGGGCTGGCTTTGGTGGGGGTTACTGTCAGCCTCGTATCGCTCGGCGCCTTCTGGATGGCCATGAAACGCTCTCCTGCCAAACCTATCTGATAGCTATTGCCAAAAGCTATCAGATAGGTCATACATGTGGGCAAGGAGAGAACGCCCATGGACCGAATCATCGTATCGCCGGAAATGATCGCGCTGGTGGGGTCGGGGCAGGCCGTAGCCGCCAATGACGCAGGGCTGACAGCGGCCTTCATTCTGGGCTTTGGCTCGGTGGGGCAGGCGGCCTCTGTTCGGCTGATCGACCGGCCCACCCAGGATGATCTGAACGAGGATCAGAGCAGTCGCCTCGTCCTGCTGGTATCGCCCGATGCCTGCGCGCGGGTGGCGAATGGCGCCATGCCGCTGGCCCCTGGGGTCGCTTATTATCTGCCGGCGCCGTTGCGCGCGATCGCAATCGCCATTCGCGATTGCCGTCTGCATGAAGCCGCCGCCACGCCCTATCGGCTTGCCAAGAGTATCGAGCTGTTTTGCGACTTGCTGCACAGCGGGCGGGAGGCAGCCTATGTGCCGATCGGCCAGGACGCACTGCTGTCCCGCGCGGACAGCGAGCGGCTGTTGGCGGCCCGGCGGCTGATCGAGGATCGCTGGGCAGAGAAGCTGACGCTGGATGCTATCGCGCGGGCCTGCGGCCTCAACCGGGCCAAGCTGACGCGCGGCTTTCGCGACATGTTCGGCTGCACCGTGGCCGATGCGATCACCGCGCAGCGACTCGACCGCGCGGGGGCGATGCTGCTGGGCACCGAATTGCCGGTTTCGTCGGTCGGCTATCGCTGCGGCTATCTCAACAATGCCAGCTTCACCCGCGCCTTTGCCCGGCATTTCGGCGTTGCACCGACGCAATATCGTGCGCACAGGCTGGCGGCATGACGGAAGACGGCGGCTCCCTTGTCAATCGCGCCATTCAGGCGGTGCGCGACCATATTCGCGACCATGGCCTGAAGGTCGGCGACACATTGCCGGGCGAAGGCCGTTTTGCCGCCGACCTCGGCGTCAGCCGGGCGGTGATGCGCGAGGCTTTTGGCGCGCTCGCGGCGCTGCGCCTGATCGACGTCGGCAATGGTCGCCGCGCACGGGTGGGCGCGATCGACGGATCGGTCATGGGGGCGTCGCTGGACCATGCCGTGTCGACCGAGCAGGTCAGCGTCGCCGATGTGTGGGACGTGCGCCGCACGCTGGAACTGCGCATCGCCGCGCTCGCTGCGGAACGACGCACCGAAGAGCAGGCCTCCAATATTCTTGCGATCGCACAGGCCATGGCCGATGGCAGAGACGATATGGCGCAGATCACACAGCACGACATTGCGCTGCACACCGCCATTGCCGAGGCGGCATCCAACCTGCTGTTCGCGCAGATCATGCGTTCCTTCGCACCCCTAATGGAAACGGCGGTGCCGCGCGCCTGGGAAACGCGCCAGACCGACGCGCAGCGGGATGATATCCTGGCCTGTCACATGGAACTGGCCCAGGCGATCGTCCGGCGTGATCCGGTCGGCGCGGCGGCCGCGATCGACCGGCATTTCGACACCTCGATCGGGCAGATGCTGGGTTCCTGATGCCGCGCCCTGCGGCTGTGGGAAGAAGATGATGCGCCTTGTCAGGATGTCAGGGCGCGCCCGATGTATCTAACCCGCGGGCGGGGCCGTGGCGCTGCCGATAGTCTCGCGGCGACATGGCGTACATGCTGTAAAAGGCCGACCGGAAAGCGCGTTCCGACGCATAGCCGCAGGCCTGCGCAAGCGCCGCCACGCTCTGTCGCCCATTGGCCAGCGCATGCGCGGCATAATCCATCCGGCATGTCAGCAGATAACCGGCCGGGGTGCGCCCCGTCAGCTCGCCGAACCGCTGGATGAAGCGCGTCCGCGACATTCCGGCCTCCTTCGCCATGGCGGCAATGGACCAGGCCTTGCCCGGCTCCAGGCGCAGGGCGCGAATGAGACGCGCAAGGCCATTGCCGCCATGGGCAACCCCCGCCATCTCGCCTGCGCCGTTCAGATAAGCGCGCAGAAGTTGCGTTGCGACGAGCTGGACCGCGGCGGCGCATATGGCCAGAAATCCGTCGCGCGGTTGAGCCTCGTCCTCTTCCAGCAACCTGTCCAGGGCGTCCGCCCAGTGATCGATCCTGGCCTCATCCGCCCGCAGGAGGATATGATTCGGGGCCGCTTTCATGATCGCCGCGTCCCTTGCGCCGCGACTGAAGGTCATCGTCGCGCCGAGCAGGCGAACATTCTTGTCCGGCCCGCCCCAGGCGATTGAAACGGGGCGGTGATAGCCGCTAGCGCTGACTGCCGGGCCACCGCTCCGCCGCCATATTTCGGCAATGTCATGACAATCACCATCCCCCCCGCCTGATCCGAGGCGAGCGGGATCACCGCGCACGGCAATTAGGCAATCCCCCGGCTTCAGGTCGGTCCATCGTCCGTCCGTCAATCGGAGCCGGCACAGGCCTTCTCTGGCGATGAAGATATAGGGAAAACCGTTCATTTCCAGACCCCATGGCGGGCCGAAATGAAAGGCGGCAACGGATGCCGCCGTAATCTGCATCTCGGCCAGCATGACGCTGACGCTGTCAGCGGTTACATCGTTTGACCGAAACAGCCGATTTTGCGCACGCGCGGTCATCACGCTCCTGCCCGATCGGTCGCTATCATGCCTTCAGCCAGCGCGCGATCGAGGCGCGCGGCAGAGAGGATCATGACATGCCTTATCTTATGAACCATTGGTATGCGGCCGCGTGGGAGGACGAACTGGCCGCTGCGCCGCTTGCCCGCACGATCCTGGACCAGCCGATCGTCCTCTACCGCGACAGTGCGGGCCAGATCATCGCATTGCAGGATAGCTGCCCGCATCGTTTTGCGCCGCTCAGCCTGGGGCGCGTGGAGGGGGACATGCTGGTCTGCGGCTATCATGGCCTCGGCTTTGTCGAAGGCGGGCGATGCGCGCGCAATCCGCATGGCAAGGGCGTCATCACGTCGGGCATGGCGGTCCGTTCCTATCCGATCGCCATATCCCATGGCCTGATATGGGTCTGGATGGGCGATGCGGCGCCTGACATGAGCCTTATTCCGACCCTTCCCGCGCTGGCGGGCGAATGCACCTGGGTCAAGGGGCGGTTGCATGTCGATGCCCATTATCAACTCGTCGTCGACAATCTGCTCGACCTCACCCATGTCGAATTCCTGCATCCTTTCCTCTCCAACCCCGGCAACGCGTCGCGAACGAAAGTCAGTGCACGCCAGGAAGCGGATCGTGTGACATCCACCTACGACGTGGTCGAAGAACCCGTCAGCGGACTTTTCCGGCTCTTTTGGACCGATCCTGCCGATACTGGCAATATGTGCGTCGAAATGACATGGGAAGCACCGGCCGTTCTGAACCAGAATAATGTCATGTTCCCGGCCGACAAAGGCCGGGAAGCCGGCATCGACATTCCCTTCATCCATGTACTGACCCCGGAAACGCAGGATTCGACCCATTATTTCTGGAAGATGGGCCGCTATGTCGCGAAAGACGACCAGCAACTGTCCGAGGCGATCTATCACGGGATACAGACGGCCTTCGAACAGGAGGACGAGCCGATGATCCGTGCGGTTCGCAGCCGCATGCATTCCAGCGATCTCCTGTCCCATCGATCCGTAGCCCTGCCCATGGACGAAGCATCCATCCGTGCCCGGCGGATACTCCAGCGATTGCTGACCGAGGCGGCCGGTTAATCGGTTTCGCGCGATATCGGGACAGCATGCCGGGACAGGCGCATGCCCGCCTACGGCGGAGCAATTGGGGGGGGGCGCATATCAATCTATATCTCAATTGACATGCATCAATCATAATATAGATATAGTTGGAAAGCGGCTGGCAGGCCGTTGATTCGCACGGAGAGGAAATCGGATCATGACATGTGTCGATCCTGACGTTCGGCCCGACGCCGGCGGCTTTGCGGCGACAAGCCGGCGCCGGTTCATGCAGGCAGGTATGGGTCTGGCCAGGAAAACGATGGCTGCCCTGATGACGCAGGCCGGTTCCTGACCGACGGCGACGTCTGTCGCCCCTTCGATACTTCCATGAAATCGTTGGGACGCCGTTCGTGAAATCGATTGGACTTGATGCCGGCATGCGTCTTGGGTGCCGCCGGGGATGGATGCGGGATAATGCGATATGGCTTGATCGCATCACGGCCATCGACAGTCCATGCACAGCATCGTCACGATAGTCTGGACCATCGCTGCGTGGCTGCCATGCCTGCTTTGGAAAAAACAGAATGACGAGGGAGAGAAAGAATATGGGTAATCGGTTGGCCGGTCGGATCGCGGTCGTCACCGGGGCGGCCAATGGCATTGGAGCCGGCATCGCGGCCTGTTTCCGGTCGGAGGGGGCAACGGTCATCGGCGTCGATCTGTCCGGCGCAGACCGGGACTGCGACCTGACCGACGAAGCGGCGACGCAGGCATTGTTCGCTGCCATCGGGGCCGAACATGGCCGCATCGACATATTGATCAATGCGGCTGCCTTCGCCGTCTTCGCCTGGATCGAGGACATGTCCTATGCGGATTGGAAACGTACGCTGACGGGTGAACTGGACATCGTGTATCTGGCGACGCGGTCGGCCTGGCCCTGGCTCAAGGCAAGCGGCGTGGCGAGCATCGTCAACTTCGCATCTGCCAATGCCCGGCACGCGCTCGACGGATCGCCTGCCCTGGCCCATTGCGCAGGCAAGGGCGGCGTCCTTGCGATGACGCGTCAACTGGCGATGGAGGGCGCCCCCCATGGCATTCGCGCCAACAGCATCGCGCCGGGCTTCATCCGTACTGCCGCCACCGCCCGGCATTTGGCTGCCGACCCGGATTTCGAGCGGCAGGTTCTGGCCAAGAACATGGTCAAGCTGCTGGGTGAGCCGGAAGATATCGCCTGGTGCGCGGTCTGGCTGGCGAGCGGGGAAGCGCGCTATGTCACCGGCGCCGACATTGCCGTTGATGCGGGCGCTACGGCCTGGTGAGCGACTGTGAAAGCAAAGACAGGGCAGGGCGGCAGAGTTTGCGGATCGTGATAACCCGGGCCGGCGGGTTTGTCGGCCGCCGAATCGTGCAGATGCTGCGCATCAGCATGGGGGATCTGGCCGGGGAAATTGCCCGGCAATGCGGCGTGTCGACCGATCTGGTTCGTTACAATCCCGCCCCTGTCCTGGAAGCCGGCTTTGCCACGCAGCCGCCCTTGTCCACGATCGCTGCGGAACGAGCAGGCTTCGCGGATGACGGCGAACTTGCTAGACTGATCAAAAATGCTCTTGAGACTTTGTCTTAATCAGAAGGGCAGGGGAGGATGCTATGCGTTTTGGACGGCTGGACCTCAATCTACTGGTAGCACTCGATGCGCTCCTGACGGAAAAAAGCGTGTCACTCGCCGCCGAGAAATTGTGCCTGTCGCAATCTGCGACATCGAGCGCACTTGGGCGCCTGCGCGACTATTTCGGCGATGAACTTCTGCTGGTGATGGGGCGCCAAATGGTTCTTACCGCCCGCGCCGAAGCACTGACCGAGCCTGTGCGCGCGGTACTGGAGCAGATACGCTCCACCGTCACCGTCGCACCCGCCTTCGATCCGGCCACGGCGGAGCGAACCATCGGCATCATGGCGTCCGATTACATGACCCAGGTTCTGCTGGCGGAGGTGATCGCGCAGATCGGCCAGGATGCGCCGGGATTGCGCTTCGAGATTCAACCCATGGCCGACCATCCGACCGACGCGCTGGAGCGCGGTTATATCGACCTGCTCATCACGATTGATTATGCCGTGTCGACCGATCATCCCAGCCAGTTCCTGTTCGAGGATGATTATGTCGTGCTGGGCTGGATCGACAATCCGGCCATGGCAAAACCCATGACCCGCGAACTCTATTTTGAACTTGGTCATGTCGCGGCCCGTTTCGGCAAGTCGCGGGTGGCCGCATTCGACGACTGGTTCGTCCGGCGGCAGAAGCAGCAGCGCCGGGTGGAGGTGGTCGCGCCGACCTTCCTGTCGCTGGCCGGCCTGGTCGTGAACACACACCGCATCGCCACGGTCCACCGTCGCATGGGCGAGATGTTCGTGCGCAATTTCCCGCTGGTCATGCGCGAAACCCCTTTCGCCATTCCGCCCATTCGCGAAGTCGTGCAATGGCATATCGGTAACGGGAAAGACCCTGCGCTCGCCTGGGTCGTGGACCGGCTTGCCAGCGCGGCCCGCCAGACGGTAGCGGCGAACAACGTGGTTGCGCTGGACGATGTCAGCCGCGACCTGAGCGATCGACAGCGGCTGGAGTTCGAATTTCGCGAAAATCACAAGCGATAGCGTTCACCCGTCGCCCAGCGCCTGCCTGTCATAGGCCACCCTGGCCCGATGAATGTCCTGCGACCGGTCGTTGATCCATCCGATCATGGCGTGAACTTGCGCCGAAAGGTCGATACCAAGGTCCGACAGGCGATAGGCGACCTTTGGCGGGATGTCGCCGCTTACCGATCGCAGCACGAACCCGTCCCGTTCCAGCGCACGCAGCTTGAGCGTCAGCACCCGCTGCGAGATAGCCTGTTCGGAAGACAGCGCGACCATGACCCGCTTAAGGTCGGCATGGCGTGTCTCGCCATGACTGAGGATGAGCAGGATCAAACTCGTCCAGCGATCGCCCAGCATGCCCATCACCGCGCGGGCCGGCGCATCGCGATCATTGCCATAACGCGCCATATCCTGTGCAAGGGTCAGGATCGCCGGGCGGCGCAGCGGGTCATCCTCCGGCAATCGCGTCATGGCCGCCATACTATGCACCACAGGACCAAGGTCAATCACGGCGCAATGGGGAAGCGGCAGGGAACAAAAAAGTGCCGTCTTCCAGACGATGCAACGGCGGGAGTAGAAGGCGGAAACAACGCATGGAAGGAGAGGTCATGGTCGCCGACGCGATACGCATGGACGGCAAGGTCGTCATCATCACGGGCGGCGCAGGGGGCATAGGGGCCGCGACCGCGCGCCTGCTTGCCGCACGAGGCGCCCGGATTGTCATTGCCGACATCGCGATCGATCCGGCCGAGGTGCTGGCCGCTCTGCTGCCCGATGCCATCGCCGTTCAGGTCGATCTGGCCGATGAAGCATCGATCGAGGCAATGATCGGAGCGACCATAAGCCATTATGGCCAGTTGGACGTCCTGCACAATAATGCCGCCCTGCTGGGGCCGGACATCGCGCGTCAGGATGAAGATGTCGAAACCATGGCGACCGACCTGTGGGATCGCACCTATGCCGTGAATGTGCGCGGCACGATGATCGCCTGCCGCGCGGCCTTGCCCCATCTGCGCGCGCGCCGGGGTAATATCGTCAATACCGTCAGCAATCTCGCCTTGCAGGGCCATATCATCCAGGCGGCCTATGCCTCGTCCAAGGCCGCGGTGATCCAGATGACGCGCAGCATCGCGGCGAGCCACGGCATCCATGGCGTGCGGGCCAATGCGGTGGCGCCCGGCATGACCATGACGCCGGCCCTCCGCCAGGCGTTCCCGGTGCCGCTGCGCGAGGCGGTTGAGGCGGAAACCCTCCGCGACCAACTGGGCGAGCCGGAGGATATAGCCGAAACGGTTGCGTTCCTCGCATCCGACGCTGCGCGCAACATCACCGGTCAGTTGCTGGTCGCCGATGGCGGCTGCGCCAGCCATGTTCCCGGCCTCGCCCGGTTCCGGGCCTTTTTCGCGGGAGAAGATGCATGAGCCATTATGATATCGTCGTCATGGGGGCGGGCCATAATGGCCTGGTTGCCGCCGCTTATATGGCCAAGGCAGGCAAGAAGGTGCTCGTCCTTGAACGCAAGCCCCATTATGGCGGTGGCGTCTCCACGCGCGAACTGATCCAGCCCGGCTTCTGGCATGACGAGCACAGCAATGTGCACATCATGATCCAGGGCAACCCCATGTTGCGCGAGGATGAACTGGGCCTGCTGTCGAAATTCGGGCTGGAATATATCTATCCCGAACTGCCCCATGCCTCCATCTGGGACGATGGCACGATCGTGCGGTCCTGGCGCGATCTCGACCGCACTTGTGAGGAGATTGCCGCCTTTTCACGCAAGGATGCGGACGCCTATCGCAAGTTCGCCCAGGCCAGCATGGCCGCGCTGCCGATGTTCATGTCCGGCCTGTATGCGCCGCCCTTTCCCATGGGGGCGTTCGTCGCGATGATGGACCAGTCGGACGAGGGGCGCTTCCTGCTCGACGTCATGCAGCGCTCCGCGCTCGATGTGGTGAACCAATATTTCGAAAGCGACCTGCTGCGCCTGCACATCGTCCGCATGGTGACGGAAAATCTCCAGATGCCGGACGAACTGGGAACCGGCATGGGGGCGTTCCTGATGCCCGGCATCATCCATGCCTATGGCTGCTCCATGCCCAAGGGCGGGTCGGGGCAGTTGTCGCACGCACTGGTCCGGGCGATCGAGCATTTCGGCGGAGAGGTGCGCTGCAATGCGGAGGTGCGCCGGGTGCTGGTATCGTCCGGCCGCGCGGTCGGGCTGGAACTGATCGACGGGGAGACATTCACCGCTAAGGACGGCGTCATCGGCGCCATCCATCCCCATGTGCTGCGCAAGTTCGTGGCGGAAACGCCAGAACCCGTGCTGGAACGGGCCGAGCGGGTGACCCAGTCGACCTTCTCCATCAACCTGACCCATCTGACGTTGAAGGAAAGGCTGAAGCTGAAGGTCGGCAACGACACCAATGCCATGATGACCGAGCTTATGGACTTTTACAGCATGCGCGACATGCTGCTGGAATATGACAAGCTGCGCCGAGGTGAAGTGTCCCACCGGCTGATCGCCGGCGGCGACAACACCATCTTCGACCCCAGTCGCGCGCCGGAGGGGGCAGGGGTCTTCTACGGCGTGAACTTCGCGCCCTATGATCTTCATCCCGGCGGCCCCGCATCCTGGGACGCCTGCAAGGAAGAGGTCGCCGACCGGGCGCTGGCCCAATATCGCAAATTCTACGCGAACCTGAGCGATGACAATATCACCGGCCGCCTGATCCGGTCGCCGGTCGACCATGAACGGGACAGCCCGGCGAGTTTCCTGAAGGGCGACATTCATGGCTGCGCGCCCTTCTTCTACCAGTCGGTCGCGCATCGCCCCACGCCCGATCTCGGGTCGTTGCGCGTGCCGGGGATAGAGGGCCTCTACCTGGTCGGGCCGTTCATGCATCCGGGCGGCGGCGTGTTCGGCGCGGGGCGCGCGACCGCGATTCAGATGATGGACGATCTCGACATCGAATATGACAAGGTCTGCGGGAGGGCGGTGCAGTGAAGGAGCGGGGCAAGAAAGGCGGCATGCGCATCCTGGACGCGCAGGACAAGGAGTTGATGACCGTCCGCAAGATCGAACGGGATGGCAACGACCTCGTCATTCGCGGCAAGATATTCGGCGCCATGCCGATGGTGGCCAAGGTGACGCCCGCAGAAGCGCGCGCCGCGCTGAAGCTGCTGGACGTGAAGACGATCCTGTTTCTGGTCAGCCTGCTGTTCCGCAAGGGGTAGCGCAGCAAGAAGGGAAGGGGCCGCGCAAGCCGCCGTGCCGCTTCCTCATATTTGCGAAGTGCATCAATTCAATATTGATGCACTTTTTGAGTCTATCGCAGGCCGAATAATTTGGTGCGCAGCGACAGCAGATGCTCGCGCATCAGATTTTCCGCCGCAACCGGGTCATGATCTGCAATCGCCTGAACGACGACTCCATGCTGCGAATCGGTATCTTCCTTCGGTCCCGGTTCGCTGCCGAACACTTGATCGATCCGTCGATCGAGCGTGACCTTCATCTGCGCCCGCAACGTGTCGTACAGCAGCAGCAGCAGCATATTGTGCGACGCCTGCGCGATCAGCCGATGCAGTCGCTCGTCCAGTCGCTTCCACACCAGCATTGATCCCGCCGAGCGCATCTCCTCCAGACAGGCCTGCATGACTTCCAGATCTTCGGGCGTCGCGTGGACGGCAGCCTGGGCCGCCAATTGCGGCTCCAGCAAGGTGCGGGCCTGAAGGATGTCATCCACGCTGAAAGATGTCGCGACCTGCGGCGTTTCGATCAATTGGCGCGTTCCAATGAACGTGCCTTTGCCGACATGGCGCCAGATCGCCCCCTCATCCTCCAGTTTCTTGAGCAGCGTGCGCAACCGGCCGCGCGAAACGGCCAGCGTCTCACTCAGCCGCGGTTCGGGCGGAAGCCGCGTCTCTCCCTTGTCCAACGTCTCCTCGAGCAGCGTACGCAGCCGGCCAAGATCATTATCCGTCACATTCGTCTCCTGATCTCCTGCCTATACCAGCAGACGATGTGAACGACAGTATAATCAATAGTTCAATTGACACTAATCAATGAGGACATTATTGATTTGTGCCATGATCGCCGCCTTTGACGGCGCGACAGGAAGGATGCCCCTTTGGCCGACCAGATTTGCCTATCGACCCTGCTGCTTTCCGATGCGGACGTCCTCGCTGCATTCGACTGGTCCGATGCCGTGGCAGCACTGCGCACGGCTTATGCAGGCGCGTCGTCGGACGCACAATTCCCACCCCGCACCATGGCGCGGGGCGAAGGCCTGTGGCTGCGGACCCTGTCGGGGATCATGCCGGGACAGGCGATCATGGGGGCGAAGTTGATCGCCGCATCCCCTGCTGCAAAGGCGGCCTCTTATCTCATTCCGCTGTTCGACGGGCAAAGCATGGCGCTTGTCGCGTTGCTCGACGGCAATTCCATCACCGGTTTCCGTACCGCCGCCACCTCCGCACTCGCGGCCCGGCAGCTTTCGGCACAGACAAGTCCGCGGGTGGCGGTGATCGGTTCGGGGTTCGAGGCGCGCACGCATCTGGAAGCGATGGCCCAGTCGGGACCGATGGGGCACATCAGCGTCTTCAGCCCCCGCGAAACGAGCCGAACCGCCTTTTGCGAGGCCATGGCCGCCAAGGGTGTCACCGTCGCGGCGGCCCAAAGTGCCGAAGCTGCCGTCGCCGACAGCGATCTGGTCATATGCGCGGCCCGCTCGCGCGACGAAACGCCCACCATATTGGGGCGCTGGCTGCGCCCCGGCATGACCGTCATCTCCATTGGCTCGACCTTGCCGGAGCAGCGGGAACTGGACCCCGAAGCGATCGCCCGCGCTGATCTGATCGTCGCCGACATGGTGGAAGAAGTCGCGCGTGATACAGGCGACATGATCGCAGCGCGGACGGCCGGCGTGCTGTTCGACGACAAGCTGGTGAGCCTGTGCGACGTGGTGTCCGGCGCGCGACCGGGCCGGACCGATCCGGCGCAGATCCTGCTCTATAAATCGGTGGGCGCAGCCATTCAGGATCTGGCGGTCGCACAGCTTTGCATGGAGCGCGCGCGTGTGGCCGGCATCGGCACGGTCATCGCGGCGCCGGTCACGCCCGTTGCCAAGGGCAAATAACCCCATTCCCTATATTCCCGGAGACTATCCCATGCCCAGTTACACTCGATCCGAAGCCCGCGCCTGGGCGCGCGAAAAGATGCTTGGCGTCGCGAACGTGACCATACCCACCATGACAGGCGATTTCACGGCTCTCAATGAAACGGCGGCCCGGCATGATGTGGAAACGGCGATCGCCCATGGCTTCGTCGGCACGCTCGCCTGTTCCGAAGTCGCGATCTCAATGGAGGAATATCGCCGGCTGGTCGAAGTGATGGTGGAACAGGCGGCCGGACGCCTATTCGTGGTCCATCATGCCGTGTTCAACACGCTGGAGGATAATATCGCGGCCGCGCGCCTTGCCTCGCAAGCCGGCGCGGAACTGGTACTGCTGGGTTATCCGCCCTATTTCTACCCGGAATCGCTGGAAGACGTCTATGCCTACACAAGGGCATTTTGCGATACGACCGACCTGGCCGTCATGCTGTTTCCCATTCCGACCTGGGGTTTTGGCCGGTTCAGCCCGATCGACATGCCGGTCGACCTGCTGCGCCGGCTGGTGGACGATTGCCCCAATGTCGTGGCGATCAAGGCAGAAGGCGGCATGCCGCACATCATGGGACCGATCGAGGTGCATCGCGCCTTCCATGAGGAGGTCGTGATTTCCTTCCCGATGGAGCATGAATTCACGCCCCTGGCGCAATTGATCGACGTGCCCTTCTGCGGCACCAACTTCTCCGCCTTCTTCGGGCCGGTCCTGCCGCGCATCTTCACGATGATCCGCGAAGGGCGGCTGGACGAGGCAACGGCCGAATTCCACCGCATCGATCCCGCCCGCAAGGCCTTCGCCAGCGTCCCGCAGGCCGGTAATGGCCTCATCAACCGGATGATGTGGAAATATGAAGCGTGGCTTCAGGGCTATAATGGCGGCCCGCTGCGCCATCCGACCGCCCGCGTCTATCAGCGGGACATGATGGCATTGCGGCGTGGGCAGGAAGCAGCGGGGCTCAACCCCACCACGGATGCCGATGCCCTGTTCTTCATCGGCCGCAATCCGGCCTGAAGGGATTTGCGATGACCGATATCATGCCTCTTCCGCTCAAGGATGCCGGCCTGCTGCGACAGGCCATGCTGATCGACGGCCAATGGGTCCAGTCCGACAGCGGTCGTACCATAGAGGTTCGCAACCCGGCCAATAATGCGCTCATCGCCCATGTGCCCGATGCCTGCGAGGCAGAAACCCATCGCGCCATCGCCGCCGCCGAGCGGGCGCTCATGAGCTGGCGCACGACCCTGGCAAAGGAACGCGCCGCCATCCTGCGCCGCCTGTACGAACTGATGCTGGAACATGGCGACGATCTCGCCCTGCTGATTACCGCGGAACAGGGCAAGCCGCTGGCAGAGGCGCGGGGCGAGATATCCTATGCGGCCAGTTTCATCGAATGGTTTGCGGAAGAGGCCAAGCGGGCGAATGGCCAGATCATCCCGGAAAATCTCCATGGCCGCCGGATATTGGTCCAGAAGGTGCCGGTCGGCGTCTTCGCGGCGATCACGCCATGGAATTTCCCCGCCGCGATGATGACGCGGAAGGCGGGGCCGGGATGGGCGGCAGGCTGCACCGGGGTCATCAAGCCGGCCAGCCAGACGCCCCTGACGGCGCTGGCCCTGGGCGTGCTGGCCGAACGGGCCGGGCTGCCGGCAGGCGTATGCAATATCGTCACGGGATCGGCGCGCGCGATCGGGGGCGCTCTGACGGCCAGTCCGATCGTGCGCAAGCTGTCCTTTACCGGCTCGACCGAGGTCGGTGCGCTGCTGCTTGAACAATGCGCGCCGACGATCAAGCGCACCAGCATGGAACTGGGCGGCAACGCGCCTTTCATCGTCTTTGACGATGCCGATCTCGAAACGGCGGTCAAGGCTGCGCTGGTCGCCAAATATCGCAATAGCGGCCAATCCTGCATCGGCGCCAATCGCTTTTTGGTGCAGGCCGGCATTCATGACGCCTTTGCCGCCCGTCTGGCGGAGGAGACGGCAAAACTGAAGGTGGCCGACGGCATGGATCCCGACGTTGCGATCGGACCGCTGATCGATGCCGCCGCCGTGGCGAAGGTGGAAGCGCATGTCGCCGACGCGGTTGCGCGGGGCGCGCGCATTGCCTGCGGCGGCCACCGCCATGCGCGCGCCGGTCATTTCTTCGAACCGACCGTGCTGGTCGACGTGCCGCGCGACGCCGCGATCTTCGATGAAGAGACGTTCGGGCCGGTCGCCCCGCTGTTCCGTTTCGAAACCGAGGGTGAAGCGATTGCCATGGCCAACGACACGCCGTTCGGCCTGGCCGCCTATGTCTGCGCGCGCGATGTCGGCCGGATATTCCGCACGGTAGAAGGGCTGGAATTCGGCATGGTCGGCGTGAACGAGGGGCTGATCTCGACCGAGGTCGCGCCGTTCGGCGGGGTCAAGGCGTCGGGTGTCGGGCGCGAGGGTGCCGCCTGCGGCATCGAGGAATATCTGGAAACCAAATATGTCGCCCTTGGTGGAATATGATCGGGTGAGGCACAGGGATTCGATCCCCGATGGCTATTACAGGTCCATGCGACAGGCTGATGCCGGCGATAGCGCGGTTGCGGAAATCGTCCTGCCCATGAGATGTCGGTTGCAATCGATTCAGAGGGTAGCGATCGCCGTCGATGCCGTCTGCACCGACAATCTGGTACCGCGTGCTATCCTGTTGGCAGATGAGGTCATCGGAACATTTTGCGCTTCAATCCAATCGCATCATGCTCTGTGGATCGGCGTCCGAGCAGGGCGGCTCCGGCGCGCTTTCTTGTTTTAGCAGCAAAAGGTCGAGCCGCCCTCGTAGCGATGCGTAAAAACAGAAAAGCGGACGGACCAATCCATGCGACCGGATCGACCCGTCGAACGTCGCTCACATCGGCTTGGCCAGTTCCACCACGCTTTGTCCCATGATTTCGGCGATGCGGGCGTCATGGCCGCCCTCCTGCTCCAGCTTGCAGATGAGCACGCTGTTTTCCACCACCAGACGGCTGCGTTCCCAGCGGCGTTCGCCAAAGGCTTTCCAACTTGCCGCCATGTCGTCGGCCTGACCCAGCATCTGCCCGACCAGCAGGCCGTCTTCCACGGCAAGACCGGCGCCGGACGCGAGATGCGGGGTCGTGGCATGCACGGCGTCCCCGATCAGGCCGATCCGGCCGACATGCCAGGGCAGGGGAACCAGCAATGCTTCCAGCGGTCGATAGACAACCCCGGACCCTTCGTTCAGCCCTTCACGGACCAGCCGGATATTGCCGCCGATCGGCGCCAGCAAATCATCCATCCGCGCCACCAGTTCGTCATCGGGGATGAACGGGTTGCCCGGCATCCTGACATTGGCAAACAGATACATCTTGTCGGGCGAGCAGGGATTTATGCCCACCTTGAAATCGGTGCCGAAATAGATTTCCGGGCTGGTCACATGATCCGGGCGATTGGCCAAAAGGCGCCAGCAACCTTGGCCCGTAAACTCGGCTTTCGGCGCATCGGGCAGGATCGTCTGGCGTGTTGCGGAATGGAAACCATCGGCGCCGACCACGGCGTCATAATGACCGGCTGTGCCGTCGCTGAACTGCACGTCGACCCGATCGGCCGATTGCACCATATGTGTCGCACTGATCCCCAGCCGCACATTGACGCCCAGTTCCCGGACGCGCGCAGCGAAAATGGCATGGAGGCGGGGCCGCAATATGCCGCCAGCCTGCGGAAGGCCTTCCTCCAGAAAGGGCGCCATGATTTCCCGCTGAAACTGTCCATCCGCCGAGAAGAATTTCGTGCGATCGGAAAGATATCCCTGTTTTCGAACCTCACCCAACAGGCCCAGCCGGTCGAACGCGCGCAGCGTGGGGCCTGTGATGGTCATGCCGGCGCCCAGGGCACGCCATTGCGGATCGATGTCGATCAGATCGACCGACGCGCCCGCCATGCGCAGGGAAATAGCAGCCGACATGCCCCCCGTTCCGCCACCTATCACCAGGAAAGTCTTCACCGTCATTGCCTACCTCGTTCATCCTCTCAACCTGTCTCCCTTAGCCCCCGGCGCGACGGCACTCCCGCGCATTTTACCGATTGCTGATGTTCGATCCGGTGGATGGCAGAAGGGAACAGGACTGAAGATATTTGGCGGTTGCTCCTGGCCTTGGGTGACGACGACGCCCACCGGCGGCGAAAAAGATCGATAATATATCTTATGTTAAATCATAGACTGTTCCGCTGCGGCAAACACCTGTCCAACTCGCTGTAGCAGAACGCGCTGCCATACGCTCAAACCAGTCGCGCTTCGCACTATCCCGGCAGTTCGCCCTGACATGTCAGAGCGGCCGAGGATAATCCGTCGGCAAAGGTTGGTTGCAGGATATGTTCAGGCGATCGCCAGCAGGCTGCTCAGGATGATCCGTACCAGTTCAGCCTGCCCCCGCGCACCCATCTTTGCGTAGATTTTCTTGGAATAGTTGCGGGCCGTCTCCACCGTCAGGTTGAGGTTGGCGGCGGCTTCGGCAATCGGAATGCCCTGTGCGATTTCCCATGCCAGTCGCGCTTCGCTCGGCAACAGGCCGAAGGATTCCACCAGTTGCTCGCAGCGATCCGCCTGGGATGATCGGTCGCCGCTCAGATAGACGATCGCGACGGGCGCACCGCCCGCCGCAACCGATCCGCCCCGGAACGGCGCCACCAGCATGTCCATCCATGGATCGCGACTCAGATTGATCGCGCGCGGCCGCGCCTCGGCATCCTGCGCGAACTGCTTGACCAGCGCGGTCAACTCCCGGTCCAGCCCCGCCGACGTCGGCGTCAGCCGGTCATAGCGGCCTCGCCGCAAGATGCTGCTTCGCTGGAACAATTGCTCGACATGCGCGGTCATGTCGAGGATGCGGCATTGCGCGTCCAGTGTCAGCCAACCGAAATTCAACCGGCCGAACGCCTCCGATGTCAGGTCCGACCGCAATTTCTCCCGCTCCATCGCCACGAAGCTGCGCAGCGCGATCCGCAGATGCGGCACCAACGCGGTCAGCATGGCGCTGGTCGCTGAAGACATGCCCGCGCCGGCGCAACTCAGCCAGCCATCCACGCCGCTCGCCTCCGTCACGCGGACCGACCGGACATCCTCCACGCCCAGATCGCGAAGAAAGGCCGCCCGATCGCCAGCCGAGCCGTCATCAGCGGCGGGCATCAGTTCGGCCAGCGAATAGACCCGCCCTTCCCGCATCGCGCGACCGGCCGTCGCTGCCTGTGCGTCTGGCCCGTACAGCCATCGCGACAGGGGCGGCGTTGTGGCGCCGCCGGCATGCAGTTCCACGATGCCCTTTTCATCGATCGGCTGGAAGGCCAGGCTGACATGGCTGGTGCGCAACCGGCCGCGCAGCCGTTCCAGAAAGTCATGCCATAGGGGTTGCTGAAACATGCCCTCGTGCAGGCTGGCCAAGAGGCCGGAATCATCCAATCGCATAGCAAAATCATACACCCTCCCATTTGGGAGGTCCAATCAAAGTTGCCTGATGCCAAGGAAGCACGCAAGAAGATTGCGAGGATCTATGGTGGACGCGAAGACCCTGACCCATTTGGAGCGACTCGAAGCGGAGAGCATCCACATCCTGCGGGAAGTGGTCGCCGAGGCCGAGAAGCCGGTGATGCTCTATTCGGTGGGCAAGGACAGCGCCGTGATGCTGCATCTGGCGCGCAAGGCCTTCTACCCTTCGCCGCCGCCCTTCCCTCTGCTGCATGTCGACACGACCTGGAAATTCCAGGAAATGTACAAGCTGCGCGATCGCATGGCGCAGGAAAGCGGCATGGAACTGCTGGTTTACCAGAATCCCGAAGCGGCCGAACGCGGCATCAACCCGTTCGATCACGGCCCTCTCCACACCGATATGTGGAAGACCGAAGGGCTGAAGCAGGCGCTCAACCTCTATGGCTTCGACGCGGCCTTCGGCGGCGCGCGGCGCGACGAGGAAAAGAGCCGGGCCAAGGAGCGCATCTTCTCCTTCCGCACCGCATCGCATGGCTGGGACCCCAAGAACCAGCGTCCGGAGCTTTGGAACCTCTACAATGCGCGTAAGAACAAGGGTGAGAGCATTCGCGTCTTCCCGATCAGCAACTGGACCGAGCTGGATATCTGGCAATATATCCACCTGAACGACGTGCCGATCGTGCCGCTCTATTTTGCGGATGAACGCCCGACGGTGGAGCGCGACGGCATGCTGCTGATGGTCGATGACGATCGCTTCCCGCTGCAACCGGGCGAAGAACCGGTGATGCGTTCGATCCGCTTCCGCACCCTGGGCTGCTACCCGCTGACCGGCGCGGTCGAGAGTACGGCCAAGACGCTGCCGGACGTCATCCAGGAAACGCTGCTGACCACCACGTCCGAACGGCAGGGCCGCGCCATCGACAAGGATGCGGGCGGCGCCGGCATGGAGAAGAAGAAGCAGGAAGGGTATTTCTGACGGGACGGCGTCATCCCAGCGGAAGCTGGGATTTCAGGCCTCCAGACGGAACCTTCGCCCAAGATCAACGCGTTCCCAGCTTTCGCTGGGATGACGGGATGAACAAATGACCGACCCCATTTACAAGACCGACGCCCTCATCGCGCAGGATATCGACCAGTATCTCAAGGTGCATGAGCATAAGACGATGCTGCGCTTCATCACCTGCGGGTCGGTGGACGACGGCAAGTCGACGCTGATCGGCCGCCTGCTTTATGACAGCAAGATGATCTTCGAGGATCAACTGGCCGCGCTGGAAGCGGACAGCAAGCGGGTCGGCACGCAGGGGCAGGAAATCGACTTCGCCCTTCTGGTCGATGGCCTCGCCGCCGAGCGTGAACAGGGCATCACGATCGACGTCGCCTATCGCTTCTTCGCCACTGAAAAGCGCAAGTTCATCGTCGCCGACACGCCCGGCCACGAACAATATACCCGCAACATGGTGACCGGCGCCTCGACCGCCGACCTCGCCGTCATCCTGATCGACGCGCGCAAGGGCATCCTGACCCAGACCCGCCGCCACTCCTATCTTGCCCACCTGATCGGCATCCGCAACATCGTGCTGGCGGTGAACAAGATGGATCTGGTCGGCTACGACCAGGCAGTGTTCGACAAGATCGTCGCCGACTATGCCGAATTCGCCCGATCGATCGGCATCACGGCGTTCACGCCCATGCCGATCTCCGGCTTCAAGGGCGACAATATAACCGGCCCGTCGGACAACACGCCCTGGTACAAGGGGCCTGCGCTGATCGAACATCTCGAAATGGTCGAGGTCAACAGCGCGGCCGATGCCGACAAGCCGTTCCGCATGGCCGTGCAGTGGGTCAACCGCCCCAATCTCGACTTCCGCGGCTTTTCCGGTCAGATCGCGACCGGATCGGTCCGGCCCGGCGACGCGGTCCGCGTCCTTCCCTCGGGCAAGACCAGCACTATCACGCGTATCGTGACGCTCGACGGCGACCTGCCGCAAGCCGTGGCTGGCCAGTCGGTCACGCTCTGCTTCGCCGATGAGGTAGACTGCTCGCGCGGCGACGTGATCGCGACGTCGGACAACCCGCCGCAGGCGGCCGACCAGTTCGAGGCAACGATCGTCTGGATGGCGGACGAAGAAATGCTGCCGGGCCGTTCCTACTGGCTCAAGGTCGGCACCCAGATGGTGACCGCGACGATCCAGCAGCCCAAATATCAGGTCAACGTCAACACGATGGAGCATCTGGCGGCCAAGACGCTGGAACTCAATGCCATCGGCGTCGCCAACCTGTCGACCGACAAGCAGATCGTGTTCGAACCCTATGCGGCCAATCGCACGCTGGGCGGCTTCATCCTGATCGACAAGCTGACCAACGCGACGGTGGCGGCAGGCATGCTGCACTTCTCGCTCCGCCGCGCGCAGAATGTCCACTGGCAGGCCACCGATGTCAGCCGGGACTTCCATGCCAATCTGAAGAACCAGAAGCCCGCCGTGCTGTGGTTCACCGGCCTGTCGGGTGCGGGCAAATCGACCATCGCCAATCTGGTGGAAAAGAAGCTGGCGCGGATGAACCGCCACACCTTCCTGCTGGACGGCGACAATGTCCGCCATGGCCTGAACAAGGATCTGGGCTTTACCGATGCCGACCGGGTGGAAAATATCCGCCGCGTGGGTGAGGTGGCGAAGCTGATGACAGATGCTGGCCTGATCGTCATCACCGCCTTCATCTCGCCCTTCCGCGCCGAACGCGACATGGTGCGCAGCATGATGCAGCCGGGCGAATTCGTGGAAGTGCATATCGACACGACGCTGGCCGATGCGGAAGCCCGCGACGTCAAGGGTTTGTACAAGAAGGCACGGGCGGGCGAGCTCAAGAATTTCACCGGCATCGACAGCCCCTATGAAGCGCCGGAAGATCCGGAAATCCGCGTCGACACCTCCATCATGTCGGCCGAAGAGGCGGCCGAGGCCATCGTCGCCCGGTTGATCCCATGAGCGCGGCGCTATCCGACGCCGCGCTGGCCAGCCATCTGGCCGAAATAGCAGGTCGCTTGCTGCTGGACGTCCGTGCATCGGGCCTGTTCAGCGCCAAGGCGCTGGGTAAGGCGGGCGACCAGACCGCCAACCAGTTCCTGTGCCACGCCCTGCGTGAGCAGCGGCCCGAGGACGGGCTGCTGTCCGAAGAGGAAAAGGACGATGAGGAGCGGCTGGGCAAGGGCCGCGTCTGGATCGTCGATCCGGTAGACGGCACGCGCGAATATGGCGAGGAGCGGACCGACTGGGCCGTCCATGTGGGGCTGGCCATCGACGGCATCCCCAGCATCGGGGCGGTCGCCCTGCCCGGGCTGGATGGCGGTGTCGTCCTGCGCACCGATCAGGTCCGCACTGTACCGGCGGCGCCGGCACGGCTGCGCATGGTGGTCAGCCGCACCCGTCCCGCCGCCGAAGCGGTCGCGGTGGCGCAGGCGCTGGATGCCGAACTGGTGCCGATGGGCTCCGCCGGGGCAAAGGCGATGGCGATCATTCTGGGGCAGGCCGACATCTATCTGCATAGCGGCGGCCAATATGAATGGGACAGCATGGCCCCGGTCGCGGTCGCCCGTGCCCATGGTCTGCATTGCTCGCGTATCGATGGATCGCCGCTCGTCTACAATCAGCGCGACGTCTATCTGCCCGACCTGCTGATCTGTCGCCGCGAACATGCCGACGATGTGTTGCGGCAGGTCGCCCGCTTCCAGCAGGACGGCGCGAGCGCCTGACGGCGCCCC
This sequence comes from Sphingobium sp. RS1, assembly GCF_056156825.1. Classification (NCBI taxonomy): domain Bacteria; kingdom Pseudomonadati; phylum Pseudomonadota; class Alphaproteobacteria; order Sphingomonadales; family Sphingobiaceae; genus Sphingobium; species Sphingobium sp. RS1. Next base: position 533,395 of record NZ_JBLZXE010000003.1, on the reverse strand, counting down.
GCTTTCAGGCGCGCGTGCTGAACGCCGCCGCCTGCGCCAGTACCCGTCCCGCCTGTTTCTGGTGCGGAATGTCGATCATCTTGCCGTCCAGCCCGACCGTGCCGGCACCGGGATTGGCGGCAAAGGCGTCGATCACCCGGCGCGCATGCGCGACCTCTTCAGCCGACGGCATGAAACTGTCATTGATCCCCGCCACCTGCGCGGGGTGGATGGCGATGCGGCCGGTAAAGCCCTCCGCCCGCGCTGCCCGGCAGGCTGCGCGCAATCCGTCCTCATCGCGAAAATCGACATAGAGCGTGTCGATTGCCTGCACCCCCGACGCATGCGCCGCGAGCAGGCAAAGTGAACGCGCCATCTGATAAGTGAAGGCCCATTGCCCGCTGGCGTCCACATTGGTGCTGGCGCCCAAAGCCGCCGACAAATCCTCCGCTCCCCATGTCAGGCCAGCGAGCCGTTCCAGCTTGGCGCTGGCGAACTGGCCGAGGGTAAAGGGCGCGATCGCGGTTTCGGTGGCGACGGGCAGGATCTTCACTGATCCCCCTTCGATCCCATGCGCCGCCTCCAGCGCGTCGAGATAATGGGACAGACGCCGCACATCCTCCGGATCGTTGGTCTTGGGCTGCATGATGCCGTCCGGCGCGCCGGGCATAATCGCAGCCAGATCATCCAGCGTCAGCCCGGTGTCGAACGGATTGACCCGCACCCAATATTGCGATGTCCGGGCTTCACGCGGCGTCGCGCGCAGAAAATCCGGGATCAGGCGACGGGCGAGCGGCTTGTTGTCAGGGCTGACTGCATCCTCCAGATCGAGGATGACGACATCGGCGCCGCAGTCGGCAACCTTCGCCATCTTCTTCTCGCTATCCCCCGGAATGAACAGCCAGGACCGCAGCGGCAGGGTGTCGCTCATGCCGCCGGTTTCCGCCGTTGCAGGCCAGACCGCTTGCAGGACGCGACCAGGTCGCCATGCTGGTTGAACGCCTGATGCAGAAAGGTGACGATGCCGGCTTCGGGCCGCGATTTCGAATCGCGCAGGTCGATCACTTCGCTCACGACCTGGATGGTATCGCCATGAAAGAGCGGCTTGGGAAAGCGCACCTCGTCCCAGCCCAGATTGGCGACTGCGGTGCCCAGCGTCGTGTCGCCCACCGAAATGCCGACCATCAGCCCCAGCGTGAAAGCCGAATTGACGATGCGGGCACCAAATTCGGTGCCCTTCATATATTCCTCGTCCAGATGCAGCAGCGCGGGATTATGGGTCATGGCGGTGAACAGGACATTGTCCGTTTCCGTCACCGTACGGCGGATCGGATGGTCGAACCGCTGCCCCACCGTCAATTCGTCGAACCACATGCCTGCCATATCATGCTCCTGTCTTGCGATGGCGCGCCAGCCATTCGTCCTTCAGATGGCGCGCATAGATTTTCCCGGTGTCGTGGCGCGGCAACTGGTCACGAAATTCCCAGCTGCGCGGGCATTTGATCGTGGCGAGGGCCGCGCGGCACCAGCCGGACAATTCGGCCGCCAGCGCGTCTGTGTCAGTCGTCGGGCCAAGCGGCTGGATCACGGCATGCAGCACCTCGCCCATATCTTCGTCCGGTACGGCAAAGACGCTGGCGTCCGCCACCGCCGGGTGGGAGATCAGGCGGTTCTCGGCTTCCTGCGGGAAGATATTTACCCCGCCCGATATCGCCATGTTGCTGCGCCGGTCGGTCAGGTAGAGATAGCCCTCCGCGTCGACATAGCCGATGTCGCCCAACGTGCTGCGTCCGCTCGCATCATGGACATCCGCAGTCCGGTCCTGGTCCTGATGATAGGCAAAGCCGGGACCGCCGGAAAACCAGACCGTGCCCACCTGCCCCGTCGGAACGTCGCGGCCGTCATCGTCGAGGATATGGACCACGCCCAGAAAAGGCCGGCCGACCGATCCTGGATGGGCCAGCCATTCGGCCGATCCGATCATGGTCAGCCCATTGCCCTCCGTCCCGCCATAGCTTTCCTCCAGGATCGGGCCGAACCAGTCGATCGCGGCGCGCTTGACGTCGGGCGCGATCGGCGCGGCGCCATGGACGATGATGCGGACGGAGGAGAGGGCGTAGAGCGACTTCACCGACGCCGGCAGTTTCAGCAAGCGGACCAGCATGGTCGGCACCCAATGGGCGTGGGTCACGCAATACCGGTCGGCCAACGCCAGCGCGCCTTCCGCGTCGAACGCATCCATCACGATCAGAGTCGCGCCGATCTGCTGCATCGCCATGGCAAAGCGCATCGGCCCGCTATGATAGAGCGGACAGGGCATCAGATAGATCGTGTCCTCACCCCAGCCATAGCGATCGGCATAGATGGCGAACATTTTCGACAGGCCATCTATGCCGGTGTCGGGCAGATGCTGTTTGATCCCCTTGGGGCGGCCGGTCGATCCGGAACTGTAGAGCATGTCCGACCCCCGGCTTTCGTCGGGGATCGGTGTGGGCGGATAGGCCGCCGCATAGCTGCCGTCGCTTACGTCGATGAAGGATAGGTCAGGCATGCGGGCCTTCAACTGGTCCACCAGTGCGGCCTGTTTTTCCGTATGGAAAACCAGCCGTGCGCCGCAATTGGCGATGATGAAGGCGATCTCATCCACATGAAAGCGCCAGCTGATCGCGGTATAATAGAGGCCCGCATTATGGCCGGCCCAGACCAGTTCGTGAAACACCGGCACATTTTCCACCAGCAGCGCGAAATGGTCGCCGCGTAGCAAGCCTCTGGCGCGCAGCAGATGCGCGCACCGATTGGCCCGTGCATCCAGTTCGCCATAGGACAGTGTCACCCCCAGCGAGGGATAGACCACCGCTGGCCGATCCGGCTGCGTTTCCGCCCATCGGCGCGGATGCTGAATCAGGACACTCTCCATTGCATTAGCCTTGCACTATCTTGGCCGCTTGCATATAGTTCGCTAGCACATAATGCGGAATAGTGAATTTGGAGAGGCGTTGCAAATGACTTTGGTGAAGGCCTGCACGATGTCCGACCTGGAGGATGGGGAAATCTTCAAGGCGGAACTGGCCGATCATGCCCCGCTCGCCCTCTACATGATCGGCGACGAGATTTTCGCCACCGCCGACATCTGTACCCATGGCGAAGCCAGCCTGTCGGAGGACGGCTATATCGAGGATGGCAAGGTCATCTGTTCCTGGCACGACGGCGCTTTCGATATCCGGACGGGCGAACCATGCCGCTTGCCCTGCATGGACCCGCTCCAGACCTTCCCGATCAGGATCGAGGGGGATGCGGTCTTCGTGGAGATATGAGGCAAGCTGCCATCCCCGAAGTGGCGGGGATGGTAGCCCTGCTCAGCGCTGCCTTTCCATGAAGGCGGTGACACGCTCGGCATAATCGGGATGCGCCACCACGGCACCGATATCGATCGTTTCCTGTGCCAGATGATCGACCACGGAAATGCGGTGGGCGATGTTCATCGCCCGCTTGGTCCGGCCCAGCGCCTCCTGTGGCAGCTTGGCGATCCGGGCGAGCAGTTCTTCGGTTCTACTGTCCAATTCGCTGTCTACGACAACCCAGTTGACCAAGCCGAACTCGCGCGCTTCCTCCGGCCCAAATATGTCGCCCAGATAGGCTATCTGCTTCGCCCGTTTCGGCCCGATATTGCGGACAAGGTTGTAGCTGAGCGCGGAATCGGGGATCACCCCGACCCTTATCTGCGCCGCCAGGAACCGGCTCTTGTCCGACGCGATGGCCAAATCAGCAGCCGCCACCATGGCGAGGCCCCCGCCCGCCGCCATGCCGCGGATGCGCACCACCACCGGCTGGGGGATTCGCTCGATCATCGCGAAAAGCTGGTTGCCCTTGTCGCCGCTGGTCATCCAGTGGTTCGCACGCTCCAGGTCGGACATGCCCAATGTGGTGGAAAATTCCTTCACATCGCCGCCCGCGCAGAAATTGTCCCCCGCCCCGGTAATCAGGACGACGCGCACGTCGCGGTTGAACTGGATAGCGCGCAGATGATCGCCCAGCGTCTCCCACATGCCGTTCTTCATCGCGTTCATCGCATGCGGACGGTTGATCGTCGCGCGGGCGATGGGACCGTCGATGACGAAGCTCAGTTCGGAATCGCTCATGCAGGCACCTCCATGTTCGAGATCATCGGCGCGAGGTCGTTGGCCAGGTCGCGCAACTGCTTGGGGAAGGTATTGCAGCCGATGGTGGCGATGCGCAGGTCGCGATCGACGCCGCTGTCATAGCTGTGCCGCGCAAAGCCGGTCAGCACCGAAAGGAGCAAGGTGCGCCAGACGGTGAAGAAGGCCATGCGCGCCTCGCTAACCGGTGGCCCGCCCGCCGCATGATAGGCGGCCATGAACTCGTCCCAAGGCATCACGCGAGAAACGAGGAAGCGACAATAGGCCAGATCCTCGGCCGGGTCGCCGGCATGGGTAAATTCCCAGTCGAGCAGGCCGGTCAGCCGGTCCCCCTGCCCCAGCGTGTTGTGTAACCCGGCATCGCCATGGACCAGTCGCCGTTCATTGCCGATATGCGGCAATTGTTCGTGCAGCCAGGCAAAGGCCGCGTCGATCAGCGGCACCGCCGCCATGCCCTTGCGATAGCGCGCCTCATAGCTTTCGACATGGGCGCGAACCGGGTGATCGGCGCGACCGTATAGCAGGCTGTCCGTCAGCCCCAGATCGTCAATATCATATTGATGCAGCTTCGCCAGTTCGGCGGCAAAGTCGCGGCAAAAGGCCGGCGTCGCGTCGGTCGAAAAGAGCGTGCCCATGGACGTCCCGGCAAGCCGTTCAAAGACGATGAACCGCCCCCCGATCGCCTGCGGCGATTCTTCCAGCCAGAGCGGTTCGGGCACACGCAGACCTTTGCGATGCACAGCTTTGATAACCGGAAACTCGTCCGCGACGGATGTGCCGGTGACGGCTGCCGTAAAGTCCCGACGGACGACCAGTTGCCGCCCGTCCGCGCTATCCAGCAGGATCGTCCCCTTGGATCGTCCGCCAGGAACGGTCGTGACCTTGGCGATGGCGATCGACTCACCCTTGTCGGCGAACCAGCCGGTGAAGATATCGGCGGGGATTTCCAGTTCCGCACCCGATCCAGCCGGCGCGACCGGCGCCGCAAGGATGGCGGCAATCCTGTCCTCATGCGCGCTGCGCCACGCCGCTTCGGCCGCAACACCCCGCGGCGGACCAGCCGGCTCCTCGACCTCCACCGCCAGACGCGCAAGCATCATTTCGATAAGGTCGCAGCGCAGCCGCGCATTGCCCTGCGGCAGTTGTGGTTTCAGGTCGGCGCGCACGGCAGCAAGGATGCTGCGCAGTTTCTCACCCAGCAGCGGATCGTTCATACCGGCCGCCCCACATAGGTCGGAAAGAAGAAGCCGCTTTCCCGATCGGCATGTTTCAGCAGCCAGGCGCGCAAATCGGCATGGACGGCATCGGCCACCGCATCCCCCTTGCGCGCATGGCAGACATGGAGCAGTGCATCGACCGCTTCGCGCCCCTTGTGATTGAGCGCCTGCAATGCATCGACGCGGGCATAGCCATCTAGCAACGTCGGCGCCTCCGCAAGGAAGGCGGCAAGGGACGGATCGTCATGCGACAGGCGATCGCGAGCAGCCGTCAGCAGCGCGACCAGTTCGCGGCTGTCCTCATGCAGGATCACCCCTTCGACCGGCACGCGCGCCTGAAGATGGTTCAGGATCACGTCGACGCTGCGCAATGCGCTCTGCGCCCACTGGTCGTCTATCTTCGGCGCAACATGCTCCTGAAGCGCAAGTTGCACGGCGGCGAGCATTTGCTGGGTTGTCGGCATCATGGCGTCCGCTCTCCCTTCAATTGGCTGCATTTTCGGGGCGATAGGGGCTCTTGCGCCACTCCGCGACGATATGTGCGGCTTCGTCGATCGGCTTGCCGATCATCATGGCCAGCAACTGTTCGAACAGCTTGACCCGGCCAAAGCCCAGGTTGAGCCGGGGCACGCGGGGATTTTCGCCCGACAGGAAGGGGCGCAGGCCGTTGTTGAGCGTCGGTACCGCCTTCCACACTTCCCAGACGCGATAGAAATCGAGGCTGGACCGGTCGATCGTGAAGCCCGCGACATCCTCATAATGGCGCAGCGTCACATCCGCGTCGCCCAATGTCAGCATGCCCTGCGACAAGGCCCAGTCCTGCGCCGGGTCGCCGGCGAAGGCCAGTTCCCAGTCGGACAGGGCAACGATCCTGTCGTCCTTCCAGATTTCCTCGCCCATGCCGTTATTGCCCTTGCACAAGGAAATGCGCGGGGCAGTGGTTGGCAGATGCTCCTTCAGCCAATAGGCGGCTTCGGTCACGAGCGGGAAGGGATCGGTGCGAACCTCGCGGAAGATGTCCTGCCAGCGATTGAAATCGAACAGGGCGCAATCGGCGGCGGATGCGGGCATGTCGACAAAATCGGTAAAGCCGGTCGCGTCCAGATCCAGGGCATGCAGCGTCGCCAGCTTTTCCGCATGATCGAGCGCAACACGCTGGCGCCGTGCGGCGGCGTCCGCGCCTTCATCGTACAGGCCGGGCAGGTCGTTGCTGCCGTCCACCATCCGGCGAACCATCACCGGCCTGCCTTCGGTCAGCGCCGGCGCCGCATCGAACCAGAGCGGCTCGGCCACCGGCACGGCGGTCGGATAGAGGCTCTTGATGATGCGATATTCATAGTCGAGCGGCACCGGGCAGATCGGGCCGCCCAGCGCATCGGTGCGGAACACATAGCCACCCTCGCTCCCGCCCTCGTCGGTCCAGACCAGAAACGTCTCGCGACTGATGCCGGGGAAGGTGCGCTTAAAGCGAGTGACGCGAACATCGCCACCCATATGCGCGGCGAAATAGGCGGACAGGGATTGCTGGTCGATCATATCATATCCCTCAAAGGCCGAAACGCGGCTGGGGGCCGATGACGAACATCGGAATATAGGCGCTGCCGGGTTCGCCATTGATGCTACAGGTGGCGAGTTGCTCGCGATGCTTGGGCGTGGCCCGGCTGCCGTCTGGCAGGATCACCCCTTCGGGATCGCTGATGTCATAGCTGTCGATCTCGAACATCAGGTCGCGCGAACGCCAGACGCCCTGCCCCTGCCCGTCCGTGAAACCGCCGTCGAAACCGCCGCCACGATAGACCCATGGCCGCCCGACCGATTGCGCCTCGATCGGGATATGCCGACCATCCGCCAGGGTGAGGTCAAGCGCCATCCGTTCGAACACGCGGGTGCCGGGCTTGAACAAGACGTCGTGCGCGATGCCGTTGACTTCGATCGGGTCGCCCTCCCCTTCGCGCACTTCACCCTCGGTGTAGAGGCGCTTGCCCTCGCCATCCTCGATCAGTTGCACGGCGCCGCCGAACCGGCCCGCGCGAAAGCCCGCATGGACGAGGAACAGTCCCTTGCCGCCGGTCCGGGAGGCGGAAGCGACACCGCCCGCGCTGGGCGTGCCGGTCATCGGCTCAAACCCGCCAACGCCCGGCCGCACGCCCCAGCTATGGTCGCGCCAGCCGAACCAGTCGTTCGCCTCAATCCGCTCACCCTCCACCATCACATGGCCGCTGATCCGCCCCAGCTGGTTGTAGCGCAGATAATCGGTATGCAACCGTCCGTCGCCGCGCGACACATGCGGATGTTCCAGCCGTGGCGGCAGCATCGCGTCGAACTGCATGTCGAGCGCGATGGGGTAATCGCCCGCCTCCAGCGTGTAGCGCAGCGCCTTGAACGCCTCGACCACGGACAGCGACAATGGCCCGATGCGCGCATCGCTATCGGGCATCGGCCGCAACTGGCGGGTCAGCCGCACATTATATTGGCGCTGCGATCGATGCTGCACCATCGCAAAGCCCTCGATCACATTCATATTCTTGAAGATGGTGATGCCAGCCAGAAAGGCGACCTCGCCATCGGCGCGGAATCCGCCCATCAGTTGACGGTCATAGAAACGATGATCGGTCGAATGGACGTGATCGAAGGTCAGCGGCGCCTGATGGTGCAGCGTCTCGTCCAGCGGAGTCAGCACATCTCTCTCCCTTGTTATGGGATGAGGCATATGGCGGACGTCGGCCAAGGTCAATAGAAGTTCGCATACATACCATCTGCATGCGTATATATCGCATCCGCTCAATTTCCTTGACAGGAGAGGCGGCAAATATCATGCCTGAAAGCCTAGATATTTCGGACCTTTGACATCATGGACTATTCTGAGACGCCGGTCGCCAACCAGTTCCGCCTGGGTTTCCTGATCCATGACGTGTCGCGCCTGCGCCGCACCGTGATCGACAAGGCATTGAAGCCACTGGGTATCACCCGCTCCCAATGGTGGGTGCTCAGCAATCTGGCGCGCAACAGCAGTCATGAAATGGTCCAGACGGAACTGGCCAATGTGCTGGACATCGGCAAGGTCGCTCTAGGTGGATTGCTCGATCGGCTGGAAGCGTCAGGCTATATCGAGCGCAAGGCTGATCCGGCCGACCGCCGCGCCAAGCGCGTGGTCATGACCCGCAAGGGCGAGGAAGTGCTGGAGCAGATGCAAGAGCAGGGCACTGATCTCAACCGGGAGACGCTGCGCGACATAACCGAGGCGGAGGTGCGCCTGGCGGAGGATATCATGCATCGCATGAAGAAGCGCCTGATCGAAATGGACGCCGATCTGCGCAAGAATGGCGGCTGAACGCCGCCACATTTTCAGTATTGCAGCACAATCGGGTGCGTCGGCGCCGATCTCGCCGCGCGTCCAGCGACTATTACATATCTATAAATTTAGCTTGCGTATTATTCGGAAGCGGATGTATCAGACATGATAACGCAATAAAGCCGCCCCTGCCCGTCGCGGGCGGCGGCAGGAACGATATCTATGGATGATGTGCCCAACGCACCCGATGCCAATCGCTATCGCCTCGGCTTCCTGGTGCATGACGTGTCCCGCCTGCGTCGCACGGTAGTCGACAAGGTGATGAAACCGTTGGGCATTACCCGATCCCAATGGTGGGTGCTGACCAATCTGGCACGCAACAGTCGCCATGAAATGATGCAGACCGAACTGGCCAATGTGCTGGACATCGGCAAGGTCGCGCTGGGCGGATTGCTCGACCGGCTGGAAGCGATCGGCTATGTCGAGCGGAAGGCCGATCCGGTGGATCGTCGGGCGAAGCGCGTCGTCATGACCGTGCAGGGGGAACGGGCGCTGGAGGGTATTCAGGCGCGGGCCACTGCACTCAACCGCGAAATGCTCGATTGCGTGACGGTAGAGGAGATCCTCTTTGCAGAGGCCGTGCTGCATCGCATGAAGCGCAACCTGATCGATATGGATGGCCATGGCCGCAGGCGTGTGGTGCATATGGACGGCCATGACACTGACATCATCGGCACGCCCCACTCCCCTATCTGACCGTCAGGCGCCGCAACCAAAGGCGCGGCCAAATCGCTGCCCTGCAATGGCCGTACGATAAGGTAATTGCCTGTCCTACAGGGCCAATCTCCACTATGCTGCGATCGGCTCTTTCGATTGTCGACACAAGACGCGCTGCAAACACCCCCGCGAGCAGGCAAAAGCGACATAAGGTGACAATTTCACACGCATTTTGCGGTGCTTTTGTCACTTTATCGCCGAAACCCGCGCGATTGGCGTTTGTCCCCCCCCCCCCCCCTAGAGCGCCCGTCCGATCTGAAGGCGCATGATCTCCGCCGTTCCGGCAAAGATGCGATGCAGGCGCCCGGCGGTGAACAGGCGCGACACCGGATATTCGTGCATATATCCCGCGCCACCATGCAGTTGCACGCACTGGTCCAGCACCCGTCCCTCCATTTCCGGCAGCCATAGTTTCGCGACGGTCGCTTCGCCCATGTCCACTTCTCCCTTGCGCAGATAGGTGCGCAGACAATGGTCGATATAGGCCTGACCGACGTCGAGATCGGCCTTCATGTCCGCCAGTTTGAACTGGCTGTTCTGGAAATCGAAGATGGTCTGGCCAAAGGCGCGCCGGTTCTTGACGAACTCCACCGTCAAGTCGAAGGCCCGGGTGGCGGCAGCATGGGCGATGATGCTCCACATCAGCCGGTCGCGGTTCAGGCTCTTGACCAGAACCTTGAATCCGCCATTGAGCGGCCCGAACAAATTGGTCGCCGGTACGCGAAGATTGTCGAATACCAGTTCGCCATTGTTGGAGGCATGACACCCCATCTTCTTGAGGATGCGACCGATGCCAAGGCCCGGCCGGTCCCGCTCCACCAGGAAGATGGAAATGCCGCGCGATCCCGCCGACGGATCGGTCTTGCACGCGACCATGAACAGGTCGGCATCGGCGATGCCGGAAATGAAGGTCTTGGCGCCGTTGATGACATAATCGTCGCCGTCCCGCACAGCCGTCGTGCGGATCGAAGCGAGGTCGCTACCCGAATCCGGTTCGGTCACGGTGAAGGCCAGCAGGCATTCCCCCTTCACCATCTTGGGCAGCCATTGGCGCTTCTGCTCTTCGGTGCCGAAATCCATCAACTGTTCGCACATCTGGTCGCGCTGGAAAGCCGGGCCGATGCTTGCGCCGGATATGGAATAGCCCATTTCCTGCGTCATCACGACGCGGTCGAGGAAGTCGCCGCCAGGCCCGCCAAATTCCTCTGTCACACCGATGCCCAATATGCCGGCCTCGCCAGCCTTCAGCCAGAAACTGCGCGGCATGGCATGATCCTCGTCCCATTGTTCAACAAAGGGGTCGGCCTGTGTTTCGAAGAAATGGCGTACCGTGCGGCGAAACTGCTCATGCCCGTCGGTAAAGATGTCGGGATCGATATTCAGCGGCATAGCCCTCTCCGATCTTGTTCGCTTTATGATAATATGCTTGATAACTACATAGAGTGACCAAGTGTCACAAGCGAAAATGGGGAGAGGGATATGGACCGCATCAACATCGAGCGGGCGAACGGTATCTGCACCATCCGCTTCAATCGGCCCGACCGGATGAACGCTATTGACGATGGCATGACCCGGACTTTGATCGCCCTGTTCGAGGCGTTGGAAACTGACCGCGACACGCGCGTCGTGGTAATCGGCGGTGCTGGCAAGCATTTCTCGGCCGGCGGCGACATCGGCAATATCGCCGACTGGCTCTCGCCTGATCCGCAGGTCCGCCATGATCGTTTCACCGAAGCGGTACGTAGTCTGTCGAAGCCGCTGGTGCTGGCGATGCAGCGCGTGCCCCAACCGATCATCGCTTCGGTTCGGGGCCATGCCATCGGCGTCGCGCTACAGATCGTCATCCTCGCCGATCTGGTGGTCGCATCGGACACAGCAAAATTCAGCCTGCCCCAGCTCGATCTGGCGCATACACCGGACCATGGCGAAAGCTGGAGCCTGTCCCGCAAGATCGGCCTGTCCCGCGCGTTGCAAATGTCGCTGATGGCGGAGCGGATCAATGCAGCTACGGCGGAGCGCTATCATCTGGTGAACTGGGTGGTCGCCGACGACGAACTGGATGCCCGCACCAAAACCATAGCGCAGCGCATCGTCGCGAGCCCGATAGCGGCCGCCCAGGGGGCTAAGGCCCTATTCTGGGGCGCTCAACGTCAAACGCTCGCCGAGGCGATGGACAGCGAGATTGCCATGCTGGGTCAGGTGGCGATGCAGGAGGATTTCGTCGAGGCGATCACCGCCTTCACCCAGAAGCGCCCCCCGATCTTCAGGGGGCGCTGAACGGGCGTCAGAGGGGCGTTACTCTGATCTGCATCTGGTAGACACCGCGAAAGACCCAGACCGGCAGGAAGTCGAGCGCATCGTCCAGCACTTCGATCCGCTTTACCTTGCGCAAAAGGGCGCCGAGAAACTCGCCGAGTTGCATCTTGGCGAGATGATGACCGAGGCAGAAATGGATGCCGGGGGCAAAGACCATCGATCCACGATTATCCCGCGTGAAGTCGATCCGGTCAGCATGTTCGAACACCGCCGGATCGCGATTGGCGGTCGCGATGAGAACCGCGACCACGTCCCCCTTGTGAATCTTGTGGCCGTGCAATTCGAAATCCTCGTAGACCAGACGCGGCTGACCACCGACCATGGCGATATGGCGCTGCAACTCCGTCACGACATCCATGATCCGATCCGGGTTCGCCTGCGCCCAGGTCCATGCTTCAGGATCGCGCGCCAACGCCTCCACCGACAATGTGATGGTGTTCATCGTCGTGTCGTGACCCGCCACGATAGCGACGTGCATCTGCGCCAGTATCTCGTCATAGGATAGGCGATCCTCGCCCTCCGACGCGGTAAGCAGCCCAGTCAGGAAATCTTCCTTCGGATCAGTACGCCGTTTTTCCAGTTCGATCGCGACTGCCTCGTTCATTTTCTCTAACGCAAAGCTGGCCTTTTCCAGCCGTTCGGCGGTCGGCACGGTGGCCCCCACCCCTTCCATCAGCCAGGTCGCCCAATTGCGCAGCTCGGGCGTCAGTTCGGGCGGCATGCCCAAAATCTGGAACAGTACATCGCCGGTCATGGCGCGGGATATGCCTTCGTTGAACTCCAGTTCGCCCTCGGCAATCATCTTGTCTACCAGCGCTTCGGCACGCGCTTTTGCATAGGGGCGGAAACCCTCCACCACCTTGCGGTTGAGCGCCTTCATCAGCAGAGAGCGCAGGCGGGCATGGCGCTCGCCTTCGGTGCTGGTGATCCAGAGGTCGGAATATTTGACCAGCGTAGGGATGCGGGCATCCCATTCTTCCGGCGGAATCAGGTGGAAGACGGGGAACATACGGCCATCATTGGTGACGGGAATGCGCCGCTGGAAAGCGTCCACGACATCGGAATGGCGGGTGATGAACCAGCATCGCGACCGCTCGCTCCAGAAGACCGGGGTCTGGTCGCGAATATGGTCCAGATCGTCAATCATCGCCTTGCCCCGCTCACGCGGGGCGTTGGTCAGGTCGACATCCAATATGTCCTGCACGCTCATGCTCCATCCCTTCCCTTATGTCTGTTTGTTCTTGTCGTCAGGCCACCGCCTGCGTCGCATAAAGTGTCTCAATCGCTGTCTCATCATAGCCGAGCGACGCCAGTGTTTCGCGGGTGTGGGCGCCCGGCATCGGTGCGGGCAGGTCATTGCCCAGTGCCGAGCGGGATAGGGAGAAAGCCGTGCCGATCTCGTTGATCTGACCGAAGGCTGCATGTTGCGTGGCACGGACGGTGCCGCGCGCGATCAGGTCCGGATCGGTCAATATCTGCTGCTCCTTGCCGTCGCGGCATGGTTCGACCCATATGCCGTACAGTTCCAGCGCAGCTTTGAGTTGTGCCAGATCGAGCTTGGCAACCTTCGCGGCGATGAGATCTTCCTCGATCGCCGGCAGGTCGAGCGCGCGCTGAAGCCCCGCTGCCGCACGCGCACCTCGCGCGACGATGGCAACCCAGCCATCGGCCGCCTGATACAGGCATTCGAGCGGGGTATAGCCGCTGAGGCTCGCACTGAGTGACGCTATGCCGGCAAAGCTGCCATCGGGCCGCTGGATCAGTTCGGACAGCGTATAAATGCCCGCATTGCAGAGCGGCGATTCCAGCGCGACGCTATTGCCAGTCCGCTCACGATGAAGCAGTGCCGCCAACAGCGCCACCGAACCGATCATGCCACCGGCAATGTCGACCAGGTTAGTGCGGTTCCAGCGCGGTGCGTTGCCTTGCCCCGCCGCCTTCACCTCATGTCCGGTCCAGGCCTGCATCACCATGTCGAACCCCGCCTTGGCAGCCGCAGGGCCGTCATTGCCGAAGGCCGGCGCCTCCAGCGCAATCAAGGACGGATTGATGCGCGACAGGCTTTGTGGATCGACGCCCAGCCGGGCGGCCACGCCGGGACGGAAATTGTTCATCACCACATCCGCATCGGCGCAAAGCTGGTGCACCACCTTCACCCCTTCGGCATGTTTCATGTCGATCCCAATCACCCGCTTGGCATGATTGGCGACGCTGAAGGATTTGAAGATCGACCGGTTGGGATCGCCCTGCTTCGCCTCGACCTTGATGACGTCTGCACCAAGCTCTGCCAGCGCCACGCCAGCCAGCGGTCCCGCAACGAAGGCCCCGCAATCGACGATGCGCAACCCTTCCAGCGGCTTGCGCCCTTTGCGCGCGCGCTTTGCGGCGCCACTGCCCAGCGGAGCCGTCGCGAAGGGCAGCCCGACATGGCGGTTGCCATCTGTGTCCCGAACGATGATGTCATTATGCACGACCTGCGGATCGGACCAGCAAGCGCCGGGATGCTGCACTTCTTCGGCCGGCAAGCCCCGTTCCCAGATACGCACCAGCAGATCGTCACAATTCGTCTTTGCCACATGGGCGGCGAGCAGGTCATAGTCGCCAAAGAAATCCTTCCGGCTGCCTCCAGGCTTGGGCATGCCGCTGTCGCCCGGCAGGACGGTCGGGTCATCAATTTCCAGCGCCTGATAGAAGCCATATTTCGACCCCGCGCCACCAATCGCCATATGGATAAAGCGATCGTCCCGTGTACGGAAGATCAGCGGCGCCACGCCGCGCGGGATGACGAAATCGGCCATGGGCGTCGGCTTTTCCAGCTTTGCCCAATAAGTGCCGATCCAGGGCAGCGCACCTTCAAACAGCGAAGTGTTGACGACCTGCCCCTGCCCTGACGCTTCCCGCTCGAACAAGGCGCCGAGCAGGCCGATCAGACCCTGCAATGCCGCACCGTAAGTGCCCGGTTCGAAAGCATTGACGATCGGCCGGTCCGGTTCCTGCTCCCACACCAGGCCACTGCGCACCTGCGCCAGCAATTCGGTGGACGGACCGACATAGCGCGTACCCGCAGGGCCGTCGCTGATGTCCAGGATCACAAGGCGCGGATGATCGGCAGCCATTATCGCTGCGTCGCGGCGCGGAGGCAGATCGGGATGATCCTCGCCCCCCATGATGCAGACGTCCGCCTCAGCCAGCAAGGCGGGTAGCGCATCCGCTGAAGCCTGCCTGGCCGCACCATGCCATATGGCATAGGCAGGATAGATGTCGGCAAAGGGATCACCCCCGTCCGGTTCGATCCGGTGGACCTCCGCCCCCAGTTCCGCCAGCATCTTCGCGGCCAGGGCGGGTGCCATGCCCACCCCCAGATCGACGATTTTCAGCCCTTCCAGCAAGCCGGTTGCGCGCATCAGACGTCTCCTTCGATCAGCGCGTGTAGCGGCGAGCCAGCACATCCTTCATCAGTTCGGTCGCGCCGGCGAAGATCCGCTGAACGCGCGCGGCGGTGAACATCCGGCTGATAGGATGATCGTCCATCCACGCCTGCCCGCCCCACAGCTGCACGCAATTGTCGAGCGTGCGGAATTCCAGTTCGGTCAGCCAGATCTTGGCCATGGAGCTTTCGGCATCGGTAATGGTGTTGGTCGCCACCTTGCGCAGCAACGAATTATAGAAGGCCCGACCGACGCGGATTTCCGTTTCCATCTGGGCGAGGACGAACTGCGTGTTCTGGAAGTCGATCAACCGTTGCCCGAACAGCTTGCGGGTCTGGCAATGTTCCAGCGTCATTTCGAACGCGCGCTGGGCCGCACCGATCGAGCGGGCGACGATCTGGAGCCGGTCGAGTGCCATGTTCGGCACGAACATCGCCGCCGCGCCATTTTCCGGGCCGACCAGATTGGTAATCGGCACGCGCACATCGTCGAAGAATAATTCGCCCGTGTCGCCGCCCTTGTAACCCTGCGTGATCATCCGCTGCTGGGTGAAGCCGGGCGTGCCCTTTTCCACGATGATCATGCTCATGCCCTTGGCCTTCAATTCCGGGGCCGTCTTGCACAGAACATAGGTGACGTCGGCCTTGGCACCGTTGGAGATATAGATCTTGCTGCCGTTGATGACCCATTCGTCGCCATCGCGGACTGCCGTGGTCCGTGCGGCGAAGGCGTCGGAACCCGATTCCGCCTCGGTCATGCCCATCGCCTGCACGCAATCGCCGGTCAGGATGCGGGGGAAATATGTCTGCTTCTGCTCCTCCGATCCAAAATCGACGAGGAAGTTGGTGCAGATATCGGTTCCGATGAAGGAACCGGCGGTCGCACCGGCCGGCGAATAGCCCAGTTCCTCCGCCGCAACCATGATGGAGAAGCGATTGGCGCCGGGGCCGCCATAGGTTTCGGGAATGGTGGCGCCTAAAATGCCATATTCGCCGGCCTTGTTCCAGATCGCCCGGTCAGTGCCATGCGCTTCGAACTCGCGATAGCGTGGCTCGACCTCTCGCTCGAAATAGGCGCGCACCGTGGTGCGGAACATCTCCATCTCATCGCCATAGGGGCTGTCCTCGGTGTCGAAATTCCGGGGGTCCAGCTTCAGGAAAACGCCGCTCATCCTCATCCTCCATTTGAGCCGGCCTGATCGACCGGCTTGATCCGCCGATGGGCGCGCGACTTGCTGTCGCTGAGTCCCTCGACGCTGTTTCGCTATTGTGATGTAGCAGATGATACGCTAGCGCAATATGAAAATCACATGGGAGAGTCCGCAATGGCGAATGAGGATCTGGTCCGGCAGGTGGAAGCGTTCATGCTGGAACGGGTAATCCCCACCGAGCAGGAGCATCACCACCAGTTGCAGGCGGCGGATAACCGCTGGACCTATACGCCGATCATGCGCCAGTTGCGGGCGGAAGCGAAGGCGAAGGGCCTGTGGCTGTTCCCGCTGCCGGTCGAGCTTGGCGGGCGAGGCCTGTCTCTGATGGACTATGCGCCGATCTGCGAGATCATGAACTGGTGCAACCATGGGCCGGAAATTTTCAATTGCTACACCGGGACCATTTCCAACAGCACGGCGATGAACAACCATGCGTCGGAGGTGCTCAAGGAGCGCTACATGAAGCCGTTGATGGCCGGCGATATCCGGTCGTGCATTTCGATCACGGAGCGCAATGTCCCCTCCTCCGATCCCACCGATCTGAAATTCGATATCCGGCGCGAGGGCGACGAGTATGTGCTGAACGGCGTCAAGAGCTGGGCGACCGGCGGCGCGATGGACGAATGTCGCTTTTTTCTGGTGCTAGGGGCGACGGATGTGAGCGCGCCGCGCCATGCGCGGCATTCCATGGTGCTGGTGCCGCGTGAAGCCGAAGGGCTGAGCCTTGGGCGGATCGAGACGGTGATGGGCTATGACGACGCGCCGTTCGGCCATTGCGACCTGATCTTCGACAATGTGCGCATCCCCGCCAGCAACCTGATCGGCAAGGAAGGCGAAGGCTTCCTGATGATGCAGTCGACGCTGGGCGTGGGGCGCATCCAGCTGGGCATGGGCGCGATCGGTGCAGCCGAGCGCGCGATGATGGAAATGTGCAGTTGGGTCGAAAAGCGGATCATTGGCGGCAAGCCGCTGGTCGAGCGGCAGGTCGTAACCGACGCGATCGCCCGCAGCCGGATAGAGATCGACGCCTGCCGCGCCTTCATCGTGCAGACCGCGCGGCGAATGCAGGAGGAAGGGATGAAGGCGGTGCGCGGCGATATCGCCCAGCTCAAGGTCATGGCGCCCGACGTCGCGCTGAAGGTGCTGGACCGGGCAATGCAGTTCCATGGCGGCGCGGGCCTCAGCTACGACACGCCACTACCCGAAATGTGGGCGCATATGCGCACGGTGCGAATCGGCGAGGGCGCCGACGAAGTGCATCGCGAAACGATCGCCAAGCTGGAATTGCGCCGACAAGCCGAGTGGCGCGCCGCCCACGGCCGGGCCTGACCCCATTCCTCTCTTTCGAACGGAGACATTATCATGAGCCTTGCGACGGATGCGCCGAAACCGGCCTTCCCCTTCATCATCCTGAACGCCAGTGGCCAGCCCAGCCTGATCGCCCAGAAATGCACCGCCTGCGGGGCGACCTATGCCGATAGCGAGCGGGTGGCGTGCGGGCGCTGCGGCGGCCGGGCCGATGTACTGGAAAGCTTCGTCCCTGCGACCGAAGGGACGCTGCATTCGGCGGTGATCGTGCGGCGCGGTTTCCCCGGTGTCGATGTGCCGTTCATTTCGGCAGTGGTCGATCTGGACGGCGGGCCGACGATCAAGGGGACGCTGCGCAACACCGCGGGGTTCGATCCGGAACATGCCGCGCCCGGCCAGCGGGTGCGGGTGCGGTTCGACGACGCGCTGGGCCGCAAGGACAAGGCGGGCGGTGGCTATATCGCCCATTATTTCGAACCGATCCCGGCCTGAAGGAGCGCCCAGAATGAGTGACATCTATATTGTCGGCATCCATATGATCGACTTCGGCCGCTATCCCAACCGGACGCCGGGCCAGCTTGGCGCGCAGGCGGCGCTGGAGGCGCTGGACGAGGCCGACATCACCATCAAGGATGTGCAGGCGGTCTTTTCCGGCAGCAATTACACGACGATGATCGGGCAGAAGGTGTTGCAACAGATCGGCCAGACCGGGGTGCAGATCATCAACCTGGTCAATGCCTGCTCGACCGGGGCGTCGGCGGTGCGCATGGCCTATACGGCGATCAAGGCGGGCGAGTTCGACACGGTGCTGTGTGTCGGGGTGGAGCAGATGACCGGCCTTGGCATGCTGGGCGGCGCGGTGCCGGGGGCGATCCCGACCGAAGGCATATTGGGATCGGCGACGATGCCGGCGGTGTTCGGGGAATCGGGTATCGAATATGCGGCCCGGACCGGCGCGACTCAGGCGGATTTCGCGCAGGTGGCGGTCAAGAACCACTATAATGCGACGATGAACCCCAAGGCATTCCTGCGCAAGGAAACGCCGCTGGACATGGTGCTGGAGGCCGAAACGATCGCCTGGCCGCTGACCAAGCTGATGTGTTCGGTCAATGTCGATGGCGCGGCGGCGGCGGTCGTCATGTCGGAGGCGCAGGTGAAGCGCCGCGGGCTGATGGACCGGGCGATCCGCATTCGCGGGTCGGCGATGGCGTCGGCGCCCTGGCAGGAACGCGACCCGATCATGCACGACGTCAATGGCCCGACCCGGCTGGCGGCGCAGAAGGCCTATGCCATGGCCGGGGTCGATCCCAAGGATATCGACCTGGTCGAACTGCATGACTGTTTCGCTTCGGTCGAGTTGCAGCATTATGAAAATCTGAGCCTGTGCGGCGAGGGCGAGGGCGTGAAGCTGATCCGCGACGGGTCGACCGAGCTGACCGGGTCGATCCCGGTCAATGCGTCGGGCGGGCTGCTGTCCAAGGGGCATCCGATCGCCGCGACCGGCATCGCCAACATGTATGAGATTGCCCTGCACCTGCGCGGTCAGGCAGGCGAGCGGCAGATCAAGGGCGCAAAGATCGGCATGACCCATGTGGTCGGGCTGGGCACCAGCGCAGCGGTGCATATCCTCGAAAAGGCATGACGTTGGACAGGGCCGGCTTGCCTACAGGCCGGCCCTTAACTTCGCACATTTCCCGCAGATTTTGACATTTAATTGCGCAACCCTGATCCTATCGGAAAGTGGCGCTATCCTTATAGCATGGACCGAGTGGATAGGACAGGAAAGGTCAGTGGCCGGCCCATGTCGGTGATCGCTTCGCCATGAAGGCGGCCATGCCTTCGGCGAAATCGGCACTGGCCATTACACGCTGGCGCAGCGTGGCTTCTTCCTGATCGAGCATGTCGCGGGAGGCGCCGTCGAGGGTGCATTGAACGATATGGCGCGAGGCGGCGACGGCCAGTGGCGCGCCCGCCAATATCTGCTCAGCCATGGTTCCGGCGATCGCCAGCACTTACCCAGCCGGTGCCAGTTCGGACACGAGTCCCAGCGCATGCGCGCGCGCAGCGTCGATGCGGTTGCCGGTGAGCGCCAGTTGCATGGCGACAGACGCCGGCAATTTGCGCGCCAGTTGGACAAGGCCCCCGCCCATGGCGGCCGCGCCGACCTTGGGTTCGGGCAGTGCGAAACTGGCGCGTTCGTCAGCGACGATGATATCGCAGGCCAGTGCGATCTCGAACCCGCCGCCCATGGCGAGGCCGTTGACGGCGGCGATCACCGGCTTGGTACGGCCATGATGATGGGTGAGGCCCCCGCCCCCTTCCGGCGGTAGCGGGCGATTGGTGCCCGCGACATAGGCCGATATGTCGGAGCCGGCGCAAAAGGCGCGGCCGGCGCCGGTCAGGATCGCGACGCGCAGGGTTGGGTCCGCCTCGAAATCGCGAAAGATGGCGGCCATCTGCGCATGGGAGTCCGGGATCAGGGCATTGAGCTTGTCCGGATTGTTCATGGTGACGGTCAGGATCTGGCCATCCTGTTCGGTCAGGCAAAAGTCCATGGCGCTGATCCTCAAAGAAAGCGCAGGGCTTCGACAGGCTCAGCCCGAACGGTGTTTGTGGCGCGGGCGGGTTATCAATATTGGCCGGGCGTGCTCAGTTTGGTGGCCGCTGGCTGGACGCCTTGGATGCCGCAGCCGGTCCAGGCGATGACGTCGCCGGCCTGATCCATCGCGTCGATCGGCGGCAGGCTGGCGTCCCATAGGCGCGCCTGAATGCGGCGGCCGTTGATGTGGTTCGAGGCGTCGGAAGCGAGGAAAGCCATGGGCGGCCCCATGATTTCGGGCGGCAGCACCGCATCGCGCGGCAGGCCCATCTCGTCGGTCATGCGCGATCCGCAGCCGCCACCGGGGACGAGGACATTGGCGGTAACCCCGCTGCCGGCCAGATCATTGGCCATGATCGCGGTTTCCGCCTCCAGCCCCGATTTGGACGCGCCATAGAGCGAACTGCGCAGCATCGTGTCGAGGCTGGTGGTGTTGGCGACGATCCGACCCCAGCCGCGCTGCTTCATCTGATCGACCAGCCGGATGGCGAGGATCATCGGCGCGACCGTATTGATCGCCAGATAGCGTTCGATGATGGCCCGGTCCGACCGCCAGAAGCGATAGGGGTTGGTCAGATAATCCTTCGACACTTCGTTGATGGCGATGCCGGCATTGTTGACGAGGATGTCGATCGTGCCGAAGCGATCGAGCGCGACGTCGGCGAGGCGCTCGGCCTCCCCCGCTATGGCAAGGTCGGCGAGGACATAGTCTACCTTTGCGGCGCCGAGCGCGCGACATTCGGCGGCGGTTTTGATCAGCGTATCCTCGCTGCGGGAGGACAGGAGGAGGCTGTGGCCGTCCCTAGCCAGCGCATGCGCCATGACGCGGCCAAGGCCCCGGCCGCCGCCGGTCAGCAAGATGGTGCGGCTCATGCTTATGCTCCTCTCACGCTCCAATATCCCCTCGCCGTTCGCCCTGAGCCTGTCGAAGGGCGTCTTCCTTTTCTTCCAAGAAAGAACAGGGCTTCGACAGGCTCAGCCCGAACGGCATCAGGGGATGCTTCTCAATCAGGCTGCCTGTGCCACCGGGGCGTCCAGCGCGGCGACCAGCTTGCCGATTTCCGCTTCATAGAGCGCCACATTGGCGTCCTTCACCGGACCATAGCCCTTCACCATCTCCGGCAGTTCGGCGATGGCGGCGATCTGGGCCTGGGTGCCGGGCGACAGGCGCGGCAGAAGGCTTTCGATCAGGGCGCGATAGTCTACGATCAGGCGGCGTTCCATGCGGCGTTCAGCGGTCTTGCCGAAAATGTCGAACAGGCCGCCGCGCAGGCCCTTCATCTTCGCCAGCAGCCTGAAGCCGGTGAAGATCCACGGGCCGAACTCGATCTTCCTGGGTTCGCCGCCGGGCTTGGCAGGACGGGCGAGCAATGGCGGGGCAAGCTGGACCTTCAGCTTATAGTCTCCTTCAAAACTCTGCTCCAGCCGCTCGCGAAACTCGGGCGCGCTGTAAAGGCGGGCGACCTCATATTCATCCTTGTAGGACATGAGTTTGGAGAGGTAGCGCGCCACCGCCGTCGTGACCTTCAGGTCGCCGCCGAGGCCCGCCGCCGTTTCCGCCGCACGGACGCGGGCAACGACATCAGCATAATCCTGTGCATAGGCGGCGTTTTGATAGTCGGTCAGATGCTTGATCCGGCGGGCGAGCAGGCTGTCAATATCCTGCGACAGCGGTTCCTGCGTCGAATGGATGCCGGTGCGGGCGATATAATCCTGCAACAGCGCCGGATCATGGGCGGCGAGGCGACCCCAGTTGAACACCTGAAGCGTGGATTTGACCTGCGATCCGTTGAGTTTGATCGCTTCCTCAATCGCCGCGATGCCGAGCGGCACGAACCCCTTCTGCACCGCATAGCCCAGCATGAACATGTTGGTGGTGATGCTGTCGCCCATCAGCTTGGTCGCGATCTGGGTGGCGTCGATCCCCTCGACATGGTCGCCGACCACGGTGCGCAGTACGTCCAGCTGCTTTTCCGGGCCGAAGTTGATCGCATTGTTCGACTGGAACTGGGCGGTGGGGACGACTTCGGTATTGACGATGATCTGCGTGTCAGGGGCGACCATGTCCAGCGTGGCGGGGCTGGTGGTGACGACCATGTCGCACCCGATGACGAGATCGGCCGACTGGTTCCACAGGCGCGGGGCGTGGAGTTGCTCGGGCGACGGGGCGATGCGGATATGGCTGAGCACGCCGCCGCCCTTTTGCGCCATGCCGGTCATGTCCATGACCGACGCGCCCTTGTTATCCAGATGCGCGGCCATGCCGGCGATCGCCGCGACGGTGAGGACGCCGGTGCCGCCGATACCGGTCAGCAGGATATTATAGACATCGTCATGGCGGGCCTGCGCCGGGGCCGGGATGGCGCCGAAGACGCTGACCAGTTCCTCGTCACGGAAGGCCGCGCCGAACTTGCGTGGTTCGCCGCCCAGCACGCTGACGAAGGAGGGGCAGAAACCGTCCTGGCAGGAGAAATCCTTGTTGCATTGCGACTGGTCGATCTTGCGCTTGCGACCGAATTCGGTGTCGACCGGCTGGACCGAGACGCAGTTGGACTTCTTGCTGCAATCGCCGCAGCCTTCGCACACTTCCTGATTGATGAAGACGCGCTTGGGCGGGTTGGGGAATTTGCCGCGCTTGCGGCGGCGGCGCTTTTCCGCGGCGCAGGTCTGGTCGTAGATGATTGCCGAGACGCCGGGCAGCTTCTGCATTTCGCGCTGCACCTCCTCCAGCTCGCGGCGATGGCGGATCGTGGTGCCTTCAGGCCAGCGGATGTCGGACGGATATTTGTCCGGCTCGTCGGTGACGATGACGACGGGCTTCACCCCCTCCCAATAAACCTGATTGGCCATGGATTCGACCGTCAGCGTGCCATCGACCGGCTGGCCGCCGGTCATGGCGACCGCGTCATTATAGAGCAGCTTATAAGTCATGGTCGCGCCGCTGGCGACGGCGGCGCGGATGGCGAGCAGGCCGGAATGGAAATAGGTGCCGTCGCCGATATTCTGGAAGGCGTGGGGCACGTCGATGAATGGATGCAGGCCCGCCCAGAGCATTCCTTCCCCGCCCATCTGCGCGGACCACTCCGTCGGGCGGTCGGGCATGAACATGGCGGACAGGCCATGGCAGCCGACGCCGGCGAAAGTCAGGCTGCCGTCCACGGTCCGGGTCGATGTGTTGTGCGGGCAGCCGGAACAGAAGAAGGCGGTGCGCATCAGGCCGGTGGGCTTGATCGCGTGGACCTTCGACTTGGCTTCGCGGATGCGGGCGATGCGGTCCTTGAGCGCGTCGTCGGCGAGGCCGAGCGCCTCGATACGGGCGATCAGCACGTCGATCGCGAGGTGCACGGTGGTTTCGCCGAAATCGGGGACCAGGCGCGCGCCGCTGGTGTCGGTCTTGCCGGTGATGTCGGGCCGTTCGTCCGCGCGCATGGCGTAGAGGAGGGAGACGAGCTGTTCCTCGATGAAGGCGCTCTTTTCCTCGACCACCAGCACCTCGCGATGGCGGCGGGCGAAGGCGGTGGCGCCCTCCGGTTCGATCGGGAAGGTCATGCCGAGCTTGTAGAGGCGGATGCCGAGCGCGCGGGCGCGGTTTTCGTCTATGCCCAGTTCGTTGAGCGCCTCACGCACGTCGAGATAGGGTTTGCCCGCCGTGATGATGCCGAGTTCGCGACGGTCGCTGTCGAAGATGATCTTGTCGAAGCCGTTGGCCCGGGCGAAGGCCTGCGCGGCGGGCAGCTTATATTCCACCATGCGCCGCTCGATCGGTAGCGGCATGATGTCTCCCTTTGTCTTGTTGAGGCCACCGGGCGGCATGTCGAAATCGGGCAGGACCGGGAGAGAGCGGCCGGGGTCGACATCGACGGTGGAGGTCCGCTCGATCGTATCGGTCACGACCTTGAAGGCGGTATAGACGCCGGCGAAGCGCGACAAGCCCCAGCCGAGCAGGCCGTAATCCAGATATTCCTGCGTGTTGGACGGGTAGAGGATCGGCATCAGCGCCGCTTTCCACACCGGATCGGAGGAGGTGGCGGTGACGGTGGACTTGCCGCCCGTGTCATCGCCGCCGATCACCAGCACGCCGCCATGCTTTGCGCTGCCTTCCAGATTGGCCTGGCGCATGACTTCGAACCCGCGATCGACGCCCAAATTCTTGGCATACCAGATGGCGAAGATGCCCTGATATTTGGCCTGTTGGTAATAATGCAGCCATTGGGTGCCGCGGATCGACGTCAGCGCCAGTTCTTCGTTCACGCCGGACTGGAAGCGAATATGATTTTCCTTGAGCAGCGCGGAGGCCGACCAGAGGTTGCTGTCGTAGATGCCGAGCGGCGATCCGCGATAGCCGGTGATATAGCCGGCGGTATTGAGGCCGGCAGCCAGATCGCGCTGGCGCTGCATCATCGGCAGGCGGACGAGGGCCTGGTTGGAGGAGATGTAGATCCTCCCTTCATCCTGGGTATATTTGTCGTCGATCTTAACGGCGGTCTTGGTCATGGCATGATGTCCAGCAAGCGGGCGGCATTGCCGCCGAGAATGGCCTTGCGATCGGCTTCGGATAGTCCGGTGGCCGCAAGAAAGCCGGGAAGGTCGGTCTGGCCGATCTCGGTCGGGCCATCGCTGCCCGCGATGATCCGGTCCGCGCCGAAGCGGGCGGCGAGATAGGCCAGGTTTTCGGGCGAGAAGACGACTGTGTCGTACCAGAAGCGGCGGGCGTAGGCGGTCGGCGCTTCCCGGAGCGCGCCCTGCATGGCGGCGGGGAATTTGGACCAGACCAGTTCCATCCGGTCGATGACGGAACCGATCATGCCGCCGCCATGGGCGAAGACGATCTGGAGGCCCGGGAAGCGGGCGAAGATGTCGGTCGCCATGAATCCGGCGAGCGCCATCGTGCCTTCATAAGGGATGCCGACCACCGCGCCCATCAGTGCCGGTCCCTCGATCCGGTCCAGCCCGGCGGGCTTGATGCCGTGGATGAAGAGCGGAAGATTATGGCGCTCCGCCTGTTCCAGCACGGGATGGAAGCGGTCGGACGCGATGGACTGGCCGTTCACATGGCTACCGAGGAATAGGCCGGACAGGCCAAGCGATGCCACCTCCGCCACTTGATTGACCGCATATTCGGGGTCTTGCAGGGCAAGGATGCCCAGCGCCCTGAGCCGGCCACCCGACTGGGCGACCATGTCCGCGCCGACGCGGTTGATCGCGTCGGTCAGGATCGCGCCCGCCGCCGGACCGAGCCAATAGGAGAGGAGTTCGGGCAACGGCGAGATGACCTGCAGGTCGACGCCCGCTACGTCCATGGCGGCGATGCGGCGGTCGACGTCCCAATAGAGCGGATCGAAATCACGGAACTTGCTGTCGCCGGTGAACATCGTCGCGCCGCCGCCCGCCGAGGGGCGCAGGGATGGCCAGGCGGGTTCGGCGATCCCGGCCGGCTTTTGCGGAAAAGCCGGGGGGATGAAATGAGTGTGGAAGTCGATCAGCATCGCCTTCACATCATCCACTGCGCGCCGTTGATCGAATGGATCTGGCCATTGACCGCGCCGGCATCGTCGCTCGCGAGGAAGGCGACATAGGCGGCGACCTCCCGCATTTCGGTGAAGCGCTGCGCGGGAATTTCCCGTTTCGCGACGTCGCGCGGATGGACGCTCATCTTATATTTGGCGAGCGTGGCGGGATCGTCCGACATCATCGCCTGCAAATCCTCCGTCAGCACGCCGCCCGGCGACACGACGTTGAAGGTCACGCCGTCCTTGGCAAATTCGAAGGCAAGGCCGGTGACCAGCGCATGCACCCCGCCCTTGGCCGCGTTGTAGCCGGCATGGCTGTAGGTGCCGGTATGGACGGAATCCGCGCCGATATTGATGACGCGGCCATGCTGCCGATCGATCATGCCGGGCAGGAAGGCGCGGGTGCACCAGATGGTCGTCCACAGATTGCGGTCGATCGTTTGGCGCAGCGTTTCGGGCGTATGTTCCAGAAAGGGACGGATAACGCCGCCGCCGGCATTATTCACCAATATATCGACGCGGCCATGCGCCGCCAGCGCGGCGGCGAGCAGCGC
Source organism: Sphingobium sp. RS1 (assembly GCF_056156825.1). Classification (NCBI taxonomy): domain Bacteria; kingdom Pseudomonadati; phylum Pseudomonadota; class Alphaproteobacteria; order Sphingomonadales; family Sphingobiaceae; genus Sphingobium; species Sphingobium sp. RS1. The sequence continues at coordinate 507,048 of NZ_JBLZXE010000003.1, read as the reverse complement.
CTGTGCGCCCTCCTCCATGCTGAGGTCGGCGGCATGGAGGCAAGCCTTTGGCGATCCGGCGGCTTCCAGTTCGGCGCAGAGCGGGTCCAGTCCGTCGCCATTGATATCCGACACGGTGAGGGCCGCCCCCTCCTGCGCCAGACGCATGGCGATCGCCTTGCCGATCCCCCGTGCCGCCCCGGTAACGACGGCGATTTTCCCCGATAGTCCCGCCATCGTCAGCCCGTCACCAGACCGGGGAATTTCATGGCATGGATGGTTTCGGGCACCGCATCCCACAGGTCGAGATTGGCCGGATCGGCGGACATGCGGCGCGGTTCACGCGCGCCTTCCTCCGGAAACTGTTCCATGCCCAGCGTATATTCCCAGACGAAATAGTCGGGATCGTAGATATAGAGATGAATACTGCCTGATGTGGGATGACGACCGATACCGAACTGTATCTGCACGTCGAACCGCTTGATCCGGTTGAACAGCTTGCCGATGTCGTCAATCTCGTTGACCATGAAGGCCAGGTGATGAAAGGTCGGCTTGGGCGCCGGGAATTGCAGGGGCGCAAAGCTGTGATGGTTGGGATTGGGCCATGCACGCAGCAAGGATGCCTTCCACCCTTCCAGATAGTCGGAGACGAGGAAGCCCATATTTTCGACCATATAGTCGGTCACGGCCTTGCAGTCGGGAATGACGAGGCCGTAATGCTTGCCGCCCTGAAAGTTGGTGAGCGTATTGGTGCGCGGCACTGTGGTATAGTTCATCCGCGCATAATATTCCCACACGGTATTCAGCTTGGGCTCGACGATGCGGAAGGCGCGTTCGAGGCCGAGCATATGGGCCTCTTCCTGCGGGATGAGCTGCGGCGACAGGCCGATGCGCTGATAATGGGCCAGCGCCTTGTCCAGATCCTCCTCGCTCTCCAGTTCCCAACCCGACCGGACGAAGCCGGGCTTTTCAGCGGGGATCAGCATGATGTCATGGTGGGACGGACCGATGCGGAAGAAGCGCGCGCCATTATCGCCCTCCCCCGACTGGTCCATGCCGAAGACATCGGTGGCAAAGGCGGTGGATTTTTCAATGTCGGTGACATTGAGCGCGAGATAGCCAAGACGGCGATAACGAAAGTCGACACCCATTTTACTGTTCCTACCCGTCACAGGATGATGGTGAGCCGCCCCTGATTATAGAGGCTGTTAAGATCGAGCGTGCAGCGCTTGTGGCGGATACGCACGCCATCGGCCGTTTCGACCAAAGTGAAGAAGGCTTCGCCCATATAGATGGTGCTGGTATCCTCCTTCGTGCGAAACACGGCGAAGTTGGCGCGCGCTGTCGTCTCGTCACCCTCCCCGCCCGTCACGCGGACATTGGTAATCATGTGCCGCGTCTTGGACCGGGGATATTCGGCATGCGCCGTCTTCTTGGTAAGGCGCGTGGCCCGGCCGCGGATACGGTCGATCCGGTCGGAAATGAGGAAGAGCGTGTTGCGCGCATCTGCGCCTGCCGGATCTTCGCAGGCCGGCGAGGTCACTTCATACAGCGCATCTTCGGTATATAGGGTTGCCCATTGCTCGGTTTCCCAGGCGTCGAGCAACTCCGCCTCGTAAAACAGAAAATCCTCAACCCCGGCACGATTCATTGTCATTTTTCTCTGCCCGTCCTGATTGTGTCGGTCTGGCTTATTGGGTTTCCAGCGTGTCGATGCCGCGCATCACCCGGTCCCACATGGTCCAATAGGCCTGCATCTGGATCTCATCGTCCGGCGCGCCTTCGGCATAGAGCGGGTCTTCCGCCTTGCCGAAGCCCTTGGAAATTTCGCTCCATTCGATCGGCGTATGGTCCGCCGCGTCCTGGCAGATTTCCAGCATCTCGATATCGTCGGGCGACCCGAAACCGGCCGGGCCGAGGAAGGAAACGAAATTGTCGAGCCGCAGCGCGCGCAGCTGCTCGCTTTCATCGTCCGGCCCCATCGCCCAGGCGGTGACGCGGATCTTGTTTTCCGATTCCGGCTCGATGATGCGAACCGTGACGGACAGGATGTCGTTGATGACGAGGTTGGGGAAGATCACCAGATTTTTCTGGCATTCGGCGATATATTTCGCCCGTTCCTCGCCCATGCGACTGACCAGACTGGCATAGCGCGCCTCGATCTCGTCCTTCGTGTCCAGCCCCATCGACGGCAGCCATTGCGCCACCGGCCGGCCGGTGGGCACGAAGCTGTCCAGCACCGCATGGCCATTGCCCAGCGAACGGGCGCAACCAGCGGTATTGTAGGTCGCCAGCGTCTTGTCAATCAGCCCTTCGCCCGGCGTGCCGACCATCTGATCGCGAAGATAATCGAAATAGGAAGCGTGGACCGGGAAGAGATGATAGCCGTCATAGCTATTCTCGCACAGCAGCTTGTAATTGGCGCGGATCGAATAGGTATGTTCGCCCGACAGGATGATCTGCTGTCCCTCGGTCTGGTCCATCAGCGCGTCGATCTGGTCGCGGGCGCCGTCCAGATAATCATAGAGGCTGATCGCCTTGGGATTATAGTTCACGAACCAGAAGCCGCGATACTGCTCCAGCCGTTCGACCGAGCGCAGGTCGAGATGCTTGTCCTCGTTGATGCCGTCGGCATAGCCGGTCTGGGCATTCTGCGAGACGAGATTGCCTTCGGAACTGAACACCCAGCCATGATAGGGGCAGGTGAAGTTGCGGGCATTGCCGGTGCGTTCGCGGCAGACCTTCGCGGCGCGGTGGGTGCAGGTGTTGTAATGCGCCCGCACCTCCCCCTTTTTGTCGCGGATGAAGATGAGGTCGCGACCGCCGACGCGGCGCGCGTGGAAATCGCCCTTCTTCTTCAGTTCCGTATCATGGCCGATATAAAGCCAGCATTTGGCGAAAATCTGCTGCTTTTCCTGCTCGAAAACCTCCGCGCTGCGATAGGCGTTGCGGTGGACGCGAAAACTACCCTTCTCAGGATCTGCCTTCACCAATTCCTCGCGGACTGGATCATACAGGGCCATGTCTCTCTCCTTATGTGGTCGAATCCGACCAATTCGCCCACGCATGATACGCATGCGAACCTTTTCCGCAACAGCTTTCGGACAGGCTTGCCGATTTAATCGACGGCCAGCACGATCTTACCGCGGACATGGCCGTCCATGCTGGCGCGCAGGGCGTCGGCGGCCTCTACGAAGGGGAAGGTCCGGGCGATCTCCACCTTGAGCGCGCCGCGATCGGCCAGTGCCGCGATTTCCCGCAATTGCGCGCCATTGGGGCGGACGCGGACCTTGTAGGCGCGCACGCCATCGACTTCCTCGACATCGGGTGCCTTGGGGCCGCCGGCGATGCGGATGACCGATCCGCCGGACCTGACCAACGACCAGAGGCCGCTTTCCTGCGAATTGCCGACCAGATCGAGCAATATGTCGATGTCCTGTGCTTGTCCGTCAGGTGGATCGGTACGGAAATCGACCACGGCGTCGGCGCCGAGCGAACGGACATAGTCGGCATTGGCGGCCGAGGCCGTGCCGGTGACACGGCCGCCCCGCGCCTTGACGATCTGCACCGCCGCCATGCCGACGCCGCCGGCCGCATTATGGACCAGCACATGCAGGCCATTGAGGTCGCGACCGTCGGCCGCCAGCCCCTGCCAGGCGGTCAGCGCCACCAGCGGCAGGCCCGCCGCCTGCGGGGCACTCAATCCCTTGGGGCTGACGGCGCAGGCCGCCGCATCGACCAGGATCGATTCGGCATAGCCGCCCGTCAGCCCCGGATGGGCAAAGACCGGATCACCCACGCTCCAGCCTTCGACCCCATCCCCCACCGCGTCCACGATCCCCGCCACGTCACCCCCCGGGACGAGCGGCAGCGGCGGCAGCACGGGGGCCTTGCCGCTGAGCAGTTTCCAGTCGACCGGATTTACGCCAACGCCTTGCACACGCAGGCGCAACTGGCCCGGTCCCGGAACCGGCGGGTCGATGTCATCGATCACCAGCCGGTCGGGTCCGCCGAAATCATGGGCGCGGATGATCTTCATGATCGCTCTCCCGCTCAGGGATTGACGAAAGTGTCGCGCTCGATCCCGGCATTATAGCCGGCAGCGGCGAGCGCGTGGCGCAGTGGCCCTTCCACTTCCTTCGCATCGCGCGAGGCGGCGGCGCGAGGGCCATGTTTCCAGCCGTCGCCGACCGTATAGCCAAAACCCCAGGCTTCGGCGAAGATGCGGCCGGTAATGTCGGACGCCGCGGGGCTCGCGAGGAAAGCGACCAGCGCGGCGATCCATTCGGGGTCGCGCCGTTCCAGCATTTCACCCGATACTTCGCGCAGCCCTTCGGTCATGCGGGTCTGGGCACGAGGGGCGAGTGCGTTCACGGTGACGCCGATGCGTGACAATTCGCGTGCGGTAATGAGCGTGAAGGAAGCGATGCCGGCCTTTGCTGCGCCATAATTGGCCTGGCCGATATTGCCGAACAGGCCGGAGCCGGAACTGGTGTTGATGATTCGCGCGTCGCGCTGGCGGCCCGCCTTGCTTTCCAGACGCCAATAGTTTGCGGCATGATGGCAGGGGGCGAAGGTGCCCTTCAGATGCACCTTGATGACCAGATCCCAGTCATCCTCCGACATGTTGACCATCATGCGATCGCGCAGGATGCCGGCATTATTGACCAATATGTCGAGCCCGCCGAAGGTGTCGATCGCCTGTTGCACCATCGCCTGCGCCTGTGCCCAGTCGGAGATGTCGGCGCCGTTCACGATCGCCTCGCCGCCGGCCTTGCGGATTTCCTCCACCACTTCCTGCGCGGGCGAAAGGTCGGCACCGTCGCCCGCCGCGCTGCCGCCCAGATCGTTGACGACGACCTTCGCGCCCTCTTCCGCCAGCTTGAGCGCATAGGCGCGTCCCACGCCGCGTCCCGCGCCCGTAACGATTGCGACCCGTCCTTCACAGATGCCCATCGGCCCCTCCTTCTTTCTTCCTAAATTAGGACGCATCCTAATTGTGATGTTGCAAACTATATGCTTCATCGCTTATTTGAGCGCAAGGGGGCTGTCAACGGGCAGCACCCCGATCAGCCGAAACAGGCTGTCAAGGAAAGGGAGCAGGATGGCCGAGGAACTGTTCGAGAAGATGGCGCTGACGCCGGGGGACGAATATCCGTTCCACGCGACGCCCTATCCCATGTCCTACGTGCCCAACAGCGATCCGGCATGGGACGATGGCTATTATTTCCTGGCCTATGATGTGGAGAGCGGCGCGTCGGTGTGGACCGGCATGCGGGTCGCGCCCAACAGCAATATCATCGGCGGCTATGTGAACAGCAACCTGCGCGGGGTGCAGCGGGCGCTGCGCCTCAGCCGGGTATGGCGCGACGATTTTTCGGTGGCGATCGGGCCGCTGCGCTATGAATTTGTCGAGCCGTTGAAGGCAGTCCGCCTGATCTGCGAACCCAATGAGTCGGAGATTGCGTTCGACATATTGTGGCAGGGGCTGTCGCCCTGTCACCTTGCCATGCACCATCGCGCGGTGAAGGGCGGGCGCTTCACCACCGACCAGAGCCGCTATCATCAGGTCGGGCGCTGCACCGGATGGATGGAAGTGGCGGGCCAGCGCTTCGAGATGCCGGAGGAGGCGCCATGGGGCGGATCGCGTGATCGGTCCTGGGGCATTTATGAAAGCCGCCCGCCACTGGGCGCCGCGCCGCAATGGCTGCCGCCCGCCGAGCCAGTGGCGGTGCCGCGCGCGCTGCGCTTTTCCGCCTTTATCGAGGCGGAGGATATCTCCAGCTATTTCCATTTCCACGAAGGGCCGGATGGGCAAAGGCAGGTGCTGAACGATGCCTTTGGCGTGCCGTTCGAAGGGTCGATCGACTATGGCTGGGACGGCGGCAAGCTGGGGCTGGTTGATTATGACCATCAACTCAACTGGCGGCCCGGCACGCGATCAGTGACCGATGGCGTGGTGACGCTGACCGATGCGAAGGGCGAGCGCTGGACAGTCGCGTTCGACTGTCCGCATCCGCCGCATGTGCTGGGGCAGATCGGCTATCATGTCGGTGCCTGGCATGATGGCGGCACGATCCACACCTGGCATGGCCGCAGTCCCGCGATGGAATGGGACGAATATGATTTTTCGCAGCAGCCCTGCGAGCATCGCTTCCCCGGCAATGGCGAGACGAAGACCGTCTTTGGCGTCGAACATTATGCACGCGTCACGCTGACTGCGCCGGATGGCCGGGTGCGCCATGGCCGATCGCAGTTCGAGGTTTTTCTGAACGGCCGATACGCCCCCTACGGCTTCGAAGCACAGGGCAATCATGGCGGCCTGACCGGGCGCGGCATCGCCTGACATTTCCATTTTTTCCGACACGGAGAGACGCAACGTGAAGACCCTACCCCGCCCCATTTATGGCGAAGAGCATGAGATGTACCGCGATGCGGTACGCCGCTTTATCGAGAGCGAGATCACCCCCTATCACCGCCAATGGGAGGAGGATGGCGTGGTGTCGCGCGAGGTGTGGCGCAAGGCGGGCGCGGCGGGCTTCCTCTGTTCCAACGCGCCGGAGGCGTTTGGCGGCGCGGGCGCGGACTATAAATATAACGCCGTCTTCACCGAGGAACTTGGCTATGCCGGGGCGACGGGGCCGGGCTTTGCCGTGCATAGCGACATGGCGGCCAACTATATCCTGAATTTCGCGAGCGAGGAGCAGAAGGCGCGCTGGATTCCCGGCATGGTGTCGGGTGAGACGATCGCGGCGCTGGGCCTGAGCGAACCGGGCGCCGGCAGCGACCTAAAAGCCATCAAGACCAGCGCGGTCCGCGATGGCGATGACTATGTCATCAATGGGCAGAAAACCTATATTTCCAACGGGCAACTGGCCAGTATCGTCATCCTTGCCTGCAAGACCGATCCGGCCGCGGGCGCGCGGGGCATGAGCTTCATCGTCGTGGAAACCGACCGGCCCGGCTTTTCGCGCGGGCGCAATCTGGAGAAATTCGGGTTGCTGGCGCAGGACACGTCGGAACTCTTCTTTTCCGACGTGCGCGTGCCGGTGACCAATCGCATCGGCGCCGAAGGTCAGGGCATGGGCATCGCCGTGCATAATCTGGCCGAGGAACGGCTGTCGATTGCGGTCCATGCGGTTGGTATGTGCAAGGGGATGCTGGACACGACCATTGCTTACACCAAGGATCGCATGATCTTTGGCAAGCCGGTGTCGGATTTCCAGAATACCCGCTTCAAGATCGCGGAAATGGTGGCGCAGACTCAGGCGATGCAGGTATTTGTCGACCGCTGCGTCGAACTGGCGGTAGACAAGGCGCTCGATAACGAGACGGCCGCCATGGCCAAGATGCTGGCGGGCGAACTGCAATGGCGGATCGCCGACGAGTGCCTGCAATTTTACGGCGGCGCCGGCTATATGCTGGAATATCCCATTGCCCATGCCTTCATCGACAGCCGTATCCGCAAGATCGCCGGCGGATCGTCCGAAGTGATGCGCGAAATCATCAGCCGCAAAATCTTTGCCTGAAGGGGGACCAGTCATGGAAATCGAACTGAATGAAACCCAGCAATCCGTCCGCGATGGCGTGGGCCGCATCGTCGACCAGTTTGGCGACGAATATTGGTCTAAACTCGACCAGAGCGGCGATTTTCCGCACGAATTCCACGCTGCGCTGGCGCAGGGCGGTTATCTGGGCATCACCATGCCGGAGGAACTGGGTGGATCGGGGCTGGGCGTCACCGAAGCGGCGATCATGATGAACCGCATCTGTCAGGGATCGGGCGGCTATTCGGCGGCATCGACCATCCATCTGAACCTGTTCGGGCCGCATGCCGTGGTCGTGTTCGGCACGGCCGAGCAGAAGGAGCGGATGCTGAAACCCCTGATCGCGGGAACGGACAAGGCCTGTTTTGGCGTGACCGAGCCGGACGCGGGCCTCGATACGACCAGCATCAAGACGTTCGCGACTAAGGTTCCCGGCGGATACCGGATTACCGGTCGCAAAATCTGGACATCGTCAGGGCAGGTTGCGAACAAGATCGTCATTCTGGCGCGCACGACACCCAAGGATCAGTGCAAGCGACCGACCGATGGCATGAGTTTTTTCTACACTGACCTCGACCACAGCAAGATCGAAGTCCGGCGCATTCCGAAAATGGGCCGTAATGCCGTCGATTCGAACACGACCTTCATCGACGATTATTTCGTGCCGGATGAGGATTTGATTGGGGAGGAAGGCAAGGGCTTTCATTATATCCTGCATTCGCTCAATCCCGAACGGATATTGGTCGCGTCGGAAGCCGTCGGCAATGGTCAGGGCGCGCTGAAGCGGATTTCCCAATATGCACAGGATCGGCATGTGTTCGGCCGGCCGATCGGCATGAATCAGGGCATCCAGCATCCGCTGGCCGAAAGCTGGATGGCGCTGGAATCCGCCTTTTGGATGGTGATGCGGGCGGCATGGCTCTATGATGCGGGCAAGAGTTGCGGTGCGGAGGCGAACAGCGCCAAGTTCCTGGCCGCGCGCGCGGGCTTCGACGCCTGCACCCGCGCCGTGATGTTCCATGGCGGCATGGGCTATTCCAAGGAGTATCAGGTCGAACGCCTGTTCCGCGAAAGCATATTGCTGCGCATCGCGCCCGTTACCGAACAGATGATCATGAGCTTCATCGGCGAGAAGGTTCTTGGCCTGCCGAAAAGCTATTGAAGGACGAGTCCATGGATCTTGATAAAGTCGTCAATCGCGCGTTTCCTGATACCGAACAAAGCTACACCAGTCGGGACACCATCCTCTATGCCCTTGGCGTCGGTTTCGGATCGGAACCATTGGACGCCGGCCATATCGATTATCTGTTCGAAGAGCGGCTGAAGGCATCGCCCACCTATGCCAACGTCCTGGGGCATCCGGGCATGTGGGCGCGCGACCCCGAATATGGCATCGACTGGAAGAAGCTGCTCCATGCCGAACAGCGGCTGGAAATGCACGCGCCGCTGCCGCCGGAAGGGCGGATCAGGGCCAGCCATCATATCATGGGCGTCCGCGACATGGGCGAACGCGGGGCGATGCTGCACCAGCGCAAGCAGGTGACGGATGCGCAGAGCGGACAGGCGATCGCGACCGTCACCAACACGCTGATGCTGCGCGGCGATGGCGGTTGTGGCGACTGGGGCGAAGTGCCGGCTGATCTGGCGAAATTGCCGGACAGTGCGCCAGACAGCGCGGTGGAGGTGCAGGCGACCGAGATCCAGCCGCTCATCTATCGCCTGTCAGGCGATCTCAACCCGCTGCATATCGACCCGGAGGTGGCGAAGGTTGCGGGCTTCCCCCGGCCGATCCTGCATGGCCTGTCGACCAAGGGCATGGCCGGCTATGCGCTGCTGAAGCAATTTTGCGGCATGGACCCGGCACGGCTGGGGTCGATGGCGGTGCGGTTCAGCCGGCCGGTGCTGCCGGGTGACCGCATCCGCTTCGAATTTTGGGGCAGCGGGCCGGGCACGGTAAGGTTCCGCGCGATCGTGCCCAATCGCGACGACCTGATGGTGCTGGATCGCTGCGCGGCGGAGATCAAGTGATGCGTCGCGGCGGCGCCTGGGTGGCGCTGGCGCTGCTCGCGGCGATGAACCTGATGAACTATTATGACCGGTTGCTGGTGGTCGTCCTGTCCCAGCCGTTGCGGCTGGAATTTGCGCTGAGCGATACGCAATATGCGCTGCTGACCGGGCCGGCCTTCGTGCTGGTCTATGCGATCGCCAGCCTCGTCTTCGGGCGGCTGGCGGACAGTCGCGGGCGGCGTGGCCTGATCGCCTTCGTCATTGCCCTTTGGAGCGCGATGACGGCGCTGTGCGGCTTTGCCAAAAGCTTTGCGCTGCTGGCAGTCGCGCGGGCCGGCGTGGGCATTGGTGAAGGGGGCGCAAATCCGGCGGGCATGTCGCTGCTCAGCGATCATTTCCCGCCGCAGCGCCGGGCGCTGGCGCTCGCCCTGTTTCAGGTCGGCGGTAATATCGGCATGCTGGCCAGCTTCGTCACGGCGAGCTGGATCGCCACCCACCATGGCTGGCGCGCCGCCTTCTGGCTCGCGTCCGTGCCGGGGATCATTCTGGCTGCGCTGGTCTTCTTCTGCATGCCGGATGCGCCGCGCGGCCAATATGATGGCGATGAGGAAGAACCCGCCCCGCTGGGCCGGACGCTGGGTCAACTATGGCATAACCGGGCCTATGTCTGGCTTTGTGCCGCGGCCAGTTTCGGCGTGTTCAGCAGTCTGGGCATGCTGATCTGGTTGCCACAATATTTTATCCGCCTGCATGGCATGGCGCAGCAGGAGGTCGGGTTCCTTTTCGGGCCGGCCGCGAGTTTCGGCCTGATTGCGGGCATGCTGGTCGGGGGCTGGCTGGGCAACCGGCTGGCGGCGCGGCATCTGGCGGCGCCAGTGTGGATCTGCATCGTCGCCAATATGGCTCTGGTACCGGTGTTGCTGACCGTGCTGTGGAGCGGGTCGACCGGGGTGGCGCTGGGCGCCTGTTTCCTCGCCATGGGACTGGCGGTCATCTATGCCCCGGCTTTTCAGGCGACGATGCAGAGCGTCTGTTCCGCCCGCCAGCGCGGGATGGCCGGCGCCTGCTCCAACGTGCTGAACGCCTTGATCGGGCAGGGTCTGATCCCGCTGTTCGTCGGGATGCTTAGCGATCGGCTGATGCCGGTTTATGGCCCGGAAAGCCTGCGCTGGGCTTTGACCGTGGCGACCGGTTTCACCCTGTTGTCGTGCCTGTTGTTCATGGTCGCCGCACGCCATGTGCGGCGACGCTTTGGTTGAGGCGTCAGGCGACCAGCAGGGCGCTGTCGTCAATCGCCTGCACTCGCTGCCAGGCCGGGCGGGCCATGCAGCGCGCCAGCCAGTCGGCAATGGCAGGGAAACGCGTCATGTCGATGCGCGGGGCGATGCCGGCGATCGGGAAAGCGGTGTTGATATCGCCCAGCGTGAAGGCGTCCCCCGCAACATAGGCATGGCCCGCCGCCAGATGCTGTTCCAACGCCCCCAGCGTATCGGTCACGCCAGACAGGCAGGCGCCGACGACCGTGCCATCGGGCGCCTCTCCGGCCTGCCCTGCGCGGCGGATTTCGCGCACCATGACGGTGAAGTGAAATTCGACCTCCGTGATCGCCCAGCTGGTCCACTGGTCCATGCGCGCGCGGCTGTGGGCATCGGTTGGCAGCAGTGCGTTGGGCGTTAGCGTCGCCAGATAGGCGGTGATCGCGACCGATTCCGTCAGGATGAAATCGCCATCGACCAGCACCGGCACCTTGCCCATCGGGTTGAGCGTAAGGAACTCGGCCGCCTTGCTGTCAGGCACCGGCAACTGGCGATAGGGCAGGCCCAGTTCCTCCAACGCCCAGAGGCACCGCGCGACGCGGCTCGGCTTGGTTCCATATATTGTCAGCATGTCTCTCTCCCGGCTTGACCGCCATTTAACATGCTGGTGTAATATATGCTAGCGAATAACATAGAATCGCGGAATAGGGAGGATCGCTGGGCATGAACGGCAATGGCTATGATGCATGGCGGAGACGATCGCCCTTTTATGATGAGACGCATGAAGCGCTGTCGGCCAGCGTCCGCGCCTTTATCGCGCGGGAAGCGACGCCCCATGTCGAGGATTGGGAGGAGACCGGGATCGTCCCGCGCGCCTTTCATGAAAAGGCCGGCGCTGCGGGGCTGCTGGGGCTGGGCTTTTCTGACCATCTGGGCGGCACGGGCGAGGGAATAGACGCCTTTCACAAGCTGGTGCTGGTGGATGAAACGGCGCGTTGCGGATCGGGCGGCGTGCAATCGGGCCTGTTCACCCACGCCGTCGCCATGCCGTTGCTGATCGAGCATGGCGACGGCGATCTGGCCGCGTCGGTCGCGCCGCGCATATTGGCCGGGCTGGATATATTGGCGATCGCCATCACCGAACCATCGGGCGGATCGGATGTCGCGGCGCTACGAACCAGTGCGCGGCGCGACGGCGACAGCTTCATCGTTAACGGGTCGAAGACCTTCATTTCCAACGGCATGCGCGCCGACTGGTTCGTGACGGCGGTGCGGACCGGTGGGCCGGGCATGGGCGGCATTTCCATGCTGCTGATCCCCGGCGACAGCGAGGGTCTGTCGCGCACCCCGCTCAGGAAGATGGGCTGGCATGCCGGCGACACCGCGATCCTGCATTTCGATGATGTTCGGGTACCCGTGCGCAACCTGCTGGGCGCGGAGAATAAGGGGTTCAAGCCGATCCTGCGCAACTTCAACTGGGAACGGATACAGGCGGCGCAGCAATGCACCGCCTTCGCCCGGATTGCGCATGAGGAAGCGGTGGACTGGGCGAACCAGCGCGAGACGTTCGGTCAGAGGCTGGGCGCGCATGCGGTGATCCGGTCGAAGCTGGCCGACATGAAACGCCGGATCGACACCACGCAGGCGGCGATCGACCTTAATGCCTGGCAGTTCGACCGGGGGCTGGATGCGGCGGCGGACATCGCCCTGCTGAAGGTGCAGGCGACACGCATGTTCGAACGGGTGCTGCGTGAGGCAGCGCAGGTTCTGGGCGGCGCCAGCTTCATCCGGGGCACGCTGACCGAACGCATCTACCGCGAAGTCCGGGTCGTCGCGATCGGCGGCGGGTCGGAGGAAATATTGCTGGATCTGGCCGGACGGCAGCTTGGCTACGGCGCATCATAAAGGGAGGATATATGGCCTATCAGTCAACGGAGTCGCTCTGGACCCCGGAACATCAGATTTTCCGGGAAACGGTGCGCCATTTCATCGCGACGGAAATCGAGCCGCATGTCGACCAGTGGGTCGAGGATCATGCGATCCCGCGCAGTTTCTGGACCAAGGCGGCCGAAGCCGGTTTGCTGGGCGTGGATATTCCTGAAGCCTATGGCGGGCCGGGTGGCGATTTTCTGCATCGGCTCGTGATCGCGGAGGAGATTGGCTATAGCGTCGCGGGCGCGGGGATGGCGCCGTCACTGATCGCCGATGGCACCTGCGAAATCCTCTACCGTTCCGCCAATGAGGAGCAGCGGCAAAAATATCTGCCGGCCATGGTACGCGGCGAAATGCTGTTCGGGCTGGCCATCACAGAGCCGGACAGCGGCAGCGACGTATCCTCGATCCGCACGACTGCGCGGCGCGAAGGGGACGACTATGTCATCACCGGCGCCAAGACCTATATCTCGCAGGCGTCGATCGCCGACGCCTTCATGGTGGTGGCCCGAACCAGCGATGCGCCGGGATCGAAGGGGTTGTCGATGATCATCGTCGAAGCCGATCGCCCCGGCTTCAAGCGTGGCCATGCGCTCAAGAAGATGGGCGTCAACGCCTCCAACACCGGCGAGATCAGCTTTGACGAAGTGCGTGTACCGGTGAGCAATTTGCTGGGTGAGGAAGGGCGCGGCATGGCGCTGTGCCTAGGCGGCGTGAACATGGACCGGATCACCTGGCCGCTGATCGCCCATGCCGCGTCGCAGCGGGCGCTGGAGGAGACGATCGAGTTCGTGAAGAATCGCAAGGCGTTCGGCCAGACCATCTTCGATTTCCAGAATACGCAGTTCAAGCTGGCGGAAATGAAGACCGAACTGGCGGTCGGTCGCGCCTTCCTGGACGATGTCATCCGGGATTATCAGGCGCAGGGTCGGCTCGATACGCTGAAATGCGCGATGGCGAAGATGTGGCTGCCCGAAATGGAGGGGCGGATCATGGACACATGCGTGCAACTGCACGGCGGTGCGGGCTATATGGACGAATATCCGGTATCACGCCTGTTCACCGCCGCGCGGCTGCATCGCATCTTTGCCGGAACGGCGGAGATCATGCGCGTGATCGTCGCCCGGTCGCTGTGATGTTCAAGGTGATCGTGCTGGCGAAGAAACGCCCGGACATCAGCTTTGCTGCGTTTCGCGACTATTATTCCAACCATCATGTGCATCTGATGAACCGGTTGCTGGACCATGGTGCGGCGATCCACCGGCGCAATTTCGTGATCCATCCCGACCCGGACCATCCGGGCGACTATGATGTAATTTCCGAGGTCTTCTATGAGGACAAGGCGATAGCGGAAGCGACGATGCGGGAAATGGCGGACCCGGATGTGCATCGACAGCGGATCGCCGATGAGACAGAATTTCTGCTACCGGAATCCGTGCGCGTCTTCATGGTCGAGGCGGACATGACGATCTTCCGGCCGATGGAGGGGGTGACGCCGTGAATGTGACAGAGGCCGTGACGACGCGGCGGTCAATCCGCCAGTTCCTGCCCGATCCGGTCGATCGGGCGGTGCTGGAACGGGTGCTGGACAAGGCGCAGCGGTCGCCATCGGGCGGCAACCTGCAACCCTGGAACCTGCATGTCGTGGGCGGCGATACGCTGGCCCGGCTGTGCGACGATCTGGCGACCGTACTCCCGCAGGGGCGCGCCGCGCATAATGGCGATTATGTCATCTATCCCGAAGCACTGGCCGACCGCTATGCCGCCAGCCGGCATGAGGTGGGCGAGAGCATGTATGCGGCGCTGAACGTCGCGCGAGAGGACAAGGCCGGGCGCCTGGCGCAGTTCGGGCGCAATTATCGCGCATTCGGCGCGCCGCTGCTGATGCTGGTGCATATGCCGCGCTATATGGGGCCGCCGCAATGGGCCGATGTCGGCATGTGGCTGCAAAGCCTGATGCTGTTGTTGCGCGAGGAAGGGCTGGACAGCTGCGCGCAGGAGGCCTGGGCCGTCTATCAGAAACAGATCCGCGCCCATGTCGCCATACCCGACGACCATATCCTGTTCTGCGGCATTTCCGTGGGCTATCGCGATCCGGATGCGCCGGTAAACAGCTTCCCGGTCGCGCGCGTGCCGCTGGAGCAGGTGGTGACCTTCATCGACGCATGAAGGTCACCATAAGCAGACGCCCTAGCGTCCGCCCAGCTTGAAGCCCAACGTCACGCCATAGGTGCGGGGCGGCGCGTAGAAGGCATTGTCGCCAATCCCCGACACGGTGACATTCTGGAAATAGCGCTCATCGGTGACATTGTTCATGAACAGCGCCATGCGCCAGCGCTGGTCGGGCGCGGACAGGCTGACGCGCATGTTGAGCACGCCATAGGCATCCTGCTTCACATCGTCCCGATTGCCCGGGTCCCAATAGAAGCCGCTGTTGAACAGATAATTGGCGCTGAACCCCGCCTCCAGATTGCCGATCGGACGGTCATAATTGACGCCCAGATTGAGCGTGACCGGCGGCGCGTTGACGAGGTCGTTGCCCGAAGCGTCGGTGATCGTTTCGACATTGCCGAACGGGGCCGCCGCGCGCGGCGTGTAGACGCGGGCATCCTTGAACTCGCTATATTCGCTATTGAGCAGCGACAGGCCCATGCGGAATTGCAGGTCGCCCGTCGATACCGGCGGGGCAATGATCGCTTCGGCATCGAGGCCATAGATGCGCGCCTGTGCCGCATTATAGATGAAGCTGGCCCCCGCGATCAGCCGGTTGAGCTGCAAATCCTTATAGTCGTAATAGAAGGCCGACATGTTGAGCCGCAACGTCCGGCCGAGCAGGTCCGACTTGAAGCCGGCTTCATAGGCGTCGATCGTTTCCGGCCGGGCGGGCGGGAAATAGGGACCGCCCAGATTGAAAATACCGCTTTTGAACCCCCGGCTCCACGACGCATAGAGCAGGACGTCGCGGCTCAATTGATGGTCGATCGCCAGCCGCCAGGTCAGCTTCTTGAACGCGACATCGTTGGAAAAGGCCCCGTCAGGGAAAGCCGGGCTGACCGGGCGGGTGGGATTATTCTCGGTCGTGTCGATGACCGTCCCCTCCCCCAGCGGATGACCGGCCAGCGCGATCGTCTCGCCGTTCAGGCTTCGCTCGTCACGGGTGTAGCGCAGACCGGCGGTCAGCCGCATGCTGTCGGTCAGATGATAGGTGCCCTGCACGAAGGCGGCATAGCTGTTGGTCGTCACGTCATCATGGATGGCGCTGTTGAGCGCGGCGGTGGCGCTGCGAACGGCCAGAGGTTCAAATGCGGCCTTGGAATGGAAATAGAAGAGGCCCGTCGTGTAGTCGAGCCTACCCGTGGTGCCCAATAGGACCAGTTCCTGCTGGAAGGACTTTGTCGATTCCTTGAGGATCGCATCGACCAGCGCGAGCGGCGAGGCATCCTGATCGTAGCGGGAATCATTCTGGTAATCGCGATAGGCGGTCGTGCTTTTCAGCGTCGCCTCGCCGATCCGCCATTCGCCGACCAGTGATACGCCCCATTGCTTGAAAGTGCCAAAGGAGGTCAGGTTGCTGATCGTGCCATATTGATTGCCGTCATAGCTGAACCCGCCGGTCGTGCGCGTGCCCGGATAGATGATGCGGACATTGCCGATATCGGAATCGCGATGGGCATAGTCGCCCGTCAGGCGGAAATTGAGCGCGTCGCTCGGTTCGAACAGGATGGAACCGCGGACGCCCCATTCCTCCTTCCAGTTCACCTCCTGACCGGAGACGCCCGGCGTGCCGCCGGAATTGCGGCCATAACCCTTGTCCTGATTGACATAGACGGCCGCCAGATCGATCGCGACCGTATCGCTGATGCCTGTGGTGCCGTAAGCCTTGGCCGAATAAGTATCGTAATTCGCGTAGCCTACCTCCCCATCGATCATGGTTTGATAAGAAGGTTTCTTGGTGATGATCTGGATCAGGCCACCGGTGGCGTTGCGACCGAACAATGTGCCTTGCGGTCCCTTCAGCACCTCGATCCGCTCGATATTGTTGAAGATCAGGTTCACGCCGGAGAGCGCCGCGATATAGACGCCGTCGACATAGGTCGCGACGCCAGATTCATCACCGGGCGCCGAATTTTTCGAGCCAACACCACGCAGATAGGGCGCAATGGTGCTGCGTTCGCCGCCCAGCGACAGGCCGGGCGTGACATTGGCGAGTTGCGTCGTTCCCTCTATGCCGGCCTTCACCAGTCCGTCGCCGGTGATCGCCGCCACCGCGATCGGCACTTTCTGGAGCGATTCCGACCGGCGCTGCGCAGTGACGACGATGTCGCCGATGCTGCCTTCCTGCGCTGCATCGCCGGTACCCATCTGGGCAAGGGCAGGCACCACACCCGAAATCATCGAACCACCGGCAAGCAGGGTCGCCATCAGGCACGTCTTCACCGCCATCCCATTCTCCCATATCGTTATTTTTATTATGCTAGATTATGATATGCTGACGATCAATAATAATCGCCGTCGTCATGCCTGCCCAAAACGGATGCGATGCAGGAAGTCGAGCACGCCGTCATTGAAGGCATCGTTGCGGTCGCCTGCGACCATATGCCCGGCTTCGGGGACGCAATAGACTTCGGTCTGCGGGACCAGCCGGACCAGTTCGGCCACCCCTTCATCATCCACGATATCGCTCTTGCCGCCGCGCACCAGCAATGTGGGAATATGGATATGGCTGCTGGCGGCGAGAAGATCCTCCGTCCAGGCGGGCGGTTCGGCGCTGGGGCGGGCCGCCATCATGCGCGGATCCCAATGCCAGTAGAGCCGACCATCGTCGCGCAGGCGCAAGTTCTTCATCAGGCCGGAGGGATCGCGCTGCCCCTTGCGCTCCGGATTATAGGCGACCACGGCGGCCAGTGCTTCGTCTATATTGGCAAAGCCGCGATCATGGGCCTGCATGAAGCCCTGAATCTTCTGTACGCCCGCCGCCGCCGGGCGCAGGACGATGTCTACCAGTATCAGCGCGGTCGCCTGTGGCGCCTGCCCCATGCCCACTGCGTAGAAGCTGGTCATGCCGCCCATCGACGCCCCCACTAGCGCGACCGGCCGGCGATCGCCGATGACCGTTTGCAGGTCCGCGCCGCGCGCCTTGAGCGAATAGTCGCCGCTGTCCGCCCAATCGCTGTCGCCATGGCCGCGCGCATCGAAATTAATGACATGATAGCCCTCCCCTATCATGCGGCGCATGGCGCCCGACCAGCTATGTCGCGTCTGCCCGCCACCATGCAGCAATATGATCGTGGCGGCATCCGCCGGACCACCGACATCGGCCACCAAGGTCAGGCCATCGCCTGTCCGATATTCGCGGCGGGTCATATCCATCATTCCAACCTCTCCTGTCATCGCCATGCGCTACAGGCTTTCCATAAGATATGCTAGCGAACTTGTTTCGTTGCACATCTGTATAAAGTATGTCGACATCGGCCGTCCGATCGGCATGATCCCGAC
Organism: Sphingobium sp. RS1; assembly: GCF_056156825.1. Classification (NCBI taxonomy): domain Bacteria; kingdom Pseudomonadati; phylum Pseudomonadota; class Alphaproteobacteria; order Sphingomonadales; family Sphingobiaceae; genus Sphingobium; species Sphingobium sp. RS1. The sequence goes on along the minus strand of NZ_JBLZXE010000003.1, from coordinate 488,831 downwards.
TCGCCGCGCAGTTCTGCGCCAAGGAGTTGAATATGTTGCCCTCTTTATCGTTCATTCGCCCGCTGACGCTTGCTGGCCTGCTCTCCACATCGGCCATCGCGCTGGCGGCCCCGCCCAGCTTCGACGTGGCCCGTGTCAGCGCCGACATTAAGACGTTGGCGAGCGACGCATTTGAAGGGCGTGGCCCGGCGACCCGCGCCGAGGTGAAGACGATCGACTATATTTCCGCGCAGATGAAGGCAGCGGGGCTTAAGCCGGCCGGGCCGAAGGGCAGCTGGTTCCAGGACGTGCCGCTGCGCATGTCGAACATCACCGGCACGCCGACCTTGTCGATGAATATCGGCGGCAGCGCTGAGGCGCTGACCCAAGGCGGCGAGATCGCGGTGCGCGCGGCGGAGACGGGCCAGTCGTCGGTCAAGTTCGCCGACCTGCCACTGGTCTTCGTCGGTTATGGGGTGAAGGCGCCGGAACGTGGCTGGGACGATTTCAAGGGCGTGGACCTGAAAGGCAAGATCATGGTCGTGCTGGTCAACGACCCCGATTTCGAGGGCGGCGAAGGCGACTTCGGCGGCAAGCTGATGACCTATTATGGCCGCTGGACGTACAAGTACGAAGAAGCGGCGCGGCAGGGCGCGGCCGGCGTGCTGGTGGTGCATGAAAGCGAGCCGGCCTCCTATGGCTGGGCCACGGTCAAGAACAGCAACACCAACACCATGTTCGACATCGTCCGCGCCGACCCGAAGGCGGCGCATACGCAGATGGAAGGGTGGGTGCAGAAGGATCTGGCGGCCAAGCTGCTGGCGGCGTCCGGCGTCGATTTCGAGGCGGCCAAGGCGGCGGCGCGCAAGAAGGATTTCAAGCCCATCCCCTTGAAGGCAACGATGAGCGCCGACTATGCTGTGAAGTCGGAGATCATCACCTCGCATAATGTCGCGGGGCTGGTGCAGGGTAGCAAATATCCCGACGAGACGGTGATCTATTCGGCGCATTGGGATCATCTGGGCATTGGCGCGCCCGATGCGAAGGGCGACACCATCTATAATGGCGCCAAGGACAATGCGTCGGGTACCGCCGCGCTGTTGGAACTGGCGCGCGCCTATGCCAAGGGACCGAAGCCTGAGCGGACCGTGTTGTTCCTGGCGGTGACGGCCGAGGAGAAGGGTCTGCTAGGGTCCGAATATTATGCCGACAATCCGCTGCGGCCGCTGGCGACCACGGCCGGCGTCGTCAACATGGACGGGCCGTTCGGCATGGAGAAGACGACCAATTTCAGCATTTCGGGCGCGGCCAAGCTGGACCTGCTGACCACACTGACGCAGGAAGGCGAGAAACTGGGTCGCCATTATACGCCGGACGCGCGGCCGGAGGCTGGCAGCTTCTATCGTTCGGACCATTTCCCCATGGCGAAGCGCGGCGTGCCGGCCATCTCCTTTAATCCGGGGCGCGAACTGGTGAATGGCGGGGCCGAGCGCGGCAAGCTGTTGCAGGACGCCTACACCAAGGATCGCTATCACCAGCCGGCCGACGAATATGACGCCAATTGGGATACGAGCAGCTGGGTCGGCGACCTGACGCTGCTCTATAATGTCGGGCGGCGCGTGGCGGACAGCCATGACTGGCCCAACTGGTCGGCGGACAGCGAATTCCGCGCGACCCGCGATGCGACGGCAGCGGAACGCAAATAGGGTGGTATAACCATAAGCTATGCCCCGGTCAGTTCGGCCTGATTGCCGATGCTGACCGGGGAGAGGATTATGGCGGCCCTGCAAAGGAGCCGCCATGACCATTGCCCGATCCCGGAACGCCATCGCCACCGTATCGCTGCGCGGGACGTTGGAGGAGAAGCTGAAAGCCGCCGCCGCTGCGGGTTTTGCCGGGGTCGAGATTTTCGAGAATGATCTGGTCGGGTCAGCCCTGTCGCCCAAGGCGGTGCGGGCGATGCTGGACGATCTGGGTCTGGCCTGCATGCTCTACCAGCCGTTCCGCGATTTAGAGGGATTGCCGGGCGACCTGCGCCGCCGCGCCTTCGACCGGGCGCGGGCCAAGTTCGACCTGATGGAAGAGTTGGGCACCGACCGCATCCTCTTCTGTTCAAGCTGCCATCCCGCCGCGCTGGGTGAGCGGGAGCGGATCGTCGATGATTTCCGCGAACTGGGCGGGATCGCGCAGGAACGCGGCGTCGTCGTCGGCTATGAGGCGCTGGCCTGGGGCCGGCATGTCAACGACCATCGTGACGCCTGGGCGATAGTGGAGGCGGTCGATCATCCGCATATCGGCATCATCCTCGACAGCTATCATTCGCTATCCCGTCAGATCCCGAGCGAGAGTATCCGGGCGATACCGGGCGACAAGATCGCCTTCGTGCAACTGGCCGACGCGCCGCTGCTCGACATGGACCTGCTTTACTGGAGCCGCCATTTCCGCAACCTGCCGGGACAGGGCGGGCTGGACGTTGCGGGTTTCGTGGCGGAGATATTGCGCACCGGCTATGACGGGCCGCTCAGCCTGGAGATCTTCAACGATCGCTTTCGTTCCAACGCCGCGCGGCTGGTGGCGGAGGACGGGCACCGCTCGCTCGACTATGTCCGCGATGCCGCGCAACGGCTGATCGACCAGCCCACCGCCATGCCCGCGCCGCAGCCGGTGCTGGGCTGCGAGTTCGTGGAGTTCACCGCCGATGGCAGCGATGCCGCGCGGCTGGGCAGCAGCTTTGCGTCGCTGGGTTTCACGCTGGTGGGCGAACATCGCCACAAGAAGGTGACGCGATGGCGGCAGGGTGGCGTCAACCTGATCGTCAATGCCGAGCCGAAGGGCTTTGCCAGCGCCTATCGCGCGACGCAGGGCACGTCGATTTGCGCCATCGGCGTACGGGTGCAGGACAAGGCTGCCGTGCTGGCCCGCGCCGCCGCGCTGGGGATTAAGGCCTATAGCCCCGAAGGACGACCGGGGCGGATGGCGATGCCGGCGCTGCGCGGGGTTGGCGGCAGCCTGATCTACCTGATCGACGATCATGAGGTGGAGGGACTGTGGGCGCGCGAGTTTGAGGCGGTGGAGATGGATGCGGACGCGATCGGCGCGGATGTGCGCGGCATCGACCATCTGGCCGCCGTGGTCCATAATGACGAATTCCTGTCCTGGCAGCTCTACTGGCGTGCGCTGTTCGGGCTGGAGGCGCGCGGGCCGCAGGATGTGATCGACCCGTCGGGTCTGGTTCATAGTCAGGCGTTGCAGTCGGCGGACGGCGCGTTCCGCGTGACGATCAATGCGTCCGACGCGCGGGAAACCCTGTCCTCCCGCTTCCTCGACCATGGCTTTGGCGGGGGATATCAGCATGTCGCGCTGACCACCGACGATATTTTCGCGACGGCCAAGGGCTTGCGGGAGAATGGCGCGGCGATGCTGGAGATACCGGCCAATTATCATGCCGACCTCGCCGCGCGGTTCGATCTGGACGGGCCACTCGCGGCGCGGATGGCGGCGGATGGCGTCCTCTATGACGAGGATGGCGAGGGCGCGGGCTTCTGGCAGATGTACAGCCGGGCATTCGACAAGCTGTTCTTCTTCGAATTCGTCCAGCGGGCCAAGGGCTATGCCGGCTATGGCGCGCCCAATGCCGGGGTGCGGCTGGCGGCGCAGAACCGGTTCCGGCCAGAGGCGATCCCGGCGGCGACATTGTAGGAATATGGGCGCTTAACTTCGCACATTTCCCGCTGAATGCGACATTTCATAATAAATGTTGGAAATAATAGAAGGCCGGTCAGTCATCATTGCGAGCGCAGCGAAGCAATCCAAGGGAGTGCCACATGGATTGCTTCGCTGTGCTCGCAATGACGAAATTAGCATTTATGAGGCGCTGTAGGACAGCGCCCTGCCCTTACAGGATGAGCTTGATCGTGGCGCCTGCCACCACGGCATCGGGATATAGATTGGTAGCGCCGACGCGGTGGATATATTGGAGGTTGGGACGGATCAGCAACTGGCGGGTCGCCTGCCAGCCATAGAAGATTTCGCCGCTCATCTCATGCGTCTGGACCGCGACATCCTGTCCCAGCGCCACCTGATCGCGCTGGCGGTCGGTGATGCGCGGGTTGACGCGGGCATAGACGAGGCCAAGGCCGAAATTGTCCTTGGGCCGGCTGTCCCACAGGCCGCGTGCGACAAAGCCGCCGCTGATGAAGGTCGGCACGCGCGCGGTGTGGCGATCCGACAGGGTTAGCGTGCCGAACAGGCTGAGGCCGCGATCGCCCGGTCCGAAGCGGACGATCATCTGTTCCGCCATGGCCCAGGCGCTCCACCGTTCCTGCCGCATGGCCGGCGACAGACCGGACAGGACATAGGAATCGCCGTTGATATCATCGCGCACATCGGCGCGGTCGGTGGTGTCGACCAGCCCGCCCACGCGGAACAGGCCCGGCAGGCCGCCCGGCTTCTGCCCCGTCTTCAGCCCCAATTCGACCGGCAAGACGAAGCTGTCGAACCGGGGGCCAAGTTTCCACCCTGCCCCGGTCTGGGCGCGGAAGGCGTTGACTTCGAAGCCTGCGACGGTGACGCTGAGGTTCGGCGCAATTTCCTGCCGGACGCGCAAACCCCAACGCGGGATCGGAAAGCCCGAAAAGCCGCTATTGTAGAAGAGCGTGGTCGGGCGTGGACAGAAGGCGAAATTCTGGAACTGGCACCCGCTGGGCAAGGTCGCGAAGTCATCCCCGGTATGATAGAGGCCGAATTTCAACGCGGTCTTGCCGCCATTCAATTTCTGTTCGTAGCTGAGTTCGGCCGGGCGCAGGTCCTGACCGCCGCCGAACAATTCCTGCACTTCGAACAGGTTGCCAAGGCGGGTGGCGGTCAGATCCTCGCCCTTGCGATGGATGATCGTGGCGATGATCTTGCCGCCGTTCAGGCCGAACGCCTTGCCCGTGTCGATCGAGGCGGAGGCGAGCAATTGCTGGGTATAGGCCGCGCCGCCATCGCGCCCGCCGGTGAGGCTGGCCGCGCTTTCGGAGACATAGGAGAAAGTGAGATCGACGCCCTTGTCCTTCAGCCGCGTGCGCCAGCCGGGCTTGTCGGCTGGCGGCGGAGGCGGTGTTTGCGGGCCGGCGGGCGGTCCCTGCAACTGTGCAGCCTTGGCCAGCACCACGGGCGCGGGCATGACGATGGCAGGCGGGGTGTCGGCGATCATGCGGAAGCTCCTGCGCTGGCGCGGTCGAAATCGCGCAGCATCCGCGCGGCGTCCGGTTCGATACCGGTGAACAGGGCGAAGGCTTGGGCGGCCTGCATCACTGCCATGCCACCGCCGGTCAGCGTTGCGGAGCCCTTCGCCTGCGCGGCGGCGAGCAAGGCGGTCCGGAGCGGGAAATAGATGATGTCCGACACCCATTGATCGGCCGTCAGCAGATCGGGATCGAAGGGCCGGCCGGGATGGCTGAGCATGCCGATGGGCGAGGTCTGGACCACGCCGTCGGCGCCGGCGATGGCGGCTTGCGCCGTCGGGGCAGCGGTTACTTGCGCGGCGGGGAAAAGTGCGGCGAAGCGATCGGCCAGCGCCTGCGCGCGGTCCTGTGCCGGATCGAACAAAGTAAGGTGCGTGGCGCCCAGGTCGAGATGGGCATAGCCCACCGCCGCTGCCGCGCCGCCGGCGCCGATCATCGCGACATGGGCACGCTTGTGCTGGCCAAGGCCGGCGAGGAAATGGGCGCGATAGCCCGACCAGTCGGTATTGTCGCCATAGGTGCGGCCTTGTTCGAACAGGATGGTGTTGACCGCGCCCAGTGCTTGCGCCGCCGGGGACAGGCTGTCGAGCAGCGGCATGACGTCCTGCTTGAAGGGATGGGTGACGTTGATGCCGTCGAAGCCCATGGCCGCCAGCATGGGGATGAGGCGCGGCAGGCCCGCCGCGTCATAGCCCATCACTTCGCCGTCGAGGATGCGGTAGACCATCGGCAGGCCGAGCGCGCGGGCCTCGCCCTCGTGCATTTGCGGGCTGCGCGATCCGGCGATGCCGCTGCCGATCAGGCCGCAGAGGATGGACGCGACCGGTCGGCCCGTATCCGATACGGGGGTCTGGAACATGGGATTTGTCCTTGGTGGAAGAGGGTTCAGGCGGCCTTTGGCAGGCGGATGAGCGAGGCGCACAGGCCCGCCAGCACCACCGGCACCGCGAAGATGCCGAAGATCACCGGCAGTGACACCTTGGCCGCGAGCAGGAAACCACCCAACATCGGGCCGATCACCGCGCCGATCCGGCCGACACCCATGGCCCAGCCGATGCCGGTGCCGCGCGCTTCGGGTGGATAGAGGCTGGCGGCGAGCGGGTAGCAGCCGTTGAATCCGCCCTGCACGAAGACGCCGATCAGGAAGGCTGTGCCAAGCGTGGCGGCGAGCGGCATGGCCACCGATCCGAAGATGGTGAGCGCGGCGGCGGCCAGCGCCATATAGACGAGGATCAGGCGGCGCAGGTCGAAACGCATGGCGACGAGGCCGATCGAGGATGTGCCGATGAAGGCGCCGATATTGTAGATGGCGCCGGCATAGATGGCGTCCTTGGCCGGCAGGCCGGCTTCGACCGCCAGCTTGGGAATCCAGCTGATGACGAAATAGAGCGTCATGAAGCTGAAGGTGATGGCGAGCCAGAGCAGGATGGTGCTGGGCGCGCGGCCTTCGCTCAGCAGGCCGCGCACGCCGGCATGGCGGGTTTCGCTCGCCTGCTGCGGCGGCAGTGCGTCCAGTTGCGGCTGGCCGATCGAGGCGAGCAGCCTGTTCGCCTTTTGCAGCGCGCCCTTGGGCTGGCGGCTGAGCAGGAAGGCGATGGATTCCGGCAGCAGCAGCCACACCAGCGGGATGGCGGCGGCGCAGAGGAAGGCGGCGCCCAGCAGCATCGCCTGCCAACCATGGGTGGTGACATGGCTGGCGACGACGAAGCCGGTGATGGTGGCACCGACGGGATAGCCGGCCTGCAAGAAGCCGACCGCGAAGGTGCGGTGCTTTTCCGGCGCATATTCGGCGGTGAGCGCGGCCATGCTGGCCAGCACCGTGCCGATGCCGATGCCCACGACGAAGCGGCTGGCGATCAGTTCGGGGATGGAGGTGGCGATCCCCGACGCGAACATCGCGACGGCCATCATGATGAGCGAGGCGAGGATCAGCTTGCGCCGGCCGAAGCGGTCCGCCAACGGCGCGATCAGCAGGCCGCCCGCCGCCATGCCGGCGAGGCCGGCACTGAACACCACGCCCAGGCTTTCGGGGCTGACCTGCCAGTCGGACGACAGCGCGGGCGCGATGTAGGACAGGATCAACACATCCATGCCGTCCAGCATGTTGAGGATGAAGCAGGTCGCGACGACGAGGATCTGGCGCGCGGTCCAGCTACTGTCGGACGCCTGTGCCGGGACATTGTCCACGGTCACATAGGGCCGGACGGACACGGTGCCGCTGGCGGAATAACTGGCCATCGAAGAAACGCCTTTCATCCTCTCGGGAACCGCCGGTTCCGTCATATCAACCAACCCGGTGCCGTATCTGGTTCTATTCTGCGGGTTCGACCGCTATGTTGCGAACGATCCTTGCTTTCCATCCGGCTTAAAGCGCTTTGCCATGCCTTTATGTTATGCTTTGGGGCGCGGGAGGGCGAGGAGGACCGATCGCGCTATCTCCTCGAACGTCTCACCGATGATGGCGCGGGGCGATTCCAGATTGCGGTTCATGTAGACGGGCAGCACGCCGGGCTCCTCGAACTCCAGGAAGCGCACGGTTTCGGCATGGGCCTGCATCGCGGTGAAACTGTCGACCAGTGCCACGCCCATGCCGTTGGCGACGAAGGCGACGGCGGTTTCGGCAAAGCGGATATAGGTCGCGACTTCCAGTCCCTGCCCGGCCCGTGCGAACATGTCGGCGATGATGCGGCCATGGGGCGTATCGGGACGGAAGGATTGCAGTTGTTCGCCCGCGATATCCGCGACGCTGATCCGGTCCCGGTCGGCGAGCGGATGGCTGGAGGGGACGGCGCAGACCATGCGTCCGGCGCCAATGCGGCTGGACAGGATGTTGGGATGGTCGAGCGGAAAGGCGGTCAGCGCATAGTCGCCACGCTGGAGCGCCAGATAATCGACCGCCTGTTCGACCGAGAGAATGTCGAACTGGATCGTCAGGCCGGGATAGTTGGCGGTGAGGCGCGCCAGCATCTGCGGCACGACCGAATGGCCGAGCGAGGGCGAGGCGCCGACGCGGAAGGTCCGGTCCTCCCCCTTGGCCAGCCGCCTGATGACATGGTTGAGGTCTTCGAAGCCCTTGTAGACATGCTCGATCTCGTCGAACAGCACCCGTGCCTCATGGGTGGGGACCAGCCGGCCGCGGGTGCGGTCGAACAGGCGAAAACGCAGCTTGTCCTCCATATGGCCGAGCATGCGGCTGAGGCCGGGCTGCGACGTGCCAAGCATCTGCGCGGCGGCGCTGACCGTCTTGGCGATCATGATGGCGCGGAAAATCTCGATCTGACGCAGGGTGAGCATGGCGCCCCTGTAGCATCATTTCAGCGTCGTGGCGCGACCCTGCGCGGATGGCGGAACCAGAAAGTCCAGACAGTGAAGCTGCCAAGCATCGCCAGCGCCAGGCCCGACAGGGTCATGAGCAGGCGAAAGGCCAGGCCGCCCACCTTGGCCGCATGGAGCGGATAGAGCATATTATAGCCCTGCACCGCGCCGGGCAGGCCGGCGGCGTCGCGCGCGGCGACCAGCGTACCGGTGTCGGCCGCAAACCAGAGCGTCGTGCGGCCATTGGGCAGCCATTCCTGCGGCCGCTTCATGCGGATGGTGATGAGGCCATTATCCTTGCGAGGCAGTGACAGGCTGCGCAGCCGGGCATCGGGGAAACGATCATGGGCGGTGCGGATCATCGCCGCCCAGTCCAGATCCTTGCCCAGTTTCGCCACGCGCGGCGGCGGCGCGGCGAGCGCGCGATCGATCTGCGCCGGGGCGCCTGGGCCGAACAGCAGCGCGGCCATCGGGCGGAAGATCAGCACCGCGCCGGTCAGCAGCGACAGGATGAGCAGGGGCGCCACGACCACGCCCAGATCGCGATGATGGCGCACGATCGCCGGGCGGCTCATGCGCGCGGGCCAGAGGCGGAAGGCGTAGGTCTTGCGCGTGCGCCACCACAGGATGATGCCGCTGACCACGAAGAAGAGGCCGCACAGCGCCGCCAGACCGATGATCGTATCGCCCGTTTCACCCGCGAAGAGATGATGGTGCAGGTCGAACAGCCAGAGTTCGGGCCGCTGCCACTGGCTGGCCCACTGGGTCATCAGCGTTCCCGCCTGATCGGCATAGGCGCCCTTCCCGCCCTTATAGGCGATGCGGAGCAGGCCGAAATCGTCGGAGGCATAGGTGATCGACTGCGGCACCCTGGCGCCGGTCATCAGATGCTGCGTCGTGTCCGCCAGTTGCGCGACATCCGTGACCCGCGCGTCGCCGGCGTGGGACACGAAGGTCAGGCTGTCGCGATGCACCAGCAGCGCGCCGGTCAGGCCCAGTATCGCCAGCAGCAGGCCGACGATGCCACCGGTCCAGCGATGCAGGCTGTCGAGCAATTTCATCAGAAGCGATAGTCCCAGGACAGGGTGAAGTTGCGCCCGCGCCCGGCGAAATAATGGGCATTGTCGTTGGGACGGACGGTCTGGCTGTAATAGTCGATATAGAAAGTGTCGAAGATATTCTGTGCCGCCAGCGTCAGCGCGCCGAAGCCGGTCTGGTAGCGCAGCGACAGGTCGGTCACGTCATAACCGTCGAACCGGTAGAGCGGGTTGTAATTGCCCGGCGCCCGTTCGAACTGGCGGGCCAGGAAGAATTGCGTCTGGATGCGCGCCGACAGCGGGCCGTGCACATAGCTGGCCGCGACGTTCAGGCGATCGGGCGAGATGTTGGCGCCGTCCAGATCGCGATCGACCTTGTCCACGCCGTCCGTCGCATTGCCGTCGGTGCGACCGATCAGATGGGCATAGCCGGTCGACAGGGTCAGGCCGGGCAGCGGCGCCTTGACGCTGAGATTGAGTTCGAGGCCCTGAATCTCGACCCGCTGGCGCTGGATTTCGAACGGCGCGCCGATCGCGGTCTGCACCAGCAGCGATCCATTCTTGCTGGTCGACCAGAAATAGGCGGCGCTGGCGTCGAGCGGGCCGCGCTTCACTTCCACGCCGACTTCGCGGTTGTTGGACACGATCGGTTCGATGTTCACATAGTCATCGATATCGACCCCGGCCTGACCCACGGCGCGGGCGATGCGGCCGACATCCGGCACGGTATAGCCTTCGGCATAGCTGGCATAGGCGCGGATGCCGCTCCAAGGCTCCAGGATGACGCCGCCATTGACCAGCGTGTCGCTGAAACGCGGCGTGCCGCCCGATACCGCAAAGCCACCATAGCTGGCGAGCGTAGTATAATCGTCGATGCCGATCTTCACATCTTCATGCCGGACACCGGCAGCGATGCGCAGCTTCTTGTCGAACAAAGCGAGGTTCGCCTGCGCGAAGGGGGCGATGCTGCGATAGTCGGTCGGTGGCACCCAGCTGCGGCCGGTGGCGATCAGCCGCTGTTCGGTGAGGTCATAGAGCGCATCGACGCCGACGATCGCGGTCAGCGCCTCGAAACCGGGGATGGCGCGTTCATAGCTGAGCTTGCCGCCATATTTGCGGCTGCGGTTCTGTGACTGGTCGAACAGGGTGCCGATCGGCGCCAGCGCGGCATCCTGGAAGGTCGCGATCGGAGCGATTTCGCCACCATAAGTGTCGCGCGAACGGTTGAAGAAGATTTGCGCGATAAGGTTGCCGCCGGCCAGATCGGTATCGGTCAGGGTCAGCGCCGCGCTTTCGGTGCGGCTGGTGGCGGGCACGCCGGGCGGGGTGCCACGCACGGATGTGGTCGGCCGGTCGACCAGATAATTGCCGTTGGACGCGATGTAGTCGCCCTCCCCCTTCAACTGGAAGCGGCTGAGGGTGAGGTCGAGGCGCGCGGTGTCGCTGAGCGCATAGCCGAAGCGGCCGAACAGCGACCAGCTGCGGCTGTCCTGCGTTTCACCCTGGGTCAGGTCGGTGCCGACCCGGTCGCCATGGCCATCATAGAAGGCGCCACGCTTTTCATAGGCTGCGCCGACCATCGCGTCCCAGCGCCCGCCGCGCCAGGCGAGCAGGCCCGCCACCTTGCCGCCGATGCCGTCGCCATGGAAGCCGGTGTCGGCATTGCCCTGCACCAGCATGCGGCCGGACAGGCCGTCGCTTTTCGGTGGGGCGGCCGTCACCTGATTGACGATGCCGCCGGTGCCGCCAATGCCTTGCAAGGCGTTGGAGCCATAGATGAGTTCGACCCGGTCCACGAAGAAGGGATCGATGGTGAAGCCGTCGCGGGCACCGTCGCGCAGCGGCGCGGTCTGCGGGATGCCGTTGATGGCGTAGAGGGGCGATCGGCCACGCAGCGTTTCGCCGGCGCCCGACAGCTTCTGGCGCGTGGGCGAGAAGGAGGGCGTGAGCGTGGACACGGCATCGACGATCGAACCGCCGATCGCGACCTGCTGGTTCAGCACCTCCTGATCGATCACGTCGATGGTCAGCGGCAGCGCGTTGGCCGGCAGCACCGAACGGGCGGCGGTGACGACGATCTCGTCCGCTTCGGCGGCATGAACCGACGGGACGACGGCGACGAGGCTGGCGACGGATAGGATCGTCGTGTTGAGCAGGATGGTGGCGCGACTCTTCATATTTTCCCCCTAGCGGATGCGCGGTCCGCTAGACGAGCCGTCAGGCTGTTGCAAGTCATTAGCACTCCACCGGGATGCGGAGGCGGCAGACTGTTGCCAAAAGGGATCAGGCGACCAGCGCCTCCACCGTCGGCAGGCGGACGAGGAAGATGCTGCCTTCGCCCGGCACGCTCCGTTTGAGCGAAAGGCCGCCGCCATGCAGCGCCACCAGTTGCCGCACCAGCGCCAGCCCGATGCCCAGGCCGTCCTGGCTTTCGCCCGCCGGCTTGCGGACCTGGGCGAAGAGGTCGAAGATGCGCGCCTGCATATCGGCCGGGATGCCGATACCGGTGTCCGCCACCTCTATTTCCGCCCAGCCATCGACCAGCCGCGCGGTCAGGCGCACTTCGCCGCCGGGCGGCGTATATTTGGCCGCATTGTTGAGCAGGTTGGCCACGATCTGAACGATGCGGGCATAATCGGCGTCGAGCCATAGCGGCTCATCGACAATATCGAGCACCAGCCTATGCCGGGCATTTTCGATCGTCGGCTGGCATGCCTCCACCGCAAAACCGAGCGCATCCTGAAGCGACATGCGCTGCGTCTTCAGGGAAATCTTGCCCTGATCGATGCGGGCAATGTCGAGAATATCCTCGATCAGGCGGGACAGATGCTGGACATGACGGTCCATGCGCCCGCGAATCTCGCGCGCGGCATCGGTCCCTTCGCGCCGTTCCAGCAGGTGCAGCCCGGCCGCCAGCGCCGCGATCGGATTGCGCAGTTCATGACCCAGGATCGCGAGAAATTCATTCTTGCGCCGGTCGGCCGTTTGCAGGGCCGCGGCGAGCTTTGCCATTTCGTCGCGTTGCGCCGTGATCTGGCGCCGCTGGTCATGCAGGTCGAAGAAGACGGCGGCCTTGGACCGCAGGATATCCGCCTCGATCGGCTTCTGGATGAAATCGACCGCGCCCGCCTCATAACCCCGGAAGCGGCGTTGCAGGTCGGTGGTGCCGGCAGTCACGAAGATGATCGGGACATGGCGGGCCCGTTCGTTGCCGCGCATATATTCGGCCAGTTCGAACCCGTCCATGCCGGGCATCTGCACGTCGAGCAGTGCCAGGGCGATGTCGTGGACCAGCAGCAGTTCCAGCGCTTCCTCGCCCGATCGCGCCTTCAGGCAGACCAGCCCGTCGCGGCGCAACAGCGCCTCAAGCGCCAGCAGATTTTCCTCAAGGTCGTCGACCAGCAGGCAATAAAGGGGGTGCGTATCGCTCGTCATTATGCCGCCAGTGTCAGGAGATAGGGGATGAGGTCGTCCAGGGTCATCACGCGCGCGGAGGGACAGGCCGCGAGCGCCGCTTCGGGCATGGTGGGCACCTGCGCATCGGCCGGGTCCTGCACGATGGCGAGTCCGCCGGCGTCGGCCACGGCCTTCAGACCCGCCGCACCGTCATGATTGGCGCCGGTCAGGACGATGCCCGCCAGTGCCGGGCCATAGGCATCGGCCGCGCTTTCCAGTAGCACGTCGATCGCCGGGCGGCTGTGATTGACCGGCTCGTCCGTCGACAAAGCGAGGCTATGGTCGGCCTCCACCAGCAGATGATAGTCGGATGGCGCGAAATAGGCGGTGCCGGGCAGGATCGGCTCCTTGTCCTCCGCTTCGCGCACGGCGATCCGGCACTTGGCCGCGAACAGCGCCACCAGCGCATTGCCGCGATCGGGCGGCACATGCACTACGATCAGCAGCGGGATCGCAAAATCGGCGGGCAGTGCGGGCAGGATGCGCAGCAACGCCTGCACTGCGCCTGCCGACGCGCCGATCGCGATCGCCTGGACAGGGGCCGTGCTCATGCGTCCTGCCTTTGGTAGATTTTTTCTTCGCGCACGAAATCGGCAAAGGCCGGGGCATGGGCGGAAAAGCGCAGGCTTTCCTTGGACCCCAAGCCCAGAAAGCCCTTCCGCGCGAGGGAGTCGCGGAACAGGCCGAGCGCCCGGTCCTGCAAATCCCGATCGAAATAGATGAGGACGTTGCGGCAGGAAATCAGGTGCATCTCGCCAAAAACCGCATCGGTGACGAGGCTGTGATCGGAAAAGACCACCCGCGACCGCAGGCTCTTGTCGAAGACGGCGCGGCCATAATCGGCGGTATAATAGTCGGACAGGGACGAACGCGCGCCCGATTTCTGGTGATTTTCAGTGAATTTGCGCAACTGGTCGAGCGGGTAGACGCCGGTTTCCGCCGCCCTGAGCGCATCCGGGTTGATATCCGTCGCGTAGAAGAGCGTCCGCTGGTCCAGCCCTTCCTCCCGAAAGAGGATGGAGAGCGAGTAGAGTTCCTCGCCATGGCTGCACCCCGCGACCCAAACCTTGAGCGAGGGGTAGGTCCGCAGATGCGGGATCACCTTTTCCCGCAGTGCACGGAAATAGCCGGGATCGCGAAACATCTCGCTGACCTGCACGGTCAGATAGTTGAGCAGGCGCGGCAGCGTCGCAGGATCGTGCAGCACATGGTCCTGCATGGCCGAAAAGCTGGCATAGCCCAGCTGGCTGCGCGCCTGGAGCAGGCGGCGCTTGATCGAGGCGCGGGCATAGTGGCGGAAATCATAATGATAGCGCTGGTAAAGCGCCTCCAGCAGCAGCTGGATTTCGATATCCTCCACATGATCCTGCACTAGCGCGGCATCCATACGCGCACCAGCGAGAGCAGTTTGTCGACATCGATCGGTTTGGCCATATAGTCGTTCGCCCCCGCCTCCAGACAGCGTTGCTGGTCGTCGGGCATCGCCTTGGCCGTCAGCATGAGGATCGGTAACGCAGACCAGCGCGTGTCGTTCCGGATCGTCCGCGTGGCGGTCAGCCCGTCCATCACTGGCATCATCACGTCCATGAGGACGAGGTCGATCGCCTTGGCCGGATCATCGCCCGCCGCCGCGAGCGCATCGAGCGCTTCCTGCCCGTTGCGGGCGATCTGCACCGCCGCGCCGCGCGGTTCGAGCACGCTGGTGAGCGAGTAGACGTTGCGCACATCGTCTTCGACGATGAGGATGCGGCGCCCCTCCAGCGCGGCGTCGCGGTTGCGGGCCTTCTGGATCATCTTGCGCTGTTCGGGCGGCAGTTCGGACACGACCTGGTGCAGGAAGAGCGATACTTCGTCCAGCAATCGTTCCGGCGACTTGGCGCCCTTGATGATGATCGAGCTGGAATAGCGGCGCAGGCGCTGGTCGTCATCCGGGGACAGGTCATGTCCGGTATAGACGATCACCGGCGGGAAGCCATGATCGCCCTCGGCGCTCAGCGTTTCCAGCAGGGCGAAGCCGGAGGTGTCGGGCAGCGTCAGGTCGAGCACCATGCAGTCGAAGGTCTGCTGGCGCAGTTGCTCCAGACATTCCGCCGCACTGCCGACGCCGACCGTTTCGACATCGTCGGTCAGCAGTAGCTTGCCCACGGCATCGCGCTGCACCGGATCATCCTCCACGATGAGGACGCGGCGCACCCGTGTTTCCAGCTTGTCCTGCAAGCCCCTGAGCACCTCCGCCAGTTGTTCCCGCTTCACCGGTTTCACCAGATAGCCGACCGCGCCCAGCGACAGCGCCGCCTGGCTATGGTCGGATGCGGACACGACATGGATGGGAATGTGCCGGGTCGCATCGTCATGCTTCAGACGATCGAGGACGGTGAGGCCCGACTGGTCGGGCAGGCCAAGGTCGAGCACCACGGCGCTAGGCATATATTCGCGGGCGAGGCGCACCGCTTCTTCCGCCGTGCCGGCGATGATGCACTGGAAGCCGAGGTCGCGCGACAGGTCGCGGACGATGGAGGCGAACACCTCGTCATCCTCGATCACCAGCAGCAGGCGCCGGCCTTCGGCGATCGTGGCGCGATCATCGTCCATGATCCATTCCGGCGCAGGTTTGCCCCGCGCCGGGGCCGGGGCGGCGACGGGCGCCACCGGCGTCGACTCGACACGGGCAGGCTGCGGTGCTTCACGCGGGGCGACGGCGGCGCCTTCATAGGCCAGCGGGATGGTGAGCGTGAACATGCTGCCCTTGCCCGGCTCGCTTTCCAGCGCGATGCTGCCGCCCAGCAGGCGGGCGAGCTGGCGCGAGATGGACAGGCCAAGACCGGTGCCCCCATAGCGACGGCTGATCGTGCCGTCGGCCTGATGAAAAGCCTCGAAGATATGGCCCTGCTGTTCGGGCGACATGCCGATGCCGGTGTCGCGGACCGACAGCGAAAGCCGGCCATTTTCGGCCGGGGACAGGGTCAGGCTGACCTTGCCCTGCTCGGTGAATTTGAAGGCGTTGGACAGGAGGTTCTTGAGGATCTGTTCGATCCGCACCCGGTCCGTCTCGATCGCGCGGGGGCAATCTGACGCGATGTCGATCTCGAACGCGAGCCCACGACTTTCGGCGACGGGCTGGAACAGCTGGCGGATGTCGCCGGCCAGCCGTTGCAGCGGAACGGTTTCCGGCTGGATCTGGATATGGCCGGCCTCGATCTTCGACAGGTCGAGAATATCGTTGATGAGCGTCAGCAGATCGTTGCCCGAGGATTCGATGGTCCGCGCGAACTTGATCTGGTCGGGGGTCAGATTGCCTTCGCCATTGTCGCCCAGCAGCTTCGACAGGATCAGCAGCGAATTGAGCGGCGTGCGCAGTTCGTGCGACATGTTGGCGAGGAAGTCGGACTTATACTGGCTGGCCTGTTCCAGCTCGCGCGCCTTGACCACCAGATTGGCGGCGCCACGCTCCAGTTCGCCGCGCTGGTTTTCCAGCGTCTGCGCCTGTTCCTCCAGCTGGCTGTTGGTCTGCTCCAGTTCGACCTGCTGCTGTTCGAGGCGCAACTGCGATTCCTTGAGCGCGCGGCCCTGTTCTTCCAGTTCCTCGTTGGAGACGCGCAATTCCTCGCTTTGCGCCTGCAACTCGCCCGACTGGCGCTGGGTTTCCTCCAGCGCATCCTGAAGGCGGGCACGGAAGCGAGCGGAGCGCAGGGCGATGCCGATCGCGGGGGCCGCCTGTTCCAGCAACGCCATGGTGGTGGCGTCGACCGGCTGGAAGAAGCCCAGTTCCATGACGGCGTTGACCACCTCATCCGCCTTGGCTGGCACGATGACTAGATGGCGGGGCCGGTCGCGGCCCAGCGCCGATCCGATCGTCAGATAGCCATCGGGCACGTCCCGCAGGATGAGCGACTGCCCTTCCGCCGCGACCTGACCCAGCAGCCCCTCCTTGACCAGGAAGCCGGTGGGCAGCTCTGCATCCGACGGGACACCGAGCGTGGCGGCCCGATGGAAGCGCCCCCCTTCCCCCTTGAACAGGGCGCCGCCCTGAAAGCCCAGATAGCGGGACAGGAAGAGCAGGATCGCCTCCCCCAGTTCCTCGATCGACTTTTCGCCCCGCATGGCCGTGGCAAGACCAAGCTGACCGGCCTGCAACCATTGCTGGCGGACGCGCGCACGATTGGCGATGCGCATCAGGAAGAAGATGGTGATGGTCAGGCCCATGCCGATCAGGCTGGTCACGATGCCGCTGGTGATCGCCGTCTGCGACGCGACCGCCATATCCTCCAGCCGGATCGTCCGCAGGCGCAGTTCTTCCTGCGCCATCGTGTTCAGCTGGGTCCGGATCGCGTCCATCTCAATCTTGCCGCGATCGGTCGTCACGATCTCCAGCGCGGCGGCGACGCCGCGGGTTCGGCGCAGTTCGACGGTTTCGCGCAATTCCCCCAGCTTGGCGTCGACATGACGCTTGAGAACCGTGACATTGGCCTGTTGCGCGGGATTGTCCTGCGTCAGCGTGGCGACGGTCTGCATCCGCGCGGCCAGAGCCGCGACGGCGCTGTTATAGGGCTCCAGATAGGTCTGGCTACCGGTCAGCAGATAGCCGCGCTGCCCGGTTTCGGCATCCTGCGCGGTCGAGAGCAGTTCGTCGAGCGCGATCAGGACGGCATGGGTATGGCGCACCGCCACGTCGCTTTCGCGCAGCGTCTGGATGTTGCGATAGGCGATCGTGCCGCTGACCGCGAAGAAGGCGAGGCCAATCAGAAGCCCGAGGGCCGACCAGAAGGAGCCGCGCGTCAGGGAGAGCGAGCCGAAAGCGGTTTTTATCGTTGCCATGGCCCATCGCCTATACAGGTGTCGGGCCCCCGACTAGAGGTTGTTTCGCTGCCAGTGCAACAACTGTCCTATACCGATGACGCAATCCTGATCTGCATCAATATAGTTTACCTATTGCGCGGGGAAGCGGCCCGGCGTTTAAGATCCGTTATCGCTGCAGCGTTATAATGGTTCGAAGATCGCCATCGCCGACGCATTGCGGCCAGGGTGATGGACAGGAGCGCATATGGTAGATGCATCATCATCGATGGACCGGGATGTATCCAGCGCGCAATCCTTCCTGATCGAAGCAAGCGAGCGGCTCGCTTCGGCCCGATCCATGGCAGAAGTTGTCGAGGTGCTGCGCCAGACGGCGCGGTCGGCGATCGGCGCGGAGGGCATAGCGGTCGTGCTCAAGGATGGCGACCTGTGCCATTATGTCGCCGAGGATGCGATCGGCCCACTGTGGGCCGGGTCGCGTTTTCCGGCCGACACCTGCGTTTCGGGATGGGCCATGCACCATGGAGAAACGGTCGTGATCCCCGACATCCTGTGCGACGATCGCGTGCCGCAGGATGCCTATCGCCCGACCTTCGTACGCAGTCTGGTGATGGCACCAATCGGCCGGCCCGCCCCCGTCGCGGCATTGGGCGCCTATTGGTCGAATGTGGGCGAGCATGACCAGGCGACGATCGACCGGCTGGAAGGGCTGGCACGGCTGTCCGCCATCGCGGTCGAAAATGCCCGCTTGATTCATGAAATGGAAGAGAGCGGACGCCAGCGGTCCCTGATCCTGACGGCAGGGCGCATGGGGGCATGGACCTATGACATCGCGACCGGCGAACTGGATGCGTCGGACCTGTGTCGCCGCAATTTCGGGCGCGATCCGGACCAGCCGTTCAGCTATGCCGATCTTCAGGCCTCCATCCATCCGGACGATCGCGACCGGGTGAACGGGGCGATCCGCGACAGCCTGAACAAGGGCGGCAATTACGATATCGAATATCGGGTGCTGACGCCCGATGGCGATATGCGCTGGATCGCCGTGCAGGCCCAGCCGGCACGGCTGGCGGATGGGACTATTACCGGGCTGGCGGGCATTTCGATCGACGTGACCGAACGCAAGCGGATGGAAGATGCGTTACGAACATCGGCCGCGACGCTGGAACATCTGGTCGAGGAACGGACGCGGGAGTTGGTGCGGACACAGGATGCCCTGCGTCAGTCGCAGAAGCTGGAGGCGATGGGCCAGTTGACCGGTGGCGTTGCGCATGACTTCAACAATCTGCTGACCCCGATCATCGGCAGCCTGGACCTGCTGCACCGGCGACAGGTCGGTGGCGAACGGGAACAGCGCCTCATCAGTGGGGCGCTGGATTCGGCGGACCGGGCCAGGACGCTGGTGCAGCGCCTGCTGGCCTTTGCCCGGCGGCAGCCGTTGAAGCCCGAGCCGGTCGATCTGGCCGCGCTGATCCTGGGCATGGCGGAACTGGTCGGCACGACGTTGGGGCCGCAGATTCAGGTCCGGCTCGATCTGGCGGCAGACCTGCCGTCGGCGCTGGCGGACGCGCACCAGGTAGAAATGGCGTTGCTCAACCTGGCCGTGAATGCGCGCGACGCCATGCCGGTGGGGGGTGAATTCATCCTGTCCGCCCGCCTCGCCGAACAGAAGAAGAAGCAGGCCGACGGCATGAAGCCGGGTCGATATGTGGTGGTGAAGGTCGCCGATACGGGGACTGGCATGGATGCTGAAACGCGGCGACGCGCGATCGAGCCTTTCTTCTCCACCAAGGGCGTCGGCCGTGGCACGGGGCTTGGCCTCTCCATGGCGCATGGGCTGGCGCTCCAACTGGGCGGCGGCCTCAAGATAGAAAGCGAGCCCGGACAGGGGACCGCCGTGTCGCTATGGCTGCCGGTGAGCGAACGCCATGCCGTCGCCTCGCCCGACCGCGCGTCGGCTCATGAGGGCTTCAGCGGCACCGCCCTGCTGGTCGATGACGAGGATGTGGTGCGGGCCAGCACGGCAGACATGCTGGCGGACCTAGGGTTCAAGGTATTGGAGGCCCGATCGGGCACGGAGGCGATCGACCAGTTGCGACTGGCGGGGCATGTCGACATCGTCGTCACCGACCATATCATGCCCAACATGACCGGGGTGGAACTGGCGCAGGAGGTGGCGCTCATCAACCCGACGCTGCCGGTGCTGATCGTGTCGGGCTATTCCGATGCGGTCGGGCTGGCGGCGGGGCTGCCGCGCCTTGGCAAGCCGTTTCGCCAGGCCGATCTGGCCGCGGCGCTGGCGAACTTGCGCACCAATCCCCTGTTCGCGCCGATCAGCATCGCGGCGAACCCCGCGAAGGATTAACCCGCGTCCGCCTGCCCGTCGGGATGCGCGGCGGCAACGGGCGGCTCCAGACGGACACGCCCGACCGTCTCGACCAGATGCGGGTAAGCCCCAAGATCGACGCCAAACCGCTCCGCCGAATAAAGTTGCGGCACGATATGACAGTCGGCCAACGTCAGCCTGTCGCCGAAGCAGAAGCGGCCGCCATGCCGGGCCACCAGCGTTTCGAGCGCGTCGAAACCCTGGCTGATCCAATGAGCGATCCAGCTTTTCACCGCATCCGGCGAAGCGCCCAGTGCGTCGCGCAGGCGATTGAGCACGCGGACATTGTTGAGCGGATGGATGTCGCAGGCGACCAGCATCGCCATGGCGCGCACGACCGCCCGGTCGATCGCAGTATCGGGCAGCAAGGGCGGGTCGGGATAGCGTTCGTCCAGCCATTCGATGATCGCGCTGGATTGCGTCAGGACATGGCCTTCCACCTCCAGCGCCGGCACCAGCCCCTGCGGGTTGAGCGCCAGATAGTCGGGCGCGCGCTGTTCGCCCGTGCGCAGATCGTGGCTGACCTGATCGTAGCGCAGCCCCTTGGCATTGAGCGCTATCCGGGTGCGGTAGCTCGTGCCCGAACGCCAATAGCCGTGCAGGATCAGGGCGGGGTCATGCGTCTCCATGGCCGCAGGATAGCGGCGCACCCGACATCCGCCAAGACGTTCGATCACCTGCCCGTCATTCAGCGGTCCAGCCGCCATCCACCACCAGGCTGGTGCCGGTCATCAGCGCCGCCGCGTCGGAGGCAAGGAAGACGACGACGCCCATCAGATCCTCCACCGTGCCCAGCCGCCCCAGCTTGATCTTGTCGAGCACGCTGGCCAGGAACGCCTTGTCCTCGAAGAAAGGCCGGGTCATCGGCGTTTCGATGAAGGTGGGCGCGATCGTGTTGGAACGGATTCCGTGGGGCGCGAGATCCAGCGCCATCGCCTTGCTCAGCCCCTCCAGCCCCCATTTGGACGCGCAATAGAGCGATCGGCGCGGCCCGCCGACATGGCCCATCTGCGATCCCATATGGAGGATGGAGCCCCGCAGCCCGGCCGCGATCATTCGCCGCGCCACGCTCTGCGCGACGAAGAAGGCGGCTCGAAGATTGAGGCCCAGGACCGCGTCATAATCCTCCTCCGACACGTCGGTGAAGGGTTTGGGCCGATTGGTGCCGGCATTGTTAAGCAGGATGTCGAACGGTGCGACCCCGTCGAGCGCATGCGCCGTGCCCGCCACGTCATTCACGTCCAGAATCAGCGCGTCCGCCTGCCCGCCGGCATCGCGGATCGCCTGTGCGCCGGCCTCGATCTCCGAACGGCTGCGGGCGGCGAGGGTGACGTGCGCGCCGGCCTGTCCCAGCGCGGCGGCGCAGGCGAGGCCGATGCCCCGCCCCGCCCCCGTCACTAGCGCCCGCTTGCCGTCCAGCCGAAAGCTTGGCGTGATGGGCAGGGCCTCCATGCTCAGGCCGCCGTCGCCGGGGTCGGTTCGGCCGTGCCGGCATACGGGACGTTGCGGCCGCCATAGCGGCGCACGCGGATATTGGCCTGCTCGCCATGGCCGGCAAAGCCCTCCAGTCCGCACAGGCGGCTGCAATATTCGCCCACCAGCGCCGACGCCTCGTCGGTCAGCACCTTCTGATAAGTACAGGTCTTGATGAACTTGCCCACCCACAGGCCGCCGGTGTAGCGGGCCGACTTCTTCGTCGGCAGCGTGTGGTTGGTGCCGATCACCTTGTCGCCAAAGCTGACATTGGTGCGCGCGCCCAGGAACAGCGCGCCGTAATTGGTCATATTCTTCAGGAAATAATCCGGGTCAGCGGTCATCACCTGAACATGCTCCGAAGCGATCGCATCTGCAATACGGACCATTTCCGCATCATCCTCCGCCACGATCACCTCGCCATAAGTCTCCCACGCCTTGCGCGCATAGTCGGCGGTCGGCAGGATGGTGAGCAGACGCTCGATTTCCTTCATCGTTTCGCGGGCCAGCTTTTCCGACGTGGTCAGCAGCACGGCCGGGCTGTCCGGCCCATGTTCCGCCTGCCCCAGAAGGTCGGTGGCGGCGAGTTCGGCGTCGCAGCCAATCTCGTCGGCGATCACCAACGTCTCGGTCGGGCCGGCGAACAGGTCGATGCCGACGCGGCCGAACAGCTGGCGCTTGGCTTCGGCGACGAAGGCGTTGCCGGGGCCGACCAATATGTCGATCGGGTCGATGCTCTGCGTGCCCAGCGCCATGGCGCCGATCGCCTGGATTCCGCCCAGCGCATAGATGGCGTCGGCGCCGGCCATGGCCTGCGCCGCGACGATGGCGCGGGCAGGCTGCCCCTGGAACGGCGGCGCGCAGGTGATGACGCGGGGAACGCCCGCCACCTTGGCCGTGATGACCGACATATGGGCGGAGGCGAGCAACGGATATTTGCCACCCGGCACATAGCAGCCGGCCGCGTTCACCGGCAGATTCTTGTGACCCAGAATGACGCCAGGCAGAGTCTCCACCTCGACATCCGTCATGCTGTCGCGCTGGATCTGGGCGAAGTTGCGCACCTGCGTCTGCGCAAATTCGATATCCTTGCGCTCCTGTGGCGTCAGGCTGTCGACGCAGGCGTCGATTTCCGACTGGCTGAGGCGATAATCGTCGCGATCCCAGCCGTCGAACTTGATCGACATGTCGCGCACGGCGGCGTCGCCGCGCGCCTCGATGTCGGCCAGCGCCGCCTCGACAATGTCGCGCACCTTGCGGTCGGCATCCGCCTTCGCTTCGGCCGTTGCGCCGCGCTTGAGATAATGAGCCATAATCCTGATCCTCGCTTAAAAACCGTTCACCGCCGCTTCGACATGGTCGACATCGGGCGCCGTCTTGAAAAAGGGGCCGGCCAGCGCGCGCCACGCCTGAAAGCCGGGGCTGTTGCGGAAACCATCGACATGGGCGGCGACACTGTCCCAACCGACCACCAGCCAGTAGAGGCCGGGCCGATCCACCGACCGATCAAGCCGCAGACTGCGGCATCCCGGCGCGGACTGAAAATGCGGCACCGCCTGCGCGACCGCCGCCTCAAACCCCTGCGCATCCGACGGTTCGATTTCGATCCGCACCACTTCCGTAATCATCGTCTCTCTCCGACTCGATTTTTTATTGCATACTTATGCAATCATGGTCCGGCAATTCGCTGCATATTCTTTTTAAATGATAAGGATCTATCGATGAAACAAATAATGCAATCTTATTCATGGATTGCAATCACCTGTTGATCCTGCGCGCCGCTCTTGCGAAGAGGGCCTGGTGAGCAGCAACGATCGTTCCTTCATCACCGCCCATGACGTCGCGCGAGAGGCCGGCGTGTCGCAGTCTGCCGTGTCGCGCGCCTTCACCCCCGGTGCCAGCGTGGCGCCCGACACGCGCGCCCGGATCATGGCGGCGGCACAGCGGCTGGGCTACCGTCCCAATCTGCTGGCCCGATCGCTCATCAGCGGCCGCTCCAACATCATCGGCGTGGGTGTGGGCGACCTTGGCAACCCCTTCTTCGTGCAGACGCTGCAACTCTTGTCGCGCACGCTGGACGAGGCGGGCCTGCGCCTGCTGCTCTTTCCGGCCGAGAGCAGCGGCGGCGGCGAACCGTCGATCAACGAGATATTGCATTATCGGCTCGACGCGCTGGTGCTGCTCTCGGTCGGCCTGTCGTCCGGCCTGGCGGAGGAGTGCCGCCGTGCGCAGGTGCCGGTGGTGCTCTACAACCGCACGACCTGCGATCATGCCGCGTCCAGCGTGATCGGCGATAATGGTGTCGGCGCGCGCACCATTGCGGCGCATCTGCTGGCCGGCGGGCATCGGCATATGGCCTTCATCGCCGGCACAGCCGGGTCATCGACCAATGCCCAGCGCGAGGATGCCTTCTTCACCTATCTTGCGGAGCAGGGCGCGGCGACGCCGATCCGGGAGGCCGGCGAATATCGGGTCGAGGCGGCGACCGCTGCGACCCGCCGCCTGCTCGCGCGGCCGGATCGCCCCGATGCGATATTCTGCGCCAATGATGCGATGGCGATCGCCGCGATCAATGTGGCGCGGCACGAATATGGGCTGGATGTCGGCCGGGAGATTTCGATCGTTGGCTATGACGATGTGCCGATGGCGGCCTGGCCCGCTTTCTCCCTGACCAGCTATTCGCAGCCGGCGCAGCGCATGGTGGACGAGACGCTGCGCCTGATCCGCACGCTGCGCGACGATCCCGATGCCCATGAGGATGTCGTGGTCGAGGGCGCGCTGGTGCTGCGGGGCAGCAGCCGGGCCGCCCGCCCGCGCGCCTGAGGATCAGCGGCCGGCGGGCACGCGCCAGACCGGATCGATCGTATCAAGCGTCCGTTCATCGGCCGGCGGCGGGCTGGCGATCGCGCCAGGGGTGCGGCTGAAGCGGGGGGCGGGCATCGGCTGCACCACGCCGCCGGGATCGCCGAACATGCCGCGCGCCTGCGCATGGGGATGGACCGCCGCCTCATCCGGAGAGAGAACCGGCGTGACGCAGGCATCGCGATCGGTAAACACCGCTTCCCAATGGGCGCGACTCTGGCTGGCGAAGATGGCGGCGAAACGCGCCTTCATGTCCGGCCAGGCAGCGCGATCATGCTGGCGCGGCAGATCGGCGGGATCGAGGCCAAGGCCGGCGAGCAGGCCGGCGTAGAATTTGGGCTCGATCGACCCGACCGCCATATATTGCCCGTCCGCCGTCCGGTACACGTCGTAAAAGGGGGCGCCGCCATCCAGCAGATTGTCGCCACGCCTGTCGCTCCACCGGTTCATCGACCGATAGCCGTGGATCATCGTCGCCAGTAGCGCGGTGCCTTCGGTCATGGCGGCGTCCACCACCTGCCCCTGCCCGCTCGCCCGCGCCTCCAGCAGGGCGCAGGCGATGCCGAACGCCATCAGCATGCCGCCGCCGCCCATGTCGGCAACCATGTTGAGGTTGGGCAGCGGGATCTCATCCTCCCGTCCGCACAGCATCAGGCTGCCCGACATGGCGAAATAATTGATGTCGTGCCCGGCCAGATGCGCCATCGGCCCATCCTGCCCCCAGCCGGTCATGCGCGCATAGACCAGCACCGGATTGCGGGCGAGGCAGACGTCCGGGCCAAGGCCCAGCCGCTCCATCACGCCGGGACGATAGCCTTCCAGCAGCACATCGGCGGCGTCGACCAGCGACAGGAGTTGCGCCACGCCGTCGGCGCCCTTGAGGTCGAGGCTGATAATTTCCCGCCCGCGATGGAGCAGATTCTTCTCCGGGTCGATCGGCGGGACCATCGGCGGGGCACCGGCCCGTTCGACCCGCAGCACCGTCGCCCCCATGTCCGCCAGCATCATCGCGCAGAAGGGGCCGGGACCGACCCCCGCCACTTCCAATATCTTCACCCCGACCAGCGGCCCGCGTCTGTCCATGCTTACCCCATTCCCCTGTCATGCCGTGCCGCGTCAGATGGCGGTGCGGTCCCCGCCCTTCAGATGCAGGATCGCGCGCGCTTCGTCCGGGGTCGCAACCGACAGGCCCATCCCCTCGATGATTGCGCGGGCGCTCTGCACCTGCTCCGCATTGCTCTGCGCCAGTCGCCCCGGCCCACCCCACAGCGAGTCCTCCAGCCCGACGCGGACATTGCCGCCCATCGACGCCGCCATGGCGACGATGCCCATCTGCCGCGCGCCCGCACCCAGCACCGACCACGCATATTGATCGCCGAACAGCCGGTCGGCCGTGCGCTTCATGTGCATGACATCATCGGGATGGCTGCCGATGCCGCCCAATATGCCGAAACAGGTCTGGATGAACAAAGGCGCCTTCACCAGGCCGCGATCGAGGAAATGGGCCAGATTGTAGAGGTGGCTGGTATCATAGCATTCAAATTCGAACCGGGTGCCGAGCGGGCTGAGCAGCGCCAGCAGCCCTTCGATATCCTTGTACGTATTCTTGAACACCAGGTCGCGCGATGCCTCCAGCACCTGCGGTTCCCAGTCATGCTTCCAGTCCGTGTACCGATCGAGCATGGGGAACAGGCCAAAGCCCATGCTGCCCATGTTGAGCGAGGCGACCTCCGGCTGGAACCGGGTCGCAGGGCGCAGCCTTTCCTCCAACGTCATCGACGGATGGCCGCCGGTGGTGAGGTTGATGACCGCGTCGCTGCGCTGCTTGATGACCTGAAGGAAGGGCTCGAACAGGTCGGGATTCTGGTCCGGGCGGCCATCGACGGGGTTGCGGGCATGAAGGTGGATGATCGCGGCGCCAGCCTCCGCCGCGCCGATCGCCGCCTCTGCAATCTCCTCCGCCGTCACCGGCAGATGCGGCGACATGCTGGGCGTGTGGATCGCGCCCGTCACCGCGCAACTGATGATGACCTTATTCTTCGCCAACGCCCTCTCCTTGCGACTCTTTATGCTGGCAGGACTGCCATGCTGCAATTCTTACCATAATGACAATTATGATATGCAAGCAAACTATTTATGCCACTGGCATCAGATCCTTGAGCGGACGGCTGGCATCGGCGAGCTGGTCTGCGGCAAGGGTGGCGCGGGCCTCCACCAGCTTGCGGCCCTGCACATAATCCTTCGTCTGGTTGACGCAGTCGATCGCGATCAGCCGCCCGGCCTTGAGATAGGCGACCGAAAAGCTGCGCGTGGCCGGATCGCCGCGCAGCACCGTCTGGTCATGGGTGGCGGACAGGCCCGCCGTCTGCAACCGCAGATCATATTGGTTCGACCAGAACCAGGGCGTCGCCGCATAGGGGTGCGGATCGCCCAGGATCGCCTTCACCGCGCAACTTGCCTGATCATTGGCGTTCTGGACCGATTCCACGCGCAACACCGTGCCGTCGGCAAAGACATTGGCATGGGCGGCGCAATCGCCGATCGCATAGATATGGGGCAGGCTGGTGCGGCAATGTTCGTCCACCTCCACGCCATTGCCGCCCTTCGCACCTGCCGCCAGCAAGGGCGCGACCGCCGGCACGATACCGATGCCGACGATCGCCAGTTGTGCAGGCAGGAACGTCTCGTCGGTCAGGCGCACCCCTTCCAGCCAGCCATGGCCTTCAAAGGCCGCGACGCCCGTGCCGGTGCGCAGGTCGACGCCATGGGCGCGATGCGCCTGCTCGAAAAAGGTGGAAAGCTGCGGTCCTGCCACCCGCGCCAGCACGCGCGGCAGCACTTCGAGCAGGGTTACCGCCTTGCCCATCTTGCGCAGCGCCGCCGCCGCCTCCAGCCCGATATAGCCGCCGCCAACGATCGCGACCCGCTCCACATCGGGCAGTTCGCCAAGGATCGCGTCGATATGTGCGCGGTCGCGCACTGCATGGATGCCGGGCAGGTCGCTGCCGGGGCAGTTCATCGGGCGCGGATCACCGCCCGCCGCCCAGATAAGGTCGCCATAGCTGATCGTCCGCCCGTCGCGCAGCGTCACCGTCTGCGCCGCCGGATCGACTGCCACCGCCTCGCATCCCAGCAGCAGGTCGATGCCATTGTCTGCCCAATAGGCAGCCGGACGGATCAGCAGCCGCTCGAACGGCTTTTCGCCCAGCATATAGTCTTTCGACAGCGGCGGCCGTTCATAAGGCGCTTCGGTTTCACGCCCGACGATCGCGATCGTGCCGGTGAATCCAGACTGACGCAGCAGCACCGCTGCGCTCGCCCCGCCCTGACCGCCACCGACGATCACCACATCATAACGCATCATAATCTCCAACAGGGGCGTGTCAGGCGGGCACGAAGACCAGCCGGCGCTGGGTAAATTCCTCCAGCCCGCCCTGGCCCAGTTCCTGCCCCATGCCCGATTGCTTGGCCCCGCCCATGGGGACGAAGGGATTGATGTTCATATGGCTATTGATCCACACCATGCCGGTCTGGAGCCGGCCGGCGACGTCCAGCGCGCGCGCCTTGTCGCTGCCCCACACGGTGCCGCCCAGCCCCTGATCCGTGTCGTTGGCGCGCGCGATGGCATCGTCCAGATCGCTGTAGCGCAGTACCGGCAGCACCGGGCCGAATTGTTCCTCGCGCACGATGCTGGCATCATCGTCGATATCGCGCACGATCGCGGGGCGGATGAAATAGCCCGGCCGGTCCAGCGCCTCGCCGCCGATCACGGTGCCGCGCTCGGCCGCCTCGTCGATCATCTGGCGCACCTTGTCATATTGCGCCTTGTTCTGCAGCGGACCATATTGCGCGCCCTGCTGCATCCCGTCATCGACCACGGCCAGCCGCGCCAGCTCCGCCAGTTCGTCGCAAATGGCGTCATATTGGGAGTCATGCACATAGGCGCGCTTGATCGCGAGGCAGACCTGACCCGAATTGACCATCGCCCCTTCGAACAGGCTCTTGGCCGTCGCCTTGGGATCGACATCGTCCAGCACGATCGCCGCGTCATTGCCGCCCAGTTCCAGCGTGATCCGCTTCAGCAGGCTCGACACGCTGGCCATCACCTTGCGCCCGGTCCCGGTCGATCCGGTGAAGGAGACTTTGGCGACGTCCGGATGCGCGGTCAGCACGCCGCCCAGATCATTGCCGTCCACGATCATGTTGAACACGCCGGCGGGCAGATGGCGGTTGAAGATTTCCGCAATCCGCAGCGAGGTGAGCGGCGTGGTCGGCGCGGGCTTGGCCACCAGCGTGTTGCCGGCCAGCAGCGCAGGCGGCGCCTTCACCATCAGCAGGGAGATGGGGAAATTCCAGGGCGTGATCGCCGCGACGACGCCAAGCGGATAGCGCTGCTCCACGAAGCGGCCGCCCGCATCCTCCTGAACTACCTTCTCCGGCAGGTCGAGGCTGGCGAGCGCGCGCAGGATGAAGGCGGACCCGCCAATTTCCTCCATCGCCCTGGGCAGCGGCTTGCCCTGTTCGGCGGTCAGAAGGCGCGCCAGTTCCTCCAGCCGCGCCTCCATTTCGTCAGCGACCTTGATGAGCGCCGCGCGCCGTTCATCAATAGACGTCGCGGCCCAGCCGGGAAAGGCCGCCTTGGCCGCCGCGACCGCCGCCTGCAACTGCGCTTCGTCCGCCCGCGGGCAATCGGCGATCGACGCCTCCGTCGCCGGATTGATGACCGGCATGCTCTGCGCGCCGGCCACCAGTTTCCCGTCAATCACCAGATGGAATGCATCCATGATCCTGCCGTCCTTTTTCAGAAGTGGAAGCCGAGCGAGACGCCATAGGTCCGCGCCGGCGCCGGCGTGGCGATGTCGCCGCTGCCATTCTCGTTCAATGTCAGAAAATATTTCTTGTCCGTCAGGTTGCGGACCCAGCCCCGGATATTCCACCGCTCTTCGGGCGCAGTCCACATCATCTGGGCATTGAAGATGTTGAATTCCGGTTGCTTCTGGCGATTGTCCACCGCCCAGTAGAAGCCGCTATTATAGGACCAGTTGATATTGCTGTTCAGCTTGCCGCCGGCCAGTTCCAGCTCATGATTGAGCGTCAGGTTGAAGGTGAAGTCAGGCGTGTTGACCAGCTTGTTGCCGCTCGCCGAGCAATAGAATTTGCCGCTATGTTCCGCCGCGCTGCAATTGGGGAAGACATAATTGCCCAGGCCCGGCGTATAGCCCGCATAATCGGGGGCGCCGTCGGGCTGTTGCAGGAAGGAAATGGTCGCGACCGGGAAGCTGCCATAGCGGTGATGCAGATAGGCTCCGCTGCCGCTTAACGAGAAGCCTGCGCCAATCTCCGCCTGGAAATCGAAGTCGAAGCCATAAATTTTAGCGGACGCGGCATTGGTCAGCGTCGTGTTGGCGCCATTGACCTGAAATGCCTGAATATTCTTATATTTATAATAGAAGGCGGCGGCATTGAAGCGGATGCGATTGAGGATGGTCGATTTGAAGCCCAGTTCGCCGGCATCCAGCGTTTCGGGCTGCGCTGGCGCGTCGGCGGGCGATGTCAGATTGTAGACGCCGCTCTTGAAGCCCCGGCTGTAGCTGCCATAGACCATCAGGTCGCGGCCGAACTGATGATCGAGCGCGATACGCCAGGTCGGCTTCTTGAAGGTTTTGCTCTGGTTGACGCTGCCGATCGGCACCAGCGTGCCGTCCGGCCGGCAATAGGCCGAACAGAAAGCGTCCGGCTGGGGGATAGCGATGCCTAAAAACTGATCCGCATCCAGATGCCTCTTGTCGACCGTATAACGCGCGCCGAGCGTGAGGTTGGTGTCGGTCGCAAATTCCCATGTCACCTGGCCAAAGCCGGCATAGCTTTGGGTCTTTTGGGTAGAATAGATGACGATGCGGTCTGACAGCCCCCCAGTCGAACCCGCAATCGCCAGGCCGACGATCTGGAACGGGTCATATTGGCTCTTGGCATCCATGTAGAAGAAGCCGGCCATCGCCTTCACCGAGTCGCTGTCATAGGCGAGCTGGATTTCCTCGGTCCATTGTTTCTCGCGGTTGAAGAGCGGCGCGTCGATGATCTTGAGCGGCGTGGCATCGACTTCGACGCGCTGGAAACCCTTCGCGCCGCGATAGGCCAATATGTTGGTCAGGCTGAATGCACCGAAACTATGCTGCAACTTGGCCGATCCACCGAACATGCGGGTATCTACGACTGGTTCGAACTCGCTCTGCGAGTCGTAATAGCTATTTCCATTGGCCAGATATTGCGCATAGCCCGTCCCGTCGACCAGTTGCGATGTCGGCACCGGGCGATAGGATATGGCAAGCGATCCCTTCGTACGGCCATAGTCGCCAGCCAGCGTCAGGTCGGTATCGGGGCCGAGTTCCCACAACAACTTGCTGCGGACTATGAAATCCTGCGAGCGGTTGACGTCACGATTGATGATCCGGTTATAGCCGAACCCCTTGTCCTGATTGCGATAATAGACCGCGACGTCGGCCGAAATACCCTGCACCAACCCGCCGGTGGCGTAGAAATTGCCCTCCATCGTCTCCAGATTGCCATAGCCGAGCGAGGCATCCATCGAGAATGTCTGCTGCGGCGTGCGAGTGATGACATTGACCGCGCCGCCGGTCGCGTTGCGGCCATAGAGCGTGCCCTGCGGCCCTTTCAGCACCTCGATCCGCTCGATATTGTTGAGCGCGAAGGTCGCGCCGGCCATCGACGGCATGTAGACGCCGTCGATGAAGGTCGCGACCGCACCGTCCTGCCCGGTGGAGCCGCCCTGCGTACCGATGCCGCGCAGGGTGAAGACGGTCGCTTCCGTGGTACGGGTGACGTTCAGGCCGGCGACCGACTGGGCCAGATCCTGCGTGGAGCGGATGCCCGACTCGGCCAGCGCGCTG
Organism: Sphingobium sp. RS1; assembly: GCF_056156825.1. NCBI lineage: Bacteria > Pseudomonadati > Pseudomonadota > Alphaproteobacteria > Sphingomonadales > Sphingobiaceae > Sphingobium > Sphingobium sp. RS1. Next base: position 457,393 of record NZ_JBLZXE010000003.1, on the reverse strand, counting down.
GCGGGGACGGCGGAAATGGCGATCGGGACATCCTGAAGATTTTCCGCCCGCTTCTGCGCGGTGACGATAATATCCGCCAATCCGCTGCTTTCCTGCGCCATCGCAGATTGGGAAACCAGAAATGCGCCGATCGACGCAGACGTCCAAAGCACATGACGCAGCATGAACACCCTCCCATTTTCGTCTTCGTTTATTTCCGGTAGCAATCACTCCGAACCCAGCATATTGTCAACTGAATAATAATATGCTGCATTACGGTATTGAGCGGTCAGCAAAATGGCCGTCAGGAGAGCAGGATGCGCGACTATCTGGTGAGGCCCATAGCGCCCGGTTATGCAGGACATAGGTTCGAAATGACCGGGGTGGGCGTATGACGCACCCCCTGCACATACCGGACTGGGCGGTTGCGCGCAGCACCCTGATGAATCGATTTCCGGCGCTGATCCCGGCCAGAGCCGCGATCATCGTGGTCGATATGCAGGCAGCATTTGTTGGTGAGCAGGCGCTCTTTCCCAATCCGCACGCGCCGGCCATCGTCCCTCGGATCAATGCATTGGTCGACGCCGCGCGGGAAGCCGGTGCCGCGATCCTCTGGTCGCGTCACAGGGTTGTGGATGATGGACCGGGGCAGCAGCCGGCATGGCAGCGTTTCGAAGGCAGCCTGTCCCTGCTCAGCGCCCCGCATCTGCGCGCCGGCGCGCCGGGTCAGGCGCTCTATGACGGCCTGCATGTCGTGGACGGCGACCTGATCTTCGACAAATATCGCTTCAGTTGCTTCGTCAACGCCGCGATCGATCTGGACGAATGGCTGTGCGCGCGGGGCATAGAGGATGTGTTCGTCTGCGGCACGATCAGCAATTGCTGCTGCGAAAGTACCGCGCGTGACGCGGCGATGCGCGACTATCGCGTCCGATTTCTGTCTGATGCTACCGCCGCCCTGACCGACGAGGAACATGCCGCCGCCCTGCTCAGCGCCAGCGCCATCGTCGGGCAGGTCGTCACCACGCAGCAGGCAATCGATCAATTTGCCGGGCGATCAGACCCGGCGCAAACGGGAGAGGAAACGGCATGAAGATACAGGCAGCGGTGGCGCGTCAGGCCCATGGCGCGTTCACGGTCGAAACGGTCGATCTGGTCGAACCCAATGCGGATGAATTGCGCGTCCGGCTGGTGGCGACGGGCATTTGCCACACCGACCTCGCCATCATCGAACAGATCATGCCGCTGCCCCTGCCGCAGATATTGGGGCATGAGGGCGCGGGCATCGTGGAGGCGGTGGGGGCGAATGTCAGCGGTTTCGCGCCGGGCGATCCGGTCGTGCTGACCTTCAACACCTGCGGCACATGCGCGTCCTGTTCCGATCATCACCCCGCTTATTGCCAACATTATCCGCTGCTCAACTTCTACGGCAGCCGCCCGGACGGATCGGCCACGCTGACGGACGACAGGGGTGGCAAGCTGGGCGGCGCCTTCTTCGGCCAAAGCTCCTTTGCCACCCATGCCATCACCAGCCCGCGCAACACGATCAAGGTGCGCAAGGACGCGCCGCTCGAACTGTTGGGGCCGCTCGGCTGCGGCCTGTCCACCGGCGCCGGTACGGTCATCAACGTGCTGAAGCCCGGCCCGGATACGGTGCTGGCGGTGTTCGGCACAGGCGCGGTCGGCATGGCGGCGCTGATGGCGGCCAAGGCGCTCGGCGCCGGACGCATCATCGCGGTCGACCGGGTCGCATCGCGCCTGGCGCTGGCGCAGGAACTGGGCGCGACCGACATCATCGATACATCGGTGCAGGATCTGGGCGAAGCGCTGGCGGCGCTGGGCGGCGTCGATCAGGCGATCGACACTTCGGGCGTCCCTGCGCTGATCGCGGCGGCGGTCGGCGCGCTGAAGGAACGCGGCACCTGCGTCCTGCTCGGCGCGTCGAACCAGTCGGAGGTGACGCTCAATATCCTGCCGCTTATCAGCGGGCGGATGATCCGGGGCGTCGTGAATGGCGATTGCGATCCCGCAATCCTGATCCCGCAACTGGTCGACTGGTATCTGGAGGGGCGCTTCCCGATCGACCGGCTGTCCGCCTTCTACCCGCTGGACCGGATCAACGAAGCGGTCGCCGACTCCCATAGCGGCAAGACGATCAAGCCGATCCTGACCTTCGGCACCGCATCATGAGCACGCTCGCGGGCAAGCGCGTGCTTGTTACCGGCGCCGGGCGCGGGATCGGCCGGGCGATCGCGCTCGCCTTTGCGGCGCAGGGGGCGGACCTGCTGCTGGCGGCGCGATCGGGCGATGAACTGGCGACCGTCGCACAAGAGGTGACAGCGCTGGGACAACGGGCCGACATTGCGCCCACCGATCTGGCGGATGAGGCGGCAGTGCGCGTGCTGGCGGCAGAGGCAGAGCGGCTGGGCGGCATCGACATCCTTGTCAGCAATGCCGCCTATTCGCCGCCACCCGCACCGCTGCTGGACCTGACCATGGACGTCTGGCGACAAGTGTTCATGGTCAATGCAGGCGCGACCCTGCTGCTGGCACAGGCGCTGGCGCCCACCATGGCGCAGCGGCCGGGCAGCAATATCCTGATCGTTTCGTCCATCCGGGGGCTGGGCGGCACGCCCTATGGCGGTGCCTATGGATCGTCCAAGGCGGCGCTCAACCAGATGGTGAAGACGCTGGCCTGCGAACTGGGGCCGAGTGGCATCCGGGTGAACGCGATCCTGCCCGGCCCGGTGCTGACGCAGATGACGACCGCCTTCCTGCCCGACAATAAGGCGCTGTTCGACTATTATGGCGACATCGCCCCGATCAGGGGCTGGACGCAGGCGGAGGATATGGTCGGTCCGGCGCTGTTCCTGGCGGGGCCAGGTGCGCGCAAGGTCAGCGGTCATTTGCTGGTGGTCGATGGCGGGCTGTCTGCGATCAATCAGGATGCCTTTCCCCCGCCAGCCGATTTGCTGGCCTGAAGCCTGGCGGGCGCCACGGCGCCCGCCTCTTTTCAGTCCGCGACGTAATTTTTCCAGCCCGTCGCCAGATAGGTCTGAAACGCCGGCCCCACCGCCTGTTCCGCCAGATAGGCGCGCGTCACCGGGAAGCTGCGCGACACGAAGGCCGGCTCCTCGATCGCGCGGCGCGCCATGTCATGATGCAGGATGGCGCCGCGTCCGAAAAAGATGAAGTCGGCGCCGCTGTTCAGGCAATCCTGCGCATCCTGCGACGAGAAAATATGACCCGCCACGCCCAGCCGCGTGCCATTGCCGCGATCGAGCCGCCCGAACAGGTCGACCAGCCGGGCGGGATGATAGGCGTCGTCATCGGGCAGCTTGAAACTGTCCCACAGCGACATGTCGAGATAGTCGATCTGCCCGCCGCCCAGCAATTCCTCGGCAAAGGCGATCGCCTCCCCCGTGCCATAAGCATATTTTTCCGGCGACAGGCGCACGCCCAGCTGGAAATCCGGTCCTGTCGCGGCACGGATGCCGCTGATGATATCGCGATAGATGCGCGTCCGGTTCCGATAGGAACCGCCAAAGCCGTCATCCCGCTGATTTTCCTCGGCGTTCAGGAACTGGCAGAGCATATAGCCATGCGCACCATGCAGTTCGACGCCATCGATCCCGGCCTTTTCGCAGCGCACGGCGGCGGTCACGAAATCCTCGATCAGTTGCTCGACTTCGGCCGTAGTCAGCGCGCGGACGTTGCGCTTGGCATAGGGGAAGGGCGATACGGCCTGCTGCCCGCTAATCTCCGGATTGCTGCGCGACCCGGCATGCTGCAACTGCACCGCCGACACCGCGCCCCGTGCCCTGATCCCGTCCGCCAGCCGCGCCAGCCCGTCGACATGATCGTCGGCATAGACGGCCAGTTGGCCGGGGAAGGAAATGCCATTTTTCTGCACAGCGGCAGCGCAGGTCATGACGAGGCCGAAGCCGCCATCGGCCCGGCGGGTCAGGAACTGATATTCATCCTCGCCCAGCGTCCCGTCCTCATGGCTCTGCCAGTTGGTGAGCGGGGCAAGGGCGATGCGGTTCCGCCAGGCCGGTCCACGGGGAAAGCTGATGGAATCGGCAAGCTGGGCAGTCACGTCATGTCTCTCCTGCGAATATGCGATATTGGTAATCTAGCGAACCAGTTTGATGCAAGCCTTTTTCGGGCTTTCTCAACGCCCGGTCCAGACCGGCTTGCGCTTTTCGGCAAAGGCGCGCGGGCCTTCCTTGATATCCTCGCTGGCGCGCCAGGCGATGAATTCGGGATAGTCTTTCTGGTTCGCCATGGCGGTGGCGATGCTGTCCTCGGCCAGGCCGCGCTGCACCACCGCCTTGGACGTGCGCACCGATACGGGTGAGGCGCGGATGATATCGTCCACCCAGCGCCGGGTCGCTGCTTGCAAGTCCGCCGCCGGCACCACTTCATTGACGAAGCCCATGCGCAGTCCGTCGGCAGCGGAGAGGCGCCGCGACGCGAGAATGACGCCCATGGCCTGCTTGAGCGGGATCTGCCGCGCCAGCCGATGTAAGCCGCCACCCAGCGCCACCGCGCCGACCAGCGGTTCGGGCAGGCCGAAACTCGCATTGTCCGATGCGATCACGATGTCGCAGGCCAGCGCGACCTCGAACCCGCCGCCCAGCGCGACGCCGTTCACTGCCGCGATGAAGGGCTTGGGACAATCGAACCGTTCGATCAACCCGGCATAGCCGCTGCGCGGATAGACGGGCGGCAACCCACTCTGCGCCGCTGCCTTCAGGTCCGATCCGGCGCAGAAGGCGCGGTCCCCCGCCCCGGTCACGACGCACAGATGCTGGTCGGGGTCGGCGGCGAAGCCATCGAACGCTGCCTGCAACTCTTCATGCATCTCGACATTGATGGCGTTCATCACGTCCGGGCGATTGAGCGTGACGGTGGTGACCGGTCCGTCACGGCTGACGTCGATAAACTGCATCCTGCTTCCCTTGAAATGGCAGGGAACGGGTTCGCCGCCCCCTGCCCTTTTCGGTCAGAAACGACCCGTCAGCGTCACGCCATAGGTGCGCGGCGCGGCCGGCGATCCCTTGACGCCCGACGACCCGCTATTGGCGATATAGCTGTAATATTTCTTGTCGGTCAGGTTGTTGACCCACAGTCGCACGCCCACGCCGCTGCCGCTGTTCCATGTCGCGGCGGCATTGACCAGATCGACTGCCCCCTGTCGCACGAAGGGATTATTGTCCGGCTCGAAATAATAGGGCTCGGTGTGCAGCCAGTTGCTCGACAGGTCGATCGATCCCGACGCCAGCGGGATCGAATAGACGACGCTGAGGCTGCTGGAGAAGGGAATGGTCTGCAACGTCTTGTTGCCGCTGAGGTCGCAGCCGCCCGGCACCGGCAGCAACGGCGTGGTGGCGCTGGTCGGATAGACGGGGCCGCCGCCGCCCGCCGGGAAGATCAGCGGATTGCTGGAACAGCCCTGCGGGATAGGGATCTGGTCATTGGGTGCCTGCGGGAAATAGGTCGGGCCGCCGGGGAAGCTTGTATATTTGCCGTTCACCACCGACACGCTGCCCATGATGGTCAGCGCCTGCGTCGGCTGCACCGTCAGTTCCGCCTCAAACCCGTAGAGACGCGACTTGCCCGCATTGCGGATTTCGGTGCCCGCCTGGTTGGTCAAATTGTTCTGCAACTGGGCATTGGCAATCTTGTAATAGAAAGCCTCCGCATTGAAGCGGACCATGCGGTCGAACCATTCGCTCTTGAAGCCGCCACTATAGGCATCGAGCGTTTCGGGCTGCACCGCCGCGACCACCGCCTTGGTCGCGCTATTGTAGCTGGACGTCGAATAGACGCCGCTCTTGAAGCCGCGGTTGAAGGCGGCATAGACCATCAGGTCGTCATTGACCTTGTAATCGAGCGAGAAGCGGCCGGTCACCTTGTTGAAGCGGCGGCTGTCGGGGAACGGCCCCGCCGTCGCCAGTACCGGCCCGCCGATGATGCCGAAATCCCCGCCATTATAGCCGATCGACCGCTTGTCCGACGTATAGCGCAGGCCGACCGTCGCGGTCAGCGCATCGACAATCTCCATGCTTGCCTGACCGAAGGCAGAGATCGATTCCGTCTTCTGGCGCGCGTGCGAACTGGAATAGCGGCCGACCGGAATCGCCGGCCCCAGATTGAGGCCGCCGGGACCGGTGCCTGCCGCCGGCCCCGTGCCGGTGAACACGCCGTCGAACAGTGCCGCGTCCTTCAGGTAGAAGCCGCCGACGATCCATTGCAGCTTGGCATCGTCCGCCGACATCAGCTGCAATTCCTGGGTGAAGGCCCATTCTTCCTGCCGGTAATCGGCGGTCAGATTGCCGCGATGGGCGGAAATATCATAATGATTGGGGTTCTTCGTGTCGGTATAGGCGGTGATGCTGACGAAGCGCAGCGCGCCGAAATCATGGGTCAGCTTGGCCGATCCCATGGCGAATTTGGCCTTGTACCAGTCGCCGATGCCGGTCATGCCATCATAGAAACCGGCGCCCGCTTCCTCCGGCGTCATCCCCGCGCGGCCGGCAAAGCCCTCCACCGTGCGGAAGGACATGCCTGCCGTACCCTTCTGGTAATTATAGCCGCCCGACAACAGCAATTCGGTATCCTCGCCCAGCTTGAAGAGGATCTTGCCGCGCAGGCCCCAGGCACGCCGGGTATAAAGATCGTCGCCGGTATAGATGTCATGGCCCCAGCCCTCGCCCTGATCGACGCGATAGGCGGCCAGATTGACGGCGATGCTTTCGGATACTGGCAAATTCACATAGGCCTTGGCCGTTACCGTCTCATAATTGCCATAGCCGATCTCGAAATCGGCCGACGACTTGGTGGTGGACGGATCGCGGGTATGGACATGCACGACGCCGCCGGTCGCGTTGCGACCGAACAGCGTGCCCTGCGGCCCTTTGAGCACTTCGACGGAATCGATATTGTTGAATTCGAAGATCGCCGCGTTGCTGGTCGGGATATAGACGTCGTCCACGAACATCGCGACCGATGGTTCGTTGCCGATCGTCGCCGACTGGTTGCCGATGCCGCGAATGAAGGGCTGCGCGCCGGAGCTTTGCCGGTTGAAGGTGAAGCCCGGCACCACATTGGTCAGCGTGGCAATATCGGTCACGCCCAGCTTCTCAGCCAGTTCGCTGGTCACCGCGCTAACGGCGATCGGCACATCCTGCTGGTTCTGCGCACGGCGGTTGGCCGTCACGATGATGTCGGCCACGCCGACATTAGCCTGGCTTTGGGCTTGTTCCGGGGCCTGGGGCGCCTGATCCTGCGCGAAGGCCGGGGTCACGCCCGCCAGACAGCTCGTCATGGCTAGCGCATGCAGGGTTCCGAACCGCTTCATCACATCCTCCCTCCAATGTCGTAATCTATATTGATTATGTTCGTCAGTTCTATACGCTTGCTGACTATATATGTATTTACGGTTTTTCGCCGACATTGCAAATGTAAAGGTGAAAAGCGCGAGAGGATGCGAAAATGCAAGGGAATCCGGGCCTGACGGCGGGATGCGATAAGGCGCAACACCTGTCCAACTCGCTGTCGCATTTGGCGCATCCGAGTGCGCGATCCTTTGCAAGACAGCCCGCCCGATAGCCGTGCCGGATCGCTCCGGCCGTCGATTCGCCATCACCCAGATCGTTGAACAAGGAGAGGCGCCATGCCGCTTGACCATTATGTAACGCTTGGCCGGTCGGGCCTGAAAGTCAGCCGTTTCTGTCTGGGCGCCATGACATTCGGCACCGAATGGGGCTTTGGCAGCGAAGCGGATGAGGCGACCCGCATCCTCGACGCCTATGCCGATCGTGGCGGCAATTTCATCGACACCGCCAATATCTATACCGGTGGCAGCAGCGAACGGATCATCGGCGACTGGATCGCCACCGATCCCGCCCGGCGCGACCGCATGGTGATCGCGACCAAGTTCAGCGGCAATATGCAGCCGGGCAATGTCAATGGCGGTGGCGCCAGTCGCAAGGCGATCATGGCCTCCTGCGACGCCTCGCTACAACGGCTGCGCACCGACCATATCGACCTTTACTGGCAGCATTGGGCCGACCCCTTCACCCCGGTGGAGGAGACGATGGCCGCGCTCTATGATCTCGTCCGCATGGGGAAGGTCCGCTATATCGGCTTTTCCGACACCCCAGCCTGGCAGGTGGCACAGGCGCAGACCATCGCCCGCTTCCGGGGCTGGGCACCGCTGATCGCGTTGCAGGTCGAATATTCCCTGCTGGAACGGACGGTCGAGGGGGAACTGGTGCCGATGGCGCAGGCGATGGGGCTGGGCATCGCCCCCTGGTCGCCGCTGCGGTCGGGGCTGCTCAGCGGCAAATATGATCGCGATCATCAGCAGGCCGCGTCACCGGGCCGCGCCAACAGTCTGGAACGCCATATCAGCGAACATGCGTTCGAGGTGATCGACCTGCTGAAGGGCATCGCCGCCGCCCATGGCGCAACCCCGGCCAGCGTGGCGCTGGCCTGGTTGCTGGCACGACCGGGTGTCGCCGCACCGATCATGGGCGCGCGGACTCTGGCGCAGTTCGAGGCGAACCTTGGCGCGCTCGACCTGACGCTCGACCCCGCCGCGATCGCGCAGCTGGATGCCGCGTCCCGCCCCAGCCTGAACTTCCCGGCGGAATTCCTGCCGATGGCGGTCGCCAACAGCTATTCGGGCCTGACCGTCAATGGCCAGCCCTTCCTGCGGTCGGCGCGCTAAGCCATGAAGAGCGATGTCGCCCCAAAAACGACCGGCGCGCCGATGATGCTGGCGCTGCTGTCCGCCGCCTATTGCCTTGCCTATGTCGACCGGCTGATGATCGCGGTGGTCGCCGAGCCGATCAAGGTCGAGTTCAGCCTGTCCGATACCCAGCTTTTCCTGCTGACCGGCGCGGCCTTCGTTCTCGTCTATGGCATATTGGGCATGGTGACGGGCTGGCTGCTCGATCGCTGGAGCCGGTCGCGGCTGGTCGCCGGATCGCTTGGTCTGTGGAGCCTTTTCACCATGGGATGCGGCCTTGCGTCCAGCTTCCCGCAACTGGCGCTGGCCCGTGCCGCCGTGGGCGCAGGCGAATCCGCCATCGTGCCCGCCGCCATGTCGCTCATCAGCGACAGCTATCCACCCGCCCGCCGGCCGCTCGCCATGGGCACTTTCTATGCCGGGGGCATGGCGGGCATATTGATCGCCTGGACCGTGGGCGGCTGGATCGCATCCGAATATGGCTGGCGCCCGGCCTTTCTGGTCGCGGGACCGCCCGGCCTGCTGCTGGCGCTGCTGGTGCTGTGGAAGGGACGTGAGCCCAAGCGGGCACCGGTACAACGGCTGGTGGAGATGCGCGGATCGACCTTTGGTGACGTCTGGCGCAACCGGCCGCTGGTCTGGCTGATCGCGGCGGGATCGGTGGTCACCTTCGTCAATGTCGGGCTGGTCAACCAGTTGGGCAGTTTCTTCATCCGCAGCCATGGCATGAGCGTGCGCGAGGTCGGCCTGATCTTTGGCCCGCTGATGGCGGGCGGGATGGCGCTGGGCCTGATCGGCGGCGGGTGGATCGGCAACTGGCTGGCGGCCAAGGGGACCGACGCACTGATCCGCTTTTCGATCTGGAACGTCTTTGCGCTGTTCCCGCTCTACATGCTGATCTTCATCGCCCCGTCGAAGGAGTGGGCGCTGGCCGCCACCTTCATGGGCACCTGCGTCAGCGTGCTTTACTCCCCCTGCTTCTCAGCCGCCTATCAGGCGGTCAGCGCGCCACATACGCGGGGCACGGCGGCGGGCATATCCAACTGTGCCAATGCAGTGATCGGCGGCGCGCTGACCACATTTCTGGTGGGTGCGCTCAGCGATCACTGGCGGCCGGTCTTCGCGGCGGACAGCCTGCGCTATGCGATGATGGCGGGCATGGGCACCTGCATCCTGTCAGGCATCATGTTCGTCCATGCCCGGCGGCTGGTCGCGCGCGAACGGCCCGACCTCATGCACCCTTGAACACGGGCTTGCGCTTCTCGCGGAAGGCGGCAACGCCCTCGCCATGATCCTCCGACCGGCTGGCGACCGGCTGCATCATATGTTCGGCCGACAGGAACTGGTCGAAATCCATGGTCGCGGCGAGATCGACCTGTCGCTTGGCAAGGCCGATGGAAATGCCCGGCCCCGCCGCCAGTTCCTGCGCGAACGCCATGGCGCGGGGCAGCAGATCGTCCGTCGCCAGCACTTCCAGCGCCAGCCCCAGCCGCAGCGCCTCGTCTGCGCGCACCACCCGGCCGCTATAGCACAGTTCCTTCGTCCGCATGGGTCCGACCAGCCGGTTGAGCAGCCAGACCGATCCGCCATCGGGCGCCAGGCCGACATTGCGGAATATCTGCACAAATTTGACGCTCTCCGCCGCCAGCACGAAATCGCAGCACAGCGCAAAGCCCCAGGCCATGCCGGCGCAGATGCCCGGTACGGCAGCGATCGTCGGCTTGTTCAGGTGATAGATGGCGCGGTTGATCCGCCCCAGTTCGTGCATTCGCCCCAGCGATCCGGGCAGGCCGCCACCGCCGAACGTGCCGACATCCGCGCCGGAACAGAAATCGCCGCCTTCACCAGTCAACACAACGGCGCGGACGTCCTTGTCCAGCGCGATATCCTCGAACGCTTCCCACAATTGGCGGCGCATGGCGTCGGTGATCGCATTCTTCGCCTGCGGCCGATCCAATGTCACCAGCGCCACCGCGCCCTGCCTTTCCACCCTGATGGTCATGCGTGCGCCTCCGCATTCAACTGCGTCTTCACCGCCCCGCTGTCATAATAGTCGATCACCGACTGGATCAGCCCGTCTGGCGCAAGGCGAATGAGCGCAACGCCCGGCCCGGAAAAGGCAATGCCGGTGGGCGGTCGGCCATGATAGGTGCCGGTCTGCCGCCCGCTGAACCGCCATTCCAGACAGACGTCCTGCCCCGACTGGAACGCGCGCGGGAAATCCATGCGGATATCGGAAATGGCGGCAACGAAATGGGCGTGGAAGGCGCGCAACTGCGCATGGCCTTCGTTCAGCCGGCCGACCTGATCGTCGCGATAGACGGCATCGGGCGCAAACAGCGCGACGAAGGCGTCGCTGTCCGGATCGGCCCAGGCATCGCCATAGCGGCGAGCGAACGCTTCGACGCTCTCCCCGCTCATGCCAGCATCCCGCGCGCGATCGCGACCTTCTGCAATTCATCTGTGCCCGCATAGATGCGCTGGATACGCGCGGCGGTCCACATGCGGGCGATCGAGTTTTCGTCCATCAGTCCCGCGCCGCCGAACAACTGGACGCAGCGATCCAGCACCCGCCCCTCCATCTGCGTCGCCCATAATTTCAGGATCGCGCCATCCTCGAAGGTGAATGCCTTGTTCCGCAGCCGGATCATCGCGGTGTCGACCATGGTTTCGGTAATGCGAATATCGGCGCGGCAATCGGCCAGCATGAACTGGCTGTTCTGGAAATCGATCACCCGCTGGTCGAACACCTTGCGCTGCTTCACATAGTCGAGCGTCAATTCCAGTGCCTTGGAAGCCGCGCCCAGGCAGCGGGCCGCGATCTGGATGCGATCCTCCAGGAAGGTATCCATCAATATCTTCATCGCCCCGCCTTCGACGCCGACGAGATTGGTCGCCGGCACGCGGACATTGTCGAAATTGAGCGCGCCGGTATCGCCCTGCCGCCAGCCGATCATCGGAATTTTCGACTGGGCGACGCCGGGCGTATCGGATTCCACGATGATGACGCTCATGCCGCGCCCGCCCTTGGCCGGATCGGTCTTGGCGACGACGTACAGCAGGTTCGCGCCCGCCCCGTTGGAGATGAAATATTTCTCGCCATTGATGACATAGTCGTCGCCGTCGCGCGTCGCCGTCGCTGCAATGGCGGTCGCGTCGCTGCCCACGCCCGGTTCGGTCAGCGGCATGGCCTGCGTCCACTCGCCAGTCAGGACGCCGGGCAGATAGCGATCCTTCTGCGCCTGCGTCCCGTGGCCGATCAATATATAGGTCGCGACGTCCGCCATGAGGGAACTGCCAGTCGTGGCGCTGCCGGCGGTGCGGCCCAGCTCTTCCGCCATGATGGCATAATAAGTGAAATCGCCTTCACCCGTATGCGCGAGGCCCAGCAGGCCGGCCGCGCCCGCCTTTTTCCAGAAATCGCGGTCCAGCCCGCCTTTGGCCTCATATTGGCGCAGATAGGGTTCATGCTCCCGGTCTAGGAAGCTGCGCACCGTGTGCCGGAACGCCTCATGCTCTTCGCTATATCCCATGCGCGCCATAGTGCAGCCATCCTCCCATCATCATGAATATCGTTATGTAGAGCATTATATGCTTGCGATCTAATCCGGTCGAGACAAAAATCACGACCGACAGATGATTCGATGCCGCTTCCCAATTGCGGACGTCGAACGACGAGGGAGTGGAGGATATGAGCAACCGCTTCTGCGAACTGGTGGGCGTGGATTTCCCGCTGGTCGCTTTCAGCCATTGCCGCGATGTGGTCGCGGCGGTCAGTCGCGCGGGCGGTTTCGGCGTGTTTGGCGCCACCAACGGCAAGATGACGCCCGACCAATTGAGGATCGAACTGGACTGGATCGACGCCCATGTCGACGGTCGCCCATACGGGCTGGATATTGCGGTGCCGGAAAACATGGCCGATCGCGATGCGGCGGCCGTCACCACGCATGCACTGGAAGCGCAGATACCGGAAGGCCATCGCCGCTTCGTCGATGACCTGCTGCGCCGCCATGGCATCGACACGGCCATGCAGGTCGATGCCGACGAGGATCGCGAGATCAGTCATTTCCTCGACACCGCCGAGCGCATGGTGGACGAAGGGCTGCGCCATCCCATCCGCCTGTTTGTAAATGCGCTGGGCAAGCCGCCGCCCTTCATGATCGACAAGTGCAAGGCGGCAGGCGTGCCGGTCGGCGCGCTCATAGGATCGAAGGCGCATGCGCTGCGCCAGATCGACGCCGGCGTCGATGTGCTGGTGGCGCAGGGGACGGAGGCAGCCGCCCATTGCGGCGAGGTGTCGACCATGGTGCTGGTGCCCGAAATCACCCGCATGCTGGAGGTGATGGGCAAGGATATGCCGGTGCTAGCGGCCGGCGGCATCGTCACCGGGCGGCAGATGGCGGCGGCGATGACCATGGGCGCCGCGGGCTCCTGGACCGGATCGGTATGGCTGACAACGGCGGAGAGCGACGTTCATCCGGCGGTGCGGGAGCGGCTTCTCGCCGCCCGGTCGCGTGATACGCTGCGATCTCGGGCGATGACGGGCAAAACCGCGCGGCAATTGAAATCGGCATGGAATGAAGCGTGGGAAGGGCCAGACAGTCCCGACCCGCTGCCCATGCCGTTCCAGCATATCCTGACCAATCGCGCACTCCAGCTGGCGGAGAAGTCGGTCGATGGCGGCAATGAAGCGGCGCGCGCGATACTGACCGAAGGGGTGGGCCAAGGCATCGGCCTGATCGACAGCGCCAAATCTGCACGGACAGTGGTGCAGGAGTTTATGGAGGATTTTGCCGACGCGCTGACCGGCATGCGCGCATGGACGGAGGCAGGTGCATGAACGACGCCACCGATCCCGAAATCGCCGTGCTGGCTGAACGGCTGGAGGAATATCGACGCCAATATGACGGCAGCGGCGGTGCGCTGGATCGCGCCACGGTCGAGCATCTCTACCTGATGGACGAGCGCTTCACCGCCTATGACGTCGCGCCGCCGCTGGAGGGCTATATCGGCTGGGACGCCTATGCTGTCGGCTGGTACAAGGTGCTGGAGAAATATAGCAGCATCCGCTTCGTCTTTCGCGATAGCCCGCGCATCTTCCGCAACGGCGATGTGGCCTGGATATCGGTCGCGGCCGACTGGTTCGGCACGTCGAAAGGCGGCGACGATTTCGCCAAGCAGTTCCGCCTGACGCTGATCTGGCTGCGCGGCGAGGACGGGCAATGGCGGATCACCCATGAGCATGGCTCCAGCCCGCGCAACTTCACCCTGGCCGGGGGAGAGATTGTGTGAGGACATGGTTCGTCACCGGGGCATCGGCGGGCTTTGGCCGCGCATTGGTGCGGGATATCCTGTTACGCGGCGACCGGGCCGTAGCCGCCGCGCGCAGGCCGGAGGATGTGACCGATCTTGTCGCGCTGGCGCCAGACCGGTGCATGGCCGTGCGACTGGACGTGACATCGGGCGCGGCGATTGAAGCCGCGGTGACGGCCGCGATCGAGCGGTTCGGTGCGATCGACATATTGGTCAACAATGCCGGCTACGGCTTCCTGTCCACCATCGAAGAAGCCGATGTGCAGGCGGTGGAGCGGCAGTTCGCGACCAATGTGCTGGGCCCCGCCGCGCTGATGCGGGCAGTGCTGCCCGGCATGCGGGCGCGGCGATCCGGCTTTGTGGTCAACATATCCTCCACCGCCGGGGCGCGGGGCTTTGCCGGGTCGGGCTATTATTCCGCGAGCAAGGCAGCACTGGAGGCGATGACCGAAGCGCTGGCGGCCGAGGCGCGCGACCTCGGCATCCGGGCGATGATCGTCTGTCCCGGCCCGTTCCGCACCGATTTCTTCGGCCGCTCGATCGACCTGCCCGAAACGGAAATCGCAGATTATGCCAGCACGCTGGCACAACGGCGCGCTTATGCGGCGACTGATGGCACGCAACGGGGTGATCCCGCGCGTGGCGCGAAGATCATAATCGATACCGTGCTGGACGAGGCCCCACCATTACGGCTCGTGCTGGGCGCGCAGGCGCACCCCACCATCGTCGCGGCCCATGAGGCCAAGATTACCGATCTTCAGTGGAGCGCTACGGTCGCGCCACTGGCCGATTTTCCGGAAGGCGAATGACGCATGACGAGCATCCATGACGACCTGCCCCACCCTGTCCCGGCCTTCGCGCAATTGCGCTACAAGGAGAATTATTTTTTCATCCTGATCGCGCCGGAGAGCGACGCATTCGGCGTCTTTCACCTCAATCATGAGCCGGGGCATGACCGGGCCCGCTATACCGCCAATCTGGAAGTGGGTGGACGGTCGATCCGCTATGCCAATGTTACGCCCTTTCCCGCCGATTTCGAGCATCAGCGACGGATCGGCGATGGCGCGCTGTCGCTCCATTTCGCCGAGCCGCACCGGCGGTTCGAACTGGCGCTGAAGACCGATGAGATCGACCTGACGCTCGCCTTCACCGCGCGGCAGGCGACGTTCGACTATGCCGCCTGCCGGACTGCCGGCAACCCGGCGCCCTCCTTTCAGGAGGTGATGACGCTCGGCCTCAACCTGCCCTATAATCACCAGCAGCAGGCGCTTGATGCGCAGGGGCACCTCCGCTTTGCCGATGGCGGAGAGCGGGCGATCGGCGGCAGCGGCTATCGCGACCATAGCTGGGTGATGCGCAGCGATTCCGGAGGACTGACGCATAACTGGTGCGGACTGAACTTCCCCGGTCACAGCTTCGGCATCAAGACCATTTCCACCACCCATCGGCCCGGCTTCGTCGCAAAGGAAGGCTATGTCGTGGACGGCGACGGCCCGCGCGCGCTGCGGCGGATCGAGGTGCGGACGGAAGGCGAGATGGCCGATGGCCTGTGCGCCAGACTGATCCATGAGGTCGAGGATGTGTTCGGCGCACGCTACACGATCGAAAGCGACATAGCAGGCCGCTTCGCCCATGTGCCGCTGGTATCCGAAGCGCCGGCCGGCAAGGCCCGTTTCCATATCGTCGAGAATTTCTGCCCTTTGCGCCTGATCGAAACCGGCGAACAGGGCGAAGGGCTGGTAGAAATCGGCCGCAGTTCCACGCTGGGAGGACCGTATCAATGAGCATCGGCACCGCCAATCAATTGCGACTGGTCCGCGATGCTGTCGGACGGCTGGACGCTGACACTGCCGCCAAGGACGCCATCGCCATGCTGCTGGGTGACATCATCACGCAGGAGGCGCTGATATTGCCACGCGGATCGGTGGCCGACGAGATGACCTATCAACGCACATTCGAGCAGGTCGCGAACAGCGAGAGAGACAGTCGGAAGACGATGGCGACCGATGATGTACTGGATCGCGCAGCACTGGCCGATTTCCTCAATCAGGCTATGGCAGGTGAAGGCGATATCGTCGTGCGATCGGCGCAGACCGTGTCGCGCGGCATGTCGAAAAAGACGGTGCTAGTGACGATTGAGGGAGCGCGGACTTTGCCGGCAAACCTCGCCCTGCGGGTCGATCGCAGTGCCAATAATTATCTGGGCACGACGGTGATCGACGAATGGGGACCATTGCGCCTGCTCTGGGATCATGGCGCGCGGATTCCGCAGCCCTTCCTGCTTGAACCGAGCGGCACGGTGATCGGCGACCCCTTCATCGTCTTCGCGCGTGCATCCGGCGCGCCGGTGGGCAGCATCTATGTGCCGCCCGGTCCCAACAAGGCGCTGCTCGCCGATACCGCTGGCTGCATGGCCAGAGTGCATGCCGTCCCGGTGACCGGCTGGCCCCGCACCGACCAGCCGCAGGGGGACGCCTTTTTCGACGCGCAATTCGCCGAATATCGCGCGGACTGGCAGGCGCTGGGCGAAGGCAATGCGATCATGGATGCCTGTTTTGACTGGATCGACCGGCATCGCGCACAGGCCTATGGTCCGGCGGCGCTGACCCATGACGACTTCAACTATAATAATATGCTGGTCGAGGGCGACCGGGTGGCGGCGGTGCTGGACTGGGAATTCGCCCATGTCGGCACGCCGGCGGCCGACCTCGCCTATCTCTGGTACGCTGCGCAAAGCATGGGCAGCTTTAGCGATTTCCTGAAGGCATATGAAAATGCCGGCGGCTGGCTGCCACCGCAGGAACAGCTCGATTTCTATCTCCTCTGGGGCCAGTTACGGCTGGGGGTGATGGGGCACAAGGCGGTGCGCAATCTGGAGGAAGGGCATTTTGACGATGTCCGATTCGGCATGGCCCGCTGGCATCGGCGGCAGGCGCTGTTCCGGCTGGGCGACCTGCTCGATCGGCTGGGAGCATGAGCTTCTATCCGCCGCCGCTGGATGCTGCGCAAGGCGACGCCATTCTGCCCTTCACCCTCGACGTGCCGCAGGCTGCGCTGGACGATCTGGCGGTGCGACTGGCACGGGTACGCTGGCCGGACCGGGAGACGGTGGACGACTGGTCGCAGGGCGTACCGCTAGAACGGATACGCGCGCTGGTCGACCATTGGCGGGATAGCTATGACTGGCGGCGATGCGAGGCGGCGGTCAACGCCTGGCCCAATTATCGTACGATGATCGATGGCCTCGGTATCCATTTCCTGCATGTCCGATCGCCGCATGCCGACGCCATGCCGATGATATTGAGTCATGGCTGGCCGGGGACGTTCCTGGAATTTCTCGAAGTGATCGGGCCGTTGACCGATCCCACCCGCCATGGCGGCCGGGCCGAAGATGCCTTCCATCTCGTCATTCCATCACTGCCTGGTTATGGATTATCCGACAAACCGGCGGCGACCGGATGGACGGTGGAGCGGATCGCGCGTTGCTGGGGCACGCTGATGCAGCGGCTGGGCTATGATCGCTATGTCGCGCAGGGTGGCGACTGGGGATCGGCAATCACGCGGGCGATGGCAGTGCAGCAGGTGCCGGGCCTGATCGGCATCCACCTTAATATGGTCGTGTGCTTCCCGCCGCCCGACGAGGATTTTACCGACGCGGAGGCGCAGGAAGCGCGCGACGTCGCGGAAGCGCACAAGCAGACCGGGCTTGGCTATTCGACGCAGCAAAGCACAAGGCCGCAGACATTGGGCTATGCGCTGGCGGACTCGCCGGTCGGTCAGGCAGCCTGGATCTACGAGAAATTCCACGCCTGGACCGATCATGATGGCGATGCAGAACAGGCGCTGGATCGGGACGCGATGCTCGACACGATCATGCTCTACTGGCTGACCGACAGCGCGGCTTCCTCCGCGCGCCTCTATTGGGAGAGTTTCCGCAGCGCCTTTGGCAATGCGGCGATCGACCTGCCGGTCGCGTGCAGCATCTTCCCAGCCGAAATGCGCCGCCCGCCCCGTCGCTGGGCGGAACGGGTCTTTTCTGACATCATCTACTGGAACCGCGCGGCCAAGGGCGGGCATTTCGCCGCCTTCGAGCAGCCCGCAACCTTTGTGGACGAGGTTCGGGCAGGGCTGCGCAGCCTTCGCTAAATGATCCCGGCGGCGCGCAGGCCGGCAATCTCCTCCGGCGCAAAGCCGGCCTCTGTCAGAACCGCATCACCATCCTCGCCGGGGCGCGGCGGCCCCTTGCGGATTTCGCCCGGCGTCTTGCTGAAGGTGACGGGCGGCTTCACATAAGGAAGCGGCCGGGGCAGCCCCTCTACCGGCACTTCGACCAGGAACTGATCGCGCACATGGGGGTCGTCCAGCGCCTCCTGCGGGGTCAAAAGCGGCCCAGCAGGAATCCGGTTGGCCTCCAGGATCGGCAGGATTTCGGCGTTGCCATATTGGCGTGCCCAGTCGGTCACGATAGCGCTCAGCGCCGCGCCATGTTCGGCGCGCAGTTCGTCATTGGCGAAGCGTGGATCGTCCAGCAGATCCTCCCGCCCGATCATCTGCATGAAGCGCCGGAACATCGGATCGCCCAGCGCCACCATGTAGACCCAGCCATCCTTCGTCTGGATGAGGTCCGCCGGGCCACCCGATTGCGCCCGATTGCCGGTGCCGACCCGATCGGTCTGGTTGTAATATTGGTCGAACAGGAAATAATTGCCGACAGTCATGGCGGTCTGGAGCAGGTTGGTTTCGACCTTCTGCCCCTCCCCCGTGCGGTTGCGGTGGTGCAGCGCCGCCATCGCGCCGAAAGCAGCAAGGAAGCCGGTGCTCATGTCGACCCAGGCGCTGTTATGCTTCATCGGCTTGCCCGGATCGCCGCTGATATGGGTGAGGCCGCTCATCACCTGCGCGATCGCATCGAAGCCAAGGCGATCGGCATAGGGGCCGTCATTGCCAAAGGTCGTCATATGGACGAAAATGATGTCGGGCTTGATCGACGCCATGCGCTCATAATCGAGGCCGAGCGCGGCAGCGGTCTTGCGCGGCAGGTTGGCGACCACGATGTCGGCGGTCGGCAGCAACCGATCGAACACCGCCCGCCCCTCGTCCTTCGACAGGTCGAGCGAAAGGCCCCGCTTGTTGCGTCCCAACTGGGTGAAGCCGACGCCACCATGGAATCCGTCCTTGAAAGGCAAGGTGCTCCGGTCCTCCGCCCCGCCGGGAGATTCGATGCGGATCACGTCCGCGCCCAGATCCGCCATCAGCACCGTGGCCGCAGGCCCCGCGACGAAGCGGGTGACGTCCAATATCCTGATCCCGTCCAGCATGCCTGTCATGTCATTGTCCTTTGAAATTGGGGGCGCGCTTTTCGGTGAAGGCTGTCACGCCTTCCGCGAAATCCTGGGTGGCAGCGCACAGGCCGGCGGCCCGACCCTCCAGCGCCAGTTGATCGGTCAGCGCATTGCCTGACGCCGCATTGAGCAATTGCCGCGCCTGTCCCAGCGCGACGGTCGGCGCGGCGGCAAGGCGGCGGAGCAGTTTTTCCGCCGCCACGTCCAGTTCGGCGTCGGGATGCAGCCAGGTGGCAAGGCCGCAATCCAGCGCGTCCTGCGCATTCAGCCGGTCGCCCAGCAGGCACATCTGCTTCGCCTTGCGCATGCCGACGATGCGCGGCAGGTGCCAACTGGTCGCACCATCCGGGCTGGTACCGATCCCGGCATTGGCGACCATGAACAGCGCGGTATCGGAAATGATCGCGAAATCGGCCGCCGCGACATAGCCGATACTGGCCCCTGCACAGGCGCCGCGCACCTTGACGACGATCGGCTTGGGCATGCGTTCCAACAGCGCGAAAAGCGGCAGCGTGTCGAGCGCCAGCGTTTCGAACAGGGTGCTGCGGTCTGCTGGCGCGGCATCCGCACTGCGGGCGAAGGCTTTCACATCGCCGCCGGCCATGAAATGATCGCCAGCCCCTGTCAGCAAGATCACGCGCACATCGTCGCGCCCCTCACATTCTCGCAGGAAGGCGATCATGCCCTGCACCATGGTTGCCGTCAGCGCATTGCGGACGGCAGGGCGGTTGAAAATGATGCGGGCGATGCCCTCGTCTATGTGCGTGAGCAGTTCAGGCTCGGACATGCGCGTCTCCTGATGGCGCGGGCCAGTAGCGCGCCTTCAACAGGCGTTTCAGCAACTTGCCGGTGGGTTCGCGCGGCATGTCGGCTTCGAAGTCGATGCTGCGCGGGCATTTGTTGGTGGCGAGCCGTTCGCGGCACCAGGCAATCAGTTCATCAGCCAGCGCCGGACCGGCCAAGGCAAGATCGCGAAGCTGGACGACCGCCTTCACTTCCTCGCCATATTCGGGGTTGGGAATACCGAAGACGGCAACATCCTGTACGGCGGGATGGAGGCTGAGCAGGTTTTCCGCTTCCTGCGGGTAGATGTTCACGCCGCCCGCATTGATGACATAATCGCGCCGGTCGGTGAGGAAGAGATAGCCGTCCGCATCGACATGGCCGATATCGCCGAACGTCGCCCAGCCACGCGCATCATAGGCGCGGCCGGTCTTGCCCGGATCATTATGATAGGTGAAGCCACCGCAGCCTTCGAACATGACGAGGCCGGTCTGCCCGGCGCCAAGTTCGCGCCCGTCATCGTCCACGATATGCAGAATGCCGCGTGTGGCTCGCCCCACCGACCCCTTCCTTTGCAGCCATTCCTGCGGGCCGATAGCGGTCTGGCCGACGGATTCTGAGCCGCCATAATATTCGTGCAGGATCGGCCCCCACCAATCCATCATCGCGTCCTTGACCGGTATCGGGCAAGGTGCGGCGCTGTGGATGGCGAAGCGGTGGGCGCTGCTGTCGAAGCGGCGCTGCTCCGGGTCCAGTTGCAGCATGCGGACGAACATGGTGGCGACCCACTGACTATGGGTGACGCGATAAGTTTCGAGCGCGCGCAGCGCGGCGGCGGCGTCGAATGTCTCCATGATGATGGCCGTGCCGCCGGCCTGTTGCACCGCCATCGTCCATTTCAGCGGCGCGGTATGATAGAGCGGTGCGGGCGACAGATAGACGGTATCGCGATCAAGCTCGAACAGATCGACCAGCGTGGTGGTGAGCGGGTGCGGTTCCCCGATCGACGCAGGGGTCGGGTGAGGTGTGATGCCCTTGGGCCGGCCGGTGGTGCCGGCGGAATAGACCATGGCACTGCCGCGCGTTTCATCTGGAATCGGCGTCGTCGGCAGCGGCGCGACGGCGCGGTCGTAGCTGTCGCCGATGAGGAGCAATTCGACGTCGGTACCGAGCAGCGCCGCGATACCGCGATGATCGACCGAAGGAGACGCGAAGAGCAATGTCGCGCCGCAATCGCGGACGATATAGGCCGCCTCATCTGCCTTGAGCCGGGTGCTGATGGGGACGAAGAGCAGGCCTGCATTATAGGCGCCCCAGGCGATCTCATGATAATGGGGGCTGTTGTCGATCCAGAGCGCCACGCGGTCGCCCGGTTGCAACCCGCGCGCGCGCAACAGGTGCGCGACGCGATTGGCGCGATCGTCCAGTTCGGCGAAGCTGACCGTCTGCCCGCTGCCTGCCATGATGATCGCGGGGCGGCTGTCCTGTCTGTAGTCGCGCGGATGCATGGGATCAGCGATTGTTGAAGCTGGCCTGGCGCTTCTCCTTGAGCGCGGAGAGGGCTTCCTTCAGATCCTCGCTGGTCATGGCATATTGTTCCAGCGCCATGGCGAATTCAAAATGGTCGAGCGCGGCGCGCTGCATCGAATGATTGAGTGCGCGCTTGGTATATTGGACCGCGAGCGGCGGCAGCGCGGCAACCTTGGCAGCGAGTTGCTGCGCCAGCGGCAGTGCCTGTTCGGGGTCGTCCACCAACTCGCTGATTGCACCAAGGCTGTGCGCTTCTTCCGCGCCGATCGGATCGCCGGTCAGCAAGTGCCGCTTGGACTTGAGCAGGCCGAAGGCGGCGGGCCAGACCAAAGTGCCGCCATCGCCCGCGACCAGACCGACCTTCACATGCGGATCGCCGATCCTGACATTGCGCGAGGCGACGATGATGTCCGCTGACAAAGCGAGCGATGTGCCCAGGCCATAGACATCGCCTTGCAGCGCGACGATTACCGGGACAGCGATTTCCGCCATGCCATGAATGACGCGGCGCCCATTGTCATAGGCATCCATGCGGGCGTCATAATCCTCGATCAGGCGATGAATCTCGTCGAAATTGCCGCCGGCCGAAAAGCAGCGACCGGTGGAGGCGATGACGAGCGCGCGCAGCTTGCCGGGGCGGCGCAGCCTTTCGATCACCGACACGATCTCGCCGGTCATCGCCTCGTCCATCGAATTCAGCACGTCGGGGCGATTGAGCGTCAGCGTCGCGACATGGTCCTGCTCCGCATAGATGATGGACGTAAAATCGCTGGCCATGTGCCCTCCCCGAAATTTGATTATCTGCGTATGATAATCTTGCGAACTTATTTTGCAATCCGTATCGTTACCCTAAATCGGATCGTGGAGAGGATATATGGCAAAGCGGTTTGACGGACGCGTCGCGTTGGTCGTGGGCGGTACATCGGGGATCGGGCTGGCGACGGCGCAGGCCTTTGCCGCGGAAGGCGCGCGGGTGATGATCGCCGGCCGACGGCTGACAGAAGGTGAGGAAGGCGTAGAGGCGATCTGCGCTGTCGGCGGCACGGCCGATTTCGTCCAGACGGATATTACCCAGCCCGAGTCGGTCGCGGCGATGGTGGCGAGGACCGTCGAGACATTCGGCGCCCTGCATGTCGCCTATAATAATGCCGGCATCACCGGCACAGTTAACCTGTCTGTGGAGGATGCCGACCTTGTCATGTTCGAGCAAGTGATGGCAATCAACGTCACCGGCACATGGCTGGCGATGAAATATCAGGTGCCTGCCTTACTGGCGTCCGGCGGCGGCGCCATCGTCAATTGCGGGTCGGTGGCGGGGTTGCGCGGCAGTCCGGGATGCAGCGCCTATTATGGCAGCAAGCATGCAGTGCTGGGCATGACCAAATGCGTAGCGCTGGAAAATGCGGCGCGGGGCATTCGCGTCAATGCCGTCTGCCCCGGCCTAGTGATGACCGATCTGGTCGAGGCGGGCTTTGCCGGCGCGGAAGACAAGCTGGCGATGCTGACTGCCAGAATCCCGATGCAGCGCCCCGGCCTGCCACAGGAAGTGGCGGGTGCGGTGCTGTGGCTGGCGTCGGAGGAGGCGAGTTTCATCAACGGCGTGGCCTTGCCGGTCGATGGCGGCACGGCAATCTAAAGGGGGAGCAGGTGATGGAGAAGATCTACGGTTTCGTGCCGATTGCCATTCATGACGGCAAGACCGCGGTATTTGAGGCGGCGGCGCGCGCCTGCCACGAGGCCATCCTGCCTGACATGACCGGCACCCAATATTATGAATGGTATTTGAGTGCGGACGGGCGGCAGGCCTATGTCATCGAGGTGTATGATGATCCGGCCGCGCTGGCGCTGCATGGGAAAATGCAGGATGGCCGGGTGGCGGCGGTCATGGCCCATGCCGACCTGTCGATCAGTTTCGCCGGGCAGGTGCCAGATGCCGTGCAGGACCGTATGCGGCAAAAGCTGGGGCAGGTCGAGTATCTGGGACCGCTTGCCTTCGGCAGGATGACCGATCCGGCGCCGCATCGCGTACCGCCGCCGGGCGACGAACGATTATGTGCCCTAGCCTGGTTCCGCCCGCGTGAAGGGCAGGCGGTACGGTTTCGCGATCTGGCGCGGCAGGCCTATGACCATGCCTGTGCAGCCGATCCGGGTACGCTCGGCTATGAGTGGTTCTTCGATGCAGACGGCAATTGCGTGGCGCTGGACGTCTATCGCGATCCCGATGCAATGCTGGCCCATATGCGCAATTGCGGGCCGATCATGGCGCAGATGCTGGACATTGCCGACGCGCACACGATCCTGTTTGGAGCACTGCCACCGGAGATCGAGGCGCGGCTGCGGCCGGAACTGGGGATCACCCGCTTTCCAACGCGATTGCACGGCATCGGATAGCGTGTGCGTAAACGGCTTGTCATCAGCGGGTGCGAGGAAGGGCCATTGCCATCGCACCGAAAGTGACACCATGACCTTCGACGACCCGACCTTCGCCATGGACCGTATCAAGGCGGAGATTGCCGACAGTTTCGACGAGGAACTGGAGATGGAGATCGATGAAGGCCGGCTGGAAACGATGCTGGCCGACATGGAGGAGCATCCAGATCGCGAGCAACTGGAACGGCGCACCTATTTTCGCGAGCTATTTCGCCTCCAGCACGAACTGATCCGATTGCAGGACTGGGTGGTGCACAAGGGGCTCAAAGTCGTCGTCCTGTTCGAGGGTCGCGATTCCGCAGGCAAGGGTGGAGCCATCAAGCGGATCACCCAGCGGCTGAACCCGCGCGTCTGCCGCGTCGCTGCTCTGCCCGCTCCCAATGAGCGCGAGCGCACCCAATGGTATTTCCAGCGCTATGCCGCACATCTGCCCGCAGCCGGTGAGATCGTGTTGTTTGATCGCAGCTGGTATAATCGTGCCGGCGTCGAACGGGTGATGGGCTTCTGTACGGAGCAGGATGTCGAGGAATTTTTCCGGTCGGTGCCGGAGTTCGAGCGGATGCTGGTGCGGTCTGGCATTATCCTGGTCAAATACTGGTTTTCCATCACCGACGAGGAGCAGCAGTTCCGCTTCGCCATGCGAATCCACGATCCTTTGAAGCAGTGGAAGCTGTCGCCGATGGACGTGGAATCACGGCGGCGCTGGGAGGATTATACCCGCGCCAAGGAATCGATGTTGGAGCGCACCCACATAGCCGAAGCGCCATGGTGGGTGGTCGAAGCCGTTGACAAGAAGCGTGCGCGGCTCAACTGCATCGCGCATCTCCTGGAGCAAATCCCTCATGAGGATGTGCCCAAGGCGCCGGTGATATTGCCCGACCGGGTGCGCAATGCCGATTATATCCGCCATCCGGTTCCCGACCATATGATCGTGCCGGATCGCTTCTGACTGGCATCGAAACGGAAGGTCAGCGCTCCAGCTTCGTGGCCAGCAACAGCAGGGTCGTCGTCTTTTCGATACCGTCCAACTGGCCGATATCATCGATAATGTCGTTAAGTTCCGCGCCGCTTTCCGCCTCCAGCACGGCGATGATGTCATATTCGCCGCTGATGGCGTGGACGGCCTGAACATGGGCGATCGATATCAGTGCGTTTTCGACCGCACGGCGATGGCGAGGCAGCGTCTTGATCATCATATGGGCGCGCATGCGGCTGGCGGAAAATTCGGTGCCGAGGCGGATGGTGTAGCCCGCGACGATGCCGTCTTCCTCCAGCCGGGCGATGCGGGAGTAGAGATGGCCGCGCGAGACGCCGAGTTCCTTGGCGAGTTGGGCGATCGGCTGGCGCGAGTCCTGCCGCAGCAGCGTCAGCAGCCGCTCGTCCACTTCGTCAAGGCGCTGGCCGCCATGGGGCATCATTGCCCCATGGCTTCATCCGCGAACATTGCGGTCTGCGGTTCGGTATCGGCCGACATGCGACCACGATACATGCCGAGGTCATTGATGGCAAAGGCCGGTACGCCATCGACACCCATGGCGATCAGGCCACCGTCGCCGCCGATGGCACCGACCGCATCTATGGTCGATTGCGCGGCGTCGGCGATGGTCTGGCCATGCCAGGCGACCCGATCACACAATTGACGCGCGGCGCTTTCGCGGATGAAATATTCGCCCGATCCGGTGGCGGAGACGGCGCACTGGCCATTCTTCGCATAGGTGCCGGCGCCTATGATCGGGGAGTCGCCAACCCGGCCCCAGCGCTTGCCGGTCATGCCACCGGTCGATGTCGCCGCCGCCAGATTGCCCTGCTGGTCCAGCGCCACTGCACCGACGGTACCAAACAAATGGGTGCGATCGACCGCCGCCGCCTGCTTCCTGCGCCAGGCGAGCAGTTGCTGCCAGCGTTCCTCGGTGCGGAAATAGGTGGGGTCGACCTGCTCCAGTCCCTGTTCGACCGAGAAGCGATCGGCGCCCGGCCCGGCGAGCATGACATGGCGGCTCTTGTCCATCACCGCGCGGGCCAGATCGACCGGGTGGCGGGTGCGGGTGACGCCGGCGACCGCGCCGGCCTTGAGCGTCGCGCCGTCCATGATCGCGGCGTCCAGTTCGTTGCGCCCCTCTGCCGTGAAGACCGCGCCGCGCCCGGCATTGAAGAGCGGGTTATCCTCCAGCACCCGCACCGCAGCCTCGACCGCGTCGAGCGAGGTGCCGCCCTTGTCGAGGACCACGCCGCCAGCGCGCAGGGCTGCGTCGAGGCCGGCGCGATAGCCTTTCTCCTTTTCGGGCGTGAAGCTGCTGCGTTGGATCACGCCCGCCCCACCATGGATGGCAAGCGACCAGCGGGGCGGCTGTGCCACCTTGCCGCCCTGCGCGCTATAGATACGCTCGAACAAGGGGCGGTCGACCTTGCCCTGCGGTAGGTGCAGGACGGAGTTGGCGCCGATCCCCGTCACCTTGATGCGGGCCACGTTGAGCGGACCTTTGGGGTCGAGGCCGCGCAGGCTGCTGCCGTCGACCAGCCAGGCGCTGCCGTCGGGATCGGTGGCGTAGATGCGGCTGCGGCCATCCGGTTCGACCGCGAGCGCCGCGCTTTCATCGACGCCAAGGCCCAGCATGGCAGGCTGGTCGACCGGGCGCCCCGCCTGCGCCTTGGCCACGAAGGCGAAGAGGCGGCCTAGACGGTCACGCTCCTTGAAATGCGTGTCGGTGACGATGCCCTTGAGCAGCGAAAGGTGCAGGAAATCGCCTTCGATCGTATTGGCGGGGCCGAAGGGGGCTGCCAGCGCTTCGGGGCTGGTGATGCTGCCGTCGTCCATCGCGCCATAAAGTTTCTCGCCCAGCATGGCCAGGCCGGCGCTGGTTCCGGCGATCGGCTTGCCCGCCGCGACATGGGCGTCGAGCAGTTCGGCGACCGGCGTGCCCTTCCAGAAGCGAACATAGCGCGCCTGATCGCCGCCGGCGATGAAGATGCCGTCGGCCCGTTTCAGGCTGGCCAGCATCTTCAGGTCAGTCGCAGCCGCGCGATCGGTAAAGACATAGGTCTCGGCGGACTGGATGCCGCCAATCTCGCGCATGAACTCCTCGCCGATCTCCGGGCCGTAGGAGGCGCGCAGGATGACGATATGGCCATGGCCCGCTTTTGCGAAGAACCATTGCATCGCGTCATGATTGCGATCGCCCCCGCCCATCAGCAGCAACCCGCCCGACACCGGATCGGGTGTGGGCGTGGTCAGCTTGCCCAGGCTGTAATGGCGATAGGCCGCCTCCTTCGCCTGCGCCCCAGAACCCATAGCTGCCATGCTAGTCGCCACGGCGGCCAACGCGATCAGGGCCTTCAGCCTGCGCCGCATATCAATCTCCTTCTTTCGATATGCGCATTTTCATGTCACATATTGTCCACAGCGCAAAACAATATGTTCCTTTCGGCAATCAGTCTGATTGAAACGGAAAGCCATTTCTGTTGTAATATGCAGAAATATGGGGACATGCGGCACCAGGAGCCGTGAACAGGGGGTTATATGCGGTTGTCGGGAACAGTACGTCTGGCGCTCGCTCTGGGATGCAGCCTGCCAGCGCTGATCGGCGGGGCGATGGCGCAGACAGCGGCGGAACCGAGCGGCGAGAGTGACATCATCGTCACCGGATCACGCATCCCCCGCGCTGCGCAGGAAGGGCCGGCGCCGGTCACGACCATCACCGCCGACACGATCCGCGCCAATGGCTATACCAGCGTGCCCGACATATTGCGCGCCGTGACGCAGAATGGCGGCGAGACGCAGAGCCAGCAAAGCTTCAGCGGCGCCAGCTTCACGCCGGGGGCGCAGCAGGTCGACCTGCGCGGGCTTGGTCCCAATCATACGCTGGTGCTGGTCAATGGCCGCCGCATCGCCGACTTCCCCCTGCCCTTCAACGGCCGCAGCAACTTTACCGACGTATCCAACATTCCGCTGGGCCTGATCGAACAGGTCGAAGTGCTGAGCGGCAGTGCGTCCGCCATTTACGGGTCGGACGCGATCGCCGGCGTCATCAACTTCAAGCTGAAGGACAAGGTGGACGGCACGACGCTGGACTATCGCCATGGCCGTACCGAGCATGGCGGCGGCGCGTCGCACCGGATCACTGCGACGACGGGCTGGTCGAACGATCGTTTCCATATCGTCGCGGGCGCGGAATATCTGCTGCAAAAGCCGCTATGGGCCTATCAGCGTAAGATACAGGACAGCCGGGCCGATAACCCTACGACGACAACCCCGCTCGCTGGACGCACATTCCTGCGCTATGATCCCGATGCCGATGAATATGTCGATCCGGGTACCGCGACCTGTGGGGCGCTGTCCTACCTGAATGGTGGATCGACCTATTATGCGTCACGCCCCCGCTACGGCGCATATGACGATGCGCTGGAGGATTATGGCCCCGGCTATTTCTGCGGTAGCAACACATCGGTCGGCTATGGCACCATCATCTCGCGGCGCGAGGGCTTCAACAGCTTTGCCTCAGCCGGGTACGAGCTTTCTGATTCCGCGCACCTGTTCGTCGATGCGCAATTCGGCATCAGTAAAGTCACCCTGATGCGCAATATCCTCAAATGGAGTTACCAAGATCCGTCTGGCAGCAGCGATGCCAGCTTCTACAATAGTTTCGATAACAGGCTGGACGACTGGAACCGAGAGTTCACGCCGGAGGAATCGGGCGGTTTCGGCAATGTGATGACCCGCAACCGGCAGCAGACGTTCAGCATCACGCCGGGGATCAAGGGCAGCTTCGCCGACAAATGGTCCTATGAACTGTCCTACAACCACAGCGAATATAAGGCGAAGGTCAAGTTCCCGCAGATCATCGCGGCCAAGGCTAATGCCCTATTCCTGGGCGAGCAGCAGGGCGTGGACGAGGATAGCGGCTATCCCATCTTCAACGCCGATCCGGCCAGGCTCTATACCCCGCTGACCCAGGCGGAATATGACAGCATCGCCGTGTACAGCGTTTATAATCCCAAGAGCTGGACCGACAATCTATCCGCCACGCTGACCAGCACAGAATTGTTCAGCCTGCCCGCCGGGCCGGTCGGCTTCGCGGCGGTCGCGGAAATCGGCAAGCAGGGTTATGACCTCAATCCCGATCCGCTGGCACTGACCGACTATTATTACGGGCTGAAGGATAGCGCGGGCAAGGGCAAGCGCAGCCATTGGGCGCTGGGCGGCGAGTTGCGCGTGCCGGTGACCAGCTTCCTGCAATTGTCGGGTGCGGCGCGGTTCGACCATTTCCGTTTTGCCGGCAATGGCATCGGCAAATTCACCTATAATGCCGGCGCCGAATTGCGGCCGACCAGCACATTGCTGCTGCGCGCCGCCTATGGCACCAGCTTCCGCGCACCCGACCTGCACTATGTCTTCACCGGGCCGGGCAACACCCACCCGTCAGCGACCGACTATTATAGCTGCCGCACCGAGGAGCCGGACGAGGATCTGGGCGATTGCAGCTATGCCGACGAGGGCATCGTCGCCCAGCGCAACGGCAATCGCGCGCTGAAGCCGGAAACGGCCAAGTCGCTGAACGCCGGCATCGTCTGGTCGCCGTCGCGCCATTTCGACGTGTCGGTCGACTATTTCCGCGTATCGCTGTCCAACCAGGTGCAGGATCTGGATATTGATACGCTGCTGCGCGACGAGGCGGACTGCCGGATCGGCGCGACCATGGGCGGCGCCGCGGTCGATATCAATTCGCCCACCTGCCAGGATGCGCTGGCCCGCGTCCACCGCTTCGCCAGCGGGGTGAATGAAGGCTATCTGGACTCCGTGTCGATCAACCCGATCAACATCGCGCATGAAAAGACCAGTGGTATCGACATCGCGGTCCATGGCAGCGTGCCGACCAGCTTTGGCGAGTTCAGCCTTTCGGTGGCGCACACCCATGTGTTCGACCACAAGTTCCGCCAATATCCGGGCGATGCGTCGATCAACAAGCTGGCGGCGACCAGCGGCTATTATATCCCGCGCGACAAGAGCACGGCCAGCATCACCTGGGCGGTCGAAGGGCTGAAATGGACGCTGGAAGGACGGCGTCTGGGCAAGCTGCCCAATTATGACGAGGACGCCTATATCAAGGCGAGCTACCTGTTCAATTCGACGCTGCAATATGACTTCACCGACCATCTGCGCGGGTCGCTGTCTGTCACCAACCTGCTGGATCGCAAGCCGGTGAAGGACGTGACTTATGCCAGCTATCCTTATTATGACATTAGCTGGTTCGACAGCGTTGGCCGCAGCATGTTCATGCAGTTGACATATAAGCTGGGCGGATCAGCGCTCTGATCTAGTGGAAATATTGGGGGTTCATCGGCGCATGAACCCCATTTGCCTTAGCAACCAATAGGTGATGCCGGCCGCGCTGCCCGCGATCAGTGTCGCCACCAGCGTACCGTGCGGACCATCCGCCAGCGGCATGCCGCCGGTGTTCATGCCGAACAAGCCTGTCACCAGCGTCGCCGGCAGCATCAGCGCGGTGACGATGGAAAGGATGTAGAGATTCTGGTTGGTGCGCTGCGCCGCCTGAATGTCTACTTCGTCGCGCAACAGGCGCAACTGGCCCTGCACACCCAATATGTCAGCATCGACCGCTTGTAGCCGCTGGGCCAGCTTCTCTACGGTGGGCAGCAGCGTCTCTGGTAGTTCTTCATCCTCCTCCAGCCGCTGAAACACGCCCCGCATGCCGGTTAGCAGGCGGTGGATTTGCGCCAGCCGGCGGCGGATGCGGATCAGGTCGCGCGGTTCGGGGGGATGATGGCCATCGAGAAACGCATCTTCGGCGCCCTGCACATCATGGCTGAGCGTGCGGGCGATGTCCGCGATATTGGCGGTGATCGCACCGACCAGAAGATCCAGCGCCTGCGCGGGACCATCGACCGTCGCACCTCCGCCGCGTTCCAGCCGGCTTCGGGCGATATCCGCCGATCGCAACGGATGCAGCCGCATCGTCAGCATGAGCGCGGGCGTCAGTGCAATGCGCAGGGCACCGATCCGGTCGGTATCGGCGACGTCGAAGTCGCGCTCGAAATCATGCAGGACACAGCCGACATTATCACCGTCCACCAGCGCCCGCTGGTGCGTGTCGGGCGCCAGCAGCAAATCGCATATCTGCGGCGAGAGTTGATCGCAGCCGGCGATCCATTGTCGCGTGCCATGATTGGCCAGATTGAGATGCAGCCAGCGGAACCTGCCACCGGCTTCTGAATCGCAGCGGGTGACGGCGTTCGTACCGCCATCACCTGCAAAGTCGAGTCCCCAGATCAGGCCCGGCCCCATCCCCTCCACGGGCATGGGAGTCTGGAAAGGTGGATGTGATCCGGACGTCGTATGCCGCCTCCGTCAGAAAATCTGGGCGAAGATCATGTAGAGGCCGCCCGCGAGCGCGATCGACACCGGCAAGGTCAGCACCCAGGCCATCAGCAGGTTGCGGATCGTACTCATCTGCAAGCCGGACCTGTTGGCCGCCATGGTGCCGGCGACGCCGGATGACAGGACATGGGTGGTCGATACCGGCAGGCCCAGATGATCCGCGCCAAAGATCGTGCCCATGGCTACCAGTTCGGCCGAGGCGCCCTGCGCATAGGTCAGGTGCGACTTGCCGATCTTTTCGCCTACGGTAACGACGATGCGCTTCCAGCCGACCATCGTGCCCAGACCCAGCGCGAAAGCGACGGCGACCTTTACCCAGGTCGGGATGAAGCGCGTACCGGCGTCGAGCGACTTCTTATAGGTGGCCAGCGTTTCGCTGCTGGCGGCAGACAGACGTGCTTCCTTGTCCTTGCCGAGGCGCTTGATCGCTTCGGAGGCGAGGTACATGTCGTTGCGGATATTGCTGACGGCGGCCGCCGGGATCTGTGCCAGCGAGCCATATTCGCCGACCTGCCGGTCGACGTCGCGGATGACCGTGGCAAGCGCCGGCACGGTGGTAGCCGACAGCGTCTTGTCGGCTATATAGCTGGTGACGGCCTTACGCGCAGCAACGACATCTGTATCGGCCGCTGATGCCGCATTCAACACATTGGCCGCGGCGACGCTGTTCTGGTGGAATTCGATCGTATAGCGTTCCGGCACGGCACGGTTGAGCGCATAGGCCGTGGGCACCGTACCGATCAGGATCAGCATGATGAGGCCCATGCCCTTTTGTCCATCATTGGAACCATGGGCGAAACTGACGCCGGTACAGGTGAAAATGAGCAGCACGCGGATCCAGAGCGGCGGCGGCACGCCGTCCCTGGGTTCCTGGTATAGTTCCTCCTTGCGGATCAGAACCTTCATGGCGATGAACAGCAGGGCCGCGACACCGAAGCCGATCAGCGGCGAGACGAGCAGTGCCTGCCCGATTTCCGTCGCCTTGCTCCAGTCGACACCGGCCGTCCCGCTCTTCCCGTGCATCATTGCATTGGCGACGCCCACGCCGATGATCGATCCGATCAGCGTATGGGAAGAGGAAGATGGGATACCCAGCCACCAGGTAGCGAGATTCCACAGGATCGCAGCGATCAGCAACGCGAAGACCATGGCGAAGCCGGCATTGGAGCCGACTTGCAGGATCAATTCGACGGGCAGCAGCGACACGATGCCAAAGGCGACGGCTCCGGTCGACAGCAGCACGCCCAGAAAGTTGAAGAAGCCCGACCAGACGACTGCGACATTGGCGGGCATCGCATTGGTATAGATGACCGTCGCAACCGCATTGGCCGTGTCGTGGAAACCGTTCACAAATTCGAAACCCAGCGCGATCAGCAAGGCGATGAACAGCAGGATGAAGGGCAGATAGGTGGTCGCCTGAACCCCGGCCGAACTGGCATCGGCATAGATGCTGTATCCGACATAGACCAGCGCGGACAGGATCGCGGCGCCAAAGCCGATAGTGCCGACCAGCCCCAGACCCTTGTCGAGGTCGGGCCTGCCGATCGTCCTGTCCATGGCACGATCCATGGGAATTGTCGCGTTCATCCGAATCGTCTCCCGGTGCGGGCATAATGGGAATGGATATTTGCCTAGGCCGGGTCAGTGACAACTTGGTTGCACCCGCCGTCCCAGGGGCAAAGAGAGGCATAGGCATTCAGCCCTTCGCTACCTTTGATCCGATACTTTGAATTTCTCCTCCCCTTCCCCGCTGTTCATAAGAAACGGCGTGAAAGAGGAGATATTATGAGCATCCTGGGAGTGGAGAGCGTCTTGTTCGGCGTGTCGGACCTGGCCGAACATGCCCGTTTCTGGGCCGATTTCGGTCTGCCCGTCGAAAGCATCACTGACAATGAGGCGGTGTTCCGGCTGGCATCGGGTAGCCGGGTCATCATTCTGTGCCATGGCGACACGCGCCTGCCATCGCCCGACCCCTTCCCCGGCGACGGGCTGAAGCTGACCATATGGGGGGTCGATACGGCTGACAATCTGGAACGGATCGCCAGCAGTCTGGCTACCGAGGTCGACGTCGCCCGCGACGCCGATGGCACGGTGCGGGCGACATGTCCGGACGGCCAGCCGATCGCCCTTCGGGTCTGGGAAAAGCGCAGCTTCGTCAGCGAAGCCAGTCCGGTCAATACGCCGGCGAGCCACCCCCGTTTCAACCAGCATCGCATCTGGCGCCAGAAGGCAATCCCCAAGACGATAAACCATGTCGTCTTCTTCTCACCCGATTATGTCGGCAGTTTCGAATTTTACGAACGCCATCTGGGCTTCCGCTACATCGACCATAGTCGGGGCACGGGTATCTTCGCCCGCGCCGGTGGCACCTATGAACATCATTCGATCTTCTGGGTGAATTGCGACCTGCCGATCGCGCCGGACCATTTCAAGTTCATGCATATCGCCTTTGGCTGCGACGATATCGACGAAGTCATGCTGGGCGCCAATATCATGGACGCGAAGGGCTGGAAGAACCAGAGCATGAACAGTTCCGGCGGCATTTCCCGCCACCGCATTTCCAGCGCCATCTATTATTATTGCGACATGCCAGGAAAGGCCGGCGAAGCGGAATATCATGCCGACACCGATTATCTGGACGACAATTGGGTACCGCGCGCCTGGGACTTCCGGTTCGGATCGCTGCTCTGGTCGAACAACGCGCCGCCCATTTTTCGCGGCGACAATATTCCTTGGGACATGCAATTCGATGCGGACCGGTCGAGTTTCGACCCCTATCGCAAGGCCAAACCGGGCAAGCAACCGATCGAAGGCAAGCTGAGCGAACTGACCGAGGATGATGAACACGCCATCTGAAGACTGAAAAGGGGGCCCAGGCCCCCTTTTTTGGATCAGTATTGTCGATGATGATGCGTATCTAATGTTCAGGAATTAGGCTCTTCGACAAATTCGATGAGGTTGCCCGCGCAATCGCGGATGAAGCAGCCCTTACCGAAAGCTTCCCGCACGACAAAGGCGACATCGACTTGCTTTTCCGTCATTTCATCCAGAAAGGCGTCCAGATCCTCGACACGGAAGGCGACATGCTTGTTCCCATGGGTCTTCAGATCGCTTGGCGGATGGCGGCGATCATCTGGCAGAGGCGTCCCCCCTTCAACCTCGAAAATCTCGAAGCGCAATGGCCCCTTGCGTATCATGGCCGCCTCCGCCCCGGCGGCCGCGATCTGGAAGCGCTTCTCGATTTCGAACCCCAGCACACGGCCATACCAGTCTATCGCCGCATCCAGGCTGGGCACGGATACGCCACCATGATGGAAGGTGAAATCCGCCATCATCCCATCTCCGCAAACGTCTGCGCGCACCAGTCCGCGATATAATCGCGCATGCCGGTGCCATTATCAGCGCCGCAATGTTCGACCTCGAAATCCTTCTTCGTGAACATGCGCATATGGCGCTTGGGGCTGTTGACGGCCTGATCGTAGCTTAGCTGGGCGTTGAAGGCCGGAATCTGCCGATCATTTTCCCCATGGGTGATGAGAAACGGCACACTGATCTTTTCCACCTGTCCGTCCAGCGTGATCTGGTCGGCATAGGCGAGGAAGGCGTCACGGTCATCTATGCCGAATACCCACATGACATGATCCCAATAATGGGGCACGGGATTTTCGCCTTCATTGGCGACCCGCTCGCGCTGGCGCTGGCCCCAGACGTGATTGGCGCCCATCACCGCGCAAAGCGCGTAGCGCGGTTCGTTCGCAGCGATGCGCGGCGCGTGATAGCCACCGAAGGACAGGCCGAAAATGCCAATCCGATCCGCAATCACGTCATCGCGGGTCAGCAGATAGTCCAGCGCCGGCGTACCCCATCGCTCGCCGTCGAACACCGCTGGCAAGCCACGTTTGCGGATCGCCTCTCCTGTACCGGGTTGGTCGACGAACAAGGTGTTCATGCCGCGATCCAGGTTCGCCTGGCCATGCCCGGCCAAGCACACCTGTTCCTTCATCGAATCCAGTCCGTTGACGGACACCAGCGTTGGACGCGGCGTACCGGAACCATCATGGTAGAAAATGCCTGTGTAACTGCCGCCTTCATACGGAATCTCGACCTTTTCGATATGAAGGCCACGCAAAGCGGCTCCCTTGTGAAACAAGTCCATCCCGCGTTCATAGGCGGCCCAGCGCGGCGCATAATCGCGCCCCTGCATCCGCTCCGCCGCCAGATAATAGCCTGAAGCCCGCAGATATTTGCTGCCTGCCGACAGAAGATAGCCCTCCGCCTCATCAGCGGCGGCATTGTTCGCCACCTGATCGGCAACGCGGATCCAACTGTCGAACAT
Organism: Sphingobium sp. RS1; assembly: GCF_056156825.1. Lineage (NCBI taxonomy): Bacteria > Pseudomonadati > Pseudomonadota > Alphaproteobacteria > Sphingomonadales > Sphingobiaceae > Sphingobium > Sphingobium sp. RS1. The sequence continues at coordinate 421,526 of NZ_JBLZXE010000003.1, read as the reverse complement.
CAATGCCGATGCCTGATCCGGCCCCAGATCGCGTGAGGCCTGTTGGATCGGCCGGTTAGCCTCATCGATCTCGCCATGGTTGCCGCCGGCGACCAACGCCAGATTGACGGCAAGATTCCAGATATAGTTTCCGGGAAAGGGTTCAAACATCGCTCGATCCTAAGCTGTTCCATCAGGTTCGGAGCAGGGCGACGGGCCAGGTAGGAAAAGGTCCATCCGGACGCAGTGTCGTCCTGCTCCACATGTTATCACGCGCCATTAAGCCGATGGCGGATCGACAGACCATCGCATCCTATCAATAGCTGGCTATCGATAGCATCCCTTTGCAGCGTGCGGCGCGGTGCGGTAGCCGCTGGGGCCAAAGCATATTTTTGCGCCCGACGCGGCGCACACCGGGAGATGGAATTATATGCGGCTGGCAAGTCTGGATAATGGTTCTCGCGACGGTCGGTTAATCCTGATAGCCCCCGATGGCCGCTCCTACGCGGAAGCGGAACACTTGTCGCTCCAGCAAGCGCTTGAAGATTGGGAAAATGCTTCGGCGGGATTTGCCTCCGTAACGGACTTTCCGTTCGCGCTGGATACGACCAAGCTGCTCGCGCCGTTGCCCCGTGCCTGGCAATGGCTCGACGGATCGGTCTACCCCAGCCATGGCGCGTTGATGGACAAGGCGTTGGGCATCGATCCGTTCAAGCCGGACTGGCCACTCATGTATCAGGGCGTGTCCGATATATTCCATGCGCCCCACGCCAATGTCCCGATGATCGATGAGGCACTGGGCATCGATTTCGAGGGCGAGTTCGGCGTCATTACCGACGCCGTGCCCATGGGAACGCCGGCCAGCGAGGCTGGCAAGCATATCCGCCTGATCGTGCAGATCAACGACTGGTCGCTGCGCAAGCTGGCCGGGCCGGAAATGAAGTCCGGTTTTGGCTGGATTCAGGCGAAACCCCCCTGCGGTATGGCGCCTTTTGCTGTCACGCCTGACGAGTTGGGGGCGCAGTGGCGCGATTTCCGCCCGGCCCTCAATCTGCGCGTACACTGGAACGGCACGCAGTTCGGCGATGCCCATGGCGGCCCCATGGCCTACGGTTTTCACGAATTGGTCGCCCATGCCGCCCGCACCCGCAATCTGGTGGCCGGCACGGTGATCGGATCGGGCACAGTATCGAACGAAAATTATCGCGAGGTCGGATCTTCCTGCATCGCCGAACGGCGCGGCATCGAAATTGTCGATACCGGGGCACCGATCACCGACTTCATGAAATATGGCGACACGGTGCGCATGGAGGCGCACCTGCCCGATGGGCGAACGCCATTTGGCGCCATTGAACAGAAGGTGGTGAAACCATGAGCACGATCCTTTCCGATTCCGGCCTGCCGCCGATCCAACGCGTCGTCACTGGCCACGACGAGGATGGGCGTGCCCGTTTCCGGTCCGAGGATATCGAGCCAACCCGCTTCATCCCGTCTGGCGATGCCGCCATGCTGACGGTCTGGACCACGGCCACGGTGCCCGCAGATAATAATGACGATACCGATGGACGGGATCGCCCGGCCGGTACCACGCTTAATGGCGGGTCGGTAATCCGGATTGTCGATATGTTGCCGCATCAGCAAAGCCCGATGCACCGCACCAATTCGATCGACTATGGCATCGTGCTGAAGGGGGAGATCGAACTGGAACTGGAAGACGGCCATAAGAAGACGGTGAGCGAGGGCGGGATCATCATCCAGCGCGGCACCAATCATCTGTGGCGCAACCGGACCGACCAGGTCTGCCGGATCGCATTCATCCTGATCGAGGCGCCTGCCTATCTGCATGACGGCGTGCCGCTCGCCGAAGCTAAGCCGGAGCAGGTGGACCCGGCCTATCAGCAGGACTGACCGTGTTCGACCTGAGCGGCAGACATGCGATCGTGACCGGTTCCACGCGTGGCATCGGTCGCGCCATTGCAGAAGCGCTGATCGCGCAGGGCGCGCATGTCCTCATCTCCAGCGAAGACTCGGCGGATACCGATCGGGTTGCCGCTGAACTTGGCATGCCCGGCCAGACATGTGATGTCGCCGATTCCGCCGCGCTCGCGGCCCTGACCGAACGCGCCGCAGCCGAGTTTGGTGGCCTCGACATTCTGGTCTGCAATGCGGGGATCACCGGGCACCCCGGCCCCATCGCCGATATCGACATGGCCGATTATGCCCGCGTGATGGCCATCAATCTCACCAGCCAGGTCCAGCTCTGCAACCTCGCTTTGCCTTTTATCGCGGCCCGGGGCGGTGGAGCTGCCATATTGGTTTCCAGTCTTTCGGGGTTGCGCGGCAACAGTCGCATCAACGCCTATGCCCTCGCCAAGGCCGGTGTCGCTCAACTCGCGCGCAATCTGGCGGTCGAATGGGGCCCCAAGGCCGTACGCGTCAATGCGGTTTCCCCCGGCTTCATTGCAACCGAGCTATCACAGCCGCTGCTGGACGATACCGCATTCATGGCGCGCAGGATGGCCATGACCCCGCTCAGACGTCCCGGAACGCCGGCCGAAGTGGCAGGCGCCGTGACTTTCCTGGCATCGGCCGCTGGCGCTTTCGTGACCGGCCATAATCTTGTGATCGACGGCGGCACGCTCATCACCGACGGCAGTTGACCGCGCATTGCGGTCAGACCGCATTGGCGAGCCGTCCACTCCGCAATCGCCACGCAACCGGCAAGACAATCGCCACACCCGCCAGGGCTGCAATGGAGAGCCACAGGAAGGCTCCCAGCAAACCGCCGGCATGCTGCCCTGCGAAGGTCACTACGACGGGCGAGAGAAACTGGCCGAAGGCAAAGGCCGATTGCCAGAAGCCGGTGCCTCGCCCGCGAAATTCGAAGCGCAGGATTGACATCGACCAGACCAGCAATGTGGGCAGCAGCATGCCGGCGCCGATCTGATTGACGAAGCAGCCAGCGAGGAAGCCGGACACCGTTCCGCTTTTGCCCATCAGCATGAAGCCAAGAGCCAACAGGCTGAGTTCCGTCAGCAGAAGCGCCGCGATCGACCATTTTGAACCGATGCGGGCATAGATGAATGTTCCGAGCGGAACCCCGATCGAGGCAATGGATGTTAGGAGCCCGCGTTCGGCAGGGCTATTCATGCCGAGGGCAGCAAAGCCCGAGGGCGCCTGAATTTGGACAGTATAGAAGAAGATGGAACTGTAGATGGTGATAGCCACGATCATTGCCATCTTCGCCCATGGAAAACCCTCCCAGGACAGATGATGGGCACGAGGCGTATCGGTGCGTGCGTCGCCGCCCGGTTCCCAGGTGAATTTCCAGACCATTGCGAACATGATGATGGCGGAGGCATAGGCCCAGAAGGGCGTTCGCCATCCCGTTTCCCCCAATATGCCGCCGAGGTTGAAAAACAGCAGTGCCGAAACCGAGGCAAAGGCCGTCTGCCCCGCCAGCCATTTGTCGCGCTGCGCACCTTTATAATAATCCCCTATCATCGTGGTGGACAACACATAGATCAGGGCTTCGGCAACGCCGACGCCGAGACGCGAGATCAGTATATGCGTGAGACCCGAGAGGAATACTGGCATGATCCCGAGGAACGCGTAGAGCAGGAAGGATGCCAGCAGCAGACGGCGTCGCCCGAAATAGTCCCCGAGCATACCGGCAAAGGGACATAGCAACGCGACGCACAGGGATGGCACCGTCAAGATCATCGGCACCCAATATTCATGACCCGGAACATCGGCGAACTGCGCCATGAGATCGGGAATGATCGGCGCGAGCAGCACGACCGCCATCGTCGTCAACGTAATCGGAAACAGCAAGGAAAAGCCCGTCATCACCGATGGGCGATGCGCATCCAGCGGAGAAGCAACCGGTTCAGAAGCCATGGCAGACGCGTCCGCGCAGGAGTGGCTCTCGTTGTGGCAGCAGCATCGCATCCTCATGGTCTTTTTGCTTATCGGACAGGCATAAGCATGGCTTTCCATCCCAAGTCGAATGGATAGTGCCGCAGCCCATCTATCCATGATTCAGGTTCGTGGGCGGGCAGCGATTGCCGCACCATGGCATGAGTGGACCTGACAAAAGGCAGCCGACATTCTATCGCTCGGTCGATGCCTTCCCTCCCCTCCTCATCGCCACAAGCGGCATATCCCATTCGCGCCATAGGCTTTGGCGCAGGCGATTATGCCTTCAACCTCTATTGGCAGACGGTCACCCTTTACCTTCTGTTCTTCTACACCGATCGGCTGGGCCTGACGCCGGATGCTGCGGGCATCATCATGGTGGCCGGTGCCTTTGCCGATGGGCTGGCCGATCTGGCCATCGGATTTGCCGCGGACCGATGGCATATGCGTTATCGCCGCATCGTGGCAGGGGGGACGTTGCCGCTCGCAATTCTGTTCGTCCTGCTGTTCCAGCAGCCGGCCCTGTCGGGCGGGGCGCTATTCGCCTTCGTCTTGGTCGTGCATCTGGCCTTTCGCATCCTCTATGCACTGGTCAACCTGCCCTATGCTGCCTGGTCGACGCGGGTCAGCCCGCATGCGAAAGACCGGACCTTGATGTCGGGATCGCGCATGACCTTCGGCGCGCTGGGGGCTGTCACCGTTGCCTTCGCCATGCCGGCACGCGGGGAAAGCTATAGCGGAATGGCGATCCTGCTGGGGATCATCGCAACCATCGTACTGGCCGCCGTCGTCTGGCGGGTACCCGAACATGTGCCGCTGGATAGCCCCCAGACCATGCCGCGTTCCACACGACGAGACTTGCACGCCCTGTCTCGCAACCGGCCATTCATGATGCTTGGCGCGGCGACCCTGTTCGTCACCATCGCAGGCGCGATCATCGGCCATTCAGTGCTTTATTATTTCACCTATATCCTGGCGGCGCCCCCCGCCGGCAAGCAGGCGCTGGCAATCATGGGAGTGACCGGTGCGGTCGCCGTTCCCGCATGGACAGCCATCGCCATGGCCCTGGGCGCCCGCAGAGCCTGGCTGATGGCCGCCTGCATGGGGCTGATCGCGCTGGCCAGTCTCGCGCTCCGGCCATCCGAGCCGGGTGTGATATTCCCGATCATCGTCCTTGCGGTGATACAGGTGGGGATGAGCGGCTTCCACCTGGCCGCCTGGGCGATGTTGCCGACCACCGTTGATCATGGCGAACGCCGCACCGGCTTTCGAGTGGAGGCAACCGCCTTCAGCCTGTTCATGCTGGTCCAGAAGATCGGGCTGGGACTGGCGGCGCTCTCGCTGGGGCTGGCCTACAGCCATTGGGGGTATAAAGGCGGGACGCCCGATGTCACGGGCCGCGCCGCTATCTACTGGCTGATGGTGGCGGGGCCACTGATCACCATTGCGGCCGGGGCCGCGATCATGGCGCTGGCCCCGATCCGCAACCGGGAGGATCAGGCCAGCACGAACATGTCCGACACGCCTTCAGCCTGAGCCGACGGCGCGATCCAGAGGCGAAATTTGCCGGGCTCCACGGTTGGCTTCATATCCTGTCCCAGGAAGGTCAGGTCGTCGCGTTTCAGCGTGAAGCGCACCTCCTGCGTCTCGCCGGGCTTCAGCGTGATCCGCTGGAACGCCTTCAACTCGCGCACCGGCCGGGTGATGCTGGCGGTGATATCCTGAACATAGAGTTGCGCGACCTCTGTCGCGTCGTAGCGGCCGCTATTGCGGATGCTGGCTGTTACGGTCAACTCGCCGCCGGTCGTCAGCCGGCCCGTACCCATATCGAGTTTCGTATAGACGATCTCTCCATAGGTCAGGCCATGGCCGAAGGGGTAGAGGGCGGCATTGGGCGCCTCGCGATAGTGAGCCTTATATTCCTGACGCGGCCCCGGCGGATTGGGACGACCGGTATTCTTGTGCGCATAATAAAGCGGTTCCTGCCCACTTTCATAAGGGAAGGAGCAAGGCAGCCGCGCCGACGGGCTGGCCAGGCCGAACAGGATGTCAGCGATGGCCATGCCCGACATGGAGCCAAGGAACCAGGTCGCCACTATCGCCGGCGCCTCCTTCACGGCGCCATGCAATGCGAGGGCACGGCCATGACGCAGCAGCACGACCACAGGCTTGCCAGTCTCTGCGATCGCTTCGGCCAGCGCCATTTGCGGTGCCGGAATGGTGATGTCGGTGCGCGACTGCGCCTCCCCCGACATCTTCTGGCTTTCGCCGATTGCCAATATCACGATGTCGGCGGACCGGGCCGCGGCAACCGCAGCCTCGATCCCACCAGCAATCGGCTTTTCAATGCCTGATCCATCAACCGCAACGATGGACTGAGGGTCGGTCGCCAGCGCGCGCATCCCGCTCAAAAGATCGATGGCATCCGCATCCGTGCCATAGACATTCCAGGGGCCGACCAGTTCGCGTTGACCCTGCACGAAGGGACCGATCAGCGCGATCCGCTTGCCGGATCTCGGCAGCGGCAACAGATCCTTCTCATTCTTGAGCAGCACGATCGACCGGCGTGCCGCATCGCGGGCGACCTCCAGATGCGCGGGCGTTCGTACCCGCTCCTTCTCCCGCTTGGGATCGATGCGACGGAATGGATCATCGAACAGGCCGAGTTTCGCCTTCAGCGCCAGAACGCGCCGGACGGCTTCGTCGAGCCGGGCCATCGGCACTTCACCGTCCTTTACCAGACCCGGCAGGTGGCGAACATAGAAGCCCGACTGCATCGACATGTCGACGCCGGCCAGGAAGGCGAGCTTGGCCGCTTCCCGCTCATCGGCAGCGAACCCGTGATCGATCAGTTCAAAATCACCGGTATAGTCGGATACCACCAGCCCATCGAACTGCCATTGCCGCCGCAGCACATCGGTCAGCAGCCAGTGATTCGCCGTGGCCGGTATTCCGGACAGTTCGTTGAAGGAGGCCATGACCGTCGCCGTCTCCGCATCCAAGGCGGCCTGGAAAGGCGGAAAATAGATTTCGCGGAGCGTACGTTCGGATATGTCGACGCTATTATAGTCAAGGCCACCTTCGGCCGCGCCATAGGCGGCGAAATGCTTCGCGCAGGCGGCCATCGCATCATCGGCCATCAGGCCCGACCGGCCCTGAAAACCGCGTACGCGGGCGTCGGCCATGATGCGACCGAGCAACACATCTTCGCCTGCTCCTTCAATCCCGCGTCCCCAGCGCTGGTCGCGGGCGATGTCCACCATCGGCGCAAAGTTCCAGTCGATACCGGCCGCCGTCGCCTCGATCGCGGCGATGCGGGCCGTCTGTTCGGCAAGGGCCGGATCAAAACTCCCGGCTTCTGCCAGGGGCATGGGAAAGACCGTGCGGAAGCCGTGGATGACATCGGCCGCAAAGATAAGCGGGATCTTCAGGCGCGACTTTTGGGTCGCCATGGCCTGCATCTGTCGCGCCATTTCCGCGCCATTGCCGTTGAAAACACCGCCGACCCGTCCGCGTCGCACCTCTTCCAACTGCTGCCGGAAGCTGGATTTGGACGGCGATGTCGGATTGAGCGCATTGGCCGCGCCGCCTGCCCAGGCGGCCGCCATGAGCGTGACCTGCCCCGCCTTTTCCTCCACCGTCATCTTTGCGATCAGGGCGTCGAAATCGGCAGACGCTCCCGCTGCGCCACTCATTTGCGCGAGCAACGCACGGGCTGGCGAGGACGCCCAGGCCGCGACCGCGCCGGCACCGATCAGAATCGCGCGACGCGACATAGAGGAGGAGGGCTGCATGTCATTCTCCTAAGATTTCCGGGCGCTCCCGGCATCATCATGTGCCGTTTCGCCATGCTATTGCAGTATCTTCCGGTTTCTTGTAACCGGTTACAAGATGGATCGGCAAGCTATGCCGACAAAAAAGCGGACGACAAGGGCTGAGGATGAACGACAAGGCCATGGCACAGGCGACGATTCGGGACGTGGCGCGCGAAGCCGGTGCGTCGGTCGCGTCCGTGTCACGCGTGTTCAATCGCCTGCCCAATGTCCGGCCCGAACTCAAGGCTCGAGTCGAAGCTGCCGCGCGCAAGCTGAACTATGTGCCCCACGCCGGCGCTCGCAACCTCAGCCTGGCACGCACCGGTGTCATCGGTGTCGTCCTGCCGGATCTGCACGGCGAGTTCTTCTCCGAAATGTTACGCGGCATGGAACGCGAAGCCGCCATGCGCGGACGGCATCTGCTGCTGTCGAACATGCATCTGGACGTCGGACATGGCATTGATGCGCTGCGCAACATGCGCGGACGGGTGGATGGCCTGATCGTCATGGCGCCGCATATCGACCCGGACCAGTTGTTCGCCCATCTGCCTGCCAGCATTCCGGCCATCCTGCTCAATTGCCCGGAAAATCGGCAAGGCCGTCCGGAATTGCGCATCGACAATGCCGCCGGAGCGCGCACCATGGTCAATCATCTGATTGCCACCGGCCGTCGATCGATCATTCACATCGCCGGGTCGCAAGGGAATATCGAAGCCGCCGAACGCGCACGCGGCTATAGCGAGGCGATGGCGGCAGCGGGATTGAGCCCGGTCATCCTGCCTGGGAATTTTGACGAAGAGTCAGGCCATCTTGCCGTTCAGCGGTTGCAGATGCAGCAGGTTGACGTCGATGCCATCTTTGCCGCGAACGACATGATGGCGATCGGCGCGCTGGTCGCGCTGCGCGACATGGGCGTCAATGTGCCGGGCCAGATCGCCGTCGCGGGATTCGACAATATCCCGCTCGCGCGCCTCATCAGCCCTGCCCTGACGACCATGGCGGTCGATATCGCAGATCTTGGTGCCCGCGCCGTTAACCGCCTTTCCGCCGTCATCGAAGGAGAAAACGTTCCGCAGACGGAACTTAGACATCCCAGCCTCATTGTTCGCAACAGCACGACGCATAGCACAACGTAACGACCACCCCGAAGGGAACGGGGATAAGACAGGGGAACAGATGCCATGAACAAGACGAACGCCATTCGCCTCCTTCTCGCCAGTGCCGCGATGAGCGGCGTGGTAGCCATGACGGTGCCCGCGAGCGCCCAGACCACGGTCGCATCGATCCGTGGCCGAGTGACGGACTCCGCCGGCGCGCCCGTTGCCGGTGCCACGGTGACGTTGAATAGCGCCGGTACCGGCCGCACCCAGACGGCGACCAGTGGCGCCAATGGCACCTATATTCTGAATGGCGTGCGCGCCGGCACCTATCGCATCTCTGTAACCGGTTCCGACAAGGGAAGTTTCGAACAGGATATCGCGGTCGGCGTAGGTCAGGCAGCCACTGTCGACGCCCAGTTGGGAACGCCATCGACTGATACCGCCGCCGCCACCCCCGACGATGGCGCTGGCAGCCAGATAATTGTCACCGGCAGCCGCCTGCGTGAAACCCGCACCAGCGAAATCGCGACCAACATCAGCCAGGAACAGATTCGTGTCCTGCCGCAGACCGATCGCAACTTCCTGAGCTTTGCGGCGCTGGCACCGGGCGTTCGCTACAATGACTCAGAAACGGACAAGAGTTTCTCGTCCGGCGCTTCCCCCGCCAGCCAGGTCAACGTGTTCATCGACGGCGTCAGCCTGAAGAACAAGCTGCGGGAAGGCGGCGTCGCAGGCCAGCAGAACAGCCGTGGCAATCCCTTCGGCCAGTTGGCCGTGCAGGAATTCCGGGTCATCACGCAGAATTACAAGGCCGAATATGAGCAAGCCGGCGCGGCGGTCATCACGGCCGTCACCAAGTCGGGCACCAACGAATTTCATGGCGAGGTATTCGGCCAATATACCGACCGCTCGCTCACCGAAAAAAGCTATATCGACAAGCGCGACGGCAATGCCAAGCCCGCTTTCGAACGCAAGCAATATGGCGCGTCGCTGGGCGGCCCGATCATCAAGGACAAGCTGTTCTTCTTCATGGCCTATGAAGGCAATGACCAGGATCGCGCCTTCAATGTCCGGTCCAATGGTGCCGACGATGCCATCGCGGAATTCGAACAATATTCCGGTCGCCAGATCAGCGATTTCGAAGGGGCATTCGTCAGCCCGTTCCGCAGCGATTTCTATTTCGGCAAGCTGACCCTGACTCCGAATGAAAACCAGACGTTCGACGTCTCGTTCAGTCGGCGTGAGGAAACCGACATTCAGGGCTTCGGCGATAACGTCGCCTATGACTATGCCGAAAACAAGATCAATGTCGTCGACACCTATCAGTTCAAATGGACCTATGACGACGATACGGTCGTCAATGAGTTCAGCGCCAACTATCTGAGCTACAAGTTCAATCCCACCTCGCTGAACCCCGATCTGCCCGCTTATGACTATCAGGGCGTGATCCTCTACGGCGGCAAGGATTCGACCCGGCGCGAGGTCCAGCAAAATTATAATTTCCGCAACGACCTGACCTATACCGGCTTGACCGGCCACGCGATCAAGTTCGGTGCGCGTATCGAGTTCACCGACATCCTGTTCGACAATCAGGCCTATATCCAGCCGCGTTATTATTTCCGGCGCGAGCCCAACAATAATCTCAACTTCGCCTTCCCGGCCGAAGCGCGACTGGGCCTGGGATCGGGCCTGATCAATGCGTCGAACACGCAGCTTGGCCTCTACATCCAGGACGACTGGGACGTGACCGACAAGTTGCAGCTGAACATCGGCCTGCGCTGGGATTATGAGAGCAACGGCTTCAACAATCGTTACACGACGCCGGCCGCGGCGGCCGCCGCGCTGCGTTCGCTGCCGACCACCGATTATTTCAACCCGGAAAACTACATCACCGACGGCAATGATCGCAGCCCGTTCAAGGGTGCCTTCGCGCCACGCTTCGGCTTCTCCTGGGATGTGAAGGGCGACCGCAGCACTGTCGTCTTCGGTGGTGCCGGCCGCTATTATGACCGCAACAATTTCAACAATACGGTCGATGAACTGTCGCGCACGATCAATCCGATCGGCCTTTTCCGCTTCTCCGCCGATGGCCTGCCGCGCGACGGCCAGCCCACCGTCGCATGGGACCCGTCCTATCTGACCCGCGAAGGGCTGCTGGCGCTGGTCAACGCCAATCCAGAAGTTGGCCTGCCGGAACTGTTCGCGGTCAAGAACAATGCCAAGCCGCCGGTAAACGACCAGTTCTCGCTCGGCGTGCGTCAGCGCGTCGGTATTTTCGAAACCTCGGTGACCGCTTCCTACCAGCGTGGCCGCAACGGATACACCAACCTGTTCGCCACCCGGAACGGCGGCGGGACGGGGACGTGCTGCGACGGCGATCTGCTCGCGGCGGTCCGGGCAGCCGGCTATTCGAACGTGCTGATCGGCTATGACGGGCTCGATACCCGGTACAAGGCGCTCTATTTCACGCTCGACAAGAATTATACTAAGCAATCGGGCTGGGGCCTCAACATCGCCTATACGCTCAGCAAGTCGGAGAAGAATGGCGGCGACCTGTTCAGCCTGGATGCGCCGACCCCCGATGCCTATGGCTGGCGCAATTCGCCGGGTGACGAGCGCCATCGCGTTGTGATTTCCGGCATTGTCGACCTGCCGCTCGGTTTCCAGTTCTCGACCCTCACCACGCTCGGATCGGGCCAGGCCTATCAGGTCACGGACGGCACCAACGGCGCCTCGTCCGGCTTCAACGACTTCACCGCCCGCTACCCTAAGAAGAATTGCATCAAGGGCGTCTTCGCCTTCTGCGAAGTCAATGTGACGCTGGCCAAGAACTTCCCGCTCTTCGGTAAGGAAGATCAGGTCAACTTCGCGGTCGATGTGCTGAACATCTTCAACAACAAGAATTTCAGCGGCTTCGACGGATATTTCAACAACACTATCAACCCCGCGACCGGTCAGGCGATCGATCCGTTGCTGCCAGCCAATGGCGCCAACGCATCGAACATGTTGACCTTGCCACGTCGCGTTCAATTCCGCGTGGGCTATCGCTTCTGATAGCTCCGCCCCCCGCAGCGGACCGGTCCTGCACGATCCGGTCCGCTGCGGTCCTGCAAACGGAGTAGACTATTGCTGGACAGAAGGAAGTTCATGGGCACGGCGGGGGTTGGGCTGGCCGGGCTGCTGACCGGCTGCGCCCCGCGTAGCCTGAATATCCCGGTATCGGACGCGCCGATCGCGGTGGACGGCTGGACGAAGCTTGAGCATCGCCCGGCGCTCGATGTCGAGGTCAGCCCGCTGATCGACGACATTCAGAAACTGGCTTTCCGCTATTTCTGGGAAGTAACCGACGAAAAGACCGGCATGGCCCCTGATCGCTGGCCGACCCCATCCTTCGTGTCCATCGCTGCTGTTGGTTTTGCCCTGACTGCTTATCCGATCGGCGTGACCCATGGCTGGATCACGCGGGACGAGGCGCGGCAGCGGACGCTGACCACGCTGCAATTCCTGGCGGCCGCGCCCATGGGCGACAAGCGCAGCCAGGTCAGCGGCTATCGCGGTTTCTTCTATCATTTCCTGGGATCGACCAAAGGCTATCGCTTCGCCCTGTCCGAACTGTCGACGATCGACACAGCGCTGCTGATGGCGGGTGTGCTGTTCGCGCAAAGCTGGTTCGACGATCCGTTGCACCCGGACGAAGTGAAGATCCGCGACCTGGCGGAGAAGCTTTATCGCGCGGTGGAATGGACGTGGATCACGCCCCGCGCGCCCTTCGTGTCGATGGGCTGGCATCCCGAAAGCGGCTTCATCCGCTCGGACTGGGAAATCTACAATGAAGGGATGATCCTATACATATTGGGCATGGGATCGCCCACCTATCCGCTGCGCGATGACACATGGAATGTCTGGAGCACCCAGTTCGAAACCAGTTGGTCCTCTCGCTGGGGCGAGCCCCATCTACATTTCGCGCCGATGTTCGGTCATCAATATAGTCATGTCTGGGTCGATTTCCGGGGTATACGCGACCGCTACATGGCCGAAAAAGGCATCGACTATTTCGAGAATAGCCGACGTGCGACCTATTGCCAGCGCAACTATGCCATGGAAAATCCGGGCGGCTGGGCCGGTTATGGCGCGGACTGCTGGGGATTGACGGCCTGCGACGGCCCCGGCGATTTCAAGATGATGCTCGGCGGCAAGGAACGCGAATTTTACAGCTATTCGGCGCGTGGCCCCGGCGAGCGTGACGATGGTACATTGGCGCCAACCGCCCTGCTCGGTTCGCTGCCCTTCGCACCGGAAATCGTCGAGCCGACCGTGCAGGCCATGTATTTCCGCTATGGCGAGCAGCTTTACGACAAATATGGGTTCCTCGACAGTTTCAATCCAACGATCGTCCGCCGTCCGGCGCAACCCTTCCGCCATGGTGAATTCCGTCTGGGCGTGGGCTGGGTCGACAAGGATTATCTGGGCATCGACCAGGGACCGATCGTCGCGATGATCGAAAATCATCGGTCCGGCCTCGTCTGGAACACGATGAAGAAGAATCCGCATATCAAGCGGGGCCTGCAACGGGCCGGCTTTACCGGCGGATGGCTCGGATGACGCCACTCGCGCTTGCTCTGGCGCTGGCCGCCCCGCAAGCCGCGACTGCCGAGGGCTACGAACAGCCCGATCGCTGGACCGCCGCCGCGTCCGACGGCGTAGTGTCGCGCGTGTCTACTGTGGCAGGCGACACCGGACAGGCACTACGCCTCGAATATGATTTCGGATCAGTGTCTGGCTATGCCTTTGCAGCCCGTGACCTGCCGCTGGAATGGCCTAAAAATTATGTGCTGCGCTTCCGGATCAGGGGTAGCGGCGGCGTCAACGACCTGCAACTGAAGTTCACCGATGCATCGGGCGACAATGTCTGGTGGAACCAACGGATCAATTTCCGCCCGTCGCAGCAATGGCAGGACGTGCGTATCCGCCCTAGTGACATGGAATTTGCATGGGGGCCCGCGCAGGATAAAGCGCTGCGGCAGACGGCCCGAATGGAGATCGTGCTGGTCCGCGGGCGCGATGGCGGCAAGGGGCATGTCGAGATTGACGATCTGGCAATCGAGCCGCTGCCCGACGCCGCCCCGTTCGCCGCGCCGAAGGCTAGCGATCGTGCCGCCATGGACGGCGACCTGTCGACTGTTTGGCGCGGCAAGGCCGGGGATGCGCTGACGATCGATCTGGGTGGATATCGGCGGTTGTCCGCCCTGTTGCTTGACTGGCGCGAAGGCGACGGCGCATCAGACTATCTGGTGGAGGGATCGGAAGACGGGTCCGCCTGGAAACTGCTAAGGGCGGTGCGCTCTGGAAACGCTGGCCGCGATCCGATTGCGCTCAACGGCGCCGAACCGCGTTATCTGCGTATCCGCCTGGAGAGCGATGGGGCGTTGGCGGAACTCGCCATCAAGGATATCGACTGGGCACCGACCGCCAACGACTTCATCGCGCGCCTGGCCGAAGCGGCGCCGCGCGGCCGTTATCCCCGTGGCTTTATCGAGCAGCCTTATTGGACGCTGGTCGGTACCGACGGTGGCGCGGTATCGGGCCTGATCGGTGAGGATGGCGCGATCGAGCCAGCCAAGGGCAGCTATTCGCTCGAACCCTTTCTGACCGTCGACGGCGGAACGATCGACTGGGCCGGCGTGGCCAGCAGCCAGAGCTTACAGGACGGCTATCTTCCGATTGCGACTACCCGCTGGACCGGAAAGGACTGGACGCTCGACACAACCAGCTTCGCCGAAGCCGATCCGTCCGCGCGTCTGATGGGACGCTGGCGCCTGACCAACCATGGCGATCATGCGCGAGCCTTCCAGTTCACGCTGGCGGTTCGCCCGTTTCAGGTCAATCCGCCCGCACAATTCCTGGCCCAGCGCGGCGGGGTCAGCCCCATATCAGCGATCCGCTGGGACGGCCGGCACATGGTTGTCCGGCAGCCCGGCCCGGTAGCCGGGGATGCGCCGGTAGACCGGCAACTGACGACCTTGCGCCCGCCCGATGTCGTCGGCATGGGCGGGTTCGATCAGGCAGCGCTGGCCGATCCCGAACGCCTGCCGGAAAGAACGGCAATCGAAGACCCCGCGCAGATGGCGCAGGCCCGCATGACATGGGCCGTGACGCTGGAGCCGGGGCAGACATTCGACCTGCCCATCGCCTTTGCCGAAAGCGGGCCAGAGGATATCGCAGTCGCGCAGAGCAAGACGGCGCAATATTGGCGCCAGCGCCTTGGCAGCGTGACCCTGAATGTCCCCGCTGCGAAGCAGCCGATCGTCGATACGCTTCGCACCGCGCTGGCCGACATATTGATCAGCCGGGATGGTGCCGCGCTCAAGCCCGGCACACGGTCCTATAATCGCAGCTGGATCCGGGATGGGGCAATGATGTCGGACGCGCTGCTGCGCCTCGGCGTCAGCGACCCGGCGATCGCCTTTGCTGACTGGTATGGCGGGCATCTGTTCGCCAATGGCAAGATACCCTGTTGCGTGGACTTCCGCGGCGCAGATCCGGTGCCGGAAAATGACTCGCATGGCGAGTATATCCATCTGATTGCGCAACTGCATCGCTACACCGGCAACACCGCGGCCTTATCGCGGGACTGGAGCAAGCTGGATGCCGCGCGGCGCTATATGGACGGGCTGCGCCTGTCGGAACGGACGCCAGCCAATCTGACGCCGGAGCGGCGAATGCTCTACGGCTTGCTGCCGCCCTCGATCAGTCACGAAGCCTATTCGGCCAAGGCGCAATATAGTCTTTGGGACGATTTCTGGGGGCTGGCCGGCTATGATGGC
Source organism: Sphingobium sp. RS1 (assembly GCF_056156825.1). Lineage (NCBI taxonomy): Bacteria > Pseudomonadati > Pseudomonadota > Alphaproteobacteria > Sphingomonadales > Sphingobiaceae > Sphingobium > Sphingobium sp. RS1. Next base: position 405,890 of record NZ_JBLZXE010000003.1, on the reverse strand, counting down.
GCGCTTTATGCCGCGTGCGTGCTGAAGCGCCCCGATGTGGAGACGATCGCCGGCCAGCGCGACCAGTTCGCAGTCGACATATTGACAGCCATTGGCGCAGCGGCAGACCATTGGAAGATTGACTATATCCCGGGCGCCACCAGCCTGGGCGACTTCGATGCAACCTCCACCACCATGGCGCTGGAGATTACCGGCCTCCAGCCCCGCCTGGACCAGCCGCTGCTGCACAATACATTCCGGCAGCAATGGGAGCGCGTAACCGGGCGCAGCCAGTCGACCGACTGGGCCGACTATACACCCTATGAATTGCGCAATGTCTCCGCGATGCTGCGGCTGGGCTGGACGCGGCAAGCCAATGATTTGCTGGACATCTATATGCGGGATCGCCGCCCGGTCGGCTGGAACGCCTGGGCGGAGGTGGTCGGTCGAGAACCCCGGGCCATCCGCTTTCTGGGCGATCTGCCGCATGCCTGGGTTGCATCGGATTATATCCGCGCAGCGCTCGACCTGTTTGCCTATGAGGATAAGGCAAAGGAAACGCTGGTGCTGGGAGCGGGCATGACGGCGGACTGGTTGACCGGCGATGGCATTGCGATGCGCGGGTTGCGAACGCCTTATGGCAGGCTCGACCTCAGCATGCGCGGCACGCGCACACGCCTGTCCGTCAGCATCGCCGGGGATGCGCGGCCGCCCGGCGGCTTCACCCTGCGCTGGCCTTTTGAAGGGCGCCCTGCCCACACGACCGTGAACGGTCAGGCGACCAATTGGAACGGGCAAAGCCTGATCTTGCCGGCGACAGGCCGACCGCTGCTGGTGGAAATGCGCGAATAGACCGCGCGCTTAGCGGACCACCGCGGTTCCTTCTGTGGTGAAATCCATCAGTTGCTCATTCTGAGCGCCGCCATGGCGCGGCCAGGCCGTCAGCCCATCGCCGTTGGGATCACCCGTCTTGACGAAATTGACCAGATAGGCGCTGATCGTCTGGCCCATCCTATCGTCTCGCGGGCTGGTCTGCACGCCATATTTGATCGCCTGAGTGTTGAAAAAGAAGGGAATGTCAGTGGCATGATAGGCCTCCGTTCCACCGATCGACGTTGCGACATAGGAAAAGCGATAGGCGTAGACCGGCTTGCTTGTCGCCGCGAACAGGGATGCCAGATTGCGTGCGCCGGCAATCATGCGTCCATCGGGACCGCCTATATCCGCGCTGGTGGCACCGATCATGATCGGCATGGGCCTGAACCGGTTCGCGCGATAGGCATCGACCGCTTCCACCGCGCTCTTGCCGTCGATGACGGGGCTGAAGAAGGCCGGCTTGTCCGGCGTACCCATATGGGCAAGATTGAGGTCACCGGTCACTTGTGCCGCCGTCAATGTGCGTAACCGGTCCGCAGCATCGGCCGCATCGGGTTCAATGCCCTGGCTCCGGCCGAACCCTACGGCCAGAGCCTCCGCATCGGCAGGCGTGGACAGAGGGCCGGACTTGCCATCGCTGCCCGACATGATGACCGCTCGATCGAACAGGCCCCGTGCCAGCGGTGAGGTCAACAGTGCATGGACGGAACGACCCCCCGCACTTTCGCCGACCAGCGTGATTTGCGCTGGATCGCCCCCGAAAGCCGCGACGTTATGACGCACCCATTGCAAAGCGGCGATCTGGTCCGACAGGCCGTAGTTGACAACCTGCCCCGGACCGAGCGCCGGATGACGGAAGGTACCGAAACGTCCCAGCCGGTAGTTGAAGCTCACCACCATGACGCCCTGCCGGGCGAGGTTGGCCCCCGAATAAGTGGGCGGCGATGAGCCGCCATTGACGAAACCGCCACCGTAGATCCAGACCATCACCGGCAACTTGCCCTTCGCCTTGGCCGGTTTCCAGATGTTGAGGTAGAGGCAATCCTCCGACGGTGCGGTCCCCAAAGGCGCGGCGTCGCTGGGGAAAGGCTCTTGCATGCAATCGTTGCGATAGACGAGCGCGTCACGGATACCCGACCAGCGCCGGGCAGGTTGCGGCGGCTGCCAACGGAGCGCGCCGACGGGCGGCGCGGCAAATGGCACGCCCTTCCAGTTGGCAACGCCGTCCTCCACGGCGCCGCGTACTCTTCCTGCCTGTGTCTTGGCCACCGGCGCAGCCATCTGCGCGGATGCCGTTGGTACCAGCAGGCAGATCCAGGCCAGCACCAATGCCAAAGAAGAATATGTCATGATCCGCTCGTCTATCCGGAGGGTGAACCGTCTGATTTCATGCCGTTCCCGGATCATATCGCCAAAACTTCTATCGACGGACGGGGGCGCTTCTGCGGTCGATGGAATGACACCCAAATCAGCGTACGGCGATGGCGCCCCCATGCGCGGCGCGCATTGCGCCAGCAGTCAACGGTTTGACCAGGCCCTTCGCCGCCGCTACCGGGACGCCATGATCGCCCTCCTCTCCCCCGCCAAGACACTCGATTTTGAACGCGCCCTGCCCGATCTGACGTTTTCCAAACCGCATTTCGCCGAGGAAGCGCATGGCCTTGCCCAGTCGGCAGCCACCTTGTCGGAAGAGAGGCTGGGAAAGCTGATGCACATTTCGCCCCGGCTGGCCAAGCTCAACGCCGAACGCTTCCGCGATTTCGCCGACCTGCCGCAACGGCCGGCGCTCTATGCCTTTGCCGGCGACGTCTACACCGGGTTCGAAGTAGGTACGCTGGACGAAGCCGGCGTCCGCTTTGCGCAAGATCATGTACGGATGCTGTCGGGCCTCTATGGACTGCTTCGCCCTTTGGATGAAATCCGCCCCTATCGGCTGGAAATGGGCACGAGCTGGGCGCCCGGCCATAAGAAGCTGACCGACTGGTGGGGCGACCGGATCGCCCGCCATCTGCGTACGGAACTGGAGCAGGAAGGGTCCGGCATCATCCTCAATCTTGCCAGCCAGGAATATTTTGCAGCCGTGAAGGGCAAGCTGGCAGGCATCCGCGTGATCGAAGTGGAATTTCGCGAGCCGGGTCCGGACGGTCCGCGTTTCGTCAGCTTCAACGCCAAGCGGGCGCGGGGCACGATGGCCCGCTGGCTGTGCGAACATCATATCACTGACATCGAGTCCATGCGCGGCTTCGACAGCGATGGCTATCGCTTCGAGCCGGCAGAAAGCGATCCGGACCGCTGGCGCTTCACCCGCATGTGAGCGGCCGGATCAGGCCTTGGCCACAAGTGTCCGCATCGCCTTTTCGAGCGCGCCGACATCCGCGGCGCTGTTGAACAAGGCAGGCGTGATCCGCACGCAGGCGCCCTTGGCAGGACCGTCGCGATGAACGGCGAAGATGCGATGCTCATCGAGCAGGCGTCTGGAGATCGCGGCATTGTCCTCCACGCTGGTCCGGCCCGAGAGGCGGAAGGAAGTGATGCCGCCATGCAGACGGGGATCGGCCGGGGTCAGTATCTCGAGTCCTTTCAAGCCACGCAGCGGTTCCGCCCACAGGTCGCGCAAATGGCTCAGCCGCGCCGCACGCGGGCCATCGCCAATGGCATCCTGAAAATCGAGCGCAGCCGGCACGGTCAACTGGGCCGCGAAATCGACGGTGCCCGTATGCACCCGTGCATAGCTGTTGGCCGCGAAGGGCGCGCTGTTGGCGCTGTCCGGGTCGATCCGTTCGACATTGTCCTTGCGGATATAGATAACGCCGACGCCGAGCGGCGCACCCCACCATTTGTGGAGATTGAAGCCGATGAAATCCGCATCCAGATCCACCGGTCGAAAATCCAGCTGCCCCCAACTGTGCGCTGCATCGACAATGGCGTCGACCCCATGGGTACGGGCCATGGCTATGATTTCGCGTACCGGCAGGACGAGGCCCGTGCGATGGCTGAGATGGGTGAGCAGGATCAGCCGGATCTTCGGATTGGCTCTTATCGCGGCTTCATAAGCGTCGATCAGTCCCTGATAGGTGGCGGGTTCGGGCAGGCTGATCCGGATCACGTCCACGCCCCGGCTTTGCTTCAACGTGTCGAAGCAGGCCTGCATGCTGTCATAATCGAGATCGGCATATAATATGGCATCACCGGGCCGCAGCCGGTTATAGCCGCCGATCAGCGCCTTGAGCGCCTCGGTCGCGTTGCGGGTGAAAGCGATTTCCTGCGGTGCGACACCCATTTTCGCCGCCACCCGATCCCGAACCGCGATCAGATCCGGGACCAGACCGCGCCGGGCATAGTAGCTGGTTTCGCGATTGACCCGGCGCACCGCCGCTTCATAGCGGTCCAGCACCGGCCGGGCCATCATGCCCCAATTGCCATTTTCCAGCTGGATGACATCGGGTGTGACATCATAATGCGCGGCGACCTTTGCCCAATGGGCTTCGTCGTCGGGCCGGACGGTCATCGATGATGGCAGGGCGGCGTCGATCCGCCCCGCGATCGTTGCCGCCGCAGCGGTTGCGATCATCTGTCTGCGGCTGATATCCATGTCCGTCGCTTAGCCGATCAGAAGGTCAGGCCCAAGCGGACATAATATTGGCCGCCATCGGTATCATAGGGTGCGTTGCGCGAGTAGATGAGGCCACGCACCGCCTGGTTGGTCGCCTCGGCCGGATAGCTGTTGAAGATATTCTCCGCCCCGGCGCGGATGGCGATGTTCGGCGTCACTTGCATGCTGGCCGACAGGTCGAACAATATCATCGAACCGAAACGCTGGAACAGGTCGCCGGTCGCATTGCCGCTGACATCGGTCCAGGCGCCATAATAGCGTGCCCGTCCCTGAATACCGACCTTGCCCAGCGTGTATCCGAGCGAGGCGGTGCCATTATGCTTGGGCAGACGCTCTTCGAAAACGATGCGCTGGGTTTCGTTGGCGATCGCCGCCGATGCGCCGCTCGTCACCTTGGTCTGGTTATAATTATAGGCCAGGCTGATGTCGGCCGTGCCCGGCCCCACCGGCTTCGTATAGGCCAGTACCACATCGATGCCGCGTGTACGGGTGTCGAAATCATTGGTGAAGTAGGTGACGGATGTGAAGCGCTGCGGATTGGGCAGCGTTGCCGGCACAGCGAAGGTTCGCGATTGGCCGAAACGGTCGCGCAGCTTGATCTGGTACAGGTCGATGCTGCCGGTGAGGCCGAAATCCGACTGGAAGGTCAGGCCGGCCGTGATGGTACGCGACTTTTCCGGCGTCAGCGGCTTGGCCCCCAGCGCGATAGCGATCGGGTCGCTGGGCGACAGGCGGCCGGTGTTGAAAATCTGCATCGTCGTGGTGTCCAGGCCCTGACTGGTGTTCACCGCGTTGAGCTGCGCCGGGGTGGGCGCACGGAAACCGGTTGAGTAGGTGCCGCGCAAGGCCACGCCCTTTACCGGTTCCAGACGGGCCGACAGCTTGTAGTTGAACGTGTCGCCAAAGGCCGAGAAATCCTCGTAACGACCAGCGGCGCCCAAGGTCAGCGCCTCCACCGGGCGGACTTCGACGTCGACGTAGCCGGCATAGCTGGTCTGCGACCATTCACCTGCATTGAGCGGGCTGAAACCGGGGAAGCCATTGCTGTTGGGGGCAAGGCCCGTGGCCGCGCCTGCGCCAATCGCATAGGAGGCCGGGTCGCCCGGACGGATGCCGTAGGTTTCCTTGCGGCGCTCGGCCCCGAAGGCGATATTGGCGGGCTCGACCAGTCCAAGCGGCAAGCGATAGACGAAATCGGCGTTGATGTTGAATTCGCTCTGGCGCAGGCGACCGAGGTAGAAGCTGGTCGGGCTGTCCGGCCCCATCGACGCGTTGAGCGATTCCTTCATGTTGTAATTGATGCGGCTGCGCCCGGACGATGCGCTGACATCATAGGTCAGGCGATCGCCAAGCGCCCCGCGCAAGCCGGCATCCGTCTGATAATCATCATATTTCGTACCGAAACGCGGCGTGAATCCGGCCGGATAGATGCTCGCGAAGTTGAAGCCGGGGAAGGCGGCACTATTGCCATAGACATTCGCGGTGCTGGCCGGGTTGCGCCAGTTGAAATCGGTCACCCCTTCGCCATTGCCGACCGTGCCGAAAGCGTAAAGGGTCGCGGCGTCGGAGAAATCATAATGCGCATTCAGACCCGCCCGCACCGAGCGGAGGTCCGGCTGACCCCAACGCTGGACCGGATCGGGCACGTCAAGGTTCGGATTGGCGGCCTGGAAGGCCGCGGCATCGGGTCGCTGGCGCGTGCGCGACGTGGCGTCGGACTTGGAAAATTCACCGGTAAAGACGATGCTGCCCCTGTCGCCGAGCGCCAGTCCGCCTTGCGCACCAGTCTGATAGCTGGTGCCATCGCCCTTATAATATTGCGAATATTGGCCATAGGCTTCCATACCCGGCTGGTCATCCAGGATGATGTTGACCACGCCGGCAATGGCATCCGACCCATATTGTGCGGACGCGCCGTCGCGCAGCACTTCGATCCGCTTGATCGCGAGATTGGGGATGGTGGCGAGGTCTGCCGACTGCGCGCCGCGCGTACCGAGCAGAGCCGAACGATGGTAACGCTTCCCGTTCACCAGAACGAGCGTCTGGTCGGCGGACAGGCCACGCAGGGTTGCCGGGCGGACAAAGGCCTGACCATCGGCTGCCGGCAGGCGCTGCACGTTGAACGATGGGAGAAGTTGAGCCAGCGTATCGGAAAGATCATTGGAAATACTGTTGTCGATAGATTTGGACGACAGGACATCGATCGGTGCCAGTGCATCAAACTTCGTGCGCTTTGCGTCACGCGTTCCGGTCACGATGATTGCATCGCCTGTGTCGATGCCATTTCCAGCCGGAGCATTGTCCTGTGCCAAGGCAAAAGAGCACGCAGAAAATTGCAGCGCGACAAGCGCGCTGGCGGCCATAAACTTCATGATGATCCCCACAGGTGCGACAGAATATTATCTGTCGGCGCCCCTAGGATGCGCAGATGACGGTTATGTGTATCGGCGACGAAAAATGCGACGCCCTTGCCGAGCTATCGGGGACTATAGAATTTATCAGGGCAACAGATCATCGTCGCATGATATCGACGCCAAGCGTTGAGGGGACGTCGGCCTAAAAGGCTATGGACCTGATATGCAGCATGCAGGCACCATTGCTTTTCCGATAGACCGGCAAGGCCGGAACGGCCAAAGAGGTGGTGCTTGCTGAACACCATATGCCGCGTAGCCAAAAATAAGGGGGGAGGAGGGCAGAGTGAAGATCGGTGCACCCAGGGAAACGGTCAGGGATGAAGCGCGTGTTGCGCTGACACCCGACAGTGCCGCCCAATTGCAAAAGCTGGGCCATGAATGTCTGGTCGAGAGCGGCGCTGGCGCAGCCGCCGGATTTGCAGACGAAACCTACCGCGCCGCAGGCGTGACGGTCCTGTCTAGCGCCGATGCATTATGGGCGGAGTCGGACGTGGTCGTGAAGGTTCGCCCGCCCGAGGCTGGCGAGGCCGCCCGCCTCCAGCCCGGCAAGACGCTCATTTCCTTCTTCTATCCCGGCCAGCGCAGCGAAGAACTGGCGGCGATCAGCGCCACCGGCGCCAATGTGCTGGCAATGGACATGGTGCCCCGCATTTCGCGCGCGCAGAAGATGGACGCGCTGTCATCCATGGCGAATATCGCCGGCTATCGGGCGGTGATAGAGGCAGGTGCCAATTTCGGCCGCTTCTTCACTGGACAGGTGACGGCGGCGGGCAAGGTGCCGCCGGCCAGGGTGCTGGTGATTGGCGCGGGCGTTGCCGGTCTGGCGGCAATCGGCGCAGCGACATCGCTGGGCGCCATCACCCTCGCCTTCGACGTGCGGCCGGAAGTGGCTGAGCAGATCGAATCGATGGGGGCGCAGTTCGTCTATCTGGACTTTGCCGAGGAACAGCAGGATGGGGCGACGACCGGTGGCTATGCCGCCCCGTCCAGTCCGGAGTTCAGGGAGGCGCAGCTCAAGAAATTCCGTGAACTGGCGCCCAATGTCGATATCGTCATTTCCACCGCGCTGATCCCCGGTCGGGATGCGCCCGTGCTGTGGACGGCGGACATGGTCGAGGCGATGCGCCCCGGATCGGTCATCGTCGATCTGGCGGCCGAGCGCGGCGGCAATTGCGAACTGACGGTCGCCGACCAGAAGATCGTGTCACCCAATGGCGTGACGATCATTGGCTATACCGATTTCCCCAGCCGTATGGCGACCCAGTCCAGTTCGCTCTATGCCAGCAATATCCGTCACATGCTGGCCGACCTGACGCCGGGCAAGGATGGCGTGATCGTTCATGATATGGAGGATGACGTGATCCGGGGCGCGACCGTCGCCTTTGAAGGGGCTGTTGCGTTCCCACCACCGCCGCCCAAGATCAAGGCGATCGCGGCCCAGAAGCCCAAGCCCAAGGCAGAGGAACTGACGCCCGAGCAGAAGAGGGCGAAGGATGTCGCGGCGTTCAAGGCGCAGACCCGGTCGCAGGTAACGACGCTGATCGCCGCGGCGGTGCTGCTGATCGCGGTCGGCGCAGTGGCACCGGCCAGCTTCATGGCGCATTTCACAGTGTTCGTGCTGGCCTGTTTCGTGGGGTTCCAGGTGATCTGGAATGTCAGCCATGCATTGCATACGCCGCTGATGGCGGTGACCAATGCGATTTCGGGCATCATCGTCGTGGGGGCGATGCTTCAGGTGGGGTCGTCCAGCAGCATCGTGCTGGCGCTGGCGACGATTTCCATCCTGATCGCATCGATCAACATCGTTGGCGGCTTTCTGGTCACGCGCCGGATGCTGGCCATGTTCCAGCGGTCCTAAAGGGGGGCGATCCATGTTTGATACTGGTGTGGTATCCGCCGCCTATATTTCGGCCGCGGTTCTTTTCATATTGTCGCTGGGTGGCCTGTCCAATCAGGAAAGCGCCAAGCGCGCCGTATGGTATGGCATAGCCGGCATGGCGCTGGCCGTCGTGGCGACGCTGTTCGGTCCGGGTGCGGCCAATCTGCCGATCGTGGCGGGCAGTTTCGCCGTGGCCGCCGTGATCGGCTGGATCGTGGCGGTTCGGGTCCAGATGACGGAAATGCCGCAGCTCGTCGCTGCGCTGCACAGCTTCGTTGGCCTCGCGGCCGTCTTCATCGGCTTCAACGCGCATTTCGAACTGGAAACGGTGCAAGCGCTCGATCCTGTGGCGCGGGAGGGGCTGACCGGTTTTGCCGCGATATTGGCGCACAAGACGCCGGTCGAAATCAACATCCTCAAGGTCGAGGAGTTTCTGGGCATCTTCATTGGCGCGGTAACGTTCACCGGGTCGATCGTCGCCTTCGGCAAGCTGGCCGGGAAGCTCGACGGCAAGGCTAAGAAGCTGCCAGGCGGCCACCTGCTCAATGCGAGTGCAGCGATCGCATCGCTGGTGCTGCTGGTGATGTATGTCGGCAATATCGGGGTCGAGGGCCGCGAACTGACAGTGCTTATCGCCATGACAATGCTGGCGCTGTTTATCGGCTTCCATCTGGTGATGGGCATTGGCGGTGCGGACATGCCGGTCGTCGTGTCGATGCTGAACAGCTATTCGGGCTGGGCGGCCGCCGCGATCGGCTTCACGCTGGGCAATGACCTGCTGATCGTGACCGGCGCGCTGGTCGGTTCTTCCGGTGCGATCCTCAGCTACATCATGTGCAAGGCGATGAACCGCAGCTTCGTGTCGGTGATCCTGGGCGGCTTTGGCGGCACCAGCGGCCCGGCGGCGGAGATTGAGGGCGAACAGGTGGCGATCGACGCCGATGGCGTGGCGGCTGCGCTCAATGATGCGGACAGTATCATCATCGTGCCGGGCTATGGCATGGCGGTGGCGCAGGCGCAGCAGAGCGTGAGCGAACTGACCCGCAAGCTGCGCGCGGCGGGCAAGACTGTCCGCTTCGCCATCCATCCGGTTGCGGGGCGCCTGCCCGGTCATATGAACGTGCTGCTGGCCGAGGCCAAGGTGCCCTATGACATCGTGCTGGAAATGGACGAGATCAACGAGGATTTCCCGTCGACCGACGTGGTGATCGTGATCGGCTCCAACGACATCGTCAATCCGGCGGCGCAGGACGATCCCAATTCGCCGATCGCCGGCATGCCGGTGCTGGAAGTGTGGAAGGCCAAGCAGGTGTTCGTGTCGAAGCGCGGTCAGGGCACCGGCTATTCGGGCATCGAAAATCCGCTTTTCTACAAGGAGAATACGCGGATGTTCTATGGCGACGCCAAGGTCGCGGTGGACAGTCTGCTCGGCAAGATCGGCTGAGGTTCAAAAGGCCAGCGGGCATGGTCTGCCTGCTGGCCCGACGATAATCGTGATAGGCAGGGAAGGCGCGACGGCGCCTAGCTGCGCGAGGCTGGTCGGGCGAGGAAACCGTGGAGCGGGTGGGTGATGGAGAGGGGAGCATCGCCCTCGATCAACCAGCATTCCCCCGCCTCCCATCGCTGGCCATCAAGCGTGCCCTGCCCCCGCAATGGTATGAACCAGCATGGACCATTGCCGAGGGATAGGGTTTCGCCTTCCCCGCCAATCAGGCTTTCGAGCGAAAAAGGGGCGCCGGGCTCGTCGATCAGGGTTGCGCCGACGTCGAACGCCACATGGCCGTCCGGCCGCCCATAGGGTTCGGGCCGGCTGACCGCCAGCCCGTCGTCCAGATGCAGTTCGCGCGGACGTCCATAGTCGTAGAGACGATAGGTCACATCGTTATTCTGCTGCACTTCGATCAGGGTGATGCCGCCGCCGATCGCATGGATCGTGCCGGCCGGAATATAGTAGAAGTCACCCGCGCGCACCGGCTTCCAATCCAGCAGATGCTCGATCGAACCGTCAAGCGCCGCCGTCCGCAGCGTGTCAGTATCCACCGCCTGTTGCAGGCCGATACCCAGCCGCGCATCGCCCTGCGTATCGACGACATACCAGCATTCGGATTTGCCGCCGGCCAAGCCGGTCGCCAGCGCCTGCGCATCGTCGGGATGGACCTGGACCGACAGCCGCTCGCTGGTGAAGAGATATTTGACGAGCAAGGGCTGCGGCAGGCTTTCCGGCCCGGTAAACCAGACTTCACCGATCCGCCGGTCGGCCGCTGCACCATAATGGGCAGGGATTCCCACACGCCCCCAAGGCTTTTCCACCATATGCGGGGTCAGACGATGGCAGGTCAAACAAGCGCTCCCTTCAAGGCGGTGGCAGCCAGCGCGATCGCGCCCAAGGGACCGGCCTGCCCACCCAATTCCGGTTTGACGATATAATGATCGGGATCGGGGAGCGCCATATAGCCATTGAGACTTTGCAGCAGGGCCGCATTGATACGGGGCAACAAATGCGGCTGGCCTGCGAGCACGCCGCCGCCCATGGCAATCCGCATCGGCCCGGTGCTGCACACGAGCGCATGGGCCATGCCCGCCAGCGCATCCACGATCGGCGTCCAGACCGGATCGTCCGGTCCGATGCCGGAAAGCGCGCGACCATTCAGCCGGACTGAAAGGGCCGGGCCGGAAGCCAATCCCTCAATACAATCGGGATGGTAGGGGCAGCAACTGATGAAATCGTCGTCGGCCAGACGAGGGACGCGGATATGCCCGACCTCGCTATGGCCGATGCCCCGCGTCGGGGCGCCATGGACGATGAGGCCGACACCGACGCCGGTGCCGACCGTAACATAGGCAAAGTCGCGAAGGCCACGACCGCTGCCCCAGAGCATCTCAGCCATGGCGGCGCCATTGACGTCGGTGTCGAAGGCGGCGGGCACGTTAAAGGGGCCGGCCAGCACACCCAATATGTCGGCATCGGGCCAGCCGGGCTTGGGCGTGGCAAGAACATGGCCATAGCCCGGCGATGTTGGGTTGATGTCAACCGGCCCGAAGGAAGCGAGGCCGAGGGCCGAGAAACCATCCTGTTCGTCCCATTCCCGCAGGATGGAAAGGATAGAAGGCAATGTTTCCTCGGGCTGCGTGGTCGGCACGATGCGTTGGTCCAGAATGTCCTTCGGCCCCGTTGCCAGGGTGCAGACACATTTGGTGCCGCCCAGTTCGACGCCGGCGAGTGGGCGGGCCAGAGGCGGATGACCAATCAGATTATGCATGGACAGCGATCATGATGTGAACAACGAGTTGGACAGTTGAATCCGTTTGGCGCGCGACCGTGGCGCCCTTGCCTCTTCCCACATCCATTCTCCTTCTTGCCCTGCCACGGGAGAGTATAAAGCCGATTATGCTGGCCTTTCGCAATTAATACATTAAATTGCATTATTCAATAAAACATTCGATGAATGGCTGGAGGATGAGGATATATGGTGCGCCATCGCGATGGATCGGCCCATAAAGGCGCGGTGATCGCGGCCGCTTTGGGCGGCCTGCTGTTCGGCTTCGACACGGCGGTGATTGCCGGTGTCACCCACGCGCTGACCGACAGTTTCGCCCTGTCGCCTTCCGGCCTCGGCGCGGCCGTCTCCGCCGCCCTGATCGGTACGCTGATCGGCGCGCTGGGCGCAGGAGCGCCGGGCGACCGCTATGGCAGCCGCGCGGTGCTGCTCTGGATCGGCATCGCCTATATCATTTCCGCCATCGGTTGCGCGCTGAGCAGCCAATTATCGCTTTTCTTCGCCTTCCGCCTGCTGGGCGGACTGGCGATCGGCGGATCATCCGTGCTGGCACCGGTCTATATCGCGGAGATCAGCCCGCCCGAACGACGCGGCCGCCTTGTCGCCTCCTTCCAGCTCAGCATCGTGATCGGCATATTGGCCGCCTATCTGAGCAATGCGCTGATTAGCCTGGCGATGGAGGGACCGGATGCCTGGCGGATCAAGCTGGGCGTGGCGGCGATACCGGCGGGCCTGTTCCTGATCCTGTTGTTGCGCATTCCGGACAGTCCACGCTGGCTGTTGCAGCAGGGCCGGATCGACGAAGCGCGCCGCGCCCTTGACCGGCTGGCCATGGTGGATGGGGACCGCCTGCTGGCCAACATACCGGCCACGACCATCGCCGCCCATCGGCTGTCGTGGCGCGCGCATCGCAAGCCGATCCTGCTGGCGATCGCCATTGCCGCCTTCAACCAACTGTCGGGGATCAACGCCATCCTCTATTATCTGGGCGACATATTCGCGATGGCCGGGTTCGACAGCCTGTCCGCCGATCTGCAATCGGTGGCGATCGGCATCGCCAATCTGGTCGCGACGTTGATCGGCATGACGATGATCGACCGCGCGGGACGCCGGCCATTGCTGCTGATCGGTGCGGCGGGCACCGCCATGGCGCTGGCAGGCGTGGCCACCATCTATGCGCTGGATCGGGGGCAAGCCCTGCTGTTGCCGATGCTGATCGGCTTCATCTTCTTCTTTGCCCTGTCGCAGGGTGCGGTCATCTGGGTCTATCTGTCCGAAATCTTCCCCACGGCCGTGCGCGCCCGTGGGCAGGCGCTGGGCAGCGCGGTCCATTGGGGATTGAACGCCCTGATCGCCTTCGGCTTTCCTATCGTGGCGCAGGAATCGCGGGCCATGCCCTTCTGCGTCTTTGCAGTCGCCATGCTGATGCAGGGGCTAGTGGTCTGGCGATATTTCCCGGAAACACGCGGTTCGAGCTTAGAAGACGGGATCAGGCCATTGACCGGCGATGTCCGGCATGGGAAGCCGGCTTATGACGATCCCGCGCATTGACCCGGCCACCGCGCTGCCGCCCGAACGAGCCATGACAGGGGACGGTGCATGACCGAAGCGTCGCAGCGCCCGCGCCTGTCCGGCACCAATCTGGAACGCGCCGCCGATCATAATCAGCGGATCACGCTGCACGCCATTCGGGTGTGCGGCATGCTGACCCGGGTCGAACTGGCGCGCATCACCGGGCTGACCGCGCCGGCCATTGCCAATATCACCAAAAGGCTGTTGCAGGACGGGCTGATCGAGGAAGCCGGCCAGCGGCGGGGCGGACGGGGCCAGCCGCCGACCAAGCTGGTGATCCGCAGTGACGCCTGCTATTCGATCGGCATCAATATCGACCGCGACCACATCACCATCGTCCTGGTCGATTTCGCCGGGCAGACATTGGCGCGCGTCAGCGAAGATATCGACTATGCGCTGCCGCCCCATGTGCAGGCACTCTATCATGCGTCGGTCGATGGCATGCTGCAGGGCGCGGGCGTGGACCCGGCCAAGCTGGTGGGCATCGGCGTGGCCGTGCCCGACGATCTGGGATCGGTCGACCTGCCCGGCCGGCCAGCGGCCTATGGCGAATGGAACAGCGTCCAGATGAGCGAGCTGTTTTCGGAGCGGTTCGGGCCTCCCGTCTTTGTGGAAAATGACGCCGCCGCCGCCGCGATGGGGGAAATGCAGCTGGGCATGGGGCAGAAGATCAACAGCTTCTTCTACATCCTGCTGTCTTCGGGGCTGGGTGGCGGGCTGGTGATCGACGGCAATTATGTACGCGGCGCCAACGGACGCAGTGGCGAGATCGGCTTCATGCAAGCGCACCGGATCGAAGGCGGTGCCGACGCGCAATTGCAGAATATCGTCTCGCTTTCCGCCCTGTCCAGGGCGCTGGCCGAGGAAGGCCATAGCCTGACGGATGCCTTTGGCGGGACGATGCCGGCAGCAGCCGCCTGCGCCGACCGGTGGATCGATCTGGCCGCGCGCCAGCTGGTCGAGCCTCTGGCGGCCGTGAATTGCCTGGTCAATCCGGCGGCGGTTCTGGTCGGCGGGCGCCTGCCGGCGGCGCTGGTCGAACTGCTTGCGGAACGGGTTAACGGGCATTTGCAGGCGATGGCGGGCAGGCTGCCCTCGCTCGCGCCGGTGGCACGCGCGACATTGTCCGAAGATGCGCCAGCCGTGGGCGCCGCCATCCTGCCGTTCAGCCATTTCCTGCTGCCCAAGCCCGGTGCCCTGTGGAAAGTGCCGCACAGCATGGGGGCGGATAGCGACGCCTGACGTCTCAGCCCTGTTGCCGGTCGAAGGATGGCGGGCGGTGTCGGGGCTCCGTGCCGAAGCGGGAGGGCTTTGGTCCCATTTCGAACAGCAGTTCACCGCCCTGCATCAGATCGGCGTGGCTGATCCAGTTGCGCGCATGCGGGCGCCCGTTCCAGCGCACCGACTGGACATAGGGGCTTGCCGGACCGTTGCCTCTGGCAACCACGGTCAGCCGGCGGCCATTGCCAAGGTCGACATGGGCTTCATCGAACAAAGGTGAACCCAGAACATAAAGGGCGCTTACTGGATCGACGGGATAGAAACCGAGCGCGCTCAGCACGAACCAGGCGCTCATCTGGCCGCAATCGTCATTGCCGATGACGCCGTCGGGCGCGGCCTTGTACATGTCAGTCAGCAGCCGACGGACCATCGCCTGCGTCTTATGCGGCGCACCGCAATAGGCGTAGAGATAGGCGGCATGCTGGTCGGGTTCATTACCATGGGCATATTGGCCGACGAGGCCGCTGATATCGGGCGGCGCATTGTCCGGCAGGGTCGATGGCGCGTTGAAGAAGGAATCCAGCTTCTTCTCGAACGCCGCATCGCCGCCGAAATGATCGATCAGGCCGTAAATGTCATGCTGGGTCAGGAAGGTCGCCTGCCAGCCATTCGCCTCCGTATAATCGCGGTGGCGCTTGGGATCGTGGCCGATGTGGATCGGGTCATAATCCTGCCACCAGCTGCCATCGGAGAAGCGCGGTCGAGCGAAGCCGATCATCGGATCGATGACGTTGCGGTAGTTGCGGCTGCGGGCCTTCAGAGCCACGGCATCCTCGCTCGCCCCCGCCGCCTGCGCCAGTCGCGCCATCGCCCAGTCGTCATAGGCATATTCCTGCGTGCGGCTGACCGACTCCCATATCTTGTCGGCGGGGATGTAGCCGAGGTCGTAATAGAAACCCCGCCCCAGCGTACTATCGATATCGGGCATGGTGCGATCGAAGGCGCGACGGCGGATATTGGGCCAGGCGGCGGCATAGTCGGCCTTGATCCCCTTGGCCTGCGCTTCGGCCAGCACCGACACGGCATGCCAGCCGATCATGCAGCCGGTTTCCTTGCCCTGTAGCGGCCAGACCGGCGGGCCATATGGGCTTTCCTGCGTCTGGCGGATGAGGTCGCGGGTCATGAGCGCCGCGCGCTCGGGCTGGATGATGGTCAGCAGCGGATGGAGTGCGCGATAGGTATCCCATAGCGAATAAGCGGTGAAGGCGCGCTCGCCCTGCGGCAGGGTGCGGACCTTGCCGTCCAGGCCCATGGTGCGGCCGTCGCGATCGGTGAAAAGCTGCGGCGCGAGCAGGCTATGATATAGGGCGCTGGCCATGATCGTGCGCTGGTCCGGCGTGCCGCCCTTGACCGTGACGCTGGACAGTTCCTTCGCCCATGCCTTGCCAGCGGCGGCGCGGGCGGCGTCGAAATTCCAGCCGGGCGCTTCTTCCGATAGTGCGGCCTTTGCGCCTGCGACATCGACGGCAGAGATGCCGGTGCGGATCTGGATGGGATCGCCGCCGGCCTCATCGAAGAAGAAGGCGACCTTGAGGCGTTGGCCCTTCGCCGATTTCGCCCCTTTGGGCAAAGGGATGTCGCCGTCGCCGAAAAATTCGATGCGATCGGGCCTGCGGGACAGTTGGAGGGCGAAATGGATGTGGCGCCCTTCCGCCCAGCGAAAGACCTGCCGACTGCCGGTCAGGGTGCCGTCCTCGGCAAGGGTCAGCGACGCGTTTTCGATGCGGATCGGCTCATCGGGCTTTTCCTGCTTGCAATGGGCGAAATCGATCAGGATATGCCCTGCCCCCGACGGGAAATGATAGCGGTGGAGGCCCGTGCGCTCCGTCACCGTCAGTTCCGCCAGTACGCCGGATTCCAGCCTCACGCGATAATAGCCGGGTTCTGCCATCTCATCGCTGAACCGCTGGCGATAGCCTTCGTCGGGTTTGCCGACCTGACCGGGCGTCAGGTGCAGCGGGCCGCGCGTGGGAACGACCAGCACGTCCAGCATGTCGCCGATGCCGGTGCCCGACAGATGGGTGTGGGAAAAGCCCATGATCGACCCGTCATCGACATGATAGCCCGAACAGGCATCCCAACCGGCATTGTTGGTGTCCGGTCCAAGCTGCACCATGCCGAAAGGCATGGAGGGACCGGGGAAGGTGTGACCATGACCGCCGGTACCGATGAACAGGTCGGGCGCGACCGCTATCGGGCCTGCGCCCTGCGCAATGACGCTCTTCGGCAAGGCTGCGCCGAGCGCAGCGATCCCTGCGCCGGCCAGCAACTGGCGGCGATTGGCTGTCATCATTCTTCCTCTCCCTGTCGTCTTATGCGAAGCGTTCGGCCAGCAGCGCAGGCTTGCGCTTTTCCAAATCCAGGATCAGTTCGGCGAACAGGCCATTGGCCCAGGCGAACCAGCTGCGGGTGAACTTGGCCGGATCATCCTTGTGGAAGCTTTCATGCATGAAGCCGGTGCCGCCATGGGTGTGCCTTAGCCAGGTCAGGCATTGGCGGATGGTCGCGTCATCCGCACTGTTGAGGGCGCGGGTGATGATCGACATCGGCCAGATCATGTCCATGCCGATATGCGGGCCGCCTATGCCCTGCGCTGCCGAGCCGGTAAAGAAATAGGGGTTGCGGTCGCTCCATGCGAGGGCAGCGGTGCGCTGCCACAGCAGGTCGGTACGGTCGGCCGCGCCCAGCAGCGGCAGGCCCGACAGGCTCGGCACATTGGCATCGTCCATGAAGATGGCATTGCCATAGCCGTCAACCTCGAAGGCCCAGACCTTGCCCCCCTGCCCATCGTCCATCTGGCCATGGGTCTTGAGCGCTGCATCGACCTCCGCAGCGAGTGCAGCACAATCCTGAGCAGCAGCCGCGTCGCCGCGTGCTTCGTTAAAGACCTGCGCCAGCATCCTGAGCGCCGACACCGCGAACAGGTTGGACGGGATCAGGAAGGGATAGAGGCAGGCGTCATCCGACGGTCGGAAGCCGGAGTGGATGAGGCCGACCTTGCGCGTCGGCGCGCCATAGCCGTCGAACATCAGGGTTTCGGTAGGCGATTTGTCGACCCGCTGGAAATGATAGGGGCCGGGGCCATCCTTGCGCTGCTGTTCGCGCAGGGTGGCGACCGCGACTGCCATCCCCTTCGCCCAGAGCGCGTCGAACGGCGCCTTGTCCTTCGTCACGCTCCAATAGGCGTGCGACAGGCGCATGGGGTAGCAGAGACTGTCTATCTCCCACTTTCGTTCGGCGACGCCCGGCTTCATGTCCGTCTGGTCCGAAATCGCCGGCAGGCTGGAGCGCGCCGCCGGATCTTTCATGAAGGCATTGGCATAGGGATCGATCAGGATACAACGCGCCTGCCGCTGAATGAGGCCATGGAACAGGCGGCGCAAATCCGCATCCCTAGGCGTCAGATGGACATAGGTCTGTAGCTGCGCCGAACTGTCCCGCAGCCAGAGCGCATTGATGTCACCGGTGATGACGAAGGCATCGGGCTTGCCATCCACCATCCCCAGCTCTGCGGTGGTGTCGAGCGTATTGGGATAGCAATTTTCGAACAGCCAGCGCAGTTCCGGGTCCGCGATCTTCGCCTTCACGCGCGCGAGTTCGGCCTCCACCGCCTTGCTGGTAAAGCGGCGATCACCCTTTGGCGGGCGTTTGGTCGGAAATGCGCTGGCACTGGCGGCCCCGGGGGAGGGGGAAGGGATGGTGGCGGCCAGTGCCAGCGCTCCGGCGCCGGTGATGACGTCGCGGCGCCGGAAGCTCATGTTTCGATCCTCTCTTGTCTTTTCTTATTTCGGCTTGCTCATGGAGAAGGGTGCATCAGCCTTGGCCGCGCCCCATGTCTTGTTGGGTTGCGCGCCCATGACGAAGCGCAGCGTACCGCCCTTCTGCAACGCTTCCCGCGGGAGCCAAGGCTTCGTCCATGGCTGGCCGTTCAGCGTCACCGACTGGATATAGACATTGGTGGCGCTGTTGTTATCCGCCTCCACCGTCAGTGTCTTGCCGCTCGGCATGGTCAGCGTCACGCGACGGAAGAGCGGGCTGCCGATCGCATATTGGCCGACGGTGGGCGTCACCGGATAGAAGCCCAGAGCCGAGAAGACATACCAGGCGGATGTCTGACCGTTATCCTCGTCCCCCGGATAGCCATCGGGCGTCGGGGCATAGAGTTTGTGCATCACGTCGCGGGCATGAAATTGCGCCTTCCACGGCGCGCCGGCCCAGTCATAGAGGTAGATCATATGCTGGATCGGCTGGTTGCCATGGGCATATTGGCCCATGTCCACGATCTGCATCTCGCGGATTTCGTGGATCACCTGCCCATAATAGCTGTCGTCGAAAATTGGCGGTTTGGTGAAGATGCCGTCGAGCCGATCGACGAATTTCCGGTCGCCGCCCATCAGGTCGATCAGGCCCTGAACGTCCTGCATTACCGACCAGCTATAATGGAGCGCATTGCCCTCCGTGAAAGCGTCACCCCATTTATAGGGGTTGAAGTTGGCGCTCCACGACCCGTCCTTGTTGCGACCGCGCATCCAGCCGCTCTGCGCGTCGTAGAGCTTGCGGAAATTCTGGGCGCGGGTGGCGTAGAGTTTGGCGTCCGCCGTCTTCCCCAACTGCGCGGCAAGGCGCGACAGGGCAAAGTCGGCGGTCGCATATTCCAGCGTGCGGGCGGCATTTTCATTGATGCCGACATCATAGGGGACATAGCCAAGGTCGTTATAATATTCGACGCCTTCGCGGCCCACGGCGGTCAGCGTCTTTCCCTTGGCATCGGTCGGGCGCCCCTTTGACGTCGTGGCGTTTTTCACCATCGCTTCATAGAGGGTGTTCACGTCAAAGCCGCGCACGCCATTGGCATAGGCGTCGGCGATCAGGATCGCGCTGTTGGAGCCGATCATGACATTGCGATGACCAGGACTGGCCCATTCGGGCAGCCAGCCGGATTCCTTGTAGGTATTGGCCAGCCCCTGCATGATTTCGCCATCACGCTCCGGATACATGAGCGCGAAAAAGGGGAAGACCGCGCGCCAGGTGTCCCAGAAACCATTGTCGGTATAAAGCGGGCCGGGATGCACCTTCCCGTCATAGGGGCTGTAGTGCACCTGCTTCCCCTGCCCGTCTATCTCGTGAAAATTGCGGGGAAATTGCAGCATGCGATAAAGCGCGGAATAGAAGGTACGGCGATTGTCGATGTCGGGATCTTCGACCTTGATCCGCTGAAATTCGGTTTCCCACGCCTGCTTCGCCTTGGCACGGGTCGTCTCGAAGCTGTCGCCGCCGACCTCGCTTTCCAGATTGCGGAGCGCCTGTTCCGGGCTGATGAAAGAGGAGGCGACCTTGACGCCGATCTGCTCGCCCGCCTTCGTCCGGAAACTGATGACCGCGCCGACATGGTCGCCTTCGCGCTGCGCGATTGCAGCCAGCGCGCCCTTGTCGTCCCAGGTCTGCCCGACGGTGAAATCATGGTCGAACTGGGCGACGAAATAGTTACGGAAATTGTCCGGCACCCCGCCCTTGTTGTTGCGGACATAGCCGGTGATGCGCCGGTTGGCGGCGTCGATCGTCACCATCGATCCGCCGGCATAGGCATCCAGCAGGATATGCGCTTGGTCGCTCTGCGGGAAAGTGAAGCGGAACTGGGCTGCACGGTTGGTCGGCGTGACCTCTGCCGTCACATCATAATCGGCCAGATAGACCTTGTAGCCATAGGCGCGGCTTTCCTCCGCCTTGTGGCTGTACCAGGAGGAACGCTCTTCCTCCCTGACCTTCACCGTGCCGGTTTCCGCAAACAGCGCAAAGGCTGCATAATCCCCCATCCAGGGGCTCGGCTGGTGCGTCTGCTTGATGCCGTTTATCTTGTGTTCGTCATAGGTATAGCCCCAGCCATTGCCCATCTTGCCGGTAACGGGGGTCCAGAAATTCATCCCCCATGGCACGGCGACCGCCGGATAGGTGTTGCCATAGGAGAGTTCGTAGCTGGAATCCGTACCCATCAGCGGATTGGCCAGATCGACCAGCGCGGTGGAGGAGGATGGCACATCCTGCCCGCTCGCCATCGACGTCAGTGCCAGCAGCGAGGCGCCCAGGATCAACTTCATCGTACCACGCATCATCGTCACGCCCAATTACTCCCCTGCTGTCCTGGCGTGCGGCGGCCTTTGCGGTGCCACGCCGTCGTTCGTCATCACCACCGGGCGAATGCTGCCGTCCGCGTCGAACAACAGCCTGTCGATCGCGACCTGCCGATGTTCACCGACATCATCGCCCAGCGGCCGGCGATGATAGGCGATGAACCAGTCATCCGTCCCCGGAATGTTGAGCACGGAATGATGCCCCGCCCCCCGCGCGATCCTGAAATCCTGCGCCAATATCCGGCCGCGCGGAGTGAAGGGGCCAGTGGCGGTCGGACCGGTCGCATAGGCGACACTATAGTCCGGCCCGGTCCATCCGCCCTCGGACCACATGAAATAATAGACGCCTTTGCGCTTGATGAGGAAGCTACCCTCGACATAGCCGGGCGGCGTGATTTCCTTGTACAATGTGCCATCTTCGAACGGGACGACCGTGCGCAGGTCGGCACTGAGCCGCACGACATTGCAATGTTTCCAACCGCCATAGAAGAGATAGACCTGACCATCTTCGTCGCGATAGACGAAGGGGTCGATCGGTTGCGCGCCATTATGGAATCTGTCGATCAGCGGCTTGCCGATCGCGTCGCGAAACGGCCCGCCCGGATCATCGCTGACCGCAAGGCCAATGCCGCCTGTCTCATCGTCATTCTGAATATCGTTGGCGCTGAAAAACATATAATAGCGCCCGCCATGCTCGATCACGGAAGGCGCCCAGATCGCCTTATGGGCCCAGGGAATATTCGCGACGTCGAGCACATGGCGGTGCTTCGTCCAATGCACCAGATCGGGTGAGGAGAAGGCATTGAAGAACGTCTGGTAAAGATAGGAAGGGCGGATCGAACTGGCCTTGCGCGCCTGTTCCTGTTCCGGCGTGAAGTTGCTGGTCAGGTCCGGCACACCATCATGGTCTGAATAGGTGGGATATATCCAATATTGCCCGTCAAAAGCGCGAATTTCCGGATCGGCATAATAGCCCGGCAGAACCGGATTGCCGGCGATCGCCGCAGCCGGAAAGAGCATCGCTGCGATCAACAGACCGACTGATGTGCGACCAACTGTCATTGTGCTCCCTTCAAAAAGGGAGGTGAGTGCGTGCAGACACTCACCTCCTTCGACATGACCCGGTCAGAAATTATAGGTCACGCCGACATAGGCGCGCCGCCCGGCATAGACGTTCGAATAGAAACGATCTTTCGTGTCATTGCCAAGATGCTGCCGCTGTTCCGATTTGGTCAGGTTGATGACCGATGCCGTCAGGGACAGTTTGTCGTTGATATTATAGGAGGCGTTGAGGTCGACCTGTTCATAGGGGTCGTCATAGATATTGAGGCCGGATGCGATGCCGCGCACCACCTTGCCGCGACGATTATAGGAGGCGCGGACCAGGAACTTGTCGGTTTCCCAGAAGACCGACGCATTGAGCTGCGTCTTGGCGCTGCCGACCAGCGGCGAGGTGCCGACCGTCTGACCATCCAGCGCGATGTCCGCGACAGAGGTATCGTTGAAGGTGAAGTTGACCTGCGCGCCAAGGCCGAAGGGGAGGGTATGCTGTGCGTAAAGCTCGATGCCCTGCGACTTGGCCTTCGAGCCGTTGGCCTGGGTCGAATATTGCTGGACCACCACCGTCTCGCCCGCGACGGTCTGGGTCAGGTCCAGCACCAGCGGCACGATGAAGTCCGACACATCCTTGCGGAACAGGGTGGCACCCAGCACCGATCCCTGATGGAAATACCATTCGATGCCAAGGTCATATTGCCAGGCGGAGAAAGGCTTCAGGTCGAAATTGCCGCCATTGCCGAACCAGCCGGGCCGCGCACCGAACTGCTGACGGTCATAGACGAAGGCATCGCTGTTGAAGGTCAGCGAACGGGCGCCGGCGAGGTCATTATAACCCGGTCGCGCAATCACCTTCGACACGGCGCCGCGCAGTACGAGGTCGGGGCGGACTTCCCATGAAATGTTGAAGCTGGGCAGGAAATCCGTGTAGCTCTTCGATTCATCGACCGCGCTGAAGACGCGGCGTTCGCGATCATCGAGCGGGATGACGAGGCAATTGCCGTCCGCCCCCTGCGGCGGCGGCGAGAAGGGACCGCCCGGCCCATTCACGCAATAATCGTCCTGATAATAAAGCGTATCGGTCGACCGACCGGTCTGCTTGGTATTGACGACGCGCAGGCCGAGGTTGCCGCGCAACGTATCGGTCTTGAAATTGACCTGCGCATAGCCAGCCCAGATTTTTTCCCCGATGCGATAGAGATTCTGGTCCTCCTCCACCCGGACGGAGTCACCATAGGTGCTGTTCAGATAGTCCAGATAATTGCCGAAATTGATGCCGGGGAAAGAACTGGCGGTGAAGCCGCCCGGGATATTGCCCATCGACTTGTCGTAGAAGAATTCCGGACGCGCCACGGCGCCGCCCGGCGTATCCTGATAACGGATCTTGTTTTCGGCATCGGCATACCATTCGGCCCGGCCGATCTTGCGATTGACCTTTCCGTCCCGCCATTTGGCGCCGACCTGCACGGAGTCGATGAAGCCGTCGAAGGAACGGGTCAGGTCGACCTGGGCATAGGTCTGTTCGATCAGGCTGTTGGTGTAACTGCCGCCAGTTGACCCGACGTCGATCTGGGCAATGCCATTCATGATATTCTGCTGCAGTTCGGGGGAGAATTGCATGTCGACCGAGCCGTTCTTGAACGCCCAATCGCTGACCAGATTGCCGCTGACATTCTGGGTTGCGGTGGTCAGGCGCGGCTTGGCCGCAACGCTGAAGCGCAGCGAGGGGCCGCCGGTCGCCCGCGTCTTGCCGAAGACGAAGCCGGCCTTGAACCGGTCATGTTCATATTCGCCATTGATGTCGAAGGTGTTCGACGTGATCTTTTCGCGGCTATACTGGCCCGACAGTTGCGGCGTTTCCATGGTGCAGGGTGTGGCCTGCGCCAGACAGCCAGTGCCTGCGGCCGGCACCGCGAAATTCGCCCCCTGCAAGATGGTACCGCTCTCGTCGAACGTGCCGCCAGTGAAAAAATTGCGATAGCCCCATTCGGGGATCTTCAGCACGTTGGACGTAAAGTTGTTCTTGATCTGGAAGCGGAAATAATTGGCGGTGAGGGTCAGTTCGTCCGTGGGCTTCCATTGCGCAGTAGCCTGAATGCCCAGACGCTTGCGCTGCTGATCCTGGATCGACTGGCTGACCGCCTGCGGTGCCCAATAACCCGAATAGCGGGTGCCATCCTGCGTCGTGGTGCCGGTATTCTCCGACCAGTAGCTGATCGCGCTATCGTTCGCATAGGGATTGCCATTGACGTCCGTGGCCGGCTCATTGGCGCGGTCGTAGGTCCACCAGGCCCAGCTTTCGGTACCGGCCGACAATGTACGGTTACGCCGTTCCTGATAGGTGGCGCCGACCAGGATGCCGAACGTCTCATCGGCATTGCGCCAGCTAAGCTGTCCCGACACCTGCGGCTCGAACTTCTTCGATACGTCGGCATAGACGCCTTCGGCCGAGACGAAGCCGGTCCAGGGTTCCAGATCGAGCGGGCGGCGGGTCTTGAGGATGACGGTGCCGCCGACGCCGCCCTCGTCCAGCCGCGCTTCGGGCGACTTGAAGGTTTCGACACTGGAGATCATGTTCGCAGGCAGCAGGGTATAGTTGAACGAACGCGACGGATCGCCGCTATCGGCCGAGGCTATGAAATTGCCGTTGAGCAGGGTGAGGGTGAGATCGGAACTGAGGCCGCGGATGCTGACGCGCGAACCCTCACCGCCGTCCCGCTCGATGATGACGCCCGGCACGCGTTGCAACGAGTCGGCCGCATTCTTGTCGGGGAATTTGCCGATATCCTCTGCCGTGATGACGTCGACAAAGGCATTGGCCTCGCGCTTCTGGCGCAGGCTCTGTTCGATCGACTGGCGATAGCCGGTGACGACGATGGTATTGCCCTGATCGCTGCCATCCTGGGGCACGGCGGCAGGCTGCTGCTGAGGCACCGCATCCTGCGCCTGTGCGGCGGTGGCAACACCCATGACGCTGGCCGAAATCAGCAAAGCCCGCGCCAATCGGGCGCGGCCAGAACCAAGGCGGCTTTCCTCACATCCAATAGTCATTTCAGCACCCTCCCAA
Organism: Sphingobium sp. RS1; assembly: GCF_056156825.1. Taxonomy (NCBI): domain Bacteria; kingdom Pseudomonadati; phylum Pseudomonadota; class Alphaproteobacteria; order Sphingomonadales; family Sphingobiaceae; genus Sphingobium; species Sphingobium sp. RS1. The sequence goes on along the minus strand of NZ_JBLZXE010000003.1, from coordinate 380,747 downwards.
GGGTTTGCGGCGGTATCCGCCCTTTTCGATTTTTATGACGGACAGAGGCGACGACCCGGAATGGTCCCGACTATCAACCCTACCCATCGCCGATATCAGATTAAAAAAAGCAATTTGTCAATTAAATTAAGACACGCCAGCGACACGGTCGAGCGACGTCCCGTTCAAGGTGTGCCATCCCACAGCGGCGCGGCGATCTTCGCCAGATCCTCGGGCTTGGCCTTGGCCTGTGCGCGGTCGTAGGTCAGGAGGCCGTTGATTTCATCCTCCACATCGCTGGTCTGCGTGTAGACGGCAGCGGACAGGCCATGCAGCTTCGCCTGCCGCACCACCTCCTCCATCTTCACGCGGTAGCGGGTCAGATAATCGCCGTCGCCGCCCGCCACCTGATAGCTCCAGAGCGACTTTCCGGGCTTCCACAAATGGCCCTTCACCGGCAGACCGACGCCGCCATATTCGCCCAGCACGATGGCGCGATCGGCATGGCGGGCGGGGAGGTTGGGCTTGTCCTCATAAGTGTGGATGTCGAACACATCCGATACGCCGGGGGCGACATCCATCCAGCCGCTGTTGGCATCGACAAGGCGGCTGGGGTCGAGCCCCTTGACCGTGCGGGACAGGGTGTCGCTGTCGAACTGGCCCCAGCCTTCGTTATTGACGACCCACAGCACGATGGAGGGAAAGGCGCGCAGATTGCCGATCATGCGGGTTAGTTCCTCGATATGGTCGGCCATGGTCGAAGATGGGAAGACCGCCTGCCCCTGACTGGTGCCGGCGACGAACTGATCCTCTCCCCCGCCAGACGGCATGTCCTGCCAGATCATCATGCCGAGGCGATCGGCGTCGTAATAATAGCGCGCCGGTTCGACCTTGATATGTTTGCGGACCATGTTGAAGCCCGCTTTCTTGAGGAAGAGGAGATCGCTCTTCATCGCTTCTTCCGACGGTGGGGTCAACAGGCCGTCCGGCCACCAGCCCTGGTCCAGCGTGCCGTTGTGGAAAAGCGGCTTGTTGTTGAGCAGCAGCACCGGCTGGCCCCGCACCGGTCCCTGCCCCACCGAAATCTTGCGCATGGCGAAATAGGTGTCGACGCTGTCGCGCACCGCGCCGTCAGGTTGCGCGGCGGCATAGCGTTGCGTTTCGGCCAGCGTGAAGCGGGCGTCATAAGCGTTCCGGTCGCGGTCCTGCTGCCCGGCATAAGGATCACGCACGGTGATAAGTTCGGCCTTCAGGTCGTAAAGGAACGGATCGTCGGGCGACCAGAGATGGGCGTTCGGGATCGGCAGGGTGGCGTGGCGGTTGCCGCGCAGGATCGTGCTGGCGATGACTTTCCCGCCGCTGCTGGCGGTCAGGCGCACGGCGTCGGTGTCGCCGGCCCAGTTGCTGAGCGCCACGTCCACCTCCAACACCCCCCGGTCGATATCGGCGGTGGCGCGGACATCAGCGATATGGAGTTTGGGGACGGGTTCGATCCACACCGTCTGCCATATGCCGCTGACGGCCGTGTACCAGATGCCGCTGGGGTCCAGCGACTGCTTTCCGCGCGGCTGGGTACCCGCCGAATTGGGATCGGCTACCTGCACCATCAGTTCGTTATCGCCCGGTTTCAGATAATCGGTGATGTCGAAGCCGAAGGCATCGAAGCCACCTTTATGCCCGCCCACCGGCGCGCCGTTGACCATCACCTGCGACGCATAGTCTACTGCGCCGAAATTCAGCATGATCCGCTGCCCCGCCCAGTTGGCGGGCACGGTGAAACTGCGCTTGTACCAGAGCCGCTGGTCGGGCGTCAGCTTGCGCGCCACCCGCGACAGGCGCGATTCGACCGGAAAGGGCACCAATATCTGCCCATCCATCTTTTCCGGCCGGGCGACCGCCGGCACGGTGATGGCATAGTCCCACAGGCCATTGAGGTTGCGCCATTCGCGCCGCTGCAATTGCGGGCGGGGATAGCTTTGCCATACATTGTCGGGCGTCACCGCCCTGCCCCAACTGGTCGTAAGGTCGCTGGTATAAGTGGCATCACTTTGCGCGATGGCGATCGGTGCCACCGCAACGGAAAGGGCCATCAGGGCCGGGCCGAAAAAGCGCATGCTCATTTCCCCTTGTCGTCGGACATGGACGGTGCCGTCGCTGACGGCGCACTACCCCATTTCACATTGGGTTTCGGCCCCATTACGAAGGCGATCTTTGCCCCATCCTTGATGTCGGCATGGCGGAACCAGGGCTTGTCCCATGGCCGCCCGTTCAGCGTCATCGACTGGATGTAGATATTGGTGGCGCTGTTGTTCTTTGCGCTGATCTCCAGCCTTTTGCCGCCACCCATTTCCAGCGACACATGGTCGAACACCGGACTGCCGATCATGTAGACGTCGCTCGACGGATCGACCGGGTAGAAGCCCATGGCGCTCATGACATACCAGGAGGAGGTCGCGCCCTGATCGTCCATCCCGGCATAGCCGTAACCGGCGGCGTCGCTGCCATACATGTCGGTCAGGATTCGACGGACCAGCGCCTGCGTCTTCCATGGCTGGCCGGACCAGTCATAATAATAGGGCACCTGCTGGTCGGGCTGATTGCCGTGGACATATTGACCGATCAGGCCGGTGCAGTCGCGGCAGATACCCTTTGGCGTGTAGGGCGTGGCAAAGAACTGATCGAGTTTAGCATTGAACGCGTCCCGCCCGCCCAGCAGAGCCATCAACCCCTTCACATCATGCGGGGCGAGCCAGAGCGTCGACCATCCCGACGCTTCCTTCATCATGAAATTATAATAGGGTTCCTGCGGGTCGAAGGGCGCGATCCATTGGCCGTCTGCCGTGCGCCCCCGGATGAAGCCGGTGCCCTTGTCGAAAACATTGGCGTAATTGCCGGCGCGTTTCAGGAAGCGGCGCTGGTCGTCCGCCTGTCCCAGCCGTCCAGCATAATCGGCCAGCGCATGATCGTCCCACGCATATTCCATCGTGGTCGCCGCACCCGCCTTACCACCGGCATAGGGAGGGCTGGGATTGCCGTCGGGCACAATGTCGGCGATCCAGCCGTTGCGGTCATATTCGGCCAGATAGTCTCGCGGTCCCTTGGGATCGGTCGCGTTTTTCCGCAGATAATTCCACACGCCCGCATAGTCGAAATCGACGCCGCGCTTCCATGCGCCCAGATACAGGAACACTGCATTGTCGCCGTGGAAGGAGGTATTCATATACCCCTTTTCCTGCGCCATTTCGTATTCGGACTGCATGATGTCGTGGACGACTTCGGGTTCCATCAGCGTCAGCAGGACGATCTGGTTGCGGCCGGTATCCCAGAAGGGCACCGGGCCATAGCGATCATGGGTAGCGACCTGCACCTTACCATTGCTGTCGGTGAAACTCTCCCCCTTCTGCGCGATCAGGCGGGGGCTGGCGAAGGACTGGAACAGGGTGGAGTAAAATAGGCGGCGCTGTTTTTCGGTGCCGCCGCTGACCCTTACGCGGCCGAGCAGCCTGTCCCAGACGCCCCGCGCCTGGGCATGGACGGCGGCGAAATCCCAGTCGGGCAGTTCCTGCCGCAATCGCTGGGTCGCCTGTTCATAGCTGGTGCCGTGCGCCATGCGGACCAGAATCTCTTCCCCCGCCTTCGTGTCGTAGGTGACGTAGGCGCCGGCATAGGCACCATCTATTTTGCGTTCGCCCGGCGCAACATGCTTGTCGCCTATGCCCCATCCCGTCGCGTCGCCCGCCGCCTTGCTGAAGACGCCATGGGTAGTGAAGGGCCGCGAAAATTCGGCGACGAAATAGCGGCCGTCGATCGACTCCCGTCCCTTCGACACGCCCCGGATCATATGGTCGCCCACAATCTCCACCGTGCCGCCATGACCGGGCAGGTTGAGCAGGATGTTCGACCGTTGGCTTTGCGGTAAGGTGAACTGCATCAGGCTGGCCCAGCGGGTACCGGTCAGGTCCACCTGCGTGCTGAATGTGTCGAGATAGACCGAATAGCGGCCGGGCGACGCGACCTCCCGCTTCTTGTCATAATAGGCCTGCGTGTAGGCGGGCGGCACCGAAAAGTCGCCCACCACCGGCATGATGATCGGTTCGGCATTGCCGCCATAGGTCTGCCCGCCACCACCGGTGAAGCCGATCATCGTGGGATTGGGATAATGATAGGGCGTCGGCACGCCATTGGGGTAGGTCAGCGCGATATTATTGTTCACCGGCGCGGTTTCGACCGATGCATGAGGCAGGCGCGCGCCCGGCGATGTCTGCCCTGAATAGACCGGTTCCCCCGGTGGCGGAGCGTTGCCGATCAGGTCCGGTCGGTCGAGCGGCGCGGTGCCGACCAGCGGATTGGCGAGATCGACGCCCTTTTGCACGGGCAACTGGGCTCCGGCGCTCTGCGCCACTGTTGCAAGCAGGCCCGCCATGAGCATAGGCCGGGGCCAGCGAGGTCGAGAAACATTATGCGTGCAAGCCATGCCTGATCGGCCCTTTCCTCTCCAAGGGCGATCTTGCGCCGCCCAACCGGATGGCACGCAATTTATTAAATTAATTTACTTTGTCAATTAAGGCGGCGCGTTGATATGGTGAAGATGCAGGCACCGCACATGGGTCGAGCCTGACATCAAGTCTGGTTCGGAACGGTCGCCTGGTTTACGGATAGCATGGCGTTCCTCTGCTGCCAGAGCATCGTGCGGAAAAGTGGGAACCAGTTTTCCGCTTAAAACGATGCGACAACAAAAACTTAGAGCATGTGATCTGCGTCGCATTTAACGCAGCATGCTCATGCCTTAGTGAGATCAGATATCCGGCGCCCGCGTCACGGATTGGCGCTCCACGATGACATGATCGAACATTTCATCGGTGATGACCATCTTCTCGGCCCCCTTCCCCAGCGCAGCGATGAGGCATTGGGTCGCGCGGAAGGCCATCTCTTCCACCGGTTGCCGGACGACCGTGAGAGGCGGATAAATGCGCGATGCCAGCAAGGTATCGTCAAAGCCCGTCACCGTCAGATCGCGCGGCAGGCAAAGCCCCAGATGGTTGGCCTGGGCAATGACGCCGGCGGCCAGATCGTCGCTGCTGCATATGATCGCCGTGGGCCGGCCGGGGTTCGACAGGAGCGACTGCGCAGCCGCAATCCCCGACATATAGTCGAAATCGCCATGTTCGACGATCAACCGCTCATCCTCGTCGAGGCCATGCTGGCGCAGGGCCGTGCGAAAACCCGCCAGACGCGCGGAAACGACGCTGTAGGGATCGGGCCCGGCAATATAGGCAATGCGCCGATGGCCGTTGGCTATAACCCGTTCAGTGATGGAGAACATCGCCGTCTGATTGTCGATACGGACGGTCGTGACATCCGCCATGGCGGTGCCGGTCGCGATCGCCGCAAGCGGGACCCCCAGCGACGCAAGCACCGCCGAGCCGCTCAACTGTTCGGCAAATGGCGGCACGAGGAGGAGCGCATCCGCCCCGCTGCGCACCAGGTCCTGCGCGATCCGTTCGGCGCCAACGCGCGCGACATCCTCGCCATCGCGCAGGATGAGTTGCAGCCCATGGGCATTGGTCGCCCGCAACGAACCGACCAGCACCGCGTCAAGAAAGGGCGTGCGTCGGTCGTATATCAGCCCCATCGTCGTCGCCCGCGCCTTGGCCAGACGGCGGGCGGCGAGGTTGGGGACATAGCCCAGTTCATCGATCGCTGCCTGCACCGCCGCGATCGTTGCGGCGCTGGCGCGGCCGGCACCATTGATAACGTTCGATACAGTCATGGCGGACACGCCGGCCCGTTCCGCCACGGCGCGGACGGTTACCCCCCTTCGTCTCCTTTTCACCGTCGCATCCATGTCCCTTCCTTTCCCCGATAGCGCTTTGCCGATCGCGTCATAGTGGCGAAAGGGACAGGATGATGGTCAGACCGTGCCGGCCTTCAGTCCCTTGACGGCATGATCCACGGCCCGCGCCGTCAAGGCCATGAAGGTCAGCGACGGGTTGACGCAACTGATCGATGCCATCTGCGCGCCGTCGGTGACGAACAGGTTCGAGGCATCATGCGCCTGGCTCCATTTATTGAGCACCGATGCACGCGGATCGTCCCCCATGCGCGCGCCGCCCATTTCGTGAATGGCGTCACCCGGCACATGTTCCTTCACGCTGCTCTCGACATTTTTGAGGCCGGCAGCGCGCAACATCTTCTCCCCCTGCTCGCGGGCGTCGATCATCATCCGCTGCTCATTTTCGCGGAATGTAACGTTGAACCGCATGAGCGGTATGCCGAACCGGTCGGTCTTGTCCGGATTGAGCGCGACATGATTATCTTCATAAGGCAGGCATTCGCCGAACGCGCCCATCTGGAATTTCCAGCCGCCATAGCGGCGCATGCTTTCTTTCATCGACGCACCAAAGCCCACCGGCCTTGCCGGCTCGCGATAGGCGCCGCCCTGATAGCCATAGCCGCGCCTGAAGCCGATCCCGTCGTCCTTGTCATTGTTGCGGAAGCGCGGGACATAGATGGCGCCGGGGCGGCGACCATATTCGATAAATTCATCCATGCCGGGAATGTCGCCCTTCACACCGACGCGGAAGATATGGTCCATGACATAGCGGCCCAGCGTGCCGCTGGAGTCGAAATGGCTGCGTGTCCCGTCAGGCTGGCGCGAGTTCATGAGAATCTGCACCGATCCGAGGGTGGAGGCATTGAGGAAGACCAGTTTCGCGCTGACAGTTTCAGCCTGACCGGTCTTGGCGTCGATGAAGCGGACGCCCGTCACTTTCTTGGTGGCGGGATCATAGTCCAGGCTGGTGACGACGGCATCGGACCGCAGCGTCAGTCGTCCGGTCGCCCGCGCCGCTGGCAGCGTGACGGCCTGGGTCGAGAAATAGGCACCGAAGGAACAGCCATTGCCGCACTGGTTGCGCAACTGGCATTTGGTCCGGCCTTGCTCCGGCTTGTCCTCGGTCATGTTGGACAGGCGCGCATGGATCATCTTTCGACCGGGAAATTCGCTTTCCAGCCGCTGCTTCATCCATTTTTCCGCGATATTCATCGGCATGGGCGGCTGGAACTGGCTGTCAGGCAGATAGGCCAGATTTTCCCGCGAGCCCGACACGCCGATATATTTTTCGACATAGTCATACCAGGGAACCAGGTCATCATAACCGATCGGCCAGGCGCCACCGATCCCCTCGCGCTTGTTCGCCTCGAAATCGGCGGCGCTCCAGCGGAAGCTCCAGCGTCCCCAGATCAGTGATTTGCCGCCGACCGCCGCAGGACGAATCCAGTAGAATTTGCTGCCCTCGCCATAGTCATAGGGATTCAGCCGGTCATTATTGTAGAAAGCCTGGTTGCTCGGCTGAACATAGCCGTGCTTGGCGATGAAATAGTCGCTCTCGCGCAGGGCATCCGGCATGATGTTGCGCGCCGGAACTTCATAAGCCGGGCGGCCGTCATAGGCATAATCTTCGCCATGCTCGACCATGTGGCCGCGATCCAGCATCAGGACGCGCAAGCCTTTTTCCGTCAATTCCTTGGCGGCCCAGCCACCGCTGATGCCCGAACCGATGACGATCGCATCGAACCTGTCTGTCGAAGCCATGATGATCCTCTCCTTGAGGCTATTGTCAGAAACGCAGGGTGCGCAGCGTCTGGAAGCTTTGGGTGATGTCCGGGATGTAGGGCGCGGGGCACTGGTCGTTTTCGACATAGAAATGTCGCACGCCGGAAATGCCGTTCAGCTTGAACAGGCTGGCAAAGTCGATCGTCCCCGCCCCCACGGCCGTCATGCTGCGATCGGCACGCATATCCTTCACATGATAGGCATAGATGCGACCGGCAAGGCGCTTGATAAGCGCCTGGACATCCTCCCCGGCATGGACCGCCCAGTAGAGGTCCAGTTCGATCTTCACCAGTTCGGGATCGCAGGTCTTGACCAGCCGATCGAACAGGCTGACGCCATCGGGCTTCACGGTGAACTCGAAGTCGTGATTATGATAGGCGAAGCCAAGACCGGCCGCCTTCAACTGCGCGCCGAAACGATTGATATTGACCAGCGCCGCGTCCCAGGCCGCCGCTTCGCGATGCTTGTCCACCATATAAGGCAGGATCACCGTGTCTGCGCCCAGCGTCTTCGCCATGGCGACGCTGGCATCGAAATTGTCCAGCAGCGCATCATAGCCGATATGCAGCGACGGGCTGGTCAGGCCGAGGCGATCCATCGTCTTGCGCAGCAGCCTGTGATCCATCGCGTCATAGCCGCCACCGCCATATTCGACTTCGCGATAACCGACCCTGGCGACCTGCTCCAGCGTGGCGACCGGATCGGCGGCGAAGAGTTCACGCACGGTATAGAGTTGCAGGCCGATCTTGCGAATCTGTGCGGCCTGTGCGCCGCCCGCGATGAGGTTCTGGCCGGCGAGCGCTGCAAGGCCACCTGCACCCAGCAGGAGGGAACGACGGTTCATCATCATGCGGAATAGACCTTGTTGACCTGAGCATAGGGGAACGCGCCATTATATTCGCCGGGCACGGGCAGATATTCGCGTTCCTGCGTCATGCCGATTTCCGACGTGTAATAGCCGGTGATGACCATCTGCCGGAACGCTTCGAAAAACCCGATGCCGTTGGGGAAGCCGTCGTTCATCGCCAGCGTGAGCAGCGCGTCCTGCTGCTCCGGCTTGGCATCGACGGCGGGCAGTTTGTAATCCTGCCGGCTACGCGCGTCGATTTCCGCGAGGCCGGACAGGATCGGCGCCTGATCCTCCGGCAACGCCCAGTCGGCCAGCAGCTTCTCGATATAGGCGGGCACGCCCGCGGTGATGGCGCCAGGCGTGTCGGTCGTCGGCAATATGCGTTCGCTGAGCGCCGTCATCAGCGCGCGCTGGTCGGGCGTGAAGACCTGGACGCTGGGTGCGCCCTCACTGATGACGCCGGCCGGGGCGATACCAGCCGCGCGCGCGAGCGGCGCGAAAATCTGCGCGCCGAACATGGCGAGCACGCCGGCCAGCGCCTGTCTGCGATCCATCATTGTCCTGCTCCCTTTTCATCCTGTGCGATCGCATCCTCCGGCAGTGGCCGGACCCAGATATTGCGGAACGATACCGGCGAGTCATGATCCTGAAGCTGGATCGGTGCCTTGTCGCCATGGGCCTGATATTGGGCGACCTTGCGCCAGACGGTGGTGCCCAGCATCGCCTGATGGTTCTGCACCAGCACGCCGTTCAGCAGCACGGTGACATAGGCGGGGCGCGTAACGCTGCCATCGGCGGCGAAGCGGGGCCGTTCGAAGACGATATCATAGCTTTGCCATTCGCCGGGCTTGCGCGACGGGTTCACCAGAGGCGGCTTCCACGCATAGACCGACCCCACCGTGCCGTCGGCATAGGTCGGGTTCTGATAGCCATCGAGGATCTGCACCTCATAGCGCTGCATGAACCAGATGCCGCTATTGCCGCGATCCTGCGAGCTTTTCTGCGGTGGATTGGGCGAACGAAATTCCAGATGCAACTGGACGTCGCCAAATTCCTGTTTGGAGATCAGGGCATTTTCGCCGCCGCTTTCCGCGCGCGACGGGATGGTCATCACGCCCTTTTCCACCGTCCACGGCTTGCGCTCGCTGCGCCAGGCATCGAGCGATTGGCCGTCGAACAGGATGATCGCGTCGGACGGCGCACCGCCCGGCTGGACCGCCGGGATGACGACCGTGGGTGCCGGCCGATCGGGATCATGGACATGCCATTGGCCGCCCGGCAGCATCGGCGTATCCGTGAACCCCGGTTTGCCGGGCTTGTCCTGCGCATGAACCAGCGTGCCTGCCATCAGGCCGACCGCCATTGCCATGCCGATAGGAATGCGCTTCATCCTCTCGCTCTCCTTCATTTATGCCTTGTCGATGGCGCGATAGGCGGCGATCAGGCGCTCTTCGCCTTCACGGCCAGCCAGCGAATTGCCATGTTCCATACCGATCACGCCGCCATAGCCGCGCCCGCGAAGCCAACGGACGATATTGCTATAGTTGATCTCACCCGTGCCCGGTTCCTTGCGGCCGGGATTGTCGCCGAACTGGATATAGGCGATCTCCGCCCAGCAGGTATCGAGGGTCGGGATCAGATTTCCCGACTGGATCTGCTCATGATAGACATCCGCCAATATCTTGACGCCAGGACCGTTGACGCCGCGTGCGACAGCATAGCCCTGCGCGATCGACTGCATGAAGATGCCGGGATGGTTGGTCCGGGTGTTGAGCGGCTCCATCACCAGCGTAAGGCCATACGGCGCGACGATATCACCTGCGCGGCGCATGCAGTCGATGATCCGCCCCGTCTGAATATCCTGCGGCACCTTACGATCCATGAAGCCGGTGACGACAGTCATATGCTTCGCGTTCAGGCGCTTTGCGACGTCGATCGAAGCGCGAACATCAGCCAGGAACGCATCCCTGTCCGCATCGTCGTTGGCCCCCAGCAGCGGACGAAAATCCGACCATCTGGGCATGCTGGCAACGAAAACACCCATGGTCATGTCGTGCTTTGCCAATGCGCGGGCCATCGCTTCCTGTTGTTCGACGGAGCGACTGCGCGCTTCATTATCCTCCCAGGCCCGAAACCCCTGATCGGCAGCATAAGCGATCTGTTCCAGAAGGCCGCCCCGGCTTGCGAAACTGCCTTCGTGCGGCGCGTAGCGCAGGGAGAAATGGGCCGCGTTCGAACGATTATTCCTACCCGCAGCCGACAAGGAGGCCACCGGCATCGCCGCTGCCAATCCGGCCGCCATCATCGTCCGTCTGGTGATCGTCATGCTATGCCCCTCGCTCTACAACTGGCCCTGGCGCGCCATAATCATTTCAGGCTTTTGAGATAGGCAATGATCGCAGCCCGCTTGGCCGGGTCCGGCGTTGCAATCGGCATGCGCGTCCCCGGCACCTTCTTCATGGGTGCTGCGAGGAAATCGTTCAGGCTCTGATCGTCCCAACGGAGCTTGGATGCCTTCAACGCGGCGGAATAGGTGAATCCGGCCATGGAAGCGGCCGGGCGGCCAGCCACGCCATATAGGTTGGGGCCAAGGCCGTTTTTTCCATTCTTCTGGACATTGTGGCAGGCGCGACACGCACCAAAGGCTGCCGGCGCCGTTTGCGCAGGCACCGATACAGGCGTCGCCATCGCCAGAACGGCCATGATCGTCATCAGACCAGCGCTTGCTACTCTGCGCATCCTCGACTCTCCATCTTATTATTGTTTCATGATATTTACCGGTAAATCAAACGAGATCAAGGGTCGCCGCGTCGCCGTTCTGGGGAATGGAGGCGGGCACCATCAGCCTTTCCAGCGGCGCGGGCAAATGCACGGGCAGATCGCTGCCCGCCAATGCGTATGTGGCAGCCGGATTGTCCTACAGGATCGATCTCTATTATTCTGTGTCCGGCTCTTTTCTTTGTCGACCCAAGATGCGTTGCAAACCGGTCCCCGCAGGCAAGGCAAAAGCGAAATACGGTGACAATTCTGCATGCATTTGCGGTGCTTGTGTCACTTTATCGCCAGATCCCGAGCGATAGAGATATGTCTCGCGCGACCTGGGATTTGCCCCAGGTCCGCTATTCGTTGGCTGGAAACTCTACCTGCCGAAGCGCAGGGTGCGTACTGGCGCGGTAGCGTCAGACGGTCAACCGACGAAACGCCAGCGCACCAGTTCTCCGGCATGGAAAGGCACCAGGCTGATCTCTCCCGCCATGACCTTCTCAGGCACGCCAACCTCTTCCCGGCTCAGCGTGACGGCGCCTTCGTTCAGGGGCAAGCCATAGAAATGGGGGCCATGTTCCGACGCAAACCCTTCGAGGCGGTCAAGGACGCCTTCCTCTTCGAACACCTGCGCATAGCTTTCCAGCGCGAAGGGCGCGTTGAAGATACCGGCGCAACCGCAGGCCGCTTCCTTGCGATCGATGGCATGTGGGGCGCTATCCGTCCCCAGAAAGAATTTAGGCGAACCCGACACGGCCGCCTTGCGAACTGCCAGACGGTGCGTCTCGCGTTTGGCGACGGGCAGGCAATAGGCATGGGGACGAATGCCGCCGTCAAAGATCGCATTGCGATTGATGATGATGTGCTGCGGCGTAATGGTCGCCGCGATCTGCGGCCCGCTGCCTTCGACGAACGCCACGGCTTCCGCCGTCGTGATATGCTCCAGCACGATCTTGAGCGCAGGAAAATCCCGCACCAGAGGCACCAAAATGCGCTCGATGAACACCGCCTCTCGATCGAAGATATCGACGTCGCGGTCGGTCACTTCGCCATGGATCAGCAGCGGCATGCCGATCCGCTGCATCGTTTCCAGCACCGATGTCAGCTTGCGGATATCGGTGACGCCGTGCGCCGAGTTGGTGGTGGCATGGGCGGGGTAGAGCTTGCAGGCGGCGAAGACGCCCTGTTCATACCCACGCGCAATCTCTTCCGGATCGGCATCATCGGTCAGATAGAAGACCATCAGCGGTGTGAAATCCGCGCCGGCGGGCAAGGCATTGAGGATACGATCCCGATAGGCCTGTCCAGCGGCCACGCTGATAACGGGCGGCGTCAGGTTCGGCATAACGATAGCCCGCGCAAACTGCCGCGCCGTATAGCCGACGACGGCCTTGAGCATGTCGCCGTCGCGAAGATGAACATGCCAGTCGTCGGGGCGGCGGATCGTTATCTGTGATGTCATGCGCTCGCTCTAGCGGGATGAGCGCGAGCCGTCGATGGCAAGTTGCAACACCGAGCCAGCTCGACGCTCATGGCATCAGAATATCTTTCTGATCGACAGCATCAGTGTGCGCCCCTCCGGATCGAGATAGGCTGGCTGATAGGCGATCGGGGTGGCACCGGTCGCATCCGTCACCTTCTGCCGCTGGTTCAGCAGATTGCCGATGCTGAAACTGACGCGCATGCCACGCGCCCAATCCTGCCCCCGGAAGCGATTGGCCAGATTGGCGAACAGGCGCAGGTCGAATGTCACCAACTGCCCAAAGCGCAGGTCACCGCCGGACGTCGTCTGATCGCCGCTGACATGGGACGCGCTCTTCCAGTTGCCGTCCAGCCGGACGCCCACGCCATTGTCGATCAGGCCGCTGCTCAACTGCACCTTGTGCCGGGCCTGCGGGCTGCCGCCCAGCGTGCCGCCGTTGAGCAGATCGACCCAGGGCCCGCCTTCCGTCAGCAATACGGCGTCACGCAGCATGACGCTATGATAGAGCGACAGTTGCAATCGCGCACCATTGTCGCTGCCACCGCCAAACGGTCCGCCACCCGGAAGAGGGCCGCGCGGCCCACCGGGACCACCGCCCGGCGTCCCTCCTCCCCCCGGTCCTCCACCTGGAGGTGCGCCATCAGGCGGCGGTCCAGGTGGCGGCCCGAAACCATCAGGTCCGTCAAAGCCACCGGGCGGCCCCATCGGCACGGCATCATCCTGCCGACGACCATTCACCAATATGTCGGCGCCGCCTTCGCCTGCTTCCGGCCCAGCTTCGGCGGCGCCGTCCGCTTGCCCGGCAATATCGGGATTGCGCTGGTCCGATGCTGTCTTGTCACCATCGGTGGTGCTGCCTTGTGCGGGCGCGCCGCTCTGCGCTATCCGCTGCCATGGCGGCACCATGCCGGCGGGCGGCTCGGGCCTTTTGGGCTTGCGCAATATCTGGGTGAAATTGAGGCCCCAGCGCAGTTGCTTCACCTCTTCCCGCGCAACATTGACCGATCGGGTATCGATCCGCGTCAATATGCCATCTTCGTCGCGGGTGTAGCGGTCGGGAAAGGCTGTCTCCAGCGCGGATGACACGCCCGACAGGCTGATGATCGCATCGCGTGTCACGCTGTCCGCATAATTGGCCGACAGAGTCAGATTGACCTTGGTAAAGGGCTTTGCCGTCACGCCAAGCTTGAACTGGCGCCGGTCGTCCGCCCGCAAAGCAGAGTTACCACCGCTCACCTGCGTCACCGTTGCGCTTTCCCCGCGCACATAGTCGTAGACGCGCACATTGCTGGTCGTGATCGACGGGCTGTTGCGCTGCTCCAGCGTGGGCGCGGTACGATCATTGTTGATTGCGGCAATGAAGGTGATGCCGGTACGCGGCGTCCAGTTGAGGCCATAGCCCAGCGTGCCAAGCGTCCCATAATCCGAAACCTGCGTCACCGACGCATTCACATTGGCGGTCAATGTGCCAAGGGCCGATAGAAAATGGTTGCGGCGGCTGGCGATCGGCAGGTCGAAGCTGATCTGCGCGCCGCCATTGGTCCGACTGATCGTGCGCTGCGACGTTATGCCATCAAGGCTGGACGAGGATTGCAGGCTGCTAGTATCGCCGCTCAGACGCATGCTAACCCCGACATTGCCCGCCGGCACCTTGAACAGCTTGCCATTGACCAGCAGGCTGGCGCTGCCCGTATCCTGCAAGGCACGGGCCTGTTGCGTCTGCATCCGCCCCAGCAATGAATTCGAGAGTATGGCGGAGGCATCGACTTCGCCTGCGTCGATTGCCGCCTGGACATCGTCCAGATCATAGCCGCGATCGCTATCGGTGCGCGTATCGCTATGGCTGTAGCTGCCGATCATCGACAGGCGCCACAGCTTCGACAGGTCGATATTCAGACTGACACCACTGCTGAGCGTCAGCGTCCGACTATCCTGCCGCAGCGGGTCGAGCGAGAGTATGCGATCAACCATCGTCCCATCCTGCTCGGTCAGGCTGTCCGATGGCAGACCATTGAGCGCGGCGCTGCTTTCATAGTCCACCCGCCCGTTCCAGGACAGATTGGCTTTCCCGCCCAGCTGGTGCGCCACGCTGGCATTGAGGGTGTAACTGCGGGTCGATGGCGACAATGTCCGATAGGCGCGGTCATCCCGCACACGCCCCGTCGGGTCGTTCGCTATGTCCGGATCAACGATCACGTCGCGCTCACTCTCCAGCAGCGATGCCGCCGTCTTGGCCCGTGCCGTAACGTTGATGCGATCATTGTCGTGGATGCGGGTATAACCAACGGAAGCGGTGATATTCTCGCCCTGCCCTTCAGTCGCCAGCCCGCCTCCCGCATTGGCGACCTGCGATCGGAAACGGCGGCGCAGGATGATGTTCACCACCTTGCGCTGCGCATCATAGCCATATTTGAGGGCCACCTCCTCCGGCAGGATGTCGAGCCGCAGGATCGATTCGGTCGGCAGGTCATTGACCTCGTTGACGCCGGATATGCGCTTGCCGTTGACCAGCACCACCGGCCCATCATCGCTGCGCCCCTGATTGCTGCTGGTCTGAGCGGTGATCTCATCCAGCAATTCGCTGACCGTATCGACTCCATAAGCGTCGATATCCGCGCGACTGAGCTGATTTTCGGCAGGAATATCGCCGATAACGGCACCCGGTACAGCCTGTCCGGTCACGACGATCTCATCTGCCGCAGCGGTTTGCGCCAGGACGGAGGTGGAGAGAGCAGGCAAGCTGCATCCCGCGAGCAGCAGGATGCTGCCCGCCCGCAGGCGGATCGCAAATCTGTAGCGCATGAGGAGGCTATCGCGTCAGTTGCGGGGTGGCGGCGGGCCGCCAGGGCCACCCGGACCGCCGGGACCAGCGGGACCGCCAGGTCCGCGCCGCGGCATCAGGCTGCGCATTTCATCCGCCGACAACAGGCCGTCATGATCGGCATCTGCCGCATCGAAGCGACCGTGCTGGAAAGCGAGCAGCTCCTCCAGCGACAGGCCGGCATCATAATTGCTGTTGGCTTGCGCAATGACCGTCGCGTTCAGCGGCTCGATAAGACGGGCCAGCACGGCATCTTCTGCATCGTCGCCCAGTTGTGGCAGGATCGCTTCGGCCACCGGCCCGCCCTGATCGCCGAGCGCCCCGGTTTCGGACAAGGCGACCGATCCCATGCTGCCCTGCCAGACCTGGAATTCGGTCAGGCTGATCGCGCCATCATGATCGGCATCGATCGCCGCGAAACGGGTGCGGATGATCTGGTCACGGCGCGCCTGCACCACCAGTCGCAACTCGTCGATCGTGACCAGACCATCGCGATTGCTGTCCGCCTCCCGGAACATGGCGGTCACTACCTTGTCCATTTGCGTGCGTTTGATCGGCTTCATTTCGCGTGGCCTGGCCGGCCGACCCTGACCACCACCGGGCGGGCCATCACCACTCCCCGGCGGGCCGCCCATACCGCCACCCATAGCGCCGCCGCCCATGCCGCCTTGAGCGAGAAGCGGCGTGGAACAAAACAGCATTGCCGCCCATAGCAAAGTCCTGCGCGTCATATCGAATGATGTCCTGAAATGATGTCCGTAGGCACCTATGCGCTTCAAAGCGTGCAACGCACTTTCTTGCCCCGGTTCAGATAGCTGTCCGACTTGGCGTCATAGCTTTTGTAATGGCTGCGGCAGGCCGCCTCATGCCTGGTCTTCTTCGAGGCCGCCGCCGCCACATCGGCCTTGTTCGGTTGAGTCCTGGACGTCTGACGAACGGAGGGCTTCCCATCGACAGGATGCTGCGCCTGCGCAAGAGCCGGGCCGCCAGACATCCCGATCAGCATTGCCGCAACCAGAATGTTTACCGAAAGAGATGTCATGACAGGGCCTTTCCGTGATCTGGCAAGACCGTATCGGCCCTGCCTGCACGCCCCTCTGGCCGCTTCGTTTTGCCTGGCCATTTCACGAATATTTCAGATCTGCCCGATGCCGATGGCAAACTACCTCGATTTAAATGGCGGACCATCGTCAGCGCATGATCGAAGCATTGAGCATGCGACGCGGCGCGATCCGATCAAGCCCGCTCTCATCGACGTTTGACACCGGAATATGCGCGCCTTTTTCCATCCGAATGATCGCGAACACATCTGCCTGCTACAAAGGCGGAGAGCCATGGGCGCGGGCGACAGAGCTATGGCACCATTTCTATTTTATAGAATAGATTGATAAGTTTTATCTGGATATTTCCAGACATGCGCACCGGCTAACACTGGCCTTACAGCAGCGATGCCTGCTCGAAACCAAGGAGCCGACCCATGACGATCACCGCCACCCCGACCCCCGGCAAATCCCTCATTTCGCCGAGCGACCACACGCTGATCCTGATCGACTTCCAGTCGCAGATGGCCTTCGCAACCAAGTCGATCGCGCCTGAATTGCTGCGCAACAATGCCGCCCTCATCAGCCGCGCCGCCAAGTCCTTCGGCGTGTCCACCATCCTGACGACGGTCGCGGAAAAGAGCTTTTCCGGCCCGATGTTCGATGAAATCACCGATGCCTTCCCCGGCCAGAAGCTGCTCGACCGCACCAGCATGAACACCTGGGAAGACGCCGCCGTGATCGAGGAAGTGAACCGCATCGGCAAGGAGCGGATCATTTTCGCGGGGCTTTGGACCAGCGTCTGCATCGTCGGCCCGGTCGCCTCCGCGATCGATCAGGGCTTCGACGTCTATTTCATCGCCGACGCCTGTGGCGACATCAGCGAGGAAGCGCATGAACGCGCTGTCCAGCGCATGATCCAGCTGGGCGCCAAGCCGATGACCTCGCTCCAATATATGCTCGAACTGCAACGCGACTGGGCGCGCACCGAAACCTACGAGTCCACCACCGGCATCGCCAAGGAATTTGGCGGCGCATACGGCCTGGGCATCAAATATGCCAAGAGCATGTTCGGCGCTTCCGAGGGCGCCCACTAACTCCGGCGCCGGGCCGGCGGCCCAGTCCCTCCCCGGTGTTGCCGGCCCCTCTCTCTTCATCCTCTCCCGAAAAGGATCATCCTCATGAGCTTCGTGACCACCGACGACGGCGTCGACATTTTCTTCAAGGACTGGGGCAGCAAGGATGCCCAGCCCATCATGTTCCATCATGGCTGGCCGCTCTCGTCCGACGACTGGGACGCGCAGATGCTGTTCTTCCTCTCGAAGGGCTATCGCGTCGTCGCCCATGATCGTCGCGGCCATGGCCGCTCAGCCCAGGTGAGCGAAGGCCATGACATGGCCCACTACGCCGCTGATGCCGCTGCCGTCGCCCGCCATCTCGACCTGAAAAACGCCATCCATATCGGCCATTCGACCGGCGGCGGTGAAGTCGCGGCCTATGTCGCCCGCTATGGCCTGCCCGAAGGCCGCGTCGCCAAGGCCGTGTTGGTCAGCGCCGTGCCGCCGATCATGCTGGCGACCGAACGCTACCCCGATGGCCTGCCGATGGATGTGTTCGACGGCCTGCGCGCTGGCCTTGCCGCCAATCGGGCGCAATTCTTCCGCGATGTCGCCGCCGGTCCCTTCTACGGCTTCAACCGCGAAGGCGCGGACGTGAAGCCCGCCGTCATCGACAATTGGTGGCGTCAGGGCATGATGGGCAGCGCCAAGGCCCATTATGAGGGCATCAAGGCTTTTTCCGAAACCGACCAGACCGACGACCTGACCGCCATCACCGTGCCGACGCTGGTGCTGCATGGCGACGATGATCAGGTCGTGCCTTACAAAAATGCCGGCGTGTTGCAGGCGAAAATCCTGCCCAATGCGACGCTGAAGATTTATCAAGGCTATTCGCATGGCATGCTGACGGTGAATGCCGACGTGCTGAACGCCGACATCCTCGCCTTCATCCAGAACTGATGCATCGCGCAGGAGGCTGGTGATGAAAGTCTATCTTCTCTCTCTGGGCGCCGGTCTTCTGGTCGGGATCGTCTATTCGCTGCTAGGGGTGCGCTCGCCCGCGCCCCCGGTGGTCGCCCTGATCGGCCTGCTCGGCATTCTTGTCGGCGAACAGGTCATTCCGCTCGCCAAGCGCGGGGCCGATACCCATGAACTGACCCGCTTTGCATGCAACGAATGCCACGATCATATATTGGGCAGCCTGCCCGACAATCGAAAGGACGACGCATGATCACCCGCCGCGACGCCATGGCGGGAGTCGCCACCGCCGCCCTGCTCTCTCCCCTCTATGCGCATGCCAAGGAACGTCCCATGACCGACACGATCATCGTCAATGCCAAGGTGACGACGCTGGATCGGGGAAATCCCGCGGCGGAAGCGGTCGCGATCCGCGACGGCAAGTTCCTGGCCGTGGGCAGCGAGGCCGAGGTGCGCGCCGCCGCACCGGGCGCCACGATCATTGATGCCAAGGGGCGTCGCCTGATCCCCGGCCTTATCGACAGCCATATGCATATCATTCGCGGCGGCCTGAATTTCAACATGGAGCTGCGCTGGGACGGCGTACCGACGCTCGCCGAGGCGATGGATATGCTCAAGGCGCAGGTCGCCCGCACGCCCGCCCCGCAATGGGTGCGCGTGGTCGGCGGCTTTACCGAGCATCAGTTTGCCGAAAAGCGCCTGCCGACGATCGCTGAGCTGAACGCCGTTGCGCCCGACACGCCGGTGTTCATCCTGCACCTTTATGACCGTGCGCTGCTGAACGCGGCGGCGCTGCGCGTCGTGGGCTATAGCAAGGACACGCCCAATCCGCCAGGCGGCGAGATCGTCCGCGACGCCGCCGGAAACCCGACCGGCCTGCTGCTGGCGCAGCCCAATGCCACGATCCTTTATTCGACGCTGGCCAAGGGACCGAAGCTGCCGCAGGAATATCAGCTCAATTCCACCCGCCATTTCATGCGCGACGTCAACGCGCTGGGCGTGACGGGGGTGATCGACGCGGGCGGCGGCTTCCAGAATTATCCCGACGATTATGAGATTATCGAGAAGCTGCATCAGGACGACCAGCTGACCGTCCGCATCAGCTACAATCTCTTCACCCAGAAGCCCAAGGAAGAGCTGGCCGATTTCTCCGGCTGGGTGAAGCAGGTCAGGCCGGGTCAGGGCGACGATACCTATCGCCACAATGGCGCGGGCGAGATGCTGGTCTATTCAGCCGCCGACTTCGAGGATTTCCGCCAGCCGCGGCCAGACATGGCGCCGAACATGGAGGGCGATCTGGAGCCGGTCATCCGCTTGCTCGCCGAGCATAAATGGCCATGGCGTCTGCACGCCACCTATGACGAGACGATCGGCCGCGCACTCGACGTCTATGAGAAGGTGAACCGAGATATTACCTTGCAGGGCATCAACTGGTTCTTCGACCATGCCGAAACCATCAGCGACCGGAATATCGACCGGATCGCCGCGCTGGGCGGTGGCATCGCGGTGCAGCACCGTATGGCCTATCAGGGCGAATATTTCGTCCAACGCTATGGTGCGAAGGCGGCGGAGCGTACCCCCCCGATTGCCCGCATGATCGCGGCGGGCATTCCGGTTGGTGCAGGCACTGACGCCACTCGTGTCGCCAGCTACAATCCCTGGGTGTCCTTGAGCTGGCTCGTCACCGGCCGCACCGTCGGCGGCTTCGCCCTCTATCGCGGCGACAATCGCGTCAGCCGGGAAAAGGCGCTGGCGATGTGGACCCATGAAAATACCTGGTTTTCCAACGAGATCGGCAAGAAGGGCCAGATCAAGACCGGGCAACTGGCCGACCTTGCCCTACTATCGGCCGATTATTTCTCTGTGCCGGAGGATCAGATCGTTCATATCCGCTCGGTGCTGACCCTGCTCGGCGGCAAGGTGGTCCATGGTGAAAGCGATTACGCCTCGCTCGCGCCCGACCTGCCCAAACCCATGCCCGACTGGTCGCCGGTCGCGACCTTCGGCGGCTATCACAAGACCCGCGAGGCACGCGCGCAACTGGCATCCGCCTGCGGCTGCCACAGCGCCTGCGGCATCCACGGCCATGACCATGCCGCTGCACTGGGTGCGGATGTGCCGGCGGCCGACGTCCAGACCTTCTGGGGATCGCTTGGCTGCGGCTGTTGGGCCGTCTGATTGGGTTACGGCCCCTCCAGATGCGGAGGGGCCGGCTGCCATCTATTCCATTATTTCGAACATGGCGGTCGATTTTATTCGGATCGATCGAGCGATGCGTGCTGCCTAAAGCCCGTCTTGTCCCCTGACAAACCGGAGCCACAGACATGACCCGCTTTACGATGATCCTCGCGACCCTGATGGTCGCAACCACCCCGATCGCTGCGCCGGCGACGGGCAAAACCGCCACCACGGCCGATTATTCGGTCGGCCCGCAATATGACACCACCCATGTCTATGTGCCCGAAGGCCAGTTCGACGCCTTCGTCACCAGCTTCGTCGCGACCTTCGGCGGCAAGACGTCAAAGCAGGGCGAATTTCAGGTGACGCCGACGCCCAGCCTCACCAAGTCGCAGCTAGCGCTGACCCCGGTCGGCACCGTCTCGGTCTTCGGCTTCAAGACGCCCATCCCCTATCCCTTCGGCGATGAACGCACCGGCTATCTGGTGAGCGACATGGACGCTGCCGTCTCCTCCGCCGTGAAGCATGGCGCGGTGCGCCGTATCACCACTTTCCCCGATCCGATCGGCCGTGACGTGGTGGTGCAATGGGCCGGCGGCGTGAACATGCAGCTTTACTGGCACACCGCCAAGCCCAACTATGCCGCTCTCACCACCGTGCCGGAAAACCGCATCTACCTGACGGCAGACGTCGCCGACATATTCATCAAGAGCTGGATTGGCTTTGCGCATGGCAAGATCGTCTCCGACGACCGCACCGCCAAGGGAGAGGAAATCGGCCAGCCCGGAAAGACCATCCGCCGCGTCGCCATCGAAAGCGGTTATGGCAAGATGACCGTCTTCGTCTCAGACGGACAACTGCCATGGCCCTATGGCCGCGACATGACCGGCTATGAAGTGGCCGACATGAACGCCACTTTGGTGAAAGCACAAGCGGCCGGCGTCGAAACGCTGATCGCGCCGAAGACGGTCGCCGGCCGCCAAAGCGCCATCCTGCGCTTTCCCGGCGGCTATATTGCCGAAGTGCACAGCGCGGGGGCAGAGTAAGATGCGCCCCGTCCGCGATCCCCGCTTTGTCGAGGCTATCCTTGACTGGAGGCCGACCTGGTTCATCGCCCGGCTGCTGCTGGTCGGGGCCTATCTGCTGGGCGGCATCGTCAAGCTGACCGACTGGCAAGCAGCCGTTGCCGAGCAGGCGCATTTCGGCATGAACCCGCCCGCCTTATGGGCGGCGCTCACCATCGCGATCGAACTGATCGGGCCGATCGTGATCCTGACCGGCCGCATGGTTTGGCTAGGGGCGGGGATGCTGGGCATCTTCACCCTGCTCGCCGCCTTCACCGCCAACGCCTTCTGGACGATGCCGGCGGGGCAGGCCCGCTTCATGGCCACCAATGCCTTTTTCGAGCATCTCGGCCTGATCGGCGGCTTCATCCTGACGGCGCTGGTCGCTCAACAGGCGCAGCGTCGTGCTTAAGAAAACCGCCTGCCTCGCCCTCTCGCTCTGCGCCTGTCCACCGCTGGCTGCGCAGACGACGGAGGCCTGGCAGGCCCCGACCCTGTCGATCACGCGCTATGATGAGGACTGGTCGGATCTGGCCGACGCCGAAAAGCGCGGCCATCATTGGACTGGCCCGTTCAAATATATCCCACTCGGCGATGATAGCTGGCTTTCCACTGGCGTCGAGTTGCGGCTGCGCAACGAGAATTACGCCAACAATCTTTGGGGCGGAGCCGACGCACCCAACGACAGCTATTTCTGGGCACGGGCCATGCCCTATGCCGACCTGCATGTCGGGCCGGTCGATGGGCTGCATGCCCGTGCCTTTGTCCAGCCGATCATCAGCTACGCGGTCGGCGTTGCGCCATCCACCAGCCCGATCGACCAGAGTCGGGTCGACCTGCTCCAGGCTTTTGCCGAACTTGGCGCCGGCCCCGTCACCTTGCGCGGTGGACGGCAGATGCTCTCGCTAGGCACCGAAAGGCTGATCGGTACGCGCTATGGCCCCAACACTCCGCTGGCGTTCGACGGCGTGCGCGGTAGCGTATCGCTGGGCAAGGGGCGCAAGCTTGACCTTTTCCTGCTAAACCCGGTGCGGCCCGGTCCTGCCAGTTTCGACGATCGCACGTCCGAAACGCGCAAACTCTGGGGCGCCTATGCGACGCTGCCGGAACTGGATATCTATTATCTGGGCTATCGCAACCGCGCCGCGCATTTTGGCGGGCTGACCGGGCGGGAGGAACGCCACAGCATCGGAGCGCGCGCCCACGGCATGCGCGGCGACTGGCACTGGAATGTCGAGGGTGTCTGGCAGTTCGGCCATTATGGCGACCAGCGCATATCCGCCTGGACGCTGGGCACCGAGGTCGGCCGTACGCTTTCCGGTCTGCCATTGTCGCCCGATGCGACGCTGCGCTTCAACATCGTGAGCGGCGATCGCGACGACGAAGACAACAGGCTTGGCACGTTCAACGCGCTTTTTCCCAAGGGCAAATATTTCGGCGAACTCTCGCCGGTTGGCCCGACCAATATCGTCAGCCTCAATCCGCGTCTCAGCGCCCCATTGGGCGACGGCTTTTCCGCCAGTCTCGCCGCGATGGCCTATTGGCGCTATACCCGCAACGACGGCGTCTACGACATCCCCGGCAATCTGATCCGCACCGCCGGCGACAGCCGCGCCCGCTTCATCGGCAAGGAAGTCGAAGCCACGCTTGCCTGGCAGGCAACGCCGGAGCTGGAACTGTCCACATCGCTGTCTCTCTTCGCGCCGGGGGCTTTCATCCGCCAGACCGGTCCGGCCAAAACCATCGCCATGACCGGCTTCGAAGCCAATTTCCGATTCTAGATATTCAGGAGCATCGCCATGCCGTCGTCGCCTTCTCCCTCTTCTCCCCTCCCCGGCCTACTGTTGCTGCTGTCGGTCACCACTGGCCTGGTCGATGCCGTCAGCGTGCTGGGCCTGGGGAAGGTCTTTACCGCCAACATGACCGGCAATGTCGTGTTTCTGGGCTTTGCGGCAGCCGGGACGCCGGGCTTCAAGGTCGCACCCTATCTGGTGGCGCTGATCACATTCTTCGTCGGCGCCCTCATCGCCGGCCGTGTCGGGCAAGGTTTTGGCAAGCGCCCGCTACGACACTGGCTGACCGTGGCGGCACTGATCGAGGCGGTCCTGCTGTGGATGGCGGCGCTCGTGGCCCTGAACTTACATGTGCCCACGCTCCAGCCCACTACCGGCCTGTTCGCGATCATCGCGCTGACCGCCATTGCCATGGGCTTTCGCAACGCCACCATTCGCCAGTTGAAGGTGCCTGACCTCACCACCACCGTCCTAACCCTGACCGTCACCGGCATCGCGGCGGACTCCAGCATGGCGGGCGGCGCCAATCCCAACCTCGCCCGACGGACCGCAGCGGTCATGGCCATCTTTGCAGGGGCAGCCGCCGGCGCGCTGATGGTCGTGCATATGGGCCTTGCCCTGCCGCTGTTTGTTTCAGGGATCATCGTGCTGGTGGGTACCCTGCTCTGCGTGCGGCATCCGGCCGCAGCCCTGCCTCATGGATAAGGATCAGCGCTACACGCCCCGCCTTCGCTGACAATCCCAAAGGCATAGGCAGCATCTATGGCACATATATCATAATGCCGTCTGGCGCGGTGACGACGGCTTGCCGATGCTGTCCCGAGAGCAAGTCGATGAACTGCGGACATCATCCTCGTCCCCTGGTACGCCTGACAAGACCCGGAGACGAAGCAGCATTGCGGGGATCGGGTATGAACGGAGTACGCGTAGGTAAAAGAGTGATTGGGGCCGAGGCGCCGATCACCGTCGGGTGGGAGAATATCGGCCGCGTGGAAGGCGGACCGATCAAGCAGTTCATCTTCACCTGGTTTCAGCCCACGGCGCTCTTCGCCCTGATCGCCTTCTGGTATTATGCCCCCAACTCGATAGCCAAGGCATCGACCGCCATCGGTATCGGCATCGGTTTCAAAATCCTGCTGCTTGCGCTCGAATGGGTCAGTCCGCGCTATGAGAGCTGGCGACTGACCTGGAAAGAACTGGTGACCGACCTCTTTTATGTCGGCCTGGGCTATACCATTCTCAACCTGATCGAACATTATATCGGGAGCGACGCCGCCATCGAGGCTATCCAGCACAGCTTTGATTGGGACAAGCTCGCATGGTTCACAGGTTTGCCGCTGCTGCTCCAAGCGTTTCTGATCTCGTTTATCTTCGATTTCGGGCAATATTGGATGCATCGCGGGATGCACAACTGGTACCCGCTATGGCTACCCCATTCCGTGCATCACTACATCACCCAACTGAATATCAACAAGGGCGCTGTCGGCAATCCGGTAGAGCTGTTCCTGATCGGACTCGGCATCGGCGGTTTCTTCGATTTCCTGCCGCGGGCAGCGCTTCTCGCCGGGACGATCGGCCTGGCGATCGGAACCTATCAGCATATCAATGTGCGTTTCAACACGCCGCGCTGGTGGCGCTTCCTGTTCAACACCACCGAACATCACAGCGTGCATCATTCGCAGGATTTCGAGGCAACCCGCAGCAATTATTCCAACACCTATATCTTCATTGATCGCATCTTCGGCACTTGCGTCGACGGCGAAGCGGAACTGCTGGGCCTGGAGGGCGGACGTCGCATGTCGATCCGCGAACAGATGACCTATCCCTTCACCGAAGGCTGGAAAACGATCAAGGAACGCCATGGTCGATCAGCGGCGGCGGTGCCGGCCGAATGACGATAGGGCTGATCTTGCAACAAGGACATGCCGTGAACACGCGCTTTATCGACTGGATTTGGCATATTGGGGGTAGCCTTGCGCTCGCCCCAGGGCAGTCGAGCGACGAGGCCTTCGGCAAACTCGATCCGCTATTCCGCCAGGCCGGCACCAGTCATGAGCGGACGCACGACACGCTGACCTTTCGCAAGAAGGATCAGGCAGCGCAGGACAAGATGTCCATTTTCGATGGCGGCGTTCTGCGGATCGAACGGGGCGCAGCAGGGCCGGTCCTGCGCTATCGTCTGGCCAGCCGGGCCTTGCTATTCTGCTTTCTGGCGCCATTGCTGTTTCTGAGCTTCGCCGGTTTGACCATCGCGGTCGGCAAGTTCAGCAGTCCGCCCGCGAAAGAAGGTTCGAACAAGTCCGAGAAGAAGGATGCAGCGCTGCCGCAGCACTGGATCGACAAGGCGCTCGGCGCACCTGCACCGGAGAAACCCAAGAAGGATGATAAATCCAAAGAGGATAAAGGGAAGCTCAAGCCCACCGCCAGCTTCGTATTCGCGGGGATATTCGCCTTCCTCTATGTGGTGGGACGGGTGCTTGAGGACCGGCTGATCAAATCCCTGTTCAGAAAGAAACTGGCCGGCTCATAGCGAATCGACCGTACGACTTTCCGGCCCGAAGGCTCCCAGCGGTAGGGCATTGTTCAGGACGAGTTCTCCGCGCGCGATCCTGCGCTTCAGATAAGTGAAGGTTTGCGCGGTCTGGTTGAACAGATGTTCGCCGCCCTTGAGCGGCGCATAGCGGGGCGCTTCGTCGCGTACCACCGGCGCGACGATATAATCATAGTCGCAGGCATGGAAAAGCGCGAAGGAATAGCGTTCTTCCCTGACCTTCTTCACGCGATGCCGGGTTGCGACGTAGCGGCCGTTGGAGAGAATCTCCATCATGTCGCCGATGTTCAGGATCATCGTGTCCTCGACCACCGGAACGTCGACCCACTGCCCCTGTTTGTTGACGATCTGGAGCCCGGGGGCGGTCGCGAACAGCAAGGTGAAACATTCATAATCGGTATGCGCGCCGATGCCCGGCCGATCCTCGGCCGTCGCGTCATAGGGATAGTGGATCAACCGCAACTGGCTCGGCGGGTGCCGCAGATGGGCCTCGAAATAATCTTCATCAAGGCCCAGCGCCAGCGCGAACGCCCGGAACAACTGACGCCCAATGCCTGTAACATGCTGGTAATAGGATTGCACATCCTCCCGGAAGCCCCGCATTTCGGGCCATAGGTTCGGGCCCAGCAGCGGGCGTCGGCCCTCGGCGCTGATATAGTCGCAGTTGACATCGAACGCTTCCTTGAGGTCCGGCACGCCCGTCCCGAATTGCTCCTCGCCCACCGGGACATAGCCGCTATGATTCTCGGAATTGCCGATATAGCTCTTCATCTTGGCCACAGGATCGAGCGCGAAATAGGTCTTGGCGCGCGCAACGAGCAGGCGGAACAGCGCACCATCCAGTTGCGCGCCTTTGATATAGAGGAAACCTGTTCCGGCGCAGGCCCGGTCGAGTTCTCGAACGACGGAAAGCCGATCATTGAGCTGGCTACTCGCCAGCATCGATATGTCGATCAGGGGCAGGACATGGGACTGCGTCATCACGCAAGCCTAGATCGCTAAAGACATAACGATAGACATGGAGATTTTATAATCACCATCGATTTGGTCTATGAGCAGGCGGCGGGCAACGCTATTCCTGTGCTCAGGGCAGCGATCTCTTAAAAGAGGGCAGTAATGGCATGAGCGATCGGACGCCGCTGATTGACCGGAAATTTGCCAACCGGGTCGACTGGAACCTGATGCGAACCTTCGTGGACATCGTCCGCGCGGGCGGCATTGGTGCAGCCGCGCGACGGCTCAACCGGCAGCAGCCGAGCATCAGCGCAGCGCTTAAGCGGCTGGAGGATCATGTCGGGACCGCCCTGCTCCATCGCACTGCCACGGGCGTGGAGATGACGGCCGCTGGCAAGGCGATGATGGCGCTGTGCGAAGACATGCTGGAATCGGCCCGAATGATGCCGCATGTCATCGCGCAGGCCACCAAGCGGGTCGAGGGCATCGTCCGCATCCAGATTATATCGGGCCTGGTGTCACCCGAGTTCGACGAGGCCATCGCGAGCTTTCATCGCCGCAATCCCGCCATCCATATCGAGATCCGCGTTTCGCCATGGCGGCAATTGCTGGACGCGCTGGAACAGGGTGAAGTCGAGATCGGCGTGGGTTATGACAGCAGCGTCCGCCGAAGCCTGATGTACGAACCGCTGCTCGTGGAAAGCCAGCAGCTTTATTGTTCTCGCAGCAACCCCTATTTCGGGCACCGCATCAGCCGGCTGGGCGAACTCAAGGATCAGGGCTTCGTCCTGACCGGCGATGACGAGATCGAGGCGATCACCCATCTGCGCCGCCGCTACGGCCTGGGCACCATGGTCAGCGGGTTGGCGGAGGATATCAACGAGGCACGACGCCTTATCGTCCAGGGTGTCGGGATCGGCTTTCTGCCGATTGCCGCAGCGGAGAGCGAGGTGGCGGGCGGACGCTTGTGGCCCATGCTTTATGCGGATTTTGAACCGGCCTATGACATTTTCCTGCTCGCCCGATCGGAACCGTCCCGTGATACCGCGACGCAGCTTTTCTGGGATGAAGTCATAAGACGCGTCCGTGCACAACGTCGGTCATAATAAAAATCTATGACTTTCATCAGGATTATCAGCCTGCCTCAATGATGCAGCGCACCGCACTATGCCGGGACCGAACGGAGTTGCGGCATGCAAAAGAGCCTCAAAGATCGGGGTTTCGACCTGATCCCGCCCGCGATGATCGCGATGGTTCTGGCCTTCTGGGCCTTTGGGCCCAAGGCGCTTGTCGACCATCCCTGGGCGCTCACCGTGACATCCCCGCTCATCGTCATTGTCATATTGTGCCTTGAGGCGGTCCATGAACGCCATGCCGGCTGGCGAATGAACAGACAGGAATTCTTCACAGACCTCTATTATTCGGTCCTCAGCGCCACGGTGATCAGCTGGGTCACGCAAAAAATGGCTGAAGAACCGCTGATGGCGGCCAAGGCGTCGCTCGGCCTGACTACCCAATGGGCGACGCACCTGCCGTGGCTGGTGCAGGCCGCGATGGTGCTTTTCCTTATCGAATTCGGCCAATATTGGATGCATCGGCTGATGCATAACTGGATGCCATTCTGGCTGACCCATGCGCCGCACCACCACATCACGCAGCTGAACGCGGCCAAGGGCGCCGTCGGCAACCCGATCGAGTTGTTCCTGATCAGCCTGAGCGTGGTTGCGCTTTTCGACTTCGATACGACCGCCATCTTTGCGGCCCTGAATTGCATGGGCGTCATTTCAACCTTCGCTCACGCCAATGTCCGCGCGGACCCGCCAATCTGGTATTCCTTCTTCTTCACGACGATCCGGCATCACAGCCTGCATCATTCGACCGATTATGAGAGTACCCGCTGCAACTATGGCAACTCGCTGATCCTGCTGGATCGCATATTCGGAACCTATCGCGAAGGTGAGGGCGTGCTGGTGGGCCAGGACGACCGCAAGCGGCTGACGATCCGGGAGCAGACCATGTTCCCGTTCGTGCCCATAATTGAAAAGATCAAGGCGCGGCGCGCGGAAAGACGATCGGACGGAGCGCTTTCCGAAACCGAGCCGACGGATATTCCGGTCCGTGAAGCGGTAGGAGGCACAGCCGCGGCATGATGGCGATCCGCTCCGGACAGGCGGCCGTTGCGGCGCGAGGTGCGCTGGCCCGGGGCGATTGGAATGCCACCCACCGTTTTGGCGCGACGTTGGTCGCCGAAAATCCCGGCGACGCCGAAGGGCATTTTCTGCTCGGCGTCGCAGAATCGGGCGTCGGCCGAGTCCACGCCGGTATCCAGCATCTCGGCCGCGCGGTCGCACTCGATCCGCGGGGGGAATATCGCGCGCAGCTCGCCAAGCTCTTCACGCTCGTCCGGCGGGACGGCGACGCTGCCGCGACACTGCATGATGCGGAACAGGCCCTGCCCACCGACGCACTCAGCCGCGACACCATGGGATGTGTCTATGCCCGCCTCGGCGATCATGGCGCCGCGCTTGGTCATTTTGCGGCGGCGGTGCGGCTCGACCCGCAGAATGGCAATTATCGCTACAATCAGGCGGTAACGCTCAACTTCCTAGGGCGGGCGGACGAAGCCGAGGCGGCACTGGAAGCGCTGATCGTCCTGGCGCCAGGCGACGCCCGCGCCCATCACCTGCTCGCCAGCCTGCGTAAGCAGTCGCCCGATCATAATCATGTCGAGCGCCTCGCCCGGACCCGCGCGGCGACGGGGGACGGGCGCGACAGGCTGCTGCTCGGCTACGCGCTGGCGAAGGAATTGGAAGATATAGGCCAGCCGGACGAAGCGCTGGATCAGCTTTGTGCCGCGAATGCCGAACATCGCCAGACCCTGCCCTATCAGTTCGCGCGCGACGCAGCGACGTTCGACGCGATCGAGGCACACTGGCCCAGCGTGACAGCCGCACCGACGAGCGAGGCGCCCGCGGATGCGCCGATCTTCATCATCGGCATGCCGCGAACCGGCACGACCCTTGTGGACCGCATCCTCTCGTCCCATCCCGATGTCGAAAGCGCGGGCGAACTGCAAGCCATGCCGCTCGCGGTCAAGAAGGCGGCGGGCACGCGGACTCCCACGGTGATGGACCCTGAAACGATTGCCACTGCGGCCGGCAGCGACATGGGCGCGATAGGCCGGGACTATCTGCAACGCGCCAGCCACCACCGACGCGACCCCGCTCTCCGGTTCATCGACAAATTTCCGGGCAATTTCCATTATGCGGGGTTCATCGCGCAGGCTCTGCCCGCGGCGCGGATCGTCTGCCTGCGCCGTCACCCCATGGACACGGTACTCAGCAACTTCCGCAATCTCTTCGCCGTCGGTTCGCGCTATTATGACTATAGCTACGACCTGCTCGACATCGCTGCTTATTATGTCCGGTTCGACCGGTTGATGACCCTGTGGCGCGAGGCCTTGCCGGGGCGCCTGATCGAGCTGCGCTATGAAGATCTGGTTACAGATCAGGAAGGCGAAACGCGAAGGCTGCTGACTCATTGCGGGCTGCCCTGGTCCGACGACTGCCTGTCGTTTCACACCAATTCTGCGCCGGTTTCTACCCCCAGCGCTGCACAGGTCCGCCGCCCGATGTACCGCGACTCGGTCGCCCGGTGGAAGCGACACAGCGCGGTTCTGGAACCGGTGCGGCGCTTCTTCGAACAATCCGGCATCTGCATCGACTGAAAGGAGCGAGCGTCCCATGCCAAGGCTTCGTCTATTCGCCCTCAGCGTGACATGGGCCGCATCGCTGGCCGGGCCTGCCGTTGCAGCCGCTGCGCCCAGCACGCGACTTGTCGATTGTCGCTCGGAAAGCTGCCTGATGATCTCCGGCCATCGCGCCGATCCCCGCTCTGCGGTGCGCATCAACGGTCATGCCGTATCGGTTGAAGGCCGCAACAAATGGCGTGTTCGCGTTCCCGTCAGCACCGTCCGGGCCTGGTCCACGCCGTCCGCGCGCACGATGATGGTTTCAGTAGACGACATTCTCGAAAAGGTCGATCTGCCTATCGGGCTGTTGGGCCATAACAGCGATCTCGCGTTGCTGGTCGTCAGAGCAAGGTAATAACCGGAGTATATATAAGTAATAATAGAACAACTTATCGTCGAATATTGTAATTTTCATCCTCGCACTCTATGTAGGCGCCAGCTGCCGAAGAGCGGCGTGTCTTTGTGTGCAGGAGAAGATGATGAAAATTGGCCTCATGGTCGTGGCAGCGGTCGCTTTCGCGACGCCTGCCCTGGCTGGCACCAGCAGCAATCCCTTTGCTCAGGACAGTGCGATCCTCGACCTCAAGGGACTGGACCTTTCAACGGCAGATGGGCAGCAGCGCCTCGCCATCCGCATGGATCAAGTGGCACGGACGGTTTGCGGCAACGATGTTGCGACTGTGCATCTGGCGCTCGAAGCCAAGGCGCGGGAATGCCGTGCCGCCGTGGCAGCCGACATTCGTACCCAGATCGAAGCGCGGATCGCCCGTGCAACGGACAATTCCCCGGTCGAACTCGCGTCCGCTCGCTAGAGCATTTTGAAGTCATCTGGAACAGATGACGGCTCGCAAAATGCGGAAAACAAATAACTTTTAGAGCATGATGCGGTTCAATTTAATTGCATCATGCTCTAAATTCCGGCTCGACCGCAGCCCGGAATGCGGGCTGCGGACGGGTCATAGCGCCAGCTTCGCCGGTTCGGGCCACCATGTGAGCGTATGCACGTCATGCGCGGAGGTCCAGATTCCTGCGTCCGTAAAGCGCAACGCGCCACTGCCCTCCGCTTTCCCCACGCGCGCGCGGATCGCCAGCGACTTGGGATCGATTACTACGAAAGTCTGATCCTCCGTGGTCCGCAACCATACCAGCCCGCCGCCTGTGTCGATGTCACCCCATTTCAGCACCTCGCCAACCTTGACTCGGCCGGTCACATCGCCGCTTTGCGGATCGATGCGGGCGACGGTGCCGTCCCCCTGCTCCTGAACCCAGACCGCCCCTTCTCCGGCCGCGAGGAAACCCGGCTCCTTGCCCAGCGAAGTGGTCTTGACGACGCTGTTGGTTGCGGAATCGATGCGCTGGATCGAGTGGCTCTCGCTACTGACCGCCCAGACCGATCCGAAGCCGAAGGCGAGATAATGGGTGCCGACATTGACGGCTATGGTCGCCGTGACCTTGTTTGTTGCCGGATCAACGCGGGACACGACGCCCTTCTGGTCGCTGGCGACCCAGATCGACCCTGCGCCCGCCACGACATTAAGCTCGCCCTTGGGGTTAGCGATGCCGGTAGGGATCGTGGCGGTCTTTTCCGCGGTCTGCGTGTCGATCCGGATGATCGCATTTTCCTTGCAATCCGCCACCCAGAGCGCCCCGTCCGACAGGGCCATGGCACCGCAGGGCTTCGACATAGCGACAGAGGCGAGCTTGCCCTGCTGCGACCAGCGTTCGACCCTGCCGTCGTTCGTGGCCCAGACACTGTCGCCATCGACCGCCAGAAAATCCGCGAAGCCCGGTACGGTGATGACCTGCTCCGCATGGGCCGTCGAAGCCGCAAAGCCCGCCGCCAATGCCATGACCAATCTCCTGAGCTGTTGCATCCTGTGACCCTCCGCTCTGTGGATCAGACCTTTTGCGCGATGTAGGCGCGCCATCCACCAAGCTGCGTAATGTCCTCGGCACCGGTCAGGGCGCGCGGTTCGGCGACGAAACCCTTGACGCTGCTGCCATCGGCGAGCGTCACCGTACCGATGGCCAGCGGCGCGGGCACCTCCACGACGAAGCTGCCGAACTCGGCGACGCCCAGTTCGTAAACCTCAAGCGCGATCGATCCCCCCTCCTCGCTATGCACCAGCGCAGGTTTGGGCGGCACGCTGTCGGCCATGGCGTAAAGCCGATAATTGGGAGCGGTTTCGAACGCACCGACGAATTTCGCTTCCCGCGACGTCAGCTGCCAGTGCAGCGGCATGTCTTTCAGATGAGCGCCGACAACGGCCAGTTTCACGGTCTGCATTTTGCCCTCCAGATCAAGCGGTGGCGGCAACGGAATATCCGCGGCCGAAATATAGGCATCGGCTGCATCGAGCAGCGCGATATCGCTGTCGGCGGGACCGATCAGGGTGATGCCGAACCCGGTCCCGTTGGCGCGTATCCCGGCGGGCACGGCGACGGCGGCCATGTCCAGCAGGTTCACGAAATTGGTGTAGAAGCCCAGCGCGCTGTTGAGCGCGACGGGCGCGGTCTTGAGTTCCGCAACGCGATAGGTCGTGCCGGTCGTCGGAAAGGCAAGCAGGTCGATGCTGTGCCAAAGCGTGTCGGCGTGGCGCTTGATTTCGGCAAGGCGATAAATGCCGTTGAACAGTTCGACGGCGCTTATGTCGAGGCCCGGCTCGACCACCTCGCGCACGGTGGGGTCGATGGCGTCGGGATGCTCGGCAAGAAGGTCCGCCATGGCGGCTGCGCGCTCCGCAACCCACGGCCCGCCATAGAGGAGCTGCGCTGCTTCTTGCAGAGGCGCATAGTCGATTTCCACCACTTCGGCGAGGCCAGCGAGCGTGTCGAGCGCCCGGTTGTAATAATATTCGGACTCAGCATCGCCGAAGAAGGCGCGCTGATCGCGGCGCGGCACGCCGATCCTTTTGCGTGCCAGCGGCCGATCCGCCAGCGGTTTCGAATAGGCGTCCGTCGGGTCGAAGCCCGCCACGACGGAATCGACCAGTCGGGCATCGGCAATGTCGTCGGTGAAGGCGGTGATGCAATCGAGCGTGCGGCAAGCCGGCACAAGGCCCCGATTGCTCCATCGCCCCTTGCTGGGCTTGAACCCGATCAGATGCTGGAAGGCGGCCGGAACGCGGCCCGATCCTGCGGTGTCGGTTCCCAATGCGAGAGGAACCAGTCCCGCCGCCACCGCGACAGAGGAGCCGGAACTGGAACCGCCGCTGACATAGGCCAGATTATAGGCGTTTCGGGGGCTACCATAGGGGCTGCGCGTGCCGTTCAAGCCCGTCGCGAACTGGTCGAGATTGGTCTTGCCGACGCAGATCGCACCCGCGGCAGTCAACCGCTCGATGACGGTGG
The DNA here is from genome assembly GCF_056156825.1 of Sphingobium sp. RS1. Lineage (NCBI taxonomy): Bacteria > Pseudomonadati > Pseudomonadota > Alphaproteobacteria > Sphingomonadales > Sphingobiaceae > Sphingobium > Sphingobium sp. RS1. Next base: position 346,518 of record NZ_JBLZXE010000003.1, on the reverse strand, counting down.
CCGATGCCTGCGGGTGATAGCCGAAGGCAGGGCAAGCTGCGGTGGTGGCAAGTCCCTCCACATCAATATTGTCCTTGGCAGCGAAGGGAACCCCGGCCAACGGCAACCGCTCGCCCGCAGCGACCCGCGCATCGACTGCGCGGGCGGCGACGATCAAAGCCTCCGGTGCGACCCGGCTGATCCAGATCTGCGGCTGAACGCTGTCATAGGCGGCCAGACGGGCAATCGTGTCTTCCATCACCCCGACGGCACTCGTGCGCCCTGCATTGACGGCCTCTGCGATGGCCGAAGCGCTGCGACGATCCAGCGCCCCGGTCATGCCTGCGCCCTCAGCGCCATCATCGGCGCCCCGGGCTGCAAGGATTGCCGTTCTTCCACATAGAGTGCCTCGACGGTGCCCGATCCCGGGCTGTGAACCATGCATTCCATCTTCATCGCCTCTATGATTGCGATCGTATCGCCGGCCTCGACCGCATCCCCGGCCTTGACCAGCAGCTTCCAGACACTGCCGCCAAAGGGCGCTTCAACCAGATCGGTCCCATCGGGAATGTCTATTACCTGCACCTGCGGCTGTTCCGTCTGGGCGAGATTGGCTACCCGATCGAATTCGCCGCTGCGCTGCCATTCGGCGCGCTCTTCATCGAAAGCCGTCTGCCGCCGCGCTTCAAATTCGGCGATCTGCTGCGCATTGTCGGCCAGGAAGGCGCGATAGTCGGCTAGGCGGAATTCCGATGGCTCGACCCTGATCGAGCGCCGCCCGCTCGGAAAATCCCGACGCCATTCGACGAGTTCATCCGCACTGACGGGATAGAAGCGGATCTGATCGAAAAAGCGCAGCAGCCAAGGCTTGCCGTCGGTGAAGGCATCGGTCTGCCGATGGGTGTTCCACATCTGGATGGTGCGGCCGAACAGTTGATAACCGCCCGGCCCCTCCATGCCATAGATACACATATAGGCGCCGCCAATCCCGACGACATTGGGCGGCGTCCAGGTGCGCGCGGGATTATATTTGGTGGTGACGAGCCGATGCCGGGGATCGACCGGCGTGGCGACAGGCGCGCCCAGATAAACGTCGCCAAGACCCAGTACGAGATAGTTCGCCTCGAAGATCAGATTTTCCACCGCGGCCGCATCAGGAAGGCCGTTGATGCGCCGGATGAATTCGATGTTATCGGGACACCATGGGGCATCGTCGCGGACGGCGCCCATATATTTCTCGATCGTCTCGATCGTGGCCGGATCGCGCCAGCTCAGCGGCAGATGAACGATGCGCGACGGGACGACGAAATCCTCCAGATCGCCCAGCCGGTCCTCTGCCGCCATCAGCAGAGCCAGTGCCGCGCGCTGGTCCATGATCTCGCCATCGAAATGCAACTGAAGGGAGCGGATTCCCGGTACGATGTCGATGATACCGGCGGGCGCGAGCCGCTCCAGTTCGGCCATCAGTGCGTGGGCGCGTATCCGCAACTCAATGTCGAGGACGATAGGTCCGTATTCGACCAGGATATTGCGGTCGCCCTGTTGCCGATAGACGGTGCGTGGGCGGTCAGGGCCTGCCTCGACCAGCGCGAGAATGGGGGACAGCGTCTCGATCGGTCGTGCAGGCCCGGCCGCATGCGCAGTGCCCGACGCGAGCAGATTCCGCTGATGTAGATCGGCGGCGCGCGCATCTTTCACATTAACCGGGGCGAAGCGCAGCTTGTCACCGGGCGCCAGCTGGCCGATCATCCAGCGGTCGGCGGCGATCACGACGAAGGGGCAGACGAAACCGCCGAGCGATGGGCCGTCAGGGCCAAGAATGATCGGCATGTCGCCGGTGAAATCTACAGCGCCAATGGCATAGGGATTGTCGTGAATATTGGACGGGTGCAGTCCTGCCTCGCCGCCATCGGCACGCGCCCATCTTGGCTTGGGACCGACGAGGCGGACGCCGGTGCGGTTGCTGTTATAGTGGACCTGCCACTCGGCCGCCACGATCTCGTCTATGTCCTCGTCCGTGAAGAAATCTGGTGCGCCATGCGGTCCATAAAGCACGCGCAAGGTCCACTCGTTCGACAAGGTGGGCAAGGTCGCTTCGGCCAACGCCGATTCCCCTGCATCCGCCGCAAGATGCAGCGTGTCGCCGGCGAGCAGCCTACGCGCGGCATGCCCACCGAACTGACCGAGTTCGAACGTGCTGCGGCTGCCGAGATAGGGTGGGATGTCCAAGCCACCCGCGAAAAGGATGTAGCCGCGCATCCCGCCACCCGTAGCCCGGCCGAGGGTGAGCGTTCGCCCCGGCCCGACATCGATGGCGACACTGCGCGGTATCGGCGTGCCATCGAGCGTGGCGTTGAAATTCGCGCCGGTCAGGCAGATGCGCATGGGCGCGTTGAAGGTCAGCGTCGGGCCGGTATGCGTGACTTCCAGGCCCGCCGTCCCTTCCGCATTGCCCAGCAGCCGGTTGCCGAGTCGGAAGGACTGGTCGTCCATCGGGCCTGATGGCGGGACACCGACCGCCCAGAGCTTTTGCCGGCCGGGCCAATCCTGGACGGTGGTTGCCGTGCCGCCGCTGATCACCTGAATGCTGCGGGGATGGAAGGTAATGCTATCGAGAACGCGGGTCGAGACGTCGCCGCTGACAAAGGCCGTCGAACGCACCACCTCGCGCAGCCAGCGCAGGTTGGTTTCGATCCCGTCCACCCGGCTTCGCTCCAGCGCCGCCTGCATCGCGGCAACGGCTTCGGCGCGGGTCGGCGCGTGGACGATCAGCTTCGCCAGCATGGGATCATACCATGCGCTGACCGTACTGCCCGCCATGCACCAGGTTTCGGCCCGAATGTCCGGCGGGAACTCCACCGCCGTCAGCATGCCAGAAGTCGGGCGATAGTCGAGTGCCGGGTCTTCGGCATAGAGACGTACCTGCACGGAATGGCCGGTCGGGCGGGGCGGCTCTCCATTGAGGAAAGCGAAGTCTCCGGCCGCGCCACGGATCATCCATTCGACAAGGTCGATGCCCATCACCTCTTCGGTGACGCCATGCTCGACCTGAAGGCGGGTATTCATCTCAAGGAAGAAGAATTTTTCCCGTTCCGCATCGTAGAGAAATTCGACCGTACCGGCCGAGCGATAGCATGCCGCTTCGCCCAGTCGGGTGGCTGCGGCGATCAGGTCGCCGCGCACAGTTTCCGGCAGCAAGGGCGCGGGCGCTTCCTCCACGACTTTCTGGTTACGACGCTGTAGCGAACAGTCGCGCTCTCCCACCGGCATGATGCGCCCAGCACCGTCACCGAAAATCTGCACCTCAATGTGCCGCGCCCGCCGAATATAGCGTTCGAGGAAGATGCCGGCATCGCCGAAATTGCTTTCGCCCTGACGCGCGACGGCGGCAAAGCCCTCACGGACTGCAGCCTCATCCTCGCAAACGCGCATGCCGATGCCGCCACCGCCAGCAGTTGCCTTGAGGATCACCGGGAAACCGATGTCGCGCGCGGCGAGGACGGCCTGTGCCTCATCCGTGAGCAGATCGGTGCCGGGCGCGAGAGGAACCCCGTGCGCGGCGGCAAGCGCGCGCGCGCTGTGCTTCAGGCCGAAGGTCCGGATATTGTCCGGCGTAGGGCCGATGAAGACGATACCCGCATCCGCACAAGCCTCTGCAAATTCTACATTTTCAGCCAGGAAGCCATAGCCCGGATGAATGGCGCCAGCGCCGGTCCTGCGCGCAGCATCCAGGATCGCCGCTATGTTGAGATAGCTTTCCGAGGCGCGCGCGCCGCCAATGCAGACGGCTTCATCGGCTTGGGCGACATGCAGCGAATCCTCGTCCGCTTCCGAATAGACGGCAACGGAGCGCAAGCCCATGTGCCGGAGCGTGCGCATGATGCGGGTCGCGATCGCCCCCCGGTTCGCGATCAGAACGGTGTCGAAGCTCATGCGGCGACGATCATGCGAACAGGAGTGGGATTGAAGCCGTTGCAGGGATTGTTGATCTGCGGACAGTTGGAGACGACGACGATGACATCCATCTCCGCGCGCAGGTCCACGGTCAGTCCGGGTGCGGAGATGCCATCGACGATACCCAGCGATCCATCCGGTTCCACCGGCACGTTCATGAAGAAGTTGATGTTGGACACAATGTCGCGCTTGCCACGGCCTTCGGTCAGGTTCGCCTCCAGGAAATTTTCGACGCAGGCATGTTCGGCCTTGGTATGATGGCCGTAGCGCAGCGTGTTGGATTCGCACGAGCAAGCGCCGCCGATCGTATCGTGATATTCGACCGAAGTTGCCGCGATGGTCATCATCGGCCGCCCCTCGTTGGAGCGCAAGACGGTGCCTTCGCGAAGAAACAGGTTGCCCTGCGCCGAGACGGTGTCCTGCGCGCTGTAGCGCTCCGCATCATCCTGCGCGGCGTAGAGGAGGAAATCGACAGCCTGGTTGCCCTCCAGATCGACGATCCGAAGGGTCTGGCCCGCCGCGACATGATGCAGCCACGGCGCTCGCGCGGGCACAATCACATCATGGACGACCTTGCCGGGAAGACCGGCCAAATGCATATCGGCGCTCATTGAAAGGCGTTCCTTTTAACGGCGGAAATAGTCTTCGACATTCTGGAAGGCGCGCAGGCCTTCCGGCGTGGCGGTGCGGATCGGGTCGTCTGCCGGCGTGACAGGGCCGCGCCAGGCAGTCGCGCGCAGCGGCGTCACCGTGAAATCCTCGCGCGGGTCGAGGACATGCGGGCAGTTGGCAATCACCAAGATCACGTCCATCTCCGCGCGCAGCGTCAGGCTCCGCAACGGCGCGAACGGCCCGATCTGCGGCGCGATCGTACCATCGGCTTCGATCGAGACGCCCTTGAACAGATTGACGCAGGGATGAACGTCGCGCCGCTGTAGCCCGTGCTTGGCTGCTCCCAACAGGAACCGATCGCGCCCGTTGGGCGCCGGGCCGCTATTGGCGCCATTGCCATATTTCGCGGCATTGGTTGCCGCGTTGGAGGTGCCGCAGAATGTATCGTGCGTGCCCGCGCCATCCTCTACGAAACTCATGAGGACGCGCCCCATGTCCGACAGCAACAGCTTGCCTTTGCCCAGATAGGCGTTCCACTGCACCTTCACCGTATCCGCGACATTGAGCCGTTCCGTCGGCATATCGGCGTTGAAGATGAGCAAAGACGCGCAGGCATCGCCTTTGAGGTCGATCAGCCGCAACCGTGTGCCCCGCGACAGCCGCCGCGTGGCATAGCCACCGGGCGCGATTGTTTCTTCCCACAGAAGGTCGTCCGCCACTACATACTGCGGCAGATCGTCAGCAATCGGCGGCAGAACCGGCATGGCTTCGACCTGCGTTCCAGCCATGGCGCGGGCATGGTCGCGCGCCGCCATGGGATTTGCGAGGGTGGTCACGCCATCACTCCTTTGATCTTGTTACCATCTTCCTGTTCGTACAGCGGCGGCAGCAGGGCCGTTGTCGTGACCAGTTGAAGCTGATGCACGCCGCGGACCCGTCGCAGCGCGTCACACAACTCCTTGAGCAGCAACGCCGGCCCCTGCACGAGCAGGACTTCGAGCGACTGGTCATCCTCCAGAAAGACGTGCTGGGAGGAGATGACTTCCTTGAGATAATCCGCCTGCGTCTGGGCGAGCTGATGCCGCACGCGTCCCCGGTCGCCGCGATAGACGATGGTGATCGTACCGGCGAGCATCTCGTCGGGGCGGGTGAACGCCTCATGCTCGGCAAGGGCATGGCGGATCAGTTCAGCGATGAGCTGGGACCGGGACGGCAGGCCGCGCTCCTCCACCATCATGTCGAGTTGCCGGAACAGATCCGCCGGCAGGCTCATGCTCAGCCTCGCGAGGCCCGCAGGTTCGCTAGCCATGTCCAACCTTCTCCTCATTATCCTGTCCGCTTTCGACCGGGGCCGGCGCCTCGCCTGCGTCAGCGTCCTTTGCCTTCTTGCGGAGCGCCAGATCATAGACCGCTGTCGCGCCGAAGCGGTGCGGGGCGTGCGGATCATGGCGACGCTTGTCGAACGCCAACACCCGCGTCCCCAGGCTGAAGGCTTCCCTTATATCGTGGGTCACCATGACGATCGTCAGCGCATAATCGCGCCACAGCCGGGTAATCAGCCGATGCATGTCGGCCCGAATACCCGGATCGAGCGCTCCAAAGGGCTCATCGAGCAGCAGGATGCGGGGACGTTTGATAAGGGCCTGCGCTATCGCCAGCCGCTGCTGCATGCCGCCCGACAACTGTGCGGGATAGAGGTGGAGACTGTCGCCCAGCCCCACGGCGATCAGCATTTCGGTGGCCTCTTCGACGGCCGCGCGACGTGCCGTGCCGAACAATCGCGCGGTTAGCGGTGCCTGTTCACATTCCAACCCGAACACCGTGTTCCGAAGTACCGACAGATGGGGAAATACGGAATAGCGCTGGAATACGACGCCCCGATCTGGCCCGCATTCGGGCGTCAGGGTCGTGCCATCGAGCAGGATTGTTCCCCGTGTCGCCGCTTCCTGACCGAGGATCAGGCGCAGCAGGCTGCTCTTGCCCGCGCCGGAAGGCCCTACGATGGACACGAAGGCCCCTTCCTCAATGTCGAATGACACTCGTTCGAGTACGACCTTGTCGCCATATTCGACCCAGATGTCGCGGAGGGAGAGGATCGCGCTCAATGGCTGGCTCCATGCGCCCAGGGAAAGAGACGCTGGCTAAGAAAGGTCAGGAACAGGTCCATCGCCACGGCCAGCACCGCGATCCAGGCGACATAGGGAATGATGACGTCCATCGAGAGATAGCGACGAACGAGGAAAATGCGGTAACCCAGACCAACGTCTGAGGCGATGGCTTCGGCAGAGATCAGGAAGACCCACGCCGGCCCCAGTGCCAGACGCACGGCATGAAACAGACGCGGCAAAGCCTGGGGTAGCGCGACCCTTATCATGATCTGCCAGCTGCTAGCTCCCAAGGTCTGCGCCTTGACGATTTGCTCGCGGGGCAAGGACGCGACATGCGCGACGATGTCCCTGACCATCACGGGCACGATCCCGATGACGATCAGCGCCACCTTTGCAGTTTCTCCGAGTCCCAGCGCAATGAACAGGATGGGCAGCAGAGCGATAGGCGGGATGACCGCAATGCTCGTAACCAGCGGACCGAAGGTCGCGCGCATCGGCGGCAGCACACCCAGCACCAGCCCGACCACAAGTGTCGCCAGCGTAGCGATGCCAAGACCGATGCCAAGCCGTTGCAGACTGGCCCACGTATCCGCCCAGAAGAGCAGTTGGCCGCTCAACTGGTCCGGCTGGAACAGCAGGCCCGCCATGGCATTTGCCATGCCGTCGGGTAGCGGCAGGATCTTGTCCATCGAATTGGCAGCGTGACGCTCGGCCGCCAGGAACAGATAGACCAGGATCAGCAGCAGGATTGGCAGCGCCCCCAGCAGCAGCCGGGCACCTCGGCCAGGATGTCGGTTCACCCAACGCATGCAATCATCGTCCTACAATAGGGGGGGGCGGATGGGTTCAGAGCTTTCCGTCGGCAGCCAGCTTCATGAAGCTCTCATCGAAACGGAGCGTTACATGCTGAGCATCACCGAGCGTCTTTCCGCCAGCGAAGCCCATGCCGACCGCATCAGCGGACGATGCGCCCTTGAACAGGCCATGGGCAAAGCTGAAATTGCGCACTTGCGTCATCGTCTGCACAAGTGCAGGCGCCGATGCTGCGGCAACCGCCGCCTTGGGATCGGCATAGAGGTGGGTGGTGGCCAGTTGGCTGTCAAACGCCTCGGGCGTGGTGCCAGCCAGCTTCGCCATCGCTGCCCGAGCAGCCGCGCCCTGTGCGTCCTGACGGTTCATCAGGGCCATCGTCTCGTACCAGATGCCAGTGAGCGCCTTCCCCAGATTTGGATTGGCCTTGAGCGTTGCCGTATCGACCACCAGCAGATCCAGGATCTCGCCGGGGATTTGCGCCGAACTGAAGACTTCCTTGGCGCCCGCCTGTCCTTTCATGACGGACAATTGTGGATTCCATGCTACCGCTGCGGTCACGTCGGGGCTACCAAATGCCCCGACGATATCGGCGTCGGATGTATTCACCGTCTTGATGTCCGTGGGCTTCATTCCCGACTTTTCGAGGGCGCGGGCGAGCAGATAGTGCGAAACCGAAAGTTCTACGAGATAGACCTGCCGACCCTTGATCGCGGTGAAATTGTCAGCTCCCTTGAGCAATATCCCGTCATTACCATTTGAATAGTCACCGACGATGATGGCACTTGTATCCTTGCCGCCAGCAGCAGGTATGGTCAATGCATCCATATTGGTGACTGTGACACCGTCAAACTTCCCAGCGGTATATTGATTGACCGATTCGACATAGTCGTTGACCTGGACGACATTGATCTTGATGCCATATTTGTCGGCCCATTTCTTCACGATCCCCGCCTGCTGCGCATAGGGCCATGGCATCCAGCCGGCATAGATAGACCATCCTATATTGAACTCGGTCTTCGGCTTGGAGGGGGCGTCCGGCGATGGCGAGCAGGATACAAGCAAAAGCGCTCCGGCCATCAAAGCGGCCCGGCCTGCGGTGCGGAACTTTCGGATCATTGCTCGTCCCCTTTCGCAGTGCAGTATTACAAAGCGGCACCCCGCTGTCCATTGAGAATTATTACCTATCAAAAATTATGTAATACCGGAAATTTGGCCAAGAAAATGGGGACATGCGCCTTCAGTGCCGCCATCGCGATGAAAATCAGGATGGTGTCGCGGGCCTGTTTCGGATCTGATCTGGCGGTTTATCGACGCTTTCTTGCAGGTAGTGACGATGGCGCGAATCACGCAAATCGAACTTGCGAGTCGGGCGTCCTTCGATCTGTCCCGACTGGCGATCATGCACATCAGCCATATGATCAAACATCTGGCCAGACTGCTATTCGCATGAGAAAACCGTCAAATTGTGCATTGCACATAGATTGCCCGTCATACTGAGCAAGTGCAGAATTATTACGCTTGACCCGTTATGTAATATCCATACCGTATAGCACACCGCCTTAACGAAGCGGCGGAACCAAAGGGTAGAACCGTTGGACAATGTTCGACGTGAAGTGAGGGTTCGTGGATCAAGGATCGGCTCAGAATGCTGTTCTTTCGGATGCCAGGCCACCAGTCGCCTGTCACGCCGCCCACGCAATGATCGACGATGGTCTGCGCGGCTCTCATTGGAGAGTTTGGCGTAGCCCGGGGACTTGAGATTGCGACCAGCCGCGCGACGGCTGACAAGGTGCCGGCCTAGCCAGAGCACCAGAAGGAGGGATGTCACTTAGGGCTCAGATGGGAAGGGGGTCGAAGTGACTAGGAAATTGTTTCGCAATACATTGCTTGGCGCGACCATTCTTATGGGCGTCGGAGCCACTTCGGCTTTTGCTCAGGACGCTGCGGCAGATGCCGGCAGCAAGGGCGGTGACGGCAACGAGATCGTGGTGACGGCCACCCGCCGCGCGGTGTCCATCCAGGACGTGCCGATCAACATCAGCGCGGTCGGACAGGAACAGCTTTCCCGCCAGCGGATCGACGACGTGCGCGACATCGCGGACTTCACACCCGGCATCACCATTTCGGACACGGGGCCGGGATCGACCGGGACGATCGTCCTTCGCGGCCTCAATGCTTCGGATTCAAGCGCTACCGGCGCTTCCTATGACAGTGCCCTCGGTGTCTATCTCGGCGAAGTTCCGCTCTATTACGACTTCAAGCTGCTCGACATAGCGCGGGTCGAAACGCTGCTCGGACCGCAAGGCACATTATATGGCCTGGGCACATTGGCTGGCGCCATTCGCAACATCCCCAATCGCCCCAATACGGAGGCTTTCGAAGGCGAAGTCCATAGCCGCCTCTATGGCAAAAGCCATAGCGGCAAACTAGGCTATCAGATGGACGGGGTCATCAACATCCCGATCGTCAAGGACCATATAGCTTTCCGTTCGGCCACAGGCTATTTCTACGATCCAGGCTTCATCGACTATTCCCTGCTGCTGCAGACACCAGGTGTGTCTCTCCCCCAGCCGGATGGCCCGGACAGCATATCCGATGCGGGCTATGCGGCGAACCTGACAAAGCGCAAGGATCTCAATTTCGAAAAGACATTTACTACACGTAACCAGCTGCTTTTCCAGTTCAGCGAAGATTTGAAGGTAAATTTCACCTACGCTTTCCAACAGACCAAGACCGATGGTGGTCAGTATAACAGCAACGGCGTGCTAGGCACCGGCAAATATGAAAGCGCCAGCCGCTATATTGAGCCTGTCAAGCGTCGGGCGCACCTCGGCAGCATGGAAATCAATGCGAACATCGCGAACATCGCTGACCTGGTTGCGACAACTGCATATACCGATGTCAAGAACGACAACCAGTCGGACAATACCGACCTTCTCCTCGATCTCGACTATGGCTATGAAAGCTTCCCAGCCTTTTCGAGCTGGAATGAAAGCCATGATCGTCGCAAGCAGTTCAACCAGGAAATCCGCTTCGTCTCACGCCATGGCGGCCCGTTCAGCTGGGTGCTCGGCGGCTTCTACAACCAACAAAAACGCCTGCGCGAATATACCGAGCATGTACCCAATCATCCGTGGGTCGAATTCGGCACCCAACCCAATCCGGACGAAGTCGAATATAATAGTTTCAACAAATCCAAGGTAACGGAAAAGGCCATCTTCGGCGAAGGCACGTTCAGGGTAACGCCCGAATGGCAGGTAACCGCTGGCGCGCGCTATTTCGGATATACGTCGGATGTCAGCGGCCGTGCCGTGCTTCCACTACTCGGCGACCCGATCAGCCCCTATGATCTGGAATCTGCCGGCGGCGAATCCAAAAAGAGCGGCTGGGTATGGAAGTTCAACAGTTCCTACAACTTCACACCCGACCTGATGCTCTACGCTACCTACAGCAAGGGCTATCGCATCGGCGGCCCGAACACGGTTGCGCCCTGCGTGCTGCCGCTCGATACCACCCAGCAGAATGTATGCGCACTGCCGAATGAAATGCAATTTGGTCCGGATACGACCAAGAATGCCGAACTTGGTATCCGTACCCAGCTGTTCGATCGCAAGTTGACGTTCAATTTCAACGTCTTCCAGATCAAATGGAGCGGGATTCAGGTGGATTCCGCCACGGTGAACGGGATTGTCGGCATCATCGTCAACGGCGGCAAGGCCAAGTCCGAGGGCTTCGAGGCATCGTTCCAGGCGCGACCCATCGAAGGATTGTCGATCCAGGGCACCTATTCCTATACCGATGCCAAGCTGACCCAGGACGTTCCCGCCATCATTGCAGTCAATGATCCGGCTGGTACCTACCCCAGTTCACCCATCCAGCTGGACGCCTTGTCCGGCGACCGCCTGCCGGGGTCGGCCAAGAACAGCGGAAGCCTGGGTGCGACCTATACCTATCCATTTATGAATGGGAATCTCGTTGCCGACTGGACCGCAACCTATCGCGGAAGCGTCGTGACGCGGCTCGGTTGGGATCGTGCCTATGGCGACAAGCTGCCCGGCTATGTCCTGCATCGGGCGTCACTGGCCTACGAGACTGATCGGTACAGCCTCGTCCTGTTCGCGAACAACATCTTTGACAAATATGCCGTGGCATCCGTGTCAAATGATCGGTCACGCATCGGCCTCAATGACGGTGTATTGCTGCGCTACTACAAGCAGACCGTGATCAATCCCCGCACTTTTGGTATCGAAGCGCGGATAAAATATTGAGCTAACGACCAACGGGCGCCCTGCGAAAGAAGGGCGCCCGTTGGGAAGCGACCGCCCACCTGGAAAACGGGCAGGCTTGTCTCATTGGCCCTGGTGAAGGAGGCTTATGGCTGTGCGATCCTGTGCCCGCGCATTCCAGCCCAGACGGTTCGTTGGCGCTGCCCTCCTGATGATGGTCGGCCTCGGGGCCGTTGCGAATGTGCCGCCGGCAAGCGCACCACCTCCAAAGCTGTTTGTGGAAAAATGGATCGACGGCACGCTGCCGCAGGAACCCACCACGCAGGTTCAACGGCTTGACGGCGACAGCTTCGTCATCCGCCAGTCCATCAAGACCAACTTCGAGGCCCCCTTTCTCTATCTGCTTTTCGGTCGCGACAAGGCTTTGCTGATCGATACCGGAGCCGAAGGCGGACGGATCAGGCCGATCGTCGACCGACTGATTGCGGATTGGCTCGCCGCGCACGGGCGCAACACGATCCCGCTGATCGTCGCGCACAGCCATAGTCATGGGGACCATGTTGCCGGCGACGCGGCTTTTCGCGACCGGCCCGACACCATGGTCGTCGGCATCAGGCCAGGGGAGGTTGCCGCCTTCTTCGGCATCGCTCCATGGCCGGATGCGATCGCGAAGTTCGACCTCGGCGGTCGTGCGCTCAGCATAATTCCCACGCCCGGGCACCAGGCTGCGGCAATCATGATCTATGATCCCAGGCTCAAGATTCTGCTGTCCGGCGATACGCTCTATCCCGGTCGTCTTTATGTGCCGGTCAATTTCCTTCCGGACAATCGCGCAAGCATCGATCGCCTGGCACATTTTGCGGCGAAGCATCCCATCCGTGCGATATTGGGCGCGCATATCGAGATGACAGTCGTACCCGGCCGCGACTATCCGCACGAAGCGCCAACGCATATGGACGAACATCCGCTGGAACTACCGGCACGTACCATATATGAATTGCAGGCAGGCTTGGACGCGCCACTCGATACACCCGATCAACGGCAAGTCCATGAGCATTTCATCATCGTCCCGGTGCCAGCCCGCGCCGAATAGCCCGCTCGGTGCGGAAAATCCTCCCCTCCGGTGGGTTCGGAATGAGCACTACACCAAGACGAGCACTTACAGAGCCGCTAGGCCCGGGGCTCAATCGTTTGAGAAGCAAATGGCAGAGGCAAGGAAGGCCCCCGCCATCTAGGATCAGATGGGGTGATTGGGGCCGACCCTGAATCGCTTGGGTGGCTGCTCCTCGCAAAATGGTAAGACGTGGTCCGTGTTGAGCGGCCACAACCATAAGGAGGAGCAACCATGCGCTACTATGCCGGACTGGATGTTTCGTTGGAAGAGACAGCGATCTGTATCGTCGATGAGGTAGGCAAGATCGAACGCGAACTTCGCGCGTCGAGCGACCCCGCTGCCTTAATCGATGCCTTCGCCGCACTCGACTTACCGATCGAGCGTATTGGTCTTGAGGCCTGTTCACTGGCATCCTGGCTGCATCAGGGGATGGCCCGAGCCGGGCTTCCGGTGCTGTGTATCGAAACTCGCGCGGCTAAGGCCGCAATGGGCGCAATGCCCAATAAGAGTGATCGTAATGATGCTCGCGGCCTGGCTCAAATCATCCGCACAGGATGGTATCGGGCAGTACATGTGAAGAGCCCGCCGTGCCGCTCTGCCCGCGCGCTGCTTGGTGCTCGGCGGATGGTGCTGAACAAGCAGCGCGACATTGAGAACGAGGTCCGTGCGGTCTTACGCGAGGCAGGGCTAAAGCTCGGCACGCCTGGTCGGAAAATGTTCGCACCGCGCGCCAGAGAGCTCGCCTCGGCGGATGCTGGCATCACAGACATTGTCGAACCATTACTGGCTATCCTAGCGACGATGGCCATTGAACTTGCACGTCTGACAAAGCGGGTTCTGGATGCCGTTCGTGTCGAACCTGTCTGTCGCCGGCTGATGACGGTACCTGGAGTTGGACCGCTTACTGCGCTGACTTTTCGCGCGACGGTTGATCAGCCTGAACGCTTCCGGCGGTCACGCGACGTCGGGGCGCATTTCGGTCTTACGCCGCGCCGCTACCAATCAGGCGAAACGGACATTCAGGGCCGCATAAGTCGATGTGGGGACGAACTCGCTCGCACCGCTCTCTACGAAGCCGCGCATACATTGCTGACGCGCTGCACGAAATGGTCGACACTGAAAGCGTGGGGCATGCGCATCGCGCAACGCCGCGGATTGGCAAAGGCACGCGTCGCCGTCGCACGAAAGCTCGCCGTCATTTTACATCGCATGTGGACCGATCAAACCGACTTCCGCTGGGGTAAAGCGTCGGCGGTCGCGGCTGTGTGAGGAGATAAATCAGTTTCCGCCCAAGCCGGGTGGGAAGCGATCGTTCCCATGGGGACGATGGGCGAGCCGACTTCGCAGTGAGTCCAGAACCTCAGCATGTCTGAAGGTCGAGGCTCAGATTGAAGCGCCTCGTTCTTCTAACCCCATTATGCGGCGACCAAGCGTCGATCGCGGAGAGAAGCAAGTGATCCATGGGAGCGGTCACGATACTGAGGATGCAGCTTGACCCAAAGGCCCCAATCAGAGAAGGACTCATTGATTGATCCAGAAGATGACGGTTGCGGCGATGCAGATAGCGGACATGAATGTGTGCGCGCATCGGTCGTAGCGGGTATGGATGCGCCGCCAGTCCTTGAGCCTGCCGAACCTATTCTCAATCTTGTGACGCTGGCGATATGGCATAGCGTCGTGCGAGATCGGGACCGCTTTGACGGGATGCAGGCCGCGATATTGCGCTCGACAAGAGCCTTGCGGAACCAGTCGGCGTCATAGCCTCGATCGCCGAGCAGGGCTTTGGCACGAGGCCAAGCGTCGAGCATCAGGGCAGTTCCCCTGTAGTCGCTCATCTGACCCTCGCCCAGCAGCATGACCAGCGGCCTGCCCTTGCCCTCGCACACGGCGTGGAACTCCGCGTTCAGGCCGCCTTTGGTGCGTCCATTACGTCTGGGAACAGCCCCTTTTTTAACAGACTGGCGGCTGTCCGGTGCGCCTTCAGATGCGTCGCATCGATCATCAACTGGTCCGGCTTGCCGCCTTGCGCCGAAAGGGCGGAGACAATCTTGTTGAACATTCCGAGCCGGTTCCACCGAATGAAACGATCATAGATCGCCTTGGGCGGACCATAATCGGCGGGCGCATCGCGCCATCGCAAGCCGTTCCTGATGACGAAGATGATACCGCTGATGATCCGGCGATCGTCGACCCGCGGGACACCGTGAGACAGTGGGGAATATGGCTCGATCCGGCGCATCTGCGCCTCTGACAACCAGATCAGATCATACATGGCAATGCCTCCTCGCGCAGCCATTCAATCAACCAATCCTCTGCTCAGAAAGAGATTTAACAGGTCCTGACCCTAGGGGATATCACCCCACCAATATCCAAAGATGGCTCGCCACTGGGAAATAGCGTTGCGTCGCCAGTCAAAATATCCGCCGCCAGTCAAAGTTTCTGCGTTTGTGAGGCAATCGCACCTATACAAGCACTATACTGTTAGGATCGCTGCATCCCCAGGAGCAATGATCGATGGCCGCGAATAAATTTACACGACTGAATCGGTTGCGCCTCAAGCTTGGAATAGATCGGCACGCAATGGGTAGTTCCCCGAAGTCAGCATGCGACGGGCCAGATTCGACAGCAGTCAGCGCGGCAAGGAAACCGATGGCGCGTCCGATTTCCCGCCATACGTTGGAAAAGTTGAGATCGGTTAAACCGCGATACAAATAATTTGCAGGACACTGTTCCAAGCATGTTGATAGCTTTCGGATATACGCTGGATTGACCCATCATGGTTGATGACGGCAATTAGGCGCTGGTAAGCTGGCCTACAAAAGTTGGAGGAAAAGGTAGGTAAGGCGGGCTTGAAGCTGACGAAGCTCAACCGGTGCCCGGTTCGGCCGTGTGACGGCGCAGCAAAATAATTCACACAATCGCACTGAGGTGCCATCCACGCAGCGGCGTCGATCCGACACAACAGCGTGAGTGTCGTGATGAGCGAAGCCGTACGGGCCTTTGTTGCCGATCGATTTGCAGAACAGCATGGCGCGATGCCTTGCGTGGATTATAAAGATTGGCACGTAATTCACGCGCAGTCTGAAAGGCCGCTAGCCGCGTTAGCTATTCGAAGCGCTGCTGATGAACAGCTGTTCCTGGAAACCTATTTTGCGGAACCGATTGAACAGGCCGTTTCCAGGGCAATAGGCCGCTCAATTTGTCGCAATGCGATTGCCGAGATCGGCTGTCTGGCGGCGGCGCCCACGGCCGCAATGTTGCGACTTTGGGGAGACGCCGCCGTTAGGCTTGTGGATCAACATGAAGTCGCCGTTGCAACGCTAACATTGCCCTTGCGCAGGATGTTCGCGCGTATCGGATTACCGTTAATCGAATTGTTGCCCGCAGATCCCAGGCTGCTTCAGAGCGAGATGCGAGAGCGTTGGGGGAGCTATTACGAGATGCAGCCGATTGTCTGTGCAGGCGATATCGCGGCTGGATTGAACGCATTACGGGCATTTTCGGCGGGAGGACGCGCATGAGCCTCCTACTTGATGCCATTCTGGCCTCCGCCCATCAACAGCGCAACCATGTTGCACTGGACGACGGATTGCGAACGGTTACCTACGCAGCGTTGCGGCAAGCCGTGTCCGAAATGGCGGACCGGATCGACGCGCAGATCGAACATTGTGGCCCGATCGCTATAGATCTCGAAAACGGCGTCGATTGGGCGCTTGCTGACCTGGCGCTGCTGAAACTTGGCCGACCTTGCATTCCCTTGCCACCTTTCTTCACCACCGATCAGCGCATTGCCGCGCTCGCGGATGCTGGCGCTGTGGCGACGATCGGCAAGGACGGGATCGTTCTGCATCAGCCTGCTGCTCGTAATCTCCCACAGGGGACCGCCAAGATCAGCTACACGTCCGGGTCGACCGGCGATCCCAAGGGAATTTGTCTTGGCGATCAATTGATGCTGGAAACGGCGGAAGCGATCGTCGACCGGCTGGGCAAGAGCATGGCGGGCGTACATTTCCCAATTCTGCCGCTGGGCGTGCTACTGGAAAATGTGGCGGGGCTTTACGCGACCTTGCTTGCTGGGGGCCGCTATCTTGTCCGCCCGTTGGCAGCGATCGGCCTCGCCAATCCCTTCATGATCGACGATGCACGGCTAGTTGAGGCGATTGCAGACGGCGGCGCTACCAGCCTTATCCTCGTGCCCGAATATCTCGCTCGCATCGTCAACCGGCTCGAACAGTCAGCAGGTCGTCTCGACGCACTGAAGCTGGTGGCGGTTGGCGGGTCCAGGGTTCCCTTGTCGTTGATGGAAAAGGCCGAAAAAGTCGGATTGCCGGTTGTACAGGGCTACGGCCTTACCGAATGTGGTTCGGTCATAAGCCTTGAAGCGCTGGATGAGAGTGATCGCGGTACGGTCGGCCAGCCCCTGAGCCATGCAGGCATATCGCTTGCGCCGGATGGAGAGATCATCGTTCAGGGGCATTTCCATCTGGGTACGGTCGGCCAGCCTCGCGAAGACGGACCTGTCCATAGCGGCGATATCGGATCGATCGACGAGCATGGCCGGCTGTCGATCGTGGGCCGCAAGTCCAATCTGATCATCACCAGCTTCGGCCGCAATGTCGCGCCGGAATGGGTGGAAGAGCAGTTGGTTGCACAGCCCCAGATTGCTCAGGCCATGGTCTATGGCGATGGCGAAGCCGCGTTGCGCGCATTCATCGTCCCATCCGCCATGGATGCGGACATTGCTGCAGGCGTAGCGGCAGCGAACGCGGAACTGCCCGTCTATGCCCGCGTCGGCCAATGGCAGCCATGCCGCCCCTTCATGCCGACGGACGGCACATTGACGCCCAACGGCCGCTTACGCCGCGCCGCCATATTGGATCGAATGGCGGCACGGCCATTTTTCGATAGACTGTGCGCCGAGACGGCGCCTGCGCGGGCGCGAATGCTGTCTGTGCCGCAGCTTCAGGCAGGCCTTGCGGGTCAGATCAGCCGGGCCACATATCTCGCCTATCTGGCCGAGGCCTATCATCATGTGAGCCATACGGTGCCGCTGATGCGGCTTGCCCGGTCGGGTCTTGCGCACAAGGCGATGCTCACTACGGCGCTCGACGACTATATCGAGGAGGAAGAAGGGCACGAGCAGTGGATCCTCAATGACATTCGCGCAGCTGGCGGCAATGCCGAGGCAGTGGTTGCCAAGGGGGCATCGCCAGCAACCGCGCGCATGGTCGATCACGCTTATGCCACGCTACGGTCGGGCAATCCGGCCGCCTTTTTCGGCATGGTCTTCGTGCTGGAGGGCACTAGCATCGCGCTGGCAAGCCATGGCGCGGAGGCGGTGCGTTCCAGCCTTGGACTGCCGGCATCCGCCTTCACCTATCTGACGTCGCATGGTGCGCTCGACCAGGATCATATGCGCTTCTTCGAAGATCTGGTGAACCGCCTCGACGACCAGGAAGACGAAGCGGCGATCGTGGCGATGGCCAACGACATTTTCAGTCTTTTCGGCGGGATGTTTGCCTCAATACCGATGGAGGATGTCGATGTCGCGGCTTGAGGAAAAGCGGATCGTCGTAACCGGTGCCGCTGGCGGGCTGGGTGTCCCACTTGTACGGTTGCTACGAGCAGAAGGCGCATATGTGATAGGCGTCGACCGCGTGGAATGTTCGGCGTGTGACGAAAGCCTCGTCTCCGATCTCTCTGATGACGGGGCTCTCGCCCTTCTTGTCCGGCGACTGGCCCAAGAAACGCCTGACATTCTCGTCAATCTGGCGGGTGTAATGCGTTTCGGCCTGCACGAGCATCAACCAAGCGAAGCGCTGGCGCTCTGCTATCGCGTCAACCTCTATGTGCCAGCGGTACTGGCGCAAGCTGTCGCTGCCCCGATGCGTGCACGGAGAGGCGGGCAGATCGTCAATATCGGTTCGGTGCTGGGGGCCATTCCCTATCCCTGGTTTGCCGCCTATTCCAGCAGCAAGGCTGGGCTGGCGGCGCTGAGCCAAAGCCTGCGGCGCGAACTGGCGGGCAGCGGTGTGGGCGTGACCCATGTCAGCCCTCGAGCGGCCAAGACTCCGCTCAACAACAGCGAGGTCAATCGCTTCCTCGACATCGCCAAGATGAAGGCTGACGAGCCGGATATGGTTGCAAGGCAGATCGTCGAGGCAATCGTCCGTCGCCGTCAGACCGTCACCATCGGCTGGATGGAGCGGATCTATGCGATCATCAACGCCGTCGCCCCGCGACTTATCGACAACGGCATCGCCCCGCAAATTCGTCGTGCGCGGGCGGAATTCTGCTGAACCCGAAAAATAGGAGAGAAAGCCATGAAATCAAAAGCCATGATTGCGGCGATCATCGCCCTGACACTGCCGACCGTTGCGATCGCCGGCATGCCCGAGGATGTGAAAGCCATTAACGATGGCTGGGCGCGCATATCCTACCAGATGAATGGATCGAGCCACCAGACGACGGCGCTCGACCAGTTGTCGCATCAGGCCGATGTCATCGTCGCCCGTTATCCGGGGCAGGCCGAACCGCTGCTCTGGCAAGGCATTGTGGTGAGCGAACAGGCGAACCGTGCCAATTTCTTCCATAAGCTAGGCCTCGCCACGCGCGCCCGCGATATTCTTGCGCGGGCCTATCAGATCAATCCCAAAGCCGGCAATGGCGGCGCCGCGATGAGTCTGGGCGTACTCTATTACAAGGTGCCCGGATCGCCGATCGGATTTGGCGACGACGCGAAGGCACGACAGTTGCTCCAACAGGCGCTGGCGCTCGACCCAAATGGCCTCGATGCCAATTACTTCTGGGGCGATTTCCTGTATGATCAGGGCGACAAGGCCGGCGCCAAAGCGGCACTGCTCAAGGCGTTGCGTGCGCCGCACGATCCCAACCGAACTGTCTGGGACTCAGGCCGTCGGAGCGAGGTCCAAGCGCTCCTGAAGAAGGTCGCCTGATGGGTTTGGCCAAGAGCCTCGCGCGCCAACTTGCGGAACCGCAAGGACTTGCCGGATCGCTGTGCGGGGCCGCGATGGACCTGGCCAATCGCGCGCCGTTGAAAATGGCCGTCGATCTGTTGCAACCGGATTTCGGAGAGACGGTACTGGACGCTGGCTGCGGCACCGGCGCGGCCAGCGTGGAAATATTGCGGCGTGCGGCATGCTCGATCATCGGGGTTGATCGATCAGCGACGATGATCCATCGCGCACGGACGCGCATGGCAAGGATCAGCGGCGGAGCGTCCGTTCGATTGCACCAGTCGACACTGGAAAATCTGCCCTGCGCGCCCCGCAGCATAGACTCGGCACTTGCACTCAACATCCTGTATTTCTGCGCTGAAGACAGCGGCATGATCGCCGCCATCCGCAAGGCATTGCGACCAAAAGGCCGTCTGGTCGCCTATGTGACGCACAGGAAGACGATGGAGAAATGGTCGTTCACCCGTGAAGGCTATCATCGCCTCTTTGACGAAGACGAGCTGTGCAAAGCACTTATCAAGGGTGGTTTTGATCCTCGGAGCATCAGCATCCGTTGTAAATCGGTCGGCCCTGGAGCGGAGGGGCTGTTCGCGCTGGCCTACGCCGGCTGAATGCAGCCTCTTTAATAATGCATGTCGATAATGATCGAACGGTTGCGCTTGTCGACAGTGAAGCTCGACGCCTTGTAGCTGGGCGGTCCCATCACATTCGGGTTGTTCGATAACCCCCAACCTTCCTTCGGGAACATCCCGAACCGCAGGTTGAGTTTCTGGTCGCCGTTGGCGTCGTGATAAGCCATCACCGCATAGTCTCCAGCGGGCAAATCCTTGAAATGAACGGAAGCGCTCGTCGAGCCAGCCGCTGTGCTCAACACCCGAAAGGCATGATCCTCATGTCGAAAGCCATCCGCGCCGTGATAGAGTATGAACCGGATCGTTCCTGAACCCGGAACGATCTGCTCTGCAGTCACGTCGAGATCGCCCGCACCAGATGTTGGCGTGGCTAGGAGCGGCGCGGCTACGGACAATCCTAAAACGGACAGCAATATTTTTGAGCGGTGTAGTCTCATCTGCTTCTCCCTGGTCCACACGCCCTGCGCGCATTGGCAAAGCGGTGACGCCGCGAGATTACTGGCACCACAGTCCCAATTTTCCGCTGGCTTTTAGTGGCTGAGGTGGCTTGCGGACGGCGGCGTCTCACTGGGTCACAACGGCTTGATCCCAAAATGTGGAGAATTCCAATGCACCGTCCGGCTCTGCTTCTGCTCGCTTCGCTGTCACTTGCCGCCGCTGCCCCTGCATCAACGGTCACAAACTATCAGCTTAAGGGCGTTGGCGGAGCAGAGGTCGGTAAGGTCACGCTCACTGACGCATCCAAAGGGGTGTTGATCCATATCGAAGTGAGCGGACTCACGCCGGGCTGGCACGCGGTTCACTTCCATGAAAAGGCCGATTGTTCGGACGCTATGTTCAAATCGGCGGGGAGTCATGTCCACATGATGACCCCAACCGTCCATGGGTTGCTGAACCCCGATGCCAACGATTTGGGCGACCTTCCCAACCTCTTTGTCGCGGCCAATGGGAGTGGCGCAACCGAAATCTTTTCGCCCCTCGTGGTGCTTCGGGCCAGCACTGGGCGCGCCGCTCTGCTCGACAGGGATGGATCGGCGATTGTCATACACGCCAAGGCTGACGATTATATGACACAGCCTATTGGTGGTGCAGGAGAACGTATAGCCTGCGCAGAAATTCGTTGAATAGGGCCATGCATTTTCTTTGGCGACTTATTTGCCAATCCTGTGCCATATGTTTGGCATCGATCAACGCTCTGCCATTCTACAGGCAGGCCGATCCGATACATTTCCCCCGGGGCCGCAGGCAGGAGGTCGGTCGTCGAAGAATTATATAAGGACGTCGGGGGTCTTACGGCCGTACTGACGACGCACCGCCCGCAACTCCTGCGTTTCTTCACCAGCCGCACCGGTAGCCCGGCTGAGGCGGAAGATGTCGTGCAGGAGATTTGGCTGCATGTGGCGCGGTCAAATATCGGGCCTGTCGCCAACCCGCTCGCCTATCTGCATCGCGTTGGCATGAACATCGTCCTCGACCGGGTTCGCGAAGGGCAGCGTCGCGCCAGACGCGAGCGAGGCTGGTCTGACGTCGCGATCGAGCAAAGAGGCGGCGAATCGACCGATGAGGGGCCGCTTCCTGACCAAGTGGTCGACAGCCGACAACAGGCAAAACGGCTGGCGGCGGCGATCGAAGCGTTACCGCAAGGAGCGGGCCGTGTTTTCCGCCTGCACAAGCTGGAAGGTCTTGGCCATGCGGAAGTGGCGGCCGAACTCGGCATTACCCGCAGTGCCGTAGAGAAGCATATGGCCGTCGCGATGCGCCATCTTCGCGAGGCGATGCAGCGATGACGAGCAAAAACTGGGGTGAAGACCGGTCGGCGGCGTTTGATCGTAAAGGGGTGACGATTATGGGCAGGAGGTCGACATGACCACGTCCGCTGACGGTGGAAGCGATATCGCGATGGAGGCGGCCCATTGGCATGCCCGCCTCGATGCGCCCGATATGGATTGGGATGCGTTTGCTGGATGGTTCGATGCCGACCCTGCGCATCGCGAAGCCTATGAAGCGGTTGCGCTTCTGGATGCCGATATCGATGACTGTCGCGACGGCATCATCGCGGCTTTGCCTGCCAATGATATCGAGCCTGACTTGCAGCCCGACACACCCCGTCGCCGCTGGTGGATCATCGGCGGCACGTCAGTCGCGGTGGCGATCGCGCTGATGCTCATGCCGCGATGGGCCACGGTCGAACCCGACGCGATGATCGCCTATCGTACCGGCCCCACGGAAACGCGGACGATTGCTCTCAAGGACGGAAGTTACATCCTGCTGGATCGTAATTCTCGCCTGGCTTTGGCCGATGACGGATCGCCCAGGGTCGAGATGCAGGCTGGCGCGGCTTATTTCGACATTCGCCATGATCCGTCACGGTCAATCGTCATTTCGGCAGGCAATTATGAGGTGCGTGACATCGGCACGACCTTCGACATGGCTATGACTCCGCAAAGGCTGAGCGTTGCGGTAAGCGAGGGCCAGTTGACGGTCGGCTCAAGCGGCGGCAGAGGCACGACTATCGTCGCGGGGCAAAGGATAGATGTCTCCGCCACTACGGGAGAGGCTCGCGTCAAGCCGGTGAACACCGCCGATGTCGGTGCATGGCGGGGCGGCCAGCTCGTCTATCAGGACACCCCGCTTGCGCTGGTGGCCATGGATATTTCGCGCTATGTCGGTGGGCCGGTCGAGGTTGATCCGGAAATTGGCAATATTCGAGTTTCGGGGGTTTTTGCGATCGGTGATGGAACCAGCCTCATCCGGCAGATCGAAGCCCTGCTGCCGATCAAGGCATTGGAAGCGCATGGTGCGCTTCGCCTTGTCAGCCGCGATGATCGCCAGCGGATGCCTAAGTGAAGCCAAGGCGCAGCCCCAACAGATCGATATTCGCGCTGGAACCTTGCCAGCCGCATTAGCTGAACTTTCAAGGCAAACGGGAGTTTCGGTCGGACTGGCGGGAATCATTCCCGCCCATCCCACGCCATCCATCCATGGAAGGATGGCGCTCGAGTCTGCCCTGCGGCGTTTGCTCAAAGGTTCAGGGTTGCAGGCTGTACCTGCCGGTCCGAATATCTGGCGGCTGGAGCCTGCACCAGCCAAAAGGCCTGCGTTGCCTCGTCCCCTCATCATAGCGAAGCTGGACGACATCATTGTCACCGCACGCAAACGGGATGAACCGCTTCGCGAGGTGCCGATATCCATCGCTGTGCTTCGCCCCGACTTTGCTCAAGCCATGGCGGCGCATCGTGGCGTGCATGATGTGCTCGCTTTTTCCGAAGGGGTCGTCACGACGAATCTGGGGCCCGGACGCGACCGGATATTTCTTCGCGGGGTCGCGGATAGCGCTTTCAACGGTTCGACACAGTCGACGGTCAATCTGTTTCTCGATGAAGCCCGGGTCAGCTACGCGACTCCCGACCCCGACCTGCGCATGGTGGACATCGATCGGATCGAAGTGCTGCGCGGGCCGCAGGGGACGCTCTATGGTTCCGGCGCTCTGGGCGGGATAGTCCGTATCGTACCGAACAAGCCGGACCTCCGGGATTGGACCGGCATGGCCGCCATGGAAGCAACGAAGGTCGCCCATGGCGGGTTCGGCGGGGTAGGAGAAGCTGTCATCAACGCGCCGATCCTGTCCGACCAACTAGCTGTGCGCATCGCGGCTTACGCGGATCAGGGCGGCGGCTGGATCGATGACGCCGAGCGTGACCGGCAGAATGTGAATCGGAGTCGCCGGTTCGGCACGCGTGCTGCGCTTGGATGGCGGTTCGCGGATGCCTGGCGCGCTGATTTCGGACTGACGGCCCAATGGCTCAATGTTCGTGACAGTCAATATGCCTTTCGCCGGCTTGAACGCAGCACTACCCTGGCCGAACCCCATGACAATGATTTTCTGGCCGCCACGGCTACGTTGCAGGGTAAGGTCGGTGCGCTCGATGTCACGTCGGTAACGGCTTATGTGACCCATGAGTTCAGTAGTATTTTCGATGCGACCTCTCAGGCAGGCCTGCTGGGTCATACAGCGCCGATTGCTTTCAAGGATTTGCGCCAGCTGCGACTGGTTACGCAGGAAGTTCGGTTAAGCGATCCTGTCGCGACCCGGCCCTGGGTCGTTGGGGCGAATTTGTTGCAGGCGGAAAACACACTGCGGGACAGCTTTCTGCCTGATGGGTCTTCGGCGGTTGAGGTGACATCGCAGCATAATGACAGCCTCGAAGTAGCGTTGTTCGGTGAGGCGACACAAAAATTCGGCGCCAAATGGTCTGCCACGATTGGCGTGCGGGCCTATCTGGCGCGTGTCGACAATGAACAGAGCGGTCAAGCCCGGCAACATGCCAGCAAGAGCGGCCTGACGCCCAGTTTCAATCTATCATGGCACCCCGATGAACATGTGATGTTATGGGTTCGCTATGCCAGTGCGGTACGGCCAGGCGGGATCAATCCGAACGGAGACCCACAGTCGCGATCTTTCCGATCGGACGATCTCAAAAGCATGGAGTTCGGCTGGCGAATAGCGTCGGCCAATAATAAAATACGCTTGAACGGCAGTCTTTTTGGTCTGCGCTGGGAGAATGTGCAGAGCGACATTCTCGGCACGGACAGCCTCATCAGGACGATCAATGCAGGTACAGCGCGGAACATCGGCGCTGAGCTTTCGGCTATGTTCCGCATCCAGCCGTTTACCCTCGAAACCAACCTGACACTTCAGCATGGCCGGCTTTATCGCCCTGCGTCTGCCGCCAATGCGCTGGGCGACGACAATCGTCTGCCGGTTCTGCCCGACTATGCCGGTGGTCTGAAACTGTCTTACGCCCGGATGCTTGCCGACCTTCCGTTTCATGCCTTTATGTCAGTCCGTTACACAGGACCTGCACGATTGAGTTTCGATCCTTCTCTGGGGCGTCCAATGGGCGACTTTTGGGTAGGCGATGTCGGTGCGGACATTTCGAAAGGGAATTGGAAGGCGGGCATTACCGTCGCAAATCTTCTCGATCAGCGCGAAAACAGCTTTGGGTTCGGAAATCCATTTACCATTCGCTCAATTGATCAACGCACGCCGTTTCAGCCTCGAACCTTATCGCTCAGGGTGGAGACACATTTTTGAATACTTCATGTTATTCAGAGTATGGACGTAGGGTCAGGACCCATTGATATAACCGGCTTGATCTGATTCAGGCTCCGCGAGGAGATTGAAGATGAGCGATCTGTATTGGCTGACGAACGAGCAGATGGCTCGGCTTGAGCCCTACTTTCCCAAGAGCCATGGCAAACCGCGTGTCGACGATCGCCGGGTGTTGAGCGGGATCATTTTCGTCAACCGGAATGGGTTGCGCTGGCGGGATGCGCCAAAGGACTATGGGCAGCACAAGACGCTTTACAACCGCTGGAAGCGGTGGGGTGACAAGGGCGTTTTCCTTCGGATGATGGAAGGTCTGGCAGCGCCTCAGGCTTCCGAACGCAGGACGGTTATGATCGACGCGACCTATCTCAAGGCCCACCGCACGGCATCGAGCCTTGCGGTAAAAAAGGGGATGCGGGCCGCCTGATTGGCCGCACGAAAGGTGGCATGAACACCAAGGCTCTCCTGAGCTTGTCGAAGGGCTTCATGCCGTGACGGATACCAATGGTCGGCCGATCAGCTTCTTCATGACCGCAGGTCAGGTCAGCGATCATATTGGCGCGGCGGCCTTGCTGGACGAACTTCCCAAAGCCCAATGGCTGCTCGCCGATCGTGGCTATGATGCCGACTGGTACCGCGACGCCTTGCAGGAAAAAGGCATCACCCCCTGCATCCCGGGTCGGAAATCCCGGAACAAGGCCGTAAAATACGACAAACGTCGCTACAAGCGCCGCAACCGCATCGAGATTATGTTCGGCCGCCTCAAGGACTGGCGACGGGTCGCGACGCGCTACGACCGGTGCCCCAACGCCTTCTTCTCGGCCATCGCCCTCGCTGCCACCGTCATCTTCTGGCTTTGATCAGTGAGTCCTTCTCTGATTGGGGCCTTTGGGTCAAGCTGCATCCTCAGTATCGTGACCGCTCCCATGGATCACTTGCTTCTCTCCGCGATCGACGCTTGGTCGCCGCATAATGGGGTTAGAAGAACGAGGCGCTTCAATCTGAGCCTCGACCTTCAGACATGCTGAGGTTCTGGACTCACTGCGAAGTCGGCTCGCCCATCGTCCCCATGGGAACGATCGCTTCCCACCCGGCTTGGGCGGAAACTGATTTATCTCCTCACACAGCCGCGACCGCCGACGCTTTACCCCAGCGGAAGTCGGTTTGATCGGTCCACATGCGATGTAAAATGACGGCGAGCTTTCGTGCGACGGCGACGCGTGCCTTTGCCAATCCGCGGCGTTGCGCGATGCGCATGCCCCACGCTTTCAGTGTCGACCATTTCGTGCAGCGCGTCAGCAATGTATGCGCGGCTTCGTAGAGAGCGGTGCGAGCGAGTTCGTCCCCACATCGACTTATGCGGCCCTGAATGTCCGTTTCGCCTGATTGGTAGCGGCGCGGCGTAAGACCGAAATGCGCCCCGACGTCGCGTGACCGCCGGAAGCGTTCAGGCTGATCAACCGTCGCGCGAAAAGTCAGCGCAGTAAGCGGTCCAACTCCAGGTACCGTCATCAGCCGGCGACAGACAGGTTCGACACGAACGGCATCCAGAACCCGCTTTGTCAGACGTGCAAGTTCAATGGCCATCGTCGCTAGGATAGCCAGTAATGGTTCGACAATGTCTGTGATGCCAGCATCCGCCGAGGCGAGCTCTCTGGCGCGCGGTGCGAACATTTTCCGACCAGGCGTGCCGAGCTTTAGCCCTGCCTCGCGTAAGACCGCACGGACCTCGTTCTCAATGTCGCGCTGCTTGTTCAGCACCATCCGCCGAGCACCAAGCAGCGCGCGGGCAGAGCGGCACGGCGGGCTCTTCACATGTACTGCCCGATACCATCCTGTGCGGATGATTTGAGCCAGGCCGCGAGCATCATTACGATCACTCTTATTGGGCATTGCGCCCATTGCGGCCTTAGCCGCGCGAGTTTCGATACACAGCACCGGAAGCCCGGCTCGGGCCATCCCCTGATGCAGCCAGGATGCCAGTGAACAGGCCTCAAGACCAATACGCTCGATCGGTAAGTCGAGTGCGGCGAAGGCATCGATTAAGGCAGCGGGGTCGCTCGACGCGCGAAGTTCGCGTTCGATCTTGCCTACCTCATCGACGATACAGATCGCTGTCTCTTCCAACGAAACATCCAGTCCGGCATAGTAGCGCATGGTTGCTCCTCCTTATGGTTGTGGCCGCTCAACACGGACCACGTCTTACCATTTTGCGAGGAGCAGCCACCCAAGCGATTCAGGGTCGGCCCCAATCACCCCATCTGAGCCTAGCAGATGATGCCGTACCCCGCCAGTCACCGATCGGCATCAATGGTTGGCAATATGCTTCCCCAGATGGCGACCGGCGAGGTAGCCGAAGGTCATGCCCGGTCCCAGCGTGCCCCCAGCGCCGCCATAGGCTTCGCCAAGCACCGCCGCCATAGCGTTGCCCGCAGCATACAGGCCCGGAATCGGATTGCCATTCCAGTCGAGCACCTGCGCGTCGCCATTGGTTTTTGGACCACCGGCCGTTCCCAGCGCGCCAGCCTCCATCTTTACGGCGAAATACGGCCCCTGATCGATCGCGCCCAGCGTGCGATAGGGTGGGTCGAAGTCCATGTCGCCCCACATGTAGAAATTGTCGTAGGTCGTATCGCCGCGACCGAAGTCGTCGTCATGGCCATCGTGGACCATCTGGTTGAAACGGGCAACAGTTGCCGCCAGCCCCTCAGGGTTGATGCCCGCAATGGCGGCCAGTTCCTCCAGCGTGTCGGCCTGCATCATGTAGGTGGGGACAGGCCCGCCCGGCGGCGTGTTGAACGTCTGATACTTGTTTCGATAGCGCGAATCGATGATCAGCCAGTAGGGCAGATTCGCATAGCTGTGGTTCCCAGCCTCGAACGCGTGCAGCGATTTGCCCAGCGCGTTGTAATTGGCCGCCTCGTTCACGAAACGCTTGCCGGTGCGGTTGACCAGAATGGCGCCGGGGCGCGCGCGCTCGTCCGAACCCAGCATGTAATTGGGCTTGGCGTCGCGGTGCTGCGGCTTGAACTCCAGCGCGCTCTGCATCCAGAAGGCATGCTGCATATTGCCCAGTTGCGCCCCCGCCTCGATCGCCATGAGGAGGCCGTCGCCCTCATTTTCCGGGACGCTGACTGGCCCCGTCAGCGGCCCGCGCAGGAAAGTCCGCACAAGGGTTTCGTTCCATTCGAAACCGCCGGTGGCGATCACGACGCCGCGCCGCGCCCGGACGCGGAAATCGCGGCCGTCAGCATCCTCGGCGACGACGCCGATGACCCGGTCGCCGTCCTTCACCAGCTTGCGCGCGCGCTTCTCGAACTCGACCGGGATGTCGCGATCCAGCACCGCCTTGAACAGCGATCCGGCCAGCGCCTGGCCCAGACCGCGATAGTCTCCGGCCTCTCGTTCGGCGAGCGTGGCTTCATCCAGCGACCCGCTGATCGCTTCCATCAGGCTGCCACGCAGCGGATAGGCCATCTTGCTGGGATTGACTCGCCCTGCCCATTTGCCCAGCCGTTCGAAAGAGAAGGCTTCATTGTCCAGCGACCGTCCGCCATCGGGCTTGGCGCCTGGCATATAGGGCTGATAGTCGGGGAAGTCGGCAAAGGCGTGGAAGCGGACAGGTGTCTTTTCCCGGAAATAGCGGATCATTTCCGGCCCGGTTTCCATGAAGGCGCCGAGCGTTTCCGGATCGAGCTGCTCGGGCGCCAGCGCGTCGAGATAGATGACGACATCTTCGTCGCTATCTTCGATGCCGGCCTCGATCTGATAGGGGTTATTGGGGATCCACAGCATCCCGCCCGACATGGCGGTGGTCCCGCCGACCATGCCGGTCTTTTCCAGGATGACGACTTCGCGGGCGCCGAAATCATGCGCGGCGATCGCCGCCGTCATGGCCGCGCCGCCAGACCCCAGAACGACGACGTCGGCCTCCAGATCCCAAGCAATATCTTCAGCCATCATCCTTCTCCCTGGTCATGTACAGAAGGCGATCGACGTCCCCCTCCATCGTTCCGTCAGGAAGCTTCTAGTTTTGAGGGGAGAGGCGCGACCACTCTTAAATGTTCTAGGGCCGATCAGTGCGGCTTGCCAGCGTTCCAGAAGCTGTAGACCGGATCGTCGCTGCCGCGCGCGCCGTGCAGGTCCAGCGCGCCATACATGCCCGATCTCTGCTCGCTGCTGACGTCGGCGCGGCTCCAGTCGCTGACGAAGGTGCGTTCGGCAATCTTCCACACGCCGTCGCGCCGCTCGAACCGGTCGATATAGCGGCCGCCCGAGAGATATTCCCGCTGGCCACCTTCCCCGTCCGATCCGCTGGCGACGGCGATCACATAGCTTTCGCCGACGGCACGGTCACCATCTACTTCGATCCACTGGTTGGCGATGGAATGGAATGTCTTGTCGAAAATGACGGTCACGATCTGGCAGATTTCCCGCGCGAAATCGGGACCGCTGCCGTTGAAGACGCCGCTGACAACAACGCTGTCCTCGTGGAATATCTCGGCCAAC
Organism: Sphingobium sp. RS1; assembly: GCF_056156825.1. NCBI lineage: Bacteria > Pseudomonadati > Pseudomonadota > Alphaproteobacteria > Sphingomonadales > Sphingobiaceae > Sphingobium > Sphingobium sp. RS1. The sequence continues at coordinate 316,484 of NZ_JBLZXE010000003.1, read as the reverse complement.
AGGGCCTGATCCGCGCGATCGACCCCGCGGCAATAGGCCATGGTCAGGTCTATGATCTGCTGGCGCGAGACGATTGCGTCGATCACCTCGGCGTCATGGGTGGGCGCTGTTTGCGTCATGGTCTGCCTCTCGCTGTCATATGCTTTGTTTTTTGCCACTGCGGTTGCCATCAGGGCGATGCCGGCATCGGCCGTCCCCTGTCCGCCCGCCGGGACGTGATTACCGATCGATCCCAGAGCGGCCGGCGCGACATCGGCCGGCCAGTTGAGATTGGCGTCGAGGACATAGGTCCTGTGGGTCAGCCGCCATTCCCCGTCGCGCCGTGCATGCCGGTCGAGATAGCGCCCGCAGATCAGTCGCTGCATCATCCCGCCGTCTGGGTCAGGGCTTCGCGCCATCGCCATGACATAGCTTTCCGACGTCGCCGCATCGCCATCCAGTCGCACATCCATCTGCGCCGTTCGGTGCAGTGTGACCGGCTGACCCCGCTGCGCGCCGGTCAATATGCCCGCAAAGGTGGCGGCTGCCCCCTCGTAGAAGCGATAGTCCACCGTGCCTTCTGCATGATAGCAATCGGTCAGCAGGCCCTCGTCGGTCCGGTCGACGCCCCGGCTGTGCTGCGCCAGCCGGTTGCGGATCATCTGGACATCGCCGATCTCCGCCACGCTGTAGCGGCGGGTCATTTCATCGTCTCGCCATTGTCGATGACGATATGCGTGCCGGTGATCTGCCGTGATTCAGAGGAAGCGAGGAACAGGACAAGGTTCGCCACATCTTCCGGCAAGCCTTGTCCCAGAGCATGGATTTGTTCCATGCCCGCCTCGCCTTCGGGCAGTTCGCCCATCGCCTGTCGCGTCATCGGCGTATCATGGGCACCGGGAGCGATAGCGTTGACGCGGATGCCATAGCCCTGCTCCTGACAATGGACCGCGACGCTGCGGGTCATGGCGATGATCGCCGCCTTGGCTGCGCTATAGGCCGGGATCACGCCGATGCCCTTGATCGCCGCGACCGAGGAAATGTTGATGATGGAGCCGCCGCCGCTGGCCTTCATCGCCGGGATCGCCGACTTGCAGCCGAGGAAGGTTCCTTCGATCATGACCTGAGTCTGGAGGCGAAACTCCTCCAGCGAACAATCCTCGACACTGGCGAATTTCACCAGCCCCGCATTATTGACGAGGATATCGAGGCGGCCGAACTGCGCGACGACCTGCGCCACCGCGTCCTGCCATTGCTGTTCGTCGCGCACGTCATGCTTGATGAAAATGGCGCCGGGAATCGACGCTGCCGTCTCGCGCCCCAATTCCTCCTGCACGTCGGTGATCGCCACCTTCGCGCCCTCGCTCGCCAGCTTGCGCGCGTCCGCCGCGCCCAGCCCCGACGCGCCACCAGTGATCAGCGCGACCTTTCCTTCCACTCGACCCATCAGACTTTCTCCTGATTATGGGCCGACGTCCCACAAGAGCGATGGTCCAGCGGAACGTCGACAGACATGGTTTTAGGCGCGCCGATCAGAAACTATAGCTAGCAGAAGCGCCAAATTGCCGTGGAGGGGCATAGCCCGCGATGCCGCCATAACCCGGCGAGTCATAGACGGTGGACAGATAGCGACTGTCGAGCAGGTTCTTCGCCCACAGGCCCATCGACCATTGTTTGCCGGGCGGATTGAAGGTCAGCGATGCGTCGACCAGATGCGTCGGCTGAATGCGCGAGCGCGGCGTGTCCAGAATGGCGGTGTAATATTTGCTGCTGGTGTAGGAGTAGGAGAAATCGCTTACCAGTTCCGCGCCGCTGCCGCCCAGCGGGATCACGAAATTGGCGCCCAGGGTTCCACTCCACTTTGGCGCGTTCTGCAAGCGATAGCCCTTCAGGTCGAGCGTGCTGCCTGTCACCGCGTCTGTATAGAGGAAGCTCTTGTAGGTGGCATCGAGATAGGCGAGCGACGCACGCAGCGTCATGCCTTCCACTGGAACTGCTGTGGTCTCGAATTCGAAGCCCTTGATCTGCGATTTGCCGGCGTTGAGGATACGATTGCCTTGCGTGCTCGTCGCGCTGTCAAAATAGATCTGCGCCACCTGCATGTCGCGATAATTGGTGTAGAACAGCGCCAGGTTTGTACGCAGCCGCCGGTCCAGGAAATCGGCCTTCAGCCCGACTTCGAACGTGTCGACCGTTTCGGGATCATAGGGATTGGCCCCGTCCGCCGGCACGCCTACACGCGCGGTGAAGCCGCCCGACTTGAAGCCGCGCGTCCAGCTGCCGTACACCAGCTGCCGGTCGCCCAGCTCGTAATCCGCGCCGACCTTCCAGCCGACATTGTTCCAGCTTTCGCGCCCGCCGGTGACGAAGCTGCCGATGATGGTATTGCCCTCGCCTGTATAGTTGGATCCGGCCGGATCGCCGATGCTGGTGATGAGGGACGGCGTCGAAATCGTGCGCTCGTGCGAATAGCGGATGCCTGCCTGGAGCTTCAGCCGATCGGTGACCTGCCAATAGCCCTGGGCGAAGCCGGAGAGGGAGTAATTGTCCTGATCCTGCAGGTTGATCTGGAGCAGGCCGGGCGCCGCGAATTGAAGGCGATAGGCTTGGATATGGTCGTAATGATTCTTGAGGTAGAAGCCGCCGATCAGCAGGTTGACGCTGTCGCTGAGGTCGATCGCGGTACGCAGTTCCTGGCTGAACTGCCAGCCTTCGGTGCGGCGATAGGTATCGTTCTTGAAATCGGGCGTGCCATCCTGGTCAGTAAATTCCGTCAGTTTGAATTTCTTGTAGGCGGTGATGGAGGTTAGGTCGCCCAGCGGCGTGTTCTTCCAGTTCATCGTCAGATTGCCCGAATAGGTGTCCATGTCGGACATGTCAGGCACGCTGTTGTTGGCGCTGTAATATTTGTCGGGCGCAAAACATTGTCCGCCGCCCCGGCAGGGGCTGATATACATGCCATTATTGCCCGGCGCCTCGTAGATCGCTTCACCGGCATAAGCGCCGCTGATGATGATCGGTGCGCCGTTGCGGGCGTTCACATATTCACCCTGCAAGGTCGCGTCGAAGTCCGCACTGGGCGTGAAGCGCAGATAGGCGCGATAGGCCTCCAGATTCTTGGACCCCATATCCGACCCATCGACGACGTTGGTGACGAAGCCTTCGCGCTGGGTGTGGATGGCGGCGACCTTGGCCGACAGGACATCCTTGATGATCGGCACCTCGATCGATCCGGTCACGTCGAAGCGGTTATAATTGCCGTAGACGGCCTTGACGTTGCCGCCAAACTCACCGGTCGGCTGCTTCGTTACGACGTTGATGACGCCGCCGGTAGTATTGGCGCCGAACAGTGTCCCCTGCGGCCCGCGGAGCACCTCGATCCGGTCGACGTCATAGAGGTCGAGTAGCGCACCCATGGAGAAGAATTGCGGCACGCCGTCGACCACGATCGACACAGTGTTACCGGCATAGGGGTCTGGCTCAATCACGCCGATGCCACGAATAGTGAACACCGCACTCTGCGGCGTGTTGGCGAAATTGTCGATCTGGACGTTGGGTATGGAGCCCTGCAACGCCTGCAGGCTGGTCCCTTGGGTAGCGGCCAGCGCGTCGCCGCCGATAGCGGTTACGGAAATGGGGACGTTCTGAAGATTTTCGGACTTCTTCTGTGCGGTGACGACGATGTCCTGGATGCCGACCTGTGGCTCGGCTTCACTCTGGGCTATCGCGAATGCCGGGAAAAGCAACGCTGTGCTTGTGGCCAGGGCGCTCGCCATCATCATGCGATTTCGCATTTTGGTCTCCTCTAGGTTTCTGTTTTTTTGTATGCCGGGGCTGCAACTGGTACGGAGCCGCCGTCACGCCCCGGCCGGGCGGCGGCGGCTCAATTCTATCAGCGCCGTCCTTCCAGATAGTCGTTCAGCACTTCATGGAAGAAGCGGACGCGGGTCTCCTGGCCGGTCAGATAAGCGTCGTCATAACCGCGCGAATACATGCCCCGCTGCTGCCCTTCGGCCAGCATCATGTCCTGATAGACGATCTGCCCTTCGATCTCCGGCACGCCCCGGCCATTATCGAAGTCGCGCACTTCCATTTCCGCTTCGCGCAACGGCTGCGGACCGGCCATGATCGACTCGACGACCTCCTGCCCCTCCACCGGAAAAGCCATGCACCACAGGTCGAACGTGCATTTGTTCGGGTCGGTCGGGTGCGGCTCGGTGCGAAAGAAGATGAGATTGTCCGGCAGGAAGCTGATGGTGACGTTGGGGAACATCACTGTGTGCGGGCTGTCGGTGATCTCCTCGTCGTCCATATGTTCGTAATGGACATAGCCCCGCTCCTGCCACAGCCGGCGTTTGGCGGCCTTGAGGTCCAGCCAGCCCTGCATCGCCTTGGTCTCGTAATCGGGATAGGCGTCAGGATCGATGTCCCACTGGCGCAGGATATAGTCGAACGGGTGCGGCACGCCGTCGGGCAGGCGATCGCTCAACGACGGGCGCATCGGCTGCACGGTGCGGCCATGGCCGTTCGGATACATCTCGTGCCGCGCGGTATCGACATCCTGGTCGATCCATGGCGGCACCTGAGGATGCGCGGTGCGGGTGTGGTAGCTCTCCGAGAAATTGTCGGTGGCGAACTTCCAGTTGGTGTTGAGGTTGATCTTCATCCACTTGACGCGGACGGCCGTATCCATCGGATAATTTTTGTAGATTTCCGGCATGGGCGACAGATAGTCGAGCAGTTCGGGCGCATCGTCGTCCATCGTGTACCAGACGAAGCCGCCCCAAGTGGCACAGCGCAGTTCTTTCAGCTTCAGCTTCCCGCACGGATTGCCCTGCGGAAAATCATGCGCGTCCTGGGCATAGTCCAGCACGCCGTCCTTGCCCCAGATCCAGCCATGATAGGGGCACTGGAACCGATCGGCGGCACTGCTGTCGTTGACCAGTCGCATGCCGCGATGGCGGCAGGCATTGTAGAAAGCCTTGATGGACCCGTCGTCCTGCTTCACGCAAAAGACGCTCTCGTTCATGAAGTCGTGGAGCATATAGTCGCCCGGCTCTTCCAGCTCGGCGGTCCGGCCCGCGACGTGCCAGATGCGCGTCCACATATGGTCCCATTCGCGCTGCATGAATTCGCGCGAGGTGTAGCGGTCGCCGGTGATCGGATCGCCGCGCAGATTGCCGACGTCGCGCCCGTCGATCGTCAGCGGATGCGTTGGTGTGACTGTCATCTACCCTCTCCGGAATTTTCCGTGTGAACGTAGAATGCCATGGCGAGGGTTCAGGCGAACCTATTGCTACTGATAGAAATCCGGCGCCGTTGCCGGTTTTATACTTTGGCGCTGATGATTCCTGTCTGCAGCTTGCGGACTATATCGATCAGCAACCCCTGAATACGGGCAACGCGACCCGCATTTTCGAAGATCGGTTGATGGACCAGCAATCCCATATAAGCGACCATGGCAAGGTCGTTGGCCAGTTCCAGCGCGGAGGCGTGATCCTTCCACTGCGGAAAATAGCGCAGCATCTCGGTCGCCCAGACCCGATCATATTGGCGAGCGGCGGGCAGGAACGACCGGTTCAGTTCCTCGTCCGTCCGTGCCGCGATCGCCAGTTCCAGATAGGCGGCATATTCCGGCGTCTGCACGCTCGCCCAATAGGTGTCGGACGCAGACTCGACGTCGGCCGCCTCTCCCTTTTCGATCAGCATCGCGACATAGTTACGCAGGAAGCCTTCCATCCGCTTGTAGAAGACATGCTCGATCAGGGCCGAAATGAGTTTTTCGCGGCTCGGGAAATGATGGTGCATCGCTCCGCGCGAGACTTGCGCCATCTGCACGATATCGTTGGTCGACAGCGCGGCATAGCCCTTCGCCACCAGGCAGGTCATCGTGCATTCCAGGATGCGAATGCGCATCTCCTGGCTCTTGCGCTGTTGCCAGGGCGCTTGCGGATCGACCAGATGCGTGGGTCGCATCTGCTCCAGCAAGCGCGCGATCATCTCGTCCAAAATTCTGCTCCTGTCCTGCCATCAAACGCCTACGCGCGGCTCACGCGCATGGAAAGTCCCCCTTGGCATTTGCCTGGCCAAGCTGCATGGCGGAACCCATGGCCGAGCCCGATGCCCTGACGACCAGACTGACACCCCGCCAAGCGCAGCGGCGCGAGCGCATCCTGAAGGTGACGCAGCAACTCACCAGCGAGCATGGCTATGATGGCGCCTCCATGCGTGCCATCGCCAAGGCCAGCCATGTCGCGGAAAAGACGCTCTACAATATCTTCGGCAGCAAGGACCGGCTGATCGCGATGGCCGCGCAACAGCGCAGCGCCGACACGTTCGAGGCTGCGGCGCGCGAAGCCCCGCAAGGCGGCGTTGCTTTTCTCCTCGCATTCGGACGTGCCGTGGCGGACGTCACGCTGGACGATCCGGCCATGGCACGCGTCCTCTCCCAGGTGCTGCTCGATCATTCCGATCTCGTCGGCCTCAACGACCTTTATGATCATTATGTCGGCACGGCCTATGACCAGATGATCCGCGATGGCGCCGTCGATGAGCACACCTCTCGCAGTGGTTTCGCGCGCCTCTATCGCCTCAGTATCGTGTCGATCGTCGTACTCTGGGCGAAAGGAGAGATTGCCGACGCAGCCCTGGGCACGCATCTGGAACTGGAGGTCTATCGCAACCTCCTCCCCATCGCTCGCCCGGCCTTCGCCAAACAGGCGTTGCGGCGGTCCGGCGAAATCGCCCGCATCCTCTAAACCCTATCAATAGTTACAGCGTGCTGTAATTATGTTTGACGACACATCCGGCCAGGGCGTAGCAGATGGCACGCCGCAACATACGAGAGCGGCGCGATGTTTGGAGAGAGGATGTCCGGGGTCTGGCAGGCGCATGAGCGCCGCTGCTGCCGCTGCCTGACTGTGCTTGATGCATGGCCTCACGCCATCGCCCCGCACGCCTCCCTTCTGCATCGTCACGATAAGAGGGAGGGTATCTTGAATCAGCATATCACGAACCGGCTGTTCTATCGCGCCGCGCTGCTCGCCAGCGCATTGACGATGCCGATGCTCAGCGTCGAGGGTCATGCGCAGGATAGCGCTGGATCCGCGCAGCAGGGCGGCCTGACCGATATCGTCGTCACCGCCCGCCGGCGCGAGGAAAGCCTGCAGGACGTGCCAGTCTCCGTCACGGCACTGACGGCCGAGCAAATCCAGAAATATGACATGACCAGTCTGGAAAAGATTTCCACCCAGACGCCGCAATTCACGATCGGCCGTGCTTCCAACGGCTCGGGCGCGCAGTTGACCCTGCGCGGCATCGGTTCCTCCTCCACCTCCATCGGCATCGAACAGTCGGTCGCGGTCGTGCTGGACGGCGTTTATTATGGCCAAGGACGTGTCATCAACGAAGGCTTCCTGGATCTTGCCGGCGTGGAAATGCTGAAGGGTCCGCAAGCCTTGTTCTTTGGCAAGAATGCAACCGCAGGCGTCGTGTCGATCCGTTCGGCCGACCCTACCGCAAAGCCCGAATTCATGGGTCGCCTGGGCTATGAGTTCAAGGGCAAGAACCTGGTCGGCGAAGCCATGGCTTCTGGCCCCTTGAGCGATACGCTGGGCATCCGCATCGCGGTGCGTGGCTCAAACATGTTCGGTGGCTATTTCAACAATCGCGGCATCGACAAGACCTATCCGACCTATGATGTCGCCACCGGCGTCACCACGCCGCACTTCGCCCCCGCCTCCACTCGCGACAATCCGGGCGAGAAGGAATTTCTGGGCCGCGTGACACTGAAGTGGCAGCCGACCGACCAGTTTACCCTGACTTTGAAGGGCAATGCGTCGGCCAACGACACCGACAATAACAGCTGGAACTATGTGCCCTTTTCCTGCGCCAGCGGCACCTATGCGCTCAATTCTAACATCAAGTGCGAACGCAAGTTCAACATCTACCAGAACAACGTCCCCGCTGACATCGCCGGCAGCCAGCCCTTTTCACGGAAGGACGGCGCGCTGTATAACCGCTATCGCAGCTGGGGCATCACCGGCACGGCCGAGTATGCGCTGGACGATGTAAACCTGACCTGGATCAACAATTACAACGCCAATGTGAACCGCTGGTCGTGCGACTGCACCTTCGTGTCGTCGGACCTGGCCGCCGCCCCGTCGTCGGAACGCTCCAAATATCACGCTTTCTCGTCGGAATTCCGCGCCCAGACCCATTATGACGGGCCGGTCAACCTGCTTGCGGGCGTCTATTATCAGTCGACCAAGCGCGACCACACGCAGAGCGGTGCCTTCGGCAATGTCGAGGATAGCTCGCAGCCGGACGAATGGCGATATCTGGGCTATTTCAAGCGGTCGGAGACCGAGGGCGAAACCATCTCCGGCTATGGCCAGGCGACCTGGAAGATCGCGCCGACGCTCGAAGCCACGGCCGGCGTGCGCTACACCCACGAAACCAAGGACAGCTATCTGGTCCAGCCCTATGTGAATTCGCTGCTGCAGTTCATCTTCCCGCAGGGCAAGACGATCTATGGCGACCAGAGCTTCAACAACTGGTCGCCTGAAGCCACCCTCACCTGGCAGCCGACCAAGGACATTACCGTCTATGGCGCCTACAAGACCGCCTACAAGTCGGGCGGCTTCTCCAACTCGGGCTTCGTCAGCGCAGGGACGATCGCCAGCGACGTCGCCTTCAATCCGGAAAAGGCCCGCGGCTTCGAAGGCGGCATCAAGACGACCCTGTTCGACCGGCAGCTTCGCCTGAATATTGGCGCCTACAGCTACAAATATCTCGACCTGCAGGTCGACTATTTCAACTCGGCCACCTTCGCCTTCATCACAACCAATGCCGGGTCCGCGACCACCAAGGGCTTCGAACTGGAATTCCAGTACGCCCCGCGCGCCGTGCCGGGCCTCGATGTCCATGGCTCGCTCAACTATAACAAGGCGCGCTATGGCAGCTATATCGCGCCCTGCTACGGTGGGCAGTCGATCGCGGCGGGATGCGACACCAGCTTCCAGGGCGCACTGGGTCAGGATCTGTCGGGCAAGCGTACCGCCGTGGCACCGACCTGGACGGGGTCGCTGGGCGTCAGCTACGACACAGAACTGTCGGCCGGTACCAATCTCGGCCTCTCGCTCGACAGCCGCTATTCCAGTTCCTACCTTGCCTCCAGCTTCGCCCATCCGCTGTCGGGCCAGCCCAAATATCTGAGCATCGACGGCACGGTTCGCATGGGCTTCGCCGACAAGCGCTACGAGATTGCGCTGATTGGCAAGAACCTTACCAACCGCTTCATCGTCGGCGGCGTGGTGGATGCGCCCAATACCGGCACCGGCACGGGTACTGGCACGGCCACCCCGGCCGACCAGATCGGCTTCGTCTCCCTGCCGCGTACCGTGCAGTTGCAGTTCACGGCACGCTTCTAACGGCTCCTCACCTCGGGCGTCAGGACCATCCGTCCCGACGCCCATCTTTTTTAAGGGACGACCATGGACCCGATCGACATTCTGCTGGCGAAAGACGCCATCCGCGACCTGCACGCCGTCTATATGCGCGCGCAGGACCGACTACTGCCCGACCTGCATCGCAGCGTCTTCTGGCCGGATTCCACTACCGACTATGGTATTTTCAAAGGGTCGGGCGATGACTTCGTCACCTTCGCGCAGGATCTGCTGCAATCCCACCTCTCCAATCATCATCTGATCGGCCAGGCGCTGATCGAGGTGGAGGGCGATGTCGCCTTCGGCGAGGTCTATTACACCGCCTTTCACCGCATCATCGAGGAGGACGAGCCCAAGGACATGTTCATCGCCGGCCGCTATGTTGACCGCTACGAGCGGCGGACAGGCGTGTGGAAGATCGCCCATCGCAGCGAATTGATCGACTGGGCCCGCATGGACCCCGCCTCCGACGGCTTTCTCGCCTCCCTGAACGGTGCGCTGCTGGGCGGGCGCGCCGATACGGACCTGTCTTCGCAGCGCGACTGGCTGCGCACTGCCTGACCCTCTCAAAAGGATATCTTATGAACCTCAACGGCAAGACCGCGATTGTCACTGGCGCAGCATCCGCAGCGGGTCTGGGCTTTGCCAGCGCGCGGATGATGGCCCGTGCCGGCGCCAGCGTCATGCTGACCGACATCGCCTTCGAAGCGGTGCAGGCTCGCGCGCAAGAACTGGCCGACGAAGGCCTGTCCATCGCCGCCATGGCGCAGGACGTGACGTCGGTGGAAGGTTGGGACGCCGTCGTCGCCGCCACGGTGGAACGGTTCGGCAAGCTAGACATACTGGTCAACAATGCCGGCATCGCCGTGCTCAAATGGATAGACGCGCTGGAACCAGCGGACTGGCAGCGCCAGATCGACGTCAACATGACCAGCGTCTATCTGGGCTGCCGCGCCGCGATGAAACAGATGCGGGAACAGGGCCATGGCGGCTCGCTCGTCAACTTCTCGTCCGTGGCGGGTCTCGTCGGCATTCCAGGCGCCGCCGCCTATGCCGCGTCAAAGGGCGGCGTGCGCATCATGACCAAGGCGATCGCGATGGAGTGCGCGACGGAGAATATCCGGGTCAACTCGATCCAGCCCGGCGTCATCTGGACCGACATGCAGCAGGTCGCGATCCGGGATAATCCCGATCAGTATGACGCCATCAACGCCAGCATCCCCATGGGCCGTATGGGCGAGCCGGATGACATTGCCGCGATGGTGACGTTCCTGGCGTCGGATGCCTCCAAATATATCACCGGCGGCGAATTCACCGTGGACGGCGGCCTGACCGCCCGCTGACGGTAAAAAATCTCCTCATCTGCCATTCTATTGGAACCGTTAGTTTCGCGCCTTGGGACAGTGCGACTAAAATGACTGCATAACAAAGGTGGTGAGGAGCTTGAACATGAGGGGGACTTCCAAATTCGTCCTGCGCACGGTCGTGAGCGGGGCTGCACTTGTTTATTCCGGCTTGGCGTTCGCCCAGACGGCCGAACCGCAGCAGGGCTCCGGCGCGGAACTCAGCAGCACGATCGAGGATATCGTCGTCACCGCCCGCCGGCGCGACGAGACGCTGCAGGAAACCCCGATCGCTATTACCGCCTTTTCGCCGGCACAGCTGGAATCGAAGGCGGCGATCAACATCGGCGACTTGCAGGGGGCGGCGCCCAACGTCCTCATCACCAATCAGAATAGCGGCGCGGCAGCCGCCAACGTATCGATCCGCGGCCTGACCTTCGCTGACGTGGAAAAAAGCTTCGAACCGACCGTTGGCGTCGTCGTCGATGGCGTGTTCATCGGCACCAATACCGGCCAGTTCTTCGACTTTTTCGACATCAACCAGATAGAAGTGCTGCGCGGGCCGCAGGGCACGCTGTTCGGTCGCAACACGATCGGCGGTGTCATCAACATCCGCCGCACCCGGCCCACGGGCGAGTTTGGCGGCAAGTTTGAGGCGAGCTACGGCAATTATGACAGCTGGTCGACGCGCGCGGTGGTCAATGCGCCGATCGTCGACGGCGTGCTGGCGGCCAAGGCCTTCTATTTCCACAATCAGTCGGACGGCTATTATCACAACGCCATCCGCAACAAGCGCGTGGGCAAGAGCAATAACGAGAATTTCGGCGCCAGCTTCCTTTTCACGCCGTCCAGCAGCTTCGACGCGCTGCTGACGCTGGAAAAGCAGGTGCAGGATTTCGAACCGGTCAATAGCAGCCTGTCCAACAGCGGCGAAGCCTTCTGCAACCAGGCAATCCTGGACGCGGTGATCGGCGTGCCGGGCCTGGTCGCGGCCGCCCCGGCCAGCGAATGCAACCGCAACACCACGACCGATCTCTACACCGTCTACGGCAGCCCAACCGCCAGCCATTACAGTGCGCCAGCCGCGACGCTGGAAATGAATCTGGACCTTGGCGGGGTGAAGCTGACCTCCATCACCGGATATCGCAAGTCGAAAGAGGATCAGACGCAGGATTTCGATTCGACCAGCGCGGTCCTCTATCACGTCCGCCGTCGCCAGGACTTCCGTCAATTTAGCCAGGAATTGCGCGCTGCGGGCAAGTTTACGGACGGGTTCGACTATGTCGTCGGCGCCTATTTCTATGATTCGAAATATCATCTGACGCAGGAAACAACCTTCGCGACGTTCCCCGCGCCGACGCAGGTGGTGACGGGCACATCCAAGTCCTACGCCTTCTTCGGCGACTTCAACCTGCAACTGATGGAGAAGGTCCGCTTGTCCTTCGGCGGCCGCTGGACCCACGACAAAAAGACAAATTATAATTTCGTCGCGCCCAATCAATTCCCCAAGGCCGACTATTCAGGCAGCAAGTTCACGCCGAAGATCGGGCTGGACTACCGTCCGACCGACGACCTGATGGTTTATGCCTCCTGGTCGCGCGGTTACCGTTCAGGCGGTCTGTCGGGACGCGGCCAGACGCTCATCTCCTCGACCACGCCCTATGGTCCCGAAACGGTCGACTCCTACGAACTGGGCTTCAAGAGCGCGTTCCTCGACAAGCGGCTGCTGTTCAACGTCGCCGGCTTCTATTCGAAATATAACGACCTTCAGCAGAACACGACCATCCCCATCTCCGGCGGCATCGGCAACGAGACGGTCGTGACCAATGTCGGATCGGCAACGGTCAAGGGCATCGAGGCGGAACTGACGGCCAAACCGGTCCAGGGCCTGACGCTGAACGCAGCGGTCGGGCTGCTGCGGTCCAAGTTCAAGGACTTTATTACGCAGGCCCCGGTGGGCGGCGTTCTGACCACCTTCGACTATTCGGCCAACAATCTGATCTACAATCCGCGCGAAACCTTTTCCGCAACAGCGGACTATGTACTGCCGGTCAGCTTCGGCGAACTGAAGTTCAACGTCAGCTACCGCAATATCGCGCCCTATGATCAGCAGATTTCGCTCGGTCCTACGACGGTGGGCAGCGACGGGGTCATCACCGTCCATGGCAACGACCCGCGTGTCCGCTCAGACCGTCAGGGCCTGCTCGACGCCAGCGCAACGGTGCAGTTCGACCTCAACGGCCACAAGGCGCGGGTGACGGCCTATGGCCGCAACTTGGCCGACGATCGCGGTCCGAACGCGGCGTTGACCGTGGCTGGGCTCTTCTCCTTCTCCTCGGCCCGCGAGCCACGCACCTACGGTTTGCAATTCGGCTTCGAATTCTAAGAAATCCCTCTGTGCAAGAGCTGGGCGGCGTACGACAAGTACGCCGCCCTTTTTTGTTTGGATCGACAGGTTTACGGCTTCCGTGTTGCCCGTAACGCAGCGGCCCGGCTGCGCACATATTGCCGGATGCCCGCCAGTTTTGCGTCGTCGAATTCCTCGAAGCGCGGCATGCCGTTCGCGACCAATCCGCCGTCGCGCACCACGGCGGCGAATGTCGCCGCGTCGGTCGGCACGGTCGATCCGCGCAGGTCCGGTGCATGGCCCGCCGCAATCACATCCACGCCGTGACATACCGCGCAATGCTGCGCATAGGCGACTGCCCCCTGCCCTTCCTGCACCGCTGATGCCGCGAAGGACGGATCGTCGGCCGCGCGCAACTTCTCTGGCCTCGACACGGGCAAGGTCGCCTTGCCGCCGATCGCAAAGGTCAGGATGCGCCGCGCCTGGGTGCGATAGTCGATGCTGACGGGCAGCAGCGCGCCGAACGCTGCCCCGCTGGTGCCCATGCCGGTCAGCACCGTCACATATTGCCGGCCGTTCACCGAATAGCTGATCGGCGCCGCCGTCACCGGGGCCTGCGCCGCGAAGCTCCACAACCGCTTGCCGCTGTCGGCGGCATAGGCGTTGAACTGCCCGTCGATCCGCCCCTGAAAGACCAGGTTGCCGCCCGTCGCCATCACGCCGCCATTCCACGGTCCCGGCGTCCGCACCTTCCACGCTGCCCGCTGCCGGACCGGGTCCCAGGCTAGTAGCGAACTGGTCGCGTTGGTCGGGCCTGCGTCCTTCACGACGAAATTGGGGATGGCCGCGCCGTCCACCGCATTGCCCGGCGTGCGCACCCAGTTCTCGCGCGTGATGCCGACATCGTTATAGCTGGTCGCCATCTCGATCGCGGGAATATAGACCAGCCCACGTTGCGGGCTAAAAGCCATCGGCAGCCAGGTATGCGCGCCGACCGGCGAAGGCCACATGGTGAAGGTCTTGCCATCGGGGTAGCGCGCGCCGGGCACTTCGATCGGCCGGCCAGTCTTTCTGTCGATGCTCTTGGCCCAGGTCACCTTCACGAACGGCTCGGCGGAGATCAGCTTTCCGTTCGTCCGGTCGATGACGTAGAAGAAGCCGTTCTTGGGCGCCGTCATGAGCACATGGCGCAGCTTCCTGTCGATCGTCAGGTCGGCCAGTTCCATGTCCATCGATGCATTATAGTCCCAGCTTTCGCCCGGGTTGACCTGATAATGCCACTTGTAAGCGCCAGTCGTCGCATCCAGCGCCACGACCGAAGCCAGGAACAAATTGTCGCCCTTTCCCGCGCTCCTGATCTTGTGGTTCCATGGCGACCCGTTGCCTACGCCGATGATCATGCTGTTAGTTGAGCGATCATAGGTCATGGCATTCCATACCGTCCCGCCGCCGCCATATTTCCACCATTCGCCGGCCCATGTCTTCGCCGCCATCTTCATGGCGTCGCTCTCGAACCCGTCGGCCGGATTGCCGGGCACGGTGTGGAAACGCCACAACTGCTTGCCAGTCTGCGCGTCATAGGTCGTCACATAGCCGCGCACCGCGCTGACATCGCCGCCGCCAAAGCCGATGATGACCTTCCCATCGAAATAGCGGGGCGGCCCGCTGATGAAGCTGGCATTGTCCAGCGGCAGCGTCCGCGCCTGCCAGGCGACTTGTCCATCCTTAGCGTCCAGCGCGACCAGCCGCCCGTCATGCGTGCCGACGAATATCCGCCCGCGCCCATAGGCGAGCCCCCTGATGCCCCAGCCCTGTCGCAACTTGCGCCCGGCCAGTTCGGTGGCCTTGCTATCATATTCCCAAATGAGTTTGCCCGTCGCGGCGTCGATGGCGCGCACGATGCTGTAGCCTGTCGCCGTATAGAGCACGCCGTCCACCGCGAGCGGCGTCGATACTGAATTTTGCGGCGGCAAGTCCATCGACCAGACCAGCCCCAGCTTTGCTACATTGGTGTCATTGATGTCGGCGAGCGGCGAAAAATGCTGTTCACCGGCGGTGCGACCGAAACCGGCCCAGTTTTTGGGATCTAGCAAGGCGTCGTCATCACCGCGTTGTCCGGACGTGCAACTCAACAACAGCATTGGCGCCAGCGCCCATGCCATCCCTGCCCGTCGATCCCTGGCGCTCGCCTCTCCCTGCATATTCTGTTCTCCAATCCGGCTTTGCCACAGCCTAGCGCCCGCAGCACCGCAGCGCAGCCTATCAAAGCTGTCAGGCCGCGACCGGCAACGATCGGTTTAAGCTGGTCCACAACCGCGCAAGAACGGGTCTTCCGCAGGAGAGAGCTATGTCACCGCTGCACATCGTCCAGAATTGCTATGTCGTACCCGACCTGGAGGCCGCTTGCGCGCGGATGAACGCACTGCTGGGCATCGGTCCCTTCGTCGGCGGTGTGGAAGCGGTGCTGACCGATCACGTCTATCGCGGCCAACCTGCCGATCCGATCCGACTGCGCGGCGTCTTCGCCCAGTCGGGCGAACTCAATATCGAAATCGTTCAAATCCTTTCGACCGGCCCCTGCGCCTTTACCGACATGTTCGCAGCCGGCACAGGTGGCCTACATCACAGCGCCATTTTCTGCGACGATTATGACGCAACGCGCGACGACTGGGTTGCACGAGGCTATCCGGTCGCGAGCGAATTCAGGACCGATTTCGGTACACCCATCTGCTATATCGATACGCGCGCCGACCTTGGCCATTTCATCGAACTCTATCCCGAAGATGCGATCATCCGATCCATGTATGCGCAAACGGTAGAAGAAACGCGGGACTGGAACGGCAAAACCCTATTCGTGCCGTGGCGGGCCTGATGCGGCTGGGCCTGCACCATGTGACGGTGAACGACGTCACGCCGCTGGAATTGGTGGACATGGCGGCCATGCTCGGCTGCGCGGAGGTTTGCCTGTTCACCCATATCCCGCGCCACCTGCCACAGACGCTGTTTCCGCTCGTCGACCGCACGATTCTGCCGGACCTGAAGGCCGCGCTGCGGCATCACGCGGTCCGCGTCGCCAATATCGAATTTTTCCCGGTCAGCCCCGACGCGCCGATCGACGACTATGCCGATGCACTGGCGCTGGGCGGCGAACTTGGCGCGCGCGGCGCGGTCGTCCATATCCATGACCCGGATGAAGCGCGTGCCGTCGACACGCTGGGCCGATTGAGCGATCTGGCCGCCAAGAACGGCCTGCGCATCGGGCTCGAATTCATGGGCCTGACGCCGGCCTGCGCATTGATCGGCCGCGCGGCGCGCTATGTCGAACAGGTGGGCCGTCCCAATATCGGCATCGGCATGGACCCGTTGCACCTGATCCGCACCGGCGGCACGGCTGACGATGTCCGCGCCGTCCCGGCTAGTGCCTTCACCTATGCGCAAATCTGCGACGGACGCGGCCTCCATCGCTCCGATAACTATCTCCCCGAAGCGCTGGACCGCCTGATGCCGGACGACGGCGACTTTCCGCTGGCTGACATAATGGCGGCCCTGCCCGTCGACATTGCCATCGACGTGGAAGTGCCCTCCGCCAGCCGGATCGCCGCTGGCCGCCCCGCCTTGCCGCATGCACGCGAGGCCATCGACCGGGCTCGCGCGCTCCTTGACCTCAGCCGGCGACAGCCGCCTCGGTCGTCGCCGCGATAATCTCTTCCCGCGTCGGATTGCGGCGCAGCGTCAGGCCACCGTTCACCTGCAGATTCTCGCCGGTCATGAAACATTCGTCCGACGCCAGGAAGGTCGCCGCCGCCGCGATGTCCGCCGATGTGCCGATACGTTCCAGCGGATAGGCCTTGCGGAATATCTCGGTCAGGCCCGGCACTTCCATATGCCCCGCCGTCATCGGCGTCTCGGTGAGGCCGGGCGAGATCGAGTTGGCGCGGATGCCGCCAGCGCCAAATTCATGCGCCGCGACCCGGATCAGGTGATCGGCGCCCGCTTTCGCGCCCATATAGGCGGCATGGTCATTGAGCATGATCGTCGCCGTCGCCGACGAAATCTGCATGATCGACCCGCCACGCCCGCCGGTGCGATTGTCCATGACTGCAATCATCGCCTGAAGGAAGAGGAACGGCCCCTTGAACTGGAGCGCGCTCATCTGGTCGAACTCCTCCTCGGTGGTTTCGAGGAAGCCGGTCAGCAGGCCCCAGCCCGTCGCGTTGACCGCGATGTCGAGACCGCCGAAGGCCTCCATCGCGACCCGCGCCGCCGCGTCCAGATCGGCCTTGCTGGTGACGTCGACCCTGGCCGCCTTGCCGCCAATCTCGGCGGCGAACCGCTCCAGCTCTTCCATCTTGCGTCCGGCGACGACGACCTTCGCGCCTTCGTCGGCAAAGCGGCGGGCGATCACCTGCCCCATATTGTCGTGCCCCGCCGCACCGATGACGAGGGCGACCTTTCCGGCCAGTCTGGACATATTGCTACTCCTGTTCCGCGATCAGACCGAAAGGCCTTCGCCATTCCACCAGCGGGTGAAGACCGGCTTCAACTCCTCCGACACCAGCTCGATCGCCATGCCGCCCGCGACCGGCCCCAGATAGGCGAAGGGGCCATAGCCATCCTCCGGCCGCCCGCCCGCCGCCGTCAGCCTCCAGCCGCCAGCGGTCAGATCGGCCACGGATTGCGGCAGGTCCGACACCCAGAAGCCGATATGGTCGCCGCGCGACAGGGCTGGATCGAAGATGCTACCGGGCGTCCCGCATTGCAGTTCCAGATGCATCGGACCGTCGATCGAATAGGTAAAGCGATCCTCCACATGGATGAGGCCCGTGGCAGGCGTCCACACCGGGAAATCGCTCAATTGCTGCGGCTCGGCGAACGTCAGGCCCAGCGTGCGGCTATAAAAGGCGATCGCCTCGTCCAGGTCGGGCGTCAGCACGCCCGTATGAAAGGCCTTGCTGTAATCGATCATCGCTAGACGCCTGTCATGCCGGCCGTGGACGCGCCGTCGATGGCATATTCACCGCCGTTCACGAATGCCGCCTCGTCCGAAGCGAGATAGGAGAGCAGGCCGGCAATCTCGTCCACCCGGCCCATCCGGCCCATCGGCGACATGCTGTTATACATGCCACGCGCCGCGTCGGGATCGGGGCATTTGGCGATGATGTCGGTGATCAGTTCCGTTTCGACCACACCCGGCAGGATCGCGTTGCAGCGGATGTTGAGCTTGTTGAGGCCGCAATGGATCGCGGTCGACTTGACCAGCGCGACCACCGCTGCCTTGGTCACCGAATAGCTGATATAATTGCTGAGCGCCCGATTGGCGTTCATCGAGCTGTTGACGATGATCGACCCGCCCGGCCCGTCCGGATTGGCCTTCATCAGCGCGATGGCGGTCTTCACCGTCAGCAGCACGCCGGTCTGGTTGATACCGATGATGCTGTTCCACGCGTCGAGCGGCACCGTTTCGATATTACCATCGCCGCTTTCCGTGCCCGCATTTGCGAAGGCGATGTCGAGCCGGCCGAAATCCCTGGCGATCAGCGCCTCGACGGTCGCCCAGTCCTCGGGGCTCTGCACCGCCGCCTTCACGAAGGTTGCGCCGGTCTCCTCCGTCAGGCTGGTCGCCTTCTCCGCATTGGATCCGGTGAACACCACCCTGGCCCCGTCCGCTACGAACCGCTTCACCGCCGCCCGGCCGATACCTGCCGTGCCGCCTGTGACCAGTGCAACCTTGCCGCTCAAATCCGCCATGTTTTCAATTCCTCAAGCCGGGATCATGCCCGTGGCGCGCGCGATGGCCGCCGTGTCGAAATAATAGGGCGTTATACCGCTGAACTTATCCCCGCGCAGATGGAACACTTCGGTCAGCGGCATCTTCAGCCGCTCGCCATTATGTTGCGAAGTGGCCGTCACCGTCACGAAGACGATGGCGTTGTCTTCACCGATACAGATATCGCCGGTTTCCAACGCCGGATCGCTCCAGAAGGCGAACACCTTGCTGTACAGTTCCTGCAGCGCGCCCTTGCCGCTATAGACGCCGCCGAAGGGCAGGCTGTCGGCTTCCAATATTTCGAAATCGTCGGTCAGCATCGCTTCGACCGCGTCCCACTGGCCGGTCCCGGTCAGCTGGTAGATGCGCTGCACCATGGCCTTGATCTCGTCATAACGCTGCATGTCCATGACGCTCATCCTCTCTTTGACTAGATGCAGGAATGGGGCCTGCGAGCCGCCGCGTCACCCTGCAAAAAACCGCAGGTAGCCTGTTCCGCTTGGCGCGCCGAAAAGAGCATGGTGGGATAATGCACGAGCAGCAACAAGGATGAGGATCATGGCGGGCAGACTGGACGGAAGAATAGCCCTTGTCAGCGGCGGACTCCGCGGCATCGGCCGCGGCATCAGCGAGAGCCTGAGCACCGATGGCGCCACGGTCTATGTGACCGATCTCGACTCCCCGGACTCCGATAAGGTCGGGCAGATCCAGGCGGAATTGGCGAACATTCGCTACATCCGGCTCGACGCGACCAACGAGGCGGCATGGCAGGAAGCCCGCGCGCAGGTAGAGCAGGATTTCGGCCATCTCGACATACTGGTGAACAATGTCGGGGCTGACCTGACCGGCAAGGTGCAGGATCTGGAACTGGAAGCGTGGCGCCGCCTGATCACGCTCAACCTCGACACCGTGTTCCTGGGCACCAAGACGTTTCAGCCGCTGCTTGCCCGGGGCGGCGCCTCGACGCCCTACGGCTCCAGCATCGTCAATATCAGTTCGATCATGGGCATCGTCGGCATGGGCGACGTGTCGGCCTATAATGCGTCGAAGGGCGCGGTGCGACTATTCTCCAAATCCAATGCGCTGGAATTTGCCGACGCCGGCGTGCCGATCCGCGTCAATTCGGTTCATCCCGGCTTCGTCGAGACGCCGCTGCTGCGCCAGGGCTTCCAGCGCTGGGCCGATCGCGATCCGTCCGTCACTGTCGAATCGCTGATCGAGCAGATGGCCGGCACGACGCCGGTGAAGCGGCTCGCCCAGCCCATCGAGATCGGCCGGGTCGTGGCGTTCCTCGCCAGCGACGACGCCAGCTACATGACTGGCAGCGAGGTCGTCGTCGACGGCGGCTGGACCGCGCGATAATACAGGAGAAACAGATAATGACGAGCAAGACAGACCTGACCGGTGCGGTGGCGCTGGTGACGGGCGCCACCGGCGGCATCGGCCGCGCGACCGTGGCCGCGCTGGCGGAGGCCGGCGCCAAGGTGATCGCCACCGACATCGCGGCGCAGGCGGAGGTGCCGGGCGCCACCCTCTATGCGCCGCTGGACGTGACGAGCGAGGAGGCCTGGCCGGCGATCATCGACCGGATCGAACGGGAGTTCGGCCGGCTCGACATATTGGTCAACAATGCCGGTATTTCGGTCACCAACAGCATCCAAGCGACGACCCTGGCCGAATTCCGCAAATGCATGGCGATTAATGTCGAGGGCATTTTCCTAGGGATCAAGGCGGCGCAGGATCTGCTGGCGCGCAGCGGCGCGGACCGGCCCGGCGGTTCCTCCATCGTCAACCTGTCGTCCGTCGGGGGTCTGCGTGGCGCGGCCTGGATGTCGACCTATTGCGCCAGCAAGGGCGCGGTAAAGCTGTACAGCAAATCGGCGGCGATGGAGTTCGCGCTACTCAAGCAACCGATCCGCTGCAACTCCGTCCACCCCGGCGGCATCGACACCGGCATGATGGACGCCATCTATGCCCGCTATGTCGCCGAAGGCGTCTTCCCCGACGAAGCGACGGCGCGCGCAACCGTATCGGCCAGCCATGCGATCGGCCGCATGGGCGAACCCGGCGAGATCGCCGAAGGCATCGCCTATCTGGCGAGCCCCGCCGCAAGCTTCATGACCGGCAGCGAACTGGTGATCGACGGCGGCATGACCGCGCATTAAATCCTAGCGCCGAGAATGAGAAAGCCCGGATCGCTGCAACGATCCGGGCTTTCCGACCATCGGCACGAGTTTGGAGAGATGTGACCGACGGCTAGGGGATGGGACGTTCAGAGACCGAAAGGCTTGCTTTCGCTGACATCGTGAATGGTCACGTTCATTTCGACCTTGCCCTCAAAGTCCGTCAGCAATCTGCCGATCGCCGGCAGTGAAAGATGCGCCGTCAGCGCCTCCCGGTCGCGCCAGCCCTCCATCGCCATGATGACGCCTTTGTCCGCGTCCTCGACGCCCATATGGTAGAAGATACAGCCATCCTCAGCCCGCGAGGGCTCGCACAATTCGGTGAGCCGGGCGAACAGCGACGGCAGCGTGTCGGGATGGGTATGTATATGTCCGGTCAGGACGATCATGCTGGGTTCCTTCTCGATCCGGGGACAGGTCAGGTCTGGGATAGGATCCCAAACACGCGCTCCTTGAACTGCCACTGGCCGTCGCACTTCACGAGCTTGTCATTATAGCAGGCGCGGGCGCGCTTATCCTTGCCGCTCTCCGGATCGGTATAGACTTCGGAGAAATAAGTCCGCGCCACCGCAGTATCGCCGTCCACCTGGATCATCCCCGGCATGGCGATGAAGGACAGTTCGGGATAGGCCGGCATGGCGCTGGCCCACAGGTCCATGACCGCTTCCCGACCCGACACGATGCCCAGCTGCGGATAGTGCGATAGGTCCCAATGGCCGTCCTCCGCCCACAGGCTGGTCATCAGTTCGCGGTCACTGCGATTGACCGCGTCAGCATAGCTTTCCATCAGTTCGCGGATTGCGATCCGGTCTTCGAGCGGTCCAGTAAAATTACGGCTCACGCCTCACTCTCCTTGGCTGTTTGACCGGAGCCTAGGCCGCTTCCGGCCCAAGCCCTACTCATGGAAATGGCAGGTTAGCGATATTCGTCGCGCAGCAGGCGACGCAGCACCTTGCCCGACGGGTTGCGCGGCAGGTCGGCGCGGAAATCGATGCTCTTGGGCGTTTTATAGGCAGCAATGCGCTCGCGCGCCCAAGCGATGATCTTGGCCGGGTCCGGCTGCGCGCCTTCGACCGGCACGACCACGGCCTTCACCGCTTCGCCCCATTTGGGGTCCGGTACGCCGATCACAGCGACATCATGGATGTCGGGATGGCTGAACAGCACATTCTCGACCTCGGCGGGATAGACATTCTCGCCGCCGGTGATGATCATGTCCTTTATGCGGTCGGCGAGATAGACATAGCCGTCGGCATCCATCCGGCCGGCGTCGCCCGTGCGCAGCCAGCCATCGGCGTCGATCGTCTCCGCCGTCGCTTCGGGGCGGTTGTAATAGCCCACCATGTTGGCGACGGAGCGCACCGCGATCTCGCCCACTTCGCCACGCGGCAGTTCCTCGCCACTCTCGGTGTCAAGGATGCGTATCTCGACGCCAGGCAAGGGCAGCCCAACACCACCCATGCGCGCATTACCCCCCACGTCATGATCTTCGGGCGGCAGGCCCAGGATCGTGCCCGCCGTTTCGGTCATGCCGTACATCTGCGCGAAACCGCAGCCGAACACACCAATCGCCTGTCGCAGCAGGTCGAGCGGGATGGCGGAGCCGCCATAATAGATGGTCTTGAGGAAGCTGAAGTCCGTGTCCGCCGCCTTCGGATTGTCGCACACGATGCGCAGCGCGGTCGGCACGATCATGATTTTGGTGATGCGATGGCGCGCGATGAGGTCCAGCACCTGATGCGGATCGAATTCCCGCACTATCACCGCCTTGGCGCCATGTTGCAGCGACCACAGGCCCCAGCCCGAACCGCTGATGTGGAAGATGGGCATCGCCACCAGCGCAACATCCTCCGCGCTCCAGCGATACCAGGGCGGCAGGTCGTCGGTCGCCACCGAGGAGCGCAGGCCAAGGAGACTGCGGTTGGTCAGCATCGCCCCCTTGGGATTGCCCGTCGTGCCTGACGTGTAGAGTTGCAGTACGACATCGTCATAGCCGCCCTCGGCTTGCGGATCGCCATTCGCCTGCGCGTCGCGCCAGTCGGCGAACAACTGGCCCTCACCCCCTACTTCGGTCAGCAAGATGGCACAGGCCGGCGCGGGGTCGAGCCGTGCCAGGCAATCGG
This sequence comes from Sphingobium sp. RS1, assembly GCF_056156825.1. Taxonomy (NCBI): domain Bacteria; kingdom Pseudomonadati; phylum Pseudomonadota; class Alphaproteobacteria; order Sphingomonadales; family Sphingobiaceae; genus Sphingobium; species Sphingobium sp. RS1. The sequence goes on along the minus strand of NZ_JBLZXE010000003.1, from coordinate 293,296 downwards.
GATCGACCAGCAGCAGCGCCGGCTGGCTATCGTTCAATATGTAGGCGACCTCCGGTGGAGCGAGGCGCCAGTTGATCGGCACCAGCACCATGCCGGCGCGGATCGCGCCCAGCCAATATTCAAAATAGACGTCGCGATTCTTGCCGAGATAGGCGACCCGCGTGCCGGCATGCAGCCCCATGGCGCGCAGCCCGTTCGCCACCCGGTCGGCCCGGCGGTTCAGTTCGGCAAAGCTTGTTTCCCGCCCTTCGAACACAAGTGCCACCGCATCGGGTCGCGCGGCGCCATGGCCGCGAAGATAGTGGGCAATCGTCACATTCCTACCCGTCATGCCAGGCCATCCTCCTCATTTCACCCTCATCCTTTACGGCAGGAAAAAGCGTTTGCCTCCTGTCACTTCCTATGGGAGCGGACCTGCGGGAAACATCAGTCCCCTTTCGCCCCGGGCAAGCCTATCCTTGCTATTCAATATCCTGTTGTCGGAGAGAATCATGGATCTGGAGCTGAAGGGCAAAAAAGCGATTCTGGTCGCGGCCAATGCGAGCGTCGGCCGCCACACGGCCGAAGTGCTGGCGGCCGAAGGCTGCGCCGTCGCCCTTTGCGGCCGCACGCAGGAGAAGGTCGACGCCGTGGTCGAAACCGTGAAGGGCTTTGGCGTGCAGGGCTTCGGCAAGGCCGTGGACGCCAGCGACGCGCAAGCGCTGCCCGCCTTCATCGATGAGGCCGCCGCCGCACTGGGCGGCTGCGACATCTTCATCTCTTTCGTTTCGACCAATCCTGGCGTCGACAGCGACGAAGGCTGGCTGGCGGTCATGAACGGCGACATCCTTCCGCTGTCGCGCGGCATCCGTACCGCCCTGCCCTATCTGCAGAAGTCCGATGCTGGCTCCATCGTCACCCTGTCGTCGACTGGCGCGGTCGAGGAATTCATGGGACCGCAGCCCTATAATGCGCTGAAGGCGGCTGTCATCAATTACTCCGCCGCGCTGGCACAAAAGCATGCGCCAGAAGGTATCCGGGTCAACTGTCTGATCCCCGGCCCGATCTACACCGATGACGGCCCTTGGGCCTATATCAAGGAAAATATGACCGAATTTTACGACGGCATATTGAACCAGATCCCGATGGGCCGCATGTGTTCCGGCGAGGAAATCGGCAAGGCCATCGCCTTCGTCGCCTCCCCCGCCTGCCGATTCATGACCGGCGCCAGCTTGGTGATCGACGGCGCGCTGACCAAGCGCGTGCAGTTCTGAACGGAACGAGGGGACAAGCCATGAGCGAAGAGCAACCGGCGCGGATCAACTGCGTCTTCATCGCCGGCGGGCTATATCACGATTTCGACTTTGCCCGGCTGGAGATATTGAAATTGCTGGGCGAGGACCCTCGCGTGCGTACGCGCGTCTTCGAGGATTACAGCAATATCGATGCGATCAGGGCGGCCGACTTCCTGATTACCTATACCTGCGACGTCGTGCCGCCGCTCGATGTACAGGAAGCTCTGCGCGACTGGGTGAAGGGCGGCGGGCGCTGGTACGCGCTGCACGGCACCAACTCGGTGCTGCGGCTGTTCGACAACGGTTTATACGGAAGCCCGCGCTGGGCGCCATTGATGATGGAGACGCTGGGGACGCAGTTCATCGCCCATCCTCCTATCGCGCCGTATCGGGTCGACGTGGCCGATCCAGACCACCCTTTAACCCAAGGTGTAGAGCCCTTCGAAACCACCGACGAACTCTATCTGGTGGAGCGGCATGGCGACCTGCATGTGCTGCTTGATACCGAATTTGGTGGCGAAGCCACCGGATTCGACGAGCATGAATGGCGCCATGCCCGCCATCCCGTGCTTTATATCAAGGCGCAGGGCGACGGCGCCGTGCTGTACAATACGCTCGGCCATTGCCGGGGCCATTATGACATGCAGCCCTTCCTCGATTGGTGGCCACAGGTCGATCGCTGCGCCTGGGATCTGCCGGTGTTCCATGAACTGCTCCGTCGCGGCATAGCATGGGCGAAACAGAACAGGCGCGGCGGGGTCTGAACCTCGCCCGCGCTGTAAATAGCCTGGTAACGCTCAGGCGAGTGGCGTCACCGGCAAATGCTCATGGCCTGGCGCTTCGTCAGGCACCGCCACCTCGATCCAGCCGTCCTCATCCTGACGCAAGTCGAAGCGCATCAGAGGTTTATATCCGGCCGACCCCATGCATTCGCCGTTGTCGAGCTTGAAGCGGGCGCCGTGCAGCGGGCACATAATGGCGCCGCGCCGTACCCGGCCATCCGGCGCGAAGCTGGCGGCCTGATGCGTGCAGCGGTTGATGATGGCGTGCAGCTTGCCTTCATCTTTGACGATCAGCACCGGCCAGCGATTGACGAGGAAAGCCTGAAGCGATTTGTCGGCGATCTCCTGCGCCTGAACCACACGATGATAAGTCTGCGACATTCCTGATTTTTATCCCTATTGCGTCCGCTTCTAGCGCGGGGCCGTCATGCTGCTTTCGCATTCCTCGACCGTGAAGCACAAGATGGCATCGCGGTCGAACAGTTGCGCTTCATCCTCCGCGATCCGCTGCGCCACTGCCGGTTGCGACAGGGTGGCGATGCAACGGTCATGCGCCGCCTGGTCGGCGAAGTCGATCTCCATCACCACGTCGAAATCGGGCAAGGGACCATCACCGATCGGCTCGACATAGCGGCGGACATAGCGCAACGCATGGCCCGCCAGAACCTCTTCGCCGATACGACGATGATGGGCCTCATAATAGTCGCGAAAGGCCCGCACGCTCATGTCCGGACGCCGCTTCAACAGGGTGATCCGTCGGAACATCGGCGTCAGGCGGCCGCGCTCAGCTGGACATAATGGCGAAGATCCCAGTCCGCGTCGCCCAGCAGCGAGATCAGCAACATGGTGCGCTTGAACGCCTGCCCCACCATCAGTTCCTCGGTGATGCCGATGCCGCCATGCAGCTGCACCGCCTCTTCGGCGATCGCCTTGGCGCTGCGGCCGATATAGGCCTTGGCCCCGATGATCGCGGCATGAGCCTGCGGCGTACCGGGTTCCTGCGCGGCGGCACGAAACAGTTGCGAGCGGGAGAGTTCCAGCGTCGCATAGCCGTCGGCAAGTCGATGCTGCACCGCCTGGAAGCGGCCGATCGGCTGGCCGAATTGCTGCCGCGTCTTCACATAGTCTACCGTGGCGTCGAACATATACGCCATCAGGCCGATCAGTTCGGCGATGATGGCGAGCCGCGCGAGATCCAGTACGCCTTCCAGCGCATCCTGCCCGTTGGGAAGCAGCAGCGCGGGTGTGTCGTTGAACCGGATGTCGCTTGCTACCGATCCGTCTACCAGACGATAATCGGTGCGATCGACGCCATCCGCGCCGGCCTTAACCAGATAGACGCCAGCCTCCCCCGCTTCGTCCGTAGCCGTCACCAGCAGCGGATCGGCATAGGGGCCGCCCAATACGCAGGATTTGGTGCCATCGATACGATAAATGCCATCCGCCAGCTTTGCCACGGTGTGCGGCCGGGTCGCCAGAAAACGGCTCTCGCGCTCCAGATGAGCCAGCGCGGGCAGACATTCGCCAGCCGCGATTCCAGGCAAAAACTGCGCCTTCATCTCGTCCGATCCACCGCGCTCGATCAACGCGGCCGCCATCAGGATAACCGGCAGGAAAGGCTCCGTAGCAACGCCCTTGCCCAGCGCTTCGGCGACGGTGATCAATTCGACCGCCTGTCCGCCCAATCCGCCATTTTCCTCGGCGAACGGCAGGACGAGCAGGCCGGCCTCCGCCAGGATGGCCCAGCCTTGCGGCGCGAAGCCGTTGGGCTCCGCAGCATAGGCTGCGCGGCGCACGGAATCATAACGGTCGGCGACGAACCGCTCGACCAGATCGCGCAGCATGGCCTGCTCTTCGTTGAGATCGAAATTCATCGCTGCGGTCCCCAGTCCTAAATGCGTTTATGTGGAGGCTCCGATGATGCCGGGGCCTCGCCCGTGTTAAAGCATTATGACACGGTCTCCGCCGACTGCGTTTTCTGATAGGATCGTTGCCCGCGCGCTTTCTCCCGCGGTAATTTCCCTATGACTAGTCATAGGTTTTAAACGCTTGTTCGAGCATCTGTGCGGGCGTAGCATTCGGCCATGGAGAGAATAGACGACTCATTCGTCGCTTGCATGGACCGCCCCGACCAAGAGAGCACAGTCCCGGTCGAGATCAAGTCGTGTAAGCTGGGCACAACCTTCATCACGTCGATCGACGATGTGCGACCGGCCGCGGAGGCGATACGGGATCTGGCGAAAGAGCTGGGCAATTTCCGCGTCGCCGCCTGCGCCAATATCGCGTCGAAGATGCCGATGGTCGACGCCGACGGCAACGCGCTGGCGTCCGAGATATTCGGATGGCCTACGTCCAAGGACCAGTGGTGGAAAAAGCCGCTACTCGCGCTCAGTTCCCCCCTAACCTTCGCATGCCGTTATGAAAGCGAGGCCTTCTGGGCAAATGAACGCGGTATTTATACCCGTGCGCCGAACCCCTTGCTCGACCAGATCGACATTTCGCATTTCCACAACGAAGTGAATGCAAAGGCCGTTATCGTCGTCCCCGTGCACCTGCCCTTCGGCCAGATCGGCGCTATCAGCTTTTCCCCGCTCGACGCGGGCCGTGACGACCTGTCACGCGAATTCGACGCTTATGCCGATATATTGGAATATCAGGGCCGCCGGTTCATCAACGGCTATTCCCGTGTCACCAGCCAGCGGCCATGGATCCCCCGCAATTGTCGCCTGTCCAAGCGTGAGGTCGAATGCCTGCGCTGGGCTGCGTTGGGCAAGACCGATGTCGAGATCGCGATGATCCTGGCGCGCAGTTGCGCCACGGTGCGGTTTCATATTCACAATGCCGCAATCAAGCTGGAAGCGGTTAACCGCAGCCAGACCGTCTTCAAGGCCACGCAGTTGGGCTATCTGGGCAGCGTTGCGGCCGTGACTGCATCGTCGCCCCATCAGCACGCCTGAGCATATTCCCCTTGCTCCCGAAAAAGCCTCCGCCCCACCGGGCGGAGGCTTTTTACATGCGGCAAGCCCCGAAAAATCGCTAAAAAAGCGCAACCTATGGTTTCTTACAGAAGCCAGCGAGCCACCGCCTTTCCATAGTGATGTCAGAAAAGAGAGGGCTGCCTCAATGGCTGATGTCGATATTGCAGAGGGATTATTCGTCGCGGACCCGCGGCCGGCACTGATCGGCGGGCGGCATCGCGCATCGGGGCAGACGGTCTTTCCCTTTCCTACCGGCAGCGCGAATCATGATCGCGTCGTCCTGCCCCATCGCGGCACGCTCTGGTCGTGGACGGTGCAACGCTATCGCCCGAAAACGCCGCCCTATGCCGGGCCGGAGGCGTTTATCCCCTTCGCGCTTGGCTATGTCGAATTGCCCGGCGCGGTCATCGTGGAAGCGCCCTTCACCGATATTGCATTCGATGAGCTCAAGATCGGCATGGAGATGGAAACCGTGCTTGTGCCCCTCAATCAGGATGCGCAGGGGCGGACCATCCGCACCTTCGCCTTTGCACCCGTGAAGAAGGGCTGAGCGATGGCGGACGTCTTCATCGTCGGCATCGGCATCCACCCCTTCGGCCGCACCGACGGGCTGTCCGGGCTACAGCAGGGCGCCCATGCGATCCGGCAGGCACTGGGCGACGCAGGGCTGGAATGGAGCGACATGCAGTTCGGCTTTGGTGGCTCCGACAGTTCGGGCAATGCCGACACCATCGTCAATGAAATGGGCCTGACCGGCATCCCGATCATCAACGTCCGCAACGGCTGCGCAACCGGCGGTTCCTCCCTGATCGGCGCGTGGCAGGGGATCGCGTCGGGCCAGTACGACCTCGGCCTCGCCTTCGGTTTCGACAAGCATCCGCGCGGCGCATTCAATGCCATGCCGTCCGAATATTCGCTGCCCGACTGGTATGGCGAATGCGGCATGATGGTGACGACGCAATTCTTCGCGATGAAGCTGCAACGTTATATGGCGCACCATGGCATCAGCCATGAGGCGCTGGGTCGGGTTGCCCAGAAGGCGTTCGATAATGGGATCCATGCCGATCACGCCTGGCGGCGATCGTCGGTCGATCTGGAGACGATCCTGACCAGCCAGATGATTTCCGATCCGCTCACCAAATATATGTTCTGCTCACCGGCCGAGGGCGGCGTGGCGCTGATCCTGGCGAGCGAAAAAAAGGCACGCGAACTGGGCCGAACCAATGTCCGGATGAAGGCAGCGGTGACGCGCACGCGCCCACCCGGCTCGTTCGAGGTCTTTTCCCCCAGCCTGTCGATCGAACGGGGCGGCGCGCCGACCCTGCTGGCGTCGGCCGCTGCCTTCGAGATGGCCGGCATCGGCCCGGAGGATATCGATGTCGCGCAATTGCAGGACACCGAGTCCGGCGCGGAAATCATGCATATGTCCGAAAACGGCTTCTGCAAGGATGGCGAGCAGGAGGAGTGGCTTGCCGAAGGCTGGAGCCGTATCGACGGCAAGCTGCCGATCAACACCGATGGCGGATGTCTGGCCTGCGGCGAACCGATCGGCGCATCGGGCCTGCGGCAGGTTTATGAAAATGCCGTGCAATTGCGGGGGCTGGGCGCCGGACGGCAAGTGCCCGGCGCCCCGAAGACCGCCTATACCCACGTTTATGGCGCGCCCGGCATCTCCGGCGTGACCATCCTGGAACGATAAGATCATGGACCTTAATTTCACCCCGGAAGACGAAGCTTTTCGCAAGGAAGTCCGCGCGTTTCTCGATGCCAGTTTGCCTAGCCATCTGCGCGAAGGCACGGCGGCGACGCCCGGTGTCTTCGCCGAACCCGACATCAGCCAGCAATGGCAGCGCATCCTGCATGAAAAAGGCTGGCTCGCCTATAACTGGCCGACCGACTGCGGCGGCACGGGCTGGACGCCGGTGCAGCGCTATATCTTCGAAAAGGAATGTGCCCTGGCCGAGGCGCCCAGCCTGCCGGCTTTGAGCCTTAAGCTGCTCGCGCCGGTCATCTGCCGCTTCGGTACGGCGGAGCAAAAGGCGCGCATCCTGCCCCGCATCCTCGACGGCAGCGATTATTGGTGCCAGGGCTTTTCCGAGCCCGGCTCCGGGTCCGACCTCGCGAGCCTCAAGACCCGGGCGGAGCGACGCGGCGACGACTATGTCATCAATGGCCGCAAGCTGTGGACCACCCACGCGCACCACGCGAACAAGATTTTCTGCCTGGTCCGCACCGATGCCAGCGCCAAGGCGCAGGCCGGCATCAGCTTCCTTCTGGTCGACATGGATCAGCCGGGTGTCGAGGTGCGGCCGATCATCGGCCTTGCCGGCGATCATGAGGTGAACGAAGTCTACCTAGACGATGTCGTCACCTCCGCCGACAATCTGATCGGTGAGGAAGGCATGGGCTGGACCATCGCCAAATTTCTGCTGGAAAATGAGCGTGGTGGATCCTGCCATGCACCAAAGCTGCTGTCGGACCTTGGCAAGCTGCGCAAGGCGGCCGCGAGCGAACCCGATGGTGAGGGCGGCACCATGGCCCAGGACGCCGCGTTCATGGGCGACCTCGCCCGGATCGAACTGACCGCACAGGCACTGGAAATGACGGAACTTCGGGTGCTCGCCGAACTGGCGAAGGGCCTGCCGCCCGGCCCGCAAACCTCGCTGGCCAAGATGATCGCCTCCACCCTGCGCCAGCAGGTCGATGGCCTCGCTGTTCGCCTTTATGCCTATGCCGGGCTGGAGCTGGAGCGGCAGCGCCCGCTCTATGGCGAAGGTGCGCCAGCCGCCATTCATGGCAAGGCCGCGCAACTGGCCGCACCGCGCTATCTCAACAGTCTGGCCTGGACCATTTTCGGTGGTACGAACGAAGTCCAGCGCACCATCATCGCCAAGACCGTCCTGGGCCTGTGATTCCAACCCTGTGACACCCGCTGGACAAGCACGGAGAGACCTATGCAACTCAGCCGCGAAGCCCTGATCCGGGCCTATCGCCAGATGAAGACGATCCGCCTGTTCGAGGAGCGTCTGCATGACGACATCGCGCTGGGCGAGATCGCCGGTTTCACCCACCTCTATGCGGGGCAGGAAGCCTGCGCGGTGGGCGTGTGCGAAAATCTGGGACCAACCGACTATATCATCTCCACCCATCGCGGCCATGGCCATTGCATCGCCAAGGGCTGCGACGTGATCGACATGATGAAGGAAATCTACGGATCGCGCGATGGCCTGTGCAAGGGCAAGGGCGGCTCCATGCACATCGCCGACGTCAGCGTTGGCATGCTGGGCGCGAACGGCATCGTGGGGGCCGGCGCGCCGATCGCGGTCGGTGCGGGCATCACGGCCAAGAGCAACGGTACCGTCTCCATCGCCTTTTCGGGCGACGGCGCTTGCAACCAGGGCACGACCTTCGAAGCGATGAACATGGCGGTGGTGTTGAAACTGCCGGTGATCTTCGTTTTCGAGAACAACCATTATTCCGAACATACCGGCGAAGCCTATGCCGTCGGCGCGGAAAGCATGACGGCCCGTTCGGCGGCCTTCGGCATGAAGGCGGTGAAGGCCAACGGCATCGATTTCTTCGACGTGTACCAGACGATGCAGGAACTGATCGAATATTGCAAAGCCGGCAACGGCCCCGCCTCGATCGAACTCGACTGCGAGCGCTTCTACGGCCATTTCGAGGGCGATCCGCAGCGCTATCGCGGCAAGGGCGAACTTGACCGCATCCGCGAGGAGCGGGACTGCCTCAAGACCTTCCGTACCAAGGTGACGGAAGCGAAGCTGCTCGACGGCGCCGACCTCGACAAGGTCGACCAGGAAGTGACCGACCTGATCGCCAGGGCCGTCGCCGACGCCAAGACTTCCACGCGGCCCACCGCCGCCGACGTCCTTGAAGACGTCTATATCAGCTACTGACGCGGGGTTAGACCATCATGGCAAAGAAGATGATCCGCGACGTCATTCGCGACACGATCGACGCGGAAATGGCGCGGGACGACAGCGTCATCATGCTGGGCGAGGATATCGTCGGCGGCAACGGCGCGCCCGGCGGCCCGGAGGCCATCGGCGGCATCTGGGGCACGTCGGGCGGCCTGTGGGCCAAATATGGCGCCGACCGCGTCATCGACACGCCGATTTCGGAAAGCGCCATCATCGGCGCGGCGGCGGGCGCATCGCTGACCGGCAAGCGCGCCATTGCAGAGATCATGTTTGCCGACTTCATCGGCGTTTGCATGGACCAGATCTGGAATCAGGTCGCGAAATTCCGCTACATGTTCGGCGGCAAGTCCAAATGCCCGATCACCATCCGCATGCCTTATGGTGCGGGCTACAACGCGGCGCCTCAGCATAGCCAGGTGATCCACCAGTTCGTGACCGCCATGCCGGGCCTGAAGGTGGTGATGCCGACAACGCCCGCCGATACGAAAGGCCTGCTCGCCGCTGCGATCCGCGACGATGATCCGGTCATCTTCCTGGAACACAAGGCGCTCTATGGCGTGCAGGGCGAAGTGCCGGACGAGGATTATGTGATCCCCTTTGGTCATGCGCGGCAGGTGACGCAAGGCGACGACATCACGATCCTTGCCACCGGCATGATGGTCGGTTTCGCCGAAAAGGCGGCCGCCGACCTGGCGCAGGACGGCATCGGCTGCGACCTGCTGGATCTGCGCACGACCAGCCCGCTGGACGTCGAAGCGATCCTCGACAGTGTGGAGCGCACCGGTCGCCTTATGATCGTGGACGAAGCGCCGCCGCGCTGTTCCTTCGCGACCGACCTGTCGGCGTTGGTGGCGCGGAAGGCCTTTGCGAGCCTCAAGGCACCGATCGACATGGTGACAGCGCCGCACAGCCCGGTGCCTTTCGCCCGCGAACTCGAATCCGCCTATCTGCCGTCGCCCGAAAAGATCGTGGCGTCGGCAGTGCAGCTCATGTCCTATCGGCGGGGATAAGCAGTCATGGCCAATCTGCGTGCATTCGCGATGCCCAAATGGGGCATAGAAATGACCGAGGGCGTGGTCGCCGAATGGAAGGTCGCCGAGGGCGTGCCGTTCAAGAAGGGCGATCTGCTTGCGCTAATCGAAACCGCCAAGATCACCAACGAGATCGAGGCGGAAGCCGATGGCATGTTCCCGCGCCTGGTCGCGGAAACTGGCGGCACCTATCAGGTGGGCGAATTGATCGCCGTACTGACGGGCGCCGACGAAAGCCCAAGCGCTGATGATGTCGATGCCTTTGTCGCCGGGTTCAAACCTGCCGATACGAAGGTCGCGTCCAAGGCTGGGGCTGCCCCTGCGCCCGAACCGACGCCCGCGCCCGCTCCATCGGCCGGTTATGGACAGCCTGCCGCTGCACCGGCGAAGAAGACCGTCACGATCGCGGCTGACGCCAATATCAGCCCGGTCGCCCGCGTCTTCGCCGAGGAAAATGGCGTCGACATATCCGGCATCGCCGGATCGGGCCCGAACGGCCGCATCACCTTCCAGGATGTGCAGCAGGCCAGCCTGCCCGCCGTCGATGTGGGTGGTGGCGCTGTCGTGGACCTGACGCCGGTCGGCAACAGCTTGGGTGACGTCTATGCCAGCCCGCTGGCCAAGCGTCTGGCCGTGCAGCATGGAGTCAGCCTGTCCGGCCTTACCGGCACCGGCCCCAAGGGCCGCATCTGCAAGGCGGACGTGCTGGCCAAGGTCGCGCCCGCCCCTGTCCCGGTTCCCACGGCTGCGGCACCGGTCGCCCCAGTCGAGTTCGCCCGCCCCGCGGCGGGCACGGCGGAGGTCATCAAGATGTCGCCCATGCGCAAGGCAATCGCTAAGGCGCTGACCTACAGCAAGTCTAACATTCCGCATTTCTACCTGCGGGCGAAGGTGCGGATCGACGGCATATTGGGCGTGCGCGCGCAGGCGAAGGCGGCGACGGGCGAAGCGCCCAGCATCAACGACTATATCGTGCGCGCCTGCGCACTGGCGCTGGCGAAGCATCCCGACGTCAATATCCAGGTGCATGGCGACGAGATCCACCGTTTCGGCAGCGCCGACATCGCCGTGGCGGTCGCCACCGACAAGGGTCTCATCACGCCAATCGTGAAGGGCGCCGACACATTGTCCGTCGCCGCCATCTCCCGCGAGGTGAAGGCGCTGGCGGAAAAGGCCCGCACCGGCAAGCTGCAACCCGACGAATTCCAGGGCGGCAGCTTCTCGATCAGCAATCTCGGCATGTTCGGGATCGACCAGTTCGACGCGATCATCAACCCACCGCAGGGGGCAATCCTGGCCGTGGGCGCGGGTAGCCGCCAGCCGATTGAGATTGGCAATGCGCTCGCCTTCGCGACGATCGTGGAAATGTCCCTGTCCTGCGATCATCGGGCGATCGACGGCGCTGTCGGGGCGGATTTCATGCGAACGTTGAAAGGGCTGATCGAGGATCCCAAGCTGCTGGTGGGGTAGTTTCTATCCCCGCTCGCTTGGAGCGAAGTCCAGAAGCTGCAAGCGCCACAAACCTCAGATAATATTTATTCGATCGTTCAACAAATGTCGGGAGACGGCATATGCCAGTAGAGAGTTTGATAAATCGCCAGATGGCGGATTATGACGCCCCGGTGCGCGGCGACCCCATCACCGGCGAACGCTATCATGCTAAGCGCTGGGCCGACGCCGAGTGGGACAATGTGTGGACGAAGGTCTGGCATATCGGCGGCATGTCGGCCGACCTCCTCGATACCGGCGATTTCCTGACCCATAATTTCGGCCGCGAATCCATCGTGATGCTCAAGCAGGAGGACGGCTCCGTCCGCGCATTCTACAATGCCTGCCTGCATCGCGGCTATCGCCTTGCCTGGACCGAGATCGGCGGCGCTCCGCAGCTCGCCTGCGGCTATCATGGCTGGCGCTACAATCCCGACGGCATGCTCGCCCATGTGCAGGATCCGGACGATTTTCCCGGCGGCTCGCCTTGCGGCAAGCATCGACTGACCGAAGTCGCGTGCGAGGAATGGGGCGGCTTCGTCTGGTTCAACATGGACAAGGAAGCCGTGCCGCTGCGGCAGTGGCTGGGCGAGAAGATGGCCGCCCACCTGGAAGAATGGCAGATGGACAAGATGACGCGCGTCTACGCCGTCACCTCGCAGATCCCCTGCAACTGGAAGATCATCCGCGACAATTTCAACGAAAGCTATCACCTGCCGACACTACATCCGCAGATCTCGACCGTCATCAACGACGATTATACCGACTGCGAGTTCAACATCTACGCCACCACCGGCCACAACATGATGCGGATGAAGGGGCTGCAACCCTCCGCCCGCTATCCCACCCATAACCAGCTGGACGTGTCGCTGGCCCAGGCGCTCGAATATTGGGAGCTGGACCCCAAGGAATATGGCGACAACGCCATGGCCGCCCGCGACGCCATCATCGCGCAAAAGCGCGCGATCGGCACACAAAAGGGCTATGCCCACTATGAAACCATGGGCAATGACGAGACGGTCGACTATCTCCACTTCACCTTGTGGCCCAACATCACCTTCACCATGTGGCCGGATGGGTGCCAGTTGCTGCGGTCCGAACCGCATCCGACCGACCCCGAAAAGTGCATCTTTGACCACTGGTTCATGGCCCACCAGATCGGCGACGAGGATATCGTGATCGGTCCCAACGGCCCTACCCCCTTCGAGCAGGTCGATCGCGACCATATCCTGTTCGGTACCAAGACGCTGGGCGAGGTCGCGGACCAGGACATGTCGGTCGCGATCGGCCAGCAGTTGGGGCTGCACAGCAAGGGATTCCGTGGCGGCATCCTGCCCAACCAGGAAAAGCGCGTTCAATTCTTCCACGAGAAGTTGAACGACGTCTGCGGCATCCACGATTAAACGAATATGACCGTTCGTGCTGAATAGGGACTGAGCTCGTCGAAGGCCCGTATCGAAGCATCTGCCACGATCCTTCGATACCCCGCTTCCACAAGCTCAGCGACTACTCAGGACGAACGGTTTTCTACCATCAGTCCCGGCCCGCCACCCAGAAGAGCGCGTTGCGGATCAGGCGGCGATAGTCGGGCTGGTCATAGGCGCTCTGTCCGTCGCCCGGCTGGAGGGTGACGAGGCGACTGTTGATGGCCTGTTTCGCCCAGCCGATCAGGTTGCTGCCGGGGGCATGATCCCACCCCGCCCGGCTGTTCATGCGTCCGGCCAGCGCCTCCTGCGGGCTGTAGAAATGATCGGCGGTGAAGGTTGCGGTCGATCGTAGCAGCGGCGTTACCTCCCCCTCGAATATCTCGGACAGATAGAGTTCGTCCGTTATCGCGAAGCGCGGCGGGATGCCGGCCATGACGGGATGGTCGGACGCGACGTTCAGCGCCTCATAGGCAATGTCATGCGCATAGCCGCTGTCGAGGCAGAGCCGCCCGCACAGATCGGCCGGCTTGTAAAGGAAACGCCCGCCGAGCCATTGTGCATACTCATCCCAGTCGGGCCAGCCGGCGAGCGCATGGTGCAGCGCCACTACGCCCGTCCCCTGCTCCAGCAGGGCACGTAAGCCAGCCTTCACCTCCGAGGTTGGGGACACGATGCCGGGACGATCGGTCGTATGTTCGAAATCCAGCCCGGGCATATCGTACAGCAGCAGCGCATCGAAACCGCGCATCCCATCCGGGTTCATCAGGCGCGCGGCGGCGGGTTGGTCCACCATCGTCGCGGACACGCCCTCCATATCCTGAAAGATCGCGTCGAAGGCGGTGCGGTCGAACGGATGCCCCCGCACCGATACCAATATATTCAGATCAGCATGATGATGGACGATCGGCATGGCCTGCTCCTCCTCTCGCGCTGCTACAGGCGCAGCAATTGCTTCCCCCGGTTCGCGCCGGTGAACAGTCGCGCCAGCGCCGCCGGCGCCTGCTCGAAACCCTCTACCACATCCTCCTGCGCGACCAGCCGCCTCGTCTGCAGCAGCGCGGCGAGCCGTGCGCGCATGGCAGGCCATTGCGGCTGCTGATCGAGGATGATGTAGCCCTCCATCCGGGCGCGTTTCAGGATTAGGTTGAAATAATTGCCCGGTCCCGCCATCTGCCCGCCCTGTTCGTAGCGGCTGATCCCGCCGCATAGTACCACGCGTGCATGGAGCGCGATCCGCCCGAGCATCGCGTCCAGCACCGTGCCGCCGACATTGTCATAGACCACGTCGATACCCTTGGGCGCGGCCGCCTTGATCGCCTTGCCGACATCGCCAGACTTGTAATCAATCGCCGCGTCGAAGCCGGCGACGTCCGTCAACCAGGCGCATTTTTCCGGTCCTCCCGCGATGCCGATCACATAGGCCCCGGCGATCTTCGCCAATTGTCCCGCAATCGATCCCGTCGCACCAGCCGCGCCGGAGACGACGACCACATCGCCCGCAACGGGCCTCCCGATCTGCTGCATCCCATGCCATGCCGTCAGGCCCGGAATGCCGAGCGCGCCGAGCATCGCCTGCGGCGGCAGACCGTCTGTACAGAGATCCAGTTCCGTCCCGTCGCTGACGAACTGCTCGCGCCAGCCGGTCATGCCGCACACCATCGTGCCGACCGGCCAGCGGCCATTGCGGCTCTCGACCACTTCGGCGACGCCCATGCCGCGCATGACCTCGCCAATTTCCATCGGCGCAACATAGCCGCCGAAATTCTCCATCCAGCCTTTTTGCGCCGGCTCGAATCCCAGCCAGCGCAACGCAAACCGCATCTCGCCTTCAGCCGGGACCGGATCGGCAACCTCGACCAGCGCAAAATCCCCGCCGTTCAGCGGCCTGCCGATGGGGCGTTCAGCCAGGGTCCATTGCCGCATAACGATCTCCTTCACACGCAACAAAGGGGGAAGCCGCGCGACCCGAAGCTTCTCCCTTTGGCTTCATCCGACCGTCCAGACCGGAATTTTTCAACTCAGAATTTCGTTGTCGCCTGCAGCATGACCGTGCGCGGCAGCGTGCCGAAGCCCAACTGGTCGGCATGGGCCGATGTCAGCCCGCCCGACGCGCCGCCGGTCGACGGACCATCCACCGCGCCGGTGACGTAGAAGCGGTTGGTGAGGTTCTTGCCGATCAGCGCCAGCTGCCAGCGTTCGTCCTCACTGCCGATGCGGATGCCCGCGTCCAGCGTCACATAGCTGCTCTGCCGCGAGTCGAGCGCACCAAAGCCCGAAGCCAGATAGGAAGCGGAGTAGCGCGCATCGGCATTGATGCCGAACAGCATGCCGTTGCCCAGCGTCATGTCATAGGATGCACCCAGCGTGCCGGTCCATTTCGGCGCGACCGAAAGCGGCTGGCCCTTCAGATCCTGACGATAGGCGGCACCGACCAGCACATTGCACCCCTCCGCCTGGCTCTGGCCCGCATAGCAGGGCGCATCGCCAAAATCGGTGTAGGTCGCCTTGTTGTAGTTGATCGAGCCGTGCAGGTTGAGACCGGCGACCGAACGCGGTGCATATTCGAATTCCAGTTCCACGCCCTTGGTCCGGGCGTCGGCGGTCAGTGTCTGGAAAGCAAAGATCGGCGAGTTGAAGAAGTCGACCTGAAGATTGTAATAGCCATAGCTGTAGAGGCCCAGGTTCAGGCGCAGCTGATTGTCCAGCAGCGTCGACTTGATTCCCGCTTCGAACCCGCGCGCCTTTTCCGGGTCGAAGGTCAGGTCGTCATAGGGATTGGCCGACAGCTTCGAGTTGATGCCGCCGTTGGAGAAGCCGCCCGACTTGTAGGCAGTCTTGTAGGCGGCATAGATCAGCAACTGGTTCGACGGCTTCCAGGTGATGGTGGCCTCGGGCGACCAGTCATTGAAGCTCTGTTGCGCATTGACGATGCCCAGGCCATCCGGATCGTCCGCCGGACGGAAGATGCTGGTGAGGCCGGGATTATTATAGGGCTGCGCGAAATAGCTGTCCTTGGTTTCATGCGTGTAGCGCACACCGCCCGCGATCTCGACGGTGGGCACTACCTTCCACGTCACCTGACCGAAGGCGGCGATCGTCTCGCCATTGGTGAAGCTGGTCTTGCGGGTGGCGAGATATTCGTCCTCCGGCGATGCCGCGCTGTTGGTGAGGCCCGCAAGAATGATATACTGATCGAAGTCGCGCTTCGTCTTCTGATAGAGCGCGCCGACCATCAGGTTGACCGGCGATTCAAAGGTCGTAAGCGCCCGGAACTCCGACGAAAAGGCGTGATAAGTCGAATTTTCCGTGGCCCAGTTCGAGGCCGGACTTGACTGGAAGTCGCAAGCGCACGCCCAGCGGTTGTTGTTCCAGTTGTAATTGGTCACCGACGTCAGCGTGACGTCGTCCAGCTCATAGTTGAAATTGGCGGTAACCGCCCAGCTCTTGTAGCGATTGTACAGGCTGCCATCATCCTTGGCATAGGGCGTCTGCTTCGCAAACTCGACCGGGATCTTGTTCTGGTGGTTCACGAAATCGCGGGCGCAGGCATAGCCGTTCAGCTGGCTGGTGCCCGAGGGACAGTTGAAGGCAACATAGTTCCAGCTGTTGTTGTTGGTCTTGTTGTAGGTGCCCGACGCTTTGAACGTCGCGGTCAGCCGGTCGGTCGGTTCCCATTTCAGCGTCACACGGCCCAGAAGTTCCTTTTCGCCGGGCTGGTCGTGCGGAGCGGGATTGGACGGAGCCGTGCCGGCCGTGCCGGTCGCCACATCGAAGGTCGGATAATCGAACGCCTCGGAGACGTTCTTATAATAGCCTTCATACATTTTCGATCCGCGCACGGCGACGCGCAGACCCAGATTATCCGTCAGTGGGGTAGAATAGACGCCCTCCAGCTGCACCTGCTGTGCGTTGAACTCGTAACCGGCGCGCAGCTTGATTTCCTGTTCCGACCCCGGATCGGCGCTGGTCAGCGAGATCACGCCGGCGGTGGCGTTCTTGCCGAAGAACAGCGCCTGCGGACCCTTCAGGATTTCGACGCCGCCCAGGTCGAAAAAGCCTTCGTTGATGATACGGCCCTGGCCGTAATAAACGCCGTCCACGACCACGGCGACCGACTGTTCAATACCGATCGAGGTGGAGGATGAGCCGATGCCGCGCAGGGTGAGTTGCGCGCCCGATCCGTTAGATGCGCGGCCGACATTGAGATTGGGCGTACGCGCCGCGATCTTTTCGATCGAGGTCAGGTCCTGCTTGATGATGAGGTCGGCGGACAGGGCCGTGACGGCGACCGGCACGGTCTGCGCGCTTTCCTGCCGCTTGCGCGCGGTGACGACGATGTCCTCCAGGCCGCCGGCCTGCGGTTGCGACTGCGGCGCCGGAGCGACCGCATCCTGCGCCATCGCAGGCGCGATGACGGCGATGCTGCCGATGATGGCGACACCGCGCAGGAGTTCACGCTTCAAAATAATGTTACGCATCTATCCTCACCCGATTATGAGCCTTCCCGGCCCTGATTTTGTTTATTCATGCCCGCTTTCAGTCATGCCGTGATGTCATGCGCCCGCGCCGCCCCGATCGTCGCCTGTCAAAAGCCGCAGGTTCTTCGGCGCGCCCGCCACCCCTATCATTTATTACAGGGGGCCATGATGCTCCGGCCACGTCAGAACGGCTGCCACGGACCAATATCAATGGAGAGTGATGATGGATTTTGAGCGGGAAGTGCGCGACCTCGCCGCTCGGCGCGATATCTTGAAGGCGGTGCAGGCCTATATGCGCGGACAGGATCGGCTTGACCCGGCCTTGCAGCTATCCTCCTTCCACGAGGATGCCGACGTCGATTGCGGGCTGCTGCGCGGCAATCGACAGGATTATACCGATTTCGCGCAAGGGTTCCTGGCGCAGATGCATGGGTCGCAGCATCTGATCGGACAGGTCGATCTGGACGTTGACATCGATGCGGGAACTGCCAAGGGCGAGGTCTATTATTTCGCCTGGCACAAGACGGCGGAGGGCGAGGACTTGATCATCGCGGGCCGCTATGTCGACGAATATAGCTGCAAGAACGGCAATTGGGCGATCCAGAAACGCCGGGAGCTGGTCGACTGGGCACGGCAGGAACCGTCCTGCGACGATATTTTGCGCGAACAGGTGACGATCCACCTGAGCGGCCGGAACGGCGCCGATTTCAGCCAGACGCGCGATTGGACGGCGGGCACGTCGGGGCGGTGAATATCACGTCGTCACCCCGGGCTTGGCCGGGGTGACGGAAATTCTTTAAGCCTCTCAGAGCTCGCCGTTTACATATTTCATCAGCGTGTTCTGAAACTGGCGGATCTGGATTTCCTGATAGTTGGCCAGTTCCACCTTGCCATTGTGGCTGGATTTCAGGCCGATCTGCACGAAGGGCAGGTTCGCCATATCCTGCTCGAACACATCACCCAATATGCCGAGTTCCGGCGCCTCCGTCCATTTCTGGTCCACGGACAGCAGCTTCATCGGCGGCGCCTTGGGCGCGTCCTGCCCCGGCGGTACGCGGGTGATGATGCGTACTTCCATCAGGCAGTGATCGACATCGTGCCAGGGCCGCCAGCGATAGACGATGTTCGGCTGGAACCCGCCCCAGGGCGACCAGTTGGGGAAGACGTTATAGAGGATGGCGTCCATCATCTCTGCGTCCGACGCGAAGCCGACATCATGGCCGAACATCTTGGTCGTGGTATCGCGCAGGCTTGCCCCCAGCGCTTCGCGCGCAGTGCGGCCGTCGGGCACCTTGACATTATAGCCGCCCTCGGGCGCTTCCTCGCCCTCATAATTATCGGACGAGCGGCCATTATATTTGACGAACTCGTCGACGATCCACTGCTGCGACTTGCCTTCCGGATCGATGTGCGGCGACATCGTGCCGAAGGGCGTGACCGTCAGGTTCACATAATCGCCATAGACATTGTACATCGAATTGGCATCGCCGGTGAACGGCAGCAGTTGCGGGTGAGTGACAACGGTGTGCCAGCTTTCCATGAAAGCCTCCATCACCACCTTCCAGTTGGCCTTGCACACCTTGCCCACCCAGATGGCGGTCGCGCATTCCTCATGCTTCCAGCGCTTGAAATGCTCCGGCATGGGTGCCAGGAATTCCTCCAGGGTCGGCCCATCCTCCGCCTCGCGCAGGAAGATATAACCGCCCCAGCGCCCGATCGCCACTTCGGGCAGGGACATGTTCTCGTCCTTGAGGTGTGGGAAATCCCAACGGCAGGGGATGGTCTTCATGCTGCCGTCATTGTTCCAGGTGAAGCCGTGGAACGGGCATTGCAGAGAGGAGGACCAGCCGGGTTCGGTCTTGAGCTGGCGGCCGCGATGCAGGCAGACATTGTAGAAGCCCTTGATCGACCCGTCTTCCTGTCGCACGAGCAGATAGGATTTGCCGACATTCTCATAGACGACATGGTCGCCGGGTTCAGGCAATTCCTCTTCGCGCGCGGCAAACTGCCAGGTGCGCGACCACATCTTCTTCTCCTGCTCGAAGAAGGCTGGGTCGGTGTAGCGCGAAGCAGGGATCGGCTCCGACCCCAGATTTTCATATTCGTCCTGATAGAGAAATTCGGGGACATGATGGGTATCCGCCGCCATCAGATCCCTCACCGATGGTCCGGGACAGCGCGCCAGCGGCTCGCCCTTAATCAGTGGATCACGTTCAGCCATTCCCTTGCTCCCGGTCATTATCTTGTCGCTTGCCTGTCTAGCGCAGAGCGCGGACGTAAGCGACGGGTTCACGACCGCAGGCTGACGAGCCTGCCGTCAAGGGGCAACTAGTTATACTCACAGAAAATCGCCGCACCTATGACGATCCAGAGTTTCTTGAAGCACGGGTTCGGCCTAGCCTGCTGTCCAACGAGGAGAGAGGCAGGTCTATGGGCTATCATGAGACGATCGGCGACGAAGCGGCCAAGATGCTGGAATTCGTCGAGACCGGCACCACCGACAGCGCGGAAACCAGCATGGAAGTGCCAGCATCGGCCTATACCGACCCGGCCTATTTCGACCGGGAGATGCAGAATATCTTCCTGAAGCTGCCACTGCTTGCGGCGCTGTCGGCTGAGCTCCCCAATCCGGGCGATTTCAAGGCGATGGACCTGATGGGCAAGCCCATCCTTATCACCCGCAAGAGCGACGGCGGCGTCGCGGCGATGCTGAACGTGTGCACCCATCGCGGTATGATCCTGCAACCCGAAGGGCATGGCAACAAGAAGCGCTTTTCCTGCCCCTATCATGCCTGGACATTCCTGAACGATGGCAAGTTGCTGGGCGTGGCGGAGCCGGGCAAGTTCGGCCCCGTCTGCAAGGAAGAGCGCAACCTCACTGCCCTGCCCTGCGTCGAGGCGGCCGGCATCGTCTGGGTCTGCCTGACGCCCGGCGAAAGCATCGACATCGAACAGCATCTCGGCGGCATGCTCAAGGATCTGGAGATCCAGGAACTGGAGAAGTGGCATTTCTGCGGGTCGCGCCGCATCTATGGCCCCAACTGGAAGATCGCCTATGATGGCTATCTGGAGGGCTATCATTTCGCCGCCGCGCATCCGGAGACGATCCACCCACGCAGCTTCAGCAACATCATGCACTTTACCGCCTTCGGCCCGCACATGCGCGTGGGATATCCTCAGGTGACGATCAAGGAGAAGCTGGAGGGCGCGCCGCGCGAAACCTGGGGCAAGATCGAGAATACGGGCTATGACTTTGTCCGTACTATCTTCCCCAATATTTCCATCTTCTTCGCGCCGGAAATCACCCAGGTAGCGCAGCTGATCCCCGGCCCGACGCCCGGCCAGAATACCACCAACTTGTTGTTCATCCGCCGCGAACCACCCAAAGACGAGGCTGATACCGCCGCGATCGAAGGCATGATGGACTGGCTGCGCGACGTGGTAGACACGGAAGATTATGGTGTAGGCCTTCAGGTCCAGAAGGGCCTGGCTTCGGGGGCCGTTCCCACCGTCCTCTTTGGCCGCAACGAGCGGGGGAACCAGTATTTCCACCGCTATGTCGACTATCTTCTGTCCGACGACGCTGACGCCCAGCCCCCAGTTCTGTAACCGTCACCGGTTCTTTAAAAAATCACAAGAGAGGTTTGTACCGCATGAAGACCCGCCGCATCCTGCTGGAATCGCGTCCCTCCGGCGTGCCTGTCCCCGACAATTTCCGCTTGGTCGAGCAGGAGATCGCGCCGCTCAAAGATGGCGAGGTCCTGACTGAAAACATGGTCTTCGCCATCGACCCGGCCGTGCGCAACATGCTGGACGAGGCGGAGGACAGCTATCTGCCCGCTGTACCGCTGGGCGGGCTGGTGCCGACCATGGTGCTTGGCCGTGTGCTGGAATCGCGCAATCCCAATTTCAAGGTGGGCGACTATGCGCGCGGCTTCATCGGCTGGGAGGAGAACAGCATCATCCCGGCCGACAATTTCGCGGTGGAAAATGTCCATGTTGATCCTTCGGTGCCACTGACCGCCTATATGGGCGCGCTCGGCTGGTCGGGGATCACAGCCTATGTCGGGCTCGAACGGATCGGTGAGATGGCAGAGGGCAACACCGTAGTCATCAGCGCCGCCGCCGGCGCGGTGGGCAGCGTCGCAGGCCAGATCGCCCGGCTGCGCGGTTGCCGCGCAGTGGGCATCGCCAGTACCGACAAGATCGCCGACCTGACCGGCCTGCTCGGCTATCATGCGGCCGTCGATTACAAGGGTAAGTCGCAGGCGGACCTGGCCGCCGCGATCCGCGAAGCGTGCGGTGGAGGTGCGGACGTCTATTTCGACAATGTCGGCGGCGAGATACTCGACACGATGATGCCGCTGATGAACGCCTTCGGCCGGATCGTGGTGTGCGGCATGGTCGCCGACTACAACGCCGGTAAGGATGTCTACAAGTTCGGCAATCTGTGGCAGATCCTCGTCAACCGCGTCACCATGCGCGGTTTCCTGGCCTATGAGCATCTCGACATGCTCGAAGAAGCAGAAGCGACCCTGTCCAGTTGGGTGAAGTCGGGCCAGCTCAAGGCAACGGAAAATGTCGCCACCGGTATCGAAAATACGCCGGACGCATTCATCCGGCTGATGTCCGGGCAGACCAAGGGGAAGACGATCGTGCGGCTGCGCGATGATATCTCGACTTTGGCGGACCTGGAACTGGCGTAAGGACAAAATTTCCGTTCGGGCTGAGCTTGTCGAAGTCCTGCACTTTCTTCGCAACGCTGCAGAAGAAGTGCGGCCCCCTTAGACGGCCTGCCAAGGCAGGCGCTCAGGACAGGCTTCGACAAGCTCAGGGCGAACGGAGATTACATCATTTTGTCAAACCAGCCCCTGCTGGTCCGCATCAACTCCCGCGCCCGGTCGAACAGGTCGGGAAAACCATCGCGTAGCGCTTTCGAGCGTTCCTCTATCCCGATCGGGAGACCATCGGGCAGCGCTTCCATCAGTCCGGCCAGATCAAGCCCGCCGTGCCCCAGCGGCATCCGGCCGTCGATGGCTTCCACGATGATCGCCTGCGGATCGCCTGGGTCGGCGCCGATCGCCGGCGCATCGCAGAATTGGCAATAGCCGATCCATTCGCGCGGCAACGCCGCCACTTCAGCCACTGTCCCACCCGATCGGGTCCAGTGCAGCGCATCCACCAGCAGGCCCATATGCGGTGCGCCGATCTCCCGCAGGATCGCACTGGCCGCGCCGATCGTCTTCACTTCGGTAAACAGACCGAACTCCAGATTGACGCGGATATCGCCCCCAGCATGCTCGATCAGCGCCGCCAGCTTGTCGCGGGTCGCACCCCGGTCGGAATCGCTGCTTACACACAGAACATTGTGCGCACCCAGCTCGCGACCGATATCGACGATGCGCAGATGGTCGGGATCGAGCGGCCCCGGCTTGATCCAGACGACCTCCACATCCAGCAGCGGCAGACCGCTGGCGGCCAATGCCGCTTTCACGTCGCGCGTGGTTGTGTCGGTCCAGTCGGCGGGGTCGATCCACATGCCGCCATAGTCGAAGCCGGCGGCGGCGGCCGTCTCCACCAGCTGAACCAGCTTGGCCTCCGGCATGATGCCCGAAGCCATGGCGAGGGGATGATGGCGGCCCATGGCGCGGGTCAGACGAATTCGTCGGCACGCGGCGTGCGACGCAGCGACTGGCCAGCGGTGACGTCGATATTCTGGCCGGTGATGAACGCCTCGTCGCTCGCCAGCCAGAGGGCGGTGTTGGCGACATCCTCCACCGTGGGGAAGCGGCCGAGCGGCATTTCCCTGACGAAGGCCTTCGTCACGGCCTCGATCGCGAAATAGTCCGCGGTCATGGCGCTCTTGGTGAAGCCGGGGCACAGTGAATTGACGCGGATGCCGCGCTCGCCCAGCTCGTTGGCGGCGACGCGCACCAGAACGTCCGCCCCGCCCTTCGACCCGGCATAGGCGGCCTGTCCGGGCGCCTGCACCAGCGCCGTCAGCGACGACGCGGTGATGATCGATCCACCGCCGGTCATGGCCAGAGCCATCTGCTTCAGGAACAGGCCAGTGCCCACGAAATGCACCTCGGCCTGCTGGCGGAAGGTTTCGGCGGTGGTTTCCAGCAGCATGGCGCTACCTTCCACCCCGGCATAGTTCACCGCGATGTCCAGCTTGCCATAGGTGTCGACCGCCGCTTTCGCCAGCGCCGCCAACTGCGCTTCATCGGTGATGTCGCAGGCAATGGCCGTGGCGCCCAGTTCATCGGCGATCGCCTTGACCGCCGCTTCGCGCCGGGCCGCGAGCACCAGCTTCGCGCCTTCCTGTGCGAAGCGGCGCGCGGTCGCCGCGCCCATGCTGCGGGGATCGGACGCGCCCAATATGACCGCGACCTTATTGTCCAGACGTCCCATGATGTTCTCCCGAAATTTCAATATTCTTCGCTGTTCAAGACGGTAAAGCTGCGCGAGGAAAAGCCCCACCGCCCGTCCCGCTTGCGATATTCGTCACGATAGCAGCCCTGCACGCGCACCCGCTTGCCGTCCGCGGTGGTAGCGACCTCGCTGGAATAGGAGCGGCCGGTGGCACGATCACCGTCGATTTCGACCATACCCTGCGACACCATCATGACGACGAAGGGAAAGCCGGCCATCGCCTCTCGCCAGGCGGCGACGATCGCGTCGCGCCCCTGGACGGGCTCGGGATCGAACAATTGCCATTGCGCGTCCACATCCCAGGTCGCGCCCCACAGATCGGCGTCACGCTGGTTCACGGCATCGGCGTAGCGGGCGAGCACATCGTTTATGGCGACCCGGTCCTCGAAGATGCTCATTGCGCCGGTTCCGCGATGCGCACGCCGAAAATCTCTTCGCGGGGCACGCCGATCTCGTTGTAGACCGGCTCGACGCCATCTACGCTGTACAGCTTCACGTCGAAGCCGTTCATCGGGAAACTGCCCAGATGGTCGCGCATCGCCGCATAGGAAGGGTCACGGAAATGCTGGCCCAGCGCCTGGGGCGTTTCCCATTCCTCGAACACGTTGATGCGGGCGGGTTCGAGCGGATCGACGGCCCAGTCATAGGCGACGCAGCCCGCTTCCTGCCGGCTGGCGAGGATATGGTCGCGCCCGCCGCGGATGATCTCGCTACAGTCGCTGCCGTCGAAGGTCAGCCATCCGGCCACTATGATACGCATTCATTGCTCCTTTCGGGTGAGTGTGAGGGCGGCGAGCAGCAGGATGGCGCAGAGGAAGGCGCCCGCGCTGACCGCCACGACGCCGCGATAATCGTTTCTACCGATGGCCATCGACGCCAGCGCCGGTCCCAGCGCGACGCCACCGATCTGCGCCGTGCCGATGAAGATCGCCGAACGGCCGCTGGGGTCGAATCCCATGATCATCGGGATGTGGAAGGAGGGCGTGAACATCCAGATGAAGGCGATGAGCGCGGTCGCGGCGTAAAGCGCCCAGTCGGCCGGCAGCAGCAGGAGCATGGCCGCCCCTGCCCCGACCAGCGCGGCGGCGGCGGTCGTCAGCGCGCCGTTCCATCGGTCGGCGAGGCGCATCGCAGCAAGGCCGCCGACGATCTGGATGCCAATGCCCATGCTGATCGCTGTGCCGATGCTGGCATCGGAATGGCCGATCTGGCGGGCGAGCGGCAGGACATAGACCCAGGCCGAGAAGACACCGGACATGAACAGGGTAACCGCCAACAGGCTCACAAAACCGGCGACGGTAGGTCGTTTCGTACCACCATCGCCATTTATCGACGCGAATTGCTGCGGCAGGGCGAAGGCGAGCAGCAGTGGCACGGCGCTCAGCACCAGCAACGCGCCATAGCCGCCGGCCATGCCCAGTTTCGGGAGCAATATGGCCGTCATGAGCGAGGAGAGCAGAAACGCGAGAATTGACTGCGCCGTGACGTAAACGGCGAACAGCCGCCCCGGCGCCGCCGCCCGCGACAGCAGGCCGACCAGCATCCACAGGATGATGCCCGACGCGAACCCGTTGACGAAGCGGGCGACAATGATTCCCTGCGCCGCCAACAGGAGCGTGCTGCCGTTCGCTGCCAGCATGACGAGCCCGCACAGTGCCCCAAGTGCGCGCAGATGGCGCGGCGGTAGAAACGCACCCGCCGCCAGCGTGGCGGCGACCATCCCCAATGCTTCAGCCGTGGCCGCCTGTCCTACCTGAGGCGCAGCGATGCGGCCCGCGTCGAGCAGGGCGCCGAGCAGGATCGGCTGAAGCGCAGGCACGCAGCCTGCCACGACCGCCATGATGGTGATCGCAGCGACTTGGCCCTTGGTGAAGTTCACTGCGCCGCGCTCAGGATGATGTCGGCGGCGCGCCAGCCGACCGCCATGGCCGGCGCATTGGTATTGCCGGTGACGAGGTCGGGCATTACCGAGCAGTCGGCAACGCGCAGGCCGGCGACGCCGCGCACGCGCAGTTGCGGATCGAGCACCGATCGCTCATCGCCGCCCATGCGGCAGGTGCCGGTGCCGTGCAGGCCACTCGTGGCGAGGCGGCGGAAACTGTCCAATATGTCCGCGTCGCTCTCGACCGCCACGCCGGGTATCTGCTCCGCGCCCATGACCGAGGCGAGCGCAGGCTGGGCCATGAAGCGGCGCATATAGCGGACGGTGGCGATGGCGGCTTCGCGGTCGTAATCGGTGGTCAGCCAATTGGGGATAATCTGCGGATTTGCGGCGGGATCGGGCGATTTCACATGCACCTCGCCCTCACTGGTGAGGCGCAGCAACTGGCCGTAGATGGACATGCCTGGCTGCCTGTCGATTTCGCTGAGCGGCACGGGATGATTGTCGTCGCTGAGCGCGAAAGTGTAGGCGCTCATATAGAGTTGCAGGTCGGTGCGCTTGTCCGGGTGGGCAACGTTGACGAAGGCTCCGACCTCGAACGGCCCCATCGACATCGGCCCGCTGCGCGTCAGATAATAGCGCAGCACCGAAAGGATCAGCCCCAGCCCATAGAAGTGATGATTGATGCCGACAGGCTTGGTGAGGCGGAACGGCATGGCGAAGGCCAGATGCTCGCGCATGCGGCGGCCGACATCGGGGCTATCAACCAGGGTTTCGATGCCCGCCCTTTGCAGAACAGCACCGTTGCCGATGCCCGAACGCTCCAGCACCAGCGGGCTTTCGAGCGTCCCGGCGCAAACGATGACCTCACCCGCGGCCTGCTCGACCCAAATACCGCGTTCAGGGTGCGAAAGTTCGACACCCGTCACCCGCCCGGCCTCCATCAGCACGCGGCGGCACAGCGTCTGCGTCAACACGCTGAAATTGGGCCGCTTGCGCGCCTTGTCGATGAAGACCACGGCGCCGCTCTCGCGCCGACCCTTGCGGATATTATGGCTGTAATAGCCGATGCGGTCGCCGTCGATCTCGTTGAGATCGTCGGTCTTCGCCATGCCCATCTGCTGTCCGGCGGCGATGATATCGGCGGTCAGCGGATAGCGGAAATTCCCACCGGGGGTGATATGCACCGGACCACCCGCACCGCGTCGGCCGCTGGCGCCCAGGCCATGATCCTCCAGTGCCCGGAAGGCGGCGGTCATGCTCGCCCCGTCCCAGCCGGTGCAGCCCAGTGCGCCCCAGGCGTCATAATCGGCCGGCTCGCCCCGACTCCAGATCATGCCGTTGACGGCGGAGGAACCGCCCAGACCCCGGCCCCGGATCCAGACTTCGGGAACATTGCTGCCCGGCAGGCGGGGCTGTTCGACCTGATAGGCCAGCACATGCTCGGGCCTGGTCACGACCTTGGCGATGCCCTTGGGCATGGCGATGAAGGGGCTGCGATTTTCGCCACCGCCTTCTACCAGCAGCACCCGATTGACCGGGTCGCGGGACAGGCGTTCGGCCAGGACTGATCCGGCCGATCCTGCGCCGATGACGATATAGTCCCACATGCCGTCCCGCTCCTGCATCTTATGGTCGCGGGCGCTGCGCATCGGGGCGTCAGCCCATCAATGCCCCAGACTTGAACCGCGCCATTCTTGCGACAATGTTTCAGAATAGGGATGAGAGGACACGCTATGATTTCCGATAGCTGCGATCGGATAGGCGATGATGCCAGTGTGATCACGCGGACGCCCTGCTCCCGTACTCGCGCAGTTGGGTATTGATATGGTTGCTAGTGTCATGACCCATTGATATGATTGGGTTTGTATGATCCAGGCTCCGTGAGGAGACTGGATTTAAGCGACCTATATTGGCTGACGGACGAGCAGATGGCGCGGCTTGAGCCGTATTTTCCGAAGAGTCACGGCAAGCCCCGTGTTGACGACCGCCGGGTATTGAGCGGGATCATCTTTGTGAACCGCAATGGGCTGCGCTGGCGCGATGCACCCAAAGACTATGGGCCGCACAAGACGCTTTACAACCGCTGGAAGCGGCAGGGCGATAAAGGCGTATTCCTGCGGATAATGGAAGGTCTGGCTGCGCCCCAGGCATCCGAATGCAAGACGGTGATGATCGACGCGACCCCGGCCTTCGCCGGGGCCGGTTCTATCTCAAGGCCCACCGCGCAGCATCGAGCCTTGCGGTAAAAAGGGGGGATGCGGGCCGCCTGATTGGCCGCACGAAAGGCGGCATGAACACCAAGGCTCTCCTGAGCTTGTCGAAGGGCTTCATGCCTTGACGGATACCAATGGTCGGCCGATCAGCTTCTTCATGACCGCAGGTCAGGTCAGCGATCATATTGGCGCGGCGGCCTTGCTGGACGAACTTCCCAAAGCCCAATGGCTGCTGGCGGATCGTGGTTACGACGCCGACTGGTTCCGCTATGCCTTGCAGGAAAAGGCTATCACCCCCTGCATCCCGGGCCGGAAATCCCGGAACAAAGCCGTCAAATACTACAAACGCCGCAACCGCATCGAGATCATGTTCGGACGCCTCAAGGACTGGCGGCGGGTCGCTACACGCTACGATCGGTGCCCAACCGCCTTCTTCTCCGCCATCGCTCTCGCCGAAACCGTCATCTTCTGGCTCTGATCAACGAGGCCCGACCCTAGCGCTGGCGGTTTTCCTGCTGTCGATCGGCGCGAGCGCGGTTTCCATCCTGTTCGAATCCTTCGCCCCGTTGCTACTGGGCCGGATCGGCGCAGCGATCGGGTTCGGCATCCTGACCGTGGTGCCTTATGCCGCCGCTGCACGGTTGCCCGACGCGCAAAAGGCCCATGGCTATCTGTTCACCGGCGGCGCCATCCTCAGCTTCCTCGTTCTGGCCGCTCTGCCCGTCATCCATGCGCAGGTGCAACATTCCTTTCCCTTTATCGCCTATCTCGGCTTTGCCATCCTCATGACGCCCTTCGTCCTGATGCTGCCCGCCGACGCGGGTGTGACGTCCAGTCGACCGCTGCCGACAGCGCGGACATGCAGCAATCCAGGTGGCGAAAGACCATGATCCTGTCGGCCGGCTTTGCGGTACTGGCGATTTCCTTCCAGGGCATATGGGCCCTCTTCTACACTCTGGCCGCCAAGGTCGGGCTGGGGACGTCGCAGATCGGTGTCATCATGGCCCTGACCACACGCCGTTCGATCGGGGGCAGCTTGCTGACCAGCAGAATGAGCAGGCTGCTCGGCCGCAACGGCTTTGTCTATCTGGCAATTTGCGGCATCAGTGGCAGCCTGCTCGCCATGCTCTATGTGACCGCGATCCTGCCCTTCGCCATCTTCGGCTGCATCGTGATGTTCCTGCTATTCGCCTTCTATCCCGCCGTATTCGGCATAGCGGCGCAGATCGACGAAAGCGGGCGCGGCGCGAGTTTCCTGCAGCGGGCTGGCATGCTGGTCGGAGCCACCGGGCCGTTTCCGGCCGGCATGCTGTTCGATGCCAACCAGATCGGGCTGCTGACCGTGGCGGTGATCGTTCTGGGCGTGGCAGGGCTGGCAATTTTCGCGGCGACACTGCGCCTGTTGCCGCAGCCGTCTGGTCAGGCGCTGGCCGGATAAGGCGGCGCCACGATGCGCCGCCTTCCATGCCTCATCAGGCGCGCGCGGCGGTGATGATGATTTCGACCTTATAATCGGGCGTGGCCAGCTTCGCCTCGCCCGTCGCGCGGGTCGGCGCGGCGACATCGGCGATCCAGCCGTCCCAGACCGCGTTCATTTCCTCGAAATCGGCCATGTCGGCCATCCAGATGGTCGCGCGCAGGATATGCGCCTTGCTGCTGCCGGCCAAGCCCAGCAGGCGCTCGATTTCCGCCAGCGCGCTCTTCGTCTGTTCGGTGACGCTTGCGCCCTCGCCGACTTGCCCCGCCAGATAGACGGTGTCGCCGTGAATGACCGCCTCGCTCATGCGCGGGCCGGTTTCGATGCGGGTGATGGTCATGGGATCTCCTTGAATATCAGTTGCGATAACGCGACAAAGCCAGATCGCCGCTCTCGATCGCCGGCTTCCGGCCGCTGATGATGTCGGCGATGACATGGCCCGATCCGCAGGCCATGGTCCAGCCCAACGTGCCATGGCCGGTGTTCAGGAACAGATTGTCGATCTTCGTCGCGCCGATCACCGGCGTCGAATCCGGCGTCATCGGCCGCAGACCGCTCCAGAAGGTCGCGCGTGACAGGTCGCCCGCACCGGGGAAGAGCGTGCCGACACTATGGTCCAGCGTATCGCGGCGTGCCTGTGGCAGATCATTGGTATAGCCCGACAGTTCGGCCATGCCGCCCACCCGGATGCGATCGCCCAGCCGGGTGATCGCCACCTTGTAGCTTTCATCGAGCAGGGTCGAAACCGGTGCGCCCGCTTCCTGCACGATCGGCACGGTGATCGAATAGCCTTTCACCGGATAGACCGGCAGGCGCAGGCCAAGCGGTGCGACCATCAGCGGCGAATAGCTGCCCATGGCGACCAGATAGGCGTCGCCGATCACCGGCCCTTCCGCCGTATCGACATGGGCGATGCGACCGCCTTGCGTCGCCAGCCCCCGGATCGTGCGGCCCATCAGAAACTGTACGCCCCGCGCTTTCGCCATCTCGGCCAGCGCGTTGGTGAATTTGAAACAGTCGCCCGTCTCGTCATTGGGCAGACGCAGCCCGCCGACGATCGACGCAGCGCTGGCGGCAAGGCCCGGCTCGGCGGCCAGGCATCCGGCGCGGTCCAGCACCTCGAACGGCACATTGTCGGCGCGCAGCACCTCGATATCCTTGGCGATGCCGTCCATCTGCTTCTGCTCGCGGAACAGTTGCAACGTGCCCTGGCTGCGCTCGTCATAGCTGATGCCCGTCGCTGCGCGCAGCGCGATCAGCCGGTCGCGGCTATGTTCGGCCAGCCGCACCATCCGCCCCTTGTTGATGCGATAATCGGCAGCGTTGCAATTGCCCAGCATCGCCACCAGCCAGCGCAGCATCGCCATATCGACCTTGGGCCGCAGGATCAGCGGCGCATGCTGCATGAACAGCCAGCGCAGCGCCTTGGCCGGGATGCCCGGCGCCGCCCAGGGGGATGCATAGCCCGGCGAAATCTCGCCTGCATTGGCGAAGCTGGTTTCCTGCGCCACACCGGTCTGGCGGTCGACCACGACCACCTCATGCCCGGCTTCGGCCAGATACCATGCCGATGTGACGCCGATCACGCCACCGCCCAATATGACGATCTTCATGCCTTGATGCTCCCCATGTCGGTCGTCACCGGCTCGGGCAGATAGGTGCGCGCATAGCGGCTGCCGAGGCGGGTCAATATTTCATAGCTGATGGTACCGGCCTGCGTGGCGACGGCGTCGATCGTCTGGTTGGGACCGATCAGTTCGACCGGCGCACCGGGATAGAGAAGATGGTCGGGCACGTCGGTGACGTCGATCGCCATGCTGTCCATCGACACCCGGCCAATCACCGGCACGCGGATGCCGCCGATATAGGCGCTGCCCCGGCCGCTCAGATGACGCGGCCAGCCATCGGCATAGCCGACCGAGAGGGTGGCGATGCGCGAGGGTCGCGTGCAGCGATGGGTCAGGCCATAGCCCACGCCCGCGCCCGCCGGCACCTGCCGCAACTGCATGATATAGGCGTCGAGCGCGACCACGGCCGCCATCGGGTTGGGATCGCCATGCGGCGCCCCACCATAAAGGGCGATGCCGGCGCGGACGATGTCGCCATGCCGCACGCCATGCGCCATCGCGCCACCCGAATTGTCGATCGAGCGCGGCACGCCGGGAAATTGCGCCGCGATGCTGTCGAACAGCGATCGCTGGTCCGCATTGGTCTGGTCCGACGGATCGTCGGCGCAGGCCAGATGGGTCATGACCAGTCGGACATCGATGCCGTCCAGCAGCGCCGGCTGTGCATGCAGGGTCGCCAGTTCCTCCGGCGTCAGGCCAAGGCGCGACATCCCGCTATCCACTTGCACCACCCCCGGCAGCCTGTGTCCCAGTTCGCGCGCCAGCGCCGACCAGCGCTCGATCTGCACCAGCGCATTGAGCACCGGCACGGCGCCCAGCCCGGCGCATTCCGCCTCGGCGCCGGGACGCAGGCCATTCAGCACATAG
Source organism: Sphingobium sp. RS1 (assembly GCF_056156825.1). NCBI lineage: Bacteria > Pseudomonadati > Pseudomonadota > Alphaproteobacteria > Sphingomonadales > Sphingobiaceae > Sphingobium > Sphingobium sp. RS1. Next base: position 261,392 of record NZ_JBLZXE010000003.1, on the reverse strand, counting down.
AGGGTGGCGTCATGGGGCAGATGCGGTTTCAGCGCCGCCGCCTCGCACAGATGGGCGACGAAGAAATGACGGCACCCGGCATCCAGCAAGGCCCGCGCCACCGGCACCGCGCCCAGGCCATAGGCATCGGCCTTCACCACGCCGGCAACCTGCGCCGGGGCGACGCGATCCGCGATCAGCCGGTAATTGGCCAGCAACGCGCCCAGATCGATGCGCAGGTCGGCCGCAGTTCCATATTCCATCGCCATCCCCTTCCGATAACCGCCAGGCTATCCGACGTTTCTGCGAATAGGCTACCGAAGTGCGCGACTTTATTCGAATATGCCGCCATATGGGACAGGATATTTCAAGAGATTCGCATATATGGCCAACAGCCTAGACAATGCCGACCGCGCCATCCTGCGCCTGCTGAAACTCAATGCGCGCCGCTCCAATGCGGAGGTCGCCGCCGAGGTTGGCCTGTCCCCGTCTGCCTGCCACAGGCGTATTCGCCAGCTGGAAGCCGAAGGCTATATTCGCGGCTATACGCTTGTCACTGGCGGGCGGGATGATGGCGCGATGGTCAATGTGCTGGTGCAGGTGACGCTCGACCGGCAGACGGAGGATTATCTCTCCCGCTTCGAACATGCCGTCCGCCAATGTCCGGAGGTGCGGGAATGTTTCCTGATGACCGGCGCGGTCGATTACTGGCTGCGGGTGGAGGTGGACAGCGTCGATGCCTATGAACGCATCCATGGCGAGATCTTGTCCCGCCTCCCCGGCGTGACTCGCATCAACAGCAATATCGCGATGCGCGACGGCCTGCGCCCCCGGCGCGGCAAGGCGTAAAGCATATACCCTCGTCATTGCGAGCGTAGCGAAGCAATCCATAGGAGCGCCCTTGGATTGCTTCGCTACGCTCGCAATGACGGAAATGCGGGAGGCGCAAGCCCCCGTCCAATCACTTCACCTGAAAACCGGCCCAGAAGCTGTCGGCCTGGTCGATCCAGATGGTGTTGAAGCCGGTCGCGATCGCCGATCCCTCGATCGACGGGATGATCGCGGCTTCCCCGCCCAGTTCGACCGCTTGCTCGACCCGGCCGATGAAGCGGCTACCGATATAGCTTTCATGGACGAAACGGTCGCCCACGCTCAGCCGCCCCGACGACGCCAGATGCGCCAGCCGCGCCGACGTGCCGGTGCCGCACGGGCTGCGGTCGATCGCCTTGTCGCCGTAGAAGACGGCATTGCGGCCATCGGCGCCGTCGCCACGGGCCTTGTCCGCCCAGAGGATATGGCTGACCCCCCGGATGGTCGGATCGATCGGATGCACCGGCTCGTACTTCTCGCGAATCGCCGCGCGGATGCGACCGCTCAACTCGATCAGGCGGGCGGCACCCATGTCGTCCAGCCCGGTGTAAGCGCCCTGCGGCTCGATGATCGCATAATAATTGCCACCATAGGACACATCGACCGTCAGCGGCCCGATGCCATCCACATCGACTTCGATCCCCGTCGCCGCGACATAGGCGGGGACATTGGTGATGCGCACTGCCGTCACCTTCTGCCCCTCCGTCTCATAGGCGATGTCGATCACCCCGGCTGGCACCTCGACCTTCAGCCGGCCCGGCGTCGTCGGCACGATCAGTCCATGTTCCAGGCCAAAGGTGATGATGCCGATCGTGCCATGGCCACACATGGGCAGGCAGCCGCTGGTCTCGATGAACAATATGCCGATATCGGCATCGGGCAAGGTCGGCGGATAAAGGAAGCCGCCCGACATCATGTCATGCCCGCGCGGCTCGAAGCACAGGCCGGTGCGAATCCAGTCGAACCGGGTCAGGAAATCCTGCCGCCGTTCCGACATGGACGCGCCTTTGAGCAGCGGGGCCCCGCCCGCGACGAGGCGGACGGGGTTCCCGGCCGTATGGCCGTCGATGCAGAAGAAGGTGTGACGCATCGCCGCTCCCTATCAGGCCGCAGCGGCGACAGACAGGTCCGGACGGGTCGCAGCGGCCTTTTCGACCATCGCGATCACTTCGGCGCGGCGTTCGCCCTGCAACACATAGCGCGGCGGCAGAACACGCTCGGACCCACGGCCCATCACTTCTTCCGCCAGCTTGATCGACTGGACCAGATCATGTTCGGCGTCGAGGTGCAGCAGCGGCATGAACCAGCGATAGATTTCCATCGCCTTGGCATGGTCGCCCCGCTCGAAGGCGCGAACCAGCTCGACCGATTCCTTGGGGAAGGCGTTGGTCAGGCCGGACACCCAACCCTGCGCCCCCAGATACAGGCCTTCCAGCGCGACATCGTCCAGACCCGCGAACAGCGTGTAGCGATCGCCGAACGCATTGCGGAAATCGGTGAAGCGACGGGTATCGGGCGCCGATTCCTTGACCGCCACGATATTCTTCACATCCACCAGTGCAGTCAGCACCTCCTGGTCGATCACGGTGCGATAGGCCGGCGGGTTGTTGTACAGCATGATCGGCAGGCCGGTCTGGTCGGCAACGCCCTTGAAATGGGCGACCAGTTCATGCGCCTTGGGCACATAGACCATCGGCGGCAGCAGCATCAGGCCATCGGCGCCGGCCTTTTCTGCGGCCTGCGCATAGCGCACGGCACGGCGGGTATCATATTCCGATACGCCGGTGATGACCGGCACGCGGCCGTCCACGACTTCGACAATGGCGGAAAGAACGCTGACCTTCTCGTCATATTCCAGCGAGTTGTTTTCACCCACCGTACCCAGCGCAATCACGCCGGTGACGCCGTCCTTGACCAGATCGTCGACCACGCGCTGCGTGTCGGCGAGGTCGATCGACAGATCCGCACGCAGCTGCGTGGTGACCGCCGGGAACACGCCCTTCCAACCAATTGCCATATTCGTTCTTCCTGCTTCTTAGCGTTAATCTAAATATCGTATACGATATTACGTTGGCGGTTGCAACGGACTTTTTGCACTGCGGCAATCATTTGTTATCGCTAGCATCCGGCACCGGATCATCGACATCGCCGCTGAATGGCGCAAGATGGTCGATCACGCAGATCGGCCCCGGAATCCGGCTGGGCATGATGACCGCGCGGACCTTGTCCCCCTCGCAATAGCCTGCGCCCGTCGTCTCCACGACGGCGGTGGCAAAGGGGGTGAGGCCGGGGCAGGAACCGCCCTTGAAGACCGCGACATAGGATCGCTTCCGGTCCGGCTGGCCCCGGAAATAGAGCCGGCCATCCTCGCGCACCACCGGGGCGGCGACCCTGCTTTGCATTACGCAACGCCGGTCCGGCGCCGCTTCGCCGGCGATCGCGGCCGATGCGGTGGCCAGGCCGATACCTGCCAGCAACAGGGCGGTAATTCCGGATCGAGTCATGATGCCCTTGTCCTTTCCTGCCTTGCCGCGATCAATCATCGGGCAATGTCACGGTCACGGCCAGCGCCCCGCTGTTGCCGGCAAAGCCGACATCGTTGAACCCCATCACCAGTCCTGCGGCCTGATCCGGGATCGTGACCCGTGCGCCCTTCCCCACCGCAAAGGGGCGCCCCATCAGCACGCCCTGCGCATCGACAAAGGCCGCCATCAGCGCATGGCGATGATTGGGATAGAGGATCTTGGGCGCATAGAGGCTGGGATAATATTTTCCGCCCTCGCCCGGCTGGTCGTCGACCGCCTGATCCTCCAGCCCTTCCGGCCCGACTTCCCGACCGCCGACCTGCGTCGTCGCGCCATCGGCCACCATGATCGCGATCTTTTCGGCGGTGTCGTTGACGAAACCGCTGACCATGGCCGGCGGCCGTTCGTCGCCCTTGCCGTAACGCATCTTCTTGTTGGCCTTGTTCAGCCAGGGACCGGATCGCGCATCGACGCTCAGGCTGACCTCCTTCGCCGCCACCGGGACGGCGGGTATCAGCAGGGCGGTCGCCAGCAACAGGCCTTTCATCATTGCGCCTCCTTATCCTCCACGATCACGCGGGCTTCGGGAATGTCGACGGTCACCGACAGGCTACCAGCATTGTCGGCATAAATATCGTCATTGATGCCCAGCGAAATGCCCATCGCCCCGGCCGGCACGCTCACCGCCGCCGCCCGCCCGATCAGGAAGGGCATGCCGACGATCCGGCCATCCGCGTCGATAAAGGCGCCGAGCAGCGCGTTCAGCTTGATCGGCCGGGCCGCCCGATCGACATAATGACCGGGAAAGACGACGCCCGAATTGCCGATATTGTCATCGGCCACGAAATCCGCCTGTCCGTCCGGGCCGATGGTGATGCCGCCCGGGATCGTGGTCGTTTCGCCGGTGGCGGAAAAGCGGACCTTCGCGCCCTCGAACAGATGCTGGCCCGCGATCATCACCGGGCGGCTGCCATCGCGCCGACCAAAGCTCTTCTTGCCATTGACGCCGGGGTTCCACGGCATCGCGGTCGCCGGCACCGTGACCGCGACCTCCTTCGCCTGCACCTGACCTGCCATCATGACGGTCAGCGCCAAAACTATCGGAACTGCACGCACGCCTTCGCCCTTCCAAGAAAAAGCGGCCGTGACGACTATTCGCCACGACCGCTTATGTCTGCCTAGTTTCGCATCGCGATCAGAAGCGGAAGCGGATGCTGCCCTGCACCGTCCGCGCCATGGTGCGGACCCCCAGCGGCAGCAGATTATCCTTGCCGAAGTAGCGATAGGGATCGTTGCCGGTCAGGTTGGTACCTTCGATCGACAGGGTCATGAACTTGACCGGCGTGTAGTTGACGGCCGCGTCCAGACGATAGGTGGCGTCGTTGTACCAGCTATAGGCCGGATTGTCGGTCCACACCCACAGGCGATAGGGCGAACGATAGTTGAAGGCGACGCGGGTGCTGAACTTGGGCGTGTCATAATAGAGCGCCGCGTTGGCAGTCCATTTCGACGTATCGACCGAGTCGAAGGCACCGGGGAAATCCTCGGGATAAGGATATTCGACGCGCGCCTCCAAAATGCGCGACACGTTCAGGCTGGCACCGAAATTCTTGAGCGCGCCCGGCAGGAAGTCGAAGAAGCTCTGCACCTGGGCTTCGATGCCGTAGAAGGTGCCGTCGCCCGCATTGCGCAACTGCGATATGGTACCGCTGCGGCCCGGCAGGCCATATTCACCCAGATCGGCCGCCACTTCCCGGCTGAAATAGGTCCAGTTGGTCGCCTTCTTGTAATAGCCTGCGATCGACGCCGACCCGGCCCGACCGAAATAATGTTCGAGGCTGGCATTGATCGACCATTCGCGTTGCGCCTTCAGGTCCGGGTTGCCGGCGTCGACATTGGGCGTCGCCGCATTGGGATCGACGAAGAAGAAGGGACGCAGGTCGTAGAAGTTCGGCCGCGACACGTTGGTGGTGTAGGACAGGCGCAACTGCGTCTTGGGATCGAAATGCAGCGTGGCGGTGACGCTGGGCAGATAATCCATGAAGTTGCCGCGACCCGAGCTTTCCTCGATGATCAGCGGATACCCATCCGCCGCTGCACCGATACGATATTGGAAGCTGTTCGAGCTGCCCCAGGTATTGACCGCGCGCAGGCCGACCACGCCGTCGATCGGGAATCCGACATCAAAGCCGTAGTTAAGCTGTGCATAGGCAGCGAAGGTATTTTCGACCGAGGTGAAGGTCTGACCCTGGTCGCTCGGCGGCAATTCGCTGGAGAAGCGAACGGCATTGCCCGGATCGGTCGCCTGAATATAGGCGCGCACCGCGTCGATATTGTTCAGCAGCGCCTTGCCGGGGATGCGATACCATTGCGGCGAACCGGCCAGATCCGGTCCGATCAGCGATGCCTGATCGCCACCGGGGAAGGCGGTGAGCGGCGCATCCTTGCCATCGACGCGGGGGAAGCCGTCGCGATAGCCATAATAGCGATCGACGTCGCGACGATTGTAACGAATGCCGGTCTGCAAGGAGCGGAGCAGGTTCTTGTCGCTCAGTTCCAGAGTCAGGTCGAGCTGGCTCGCAAATTCCTTGTTCTTCGATATGCCGGCATTGTCCTGGAACCGGTTGACGCCATATTGGGTGACGTCGTTCAGATCGGTGCCATTGAAGGTGATCGACGGGATCGGCCGCGAATAGGCATCCGACACGAAATCGATCGTCGCCGATTGCAGGTTATAGGGCCGCAAAATCTGCTGCACATAATAATAGCTGTCCTTCGACCAGCTATATTGTGTGCTGAAATGCAGCAGCGCGCGATCGGTCGGGCGCCAGTTGGTTTCGAAATTGGTGGTGTACAGGTCGCGCTTCAGCGTGTTGTACGTCCCCTCGATATAGGCCGGCACGCCGTTCGGGTTGGAAATGGTCAGCTTCTTGATCGTCTGGCCGTCCGGCATCAGTTCGATACCGCTGAACTGCGTGTTCCATTCGCGGTTGAGCGTCCACATCTTGTCGATCGAGCGGCGCTCCTTCGACCCGATATAGCTGCCCTCCAGAATGAACTCCAGCTTGTCGGACGGCTTCCACTGGAACACGCCGCTCAGCGACGGCCGCGTCACATAGCCGCTCTCCGTGCCATATTGGGTGCGATAGGGGATGACGGCATCGCGATATTCTGCCGGCAGATTGTAGAGCGGGCTGTTGGCATCGCCTTCGCAACAGACCGTGTCGGGCGACTCGCTCTCGACATAATTTTCCTGATAATAGGTCTTGGTCCAGCTACCGTTGAGCAGGAAGCCCATTTCGCCGATGCCGGTTTCGAACCGCTCGCCCAGCAACAGGCTGGCATAGGGGCTGGTCTTCTCGGCAAATTCGTCATAGGCGCCGCGCACGCTGCCCGCGACGGTCAGGCCCTTCTTCAGGTCCAGCGGACGGCGCAGTTCGACATTCACCGTGCCGGCGATGCCGCCTTCGACCTGATCGGCGGTGCGGGTCTTGTAGACGTCGACCGATTTCAGCAATTCGGCTGGAATATCCGCCAGGCTGATCGACCGGTCGGTGCCCAGATTGACGTTGTTGCCGTTGACGGTGGTCTGCACCTGGCTGAGGCCGCGAATGGTGACGCCCTGCCCCTGGCCACGCTCGCGGTTGATCTGCACGCCGGTCACGCGCGACAGCGCTTCGGGGACGTTATTGTCCGGCAATTTGCCGGCGTCTTCGGCGACGATGGAATCGACGATCTGCTTGCTGTTCTTCTTCTTGGTCGCTGCCGCCTCGACACTGCCGCGTACGCCGGTGACGATGATGTCAGACTTGGCGGCAGCCGTTTCGTCCGGGGATTGCGGCGCATCCTGCGCCGCTGCGGCGACCGAAAGCGACGCAAAAGCCAGCGCGGACAAAGCCGCCGACATGTTGAAAACCATACGAGACTTCATCCACTTTCCCCTTATTCCCCGGCGGATCGCCTGACTTTATATCGTATACCAACTACATTATTTTGTCGGAGTCAAGGCCGTTGCAATTTTTCGGCAACAAAGTTGCAGGCGAGATGCGGATCGCGATCAAATCTTTGAAAGATAAGAAAAAGGGGCGCCGGTTGCCCCGCGCCCCTTATCCCGATCAGCTGTCCAACTCGTTGTCGCGTCAGCCACAACCCGGTGCCGGTTTCGAGTCCCCATCCCGTACCACAGGCGGCACGGCCTTGGGCGTCAGCACTTCCCATTCCTGCACGGCCAGCCCGGCATGGCTCTTGCTATCACCCGACGCATCCAGCACCGCGCGCAGGCAACGGGTGCGGATCGACGGGAAGCTGACCGCCTGAAAACCACCCGGCAGCGTGCCATAGCTGCCAGCGGCCGGCACTGGCGTCCAGCCGCCCTCGCCCTGCCAATATTCCAGATGCCAGGCGGCCGGCGGCGCGACGCCCATACCGGACCCTGCCGGCTGGTCGTTCCAGAACCAGATGCGCGATCCGTCGATCGTCACCGGCTTGTCCCAGCGATATTCGATCCACTGGCTCGCAGGATTATCCGGCGACCAGCTGCCCCACAGGTCGGGCGGCAGCGGCGCCGCCTTGGTAATGCCGTCGTTCAGCGCCTTGATCCAATATTGCACCGGCACCGGATCGTTGGACGCGGCGGCTGAAGCCTCACGCGCGATGTTCCGCGTCGCAGGCAAAGGCGGCTGCGGTCGCCGCGTCGGCACCACCGTCCTGATCCGCGCGGGCGTCACGCTGTCATCCCATTCCATCCTGTCGATCGCGACGCTGCGCCGGAAATGGCCGCCATCCTTCGCATCGGCGGTATGATAGACCAGATACCATTGCCCGTTATACTCCACCGCGCCCGGATGCGACGTGGTGGAGGATACGGGCTTCAACGCCACGCCGCGATAGGTCCATGGCCCCATCGGCGAAGGCGCGGTGCCATAGGCGATGCAGGCATGATAGACGGCCGGGGTACAGTCCGACGTCGGCCCCGCCTTGTTCCCCGCATAGAGCATATAATAAATGCCCTTGCGCTTCATGATCCAGGGCGCCTCGAAAAAGCCGGTCAGCCCCTCGATCGCCTGCCCCTCGCCTTTCAGCGTCACCATGTCGCGTTCCAGCTCGATGCCGCGCAACTGGCCGAACGTGCCCCAATAGAGATAGACCCGGCCGTCATCGTCGATCAGCACGGTGGGATCGATGTTCTGGATATCCTTCGCCACCGGCACATGCTGCGACAGGATCGGCCCCGACGGATGCGCATCACGCCACGGCCCGGTCGGGCTGTCCGCCACTGCGACGCCGATGGCGAAACGATCCTTGGCGTCGCTATTCTTCTCCAGCACCGGGGCGTAGAAATAATAGCGCTTGTCCGGCCCCTGGATGATCTGCCCGGCATAGGCGCGCGCTTCCTCCGCCCAGGCGAAGACATTTTCCGGGCGGATGATGTCGGGATAATGGGTCCATTGGCCCGACCTGGGATCGGTCGTCTTCAGCAACTGCCACTGGCCCATGATGAAGTCGTTGACGTCCGGTTCCGCCTGATCGCGCCCCGCGACGATCCACAGCGCACCATCCGCCACGAAGGGCGCGGGGTCGGCCGAATAATAGTCGCCATCGGCCAATATGGGATTGCCCGGCACGCTGATCTGGCGCGCTTCCTGCGCACCAGCTGGCCCGACAACCATGACCAGCGCAATGCCGGCGAGCAGCTTATTCCTCATCGGGATACGGTCCCTTGCCACCATCGGCGATCAGCTGGTCGACGCGCTGGTCGATCACCGGCAGCGGCACCGCGCCCAGCGCCAGCACCGCATCATGGAAGGCACGAATATTGAACTTCGGCCCCAACGCCTTTTCCGCCTTCTTGCGCGCATCCACAAAGGCGAGCTCGCCCATATAATAGGACAGTGCCTGCCCCGGCCAGGCGATATAACGGTCCACCTCCGTCTCGATCTCATGATCGGACAGCGCCGTATTGTCGTGCAGATACTCCTGCGCCTGTTTGCGGGTCCAACCCATCGCGTGAATGCCGGTATCGACCACCAGCCGCGACGCGCGCCACGCCTGATAGCTCAGCATGCCGAAGCGATCATAGGGGGTTTCATACATGCCCATATCCTCGCCCAGCGCCTCGCAATAGAGCGCCCAGCCCTCGCCATAGGCCGACAGATAGGTGTCGCGGCGGAAGGCGGGAAGTTCCTTATTCTCTGCCGCCAATGGCATCTGCATCGCATGACCCGGCGCGCTCTCATGCAGGGTCAGCGCGACCTGCGAATAGAAGGGGCGCGATGGCAGATTATAGGTGTTGACCAGATAGATGCCCGGCCCGCCGCGCCCGCCGGTATAGAAGGGCGCGATATCGTCCGGCACCGGCTTGATCGCGAAGCGCATGCGCGGCATCCGCCCGAAATATTCGGACGCCTTGCCGTCGAACGTCTTGGCGATCCACGCCGCGCGGTTCAGCAATTCCTGCGGCGTCTTGGCATAAAATTGCGGATCGGTGCGCAGGAAGGTGAGGAAGGCCGGCAGGTCGCCCTTGAAATCGACCTGTTTCATGACCTCGCCCATCTGCCCGCGGATGCGCGCCATTTCATCAAGACCGATCTGGTGAATCTGGGCCGGGCTTTTGTCCAGCGTCACGAACTCGCGGATCTTGGACTGATAATAGGCCTTGCCGTCGGGCAGTTTATACGCCGCCAGATCCTTGCGCGCGCCCGGAATATAATCCTCCCGCAGGAAGGTCAGCAGGTTGTGGTGCGCCGGCACCACCGCCTGCGCGATCGCGGCTTGGGCCTCGTTCTTCAACGCCGTCTGCACATCGGCGGGAATGGTCGCAGGCAATGCCTTGAACGGCGCGTAGAAGGGATTATCCTCCACGCTCTTCGCCTTCGCCACCTGCTCGACGCCGATGTCGCGCCCTTGCAACGTGATCTGCGCAGGCGTGAAACCCCGCTTCAGGCCGGCCCGCATATTCGCGATCTGCTGGTCGTAGAAGCGCGGAATGTCGCGCAACATGGCAATATAGCGCCGCGCCCCCGCCTCATCGCGCACGGGATCGCGCGCCCAGCCGGCCAGATCGCCCCAGAAGCTGGTGTCGGCGTTCAGCGGCTTCTCATAATCGCGATAGCGCTGCTCGGCGAGCATCGCATCGATCTGCCCCTTGTAGACGGCAAAGTTGATCTTCTGCTCGGGCGACAATTGCTCGACGTTGATCCCGGCAAGCTGCTTCTCCACCTGCTCCCAGCGGGCTAGCCGCGCGGCCTGCACCCTGGGACCGACGTCGGGCAGAGCCAGCGCCTGATCCTTGGGACCATCCTCGCTTGGCCCGGACTGTTTCTGCCGCCAGTCATATTCGGCCGTATAGATCGCCTCGAACGCCTTGTCCGCCGACTGGGCTGCGGGCTGGGCCTGCGCCATGGGCGCCACCAGACTGATGAACGCCGCGCCGGCGAGCAGCCAGGTCCGGCCGCCAAAGATCGTCACGCCATTTCCCCTTCCAACAAAGCCAAGATATCGCGGTGCAACGCCGCCGGGATGCGCACGCCTTCCGCATCCGATTGCGCACGCGCAACATAGCGCCGCGCGCCCGGTAGGCGGGCGCCCTGCCCGGTGATGGCTTCAAACATCGCCTCGGCCCGGCCCAGATGATCCTCGACGCTCGCGCCCAGAAAACCGGCCGGGTCGATCGCGATCACCAGTTCGCCACCGATCGGCGATCCCATGCGGCCCTGATCGGCCGCCATGGATTCCGCACTGGTCATGTCGCCGATCAGCGGCCCGGCGATCAGTTCGACCATCGCCGCCAGCGCCGATCCCTTATGCCCGCCAAAGGTGCGCATCGCACCATCGAGCACGGCCTTGGGGTCGATCGAGGGATGGCCCTCGGCGTCATAGCCCCATTCAGGCGGGATGGTCTTGCCCGCCCGCCGATGCAGCTCGATCTCGCCCCGCGCCACCGCGCTGGTGGCAAAATCGAAAACGAAGGGATGCCCGCCGGGACGCGGCCAGCCGAAGGCAATCGGGTTGGTTCCGAACACCGGCTTGGTCCCGCCCTCCGGCGCGACCCAGGCATGGCTGGGCGTGAAGGCAAGGCCCACCAATCCGGCATCGGTCAACGCCTCGACCTCCGGCCAGAGCGCCGCGAAATGCACGACATTGTTGAGCGCCATGGCCGCGATGCCACACTTGCGCGCCTTCTCGACCAGCAGCGGCAGCCCCCGCTCGAACGGCAATTGCGCAAAGCCGCCCTTGCCATCGACCCGCACCAGCGCGGCAGCGGGTTCGCTCACCACCGGTACCGCATCGGGCACGACCACGCCGCGCTCGATCGAATTGGCGGCGACCAGCAGGCGATAGAGGCCATGCGACGCACAACCGTCCCGCTCGCCCGCCACCATCGTCCGCGCGACGGCGGCGGCATGGTCGGGCGCCAGCCCCCGACTTTCCAGCACCTTGCGGGCCAGCGCATCCGCTTGCCCAAGGGTCATCGCGACCATGTCGCTCATGCTGACGTCGCCGGCTTGGCGGTGAACAGGCGCACGCCGAAGACCGGACCGGCCGAACTGCGGTCATGCGGCACGAAGCGGACCTTGACGCTGCTCTTGCCCTTGGTCAGCGCCTCCGGGATCGGATAATCGACGTCCAGGAACTTGCCCGGCCTGTCATTGTCCAGACTCTGCGTCGCCAGCTTCACATTGTCGACCAATATGTCGAAGCTGCGCTTGCGCTCGCCCCCCCAATAGGTCGCCTGCAACAGCAACGGCCCCGGCTTCACCTTCATGGCGAATTCGAAATAGCCGCCCGACCGCGCATCGCGGCCATTACGCCCGCGATAGGAGACGGGATAGCTGATCTCCGACGTCAGCCCATGGTCGCGCTCGGGCTGCATTTCGCCCAGATGCATGATGTCGATCGATCGGGCGGCCAGATCCTTCTGCCGCGCCTGTTCGGCCAGGAAAGCGGCCTCTTCGGTTTTCCATGCAGATTCCGAAAAGCGCTTGAAATAGACCGCGCTGCGCCGCTCATACTGGCTGTAGAAAGGCACGAAGGCGAGGTTCGCCGGACGGATGATATTTTGCGTGCGGTAACGCGGACGATCCGACACGATGGGTGCGAAGGCGGCGAGCGGGTCTTCACCGACCATCGCCGGTTCCACGCCGGTCCAGTCCATTTCCGCCGGACCAAGGTCCGCCGCCATCACCATCGGGCCACGCACGACGGCCACCACATCGGGCGCCCCCGGCGCAGCCTCCAGCCGCAGGTCGAGCGGCAGGCTGAGCGCCACCACATCGCCCTTCTTCCAGCGGCGCGTGACGACCGCATAGCCATTGGCGGGCGTCACCGAAACCGGCGCGCCATTGACGCTGAGGCCAAAGCGGCCATTGGCCCAGCCCGGGATACGCAGCGCCAGCGAAAAGGCGCCCTGCTTCACCGTATCGACAGTCAGCTTGATATCCGGCTTGAACGGATATTCGGTGTCCAGCGTCAGGCCGACGCCCTTCGCCTTCCACTGCGCTGCCGACGGGATGTAGAGATTGACGAACAAAGTGTCGTCTCCCTCCCAATAGATAGAGTCGCCATGCTTGGCGTGGCTTTCCATGCCGGAGCCGACGCAGCACCAGAAGGCGTCCTCGTCGGGCTGCGAATAGCCGCGCGGCGCACCGCTCATCATCGGCGTCATATAGGTGAAGCCGGCATTGGCCGGGTTCTGCGCCGACATGACATGGTTGAGGTGCGCCCGCTCATAATAGTCGAACAGCGCCCCGTCCGGCTGCCAGCCATAAAGATGCCGCGTCAGCTTGAGCATATTATAGCTGTTGCAATGTTCGCAGGTGGACTCGGTCAGGTGCAGCGCGACCGTATCGGGCTCGAAGAAATATTCGCGATCGGCATTGCCGCCGATGACATAGCTGTGATGCTGCGTCACCCGGTCGAAGAAGAAGCGCGCGGCGCGGCCCGGTTCCTCCTTGCCCGTCAGTTCATGGATGCGCGCCAGCCCGATCAGCTTGGGCACCTGCGTATTGGCGTGGAAGTTGGACAGCTTATCTTCCTGCGCCACCAGCGGATCGAGAACCTTGCGGTCATAGATGCGCTCCGCCACCGCCAGCCAGCGCGGATCGCCGGTGCGGGCGTAGAGTTCGGCATAGCTGTCATTCAGGCCGCCATATTCGCAGCCCAGCAATTCCTGCATCTGCGCATCGTTCAGCGCCGCAAACACCGTCTCGAAATAGCCCGCCAGACCGATCACGACCGTCAGCGCCTTCGCGTTGCCCCAGGCGCCATGGACATCGAGCAGGCCAGCAAAATATTTGTGGACGGTGTAGAGCGGCGACCAGCTGCCATTGAGATCGAAGCCGCCCGACTTGATCTGCCCCTGCATCACTTCGGGGAAAATCTGTTCGCCATCGACGATCTGGCCGTCTTTGGTCTTTCGACCCAGCGCGCCGATATAACCATCCTTGCGCTGCGCCTGACACAGAGCCAGTTCATCGACAATATAGTCAGCGCGGCGGCGGCACTCTTCATTACCGGTCTGCTGCCAGCCCAGCACCAAAGCGGTGATATAATGGCCGAGCGTATGGCCGGCGATCGTGTCGGATTCCCAGCCGCCATAGATCGGCGCCTTGGGTTCAAGGCCTGCATATTTGCGGAAATTATGCAGGAAACGATCGGGGCTGAGCGACAGGAGGTAGGCGATGTTCACCTCGACCGCGGTCGCATAATCGGACGGGCGCAGGCGCACATCGGTCAGCGGCAGCGGCCTTGCGCGCAGCGGAATCTTGGGCGCGATCGCGGCCAGCCCCTTGAACGGGACGGCGCAGACGGCAAGGGCAGCGACCCCTGCCAGCCACTCGCGACGATTGGCTTTCATTGCTAAACACTCCTACCGAATATCGTATACTATATGATAGAGCGCAGGGTTATGCTGTCAATCCCTATTGTCCGACTTGTTCGATCGTGGTTCAGCGGCGCAGGGCGACATGCATGTCCGCCAGCGCCAGTTCGATGAGGGTCCGCATCGCCTTTTGCGCCTGCCGTGGGTTTTGCGCGGCTATCTCCCTATAAAGCGCACGATGCTCCGGCATGGGATCGCGCGGCGCGTCCTGGACCCGCTGCTTCGCTGCCGTGGTCCAGGCGATTGCCGACATGATCGAACTGGACAAGGAGAAAAGCAGCTCATTCTGCGCCGCCTCCATCAGCAATCCGTGAAACCGCTGATCGGCGGCCCGCCCCTTCTCGGTCGCCAGCGTGTAACGCTCCATCGCGTCCAGCGCATTGGCCATATCGATCAACTGCCCTTCGCTGCGCCGGCTGGCCGCCATCTCGGCCGCCTGCGGCTCCACCATCATGCGCAGCTCGAACAGGTCGCGCAGAAATTGCTCGCTCGGCTCCGACTGGATCTGCCAGGCAAGCACATCCGGGTCGAGCATGCTCCATTGCCGCCGTTCATTGACCTTGGTGCCGGCCTTGGGGCGACTGCTGACCAGCCCCTTGGCGGTCAGTATCCGGAACGCCTCGCGCAGCACCGATCGCGATATGCCCAGCGCTTCGGCATGATCGACCTCGGCCGGAAAGACATGGCCGACCGGCAGCGCACCGCCGATAATCTGCGTCGCCAGCCGATGCGCCACCATATGATGCAACCGCCCGGTAACAATGCCGGTAGCGGTGGACGTGACGGGCGACGCGCCGATCGCGCCGTCCTGAACCTGCCGCCCGTCGTCCATGCCTGTCATCCCATCCTTGCTGATGATCGCACGCTACACCGATAAGGCGCCTAGGAAAAGACCGATCTTATATCGTATAATGTTGTTGACGCATTGGCCCGTACCGGTCATGACTGCGGCCTCTCTCCTGATAATGATAGGCAGCGCGCAGTCGTGGACATGGTCCGTTACCCTGTATCGAAAAGCATCAGCCTGCTGGCCCTGACCTGCGCCATCATGGCAAGCCCGCTCGCCATGATGGCGCCGGCACTCGCGCGTCCGGTGGCTTCGACCGCCGCCCTGCCGGACATCGGCGCGCGCTACGCCCTGTCGGACAAGTTCAACGGTCAGAGCCTGTCCGACCTGATCGACAATGCAGACGTAGCCCCGCGCTTCGTCGCTGACGGCAAGGGCCTGCTCTACCGCACCGGCAATCGCCTCGCGCAAAACTATATCTACGTCGATCTGGCCACGCTGGCAAAGACGCAGGTGGCAACGACCGCGCAGTTGCTCACGGCATTGACCACCGCAACCGGCAAGAGCGTCGATGCCGACGTCGCCCATATCGCCGAGGCCGATTATGATCCGGCGACGAAGGCCCTGCGCTTCGCCGCGCTGGATGGCCGCTGGACCCTCGCCGCCAATGGCAAGGCCGAGAAGATCGTCGAGCAGAAGCAGAAAGACCTCTCCCTCCCCTCGCCCGACGGCCGTTTCCGCATCGTCGCCCGCAACTTCAATCTGATCGCGGTTGACGTGAAGAGCGGCAAGGAAGTCGTCCTCACCACAGACGGCACCCGTGAACAACCCTATGGCCGCTCCATCCCGCAACTGGCCGATATCTTGCGCGCCGGCACCGAAGAACCGGACATGCCCGTCTCCGGCGCATGGTCGCCCGATAGCCGTTATCTGCTGAGCTGGCGGCTCGACACGCGCGACGTCAGGAAGCTGTCCATCACCCAGCAGAACCCGCCGGGCAAATTTTATCCGCGCAGCTTCTCCTATGTCTATCCGCTCGCCGGCGCGGAAAAGCTGCCGCAGGCGACCCGCTTCACCATCGACATCGACCAGGCGATGAAGGCGGGCAAGGCGAAGATCGTGCCGCTGGCGATCCCGTCAGAATCCATCCTCTATCCTTCGCCGCCCGACATGGGTTGGATAAACGGCAAGCCCCGCATCCTCTGGACCGAACGCGGCTACAAGCAACAGGCCGTCTATCAGGCCGATCCGGACACGGGCGCCGCGCGCATCGTCGCGCATGAAGCGGTCAAGCCGCTCGTCACCGTGACGTCCAGCATGATCCTGCCCGCGCCAGACCTGGGCGGAGAACTCTCCATCTCCGAACGGTCCGGCTGGGCGCAGCTCTATCTCGTCACCCCTGATGCGCCCGATGGCGGAAAACCGCTTACTCGGGGGGAATGGGAAGTGCTGTCGGTCGACCATGTCGCCGGGGACAAATCCTCTTTGATCGTCACCGGCGTCGGCCGCGAAAAGGCGCGCAACCCCTATTGGCGCGCCCTCTACCGCGTGTCGCTGAACGGCGGCGCCCCGACCGAACTGACCCCCGAACCGCTCGATCATGACGCGACCCTGTCCGACGACGGCAAATGGATCGTCGACCAGATGTCCAGCCCGACCAGTCCGACCCGCGCCGTGCTGCGCGACGGGCAGACGGGCAAGATCGTGCTGGACCTCGCCACCGCCGATGACAGCCGCCTGCGCGCCGCCGGCTATACATCGCCCGAACCCTTTCAGGGGGTCGCGGCGGATGGCCACACGCCCATCTACGGCATGATCTTCCGCCCGGCGCATTTCGACGCGAAGCGCCGCTATCCGATCATCGACAATGTCTATACCGGCCCGACCACGACCGACGTGCCCGCCACCTGGAACGACGCCCATCGCGTGTCCGGCAATGCCGTGGCACAGATCGGCGCGATCGTGGTGATGATCGACGGCACCGGCACCTCGCGCCGGGGTCAGGCCTTCCGCCTGCCCGCCTATCAGAATCTGGGCGAAGTCGGGCTGGACGATCATATCGCCCTCATCCGCCAGATGGCCGCCAAATATCCCTATATGGACGTGAACCGCGTCGGCGTGTTCGGCGGATCGGCCGGCGGTTACGACACCGCCCGCTTCCTGCTGCGCCGCCCGAATTTCTTCAAGGTCGGCGTCTCCTCCTCGGGCAATCACGACCTGCGCCTCGACAAGACATGGTGGCCCGAAGTGTCCATGGGCAACCCGGACGAAGCGACCTGGGAGCGGAACAGCAACATGTCGGTCGCCGGCAACCTGATGGGCAAGCTGCTGCTGATCCATGGCGACATTGACGACAATGTGCCGGTGACGGAGAGCTTCCGCCTCGCCAAGGCGCTGATGGATGCCGGTCGCGACGTCGATCTGGTCGTCCTGCCCAACACCACCCACCGGGTCTATCAGCCCTTCTTCTGGAAGAAGCTGCGCGACTATTTCACGCTCAACCTGTTGGGCGAAACACCCCCCGCCCTGACGGCACGCACCCCCGCCGCGAAATGACGAGGACGACCATGATCAAGAAGCTCCCCCTGATCGCGCTGCTGCTGGCGTCCGTGCCCGCGCTGATGCCGGCCACCGCCGCCTTTGCCGAGGCCCAACCCGCGAAGAAGGTCTTCCCGCCGATCGCGAAGACCGCGTTCAAGACGCCGACTTTCGACCTGGCGCTCCGCACCGACACGCAGACGCTGGCCCATCTTTCGCCCAGCGGCGACGCCGCGTTCGACTATGTCCCCGCCGCCCGCGAAGCGGAACGCGCCGCCGACGGCTATGTCCATATCGGCGACATCCATATTCGCCTGAAAAGCGGCACCGGTGCATGGCAGGATTATTCCTCAGCCCATGCCCGCAAGCCCATCGTCAAGCTGGTCGCGCGCGGTGAAATACTGGCCGCCGCCGACATCAGCGCCTCCATGGGCGCTGGCATCCCACTGCGCGTCGAGCGGCAATGGGTCAATGACAATGGCGTCCTCGCCCTGCGCTTCACCCTGGTCAACGGCAGCAACGCGCCCGTCGAGATCGGCGCACTCGGCATGCCGATGGTGTTCGACAACATCATCCTCGACCGTGATCTGGATCAGGCCCATGCGCAGGCCAGCTTCGTCGATCCCTATATCGGCCGCGACGCCGGCTATTTACAAGTAACGCGCCTCAACGGTCAGGGTCCGGCCCTGCTCGTCCTGCCGGAAAAGAACACGCCGCTCGAAGCCTATCGCCCGGTGCTTGAAGCCCGCGCCGCGCCCAAGGGTGATATCTTCACCGACCGCAGCCCGCGCAGCCAGGTATCGGAAGGCTTTTACGACTGGACTGTCGCCAGCAAGGGCTTTGTCGACAAGGAATGGGCCAAGGCCGGCCCGCAATGGAATGAGGCGACCAGCATCACGCTCGCACCGGGCCAGAGCCGCACCATCGGCCTGCGCTTCGTCACATCGCCCTCCATCCGCGCGATCGAGGATACGCTGGTCGCCAACAAGCGCCCCGTCGCGGTCGGCATCCCCGGCTATGTCTTGCCCACCGACCAGTCGGCCAGCCTCTATCTCAAGTCCGCCAGCCCGATCGCAAAGATCGAGAGCTTCCCCGCCGGCGCCCTTACCGCTACGCCGGTCGAAAGCAGCGCCGGCTCCGCACGCTATGATGTGAAGGCGTCGGGCTGGGGCCAGGCGCGCCTCACCATCACCTATGCCGATGGACAGGCCCAGACCGTCAGCTATTACATCACCAAACCGCTGGAGCAGGTGATGGCCGATATCGGCCACTTCACCACGACGAACCAGTGGTTTGAGGGCAAGGATGACCCCTTCCACCGCTCGCCCGCCATCCTTTCCTATGACCGGGAAGAGAATAAGATCCTCACGCAGGATGGCCGCGTTTGGGTCGCGGGGATGAGCGACGAGGGCGGCGCGGGCAGCTGGGTTGCCGCCGCGATCAAGCAGCTCGACAATCCCGATGGGCAAGAAGTCGCCAAGCTCGAACGCATGGTCAACGAAACCGTGCTCGGCCATCTTCAGGTCGTCGAAGGCCCACAGGCTGGCGCGGTCAAGAAGAGCCTCTTCTATTACGACCCCAAGGAATTCCCGGACTATTACGATCCGGCGATCAACTGGAAGAACTGGACCGCCTGGTCGAAGAAAGATTCGGACGATCTCGGCCGCTCCTACAACTACCCCCATGTCGCGATCGGCCATTGGGTGCTGTACCGCCTTGCCCGCGACAATCAGGGGCTGGTGAAGCAGCATGACTGGCGCTTCTATCTCGACTGGGCCTATCGCACTTCGGTCGCGATGATGCGCGATGCGCCCTATTATGCGCAGTTCGGCCAGATGGAAGGCGACGTCTTCCTCGACATATTGAAAGACCTCAAGCGCGAGGGCCTGACGGCGCAAGCGACCGAGATGGAGAAGCTGATGAAGGGCCGCGCCGACCATTGGCGCACGCTCAAATATCCGTTCGGCAGCGAAATGGCCTGGGACTCCACCGGCCAGCCCGAAGTCTACGCCTGGATGCGCTATTTCGGCTATCAGCCGCAGGCCGACGTCACCAAGGAAGTGATCCTTGGCTATGATCCGACCATCCCCAGCTGGGGCTATAATGGCAATGCCCGCCGCTATTGGGACTTCCTCTATGGGGGTAAGGTGTCGCGGATCGAGCGACAGATTCACCATTATGGCTCGGCGCTCAACGCGGTGCCTTTGTTCGACGCCTATCGCCAGAACCCGGACGATCTCCACCTGCTGCGCGTCGCCTATGGCGGCATGATGGGCGGCATCACCAATATCGACCAGCAGGGTTTCGGCTCCGCCGCCTTCCATAGCTGGCCCGACATGATGCAATGGGACGTGCTGACCGGCGACTATGGCATGGGCTTTTACGGCCATGCGATCGCCTCGGCCACCTATGCGGTGAAGGACAAGGATCTGGGCTGGCTCGGCTTCGGCGGCAAGGTGACGGAGGATGCGGGCAAAATCCATATCGTCCCGCAGGATGGCGCCCGCCGCCGCCTGTTCATTGCGCCGGCTGGCCTGTGGATCACGCTGGAGGCCGGCCGCATCGCCAGCGCCGACTATGACGCCACATCCGGCAATGTCGTGCTGACGCTCGATCCCGTCGATGCGGCCACAGCCAAGGCGCGCCTGCTGTTCGAAACCACGACCAAGGACGGCAAGCCCTACGCGTTCAGCGGCGGCACGGCCGACCGGGGCGGCTATGCCATCCCGCTCGCCACCACCGCCACCCGCATCACGCTGACGCCGCGCTGATGACGATGCGCCACGCCCTCCTCGCTTCGGCTCTTGGCCTGACGATGGGGGGCGCGGCGCTGTCCGCCCTCCCCCATTCCGCCTCCCGGCCGGCGGTGGATCGCTGTCCTATTGGCGGCCCCGCTGCTATGCTGGCCCGCAACTGCATATCGGCACTTTCCGATAGGATTAGCCCGGCGCAACAAAATGTCGAAACCCGCGGGAAATATGCGAAGTTAAGCCCCGGAAATCCTATTTGCGCCAACGCCCCCTGGACCGTGGCAGCGACCGATCCGGGCGACAAGGTGAATGGCGCGCTGCCGCTCCAGATGGAAAGCGCCCATGTCGCCTTCCACTGGAAGCCCGGCACCGTCGATCCCGCCGATGCCAGGGCCGCCGCCGCGCATCTGGAATATGTCTGGTCCTACTTCATCGACACTTTGGGCTTTCCGATGCCCCATTGCGGCGATGCCACCAAGTACAAGGTCAACGCCTATATCGGCGCCGATTATGGCCTGACTGGCGGCACGGATTCGCTTGGCCATATGGGCATGTGGATCGGCCCCGGCGCATTGAAGGATCGGTTCGGCCTCGCCCATGAACTGACCCACGCCTTGCAGGCCGCGACTGGCCGACTGATGGACTCGCCTTACACCGGCTGGATGTTTGAAAGCCATGCCAACTGGATGACCACCCAGTTGCCGGAATTTCGCGACAACACCCATTGTTCGGTGCTGCTGAAACAATATCCGCACCTCTATTATGGCTCGACCCGCTCGCGCTATTGCAACTGGCAATGGTTCGAATATCTCAAGGACCGCCATGGCTATGACGCCGTCAACGCCCTGTGGCGCACTGCGCCCGGCAAGGACGATCCTGCCCGGCTGACTGCCGATCCCTTTACCGTGCTGAAGACCAGCATGGGCTGGACGCAGGATCAGCTGAACGATGCCTTCGGCGACTGGGCGCTGCACAATGCCAATTGGGACTATGCCAATGGCGCCGTCTATCGCAAAAACTATGGCAGCTACGACCAGAGTAGCGGCCCCGACATATTGGCCGCGACCGTGCTCGACCCGATCGATGCCGACAAGCGCCGCTATGCCGTGCCCGAAATGTGGGCGCCGCAGCGCTGGGGCGATAATATCGTCAAGCTGAACCCTGACCCCGGCCAGTCGCGCGTCAGCATCACCTTCCGCGGCATCGTGCAACAGGCTTCCGCCACCGCGAAACTCCCCGGCCTCGCCGACGAACCCGACACCATCCCGCCGCCCGCTTCCGACTGGCGCTGGGGCATGGTCGCGGTCGGCGCGGACGGCAAGAGCCGCTACAGCCCGCTACAGCGCGGCGCCCGCGCCTCTACCACGCTCGCCATCCGGCCCGACGACACGGGCCTCTATCTTGTCGTGATGGCCACCCCGTCGCAGATGCAGAAAATCCGCTGGGACCAGCCCTATTATTCTATCTACCGCTACCCGTGGATGGTGGAACTTAATGGCGCCCGGCCCGACGCGCCCGCACCCATTCCCGGCGGTCATCGCCACGCCAATGGCGGCGGCTGGGTCGCCCCCGATGCGAAGGTCGCGGCAACGGCCTATGTCGGCCCCTACGCCCGCGTCCTGTCCGGCACCGTCGCCGATCGGGCACGGGTCAAAGATCATGCCGTCGTCTCAGGACAGGCACGGTTGCAGGACGATGCCGTCATCTCCGGCCTCACCGTCCTGCGCGGCGACACGATCCTGCGCGGTCACGCCCGCGCGGCCACGTCCATGCTGGGCATCGGCGAGTATGAGAAGGGGATTATCCTGTCCGGCACGGCACAGACGATCGGCGACGTCGAACATCGCGGCGGCCAGTTCGACAAGGGCGTCTCCTACGGCTTCGTGGATCAGGACGCGGCCAAAGACCCCAAGCGCGGCGCGGACCTGACCACACCCGTCCCCGAAGTCACCGCCAAACCCGACTATCGCTGGATTCCCTGACGCAATGACGACGACCACCCCGCCGGAAGCCGAAATGCTCTGGGGCCATCCCAAGGGCCTCTACGTCCTCTTCTTCACCGAATTATGGGAGCGCTTCTCCTTCTACGGCATGCGCGCGCTGCTGATCTTCTATCTGACGCGGCACTTCCTCTATTCGGGCGAGCAATCCGGCCTGCTCTATGGCGCCTATCTGGCGCTGGTCTTCCTGTCCCCCATGATCGGCGGCTACCTCGCCGACCGCTGGCTGGGCCAGCGCAAGGCGGTGCTGTTCGGCGGACTGGTGATCGCCAGCGGCCATATCACGCTGGGGATAGAGGATATTCTGGGCACATCGGCGCAGGCGGTCTTCTGGATCAGCCTGTCGCTGATCGTCGTGGGTACGGGCTTCCTCAAGGCCAATATCTCGGCGTTGGTGGGCAAGCTCTATGCCACCCACGATCCACGCCGGGACAGCGCCTATACGCTCTTCTACATGGGCATCAATCTGGGTGGCGCGATCGGCCCGGTGATCTGCGGCGTTCTGGGCGAGACTTTGGGCTGGGGCTATGGCTTCGGCGCGGCGGCAATCGGCATGATCGCCGGCGTCATCGTCTTCGCGCGCGGCAAGCGTCATCTTCTGGGCGGCGGTGAAGCCCCTAATCCAGCCGCGCTGGCGCAGCCCGTCTTCGGCCTGAAGCGCGAATGGTTGATCTATGCCAGCGCAATCCCGCTGACCCTGCTCAGCTGGCTCTTGCTGATCTCCCCCAAACTGACAGGCACCCTACTCGCGCTCGGCGGCGTTCTGGTCGGCCTGTTGCTGGTTTGGATCGCTCTGGCCCGGCTCGCGGGCGAGGAGCGCCGTAAGCTGCTCTACGCACTGGCGCTGATCGTCATCCAGCCGGTCTTCTGGGGCCTCTACGAACAGAGCGGCTCCTCGCTCAGCCTCTTCATCGACCATCATGTCAACCGCATGGTTTTCGGCCATGAAGTGCCGGCTTCGGTTTTTCAGGCACTCCCCCCCTTCTTCGTCTGCCTGATCGCCCTGCCCTTCGCCGCGCTCTGGCTGCGCCTCGCGAAGGCGGACCGGATGCCCACGCCGATCAGCAGCTTCGCTTTCGGCATCATCATGGTCGGCGGCGGCTTCGTGCTGATGGCTTTGGCCCAGTGGGTGCCGGCGGATCAGAAGGTACCGCTCGCCTTCATCTTCCTGCTCTTCCTGTGCCACGCGATCGGGGAAATGTGCCTGTCGCCGGTAGGCCTCTCCGCCATGTCCCGCTTCGCCCCGCGCCATATGCTCAGCTTCCTGATGGGCACATGGTTCCTCGCGACGGCGGCCGGCAATTTCAGCGCTGGCGTGATCGCCTCGGTGATCGAGGCGATGGGCGGCGGCGCCAATGGCGGCGACCGGACGATCATCCTCGACGCCTATCTACGCATCGGCCTGGTCGCCGCCGCGATCGGCGCAGTGGTGCTGGTCATCAATATCGGGGCGCAGCGGATGCTGCGCCCCGATATCCGGTAATCATCCGGCAAAAGGCCGGTCGATCGCCACCTGCGGCTGGGTGAACCACTGCGCGCCGCTTTCGGTCACGTAAAAATGATCCTCCAGCCGGATGCCGAAACGCTGCGGCACCACGATCATCGGCTCGTTGGAAAAGCACATACCCGGTTGCAGCGGCGTCTTGTCCCCGCGCACCAGATAGGCCGGTTCATGGATCGACAGGCCGATGCCATGGCCAGTGCGATGCGGCAGGCCGGGCAGGCGATAGTCCGGACCAAGCCCCGCCTTCTCCAGCACCGCCCGCGCCGCCGCGTCCACGCTCTCGCACGGCGCACCGGGCATGACGGCATCGAACGCCGCCTGCTGCGCTTCCTTCTCCAGCGCCCAGATATCGCGCGCCTGATCGTCCACCGCACCGAAGGCATAGGTGCGGGTAATGTCCGAATGATAGCCCTCGATCGTGCAGCCGGTGTCGATCAGCACCAACTGTCCTTCCTCCAGCGCCCGATCGCCCGGCAGGCCATGGGGATAGGCGGTCGCCTCGCCAAACTGGACGATGCAGAAGCTGGAGCCCTTGGCGCCCAGCCGCCGATGTGCCTCATCGATGAAGCGGGTCACTTCGCTTGCCCTTATGCCGGGGCGTAAGATGCGCGCTGCGGCGGCATGCACCTGCAACGTCATGGACTTGGCCTGCTGCATCAGCGCCAGTTCGGCCACCGACTTTACCATGCGGCAACCGCTGATGACCGGGGTGGCGTCGACCAGAGCCGCTGGCGTCGCGGTGCGGAGGCGCTCGGCAAAATGGAAGGGCAGTTCGGGATCGACGGCTACCGTCCGCACGCCGGCTTGCGACAGCGCATCAACCACGAGCGCTACCGGATCTTCATCCTCCTGCCAGGACCTGATATCGGCGCTGATCGCGAGGTCGGCTTCCAGCGTGCCGATCTCGAAATGCGGGCAGATGATGATCGGCGTGCGTCCCGGCAGCAGCAGCATCGCGACCAGCCGCTCGCTCTGCCCCCAGGGCACGGCCGAAAAATAGCGCAGCGACGCCCCGGCATTGACTAGCAGCGCCTGCGCGCCAATGCCGTCGGCCAGCGCTTGTGCCCTGGCGATGCGGGCCAGCCGCTCGTCCGCCGCAATGGGAGCGGCGCGGTCGGTCCAGGGGTGCAGGCGATCCAGTTCGATCTCTGCGGTTGATCCACCAATCATATGATACCCTTATGCGAAACGCCGAATGTCGAACAGCGAGTTGGACAGCTGCGGCGCCTTTTCCGTGACCAGCGCCGTTATCATCTGCGCCGTGATGGGCGCCAGTGTAAGCCCCAGATGCTGATGCCCAAAGGCATAAAAGAGATTGTCCACCCGGTCCGACCGGCCAATGGCCGGCAGATAGTCGGGCAGGGTCGGACGGCACCCCATCCAGCGGGTGTAGGGACCGCGGATCGGCAGGCCCAGTTCCGCGACATGCCGTTCCAGCCGCTCCCATTTGCGCGGGTCTGCCGGCGCATCGACCCGGCCCAATTCGACAAAGCTGGCCGCCTGGATCACATCGCGATAGCGGGTGACGATCATCGAGCGGTCCTCGAACACGACCGGCGGCAGGTCTCCCGGCCAATCGGCAGCATTGGCGCGGATATGATAGCCGCGCTCTGCGATCATCGGCACCTTGTGACCCAACGCTTCCATCAGCGGCCGGGAACGAACGCCGGCACAGAGGATGACATCATCGGCGTCGATACCAGGCACCTCGACCCGACTGCCAATGCTGCGCAAAGTAGCGCTACGCCCGACAATCTCGCCGCCGTCAGTCACGAAAGCCGCGCGAAGAGCGAGGCGCAAGGCAGAAAGGTCCGCGATCTGGCCACTGCCCGAAAAGCGGATCGCGCCCGCTGGCGGATGACTGTTGAGGCGCGACAATTGCGCCAGTTCCGGCAAGGATGCGTCATGCACCTGCGCCGTGCCGGTATCGGCTGCTGCCCAGCCGGCGCGGCCAGCTTGCGCCGATTGCGCACTGTGCCACAGCACATAATGGCCATCCTGCCGCAACAGGTCCGGCTCGCCGATACGATTGACCAGCGCTTCCCATGTCGGCATCGCCTGCGCCAGCAGCCCGCGCAGGGCTTCGTTGCCCTGCCGGAACCGCGCCGGTTGCGCCGCCGCCATCAGCCGCAGGCCAAAGGGCAGCCATGCGCCGACCGCAGACAAGGGAAAGTCCAATGCGCCACCACGCAGGAAGAGGCGGCGCGGCACGCTACGCAGCAGGGCCAGCGACGCCAGCGGCTCCACCTGTTCGACCGCGATATGCCCGGCATTGCCCCACGACGCCGCCTGCCCATCCGCATCGTCATCGATCAGGGTCACGGACTGACCAGCGTCCAGCAAAGCCAGCCCCGTGGCCAGTCCCACCACGCCACCGCCCACTATCGCTACACGCCCCACAAAAACTCCATTGCATCGCCTCTTCAATATCGTATACGGTATATCGACTGAGCAGATAGCGCACAAGGCCAAAGCCGATCATGACCCGATTTCGTCCCTCCTCCAGCATGCAGCCGGCCAGAGCCGCGCCGCGCATGGGAGTTGTGACATTATTGGACAGACATGCAACAGCCGCGCTTTTGCAGTGCAATAGACGATTATCTACCGTATACGGTCAAGTTGTGACGCGTTTTTCCTGCGTCGCAGCGCCCTATATGGAGACAGACAGGTGACCATCGTCGTCCGCACGCTTTCCGAACGTATTTTCGAGGTAATCCGCGAGCGGATTATCGAAGGAAAGCTGCCCGACCGCGAGCCGGTGCGGCAGGATGCACTGGCGGCCGAACTCGGCGTCAGCAAGATTCCGCTGCGCGAGGCGCTTGCGCGGCTGGAACATGAAGGGCTGCTAACCAGCCAGGCCAATCGCGGCTGGTTCGTGCGCCCCATGTCGGCCGATCAGGCGGAGGAAATCTACCTGTTGCGCCTGGCGACCGAGCCGGCCGCCGCGGCCTTTTCCTGCACGCGCTCGACCGAAGAAGACAAGCAGGCCGCGATCGACGCCTTCAAGCTGCTGGACGCGGCGGCCAATGACGATCTGAACGCCGTCGCCGTGCGCAACCGGGAGTTCCATGTTGCGCTGGTGCGGCCGGGCGGACGGCTGCTGACCACGCAACTGGTCGAACGGCTGGAGGTGCTGGCCGAACGTTATGTGCTGGCGCATCTGGAGCCCGCCGGTCGCGGCGATCGTGCGCATCTGGAACATCAGGCGCTGCTCGATGCCTGGCTCGCCGGCAATGGCGACGAAGTACAGGCGCTGCTGACCAGCCATATCGCCAGCACACTGGACGACCTGCGCGCGCAATTTGCCGCCAGCCACACACAATGATCCGATAAAAGGGGACTTCATGCTCGGACCACGCAAATCCATCGAGTCACTCGCAAAGCGCGAGTCCGGGCATAGTCTGGCCAAGACGTTAAGCTGGCCGCATCTGATCGCTCTGGGCGTCGGCGCGATCGTCGGCACGGGCATCTATACGCTGACCGGCGTTGGCGCCGAACGCGCCGGGCCGGCGGTCATCCTGGCCTTCGCCATTGCCGGCGCGGTTTGCGCCTGCGCCGCGCTCGCCTATGCCGAAATGGCGACCCTGATCCCCGCAGCGGGCAGCGCCTATACATTCAGCTATGCCGCCATGGGCGAAACGATCGCCTGGATCGTGGGCTGGAGCCTGATCCTGGAATATTCGCTGGCCTGTTCAACCGTGGCGGTCGGCTGGTCGGGCTATCTGGTCGGATGGCTGCAATCGGCGGGCGTCCATCTGCCCGCGATGTTGCTGGTCGGGCCGCATGGCGGCGGCATCATCAACCTGCCCGCAGTCATGGTGGCGCTGGCCGTGATGGGAATGTTGATCGCGGGCACCCGCGAAAGTGCGACGCTCAACATCATTCTGGTCATCATCAAGCTGGTCGCGCTGTCGATTTTCGTCGCCATGGCATTGCCGGCCTTCCAGTCCACCAACCTCGAACCCTTCATGCCCTATGGCTTTGCCAGCACGGAAATCGAAGGGCAGAAGCGCGGCGTGATGGCGGCGGCGGCGATCGTCTTCTTCGCCTTCTATGGTTTCGACGCGGTCGCCACATCGGCAGAGGAAGCGAAAAATCCCGGCCGTGACCTGACCATCGGCATCATCGGGTCGATGCTGGTCTGCACCGTCATCTATATGGGCGTGGCTATCGCGGCCGTGGGCGCCATGCCGTTCCTGCAACTTGCCAATTCGCCCGAACCGCTGGCGCTGGTGCTGCGCCAGCTGGGTCAGCCGGTCGCCGCGCACCTGATCGCGCTGGCCGCCGTCATCGCCCTGCCCTCCGTCATCCTGGTGATGATGTACGGCCAGAGCCGCGTCTTCTTCGTCATGGCGCGCGACGGGCTGCTGCCGCGCAGCCTGGCCAAGATCAGCCCGCGCACCGGTGCCCCCACCCGCATCACGCTGATGACCGGCCTGTCGATCGCGCTGGTCGCCGGCATCTTCCGCTTGGACGAAATTGCCGAGCTGGCCAATGCCGGTACGCTGATCGCCTTCATGGCGGTGGGCGCCTGCCTGATGATCCTGCGCCGCCGTTCGCCTGAATTGCCCCGCCTGTTCCGCTGCCCCCAGCCCTATGTGGTGGGGACGTTGACAATCCTGGGCTGCGCCTATCTGCTGTTCAGCCTGCCCGACACCACGCTGGTCCGTTTCGGTGCCTGGAATGTGATCGGCCTGCTTTTCTATTGCCTCTATAGCCGCAGCCGGAGCGGCGCCCGGCAGGAGGAAGCGGCCGCCTGAACGGCGACTCCCTCCCTTTCCATTGTCGTTTTTCATTGATCCACTGAGGAGATCGCGATGACGCGCGCCCTTTTTGCTGCCCTTTTCGCTACCGCCAGCCTGACCATGCCCGCCGCCGCCAAGACCGCCTTCGACGGCGTCTGGCTGTTCGACAAGGCGCCACCCACGCCCGGCGTCACCATGATGGAGGTGACGAGCAAGGGCGCGAAGATAGAGGGCCGCGTCACGACGCTATGGTATGGTCCGGTCGAGATGATGAACCCGCGCATCGAGGATGGGAAGCTGCTGTTCGAGGCGCGCAACATCAATGACCGCGACCATCCGACCCGCAACTGGAGCGTCAGCCTGAAGGACGGGAAACCGCATCTGGAAGGGCAGATCTGGGAAAGCGCGATCGCGATCGACGGCTATCGCGGCACGGCCAAGGATGCCAAGGCGCGCGCCTTCCGCTTTACCGCGCTGCCACCGCTGGGCCAACCCATCCCCAGCAAGCTGGCCGCGACGCCGCCGATGGGCTGGAGCAGCTGGAACAAGTTCGCCGAGCATATTGACGACAAGACGGTGCGCGCCATGGCCGACGCGATGGTGTCGAGCGGCCTGCGCGACGCGGGCTATACCTACATCAACATCGACGATGGCTGGCAGGGCCAGCGCGATGCCAGCGGCGTGTTGCAGCCGAACGAGAAGTTCCCGGACATGAAGGCGCTGACCGACTATGTCCATGCCAAGGGACTGAAGATCGGCATCTATAGTTCGCAGGGGCCGCGCACCTGCGCCGGCTATGAGGGCAGCTACGGCCATGTCGCGCAGGATGCGAAGAGCTTTGCCGACTGGGGTTTCGACTATCTGAAATATGATCTTTGTTCGGGCGAATGGTTCTATGCCGATGCCGATACGGTCAAGCGCAGCTATCATGAAATGGGCACGGCTTTGCAGGCCACCGGGCGGGAGATGATTTATTCGCTGTGCGAATATGGTCGCTTCGACGTCGGCAGTTGGGGCCGCGATGTCGGCGGACAATTGTGGCGCACCACCGGCGACATCACCGACGATTATGAGACGATGGCCAAGATCGGTTTCGACAAGAATGGCAACGCTGCCTATGCCGGCCCGCATGGCTGGAACGATCCCGACATGCTGGAAATCGGCAATGGCGGGATGAGCGCGGACGAATATCGCACCCATATGACGTTGTGGGCGATGTCGGCCGCGCCGCTGATGATGGGTCATGACCTGCGCGAGACGGATGCGGCGACGCTGGCGATGCTGACCAACCGCCGGGTCATCGCGATCGACCAGGATGCGCGCGGTGTGCAGGGCAAGGCCGTGCGCAAGCAAGGCGCACTGGAAGTGTGGGCCAAGCCGCTGGCGGACGGGCGCGTAGCGCTCGCGCTGTTCAATCGCGGGAACGAATCCGTCACCATGGCCGTGACGGCGGCGGATGCCGGCCTGTCCTCGATCACCCAGGTCGAGGATCAATGGTCCGGCGCGACCGCCAACGCTCTGCCCGCCAGCTATGCCGTGCCGGCGCGCGGCGCGGTGATGGTCGTGGTCAAGGGGCAGTAAGAGCGAGGGGAGAGAATGATGCGCATGTGGATGCACTCCAGCGCGACCGGCGCGCTGATCGCCGGCCTTCTTCTCTCCCCCGCTGCGGCACAGACCAGCTTGCCCGAATGGGAGCAGCCCGAGGTGATCCGGCAGGGCGCCGAGCCGATGCATGCGACCTTCGAGGGGTTCGAGACGCGCGAGGCTGCGCTGTCCCGCGACGTCGCGCGCTCCCGCTATCATCTCTCGCTGGACGGGGACTGGCAGTTCCATCTGTCGCCCAACCCGGAAAGCCGGCCAGTCGATTTCTACCGTCCTGATTTCGACGCGAGCCAGTGGGGTACGATCAAGGTGCCGGGCATCTGGCAGGCGGAAGGGCATGGCCGACCGGTGTTCGTTGGCAGCGGCTACCCCTTTCCCCGTGACCAGCCCAAGATCGCGCATGACCTGAACGAGGTCGGCTCGTACAGGCGCAACGTGACGATCCCGGCCCATTTTGCCGGACGCCGGCTGCTACTCACCGTGGGCGCGGCCGGCGCGGCCTATTATATCTGGGTCAATGGGCAGCGGGTCGGCTATTCAGAGGACAGCAAGCTGCCGGCCGAATTCGATATCAGCCGCTATGCCAGGCCGGGCCACAATGTCGTAGCGATCGAACTCTATCGCTTTGCCGACGGTAGCTATCTGGAGGATCAGGATTGCTGGCGGGTCAATGGCATAGAGCGCAGCATCAGCCTCTATGCCGCGCCGCCGACCCATATCAGCGACCTGACCGTCAATGCCGGGCTGGAGCATGACTATCGCGACGGGACGCTGGGGCTGACGGTCGCGATCGGCGGCACACCGGCGGCGATGCGGGTGCGGGCCACCGTGCTGGAGAACGGGAAGAGCCTGCTGGTGCGCGAGGCGACGGGCAGTGGCGCGGTCAGGATGGACGCCGGCCTGCCGGGCGTGAAGCCATGGACCGCCGAAACGCCCAACCTCTACACGCTGCTGGTCGAACTATTGGACGACAAGGGCAGACTGGTCGAGGCGACCAGCCGGCGGATCGGATTCCGCACGGTGGAGATCGCCGGCGGCGAAGTGCGGGTGAATGGCAAGCGGGTCATGATCCGTGGCGTCAACCGGCACGAGCATGATCCCAAGACCTTCCGCATCGTTTCCGAAGCGACGATGCGCAAGGATATCGCCTTGATGAAGGCTGCGAATATCAATGCGGTGCGCACGTCCCATTATCCCAACGATCCGCGCTGGTATGATCTGGCCGACGAATATGGCCTCTACATCATGGATGAGGCCAATATCGAGAGCCACGGCTATCTCAGCCACTCGCAGGAGCGGAACAACGATCCGTCCGTACTGCTGGGCAACGATCCCGCATGGCGCGCCGCGCATCTGGATCGGGTGCAGCGTATGGTGCAACGGGACCGCAATCATCCGTCCGTCATCTTCTGGTCGCTGGGCAATGAAACCGGGATCGGCGACAGTTTCGAAGTCGCCGCCAAATGGGTGAAGCAGGAAGATCCGACGCGCCTCGTCAGCTTCCTCGGCTGGAGCATGAGCGGCTGGCGCCACCCGGTGAACAGCTATGTCGACATCTTCGCGCCCATGTATGACGATGTCCCAAAGATGATCGATTATGCGCGCGATCCGGCCTTCAAACAACCGCTGATCCTGTGCGAATATGCGCATGCGATGGGCAACAGCCTGGGCGATCTGGAGGGCTATTGGCAGGCGATCCGGGCGCATCCCAAATTGCAGGGCGGCTTCGTGTGGGACTGGGTCGACCAGACCATGCTGCTGCATGACAAGGATGGGCGCCCCTATTGGGGGCAGGGGCTGGATTATGATCCCGATCCCAAGGCGCCCGGCGTCCATGGCGACGACAGCCCGGTCGGCGACGGGGTGGTCCAGTCCGACCGGACCCCCGACCCCGAATATTATGAGTTGGCCAAGGTGCAGGCACCCATCGCCTTCGGGACGGATGGTAATGGCTATCGCATCCTCAACCGGCACGACCATATCGACCTGTCGCGCTTCACGCTGGACTGGACGGTGATGGAGGATGGCATCGCTGCCGCCAGCGGCAGCCTGCCCATGCCCGTCGTGGCGCCGGGCGGCAGCGCGCCGCTACCCCTTACCCTGCCAGCGCCGAAAAATGCAGCGGCCGAGCGGATATTGGTACTCCGCGCGCGGGCCAAGGCGGGTGCCGTGCCAATGCTACCGGCGGGACATGTCATGGGGTGGGATCAGTTCGCCCTCAACGCTCCTGCCCCGCCCGCGCCACCGGCCGGCGCTATAGAACCGGTCGAGACAGCGGAAACGCTCAACCTGTCCGCTGGCGACACCGTGCTGGAGGTCGACCGTGCAACCGGTCTGCTACGGCGCTACGCACGCGGCGGCACCCTGCTGCTCAGCGGCGGAACACCAAATTTCTGGCGGGCGCCGACCGACAATGACGTCGGCGCCGGCATCCCAAAAAGCCATGCCATGTGGCAATATTTCTCCGACCATCGCCGGGTCGAGGCGGTCGAGCGATCAGGCAACGCCATCATCGTTCGTTATGACATGGGCGTGGGATCGGTGAAGGTCGAAACCCGCTGGACCATGGCTGCCGATGGCCGGGTGGGCGTGACGATGCGCTTCGATCCGATCCGCGACACGCTGCCCGATCCGTTGCGCGTCGGACTGGCGTTCGACACGCCGGCCGCACTGGACCGGGTCGCCTGGTACGGTCGCGGACCGCAGGAGACTTATGCAGATCGCAAGAGTGGGGGGCTGATCGCGCAATGGAGCGGCAGCATCGCCGAGCAATATCATGACTATGCTCGGCCGCAGGAATCGGGGAACAAGAGCGACGTGCGCTGGATCGCGCTGACCGGTACCGGCGCCAGCACGGGGTTGCGGATCACCGGCGCCCAGCCGCTGTCGGTCAACGCACTGGCATTCCCCTACACGGATCTGGCGATGAAACCGACAGGGCAGGCGCACAGTTCGGACATTCGCCCGCATGACCATGGCACGCTGCTGATCGATGCGGCGCAGGCGGGCGTAGGGGGCGATACCGGATGGAATCTGGACGGTCGCGCCCACATGAATTTCCGCATCCCGCTGCGATCGCTGACCTACAGCTTCACCATCGACGCGGCGCGCTGACCCTATCCCGCTCCAAGTAAAAAGGCCCGCCTGCATCGTCATGCAGGCGGGCCTTTTTCATGTCTGCCGGTCGGGAACTTGCCCGGCCGGCCGATCTTTCAGAAATTCACCGTCGCACCGATGAAGATGTTGCGACCCAGCGAGTCATAGACCCCCGGATAGGTGTTGCCGTTGCCGAAGGACGACAGGATGCCTGCGGCGATCGCCGGCGGGTCCTTGTCGAACATGTTGTTAACGCCGGCCCGCAGCGTGAGCTGCTTGCCGATCGACTGGGTCAGCGACAGGTCGAAGTAATTATAGTCGTCGATCTTGCGATTGATGACGCTGGGCGTACCGCTGAGCGACGGATTGTCCGACAGGCTCGACAGCTTGGTCCCGCCGATATGACGCCAGGACAGCGAAAGCACGGTGTCGCTCGGTGCCATCCAGGTGAAGCGAGCCACATGGCGCCATTCTGGCGAAGGCTGGCCGCAGGTGTAACCAAACAACCCCTTGCAGTCATAGCTGCCCAGGCCCGGCAGCGGCTGCGCCACCTGCTCGGCCAGCCAGGTGCCGACCATGTTGACGTTGAACCGGCCCATCTTGCCGATGCCAAAGGTGTAATCGGCGGTGATATCGATACCCGACGTCTTCAGATAACCGGTATTGAGCGTGGTCGAGACGATATAGCCGTTCTGGCCAAAGATCGCGCCCGAACGCGGATCGCGGTTGAAGAGGCCGCAATAATAAGCGTCGCCGGTTTCGGCGCACTGGCTGATGATAAGCGATGCGTCGAGCGCACCGATATAGTCCTTCACCTTGATCTTGTAATAGTCGACCGACAGCGAGAAGTTGCGAAGCGCACGCGGCGTCAGCACGAAGCCCGCCGTGATTGTGTCGGCGGTTTCGGGCCGCAGATTGCGATTGCCGCCACCCAGTGCCGAGCAGGTATCCGCCGGACATTCGACAATATTGCCATATTGAGCAGCCGTGACGCCGGTGAGCGCGCAGGTTTCCTGCGATGCCACCGGATTTGAGCCGGAGCAGGGATCTTGTCCCGCAACGTTGCCCACCGACTGCGACGCGAAGAGTTCGCCGATATTGGGCGCGCGGATGGCATGGTTGTAGCTGGCGCGCAAGCGCAGATCATCGACCGGCTGCCAGCTGAGTTCACCCTTGTAGGTCCAGACGTTGAAGTTCGACTTGAAGCCAGTCGACTTCTGTTCATTGCTGTAGGACGAATAGCGCAGGCCGCCATTGATCGTCAGCGAGCGGACGAACGGCATGTCGGAAATCAGCGGGATTTCGATTTCGCCATAGCCCTCGGTCACGCTGATGATGCCATCCGCATTGGTGGCGCCGCCCTGCTGGGCGATGTCGTCAGCGAAGAAGTTCAGCGTTTCGCGGCGATGTTCAGCGCCCAGCGCGATGCCGACGCCACGGCTGGCCCAGGGGCTTGTGATGCCCATCTGGCCCAGGTCGCCGCTCAGCGTGCCGGAGAAGACCTGCTGCGAATTGCGCGAGGAGGTGTTGCTGGGGGTGAACAGATAGGCGCCCTGTTCAGCGGTCACGCCACCAGCCGAGAAGACATTGACCGGGATACAGTTGGGATCGGTGCCGTCGACCACCGACCGGCAGGTGGGCACGCCGTTGACAGTCACGACGTCCAGCGCGCGCTGCGCCTTCACCGCGTCGACATTGTTGAGATAGCGTTCCTTGAAGCGGACCAGCGAATAGAGATAGTTCACATCATAGCTGAAGCCGCTGCCCAGATCGCCGCGTACGCCGGCCGTGTAACGATAGTCGGTATGCTTCAGGTCATCGCGACGCGGGGCGATCGACATGCGATAGCCGACCAGCGCGTCTGCCGTCTGATCGGTGCCCGCCTTGCTGCCGCACAGGGTTTCGAGCTGGCTCGCGCTCGCCAGCGGATTGTTGCACGAAATGGCAAAGGGCGAGCCGAGGAAGATGGCCGAGGGCGCGACCTGCGAGAAAGTATGGTCGCGCATGAACATGAAGCTGCCATAGACTTCTGCCGCCTTGCTCAGCTCGAACTTGGCGAAGGCGCCCGCCGTGATACGCTCGTCAGAACGCTGGAAATAATTGTCCGGCGCATAATTATAGGCGTAGCTATTGTCATAGGGGACGAAGGTCTGGGTGCCATCCTTGCTATTGGTCAGCGTCTGTCCCTGATAGGCGCCCTCCAGCGGGACGAACGTGCCATAAGGGGTATTGCTCGACCCGCCGCAGAAGAGCGCGGTACCGGCATCGTCGGCCTGTTGCAGGGCGCAGGATGATACATCGCGCGTGGACTGGCGCACCGGATTGTAATGGCGATAGCCTGCATAGGCGGTGATGTTGCCGCGACCATCGGCAAAATTCTTGCCTGCCGATATGGTGATGTCCTGCTTGCCGCCGTCCATGACCGAACCATTCGCCTTGCGATAGCCCTTCTCATCCAGCAGGCTACGCACGGCGCTGTTGTTATTGTCATGCTGGTAGAAGCCGGTCTGGGCATCGATGCGTATGCCGTCCAGATTGTCCTTCAGCACGAAGTTGACGACGCCCGACAGCGCGTCCGAACCATAGACCGCCGACGCGCCGCCGGTCAGGACGTCAACGCGCTCGACCAGGCTGCTGGGCACGAAATTGAGATCGATCGCCTGCTGCGGCAACATGCGCTGGCCGTTGACCAGCACCAGCACGCGGTTGGAGCCAAGATTGCGCAGGTTGATGTTGGACGTGCCGTCCGATCCGTTGGACACATTCTCGTTCGCGTCGGCAGTGAATTGCGGCAGGCGGTTCAGCACGCCTTCGACGGTCGTGGCGCCCTGATAGCGGAATTCCTCCGAGGTCACGACAGTCTGGGGGCTGTTGCTTTCCAGATCGGGTCGCTTGATGCGCGTGCCCGTCACCACGATTTCAGACGCGCCGGACGAATCGCCTTCCTGGGCCGTTTGCGCCAGCGCCGCCCCCGGCACCAGCGCGGCGACAGCCACCGCGCAGCATAGTTTCACACGGTAATTCCGCATTTTGTGTCTCCCTGACCTTTTTTGCAGGCGGGATGCTGCGGCAATAACAGCGCAATGTCAAATACTGTATACGAAATACCTTATGCACAAAGCTAGGCAGATTGCACGAACGACGTAGAACCGTATGCCAAAGAGGCGATGCGTCTCTGCGTCCACAAACGGATGTCAGGCGGGTGCGCTGCCTCAAACGGGCGATGCCGCGCGGATGTCCGACCTTTGCGTCAGATCGGCAGTTCGTTGGTCGCCTTGATCTCCGACAGCGCAACGGTGGAGTTGATTTCCTGCACGCCGGGCAATTTGCTCAACCGTTCGAAGAAGAAGCGCTCATAGGCTTCGATATCCTTCGCAACGATGCGAAGCATGAAATCCATTGTCCCCATCAGGACATAGGCTTCAAGCACTTCCGGAAAACCACGAATAGCGGCACTGAACTCGTCCAGATTGGCGCGACCATGGGCGTTGAGCTTTACCTGAGCGAAGACCTGCGCATTGAGGCCGACCTTGCGCCGGTCGATCACCGCCACCCGTTTGCGGATCAACCCTTCCTTCTCCAGTCGATCGATACGGCGCCAGCAGGGCGAGGCGGTCAGGCCGACCTTTTCCGCAATCTCAGCCGTGGTCTGGCTGGCATCACGCTGCAACTCACGGAGAATTTTGCGCTCAAAATTATCGAGATCGATCATATTTTCCTGATTACCGTTCAAATCAGGATAGATCATCCACTATTTTGAGAAATGGATCGAAAATCGGGCAAGTTTCTCCTCAGCGATCGGCCGATAAGCAGCGCGACATTCCCGAGGAGAAAATCATGGTCGTCCGTCCCGCTCGTCAGAACCCGCCGATGCAATCGGTGCGCCTGCTCGATCCCGAAAGCGGCCTGGACGGTGTGATCGCAATCCATTCCACCGCGCTCGGGCCGGGCGCTGGCGGGTGCCGTTTCTGGCATTATCCCGATCTTGAAGCCGCATTCGACGATGCTTGCCGTCTGGCCGAGGGCATGAGTTACAAGAATGCCCTTGCCGGACTGCCGTTCGGCGGCGCGAAGGCCGTGCTGCGCCAGCCGGAAGGTCGCTTCGATCGTACCGCGCTCTTTCGCGCCTTCGGGCGCGCGGTCGAGGCATTGGAGGGACTCTATGTCACGGCGGAAGATGTCGGCACAACCGTGGCGGATATGCGTGCGGTCTCCACGGTGACGCGCCACGTTGCCGGGCTCGATCCATCGGGCGATCAGGCGGGGGGCGACCCGTCGCCCAGGACCGCGCTGGGCGTGTTCGAAGCGATGCGGACCGCCGCCCGGCTGACCCTGGGGGCGGAGCTATCCGACCTGACCATCGCCGTACAGGGCACCGGCAATGTCGGGGCGAGCCTGTGCCGGCAACTGGCCGATGCCGGGGCGCGACTGGTGATCGCCGATATCGATCCGCGCCGCCGCAACGCGCTGGGCGCCGTGCTGAATGCCACCGTCGTGGATGTTGAGGAGATTGCAGCGGCGGAGGCGGACATCTTCGCGCCCTGCGCTCTGGGCGGCGCGCTGACGGCGCCAAGCGTCGCCGGCATGAAGGCCCGGCTGGTCTGTGGTGCGGCCAATAATCAGTTGGCCACGCCCGAAGTCGCTGCGCTGATGCAGGAACGCGGCATCGCCTACGTCCCCGACTATGTGGCCAATGCCGGCGGCATCATCAGCGTCTCCGCCGAATATCTGGGTGAGGACCGGGCAAGTGTCGCGGCCCGCGTCGATCAGATCGCCCCGCGGGTCGGCGAGATACTGGACCTCGCGCAGCGCGAAGGACGGTCCCCGGCATGGATCGCCGACGAGATGGCGGAACGGATCATCGGGGCAGCGAGTCTCCAGGTCGCCTGATCCAACTGTTTACCTAAAACACACACAGTATCTTGCGGGGTGATCTTGCCACTCTTGGTTATTGGGCAGGCTTTGCCTGCTCAATGACCATCATGTCGGAAAATGGTGATGATCTGCGCGGCAATATCGGACGGTTTGAGCCGACCCGGGCGATACCAGTCCGCTGCTGAATTCAACTGCGACAGCAGCAGGTTGCGATAGATGGACCGATCGACATGCGGTGGCAACGGCAACGCGTCGACCAGGGACCGGAACAGGCCCTCGAACCGGTCGCGACGCGCAATCAGTTGCGCCCGCACCGGGTCGGGCACCTCCCGGAAATCGTTCATCATCGGCATGGTCAGGGAATCCGGCGCCAACTGGATGTCCAGCAGCGTGGCACAGGCGGCCAGCAACCGGTCCCAGGGATCATGCCGGGCGTCTGCCGCCTCGGCAATCCGCTCTTCCGCCGCGTCGAGCGCGCCGTCGTGCAGTTCCACGAACAAGGCATCCTTGGACTTTATATGATGGTAGAGCGAACCGCCCAACACACCCGCCTGTTCGCCGATGTCGCGCATGGAGGTGCCGCGATAGCCTTTTCTGGCGAAGAGCTGGGCCGCAATCTCCAATATCTGACGGCGGCGGCCCGACCCTTCGTCATGCGATCCACTGGCTGTGCTGCGCGTCTTCATCCTCGTCGCGCTAGCATATCTCCCTCCGACCGCGAAGCCCCGCCACGTCCGGACTGGCGCCAATCGCCGTGATCGGCACCAGTCCGATCAGGGCTGGCCGGCCGGAATGACCGGCACCGCCACCTGCGAGGGATGGGCCGCATCGGCATAGAGGGTGATGGTGGGCGGCGTTGCCATGTTTCGCGCCCGCTCGCGATGGTCGGAACCGGTCAGGGTGATCTGCATCCGATGCCCCTTCTGGAACACCCAGCTGGTCGGCATCATGTCGAACCGCAAATGTGTCGGCTCGCCGGCCTTGAGCGGCTGGGCATCTTCCCTGTAGGCCCGGTGCCATGGCACGCCCGGCGGCATCGACCAGGGCGCCTGAGCTTCCTTGCGCAGCGATGCCTTCAGCCGCCCTTCCGTGACGACCCGAACCGTGCCGTCGGGCGCGACATCCTCCAGATAGGCAAAGATGTTGGCGTCATTCTGGTCAGACGAGATCCAGAGATCAGCCAGCGCGTTGCCGGTAACTTCGGTATCCGCCGCCACGGGTGCGCCAGCCATACTGACCCCCGATCCGGCGACATGGCAGGGCTGGACCTGCGACCCGCTGCCGGCATCCGGACAGGCGATGTCGTAGCGCGCCTTGAAGCTGACCGGCTTGCTCCGGACCGGAGCGGTGGCCAGTTTGCCGGTGGCAAAATAGAGCGGCGTCATCTTCGTCGCCTTGAGCGGCCAGTCGGTCGTCGCCCGCCATTCGCTGTCCTTGGGCGCGTTGACGGTAAAATAATGGATCGGCGCCTGCGCGTCGATACCGGTATCGATCCCCTTGAGATGGCGATCGTAGAAGCGATGCATTTCCTCCAGCAGCGCGAAATCATCACTGTTGCAATGCGCCCAGGGGCCGATCAGCACGCGCGATCCCGGTACATTGCGATGCGCGATGAAGGCCTGGTCGCGCAATTCGTCACGCCAGCCGCCCTGGATATAGAGCGGTACCGCGCCCAACCTGATCTGGTCGGCATAGCTGGATGCGCTGCCTTCCGCCCAGAAACGGCTGGCGACCAGCGACGACCAGCTGTCGCGGTATGGGAGCTGCTTCCACATGTCGAACAGCGGCGTCGAGAGTTGATGCTCCTCGGCCGCCTCGCGCAGGATCACCTTTTTCTCATCGCCGTCGACCGGCGAGACTTTCATATCGTCCTCGACCGTCCGGGTCGGGCCGGTGCCCCATTGGGCGAAGATGCCGCCCCGGCGGAACGCATCATATTTGTTCCAGGAAAAGCAGCCGGCAAACACGGCTTTCAAAGCCGGCGGACGCATGGTCATGACATGCATGGCGGCGTCGCCGGTGTTGGAGCAACCATAGACGCCGACCTTGCCGTTCGACCAGTCCTGCTTCGCCAGCCATCCGGTCATGTCGAAGGCGTCCTGCGCTTCGTTCCGGTCATGATAGCCGCGCCGCACGCCGGTCGACTGGCCATTGCCGCGCCGCGCCACCTGCACCACGACATAGCCATAGCGCACCAGTTCCTGCATCTGGCGAAAGCCGCTCACCCGTCCGCCCGCGCCATCGGCCGTCAGTTGCGAAATGGACAGGGTATGATGCCAGATCACCGGGAAACGGCCCTGAACGATCTTGCCGTTTTGCATCGGCCGGTCGATCCGCACCGCGAGTTGCACCCCGTCGCGCATCGGCACATAGAGAGACGCGCTATGGATGCCGTCATAGTCCTGCTTCGGCTGATAATGGCCGAAACTGCTATCTGTGGGCGCGGCGATGGCCGTGCCGCTCGCCATCGCCGTCAACGCCAGAAGCGCAGCCGCCAGAGCTTTCATCCTCATTCCCTTATCGCTTCCCGAATTGGCGCGCTGCATCCGCGCGGGCCTTGACCTTGAGCGCCGCGGCGTCAGAGGGCAGCAACCAATGCTGCCGCACCAGCGCATCGACCGCCCTATCGTAGCGCTTCGCAAAACCGGCCGCGCTGCCATAACGCGCCTTGAGCGTAGTCGCATCCATATCCTGCCGCAGGAAGATTGGCCGGCCGCTCTTCGCGACGCAAGCCGGCTGATCGCTGCCAGTGTAAAGGCCATAGGCGGCCAGCGGCACCTGAAACTCAGCCACGGGCAGGCCACCCTCCGGATTACCGTTCCTGTCGCGCGCTATCTTGCGGTCGGCGGTCCAGCCAAGCTGCGGCGCGCGGGGCGCGGATACGCCTTCGTCCGTCCACAGTCGCAGATTGTCGAGCGCCGCGCGGATGAAGGCACCATGCGGCACGTCGCTGATCGGCAGGGAACAGCTATTGCCGGCCTCCTCGCCCTTCACGCCTGCGACCGGATAGCCTTTCGCTGCCAATTGCACCATATTGGCGCGCCGGTCGCGCGGCGGATTGCCGTCAATCATGCTGGAGCCATGGATGACGCCGCCCAGTTCATAAACCCGGTGCGCCCCGACCTTCGCATCGCTGTCGGGCTGCTGCTCGGGCCGACCGGTACCGACCTCGAACTCGCTCATGAATTCGATCACCGGCACGTCGATCGGGCGCAGGGTACGGCGCGGATCGTCATTGGCGACCGGCGGCTCCTCGCTGTTGAGCGGCACATAGCCGCCCCCGTTCCAGCGCGACGATATGCCGAGCAGATAGCCGTCGAACACCGGCTTGCCATCGGGCAGGCGGGCGCGATCATGAAAGCCTTCATTGATGAAGCTGCGCTGCACGCTGCCGGTGAACGACCAGCCACCGACCAGCAGGCGCCGCACCTTCAGCCCTTTGAGCGGATTATCCGCCCGATCGCTGCGCAGCAGGGCACCAAGATCGGCCATCACCTGATAGCGGATGCCGTCTTCCTTCGGCCACTGGATCGCCTTGTAGCGATCCGGCTCAAACCATTGCAGCACCTGGCTCTGCGCCGTTGGGACCGGCCCCTTGGCGGAAATGGCGCGGCTCGGCGCATCGTCGCCAAGGCCGGCAGCGACATAGATATCGCCCCGCTTCATCAGATAATCGGCGGTCGCCAGCCAGTGACTCGTCCCACCCTGCGACGGGTGGATAGGCTCGAAATGGACGATGCCGCTGAACCGGGCATTATCCTTCGGGCGCCGCACGATGATCCGCGTGCCATAGGGCACATCCCTGGTCAGGATAGACAATGTGCCATCTGCCTCATGCCGGAAGGCGTCTGCCGTGCCGTGGAGGAAATATTCCTCCTCGACATAGCCATGCGCCGCCAGATCGATGGCCGGCAGGGCGCCCGGCACATTGGCGCTGTTGTAGATCTGGCTGGTCGCCGTCACCGGCACCGGCCCGTCGATCCGGTCGATCCCTGCCCAGGCAGGAACCGACACCATGAGCGCGATCACCGCGACCGCCAGACCGGCCCGCATCAGAAGCTCTTGCTGATCGAGAGCGACACCATCCGACCAATCGCATTGGTCGTCTGCGGATCGAAACCGCCGCCGCCGCCATTGCTGGTCGGAGCAAGGTCCACGAAGGGCGGATTGCGATCGAACAGATTCTGCACGTCCAGCCCGATCTTCACGCCTTCCGTCCCCGGAATGTCGGTTTCGCTCAGGTCATAGGCCAGGCGCAGGTCGACCGTGGTATAGCTTTTGATCTTCTCGACCGGCGTCACATAGGTATTGTTATACCCATTTTGCCAGGCGACAACGATGCTGCCATCGAATCCGCCCTTCGACCAGCCGGCCACGCCGCGCGCGCGCCATTTCAGCGGATAGTCGATATTGTTGACCTGATCGATCACCGGCGCGTCGGGTGTAATCCCGACCTTGTAGGTCAGGAAATGCGTGCCCCGCACCGAAAAGCGGAAATCGCCGGCATTGTAGGTCCGCACCGGTACGGACAGGCCGAAGTCGATGCCGCGCGTAATGGTGGTGCCAAGGTTGCTCGGCCGCCCTTCGATAAAGACGTTTGCCGCCTGCGCATTGGCCGTGGTGCCGCCGTTGATGGTCAGACCCTGCGCGATCAGTTCGGCGATCCGCGCCTGCGCCGCCGCGTCGCGCAGGATGATGGAGCTGTAGAGATTTTCCTGCCGCAGCACGTTCAGGTTCGACAGATAGCCGTTGATCTGCCCCTTATAGACCAGATCGAAATAGTTGAGGCTCAGTTGCGCGCCGGGCAGGAAGTCGGGCGAATATTCGCCGCCGAACGACCATGTCCGCGCCGTTTCCGGTTTCAGATTCAGGTTGCCGCCGGACAGCGCCACGCCCTGCACCGTGGTGCCGACCGTCGGGTCGAAATAATTCTGGATATACATTTGCGTGCCACCCGCGCTGATGAGCTGGGTCAGCAGCGGCGCGCGGAAGCTTTCGCCGTAGCTGCCATGCAGCTTCAGGTTGCGCACCGGTTCCCAGTTGATGCCGATCTTGGGATTCTTGGTCACGCCGACATCGCTATAATCATCGATGCGTCCGGCAATATCCAGATCGAGCCGCTGGAAACCGGGGATGGCATTGTCGGGACCGAAGATCGGCACCATCAGTTCCAGATAGGCCGACTTGACGTTGCGGCCAAGGCTGAGGTCCGTACCGGTCTGCGCACCGACCCGACCGCGCACCTGCCCCGTGCGCAGGTTCAGCTTGTAATATTCAGCGCCCACCGCGACCTTCACATCGCCGCCCGGAAGACTGAAGAGCGTGCCGTTCATGGTCACTTCCGCCGCGCGCATCTTGCTGTGGCCGCGCGTGTCGGTGACATTGTTCATGATCGCATCGATCACATTCTGGTTATTGGGCGATGTCCCGAACGGGTTGAAGGCGGTCGCCGGATCGCTGCTCGCCAAGGCCGCGGTCAATGCGGCGCTATCGGTTAGATTGCCGTGGGAGCGGACATGATCGCGACTGTCGCCGATCGTGCCATATATGTCGATCTGCCAGTCGCCGAACAGATCGGCATTGATGCCGGCCGTCCCCTGAATCGTCTTCGACGTGATGTCGGTATTGGAATAAGGGCCGAAATCATTGGCGAAGCTATATTGCACCGTCTCGCTCGCCGGATTGGTGCCGGCAGGCGCGACGAAATAAGCGTTGCTGCTTGGCACGGTCAGGTTCTGCGCTGCCGTCTGCCCACGCCGCTGTGCATCGCGCCGCGCGGCATAGACGTCGGCATAGAAGCGGATGCCGTCGGTGATGTCTTGATCGAAGGTCAGCGCCGCGCTGTTGATCTCCTGCTGCGGCACCAGGTCGATGGCTTTGAGATTATCGCATTTGTTGCTGGTGCCGGCGACCAGATTGTCGGGCGTCGCGCCGCCCGCCGAGATCGCATAGCTGGTCCCGCCGGTCACGATATTGCCCGGCGCACACTGGGTGACGCGATAATCGGCACCACCGCGATCGCTCAGGTCCGCGCCATAGAAATCCCGATGCAGTCCGCTCAAATTGGTGCGGTAAGTATGCTGGAAGGAGGCGGTGATCTGGCCAGTATCCCATTTGTGCCCGCCGATGACGCCGATCTGGCTTTCGCGATAATGGTCGGCAAAGCCATTTTGCACCTCGACTTCCAACCCCTCATATTTGCGGCGGAGGATGAGGTTGGCGACGCCCGCGACCGCGTCCGATCCGTAAATGGCCGATGCGCCATCTGCGATCACTTCGACCCGTTCCAGCGCCAGCGTCGGAATGGTCGACGGATCGACGCTGTTGCCGGCCGTGCCCTGCGGCACGGCACGATGGCCGTTGATTAGGGTCAGCGTGGCATAGGGGCCGACGCCGCGCAGATTGATCGAATTGCCATAGGCGACATTGCTGGCGCCGCCAGCGCCGCTGCGGGTCGTGTCCGATACGCCATAGTTCAGGATTTGCGGCGTTTCCTGAAGAATGCGAATGGTCGTGGTCGCCGCCGACTGCTCGA
The DNA here is from genome assembly GCF_056156825.1 of Sphingobium sp. RS1. NCBI lineage: Bacteria > Pseudomonadati > Pseudomonadota > Alphaproteobacteria > Sphingomonadales > Sphingobiaceae > Sphingobium > Sphingobium sp. RS1. Next base: position 216,707 of record NZ_JBLZXE010000003.1, on the reverse strand, counting down.
TTTCCGCACGGCCCACGGCGACCAGTGGCGAACCGACGGGGGCAACGCCGCGAATGCTGGTGCCGGTGACGATGATGTCGGCCGCACCCTGATCGTCCTGCGGCGCAGCGCCTTCCTGCGCCAGAGCGGGCGCGGCGGACAGGGCGAGCAGCATCAGGACGGAGCGAGAAACGGAATGGCGCAGCGCGGTGCGTGGCATGAATATACCTCCCGACCCGGCCGCAGCCGGGCGATTATCGTTGGGCGGACACCGCGCAGGATGGAAGGAACAGCCCAACCGGCGCCATGATCGGCACCCGGCACATCTCTCTCCATCGTCACGGCAGCGTCTTCGCCATCCGCAAGCGCTCTCATCGCGCTCACCAAGGACGCGATGATGTTTCGACTCAATCGTTGATTTTGTCAACCATCATTTTTTCAAACCATATTGTACTCGCCCTCAGAGCGTGATCCCTTGCTCGTCATAGGCTTCATACATACGGTCGAGCAGTTCGCGCAGCAGCGCCAGTTCCGCCTTGGTCAACTGGTGCAGTACGGCATCCTCGGTCTTCGCCAGCGTATCGAACAGTTCGTCCAGATAGGCCTGGCCCGACTCGGTGGCAAAGAGAGCGTGGCGCCGCCGATCGGTAGGCGACCGTTCCCGCCGCGCCAGGTCACGCGCCTCCAGATCGTCGACAATCTGGACCGTAATCGACTTGTCCAGGCCTACGGCACGGGACAATTCATTCTGGGAAATGCCGGGATTGGCGGCCACGATCGCCAGTGAGGAAAACAGGCCTGACCGCAAATTACGCTCTGCCGTCGCTGCCGCAAAATCGCGCGACAGCTGGTTCTGGATGCGCCGAAGGCGAAAGCCGATAAACTCGTCCAGACGACCCAGCCTGACGCCCGAGTCCCCATTATCCTGATCCGGTTTCTTGCCTGCCACGCGCTTCACGAAAATTCCCGCCGTTGAAATTAGTGTAGTTGACAGAAGGTTGAATTTCTCTACCATATTTCCCGTCAAGTCATTAGACGGGCGAACCGCCGGGCTGTCAATAAGGCCGCCTTAAGGGAGAGGAAGATGCAGAACGATCTCGATCCGGGGGAGGCACCGCCGCCCACGCCCCAGACGGAAAGCGGCGCCACCCGCGCGGCCTTTCTGGTCGGCGGCACCGGCCTGTTCGTCGCCATGGCGACCGACGCGATCGCCGTGCTCGGTCGTCATGCCGGCTTCACCCTGCTCGGTTCGATCGAGGTGGTACAATGCTGCATCGTCCTCATCGCCTCTTCCGCCATGATCTTCGCGACGCTCAAGGGCACCCATGCCGCCGTGCATATCCTGACCGAACGGCTCAGCGCACCGGCCGTCGCCCTGCTCGCGAAGATTGCTGCACTACTGTCCATGTCGTTGTTCATTCTGCTTGCCGCCGGCTGCCTCTGGCTGGTCGCGGACCTGTGGCACGGCCATGAGCGGACCGAGTTGCTCCACATCCCCATCACGCCGCTGCGCCTGCTCCAGATCGCGGCCCTGCTCTTCGTCGCGGCGCTCTTCGCCCGCGCCCTTTTCCGCCGGAGCGCCCGATGACGCCTGAACTGATCGGCCTTTTGGGCATAGTCGCCCTGCTTGGCCTGCTTGCGATCGGCGTGCCGATCGGCGTCGGCCTCGCCGGCGTCGGCCTGGCTGGCCTCGCCATCCTGATCTCGCCCGAGGCCGCCATCATCAAGGGCGGCGTCGTCGGCTTCGAAACGGTGATGAAATATGAGTTGGGCGTCCTCCCCCTCTTCCTCCTGATGGCGCATCTCTGTTTCGCTGCGGGGGCAAGCCGCGACTTCTTTGACGTCGCCGCCCGCTTCGTCGGCCATCGCCGAGGCGGCCTCGCCCTCGCCTCCATCGCAGGTTGCGCCGGTTTTGGCGCGATCAGTGGCTCCAGTCTTGCCACCGTCGCCACGGTCGGCGCTGCCGCCCTTCCGGAAATGCGCCGCGCCAATTACCAGCCGGGGTTCGCCGCCGGTGCGCTGGCGGCCGGGGGCACGCTGGGTTCGCTCGTCCCCCCTTCGGGCGCGCTCATCGTGTTCGGCATCATCGCAGAACAGTCGATCGGCAAGATGTTTGCCGCGTCGATCATCCCCGGCCTCAGCCAGGCGCTGTTCTACATGGTGACGATCAGCATCCTGTGCCACCTCTACCCCGCGCTGGGGCCCAAGGCCGCACGGATCGGCTGGCGCGATCGCATTCTCGGCCTCGGCCGCATCATCGACGTGATTGCACTGGTCATCTTTGTCATCGGCGGCCTGATGATCGGCTGGTTCACCCCCACCGAAGCCGCCTCCGTCGGCGTGGTCGCGGCGCTCGGCATCTGCGCGCTGCGCGGCGCCTTCAACCGGCAGGCGATTGGCGGAGCGGTCGCCTCCACCCTGCGCACGGCGGGCATGATCTATGTCGTCATCATCGGCGCAGTGCTGTTCGCAACCTTCATTAGCGTCACCGGCATCGCCGACCTCATGTCGCAAACGGTGCGCGACATGCACACCAGCCCGGTGCTGGCGATCATCGTCATGGCGCTGCTCCTGCTGCTGCTCGGCTCCTTCCTCGACGGCCTTGCCCTGATGCTGCTCACCACCCCTATCTTCCTGCCAATCGCGCAGGAACTGGGCTACAGCGCCATCTGGTTCGGCATCTTCCTGACCCGGACGATGGAGATCGGCTTCGTTCATCCGCCGCTCGGCCTCAACGTCTATGTGATCCAGGGCATCGCCAAGGACATACCACTCGGCGCGATCTTCCGCGGCATCATCCCTTTCCTCGTCGCCGACTTCTTCCACCTTGGCCTCATCATCGCCTTTCCGGCGCTGACCCTGTGGCTGCCCAGCGTGACGGGGGGCTGATCCCATGCGTTTCCTCATCCCCTTCGCCGCCGCCCTTGCACTTACGGCCTGTGCGCCCGTGCCGAAGCAGGCAGAGCATGTGCTGACCTATGCCAGCCCCTATCCGCCCAGCCACCCGTTCAGCCGGGCGGACAAGGAATGGATGGCGCAGGTCGAAAAAGCCAGCAAAGGCCGCATCGCCTTTCGCCCCTATTGGTCCGGCGCCCTGCTCTCCAACGACATGAGCATGGAGGAAATCCGCCACGGCATCGCCGATATCGGCCTCATCACCCCCATTTATGCCAAGGGCGGCGCGCATCTGCTGCGAGTCCAGTCGGGCTTCTATGGCGGCGTGCGCGATATCGGCGAACAGATCGCCATCTATGACTGCCTCGCCGGCCGCTTTCCCGGTTTCGGCAAGGAACTGCACGGCCTGCACGTGCTGGCGGTACAGGGCGGCAACTTCCCCGGCGTGCTGACCATCAACCGTCCGATCCGCCATCTGGAGGATTTTCGCGGGCTTCGTTTGCGTGCTCAAAGCGACGCCGTCGATGTGCTCAAGGAACTGGGCGCCGATCCGGTGAACATGCCGATGAGCGAAGTCTATAGCGCGCTCGCCAAGGGCGTGATCGACGGCGTTCTGGCGCCCGCCGACACGATCAAGAGCCTGCACTTCTCCGAAGTGGCCAAGCATTTCACGGCTATCCGTTTCAGCCGCGGCGCTTATCCCGCCCGCGCCATTTCAGACAAGGCATGGGCGAAATTACCGGTCGACCTACAAAAGCTGCTCGCAGGTTCGCGCAAGGACTGGGAATCCGCACTTAACCGCGAATTGCTGAAGGCCGAAGCCGACGGTATCGCCTTCGGCAAGACCGACGGTGTCGATTTTGCGCCCCTGCCCGCTCAAGAGCAGACACGCTTCGACGCCCTCTACAACAAGGACGCGCTGGGACAGGCGGAACGCCTGCAATCCGTCGGCATAGACGGCCTGCCCGTCTTCCGCGCCGCCCAGCATCTCATCACCAGCGGCGCCGCCGCCCAATGCGACACAGGCGCGCGATCCGCGCCGTCAGGGGAACAGCCATGACTACCACGCCCACCCCCAACCCCACTCAGCGCCCGCTCGAAGGGCTGCGCGTCATCGACCTGACCCGCGCCCTTGCCGGCCCCTATGCCACCTTGCTGCTCGCCGGCCTCGGCGCTGAAGTCATCAAGATCGAAGATCCACGTGGCGGCGACCTCGCCCGCGAAAACAGCCCCTATGTCGGCCGCGACGGCATCGTGGTCGAACGGCGGCACGAAGACGACATCTCCGTGTCGCACCTGACCCGCGCGCGCGGCAAATATGGCGTGGCGCTGGATTTCAAGAAACCGGGTTCGCAGGAGGTTTTCCGCGACCTCGTCCGTACCGCAGACATTGTGGTTGAAAATTTCACCGCCGGCACCGCCGATCGCCTCGGCATCGGCTATGATGTCGCGAAGCAGGAGAATCCCGGCGTCATCTACTGCTCCCTCTCCGGCTTCGGCGCGACGGCGGCGGACGGCAAGGCGATGGATATCATCATCCAGGCGCTGTCGGGCGCCATGTATGCCAGCGGCGGCCACGACGAACCGCCCGTCCGTATCGGCATTCCGATCGCCGACATGCTCGCACCCGTCTTTGCCGTGATCGGCATCCTGTCCGCGCTCGAACAGCGCCACCGCACCGGCGAAGGCCAGCATATCGATGTGTCGATGCTGGGCGCGCTCACCAGCTTCGTCGCAATCGAGAATTGGTCGGCCATGGCGGCCGCGGGTATGCAGGCGCGCACCGGCCTCACGGTTCAGCGCCTCTCGCCCTTCGGCGTGTTCGAATGCGCCGACGGCTATGTCGCCGTGGTCGCTGTCCATGAAAAACTGGCCCAAGGCCTGTTCCGCGCCATGGGTCGTCCGGATCTGGGACAGGAGCCGCGCTTTGCCAACCGCGACTCCCGTGTCGCCAATGCGACCGTGCTGGAAGCGCTCATCAACGACTGGTCGCGCACGCTGCCGACCAGCGAAGTGGTCGCGAAGCTGGAGGCCGAGGGCGTGCCCGTCGCCCCCGTGCGCCATCCCGAAGATGCGCTGGTCGATCCGCGCGTCGTCGCCCGACACGAAACGATGGAGGTGGCGCATCCCGCCTACGACACGCATATCGACCTTCGCACCGCCGGCATCCCGATCGTTTTCTCGGGCGCGAAAACCGGTTTCGACGATGTGATGCCAGTGCTGGTCGGCCAGCATAGCGACGACATATTGTCCCGCCAGCTCGGCTATTCCGCCGACCGTATCGCGGCGCTCCGCGCAGACGGCGTAATCTGACATGACCGCCGCGCGCGCTCTGGACATCGCCGCCACCGCCTATCGCGATCCGGCGGGCGTCACTGACCGCCTACGCAGCGAGGGCTATCGCGTCCTGCGCATCATCGGTAGCGACGCGCCCTTGCCGCTGCTCAGAGCCGCAGGCTTCGCTCCCGTACGGATGGCGCCTTTGCCCGGCCATCCGACCCCACGCGCCGATGCGCTGCTGGGACCATCGACCGGCCGTCGCCGCGCGCATCATCTGGTGGAGCAGTTGCTCGACCCGGCGATGACCGATCCCGTGCTGTTCACCCGCGCGGACGCGGAACAGGCGCAAATCTTCTCGGCTCTGCGCGAAAATGCGCGCCTCGGCGTGGCAGGGCCGCGCGTCGTCACCCTGCTCGACCTGCTGCATATCGATCGCCCGTCGAGCCGCGCCTATAATGGCCAGCGCCTCGCCCAATTGCGCGTCTGGCTGGCACAGGCCGGCGGTCGTGACTTCACCGATGCGGACCTTGGCATTGCCGCCGATGCAGCGGACGAAGTGCAGGCGCTGTTGCGGGCGGCCGATGCCCTGCGGTTCGGTCCGGCGCCTCGTCTATCCGGCACGGACATGCTCCACCTGATCGGATGCACCGCGATTTTGCCTCCTGGGGAAATGGTGCCGTTGCTCAATGCGCTGATCGAGGATGCCGCCTCACTCCCGATTCTGACCGGAACGCCTGTCGTCGTCGCCGGCAGCGCACAGGAAACCGACCTGCACGCCAACGCGATCGAGGCCGAAGGGCTACGTATCGTCGGCGAAAGCCACGAATGGGGCATGGTGCGGTTCGTACGCCCAACACCACGTAGCATCGCGAACTGGGCCGATCCGACGCTGGCAGTGCCCATAGCCCCTAGCAGCGCTGATTCTTCTGCCGACCTGACCGGCAAAGCCGCGCGTGACCGGGGTGCTACTGGCATCTTGCACCTGTCGATCGACATGGACGAAGCCGCCCCCTGGAACGCCGCCGCGCTCCATGGGCAACCGATCCCGGTACAGACGGTTCGATGCCCGCTCGATTCAGCCGGCACGCTGCGCCAGGCGTTACGGGGCGAACACACTGCCCGCTCCATCCGCACGCAAGCAGCCGCTCCGCAGCCCAGGACCCGCAGCCGCAAGCTTCTGACCGCTTCCACCTCCTCCGGCGACTATCAGCGCGACTGGTTCGCATCGGTGCGCGCGCAGGTCGCCGCCGGCGCGCCCTTTGCGATGGTCAATGCCAACGCGCCGCAGGAAATATTGCGCGCGCTCGATGTCCCCTTCGTCGTCAACCAATGGTGGGCCTCGATCGTCGCCGCCAAGCAGCAGAGCGCCCGCTATCGCGACCTGCTGAAGACGCGCCATTATCCCACCAATGTCGAAGCCTATAGTGCGCAAGGCCTGGCCGCCGCATTGGACGAAGATGGCGAGCAGGCCCCATGGGGCGGCCTTCCGCGCCCGAATTTCGTTCATGCGATCGCCTCCAGCGATGCAACGCCGGGCATCTTCGAGGCATGGGCGCTGGAAAGCGGCGCGACCCCCATGCTCTACGAACGCACGGTCGATCCCCGCTGGCAGATCGACACCGATTGGTGGGAGATCTTGCCTGATCGATGGGATGAGGTACTGGAACCGGAACGGCTCGACCTGCTCGTCGCCGAACTGCGCCAGGTCATTGCCACGATCGAGGTTAGGACCGGTCGTCGCTTCGACGAAGCCCGCTTCATCGAAGTCATGCACCTCGTCAACGAACAGGAAGAATATTATCGCAAGACCCGCGACCTGATCGCCCGGACCATCCCGGCGCCGATCGGCATCGTGGACAGCATGCCCGCCACCATGGTACCGCAATGGCATCGCGGCACTGTCTGGGGCCGGGACGCGGCCAAGGCTTTTTACGAAGAAGTGGCGGCGCGCGTTGCCCAAAATCAGGCCGCCGTGCCGAACGAACGGGTTCGCCTGATGTGGGTCGGGCGGGGCTTGTGGAGCAACACCGGTTTCTACCAGAAATGGGAGGAGAGCCATGGTGCGATCTTCGTCTGGTCTATGTATCTGGCGCTCGCGGCGGACGGCTATATCCGCAATTTCGATCGGGGACGTGATCCGCTGCGGGCACTGGCGGCCCGCTTCCTGACCATGGGCGATGAACTGCGCATGCCAAGCTGGGCAGCGCCCTGGCATGTGCATGAGGCGCAGACTCATGGCATCGACGGGGCAGTCGCGCTGACTGACGCGGACCCCTTCGTGCTTCGGGCACTGGTCGCGGCCGGCATCCCCGTGCTCGAACTGGGCGTTGACAATTACGCGCTGGACCGCGCCGACGCAGATGATCTGGAACGTCGGATCGCCGACTTTATCGCCGGCCCTTGCATGCAGATGGCAGCGCACCGGAAAACCCCGGCATGAGCGCGCTCAAGGGGTTGACCGTCCTCGATTTCTCCCGCTTCCTGCCAGGCGCCTATTTCGGCTGGCTAGCCGGCGACATGGGCGCCGACGTGATCCGCATCGAACATCCGCGCGAACTGGCCAAGGCCGCCACGATGTTCGGCGCAGACAGGGACGAGGATGCCGAAAGGCTGCGCCGGGCGCGCCCGACTTACACCCGCAATAAGCGCTCGCTGCTCCTCAACCCCGGCCATACCGATGCTGCGCCGGTCCTGCGCGCGCTGATCGAGCGGGCGGATATATTGGTTGAGGATTATCGCCCCGGCGTCATGGACGCGATGGGGCTTGGTTATGAAGCAGCAACTGCGATCAATCCGCGCCTTATTTACGCCTCCGTGTCCTTTGCCGGGCAAACCGGCCCGCTGGCCGGCCGCGCTGGCCATGATCCCGCCGCGCTGGCACTGGCGGGAGCGCTCTCGCGCCTCAACGGAACGGCGACCCCGTCCCTGCCAGGTGCGCAGGTCGCCGATGTCCTGGCTGGCGCCCATGCGACGATCGCTATTCTCATGGCGCTTCAGGCCCGCGCCGCCAGCGGAACAGGCCAGCATGTCGATGTCGCCATGACCGATGCCGCGATGCCATTGCTGATGGTCGAGCTTGGCCGGTCGGAACCGGACGCAATCGGCTGGCCCGATGGCTGTTGGCATCCAAAAGGGGGCGTCTGGCAATGCGCGGACGGACAATGGCTCTGCACCACGGATATGGAGCCGCGCTATTGGGCACGCTTCTGCGCTGCTGTCGGTCGGCCGCACTACGCCGTCCGGCAATTCGACACGGCATCGCACCCTGCCATACATGACGATCTGGTCGCCCTGTTCGCGACGCAGGATCGCGCCCATTGGCTCGCCCTGTTCGACGCCGCCGACACACAGGCGATGCCCGTGCTGACTGCCGCCCAAGCATTGCGCCATCCCCATGCACAAGCACGCGCCATGCATGTCACGCTGCCGGTCGGCGATAAAAACGTCGAGCAGATCGGGACGCCTTTCCACCTCTCCGCCAGCCCATCAGTCGATCATCGTCCCGCCCCCCTGCCCGGCGCGGACAATGAGGCCATCCTCGCCGAACTCGGTTTCGATGCAGCTACCATGGAATCTTTCGCCGCCGCCGGCCTCTTCTCCAGCGCGCAGGGCGCGGCCGCATGAACGCGCTGGACGGCATCAGGGTGGTGGACCTGACCCACGCCATTTCCGGCCCGACTTGCACCAATGCACTGATGCAGATGGGTGCGGATATCGTGAAGGTCGAGCCGCCACGGACGGGCGACGGCTTCCGCCACTATACCGAACATGCCGGCGAGCCGCTGATGAGCGTGCCCTTCGCCTCGATCAACGCCGGCAAGCGCTCGATCGCGCTCGACCTGAAGCAGGATGAAGCAAGGGCCGTGTTGTGGCAATTGATCGAGCAGGCCGACATATTGGTCGAAAATTATCGCCCCGGCGTGCTTGCAAGGCTGGGTTTCCCGGTCGACGCCCTGCATCATCGCAACCCGCGCCTCATCATCGTTTCGATCACCGGCTTCGGCCAGACCGGTCCGCTCTCTGATTGGGGCGCTTATGACCATATTGCGCAGGCCATGTCGGGCATCGCCATGCTGAACGCCGTCGATGGCGAACCGCGAAAGCTGGGCCTGCCTATCATCGACAGCTTCACCGGCTATGTCGCGGTGATCGGCGTGATGGCCGCACTGCGCCGTCGGAATGTAAGCGGGGTGGGCGAGCATGTCGATGTCGCCATGCTGGATGCAGCGCTGAAACTCGCCAACCAGACGGTCGCGATGCACAGCTACACCGGGCACACACCGGATGGTACAGGCAACAAGGGCTTCCGCTTGGTCGCCACGTCCGAATTCTACCCCACCGCTGACGGGTGGATCGCGCTCGGCGCCAATCACCAGACGCAGGTGGAAGCGCTGCTGCGCGTGCTGGGACAGGAGCATATGATTGCCGATCCGGCCTTTATCGACCATGCCGCCCGCGTGCTCCATTATGACTTCGTCAAGGCATGGCTGACCGATCAACTGGCCCAATGGCAGGCGGAAGAACTGGAAGCTCGGTTGACGCAGGCGCGCGTACCAGCAGCCATGATCCGCAACGTCGGTCAGATCGTGGCACACCCCCATCTCTCGCAGCGCGGATCGCTGGACGACGTCACGCTGCCCGGTCATGATCGGCCGTTGACGGTCATGGGCGCAGGCTTTTCGACCGATCCCGTCGCAATGCCAGTCGTGCCGACGCTCGGCGGCGATACCGACGCCATTCTCACCGAGCTCGGCCATGCCGGGGATCATATCACCACGTTGCGCGCGCAAGGAGCCGTGGCATGAGCCGCCCGATCGACATTCTTTTCCTGGGCGACATCATCCTCGACGTGCCCGAACCCGACCATTGGCTCTCCGGCATCGCCGACGTCACACGCGCTGCCGATCTTGCCATCGGCCATCTGGAAGTGCCGCACACGCTGCGCGGCGAAGAACTGGAGGGCGATGTCCCCGCCCCGGGTGCGGAGCCGGCGCATCTTGCCGCCATTGCCCACGCCAATATCATGATGCTGTCCATGGCCGGCAACCATATCGCCGATTGCGGCGCGATCGGTATTGCAGACACCAATGCGGAACTGGACCGCCTCGGCATCGCCCATAACGGCGCGGACGCGACACTCCCTCTCGCCCGACGGCCTGCCATCGTGATGCGGGAAGGCAAGCGTATCGCGCTGCTGAGCTATAATTGCGTCGGCCCGGAAATCAGTTGGGCAACGGCAGACCGTGCCGGCAGCGCCTATGTCAATATTCATGCCGGCGATGGCGGCCCCTGCCGTCCACAGGCCGAACTGATCGAGGTCGATCCCGCCTCCTTCGCTCAAATGCAGGCCGACATCGCCAGCGCGCGCGGGCAGGCCGACATCCTGATCGTCGCCCTGCACAAGGGGATCACCCATCGCCCGGCGGCATTGGCCCCCTATGAGCGCGCCCTGGCGCACGCGGCTGTCGACGCCGGTGCCGACATCGTCGTCGGCCACCACGCCCATATTGCGCGCGGCATCGAATTTCATCGCGACCGGCCCATCTTCCACGGCCTTGGCAATGGGTGCGTCGTCACCCATGCCCTGACCCCAGCCCAGGATCACCCGGCCCGCGCGGAATGGGCGGAGCGGCGGAAAAGAATGTTCGGTTTCGAACCCGATCCGGCCTATTCGCTCGCACCCTTCCATCCCGAAGCGGTCAACGGCCTGATCGGTCGCTGCCGTATCCATTACGACGGCCGGATGGAGACCGCTTTCCTGCCGGTCTGGTTCGAGCCGCCCGGGCGCCCCGTTGTCGCCGATGCGGATCGGCGGGCCGGGATCGCCGACTATATCGATCGGATCGGATCGGCCGCCGGCCTTGCTCCCCTCGATCGCACGACAGTGAATGGGTGGGAGGAACTGCGCTGATTGAACCGAAGCGCGGGTTGCAACCCGCGACCATCCTGCCGCGTTTCCCTCTGGCCCCACCGATGGGCGCGAAGAGGGGATGGGATGCAGCGCTTTCGCCACCATATCGCCAATGCCTTTCGGGTCGATCCGAACTCTACTGATCCAATGCCCGATATACCGGTCAGCGACGACTGGTTCCGCCAACCCATCTGCCGCAATTGTGGGGCCAACCTCTCCACCCCCTATTGCGGCCAATGCGGGGAGAAGGCAGCCCGGCGCTTCGTCTGGCGGGACATGCGCAATGAGGGCTGGGAACGGCTGCGCCTGTTCGAATTTCAGTCGGTGCGGACATTGTGGCACTTGCTCCGGGCGCCGGGCACCGTGGCCCGAACCTATGTCCTGGGCCGCCGCGCCGCCCATATGCATCCGCTCAAATGCTGGTGGCGCTGGTCGCCTTGCTGGCGCTGCTGCTCGTAACCAACCAATATTTCGGTCATTATGCGCAAGACACACGGGATGTGGTGGTAGATCGCATGGCCCAGAGGGTCATGGCCTACGCCAATTGGAGCTTCTCGCTCGGCATCTTTGCCATCTTCGTCGGTGCCTGGACCGTCTTTCGCAAGCGGATGGGCTATAACGTGATCGAACTGACCATTCTTTCCATCTACTGTCAAGCGATCATGCTGGCACTGATCATGATTAACCTGATGCCGACGTTGATTTGGCGAAGTCCGGGTTTCATCCTGTGGCACAAGATGGCATCGCAATATTATGTTCCCGCCGTCAAATTTCTGATCGTCGGCATCGCCTATCGCCAGTTCTTCTTGCTGGATTTGAAATCGGACTGGCTGAAACTCCTTTCGGCCTGTCTTATTTTCGCCGGCGTGAATTGGCTGCTGCTCAGACTATATGCGTTCATGATCCTCTTGCTGGTAAGCCGCTGAACAGGAGGGGTCTGATGCGCCAACGGGTTCTGGTTTCGACCGCGATGATCGGCGTCCTGATGCTGGTCGGATGCGACAAGGACGCGGCGACCCGCGATGCGATTTCCGGCACCAGCAAAGTCGAAGCCATCGCTTCCACCCTGCAAGCTTGTTCCTATGATGGTAAATCGATCAAGGCGGATGCCTCTGCGCTCAATGGCACCGCACCCGACGATTGCGCCAGCGCCGTTACCCGGATCATGAGCTATACGGGCCTGCCCGCCAATTTCGTTGTCGTGTCCGGCCCCGTTCCCAATGCGGCCGCCGTCATCCTGCTGGACAACCAGCGCGTCCCGCGCCGTGTGATCGCCTTCAATCCGCAATTCATCAAGGCGGCGCAGGCGCAGGTCGGCGGCAACATGTGGGGCCCGATCAGCATCATGGCGCATGAGATTGCGCATCATCTGTCGGGCCATACGATCGTACCGGGCGGCAGTCGCCCGGAGATCGAACTGGAGGCCGACAAATTCAGCGGCTATGTCCTGCAGAATATGGGCGCGCCCCTCGCCGCCGCACAGCAGATGATCATGGCAGTCGGCACCAGCCATGGCACACTGACCCATCCGGCGAAGAGCGCGCGCGCCGAAGCGATCAGGCAAGGCTGGGTTCAGGCCTGCCATCAGGCAAACGGTGCGGCTTGCGATAGCGGCACGGCTGCTTCGTCGGCAGCGCCTGATGCTCTGCCAGCGGCGGACAAGCCTCCTTCCGTCGCCAATAGCTCCGCGCCCAGCCGAGCGTTGCCGGACCCCGGCTCCATCCCGTTCAAATATGGCCGCTTCATTGTCGACGAAACCGGGCGTCTCGATCCGGCCCGGGTCAGGACGATGGAACAGCGGCTATACGGGCTGGCAAAGGATGTCGGCGTGGAAATCAGCTTTCTGGTGGTGAACGACCTGCATGGCATGAGCGCCGAGGATTATGCCTGGGCCATGATGCGCCAGTTGCGCATAGGCAAGCTGGACGTCGGCAACGGCGCAGTCGTCGTCGTCGCACCCCGACAAAGGCAGGCAGCGGTCGCCTTTGGTCCCGGCCTCGCCAAGGAAGCGGAATTTTCCGATCCCAAAGCGCAATTGCTGCAATGGATCGACACGGCATGGCCCAATTGCGAGGATGCCGATGGCTGTGCCGGCTGGACCGACACGCTATTCGCCCCGTTCAACGGCACCTTATTCTGGGCAGAGCACAATATATGGACGATCCGATATCAGACATTGAGCGATCTGCTCGCCCATTATAAGCAGGTGAATGATGAGCGGCTGCGGACAAAGCGCGCCTTCAACCCGGAGACGGATCAGCCTAATGGCAATCTGGTCCGCATCACGGGCCGTATCACAAGCCTGAAGGCCCCCACCGGCATAGGACAGGCGAATGAACGGCTATTGGGCGGGAAGCTAGGCTCAGGACCTATTAAATTGCTTGCGATGATGAGGATCGGTTGATTCAATGGCGTGGCGAGGAGGCGCTGCCATGAGTGATCTGATCTGGTTGTCGGAGGCGCAGATGCGCCGGATCGAGCCGTATTTCCCACTGTCGCACGGCGTGCCACGGGTGGATGATCGTCGGATCATCAGCGGCATCATCTTCGTCATCAGGAACGGCTTGCGATGGCGCGATGCGCCCGCCGATTATGGTCCGCCGAAGACGATCTATAATCGCTTCATCCGGTGGAGCCGGCTCGGGGTGTTCAACAAGATCTTCTCCGCCCTTTCCGCGCAAGGCGGCAAGCCCGACCAGTTGATGATCGATGCGACCCACCTGAAGGCGCACCGGACAGCGGCCAGCCTGCTTAAAAAGGGGCTGTTCCCAGACGTATCGGACGCACCAAAGGCGGCCTGAACTCGAAGCTCCATGCCGTATGCGACGACAAGGGCAGACCGCTGGTCATGCTGCTGAGCGAGGGCCAGATGAGCGACTACAAGGGAGCAGCCCTGATGCTCGACGCTTTGCCCCGCGCCAAAGTCCTGCTCGGCGATCGAGGTTATGACGCCGACTGGTTCCGCAACGCGCTCGCCGAACGCAACATCGCGGCCTGCATCCCGTCAAAGAGGAACCGGAAGATCCCGATCCCGCACAATGCCATGCTCTATCGCCAGCGCCACAAGATCGAAAATATGTTCGGCAGGCTCAAAGACTGGCGGCGCATCCATACCCGCTACGATCGATGCGCTCACACATTCATGTCCGCCATCTGTATCGCTGCAACCGTCATCTTCTGGATCAATCAATGAGTCCTGATCTTAGGCTATACCGCTGCCAGCATGACCACCGACGATGGCCATGAGGTCATATTATACGTGTCTCCGCGTCTGGCGCCCTTGATGCCGTCTGGCGCGATCAAGCCCGACCCGAAATATACGATGGTCGGACGACTTCAGAGTACAGGGGACAAGGCAAGCGGACAGGCGTCATCCCTGTGGCTGTTCAGCTATGATCCGGTTTAGGGCAGCCTGGGCAAGTTCGCGAATATCGCGCTGCGTTGTAATCCTTGTGAGAGAGCGCGTTTGTCTGTCCTACAGGGGCAATATCTACTATCCTGCGATGGCTCTTTGGATTGTCGAGAAGAAATGCTTCAAACAGATCTGCACAGACACCGCAAAAGTGGCATAAGGTGACAATTCCGCGCGCATTTTGCGCTACTTTTGCCACTTTATCGCCCGCGCGATTGCGATTTGCCTGAGCCTGTCGGGCTGATCCGCAATCGTTGATACCGTCGCCGGGACGACCGGGATCAACGATTGCAAAATGATGTTGTGGTTCAGCTATCCCGCAACAGCTTCGCGCCGCGCTGCACCGTCATGCGATGGGTGCTCGCCAATTTGGTGGTGCGGGTGCGGATATCCTGCATGAAGTGCCAGGAGCCCGCGACCTGCTGCGGCGTCACCTCCAGCGAGACATAGCCGCGCTGACTGGCATCGCAAAAGGCCATGTCGGGATTGACTGTGCGCAGGGCGCGCGCGATGTCGGCCGGCGGCACGCCCTTGGCATAGGTTTCGAAGCCCGGCGAGGTGACGCTGTGGCCGGCAAATTCCACGCCGACCCGCTCCTTGCCGCCGCCCTGCCCCGGTCCGCGTTCGCCCAGATTATAGCCCCAGGCATTATGGCTGTCGCCCGACAGGACGACGAGGTCCGCGTCGGCCGCCAACGCAGCATCATAAAGGCGGTTGCGCGCGGCCGGATAGCCGTCCCAGCTGTCCATATTATAGGGCAGGCCGGCCTGCGACGCTGCGACCGCACCGGCCAGAGTCTTGCGGACGATCTCCGGAGAGTTGGACGGCACCCAATCGGCGGCATTGGTCGGAAAGCGGCCATAGCCCATGATGACCTGCTGTGCGAGTATCTGCCAGGCGGTGCCGGCCTTCTTCGACGAAGCGAAACCATCATAGAGCCATTTTTCCTGCTCCGCGCCCATCAGGGTACGGTCCTGCGCGCTCCAGGCGCCATCGCGGAACTCGGCCAGCGCCTTGGCCAGGTCGCCGCGACCCGCGACCGCTTCACCAACGCTCAACTGCTTGTTGCGCGCCGTGATACGGGTTTCGGGGCGGAAGATGGTCGCCAGCGTACCGATCTGGAAACTGTCATAGTTGGCTTCGGAAACCGGCATCCATTCGCGATAGACTTTTTCTGCCACCGCCTTGCGCGCCGACCATGCCCCTTCCTTGTCGGGCTGATGATTTTCCGCGCCATCCTTATAGGCGTCATTGGCCAGTTCATGATCGTCCCACTGCGCGATCATCGGGAAGGCGGCATGCAGTGCCTGCAGATCGGGATCGAGCCGGTAGGAAGCGTAGCGCAGGCGATAGTCGGCCAGCGTCACCATTTCACTGGCCGGTTCGATGATGCGGCCGGGGACCGTTTCCTCAACGCTCGGATAATGGCCGCGATCATATTCGTAGAGGTAGTCGCCGCAATGGATGACCAGGTCGATATCGTCGCGCGCGGCGGCATGGCCATAGGCGTTGAAGAAGCCGAAGGGCATGTTGGAGCAGGAGAAGAGACCGATGCCGAAGCGCGACACGTCACCCTGCGGCAGAGTACGAGTGCGGCCAAGGCGACTGATCCGGCCATCGGGTGCGATGAAACGGTAGAAATACCATGCGTCGGGCTGGAGGCCGGTCACGGTGATCTTGGCGGTGTGGTCGGCATCGGCGCGGGCGCTTACTTCGCCGCCCGATACGACCTTGGTAAAGGCCGCATCAGTCGCAACTTCGGCGCGCAACTTGCTGTCGCCCGCCCCGACATAGCGGGTCCACAGCAGCACGGATGTCGCGCCCGGCTCGCCGCTGGCGACCCCGTGGGTGAAACCACGGCCCGACAGGATGGCGGCAGCCCCCGGGATGGACAGGGCGCCCAGGCCCAGCATGCTGGCCTTGATGAGCAGGCGGCGGTCGATGGTGAAGCGCATGACTTTCTCCTTCCTTGTCCGAATTAGAAACGGCCGGTCAGTTGCACGCCATAGAAGCGCGGTTCTGCCGGGATGTAGGTGGGGATGCCAAAGGCCCCGCCGGTATTGCCCGCGTCGAGCAGATAATTCTTGTTCGTCGCATTGCGCATGAAGCCGGAGATTTCATAACGGCCTTCGGCAAAGCTGACGCCTGCGCGCAGGTTGACCAACGTCACGCCATCCTGGCTGATTGCTTCAGTGTTGGGCACTTCGAAATAGATCTTGCTGCGATAGGTCAGGCTGGGCGTGGCGAAGAAGCGCATTCCGTTGCCCATCGGCGCGTCGATGGTGAAGCCGGCTGCTGCCTGGAATTTGGGCTGGAGGCGGAACTGGTCGCCGGCGAAGCGGCCATTGGCTTCCTTGTCGTCGATGCCGCCGTCAATGTAACCACCATTGGCGAAGATGTTGAGCCAACTGGTCGGCTGGATCGCCACTTCCGCCTCGACACCCAGATTGCTGGCGGTGCCGGCGCTCATCGTGCGGGCGACGCCGTCGCTGCCGACGACGCTGACCTGGAAATTATCATATGTCTGGTAATAGACGCCCAGCGATCCGGAGAAGATACCGCTATTGCCCTTCAGGCCGACTTCATAGTTCCAGACATTTTCCTCCGCGATCTGGTTGATCCGGGCAACGCCACCAGCGGCGGCATCCAGATTGACGGTCGGCGAGCGGCGCCCCTTCGACACGGTGGCGAAGCCGTTCAACTGCGGCGAGAATCGGTAGAGAATGTTGAAGCGCGGCAGGAAGGCGGCGAAGCTGCCCTGGGTCCGCAGCACCTGACCATTGGTATTGACCTGACCGGGGATCAGCGGCGCACCGCTCAGTACGGAATTGGGCACGGTGGTGACATAGCCCGAACGACGCTTTTCGATAAGAGCGCGGATGCCGGCGGTCAGTTCCAGCGACGGGCTGGCAAGCCAGGTGCCGTCGGCGAACATCGAATAGCTGTCATTCTTGCCCTGATTTTCATAGACCGAACTGTAGGGAATGACCGTGGCGGCGCCGTTGGTGAGAATTGCGGTAGCGTCCGACGCGGTGACGGTGCCGTCCGCCGCAATACAGCCAAGGCCGGGGATCAGGCCGGTGGCGCACTGGATATAGGTGCCTTCCTCGGTCGAGAATGGCACGCGCTGATGGTTCTTCTCGCGGAAGGCGTTCCAGCCGAACGACCCGCGGAAATGATCGCCAGCGTAGGAGAAGCGGGTTTCATGGCTGGCCTGCCATCCCTTCGCTTCCTCTGCAAACTCCAGATACCAGGCAGCAGAACCATCCGCGTCGAACACTTCATTGCTGTCGAACTTGCGATAGCCATTGACCATCGTCAGCGTCCAGTCGTCGGCAATGTCCCAGCTAAAGGTCAGGTTGGCGTCATAGACGTCGCGATGCAGGCCCAGTTTCGAGGCGCCCAATACAGAGGATGAGAGCGGCGAGCCACTGAGGTTGGCCGAACCGAAGGGATTGCCTGGCCCTTCGGAAGTCGGCAGCGCGAGGGAGACGAAGGGCGTGCCCGAGTTGCGCTGACGGTCGTAGGTTAGGATCAGGTCGGCGGTGAAGCTTTCGGTCGGCTTCAGACGCAGCGATCCGCGCGCACCCAACTGGTCGCGGGCATAGAGATCATCCTGCGTCGCGGACAGATTCTTCACATAGCCGTCGCGCTTCTTCCAGGCGAAGGCGATACGGCCGGCAACCTTGTCCGATCCGCCATTGACGAAGCCGCTGAGCAGCTTGGAGTCATAATTGCCGTAACCGGCATTCAGTTCGGCGGAAAAGCCGGGCTTGGGCCGAGCGGAGATCATGCTGATGGCGCCGACCGCCGAAGCGGTACCGAACAACGTCGCCTGCGGCCCCTTGATCACCTCGATCCGCTCCATGTCGTAGATATCCTGATAGGAGCCTCGCGAACGGGAAATATCGACGCCGTTATAGTAGAGGGTGACGCGCGGCGCCTGCTGGGCCGATCCGCTGTCCGATGTGATGCCGCGAATGACGATGCCGGGATTGTTGGCGCTCTGTTCCTGGATGTTGAGGCCGGGGATATAGTTGGACAGTTCGTCCAGGTCGGACACGCCGATTTCCTCCATCCGCTTGCCACTGACGGCGGAGATGGTGATCGGCACGTCCATCGCGCGCTGCTCGATCTTCTGGGCCGTGACGATGATCTGTTCGCCGGCACCAGCGGTGTCGCCTTCGGGCGCTGCGGTCTGCGCGATGGCGGGAACGGCGGCGCTGCTGGCGAGCAGCATCGATAGGACTTGGAAACGGCGTGTCATGGTGCGAACCCCCGATTGGACTGGATGGGGACGCCGCTGCCCAACAGATGTGACCTGCTGGAGGCTAATGGATGACAGGTCGATGAAAATTCAAATATTTCAATGTTATGGAATCAATTCCCGATCGCTTACCGGCTGAGTTCCTGCAAGCGATCGGGTGTTGAAACCAGAAATCCGTAACGTCAGCCCTTGGGTGTCACCCACACTTCGACTGGCGCCACGAACTTGCCTGGCGCCGGCTTGCCCACATGTACGCGGTCGGCGGTGACCCGTTCGCCATTTTCCAGATGAAAAGTCACCCAGGGTTTAGGCATGCGGCCAAACGTCATCTTCTGAATAGGCTGGCCCGTGGCGGAGTTCATGATGGTAGCTATGATGCTCATGGGCTGGGCCGGTAGCGTCAGTCATGCAGGATCGTCCATCGCCCATGCGAGTTTTCCACAGATTTCGTCAGTTGCGGACCGGCAGCGCCACCTGATCCGTCACGTCGTCGCCAAATTCCCCATCGCGACATAGTCGAGCTTGCCCGTGCCCAGCACCGGCAGTGCGTCCAGTTCGCGAATGTCGCGCGGGATGGCGAGTTCGGTCACGCCGTTGGCGCGGCCCCAGGCCTGAAGGTCGCCCGCCTTCGCCCCCTTGCGCGTGGTGAACAGCACCAGTTGCTCGCCCTTGCGCGGGTCGGGTCGGGTGACGACGGCATGATCCGCATCAGGCCAGAGTGCGGCGGCATAGCCCTCCACCGCAGGCAGCGACACCATCTCGCCGCCGATCTTGGCGAAGCGCTTGGCCCGGCCGCGAATCGTGACGAAGCCTTCGGCGTCGACGGTGACAATGTCACCGCTGTCGTGCCAGCCCTGCTCCGGCGGTTGCAGCACGCCGGGTGCATCCGCCTTCATATAGCCGGCCATGATGTTGGGGCCACGGATCGACAGGCGGCCACCCTCGGCAATGCCGGGTACATCGTCCAGCTTCGCCTCGATCCCCGGCAGCAGACGGCCAACGGTACCGGCGCGGAAATGCATCGGCGTGTTGACCGCGATGACCGGCCCGGCTTCGGTCGCGCCGTAGCCCTCCAGGATGCGCAGGCCGAACTTGTCGGCATAGGCTTTGCGCGTTTCGTCGCGCACCCGCTCCGCTCCCGCGAAGATGTAGCGCAGCGAATAGAAGTCGTAAGTGTGCGCCATGCGGGCATAGCCCGACAGGAAGGTGTCGGTGCCGAACAGGATAGTCGCATTGCTGTCATAGGCGAGCGCCGGGACGATCCGGTAATGCAGCGGACTGGGATAGAGCAGCGTCTTCACGCCATGCAGGATCGGCAGCAGCGTGCCGCCGGTCAGGCCGAAGCTGTGGAACACCGGCAGGGCATTGAGCACGACGTCCGAACTGTTGAAATCGATCCGCGCAGCAAGCTGGCGGCAGTTGGAAAGCAGGTTGCGGTGGGTCAGCACCACGCCCTTGGGCAAGCCTTCCGATCCGCTGGTGAAGAGGATGACGGCGGGCGCGTCAGGGCTGATGCGCAGGCGGCGATGGCTGCGGCCGGCCACGCGGCTGGCGATCAGCGCGCGCAGCTTTGCGCCGGTGCCTATGGAAGCGCCGATATCCTCTAGCCAGAGGATCGTAAGCCCTTCGGCCTGGAGCGCGGCGACGATCTCACCCAACTTCGCCTGATCGACGAAAGCGCGAGCGGTGACGATGGTGCGGATCTGCGCAGCGGTGCAGGCCGCCTTCAAATTGGTGAGGCCCGCTGTGTAGTTGAGCATCGCCGGCACCCGGCCATGCGCCTGGAGCGCGAAGAAGGTCGCGACCACAGCCGACACATTGGGCAGCAGCACTCCGACCGCCTCGCCCGGCCGGCTCACCGCCGCAAAGGGACGGCCGAGCGCCAGGCTACCGGTGACCAGCCGGTTGTAACTCATTGGTTCGCGCTTTACATCCTCTACGATGGCCGCCTTGCCGCCGTTGATATGACGCGCCTCCAGTAGCGCAGCAAACAACGTTTCATCACTGTTCGACGTTGCGAAGATCATTTCGCTCATTTCGTCATAGAGGCGGCGACCGGCGATGGCGCGGCGCGCGCGGGCGGTCATCTCGCCCTCTATGGTGAAACGGCGCGGCCGCAGCACGGTCAGCCTGATCTTGGGGAAGCTGCGCAGCCGCACCTTGCCGCGCAGGCGGGAGAAAGGCGTATATTGCGCACCGTCGATGCGGACGGGGATGATCGGCGCATCGGCCTTGTCGGCGACCATGCCGGGGCCGTCAAAGATCTTCATCAGCGCGCCGGTGACGGTGATACGGCCTTCGGGGAAGATGACCAGGGTTCGTCCTTCGCGCACCGCCTTCACCATCGCCTTGGCGGCCATGGGATTGGTCGGGTCGACCGGGAAGGCATCGAACAGCGGGAGGAAGGGCTTCACCCACCAGGCTTTGGCAATGTGCGTGTTAACCGCGAAGGTCGGCTTGCCGGGCAGGAAGGCGGCGAGCAGCAGCCCGTCGAGGAAGGACACATGATTGACCACGACCACGGCGGGCGTACCGACGCGGGGCATATTCTCTTCACCTGACAGATCAATCCTGTAGAGCAGGCGCAACGTGCCGCGCACGATCGCCTTGATGACGGTTTCGGGCAGTAGCCAGCAGGAAATGAGCGCAATCGTCAGCGTGGCAAAGCCCATCGCGCCGATCACCCCGGGGACACTTTCGCCACGGGCCAGCATCAGCGTGACGACCAGCGCAACCGCAACGCTGACGGCGGCGTTGAGAATATTGTTCGCTGCGATGGTACGCGATCGCTCCTCGCGCGGGGCATGGGTCTGAAGGATGGCATAGAGCGGCACGATGAACATGCCGCCGGCAAAGGCGATACCCGACAGGTCAATGAGGATGCGCCAGCTACCCGCCGTTTCAACGAAGGCGGCAATGCCGGCATCGCGCGTCACCGGCACATAGGCGCTGGTGGCGAGCCAGAGGTCGATCATGAAGCCCGCCAGCGCCAAAGCCGAAATCGGCACGAAGCGGGCGGAGACTTCACCCGCAAGCAGCCGATTGACGAGCAGTGACCCCAGCGCGACACTGATCGAGAAGACCAGCAGGAAGAGTTGTGCGACATCCTGACTGGCTTGCAGTACGCCGCTGACCAGCGTGGCGAACTGGGACAGAAGCACCGCGCCCACCGCGAAGAACCAGCTGATCCCCAGAATGGAGAGCCATACGCCACGGCCATGTCGCGCCGCCTTCAATATCTGCCATGTGCTGCGAAACACGTTGGCATCGATCCGCAGACCCGGCGTGATTGGCGGGGCAGGCGGTACGGCCAGACTGACGATGAAGCCCAGCAATGCGACAGCGACGGCGGCCAGCCCCGCTATCCATGCCGGCAAAGTGCCCGCAGCACTCGTACCAACGATATCGGCCAGCCAGAGCGGCACCCTGGCGCCCGTCAGCGTTCCGCCAAGCAACTGGCCACCCAGGATGGCGAGAAAGGTGCCCGCCTCCACCAGTCCGGTGCCGCCCATCAATTCCTGCGGGTGGAGATGTTGCGGCAAGATAGAGAATTTGACCGGCCCGAAGATGGTCGAATGCAGCCCCATGAAGAAGAGGCAGGCGAGCAACAGCGGTACCGACTCCAGCCAGAAGCCGAGTAGCGCGATTGTCATGATGACGATTTCGGCCGCCTTCACCGCACGCACCAGCTTCGCCTTGTCCCAGGCGTCGGCGATCTGCCCCGCCAGCGCGGAAAAGAGGAAATAAGGCAGGATGAACAGGCCGGTCGCGATCGTCGCCAGCAAACCCGCCTTGTCCGGCTCGGCGCGGAACAAGACGAAATTGGCGAGGAACAACAGCGCGAATTTCAGGAGGTTGTCGTTGAACGCCCCCAAGAATTGGACGACGAATAACGGCGCAAAACGTCGTTTCCCCAGCAGCGACAGATCCGGTGCAGACATAAACAATACCCCTGATGGAGTGCCTGTAAGTGACAAGTATAGACGGGCCGTTAATCGCCGGCGGAACATGCACAGCGCGCCGACACGATCGCCTGCCCGTCGCGTCGGCAATCGGGATATCGATTAATTGAACAGTGAGCAATTAAAAAATTAGACAGTGGATAATTAAATTTCTACATGGTTCCCATGGGCAGGCGATCCGATCATAGCCGCGTCGAACTGGAAGCGCTGATCCTGGAGGAAGGGCATCGGCATATGGCGGAAATGGGCTTTGCCCGATTCTCTGCGCGCGAGGTAGCCAAGCGGATCGGCTATGCCGTGGGTACGCTCTATAATGTATTCGGCAGTTATGACCTGCTGGTCGCCGCGATCAACACACGGACCTTCGAGCAATGGGCGCACCATCTGGAGGAAAGACTTGCAGGCCCGTCCACCGATCGCATTGCGACTCTGGTCGAAGGCTATTTCAGCTTCGCGGCGGAGCATATGCATCTGTGGACAGCGATCTACGACCATCGGTTGCCGGCGGACATAGCGATGCCGGAAGCGCTTGCGCGGCGGCGCGGTGCGTTGACAGACGTGATCGTCCGGGAGGTCGCTGCCATCCTCCCGGCGGCCAATAGGGATCAGGCCCCTCGCCTCGCCCGGTCGCTGGTCGCTACCGTGCATGGCCATTGTACCTTCGCGCTCAACGGCAGCTTCGCCCTGCTGGGGGAGGCCGATCCTCTCGGGATGGCAACGGCCCGGGTCAAGGAGTCGCTGGCCGCCGCAGGCGCCGATCTGCCACTCAATTATGCAGGATGCTGAGTGCCCATCCATCGCAGCTGACGGCTGCCTGGCAAAGCTTCCGATCGACAGAGCCAGCGCGACGGGACGCGACAGGCGAAGTTCACAATGTCGTCGGCCTTTTTCGGCCTGAAGCGCCTGCCAGGCGTTCGCGAAGCGTCCCCGACGCGCCTCCCACGCGCAACATGGGTCACGACTGGGCCACAGCGATGCGGCAGGAATGCGACAGGGGCCTAAACGGGACGTACCGGCCGAGAGAAGCGGATGAATGGCGAGCAGCAGCGGTTCCATCCGTCAGGACAGATCAGAAGAAACCCTATTTTGGAAGGGTTTTGAAAGGCACCGACGAGGCAGACCGGAGATCGCCGGCAAAGACAGAAAAAAGGGCGCGACCCCGATCGACCGCGCCCCTTTTCTGATCGTTACAGCTTGCCGCTCAAGGACACGCCGATGATGCGCGGTTCGTTGAACACCGGCGCCATATAGTTTTCGATCACGCCCTTCATATTCTTCTCGCCGGTGATGTTGCGGGCGAAGGCGGCGATCTCATATTTGCCGTCCGGCGCGGTGTAGCCGATCTTCAGGCCGCCCTCGAAGTCGCCCTTCGAGTAGAACTCCTTCGTCTTGTAGAGGACGAAATTGGTGTAGCCTTGAATGTTCCAGTCGGTCGCCGCGAAGATCTTGCCGCCATTGCCCAGCGGCACGTCATAGCGGGCCGCGATGTTGGCGGTATATTTCGGCGCGTTGGGCAGCGGGTTGCCGTCGATCTGGGCGAAGACGCCGCGGCCGGCGACGGTCACGGTCGGATCTTCCACCGTGCAGACCACCACGCCGTTCAGCGTGCAGACCTGCGCGTAGACATTCTTGTCGTTAATCTCGCTGTGCAGCAGGCTGAGGCCGGCCGACACAGTGAAATTCTCGAACGGACGCGCTTCGAGGTCGGCTTCCAGACCATAGGCCTTGGCCGCGTCGGCGTTGAACAGGACGCCATTGCCGTTCACATCGTTGCCGTTCAGCTGAATGTCCTTCACCTTCCAGGCGAAGCCCGACAGGTTGAAGCGCAGGCGATTGCCTAGCAGGCTGGTCTTGATGCCACCTTCGTACGACATGATCGTTTCCGAATCTGCCGTGGTGAAGTCACTGTTGAAGACCGCCGAGCGGCCCTGGATGGTCGGGCCACGGAAACCACGCGCGACGCGGGCATAGAGGCTGACTTCGGGGGTCAGTTCATAGAGGGCGCTGACGTCCCAGCTCGGTTCCTTGCCGGTCAGCTTCACGTAGCGACGGCCGGCATAGGTCGACACGCCCGCCGCATTGGCGGTGGCCTTGACCAGACGGGTTTCCTTCGTGTCCTTGGTGTAGCGGCCGCCGGCGGTGATGGTGAAACCGGGGACGACTTCATAGCTGGCCTGGCCGAACAGGCCCCAGCTTTCATTCTTGTTGCGCAGGCGGACCCAGTTGTTGGGATTATGCGCGGCCGTCGTCAGGAAATAGGCGCGCTGATAGAAGTCGGTGGTGTCGCGGCTGTCGAAATACATGCCGCCGACCTGCCACTTGAAGGCGCCACTATCGTTGCTGGCGAGGCGGACTTCCTGCGTCAACTGGTCGAGATCGCGGACATTGCCCTGGCTCTGGCCGAAGCCGTTGGCCACGCCACCCACCGGATAGTCCGCGCCCGCACCACCATCGGTGTCGCCACGGCTGTAGCCGCTGGTGGTTTCATAGGCGGTGATCGATGTCAGGGTGACAGACCCCATGTCGATCGCGATATTTTCCGACGCGCCATAGGTCTTGTAGGCCTGCGGGTTGTCCATCGCTTCGTCGAGCGCGATCTTCGACCGGGGTTCGCCCGACACGCTGTTGCTGCCCTTGGTCAGGCCGGCGCGGTGGAAGATGGTCGAGGTGCCGTCATAGTCGCGCGCGTGAACGCTGGTCAGCATCGACACATTTTCGGTCGGCGTCATCAGCAACTGAAGGCGCATATCCTTCTCATTATAGCCGCCCATCGCGTCCTTCCTGGGGGACACGGTGCCGTCGGCGCTGGGGCCGGTGTAGGTGTTGTCGACCCAGTCGTCGCGATGCTGGTAGAGGGCCGAGACGCGGAAGGCGAGCTTGTCCGCGACGATCGGGCCGCCGATGCCGCCGTCGAAGGTGACGGTGTTATAGCTGCCATAGCTGGCCTGGGCGCGTCCCTGCCAGTCCATCGAGGGACGGATGGTGTCGAACTTGATGATACCCGCCGTGGTGTTGCGGCCGAACAGCGATCCCTGCGGGCCGCGCAGCACTTCCACCTGATTGACGTCGAACACCGGGTTCGACTTCAGCACGACATGTTCCAGCACGACATCGTCCTGGATGATCGACACCGGCTGCGACGCGCCGAGATAGAAGTCGATATTGCCAAGGCCGCGGATGTAGAAGCGCGGGAAGATGCGGCCGGTGGTGGTTTCGGCGTAAAGGCCGGGCACGCGGGCGGCGAGTTCGAGAATGTCGCCGCCGCCGGCGGTCAGGTTGCGCAGCGCATCACCTTGCACGACGCCGACCGAGACGGGCACCTTCTGGAGATTTTCCGAGCGACGCTCGGCGGTGACGACGATTTCGTCCAGTTGATCGGCGCCGGTGGCCTCCTGCGCCTGCGCGGCATGGGCCGTGGTCAGCGCGCCGAGCGCGGCGGTCAGCATCAGTGCCGACCGGGTGAAGAGTGTCTTGGACAAAGTCGTACCCCATAATCTTGTCTTGCAAAGGCTCGCGGCCTCCATGGGCGCGGCCGCTAGGGTTCGATCATGTCCTTATTGTGACATAATGTTGCTTGATCGGCGCGACTGATCGCAAAGCGGAGGGCTGTGGCAATCCCGCCACAGCCCCCTTGTCGTTCAGCCGCGATAACGGGCTTCAGCCAGATCGAGTTCGCGCGTCAGCTTCCGGGCCGTACCGCCGCTCACCAGCCGATCGCGGATCATGCGCGCCAGCGTGGCGCGTTCGGCCTTGACGCCGACCAGCGCAAATTCGGCCGCGAGGCGGCTGCCGGCTCGCGCCTCGTCCGCCTGATGTCCGCTCAATCCCTCGATCCGTTCGCGATAAAGGTCCATCACGCGAGTGCCGGCGGTGGCATAGAGATCTGCTTCACCGCGATCCTCCGCCAAGGCATGCTGGTGGCGCTCGATCGCCTGGATCGCCGCATGGGCGGCGACGATGCGGGCGCTGTCTTCCTCTGCCTGCTTCGAGGGTTCGGGCGGCATGGTCAGCCCCTTGAGCAGGAAAGGCAGCGCGATGCTGGCCAGAATTAGCGAAACGACGATGACGCCTGCCGCCAGGAAGATCGCCAGATCGCGGGCCGGGAAGGCGGTGCCATCGTTCAGGGCGAGCGGCAGAGTCAGCACACCGGCGAGTGTGATGGCGCCGCGTACGCCGGCGAAAGAGGTGGCGGCGACCAGTCGCCAGTCAGGGCTCTGCAGATCGCCCGTCCGATTCGTCTTGCGCAATATGGTGAGGTGCAGCGACGCCCAGACCCAGGCGAAGCGCAACAACGCAAGGCCGGCCACGATGGCGATGATATAGATGGCGAGCCACCAGGGCGAGGCATGGCCGGTCAGCGCGACCGTTTGGCGCGCGCCCTGGAGAATGCCGGGCAGTTGTTCGCCCAGCAGCACGAAAATGATGCCGTTGAGCGTGAACTGGATCATGTCCCAAACGGAATTGCGCCGCATGCGCGTGCTGGCCATGGTTTGCCGGGAGATTTCCGCGAAGGTCATGGTGACGCCCGCAGCAACCGCCGCCAATATACCTGACGCATGAATATGTTCGGCCAGCATGTAGGAGCCGAACGGGATGAGCAGGCTGACGAGAATCTGCGATCCGGTATCTTCGCCCCAGCGTTTCGTCACGAACGCCTTGGCGCGGGTGACGGCCAGTGTGACCGCGACACCGATCACCAGCCCGGCCCCTGCCACCCAAAGGAAATTGAGCGTCGCAGCGCCGGCCGAGAAGGTGCCCGTCAGCGCCGCGGCAACGGCAAAGCGCAGGCAGACGAGGCCGGACGCGTCGTTGAGGAGGGATTCCCCTTCCAATATATGCATCATCCGCTTGGGAATGGGCACCCGCGCCGCGATGGCGGACACGGCGATCGGATCGGTCGGCGACACGACGGCGGCCAGCGCGAAGGCGACCGCAAGCGGCATGGCGGGGATCATCCAGTGGATGAAGAAGCCCATGCCGACCACGGTGAGGAGGACAAGGCCCAGCGCCAGTTCGACCACGGTCGAGACGTCCTTGAGCAGTTCATCCTTGGGAATGCGCCAACCATCGAGAAAGAGAAGCGGCGGGAGGAAAAGGAACAGGAAGAGTTCCGGGTCGAGATCGACCCGGTGCGACGTCGACAGGCCGATGATCGCACCGAGCAGAATCTGCACCAGCGGCGTGGGTATGGAAATGGGCAGCATTCGAGATATCGCCCCGCTGACGACCACGGCCAGCAGCAGGAAAAGCACGATCGAAACTGTCTCCAAACCAATCCTCCGTCTCTGGATGCGGATGGACCCTAGAGGCCGAGAGGCGAAGGGGGCAACCCCGAAGGCCTGATAATATCCCGAAACCTAAGCGGCGTGAACGCAGGGCCGCCGCTCTGGATCGGGCGATAAAGTGACAAAAGCACCGCAAAATGCATGCAGAATTGTCACCTTATGTCGCTTTTGCGGTGCCTGCGCGGGCAGGCCTGCAACCCATCTTCTGCCGACAATCGAAAGAACCGATCGCAGAATAATGGAGTTCGATCCTGCAGGACAGACAACAGGCTGCCTCGCATATATCAAGGGACAGAGAGATGTTGGCGGATACGTCCACGCCGCCTAGCTGGCCTTCGCGATGCGGAAGGCAGTTTCGGCGTCCGCGAGGCAAGCAGGCACCGCATCGGCCGGCATGGCACGAGCATAGAGGAAGCCCTGTCCGACATCACAGTTGATGTCGCGCAGATAGGCTTCCTGCGCCGCCGTCTCGATGCCTTCGGCCACGATTTCCAACCCCAGGCAATGCCCCAGATTGACGACCGTCGACGTGATTGCCTCCGCATCCGTGCTGTTGCCGATGCGCTGAATGAAGGAACGGTCGATCTTGAGCAGGTCGACCGGGAATTGCGTCAGATGCGAGAGCGATGCGTAGCCGGTGCCGAAATCGTCAAGCGCAATACGGATGCCGTGGTCGCTCAAAGCCCGCAATTCGCGTTCGACCTCACCGGCGCTATGACCCAGAAATACATTTTCCGTTACCTCGATCTGGATACAGGAGGGCGGCAACTGGCGCGCCGTCAGGCTGCGTATGACCTTGTCGGCGAAACCGCCCTGACGGAAATCGGCGCCTGCTACGTTGATCGCCACATGGCCAAAAGGCAGGCCCATGCCGGTCCAGCGCTGGATATCGTCCAGCACCTTTTGCAACATGCGCTCGCTGAGCAGCGAACCCAGTGCCGGATCGTCAAAGGCGGCACGGACCATATCCGGCGTGCGAAGCTGGCCATCCTGATCGCGCCAGCGCAGCAAAGCCTCGAATCCGCTGACCTGCGAGGTTCGCAGCCAGACCTTGGGCTGGTAATGCGGGACGATCGTGTCATGGGTCAGCGCCTGACGGGCCAACGCGATCATCGTCTGGTGCCGCTCGACCTCCACCATCATACCCGGTTCGAAGATGCGCAGCCGGGCCCGGCCGCCCGTCTTGGCAGCGTAGAGGGCGATATCGGCCGCCTTCATGATTTCCGACCAGGTCCGGCCGTCGCGCGGGATGAAGCTGGCCCCGATGCTGGCGCTGCATTCGAGCAGCCGGCCTGCATGGTTGATCGGGGTGCGCAACTGATCGTAGATGGTCTGGGCGACCTGTTCGACGGCCTCGACAGAGCGGGCCGCGATCACCAAAGCAAATTCGTCGCCACCGGTGCGGGCGACCAGATCGCCCTGCCCCACTGCGGTACGCAGCCGATCGGCAAAGGCGCAGAGCAAGGCATCGCCGCCATCATGGCCGACGCTGTCATTGACGGCCTTGAAATTGTCGACATCGACGATGAGCATCGCTGCCTCCATCTCTCGTCCGACATGGGCTAATGCCTGGTCGAGATGGTCCTGAAGCAGCGCGCGATTGGGCAGGCCGGTGAGCGCGTCATGCTGCGCCATCCAGACGGCCTTTTCCTCCGACTTTTTCTGATGGGTGATATCGCGGGCGACCACGATCAGCCGGCCCGAGGCATCGGACGTCCTGTTGATCGCGATGTCAAACCAGCGCCGTTTCGTAAGTTCGGGGGCCAGTTCCGTGTCGGGCATCAGGCTGAGGATCAGGTTGGCGGGCTGATCGGCCTTGGCCTGATCCAGCGCGCGCTGCGCCGCTGCCCGATCGTCCTCCCCGACTTCGGACAGCCAGTTGCGGCCGATCAGATTGTCGGCACTCAGTCCGCCCTCCGGCTGGTTGTAGAAGATGATCCGATAATCTTCCTCCAGGATCAGCATATGATCGGGACTGGAGCGCAGGATGGTTTCGTTGAGCGACTCGCTCCGCTCAAGATCGGCGATGGCCGTCATCCAGGATACCAGCATCCGATGCAGCGCGAAGGATGCCGAGAAAATGGTGAGCATGAAGATCGGCAACTGGACGCTGATGACGGGAAGAACCGGGTCGGCGGTCAGGCTGCCGGCCACGGCGCAGGGCGCCAGCGCCAGAAAGACCATGGTGGCCGCCAGCCGGGGGGTGCCGAAATTGCGCAGGCATATGCCGCACACCATCGCGGCGGCCGACAGGCAGGCGATCGTTGCCAATATCCAGTCGCCCGACAGGATGCAGAGCGATGTGCCTATACCGACCGACAGGGCCCAGCAACAGGACAGCAGGGCCGACAGACCGCGCGGCGGCGTGACGCCCGCTTCCATCCGCTTCTTGCCATGGATGAGCACGGCCATCCGCACGAGGCCCAGGCCGATTTCGAAGAACAGCCAGCCTAGGAACGGCGCAGTGGGATGTCGCAAGGCGGCGATCGTAGCCACGGCCGTGGCATTGAGCACCCCGCCAAGGAAAATCGGCAGCGAGGAAAACAGGCCGTTTTTCAACTGATCCGCGATCACGGCCGGCACCCTGGTCCTCGAATCGAGGAGCCATTCGGTCAGGCGCGTGAAAGGAAAAGGCTGCACGTAGATCTTCACTCGGTCGGCCGTCGCCCGGCACAGAAAAGGCCGCGTGACGGAAGAATGGCGTTTCAGCCAGGTGCGCAGGAGCCTCTGACTTACTACTATCTATAAGATATTGGTTTTTAATCACTTAACCGCGCCAAGCCATTCTCCGGTGGATTCAGACCCGGCCAATGCGGCGAAGGAGGGCGAAAATCTCTCTCCGCCCCAGGAAAAGCGAGCATGGCGAAGGACGGTTCGCCGGCCTATTTCACTTCCCGTTCAGGCGCTTGCGATTAAAGTGAGAGTGATCGCTTGGCAATTTTGAGGTGTGCTACTTGCTTAGATATTGGGGGGCCTATGCCCTGCTGTCCTGCCTGTCAGCCGTGGGCGCGCAATCCAGCGCGCAGGCCACCACCTATTATGTCAATTCGATCAAGGGCGACGATCGGTTGAGCGGCACGTCCGACGCGCTGGCCTGGCAATCACTCGCGCGGGTGAGGGATTTTCCGCTGCAACCTGGCGATCAAATCCTGCTGGCGGCTGGATCGGCATGGAAGGAGCCGTTGACCATCACCCGATCAGGCAAGGCGAATGCCTCCATATTGGTCACGGCGACTGGCATCGGCCCGCGCCCCCGTATCGATGCCGGAGGCGTATCCCCGCATGCCGTCGCGGTGCTGAACGCGGAATATGTGACGATCAGCGGGCTGGAAGTCACCAACAGCGCCCCTGCCCCGGCTCAGCGCTATGGCGTGCTGGTATCGGCGCAGGATCGCGGCGTCACGCGCGGCATCCGCATCGCCGACATGTATGTGCATGACATCAGCGGGACCAACGCGCGCAAGGATAATGGCGGCATCGTCTTCAGCGCTACCGGGCAGAAGCTTGCCACCCGCTTCCGCGACCTCATCATCGAACGCAACATCGTTTGGCGCGTCGATCGGTCCGGCATTGCCGGGATCAGCGACCGGGTGACCTTCAGCAACTGGTTCCCGAGCGAGGATGTCGTCATTCGCGACAATTATGTCGAGGATATTGGCGGCGATGGCATCGTGCCACGCGGCACCGACGGCGCACTGATCGAGCATAATATCGTGCGCTATGCCGGCAGCCGCGCGCCGGGCTACAGCGCGGGCATCTGGCAATGGAGTACGGACAACAGCCTGATCCAGTTGAACGAAGCCGCCTATACCCGCACCCGCTACGACGGTCAGGGGTTCGATTCCGACTTTAATTCACGGCGGACCACACTGCTCTACAATTACAGCCACGACAATGCCGGCGGCTTCCTGCTGATCTGTTCGCCCAAGCGGAACGACAAGGACAATCTGGGCAATCGCGGCACGGTCGCCCGCTATAATGTCAGTCGCAACGACGGCACCCGTATATTCCAGCTGTCAGGCAATGTGTCCGACGCGCTGGTAGAAAAGAATGTCATTCATGTCGGCAAGGCGATGGATGTGCAGATGATCGTGGCGACCAACTGGGATGGCTGGGCGCGCGACGTGCGGTTCCAGGACAATGTCTTCAAGGTGGCCGGCACGGCCCGATATGGCAGCGAAATCGGCCGCAATGGCCCCGACTACATCATCAAGGCCGGCTTTGCGCCGGTCGAATATATACGGTTCAAGGACAATGCCTATCTGGGGCGCCATATCGACCTGCCGGACGACGGCCTGATCCAGCCGCCTACAGCTTATGCGGAGCAGCCGCTCGACTGGGCCGTGCCTGTCTTCAACCCTGCCAGTGCCGACGGTTTTGCCGACTATCTGGTCCGGCATCGGGCATGGATGCTGACCATGCTCCAGCGCGAGCTGCAATCCACGATCGACCTGAAGCAATCGCGCCGCATATCGATATTCGAAGCCCGTCGATGATGGGGCGCGTCGAACTGACCGGTTAGACGGGTCAGACCGGGCGGCATCGCGACGTGCTGCCCCGGACGACCAGTTCGTGCGGCAATGTCAGGTGCGCGACTGCGATGTCCCTGCCGCCCAATATGTCGAGCAACATCGTCATCGCCTCTCGCCCAATCGCCGCCTTGGGCTGAACCACCGTCGTCAATGGCGGTTCGAAGAAGGAGGAAATCGCGATATCGTCAAAGCCGATGACCGACACATCATCCGGGCATGATCGGCCGGATGCCCGGATTGCGCCGATCGCACCCATCGCCATTTCGTCGCTGAAACAGAACAGGGCCGTCACGCCCTGTTCAAGCAGGGCGGCGGCATTGTCGAAGCCGGACCCTGCCGAAAAATCGCCTTCCAGCACCCCGAGCTGATCCGACAGGCCATGGTCCGCCGCCACCGCCTGCGCGCCGGCCAGCCGATCCCGGCTGATGGGGCCGACCAGCGGCCCGGTAATGATGCCGATGGCTCGATGCCCCAGACCGATCAGATGCAGCATGGCATCCCGCCCGGCCGCGGCATTGTCGATATGCACGCTCGGGACGATCAGATCCTGGCTATATTCGCAGCCATTGACGACCGGAACGGCGCCCGCCCGGTCCGTGACGAGCGCATGCACGCTATCTGGCAGGCGATGCCCGAGAAAGATCATGCCATCAACCTCCCGCCGCCCGACCATCTGCGCATATTGATTTTCCAGCACCGGATCGTGCCGCGTATCCCCCAGGACCACGGCATAGTCGGCATCGCGCGCGACCTCTTCCGCGCCGCGGATCACGCTGGCGAAAAAGGGATTGGAGATATCGGGTACGGTGACGAGGATCTTGGCCGCCTTGTGCGTCCGTAGCGCCCGCGCAACCACATTGGGCTTGTAGCCCAATCGGTCGATCACATCCATGACGCGCTGCCGCGTCTGCTCGCTCACCCTGCCCGGCTGGCTGAGCACCCGCGATACGGTCGCAATGGAGACTCCTGCGGCTTTCGCCACATCGATGATCGTCGGCATCATCCGTACATGCGGGTTACCCTCAACAATGTCGACGGGTTTCTTTGTAAACCTTTACATCGGCAATTTTCCTACCTATTCACCCCAAAGAGCGGACCAATCCGACTTGGTTGAGGATATGCCATGACCGGTGCCACACCTGTTTCCAGCGGCGGCGATGCCGCGTCGCCATCGATGATTTTGACGTCGCGCCTGAGCGCGATGATGTTCATGCAGTTCTTCGTCTGGGGAGCATGGAACGTGACCCTGGGCCTCGTCATGCAGACGGTGGGACTAGGCGCGCTCATCGGCAACGCTTTTTCGGTGGGGCCCATCGCGTCGATCGCCGGGTCCTTCCTGATCGGCATGGCCGCGACGCGCTATCTTGCGCCCCGGATGCTGATGGTGGTGCTGCATCTTGTCGGCGGTGTCCTGCTCTTCCTGCTTCCAACGCTGATTACGCCGGAAACCGGCGGCACGTTCGTATGGCTGCTGCTGGCCTATATGATCCTGTACATGCCCACGGTCGGCCTTTCGAACACGATTGCGCTCAAAAGCTTTGGCGCACGGGTCGATCGCTTTCCCTTCGTGCGGGCCTTCGGCACGCTGGGCTGGATTGTGGCCGGCCTGATTATCGGCTGGGCGGGCCTGTCCGCCAGCCCGAAAATCTTCCAGGTCGCCGCCATCGTGTCGATCGCGCTGGGGCTTTACAGTCTGACATTGCCCCATGTGGAGGCCGATGCACCACGGGATGAAAGCCTGGTGCGCCAGGTATTGTGCGTCGAGGCGTTCAACCTGCTCAGGCAGCGCTCCTTCCTCATCTTCATCCTGTGCGCGACCCTGATCTCCGTCCCGCTCGCCATGTATTATGCCTATGCGTCGCCCTATGTCGGCGCGGCCGGCATCAGCAATGTCGGCGGCACGCTGGCCATCGGCCAGATGTCGGAACTGGTCTTCATGTTCTCGATGCCCTGGCTCTATCGCCGTTTCGGCGTGAAGCCATTGCTGCTGATCGGCATGATCGCCTGGGCCGTGCGCTATGCGCTGTTCGCGATCGGGGATGGGGAAGGTTCGATCTGGGCCATCTATCTGGGCGTCGCGCTCCATGGCCTGTGCTACGACTTCTTCTTCGTGGCCGGCGCCATCTACACCGGCACGATCGCCACGCCCAAGGGCGTCAATGCGCAGGCGCAGGGCATGCTCACCCTCTTCACCTACGGCGTCGGCATGCTGCTCGGCTCGCAGATCGGCGCATGGCTCTATGCCCAGATGCCCGCCACGCCGGACATCGCCGACTGGCATCATATGTGGTGGTACCCGGCCATTGCCGCGGCCGTCATCGCCGTCCTTTTCCAGATCGCATTCCGCGACGACAGCCGCGTGGAGACGCAGCCATGAAGACAATCAAGGGACCGGCCATTTTCCTGGCGCAGTTCATGGGCGATACCGCCCCGTTCGACACGCTGGATAATCTGGCGCGCTGGGCCGGGGAACTGGGCTATAAGGGCATCCAGATCCCGTGCGATCCGCGGCTCATCGATCTGAATATCGCGGCGGAAAGCAAGGGATATTGCGATGATCTGCGCGGCATGCTCGCACGGTATGGCGTCGAGCCTACTGAATTGTCGACCCATTTGCAGGGACAACTGGTCGCGGTTCACCCCGCCTATGACACGCTGTTCGACGGGTTCGCTCCATCTGCCTTGCGCGGCAAGCCGCAGGAACGCCAGGCATGGGCCGTCGACCAGTTGAAGCTGGCCGCAAAGGCAAGCGCCAATCTGGGCCTTGCCGCCCACGCGACCTTTTCCGGCGCGCTCGCCTGGCCCTATGTCTACCCCTGGCCGCAGCGCCCGGCGGGCCTGATCGAGGAAGCCTTTGCCGAGCTGGCACGGCGCTGGCGCCCGATATTGGACGCATTCGATGCCGCCGGTGTCGATTGCGCCTATGAAATCCATCCGGGCGAGGACATTCATGATGGTGCGACCTGGGAACGCTTCCTGGCCGCCGTCGACCATCATCCCCGTGCAAAGATATTGTTCGATCCGTCACATTATGTCCTGCAACAGCTTGACTATCTCGACTTCATCGACCGTTATCATGACCGGATCGCCTGCTTCCACGTCAAGGACGCAGAGTTCAACCCGACCGGGCGAAGCGGCGTCTATGGCGGCTATGAGAATTGGGCGGACCGTGCCGGCCGGTTCCGTTCGCTGGGCGATGGACAAGTCGATTTCAGCGCCATTTTCTCCAAGATGGCGCAATATGACTTCCCCGGCTGGGCCGTGCTGGAATGGGAATGCGCGATCAAACATGCGGAGGATGGCGCCCGCGAAGGCGCGCCCTTCATTCGCGATCATATCATCCGCGTGACCGAGCGCGCCTTCGACGATTTCGCCGCGAGCGATCTCGACCCGGAGGCCAATCGCCGCCTTCTGGGTCTTTGAACGCCCCGCGCTCTACAAGGACTATTCCATGACGACGCCAAGACGACTGCGCTATGCCATGATCGGAGGCGGACCCGGCGCCATGATCGGACCGATCCACCGCATCGCCGCCCGGCTGGACGATCGGTGGGAACTGGTCGCGGGAGCCCTTTCGTCCGACCCCGACCGCGCGGGGCAGGGCGCGGCAGAATGCCGGATCGCGCCCGACCGCAGCTATGCCGACTGGCGCGGCCTGATCGCGGCGGAAGCGGCGCGCGGCGATGACCGGATCGATGCGGTCGCCATCGTCACACCCAATCATCTGCACGCCGCGCCAGCGATCGCTGCGCTGGAGGCCGGGTTTCATGTCATTTGCGACAAGCCGCTGGCCGCAACGATCCAGGAAGGACTAGCTATTGCCCGAGCCGTCGCGGCTTCGGGCCGGGCATTCGTGCTGACCCATACTTATACCGGCTATCCGATGGTTCGTCACATGCGGGCGATGGTGGAGTCCGGCCTGCTGGGCACGTTGCGGATCGTGCAGGCCCAATATGCGCAGGACTGGCTAACGACTCCGCTGGAACAGCAGGATAACAAGCAGGCCGCCTGGCGCACCGATCCAGCGCGGTCCGGGGGGGGCGGGGCGTTGGGCGATATCGGCACCCACGCCTATCACCTGGCGAGCTACGTTACGGGCTTGCGCGCCGACGCCCTGTGCGCCGATCTCGATGCCTTCGGCGCAGGGCGCAGGCTGGACGATAATGTCCATCTGCTGCTGCGCTATCCAGGCGGGGTCAAGGGCATGCTCTGGGCGACGCAGGTTGCCCCCGGCAAGGGAAATCAGCTGAAGCTCGGGTTGTTCGGCAGCGAGGCCGGCGTGGAATGGGATCAGGAAAATCCCAACCAGCTACGCTTCACGCGCATGGGCGAACCGACCCGGATCATCGAGCGTGGCAACGACACCATGGGTATAGGGGGCTATACCACGCGCCTGCCCGGCCATCATCCGGAGGGCTATCTGGAAGCCTTTGCCCAGCTTTATGCCGATGCCGCCGACCTGATCCTGGCGAAAGAAAGTGGCGCCGAGACAGGCGGCGTGAATCTGCCCGGTATCGAGGACGGGTTGGAAGGCATGCGCTTCATCGCAGGCGCGATCGCGTCCAGCACGGCGGGCGCATGGCTGGCACGGGACCAGTGGTCTATGACCGTGTAATGGGCCTTCCGCCCATCCTCGTCACGTAGCCGGTGGCGAGGATGGCAGGGCCTGTCGCCATCTTTTGTACCCCAGCACGGCCAGACCGATCATCGCCGCATAGAGGCCAGCGGTCAGCCACAGATGCTTGAACGCGAACATGCCGACATAGACGATGTCGACGATGATCCAGAGCAACCAACTGGCTGCATGACGGCGCGCGGTCCAATATTGGGCGACGAGGCTG
Organism: Sphingobium sp. RS1; assembly: GCF_056156825.1. Classification (NCBI taxonomy): domain Bacteria; kingdom Pseudomonadati; phylum Pseudomonadota; class Alphaproteobacteria; order Sphingomonadales; family Sphingobiaceae; genus Sphingobium; species Sphingobium sp. RS1. The sequence continues at coordinate 179,343 of NZ_JBLZXE010000003.1, read as the reverse complement.
AAACTGCTAAGTGCCGCATCTATCCAAGGCAGCGACGCATCGGTGAAGCGATGCATGATCCAGCCGATCGCAAGGGCGCCCACCGTGCCGGTCGCAAGCCCCGCGATCGCCATGGGCAACGACAGGGGCGCGACCGCAACCTCGCCCGTTTCTTCCCTGCCCCGCGCCCATTGGAGCCAGCCATAAAGGATCGCGATGCCGAACAGCGCCTGCAACAACATGTCGGCATAAAGGCGCACGTCGAGAAAGATTTTGAAATAGAGCACGCAGGCGAGCAGGTTGACCGGCCAGCATAGCATACGGCGCTTCGCCGTGAGCCATATGCCGAGAAAGCTGACCGCGACGGCGACGATTTCCAGCATGGACATCAGGCCAGCGCCTCTTGTGCGAACCGATGCAGGAAATCCTGCCCAGATGCGGACAGGAACCAGTCGGCATGGCCGATCAGGTAATCCTGCCAGGCGACACACGCCTGATCGGGATCACCCACGATACCGGCGAAATAGTCGATTTCCGACAAGGCGAATTCGACATGGACCAGCGGCAACAGGCGGATGAGCGTATCGATATCGGCCCGGCTGAGCGGGGCGATCGTCTGATAGCCTGTCAGGATCGCGAGGGCTGCATCGACATTTCCCTGCGCGTCTTCCCGCCCCAGTTCCAGCCAGCGAAAGGCCGTACGCTCGATCGCGGTGGCAAGGTCATGGAGCGCGCAAGTCCGGGTTGCCAGTCCGAAATCGATGATGCCGGCGACCCTGCCGTCGTCCGACCAGAGGAGGTTGGAGGGATGCCAGTCATTATGGGTCCAAAGCGGCGGCTGGTCAGGGACATCAGCACTCAACGCCGCGAACAGGCGCACCAGTTCCTGCTGCCAGCTCTTGTCCGCCAGCCAGTCAGCCAGCGCCGGACGCACAGCGACATAGGCCTCCGCCGCCGCCATCGGATCACCAGCAGGCAGGATGGTAAAGCTGGCGATCAGCGGATGGGTACCCCGCGCGGGCGCCGCGAAACCCTGTGCTGCGCGATGCAGCCGCCCCAATGCCACGCCGGCTTCATGAGCATGGACCGGCGTCATGAAGGGCGTCCAGGACTGGCGATCGCGATACAGGTCGAGGCCCGGCGCAGCACGGTGCAATTCATAGGTCCATTCGCCCAATGCAAGGGCACTCGCGCCATCCGTCGTCGCCACGACCTCCGGCACCGACAGGCCGGCGCTGGCGAGATGAGCCATGAACCCATGTTCTTCCGCCAGCCCGGCAGGCGTGCGGAGGCGTTGATGATGGCGCTTGAGAAAATGGACGCCCCGATCGGTTTCGATCAGGGCAGCCGCCGAAAAGGGGCGCGGCGAATGCCAGCTCAGGCCGGTCAGCCGACCCGCGGTCGGGAAGCGGGCCAGCACGGTTTCCGCCTCCGCCGATGTGATGGCAGGCCATGTCGGCGCCTCCAGCGCCATTCCCATGCCATGCACGAGATGCCCGCCGCTCATGGGTCAGAAGGCCCGCGACAGCGTCGCCACGAAGGCCCGCCCGCTGCCGATATAGTAGCTGGGCGTCGAACCCGCGATCAGCGTGCCGTTGCGACCGATCGTATCGCGCGCATTGCTGCTGATCGCATAGACGCCAGACAGGACGCGCGGATTGGTGACGTTGATCGCATTCAGGCGCAGATCCATGGCGTTTGCGTCGATCAGCCCGGCCAGATGCAGGCCGATCGCCAGGTCCAGCGTGGCATAGCCCTTGATACTCTCGTCATTCATGAAAGTCGCATATTGGCGGCCGACATATTTGAGCGCGCTGCTGCCGAACAGGCGGCCGTCATCATAGGTGCTGCCAAGGGCGAACTGGAAGCGCGGGGCAGATACAGCCTGCTTGCCCTTGGTCGGCAACAGGTCGCCGCCTACCAGCAGATCGTCGTCCAGCCGCGTGTGCAGATATTCGCCCGAGGCATAGAGGCTGAACCCCTGGAACGGGCGATAGTCGATTTCGCCATCGACGCCGTAGCTGGTCTGGCTGCCGCCGTTGATCGTCGAATTGACCAGCGCGCCGCCGCTATTGACCACCGTCGCCACCTGACGATTGCGGAAATGATAGTGGAAACCGGTCAGTGAGAAGGACAGGTTCGGCCCGATATAGCGATAGCCCAGTTCCTGCGCGACGCTATATTCATTCTTGAGCGCTTGTGTGCCCTGACTGACCAGTTCGCCGCCATAATAGCTGTTGTAGAGCGCGAACTCGTTGGGGGTGCGGAAGTTCGTGGTGATGTTGGCGAACAGCTGCTGCCGCTCGTCCAGCCGGTAATGGACTGCCGCGCGCGGCAGGGCGGCGAAGCTGTCGACATGCACCGTCGACTGCGGCCCCGGCAGATAATTGCGACCATTGCGCAGCAGGCTGACGCCCTTGAAACCCACATCCACGGTCAGACGCGGGGTGACCGCGATGCTGTCCGCCAGAAAAAAGCCCTTGGTCACGGTGACAGTGCGTTGGTTTTCATAGGCAAGCAGCCGCCCGTCGGCGGTGCGGATCGCCTTGTCCTGATAGCCCCATGCGTCGACCGGCCGCCCGTTCGCGTCGATCGATGTATAGCTTTGCGTCACGCGGTCGGTGCCATAGTCGAACCAGAGGCCCGCGGTGATACTATGGACACCCGCCTGCAAGGTCAGCTTGCTCACATCGCCGACGCGCTTCTGCTTGCCGGTCCAGTTGCCAAGCACCGTCGCCACGCCATCCGCCGCGCCGGGCAGCGCGATCGGCTGCGTCAGTTCCTCTGTGCCAAGGAAATTGCCGGTGGTGGCAAGCTGCGTGCCATAGGGCGAATTGCCATGCCCCATTTGCAAATAGGCGCTGCTGTCGAAGGTCAGGCTGTCGCTCAGCCGGATATGCACCGGCGCGGCGAAATAGAGGTTGCGGAACGGCGCGCGATAGAGGCGCCAATAGCCGGTGTCGCCATCGGTATAGCGTTTCGTGAAGTTGAAGCCGCGTCCGCCCGCCTGCCAGTCCGCCATGGTGGGACTGGGATAGGTCGACGTGATCGCGTCATTGTAGGAGACGGCAAGGCTGGCACGATTGCCCGCGCCCCATTCGTGCAGCAGCTTCGCGTCGATATGCTGGCGCTTGTCATAGCCCGCGCCGCGCCAGTTGTCGGCGCGGTTGTTGGAATAGGAAATGAACGCCTTGAGCCCGCTATTGCCGATCTCCCCGGTGTCGAACCGCAGGAAGGCGCGCCGCTGGTCGTAGGAACCGACCGCCAGGTTGACGATGCCGCCCATTGCCGCCTTGGGATCGTTCAGCGTCAGCGACAGCGTCCCGCCCGCCGCCGCGACGACCGGCGCGTCGATGTCGGCCGCGCCCTGCGCCAGCGCGATCCGCCGCACATTCTCAGCATCGGCGAATTGCGAGGGATAGGCATAATAATAGCCGATGTCGTTCTGCGGCGCGCCTTCCAGCAATATGCCGATCTGGTCCTGCCCTAACCCACGCAGCGTCAGGCTGGACGTTGCGGACAGGCCATAGGGATCGCTGGACGACACATTCGCGCCGGGCAGAAGATTGACCAGCTGAAAGGCGTTGAGCGTCGGCGCCTGCTTGCTGATGAAGGCTTCGGCGATGGAACTGACCGCCTTGGGCGCGGTCTGGTCGGGCAGCAGGCCCTGCGGATCGGGATAGCCCGTAACCTCTATGGTCGCGCGATCCTGTTCATCACCCTCTGCCGCCAACGCGGCGGGCGCCACAAACAGCATCGCGGTCGCCAGCGCAGCCCGTCCAACCAAAGTCGCATATATCGTCATCGTCTCACGTCCACTCCACATGGAGGGACTGACGAACGCGCCGCCTTGCCCTCCCTACGCCGGTAATCAGCCGGATCAGGTTCAGCGGGTCGTGGTCTGCCAACCACCTCTCAGCCGCGCGTCAGCGGCCCCCCGGGGATGCAGCGCCTCTAGGCGCAGAAATGCGAGTTGGAAAGTCTTATTACACCATCATTGCGTTCAGCGTCGGCTAATGCGAAATCGACCATGCAGGGGCCAATCGATAGAAAGCTTACCGCAAAGCGCGATTCCAAGGAGAGGCGAACCATTCCGTAACGCCTGGAGATCGCATTTGAAACGCATGGCCATGTTGGCAAGCATGATCGCAACCATGACCCTGCTTCAGGGGTGCGGCCCGATCCATCCGCGATGGAAGAATGACAGTTCGCACGATATCGCGCTGACTTACCTCAAGGGCGGATCGCGCTATGGCGTGACGATCAAGCGCGGACGAGAGGCTGTGCCATTCGCCCCGGTCGATTTCCAGAGCGTCGACACGATCGAAATCAACGATGCCGGCCAGCTATACCGCTTCGACCATAGCGAGATAGTGCGGCTCCATTCGCAATGCGGGCATGGTTTCGCCTGCTGGATACGCTATGACGACAGGCATCAATTGCATGTGTCCACCAGCGCGCCCTCCCCCGCTAAAGTGTGAGCCGTCTATGCGGTCGTACCTCAGGAGCATTCCGGATCGCAAATAATTACATATATTTCAAAATCTTGCACATCATTGCACGGACGACAAATATCATTTCACATTTCAGAATATTCCGTATATATGAATAGTTGTCAGCGATCATCAAATGCGCAGTGAGACGCAGCATGAAGAACTGACGGGAGGAGAGGATGATATTGTCGCGAAATGCGAAATATTTACCTGTGCATGACATTGATGCAAACAATCGCCGTGCAGCGATCAGCATTCATATACCATTGACATATCGGTCAATGCTCCACCTTAACAATTGAATATATAATCTTTAGTGCAGATCTGGTTCTTCTGACCGTTGCAATACATCAAGAAACGAACGGCAGAATTTTGACTATATTGTATCATAAGCATACAAATGGGGAGGATATAGTGACCAACAGACAGACATTATTGGGTTCCAGCCTGACCGTGCTGGCCTGCCTTGCGGCAGCGCCGACCACATGGGCGCAGGATGCCGGAACGCCAGACCAGACACGGGCCGATACGGCTCCGGCGGCGGCGGACATCATCGTCACCGCCCAGTTCAAGTCGCAGAAATTGCAGGATACGCCGCTCGCCATCACCGCGATGACCGGCGAGACACTGGAAGCGCGCGGTCAGACCAATATTTCCGAGGTCGCGGCGCAAACGCCCAACGTCACGCTGGCGCCGCAAAACGGCTATCTTGGCCCCGGCATCATCGCTTTCATCCGCGGCGTCGGCCAGTCCGATCCCAATTTCGCGCTCGAACCGGGCGTGGGCATGTATATTGACGACGTCTATCTGCCGACACTAACCGGATCGCTGCTAGACCTGATGGACCTCGACCGGGTCGAGATATTGCGCGGCCCGCAGGGTACGCTGGCTGGCCGCAACTCGCTGGGCGGATCGATCAAACTCTATTCGGTCAAGCCCAAGGGCGACGGTAGCGGCATGCTGGAAGCGACCTATGGCAGCTATAACCGCATCGACATGCGTGGTTATATCGACCTGAAACTGGCGGAAAACCTGTTCCTGCGCGTATCGGGCGCCAGCAAGAATCGCGACGGCTATGTCAAACGACTGGATTATGCGCTGACCCATCCGGGGTCGAACGTGCCGACCCAGGCGACCGACGCGAACCCTGAACTGGGCACGCTGGGCGGGCAGAGCTTCATCGCGACCAAGGCCGCGTTGCGCTGGTTGCCGACCGACACTGTCGAAATCAACGTCTCGGCCGACTATACCCGCCAGCGCGACGAGGCTGGCGCCAGCGTGCTGATCTTCGCCAACAAGGCCGGCGTCTTCCCCGGCCCCAGCGCGACCGGCGGGCCGCGTCCCTGGCTGGCCGGCGTCAACGGCGCGCCGGTAGCGCTCAACTGCGCCTTCGTCGCCTTTGGCGTCAATAGTTGCGACACGCCGCCGTCGGGCTACAACAAGAAGTTCATCAGTTACGCTACCTTCACCGACAATGCGACGCGCGACGGACAGATGGCCTATAAGCCGCTGTCGCTCGACCCGCATTCGGACCTCGACAATTACGGTTTTGCCGGCACGATCGACTGGACCATCAGCGACGGGCTGGCGCTCAAGTCGATCACTTCCTACCGCCATTATGAGGCCGACTGGTCCTTTGCCGAAGGCGCGCCGGTCCAGTCCTCCATGTTCGAGCAGCAGCAGACCAATACCCAGTGGAGCCAGGAATTGCGGCTGAGCGGCACGGCGCTCGACCGCCGGCTCGACTATACGGTGGGCGGCTTCTATTTCGATACCAAGGGCAAGTTCACCGGCCGTATCGACCTCAACTATGCCGGCATCGACTTCCTCCATGGCCCCGATCCGACACCGGCGAAGAACAAGGCGCTGTTCGCCAATGTCAGCTTCAAGCCGGTCGATGCGCTGACCCTGACGGGTGGCATCCGGTCATCCTGGGACGAGAAGGATTATGGCTATGTCCGCCGCAATCCGGACGGCACGGCGATCCAGGGCCCATGCGAATTCTTCCTGGGCGCGCCGACGGCCGGCCCGACCGGCGTAGGCAATTCACCCAACTGCCTGCTCTTCGGCCTCAATGGCCTGGGCGCGCATTTCAAGTCGCAGCGGACCGACTGGCGCGTTGCAGCCGATTATCGCTTCTCGCCGGCCTTCATGATCTATGCGCAAGTGTCGACCGGCTATCGTGCGGGCGGCGTCAATCCCCGCCCCTTCTACCCCAGCCAGGTGCGCCCCTTCTCGCCCGAAACCATCACCGCCTATGAAGCCGGCTTCAAATCCGATCTGTTCGATCGCATGCTGCGCTTCAACGTTTCGGCCTTCTTCAACGACTATAAGAATATCATCCTGACCGTGTTCAACTGCCCGACCGACGCCGGGACGGAAGGCACGCCCTGCCTTCAGCCCACCAATGTCGGATCGGCGGACGTCAAGGGCATCGAGTTCGAGACGATGATCCGACCGACGGACAATCTCAGTTTCGATGGATCGCTCAGCTATCTCGACTTCAAATATACGTCACTGGGCAGCGCCAATACCGGTGTGACCATGGACATGGTCCCGCCCTTCACGCCCAAGTGGAAATGGAATGTCGGCGCACAATATGACATTCCCGCTGTCCTGGGCGGCGATCTCAGCCTCCGCCTTGACGGCAGCTACCAGTCGCACATCTATGTCGATGCGATCAATACGGATGCCACCACTGTATCGACCACAGCCGCGGGTGCGGGCGGCGGATCGCTGGCCACGCTGGTCGCGACCAGCCGGATCGATGGCTATTTCCTGGCCAATGCCCGTGCCACCTGGCGTAGCGCGGACGATGGCTGGAGCGCATCGCTGGAAGTCCGCAACCTGACCGACAAATATTATTTCACCTCGATGAATACCAATTTCAGTTCGGTGGGTGTCCTGTCCGGTGCGCCGGGGCTGCCGCGCACCTGGGCAGTGACGATCAAGAAGCAGTTCTGATTGATCGGCGGCGCGGCCATTCGCCGCGCCGCCCTTTTCACGAGGTTCCCATGACACGCTCTTCCCTGCACCTGCTGGCGCCGTTGCTTTTGGCCGCCACCGCCATGTCGGCGCCGGCCGCCAATCCGTCCGATATGCCTGCCGATCCTGTCATCCAGATGCGCGAACATTGGCTGGATGCCGACATCAATGCCTTCAACTTCCGCCATTCGGCCGACATGTTCGAAACCCGCATCGTGGCCCATGGCGACACCGTCCGCGCCCTGCCTGATGGCCTGACGATCACCCCGCCTGCATTCCAGCAAAACGGCGTCACGCGCAGCTATGATGAATGGGCGCGCCGCACCTATACCAATGCGATCATCGTGCTGCGCGACGGCAAGGTGATTTTCGAAGACTATCGCAACCGGTCGGGGCCGTCCGATCGCTTCATATCCTTCTCCATGGCCAAATCGATCACATCATTGCTGATCGGGATCGCGCTCGATCAGGGCAAGATCGCCTCGCTGGACGATCCGGCCGGGAAATATGTCCCCGAACTGCGCAAGGGCGCCTATGGCGATGTGACGATCCGCCAGTTGCTCCAGATGCGGTCGGGGGTCGATTATGACGAACGCTATGATTTCGGCGAAAAACCCAGCGTTGCCGCGCTGATCCACCGCCATGCGATCGTGCTGAACGAAGAGCGGTTTGCCGACCGTGCTGTGACCATTGCCCGCGCCGCGAAGCCCGGTAGTCGCTTCAACTATGCCACATTAGATACCGCGGTGCTGGGATGGGTGCTGGAGCGCGCCACCGGCCAGTCGCTCGCGAGCTTCACCACCGCAAATCTATGGCAACCCGCAGGCATGGAAGGCGATGCCTTCTGGATTGCCGATGGCCCGGACGGCAAGGGGCGCGAATTGTCGGGCATGGGCTTCAACGCGACGCTGCGGGATTATGCGCGGCTGGGCCAATTGATGCTGGATGATGGTTTGCGAGACGGCAAGCCGGTCCTGCCGCGCGGCTGGATCAAACAGGCAACCAGCATGATCCCCTTTGCCCAGCCCACGCCCTTTGGCGGGCGCGGCTATGGCTTCCAGTTCTGGCAACTGGACGACCAGCCCGGCGCCTATACTGCGCTCGGTCTGGCGGGGCAGTTCATCTATGTCCATCCCAAAAGCCGTACGGTCATCGTCAAGCTCAGCCATTATCCGCTGCCCGAACCACCGCATGTCATGGGCGAGACGCTGGCCTATTTCCATCAACTCACCGGGAACTGATTCTCGTCGTCACGGACGGGCGCACGCCGTTCGAAGCCGATAGCGAGAGCGGATGCGGGCTGCGTCAATGCATCGGGGCGAAGGAGGAGATCACCTCTGCTGAGGGACATCTTGCCCATGATGCCATCGTTCAGCAGGATGATGGCATCATGGGCAAGGCTCGTGGGAAGCGCCGACAGGCGATGCGTCCACGCGCCGGCGGTCATGACATTGAGCGCCCGGCACGGACCGCCGATAGCCCGTATCGCCACGGACATGCTGCCGCTGAAGTGCAGAGGCTGGCCGACTTCAGGGCAAACGGACCGGCCGTCAATCTCCATATGGACCGTCGCTTCGTCCAGCAGCAGGAAGCTGCGCGATACGCCGGGCAGGACGGAGAAAGGCGACGGCCGCTCCAAGGTGGCGACGCTGATGCGCCTGTTGAAGCCGCCGTCCGCCCCGCCATCCGACCATAGCACCCGCGTCTCGCCGCCCCCGTTGCGCCAGCGGGACGGCGAGACATCGGCCAGGCGGATGATCTGCATGATTGACGGCTAGAGAATGGCCGGGAGATCGAGCCCCCTGTCGCGCGCGCAATCACGCGCGATATCATAGCCGGCATCGGCATGCCGCATCACGCCGGTCGCCGGATCATTCCACAGCACGCGCTCCAGTCGCCGGGCGGCCTCGGCTGTCCCGTCGGCCACGATCACCATGCCGGCATGCTGGGAATAGCCCATGCCCACGCCGCCACCATGATGGAGCGACACCCATGTCGCGCCGCTGGCCGTATTGAGCAGAGCATTGAGCAGCGGCCAGTCGCTGACCGCATCCGATCCGTCCCGCATCGCCTCCGTCTCCCGATTGGGCGACGCGACGGAACCGGAATCGAGGTGATCGCGGCCAATCACCACCGGGGCCTTCAGTTCACCGCTGGCCACCATGTCGTTGAAGGCAAGGCCCAGACGATGCCGATCGCCCAGCCCGACCCAGCAGATCCGCGCCGGCAACCCCTGAAAATGAATCCGCTCCCGCGCCATGTCGAGCCAACGGTGCAGATGGGCGTCGTTAGGCAGCAGTTCCTTCACCTTGGCATCGGTTTTGTAAATATCCTCCGGATCGCCCGACAGCGCCACCCAGCGGAACGGCCCCACCCCGCGACAGAAAAGCGGCCGGATATAGGCGGGCACGAAGCCAGGAAAGGCGAAGGCGTCCACAACGCCTTCATCCTTCGCAACCTGACGGATGTTGTTGCCATAGTCGACGGTCGGCACGCCGTCCTTCTGGAACGCCAGCATGGCTTCCACATGGCGTGCCATCGACGCCTTGGCCGCTGCGGCAACCGTTGCGGGGTCCTGAACGCGGGTCTGCATCCAGCGCTCGACCGTCCACCCGGCAGGCAGATAGCCGTTGACCGGATCATGGGCGCTGGTCTGGTCCGTCAGCAGATCAGGACGCACACCCCGTGCGTAGATTTCCGGTAGCAGTTCGGCCGCATTGCCCAGCAGGCCGACGGAAATGGGTGAGGTGGCTGTCGTGACGATCCGGATCGCCTCATCCAGACTGTCGGTTGCCCGATCCAGATAGCCGGTGCGCAGCCGCATATCGATCCGACTCTGCTGGCATTCGATCGCCAGACAGGAGGCCCCCGCCATCACCGCCGCCAACGGCTGAGCCCCGCCCATCCCGCCAAGACCGGCCGTGAGCAGCCATTTGCCGGACAGGTCGCCACCATGATGCTGGCGCCCCATCTCCACGAAAGTTTCGTAAGTGCCCTGAACGATGCCCTGCGTGCCGATATAGATCCAAGAGCCGGCCGTCATCTGGCCATACATGGCCAGCCCCTTGCGATCGAGGTCATCGAAATGCTCCCAATTGGCCCAGCGCGGGACCAGATTGGAATTGGCGATGAGGACACGGGGCGCATCGCCATGCGTGCGAAACACGCCGACGGGTTTGCCGGACTGGATCAGAAGCGTTTGATCATCCTCGAGCCGCTCCAGCGTCTCGACGATCCGGTCATAGCTGTCCCAGTCGCGCGCCGCCCGGCCAATGCCGCCATAAACTACCAGTTCCTGCGGATTTTCGGCGACATCAGGATGCAGATTGTTCATCAGCATGCGCATGGCCGCCTCCGTCTGCCAGCTCTTTGCCGTACGGACGGAGCCGGTAGCGGGGCGAATGGTTCGGGTCGGATCAAGACGGTTCACCGGGCAAACTCCAGACAGGATGAAAGAATGGCGGAAAGGACGGATCGCAGCGGTGCGACGCGGTCCGGGCAATAATCGGGCGGCCAGTTGTCAATGGTGACAGGGCCATCCGGTTCGGCAAGATAGGCGCGCATGGCGAGTTCCATCTGGACGGCATGGACACCCTGCTGCGGACGGCCATAATGGCGGCTCGTCCACCCGCCACGAAAGCGACCGTCGAGCACCAGGCTGCGCCCCGACGCGGCCGCCGCCATCGCCACCCGCTGCCGCAGTGCCGGGTCGCAGGTCGCGCCGCCATTGGTTCCGATATTCAGTTCGGGCAGATCCCCTTCGAACAGGCGTGGAATGCGACTGCGGATCGAATGACAGTCATAGACAATGACATGGGTGTTGAGGCGGCGCAGGCGCGCAATTTCGTTTTCCAGCGCTGCATGATAAGGATCGAAATAGGTCGCGCGACGACGGGCGATTTCGTCATCATCCGGCGTTTGCCCACGATAGAGCGGTTCGCCGTCGAAACTGGTCGTGGGGCATAATTCCGTGGTTGCCTGTCCCGGATAGAGGGATGCGCCCGATGGATCGCGGTTGACGTCGATGACGCTGCGCGAGATGCCCGTCGCCACAATCGTCGCATCGGCCAGACCGTCATAGAGCGGTCCTATGTGCCAATCCGTGTCGCGTTGTGCCAGCCAGGGAGATATGAAATCACCCAGTATCGCATCGGGAATCTCGGTGCCGCCATGAGGCATGGCCAGGATCAGCGGACTGTCCGATCGCTTGATCGTAAGCCAGTCAGCCATGATGGACGACCCCCGGCAAAACTCCCCCCAGCGCTGCTATGTCACCCTGACGCACCAGTTCCGTCGCCGCAACCATGTCCGGCGCCATATGGCGATCGTCCGCCAGTGTCGGCACCCGCCCGCGCAATGCGGCGCGAACGGCCTCCACCATGTCACTGGATGTCAGGCCCGCATGGAAATCACATCCCTGCGCGGCCGCCAGCAGTTCGATGCCCAGAACCGCATCCACATTGGCGGCCATCGCCATCAGCCGCCGCGCACCATGGGCGGCCATGGACACATGATCTTCCTGATTGGCGGAAGTGGGAATGGAATCCACCGAGGCCGGATAGGCGCGCTGCTTGTTCTCGCTCACCAGCGCGGCGGCCGTTACCTGCGGGATCATGAAGCCTGAGTTCAGGCCTGGCCTGGGGGTCAGGAAAGCCGGCAGTCCGGAAAGGGCCGGGTCGACCAGCATGGCGATGCGCCGCTCCGCCAGACTGCCAATCTCGCACAATGCCATGGCAATCATGTCCGCGGCAAAGGCGACGGGTTCGGCATGAAAATTGCCGCCCGACAGCGCTTCGTCCGTATCGGCGAAGATGAGCGGATTGTCGCTCACGCCATTGGCTTCGGTGACGAGCGTCGTTCCCGCCTGACGCAACAGGTCAAGCACCGCGCCCATCACCTGCGGCTGGCAGCGCAGGCAATAGGGGTCCTGCACCCGAATGTCGTTTTCCCGATGGCTGGCGCGAATGGCCGATCCGACCATCATCCGCCGCAGCGCATCGGCCGTCTCGATCTGCCCCCGATGGCCGCGCAACGCATGGATACGGGCATCGAACGGTGCGTCCGATCCCTTGGCCGCCTCGGTCGAGACGATGCCGGTGACCAGGGCAGACTGGTACAGACGCTCCGCCTCGAACAGGCCGGCCAGCGCATAGGCGGTGCTGAACTGCGTGCCGTTGAGCAGGGCCAGCCCTTCCTTGGGGCCAAGGTCGAGCGGGGCAAGACCGGCATCGGCGAGCGCGCGCGACGCCGGCATGGTGACGCCATCGACGATCATCTCCCCCACACTCAGCATCGCGGCCGTCATATGTGCGAGCGGTGCGAGATCGCCGCTGGCGCCGACCGACCCCTGTGCCGGCACGACGGGCGTGATATGGCGCACCAGCATGGTTTCGAGCAGGGCAACCGTTGCGGGCCGCACGCCCGAAGCGCCCTGCGCAAGGCTGGCCAGCTTGAGCGCCATCATCAGCCGCGCGATCGGGACCGGCATCGGATCGCCAACGCCCGCGGCATGACTGAGGACGATGTTGCGCTGCAAACTGGCCAGATCCTCGGCCTCGATACGAAGGCTCGCCAGTTTCCCGAAACCCGTGTTGATGCCGTAGACCGGCTCACCACGCGCGACGATGCGTTCTACCGCCGCGGCACTGGCCGCGATCGCGTCCGCGCAGCCGGGATCGAGCATGGGGGATGCGCCATGATAGATGGCGCGCCAGTCGGCATAGCGAATGGCGCCGGGGTTAAGGATCATCGGCCGTTCCTGATACGAGCATGAAGGGGATTGAAGCCGATCCGGTAGACCAGTTCGGCAGGGTCATCGATCGACCAGATGGCAAGATCGCACGCCTTTCCGGCTTCCAGCGAGCCAATGCTTTTGCTCCGGCCCAGCGCGCGGGCAGCGTTGATGGTCATGCCGCGCAAAGCCTCCTCCACGGTCAGGCGGAACAAGGTGGCCGCCATGTTGAGGACCAGCAGCGGCGACGTCAGCGGCGATGTGCCGGGATTGCAGTCCGTCGCCAGAGCGATCGGAACGCCAGCCGCGCGCAAGGCGGCGATCGGTGGCAGCTGGGTTTCGCGCATGAAATAATAGGCGCCGGGCAACAAGACCGCGACGGTGCCGGCTGACGCCATTTCGGCGACATCGGCGGGCGTGGCATGTTCCAGATGGTCGGCCGACAGCGCGCCATGCCGTGCCGCCAGACTTGCGCCGCCCAGAGCCGACAATTGTTCGGCATGCAGCCTGAGCGGCAGGCCCAGCGCCTGCGCTGTCTGGAAAACGGATTGGGTCTGCGCCGGGGTAAATCCGATGCCTTCGCAAAAGGCGTCGACCGCGTCAGCCAGCCCCTCTGCCGCAACCGCCGGCAGCATGTCCTGGCAGATCATCGCGATATAGCCGTCGGCATCGCCGGCGAACTCGGGCGGAACGGCATGGGCGCCCAGGAAGGTCCGCACGATACCCACATCGCGCGCCACGCCCAATTGTCCGGCCGCGCGCAGCATCTTGCATTCATCGGCCAGGGTCAGTCCGTAGCCGGACTTGATCTCGACCGTCGTGACCCCCTCTGCCAGCAGCGCATCCAGCCGTGGCAATGCCTGATCGACCAGTTCCGTCTCGCTCGCGGCGCGGGTCGCGCGCATGGTGGACACGATCCCGCCGCCAGCCCACGCAATATCCTCATAGCTGGCGCCATCCAGGCGCATGGCGAACTCATTCGCCCTGTTGCCGCCGTGAACGAGATGGGTGTGACAGTCGATCAGGCCGGGCGTGATCCATCGCCCTTCGCAATCCAGCAGCTCGGCATCATCGAAACGGGGCGCGTCCGCAGCCGGGCCGGCATAGATGATAACGCCGTCCTCGCACGCCACGACGCCTTGCTCGACCCGGCCCAGCCCCGCATCGGCCATCGTCGCGAGACGGGCATTGCGCCACATTCTCTTTGCCATCAGCACCATCCTTCTATTTGTCTATACAAAAGCATGAGTCGCGCTTACTGTCCAGCCCCGTTGGGAGGACGCATGACGAGTCTATGGTTCAGGCAGGCCCTTTTGCCCGGCGGCTGGGCAGCGCAGGTTCGGATACGGATCGCGGCCGGGAAGATCGACAGCGTGGAAACCGGTACGGCACCTGCCAGTGGAGACGCATGTTTCGCGACCGGATTACCCGGCCTTCCCAACCTGCACAGTCACGCCTTTCAGCGGTTGATGGCGGGGCTCGCCGAAACGCGCGGGGGACCGGACGGAGACGATTTCTGGAGTTGGCGCGATCTCATGTATCGGCTCGTCCGCGCATTGTCCCCCGATGATGTGTCGGCGATCGCGTCCATGGCCTATATCGAAATGCTGGAAAGCGGCTTCACCCGTGTGGGGGAATTTCACTATCTGCACCATCAGCCGGACGGCCGCGCCTATGACAATCCGGCGGAAATGGCGGCAGCGATCGGGCAGGCCGCGCAGGATACAGGGATCGGGCTGACGCTGCTGCCGGTTTTCTACGCCCATGCCGGCTTTGGCGGGCAGACGCCCCATGACAGCCAAAGGCGCTTCATCTGCGATCTGGAAGGCTTTGCCGCTCTTCGCCAGCATAGCATCGATGCTCTGGCTCGCCTCCCGGACGCGATCGTCGGCACAGCGCCCCATTCCCTGCGCGCCGTCACGCCGGCCGAATTGCGGGCGATCACGGCGCTGGGGCTGGGCGCACCGATCCATATCCACATTGCGGAACAGGTGAAGGAAGTCGAAGACTGCATCGCATGGTCCGGACAGCGACCGGTCCAGTGGCTGTTCGATCATCATGACGTGGGGCCGGGCTGGTGCCTTGTCCACGCCACCCATGTCGATGCGCGGGAAATGACGCATATGGCCGCGAGTCAGGCCGTCGTCGGCCTGTGCCCGATAACCGAGGCCAATCTGGGGGACGGGATATTCCCGGCAGCGGATTTTGTCAGCGCCGGCGGACGCTTCGGCGTCGGTAGCGATTCCAATGTTCGGATTGACGCCGCAGAAGAGTTGAGGCTGCTGGAATATGGACAGCGCCTGTCGCGGCGGCAGCGGTCGATCCTGGCACCGCCGGGCGGGTCAAATGGCCGCCATCTGTTCGATCGCGCCGTGGAAGGAGGACATCAGGCGCTGGGCACCGTGTCGGCTTTGCGCGTCGGCGACAGTGCGGACATCGTTGCGCTGCGCGACGATCCGCTGGATGGAGAAGACTGCGCCATTGATCGCTGGATTTTCGGCAACGGCCGCGTCCATTCGGTCTGGCGGGCCGGCCGTCATGTCGTGGCGGATGGTCGCCATCTTCTGCGCGAGCGGGTCGAACGACGTTACGCAGCCACCGCACGGAGACTGATCGCGCGGGCATGAACGACGAGCAGCGATACGCGGTCACCAGGAAGGACGGAACCGGCCTTCGACGCTATGATCGTCCCCAGGATACCAGAAACGTGCCCAGGTGACGGGCATTGTGGCATTCCATGTCTTGCGCTCGACAACCAGACAGGCCGCGCCGACATCCAGAGCCAGATGATGCGCCACCAGCGACGTCGCGCCACGCGCGGAAATCGCGTGCTTCGCCTCGGTCCATGGTACGTTTGCCAACAGCCATTGTCCGGGGCTGGTATTTTCAAGCGGCTGTCGGGTGATACGCGGTGCAGCCTCGACATTGATCAAGCGCTCTTCGAGCTGGAACGGCTTGTCGTTGGAAAGATGAAGGCACAGCATGCCTATCGCGGGGCATGACGGCCCGATGCCGAGTTCCGCGCGGACGGGCGCATCGGCGTCGACCGGGCCGCTTTCGATCAATCGATAGCCATAACGGCCGCCTTCGCGGTGAACGGCATCCGCCGCGTCCCATATTTCCATCACCGGACGCTCGCGCGCACGGCCGGTCACGATCGTGCCGGTCTTTGGCCGGCGCGCCACAAGACCTTCGGACGCAAGGCTCTGAATCGCCTTGTGCACCGTCATGCGCGCCGTCGCATAATGTTTCGTCAGGATGAGTTCGGATGGCAAGCGCGTGCCGGCCGGCCATATCCCGGTCAAAATGGCCTGCGCCATGGAGCGCCTTATCTGTAGCCAGATCGGCCCTTCACCATCAAGCGGGGGGATAGGGATTGCATCGCCCCCATCAGGCGCCGCAACAGATAGTTTCGCGTCCGTCCTCATCAAGGCTCCTGCATGGCGCATCCATAGTTCAAGATGGCCCGTCCATGAAGAAGCCGCCCGATCCCTTTGGCTGCACCAATAGACCAGCCCGGTTGCTGTGCCTATGCAAATGTCGGCAAACGGGAGGCGATCCTGTTGCGATGCCCCCCGTTTTGGTTCCTGAAGACAGAGGCGCAGCTATTTACGCATGCCGCTTTTCACGATGTCATCGACATCATGGATCGTGCCGTTGACCATCACCTTCCTGACGTTGAAAGTGTTGGCGATATTGTCGCGCGGATCGCCTTCCACCAGCACGATGTCGGCGAGCTTACCCGCTTCCAGCGTGCCGGCGTCCAGGTTCAGATCCTTCGCCGAATTGACGGTTGCAGTCTGGAGCGCCTGGAAGGGCGTCAGGCCCGCATCGACATAGGAGGAGATTTCAGCATGCAGGTTGTTGGCGATCATCGTGTCGGTGCCCGCCGTAACCAGCGTGCCCGCGTCGTACATTTTCTTGAGCGCCTTATATTGCCCCTCCAGCAAGGGTTTCAGCATGGCGGCCATGGGATCGTTGCCGCTGATCGTTTCCCGGGCCCAAGTGGGGTAAAGGTTCATACGCGGATCATTGCGATAGGTCGGGTTCTTCGCCAGATAGGGGTTCATCGCGCCGAAATGGGTGGGGGTTAGCGTCCGCCCGCTGCGCCCGAACAGCTGGATCACATCTTCATAGGCCATGCCCTGCGGCCCCTGTTTGGGGGAATAGCCGCGTCGGCTGGTCGCGCCCATATGTTCCGTCGCGTCCACGCCGGAAAAGGCGGCCGGGAAGATTTCATGGCCGCTGACCGGAATGCCCATCTCATGCGCCGCCTTCACGATCTGACGCTGATAAAGGTCGGGCATACGGACATAGCTTTTGATCATGTCATATTTGAGCGCGCGCATCCGGCTGAATTCGCGTTCCAGATGGGCAGGACCGGAGACGGCGACGCCCATCTTGTAATAGACGCGCTGCCATTCGAGCAAAGGCCCCGCGACATAGAGGCGGGGCGATAGGCGGACGCCCGATTCCGCCGCTTCGCGATCCTCCACCGCATCATAGATTTGCGTGCCCGGATCGCGCACCGTGGTGATGCCATAGGCCAGCCATGCGCGTTCGAGGTTGGACCCGAAATCCTTTTGCGCGTGGCTGTGATGTTCGATCAGGCCGGGGATGGCAGTGAGGCCGGTGCCGTCCACGAAATGATCCGCTTTATGCAGGGCCGGGTCATGATCGCGGATTTCGGCGATGCGGTGGCCGTCGACAATGATGTCCTTGTCATGCTGCGTCACGTCGCGGACCGAATCCACCAGGTTGCTGACATGGATGACCGTGCGGCCGGTGGGATTGGCGATGTGATAGGTGAGGTCGAGTGGGATATCGGCGATCGCGCCGGTTTCAATGTCGAGCGATTTGAGCTTGTCCGCCGACTGGAACAGGATCGTCCTGTTGTCGGCGGCCCAGGTCGGGAAATAGCTGATGTCCGAGGTGTAGGCGCGCGGCGGCCCCAATGGCTTGCCGTCGGCGGCGACCGGCCAGATTTTCAGCAGACCTTCGTAGATGGCGGCCATCTTCGTGCCGTCGGGCGACCAGACGGGGCCACCGCCTGCCCGCGTGTCCATCGACATATTCGCTTCCGGTATCTGCCAGAAGGGTTTGCCGACCCCGTCGGACGGGATCATGTAAATCTGGTTGGTACCTTCGCGGAAGCTGTTGGAAAATTTGTGGGATAGCGAGATGGCCACATATTTGCCGTCGGGCGACCAGCTGGGGCTGCCGGGCTGGCCCAGTGATCCCTGAAGCCGGGTGATCTTGCCCGTGGCGACGTCCACGACGCAAACGCCCGCCACGCCCCAGCGACCGTCCACGTCGATATAGGCGATACGCGTGCCGTCATGCGACCAGGCCGCGCCCAGTGGCTGGGTATCGATGTCGGTCAGGCGGCGGTCCTTGCCCGTAGCCAGATTACGTATCCACAGCTGCGGAAGGCCGCCGCCCTTGTCGGAGGTGTAGACAAGGCTCTTGCCATCGGGCGACCATGCCGGGTCAGTGTCGAGCGCGCCGTCCTTCGTCAGATTTTCAGGCGTGCCGCCCTTTGCCGACATGACATAGAGGTCGCCCAGCGCCGCGAAAGCAATGCGACTGCCGTCCGGCGAGATGGTCGGGTGGACGATTCCCAGCGCCTTGCGCGGGGCCGTGCTGTCCCAGTCGCGCTTGGCGCGAGCATAGTTCGGCTTCACGACTTCCAGCGTGGCAGCGAAATCGATGGTGGTGAGGGCCGCGGCCTTGCGGCTGCGGATCTTGCCGTCGGAGACATAATAATAGCTGCCATTCTTCCCCCAGCTGACGCGGAAGGGGAATACATTCTCGGTGCCGCTGACCGTCTTGCCATCGATGTCGAGATGGCTGCCCTTGGCATCCTGCACCACATAGGCCAGTTGGCCATCGGGGCCGAAAGAGGGAGCGTCGATCTTGCCTTCCACCTGTTTGAGCAGGCTTTCCTTTCCGTCGGCAAGGGTGGTGACGTAGAGGGCGGTCTTGGCGCCTTCTACACCGGCATAGGCGATGCGCGCGCCGTCCGGCGACCAACTGGGCAGGCGATCTTCGCGGCCGTTATTGCTGATCTGCTTCATCGCGCCGCTGGCGATGTCCATCGTCCAGATGTCGTAATTGCCGCTGCGGTCGGACGAGAAGGCCATGGTCTTTCCATCGGGCGACCATGAAGGTTCGCGGTCGTCATAGGCGCCGTCGGTCAGCTTCTTCATGTCGCTGCCGTCGGGCTTGATCGTCCAGAGATCATAGCCGCCGTCGCGATAGGAGAAGTAGGCGAGGCGCGACCCGTCGGGCGACCAGACCGGTTGGCGCGCATCGTTGAAATAGTCGGTGATGCGGGTCGCCTGGCCGCCCTTGACCGGCACGATCCAGAGGCTGCCCTGCAAATCCATCGCCAGCCATTTGCCGTCGGGCGAGATGGACACGGCCATGGAGGTGCCTTCATGCACATCGAAAGCGATCGGCTTTTCGCCGCCTGGCGGGGGCAGGTTGGCGGGTTGGGCATAGGCAGACGTCGCGCTGGCGCACAGCAGGGCCAATGTCAGAAGAGAGGGCGACAGGCGTTTGATGGCGGATTTCATGGGTTTTTCTTTTCCTTACCAGCCAAAGACATAGCGTTCGCGGCGGACATCCGCCCCGCCGCGCAGGGTGCCGCTGCCCGGCACCACGCCGGTCGCGACGATGCCGGTGGACACGGCGAACGGCCCCAGCACATCGAGTTTATGACCGCGCGCGGTGAGGTCATCGCGCACCGCCTGCGGCACGCGATCCTCGATTTCCAGCACGCCCGGTTCGTCCTTCTTGATGCCGAAGGAGCCGTGGAAATGGTTGGAGTTGATGCGGGGCGCCTCGATCGCGGCCTGAAGCGGCTGGCCAAAGGCAAGGACCCGCAGCAGCACGTTCATGATCTGCTGATCCTGATTGTCGCCGCCTGGCGTACCGATGGCGAGATAGGGCGCGCCGTCCTTGAGCACCATGGAGGGCGACAGGGTCGTGCGGGGGCGCTTGCCAGGGACCAGATAATTGGGGCTGACGGGATCGAGATCGAAGGCGGTCAGGCGATTGCTCATCGGTACGCCGGTGCCGCCCGCGACATAGGCGCCGCCGAGCATCCAGCCGGAACTGGGCGTGCAGGAGAAGAGATTGCCGTCCTTGTCCACCACCTCGATCGCCGTGGTATCGGCGGTCGGCTTGGGCGGGGCTTTCAACATATGGGGCGTGAAGACGGGCGTGGTGCGGGTCTTGTCCTCAAACGCCCATGGATCGCCGAAGCGGTGTTCGAGCGAGGCCTTCGGTCCGATCTGCTTTGCGCGAGCAGCGGCGTACTCCTTGGACAACAGGCCCTTCATCGGGACGGTCGCGAAATCGGGATCGCCGAAATACATGTTACGATCATCGAAGGCGAGCTTGATGGATTCTGCGACGGTGTGGAGATAGGGGGCTGACCCCGGTTCCATGGTGGCAATGCCCGCCGCTTCGGCGATATTGAGCGCCATCAGCATGGCCGGGCCCTGACTCCAGAAACCGGCCTTATAGACCTGATAGCCGAAGACGCTGGTCATGGCAGGAGTTTCGACCTTGCCCTTATATTTGGCGAGATCCTCGTAGCGCATCAGGCCACCGTCTCGCTCCATAGCGGCGCCGATGCGGCGAGCGATGTCGCCCTTGTAGAAAGCGTCGCGCCCCGCCTGGATCGCGGCCTTGCGATCCTTCGATTCCTTGAAGGCAGCCGCATCAGCATCCGCTATGATACGCATCGTTCGCGCCAGATTGGACTGACGGAAGATTTCGCCTGTCTTGGGTAGCTTGCCGCCCGGATAATAGGCGTCGTAGGCATCCTTATATTTCGATGTCGCC
Organism: Sphingobium sp. RS1; assembly: GCF_056156825.1. Classification (NCBI taxonomy): domain Bacteria; kingdom Pseudomonadati; phylum Pseudomonadota; class Alphaproteobacteria; order Sphingomonadales; family Sphingobiaceae; genus Sphingobium; species Sphingobium sp. RS1. The sequence goes on along the minus strand of NZ_JBLZXE010000003.1, from coordinate 158,301 downwards.
TTTTGCTGGCTGACGAACACTTCTGCGAGAAAGTTGTACATGACAAAGCCATCGGCCAGTTCGATCGCTGGCTGCATCACTTGATGCAAAGTCATGGTACCGTTCAATTGCAACGCGAGTGCCATGGCATCGACCATCGCCGGCACTGTGCCACCATTGGGACCGTTGCCGGGTATGACACCGGCCTGCGCGAACTTCTCAGGGGTCGCCAGCGCGGGCGCGACGCCCTGTCCGCTGATCAGCGACACCTTGCCTGTCTTGCCGTCATATATGATGGTCGGCGCTTCCCCGCCAAAGCCGAAATGCGAGATTTCCGTGACGGCCGCTGCGAATACCGCCGCAACCCCGGCATCGGTGGCGTTGCCGCCAGCCATCAGCATGCGCGTACCGGCCGCCACCGCATAATGGCGTCCCGCCGCCACGATACCGAATTGGCCCACAATTTCCGGGCGTAGCGTTTCCCCGGCACTGACCAGTCTGGTTGGTTCGATCGCTGCCTTGGCCGGAGTGGACACAGACTGCGCCTTTGCAGAGCCGGCACCAGCGGTGGCGGCCACGCCTGCCATTGCCGCTGCCGCAAATTCACGACGGCTTATTCCGAGATTTTCGGTATCGCTCATTGATTGGATCCCCTGTGATCGGCATGTTGCGCGCGGCCCGAGGGAAGGCATTGGCCGGCCGATAGCTTTCATAACGACGCACAAACCAATTTCCGCCACACCGCCGTGCCCGACAAAAATATTTTAAAATATTTCGAAATTTATGGCGGAAATTTCATCGTGATCAGTTTTAAGGCAAGAACGCGCACAATTGTGGGTGTTGTGCCCGAATAGCTTTGATTGTCGTGAGGGCGACAGCAAGGCCAAGCTCCCACGCAGGAGATGATGCCGGAACTCCAGTCTCGGGAGGGCCTGCAGATGCATTATTTTAATAGTTATCAATAAAAGAAAGCGCTCAAGACTCTTGACGCCGACATTTGCTGGTCACCCCGATCTCAAAAACCGGAAAGGCATGTTGCCGATACGGCTTGAAGCAACCGCTTCATCACAGGGGAACAATAATGACGAGAGAGAGAAGAAGAACTTTCTTTGCCTTAACCGGTGCAAGTCTCTGGGCGTTGACCGCCGGCATGGCGCAGGCCCAATCCGCACCTGACGCAGCGCCGCAGGCCGATGAACCGCCGGCTGCGGAAATCGTCGTCATCGGTTCGCAGATCAAGGGGGCGAAAACAGCAGGCGCTCTGCCTGTCAGCCTTGTCGGCGAAGAACAGATCGAAGCCGTGGCGGCGGTTTCAGGCGCCGACCTCTATCGGTCCATTCCTCAACTGGGCGGCGTGACGTTCAACGAACAGGTACTTGGTGGCGGTAACGCCAACGCCGCACGCGGTGACGTGTCCACCGTTTCGCTGCGCGGGCTGGGCCAGGGTAATACGCTGCTGCTGATCAACGGTCGTCGCACCGTTCTGCATCCGACATCGCAGGCCATCACCGGCGTAGTTGATTCCGGTGTCCCCACCTTCGGTTACAATGCCAACACCATCCCCGTCGGCAATATCGAACGCGTCGAAGTACTGCGCGACGGTGCGGCCGCGCTGTATGGGTCCGATGCGGTGGCAGGTGTCGTCAACAATGTCCTTCAGTCCAATTACAAGGGCGCCAAGTTCGATATCCAATATGGCGGTGCGGAAGGCACCAACTTGCGTGAATTCGCGGCCAATGGCCTTGTCGGGTTCGACTTCAATGAAGGCCGCGGCAACATATCGATCTTCGGTGGCTATGCACAAAAATCGAAGCTGTATCTGAGCGATCAGGATTATACCGCCAGTGTCGACCGACGCGGCTATGTCACCGGCACATCCTTCGCCAATGTCGCAGCCTGGAACGGCACCAGCACCAGCACCCCCTGGGGCACGTTCCGCGTGGTGCGCCCCGGCAGCGGCGCCACATTCCTGAATCAGACATTGACGAGCAACGGCACCCCCTTCACCAACAGTTCGGGTCAGTTTCATATCCAGCCCAGCACCAATGCCGGTTGTCGCATCGCATCCGGTACGCCGGACACCTGTTATGATGATGGCAATGGTGCCACGGAAATGTCCGGCGCCGATTCCAATCTTCGCTTCAACTCACCCGCAACATTTGACGATCTGACTGCCCAGCCATCAGTCAAACGCATCAATCTCTTCTCCTATCTCAATTATGAGCTGTCCGACTCCCTCGCCTTCTTTGGCGAAATCGGCTTCTACCGCGGCAAAACCAGCTCGACGATCGGTGCGCCGGGGTCGCTCGCCAATATTCCGATAACGGTGGCGGCCGATGCCTATTGGAATCCCCTGGGGCCGATCGGCTCACCCAACCGCCTGCCCGGCCTTGACCTGTCGGTGGTGCCGGCTGAAGGTCTGCCGGTCCAGATCACATCGCTCAGCTATGTCGATGTGGGTTCCCGCAAGGTCGACGTGACCAATTATCAATATCGCTTCCTGGGCGGACTGCGCGGCAATATCGGCGACTTCGAATGGGAATCGGCCGGCCTCTACACCTGGGCAACGGCGAAAGATACGCAGGAGAACTTCTCGAACACTCTGCTGCAACAGGCGATCAACAAGACGACGTCTGACGCCTATAACCCGTTCAACGGTGGTTGCGTCGACACGCCCTCGATCGGCGATTGCACACCCAACAGCCAGTCGACGATCGACAGCTTCATGATCGAGGCGACCCGCAAGACCCGCACATCGCTGGCCCTGTGGGACTTCAAGCTATCGAACGCAAACCTGCTTGGCCTGTGGGCGGACAACAGCATCGGCATCGCCGCCGGCATCGAATGGCGGCGTGAAACCTATCATGACAATCGTTCCACCTATCAGGGCGGCATCGCAGGGGTGGATACCACCTATACGGACGCGGTCACCGGCGTTTTCTATGGATCGGACCTTGGCGGCGCCAGCCCGAGCCCCGACGTGCGGGGCAAGCGCAACGTGAAATCCGCCTATGCCGAACTCGCCATCCCCATCTTCAGCCCGGAAATGGAAATACCCATGTTCCGCAGGCTGAGCTTCCAGGTCGCGGGTCGTTACGAAGATTATAGCGACGTCGGTTCGGTCGCAAAGCCCAAGGTCGCGGGATCTTGGGAATTGCTGGAAGGCATGATGCTGCGCGGCTCCTGGTCGCAAGGCTTCCGCGCGCCCAACCTCGAAGTCATCAACACCTCGACACTCGATCGCGTCAATGGTGGGTTCGACTATGTGCTGTGTGAAGCCGACGCCCGATCGGGTCGCGCAACCAATTTCTCCAGCGCGGTCTGCAACGTGTCCGTTCTGCGGCGCAGCGGTGGCAATCCCAATCTGAAGCCTGAGGAATCGACAAGCTGGAGCTTTGGCGCCGTTCTGTCGCCGAAACTGGGCGAGGGTCTGGGCAAGGTCACCTTCACCGTCGATCGCTGGAAAATCCAGCAGAAGAATGTGGTGGGCTTGCTGGACTATCAGAATGCCCTCAACCTGGACTATCTGCTGCGCACCCAGGGTAGCAGCAATCCCAACGTCATCCGCCGCGATCCGACGGCAGACGATATTGCGCGGGTGGCAGGTACGGGCCTCGCGCCCGTGGGTGAACTGCTCTACGTCGTTGCCAATTTCCAGAATTTGCTGCCGGTCACCATTCAGGGCATCGACTTCAATCTGGATTATTTCCTGCCGACCTCAAGCCTCGGCAACTTCTCGCTCAACGTCAACGCATCGCGCCTTATCAGCTATTATGTCGATGCGCCCGCAGGCGTACAGCAGGTGATACAGGGGCAGGCAGCCGGTGAGATCAACGCCGGCGTACCGATCCAGGGCGGCGGCGACGTGATTGGCCGTGACGGGCAGCCGCGCTGGCGCATCTCGGCGACGTTCGACTGGTCGTTGGGGCCATGGAAGATCGGCGCCTTCACCCAGTTCATCGACAGCGTCTATGAAAATGGCGTGCGCGACGCGAATGCCAATCCATGGACCGTCAAGGGGCAAACGACGGTCAATCTCTACGGCCAGTACACGTTCAAAAATGATGGACCGCTCAATGGGACCACAGTTCAGATTGGTGCACGCAATATCTTCGACAAGGACCCGCCGCTTTCATCTGCCGGCTATTTGTCGAGCCTGTACCAGCCACAGGCGCGCTATTGGTATACCAGCCTGAAGAAGGTCTTCTGATCTTTTGAAAAGAAAGGGCGTGGCGTTACGACGCCGCGCCCTTTTTTTTGCGCAATTCGGTTGCCCGAAGACTGACCTGAAAGTCTATGTCAGCCTTCGAGAAAGGCGATGATCGCTGCCGCCAGCGCATCCGGCGCCTCTAGCGGCGCAAGATGGGCGGCATCGAGCGATATATGGGTCGCGCCGGGAACATGGGCGAGGAGATGATCGCCATGCCCCGCGAACGGGGTAGATGTATCGCGGTTTCCGGTGACGATCAGCGTCGGACAGGCGATGCTCGCAATCCGGTCGGCCAGGTCCATGTCGCGAATGGCCGCACCGCAGCCGGCATAGCCGTCCGCATCCATCGCCAGAAGCTGACGACGGACGGTTTCGAACACGGCCAACTCCGCCGCCTCGGACAAGAAACGCCCCATGGCAAGGTCGGCAATGGCCGCCATGCCTTCGCCACGCACTTTCATGACACGATCGGCCCAGGCCTTGCCGTCCATGGTTGCCGATGTGCAGATGGGTAGCAATTTTTCGATCCGGTCTGGCGCACGGAGCGCCAGTTCCATGCCGATCATGCCGCCCAGTGACACACCGGCCAGCGCGAAGCGGCCGAACCCTGCCGCATCGGCGACGGCAAGCACGTCGTCGGCCAGCATCGCCAGCGAATAATCACCCGGTTCGGCGGAAGAGGCGCCATGACCCCGGGCATCGATCCGCAGCAGTGCGAAGCGATCGCGCAGATAGGGTAGCACGCCGTCCCACAAATCCATGTCCGTACCGATGCTATTCAATAGCACGAGCGCAGGCGCACTGTCCCGGCCATCGCGCTTCCAGTAGATTTGGGCGCCGGGACGCTGCGTAAAAGCCATGCTCAATCCTCCGGTGCAATAGTGACACGCAGGCCATCCAGCGCTGTAGTCATCATGATCTGACAAGACAGGCGCGAGCGCGCACTGCGATGATCGGAGAAATCGAGAAGGTCGTCCTCGTCTCCGCTGGCCGCACCGACGGCTTCGACCCATGGTTCATCGATGAAAATATGGCAAGTGGCGCAGGAGCAGCAGCCACCGCACAGGGCGAGCAGTTCGTCTCCACCATTGTCACGAATGATTTCCATGACGGACATGCCATCGCGGGCGTCCATGGATATTTCATCACCTAAACGATTGCATACAATCAGCTTTGCCAACGCTTTTTCCCATATTATTTCATATATTGAGGCGATCAGCGGCAGCGCCGCCGCCTGACCTCAGCCGATATCGCCGCCGGCGACCGGCAAGACCGATCCCGTCACATAACTTGCCTCATCGGAGGCGAGGAAGAGAATGGGTGCGATCTGCTCATCCAGCGTGCCATAGCGCTTCATGAAGGCGGATGCCGTCACCTGCGCCACGGCCTCTGCCATCCAGGCCTGTTCCTGCTGGTTGTCACCTTGCGCATTGCGGGGCACACGACGCGGCGGCGCACTCGTGCCGCCAGGCGCTGTCGCAACGACACGAATGCCGCTTTCGGCATATTCCATCGCCAGTGCCTGAGTCAGACCATTGACCCCGCCCTTCGCCGCCGAATAGGGGACACGGCGGACACCGCGCGTGGCGTTGGAGGAGACGTTGACGATCGTGCCCATCCCCTGATCCAGCATCATCGGCAGGACGGCATGGCAGCAATAGAGGGTCGGCATCAGCGAGCGGCGGATTTCCGCATCGATCTGCGCCGGCTCGAACTGTGCATAAGGTCGCATGCGGATCGCGCCACCGACATTGTTGATGAGGATGTCGATGCGCCCGAATGCCTCGACCGCCGCCGTCATGGCCCGCGCCGCGTCCTCATAGGTTTCGAGGTCGCAATTAACGGAGATCGCCTTGCCGCCCGCCTTGACGATCGCCTGTTCCACCTCGCTGACGAAATCGGCCCGGTCGACAAGGACGAGGCTGGCGCCCTCCGCCGCGGCACGCATGGCTACACCGGCACCGATGCCCTGCGCCGCACCGGTTACGACCATCACCTTGCCGGCAAATCGCCCCGGGAAGACCATCGCGGCGCGCTCAGACATGATAGACGTCGATGACCTGATGAATATAGTCGTCCTTCAGAACGATCTTCTTCTTCAGTATTTTCGGCGTATCGCCACGCATGTCCAACGTCACGAAGGTGGTCCCGAAGAATTGCTGCGTCTTCTGGTAGCGATGGCTCATTGTATGCCAGTTGTAGCGCAGGTCTATCGCGTCGGGCCGCGTTTCGATGATCTCGACATTGGCGATGAAGTGCGACGTGCGCGCTTCGGGTGTGCTGGCGGACGAACGTTCTGTGTTCAGCCGATAGACGCGGTCCTCCAGCCCCTTGCGGTTGCCGTAATAGATCAGCGAGATTTCGCTATGCGGATCGGTGGTCAGCGCATCGTCGTCGGTCCAGGCCGGCATCCAATATTCGCATTGCTCCGCATAGCATTCCAGCCATTCGTCGAAAGCGCGATCGTCCAGCAGCCGCGCCTCCCGGTAAAGAAAGGCGCAGATATGCTGATAGGACATGGCTGCATGGTCCTTTTCCAGAAGCAATGTCATTCGGCCGCCTCCATCATCGGCCGGGCGTCCATATCCCTCGCCAAGCCGTCCAGCATGATGCGTGCCCAATATTCATGCTGGCGCACGAACAGCCCTTCATCCTCGCTGCGCTCGCTCGACAACAAGGGGTTCATGCCCATGGCCTTCGCATTGCTGTCCGGCCCCGCGATCCAGCGCGTCGCACCACGGCTGAGGTCGTTCCACAATTCGCCAGCGCCCTCATAGGCCGACTGGCAACTGCGAAACTCCTCCAGATCGTCGGGCGTGCCCATGCCGGTGACGTTGAAGAAATCCTCATACTGGCGGATACGGTGGGCGCGATCCTCAACACTCTCGCCCTTGGGCGCGTAGCAATAGATGGTGACTTCGGTCGTATGCACGTCGATCGGCCGCACCACGCGAATCTGGGTCGAGAACTGGTCCATCAGGAACACGTTCGGATAGAGCGCCAGATTGCGGGTCTGTTCGAGGATGAACTTCGCCTTGTCGACCCCCAGCCGATCGACCAACTGGTCCTTGAGGTTCCAGATCGGTCGGACTTCGGGGTTCAATACCTGCGTCCACAGCAGTATATGACCATATTCGAAACCATAGACCCCGCTCGCCGGCGCCTTCGACCAGCCATTAGCATCAACCGCCTTGGTCCCGCCCTCGGCACGGCGCCCCATGGTCGACTGGTAATTTTCATGGACGGAGCTGACATGATAACCGTCGCAGCCATTTTCCATCTGCATCTTCCAGTTGCCATGGAAGGTGTAGGTGGAATTGCCGGTCAGCACTTCCAGCCCCTCAGGCGCCTGATCGACCATCTGGTCGATGATGACCTTTGCCTCGCCCAGATGCTCTTCCAGCGGCAGCACGTCATGATTGAGCGAGCCGAAGATGAAGCCGCGATAGCTTTCCACCCGAACACGGGTCAGGTCATGGGAGCCATCATGGTCGAAGCTGTCGGGATAGGCGCCGCTGCTCGCATCCTTGGCGCGCAACAGCCTGCCGTCCGTCTTGAAACTCCAACCATGAAAGGGGCAAACGAAGAGCGGTTGATTGCCCCGCTTGCGTCGGCACAGCTTGGCACCGCGATGGGCGCAGGCATTGACCACGCAGTTGAGACCGCCATCCTTGGCGCGGGTCAGGATCACCGGCGTATGGCCGATCCAGGTCGTGAAATAGTCATTCTTCTTTTCGACCTGGCTTTCATGAGCCAGATAGACCCAATTGCCCTCGAAAATATATTTCATCTCCAGATCGAACAGTTGCTGGTCCGTGAACACGTCACGACGACAGCGAAACATCCCGGTCTGGGGGTCGTCGACGACTGCGGTCGCGACACGTTGCATCAGATGCTCATGCATGATCCTGTCTCCCGTGCCCGATCGTCAGGCTGCCTCTGTTTCCTTTTCCGCCGCGACCTCGGCGCGGGCGCGGGTCGAGAAACCCTCATCGCCCTCGCTCACGGCGCGCTGGAGCTGAAAATCGAAGGCAATATAGGCGGTTTCGCCCTGACGGCTGGGCACCGGCAGCAGCCCCTCGCGCGTACCAAAGGCAAAATCGTCGGCGGCGAAGGGATCGTCACCGAAATTGATCTGCGTCGTCAGCGTGCGATAGCCGGGCGCCTCGATGAAGAAATGCACATGCGCCGGACGATTGCCATGGCGACCCAGCGCCTGCATCAGCCGGTCGGTCGCACCGCCCGGCGGCACCGAATAACCGCTCGGCTGTTTGGAATGGAAAGCATAGCGGCCATCGCTGCCCAGCTTGATGCGGCGGCGGTTGTTGAATGGGGTCTGCTCGCCGGTCGGATCGAAATGCGAATACCAGCCTTTGCTGTTGGCATGCCAGACATGGACGATCGCATCCTCCACAGGCTCGCCATCGGGGCCGGTAACGGCACCGCTCATATACAACGTCTGGGTGCCCTCGTCGGGATCGACGCTCAGATTGACATCGCCTTCTACGAGCGGCGCGCCGGCGACATAGAGCGGTCCTTCGATGGTGCGTGGCGTGCCTCCGGTCAGGCCGGCTTCCGCATCCTTGGCATCCATGTAGAGGTCCATAAAATGCTCCAGACCGGTACCGGGCACGATCAGGCCGATCTCGGCGGAACTGTCCGCCAGATATTTCATCGCCAGCCAGAATTCGCTTTCGGAAATGTCATGCTTGACGATCAGGTCCATCACGCTTTCGGTCAGATCGCGCACGATCGCTTTCAGACGCGGATTTCCGCCACTTTCGCCCATGCCGGCCGCACGATCGAGCAACTGCTGGATTTCAGGTCTTTCTACGAAGCTGGTACCCATATTTTCTCTCCTAAGCTTGCGGTTGGTCGATCAGCGATCGTCCTCGTGAATGGATGAAGGATGGCGGCAGAGCGGCGTCACCTTCATGGTCATGAAGGGATAGAGCGGCAGCGCCATGAGCGTGTCGTGCAAGGCGGCGTTGCTTTCGACGTCGAAGATCGAGACGTTCGAATATAGCCCGACCTTGCGCCAGATGTGCCGCCACGTGCCGGCTTCCTGAAGCTTCTGGAAATAGGCTTTTTCATCGGCCTTTATCCGCGCCGCTTCGTCCGGATCGAAACCCAGCGGAATATCGACGTCCATTTCGACCATGAACAGCATGGGATTCAGGCTCCTACGCCAACGGTGTGAAGGATCGGCCCGCCGACACCCGATTTGGGGCGATCGCGCCGGAAGAAGGCGAGCTTGTCCTCGTCAAAGGCGATGCCCAGCCCCGGCCCCGTCGGCACGGCAAGCGAGAAATCACCATAGCCGAGCGGTTCACTCAGAATGTCCTCGGTCTGGAGCAGCGGACCGAATAATTCGGTCCCCCAGGCCAGTTCCGGCAAGGTCGCAAAGACATGGGCCGATGCGACAGTGCCGACCCCACCCTCCAGCATCGTGCCGCCATAAAGGCCGATACCGGCCGCCGCGCCGATGGCGGCTACCTGGGCGGTAGCGAACAGGCCGCCTGACTGCGCGATCTTGAGCGCAAAAACCCCCGCCGCGTGCGCCGACGCAATGCGCATCGCGCTGCGCGGGCCATTAAGTGCCTCGTCGGCCATCAGCGCTATGGGCTGAGACTGCGAAAGGCGCGCCATGGCGGCAATCGCGTCGCCGACGATGGGCTGTTCGACCAGATCGCAACCAACATCATGGAGCATCGCCATGCCGATCTTGGCCTGCGTTTCCGACCAGTTCTGGTTGACATCGACGCGCACGCTGGCGCGGTCGCCCAGCGCCCTGCAGATGGCACCGACATGGGCGACGTCGTCACGCACCGCACGCTTGCCGATCTTGAGCTTGAAGATGCGATGACGGCGGCGATCGAGCATTTCCTCGCCCTCCGCAATGTCACGGGCGGTGTCGCCGCTGGCCAGGGTCCAAGCCACCGGCAGGCTGTCGCGCACCCGGCCGCCGCCGATCAGTTCGGACACGGAGATACCCAGTCGCTTGCCCGCCATGTCAAGCAGTGCCGTCTCGACCGCGCATTTGGCGAAATGATTGCCGCGTACGCCGCGTGCCACCTTCGCCATCGTCGCACCGACCTGCGCCAGATCGCAGCTTTCCAGTACCGGTATGATATAGGTGTCGATCGCGGATTTGATACTTTCGGGGCTTTCCTCGCCATAGCTCAGACCGCCGATCGTGGTCCCTTCACCAATGCCCTCGACGCCGTCGGCGTCGATCAGGCGGACGATCACCATCGACTGAGCATGCATGGTCGCCATCGCCAGAACATGCGGGCGGATCGTCGGCACATCGACGATGAAGGTATCGGCTCGGCTCAACACAGCCATTGCGGCGACTCTCCCAAATGCTTAGCTTTCAAGGGGTGAATATGCCCGAACAACGGATCGATCAAAGATCAATGCGGTTAAGGGCTGATACTCTGAGGGTATAATTATGCTGGACCTGCGCCTTCTACGCTATTTCGTGGCGGTTGCTGACGAAGGCCATTTCAATCGCGCCGCTGAACGGCTGCATATCGCCCAACCGCCATTGTCCCGTGCTATTCAGCAACTGGAGGCGCAGGTCGGCGCACCGCTGCTGGATCGCGCGAGCCGGCCACTCCGGCTGACCGACGTTGGCCGCCTGCTCCATGCGCAGGCGTTGCAGTTGCTTGCGCGCATGGAAGATGTCGAAGCGATGGTAAGGACAGCCGCGACCAGCCGGCGACGCCGACTGGTCATCGGCTTCGTTGCATCGACCATCTATGCGCGCCTGCCCGAACTGATCCGCGAATTTCGCAAGGTGGCGAAAAATGTGGAACTGGTCATGGTCGAAAGTACGACCCTCGAACAGATCGAAGCGCTCAAGGATGGACGCATCGACATGGGATTCGGCCGTATCCGATTTGAGGACCCTGCGGTACGTCGCATCATTTTGCGCAACGAGAAACTGGTGGCCGCTTTCCCGATGGATCATCCGCTGTCGCACGGCGACGGGCCTGTTTCGCTACGCGATCTGGCCGATGAACCCCAGATCATCTATCCGCGCGCGCCCCGTCCCAGCTACGCCGATCAGGTCATATCCCTGTTCCGCGATCATGCGATAGAACCCCGCATCGTCCATGAGGCGCGCGAACTCCAGATTGCGATCGGCCTAGTCGCAGCGCAGGAAGGCATGGCGATCGTGCCGGAATCGGTGCATCGCGCACGCAGTCACGACGTCGCTTTTCGCGATCTTGCCGAACAGGCGACATCGCCGATCATCATGAGCCATCGACCGGGTGATCGCTCGCCGGAGCTTGCCCTGATGACCGCCGTCATCGCCCGCCAATATGCCAGTTGGGGCTATGAGGTACCGACCGCGCTCCTTGAAGATGCATAACCTTTACAGGAAATTGCAATCCCCAAGGTAGGCAAACGAGTACAATCAAAGACATAGGCGATGCGGAATGCCAGAGCACCCCGCCGCCCTGCAATCACAGCGCCTGCTGTTCCTGATTGAGATTACGCCTGACCGGTACCGTGGCCTTGACGTCGGGCGAACCACCGTTGATCGTCGCCGGCACCTCGATATAGGGCAAGCCCAGCGTCTGGCTGGTCATGCGGCGGATGCGGTTGGTGAGGTCCGGGCTGGCGTTGAGCTTCTGGCCATAGGAAGGCACTATTGCCGCTACCTTCGGCTTCCAACTGGTCGCCATTTGCTGCGGAAAAACGCGGCGCATCACTTCCAGCATGATTGCGGGCGAGGTCGAAGCGCCGGGAGACGCGCCGAGCAGAGCAGCGATACTGGCATCCTTGTCGGTTACGATTTCGGTTCCGAACTGGAGCACCGTACCCTTCTCGGGATCATATTTGATCACCTGCACGCGCTGGCCAGCGGTTATCAGCTTCCAGTCGCCGCGCTTGGCATTGGGATAATATTTGACCAGTTCAGCCTGCCGTTGGGCATCGGTCAGCGTCGCCTGCTGCGCCAGATAGCGGACCAGATCCAGATTTTCCGCACCGACCTTCAACATGCCGCCGACATTATTCTTGTAGACGGATGCGAACAGATCGAGCGGCGAGCCATTTTTCAGGAATTTCGTGCTCTGTAGCGCGAACGGGCCGAACAGGGTCACCGCCTTGCCATCAAGCTTGCGCGCGTCGAGATGCGGCACCGACATCGGCGGCGAACCGGCCTCCGCCTTGCCATAGACCTTCACATTGTGGCGGCTGGTCGCGGCCGCCCCCTCAAACGCCAGGAACTGACCACCGACCGGGAAGCCGGCATAGTTTTTCGATTCCGGAATGCCCGACATCTGCAACAGCTTGAGCGAGGCTCCACCCGCGCCGATGAAAACGAACCTGGCCTTGACCACGGCATCGCTGTTCTTCTTTAGGTCATGGACGGTGACGTTCCACGTCCTGTCCGCATTCTGGTGCAAGCCGCGCACTTCATGGCCAAGCTGCAGGTTGAAATTGGGATTGCGGGTCAGCGCGTTGGTCAACTGGGTGGTGATGACACCGAAGTTGACGTCCGTGCCGATCGGCATGAATGTAGCCGCCACCTTCTGCTTCGGGTCGCGCCCCTCCATCACCAGCGGCGCCCAGCGGCGAATTTGCGCCGGATCCTGCGAATATTGCATGCCGTAAAAGAGCGGGTTCTGCACCAGCGCATCACGGCGCTTGTGCAGATAGGCGATATTGTCGTCGCCCCAGACGAAGCTCATATGCGGGGTCGCGTTGATGAAATCGGTCGGCTTGGGCAGGCGGCCCTGCTTGACCTCATGCGACCAGAACTGGCGCGAAATCTCGAACTGCTCGGCGATGTCCACGGCCTTTTCGGTCGCGATCGATCCGTCATCCTTTTCCGGCGTGTAGTTCAGTTCGGCGAAACCAGAATGACCGGTGCCGGCATTATTCCAGCCGTTTGAGCTTTCCTGTGCCACCTTGTCCATCCGCTCATAGATGTCGATCCGCCAGTCCGGCTCCATTTCCTGGAGATAGGTGGCCAGCGTCACCCCCATGATGCCGCCGCCGATCACCAGCACATCGACCGGCTTGTCATTGGCTGCTGCCTTCCCTTCGGGCGACGCCATTGGGCGGAACAGGAAGGCCGTGGCGGCGATCGCCAGCAGCAGGATGATGATAGCAAGGGGGAAGAGGATCTTCTTGAACAGGGTCCGGCGGCGCGGCGCCGCCGGACTGGAGGAGGATATCATGATCGTGGATTCCAAATCTGCGTGGAAAGGAGCCGGGCGGCCGGATGCGCGTTCGCCAATCTTGTCCGTCAGGTCATGCGCACCATCCCATCATCTTCAGAATCGGAAGCTCAGCCAGCCGGCCAGATAGTCGCTATTGCCATAGCCGGCACGGCTGAGCACCGGTCCTGCATCCAGATGCTCGTAGCGCCCGACAAAGGACAGGCGCGGCGTGATCGCCCAGTTGATCTGAGCGCGGATGGATTCGCCGATCTTGTGGCCGGGGACAGACTGGGTGCCGGCGAAGATCGACTTGTTGGCGCGATAGACCGCATCATTTTCATCGGTGCGCCAGGCGAACTGATATTCCATCGTCGCCTTCACGCCTTTGAGCGGTGACAGGGTCAGGCTGGGCGCCAGCGTCTTGAGGTTGGTCGGCGTCATGCACAGCTGGTAGCTATAATAGATATTGTTGCCGAAGGGGGCATAAGCGGCTTTCAGCGTCCCGCCCTCGAACGTGCCGCCGCCGCTCGCATAATCGGCGTGGAAGCCGATGCGCGGCCCCATCGGCAGGTCGCCAGGCAGTTTGTAGCTCTGGTTGAAGAAGATCTGCCAGGCGCTGATGTCGCGCCCGTCGAAATCTCCGAACTGGTGATTGACCGTCCAGTCGAGATTGACCGGGCCAACCTCCCCCCACAAGCGCACGCCGGCGTAGAAGCGCTCGACCCGGCCAGTCACGCCGCCCCACAGCGCATCGCTTGTGCGCAAGCGCCAGAAAAAGGGATCGAGATAGAGTTCCGATCCGCCCAGCACCTTTTCCGGAATCCGGATGCCAGCGGTGAAGCCGGAAAAGCGCCGCCCCTGTTCGACCTTATCATCGCCGGCCCCGCCATTGCCCAGCGCGGTCGGCTTGAAATCGAAGGCATCGATGCGCAGCGTCCCCGTCCGCGCCCAGGCGCGCACGCCGTTCAGCGCATAACGGATCGTATTATTGTCGCGCTGAGACGTCAGCAGATTGGGGCCGTCGGTAAATTCCTGGCGCCCGTATCGCAGGCCCAGATCTAGGCCCGCAACCCGTCCCTTCACTTCGGCGAAGGACTGGAGCACCACCAGATCATTGCGCAGCGATCCCGACGGCGTGCCGATATTGTCACCGGATATGCCACCATGGGCGATTTCGCCATAGAAGCGAAGATGCTGTCCGACATGCAGGTCGGCGCCGCCGACCAGCCGGTTGATGTCCTGCCGCTGGCTACCGGCGTTCCGCAGATTGAGGTTGGTGGTGTAGTTGACCCGCACCCGCGCCTCCCCGCTGAGCGTCAGATAGATGTCGCCATCCCCATCCAGCGGCAGATATTTAAGGCGATCGAGCAGGTCATCGCGCTGCTGCGGATCGGCCTTGCTGCGCCAGTCCTCGGCCCAGCGCGACAGGGCATAGCCGCCCGATACCGATCCTTCACCGACGGCATCGGCGGGATAGAGGCTGGCGGGCTCAGCGGGCACGTCGTCCGCCCATGCGGGGCTGGCGAACAAGGTGGCGAGGGTGAGAACGGAGACAGCGACGGGGCGGCGCGTGGCCGCGCAGGAGAAACGAACCATAGTGGCTGCGCCTCATTCCGCCGGGACGGCGCTGGTGAGTGAAGGCTCGTCCGGGGATGGCGCCCTGCCCTCGCCCCGCATCGCGGCCTGCAACTGGCTCTGATCCAGCCTCCCTTCCCAGCGCGACACGACGATCGTCGCCACCGCATTGCCAATGAAGTTGGTCAGGCTGCGGCATTCGCTCATGAAGCGATCTACGCCCAGAATGAGGGCCATGCCGGCGACGGGCACGGAGGGGACGATGGAGAGGGTCGCCGCCAACGTGATGAAGCCCGCCCCGGTCACGCCTGCTGCACCCTTGGACGACAGCATGGCCACGCCCAGGAGCAGGATCTGATCTCCCAGAGAAAGGTCGACGCCGGTGGCCTGTGCGATGAACAGCGCGGCCAGCGTCATGTAGATATTGGTGCCGTCGAGGTTGAAGCTGTAGCCGGTCGGCACGACCAGCCCAACGATCGACTTGGGGCAACCGGCCCGCTCCATTTTCTCGATCAGGGCCGGCAGCGCGCTTTCCGACGAGGAGGTGCCCAGCACCAGCAGCAATTCGGTCTTGAGATAACGGATCAGGCCGAAAATCGAGAAGCCGCAGGCGCGGGCGACCAAGCCCAGGATCACCACCACGAACAGCGCCGAGGTCAGGTAGAAGGTGCCGACCAGGAAGGCGAGATTGGCGAGCGTGCCGACGCCATATTTACCGATGGTGAAGGCCATGGCGCCGAACGCGCCGATGGGCGCCGCCTTCATGACGATAGCAACCAGCTTGAACACGGCGGTCGAGACATCCTCCAGCAGGTCGAGCACCCGCGCGCCGCGATCGCCGATCAGCGCCAGCGCAACCCCGAACAGGATCGCGACGAACAGCACCTGAAGAATGTTGCCGCTGACGAATGCGGACAGGAAGCTGTCGGGGATGATGCCGGTCAGGAAGCCGGTCAGCGTGCTATCGTGGGCCTTTTCCGCATATTCGTTGACCTTGCTTGCGTCGAGCGTGGCGGGATCGATGTTGAGGCCCGCGCCCGGCCGCATCACATTGGCGACGATCATGCCGACGACCAGCGCCAGGGTGGAGAAGAAGAGAAAATAGGCGAAGGCCTTGCCCGCGACGCGGCCGACGCTGGCGATGTCGCGCATGCCGGCGATACCGGTGACGATCGTCAGGAAGATGACCGGGGCGATGACCATCTTCACCGCCTTGATGAAGGCATCGCCGACCGGTTTCATCGTTTCGCCCAGATGCGGCGCGAAATGGCCAAGCGCCACGCCGGCAATGATCGCCAGCAACACCTGCGCATAGAGATGGCGATACCAGGGGCGCCGGGGGGCCGGCGGATCGGGGAAATGAGAAATCTGCATCACAGGAGTCTTTCTGGCCCTCGCCAAAAGCCTTCCCGCCTTCTTGAGTGGGCGGGTCGGGAATTGAGGTGGCCAGTATCGAGCCGTCAGCCATGCGCGACAAATTGCAGGCAAAATGATATTAAATCATTATTATTCAGTATATTAGTTGATATTCAGTGCGAGCAGCAGAGGATTTAAGTGCATATATCGGCTCATCAACAATGGACAATATGCAGAAAGTTGCACATCGAATGATGGGAAGATATGTAGGGCCATGATCGGCGCCCGTTTCCCGACTCGCTTATTCTGGATCGCCCTGTTTCTTGGTGTGGCCAGCGGCCTTATCTGGCTGTCGGGCGAAGTCGCCGAGCGCAATGCCATTGCGCGGCTGAGCGCGGAGACACGTGGCGCCGCGATCCTGCGCCAAGCCTATCTCAAAAGCGAGATCGAGCGGTTCCGGCTGTTGCCCATCGCCCTGTCCGACGACAGTGACCTCGTCGCCGGCCTCACCGGATCGCAAATCGCGTTACGTGCGCTGGACCGCAAGTTGCAGGCGCTGGCCCGCACCACCGGCGCGGCGCAAATCTATGTCCTCGACGCATCGGGTCGCACCGTGGCATCGAGCAACTGGGGCAGCGAACGCAGCTTCGTCGGCCAGAATTATGCGTTCCGCAACTATTTCAAGCTGGCCGCCGCCCATGGATCGGGCGCGCAATTCGCGCTCGGCACGATCAGCGAGCGGCCCGGCATGTATCTGTCGCGGCGATCGCGTGGCGGCGGATATGTCGTGGTGAAGCTGGAATTTGACGGAATCGAACAGCAATGGGCGCGGCTGGGCGAGATCACTTTCATCACCAGTCGCGAAGGAATCATTCTTATCACCAGCCGCCCCGACTGGCGCTTCACCACCATCCATTCGCTGTCCGCCGCGGCCAAGCAGCGCTTCCGCGCCGAATTGCAATCCGGCCGCGGATCGCTGCTGCCGGTGCCGCTCAGGGGCATGGGCGACGCTGATGGCCGGCAGATCGTCAGCCCCGCCGACGAACCGCGCCGGCGCCTGCTGTGGCAATCGGTCGCGGCCGGCGAACCGGGCTGGCAACTCAACATGCTGACCCCGCTGCATGGCGTGGAGAGCTTCGTGCGGACGGTGCGGCTGGCGACCCTGCTATTGCTGATGCTGCTTGCCGGCGGCATCTGGATTTTGCGCGAACGGGCCCATCGCCGTGCCGAACGGGCTGCCATGGCCGCAGCTCGCACCAGCGAACTGGAGGCGATGGTTACAGCCCGCACCCGGGAACTGCGCCGCGAAATGGAGGAGCGCGCCGCCAGTGAAACGCGCGCCGACACGCTGCGCGAAGGGCTGCGCCAGGCCAATCGTCTGGCATCACTGGGCCAGATCACCGCCGGTATCGCCCATGAAACCGCCCAGCCGGTCGCCGCGATCCGCAGCTATGCCGCCAATGGCCGGCTGTTGATCGAGCGCGGCGATGTTGAGGCAGCCGCCGAGAATATGGCGGCGATCGAGCGGCTGACCGACCGGATCGGCAAGGTCACGGCTGAACTGCGCGGCTTTTCGCGCAAGGCGACCGGCGCGATCGACGCCATTCCGCTCGCCGGACCGATCGAAGGCAGTGTGCTGATCCTGAAATCGCGGCTGGCGCGGGTCGACCTGCATCTGCCCGACCTGCCTGCCAATCTGCGCGTCATGGCCGACACGATCCGGCTGGAACAGGTGCTGGTCAACCTGCTGCAAAATGCGCTCGAAGCGCTGGAAGGCGTGGCGGCGCCGGCCATCCGCCTGTCGATCATGCTCGACGCGGAGACGATATTGCTTTCGGTGACGGACAATGGGCCGGGCATTGATCCGTCGGTGCAGGGCCAACTCTTCACGCCCTTCGTCACCAGCCGCCCGTCCGGCCTCGGGCTTGGCCTCGTCATCGCCAGCGATATCATGGCTGACATGGGCGGGTCGCTGCGCCTGCTGCCCAGTGAGGCTGGCGCCCATTTCCAGCTGAGTTTGCAACGCGCATGACCGACATGCCCCCGCGCCAGATCGCCCTGGTCGACGATGATGACGACCTGCGCGCCGCCATGGCGCAGACGCTGACGCTAGCAGGCCATGATGTGCACGCCTTTGCCCGCGCCGCTGATGCGCTGGCGGCGATCGATGCGGACTTTCCCGGCGTTGTGGTCAGCGACGTGCGGATGCCGCACATGTCGGGCATCGACCTGTTCCGGGCACTCCACGCCCGCGACGCGGAACTGCCAGTCATTCTGGTCACCGGCCATGGCGATGTGCCGATGGCGGTGGATGCGCTGAAGGCCGGCGCCTGGGATTTCCTCACCAAGCCCTTCGATCCCGACGCACTGCTGGCATCGGTCGCGCGGGCGAGCGAGAAACGACTGCTGGTGATCGAAAATCGCCGCCTGCGCGCGCTGGTCGATACCGCCGTCGCCTCTCCGCTGATCGGCCATTCGCCGGCGATCGAGCGGCTGCGCGACATGGTGGCGACCCTGGCCGACACCAATATCGACATATTGGTCGAAGGCGAGACAGGAACCGGCAAAGAGCTGGTCGCGCGCATGATCCATCAGCGCAGCCGTCGCGCCAGCGCCCAGTTCGTCAGCATCGCCTGCGCCGCCGTGCCCGATGCGATCGCCGAGACCAGCCTGCATGGCGAAAGCCTGGCCGGGCGCGCGCCGCTGGAAGGCCGGCTGGCGCGCGCGCATCAGGGCACCTTGTTCCTGGACGATGTCGACCAGTCCGGCCCGGCATTGCAGGCGCATCTGATCCAATTTCTGGAAGATCGGCTGGTCCGCCCGGTCGGCGCGCGCGAGCCGCAACCCGCAGACCTGCGCGTGGTCGGCTGCATGACGCAGCAGAACCAGACGGCGGCGATCCAGCCGGCCCTGCTCTATCGACTGGCGGCGGTGCGCCTGCACATCCCGCCACTGCGCGAACGACGCGAGGATATTCCGCTGATCTTCGCCCATCTGCTCGATGCCGCCGCCCGCCGCTTCCGCCGCGCGGTGCCGCCGGTCAGCCGCGCAGTGCTGGCCCATCTGCTAGACCATGACTGGCCCGGCAATGTTCATGAACTGGGACGGCTGGCCGAACGGCTGGCGCTGGGCTTGGAGCAGGAACCGGTTGCGGATGGCGTCACGCTACCGCTCGACGCGCGCATCGATGCATTTGAACGCTCGGCGATTATCGATACGATCCGGGCGGCCGGGGGGGATATGGGCAAGGCCATCACGACCCTCGGCCTGCCGCGCAAGACATTCTATTACAGGGTGCGAAGGCTGGGCATCGATCTGCGCAAGATCCGCGGCGAGATCGGGTGACCAGATGCCCCCGCTGGCGATGTGCGCCCGCACATGCCTAAAAAGCGCGGATGGCACATGGCGGCTTCGACAGGTTCTGATCGCGCAGAACTGCCGATAAGGTGACAAAAGCATCGCAAAATGCGCGCGGATTTGTCACCTTATGTCACTTTTGCCGTGCATGGGTGAAGCCGTTTGCAGCGGGTCTTTTTGTCGACAATCGAAAGAGCCGGCCGCAGCATAATGGAGATCCACCCTGTAGGACAGGCAAACACGTTCCCGCACAGCTATTGCGGGGCAGACCTCATGGATGAACTTGTCCGCGCCACTAAGACCATCACCGACTTTGTTCCATCATAGCAACGCCTCCAGATCGCGTGCAGCGCGGCGCAGGACCGGCAGGTAGCGGGAATGCAGATCCGACATCGGGACACGCGCCGCCTGCGTGCCGATGTTGAGCGCCGCCACGATATTGGCGCGACTGCGCACCGGTACCGCGACAGATCGCAATCCGGCTTCCAGTTCCTGATCGACGATCGCATAGCCATCGTCCGCGACCTTCTGCAACAGCGAACGCAAAGTCGCCGGATTGGTTTGGGTGGCATCGGTCAACGGCACCAATGGGGTGCGCGCCAGATAGGCATCCTGTTCGCGGCGGTCCTGCCCGGCCAGCAAGATCCGCCCCATCGAGGTGCAATAAAGCGGCAAACGGCTGCCCACCCTCAGTGCGATCGACATGATGCGCGATACTTCGGCACGCGCCACATAGGTCACCTCATCCTCCTCGATCACACCGATCGAGCAGGATTCATGCAGTTCGTCGCGTATCTGATCGAGCAACGGCTGGGCACGCACAGCCAAGGTGCTGGACGAGAGATAGGCATAGCCGAGCGACAGCACCTTGGGCCTGAGCTGGTAGTGAACCCCGTCCTGAACGACATAGCCAAGGCGTGCGAGCGTATGGAGGCAGCGCTTCACCGCCGGACGGCTGAGACTGGTCAGGCGGCTCGCCTGCGCGATCGTCATCGGCTGCTGTTCGTCGGCGAAGCAGCGCAACACAGACAGGCCACGCGCGAGCGATGTCATGAAATCCGGATCGCCCTGCGCCGCTATTTCGGACTGTTCCAGCATATCTCACCCAATGAAACGAACGATAATCGGACAATATATCGTTTATCGGTTGACGCAAGCTTTTTCGGGATGAAGAAACGGGACGATTGAAAATTCGGCAGGAGAGAATGGTGATCGACAAATCGGTGGCATCGGCCGCACAGGCGGTCGCCGACATTCAGGATGGGGCGTCGGTAATGATCGGCGGCTTCGGTACGGCCGGCATGCCGGACCAGTTGATCGACGCGCTCATCGCCCGCGGCGTCGGCGGCCTGACGATCATCAACAATAATGCCGGCAATGGCGAACAGGGCGTCGCCGCGCTGATCCGCGAAGGCCGGGTGAAGAAGATCATCTGCTCCTTCCCGCGCCAGTCGGATTCCCATCATTTCGACGCCGCCTATCGGGCCGGGCAGATCGAGCTGGAACTGGTGCCACAGGGTAATCTGGCAGCCCGTATCCAGGCGGCAGGCGCCGGCCTGGGTGCGATCTTCACGCCTACAGGCTATGGGACATTGCTGGCGGAAGGCAAGGAAAGCCGCGAGATCGACGGCAAGCATCATGTGCTGGAATATCCGATCCAGGCCGATTTTGCCCTGATCAAGGCGCATGAAGGGGACCGCTGGGGCAACCTCGTCTATCGCAAGACCGCGCGCAATTTCGGCCCCATCATGGCGATGGCTGCCAGGACGACGATCGCGCAGATAACCCGGATAGTCCCCCTGGGCGGTATCGATCCGGAAGCGGTCGTGACACCGGGCATTTTCGTCCAGCGGGTCGTGGAAGTCGCCCCCACCCTCTCCATTGCCGCCTGATCGGGAGCATGCGCATGAACCGACTGACCCGCGACCAGATGGCAGCCCGTGTCGCCCGCGACATCCCTGAAGGCGCCTATGTGAACCTCGGCATCGGGCTGCCCACCAAGGTGGCCAATTATCTGCCGCAGGAACGCGAGATTTTCCTGCAAAGTGAAAATGGCCTGCTCGGCATGGGGCCGGCACCCGCGCCGGGGGAAGAGGATTGGGAACTCATCAACGCCGGCAAGCAGGCCGTGACCCTGCTCACCGGCGGATGTTTCTTCCACCATGCGGACAGTTTCGCGATGATGCGCGGCGGCCATCTGGACATCTGCGTGCTCGGCGCCTTCCAGGTATCGACGCATGGCGACCTTGCCAACTGGCACACGGGCGAACCGGGTGCGATCCCGGCCGTCGGCGGCGCGATGGATCTGGCCATCGGCGCCAAGCAGACCTTCGTGATGATGGACCTGCTGACCAAGCAGGGTGAAAGCAAGCTGGTCGAAGCATGCACCTATCCGCTGACCGGCCTTGGCTGCGTATCGCGCGTCTATACCGACCTTGCCGTGTTCGACGTCGGGCCGGGCGGCGCGCGCGTGGTCGAGATGGTCGAAGGCCTGTCGATCGAAGAATTGCGCGACCTGACCGGGGTACAGCTAGCCTTCGCCAGCGAAACCGAAGCGGCCTGAGCCACCAGGAGACGATGATCCATGACTGACGCCTTCATCTGCGACGCCGTTCGCACGCCCATCGGCCGCTACGCCGGCGGCCTCGCCAATATCCGGGCAGACGATCTTGGCGCGCTGCCGATGAAGGCCTTGCTGGCGCGCAATCCGGGGCTTGATCCGGGGGCGATCGAAGAGGTTTTTTATGGCTGCGCCAACCAGTCGGGCGAGGATAATCGCAACGTTGCGCGCATGAGCCTGCTGCTCGCAGGCCTGCCGCATACGGTGCCGGGGGTGACGCTCAACCGTTTATGCGCATCGGGGCTGGAAGCGGTCGGCGCAGCGGCGCGCGCGATACGGTCCGACGAGATGGCGCTGGCGATCGCCGGCGGGGTCGAGAGCATGACCCGCGCGCCGTTCGTCATGGGCAAGGCGGACAGCGCCTTCGGCCGCAACCAGAAAATCGAGGACACGACGATGGGCTGGCGCTTCGTCAACCCGGCGCTCGACGCGCTTTATGGCACGGAAACCATGCCGCGCACCGGCGAGAATGTCGCGCAGGAACATGGCATCAGCCGTGCCGATCAGGATGCATTCGCCCTGCGCAGCCAGCAGCGGGCCGCCGCCGCGCAGGCCAAGGGCTTCTTTGCCGAGGAGATCATCCCCGTCACCGTGCCCGGCAGGAAGCGCGGCGAGACGGTGGATGTCAGCGTCGACGAGCATCCCCGCGCCGACACGACGATCGAAGCGTTGCAGAAACTCAAACCGCTGTTCGGGCCTGAGGGCAGCGTCACGGCGGGCAATGCATCGGGCATCAATGACGGCGCGGCGGCGATGATCGTCGCCAGCGAGACGGCAGCCAAGGCCCATGGCCTCACCCCTCGCGCCCGTATCCTGGGGATGGCATCGATCGGGGTCGAACCGCGCGTGATGGGCATCGGCCCCCTGCCCGCGACCCAGAAGCTGCTGGCGCGCCTCGGCCTTGGCATCGGCGATTTCGACGCGATCGAACTCAACGAAGCCTTTGCCAGTCAGGGCATCGCCGTGATGCGCGGCCTTGGCCTGCCCGACGATGCGGCGCATGTAAATCCCAATGGCGGCGCGATCGCGCTGGGTCATCCCCTGGGCATGTCGGGCGCACGGATCGCGATGACGCTGGTGCATCAACTGGAAAAGACCGGTGGAAAGCGGGGTATCGCGACCCTGTGCATCGGCGTCGGCATGGGCCTTGCGCTGGCAATCGAAAGGGTCTGAAACGAAGCCGAAACGGCGGGTGCGGGACGACACCCGCCGGCAGACTACAGCAACATCGGCATCATCGGCTGATACGATCACGCAGGAAATCGACGGTCCAGTTCCTGCACAACGACGCTTTCGCGCAGAAAGCGCTGGAAATAGGGATCATGGCCTGCCTGCCGGCCACCCAGCGCCGTCATCACCGCCAGTCTGGCGAGGGCAAAAACCTCACCATAATCGCAATCCAGCTCTGCGCCCGACAGCGCGCAGTACAGCGCCTTGCACGCATCCCGTCGCGGTACCCCCTCCAGCCATGGCACGTCATTGACCTGACGCAGGACTTCGGCGCTCCAGATCAGATAGCCCAGGTCAAAGGCAGGGAGGCCGATAGACGCCAGTTCCCAGTCCAGCATTGCAGTGATCCGCTGGTCGCGATAGAGGGCGTTGCCGGGTCGACCATCGCCCCAGAGCAGGGCCAGTCCTTGCCCGGACGGCGGCGGCGTCCTTCGCAACCAGTCCAGCGCTCGCAAGAGTGCGGGTGCGGGCGGAACCTGGGACCAGGCAATCCATCGGTCGAGCAAAGCCAGATGCTGCGCCATGCATGCCGCAACGCTTTCGGCCGCGCCAACAAGAGGTGGCAACGCCATTGCACGCCAGTCCAGACGATGCAGGTCCACCAGTTTCTGCACAAGAGCGATCCACATCGATCGTCGGCCGGCCGCATCCGCATCATGAAACAGGCCATGACCATGAAAGCCCGGTGACGTGTCCGAAGGCGTGTCCCCCTCCACCTGATCCATGATGATGAAGGCGGCGCCGATCGCCTTGCCATCCGCTTCATACCAACGGATAGCCGGTACCGGCAGGCCGGCGGTCCCCAGCGCCCGCATGACCTGTGCCTGCAATCCGAAATCATAATCGGGGAACAGGCCGCGACCGTCACGGTTCGTGCGCAAGACCAGAGGATGCTCCGTGCGCCCTCCATTCTGCTCAATCAGCAAGGTGAACAGCCAGGTTTCGCTGGAACTGCCCGAACTGGCGGGGCGCCACCCTGTCAGATCGATCGATTGCGCAGCCGGCATTTGGGTCCGAAACCAGTCTGCCAGTCGATTGCCTATGTCCGGTGTCATCGCGTCGATCGCTCGACGCGCAGCGATCGTTGCAGATAGCCGCGCACCCGGCCGCCATCATAGTCGAACATATAGGGTTGTTCGGTCGCGACGATATCCACCAGAGACGCCGGGAAGCCGTAGAAAAAGTCGAACTCCTCCGTCAGCGAGGTGACCAGAGTGGCCTGCGGCTGACCGACGAGGCGAAGCTTTTCCCCCGCGATCGCAATATCGACGGTCAGCGGCACCGGCAGGGTATCGATGTCGGTCAGTCGGATCGAGGATTCCAGCGAAGCCGCACGAAACCCGTCAGCATGGATCGACACCGTCTGATCCAGTATCTGCACCAGTTCCCCACCTTCCTTTGCCCAGCCTTGATAGCTGGCGAAAGCGGGCCGGTCCTCAAAGAAGAGCTGCAACCAGGCATGCCCCTGATAGCCGCCCAGATGGCGCGGACCACGCGAATGGTCGCGATAGGCGGGGCCGGTGAAGACATGGTCCTGCCCGGCGAAATGGAAGTGGCCGCTGCATTGCCCCAACTGCTCATAATGGAACTTGCCATGGCTGCTATTTTCCGATGCGCCGAACATCCAGACGGGCCAGCCATGGTCCAGCGTGACCGAAAAGCTGACGGGATGCGGTACCGATTGCCGGATCGGTTCGCGCAGCAGATCCGATACCCGATCATGCCGCATGCCCCCATCGAACAGGATGCGCCATTGGCCGCCCGGCTCATCGCAGTGGAAGCGCAGCGCGCCAGCCGTGGGCACGGCGGGATCGGGCGCGGGGCCGATCGCCTGATGCTGCAACATCGTGCCATCGGGCAGATAGAGATAGAGCTGTTCGCGCCAGAGCGCCGGCTGCTTGACCCAACGCCCGGCATAGGCGGCATAGCCGATGCGACTGGCATAGTCATAGCCCACGAACGCGTAATTCTCGCTCCATCGGTCGATGGCCGGCAGCGTTGCGATGGGCAATTCATCTTCAAAGCTGATGGGATGCGGCAGGATCATCGCAGGCTGTTGCATATCCTTCACCCCTGGGCCGGGCCGGTGCTGCGCTGGCGGGCTATTTCCAGCACTTCGCGCGGGTCGGCATATTCGCGCCATTCGCGGATCTTGCCATCCGCAATCTCGAATATACCCAGCACATCCATGGATGACACGATATTGCCTTCCGCATCGATCAGGTCATCCTGCCGCTCCGTCACCACGAATGCGCCGTCCGCCACCACTGCCTTCAATGTCACACCGATCCTGTCGACGTTGAGCGTGCCGCAAAATTGATCCATCAATGTCAGCGCCGCATCGACGCCCTGTGTGTCGGGGAAACCACTGTTGCGCCAGATCGCGTCGGGCTGAAAATAGCGGCGAAACGCATCGATCATGGCATCATGGCCGTCATTCCAGGCAGCGAAAAACTGTTCGACGATCATTCGGCTCTGATTCATGGCGCTGATCCTTCATGCATGATGGCTTGGTGCAGGGCCTGACAGGCCTGCTCGGTTTCGATGGTGCGCACACTGCCCATCAGGAAATTGTCGATCTCGCCCGCATCATAGGCGGTCTGCGCCGCCATGCTGGTCGTCACGCGCAACATGTTGCAGAGTACCGCGCCGTAGCGCATCTCAAAAGCGTCCGGCGCGATCCCGCCATGCTGCTGGTAAATGGCAAGGAAATCGGACCAGGGCATGAGCGCTTCCACCTGCGGGCGGACATAGGCCAGGTCTTCAGCGGGATGGCCCTGATGCGCGACTTCCCAGTCAATCAGTGCCACGATGCGGCCGGCATCGCAAAGCAGATTACGCTGGTCGAGATCGCCATGCACCACGCTCTGCCGGGCGCAAAAGCGGCTGGCATGACGGCGCAGCCAGTGAAAGGCGTGGGTGACGGTCGCGACGGGCTCATATGTGGCTTTGAGCCAGTCCTGTTCCCAGCGCGTGATGCGATCGAGCAACCACTGAAGCGCATCACCATCGGCAGCGCGACGACCGGCAGGCAGCAACGCCGGATCGAGCCGGTGCAATTGCCCCATCAGCGCGGCGAGCTGGCGGAAGATAGCCCGCCCCTCATCGCCCATATCCGTCAAGGTGCAGGTGATGCCGGGCAGGCGTTCGACCGCGATGATCGGCTGGCCCAGCAGAGGCGGATGATCGTCGCGAAACAGGGGGCGGGGGACAGGCATGCCGGTGGCGCCCATCGCCTCCAGCACGTCAAATTCCTCGGTAATTGAACGGGGCTGGATTTGGGCCGGCAACATGCGGCGCAGCACGATGTCGGCTGGCCAGTCCGGATGACCGGCGATGGTGCAGAAATAGGCTTCGTTCGCGTTGATACCACCCAGACGGGTCACATCCCTGGCGATCAGGTCGGGATGATCGGGAAAACGCTGGCGAAAATAGCCGCTGAGCATCTCGGCAGTGACCAATCCCGCGCTATCCGGTCGGCTGGCTCGCCATACGTCCCGGCGTTGGTCGGCAGCGAAGGCAATGTTCTTCGTCCGGTCGAAATCGATGCAAGCCAGTTCCTGCAAAGCGGCGTCCCAACGAGGATCGCCGCTGTCCCGACGCAACCTGTCGTCCAGCATCGCCATCGCATGCCGATAACCGCTCTCACTATGACCTACATCGCTATCCATGCCTAGGGATCGGTTAAGCGCCCGGAGGCGATCGACAGCATCGGCGTTCAGCGCATCCAGACCGTCGACCGCCAGCGCCAGTCGTGTCACGACATGGGCGGCGCGCAGGCAGGCGAAGCGTTGCAACGCATCCCGCTCCGTCGCTGCCACCGTTTCGAGCAGACGCGCAACCGACTGGAGCATGGCAAAGTCATGGCTAACGCCCGGCGATGCGGCTGGTGGCGGCTCAATAGGCATATTTCAGCCGGACGCCATATGTTCGCGGAGCGCCGGGGGCACTGCTCAGGCCGACCGCATTGCCAAATTCATTGGTGGTCAGATTGTAGCGTGCATTGGTAAGATTGCTGCCCCAGATTTGCAGCGTTGCTCCGCTATCGCCCGGACTGTAGCTGAGGCTCGCATCAAGCAGGCCATAATCCTTCTGCCGAAAGAAATTGTCCGGCGTCCAGTAGAAGCCGCCCGTATAGGCATAGTTGACGCTGGCCGCCAGATTGCCGCTGGGCAGATCGACACTGTAGCTGACGCCCGCATTACCGCTGAAGCGAGGCGCGCGGCTGAGGCGATTGCCGGTGGCGTCGCCCACGACCGCCGGCAACAGCCCATAGGGCGGCAGGGGATTGGCGGTGTAGAAAGGCGCGTCCTTGTAATCGGTATATTTCGCATCCAGCCAGGTGCCACTGGCGCGGAACGACAGGCGGGGCGTCACGAAAAATTCGACTTCCGCCTCCAGCCCCTTGATCTCCGCCGCCTTAGCATTGCTCAGATTGGTGACACCGTTGGGCTGCTGGGTCTGCACCTGCGGGTTTTGGTAATCGTAGAAGAAGGCGCCAAGGTTGAGGCGAAGGCGCCGATCCAGAAACTGCGACTTGAAACCGACTTCATAGGCATCGAGGACTTCGGGACGGATGGCGACGGGGTTGAAGGTGATGAGGTTGAACAGGCCCGCCTTGGTTCCCCGGCTGAGCGATGCATAAAGCAGCATGTCGGTCGCCGGTTTATAGTCCAGCGCGACGCGGTAGGTGAATTTCTGGAAATTCTTGCGTGCCGACAGCGGCGTTCCGGCAATGAGGCCGACCCCGTCGATAAACACATCCGTCAGGCCGTGCCCTTGCAGTTCATCGCGGTTGATCCGTCCACCCAGCGTCAGTTGCAACTGGTCGGTCAGCTTTGCGCTCGCCTGACCATAGGCCGCATAGGAATTGGTTTCCCCCGAATCCTTGGGGAGCACCGTGACCCCGGAACCGAAGGCGGTACCGCTCAGCCGGGCGGGTGTTGGAAAGCCGAATTTCTGTTGCAGATAGAAAAGACCCGCGGTCCATTTCAGCCAGCCACTCTTGTTGGAAACGAGCTGGAGTTCGGCGCTGACCTGATCGTCATAGACATCATCCTCCTCGAAATGGAAGAAGGTCTGCGGGGATTTGTCGATGTCGTTATGATAGTCGATCCGTTCGTCGTGGAAGGCCACGGTCGCGACGAGATCGGCGAAGGACATGCCCTGTTCCCACCGCGCATAGGCGCCCCAGCCGCGCGTGTTGGCCAGATCCTTCAAATTGCTGTTCTTGTCGTAGCGGGACCGGAGCGGCGGCAAATATCCCGATCCGTCACCATAGCCCGCCGGCGCGGGATTGTCCTTGCCGTCATAATAGTTGAGCAGGCCGATCGTGCTGTTGGACCGGCTATAGTCGCCCGCGATGGTGATGGTGGTACGATCGGACGGTTCGAACAGCAATTTGCCGCGCATGGCGAAATCTTCCTGCCGGTTCGTATCCTCGCCCGTCAGGACATTGGTGCCCCAGCCCTTGCCCTGATAGCTGTTGAGAATGGCGACACTGCCGGCCAGCGTATCGGTCAGCCCGGCGGATACATAGGCATCGGCCTCCACCATGTCGTAATTGCCGTAGCCCAGCGTGAACTTGCCGCTCAGCGGCTTGCCGGGTTCGGGCCGGCTGGTCAGAATGTTGATGAGCCCGCCGGTTGCATTGCGGCCGAACAATGTGCCCTGCGGCCCCTTCAATATCTCGACCCGCTCGACATTGTTGAGGCGCATCAGAACCGGCGAGATGCGGGCATAATAGACGCTGTCGATATACAGCGAGTTGGACGCCTCATTACCGACGGCGAGCTGGTTGTTGCCAAGGCCGCGAATGAAGGTCGTGACGGTGCCCGTGCTCTGCTGGAAAACCAGTCCCGACGCGACCTTTCCGACATCCAGGGCACTGACGATATTGGCCTGTTCCAGCGTGCCGCCACCGAGCGAGGTCACGGCGATCGGCACGTCCTGAAGCCGCTCCTCGCGGCGCTGGGCGACGACGACGATGTCGGCGGTCATGTTGGCGGATGGGCTATCCTTCGCCTCCTGCGCATGGACCGGGCCGAACAGGCATGACAGTCCCATCCACATCAACGCCGTACGACTTATCGCTCCCTGCACAGGCATGCCCATCTTCCCTCTCCCTGCTGGCCTTTGCGGCCTGATCTTGTGCGAGATAATAGGTTCGCACCATTATGATAATCTTGTGTCCAACATTCGCAAAAAAGAGTCAATAAACATTCATTTATAATATTGGACTCGTTGGATGCGGATGACCCAAAAAAAGGGCCGGGACTGGATGAAAGTCCCGGCCTAGGGAGGATCGTGAAGCCGGCGATCGTCAGTCGTTCGGCAGGAAGACGACGTGGCGCTGGGTAAATTCATGGAGGCCTTCGGCGCCCAGTTCGGCGCCTATACCCGACTGTTTGGCACCGCCGACGGCGATCATCGGGTGCACCGCCATATGCGCGTTGACCCAGACGACGCCGGCATCGATCTGTCTTGCCACGTCCCATCCCCGGGCGGGGCTGGAGGACCAGACGGTCGCGCCCAGGCCAAAGATGCTGTCATTGGCACGGCGGACCGCATCGTCGATGTCGCTGTAGGACAGGACCGGCAGGATCGGGCCGAACTGCTCCTCCCGCACCAGCCGGGCACCATCATGGATGTTGCGAACGATGGTGGGCCGGATGAAATAGCCCGGCCGATCGGCCATGACGCCGCCGCTGATTATGCTAGCCTCCTGCGCCGTTTCCTCCAGCAGCGCGCATAGCTTGCGATATTGCTCGCCATTCTGGACCGGGCCGATTTCGCTGGCCGGGTCTGCGCCGTCCCCGACGATCGCAGCATCCGCAAGGCGAGCCAGTTCGTCGCAGACGGCATCATGGATGGAAACATGGACATAAGCGCGTTTAATCGCGAGGCAGACCTGCCCGGCATTCAGCATCGCGCCATCGAACAGGCTGCGCGCGACACTTGCCGGGTCGGCATCGTCCAGCACGATCGCCGCATCATTGCCGCCCAGTTCCAGCGTCAGCCGCTTGATTGACCCGGCGGCTGCCTCCATCACTTTCCGTCCCGTCCCGGTCGAACCGGTGAAGGCGATCTTCGCAATGTCGGGATGGCGCGTCAGTTGTGCGCCAAGATCATTGGCGTCCACGATGATGTTGAGAATAGCAGGCGGCAGATGCGCATCGAATATCTGCCCCAGAAGGAGGGTCGACAGCGGAGTGGTCGCCGCCGGCTTCGCCACCACGCTATTGCCCGCGAGCAGGGCCGGCACGATCTTTACCACCAGCAGCGAAATCGGGAAATTCCACGGCGTGATCGCCGCCACGACGCCAAGCGGCGTGCGATGTTCGATCACCCGCCCGTCCGGCGTCTCGCCCAATGTTCGCGGTTCCAGATCCAGCACGGCCAATGCGCGGGTGATGGCAGCCGAGCCCAGAACTTCCATCAGCGCCTGCTGCTGCGGCTTGCCCTGTTCAGCGGTCAGCAGGCCGGCCAGACTGTCCGCCTGCCGTTCCAGATCGTCGGCGATCGCCATCAGCCGGGCGCGGCGGTCCGCCATGTCGAGCATGGCCCATGCCGGCTGCGCCCTCTTCGCGGCGGCGATGGCCATGTCGAGTTGCGCTTCATCAGCGCGGGCGCAATGCGCGATCACCATTTCCGTTGCCGGATTGATGACCGGGATGCGCCGCGCGCCTTCTACGGCCCGCCCGTCGATCAGGAGACGGGCGTCGTCCTTCAGCATGGCGAGGCTCATTGCGGCATCCGCAGGATCGGCTTTACCGCCAGACCTGCCTCCTGATCCTCCAATGCCTGATTGATCGCATCGAAATCATAGAAGCGCACCAGCTTTTCGATCGGGAAGCGCCCCTCCACGATCAGGTCCACCAGGCGCGGAATGAACTGATGCGGCACGCTGTCGCCCATATTCACGCCGCGAATGGTGATGCCCCGGCCCGGCAATGCAAGCAGCGGCACTTGCAGCATCGCGTCCAGACGGTTGGCCGTCACAAGGGCGATCTTGCCACGCGGCCCCAGCATCTCGATCGCCTGGGCGATGACGGCCGGGATGCCGCTGGTGTCGAAGGCATGATCGATGCCTTGCGGTACCAAGGCACGGACTTGGTCGGGCACGTCACCGTCAGCCGGGTCCAGCGCGGCACTCGCCCCCAGGTCCAGCGCCAGCGTCCGACGATCTGCATTGGGTTCGACGACGATGATCGTGTCGTATCCTTCGACCCGCCCCGCCATCAGTGCGCTCAGCCCAACACCCCCGGCCCCGTAGATGATGAGCGATTGCCCGGGCTGGGGCTGCAACACATTCATCACGGCGCCAGCGCCAGTCTGCACCCCGCAGCCCAATGGCCCGAGCAGTTCCAGCGGCGCATCATCCCGCACCTTGATGGCGTTGCGCATATTGGCCACGCTGTAGGTCGCAAAGGAAGATTGGCCGAAGAAATGGGCCGATACATCCTCATGCCCGCATTGCAGGGCCGTCGATCCATCGAGACGGCGCCCGGTGAAATTGCCCGGCATGAACTGATGGCAATAGGCCGGGACGCCCGCATGGCAATTGTCGCACCGGCCGCATGGCAGGAAGGTCAGAACGACCTTGTCACCGGGCTGGAGCGTGTCCACTGCGCTGCCGACGCGTTCGACGATGCCGGCCCCCTCATGCCCCAATATGACGGGGCGGGGTAGCGGCATCATGCCGTCGCGACAGGTAAGATCCGTATGGCAGATGCCGGTCGCCACCAGGCGAACCAGTATTTCATCGTCGCGCAGATCCGCCATGGTGACGGCTTCGATCCGGGCTTGCTTTGCATCGGGGCGAAAGATCGCCGCCTGCATGACCGTCTGGGTCATCACCTCTCCTCTTTTCGTTGCTTCAGACCGTGCGCGGTTCGAGCCGCATGGTGAGGGTTTCGACCCCGCGAAATCCGATGCTGGTGCCGAAATCCAGCCTATCGTCGAGCAGGACCGGATCATATCGGTCGCACAGCGCGGCGAAATATTCCTGCAACTGCACCTTGGCGAGGAAATGGCCGATGCAGAAATGCAGCCCCGGCGCAAAGGTCATGTTTCTGGACTGGGGGCGGGTCGGATCGAACCGTTCCGGATCGGGGAAAGCCGCCGGATCACGATTGGCCCCTGCAATCATCAGGAAGACGAACGAACCCGCCTTGATCTGATGCCCCTGCCATTCGAAATCTTCGGTGACGATCCGCGCCATCGCTGTGGACATGGCGATATAGCGCATGATTTCCATGACGGCGTTGCCGATCTGATCGGGATTGTCCCGGATGAAGGCCCGGGCGTCGGGTAGATGGGCCAGTGCCGCCGTGCCCAGCGCGATCGTGTTAGCCGTCGTATCATGACCGGCGATCAGCACGATGATGAGCATCGCGATCAATTCCTGCTCGGACAGCTTGTCGTCGCCATCCCGTGCGGTGACGAGCGCGGAGATGAAGTCGTCGGTCGGATTCCGCCGGCGCGCTTCTATCTCCGGCAGGAACAGGACGCGCATTTCCTCCATCGTCTGTTCCGCTGCGGCCAGTATCTCCTCCGGAATATTGACCCCGGAAAGGGCGGCATTGAGCGTGACAGACCAGTGATGCAGGCGGGGATAGATGTCGTCGCCCAAGCCGAAGAGTTTCAGTATGGTGCGCGCGGGAATGAGGCGGGCAACCTTGTCGACAAATTCGAAACTGTCCGCATCGTCGATGTCGGCAAAGGCGTCATCGATAAAGCGACGGACATGGGGCCGCAGACCTTCGGCCACCTGAGAGCTGAACGCCTTCTGCCCCAGCGTGCGCAGGCGCCAACTGGCCGGACGATCCATGTTGATGACCCAGTTGCGGGTCACTTCGCATATCTGGGGATAGCGGGCTTCGCGGTCAGTTGAAGGCACCTGCTGCATGACCATGTCCGGCAGGCGCACCGATGAGAGCGGCAGCTTCCCGGCGAATGCCTCCGTCACCTCCTTATGCCCGTTGACGATCCAGATGCCGCCATTCGCCGGGCTAAAGAAGATGGGATCGGCCTCCCGCATCGCGTTGAGCTTGCCGATAATGTCGTTGCCCAGCGAACGGGCCTGGGAAAAATCGACATCCATTTCAGCTGTTGCTGCCACCATCACATCCCTC
This sequence comes from Sphingobium sp. RS1, assembly GCF_056156825.1. Classification (NCBI taxonomy): domain Bacteria; kingdom Pseudomonadati; phylum Pseudomonadota; class Alphaproteobacteria; order Sphingomonadales; family Sphingobiaceae; genus Sphingobium; species Sphingobium sp. RS1. The sequence continues at coordinate 124,656 of NZ_JBLZXE010000003.1, read as the reverse complement.
AAAAAATCTGTTTTTTCCTGACCATCCGACGATCCCGGCGGCCCATTTTCTCTTGCGCTGACATGCTTGTGCGAAACATGTTTACGGACGTTCAGTTACTTACTTGATTTTAGTAAGTCCAGGCAATAGTAAGCATGTAAATAATTTGACGGACGGGAGAGCGACGCAGCAGCGCCTCCGCCACGCCAATCAGGGAGAGCATGCCGTGAAGCTACCGGAAACCCTGGACGCCTTGACGCCCGAATGGATGACCCATGCCCTGCGCCAGCGTCATCCCGACACGCATGTGACGGGTGTTTCGGTGGTAGACGTCATGGGCGGAACCGCGACCAAGGTTCGAGTCGCACTGGAATATGGCGGCCAGAATCCAGACAGCCTGCCCCCCCGCCTGATCGTGAAGGGGCCATTCGGCAAGAATACCGAACCGATGGAACATACGTTCACGGATGAGATGCGCGCCTATTCGGAACTGGTCAACGACATCGGCGTGAATACGCCGCGCTGCTATTTCGCCGAAAAGCAGGGCATCGTGCCTGTCACGATCCTGGAAGACCTGGCGCTGTCGCAAACGACCTTCGGCCATGCGCAAAGGCCGCTATCCTTCGATCAGGCCCGGGCGATACTGGATGTACTGGCGCGATTGCACGCGCGCTACTGGATGGACCCGGAACTGGCGGATGACGGCAGGCTTGGCTGGGTACTTCGTAGCGTGACCGGCTGGCATCTCGATTATATGGAAATGGTCCTGAAGCCGGAAAACTGGGCTTTCTATCTCAGCCTGCCGCGCGGCGCAGCGGTACCGCGCGGGCTGGCATCGGACGCGGCGCGATTGCGGGCGGCGCTGCATCGACAATGGCGCTTCCATGCACATGGCCCGCTGACCCTGGGGCATGGCGACGCGCATATCGCCAACGTCTATTTCAACGATCAGGGCGGTGGCCTGCTCGACTGGGAAATGCGCCGCTGTCCCTGGTATCATGATGTGACCTATTTCCTCGTCTCGTCGCTCGATGTCGTGGATCGTCGGCGATGGGAAGGGGCGTTGATCCAGCATTATCTAGATCGGCTGAGCGAGTTGAGCATCACGCCGCCTGCCTTCGATGCGGCGCTCGACTGCTATCGCCGGGAAATTCTCTACGGCTATGTGCTCTTCATCACCAATGGCGATGGCGTCCAATATTTCACCGAAGCCGCCAATGCCGCCATTGCCGTCCGCTTTGCCATGGCGGCCGAGGATTGGGGCACATTGGCCCTGATCGAACAGGATCAGCCATGACTGGGAAGGAGAATCCGATCGTGCAGACCATCGACAACCGGAAACTGGTGCTGGATTTTGTTGCGAGCTGGGAAGACGGCTTCGATGCGACCGTTGTCGCCATGCGCGCGACGCTGGCCGCAGATTGCGTCTGGCATAATAGCGGCCTGCCGGCGGTGCAGGGCATCGATGCCTGCGTCGCGCTGCTCGATCAGGCGCGCCAGGGGGCGGGGCTGGAATCGATCGAAACGACCATCGTAGCGGTTGTCGCAGACGGCAGCACAGTCGCCGTCGAGCGGACCGACTATCTGCGCCGCGCCGACAGAAGCCTGATCGGTACGCTGCCGGCATTGGGTATTTTCGTGATCGAAGGCGGCAAGATCAGCGGCTGGCGCGACTATTTCGATCCGGCGCCGCTCCTGAACGCCATGTCCGCTTCCTGAAGTTCGGCAACTGACAAGACCATGTCGGCTGTCCGCGCCGCCAATCGATATCTCAATAAACGATCATAAATTTTGCTGGGATTAAACGACAAACATAAAGGGAGAGAGGGTATGAAATCATTCTGGACAGTTCATGTCGGCACTGCGGCGCTGGCATTGGGCATGATGGCGGCGCAGGTTCATGCCGCCGAGGCGGATCAGGCACCGGAGGCAGACAGTGCGAAGCGGTCGGTCGTGTCCGACGCTGACATCGTCGTCGTCGCTACACGGCGCGAACAGGCCTTGCAGGATGTGCCGATCGCCATCAGCGCCTTTGGTGCCGAAACATTGGCCAAGTCGCGCATCGAGTCCATCGCGGACCTGAGCATCGGCACGCCCGGCCTGAAGGCCGCCAGCGCTGGCGTTGGCGTTACCCCCTTCCTGCGCGGCGTGGGGCAACCGACCACGACGCCGGGCGGCGAAAGCCCGATCGCCATGTATGTCGATGGCGTCTACCAGCCGATGCTGTGGGTCAACGGCACGCCGTTCAACAATATCGAACGTGTCGAGGTGCTGAAGGGACCACAAGGCACCCTCTTCGGCCGCAACGCCACGGGCGGCCTGATCCATGTCATCACGCGCGATCCCAGTGAGACGTTCGGCGGCAATGTCAGCCTGTCCTACGGCAATTATGAGACGGTGACCGCCAAGGCCTATGTCGAGGGCGGCCTGGCCGACGGGGTCGCCATGGACATGGCCGTCTATTATAATAATCAGGGTGATGGCTGGGGCCGCAATTATGACTCGCCGCAAGGGCGCTTCGGCTCGCCCGGCAAGAAGATCGGCCCGGCCGAGGAAATTGCCCTGCGCAGCAAATTGCTGGCCAAATTGTCCGACCGGTTGACGGTCACCATTACCGGCGATTATCGCAATGCCGACAGCAGCTATGGCTATAATTATCGCATCGTCGACGGCGGCCTGGGGCAGGACGGCCTGCCGCCTGTGCCGGGCTATTATAACAGCGTCGTCACACCCGGCCGCGCCTTCGGCATGAAGAGCGAGGTCTGGAGTGTCAGCGGCAAGGTTGCCTATGACTTCGACAGTTTCAGGATCACCAGCCAGACTTCCTATCAGGATGTGAAGGTCAACCAGATATTCGATAATGACAATATCACCGAAGACCTCGTCTCGGCCAACACAGTGTCCGGCATCAACAAGACGTTCCAGGAAGAATTGCAGATTGCGTCCACTGGCGATGGACCGTTCAGCTGGATCGGCGGCTTCTATTATCTCGACATGGAAGGCGGCTTTGGCGGGCAGAAAGGCATTCAATTGGGCGGCACCGGTCTGGGATTGCCGCCCGGCACCGCGCTGGACATCCGCAACCGGATCAAGACCAGATCCTATGCCGTCTTTGCCGAACTAAACTATGACCTGACCGACAGCACGACGCTGACGCTGGGTGGGCGCTACACCTGGGACAAGCGCAATCTGGTCGGCACGACGCAGTTGGACGGCACGTTCGGCGGCTATAATCCGATTGCCACATTGGCAACGACCGACATCAAGACCAGCTTCAAGGAGCCGACCTACCGCGCCATCCTGAAGCATGAGTTCAGCCGCAAGGCAATGGTCTATGCCTCCTACAGCCATGGCTTCAAGAGCGGCAATTTCAATCCAATCGATCCATCCAATCCACCCTTCGATCCCGAAAAGCTCGATGCCTATGAAATCGGGTTCAAGGGCAGCACAGTGGACGGCACATTCTCGCTCAATGCAGCCGCCTTCTACTATGATTATTCGAACCTCCAGTTCGAGGTGAATACCGGTACCAGCACGATAACCCAGAATGCGACATCAGCGGAAATCAAGGGTTTCGAACTGGACGCAACGATCCGGCCGGTGCGCAACCTGACGGTGACGCTGGGCTACGCCTTTGTCGATGGCAAATACAAGAATTTCGCCAACGCGTCCTGCTACACGCCCAACCCCAGCTTTGACCCGACTGTACTGGGCAGTACCGTGAACCTGCCCACGCCCTGCGACGCGAGCGGCACGCCGATCATCCGTACGCCCCGTCACGCTATCAATGCGGCCATCAACTACAGCGTGCCGATGGGCAGTGGAGCAACCGATTTCAATCTGGCCTACCAGACCAGTTCCAAGACGCGGTTCGACCTTCAGGGACGGCTCGTGCAGAAGCCGGTGGACATGCTGAACGGCTCTATTTTCTGGAAAGGCAGTAACGGCCTCAAGATCGGATTGTTCGGCAAGAACCTGATCAACGAGAAATATTCCAACTATTATATCGAGCAGGCCTATGGCGACTATTATACCGCCGCCCCGCCTCGCACCTACGGTATTGAACTGGGTTATCAGTTCTGACGAATAATATTGCTGACAGAGACACAGAAAAGGCCGGCCGGGACTTGTCCCGGCCGGCCCTTCCATTTGGCGAGCCGGCCCGCAAAGGCCGGTTCGCCACCCCCTTTTCAGATCGTGCGCGATGCCATGAAGGGGCCGTCCGCCGCGGCTTTCATATCGTCGAAACTGCCGCGCCAAAAACCCTCGTTCACCGCAATCGCACGCTGCATCAGGCCCGGCGTCCGAACACCATGATGGAAATTCATCATGCTTTCGAACATGCCCGCACCGACCCGGCCATTCGCCTCTGCGCGACATAAAGTATTGTTGTTGGCGAATTTGTGCGTGTCGAACCAGTTGACGAGGCCGGGCGCCTGAGCGGTCAGTTCGCAATCCAGTATATCGCCGTCAGCCAGTCGCATGATGATCCGGCCACCACGGGTCGACGCGGAATCGACCTCCACATAACTGATGATCTCGATATCCTCGGCGAAAACGATCCTGTTCTGGTCCTTCACCACCCAGCCGAAGCTTTCTACCTTGTCGTTGGTGGCGCTGTGAATGGACCAGGCGCAAAAGGTGAAGTCCGGGCCGAATGTGCCGGCACAATAGCGATGCGACAACATGGTCTTGATGTCGCGATGCCCCCAGCCATGGTCGCGTACGCCCATGCCGTTGAAGGCGAAACGCTGGCCATCCATGACGATTTCACCCGTCACGCTTCCGCCCACATCAATATGGTCGGGCGCGATATTGTCCGATGTCTCGCCCGCGCGCGGAAAGCCGCAAAAGGCGGGATGGAAATCGCGAAAGTCGATCTGCGCCGACACGCCGGCCGCCGGGTCGTTCACGATCCAGCGGTGGACATCATCGACGATGATCTGGCTGGTCGTGTCGTCGCCCCCGCCCCAGCCATTGGGCAACTTATCTTCCTCGCGCAGCAGGTTGCTGCAAATATGCCGATAGATGCCGGCCGGCGTGACCAGATTGCTCCAAAGCGCAATCCGGGGCGGTTCGCCATCATAATTATATTCATGGCCGATCCGGTGGACGCCGCCGACGCCGCTGTCGCAATCCCACCAGTGCAGCCAGGTGCTGTCCTGCCATTTGGCGCCCTCGCCGGGCTTCTGGCGCCCTTCATGCGATGCGTCATACATGACGACATGGTCGCGGCCGAAAACCTGCATATCCTCTCTCTCCTTCTCGCGCGGCTATCGCCGGACAATGGCTGCCGCTGTTGGGATGAAGCTTAGACGGCGGGTCGGGACGCGGCAACAAATAAACATTCATTTATTTACTCGTCGGGCGAGGAACTCCTGCCTGACAAGCCGACAGATCAGCGTTTATCGGGAGACGCGCGCCTTCCAGTCGGGCAGAATGAGGTTCATGACATGAGTGGCGAGAGCGTCGGCCTGCTGATGGAAATGCAGGGCCGGCCCATCCAGGATCGACAGCAATTGGGAGAATTGGATCAGCCCCAGCGTCAATGCGAAGAGCGACGCCGCATTGGCCGCCGCATTATCCTCCCCTACGGCCCGACGCACGATTTCCAGCGTCTGCCCGAAGGACTGGTGAAAGACGCCGCCGATCTGGCGCAGATGGTTGTTCGTTGCGGAAATCACCTCCCGCTCGAACAGTCGGGCCGCATCGGGATCGGAAATCAGGGCCAGGGCCATGCCGTGCACGACATCATAAAGCTGGTCGACCGGATTGCCGTCGGGCCTGACCCGATCCAGGATCACCTTGGTCGATCGCTCGAAACATGTGATGCAGGCCGCTTCGTACAACCGGTCCTTATCCTGAAAATAGAGATAGATGGCCGCCGGGGTGATCTTTGACGCCTGAGCGATGTCGCGCATGGAAGTCAGTTCATAGCCGCGATCGGCAAAGATCCGGATCGCCGCATCCAATATCTGCGCTTCCGTTTCGGCGCCGGACTGCCGGACGCGCACCTTGCGCGTGCGCGTCTTGGCGTTACGCCCCGCTTCCATCGCTGCTCCCAACTTTCCTCACATCCTCAAGATCCGACATCGACCTTCCTGCTAGCGCAAGCCGACGATCCGATAAAGCCATCTGATAACAGAGAGGCGATGCCAGGTCGGAAGTCAACCGACATGTTTACAAATGTTCATATATATGTTGGTTTATCCGCCGACAGAGTGGATGGATTCGCCATCCCCGTTGGAATCGCGACCGGCAAAGCCGGCGCCAGTCGGAGAGGTTAGACCGCGCATGATCAGGGAAGAGGAACTTGTCCCCTATCTCGACTGCTGCATCAATGAGCTGAACGGCCCGATCCGCAGCAACCTGACGAATGATTATTCCGCCAAGGTGGTCGATGCCATCATTCTGGTTCTCCGCCGGCTGAGGGCTCAGAGGGCCCAGCCCGTCGACGATATCGCGGCGGAGTGGACCGAACTGGCGCAAACGACCCGCCAGCTTTTCCCATGGAAAGCGCATGAATCGGCCGGGCATGCCGATCTGAGCGCGCTCGATTCAGCCTTGGCGGCCAGTGGGCAGATGCAGGCAATCCTGGCGGATGAAGGCCAGCTTGAACGCCTTGTCGCACAGTTGCAGTCCGCAAGCCCCGATCATGTCCGCTGGGCCCATGCCGTCAGTTGCGCCAGCCGCGACATGCTGGAAACGCAGGAACGGGCCATCCGCCCGTCCGGCCAGCAACGTGTCGGCGCGGGTACGGTCGCCGATGGAATCGACCGATTGACCATCGAACTCTCCGCCTATTTGCAGCGGCATTTCCCCACCCTGCCGGACGATCCGATTATCGACATGACGGTAGCAGCCGGCGGCCAGATCAAGCGGACGATATTGTTTCGCCTGAAGCCGAACGACGTCCTGCCCGAACGGCTGGTGCTGCGACAGGATATGCCGCTCGGCTTCACCGGCACGGTGGTGACGGACGAATATGCGGTGATCCAGCAAATGTGGGAACTGGGCCTTCCGGTTCCCCAACCCTTTCTGTGCGAAGCGGATGAAAGCCTGCTCGGCGGTCGCTTCATGATCATGGCCGAGATAGTCGACGCCCGGATGGCCGGCACCTATTTCGCGGAAGAACGCGCCTATCTGGGGAGCGAGATGGGGCCGGACTTCGGTGAGGATGTCGCAAGGCTGATGGCTCGCCTTCATGCGGGCACGCTGGCGACCGCGACAGCGCAGGATGAGGGTGCCGGGATCGATCTGGCTGCATTCGGCCGGGATTGGGCATCGTTGCGCAAGCCGGCCAATTCCATCGCGACGGAAATGGGACTGGCCTGGATGCTGGCCAATCCCTTGCCGGCCGGACGCCCCCGCGTCATGGTCCATGGCGATGCGGGCGCGCATAATATGATGGCGCGCGACGGCAGGTTGGCGGCATTGCTCGACTGGGAACTGGCCCATATCGGTGATCCGGCCGAGGATCTGGCGCAGATCAAGACATTGCTGCTGCCTGACGTCATGCCGTGGGACGATTTCAAACATGCCTATCTGGCCGCCGGAGGGCCGCCAGCCGCCTGTGATGATCATGCGATCGCCTATTATGCGATCTGGACCTATTTGAAGCATCTGGGCATGAATGCGCGGCTTTGGAATCATTTCATGGCTGGCGAACGGGATGATGCGCCCGCCGCCAGCATCGCCGCCCATTTCATTGATCGGCTGCTTCTCTATGAAGCCCGCGCGGTCGCCGACGCCTTCGAAACCGTCAATGGCCTATCCGTTGCGCCGATGGCACTGGCTTGACCAAGGCTTTACCCATAGGCCGCCACGCGCAACAGATGGCTGCACAGATCCTTGTTCCAGATCGCAATGTCGTGGAGGCACACGGCCGTCAGCTGAATATCGCGCGTTTCCCCGGCCAGCACCATCCGGCGGCAGTTCGCCGCCAGGGTGGCCATGCGCACATTCGACCAGATGGCGTGAAAATCGATGGCATCCGCCGGAACATCCGGGCCACCTGCGGCGCGGTAGGCACGCATGAAGGCATCCCATTCCATGACCCGGTCGACGGCGGGGCGTATATAGCCCAGATCGGCGGCCGGATAGCTGATCCGCGCCAGCTCCCAGTCGAGCAACGCCGTCATGCGGTCCCCGTCGAACATGATATTGTGAAACAGGCAGTCACCATGGGTCAGCGCCAACGGCCCCTGACACCCGCGCCCTGCGTTGGCCGTCAGCCAGGGGAAAGCCACGCCCATGGCAATCGACGGCGGCGCCTGAAAAGCGTCCCAATCGCGCCGCGCGGCCTCGATCTCGGCCTGAAGCATATCCATGGAACAGGATGCCTGGGTCAGCGACAATGTATCGCGCTGGCTTTGGGCGATGCTGTGCAATCGGGCCAGGGCCGTGGCAACCTCAATCAACAGGCCGGGGCTGTCTGGCGTCCGGTAGATTTCACCCACAACTCCGTCGACATGCTGCATCAGCATGAAAGGACTGCCGACGATGTCCGTGTCGGCACACAGGGCAAGGGGCGCAGGAACCGGCACAGCATTTTGATGCACCAGGTGCAGCACGGGAAATTCCTGAACGACCGACACCCCGCCGGTCATATTGATCGATGCGTCCCGACGCATGACGATGTCCATGGGCAAGGCGGGGCAAGCATCGACCTTCAGCAGCGCCGTGATTTTCGATCGGCCGCCCAGCAATTCGCGATAATCGGTGATCCGCGCCTCCGGACAATCAAAGTGGGTGCGAATGAAGGCTTCGAGCCGGCCGCGCATATCGCCATCCTTCCCGGCCGGCAGAACGGTGCGATCGCCATGATCTGCCAACCGGTCGGCGACGAGGCGATCCAGCCCGGAGATGATATCCCCCTCCATCCGGATCAGAGGCGCGGACAGGGATGCGCCTCCTTCAAGCAAAAGGCGTACCGCCTCCGCCTCATCGGCACGGTGAGCGGCCATCCCTCCGAAATGCGGGTCGGCGCTGGCCGGAGAGATGTCGCCGGTCATGAGCGCGCCTCGCGGCTGGTTCACCATCAGGCGCGTCAGGATCTGGCGGATGGCACGCAAGGCTGCGCTGGCCTGGGGATCGGTTCCGGCGATCGGCGCGACATCCTGATCGAGCGAATGAAGAACATTCCCAATATATATCGCCAGATCATTCACAAAAATTCTCCTATCCATCTTATTATGGAATTATAACATGAATAAATTCAATGTTAATCCATTTAATTATAGTTATAATGAAGAATTTCCGCGTGAAATTATTAACGAGAAAAATTGGACTGAACATTATTTTTTTCAGGGATATGATTTCGAAAGCCAATATGGCGTCTGCATTCATATAGGACGCCTGGTCGATGACCCTCAAATCTGGCGATCGACGCTGCAAATCTATTTGCCGGACCAGCAATTATTGACGACCACCCTTTGGGGGCGTGATAGCCATGTCTTTGGTCCGGGTGCCGGGCCACTGAAGATCAGCTGTGTCGAGCCGTTCAACCTGTGGACAATCGCATTTGACGGCGTCGCGCAACGGGTCACGCGGGAAGCGCTGATGCAGGATATCATCGAGGATGCGCCGGTCGAACCGATCCGCTTCAACCTGATGTTCGAAGCCGTCGGCCCGCTTTTCGGCCGGAAGAAGGAACAGGCCGAAGCCAAGGCGGTGGGCACTTTCCATACCGAACAGATCGTCCGCATGCGCGGGCATTTCCAGCATCGCGGCGCCTTATTCACGGTCAGCGGTCATGGCGCGCGCGACCATAGCGCAGGGCCGCGCGATTATGGCCCGGTCATCGGGGATGTCTGGTTCCAGTCCCATTATGAAAATGGCGATTGCCTGATGGTGCAGGTCGTGCGGTTCGACGACGGAGAGTTGCGCAATTCCTATTATTTCGACGCAGCGAGCGGCGCGATCGAGATGCTCGACATTATCGACCATCCTTCCGTTGCCACGGCGGATACCGCAGAAGGCAGCATCGCCCGCGACCCGCTGGCAGACCCCAGCGTTCGCCATTTCGAATTCAGGCTCAGGCGCAACGACGGCCGCGATCTCCATGTGAAGGGTGAGTTGGTGCATTCCCATGCCATCAGCTACATGTCGCCCATGGAGGAACTGAACGGCACCCTGTCCGATGGACGGGACGGGATTCAGATGTGCGAAAGCCCCGCACGCGTGGAAATGAACGGCGTTCCGGGCTGGGCCCTGCGTGAACGCGCCCTCCGCATTCGCTGCCTGCAACCCTCCACATCCCCGCGGAGGCACGGATGATGACGGATATGCCATCCCAGGTCGTCGCGACGATCGGCCCGCGCGGAGACATTGCCGCGATCAACGGCATAATCGACCAACTGTCCCGCGCCTTTTTCGATCGCGACGCCGATCAACTCATGTCGCACTTCATTCGCGATCCCGACGATCGCTTCGTCGTCTTCGACTTTTCACCGCCCCTCATGGATATCGGCTGGCGCAACGCCTATGAGAAAAGCCTGGCTTTCTTCGCGCAATTGAATGGCCCAGCGAACATAAGCTGGGAGGAACGGCGCATCACGGTGGAAGGCCATATGGCCTTCGTCGCGGCGCGCCTCAAATGTCGCGCCACCACCTGTTCTGGCGATGCGATCAGCCTGACCGGACGGTCCACCATCATATTCCAGAAGATATCGGACGTTTGGCTAATCATTCACGAGCATGATTCATGCCTGTAAGATACCAGCCACAGGAGGTTCCTCAGCCATCCCGGCCTATCAATCCCCCAGCAGGGCCGTGACGGTCTTCGTCTCCATATAGTGCAGTACGCCTTCTTCACCGACCTCGCGGCCCCATCCTGATTCCTTGACGCCGCCAAAGGGCGCGGAGGGATCGTTCATCCCGTGCGTGTTGATCCATACCGTTCCGGCCTGAAGCCGGCGCGCGGTCAGATGCGCGCGGGACAGGTCACGGGTCCAGATATTGGCGGCCAGACCATAGCGCGTGTCATTGGCGCTCTTTACCACCTCATCGACATCATCGAAGGGCGTCGCCACCAGCACCGGACCGAAAATCTCCTCCTTGACGATGGAAGCATCGGCAGATGGATTGGCAAAGATGGTCGGCTCCACGAAATAGCCATCCCGATCACCGGCACCCCCGCCGGTGACGAGATCCGCGCCGCTGGCCTTGCCCTGTGCAATATAATCCAGCACCCGTCCCTGCTGCACCCGCGATACCAGCGGCCCCAGCATCGTGTCGGGATCGCGGCCATGGCCCAGTTTGAATGTCCTGGCGACCCGCGCGATGCCATCGACCACTCTGTCGAACACCGGACGTTCGACATAGAGGCGTGACGCGGCAAGACAGACCTGGCCAGAGTTGAAAAAGATGGCGAGCGCCGCGCCGAGCGCCGCCTGATCCAGATCGGCATCGGCGAAGATGAGCGACGGCGATTTGCCGCCCAGTTCCAGCGTCACGCGCTTCAGGTCTTTCGCACAGGTCTGAACGATCTGCTTGCCCACGCGGGTCGATCCGGTGAAGGCAATCTTGTCGATACCGGGATGCTCCACCAGTGCCTGCCCCGCATCATGGCCATAGCCGGTCACGATGTTGAGTACGCCTTCGGGCAAGCCCGCCTCCAGCGCCAGTTCCGCGAGGCGCAGCGCGGTCAGGGGCGTAACTTCGGAAGGCTTGAGGACGATCGTGCACCCCGCCGCCAGCGCCGAGGCGATCTTCCAGGCTGCCATCGCCAGCGGATAGTTCCATGGCACGATCTGGCCGACCACGCCGATCGGCTCGCGCACCGAGTAGCTGTGATATTGCCGCCCATCCCCCGATATCGGGTTCACCTGTCCATAGAGCTTCGACGTCCAGCCGGCCATATAGCGAAAAATGTCGACAGCGGCAGGCACATCCACCGCCAGCGCATGATGCACCGCCTTGCCATTGTCATAGCTTTCCAGCAGCGCCAGTTCCTGCGCATGATCCTCGATCTTGCGTGCGATCGCCTCGATGATCTTCCCGCGATCGAGCGGCCGCATCCGTGCCCATGTGGCGGATTCGAACGCCGTCCGGGCTGCCGTCACGGCACGGTCCACATCCGCCGCCGCACCGGCCGGCACGCTGGCGAAAATCTGCCTCGTCGCCGGGTCTTCCACATCGATCCTGCGCCCGTCCCCGGCCTCCTCCCACGCGCCACCGATCAGCATGCGGGTGGTCGGCAGGCGGACCTCGTGCCCCGGTTCGCCATGCAGGCTGGCAGCGACGGGCGTGGGTGCATTCATGGGGCATATCTCCGGAAGGGGAAGAAGGAGCCGCGCCCGCCGTTCAGGGCGCGGCCCAGGGGAGGCTTGTTCAGAAACGTGCCGAAAGGCTGACGCCAAAGGTGCGCGGCCGGCCAGCGAAGCGGACGGTCGTGTCGGTAATGCGCGTCGCGTTGGTCCAGTAATAGGTGTTGCCCAGATTGCGGACGAAGGCGCTGATCTTGTAGCGCTTGTCGCCGAAGGACAGTCCGGCACGCAGGTCGATCAGCACATAATCCTCGATCGTCAGCCCACCCTGCGCGGAAAGACCGGCCGATGGCGTGGCACGGGCATCACCCAGCACGGCCTTGGTATCGCTCTGGAAATTCAGGTTCGCGCCGACAAAGGCCTCCACATCGTCGCTCAAGGCCCAATCATATTGAGCGTCGGTCACGATCTGGAATTTGGGCGTGTAGGGGAAGGCCGATCCGCCGAAATCCACCTGATTGCCATAGCTATCATAGTTGACGAAACTGCCCTTGATCTTCGTGTCTAGATAGGTCGCACCGATGCTGACGCGCAGCCCGTCGGTGGGCGCCAGGTCCAGTTGCAGTTCCGCGCCCTGCACGCGGGATTTCGGCACGTTGACCAGCGCCTCCAGCGGCCCGAACACGTCGGGATTGGCGATGACGCGCCCCTTCAACTGCTTGTCGCTATAATCATAATAGAAGAGCGCGCCGTTGATCTGGGCGGTATTCTCCAGAACGGTCAGCTTGGCGCCGACCTCATAGGCGGTCACCGATTCCTGCGTCACCGGGTTGAACTGGTTGGCGTCGCTGGCCGACAGCATCGGGAAGCTGCCCGACTTGTACCCCTTGCTGACCGACGCGTAGAGCAGCACATCCTTGCTCGGCTTGTAATCGATGCCCGCCCGCCAGGATATATTATCCTCGTCGAGCGTGCGCTGCACCTCCCCGACGGTCAGAGTCGTCCCATCGATCGTCACGCAGCCGTCGGTCGGAATGTCGATCGCCGGCAGGCCCACGGTGCTGCGGATATAGTTGACCAGATTTTCGATCCCCAGCCCCAGCGCATTGCCGCGATCGGCAGTGCAGCCGGCAAAGTCGATATTGGTCTTGGTATAGCGCACCCCGCCATGCAATGTGATCGTGTCGCCAATGTCATAATCCAGATTGGCGAACACGGCCTTGTTCACGAATTTCTGCCGCGAATATTGGCTGTAGATGAAGAAGGGGATGCCAAGGCCGGCGTCCACGAAATTATAGGCGGGCGTCGACTGGTCATAGGGGCCGGCATCATCCTGCTGGTAGGTTTTCTCCCGCGCATAATTGGCGCCCAATATATAGGTCAGGCCACCTGTCCGCCCCTGCAACCGCAATTCCTGCGACAAGGCGGTGATCTTGCCCGTCGTATTGTAGAAATAGTCGCGCAGCGCTACGCCGTCCGGATCAATGTCCTGATCGTTATGATATTTGGAATAGCTGGTGATCGACGTCAGGGTCAGGTCATCGGTCAGATCGATGTCGCCGCGGAACGCCGCCGACAAGAACCAGTCGTCGCGCTTGGGCCTCTGTTCCGGCGTCCAGTCAGCATCGCGATTGTTGCGCGGCGCGATCGGATAGGTAGCGAGCGGCCCCAGTCGTGCCGGATTACCCAGCGGCACCACGCCGATCAGTTGCGCCGCCTGCCCGTCGCTCTTGTCGATGAAGCCGTTGAGGTTCAGCGAGAAGCGCGCACCATCGGACGGCTGGAAGTCGAGCAGGATGCGCCCCGTGGTGAAATTGCGGTCACCCAGTTCCTCGTCGCGGGTATAGCTGCGCTGCCACGCCCCGCCCTGCTCGGTCCGCAAGGCGACGCGCGCGGTCAGCGTATCGCTGATCGGCCCGCTGACAAAGCCGCCGGCACTCACCTGCCCGAAACTGTCGACACCTGCGTCCAGCCCGGCCTTGAAACTCGTCGTCGGCTTGGCGGCGATATAGTTGATCGCCCCGCCGGTCGCGTTCGATCCGAACAGGGTGCCCTGCGGCCCCTTCAGCACCTCGACCCGTTCCAGATCCAGCGTCGCGCCGCGCGTCATGATCGAAAAGGGGATCGGCACCTGATCCTGATAGATGCTGACCGTGGGCTTGGCCGCCAGGCTGGTGTCGTAGAAACCGATACCGCGCAGCGTGTAGACCGGCGTCGCGAAGGCGCTTTCGGTATAGTTGAAGCCCGGCACGATCTTCACCAGATCGGCGACATTGGTGACGCCCTGGTTCGCCAGCTTCTCGCCCGAGGCGGCCGTAATCGACAGTGGCACATCGTTGATCGCCTGCTCGCGCTTCTGCGCGGTGACGATGATGTCGCCCAGGCCCGCCGGCTGCTGCTGCGCCTGTGGCGCGCCACCCTCCTGCGCGAAGGCCGGCGATTGCAGCGCTACCGCCGAAACACTCGCCACCAGCAGGGCTATTGTCTTTTGCATGTCAGGCTCCTCCCATATCGCCCGGATATTCCACACTCGGGCATTGTCCCGGCCCCGCCTGTGCGGTGTCCCGGCATTCTGAAAAATCAGGCTTTCTTGAATCGGATCGGCAATGCCTTGTAACCGCCGACGAAGTTCGTCTCGACCAGCCGGGGATCGCCCGCCATCTCCACTGACTTGAGATGCGGCAGCAACTCCTCGAACAGGATGCGCATCTCCAGCTTGGCGAGATGCTGGCCCAGGCACATATGCGGGCCGAAGCCGAAGGCGATATGCGGGTTGGGTGATCGACTGATGTCGAACCGGTCCGCGTCGGCAAACACATCCTCGTCCCGGTTGCCCGATGGGTAGCAGATCATCAGCCGCTCCATCGCCCGGATGTCCATGCCGCGCACCTGCGTGTCGGCGGTGGCGTTGCGCATGAAATGCTTGACCGGACTGGTCCAGCGGATCGCCTCATCCACCAGACCGGGGATCAGCGACGGATCGGCCTTCACCTTCGCCCAATTCTCCGGATAGACCATCATCCCGTGCAGGCCGCCGGCGGTGGACGATGACGTCGTGTCATGCCCGGCCGTCGCGATCGCGACATAATAGCCATTGGCTTCATCGCGGGGAATCGGCGCGCCGTTGATGCGGGAATTGGCGATCAGCGAGAGCAGATCGTCGGTCGGCTGCGCGCGGCGCTGTGCACTCAACCTGTCGAAATAGACGTAGAAATCCTCGATCGACGCGGCCCACTGCCTAGCCGCCACCACCGGGTCGGCCGCCATTTCCGGCCGTTGCTCCTCGGGATCATGGACGCCGAAAAATTCCTGCGTCAGCTTCAGCATCTTCGGCTCGTCCTCGGGCGGCACCCCGAACAGGGTCATGATGACGCGCAGCGGATAGTGAAGCGCGAAGTCGCGCACGAAGTCGCATTCGCCATCGAAACTCAGCAGATTGTCGACCGACTGGCGCGCCAGCACCCGGATCTGCTCTTCCAGCTTGCTGATCTTGCCCGGCAGGAACCAGTTGGACGTCAGCGTGCGGTAGGACGCATGTTCGGGCGGGTCCATATAGGTGAGGGAGGATAATATGCGCAGCGATCCGCCATTGATCTCCCGCGTGAAGGCATCGGACGCCTGATCGTTGAGAACCGGGTTATGATCGGCATTGTGGAACAGCTTGGCATTGCGCTCCACTTCCCGGATGTCGGCATGTTTGGTGACGATCCACAGCGGATCATAGCCCGGCACCTGCGCAATCCCCAGCGGCATGTGCGCGCGCAACCATTTGAAGGCGCCATAGACCACCGCATCATCGGTATAGCTTTTCGGCGCGATGACGATCCGCGCAATATCGTCGGGAATGATCGGACGCGTGTCTGCGTCCAGCGAAGTCGCCATGAAACTACCCTCTCCAGCTACGCCGCCCTTCGGACATTTGCGTATTGCGTATGCCGATTACGTAACTGTGGACAAGGAGAGTCGTCAATCGTAAAAAGCGGTCCGACCATTCACGCTTTAAATGGCAGGAATCGGCGATTTTCCTTGGGAATGCGTGGAGATATCGAAAAGCACCGTCCCAAGTTTTGAATGATCGACACCAAAATTGAATAGGAGGATGAACATGGAAGTACAGGCAGCCGTCGCCAGGATCGCTGGCGGAGACTTTACGATCGAGCGGCTGGAACTCGGCGACCTGCGTTCCGACGAGGTGCGGATCAGGATCGTCGCGACCGGACTATGCCATACGGACATCGTCGTGCGTGACCAGTTGCTGCCCACGCCCCTGCCGGCCGTGCTGGGTCATGAGGGCGTCGGCATAGTCGAAGCGGTGGGAACCGACGTGACAACCGTCGCACCGGGCGATGCCGTGGTGATGGGCTTCGCCGCCTGCCGCGCCTGTCCGCAATGCGATGCTGGACAACCCGCCTATTGCCGCGACTTCGCCGCGCTCAACTTCGGCGGTTGCCGTGCGGACGGATCGACCTGCCTCCATGATGGGACGGCGCCGGTCAGCAGCCATTTCTTCGGCCAGTCCTCCTTCGCGCGCCATGCCATCGTCGCCGCTCGCAATCTGGTGAAAGTGCCCGCGGATGCACCGCTGGACCTGCTGGGGCCGCTGGGCTGCGGCATCATGACCGGTGCGGGCGCGGTGATGAAAGCGCTGAAGCTCCAGCCGGGTGAGGCCATACTCGTCACCGGCGGCGGCCCGGTGGGGCTGAGCGCCGTCATGGCGGCCAAAGCCTCCGGCGCAGGCGCGATCTTCGTCGCCGATCCGCTGGAAAGCCGCCGCGCCATGGCGCTGGAACTGGGCGCCACCCATGTGATCGACGTGACGGCCGGCGACACGGCAGAACAGCTACGCGCCATCCGGTCGCAGGGCGTCGATTGCGTGCTGGACACATCGGGCGCCGTGCCTGCGATCGATGCCGGCATGCGCGCGCTCGGCCCGCTTGGGCGATTGGCCATGGTCGGCGTGCCCAAGGCGTTGGATGCAGCCGTCAGCCTCAACATCCTGCACATGCTCTCGCTCGGCATCAGCATCTGCGGCGTGACGGAGGGCAATGCCGATCCCCAGACCTTCCTGCCCGAACTGATCGCCCTCAATGCCAAAGGGCTGTTCCCGTTCGAGAAGCTGATGACCCGCTATCGGCTGGAGGATATCAACCAGGCCGTCGCCGACCAGCATGACGGCCGTTGCGTCAAGGCCGTGCTGACGATGGATTGATGCCGTCTGCGGGGCGATCCGTTTCCTTGCCGGCCCGGATCGCCTCGACATGGCGGAAGAAGGCGCGCTGCCGCATCAGGCCGAAAAAATCGAGCATCAGCGGCAGCGCATGCTCCACCATGGTCGCCGCCTCCGCCACATCGATATGGCCCTCGACCCGCTCCATGAAGGTGGTCGCCTCCCACCGTCCGACGAAATCCGCCGCTTCGGTGTAGAAACCCAATATCTCGGGCGTGTAGTCCAGTCGCTGATCGAAACCGGCCTTGCGCATGTCGCCCCAGATCCGCACCAGATGGGCGCTGGTGATGCTCAGCGCCTCCCCCTGATCCGTATCGATAATGTCGAGGATACCGATCTTCGCCAGCGTGCGGGCATCCTCCGCTGCGCTGGGATAGCGTTCCAGCAGCGACGCGATCGTCACCGGCGGACCATCCGCCCCGGCGCGATGGGCGACCAGTTGCTCCAGTTGGTCGAAGGCGCTGGCTTCGACCCGGCCCTCGGTGCCCTCACCGCCGATGATCGCCTTGATCTGCGCCAGCGTCAGCCGGTTTTCCCGCTGCAACCGCCGGACCGCCAGGATCGCCTGCACATGCTCCTCACCATAATCGGCGACGGTCTTGCGCGGCCGCGCGGGTTCGGGGATGAGTCCTTCGCGCAGATAGACACGGATCGTCTCGCGATGGACCCCGGTCCGCTCCTCCAGTTCGCGCATCTTCATCGCTTCGCTACAGCATGGCGAACCGGATGGAGCAAGCCGTTATGTTACCGATATACGCAGGGCGGATCATTCCGCCGCGATAACGGCCCCATGCTCAGCCTCGAACATGGCGCTCAGCACGCGGCGCGCCTGGTTGACCGCACCGTCGCTGGCGATGCCGACAAAGGCGCGGTCCGGTTCGTCATCGATCCGCGCCTGCTGCGCCTGCAAGGTTTCCTCATCCTCGGTGATGGTGTCGAAAAACTGATCGAACAGCACGTCCGGTACACCGCTTTCCTTCGGTGCGGTGGTGCAGATGGTCCAGAGATAATGGCTGGTCGTCTCGGTTTCCGGGGTGATGAAATGATTGTTGGCCAGCATGAAGCCATTGTCGCGCTTGCCTTCATAGGCGCCCGTACCGACATCGCAGCCGCCGGCATTGACCCGGCAGGTCATGCCGATGCCGGGATTGAAGCGCACTTCCTGCCAGCGATCGACCCGGCCCTTGAAACCGCCCGCATCGACATAGGATTTGGGCGGAACGCTATTGGGCATCTTGCGCAGCAACGTCACCTTGCGCCCGTCAAACTCGACCTTGGTGTCCGCCCCATAATGCTGTTCGGGATTGCCGCCGATCGTGCGGGCATGGATGTACGGCACATGGGTCAGGTCCATGATATTGTCGATGATAAGCTGCCAATTGGCTTTCACCGGGAAGTTATAGGGCCGCCATGTCCACTTGGGATCGTCATGCTCGGGATTGTCGACGATGATCGACGGGTCGGCCAGCGCCGGCTCGCCCATCCAGATCCAGATCAGATGATCCTTCTCCACCACCGGATAATGGCGCACATTGGCGGCCGGCGGGATACGGGTCTGGTTGGGGATGCGGGTGCAGGCGCCGCGCTTGTCGAACTCCACGCCATGATAGCAGCAGCGGATGACATCGCCGTCGACATGACCGGCGGACAGCGGCATGGCGCGATGGCTGCACCGGTCCTCCAGCGCGGCGATCTCGCCCGCTTCGGTGCGAAACAGCACGACGGCCTTGTTCAGATATTTGCGGCCGAGTGTCTTGCCGGGCGCGATGTCGGCCGCGAAGGCAGCCACATACCAGGCGTTATAGATGAACATCCGACTCTCCTTACCCTGGCCGATAGCGTTGCCGGCCTCATTTGCTGTTGTGCCATGAATATGCCGCGCGCGACGGCTCAGCCAATCGCTATGCGATAATGCCATAAGATAAGCGGGATGAGCGATAAGATTAGCGGACCGATCGCCATCGCTCCTCAATGTTACCGCAGATACAGGCCGCCATTCATGTCCAGCGTGGCCCCCACGAAGAAACCGCCCCGGTCCGACGCCAGCAAGGCCGCCGCCGCCGCAATCTCGCTCACCGCCATGAAACGACCGACCGGCACCTCGCCTTCCACCCGCGCAATCTGTTCCGCCGACAGGCGCGCCTTGGCGGTATCAATCGGGCCGGGCGCGATCGCGTTTACGGTGACGCCTGTGCCGGCCAGATAACGCGCGAAATATTTGGTCAGCATGATCGCCCCCGCCTTGGACGCGGCATAATGGGGCGACGCCACCGTCCCGCCATTCTGCCCGGCCAGCGAGGTGATGTTCACGATCCGGCCATAGCCATGGTCGCGCATATGTTCGGAAAATATCTGGCAGCTCAGGAACACGCTGCGCATGTTGATCTGGACGATCGCGTCGAACTCTTCCGGCGTGATATCCTGCGTTGGCGTGCGTTTGGCAAAACCGGCATTGTTGACGACGATATCGACCTTGCCCCAGTCCGCCACGATCCGGTCGCGCGCGGCCAGAAAATCGGCCTTCTCCCGCACGTCGAGTGGCAGAGCGATGGCACTTGTGCCGCTCGGGTCGAGCGATCCTGCGACCTGCTGCGCCACGGCCAGATCGACGTCGCTCACTGCCACCCTGCCGCCCCCGGCATGGATTTCGCGCGCGATCGCTTCCCCCACGCCACGCCCGCCGCCCGTGATGAGCGCCGTGCGCCCCGCAAAGGAGAAGCTGCCGTTGGCGGGTAAATCAAACTGTTCGGCCATGGTCCGTCCTGATGCTGAAAAAGAAAAAGGGGGAGGCTGCACCCTCCCCCTGCAACGCCTCCGACTTACGGCCTGATGGAGAGAGTCAGGCCATAGGTGCGCGGCGTATTGGTGAAGATCTTCCAATAGGTCGTGCCATTCCCCGGCACCGCCAGGAAGGCCGTGATATCATCGGCATTGACGATCTGATAATTGTTGGTGAGGTTCTTCCCCCAAATACCCAATGTCCAGCGGCCATCGGCAGACTCATAATTGAGCCGCGCATTCAATGTCCGCCCCTTGGTATCATTGTACAGATTTTCATACAGCGGCAGGGTATTGGCATCATCCGTCGAAATGCGGCTGGAATAATTGAAGTCGGCCTGCGGCGTCAGCTTCGCCCCGTTGCTCATCGCCAGGTCGTAGCTGGCTCCGATAGTGAAGCTGTCACGCGGCGCGAACTTGGCCGGGTTGCCCGAATAGTCGAGATTGACCAGCGGATCGCGCAGATCGGTATAGGTGCCGATCAGGTGCGTGTAGTTGCCGGTCAACCGCAGTCCATCGACCGGCCGCAGCACGGATTCGACTTCCCACCCCTTCATCTTCAGCGTGCCGTTATAGGTATGGGCAATGCCACCCGCGCCAGAGAAATTCTGGAGATTCTTGGTCTTCTGCTTGAACAGCGCAACGTTGAAATCGAGCATGTTGTTGAACAACCGGGTCTTGGCGCCGATTTCGTAATTCTGCGCCTTTTCCGGGTCCAGCGGGATAGTCGGATCGCGATAGGCATTGTCGACGAACCCACCCGACTTGAAGCCCTTCGCCCAGGTCGCATAGAGGTTCACATTGTCGATCGGTTCATATTTCACCGTCACGCGCGGGGTAAAGGCGTTCCAGGTCTTGCCGCCGGACGCCAGCACTTCGCCGGGGAAACCGAAGCCTGGGATTGCGCCGGCATCGGTGGTCGAGAAGGCATGATAGTCGATCTTCTTGCGGTCCGACGTATAGCGGCCACCCGCGACCAGCGAGAGCCGGTCGGTAACCTCGAACGTGCCTTCGCCGAACACCGCGACGCTGCGGACATTGCCATCCTGCACGCGAGTGATGTTGGTGACTTCGGGATTCCGGCGCACGGTCGCATTGACGGCCGATCCCGGCAGCGGGCTGTAATAGAAGATGTTGGTCGTCGATACGTCGGCCGACAGATAATAGGCGCCCACCACATAGGAGAAGCGGCCCGGCGCGGAGGCAAAGCGCACTTCCTGCGTGAAGCTGCGATTCTTCACCACCTGCCGACGGTCGAATACGGGGACCACCGTTGCGACCGGCACGTCGTCGTTGATCGCATGGCTGTCATTCAGGCGATAGCCGGTGATCGCCGTCAGCGTGCCGCCCAGCACGTCCAGATCGCCGCGCAGATAGCCACCGCGCAACCGCTGGCGATAGGGCGACCGGGCAAAGTCGTTGTTCGTCCATTTGCCATCGTCAAAATCGCCGAAGGTCGCGGGAATACGCTGCACCCCGCCAATGCCCAGGCCAATCGCACCACCATTGCCTTCCGTATAGCTATAGTCGCCCGACAGGACGATCTTGAGCGTATCGGTCGGCTGGAACAGCAGCTTGCCGCGCATGGCCACGCCGTCGGTCTTGCCATAGCTGCCCTTCTGGTTGGGCGTGTCGATCAGGCCGTTGGAGGTTTCCGTGCTGAACGCCGCGCGGAATGCCAGCTTGTCGTCCACCAGCACGCCGTTCACCATGCCTTCGGTGCGGACATAGGCGCCATTGCCGGCCGTTACCTGCCCGAACCAGTCTTCCTTCATTTCCGGATTATTTGTGATGACCGCGATCGCGCCACCCACCACGTTGCGGCCGAACAACGTACCTTGCGGCCCGCGCAGCACTTCGACGCGCTGGATGTCGTAGAAATTGGCGTTCAGGTCATTGTTGAACACATAATAGACGTCGTCCATGAAATAGGCGACCGGCGTGTCCAAGGTCGCGGTGCGGAAGGTCGACACATTGCCGCGGATCGCGACGATCGACAGCGACTTGTCCGATGTATTGACGGTGATGCCCGGCATCTGCTGCGTCAGGGCGGTGGGGCTGAACACCTGCGTATTGCGCAGATCCTCGCCACCAAAGGCCGCGATCGAGAATGGCACTTCGCGCACCGTCGATTCGCGGCGCTGTGCCGTTACGATAATGTCCCCGCTGACCGATTCCTGCGGCGCGCTCTCTTGCGGCGCTGCGGCTTCCGCCTGCGCCATGGCCGGCGCGCTGGCGCCGATCATCAAGGCGCCCAGAACGGCGCCGATGGCGGTGGAAGTTTGGATTTTGAACGGCATGAAAAGCGTCTCCCCTGGGATGCGAGCGGCTTGCCTGCCGCCTTGGCAAGTGGGGTGAAGCAGCAAATTTCCTCGCTGCACAATAGCTTCGTCCCGATTTTTGAATGGTACGACCATATTCCGATTGGGGTCGCCGTCCGCCAGCGTCTAGCGAGGATATAGCAGATGCAACGAATGACGGCAGGCAATGGCGGGATTTCCCGGATTGGCCCGACCGTCCAACAGGGTAGTGTAGGAAGAGCCTGAACCATGCAGTCCAGTGATAGCGCAGACCTGACCAAAGTTGGTCCCGGAACCGTGATGGGCAATTTCATGCGGCAATATTGGTTGCCCGCCTGCCTGTCGTCCGAAGTGCAGAGCGATGGCGATCCGGTGCGCCTGATGATCCTGTGCGAAAAGCTGATCGCCTTCCGCGACAGTAGCGGCCGGGTCGGCATCATGGATCATCGCTGCCCGCACCGCTGCGCATCCTTGTTCATCGGCCGCAACGAGCAGAACGGCATCCGCTGCGTCTATCATGGCTGGAAGTTCGACGTGGACGGCAAGTGCGTCGACATGCCCTCCGTCCCCGCCCGCATGGATTTCAAGGAAAAGGTCCATGCCAAGGCATACAAGACCCATGAGGCCAACGGCCTGATCTGGGTCTATATGGGGCAGGATCAGGCGAACCCGCCGCCGCTGCCCGAAATCGAGGCAACGATGCACCCCGACGCCGAAATCTGGTGTCTGCAACGCGACTGCAACTGGCTTCAGGCGCTGGAAGGCGACATCGACACCAGCCATGTCGGCTTCCTGCATGTCGGCGGGATCGATGCGGACGATCTGGAACCCGACCATCCGATGCGCCCGACCGTGCTGGACCGCGCGCCCGAATATGAAGTGGCCCAGTCCGACTGGGGCGTCATGTATGGCGGCTATCGCCCCAATGACGATGGCCAGATGAGCTGGCGCGTCGCCCATTATATGTTCCCGATGTGGACGCAGACGCCCAACAACCGTTTCGCCACCCGCGCCATCGCCCGCGCCTGGGTGCCGATGGACGACGAACATTCGATGCTGTTCGACATCACCTGCGGCGTGGATGCGGGCAATCCCGCCTATAATTCGACGCTGAAGGACGGTACGCCGCTGTTCGACCAGATCAGCTATGCGCCCAACACGACCGACTGGTTCGGTCGCTGGCGCTCGACCGACAGCGAAGCGAACGACTGGGCGATCGACCGGGAATCGCAGCGCAATGGCCATCAGTTTACCGGCATCCCCAACATCACGATGCAGGACCAGGCCGTGACCGAAAGCATGGGGCCGATCACCGACCATAGCTTCGAAAATCTGGCCCCAACCGACCAGATGATCGCCCGCGTCCGCCGCCGCGTGCTTCTGGCCGCCCGCGCCTTCGCCAACAAGGGCACAGTGCCACCGGGCATCGAAAATCCGGACGTCTTCTACCGCGCCCGCGCAGGGTCCTTCCTGCACGATCCCAGCGACAGCTTGCAAAATGCCTATGAAACGGCCTTGGCAAAGGCGGTGCGCTGGCCCGAGAAGGTGGAAGCGGCAGAGTGAGCCAGACCGGCGGCCGGCACGATCCATGTGCCGGACCGCCCCGAACGAAGGGACATGAGGTGACGAGACGCATTGCGATCCGTACCGGGCGCCTATCCATCGCGCACCGGCCGGGTCAAGAGACGCATCGCGCCAAAGGGAGAGTGTGATGCAGGTACGTATCCGGACCATCCGTTGGGAAGCGGACGGGATCAACAGCTATATATTGGAACCGGTCGGCGGCGGCATGATGCCGGCGTTCGAACCCGGCGCCCATGTCGACCTCCAGCTCGAAAAGGGGCTGGCGCGCAGCTATTCGCTGGTCAACGATCCCGCCATTCGCGGCTATTATGAAATCGCCGTCCATCACGCGATCGACGGTCGCGGCGGATCGCGCCACATTCACGAGAAATGGCGCGTCGGCCAGATCGTCGAAATGTCGGAGCCGAAGAATAATTTCCCGATGGTGGAAGACGCCACCCATACGGTGCTGGTCGCCGGCGGTATCGGTATCACCCCCATGTTGCCCATGATCGCGCGGCTGGAGAAGTTGGGCCGTAGCTGGGAACTCCATTACGTCGCCGCCACTCCGGATCGTGCCGCCTATGTCGACCGGGTCGAGGACTATGACGGCGTCGAAATCGCCTATGACGGCGTGCCGGGGGGGCAGCGGCTGGACCTGAAGGCCATTTGCGCCCGCGCCCCGGCCGACGCGCATCTCTATTGCTGCGGCCCGACCGGCATGCTGGACGCCTTTGTCGCGACCAATGCCGACCGGCCGAAAGGCCACGCCCATATCGAATATTTCTCGGCCGAAACCGAACTGGCGACCGAAGGCGGCTATACGCTGGAACTCGCCAAGAGCGGCAAGACCATCGCCGTCGAGGAAGGCGAAACGATGCTCGACGCGCTGCTGATGGCTGGCGTCGATATCGGCTTCGCCTGTTCGGAGGGGATTTGCGGCACCTGTCAGGTCAAGGTTCTGGACGGCGTGCCCGATCATCGCGATCATTTCCTGACCGATGAGGAGAAGGCCGCGAACAAGCTGATCATGGTCTGCTGCTCGGGCGCGAAGACCGCCAATCTGGTGCTGGACATCTGATACGGGCGCACTGCGCCGAACGATAACAGGGCAAACGCCCATCAAGGAGAAGCCGTTTGGCAGGGACCGCGTTGGAGCCGGAAGGCAAGGGGATGCTGGACGCATTGCCCCTGTCCTCCTTTCAGGTCTGGGCTGTGCTGATGATTGCCGCGACCGTCGTTCTGGACGGTCTGGACAATCAGATGCTCGGCCTGGCCGCCCCGTCCCTGCTGAAGGAATGGAATATCAGCCGCGACGCGCTGGGTTTCGTCTTTGCGCTGGGTTTCGTCGGCATGGCCGTGGGCACGCTGACATCCGGCTTCATCGGCGATCGCTTTGGCCGACGCGGCGCGCTGCTGATCGGCGTC
This sequence comes from Sphingobium sp. RS1, assembly GCF_056156825.1. Taxonomy (NCBI): domain Bacteria; kingdom Pseudomonadati; phylum Pseudomonadota; class Alphaproteobacteria; order Sphingomonadales; family Sphingobiaceae; genus Sphingobium; species Sphingobium sp. RS1. Next base: position 99,172 of record NZ_JBLZXE010000003.1, on the reverse strand, counting down.
GCCATCTTCGGCGTGGCGACGCTTGCCACCGGCTTTTCCGTCGAACTGTGGCATGTGGCCGTGCTCAAGACGCTGGCCGGCATCGGCCTTGGCGGCGTGCCCGGCACGGCCAGCGCGATGATCGCGGAATTCACCCCCGCCCGCTGGCGCAGCGTCGCCGTCACCTTCGGCGTCGTCTGCGTGTCGATCGGCGGCATATTGGGCGGGGTCGGCGCCGCTGCGATCCTGCCGGTGCTGGGCTGGCGCTGGCTCTTCTATCTGGGCGGTCTGCTGACCATGGCGTTTGTCGCCCTGCTCTGGTTCATCCTGCCGGAATCGCCCCGCTATCTGGCCGAACGGCCCGATCGCCGCGCGGAACTGGACGCGATCCTGCGCCGCATCGCCCATCCCGATCCGGCGTCCGTGCGACCGGCGGAGAAGGTGGATGGGAAAGCGCCCTACGTCCCGTTCGGCGCCCTGCTGCAAGGCGCGCTGCGGCGCGACAGTCTGGCGCTCAGCCTCGCCATGTTCTCGGGCATGTTCATGATCTACCTCATGTTCAACTGGGCACCGACCATGCTCTTCAGCGCCGGCTTCGGGCTTCAGACCGCCAGCCTCGGCCTCACCAGCTTCAATCTGGGCGGCACGATCGGCGCGATGTTCGCCAGCCTTGCGATCATCCGTTTCGGATCGCGCCCCACGCTGATCCTGATGGCGATCACCGGCGCATGCGTCTGCGCGTTGCTGGCGCTCCTCCCCATCGACGGCGGCCGCAACGAACCGGCCGTTCTCGCCGCCCTCGGTGCGCTCGGCCTGTTCGCCAGCGCCGCGCAATCGGCCATGTTCGCGGTCGGCGCCCATGCCTTCCCCACCGCCGTGCGCGCCCGCGGCCTGGGCCTGATGGGGGCCGCCGGCCGCGCCGGCGCTATCGTCAGCGCGGTCGCCGGCGCTACCCTCATCGGCGGCGGCAATATGGGCTTCTTTGGCGTGCTGGCCGGCCTGATGCTGGTCAACGCCCTTGGTTTCATCGCCGTGCGGGGCCATGTCCCCCGCCTCGGCCGGCAGGATGCACGCGCATGAGCGACTATGACTATATCGTGATCGGTTCCGGGTCCGCCGGCAGCCTGATGGCCAATCGCCTGTCCGCCGACCCGGCCAACCGCGTCGCCCTGATCGAAGCCGGCCCGTCCGACCGCCAATGGCCGGTCAACATCAAGACCGCCATGCCGGTCGGCAACATCTTCCTGCTGCCGCACGAAAAATATAATTGGAAACAGTCGCTGGCGGGCAACGACGCCGTCAACAACCGCCAGATCAACTTCCCGCGCGGCAAGCTGTTCGGCGGATGCAGCGCCATCAATGGCGGCGTCTATATTCGCGGGCAGAAGGCAGATTATGACGGCTGGGCCGACGCCGGCAATGGCGGCTGGTCGCATGACGACGTCCTCCCCGCTTTCAAGACTGTCGAAAACTACCACGGCCCCGACCAGTCCTGGCATGGCAAGGGCGGCGAACTGGACGTCGAAAAACCGCGTAGCTGGAACCCGATCGCCACCGCCATCGTCGATGCCGCCGCGCAGGCCGGCCATCACCGCAACAATGATTTCGCCGGCGAACGGCAGGACGGCTTCGGCCGCTACGACCTCAACCAGCGCAACGGCACCCGCCTGTCCAGCGCCCGCGCCTTCCTCCACCCTGCGCTCCATCGCGAAAACCTGACCGTCCATGACGAAACGATGGTCCGCCGCATCCTCTTCGATCGCGGCCGCGCCAGCGGCATAGAGGTCGAGAAGGACCGCGCCCGCCGCATCTTCACCGCCCGGCGCGAAATCATCCTGTGCGCCGGCGCGACCAACTCGCCCCAGCTGCTCATGCTGTCGGGCATCGGCCCGCAGGATCATCTGCGCGCCATGGGCATAGACATCGTCCATAACCTGCCCGGCGTCGGCCAGCATTTGCAGGACCACCCGACCGTCCATGTCGCGATGGAAAATCCGTCGGGCGAATCCTACGCCATCTCGCCCAAGGCACTGCCCCGCATCATCGCCAGCCCGTTCAAATATCTCTTCAACCGCACCGGCATGCTGGCGTCCAACGTGGCCGAATGCGGCGGTTTCCTCTGCACTGACGGCAGCGGCCGGCCGGATATCCAGATCACCTTCCTCGTCGGGCTGAAGATCGACGCCCGTTCGGTCCCGCGCCGCCATGGCTATATGGCGCTGATCCAGTTGCTCCGCCCCAAAAGCGCCGGCTCCGTCAGCCTGGCGAGCAACCGGCCGGAGGACAAGCCGGTCATCGACCCCAATTTCTTCTCCGACCCCTATGACATGCAGACCCTGATCGCCGGCTTCCGCGAGGCCCGCCGCATCTTCGCCCAGCCAGCGCTGGCCGCCATGACCGGCGACGAAATCGAACCGGGCGCCCAGCATCAGAGCGACGCGGAGATCGACGCCGCCCTGCGCCGCATCGTCAACACAGCCTACCACCCAACCGGCACGTGCAAGATGGGGCCGGACAGCGACCCCATGGCCGTGGTCGACAATCGCCTGCGCGTGCGCGGCATCGCCGGTCTGCGCGTAGTCGACGCATCGGTCATGCCGGAAATCATCAGCGGCAACACCAGCGCGCCCACCATGATGATCGCGCAGCGCGCCGCCCGCTTCATCCTCGAAGACGCCCTTCGATCCAATATTGCCGCCTGACCGGCCCGGAGAGACTTATGACCATCACCACGATCCCGCCCCGCCCCGCCCTGCTCGACCGGCCCGAACAGGATATGCTGATCGGCGGCCAGCGCGTGCCCGCCTTGTCAGGCAAGCGGTTCGAAACCCGCAATCCCGCTACCGGCGAACTGCTGGCACTGGTGGCGCAGGGCGGCGCGGAAGATGTCGACCGCGCGGTCAAGGCCGCCCGCGCCGCGCTCTCCGGTCCGTGGGGCCGCATGAAGGGGGCCGAGCGCCAGCGCATCATGCTGCGCCTCGCCGATCTGGTGGAGGCCCATTATGAGGAACTGGCGATGCTCGACACGCTGGACCTCGGCGCACCCTATAGCCGCACCATCCTTGGCAAGGCGCGCGCGGGCAGCCTGCTGCGCTATTATGCGGGTCAGGCGACGCTGATCGCCGGCGAAACGCTGGACAACAGCGCGCCCGGCGATGTCCTGTCCCATACAATCAAGGAACCGATCGGCGTCGTCGCCGCCATCAATCCGTGGAACGGCCCGATCGGCATGTCCGTCTGGAAAGCCGGGCCGGTCCTCGCCAGCGGCTGCACCCTCGTCATGAAGCCCGCCGAACAGACGCCGCTGTCCGCCCTGCGCTTTGGCGAACTCTGTCTGGAAGCCGGGGTGCCCGAAGGCGTCATCAACATCCTGACCGGCATGGGCGACGCTGGCGCGGCCCTGTCCAGCCATCCCGGCGTGGACAAGATCGCCTTCACCGGATCGACCGGCGTGGGCGAAAAGATCCTGCATGCTGCCGCTGCCACTATGAAACGGGTCACGGTCGAACTGGGTGGCAAGTCCCCGAACATCGTCTTCGCCGACGCGGATCTGGACAAGGCGGTGCCCGCCGCTGCCATGGCCGTCTTCGCCAATTCGGGGCAGATCTGCTCTGCCGGCACCCGCCTCTTCGTCCAGTCCTCTATCCGCACCGAGTTCATGGAGCGGCTCGCCGCCTTCACGAAGACGATCAAGGTCGGCGATCCGCTGAACCCCGAAACGCAAATCGGCCCGGTCGTCTCCGCGCTTCAGATGGACAAGATATTGGGCTTCATGGACAGCGCCGTGGCGGAAGGCGCCAGTGCGCTGGCCGGCGGCGCGCGCCTCTCGGGCGCGGGCTATGACGATGGCTATTTCCTCGCCCCCACCATCTTCGACAATGTGACCGACGACATGACGATCGCACGGGAAGAGATTTTCGGCCCGGTCCTGTCCGCATTCTCCTTCGACACGATCGAGGAAGTGCTGGAACGCTCCAATGCCACGCCCTTCGGCCTTGGCAGCGGCGTCTGGACCCGCGACCTCGCCACCGCGCATCGCATGGCGCGCGGCATCCGCGCCGGGTCGGTCTGGGTCAATTGCTACCAGATGCTCGACCCCGGCGTCCCCTTTGGCGGCTATGGCATGAGCGGCTTTGGCCGGGAGTCCGGCCCCCACCATATCGAGGATTATCTGGAAACAAAGGCGGTGTGGATCAAACTGGACTAAGAGCATTTTGAAGTCATCCGGTACAGATGACGGCTCGCAAAATGCGAAAAAAGCTCTTAAAGCATGGTGCTGTTCAATGACGGCATCATGCTCAGGAGCACTCGCGACGCTGGGCTCAGCTTTTGTCCAGCCGTCCCTCATCATCGATCAACGTGAGTCTGGACGGGGCGCTATCGCTCCATGTCCAGAGTATGAGGTTGATGTCATCGTCGGTGGCGCCGCGCGCAAAGCTGCGAACCAGCAATCCGTCAAAGCCATCGGCGATCAGCGTTTCGGCAAAAATCTGCGTGCGCGCTTTTCCGGCTCCCCTCATCTGATCGCGCCAGGTCGGATCGGCCAAGGCGTCCGGCGTCATTCCGAACAGCTTAAGCGTAACAGGATCGCGACCGTCGAAAACGGTCGCGACATCGGCGTCATAGGAAACGATTGTCGTGGGTTGCAGATCACCCACCTGATTGGCTTCGCGAATGGCGGTGTGGAGAGATGTCGCGCAGTAGAGCGCAGCCATGCCTTTCGGATTGAAACGGCCGCCATGCAGTTGCGCGCCGCGCCCCGAATAGGGTTCACGCGCATAGATCGGGTTCAATGCCCGATAAAGTTTCCCGCGATAGCGCATGGATGCCGTCAGGCGTAAACGCCCGCATCGACCGCGTCGATATAATCCAGCACGTCGCTCGCCCGGCCCTCCTGCACAAGCTGCATCGCCGTCCGCCCGGAAAATCCCGGCAGAGGCTCCGACCTGTACCAGGCATAGGCAATGAGCGCGGACCCGAAACGAGGGCTGGTCTTCGTGACAATCTCGACCATTTCCCTCAGACGGCGTTGGGTCTTGTCGGAACGCAGCCGCTCCTTGCGCTGCACCGCATCGCGGCCCAGCCCGGCCGACCGCGCCACTTCCTCACTGGTCGTGCGAAATGCCGCCGCAATCTTGATCGGCGCGAACAGCCCATGATCGGCATAGTCCAGCAGGCTCATATCATTTCCTACCACAGTAATTCTGACGCAATATAGCGTCAAAATTATCGGCATTCAAGGATCGGATAGGGTCAGCCATTTCCTAGACCCACCCCTCTCCGCGCAACCCCACGACCGACGCTTCCTCGACCCGTCGCGTCGCTGCATCCTTCACCAAGTCCAGAAACCGCCGCTGGATCGCGGTCGGGCGCCAGCTACGGCGCGTCGTGATGCCCACCAGACGCCGGCTGGTTTCCAGCGGCGGACCGATCTGGGTCAGCAATCCGCTGCGGATCTGCAACGCCACCTGATCGGGCGACAACAGCGTCAGAAAATGTCCCTCGGTCAGCAGCCGGCCGATAATCATCACCGATCCGCATTCGATCGGCGTCGGCGGTTGGGGCTGGTCGGCGAACAATTGCTGCCATTGTTCGCGCAGCGGCGAATTGGCCGGCGCGACGATCCAGGGATAGGCGGCCAACTGCGCCATGGTCGGTGCTGCCACCTGCGCCAGCGGATGTCCGCTGCCCGCCGCGATCACCAATCGATCCTCCCCCAGCGGCATCTGGTAAAGGTCGGCAATCTCGTAAGGCCGCAGGGCACCCACGATCATATCGATCACGCCGTCGCGCAGCGGCTCGACCAGTTCGCGCCAACTGCCCTCCAGCACCTTGAACGCCGCGCGCGGCTCCTCTCGCGTCAGCCGGCCCATGGCTGCGGGCACCAGATAGGGGCGTGACAGAGGCAGCGCGCCGAAGGCGATCAGTTCGCTGCCGCTGCCGCTATCCAGACCCAGATCGGCGATCGCCGCCGAAATCTCCGCCACCGCCAGCCGCGTGCCGCGCGCCAGCCGCTTGCCCGCCGGGTTCAGCCACACCACCCGCCCGCGCCGCTCGACCAGCTTGCCGCCGATCATCTGTTCCAGATCGCCGACTGCACGATGCACCGCCGTCTGGGACAGGCCTGTCCCCTGTGCGGCGGACGCGAAACTGCCTGCCTCCGCCAGCGCCAGAAAGGCGCGCAACTGCGTCATCGTCATCAGCCGCTCGGGGTGCAGGAACACCGCCGACAGCCCCTTCGCGCCCGCCGACAGATGCTCCAGCGCCGCCTGCGCGCGATCGATCACGATTTCCCCCATCGGCGTCGCGATCATGCCGCCCGATCGCCGCTCGAACAGCGTGTAGCCGAATTGCCGCTCCAGCTTGGCCAGCCCCTGCGTCAGCGCCGGCTGCGACAGGCTGACGGCATCGGCGGCGGCCGTGATGCCGCCATGCTCCCGGATCGCGAGCAGCGCGCGCAGGTGCCGCAGATTGAGATCGAACGGATCGGTGGACATGGTGGCGACATCCTAATGCCTCCCGACGGGAACGCCAGCGGCTTTGAAAATTTGAATGGACTGACCATTTATCAAATGGTAGGACCATTACCGAACGAAAAACCGATTTATGTGTCCAACTCGTTGTCTCATTCATCAAGGAGGGGAAGCCCCGTGGATTTCGAACTACCCGACGATATCAAGGAATTCTGCGACGTTACGCGCACCATTGTCCGTGACCTGCTGCCTTATGAGGTCGCCTTTCAGGAGACAGGGGTCATCCCGCCGATCGTGCGTCAGACGCTGGTCGACAATGGCTATTTCGGCATGGCCCTGCCCGAAGCCTATGGCGGCCTTGGCCTTGGCGCATTGGCGCAGGCGGCGGTGCAGATCGAACTTGCCCGCCTCCCTCCCCAGTTCTGGACCGAACTGCGCCCGCTGATGGGACCGGGGGCAAAGAACATCATCTATCATGCCAGCGAGGAACAGCGCGCCGCCCTGCTTCCCGGCATGGCCACCGGCGAAATCCCGATCGCCTTTGCGCTGACCGAACCCAATAGCGGCTCCGATCCGGGTTCGATGCGTACCACCGCCGTTCGCAATGCCGACGGCTGGCGCATCAATGGCAGCAAGACCTTCATTTCCAACGGGAAGAAGGCCAAATATGTCATCGTCTACGCTTATACGGACAAGGCCGCGGGCGCCCGCAACGGCATCTCCGCGTTCCTGATGCCAGCCGACACGCCCGGCTTCTCCGTCACCGGCACGATCGAATTGATGGGCACCGCCTCGCCGGGCGTGTTCGAACTCAGCTTCGACGAATGCCAGGTGCCGGCCGACGCGCTGCTCGGCGAAGAGGGGCAGGGCTTTCGTTATGCACTCGAAGGCCTCAATGAAGGCCGTATCAATGTCGGCGCCACAGCGGTCGGCATGGGAGAATATGCGCTCGAACTGGCGATCGAGGAATCAAAGGTGCGCCCGGCCTTTGGCGGCGTCATCTCCGAATTTCAGGCGATCCGCCACTATCTCGCCAATATGGCAACCGACATGCGTGCCGCCCGCCTGATGCTGCTCGACGCCGCCTGGCGCTATGACCAGGGCGACAAGAGCCGCGAGCGGGCCGCCATGGCCAAACTGTTCGCGACGGAAGCAGGTAGCCGCACTGTCGACACCGCTGTCCAGATCTTTGGCGGCAATGGCTATTGCCGCGGCTTCGCGGTGGAGCGCCTGTATCGCGATATCCGCATCACTCGGATCTACGAAGGCTCCTCGGAAATCCAGCGCAACACCATCGCCCGCGAACTGCTGCGCTAAGGTGGAAAGGGGGGAGGGGCGCCGCCCCTCCCCTCTCTTGTCAGATCAATTGTCCCGCAGTCCGCAAATCCGCGACCGCCTTATCGGACAATCCCAATTCTTCCGTCAGCAATGACGCCCCATGTTCGCCAAGGTCCGCGACCAGATCGCGCGGCTGCGCCCGCGATCCGCTCATACGGAATGGCGGATTGGGCACCGCGAACGGACCAGCCTCGTCATGGATCGTCGTCCACGCCTCCCGCGCGGCCAATTGCGGATCGTCCAGCACCTCCGCCATATCCCGGTAGCGGGCACACGGCACGCCATGCTGTGACAGGATCGCTTCCGCTTCGGCCGATGTCCGTTCGACGGTCCATTGCTCGGTCAGACCCAGCAATGTCGCCCAATTGGCGTTGCGATCGGCATTAGTACGAAAGCGCGGATCATCACGCCATTCGGGATGGCTGACCGCATCGCTCAACTGCTCGAAATTGCGTGGGCTGGTCGGCGCAACCATGATGAAGCCGTCGCTGGTCCGCAGCGGAGAATAGAGCGGCCGCCGCGCACCACCGGGAAACTGCGCCTCCTGCGCTTCGAAAACCAGCATACCGACCATTGCTTCCAGCATCGACAGGTCGATATGCTGGCCCTGCCCGGTCTTCTCCCGCTGGTACAGTGCCGCCTGGATCGCACCAAAGGCATGGGTGCCGCCCAGCACATCGGCGACAAAAATGCCGCCGGTCGCCGGGCGGTCCGCACCATCCTGATAATGGAGATTGACCATGTCGAACCCACTCGCCGCATGGATCACCGGCGCATAGGCGGGATGATGAGCCTTTGGCCCCTGCTGCCCGTAGCCGGAGATGGAGCAGTAGATCAGCTGCGGGTTGATGGCCGACAGCGTCGCATAGTCCAGCCCAAAACGATGCATCACACCGGGCCGGAAATTCTCCACCACCACATCGAATCGCTTCACCAGTTCGAGGATCAGCGTGCGAATTTCCGACGACTTGAGGTTGCAAGCGATCGACCGCTTGCCTGCGTTCAGATGACCGAAATAGGCGCTATGTCCTTCGCGCACCGGCGGGCGAGCGCGTACCTGATCGCCCTCCAGCGATTCCACCTTCACCACGTCCGCACCCAGATCGGCCAGCATCCGCGTCGCGAACGGCCCCGCCATCACGCTGGTAAAATCCAGCACCCGCACACCGGCCAGAGCATCGCCCTCCGCCGCAGCCTGTTCTTCAGCCATGCCTCATCCTTGATAGAGCCAAATATTGAATGGTCCTACCTATTGCATGATGCCGCTGGACGGTCAATTCATCCGGCCGCCCTGCCGCGCGCCTTCCCGATCTTCGCCGGCATATCCTGCGCCTTCAGGTTCTTTCGGACGTGGCGATGTACCCGTTCCAGATGCTTGCGCATTTCCGCTGCGGCCGCATCCGCATCCCGCGAGCGCATATGTCGGACCAGCTTGAAACGGGAGTCGATCAGCGTTTCCTGCAACGTCTCATAATCCGGTCCCTGAACAAATTCGTGCAGGATGGCAGATAGCGAATCCACGAAGATACCGAACATACGATTCTTGGTCGCGCGCGCCAGCACACGATAATAAGCCGCCGCGCATTCATAACGCGCTTCCACACTTGTTTCCTGCCGCGTTCGTTCTGCAATCGCCTCCAGTTCGGCCAGATCGGCGTCGCTGGCTCGCTCGCAGGCGAGGCGGACGATGATATCCTGCGTCGCCAGTCGCGCCTCGGTCAGTTCGTCCAGCGAGACATTGCCCAGATGCACATAATCCTGCATCGCCTGAACAATCCTGTCGGGTTCGGCGGACTGGATGAAGGCGCCGCCCTTCACGCCCTTCACATTGCGGATGATGCCCGCCACTTCCAGGCTGCGTAGTGCTTCGCGCAAGGCGCTGCGGCTGACCTGGAACTCCGCTGCCAGCTCGCGTTCGGCCGGCAACTTGTCACCGGTTTTCAACGTCCCGGCCGCCAATTGGGCGCGAATCTGCTCGCAGATGACCTCGAAAGCGCGCTGCGTCTTGATCGGCGCGAAATTGGGTGAGGAAGAGGGCATTTTCATGTCGGGCAAACCTGTTGATCGGGAAAGCCAACGCTAACGCTCTCCGATCAATCCGGCAATGGTTCGACCAGCCTGCTTGACATGAAATCATAATGTTATAATGGTCTTACCATTAACGGAGGATGTTGAGATGAAGATCCTTGTGCCCGTGAAGCGGGTGATTGACTATAATGTGAAGCCTCGGGTGAAGGCGGACGGTACGGGCGTCGATCTGGCGAACGTGAAGATGAGCATGAACCCGTTCGACGAGATTGCGATCGAGGAAGCCATTCGCCTGAAGGAAAAGGGCGTGGCGACCGAGGTTGTGGCGGTATCGATTGGCGTTGCGAAGGCGCAGGAAACGCTGCGGACCGCACTTGCGATGGGCGCGGACCGGGCGATCCTGATCCAGACGGATGACGAGGTTGAGCCGCTGGGCGTGGCCAAGCTGCTCGCCAAGGTGCAGGAGGAAGAGGCTGCTGGCCTGATCATCCTGGGCAAGCAGGCGATTGACGATGACAGCAACCAGACCGGCCAGATGCTCGCTGCGCTGCTGGGCCTGCCGCAGGGTACCTTCGCCAGCAAGGTCGAGGTCGAAGGCGACACGGTGAATGTCACCCGCGAAGTCGATGGCGGTCTGGAAACGGTGAAGCTCAATATCCCGGCGATCGTCACCACCGACCTGCGCCTGAACGAACCGCGCTATGCCTCGCTGCCCAACATCATGAAGGCCAAGGCCAAGCCGCTGGCGACCAAGACGCCCGCCGATTACGGCGTGGACACAAGCACCCGTCTGGAGACGCTCAAGGTGTCCGAACCGCCCAAGCGCTCGGCCGGCGTCAAGGTCGCGGATGTCGACGAACTGGTGGCAAAGCTCAAGGCTCTGGGAGTGGCAGCATGACGAAGGCTCTTGTTTGGGTTGAACATGAAGGCGGCGCGGTCAAGGACGCGACGCTTTCGGCCGTGACCGCCGCGGCGAAGCTGGGCGAAGTGCATCTGCTGGTCGCCGGTGCGGGCATCGACGGTGTCGCCGCTGCGGCTGCAAGGATTGCCGGCGTGGGCAAGGTCCATGTTGCCGACGACGCGGCCTTTGGTCATGCGCTGCCGGAAAATGTCGCGCCGCTGATCGTCGAACTGATGGCCGGCCACGACGCCTTCGTCGCGCCGGCCACCAGCAACGGCAAGAATATCGCACCGCGCGTTGCCGCCCTGCTCGACGTTATGCAGATCAGCGATATCCTGTCGGTGGAGAGCGAAGATATGTTCACGCGCCCCATCTACGCCGGCAATGCGATTGCGACGGTCAAGTCGAAGGATGCCAAGAAGGTCATCACCGTGCGTGGCACCGCCTTCGAGAAGGCAGCCAGCGAGGGTGGTTCGGGCGTCGTGGAAGCCGTGGCTTCGACCGGGGACAAGGGTATTTCCAGCTTCGTGGGTGCCGAGATCGCCAAGCTGGAACGGCCTGAACTGACCAGCGCCAAGATCATCGTGTCGGGTGGCCGGGCGCTGAAGGACGGCGAGACGTTCGAGGCGACGATCTTCCCGCTGGCGGACAAGCTGGGCGCTGCGGTGGGTGCGAGCCGTGCTGCGGTGGACGCCGGCTATGTGCCCAACGACTATCAGGTCGGGCAGACCGGCAAGATCGTGGCGCCCGAAGTCTATATCGCGGTCGGCATTTCCGGGGCGATCCAGCATCTGGCGGGCATGAAGGACAGCAAGACCATCATCGCCATCAACAAGGATGAGGATGCCCCGATCTTCCAGGTCGCCGACATCGGCCTCGTCGGTGATCTCTTCAAGGTCGTCCCAGAACTTACCGAAAAGCTATTCTCAGCTTAAAATTTCTGCAAAATATTACGCAGACATTCAAATCTGTTTTTACCGAGAAATATAAATGTAATTAATATTATTATTGATGGTAGAATTTCCGATATTCTTTCATAATTTCACAAAAAGCGGAAAGCCCGAACGTTACCGTATCCTTGCTGTCGGGATCAGGCCTGTCCGGCTTCGGATACGTCGCGGATCGCTATCCGCGACGCTACGGCTTCCCAAATTCGCCAATCGCTGCTCCCTTGCCCTGACACCCTCTATAGAGGTCTGGCATACTCAGCGCCCATTCGAGCAAGGCCATACCCCACCCATGATCGTGGAATAATCGATGGCCGCAGCCGAGGCGATGCTTGTTGTCCCTTCGAGTTCGGCACCATCACCAAAAGCGAGAAGCCGCAGGGAGAGGATATAAGGCCGCTCTTTGGCTCCCCCCATTCGCGCACACGGCCGGATGGTAATGGCAGGCTGGCCGGAACCCGATCATCAAACGCGTTGACCGCTCCCGCCGCGGCCGACCGATCCAGACATGGATCGATCAGGATATCCAGGCCACCGCCGCACGAAGGCGAAAGTCGATCCGCGCTACCCTTCCCATAACGATGCAGGGCTGACACATCCGCCAAGCGTGCCGCCCGACCGTCCGCTACCAACTGATGTTCCAGGCAGGTATCCGATGGGTTTCCGCGATAGACCAACCGGCATCGATTGCCAGCTGTGCGCCCAGTCGACGTGAAAAACCGCCTTCAATTTTGATCGGCGAATTTCCGGACGATTTCGACGGTCATGGCGGTAGCGTTGCGGACGCGGTCGCTATTGTAGGCGCTGTCAGCGAAGATGTGTTCAACGCAATGGTGGCGTTGGCGCGATTGCTTGAGCAGCGGCACAGCGCCATCGCGATCCTGCACATCAGCGCTATGGACCAGCAAGGCGAGTGTCCGGCCATCTGTATCGACCATGGCGTGCCGTTTGCGGCCCATGATCTTCTTGCCTGCATCATAGCCACGCGGCCCACCCGCTTCGGTCGTTTTCACGCTTTGGCTGTCAATGACCGCCGCTGATGGCATCGGCTCCCGCCCTGTTCGGACACGGTCGATCTGGACCAGATGGCGGTTCAGGCTCTCAAACAGCCCCTCGTCACGCAGGGCGCAGAACCACCGATAGACCGTGCGCCATGGCGGAAAACTGTCGGGCAATAGCCGCCATGGGCATCCGGCTCGCAACAGATAGGAAATCCCCTCGATGATCTCCCCCATCGGCCAGCGCCGTCCCACATGACAAGGTGCTGGCAAATAGGGTTCGATCCAATCCCATTCTGCATCCTTAAGATCGCTTCCATAGCGAAGCTGTGCGCGGCTATGGTGCGCGCGGGCGGTCGGATTCCACATCATGTATTCCAAGGTTGGTCTCGAAACCCCTCGCAATCATATCGAAACCCGATCGTCCACCATTACGCCTGCGTTCTGACACAGCCTCTCACACGCCTTCACGCAGCTATTGCAAAAGCGACATAAGGTGACAAATCCGCACGCATTTTGCGGTTCTTTTGTCACTTTATCGCCCACTCTTCGCGATCGGAATTCGTTCACCTCGTCTCGCGACCAGCACAACGCTTCGTATCGGTCACCGCCATGACATTTCCGCCGTCAGTCGTAGCGGCAGGCACATCACCATCATGATCTGCTCCATTGTGTCCTCCAGCGCCTCTTCGAATGTCTCGCCGAACAGTTCACCATCGGTACCGTGGTGGCGCACGAGAATGTTGAGGAACATGAGACTGACACTAATCAACCGTCGCTGCGCCACATGCGGTGGCAGATAATCAACCCGTTCGCGTAGCAAACGCAGCGCTCTGGTAAGGTTCGCCGGCTCAGATCCGCTGAAATCACCAAATTTGGGTGATTGACTTTGCAGCAGATACTGGCTGAGGAAGATGGCATAGCTGTGATTGCCGTCAGCATCCTGAAGGTCCAGTTGCGGCAGCAACACGACCTCCAACAGGGTACGTGCATCCTTCAAACGTCCGTCCGTTTCCGCCCGTTGCAGCATTGTCCAGCACGCATGCTCCATCTGGTCCCTGCGATAATCGAAAATGGCCTGGACAAGCCCGTCGCGTGAACCAAAATGATACTGGACTGCGGCGTGATTGCCCTGACCTGCCTGCGCCGCAATCTCCCGCATGGACGCACCCTGGATGCCATTTTTCGCGAATAGCTGTTCGCCCGCCAGGATCGATCGCGTCTTGCCGTCGAGATTCTCCCCATTCCCCTCGCCTGCCACTTGATCCGCCATGCACGGACTCATGGGTGACGGCAACGAGCGCAAGATAAGCGGCCCCATGTGATCTTGCGAAAGCGCACATTTCAACATTACCAAGAGTCACCGCCGCTCGGACAAAGGATCTTCATCTCCCCCTCCGTTCACCCGCCACCCCTGGCCAATAGGCGACTGACCCGGCGGACAGGGGCCGGTCTTTGACCCATAAATGTAAGAATAGGCATCTAGGGCGTGGGACATCCCGCAGAAACACGCGGCTGCTAGCAGACGGAAAGTCAAGGTGATACAGAAACTGGCGGAAGGCCGAATGTTGGCCTACGCCTCCGGCAATTTCGGCAAGGCACTGCTGTTCGGTGGTGCAGACCTGACCATCCTGTTCCTGCTGACCGACATATTGGGCCTGGACGGCACGACAGCGGGATCACTGATGTTGGCGGCCTTGTGCGGCGATCTGGTCTTCGACCTCATCGCCGCCCGCCTCGTTATCCGGCTGAGGCAGGCCGGCAAGGGCTATCGCTGGATGGTCGCGGCTGCGGCAATGCCATGTGGGCTGGCCTTCACGTTGCTCTATGCCATGCCCGCATTGGGCGCGGTGCAATTATGGATGCTTGCGGCCGCGCTGCTGGTGTTCCGTGGCGCCTATGCCGTCATCGACGTGCCCCATAATGCACTGATGGCGCAGCTTACCCGTGATAGCCGGGCACGCGGGCGTGTATCAGGCTATCGATTGTTCTTCAGTACGACCAGCGCCTTGATCGTAGCGACCCTATTGACCCCGTTGGTCCAACAGGCAGGAAGCGAGCAGGCCTTCGGGCGGCTGGCCATCGCCGGTGCGGTAGCCGGCGGGCTTTTTGCCTTCACCATGATCCTTTGTGCATGGACGTCCGGACGCGCCATTGCGCCATCGGCGCGACGCGATGCCACGCAGGATGGCATCCGTATCCCGCTGCGCGATCCCATGGTGATCGGCATGGGCCTTCTTGCCTTACTGACCGGCTTTGCAGCGCCGACCTTCGGGCGAATGTTGCTCTATATCAGCAGCTATGTCGTCTATCGTCCGGAACTTGTCACGACCTTGCTGCTGGCACTGACAATGGGACAATTTGCGGGCGTGCTGCTCTGGACCGCCATGACCGGGCGGTTCAGCAAGAGCATCTTGCTCGCCATGGGGCATGGCGTCAGCATGGTCGGGTTGATCGGCTTTGCCATCTGCCTGTCCTGGCCGCCTGCGCTGACGGTCTGCACCGCCATCATCGGCTTCGGCCTCGCCAGCGTCTTCATGCTGCCCTGGGGACTGCTGGCCGATGCCGTCGATGTCGTGGAATGGCGGCATGGCCGGCGCTTCGAGACGGGGTTGTTCGCCTTCTACCTCGTCTTGGTGAAGGCCAGCGGCGCCGCCTCGACCAGCCTGATCGGCTGGACGCTGGGCTGGCTGGGTTATCTGCCCGGCCAGCCGCAGGCGCTATCGGTCCAGATCGGCATGCTTGGTCTGGGACTGGGCATCCCGCTGATCGGCAGTATGACCGCCATCCTGCTGATGCGGCGGTTCGACCTCGGCCATGCCCGCCATGGCCGGCTTGTCACGCTGTTGAACCGGCGCGATCAGTCGGGGGCAGAGCCGGTTTCCGGATTGAAGCGCGGATTGCCGAAATCGAGCGGCGATGGTGTGACCTTTACCGGAGGATTGGCGCTTTCGGACCAGGCGCGGCACAGCATATCACGCAGCATGGCAGCACCCGCCGCCGTCCGTTCATAGACCATCGCGCGGACATCCTTGTCAGCGAAATCGGCAAAGCCGTTGCGCTTCTCCAGCGTGTAGACAGGACCGACCTTGCCCCCGGCTTCGTCGAGGAAGGCGAGGACGGCGTCGAACATGTCGCCGCTGCGGTGATCGGGAGCGCCGATGCGCGGAGCGATATCGGCCACGGTCAGCTTGATGCCATCGACGAACTGGCTTTCGAACCGGCCATGGACGCTGCGGTCGGTCGTGAACCCCTTGGGATTGTCGCCGCGCCAGCCATCCGAATGGATCGAGTCATGCATGGGCTGCGCGCCATCGCCGATATAATGGCCAAGGCGGATGGCCTGGAAGGCGCAATGCTGCTCGGGCACCGACACGTCGCCGCCGTCGGCCTGCGCCTTGCGGACATAACGCATGCACACGACCAGCCGGTCATAGGCCTCGATCGCGGCATAGGGCAGAGTGCCGGTCCAGCGGACATTGGTGCGCGCCGCGGTCGCGGGATCGCTTTCCTTGATCGCCTCATAACGCTTGTAGAGCGCGATCACGAATTCGTAGCGCGAACGCGGAACCGGCTTCAGGAAACTAAACTGCTCGCGGAACCAGCCATGGTTCGGATCTTCCTCGATCTTCGAGAAATTCTCCGAATCCCCGCGCCAACTATCGGGCAGAGAGGCCGACGCCGCGATATAATCGACATGCTTGCGCAGGAATATCGGGCCGTCATCGGGAATGGCCTCGATCGCAGCGCGGTCGATCACGCTATGGGCGGTGCCGCCCCAGGCATGCGCTGCCGTGGGCAGCATGGTCAGGGCGGTGACGAGGGCGAATATGCGCATGGGACGGCTCCGTGTCAGGGGTCGAGAGGATCGCGCGGGTCGATCCGTGCGGAGGTACGGCTGGGGCGGAAGGCGAGTTCGGTGGGCGAGAAGCGACGGCCGATCCGGCCGGGCTGGTAGTCCAGTTCGTCGGCATTGCGTTTGGTGAACTGGACGCTTTCGATCATGGCGCTCTGCTGCGGATTGCAGACGATCAGCGCATCATCGTCGAGCGGCGCGCCCATCGCCATCAACAGCCGTGATGCGTTGCGCAAGTTGGTCGTCGTGTGCCGGGCATAGGGTTCGATCAGGATCGCATCGGCCGGCACGCCATAGCGGTCGATCAAGGCCCTGCGCATCTCTTCCGCCTCCGCAAAGCGGGTTGCGCGCGGATGGGCGCGGCCACCGGTGACGATAATGAAGGGAATGTCGCCCTGCGCGAAGCGGCTGGCGGCCAGACGCAGATGATATTTGCCATAGGGGCTGAGCGGCATGCCTTCCACTTCCGGGCCAACGCCGGTCAGGATCATCGCGCTGAAACGATAGTTGCTCCAGCCGATCGTCTTCGCCCGCGCCATGGCCGGGGCATTGGCGCCGCCCGTCAGCGGTTCATAGCCGATCGCATCGGTGCGGTCGCTGACGTCCAGCAGCGCCAGCGCATAGTCGATGCTGGGATCCAGCGCCTGCGCCGACTTGTCGCGCGGCGTGCGCGACAGCCAGTCCGCGGCCTGAAGCCGGGCCTGTCGCTCCTGCGGGTCGATCAGCCCCGCCCCGTCGATTTGCGGATAGGATGGGACTTGCCCCAGCCCATAGGTCCGCACGATCGCATTAACGCCCTCCATTTCCCGCCGGATCTGCGCTGGCGCGCCGTCATCCGCCGTCGGAAGGTTGGTGAGCGAAGATGCGGCGCGCGCCATGGTTTCGAGGTCTGCCGACGCCCAGATCATCGCCTGCGCCGCGCAGACCAGATCTTGCCCGCAGGCCGCGCGCCGATCCTGCCGGGCGCGTAGCAAAGTGGAGATGCCGGGAGCAGCCTTGATCCGGTCCAGCGTCGCAGGATCGCGCCCCGTCGCATCGAATAGCGGGAAGAGGCGCTGCGACAGCGCCTCTGTCACCGTGTCACCTACTATCCCGGCGCTAACCGGGACAGGGGTGAACGCAACCGCCGCTGCCGTCATGAGCAGGCTTGTCATCCTCGGCCGCATCACCAGCTCTTGCTGATGACGAGGCGGAAGTTGCGGCCAAAGATCGGGCGGCCGTAGATCGCCTCCGAACTGCCCTGCCCGCTCAGCGAGTCGGTGCGAGTGTTGCCTTCGGTCAGGCCATGGGCGTTGAAGAGGTTGTCGCCCACGATCTGCGCCTGCCAGCTGCCGCGGCGCGCCGTGATGCCCGCGCCGACCGTGCCATAGGCCGGCAGCGCGGTGTTGTTGTAGAGGTCGACGAAGCGCTTGCCCATATAGGTGTAGCGGCCATAGACGGAGATATCCGTGTCGCCCGTCTCGAAATCGAAACTGGGGCGGATATTGCCATAGACCTTGGGCTGGCGGACGATCTGATTGCCTTCGGCCTGTTCCGGGTCGGCGCCGGTCGAGCTTTGGAAATTCTTATATTTGGGATCGCTGATGGTGAGCGCGCCGTTGAGCGAGAACCAGTTGGTTAGAGCCAGCTTGCCGTCAAACTCCACGCCCTTGACCTGCGCTTCGCCGATGAAGGGAATGTTGACGTCGTTGCGGCCCGTGGTCGGATCAAAGGCCAGGAAGCTGGCGTTGAGCGGATCGAAATTGGTGTAGAAGCCGGTGACGTAGAGATAGGAGCGGCCGAAGGCGAGCTTCAGGCCTGCTTCGAACTGGTCGGCCTTGGTCGTGATGATGGTCGGGTTGATGCTCATCACCGTCTGGACGTTGGGCGGCGTTTCCAGGTGCGAGGCGCGGCCATAGACGCCGACATGGCTGGAAAAGTCATAGTTCGCGCCGACCGTCCAGTTGGTAACGTTGGGCTTCAGCGTCTGGTTGATAATGACCCCGGTGAAGGCGCGGGTGCTGTCATCCGCAAGCGTCGTGGCGTCACCCAGATTGGCGGCCTCGGTCAGCGCGGCCCAGCCCTTGTAGCTGTAGCGCTCGTGACGGATACCCGCATCGATGCGCAGGCCCGGTATGATTTCCCAGGTATCGTTGGCATAGAGTGCAAACATCTTCGCATCGCTGTCGCCCTGATTGAGAGTCGCGGCATAGTTGAGCACGCCATTTTCGGTCACGCGGCCGATCTCGGTGCCGGCTGCGTTGTAGGCGACCAGGTCGAGCGTGCGGGGCTTGCCGGAAACCTCGATCAGATAATTCTGGTAGAGGGTGCGGCTGCTTTCGCCATAGAGGCTGCCATAGAGGCCGAGCTTCAGGTCATGGCTGCCGAACCCGGTTTCGAACTTGCGGGCGACGGACAGGTTGGCCTGACCCGAATAATATTTCGAATGGATGTCGCGATACTGGCCCTGCATCACCAGACCCGATGCCGAAGTGGGATCATAGACGGTGTTGGTGCCGGCGAGCGTATAGCCGAAATGGTCGACCGCGCCGAAGGCGGCGGTGGCGCGGGCGAGATAGCCGCTGGCAAATGTGGTGCCATCTGCCGGGTTCGTGGTCGAATAGAAAGCGGTGAAGTCGTTCTTGCCCTGCGTGTAGCCCGCCTTGGCCGATACCAGCCATTCGCCAAATTCGCCCTCATATTGGGCGCCGAAATTGATCATCTGCATATGGCGTCCATCGGACAGGTCGCTGTTGCGGCTCTGAATCTGGCCGGTGCCATCCCGATACATGAGGTTCACGTTGCGCAGCGCCGGCGAGTTCATCGTGCCGTCGAAATAGTCGATATATTTGTCGAGCGAGACGCTGGGATCGCGTGGATCGGCGGTCGGGATCGGCAGATAGAAGACGTTGTGGTCGTTCACATAGTTCACGTTGAACTTGACCGATCCATTGTCGAAATCATGTTTGATATTGGCGCGGATCTGGCCACCCTTGTCATTGGGAAAGCCATTGTCGCGATACCCGTCATGCTGGCGAATGAAGCCGCCGATCGCATAATAGGTGTCCTTGCCCAGCGGTCCCGCCTGATAGGCGTCCAGGCGATAAAGGCCGGTGTCGCCCAACGTCAGTTGCGCCTTGCCGCGCGGCGTATCACTGCCGGTGACGGTGATGGCGTTGATGATCGCGCCCGAATAGCTGGCATAGACCGGCGCCGGGCCGCCGCGCACGACCTCCACATGGTCGGTCATCAGATCCTGCTTCAGGATCGCGTCGCCACGGAAGAAGACGCCGTCATTCTCGTGGAACAGCGGCAAGCCGTCCTGCTGGAAGCTGACGAAGCCTCCGTCATTGGGCAGGCCGCGGATGCGGTAGATATTCTGGACTTCGCCACCGGTGATTTCGGTCTGGAAACCGGGCAACTGACCGATCAGGTCGGCGAAGTTCACCGGCGCGATCTTCTCCACATCTTCGTTCGAGATGGTGTTGATCGCATAGGATACGTCGAAGCGGCGCTGGGCGCGGGTGGAACCGGTGACGATGATGTCGCTCGACCCATTGCCAGCGTCGGCGGCCTGTTCGGCCGGCCCGCTATCCTGCGCAAAGGCAGGCGACATGGAACAGAGCGCCGCAAGGGCGGTGCCGGTAGCCAAAATGGTCTTGAACATGGAGAGCCCCTCTTTGATTGGTCGGGCGCTCCCCTGATGCAGCGATGTGACATTTTTAATTATTGTTGTGAAAATAATTAAATGAGCGGTCAGTTTGCGGTGAATCATCTAGCCAAATCAACGAAAACAGCTGTTATCCAATGGTTTGTGCAGGATTTTGGAACGTGGGAATTTGGACTCAGTTGGTCGCAGTCAGACCGAGTTTGACGCCTATTTTATCACGATTTCTATCGCCCTTTATCAGAGGAGCAGTTCAGTCAGGAAACGAATCTGATGTCCAAAAATATGGGAACTATATACCTAACTAGCCACAAATCTATTGACCGGATCGCTCGATTTGGCTAGTTAGGTTTCATGACCAACAAGCCTGAAACCGTGAGCCTCTATCAGTTTTTCCAGCGGTTCCCTGATGAGTCCGCTGCGCGGGCATATTTCGAGAATAACCGTTGGGCTGGCGAAGTTTCCTGCCCCCATTGCGGTGGCCTCTCGGTCGCATCCATCGCCAGCATGAAGCCTATGCCGTATCGCTGCCGCGACTGCCGCCAGCATTTCAGCGTCCGCACTGGCACTGTGTTAGCTGAAAGTCGCCTGCCGCTGCACAAGTGGCTGATGGCGATCTACATGATGACCACGGCGCGCAAGGGTATTCCTTCGACGCAGATGGCCCGCGAATTGGGCATCACGCAAAAATCGGCATGGTTCCTTGCCCAGCGCATCCGCGAAACTTGGCTCGCTGGCTCCGGTCCCGACATGGGCAATCATGTGCAGGTCGATGAAGCCTACATTGGTGGCAAAGAGAAGAACAAGCACGCTGACAAGAAGCTTCATGCTGGCCGGGGCGGCGTTGGCAAGACTGCGGTTGTAGGCATCCGTGACGATAATGACCAAGTGCGCGCCAAGCCGGTCGCAGATACCGGCGCAAAGACCCTTACGGGCTTCGTCACCGCGAATGTTCCCGCTGGGTCATCAGTCGTCACTGACGAAGCAAGCGCCTATCTCGGCCTCACCGGCAAGGGCTACATTCACCACACCGTGAATCACAGCGCAGGCGAATACGTCCGCGACTATTGTATTCACACCAACGGCATTGAAAGCTTCTGGGCGCTCCTGAAGCGCGGCCACTATGGCATTTACCACTTCATGTCGCCCAAGCATCTACACCGATACGTCAACGAATTTTCGTTCCGCCAGAATACGCGCGAAGCTGGCACTATGGGCTTCATCGACATGACCATTGGCCGGATGATCGGCAAGCGCATCACCTACAAGGAATTGACTCATGCCGGATAATAAGAGCGAAATTGAGCCAATCGACGCTAGTTTCGACGATGTGGCAAAGGCGATGGTCGCAACTGGCTCGCCCCCTGTCGTAGCAGGGCCAGTCCCCGCCGCCGTGGTCGACGGCTTCTTGCCAATCGGAAGCGTCGACATTCCTTGCGCGGTTCTGGATGACATTCATAATACTCGCGTCTTGACCCAAGAGGGCTTTCTGAAGTCAATCGGGCGAGCTGGCAAAGCGAAGGGTGGCGAGGGATCGACGGTCGACGGTTTGCCGCCTTTTTTGCGCGCAAAGAGCCTTATTCCCTTTATTACCAGTGACTTAATAAGGTCGACAGAACCGATCATTTTCGAGACGCGACGGGGCGTCAAGGCGTTTGGCTACCGTGCAACTTTGTTGCCGTCCGTCTGCTGGGTGTATCATGATGCAATGCTGGCGGGCGCGCTTCTGCCCTCGCAGGAGCATATCGCCAAAGAGTGCCAAAAGCTTCTTCGCGCACTCACTGACAAAGCCATTAATGACCTTGTTGATGAAGCTACTGGCTTCCGCGATCTCAACCGCCGCAGGGTTCTTGAAGACGTTCTGCGGCAATATGTTAGCGCGGAAGCGTTGCCATGGGCGCTGACTTTTGACGACGACCTTTATATGAACATATTCCGCTTGAACGGCTGGGATTTCACAGAGGCCTCCATCAAGAAGCGCCCCGGCATCGTGGGGAAATGGACGAACGATTTTTACGAGCGGCTTGCACCGGGCGTTCTCGCAGAAATTCAACGGACCGTACCAAGAGATGAAAAGGGTAGACCGAAGGTTCGTCTGCATCAGATGCTGTCAGAACACGTTGGTCACCCGAAGTTGCGTGAGTTTCTGGAGGGCATCAAGGCGCTTATGCGCATTTCAAACGACTGGCCGACCTTCCAGAGTCATTTGGCGCGGGCATATCCTCATTTCGACGAAACGCTACAACTCAGCTTCATGGATAAAATCGCCCTTCCGTCCCCAGTCAAGAAAGCAGGGAAGGCTCAATCATGACGATACTCGGCTATATATTGATGGCCATCGGCATCATGAGCTTACTTGGGAATCTAACCGGAGCAGGTGGGGCAAACGACCCTGATCCTTCAGGCGTAAATCAGCGCGCTATAATTTGGCTCGCCGTCATAGGGGTAGGAGCATCGTTGGTGTGGTGGTTCTAATGGCTAGTTAGGTATATAGTTCCCCTTGATAAAGGCTCTTTGGTAGCCGTCGTGGTTTTGATGCCCAGGGTATCCCGGCCCTGCTAAAGGCCGTGAGGATCTGAAGAAAGAATAAGCTTTCGTCGTTCCAGTCAAAAGCGTCGCGACATATGTCCCAATATAGCCGATTCAGACCGTCCCTCTGCCTTCCGAGTCAATACAACACTATGGCGTGATACGCTGCCCCTCGATCGCAACACGATATGCATGTACGTCTTCGGACGGACTGTGTTTTTCAGCTCCGAAGCCAAATGACGGCTCCTTCAAAAGCAGACGCTTTCGGATTCTGTCGGGAACGACGAGTGTGTCCCACGATAAGGTATTCGCTTTCGACGAAACCGACCCCTTGCCGCCACTTAACGACCAAATCTTATTCCCCAGCAGCGGCCCGTCTGCTTATCTGGATTACAACCCGACATTCACTCGTCGGACGCAACCTTGCGCGATTTGGCGATCGCAGCGCTCTCCGCCTTCAGCGGACGCGACACCGGGCACACCTCCTGCACGTAGGCGTTGAGCGTGTTCGCCAGACTGTCGGGGACAAGGCTGTAGTAGACGAACTGCCCCCGCTTCTCGCTGGCGATGAGTCCCGCATTTTCGAGAATCGCCAGATGCTGGGACACGGCCGGCTTCGACATCTCGAAACGCGAGGCAATGTCGCCCGCGTTCATCTCGGCATGGGCAAGGTAGGCCAATATTTTCCGTCGCGGGGCGGAGGCGAGAGCTTCGAAAACCTTCTGCATGTGGCATATTTAAGGAATAAGCTAACCACTTGACAAGTCCAGGGCGATATTTAAGAAATAAGCTAATTACCTAGGAAATTGTCGCCATGGACGTCACCGACCGTTGCAGCGTGAACAGCCTGCGAGAAACGCCAGGATGCAGCCCAGTCGCCGGCAAGGTCCGCTGGGATCCCATCCATTCGCTCTGGAACGGAGGCATGCTGGCGGGCGCTGTCCTGGCCCTGTTCCATTTCAGCTGGAGCGGCTTAGGTGTTTTCCTGTTGATGACCGGCGCGTCGCTGCTGCTGGGGCATAGCGTCGGCTTCCATCGTCGCCTGATCCATCGCAGTTTCGACTGTCCTCTCTGGCTAGAGCACTTCCTGGTCTGGGTCGGGACGGGCGTGGGCATGGGCGGCCCTTTCTGGATGATCCGTACCCACGACCTGCGCGACTGGGCGCAACGACAGACGGATTGCCATGATTATCTCGCCCATCGGCAGCCCATGCTGATCGACGCATGGTGGCAGATGCATTGCCGGCTTGACCTCGACCATCCGCCCGCCTTCAATCTGGGCGCGGTCGACCGCGATCGCTTCTACCGCTTTCTGGAGGCGACATGGATGGCGCAACAGCTTCCCATCGCACTGCTGCTCTTTGCAGGCGGCGGGTGGAGCTGGGTGCTGTGGGGAATATGCGTCCGGGTCAGCGCATCGGTGACGGGCCACTGGTTCGTCGGCCATCTGGCGCATCGTCGGGGACCGCAAAGCTGGCTGGTCAATGGCGCGGGCGTTCAGGCGCATGACGTGCCCTGGGCCGCCATCCCGACCATGGGCGAGGCCTGGCACAATAATCACCACGCCTTCCCCGGTTCGGCACGCATCGGCCTTTATCCGGGCCAAAGTGACTGGGCCTATGCCTTCATCCTGCTGTTGGAGCGGATCGGCCTAGCCTCCAACATCGCCCTGCCCGAGCATCTGGCGCGGACCAAGGCGCTAACCCGCATCGTCCCCGCGGCGGAGGATACAGGCGGGCGACCGGCGCACGGCTTGCACAATCGCCCCACCTGATCGGACCATTTCCCTTTCTGCCTGAGTTCATCTTGCCATGGCTCTCCTCCCATCCGTCGCTACCCGGCCATTGAAGCGCCTGCTTGTCGGTCGCGTTCGGGCCATCTTCAACGACCGCGCTCGCGGCGAGCAGCCCATTATCCGTTCCGCTCAGGCGCTGTTTCCAGAGGGGTCGGTGATCTGGCGCGTCCATGGCGATGTCACCACGATGATGGTCGGCGGCGTAACGGCCCTGCTGCTCCAGATGCTCCACCCCGCCGCGCTGGCTGGGATATGGGATCATTCGACCTTCCGCGACGACATGCTGGGCAGGCTCCGGCGCACGGCGCGCTTCATCGCCGTCACCACCTTTGCCGTCCGGGCCGATGCGCTCGCAGCCATTGATCGCGTCAGGCAAGTGCATGACCGCGTCACCGGCACGCTGGCGGACGGCACGCCTTACCGCGCCAATGACCCCCATCTGCTCGCCTGGGTTCATGTAACTGAGGCACTCTGCTTTCTGGACGCATGGATACGCTATGGCGAACCCGACATGAGCCGGACGGATCAGGATCTCTATTTCGCCCAGTTCGCAGACATTGCCCACAAACTGGGGGCCGCTCCTGTTCCCGAAAGCAGGGCAGAAGCGGAAGCACTTGTCGCGCGCCTGCGTCCGCAATTACAGGCTGACGCACGCACACGTGAGGTCGCCCGTCTGGTTCTTCGCCAGAAGGCGCCGACGCCTGCGGCCATTCCGGTCCAGAAGATAACCATGGAAGCCGCCGTCGACCTCCTGCCCGACTGGGCAAGAACCCTGCACGCCCTGCCCAGCCACTATCTGAGCCGTCCCGCCATTAGGCTATCCAAAGCCATGGTTGCTAGCAGTCTGCGCTGGGCCTTCGCGCGTGATCGGCGTTCCGCATAATCCGAAACGGCCCAAATCCGACACCGAGAAGCCAATTTCCGCGCACCAGGTGCAGAAGGTCCGCAATTTCAGCGGGCGCGCCTATTAACAAAGGATGCAATCAAACCAATGCTACGAACAGTTGCGCGTCGGACGAGTATCCATCCCTTGCCCCTCGCGCGTGCCCAGCAGTCCCGGCATGGCAACCGGACAATTTAGGAAGCGCTAGAAGGCTCAACACATAGCCAATGATGGCGCTGCCTCCATAACCCACGATCGGCGTCGGATAATTGCCCAGGGCAGCCGCAGCGATCGCGGCGAACCAGACGGTGCCGAAAGCACAATAGATCGCGCGATTGTCGGCATCCCGGCTCCAACCGACGATCGCCGGAATCAAAATTATCGCCATGCCGCCCAGCACTGCAACGCCGGCAGCGATGTGAATATCGAAGGACGAATAGAGGATCTGGTCGACATAGGGGACGGCTGGCAGCGTATCAGGACGAACCAGCGTTGCCGCGAAGCTGGCAATGCTGGTAGCAAGTGCCACGCAAACATGCCTATCAGGGCGCATGACTGCGAGCACGGCAAGGCAAAGTGCGAGCATTCCGGCCATCGCCCGATCGGGTTGCAGCGCCATCGCGACAGCAGCGGTTATGATGCTGACAGTCGCCAGCACGCTACGGATCCGCGAGAAGGTGACAAGCATCACCGGCACGAGGATCAGGCTCGGTTGAATGGCTACCCCGCCGAGGTTCACCCAGCGTGCCGCTCCATCCACTTCGGAGCCGAAAAGCGCTGTCGCCAGCATCGCAATTGCCATCGCGACGCTCGCACCGTCCGTCCATCGCCGGCCCGCTGCGGCAGTGCGGTCAAGCAATGCCAGCATCGACAGGCCGATAGCCAATGCACAGGCATTGACACCGAGATAGCGCGCCGGAGCGCCAACGATCACCATATACAAAATACCCAGAACGACGGCGCCGATCGCGCAGATGATACCGAGCGCGCGCGGTTTCCGCATTATGGCATCGAATAAGTGCATGATGGTCGGTCCTTCCAAATAAGGCACATTCTCACCCGCGAGGGAGAGGAAGAGGGTGAGCAGACGCGATGCGACGGCACGAGGCATTAGTCCGCAAAGACAGCCAAACGTATACATGAGCGCCTTGCTGTCATCCGGGATGGCAGACGCCTCGTAACGGACCGCCAATCCCCAGGACTGCAGCGAGGCAGGCAGCACCGCTTGCAAGGCACTGCAGGAGAGATCGATGACGCTGCGGCGAAAACCAGTCCTCATGTGGCCGCGGCCCCGCGGTCCCAAGCTATTGCCGCCGCCGGTCCTGGAGGATTGGCGCGGGCAAGTTGCACGCCGCTGGCGGTCAGTCGATAGGCGTGCCTTGGCGGCCGCCCCCCTTCAGCAGGTTGTTGCCATTCAGCTTCGAGATAACCCTGCGCCTCCAGTCGGATGAGGAGCGGATAAAGCGTGCCGGATTTTACTTCGGCGCGCCGTGACAGCTCATAGCCATGAGACCATTGGGATCCAGCATCGAGCAAGACGGCCAGGACCATCCGGGCATGAGGGGAGAGCGCGCGCGTTCGAGACATGCGCAATAAATCTACCTATATAGAATTAACGTCAAGCGTTAGTTTCGATTTGGCGTCGAACGAGGCGTATAAGCAGGTCTTCCCTGCGATGTTGGGATGAGAAGAACTCATCTATTGCCGACCCATTCCAGCCGCTCAGCGCCCGATGTCTTAGCCCTAACTCCGGTCAGTCAGCTTTCCCTTGCATATCCAAATGTGGCTTTTCGCCGACTGGCAGCTTTTGGGTAGGCGTTCAGTTTGAACACCATCTTGGCCCTTCGAAAATAAACACTTGTCTGGCCGCGACATATGAACGCCCGCGCGAGATATCTCTGTTCAAAGCGTGAAAACGGTTCGAACAGGCTGGACCGCCCTATTTCCAAGAATCAAATACAGCAAACGTTTGCTTATTCCGATTTTGTCTGTAAGATCGGCTCTCGAAAGATCGCAACGGCGACGGAGAGGTGCATATGCGAGACAGAGCAAACAAACCAAGAATGCGCCTGTCCCGCATTGTCGAGATGAATCTCGGCTTCCTTGGCATCCAATTCTCCTTTGGCCTGCAACAAGCCAATATGGGGCCGATCTATCGCTATCTTGGCGCAGACGAGGCCCATTTGCCGCTCCTCTGGCTGGCGGGACCGGTGACGGGGCTTCTCGTGCAACCGATCGTTGGTGCGTTGAGCGATAGGACAGTCAGTCGCTGGGGCCGACGCACGCCCTATTTTCTGATCGGTGCCATATTGTGCAGCCTGGGCCTGTTGATGATGCCCTACAGCCCGAGCCTCTGGTTTGCGGCCAGCCTGCTGTGGATGCTCGACGCGGCGAATAACATCACCATGGAACCCTATCGCGCCTATGTGAGCGACCGGCTGGATAAAAGCCAGCGATCGGTCGGGTTCCTGACGCAAAGTGCTTTTACCGGCCTCGCCCAGACACTGTCCTATCTGGCGCCCTCGCTGCTCGTGTGGGGCGGATTTAATGCCGATCTGGTCGATGCGAACGGCATACCCGACGTTACCCGGATCGCCTTTCTGATCGGCGCGGTGATTTCCATATCGACGATCCTCTGGTCGGTGCTGCGCGTTCCCGAATTGCCGCTGCCGACCGAAGAGATAGCGCGCATGCAGGGCGAACGGCTGTCCTTCGGCACGGCACTGCGCGACTTCATGACGGCGGTGCGCGACATGCCCGTCGCCATGCGCCAGCTTGCTTTATCGATGCTGCTGCAATGGTTCGCGATGTTTGCCTATTGGCAGTTTATCAGCTTCGCGCTGGCCCGCTCTATTTTCGACACGGCCGATCCGGCAAGCAGCGGCTTCCGCCAAGCGGTTTTGCTGACCGGGCAGGCGGGCGCGCTCTACAATGCCGTCGCCTTCCTCGCAGCCTTCGCCATGGTGCCGCTCACCCGGCGGATCGGACCGCATTATGTTCACGCCATCGCCGTCGCCTTGTCCGGCGCTGCGATGCTGGCCATCCCCGGCGCGAGTGATCGCACGCATCTCTTCTTGTTGATGATTGGCATCGGCATCGGCTGGGCCAGTATGATGGGCAATCCCTATGTCATGCTGGCCAATGCCATCCCGCCCGAGCGGACCGGCGTCTACATGGGCATTTTCAACATGTTCATCGTCATTCCCATGCTGCTCGAAACGCTGATCGTGCCGGTCATCTACCGTCCGCTGCTGGGCAGCGACCCACGCAACATCCTTTTGATGAGCGGTATGATGATGATCGCAGCAGGCGCCGCTACCCTGATGGTCAGGATATCCCGCGAGAATTGATGTACGCTATCCAGATTGCCCCCTGTCCTTCCGTGGCCTAGACGATAGGATATGACGGATAATCAGAACGAACCTGTCCGAAGCATAACCGATCTCGCCCGGATCGCCGGCGTTTCTGTGTCTACGGTATCTCGTGCGCTGACGTCAAAGGGCGCGCTCAACAAGGATACGCGACGCCGTATTCAGGAACTGGCGGCCCGGCATGGCTTCCAGTTGAATGTCGCCGCGCAGAATCTGCGGCTGGGCCGTACCGGAGCAATCGCCGTGCTGCTGCCATTGGGGCATGAGCGCGGGCAGCATCTGTCCGATCCGTTCTTCATGGCAATGCTGGGTTTTCTGGCGGACGAATTGACGGAGCGCGGTTACGACCTGCTACTGTCGCGCGTATTGCCCGATGGCGAGGATTGGCTGGACGCCTTCATCCGCGGGGGCCGGGTCGATGGCGTCATCATCATTGGACAGTCCAACCAGAGCGACGTGCTGGACCGCACCGCCAGCCATTATCGCCCAATGGTCATCTGGGGCGCCCATGCAGACCGCAATCAGTATCTAACGGTCGGGACCGACAATGTGGCCGGCGGTGCGCTGGCCGCGCGACACTTGTTGGAACGCGGACGTAGCAAGCTCGCCTTTTTCGGCAATGTCGCCGTGCCTGAATTTGCCGCCCGCTATGAAGGCTTTCTCTCCGCCCTGCCCACCGATGTGCAAGACCGGGTCGAACTGGTTCATGCGCATGTCACGCCGGAGGCGAGCTATCGCGTGGCAGCCGACTATTTTGCGGCGGGCCATCGCCCCGACGGCATATTTGCCGCTTCGGACGTGACCGCCATGAGCGTCATCACCGCCGCCGCCGAACAGGAGGTCCGCGTGCCAGACCATTTATCGGTGGTAGGCTTTGACGATGTGCCGCTGGCGCGACTGTCCAACCCGCCGCTCACAACCATCCGGCAGGATATCCAGCAAGGCGCTGCGTTGCTGGTCGACCGACTGTGCCAACGACTGTCGGGCGAGGAGGTCGGATCGATCGAGATTGCACCAGAGATCGTGACGCGGGAGTCCAGTTGACAAGAAAAGGCCCGGTTCCTGTGCAGAACCGGGCCCTTCAGGTTACCGAAACGACTGTTCCGGAGAGGAGGAACAGTCGCTCCAGCATCGAACAAGGATCAGAAATTGTAGCGGATCGATGCGGTCACGGTGCGGCCATAGACCGCGCTGTTCTGGAAGATGCCGGTCGTCGCGCTGGTCGGCAGCAACTGGCCGCCTCCGCGATAGCCCAGCGTGTCGAACAGGTTATTGGCGTTAAGGCCGAGTTCCAGATTTTCGATCGGCCGCACCTTTACGAAGCCATTGAAGAAGGTCGTGCCGCGTACGGTGTAGAGGTTGAAATCGTCATTGGGTGCGCTCGACTGACCGCTGGCGGACAGGCCGACCGCGAACAGGCCTGCATCATAGGATGGCGAGATCAGATAGGTGAGCTTGGGAATGCCGCCCGGTCGGTTGCCGACCAGCGCCGCCGTCGCGCTATCCTTGATCTTCGGGTTCACCCAGGTCGCATCGACCGCCAGACGGAAATTGCCGAGATTGAGACGCCCGGTCAGTTCGACACCCCAGGAACGATAGTCATTGGAGATATTCGGGTCATTGTTCGGCGGCGGATTGTTGATCCGGGTGAAGTCATAATTATTTTCAGTGAGGGTCGAGCGGAACCCGGTGACTTCCACCGAGTAATTGCCCGACCCGCCGACGAAGCCACGATGCTTCACGCCCACTTCCTGCTGATTGAGGAAGTTGATGGCCGTGCTGGCGCCCTGGCTGTTGAGCGACCCGTCGGCATTGAAATTCCCGCCCAGCGTGCGCCGGTCGGCGTTGAAGCGCCCGCCCCGGCTGGCGCGGGCGAAGACGCTGGTGCTGCTGTCGAAGGCGTAGAGCGCGCCGAACGACCAGCTGGTATAGCTACGACTGTAGTTGATCCGCTCGATCACGCCACCCGGCAGCATCGATGGCAAGGTCGCGCTGCCGACTTCATCGCTGACGACATAATCGGGACCGGCAACGCCCGCCTGCGCCGTGCCTTCACCCCGCACCCGGTCGAAGCGGACGCTAGCGTCGAGGTCGAAGCCGCCGCCCGAATAGTTGGCGGACAGGAAAGGCGCGTCGTCGGTATATTTGAGGTCGACGCTGCGCGCGCAGCAATTGCCCCAATTGTCGTTGAACCCGGCCTGGCCCGCCGCGGTGATCTGTGTGCCGGTGGTGGAGTAGAGGTTCAGCGGCGCAGCATTTTCGCCCTCTAGAGCGCTATATTGGCGGTTCACATGCCAGTCCTGCACGATGTTCTGGCTCATATGGAACCAGCCCGCCTGCATGGTGACCTTGCCGCCGCCGACATCGAACTTGCCGGTCAGCGCCAGATTATTGGCGATGCTGCCCATATCCTTCATCAGCGTGTTGATGTTGGGATTATTGTTCAGATAGGTGCCGGTATAGGCCTGCCCCTTGTTCGGCCCCGCCGCATAGCGGATCGCCCCCACCGTTTGCCCGTTGACGGTAGATCCCAGCACGCTGGCAGTCGTCGCGACGTTCAGGAACTGGGTGGTGAAATTGCCGCTCATGTCGGTGTAGCGGAAATTATTGTCGACGGTCAGCGCGTCGCTCAACTCATAATGGAATTGCGCACCGACGGACGTGACGCGGGGATGGATGCCCTCCACATCGGCATTTTTGAGCACGCCGTTGCTGTCGACATATTGGAAGCTGCGCTGATAGATGGAATAGGTCGATCCATCGCGAGCGTCAAAACCAGGCAGCGGCTTGAAATTGCTGATCTTGTTGCCGTCGATCGTCACTAGCGAGGGCATGGTCGTGTTGGTCGGCGCCTGTTCGTCCAGCCGCTTGAAATTGAAGCGGATAAAGCCGCGCTCGCCCAGATCCTTGGTCAGGTTGGCCTTTACCTGATAGCCGCGCAGGATGTTGAAATCCTCGTTGGTCGGGCCGCCGCCCTCACGGGCATAGCCGCCGACATGAAAGCGCAGCGTGTCGCTGATAGGACCGCCATAGTCGAAATCGACGCGCGTCTCGCGAAAGCCAACGCCCTTTGAGAGGCCGATGGAACCGCCCTCCTTCTCGCCGGTCTTGCTGATATAGTTGACGACGGCACCGGGCGCCTGGCTGGCGAAGGTGGAGGCGGAACCGCCGCGCACGGCTTCGACCCGCTCGACATTCTGGTCGAAGCGCAGCCAATAGTCATTGTTGCCGAACTGGATGTCGCCGAACAGGGTCACGGGCAGGCCATCTTCCTGAAGGGCGACATATTCCGATCCGCCGGTCGACACCGGAATGCCGCGCACCCCGATATTGGCGTTGCCGCCCGGACCCGCCGTATCGGAGGGCTGGAGGCCAGGAATGGACCGCAGCACTTCAGCTTCGGAGCGCGGTGTGAAATTCTGGATCGCTTCCTGGCTGACCTGCGACACCGAAATGGACGATCGGAAACGCGATTTGTCGCCGGCTGCGGCAGTGACGACGATATCCTCGCCATTAATGGCCGCACGCTCCTGCCCGGCAGCGGCTTGCGTGTCGGCAGGTGCGGCTTCCTGCGCCAGAGCAGGGCCGCCAAGGCACGCCATGGCCAGCGCGAACGTGGAAATGCAGCTTGGCTGAATTCTGGTCTTCATGATCCCCTCCTTAGGGCCGCCGCACATCGCTTCACGGTCGGTCGAAGCATTGCATAAACGTCTCTGCAAACCTTTGCAACATATTGCAGCAAACGTTTGCATTTAATCTCGCCAGAGCGATCCATCATGCTATATCGCACTCATGGTATCGGCGGTTCTGGCCGAAAAGTAAGAGCGATCGGGTTGAGGATGGAAGCGCATGACAATCTTGCCGATCTTGCCGCGAACCAGCCCGCGTCCCCATCTTCTCCCGACTCAGCCGTTTGGCTGAGGTCGATCGAGTCGACCATATTTTGCGCATTGCGCGCCGGGGCAGAAGACCATCTGCTTCCGATATTGGCACACGCCTGCCTGCTCTGGCCGGATCATCCCCGACTCCTCTGGCTGAAGGCGCTGGTCCTGCGAGAGGTTCATGCGCATGAAGCCGCGCTGATCGCTGCCGAACGCGCTGCTGCGTTGGCGGAGCACGATCCGCCGGCACACGCCCTCATCGCCCAGTTGCGCTACGAAACCGGGCGCAGCGCTGCCGCGCAATTCGCGATCGCTCGCACCCTTGCCCCGGCGGACATGGCGCTGGTTCGCGGCCACGCAGGCGCGCTTGCGGCGGAAGGCGACAGCGAAGCGGCGCTGGCCTTGATGACTGCGACTCTCCGTGATTGTCCTGGCTGGGTCGACGCCCAGACCTACCGCGCAACATTGCATCGTCTTGCCGGTGCCAGCGGGCGAGAGGATGACGGCTTTGACGAAGCGCTGCGTGTCGAGCCGAACAATCTGACGCTGCACCTTGGACATTTCCATTGGCTGGCCAAGGCGAAGGAATGGGATCAGGCCCGCGCGGTGCTGGACAAGGCAATATGCGCTTGCGGAGAGGTCGCCGCGCTGGAGGTCGCAAGCCTCTATCTCGAAGCGGAATCAGGGGTGGCTGCGGACAATCCCAATCTGTTCGACAGACTGGCTGACCGTGCAGATCCCGGCCTGACACTTGCCCGAGTCCGCCACGCGCTGCGCTGCGGCGCGCCGGAGCGAGCGGTAGAGATTGCCCTGGCGCAGCTTGGCTCCCCGTCCGCGCCCTTATTCTGGCCCTATCTGTCGATCGGCTGGCGTATGCTGGGGGATGACAGAGCGGCTTGGCTCGACCGGCCCGACCAGTTGATCAGCGCAGCCGACATGGATCTCAGTGCACAGGAATTGTCGGATCTTGCCGATCTTCTCCGCACGCTGCACATAGCGACAGCGCCCTATCCCGACCAGTCGGTGCGCGGCGGCACCCAGACCGATCGGCCGCTGCTCTTCCGCCATGAGCCGATCATGCAGCGCACTCGCGCCGCGATCGAGGCCACCGTGCGCGACTATATCGATCAGTTGCCGCGACACGAACCGGGCCATCCGTTGCTCGGCATGCCGCGGGGCGAAATGCGGTTTGCGGGAAGCTGGTCAGTGCGGCTCTGCGCCCAAGGCTTTCATGTTGCACACACACATCCTGTCGGCTGGATCAGTTCGGCGCTGCATGTCGCCTTGCCCGACTCCTCGGCCATGGGCGACGCGCCATCGGGCTGGCTGCGGTTCGGCACGCCGCCGCCGGAGCTGGGGCTGGACCTGCCCCCCTACCGCCAGATCGAACCCAAGGTCGGCCGCCTGATCCTGTTTCCTTCGACCCTCTGGCACGGTACGGTGCCCTTCGCGGACGGCGAGCGGCTGTCAATTGCGTTCGACATACGCCCGCCGCGTCGCTGAGCGCTCAGCTTTCGAACAGGTAGGCCGCGCCCTTGTAATCGCCCTTCAGCTTCACGCGCAGCCCCTGCTCCATCCAATAGGCGCCGCTGGCTTCAACTGGCACGCCATCGGGCAAGGCCGATCCGTCCAGCATCCGCACGCTGTAGCGGCGCGCCGGATCGAGCCCCGCCGGATGCAGCGCCTCGACATTGTCGCGGAAGGATGAACTGTGCAGCATCTGGAATAGCACGGCGCGGCGCTTGTCCGGGGAAACATGGAAGGTAGCGGACGTCGCCGCGCCCGGCCGGGGCGGCGCAATGCGATAGAGATCACCGCGCTGCACGATATCCCTGATGTTCTTGTAGGCAGCGATCCATTTCGTGGCCGTGGCGAAATCCGCCTCCTGCCAATGATCCAGATTTGCGCCGATGCCAAGGCTGCCCTGCATGGCGGACAGGAAGCGATAATCGAGACTGGTTTCCCGCCCATTCGCCCAATTGGGGCTGTCCGTCACCCAGGCCATCATGATCGACGGGGCATAGGCCTGGCTAAAGCCGTCCTGGATGATCAGGCGATCATAGGGATCGGTATTGTCCGAGGTCCAGCTCTGGTCGGTAAGCCCCATGATGCCCAGGTCGATGCGCCCGCCGCCGCCCGAGCAGCCCTCAATCTCCAGCCCCGGATGCCGCCGCCGCAGTTCGGACAGGATGTAGTAGAGGTTGCGGACATATTGGACCTGTATCCGCTGCTGATCCTCCGGCGCCATTTCGGGCCAGCCCGCTTCGGTCCAGTTGCGATTATAGTCCCATTTGAGAAAGGCGATATCATTCTGGCTCACCAGCCGGTCCAGCACGGTCAGCAGATGATCGCGCACATCGGTCCGGGCCAGGTTGAGGAGCAGTTGGTTGCGGCCTTCGGTGCGCGGCCGGCCGGGGAAATTCAGCACCCAATCGGGATGGGCGCGGTAAAGGTCGGAATTGACGTTCACCATCTCCGGCTCGACCCAGAGGCCGAAATCCATGCCCAACGCCTTCACCCGGTCGATCAGAGGCTTAAGGCCGTTGGGGAATTTCCGCGGATTGACGGTCCAGTCGCCCAGCCCCGCCTTGTCGTCGTCACGCGCGCCGAACCAGCCGTCATCGACGACGAAGCGTTCCACCCCGATCTTCGCCGCCTTTTCGGCCAACGCCATCTGACCTGCTTCGGTCACATTGAAGGTCGTGGCTTCCCAGCTATTATAGAGAACCGGGCGGATTTTCGCCTTGGCACCACCGGGGATGATGGTGGCGCGCTGGAAAGCATGGAAGCGGCGCGAGGCGTCTCCCATCCCCTTGTTGGTATAGCCCGTATAGAAGACCGGAGTGTCCAGGCTTTCCCCCGGTTTCAGCGTCCAGCTGAAATCATAGGGATTATAACCGCCGCTGATCCGCACCCGGCTGAGATTGTCGAGGCCGACCGACAAGCGGAAGGAGCCGGACCAGGCGAGCGCCCCATACCAGACGGGACCATCCGTCTCGCTGCTTTTGCCATCCTTGATCAGAGCGAACCAAGGCTGATTGCCATGGCCGGTCGATCCCCGGCGGCTCTCCAATATAGTGAGGGCCGGGGTTACCGGCGTGTCCACCTGCGACCATTCGGAAGCGTGGCGGCCGGTCAGATAGCGGAGCCGATAGTCATCGCCGACTGGCAGCGTGTAAGTCGCCGCCGCGATCTGGTCGATGCGCACCGGCTTGCTGTCGCCATTGCGCACGCTGGCCGATCGGGCGATCACACCGGTCGTCGGGTCGATCCTATAGTGGAGCGTGACCGTGAACGGTCGTCGGATATCGGCCAATTCGACAGTCAGCGTTTCGCCCGATATCTTATAGCCTCGATATTTGAGGATGAGGTCGCGATTGCCGTCGGCGAACTCTGCCTTGATGCCCGGCTCGCTGACCAGCCCTTCCCCCTGCCCCGCATATTCCTGCGGCGTGATCGATCCAGCCGGGTCGAACCCCGACAGTTCGGTCGGATACCGGGCCGAGAGCGGCGCCGCGTCGTCCAGCGTTGCGCCCCAATATAGCGGCTCGAGATAGCCCTGTTCATCCACCCCCATGGCATAGGTCACGCCGCCGCCATCGAGCCGCATCACGCGACCGTCTGCCGTTGCGCTGACCTTTGCCAGCGCACCTTCAGGAAGAACCGATAGGGCGATGGCGGTTGCAGCCATGCACAAAAATCGGAAAGACAGCCTGTTCATCATCCTCGCCCTTCTTTCAATGCATCCAGTGCCAGCGCGATGGCGCCCAGCGGCCCGGCCTGCTCTCCCAGTGCGGGAGTGCGCAGGATCGCATCGATATTATCCGGTGTCACACACGGCAAATAACCACCCAGCTGCGCCAGAACCTTGCCCCGAACCCGATCGAGCAGATTGGCGCGGCCCATGCCCACGCCTCCGCCAATCAGCACCTGCCGTGCGGCCGTCATCAGCAGGATGGTCGATATGAGCTGGGCGAGATCATGGGCGACATGATCCCAGCGCGGATCATCCGCTTCGATCCGGTCGCCCGGCTTGCCAAAGCGTTGCGCCAGCGCGGGGCCGGAGATTAGCCCTTCCACGCAGTCACCATGAAAGGGACAGACGCCCGGAAAATCATCTCCGTCCGCCCGGCGAATGGCGATATGCCCCAGTTCAGGATGCATCGCGCCATGCAGTGGCCTGCCATTCAGGGCAAAGCCGCCGCCTAGCCCCGTACCGATGGTGAGATAGCAAAGGCAATCGGACAGACCCTGCTCCTGTGCGCCAGCGCCCCAGCGTGCTTCGGCCAGCGCTGCGGCGTTTACGTCAGTATCGATCACAGCCGGACAAGGCAGCGTTCCGGACAAGACCCCAAAAATATCAGCTCCGCTCCAGCCGGGCTTGGGCGTCGGAAGCATATGGCCAAAATCACCGGCATTCCTGTCGAGCCGCAAAGGACCAAAAGACGCGATACCCAAAGCGGCAAATGCCTGTTCCGTCTGCCAGCGACGAAGGATGTCCTGCACAGCCGCCAATGTCGCGTCGGGCGTCGTCGTCGGTACCAATAGTCTTTCGACAATCTCCGTTCCGCGCGCGCGCAGGACGAAAACCTTTGTTCCGCCCAGTTCGACACCCGCGATCAAAGGCTGCGTCACGCGACCACTCCTGCGGCATCTCCATCGAGCCACAACTGGACAAATGGCGCAAAAGCGCCGCCAAAACGCCGCTCGGCTCCCCCACCCCAATTGTCCACGAAGCTGGTGACGCGCAGATCGGGGAGCACCATCCAGCTATAGCTTTGCGCGGGCATCTCTTGCGGATTGGCGAAGACAAGGCCGCTACCGTTGATTGGACGCCAGGGTCCGGGAAGCGCGTCGGCAACCATGCCATAAAGACCGGTTGGCCCTGTCGGCCCGTCTGGATTGAACACATGAGCCTGGGTCGACCAGAAGAGATAATAGTGCCCCTGATGGTGCAAGACGTGCGGGCGCTCCAGCTCATTATTGACGCCATCGGCGGCAATCAGCGGCGGCTTGACGGTCCAGTCGTCCGGGCGATCCGCGGGCGCGGTGGCAAAACCGACAACGCCGTTGAAGGCCGACATCGATCCTGCCATCGATCCCGCGAAAAACAGATAATGGCGACCATCAGCGGGATCGCGAAAATAGGCGGGATCGCGAAAGGCCTTGATCGTGCCAATGCCGCCGCCGCCCGTGGTCGCCATGTACCAATCGGGCGCAGGGGGGATCACTTCGCACAGATCCCGCCAGTCCGCCAGACGGCCGTCATCGCCGAGACTGGCCCGCGCGCTGAACATGCGCTGCTCAAAGGTCAGTCCATCTTCGCCGCGCCGCCCAGCCGCCGTAAAGTAGAGGATCACATCGCCCGTCGCCTCATCGACAATGGCCGATCCAGACCATTCCCGGCTTCCCGGCGAAAAACCATCTGGCATGGCTGGCCCGAGATCGGACCAGATGCCATCCTGATAGCGAAGCAGGTGAATGCGCGCATGCCCGTGACGCACGTCCGGGTCATCAAATCGGGGTGCGCCAAGCGCCATCCAAAGCTCGCCTCCCGCAACGCGGGCTAAAGGCACTCCATCCCGCCGCTGGATAGGCCACGCATCCCAAATGCCCAATTCGGGTCCGACCGGGGCAAAATCCTTGTCGGCAATTGGGGCAATGACGATCGGCGAGGAAGAAATTGCCGCAACGTGCGTGGCTGTCCAGGATATCGTCACTTCAGCGCCCTCTTCATGTGAGGAGGACGCCGTCAAGCGTGCAGTCCCAACGACATCCTCCCCAAGATCGAAACAAGCCTGGTGGCGTTAAAACGCCCATCCAAGCCTGCTTCTCTGCAGATCGTAGAGCGATATGCAAACGTTTGCAATAGGCAGTCGGAAGGTTAACTTCGAGGAATGCAGCTGTTGCCGACATCGACCGAGGCTGTGTAAAAACGTCGATGACGCGCTCAGCCGCGCAACTTTGATTCACGGAGCATTGCCACCCGATTCTTTCCGTTCGCGAGATCTGCGGTGCAGATTCAGAAGTTGTTCGTTTCGCTGACGGCGAGACATTTTTACATAGCCTCGACCCTTTGTCGCCATTCAGCCCTCGATTTTCGAGCCTCAGGAGCCGACCGTCTGCTATTTGGCGGCTGTCGACCAGAGCCGATCGCTCTCTACCGCTCCAGTGAACGTCTGGTGATGGCGGAAGCTGACGACCGCCCGCTTGCCAAATCTAAGATCGTGGTTCATCGCCTTGCCGATGGGCCATATTCTGATGCCGTCCTTTGCCTTCCGCACAGCGCTCACCGAGGACGCTGGCGTGCGCTCCGGCTTCGCACTGAACGAGGCAGACTTGTTAGAGCATATGGCATCGAACAAAATGATGATGTCGAACCTCGGTTGGAGCAGCAGCCGCACGGCTCAGACCGCCATGTCGCGTTTGAACGCCTCGATCCACTCCGCGACCATGCGCGAGAACGGCGCATCGGGCTGTGCCATGGCGCGAATATCGGCGAGCGTGCGAGCAACGACGCCGCGTAGCTGGTCCTGTGCCTTTTGCCGAAGAACGACATCGCCGTCCGTGCTCAGGGTCAGTTGGCCAAGAGCGTCTGCGACGCTGGAGAGTTCGATCACGATATAGCCCAATGTCTCAAGCCGTCGCAGGATCCGGGTTCGTTCCTGGACCAGGGCTAGCCGGTTCAAGCCATAGGTCTGGATAGAGACGGCGCCGCGCACGCTGATCCCTGCAAGACGCGCCGCGAGCTCGACATCCCGGGATTTTTCGGAAAGCGCAGGCATCGCGCCAGTTGCACCAGCGCCAGCAGGGGCGGCATATCCGGACAATGCCGGGTGAGCCACTTGGCCAAAACATCGGGATCGCTGGCGAGAACATCGCGCCGCAAAACCTTACCATCGGCATCGACCACGCAGATATGCGTCGTCTTATCACTCACATCCAATCCTGCATAAATCGACATCGGTCACCCTCCTGCATTGAAGCGCCAAGGCGACTTCGTACCATGCACGAGGGTGGCTACATCAATTACGCGGTGTCCCAGCAGTCGCCCGCAAAGCTGCCATTGGCCCGCGCCGGTATGTCCGCTTCCCGCCCTAGGGCGCTCAAAACCGGATCGAGTACAAAGTCCCCTTCCCGGTCATAGATGAATTGGTCCAGTTCGGCTCCTACAGATCCTACTTGAAAACCCAATGTTAGAGAGGCGTGTTAAGAAGGCGGGCAGGCCAACAATATAGGTTGGTTTGTAAATGGATGAGAAGAACGAACAGTTCCTGCGGTTGCGGGCGGTGATGGACAAAACCGGAAAGCCCAAAGCGTCAATCTATCGCGACATTCACCTGGGTAGATTTCCGGCACCAGAGAAGATAGGTGCCAGAGCGGTCGCCTGGCGCCTATCGCGGATATTACTCTGGATGCAGGCGCCGAGCGCGTACCAGGACGACTGAAACCAATCCAGCGCCCTGACAGGGGGCTTTGCCGGCGTTGCCTTCTCAATGGCAATCGCTGCCGAAGCCTGTTCGGCTTTGTCGAGATAGTCCACCCACCATTCGAGCATCTGCCGACGGTGGGACAGATAGCGCGCCGCATTGTAGACGGCACGAACGCCGCCGGGTACGTGCGCCAACTGAAGTTCAACCCAGTCGGCCTTGAACAGGCTTGTCTCGTTCAGCACGGTACTGGCAATCGAACCGAACCCGTGTACCGTCGCCTTGTCGCCCCCCCCCTAGCCGCTGAAGCAGGACCAGCATGCGGTTCGAGCTGATAGTGTCGCCCTGGTTGCCTGTCATCGGGAACAGATATTGGCCAAACCGCTCGTTGCCATATTTGCCATAGACGTTGAGTTCCTTGATTTCCCGGAGCAACGCGACCGCCTGCGGTGCCAATGGCACGAGATGCTCAACCCGCATCTTCATCCGTTCGGCCGGAATGCGCCAAAGCGGCTCAGTCCCGCCCAGTCCCTCAAACTCGCTCCATTGCGCGTGCCGGGTTTCGGTGGTCCGGACCATCGTCAAAATCGTCCAGCGTAAGGCAAGGTGGCTCAACCGAGAACCTGTGTCCGCGTTGAGGGCCGCGTAGAAGCGCGGCAATTCTTTGATCGGTATCTTGGATCGGTGCGTGACCGCCGCGCGCTTGCGCATCACGGTCCCGAGATCACGACAGAGATCCGTGAGGACACGACCATCGGGAATGCCGAACCGGAAGATTTCATTGCAATAGGCCCGCACCCGATGCGCCATCTCGAAAGCACCGCGATCCTCAATGGTCTTGAGAGCGTCGAGCATGTCGCGTGGCAGGATCGACCGTACAGACAGTTTGCCGATGGTGGGAAAGATGTCGGCTTCGAGCCGGCACTCGGTCACGCCGGCGTAGCGATCGGACCATCCCGGTCGCTTAGCGATGATCCATTCCTGGGCCAGTTGACGGAACGTCGTCCGCTCGGCCTGGTCCTCATATTTTAGCGGTCGCTTGATGTCGGCCGGATCATTCCCGCCGGCGAAAACCGCTTTCATCTCCTCGCGCCAGACACGGGCGCGGTCGATGCTCATGAGCGGATAGTCTCCACCGGTGATGCTCTTCTGCTTGTGATCAAAACGATAGGACAGCCGCCACTCGCGCCGACCATTGGGCAGAATGCAGATATTGAGACCACCACCATCGGCTTTATTGACGGGGCGGGCGACAGGAAAAATGGATTGGATGATAGTATCGGTCAGCACGGATCAGTCTCCTGAACACCGTGCGCGGGACTTAAAATCCTGCCGCTTGCACCAACAAATTTACCAACAAATCTCATGGTAACCACCTGGGCGGTTATGATCCTGCGTGAGATCATGTTACATGAGATAACAGCATGAAAATAGGCTGTTTTTCAACGTCTATTTGAGACGTTGTTGGCCTTTTTGGACCTTAATTTGGTTGCGGGAGCAGGGTTCTAATTTACGATCTTTGGTATGAGCCTCAGCTAGTCGCCAACACATTGGCAGACTGCTAACGCGGACTGCGATCCCTCAACCTTCGTTTGAGGGCATTTTGCTGGGGCAGCAAGACCATAATCCATACCTGAGGCCATACTAGCACAGGATTTTTATCGCTTTTTTTATCGCGATTTTTTCGTTGACTACTTTGGCATTCGCTGCACACCACTGAAACCCGCAGAAATCTGCGGTTTTTGGTTACCCTTGAATTACTGCGGATCGACTTTTTATTTATTGTGAAAATAATTAAATCCACATATCGGGTCGTCGCTTTTTATCGGGACGGACATCGGCCATGCAGTTTCCTAATCTGGACAAGGACCAGCGGCGCATCCTCCACATGCTGCGAAAAGCCGGGCCACTGTCCCGCTCCGAGTTATCCGCCAAACTGGAAATCAGCGGTACCGCGCTAACACGCCTGTCTCGCGATCTGCTCAGCCTTAGCCTGGTGGAGGAGGTTCCAGGATCGGAAGCGCAAGGCCGGGGGCGCCCCGCCATTCCGTTGCGCCTTGCCGGGCATGGCGGTTACGCCGTCGGTGCGACAGCGCATAAAGGCTTTCTCGACATTGCCCTGGTCGATTTCACCGGGGCCACCATTGCCACCCATCATGAAGCGGTGGAGCCGATCGATCCTCGTGGCTTTGCGCAGAGGGTGCGGCGGATCACGCATGCCCTGGTGGACCAGCACGGTCTGCTTGGACGGCGGATGCTGGGCCTGGGCGTTGCAGTCCCTGGACCGTCCCTGTCGCCGACGGGAGACAGATGGAGCGTTGTCGATGTTCTGCCCAACTGGCGAGGAGCCCCGCTCCGGGAAATTTTCTCGGCCGAAATGGGATGGCCATTATGGATCGAAAATGATGCGAATGCCGCTGCCATCGCCGAATATTATCTTGGCCACCTTCTTAGGGACTTCTCCACCATTGTTGTCCTGCTGCTAGGCTTCGGCATAGGCGCGGGCGTTATTGTCGACGGGCGACTTGTGCGTGGCCAATATGGTGTGGCCGGCGAAATCGGTTGCCTGTTTCCCGGGCACCTGCCGCGTCCCAGTCCGCTGGACCTTCTCTCCATGCTCCGTGGCAATGGCTGTCCTCTGTCATCCGTTGCAGACATCAACTTTGACGCCGTGGATCAGGCCCCGACCATCGAAGCCTGGCTCGACCGTGCGGCTGGGCAATTGGAAGCGGTCTGCAACACGGCATTCGCCTGGCTGGACCCGGGTGCGATAGTGTTGGCAGGCACTCTGCCGCCGGCCATTCTAAAAGGGCTGGCAGATCGCCTGCACCGCGCAGACCTCGTCACGACGATCCATCAAAACCGACCGCCCATCCGGATATCCAATCTCCATGGTTCGCCCATCACCTTCGGCGCTGCGCTATTGCCTATTCATGCCTTGTCCGCAGAAATGTGAACGAGCTGACTAAAACGATGTCGGTCTAAGAGTCTGTTTGGAACTGCGCTTCTGACGCATCCGCTCGATCCGGATTGTCCGCCTGGGTTCACGCTGCCGCTTGGAGTTCCGCCATCCCGGCGAGGATCGATTCCTATCCGCCGTGGCCAGTCCCTTTCCCGATCAGATCACGCGCCAGACCCAAAGGCGTATGGATGCAGGATAACGCGCCCCGGCACAGATGAAGATGCTACGGTTCAACCAGTCGTGGGGACCGGCAGGCGCGATGAACTCCGGAACAGTCCGAAAATAATAAGCTGCGGGATCGACCTCCTCGCCGCTGGCAAGCTGGCGCATGATATCAGGCGGGCCATGCCGCAAACCGCGATTGCGTATCTGAATGATCGTTCCGTCGTAGGCTTCCATCGCATAGGTTGCGTCCGCCACGGTCACGCCATCTGGCCTCAGCACCTGCCAATCGCTGCCACCACCAAGGATGCGCCCCCGGATATTCGGCCCTTCGACCATGCCGGAGAGGATCGGAATGATCCTGCGCACGCCATCGGGCGTATCACCGATAGCGATTGGATCACCCAGTTCCGCCTGCGCCGCATAGACGAACTCCAGTCCCGGCTGGGCGATGTCGACGGGCAATGCCTCTTCAGATGACATGGTCTTCCACTCCCTTCAATCGCACGATGCTCCGACACGATATCTTGATGCTATCGGCAACGGTGCCCTATCGACAGGACAGACCCCGGCCGGATCGCACATTCTGGTTTTCATCCAGTTCGAAGAGGACATCCGCACGATCGGGCAGGTCCACGAACATGTGCCGCGTCAACCGCTCATAATGGCTGACGAAACGCTGCAATGCTGCGTCATCCATGATGCCAGGTGCGTCCGGCATCACGGCGCGCAGCTTCCTCTCCTGAAGCAGGCGATTGCGCAGGACATGATCGAAGGATGGCGGCTTGAGCATCACCAGACGATCGATATGCGAAAACCATCGGGCATAGGATGTTTCAAGTGCAGCATTGACATGGCGGCGCCAGATAGCGTGCGGATCGGCCTCCGCTTCCAGCACGTTGAGCGGGGTCGTCAGCGTGGCGGCATCCTGCGGCCCCGCGCCGACGCACCAGCCTTCAAAGAAGATCACATCCGCCCCGCCGGCCTGATCCGTCCAGTTGGACGGGGGCAACCGGTCGTCGAGCGCCTTGCTGAAACGCGGGATCAATGCCCCCCGTCCAGTCGCCAACTGCTCCAGCACAGCCGTCCCCAGATCGACATCATGGGTGCCGGGCACACCACGTGTCAGGAACAACGGATGCACGTCGTCCGCAAGCAGCTCTCTTGCAGAGCGTGGCAGATAGAGATCGTCGAGCGATAGCGTGGCTGAGGAAAGACCATGGTCGGGAAGGAGAGCGGATTGCAGAAAGCGGCAAAGCGTGGATTTGCCGCTGCCCTGCGCGCCA
The DNA here is from genome assembly GCF_056156825.1 of Sphingobium sp. RS1. Classification (NCBI taxonomy): domain Bacteria; kingdom Pseudomonadati; phylum Pseudomonadota; class Alphaproteobacteria; order Sphingomonadales; family Sphingobiaceae; genus Sphingobium; species Sphingobium sp. RS1. Next base: position 54,707 of record NZ_JBLZXE010000003.1, on the reverse strand, counting down.
TTCACGCCCACGACCAGGGTTCGTCCGGCCAACTGGCGCCACCGGGCGATCTGTTCTGCCAAGGGGCGCCACCAGCGATCGACCGTTGCCTTGTAGGATGATGGCAACCGCTCGACGTCGATCAGTTCATCGATCGTCATCGGCATTACAGACTGTCCCGGGGCACGCGGCCTTCCCGCCAATCGTCCAGGTTGGCGAGGGCCCGCATGCCCATAGCCTCGCGCGTTTCACGCGTTGCGCTGCCAAGATGCGGCAAGAGAACGGTGTTGGGCGCATCAATCAGACGTTGGCACAATTTAGGTTCGCCGACGAACACGTCGAGGCCGGCCCCGGCGATCGCGCCAGATTCGAGCGCTGTGGCCAGGGCGTCCTCGTCCACCACGTCACCGCGCGCAGTATTGATGAGGATCGCATGCGAGGGCATCCGGGCAAATATGTCCTCATTGATGATATTGCGCGTCTCTGCGCCGCCCGGAATATGCAGCGACACAAAATCGCATTGCGCGACCATCTCACCCAGTGATCCGACATAGCGCGCGCCCAGATGCTCGACATCAGCTTGCGCGCCTGGACGGCGCGAATAATAGACGATCTCCATGCCGAAACCAAAGCGTGCGCGTTTCGCCATGGCTTGTGCAATCCGGCCAAAGCCGACCAGCCCTAGCACCTTGCCTTGCAGACTGGTGCCCAGCAGGTGCGTCGGCCGCCAGCCAGTCCATTGGCCGGCGCGCAGTTCCCGCTCGCCTTCGCCCGCGCGACGTGACGTCATCAGCATCAGCGTGATGGCGATGTCCGCCGTCGCATCGGTCAGGACACCCGGCGTATTGGTGACGATCAGGCCGGCGGATCGGGCCGCTGTCAGATCGATATGTTCATGGCCCGCACCATAGTTGGCGATCATCCGGACCCGCCGCCCCTCCACGCCCAGCAGGCCGCCATGCAGCCGGTCGGTAATGGTGGGGCATATGGCGTCATAATCACGCATCGCCGCGATGAGGGCAGCTTCGTCAAGCGGCCTGTCGCCGATGTTGAAGGTTGCGTCGTAGCGCGCCGCGATAAGCGCCTCGACCCGTTCGGGCCATTTGCGCGTAACCAATATTCGGGGCTTGTTGCTTGTCACGACGGAATCAATTCGCTGGACTGGAGGCCGAGAAATAGGCGGTGAACGGGTCGTCGGCATGCTCGGGCGCATCGCCTTCGCGCACAGTCGTCCGACGCATGTCGCGGCGCTCGTTGAAAATATCGAAATCGCCGCCACGATGCATGGTGGTCAGATTGTCCCAGATGACAAGATCGCCGGGCTGATAGGACACCCCGAACGTATATTGGGGCTGGGTCGCAAACTCGATCAGATATTTGATTAGCGCCCGGCCTTCATCCCGGGGCATATCCGCCACATCCATCGCGTGGCTGCCGATATAGATGGCCGTTCGTCCCGTTGCTTCCTGCGGCATGATCATAGGCTGACGGGCTTTGGGGCGGCCGTCAATTTCTGCTTCGGTGATCGGGAAGCCGGCGAGCAGACGCGAATACCAGAGCGAATGATCGGCCTTCAGCGTGTCGATCTGTTGCCGGATATTATCGGGCAGATCTTCATAGGCGGAACGCATATCCGCGAAATATGTAAGCCCGCCCTCCTTGGGCACCTCATAAGCCAGCAGCAGCGAATAGGCCGAACGCATGTCCATGAAGGAGGAGTCGGTGTGCCACAGGCGATCGCCCTTCTTGTGCAGCACCATATTCTCATCGACCAGTATCTCGCCCGCCGGCGTGAGGTTGCTGGCGTCGAAGATTTCCGGGGTGTCCGGGTGGCGGCGTGGACGATTCTTGACGGCCGGCGCCGTTTCCAGATGGCCGAAGTGGCGGCTGAAGGCCACATGCGACATATTATCGAAGCCCGTGCCGCGAATGACGCAGACGCCCCATTGGTTCATCGCATCCTTGATTTGCGCGAAGTCTGCGTCGCTGATCGGCTTGCTGACGTCGATGCCGGAAATTTCCGCACCGAAACGGGGTGTGATGGGGGTGGCAGTCAAGGGCATTTTCTGGTTTCCTTCTATGGCTTCGTCGTCACGGCCTGTGCCGGAAGGACGACATGTTCGGTGGGATTGGAAATGGAGGGCAGACGGCGGCGCCCCACGCGGGCCAGCAACAGCAGCGACATGGCGGTCATCAGCGGCGTGACGGCCAGCAGCACAAACAGCAGGCGCGGCGGCATGTTGCTGGCGAGCAGATAGCCCCCCAGCAATGGCGCGAAGATGGAGCCGATCTTGGCGATCGACGTCGCCCAGCCAGCGCCATTGGCGCGGATGGCACTGGGATAGAAAATGCCGGCGATGGAATGCATGCCGAAATGCGTCCCGCTAATCATCGCCATGCTGAGCAGAGAAAAGGCGGCAAGTCCCTGCAAGGAGACGGGAGCCAGCCCCATGAGCAACAGCAACGGCGCGGCAAACATGGGGTAGAAAGCGATCGCAACCGGTCCGATCCGATCCGTGAAGCGCATCAGCGCCAGTCCGGCGAGCGAACCACCGATCGAACTGACCGACATAATCATCGCCGCCTGGGTCCGGGTAAAACCGACATCCTCAAAAATGATCGGGCCCCAGTTGGACTTGAAATAGACCGCCATCGAACTGCCGATATAGGCGAGCCAGAGCAACGCGGTGATCGGTCGCAAATCCCCCTTGAACAAGATGGAAAGATGGAAATTCTGCCCGGCCGGTGCGGCGGCTTCATCCCGGACGATGAATTCGTCCTGCGCCCGTGCCCCCAATCCCGGCTCCAGCGCATTGAGCGCTTTGGCAATCTTTTCGGGAGAGCGCCGCTTTACGGCGAGATAGCGCGCGGATTCCGGGAGCAAGACAACCAGAAGCGGAATGAGCAGCATCGTCGCAATGCCCGAAATCAGGAATACGGACTGCCAGCCAAAATGCGGCGCCAGCCAGACCGTAGCTGGCCCGGCAACGACCCCGCCCAGCGTATAGCCCATCATGATGACGGTCACGACAGTCGCCCGGTAGCGGCCCGGTACATATTCGATGTTGAGCGCCCAGGCGAGCGGCATAAGCCCACCCAGCGCGACCCCGTTCAGGAAGCGCAATGCCATCAGCGCCTGCATATCCGGCGCCAAAGCCATCGCCATGCTGGTCGCGCCGAAGGCCGCGACCGATGCGATGATGATCGGTCGACGGCCAAAACGGTCGCCAAGCCAGCCGAAGGCGATGCCGCCCAGCATCGCGCCGAAGACGCCGACCGCAAATAATTCGCCCAGCGAAATCGCATCCGCTCCAAATCCATCGCGCAGATAGGGCGCGACGAATGAGATGACGAGCATGTCGAAACCGTCGAGGAAGGTTACGGTCCATGAAATCACGATCAGGCGAATGACGAACGCATTCATCCTTTGACGTTCGATCACGTCGGTTACCTGGATGGTAACGGGGGGGGCATCGTCAACTGCGGTCGTCATCCTGGCTATCCCGATCCTGTGGATTATCCGCCGAAGTGAAAACGGGCACCGACCTTGAACGCGCGACCGACCGGATCGAACAATATCTGGTTGGTGCCGCCCGAGGGGCCAGGAATGGCGGGTGGGTCGCGATCAAGCACATTGTTCACCGTCGCGAAAAGCTGGAATGTCCGACCATTGCCGGCCTCCAGATTCAACCGCGCCGTCAGGTCGAGATAGAAGCGACTGGGTACGCGATTGTCATCGACGCTGTTCACAGCAGTAACCGAATAACCGTCCTGATCGGGGCCGACGAAATTCGTCCAGTAAATGCCGGACGGTATGTACCGACCATGGCCAGTCAACTGGAACCGACCCGTCGTCCAGGTGAGGACGCCGTCCAGCACATAATCGGGGACGCCCGCAATGGTGCCCGTGCGCACGCCCGTCTGGCCAGCACGATCGACGGCCCCCAGTGAATCGACAGTGGTCAGTTCGTTGGTGATGTTGGCGATCAACTGGGCGTTGATTTCGCCCAACGCGCCGATCGGCTGGCGATACTGAACTTCAATGTCATAGCCGCTGGTCTTGAGCGCATTGGAGTTGAGGATGACGTCGCGCACTTCGACAATCTGATTGTCGGCGTCCCGCGTGATCTGGCTACAGAAGTTCGTTGCCCCCTGCGCGCAACGGTTGACCAACGTCTGGGCACCCAGCGCGCCGATCGCATCCGCCACCTTGATGTTATAATAGTCGACGGACAGGCGCATCCGCTGAAGGAAACCGGTCCGCGGCGCAATCACCGCGCCGATCGTCCAGCTATCCGCCTTCTCCACCGACAGATCCGGATTGGAGCCGGTGACGACGAACGGATTGGTTTGCAGGCCACCATTGAGCGGGTCCGACAGGCCGATCGAGCGGCGAGTCTGGGGACCAAATAGTTCGAAGATGTTGGGCGCCCGGATATCGCGCGAACGCGTACCACGCAGCCGGATGCCTTCGACCGGTTCATAGACAAGGCCGCCCTTCCAGGTCGTAACTGACCCGGTCGTGCTATAATGGGTCCGGCGTATCGCACCATTCAGATCAAGCGCATGGCCCGCCGCCGAATCCCGCAGGACGGGAATGGCGATTTCACCAAAGGCTTCCTTCACGGTCACGCCGCCGTTGAGCGCCGAGCCATTCAGCGAGTAGAAGCCGTTGGCTGCCGAAATGGCATCGGCCATGCCGTCGACGGTATCCCGCCGATATTCCGCGCCCACGGCGACGGTAACGGGACCGGCCGGCAGATCGAACAGTTCGCCGCGCACATCCACACCGGCGACATGCTGTTCGTTCACCGTACGTTGCAGCCCGTTGCCGGTAATATAATTGACCGAGGCCTGACTGTAATTGCCTTCCCCAAAAGGATTGAATGGCGCGCAGGCAGGGTCGTCATTGGCCGTGCTGGCATCGGCATTGACCCGGCACATAATCTGTCCGCCAGATCGCACGGCATCGGTCGCCTTCAGCAGATTGGCCAGATTGACGAGGTTCGTCGCTCGCTGCGTGAAGTTGGTGCGGCCATATTGATAGAAGGCACTAGCTGTCCAGCGATCGCTCAGCTTCGCTTCGACGCCCAGAACGCCGCGATAGGTTTCGGTCGTGGACGTCGCCCGGCCAGGACCAAGGTCAAAGGCGGCCTTGCCCAGGACGAAGGACGCCACGCCATTGGCATCCATCGTAGCTGCAACCGAACTCGGAATGAACGGATTGTCACGCTTGATCCGTCCCATCAGCGTACCGTTGAAGTCGCGGAAGATCGCGCCGTCGACGGTGCCCTTTACCCGGCCATAGGACAGGTCCGCCGTCAACGTCACATCGTCTGTCAGTTCCGCGGTCAACGCACCATAGGACGACACCCGCTCCAGCGGGACCTTGAGCCGCAAGGCGGAAATGAAGCCGTTGCGCCCCTGCCCTTCACCACCCAGCATGAAAAGCGGGCCAACCAGCGTGCCATATTGAAATTGCCCCGGCGTGCCATCCGCCAGGAACTTCGTGCCCCGCAATGGGTCCGTCGCGGTCGTGCCGATCACCTGGCCAGCCGCATTGTAGGATCGGTTGATCAGGCCACCAGGCGTCATCGTTGATGTGTTGACGCCGCCCACGATAAGATTTGCGGGCAGCCCTCCGGCACCCGGCGTATTGCCCAGGATCAGCGTCTGGCTGTTGCACCAGCTTCTGCTGGTACAATTGCCCAGCCCTTCCAGCTTTTCATATTCGACAGCACCGATCACATGAATGCGGTCGGTCAAACTCGTACCGCCCGACAGGCTGGCGAACATATTGCCATCATCGCCGCGTTGCGAGACGCCCGCGCTGAATTCGCCGTCCAGCCCTGTCTTCTTGCGGTCGAGGACGAAGTTCACGACGCCGGCAACGGCATCCGAACCATAGGCGGCTGACGCGCCGCCAGTGACGACATCGACCGTGCGCAGCAGGGACGATGGGATCAGGTTGGTATCGACCGATCCTTGGGTCGTGCTCGGCACGAACCGCTTGCCGTCGACCAGCACCAGCGTACGTTGCGGGTCCAGGCCGCGCAGGTCGAGCAGGCGGGCACCAATATTGCCACCAAGATTGGCCTGCGCCGCAGGACCGCTCGACGCACGGAAACTGGGCAATTGATTGAGCGCTTCGCCGACATTGTTGATACCCAGCGCAGCGAGCCGTTCGGCGCCGATCGACGTGACCGGCGTCGGCGCGTTGAAATTGGAGCCCAGACGGGTGCCGGTCACGACAATGTCGTTTACCGGCACATCCGGGCCAGCCGGCGGAGGCAGGCTCTCGTCGGTCGATTGCCGATCCGTCACCTGTCCCGACGGAGACATATCCTGCGCGGCGGCGATGTATGGGGATAGCATAATCATCGCGCCGATCATGGCCAGGCCACTCGCACTTGTCCGCATGCTTTGCGTGCTCAGTCGCATCTTCAAGCTCCCTCTCCCGGCCTTCTTTTGCGGCCTCAATGCGGAATTTATGTATCTAGGTACATATATTGTCAACAGCGCGCTTCAAGCGCGCGAAAAATGAAGGCGAATTGGCGTTTGGCAGATGCTCTCTGGCGTCGCTAAAGACGGAAATGTGGGCACGACATGGGTTGGTCCGCTTTAGCAATGGAACCGGCATGTCCTCTGACACACCCACTGCGGCAGATCCCTTCGACAGCACGACTCCGCAGTATCGCGCCTATTTTCCGGAAGGATCCCGGGACGATATCGAATTTCGCCTGACACGTATTCTGTCCTTGTCGGCCCGGCGTTGGGGCAATCATGTCGAAAGCCGGATGCTGGCGGCAACCGGGCAATCGCGATCGCGCTGGCAGACCCTGTTCGTGCTCAGTGTTGCGACGCCGCCGATAACGACATCTTTATTGTCTGCACGCCTTGCCATTCAATGGCCCCCGTTGATTCGCACGCTCAATTCGCTGGAAGCGGACGGTCTGATCCGCCGGGTCGAAAATCCGACCGACAAGCGATCCCGCTATATCGAAATTACCCCGGCAGGGATTGAGGTGGTGGAAAAGGTTCAGCCGGTGCTTTCCGAAATCAGAACGTCTGTCTTCGCGGACTTGAGCGAGGAGGATATGCGCCTTGCCACCCGTGTCCTGGAAGCGATCGTCGTAGGAATTTCGAACGCAACGGGTGCGGACGAAGGGTGAGATCCGGCTGAACGCGGCACATCGGCTGGCTATCGGCACGCTAATGCTTGGACCTACCCTACAGCTATGCGGGCGAACGCAGAATCTGGCGCGTCTCTAAATCTGCACGACAGCGCATTTGTCCGCCGCGCCTGCATGGATTGCGACAAGCCCGGCGGACTGGCATGCTGACTGTTGCGATGTTCGACCATGCCCAGCTCAAATCCTTCGCAACCCTCGCGCGGGTTCGTCATTTCGGGCGCGCCGCGCACGAACTGTTCATTACCCAGCCCGCCCTAAGCCGCAGAATCCAGCAACTTGAGGCGGATGTGGGCGGCACCTTGTTTCGGCGCGACGACCGGCGGGTCGAATTGACACCCGCAGGCCATGCCTTCCTGCCGGAGGTCGAACGGCTGCTGGAACAGATGGAAGTCGCGCGACAGGCCGTGCGCAAGGCGTCGGGCGCGCTGGCCGGAAGTATTTCGGTCGGCTTTGACGGGGCGGCAACCTATGCGTTGATCCCCAGGCTGGTGGAAAAGACCCGCAGTCTATGGCCCGATGTCAGCATCCGCTTCACCGAACTCAACTCACGCGAGCAGATGCGCGAAGTCGCCTTCCATAGACTGGATGTCGGGCTGGTCCGCCCACTGCCCCATGAGGACGAATTGTCGATGTCCTGCGTGTTCGGCGAACCGCTGGCGCTCGTCATGCCGGCCGGGCATCGCCTGTCCGGCAAGCGGCGCCCCGCGATCAAGGATCTGGATGGCGAAGCCTTCGTCGCCTATTCGCAGGGTGGCCTGTATCTGCGCGACCTCATCGCTGGCCTGTTCAACGACACCGGCGTTACGCCTTATATCGTCCAGAGCATGTCGCGCACCCACTCCATCCTGGCGCTTGTCAGCACCGGCATAGGCGTCGCCATCGTGCCGGCGGGCAGCGCGAACGCCGCCTTCGACAATTTGCTCTTCAAGCCCCTGGCGATACCGCAGCGGGCGGAATGGCATGCGATACGGCATAGAAAGCCGATCAACGACCTTGCCCGCTCGCTGATCGAATTGATGGGCATGATGGAAAGTTGATGCATGAATTGCATCGATCAGATGCAAAATCGCGTTTGGACCGCATGCGATCCGCGCCTTAATCGACCCATAGTGTCGATAACAGGAGAGGCGCATGTTCGAGGACCGTATCATCCCGGCAAATCCCCCGCAGGCCGGTTTCCCTGCCGATGTGGCAACGCTTGATCGCATAGAGGCGATCCGGCTTTCACTCGCCTTCCTGCCGCTCAAGCGGCCGATTAGCGATGCCAAGGTTTTGACCGGCCGACAAACACCCCTGACAGAGGTCGCCTTTCTGTTCGTGGAGATCGAAAGCGAGGGCGGACATCATGGCCTGGGCGTGAGCTATTCCAAGCGGGCGGGCGGCCCCGGCCTATATGCCCACGCCCGCGAAATTGCGCCCAATCTGATCGGTGAAGACCCGAGCGACATAGCTAGGCTGTGGACCAAGCTGGTCTGGGCGGGGGCATCGGTGGGCCGCAGCGGCCTTGCCACGCAAGCGATCGCAGCCTTCGACATCGCGCTGTGGGACATGAAGGCAAAGCGAGCCGGCCTGCCGCTCGCCAAGCTGATTGGCGCGCACAAGGATACGGTGCGCTGCTACAACACGTCAGGCGGCTTCTTGTCGTCGCCTATCGAGGAAGTGCTCGACAATTGCCAGCGAGCGATTGCCGATGGCATTGGCGGGATCAAGCTGAAGGTCGGTCAGCCCGACCCGATGGAAGATTTGCGGCGGGTCGCGGCGGTCCGCGACGCGTTGGGCGATTTCCCCTTGATGGTCGACGCCAACCAGCAATGGGATCGTCCTACCGCCCTGCGCATCGGCCGGGTGATGGAGCAGTTCAACCTGGTCTGGATCGAGGAACCGCTGGATGCCTACGACGCGCAGGGCCATGCGCAACTTGCCGCCGCACTCGACACCCCAGTCGCATCCGGCGAGATGTTGTCCAGCGCGCAGGAGCATCTGGAACTGATCCGGATGGATGCGGTCGACTTCATCCAGCCGGACGCGCCGCGTGTCGGGGGCATTACCCAGTTCCTGAAGATCATGACCATGGCAGAGCAGAAGCATATGAAGCTGGCGCCGCATTTCTTCATGGAACTGCACGTCCATCTGGCTGCCGCCTATCCGCATGACAGTTGGGTCGAACATTTCGACTGGCTGGAGCCGCTGTTCAACGAACGCATGATGCTGAAGGATGGCCGCATGGTCGTGCCATCCCGCCCTGGCATCGGCATATCGCTGAGCGATCAGGCCCGCGCCTGGACGGTCGCGGAAGAAACCGTCACGCGCTGACCCTTTCCCGCACTATGAGCCTCCGCTTCCCCCGCGGAAGCGGAGGCTTTTCGCTGTCTTCTTCCTTGCCCGTTGCCATGTGCCGGTTGCGCGGCCCTGCCGCGATCGATGTCCCGCGCCTATGGATCGATAGTCACAAGACATGGCATGGCGGTGGATGCCGCAGGACTTATGGAATAATCCAAAGGCTCCATAAGGCACCAGGAAGAAGGACAGCCGATGAGGAGAGTAGACGCCCTGATATTGGGATGCACGCTGGCAATCGGCGGGACTGCCAGCCTGGCTTTCGCCGAGCAGCCCCCGGCCAGTTACGACACCCAGACCGCTTATCCAAAGGAAGATCGCGACGCTGTTGCGCGTCATCTTTCGGCGGCCCGCCATATCGCCGGACAGGATTTGATGGCGGACATGCAGTGGCGCTGCCTTATCAGTCCGATGGACAAGACGCAGGTTTCAGGTGTCCAGCATGACGGGCTGGTCCCGGCCACGCGGATATTCGAAAATCTCTATTCGGTCGGCCAGAATGCCGTGTCCGCCTATGCCATCGACACGCCGGACGGCATCATCCTGATCGATGCCCTCAACAATATGGCCGAAGCACGGGACATATTGATCCCCAATATGAAAGCCGTCGGGCTGGACCCGCAGCGGCTGCGCTATGTCATCATCACCCATGGCCATGGCGACCATTGGGGTGGCGCACAATATCTGCAGCATCAATATGGCGCCAAGATCGTGGCGTCTGCGCAGGACTGGCCCATGATCGAGCAACCGGCGCAGCCCGGCAGCCCCTTCGCCGGCCTGACGCCGCCCCGGCGCGACATAGCGGCGAAGGATGGCGACCGCATCGACCTGGGCGGAACCAGCATCAAGCTGTACGTTACGCCGGGCCATACCCCAGGCACATTGTCTCTGATCTTTCCCGTCTTCGACCATGGCAAACGGCATATGGCCGGGTTGATGGGTGGTACTGGCGGCGGGCGTGAGGAACAGGCGATCAGGCAGCAAATTGCCTCGCTGACCCGCTGGCAGGGGCTGACCAAGGCTGCGGGCGTCGATGTGCTGGTGACAAACCACCCGGTCCATATGGCAGCGACCGAAAAGCAGGCGCTAATCCGCTATGCCATGCCCAAGGACGCCAATCCCTATATCTACGGCATCGATCGCTACCAGCGCTATATGGGAGTGATGCGGGAATGTTCGTCCGTGCAGCTGGCGCGGGTGGGCGCACGGGCCGACAATTGATCGAAAGGGGGCCGGCGCCACATGGCGCAGGCCCCCTTTTCGCCTTCACATATCGCGCGCCAGTCGCGACATCAGCCGCTCTGCCACCGATGCGCGGATCGGCTCTCCCGCATCGATCCGTCGCCATGTGTTATAGCTGATACCAAAGCGCGCCTGAAGCCCTTCATCCGTGCGGGCGGGAGAAGCCCCGCGCATATGCTGGACCAGATGCGACGGTATCGTCTGCATTTTCGATTTCACCAGACCGTTCCTTGCCAGGCGGCGGCACCGGGGCATCCCGCCGCCGTTGCGGCGTTAGCGCGCGATTTCCAGCCGGCGAATGCGCCCGACCAGCAGCAGGTAGCAGAGGGCAGCCGCCAGCGCGGAACCGGCCACCAGCATCAGCACCACCTCGAAAGAGCCGGTTTCCTTCAGGATGAAGCCGATGACAATCGGCGTGGCGATGGACGACAGGTTCCCGAACATGTTGAAGATGCCACCACTCAACCCCGCACATTCGCGCGGCGCGACATCGGCCATGACTGCCCAGCCCAGGGCGCCGATGCCCTTGCCCAGAAAGGCGAGGCTCATGAACAAGAGGATCATGCCGTTTGAGTCGACATAATTGCAGGCAACGATGACCAGCGCGAGCATCATGCCCCCGACAACCGGTATCTTGCGTGCGGCCGTAAGGCTCATCCCCCGGCGCAACAGCCAGTCGGAAAAAATCCCTCCCAGAACGCCACCGGCAAAGCCGCATATCGCCGGCACCGTCGCAAACAGACCTGCCTTCATAATGGACAGGCCTCGTTCCTGGACCAGATAGACCGGAAACCAGGTGATGAAGAAATAAGTCAGCGTGTTGATGAAGAACTGTCCCAGATACAGGCCCCACAGGGTCGAGGTGCCCAACAGCAGTCTGAACTTGGCAACCATCGCGCCGTCCTGCGCGGCATCGGTTCCGTCCGTCGTTCGCACGACGGGATCGACAATGCCGCCGCCATCCGCGATCATCTGCAATTCGGCGGCGCCCAGCCGCGGATGATTGCGCGGCTCATAGACGACCCGAGTCCAGATGGCCGCGCACAGCAGGCCGACCATCCCCATGAAGATGAAGACCCATGGCCAGCCGAAGCCGGAAATGATCCAGCCCATGATCGGCGCGAATAGCACGGTGGCGAAATATTGCGCGGAATTGAAGATCGCGGCCGCCGTGCCGCGTTCATTCGCCGGAAACCAGGCCGCAACGATGCGGGAATTGCCCGGAAAGGACGGCGCTTCGGCAAAACCGACCATGAAGCGCAGGGCGAACAGGAGTGTGATCGCCGTCGCACCGCTGGCCCAGACCACCCCGCCCTGCATCATGGTGAAGAGCGACCACAGGATGATGGCAAAGAAATAGACCCGTGGAGCACCGAAACGGTCCAGCAACCACCCGCCGGGCAACTGCGCCGCTACATAGGCCCAGCCGAACGCGGAAAAGACGATGCCCAGTTGCAGCGGATCGATGCCAAGGTCATGGCTGAGCGACGGTGCGGCCAGAGACAGGGTGGCGCGGTCGGCATAGTTGATGACGGTAACGGCAAACAGCATGGCCAATACCGTCCAGCGGATGCGCCCGGTCCGCATTGTCGAATCCATTCACTTCCTCCCTCAATCCGCCGCAATGTCGGAACATGGCATTGCGGCGGCTTCGTCTGGTTTCTTTATCGCGACCTCAATATCGCACCCTGACGCCCAGGCGATAGGCGCGGCCAAGGACTTCATAGAGGGTCGGGTTCGTCTGCAAGCCGCTGCCATTGTTGAGCGCAGCGACCGGCGGGTCCTTGTCGAACAGGTTGTCGACCTTGAAATAGATTTCCGCATTGCGCTGCTTGCTGCCGAACAGGCGATAGCTGCCGGACAGATCCACATATTTGGCGCCGGCAATATAGTTGCGGTCGATGTCGACACCCGACACCCACGCCCGGTCGTAGACGCCCGAACTGACGGTCCGCAGGGTCAGTTGCAGCGAGGCCGCGTCATCATCATAGCCAAGCGTCGTATATGTGCGCCAGCGCGGGATCGACGGATTGGCATTGGGGCCGCCATTTTCCTCCACCGATTCATTGGTAATCCCGTTGTTGGTGAAGGAATATTCCAGAGCGCGCGTCGCGAGGAAGCGCAAGGATATCTGCCCGCTGGCCTCGGCGAATATGGTGTCGAGCGGCAGGCGATAGGATGCATCAATGTCGAAACCACGAACCTTGAGCGTGGCCACATTGATCGGAATACGCCGGACAGTCGTGATGATCCCGTCGGAATCGCGGGTGATGAAACTGCACATCGCCGTTTCGCCCGCATAGCAGCGGGCGGCGATGTCGTTCAGCGCCAGCGTTGTGATCGCATCCTTCACCCGGATATTATAATAGTCGAAGGAAGCGCTGAAGCCGGGCAGGAAGCGCGGGCGCACCACAGCCCCCAGGCTGAGCGTGTCCGCCTTTTCCGGCATCAGGCTGGTGTTGCCATCCGTGACCTGCTGGATACGGAAAGTGTTGCCCCCATTGGCAGGATCGATGATGTCGAGCGCCTGCGTCGCGCCGGCCAGATAGAGTTCGCTGATGCTGGGCGCACGAATATCACGACTGAGCACCCCGCGCAGCTTGATGTCGGGAATCGGTTCGTAGGTCAGGCCCAGCTTCCACGTCTCGACACGTCCAGACGTGCTATAGTCGGTGATACGGACTGCGCCGTTGAAATCGGCTGATTTTCCGACGCCGCTGTCACGCAGCAAGGGAACCACGATTTCCGCAAAGCCTTCATTGACCTTGTAACCGCCGCGATTGGTCTTGAAGTTGCCGGTATACCAGCCGTTAGTCTGGGACACGGCATCACCGGTTGCCTTGGCATAATCTTCGCGATGCTCGAAGCCGGCAGCCAACGACACCGGGCCGGCCCACAGATCGAAGGGTTCGCCATTGATCGCGAGAGCCGCGACCTTCTGCGTGATCTGGGTATGCTGGGTCGCGGTCCCCTTTACATAGGCGATGGCCGCAGGGTCTGCGACACCGATGCCGAAGATATTGAGCGGCTGGCAGCCGTTGGTCGGATCGGTCAGGGTCGATCGGCAGGTGATCCGGCCCGTTGCAGGATCGAGAACGGCGTCGATCGCGCGGTTGAAATTGGCGACATTGGTCGTGTTGCGCAACGCAACATCAATGTTCGACCGGCCATATTGATAATAGGCCGACCAGCTCCAGCTGCCGCCAAGGTCACCGCCCAGCGTGCCGACGATACGCAGATTGTCGCGCTTGATATCGTTGATCGGCCGCCCGAGATCAAAGCTGGAATAGCCGTAGCGGAAGGATGTGACGCCCGCCGCAGTCGCCGCGTCGCGGACCGATTCCGGCAAATAGGGATTGGATGCCGACATGGTCAGATTGCCCTGATAACGCTGATAGCCGGCACTGCCGGTGGTATGCGTCTTGCCATAGGATGCCTCCAGCGAAGCATGCAGGGCGTCGGAAAAGTCGTAGCTCACCCGGCCCCACAAGGTATTGCGGTTGATCCGGGGCGACAGAGCGACGACATTGCCTTCATTCCAGGCGTTGCCGCCGATCATGAAATTGCCGGCGATGGTGCCATAGTTGAACGGCAGGGGCTGCCCGCCCTGCCCGAACTGGGTTCCCGCCAGGCTGGTCGTCGTGATGACACCGCCCTGCGCGACATTATTATAATATACGTGATTGGCGACGATCTGGCGTGGCTGACCATTGCCGGCGACATAGGCGGGATTTGGGACGAGATAGCTGAAATCATACCAGTCGCGCTTGGACGGATCGAGATAGTCGATCCCCTTTTCATACTGATGCTCGTAGGATAACAGGATATGGCCACGGTTGTCTGCAAAACTCTTGCCAAGTGCGACCGATCCCATCCAGTTCTCATTGTCGTTGCGGTCGGTGATGCCGCCCATCAGATTGGCTTTCAGCCCTTCGAATTTCTGATCGATGATGAAGTTGACGACGCCTGCAACTGCATCTGAACCATAAGCAGCCGAGGCACCACCAGTGACGACGTCGACACGGGATAGCAGAGCCGAAGGGATATTGTTGACGTCGACGGCACCTGTCTGCGTCGATGGTGCGACCCGTTGGCCATCGACCAGGACCAATGTCCGGTTTGCACCAAGGCCGCGCAGATCGAGCAGGTTGAGGCCCGCCGTGCCCGTGCTGGTGGACCCATTGCCGGTACGCGGTGTGGAGCTGGGCGACAGTTGCGGCATCTGGTTGACGACGTCGGCGATGTTGGCCGGAGCCGACTTCTGGATCTGGTCCGCCCCGACTACGGCCAGCGGCGTTGGCGCATCATAGCCATCGCGCTTCACGCGCGAACCGGTCACGATGATGTCGGCAACCGACGCCTTGACCGCAGATGCAGCGGGTTGCGCATCCTGCGTATCGACATCTTGCGGGGCATTGTCCTGCGCCATGCCAACATGGGCGAAAACGAGTACGGACGCGGCGCAACCTGACAGATACAGGCCGAATTTCAGGTTCATCAGTATCCCCTCTTTTTTCCTAAGCAAAGCCGTCTTTTCGCAGCTTTTCCCAAGGCACGTTGTCCGCCCATCAGTTACGCAGGTCCAATGCACAGGCGCAATCAATCAATACGCCAGACACATCGATAGGCTTATGACATTGCCCCCTCGCAATCGATCGGCGCGGCTTGTCTGTATCGAAATGGTCGCGCCGGATTATGCGCGGCGGCGAAACAGGCCTGCGACGACGAACCTCCAATAAGTCCACACCTTATCGTTTGATATAGAATTAGCATTGATAGGATAAAAAACTGCTGCCATTCAGTATCAAACAATACCGAATGGGAGAGTGAGATGAAAGTTACCGCAGTGCGGGTTACGCCCATTGCCTTTCGAGATCCGCCGCTGCTCAACGCTGCGGGTATCCACGAACCCTATGCCCTGCGCTCCATATTGGAAGTCGAGACGGAGCAGGGCCTGATCGGCCTGGGGGAAAGCTATGGCGATGCGGCAGCACTGAGCGCCATTCGCGCGGTCGCGGAGCAAATCCCGGGTGCCGACATATTCGACCTGAACGGACTGCGGCGGATCGTGGAGCAGGCAGTGACCAGCCTTCCCAGCGCAGCACCCGGCGCCGAACTGGCCCCAGGCTCCCATCCGGCGAAGCAGGTCGCCAACTGCCTGTCGGCGTTCGAAGTGCCGTTCCTCGACCTTCAAGCGCAACAGGCGGGCGTGCCGCTACACGCACTGCTGGGTGGCGCCGTGCGGCAAGACGTTCCGTTCAGCGCCTATCTTTTCTTCAAATATGGCCGGCACATCGAGCCAGAGGAAGCCCCCGACGCGTGGGGCGAAGCGCTGACCCCGGAACAGATCGTCGCCCAGGCCCGGCGGATGATCGACCTGCACGGTTTTTCCAGCATCAAGCTGAAGGCCGGCACATTGCCGCCTGACATAGAAGTCGCCAGCATAGAGGCACTGGCAGCCGCCTTCCCGGGTTTGCCGTTGCGGATCGATCCGAACGGCGCCTGGGCGATGGATACCGCCATCCGATGCGCAGACCGGCTGGGACCGCTGATCGAATATTATGAAGACCCGGTGGGCGGCCTGGAGGCGATGGCAGAACTGCATTGCCGCTCCGGCCTGCCGCTGGCGACCAACATGGTCGTCACGGATTTCGACGAATTGCGGCGCAGCGTCGCCATCGACGCGGTCCAGATCGTCCTGTCCGATCACCATTATTGGGGAGGGCTGCGCGAAAGCCAGGCGCTCGGCGTCGCATGCCGCACGTTCGGCCTGGGCGTATCGATGCATTCCAATTCTCATCTGGGCATCAGCCTGATGGCCATGGCCCATCTGGCGGCCGCCACGCCCAACCTGACCTATGCCTGCGATACCCATTATCCCTGGGTAGAAGATGACGATGAGGTGATCGCAGGCGGCAAGATCGATTTTATCGACGGCTGCATCCGTGTGAGCGGCGCGCCGGGACTAGGCGTCACGATCGATCAGGAGCGGTTGGCAAGGGCCAATGCGACGTTCGAGAGGATTTCCATCCGGTCCCGCGACGATGCGGCCCAGATGCGAAAATATGATCCTGCTTTCATCCAGAGCAAACCCCGATATTAAAACGGGACCATATTACCGCCATGGCTTGACCGGCCCCACGGTCCGTCCAGCCATGGCGCCGGCGATCGGCAGGAGTGCGCCATGTTCGAATTGATCCAGTTGCGCTGTTTCGTCGCCGTTGCCGAAGAATTGCACTTCGGTCGGGCTGCGGCCCGGCTGAACATGACCCAACCGCCAGTCACGCGCCACATCCAGATCCTTGAACGCATCCTTCATGTCGACCTGTTTCAGCGCAGCAGCCGATCCGTGAAGCTGACCGCGGCCGGATCGGCTTTCTTTGCGGAAGCCAACCGCATCATCGAAATGGCCGAAGGTGCCGTCACCGTCGCGCAGGTTGCCGCCCAGGGCAATGAAGGCATGGTCACGCTGGGGTTCACGGCGGCCTCCGGCTATAGTTTCCTGCCCCGCTTCATGAGCCATGCGCAAACCAACTTGCCCGGCCTGCATTTCTTCCTGAAGGAAATGGTGAGTGGCGAGCAGATGGACAATCTTCTGTCCGGCAGGCTTGACTTGGGCCTTTTGCGCCCCCCGATCCGCCGCACCGAACTGGAGGTGCTGCCGGTCTTGCAGGAACGCTTCATCATCTGCTCCCATGCGTCGGTGCCCGAAACCGATCGCCCGAAAAAACTGGCGGATTTCGATGGCTTGCCGCTCATCATGTATGCGCCCGACAAGGCGCGCTATTTCCACGATCTGTTGACGGGCCTGTTGGCCAGCGCACGCGCCGTTCCCCGGCTGGTGCAGCATCTGGCACAGATCCATTCGATCCTGATGCTGGTCAGCGCCGGCCATGGCTTTGCGATCGTGCCGGAAACATCGGTGCGGCTGCATCCCGACGATGTCGTGTTCACGCCGCTGGAGGACGCGCAGCCGATCGTCGAACTACACGCGGCATGGCGGCGCGAAAACGACAATCCGGCCCTAGCGCGCCTGTTGAGCCATTTGCGCGCCTGGGATGCATCTGATGTAATGCCAAGCCTTGCGATCCGGGATCAATAGACATTCGCTATCAATCGATGCCCTTAAAAGAGTGGGCAGCGGTCAAAGCCAACCGATAGCATGATCCCGCACAGAAACGCCGCGCCCGGCTCCGATGGCCGGGCAGCGCGCGATCGAAACCATAGGGGAGAATGGGATGGAGAGGCGTGAATTTCTTGCGGCCATCGGCACGGGCGGTGCCATGGCCGCCATGTCGACACCGGTCGCGCAGGCCGCAATCAGCCAACCCCTGCCCCCTACCCTTCAACTGGCGCGGCGCAACGGGCCGTTACGCCTGAAACTGGGTTGCCAGAGCGGGCCTGCCACCGACGAGCATTTCGCCTTTCTCGCCCGCTATGGCGTCACGCATGTCTGTGCCCGCGCCAGGACGTCGGAAAGCCGTTCCTATTCCACCGTCGAGGAACTGACCGAACTGCGCGATCTGGCCGACAAGCATAAGCTCGTCCTGTCGATCCTCGATCCCGTCATGTTGCCGTCATCCCATATCGACCGCGAAGCCCGACCGGCCATCATGCTGGCCGACAGCCCTCAGCGTGACCGCGACATCGCCGAATTTCAGACCCTCATCCGTAATTGTGCTGCCGCGGGCATCCCCTGCATCAAATATAATATGAGCATCCTGGGCGTCTTGCGCACCGGTCATGTGCAGGGACGCGGCGACGCGATGTTCGGCGCCTGGGACGCGAGCAAGGCAACACCGCCCACGCCGCTGACCCGCGCCGGGCAGGTGAGCGAGGACAGCTTCTGGGAAAGGATTTCCTATTTCCTGGAGCATGTGGTCCCGGTCGCGGAGGAGCATAAGGTTCGCATTGCCTGTCACCCGCACGATCCCGGCACGCCCCCGGAAGGCTATCAGGGCGTCCATCGCGTTCTGGGCACGATCGACGGGCTGAAACGGTTCGTCCAGATGCGGCCGAGCGCCTATCATGGCCTCAATTTCTGCCAGGGCACCATCAGCGAGAATCTGCTACGCCCGGCGGAGGAGATTTTCGACGTGATCCGCTGGTTCGGATCGCGCGGCAAGATCTTCAATGTCCATTTCCGCAATATCGTGGGTGGCCGGGGCCATTTCCGGGAAGCCTTTCCCGACGAAGGCGATGTCGACATGTTCCGCGCGCTGATGACTTATCATGAAATCGACTATGACGGGATGCTGATGCCCGATCATGTCCCTGAAGTGCCGGGCAAACCCGACGCCGCCCTGCAAAGCTTCGCCTTTGCCTATGGCCACATACGCGGCCTAATGCAGGCGGCGGACCGCATGCTGGCGCGCTAATCTAACAATACCGAAATTGTATCAATGGATACAGCAATAGATGCATGCAGTATCGTTGATATGGGCTAGTCACGTTAACTGGACAAGCGCCACATCGAATTCATGATTGAACATAGGTCGGATGTTCGGAGCCTTTCATCTTGCTCCGGTCAATTCGCCATTTCGATCGTCGATATGATCGGTAGCGCTGCTAATAGAGGATCAGAAATGACGAAAATGACGCCGATCGAGATGGCCAAGATCATTGGCGAGGGGCTTCTGACTTTTCCGGTCACCCATTTTGACGATAATTTCCAATTTATCGAATCCAATTTTCGTGACCATTGCGCATGGATGCTGGAACATGAAGTCGCAGCGCTCTTTGCGGCTGGTGGAACCGGCGAATTTTTTGCTCTGACGCCGGGCGAGGTCGATCGCGTTGTGCGCGCAGCGGTGGCGGAGACGGCAGGCCGCGTCCCGGTGATCGCCGGTGCGGGTTATGGGACCAGTATGGCCATCGAAATGGCACAGGCCGCCGAACGGGCCGGCGCTGACGGCATCCTGCTGCTACCGCCCTACCTCATCGGGTCGAAGCAGGAGGGGTTGGCCGCCCATATCGAGGCGGTCTGCAAGTCGGTTTCCATCGGCGTCATCCAATATAATCGCGCCAATGCCGTGTTGCAGGAAGACGAACTGGCGCAACTGGCCGACCGCTGCCCCAATCTGGTCGGCTTCAAGGACGGCGTCGGCGATCTGGAACTGATGATGCGCGTCTATGCCAAGCTTGGCGATCGCATGACCTATATCGGCGGCCTGCCGACAGCCGAAACCTATGCCATGCCTTATCTGGAAATGGGCGTGACCACCTATTCGTCAGCCATCTACAATTTCATGCCGCAATGGGCTGTCGCATTCTACAAGGCAGTCAGGGCGAAAGATCATGCGGCTGTCATGAAAGGCCTGAACGAATTCGTGCTCCCATATCTGAAAATTCGCGATCGGGGCAAAGGTTATGCGGTGTCTATCGTCAAGGCTGGGTTGAAGTCGGTCGGGCGCGACGCCGGCCCCGTACGCCTGCCCCTGACGAACCTCAGCGCCAGTGAACAGGCCGATCTCGACGCCCTGATCGCCAAGGCGAACGCGCCGTTCGTCGGCCTGACATGACGGCCGTCGAACGCGAACGGGCCGGATTCGCGCGCTGAAGCGCCACCGGCCTGGACGCCATCACCTGATTTTCGCGGCATTATATAGCAAATATCAATTAGAAACACGTTCGCAACGTCACGCCATAGGTCCGCGGATCGCCGAGCGTCCCGGTTATCGCACCGGTATTGCCGGCCGAGAGGCTCTGATAATAATCCTTGTCGAACAGATTACGCCTCCACAACTGGAGATCTACGACGCCGTCCAGCGCACGTACGCCAATGCGAGCATTGAGCAAGGCATATCCCGGGATCAACGAATAGCGGGACAGGCTAGCTGTCGTGTAATAGTTGGAGCGATGGCGATAGTCCGCCCCCCCAATAGACCTCCGCCTCCCAGCCGGATGCCTTGCCGATTGCGGCCTTGGCCTCACCACCTGCAGAGGATGAATAAAATACTGAAAACATATATCTTATTGGCCACCACTGCTTTGTCCGCCGCTGTACCGGCCGTAGCGCAGGATAGGTCTGCACCCGCCACACCGGCTGCAACGGCGCGCCAGCCGAACTTCCTGCAGATCGTTGCTGACGATCTTGGCTGGTCCGATTTGGGGGCGTTCGGCGGCGAAATTGCGACGCCCAATCTAGATGCTATCGCTAATGGTGGCGTCCGCTTCACCGGCTTTGATATCGCCCCCACTTGCGCCGTGCACTGCGCAAGGGCGATTGGAAGGCCGTTTACCTGCCGACGTCCGCGACCACTTATCCCCGCAATGGCGTGGGCACCGGCGTCTGGCAGTTGTTCAATGTGGCAAAAGATACGGCGGAAACCCATGACCTCGCCGCCAGTGAGCCGGCAAAGCTTCAGGAATTGAGCGGCGACTGGACCAGCTGTGCCAGCGCCAAGGGCGTGGTCATGCCGGCGACCCCAACTGCACAAGACAGCGTAAAGAAGTAAAGGGAGCGCGCCGGACGATAGCCTAGAAGCCGCTCGCTTCATATATCGCGCCGCTCATGGATGTTGCGCCGGCGCCCCTCCGGAACGTCACCGCAGTTAGCGGCCAGCCTTTTCCCGCGCGGCAAGCTGGCGCGCGGCCGTCGCCGCGGCGTCGGCGGCGGTCACGATGCCGTCCTTGTCATTATCCTGTTCGACAAAGGCGCGCGTACCCGAGGCATCATATTCGGCATGGGTCATCTTGCCGTCCTTGTCCTTGTCCAGCACGCCGAAGCGGACATGGACCTGGCGCATCTGGCGTTGACGTTCCTCGGTCTTCTTGTGCTCGCTACGGTCTGATGCGGCGAGTTGCTGCTCCAGCCGGGTATGATATTCGCCAACATATTCCTCTTCAGACACCCAGCCGTCGCCGTTGGCATCGGTCGCCTTGAAGCGGGCGACGCGGCCGGCGTTGAACTCGGCGCGTGTGACCTGGCCATCATGATCGGCGTCATAATCGTGGATGAATGCCGATCCTCCATGCGGGGCCGCGACGGCGGTACCGGCGATCGCAAGCAGGGCGGCGGCAAGGGGCAGGTGGATTTTCATGTTGGCTCCGTTGAATGGGAGGGGCGTGGCGATCAGGCCGCGTCGAAGGTCAAGGTGTAGGTATAGCTGCGATAAGGCGTCTCGGACCCGGCCGGCACCGCGCCGCGATGACGTACCAGAATCAGGTAGGTGCCGGCATCCTCGGGCTTCAGGCTGAAGCGGCCATCAGCGCCGCTTTTGACCTGCCCCACCACTTTGCGCCCGTCATAAAGGCCGGCGCTGCGGAACAGGGTGATGTCGGTTTTCGGGAGCGGCTTGCCGTCGAACAGCAATGCGAAGCTGGCATCCGATCCGGCGACGATACCGTTGCGATGGGTGATCGCCTGAATTTCCAGCGCCTTGCCCGAGGGTCTGAGCGCTGCATCGGTCGGCTGGCCACGGGTTATATAGGCGTCGGCCAGCGTCATGCTCTGCACATCGACCTGCTCGGCATTGGCGGGCGGTTCGCCGCCCTCACCACGCATTTCCCACTTGTCGCCGACCTTGAACATCTTGCCCTTGCGCCCGGCCCGCTGGCCGCTGGTCACGCGATAGGTGCCATCGGCAGGGATCGCCACTCTCTATGCCGGTCCAGCCGGTCGTCGCGCCCTCTGCCAGTGCCGCCCCGGCCGCGTCCCAGCCCAATCGCCCTGCCATGGCCGCCGCCGCTTCTCTATCGGCAGCATCCCCTGCGCGACGCGACGCGGCCGACGGCCTTGACGCCAAGGCGCCGCCGGGCACCAGCCGCAGCTATGCCGCCAAGGTCCGGTCCTGGCTCTACGCCCATAAAATCTATCCCCGCCGCGCCCGGATGCGGCGCGAAGAGGGACAGGTGCAGGTCCGCTTTGTCCTTGATCGCGCCAGCATGTTGCTGGACGGTGCGGTTATCCAGGGATCGGGCAATGCCGTGCTGGATGAGGAGGCCGAAGCGATGCTGCGCCGGGCCTCACCCTATCCGCGCGCGCCGGCCGAATTGCCCGGCGAGCGCATGGAGTTCACAGCCCCGATCATCTTCACCCTACCGGCCTGATCTCTATCATATATTTGCCTTTGCGTGAGATCATATGAAAGAAATCGGGTGATGGAATGACAATCGGTTCCGATCAGAACCGCATTGTCAGCAAGCCTGTCCTCCCAAACATGAAATTCGCCGTCCGAAAGGTCATTCACGTGAAATTCTCAGTACCGGCTTGACAACTTCGCCGCTTTCACTCGCCGCAACAGCTTCATTGATCTGATCAAATTCAAAATAGTTGATCAAGCGATCGAATGGGAAGCGTCCCGCTCGATAATGTTCCATCAGTTCCGGAAGGAAGCCCTGCAAGTCGCTATCACCGCCAAGGATGCCCATGATCCGACGTCCTCCCCCCATGAAGGCCGCCTCATTGAAGCTGATCATGTCGGTCGGATCAGACGCGCCGACGATCCCGGCGACACCCATCGGCGCAAGTAATGACACCGCCTGCTCGATCAATTTATTGATACCGGTCGTGTCGAACGCGTAAGCCAGACCCGCCGGACACAGGGCACGGATCTGGGCAACGATGTCGTCGCGTCCATTGATGACATGCGTCGCGCCAAGTTCCTTTGCCAGATCGAGACGCGAATCATGCATGTCGATGGCAATGATGGGGTCCGCGCCGGCGATCCTCGCCGCCATGATGGCCGCCATGCCGACCGTACCTGCACCCCAGATCGCGATGGGAAGGCCGGCCCGTACTTTCATCGCCCGCAACACGGCACCCGCCCCAGTCATCAATCCGCACCCAATGGGCGCGAGAATATCGAGCGGTACCCCGTCCATCGTATCCGGCACGCGCACCACATTGCGTTGATGCGCGATCGCATGGGTAGCGAAGGCCGACTGGCCAAAGAAGTTGCCGTTCAAGGGCACCCCGTTCTGGGACAAGGTAGCAGTGCCGTCGGCACGGACGCCCGACCAGTTATGGGCGAAAAATTCATAGCAATAGGTGGGTGCTTCGACCGCGCAACTGGGGCAGTGACCGCAAGAGTTGAAGCTCATCACCACGCGATCACCAGGCCGAGCGATCGTTACAGCATTGCCCACCTCTTCAACGATGCCCGCTCCTTCATGGCCCAGCACGATCGGAAGCGGCACCGGCAGCTGCGCGTCGCGTACGGCCAGATCGGTATGAC
This sequence comes from Sphingobium sp. RS1, assembly GCF_056156825.1. Classification (NCBI taxonomy): domain Bacteria; kingdom Pseudomonadati; phylum Pseudomonadota; class Alphaproteobacteria; order Sphingomonadales; family Sphingobiaceae; genus Sphingobium; species Sphingobium sp. RS1. Next base: position 30,778 of record NZ_JBLZXE010000003.1, on the reverse strand, counting down.
AGATGCCGCAGGCGACAATCCGCACGCGCAGTTCGTCAGGCCGCAATGAATCCAGCGTGACATCCTCAATAGCGAATGGCTGGCTGTTACCCCGGCAAATGGCGGCTCTGGCGATAGTCATGATTGGTCCTTCTCCTATGCGCACGCAGATTTCCCTGCCGACATGCACATTAATGTCCAATGATATAGGGATTTTTCCCGCGATGGCCATGGCCGAGCCGGACAAAGATGACTGTTCGGACGCCCCCGGTTACGGACGCTCCCCCTGCGACCCGTGCTGTTGGAAAGTCATCGGTTCCCGCTGCCTTATTTGCCGGACCGGAGCAGGGCCTTGCCCCGGCTCCGGCCTTGGCGGTCAATATTTGATACTGACGGTGGCGTAATATTCGCGTGGCCGTGAATAGGTGACGGTCGTGGCGCCCACCGCGTCGACCTGTGTACCCGTCACGATGTAGCGCTCGTCGGTCAGGTTCAAGACGCCCAGCTTGAATTCCAGCAGTTCGTCGGCGCGCGTCCAGCGTAACGAGGCATTGGCGATATTCTGTGGCCGGGCAATCAGAGCAGGCGTGTTGACGGCGTCGCGCGCCATGCTGCTTTTGTAGCTATAGTCACCATGGGCAGTGACCGTGCCATCGACCGCCTCGAACAGGTCGACATCCGCACCGATGAACGCGGTCCATTTCGGCGTGTTCACGAACCGATCGTCAGTCGTGAAGGTGACGCCGGGATCAAGTTCGGTATAGCGCGCGTCGATATAACCGATGCTGCCGTTCAGGCGGATTTCGGGAATGGGTCGTGCGATCATTTCCAGTTCGACGCCATCGATCTTCGCCTTGCCGGCATTCTGGATGAAGGGAGAAATGCCGCGGACCACGGTAATCTGAAGATTTTTATAGTCGGTGTGGAAAGCCGCCAGATTGAGTTGCAGGCGCCGGTCGAGAAATTGCGTCTTCGCGCCGATCTCATAGGTGTCAGCCCGTTCGGGGTCGAAGCGCGGTGCGACATTGCCCGGCGTAGGGATCGACAGGCGGGTGGTGTAACCGCCGGACTTGAAGCCCTGCGCGAAGGAGCCATAAAGCATGATGTCGCGCGTGACCTTATATTCCGCGCCCAGGCGGACCGAAAAATTGTCATAGCTGTCATTTCGTTCGCCCAGCGGATAGAGAAGGGTCGGATCGCCGGGATCGGGCAATTGATCGGGCGTGAACAGACCCAGTTTCAGCAATGACAGGTTGAGGTCGGACTGACCCGCGGAAAATCTCTTCTTGTCCTTGGTATAGCGGGCACCCAGCGTCAGGCTGAACTGGTCGGTCAGCGCGAAACCATTATGGGTGTATACGGCATAGGACTTATTGTCATTTTGATAGGGGCCGTAAAATTGCCCCAGCCCCTCGGACAGATATGCATTTTCCAGATTTTGATTCTTCTCACGAAAATAATAGAGGCCGAAGACTGATTTCAGACGATTATCGAACGCATCGATATTGAATTGCAGCTCCTGCGAGAACTGCTTTTCACGCAGGCGCGACAGCGTCGTGGCAATCATCATCGGCGCGCCGTCAATGTCATTGGCAAGATCCGCCTTGACCTCACGATAGCCGGTGATCGACTTCAGGGCGACACGGTCGGTGAGTTCAACGTCGACCTGCCCGGTCAGGCCCCATGTCCGGACCAGCGAACGATTGGCACCATTGGCATAAGTCGTGTCGATGTCATCAGTGATATATTGGTCGCCAAAGGTCAGGCGGGGCGGGTTGTTGGTGAAATTATAGCCTGCCAGCCCCGGCAGCGCAGCGCCGCCCGGCACGCCGCCGCCGCGTGGCCCGCAGATCGGCGCCAGAAAGGCGAGCGGCCCGCCGGTGCCGAACAGGGCCGGCGGAGCGCTGACACATGTATTGTAGACGGCGGCATAGGTTGGCGCGGCAGCCAGCGGATTGGTGTCGGTCGCGACCAGCGAAACCGCGCCGGCTTCCTCGTCGGCCTTGGAATAGTCCGCCGCGAGGCGGAGTGTCAGGCCGTCGCTCGGCTGCCATTTCAGCTTGCCGCGAAAAGTATAGGTGTCGGTTCCGCCACGGCGGTTCGATGTGTTGCGTGGAATGATGTTGAGATTATATTCGTCAGTCACTCCGGTATCGCCCGGGAAAGGAACGATCTTCTGATAGCCCTTCTGGCTCTTCGTGGTGAAGCTGACCTGCGAGAAGAGCGTGTCCCCGAGCGGGATGTCCACCGTACCGCGCATGTCGAAACGGTCGCGGCTGCCATAGGTGGTTTCGGCCCGCACCCCGAACGTGGCGGCGGGATCGCGCGTCACCACCGAAATCGCGCCACCGATTGTGTTGCGCCCGAACAGCGTGCCCTGCGGCCCTTTCAGGACTTCGATCCGTTCCACATCCAGCAGGTCCACATTGGCGCCGATCGAACGCGCGAGGATGACGCCATCGAGATAGATGCCCACGCCCGGCTCCAAGCTGGAGGACACGTCATTCTGGCCTATGCCGCGGATGAATCCGGTCAGGATCTGGGATGAGGAGAAGATCGGCGCGCTCGAATCCAATTGCACATTGGGCGCCAGTTTCGACAGATCGGCGACGGAACTGATATTCTGGTTCTTCAGCCCGTCTGCCGTGACTGCGGTGATGGCGATCGGCACATCCTGTATGTTTTCGGCCCGCTTCTGCGCGGTGACGATGATCTCGGCAATGCCGGTTCCGGTGTCCTGCGCATGGGCAGGAATGATCATCAGCAACGGCAACGCGAACGAAGCCAATGCGGTAGATGTCGAAAAAATGCTTTTCATGGTCCTACTCCCCTGCAATTTTCTTGTTGGATATTGCCAATGTTGATCGTCAGTCGGCCTGGCTTTCCAGGTCCATCATGCGTTGGAGGATGCGGCGTCCCTCCACCGTGGTCGTGTCGCTACGGATCATAAGTTCAGGCAGCAGTTTCTCGCTGCGCTGGATGATCTTCTCGATTTCCTCCGTGGCAAAGATGTCTTCGTCCAGCACCGGCCACAGCGATTGTTTGAGCGCATCGACCTGGGCCTCGCTGGTGCCCCCCAGCGCGAAGAAATAATTGGTTTCATGCCGGGTGGCGGGCGTCACCGCATGAAAGACCTTGGCGCTGTTGATGCATTGGCCGCCCCGCTCGCCATGGCCAGCAACGACGAACGTATCGTCCAGCCCTGCATGGAAACCCGGCGCGAAGAAGGTCATGGCCGAAATGCGATCGACCTTGCCGTCATAGCCACCAGCCGCCGCCATCAGAGGCGGACATTCCGCATCCTTCATGACCCGACGGCTGCGGATCGAACGATCGTCCACCTCCCGCTCTTCGGGCGTGCTGGCATTTTCGCTGGTGCCGATGCTGGTGCCATGCAGATAGCCGAGGTGTGTCAGGTCCAGCAGATTGTCGTTGAGCAACTGATAGCGGCCCTGCACAGGCACGAAACGGAAGGGTTTGTACAGATAGCCGGGGGCGCCGAAGCCCATATCCGCTTCGGTCGGCAACAGGCTTTCATCTGCCTTGTCCGGGTCGCCCGGCCAGATAAAGGCCCAAAGGCCGCGTTCCACCAGCGGATAGGCCGGGATGCGATATACCGACGGCACCGTCGACTGACTGGGCACCTTGCTGCATCGGCCGTCAGGGCCGAAAGTGAAGCCGTGATAGCCGCACTGGATGGAATCGCCGATCCGTGCGGATTCGCCCAACGGAAAATAGCGGTGCGGGCAACGCCCTCCAACTGCGACGGCTGTGCCATCCTGCTTGCGATAAAGGACGACCGGCTCGCCCAATATCCAGCGGGACAGCAGGCTTGTGCCGATTTCCTCGCAAAAGGCAGCGACATACCAGGCATTGCGCGGTGCAAAACTACCCTGCTTGAACGGATACATGACCAATTTCCCCTGATCAGGATGGAATGGCGCGGGCGGGCAAACGCCGGAAAGCGCGCGAAATATTGTTGAGTGCACGGTCCGCCGGCCCGGTGATCTCGAAGCGGCTGACCCGCTGCGCCAGGGCCGTGAAGACTGCGGTCAGTTCCATCCGCGCAAGCCCCTGGCCGGCGCAGCCATGCGGTCCGTGGCCAAAACCCAAATTCTGCCTCTCACGGCGGTCAATGCGAAAAACGTCCGGTGTCTCAAACTGTCGCTCGTCGCGATTGGCGCTGGCATAGGACAGGATCACCCTGACGCCGCTGGGCAGAATGGTCCCGTCGGGCAGCCCGATGTCTCCGGTCGTGACCCGCGAGAAATTCTGGAGCGGCGTTTCCATGCGGACGATCTCATTGGCCGCGCCGATGGCGAGCCGCGGATCGGCACGCAGCTTGTCCCACTCGTCAGGGTTTTCGGCGAATAACCAGATGCCCGCGGACATGGCGCTGATCGTCGTTTCGAAAGCCGCAACGACGTAGCCCGCCAGCATGCCGATGGCAGTATCCCGGCTGATGTCCCCGCGATGCGCCGCCGCGATCAACCTGGCTGCGAAGCCGCCGGGCGTGACACGATTCTGGTCGTAAATCTCGGCGAGGAGGGTCATCATCTCCTGAAGTCGCGTCAGGCCGTTCTGCATGCGCGCATTGGCTGGTCCGGCTGCATTCCACGAACCTTCGGCCAGTTTCAGCAATTGCGGGCGCACATCGTCGGGCCAGCCGATCAGATCCATCACGACGCCGATGGGCAGGTCGTGGGCCAGGTCCGTCACGGCATCGAAGGCCCCCATTTCGACGATCCGGGCGGCGAGCGCGTCGGCGCGCACGGCGATGGTGTCGGCAACGGGCTTGAGCGCAACGGGACCAAGCCCCTCCATGATGAGCCGTCGCCGATCGGTATGGATGGGCGGGTCCTGACAGATCAGCGCCTCGTCCCAGGCGGCGTTGATAATGGGATTGAGGCCAATGCCCTGATCCGATGAGAAACTGCGCCAGTCGTTGAGCGCCGCCCGCACATCAAGATAGCGCCCGATGAAATGGACACCCGTCCGTTCCAGCCAGACCGCCGATCCCAGGTCGCGCAACTGACGATAGGCCGGCCATGGATCGGACAGGGTCACATCATCAAACAGGTCGATAGGGCTGGCCGGCGGCGATGAAAATTCGGTTTCCCTCATGCTCATCTTATCCCCTGCTTGCCGGGCGACAGGATGTGATTGGGATCGAGCGCGGCCTTGATCCGCGCATTCAGATCGCGGTTCGCCTCGCCATATTGCTGCGCTACAAGGTCCATCGTGTTGACGCCGGTACGGTAACTGGCCCAGCCGCGTTCGCCGAAGCGCGTGATCATCTCGCGGATGCAGTCATCCGCCTTCTTCTCTTCATCCGGGTTGGACTTGTCATAGAGGATGAAGATGAGATGATGCAGTTCTCGCCCGCCGATTGCGTAGGCGACTGAATAATCCAGCCCATATTTGCCCAATATCTGTTGGGCGAGATCGGTCTGCTGGCTGGTTTCCTCCCCCTTGGCAGGGGCGACCGGCGCGAAGCAGCACATGCCGCCGCCGCGCCAGCGCATGATGCCTTTCTCCTCCAGCGTCAGCTTGCCACTCATCAGATTCTTGTGATGTTCGAACCAGAGGTTGCCGCCCATCTCCCTCTCGGTCAGCACCTCACCGCCCGACGCTTCAAAGGCGCGACGCACGATCGGTTCGACGGCAGCGATAATCTCGTCGGTTCCGTAGAGCGCGAAATAGGTGTTCCACATACCCAGCCCCTTCGCCTTGGCGAAGTCGCGGATCACCGCATCGGGGACCGATTCCGGCTTGTCCCAAACCTCCTCCCGGCGATGGAACATCGCGAGTTGATAGGCCGCGCCCATCATCAGCACGACATTGGGGATGAGGTTGCTCATGCGGAAGGGGCGCATGGCATCAACGATCTTGGCAACATCGGCCATCTCGCCATGGCGCACCATGAAAGGCTTGAAGGCGGGGGGTTTTGGCATGAGCCAGAAGCCCAATTTTGTGACGACGCCGAAATTCGACTGGGTGAAGATGCCGTCGACATAGGGGCCATATCCCCATTTGAAGGCCTGCCAGGTGGTCGAATTCTTGACCGATCCCATGCCGGTGCGAACGATCGTGCCATCCGCCAGCACCACCTCCATGCCGCATTGCATGAAGAAATGATCGCCATATGGCGTGTAGCCGACACCGCGTTCGAGCGTGTTGCCGAGCGGCGATACGATCGGTCCCACCGTCGGCACGTCGAGCCAGTAGGGCAGGTCATGTTCGGTCAGATAGTCGTGCAGATCCTGATAGGTGACGCCCGGCTCGACCAGCGCGGTGCCCAGATCCGGGTCGATCGCGATGATCCTGTTCATGCGCTTGAGGTCGAGGATCATCTGCCCGCTGCTGGCCGGCGTGGCGCAGCCATAGCCCATATTCTTGCCGGTGGAGACGGTCCAGAGCGGCAGCTTATATTTGTTCGCCACCTTCAGCACTGCCTGCACTTCCTCGACGGAAGCGGGCGCGACCGCGCCGCTTGGCACATGCTCCTGCCGCGGATCAGGGGTGAAACTCTTGAGATAGGGCAGTGTGCTGTCCGCGTCGGCGAATACCCAATCAGCGCCGACTATGGCCCGCAATTCCCCGACGGCGGCGGCAAAGGCTCCCTTGTCGAGTTGCGCCGGCAACATGCGTGGCCCATCAAGGGGAGAGGCAGTTGCCCTGGCGGCATAGGCCGCAGCGCCGGCCGCGCCGGTGCGCAGGAGATCGCGCCTGCTGAAGCCGCTCATTGCTCATGCTCCTTTGGGTCGGCTTTGGATGCACTGATCCACTGGGCAAGCGCCTTCAGTTCCGTGTCGGATATCTCCGTTTGACGAAAGGCCGGCATGGCGGCGGGGCCCGTCCGGACGAACTGGACCACCACTTCGTGGGGCAGCGCGCGCCCCCGGATTACCGGAGCGACATGCTGTCCGTGGCAATAGCCGCACGTCGATGCATAGATTTTCTCCGGTGATCGTGGTTTCGGCGCGGCGCTGACGACGGGGCCGCATGCCACCGCCGTCAATCCCACCAGAACGCAGATCACCCCCGCCCGCACGCCATTATGGCGCCGGAGCCCTTCCCAGCCAGGCATCCCACTCTCCCAGACCGCCGGACTATGCCCGGTCGTGCATCAATATGAATCAGACAAAATGTCAGATTGATGCTGGGACTATCACAATCTTACAAACTGTCAACTTTGCATGTCGGCGTGTCGGAAAATAACAGGGCTGGCAGTGGCCGTTCGGAAATCGCGATCGCATCGCTCCGGCTGACGCCAAGGCTCATCAATATGCTCTGAACGATCAGAACCGGATATTCGGGGCCATGATCTTCTCGCAGCATGGAGGAGATGGCAGCGATGGTGGTACCCAGGATCGAATCACGCCCAATCGCGCTGCATGCGACCGTCAGCAGGCCCGCTTCGATCCCTTCCACAACCGTCAGTTCAGCCTCGCGAAATGTTTCTGCGCCGAAGATCACGCCATTGGCGCTCAGGTTGATCATCGACCAGCCCCAGCGCGCATCTTCGGGTACTTTGTTCAGGTAGAAACGTATTGCCGCTGCGGCCTTTTCGCGCGGATCTTCCAGGCGGGAAACAGTCCGGGTAACAGCAGTGAGAAAATCGTGGGTGACCTCATAGGTCACGGCTTCACGCAATTCGGGCATGCCGGTGAAATGATCGTAAAAGGTTGCGCGCGTTATCTCCGCGCGTTTGGCGATCTCTTCAATACGCGCATAAAGACCGCTTTCCTCACCGAACATGTCGAAGGCGGCGGCAACAATTTTTGCACGTGTTTTGGCCCGTCTGACTCTTCCAACCTCCAGACGCCGCTCCTGATCCGTCACGGACTTCGTCATGTCTGCCCCTAATGCCATGGAGGTCGTTCATAGGTCGGCTATGACCACGATGCAATTTTCACGATCCGCGCTGCCGGTTTCAGCCTGGTGCGAAGGCTGGACGATTAATATCATGCGGCCTGATCCGGAAAGCCACCAACGAAACCCTGATCCGAAATTCTCTTGGGTCCGAGATATCCATTTTTGCCCGTCATCCTATTGGACCAGACGGTTTTTTCGGTTAGACAGTCGGTATGCGGGGGCTTGACATAGCGATCGCGGGCTGTGGGCCGTGCGGACTGGCCACAGCATTATTGCTTCATCGCGCCGGGCATCAGGTCACGCTATTCGAGCGCTTTGATACGCCGCGCCCCATCGGCTCCGGCCTGATGCTCCAGCCCACGGGCATGGCCGTCCTTGCAAAGCTGGAATTGCTGAATGCAGCATTGGAACGGGGTGCCCGCGTCGACCGGTTGTTCGGCCAGGCAGGTAAGCGGGTTGTCCTCGACGTTCATTACACCGCCCTGCGCCGCCAGAACATGTTTGGTATCGGCATTCATCGCGCCAGCCTCTTCGCGATCCTGCACGATGCTGTCATGCAATCGGGGATCACCGTCCATACCGGCCGCACGCTGACGGGAACCGCCCCGGTGGGAAACAAGCGCGCGCTGCATTTCGCCGATGGCGCAACAAGCCATTCCTATGATCTTGTCGTGGATGCGCTGGGCACGCGCACGCCGCTTGCCAAACCGACCGGCCGGGAACTGGCCTATGGCGCGCTATGGGCCAGTCTCGACTGGCCACATGATGCAGGCTTTGATCCCCATGCGCTTGCCCAGCGCTACGAGCACGCCAGCGTCATGGTCGGCGTCCTACCCATCGGTACACCGCCTGGCGCAACCAGCCGCAAGGCCGCATTTTTCTGGTCGCTACGCGCGGACAGGCTGGATGCGTGGCGCAAGGGCGGACTGGAAACATGGAAGGCGCAAGTCACCGCCTTATGGGCCAATTGCGCGCCATTGCTCGATCAGATTCATGATCCCGATCAACTGACCTTCGCCCGCTACGCCCATCGCACGCTTGCTGCACCGGCGGAACCGGCGCTGGTCCACATCGGCGACGCTTGGCATTCCGCCAGCCCGCAATTGGGACAGGGCGCCAATATGGCCTTGCTAGATGCCTGGGCGCTGACCAAAGGGCTGGAGCAAGCAGACAGCGTCGATCAAGGGGTTCGGCACGGCATTGGCCTGCGCCGCCGCCACATACTAACCTATCAGTGGCTCACTGCGCTGTTCACGCCTGTCTATCAATCGGATAGCCGCCTGCTACCACTGATCCGCGACCATATGGTCGGCCCGCTGTCCAAACTCTGGCCCGCCACCGCGATACAGGCGGCGATGGTGAGCGGACTGGTCGGAAACCCGTTGCACCCGCTGGGACTGGATCAAGACATTCGGCACGCAACCTCCATGACAGAGGCCGCCACATGAACGTCGGCGGTCCCATCATCGTCTTCGATGCCATGTGCGTGCTGTGCTCAGCCAATGCCGCCTTCGTGTTGCGGCACGATCGGACAGGGCGTTTCCGCCTAGCGTCCATGCAGGGGAATATCGGCGCCGCGCTCTATCGACAATTCGGGATCGACCCGACCAATCCGGAGAGTTTGATCGTCGTGGAAGGCGACAGAGCCTTGCGGGACAGCGACGCAGTGCTGGCCATATGGGCAGGCCTGGAACGTCCCTGGAACCGGCTGGCGGCATTGCGCATTGTACCGCGCTGGCTGCGCGATCCCGTCTATCGATGGGTGGCGCGGCATCGTTACCGGCTGTTCGGCAAACGAACGACCTGCTGGATACCGACGGCAGAACAAGCAGGCCGTATCCTGTGAGCCGCATATTGCTTCTTGGCGGTTACGGCGGATTTGGTGCCCGCATCGCATGCCGTCTCGTCTCAGCAGGGCATGACGTGCTGGTAGCTGGCCGCTCCATCGATAAGGCCCGTGCGTTTTGCCGGGGCGTACCCGGATTGATCCCTTTGGCGCTGGCCCGCAGCGAAATCGTCGCTGCACTGGAGACATATAAGCCCGAAATAGTGGTAGACGCTTCTGGTCCGTTTCAGGCCATGGACCACGCCATTCCCGAAGCCTGTATCGCCGCCGGGGTCCATTATGTCGACATCGCAGACAGCCGCGATTTCGTCTGCGGCATTAGCGCGCTGGACGAAGCGGCGAAACTCGCAGGCGTTAGTCTCCTGTCCGGCGCTTCCAGCGTCCCGGCGCTGTCGGGCGCGGTGGTGCGTCATCTGGCGCAGGGCATGGACAGGGTGCGCGCGGTGGAGATAGCGATTAGCGCGTCTAACAAGGCAACCGCCGGCCCGGCCGTTTCCGCCGCCATATTACGGCAGGTTGGCCAGCCCATGCGCATCTGGAGCGGCCAGCGCTGGGCGAAAATGTTCGGATGGCAGGGCATGCAGGCCGCGCATTTCCAAGGCGCAGGGCCAAGGCCGATCACGAACCGCCGGGTTGGACTGGTCGACGTGCCCGACCTTGCCCTTCTCCCGGAGAGATTGCCGGGCCGTCCGGCAGTAAGCTTCCGCGCGGGTACCGAACTCGGGTTCCAGAATTGGATACTCTGGATCGCCAGTTGGCTGGTGCGGTGGAGGATCATTGCCTCCCTTGCGCCGTTCGCACGCTTTCTTCACCCTCTCCAATCCCTGACCCGCAGGCTGGGTAGCGATCGCTCCGCAATGATCGTTCGCCTGTTTGGCGATATCGGCGAAAGACGGATTGAGCGGCGATGGACACTCATCGCCGACCGGGGCGATGGCCCGGAAATACCGACTTTGTCCGTGGTACCCATCATCGCCCATATCCTTTCAAACAAGGAAGCCGCAGGCGCCCGCGATGCCGGGGAAGCGCTAAGACTCGACGATTATGCAGATGCCTTTGGACATCTGGCCATCCATCAGCATCTGGAGGAACGACCTGCTCCACCCTGCCTGTATGAGCGTGTAATGGGAGGTCGGTTCGCACTGCTCCCGCCTGAAGTGCGTGCGATCCATGATGTCTTTCGCGATGGTGGCGCGATGGGAGAAGCCGAGGTTACGGGTGCGGCGAACCCGATCGCAACATTGATCGCCAGGATCATAGGTTTTCCCAGGCCCGGTCGGCATCGCCTGCATGTCCATTTTCGGGAAACGGATGGCCGCGAAAACTGGACGCGCGACTTTGGCGGACAGTGCTTCCAGAGCGAACTCAGTCAACATGGTCCCTGGCTTGTGGAACGCTTCGGTCCGTTCCGCTTCGCCTTCGACCTTCCCGCTGACGATCGGGGACTGACGATGGTCATGCGGCGATGGTGGATCGGCCCTCTGCCCTTGCCATTATGGCTGGCGCCGCGTTCGACCGCACGGGAATGGGCAGATGGCGGTCGCTTCTATTTCGACGTACCCATTGCATTACCGCTGATCGGGAGACTGGTCCATTATCGGGGATGGCTGGAGCCACCGACAATGTGACGCTATGCCGGGACAGGCCTTCGAGCGGCCCATTATACTCCTTGAGCCTGGAGCGACCGGCGCACCCGGTCGCTCCAGGCAGACGGGGTAAACCCTGTCTGCGCCTCCACTTTTATTTCTATCGAATACATGCTCAGAATTGGACCCCCAGTCGGGCATAATAGAAACCGCCGCTGAGGCCGAACGGCGCAAAATTGCCATATTGGCCAAGGCCGGTCGCCGCCTGTATCACGCCAATCCTGTCGGGATAGACGTCGAACAGATTGTTCGCGCCAACGGCAACATTGATCGTCTTCGTAACCTGCGCCGCGATATCGAGGTCGGTGATCCATTTCGGACTGAAGGTGCGGTCGTCCGCGGTCGAAGTCTGGCTGGTGCCGGCTTCGGTATATTTGCCAAAGCGGGTCACGCGCAAAAGGCTACGAAGCGCACCAATCGTCCATTCGCTGCTCAAAACCAGCTTGTCACGCGGGGTGGCGCTGGTCAGGTCCGATCGCGCCTGCCGCCCGAACAGGATTGTGTTCGTCAGATTGGCGGGATTGGCTGCTACGCGCAGGATCTTCGTATCATTATAGCTATAGGCTGCACTAAGCTTGAAATCGCCAAGGCCTTGCGTGCGCAGCGCATATTCGCTGACGACATCGATCCCGCGCGTGCGGGTGTCGACGCCGTTGATGAAGAATTGCGCGCTGCTGATTCCGGGGACTCCGCGCTGAGCAAGGATGGCCGTGAATTCGGGACTGGACAGGATCGCCTTGGCTTCTGCACTATTGAGGATTTCCGTCTTCACGATCCGGTCTTCGATCCGAATCTGGTAGCCATCGATCGTCAGGCGGAAAGGACCGCTTTCAAAGGTCGCACCGGCAGTGAAGTTCAGCGACTTTTCGGGCCGGAGCGCCTCGGCGCCAAAATAGCCGGCGATCGGATCATTGGGCGCAAGGAACTTGACCAGTTGGGGCACGATGTTGCCGTTGACGATGACGCCGGTATTCTGCGAGGTCGAGAAGCCCTGCTGCGCCAGCGACGGCGCGCGAAAGCCTGTGTTCACGCCGCCGCGCAGCGCAAAGCCGGGAAAAAGTTCGTAGCGGGTCGAGAATTTACCGCTGACCGTATCACCCGAACTATCGGTATAATGTTCGACGCGGCCGGCGACGCCGACATACCAGGCCTGGGTGACATTGCTGCCGACATCGACATAGGCGGCGAAATTGTTGCGGGTGAGGACGAAGGCATCGGCGGGTGTCGTACCCGTGAAGGAGACGAGGCTGGCCGCAGGGCGCTGGCCGCCATAAGCAAGCTGGAAGGGCGTGGAGCCGGTCGGGATCACATAGCCGCCGTCGCGATAGCTGTCGGGTTCGCCGGCCTTGTTCTGATAGCGTTCCCAGCGATGCTCCACGCCGAAGGCGAGCGTCAGCGGTTCGGCCAGGCCTAAATCGAAAGTGCGGCTGAAATCGGCATTGTTGACCCAGAGACTGCTGATCTGGGTACCCATGTAGAAGCTGGTCTTGCTGGTCGGTCCCAGCGACGGATTAAGCGTATCGACCGCGCCCAGCTTCACCTGATCGCGGCCGAAGCTGCTGCTGAAATCTGCGTCCAATCCGGCCAGCGTGGTGCGCACGCCGCTGGTGATCTGAAAGTCGGTTTCCCGGATGCGGCGCTTGGCTAGGAAGCCATTGGGGTAGATTTCAGGCAAGGAGTTGATGTTGTTGGCGTTGAACTGGCCCCGCCCATCCTTGATGTCGCGATAGCTGAGCGTCGAGAAGCTGTAGAGGGTGGCCGTGTCGCCCAGCGGCAATTCGGCATTATAGCTGCCATTAGCGATGTAATCGCGGTTGGTACGACCATAATTGCCGGCGCGATTGCGATCGATCGTCGCTTCGCGCGGATCGAGCGAGCCGTCAGCCAGACGGGGATAGAGATCGACCGAATCCGCTACCCGAGCGCCCGATGTATCGGCCCGGTCATGAAATTTGCCTTCGACGGCGAAGCGGATGAAGCCGCCGTCGGCGCCCAGGCGCGTGCCATAGCTGACCGATTGCTGGATCAGAAGCGATCAAGGTCCTACCCGGCCTGTTCCCGATCATCGCTGACACTGACGAAGAAGCGGAACGCATCGCCAGCCGGCAGACCGAGGATCTGGACGTCGAAAAGCTGCTGGTGCAGCTCGGCCGTGCGTTCAACTATCATGACTTTAGCCAATATGATCTGGACGCGCCATTTCCCGACCTGACCGGCGTCACGCTCAACAGTTACAAGGGCGCGGCCGAGCGGCTGATCCACGTGGCACGGGAAGAAAGGCTGACACTGCGCCAGGCCGCCTATCGCAGCCAGAGCGCTAAAGGCTTTGTCGGTTCGCCCGAAACCATCGCGGACGAGATTGAGCGCTGGTTCACTGGCCGCGCGGCGGACGGTTTCAACGTCAATGTCGGCACGCCGGACAGTTTCGCGCTGTTGCGCGAGCGGGTCATCCCGATCCTGCAGCGCCGAGGCCTGTTTCGCACCGAATATCAACATGACACGCTGCGCGGCCATCTGGGCCTGTCAGTGCCGGAGCATCGACACGCTGTCGGGTCGGCGGCGATCGCCGCCGAATGAGCGACACGCTCACATCGCGCACCGACGTGCTGATCGTCGGTGGTGGCATGGCTGCCACATGGGCTACCATCGCCGCGGCTAAAGCCGGTGCGACGACCATATTGGTGGACAAGGGCTTTGTCGGGACCAGCGGCGTGACCGCGACCGGTGGTCCAAATCACTGGTGGGTTCCCCCTGATCCAGTGAAGCGACGCGAAGCCATCGAGCAGAAATACGCCGCCAGTTTCGGATTGGGCGATCCGGCCTGGATGGAGCGTGTCATCGACACCACCTGGCGTACGCTGCCCGAACTCGCGCGCTATTATCCCTTTGGATCGGACGGCAAGGGCGGCCGCTATTATAACGGCGTGCGCGGTTCGGAATATATGCGTGCGCTGCGCGCCTATGCGACAGCCATGGGTGCCCGCATTCTGGATCATCATCCCGCGACCCAATTGCTCGTGGATGGGGATGGGGCCGTCAGCGGCGCGCGCGGGCATGCCCGACTGCTTGGCCGGGACTGGGAAATCCGCGCCGGTTCGGTGATTATCGCCACCGGCGGCTGCGCCTTCCGGTCGGGCCTGATCGGCAGCCATGGCAATACGGGCGACGGCTATCTGTTGGCGGCGGAGGTCGGCGCAGAGCTGTCCGGCATGGAATTTTCGATCCAATATACGATGTCACCGGCCTGGGCATCTACCCGCACGCTACCCTATGGGGCCGCACGCTATTATGATGCGCAAGGGGTGGAGATCATCCCGCCGCCTCGGGGGCATGGCCATTATCAGGCACTAGGTGCGGAATTGCTGAAAGGGCCGGTCTATGCCGACCTGATAGACGCACCGGCCGAATTACCGGCGATCTTGCATCATATCCAGCCCCTCACTCCACCGCCTTTTGCGCGCAAGGGGATAAATCTGTTCAAGGAACGCTGGCCGATCAAGCTATTTGGCGAGGGCACGATCCGGGGCAATGGCGGCCTGCGCATCGTCAATGATGAATGCGGGACGACAGTAACCGGCCTCTATGCGGCGGGCGACGCAGCGACGCGCGAACTGGCAACCGGTGCGATCAGCGGCGGCGGCGCGGTCAATAGCGCCTGGGCGCTGACCTCAGGCCAGATCGCCGGCGCTGCTGCGGCGCGGCGCGCGCTCGTCCTGCGCGATCGAGCGCCGGGCAAGGTGCGAGCAGCCGGCACCGCCGGCATCCATCCGACCTCCGCCGAACGGGCGATCGACCGGAAGGCCATCGAGGCAGATGTCGATCATCACATGAACGGCTATCGGCATTCGCTGTGGCGGAGTGAGGCTCAATTAAGCGATAGTCTAACCTTGCTCGACGAGCATTGGCGTACTCTTCGCGATCATGGCCGGGCCGACGGGCTGGCACAGGTCAGCCTGCGCGAGACGGTCGCGCTGACCGCAACAGCGCGCTGGTGTACGGCGGCCGCACTCGCCCGCAAGGAAAGTCGTGGCATTCATGTTCGCGTCGATATGCCCGATCTGAAGCCCGACGGCGCGATCCGCCTGCTCACAGGCGGGCTGGACGATATCTGGACGCGGCCGGAACACCGGATTTATGCGGAGGCGGCGGAATGATCGCACATATTTTCGAGGATCTTTGCGACGGCTGCAACAATTGCGTCGTCACATGCCCCACTCACGTCCTGGACATTGGCGACATCCCGCCGGTCGTCGCTCGCCTCGACCAGTGCCAGACCTGCTATATGTGCGAGCTATATTGCGCATCCGATGCCATTTATGTCGCACCTGACCAGCATGCCGCGGAGGCAGTCGATCCCCAGTCCATTCGCGCATCCGGCCATCTCGGGCGCATCCGGCGCGATCATGGCTGGGATCGCCCAGACGAGACAGAGCATCTGGACCATTATCGGCTTCTCGGCCCGCTGTTGCAGCAGGGCGGAGAAACTGCTGCCGCCCGATACAGAGCCTCCCAGCATGGCAAAGCCTGAGCAGCAACGCTGTGCTTCATTTCAATTCAACGACGACCGACTTCGACCAATGTCGATTGGTGCGTCGGCGTGCCCGCAAATCCGGCCCGCAAACGGCTATGCGTTCATGGTTCTACGTCTTGCCAGCCGCCGCCAAGGGCTTTGAACAGGTCAACGCGCAAGGAAGACAGGCGTTGTAGTGAGGATATCCCTGCTGAGCGCGCATCCAACAGCGTCGTTTGCGCGACCAGCACATCCAGCAGGCCAATCGATCCCGCCCGATATCGGGTTTCAGCAAAGTCGAAGGCTCGTTGTGATCGGGCCTGCGCATCCTCCAGCGCGGCGAGCCGTTCCTGTTCACGCGCCACGTTGCTGAGCGCCTGCTCCACCTGCTTGAGTGCGGTGATGACGGCCCCGTCGAAGGCTGCAAGCGATACGTCGCCCTGCGCCTCGGCCTGGCGGATACGGGCGCGCGCGACGCTGACATTAGGGAAACTCCAGCTAAGCAGTGGGCCGACCGAGAAACTGAGGCTGTCACTGCCTCGCACACTGTCGTTGCGGAAAAAGTTGCCCGATCCGCCCAGGCTGATCTTCGGATAGAGCGCGGCCGTCGCTACGCCGACCCGCGCCGTGTCCGCCGCCAGTTGCCGTTCCGCCTGCCGCAGGTCGGGGCGACGGCGCAACAGGGATGCACCGTCGCCCACCGGCAATGCCACCGCGGGGGCGGGCGGTGTCGTGCATTGCCCGGCAGCAAGAGGAATATCGGCAGGCGTGCCACCCAGCAGGGCGGCCAATTCGAACAGCGCGGCCTGATGCTGCGCCTTCAGCGCCGGGATGGCGGCACGGGCGGTGGCAGCGGCGGCGGCGGAACGCTCGACATCGAACCTGCCGACCGATCCGGCCTTTTCCTGCGCGCTCACAAGACGCAGGCTATCGTTGCTGGCGCGGTAGCTGTCCTGCGCGACGCCGAGCGCATAAGCATAGGAACAGGCATCGAGATAGGCGCGCGTGGTTTCCGCCGCCACCGTCACGCGGACGGCATCTCGCGCGGCCTCCACCGCTTGCGCGTCGGCGCGGGCGGCCTCCACCGCCCGGCTGACGCGGCCGAACAGATCGACCTCCCAGTTGAGCGCCAGGCTGCCATTTTGCGACCATTGAGCATCGTCCTGGGTGAAGGCGCCGCCTGCCCCCTGCATCCCGTCGCCATAGCTGACCCCGCCATTAATGTCGGTCGTCGGCAGGCGAGCCGTCTTGGCTTCACGCAGGGCAGCGCGGGCCTTGGCGAGGTTGGCGGCGGCGATGCGCAGGTCGGTGTTGGCGCTCAGCGCCTGCGCCACCAGCGCATCGAGCGCCGGATCGTTGTACAGCCTCCACCATTGGTCCGGCAACGGGGCGGTCGGGTCGAAAGCATTGGCCTTCGTCACGAAGGCGCCGCTGGCGGCCGCCTTCGGTTCGGGGCGGTGATAGTCGGGGCCGGTGGCGCACCCGCCGGCCATCAGAGCCGCGATCAGCGGCAACAGGGATTTACGCATGGACGGGTTCTCCCGCAGGCAGGCCGCCTTCATCGCGGGTGTGCCCCTTGCGATGGTCTGCTGCGAGCAGCGTGTAGATGGTGGGCAGGACGAAGAGGGTGAAGAGCGTGCCGATCAGCATGCCCATGACCACGACGATGCCGATGGCGAAGCGGCTGGCCGCCCCGGCGCCGGCTGCAAAGATCAGCGGCACAAGGCCCGCCACCATCGCCGCCGTGGTCATCAGCACTGGCCGCATGCGCACGGCGGCGGCATGGCGGATCGCCGCCATCCGGCTCAGCCCTTCCTTTTCCTGCATTTCATTGGCGAAGGACACCATCAGGATGCCGTGTTTGGATATCAGGCCGATCAGCGTCACCAGCCCGATCTGTGTATAGATGTTGAGCGTGGTGAAGCCGAGATAGAGCGGCACCAAGGCCCCGCACACCGCCAGCGGCACTGTGACGAGGATGACCAGCGGATCGCGGAAACTCTCAAACTGCGCCGCCAGCACCAGGAAGATGACGATCAGGGCGAAGGCAAAGGAGACGGTCAGCCGGTCCCCCTCCGTCACATATTGGCGGCTGTTGGACAGCCAGTCGATGCTGGTGCCCGCCGGCATGGGCTGGCTCTTCAGGAAATCGACCGCCTGCCCCATGGTGACGCCGGGCATCAGCACGGCGGACAGGGTGGCCGCGTTCATCTGGTTGAACTGCGGCAGCTTGTTTGGCTGCGGGCGCATTTCCACACTTGCCACGGTGGACAGCGGGATCAGTGCGCCGGACCCGGCCTTGACATAATATTGGCCCAGATTGTCGGGCGTGACCCGCTTGTCGCGGGGCACCTGCGCGATCACGTCATAGCTGCGGTCATGCCAGTTGAAGCGGTTGACGTAATTTTCACCCACCAGCACCGCCAGCGTATCGGCGATTTCCGCCATGGTGACGCCCAGTTGCCCGGCCTTCGCCCGGTCGATGCTGATATGCGCTTCGGGACTGTCGAAGGCGAGGTCGCTGT
Organism: Sphingobium sp. RS1; assembly: GCF_056156825.1. Taxonomy (NCBI): domain Bacteria; kingdom Pseudomonadati; phylum Pseudomonadota; class Alphaproteobacteria; order Sphingomonadales; family Sphingobiaceae; genus Sphingobium; species Sphingobium sp. RS1. The sequence continues at coordinate 12,394 of NZ_JBLZXE010000003.1, read as the reverse complement.
CGACGAAGGCGAAGAGGCCGCTGCCCCAGGCCGCGCCCTTCACCGCCTCCAGCGTCTTGTAGATTTGCGGGAAATCGTCGGAGGAGCGGATGACCATCTGCACCGGCAGGCCACCACTGCCTGCCGGCAGAGGGCTGTCCTGAAAGGCGGTAGCGTAGATACCAGTGACGGCGCCGGTACGGCCGGTCAGTTCGCCCTGAATGGCCTCGGCATTGCGCTTGCGGTCGCCCCATTCGGACAGAATGATGCCACCGAACCCGCCGTTTGTGCCGTTGGCCCCGCCGGCGTCGAACCAGCTGCCGCGATATTCAGGGAAGGTGCGGAAGATGTCGTCGACTTGGGCATTGAAGCGCGAGATATAGTCGATATTGGCATATTGCGGTGCCTTGGTCGCGACGAAGACATAGCCCATATCCTCCTGCGGGGCGAGTTCGCGCTGGCTACCGGTGAAGAGGACGGCGATCGTGCCCAGCATCGCCACGCCGACCACCAGCACCGCCGTCCGCGCCGCCAGCGTACGATCGAGCAGCCGGCCATAGCCCATGGTGAGCCGGTGCATGTTGCGCTCGATCGCCTGGCTGAGCCGGCCTTCGGCCAGCTTGCTGTTGAGCAGCTTGCCGCTCATCATCGGCGACAAGGTGAGCGCGATCACGCCCGACACGATCACCGACCCGGCCAGCGTGAAGGCAAATTCGCGGAACAAGGCCCCGGTCAGACCACCCATCAGGCCGATCGGTGCATAGACCGCCGCCAGTGTGATCGTCATGGCGATGACCGGGCCTACAATCTCCCGCGCGCCGAGCAGAGAGGCTTCGAAAGGGCGCAGGCCATCCTCAATATGACGATGGATATTTTCGACCACCACGATCGCATCGTCCACCACAAGGCCGATCGCCAGCACCATGGCCAGCAGAGTGAGCAGGTTGAGCGAGAAACCGAAGGCCAGCATCAGCGCCGCCGTACCAAGCAGCGACAGCGGGATGGTAACGATCGGAATGATGACCGCGCGGACGGAACCGAGAAACAGGAAGATGACGATCACGACGATCACGATCGCCTCGATCAGCGTATGCTCGACCTCCTCGATAGAGGCGTTGACGAAATGGGCGACGTCGAAGTCGTTACGGACCGTTACGCCGGGCGGCGCGACCCGCTGCATTTCGGGCAACAGGGCATGAACGGCCGCGACGATTTCCAGCGGATTACCGTCGGGCGTGGGCGATATGGCGATGGAGATACCCGGCACCCCGGATGACAGGGCGCCCGCATCATAGCTTTGCCCGCCCATTTCCACGGTCGCGACATCGGCGAGGCGCACGATGCCGGCGTCCCCATTCTTGATGACCATGTCGCGAAAGGCGGCAACATCGCGCAAGTCGGTCGCGGCGGTGATGTTGATCGCGGTGTTCGCGCTCTTCAACTGGCCGGGCGACGCCTGCACATTATTGGCGCGCAGGGCATTGGCGACTTCGCCGGGCGTCAGGCCCCGCGCGGTCAGCTTCACCGGATCGACCCAGATGCGCATGGCCAGCGGCGCGCCGCCGGTCATTTCCGCCGACGCGACGCCGGGGACGGATGTGATCATCGGCTGCGCCACGCGGGTCGCAAAATCCTGAATCTGCGGCGGCGACAATGTCTTGCTGGAGAAGGAGACATATTGGATCGCCGATGCGCCATCGGTGATCTTGGCAATGACCGGATCGGTCACGCCGGTCGGCAGGCGATATTTGACCTGTTGCACCTTGGCGAGAATTTCGGTCATCGACCGGTCGGCATTGGCATTCAGCACCAGCTTGGCAGCGATATGGCTTTTGCCCTGGCTCGATGTGGAGGTGAGATATTCGATGCCGTTGGCGGTCGCAATCGCCTGTGCGATCGGCGTCGTGACGAAACCTTGCATCACATCCTGCGTCGCGCCGGGCAGCGCCGTATCAATAGTGATCGTCGCGCTTTCCATCTTCGGATATTGGCGGATCGGGAGGCTGAACAGGGCAGCGAGGCCGACCAGCAGGATCAGCAGACTAACCACGACCGACAGGATCGGCCGGCGGATGAAGATATCGGTGAAGGAGCGATGGGGCGTCATGTCAGCGTCCTCCCTGCTTGACGGGCGTGGGGGCGGATGTGGCGACCTTGACCTCGGCCCCCGGTTGCACGCGCAACTGCCCCTCGGTCACGATGACATCGCCAGGGCGGATGCCGCTGGTGACGACGACATCATTGCCGACGCGGCGCCCGGTCTGGACCGGCACGACTTCTGCCTTACCGCCGACGCGCGCATTTTTCCCGCGAACAACGATCACGCTTTCCCCCTGCGCTGATGTCTGGATTGCGGTGGCGGGGACCAGCAAAGCGCCCTGCTGCACCGGCAGTTCCAGCGCGGCAGTGACATACATGCCGGGGCGCAGCGCCCGGTCAGGATTGGGCAGCAGCGCCTGCACAGTGACGTTGCGCGTGTCCTCGCCGATCTTCGGCTCGATCGCATTGACCCGCGCCGTGAAGTGGCGGCCCGGCCAAGCATCGCTGGTAACGATGACGGCCGATCCGGGCTTCAGCCGGCTCAGTTCCTGCTGTGGCAGGGCGAAGTCGACGAACAGGCTGTCTAGGGCGGTCAGCGTCGCGACCGCATCACCGGGATTGAGATATTGGCCAAGATTGACCTTTCGAATGCCCAGCACCCCGGCAAAGGGCGCGCGCACCTGCTTCTGGATCAGGCGGGCGTCGATCTGCTGCACGGCGGCAGCGGCCTGGTCGCGATCGGCGCGGCGTTGCTCCAGCGTCTCGCGGGGCTCCGCACCGGTCGGCGCGAGCGCCTGCGACCTTGCGACCTGTACGCCGGCAAAGGTGGCCTTGGCCTGTGCGGCACGCCGATCAGCGCGCTCCGGCCCGTCGAACAACTGGACCAGCAGCGCACCTGCACCGACCTCCCGTCCGGCCTCGAAATGAATGGCGGAAACGCGGCCGGCAACCTCGGGCGACAATGTCACCTCCTGCACGGCACGGATATTACCGACGACCTCCAACGCAGCGGGAATGTCCTGCGGTTGCGCCACCATCGCAGCGACCAGCACGGCCTGCGGCTCCCAGGCCTGTGCCTGCCCGGCGCGCCAGTCGCGCCACAGATAGAGCGCACCGAACAGCAAAGTGAGGATCGCGATCGTCAGCGCTATAGTGCGCATCGGCCGGGACGCGACGGGGGTTGATGGAGACAGATCATGGTCGGTCATGCCACCGTCTCCACCGGTTTCGGACCGACGAAGCGGGTCCATAGGAAGACGGCAAGGCTGAAGGGATCAATGCTCATCGCGTATCCATTGCGGAAAGAGGATAGACAGGATGGAAGAGGCCGCAGGATCAGCGACGCGCGATCCAGGCTGAGGAAGAGAGAAAGGTCAGAATAGGCGCGCACGGGCTGTCCATTAAGGGGGACAGGACGTGCGGAAGCGGAAACCCACGAAAAGCGCGCGTCATGCCCTGATGAAGGTCAGGTCGACGCCGCGGCTGGGAAGAACTTGCTGCGAAGCAAGCGCAGGAGACACCACCCTGCAACTCTATTTCCGGCAAGCTTTGGCTAAGCTTGTTGCGAGCAAATTGCAACAAAATTCGATGCAAGAAGCGCGTCCGAGAATAACGGGTAACAGGACTGTGCAAGTTTTGCCTCCCTTGCGAATCAGGGAGTGTCTCTATAAAACCTCAACAATAGTTGAGGTAAAGACCTTTCCTGTCCTGACCACCCGGAAACACAGAATATGGTACTCGCAGCATCCGATCTGAGCGTGGGTGACGTTGCCCGGCGCGCCGGCGTGCCCGTTTCCACACTGCATTTCTATGAGGCGCAGGGATTGATCGAGAGCCGGCGGACACGCGGCAACCAGCGCCGCTATCATCGATCGGTGCTGCGCCTGATCGCGGTCATCAAGGTCGCCCAGCGGGTCGGTATTCCGCTCGGCCAGATACGGGAGAATATCAGCCATCTGCCTTCGGGGCATTTGCGCGGCGCGGCAGACTGGTCCGCGTTATCGACCGATTGGCGCGAGGAATTGGACCGGCGGATATTGCTGCTGATGCGATTGCGCGATGCCTTGGATAGCTGCATCGGTTGCGGTTGCCTTTCGCTAACTGATTGCCCCCTCCGGAACCCCGGAGACGCAGCCGCGGACGGTGGCGCCGGTGCGCGTGCTTTCGACTGAAATTTTCGATCCGGCTGCCCTCTTTCGGCCAATGAGCAGTTGATTTTTCGCCCTTGAACGCGGACGGGCAGCTTTTCGCCAGTCCGCGCCAGATTGTTGAACCCCAAAGCCGATTGAGACTATCAATGCCAACCGTAGATGACCTCGCCCAACTGGGCCGGCGCGTCGCCGCAACATATGGATGGGCCGCGGCCAAGGCGTTCAAAGCCTATGTCTGGAGCGAGCAGGATCAAGCCGCCATCGCTGCTTGCGCCTCGAAAACTCTCACATTGTTTCCGCCTGCTGCACGCAATGAAGACTTGCTGACCGCTACGCTGGCGTTCCAGCTACAGCGTCGGCTTCAGACGCCTGTCTATCTTGTGGCCGGGACGCTGAGCGTCGATGGTGTTCCCATCCCGCTGGGCAGGAGCGAACTGCTCGCTAGCGATGCGTTGTCGTGGCAAGGACATCTGTGGATCATGGTCGGGCCATATATTATCGACGCGACAATCTTCCGGCTGGCGAACCTACCGGACTGTCCATCGGCACTGGCACGCCACGTTCATTCCATGTTCGGTCCGAACAAGGGACTTTATGCCGATCATTGGCGTCGTTCGCGGCGTGTCGGGCTGGACTATGATCCAGAGCATGTCCTGAGCGATGATGAGATGGACGAGCTTTTGAACGCTGCCTACCGCCTGATCGGCGACAGCGCGCCCTAGCATGCAAGCTCCGATTCTCTACAGCTTCAGGCGTTGCCCCTATGCGATGCGAGCGAGGCTTGCCTTGGCAATCAGCGCTACGCCTGTCGAACTGCGGGAAATCAAACTGGCGGCGAAGCCCAAGGCTATGCTCGCCGCCTCTCCGAAAGCGACTGTTCCCATTCTAAGATCAGGACTCATTGATTGATCCAGAAGATGACGGTTGCAGCGATACAGATGGCGGACATGAATGTGTGAGCGCATCGATCGTAGCGGGTATGGATGCGCCGCCAGTCTTTGAGCCTGCCGAACATATTTTCGATCTTGTGGCGCTGGCGATAGAGCATGGCATTGTGCGGGATCGGGATCTTCCGGTTCCTCTTTGACGGGATGCAGGCCGCGATGTTGCGTTCGGCGAGCGCGTTGCGGAACCAGTCGGCGTCATAACCTCGATCGCCGAGCAGGACTTTGGCGCGGGGCAAAGCGTCGAGCATCAGGGCTGCTCCCTTGTAGTCGCTCATCTGGCCCTCGCTCAGCAGCATGACCAGCGGTCTGCCCTTGTCGTCGCATACGGCATGGAGCTTCGAGTTCAGGCCGCCTTTGGTGCGTCCGATACGTCTGGGAACAGCCCCTTTTTAAGCAGGCTGGCCGCTGTCCGGTGCGCCTTCAGGTGGGTCGCATCGATCATCAACTGGTCGGGCTTGCCGCCTTGCGCGGAAAGGGCGGAGAAGATCTTGTTGAACACCCCGAGCCGGCTCCACCGGATGAAGCGATTATAGATCGTCTTCGGCGGACCATAATCGGCGGGCGCATCGCGCCATCGCAAGCCGTTCCTGATGACGAAGATGATGCCGCTGATGATCCGACGATCATCCACCCGTGGCACGCCGTGCGACAGTGGGAAATACGGCTCGATCCGGCGCATCTGCGCCTCCGACAACCAGATCAGATCACTCATGGCAGCGCCTCCTCGCCACGCCATTGAATCAACCGATCCTCATCATCGCAAGCAATTTAATAGGTCCTGAGCCTAGTCCTGCCAGACGGCAAGGTGGTCGATCAAAGCATCGACATCATGTACTGGGCGTTGGCACGCCATGACCCGGAAGCTTGGCTCGATAGGGATGATCCGGCGCTCATCGCCGCCAATGATGGTCCGTTCAAATATGCTCTGGATCGCTACAAATATCCGGAACGCCATGGCTCCCATTTGGAAACTCATCGTATGAATGGACTGGCATTCCTCCAGCAGATCGAGGATCGACTGGGTACGGCGGCCAATCTGCGGGGTGCTTCACCCGGTCTGGCAGATGCGGCGATCATTCCGTTCGTGCGGCAGTTTGCAGCTGTTGACCCCGAATGGTTCGCCAGGCAACAATTGGCCCGCGTCAAACTCTGGTTGTCCAGTTATCTGAGTGCAGATTTATATGCCGCGATCATGTTGCGGCTGCCCACCTGGTCACCGCTGGACGCGCCGGTTACCGTCGATTGGCGCCGGCAAATGGACCAAATCCTGCCCAAGGCAAAATAAAGGCAACCGTCCGTCATGGCGATAGCCACCGTAGGGTCACATGATCGCCATCTCTCAGGAGTTTGGCTATGGATCGTGACAGGGTCCACGGACATGCGGCGTGGGATGCGCAACCTGGCCCTGCTAGAGCAGCACATTTTCAGGCAACGACGCGGCCGCCTCTGCAAACTCATCTGGCGTGATAGCGTTGGCCTGCCATTCTATGCCGAACATCTCGAACGTGGGAAGTATATCTGGCTTTTGGTCTTGAACGGCGTGATTTCCCTGCTTGGGACACAGGAACGCCTCGTCGCACAGGTCGAGGTACATGCATAAAAGCAAGGGAAAAGCCGGTATGGAGGATAGCAGCCATCCCGCGCCAGAGGCGTGACCGGAGGTCGCGAACATTGTGATGGGTTTTAGATATATGCGCGAGCTACAATGCCTGGCGACGCCCTACTCTTCCAGTGCTTAAGCAATAGTACCATCGGCGCAGACTGGTTTCACGGCCGAGTTCGGGATGGGATCGGGTGGGTCACAGACGCTATGGTCACCAAGCAATGAAGCTTGCGCATATAAGGGTTTTAATCGGTGCCGTGCACATGAGTGTTTGCTTGTCAAACACGGCAACAGCCGCGTTTTCATTTTCACTTGAGAAAATGAACGTTCAAACAACTTAGTAGATCTGGCTTGTTTTATAACCGCCATTTTCAACGTCTGCGCTGGTGCTTTGTCCAGTGCTGTTGTTGATGGTGGGACTCTGCGGTTCATAAGAACCGTTTAAGCGTGATCAGAGCAATTAGGACTGGTTAGCTCCATGCGTTACCGCACTTCCACATCCAGCCTATCAACGTCGTGGTCTACGACGGCTCGAAGAAATCTTATCTTGAGGGAGGCTTCCCGCTTAGATGCTTTCAGCGGTTATCCCGTCCATACATAGCTACCCTGCTGCGCCACTGGCGTGACGACAGGTACACCAGAGGTATGTTCAACCCGGTCCTCTCGTACTAGGGTCAACTCCTCTCAAATTTCGACGCCCACGGCAGATAGGGACCAAACTGTCTCGCGACGTTCTGAACCCAGCTCACGTACCACTTTAATTGGCGAACAGCCAAACCCTTGGGACCTGCTCCAGCCCCAGGATGTGATGAGCCGACATCGAGGTGCCAAACGATTCCGTCGATATGAGCTCTTGGGAATCATCAGCCTGTTATCCCCGGCGTACCTTTTATCCGTTGAGCGATGGCCCTTCCACGAGGGACCACCGGATCACTATGACCGACTTTCGTCTCTGCTCGACTTGTCAGTCTCGCAGTCAGGCGGGCTTATGCCATTGCACTCTAACAGACGGTTTCCAACCGTCCTGAGCCCACCATCGCGCGCCTCCGTTACTCTTTAGGAGGCGACCGCCCCAGTCAAACTACCCGCCACAGAGGGTCCCTGCACCGGATAACGGTGCGAGGTTAGACATCAGAAAACAACAGGGTGGTATTTCACCTATGGCTCCACGACAACTGGCGTCATCGCTTCAAAGCCTCCCACCTATGCTACACAGTTCTTTCCTAATGCCACTCTGAAGCTGCAGTAAAGGTGCACGGGGTCTTTCCGTCTAACCGCGGGTACTCCGCATCTTCACGGAGAATTCAATTTCGCTGAGCATATCCTGGAGACAGTGGGGAAGTCGTTACGCCATTCGTGCAGGTCGGAACTTACCCGACAAGGAATTTCGCTACCTTAGGACCGTTATAGTTACGGCCGCCGTTTACCTGGGCTTCAATTCAGAGCTTGCACTCCTCCTCTTAACCTTCAGGCACCGGGCAGGCGTCAGGCCCTATACGTCGTCTTGAAGCCGACTTAGCAGAGCCCTGTGTTTTTGCTAAACAGTCGCTACCCCCTGGCCTGTGCCCCCCATCAGTGCTTGCGCATAGATGGGGCCTCCTTCTTCCGAAGGTACGGAGGCAATTTGCCGAGTTCCTTCAGGATACTTCTCTCAAACGCCTTGGTATACTCTACCATTCCACCTGTGTCGGTTTAGGGTACGGTCTATACGGTGGGGCTATTTCCTGGGACACCTTCCCAGCCAGGAGCAATCCAATAAGCCCTGACCAGTTACGGCATCCGTCACACACCACCAGGCCCACGAATATTAACGTGGTTCCCATCGACTACCCCCTTCGGGCTCGTCTTAGGGGCCGGCTTACCCTGCTCAGATTAGCTTTAAGCAGGAACCCTTGGAATTTCGGCGACAGTGCATCTCACACTGTTAATCGCTACTCATGTCTGCATTCGCACTTCCGATACCTCCACGGTCGGTTACCCTTCCGCTTCAACGGCCTACGGAACGCTCCGCTACCGCTCAGTCAAAGACTGAACCCTAAGCTTCGGTGCACGTCTTGAGCCCCGTTACATCTTCGCCGCAGGATCTCTTGTTTAGACCAGTGAGCTGTTACGCTTTCTTTAAAGGATGGCTGCTTCTAAGCCAACCTCCTGGTTGTTTTGGAAATCCCACATGCTTTCCCACTTAGACGTGACTTGGGGACCTTAGCTGTAGGTTAGGGCTGTTTCCCTTTTGACGACGGACCTTAGCACCCGCCGTCTGTCTGCCGAACTAGACTCGTTGGTATTCGGAGTTTGGTTAGAATTGGTAGATCTCGCGACCCCCGCATCCATCCAGTGCTCTACCCCCAACGGCAAATATTCGACGCTCTACCTCAATAGATTTCGCGGAGAACCAGCTATTTCCCGGCTTGATTGGCCTTTCACCCCTAAGCACAACTCATCCGACAATTTTTCAACATTGAACGGTTCGGTCCTCCAGTGCGTGTTACCGCACCTTCAACCTGGTCATGCATAGATCGCCGGGTTTCGGGTCTAATGCATCAAACTATGGTCGCCCTATTCAGACTCGCTTTCGCTGCGCCTACACCTAACGGCTTAAGCTTGCTTGATACACTAAGTCACAGACCCATTATGCAAGAGGTACGCGGTCAGGTCTCAAGGACCCTCCCACTGCTTGTAGGCATCCGGTTTCAGGTACTGTTTCACTCCCCTCATCGGGGTGCTTTTCACCTTTCCCTCACGGTACTGGTTCACTATCGGTCATGTACGAGTATTTAGGCTTGGAGGGTGGTCCCCCCATGTTCAGACAGAGTTTCACGTGCTCCGCCCTACTCAAGTCCTGAGATATCATTTTCGCATACGGGGCTGTCACCCGCTATGGCCGAACTTTCCAGATCGTTCTGCTAACTATATCCCAGGCACTGGCCTGGTCCGCGTTCGCTCGCCACTACTAACGGAATCTCGGTTGATGTCTTTTCCTCCGGGTACTGAGATGTTTCAGTTCTCCGGGTTCGCTTCACCAAAGCCTATTTTATTCAGCTTAGTGATACCTCTTCCATTTAACTACGCTGCCGGCCAAATCCGAAGATCAACACCGACTACGGAATTAAATGGTGAAGGTGGGTTGTCCCATTCGGAAATCGCGGGATCAAAGCCTGCTCACGGCTCCCCCACG
>NZ_JBLZXE010000002.1:2962500-3740556 GCF_056156825.1 Sphingobium sp. RS1 | reverse complement strand
GACAGCGCCGGCATCTTCACTGGCTTCGGTGCGGTCCCCGTCAGCCCGACGCGCTGGACACTCCTCCCCGGCGAGGAGCAGCCCAAGCCGGTGGTGGACGGAAGCGAAGGCACGGTGTCATTCCCCGCAATCACCGGCGAAAACGTATATTTCTCAGACGGTACGATCAAGATCGACTTTCCGGCGCTGCCCCGTGATGATGCCACCTATGTCGCGGAATATATCCTCACCTCCGAGATAACCGGCGGCGAGAATGACCCATGGCAACCGCTGGCGATCAACATCAATACGGCGGTCAGCTCCACCCTTCCTGATGGCGATTATACGGTTCGCTACCGCTATGTCGTGACTTCTGGTCGCGGCCCGGCATGGGAGTATGCCGCCCTGTCAGTGGCAAGCGCGCTGCCTCCGTCGACCAACCTGACAGCAGAAGGGGATGTTGGCCAAGCCGTGTTCGCATGGAAGAACCCGAACGACCTGCGGTTCTTCTCCTCCGACATATGGCGCGGCTCTACATCGGTTTTCAGTGCTGCGACAAAGATCGTGGACAGCTTCGGCGGGGGCGTGGGGCAGGTCCAGTCCATCACCGATACGGTCGCGCCGGGGGTCTGGTATTATTGGAATGTCGCGACAGATGGCGCGGCGCTGGAAGCAGTGGAATCCGGCCCGGTCAGCGCGACCGTCACATGAGCGCCATCGCCAATCCGGTGATCGGCGCGGTGGTCAAGAGAGACGGAAAGCTGGAGCCGGTTGAGGGCGCCGACCCTTCTACGCCCGGCACCTATCGGGCAAATGCGCCAGCCACCCCCACCGATGGAAATTCCGTGGAACAAAGCGCCCCTCACACTATGTGAATATTTCAACGCGCTTGTCTAATATTGCGTCATTCGGTATGTCTTGGACATATCGTTTCAAAGGTGACGTTGTGAGCGCAATAGACATTCTCAGGGACGCACTTTTCGGAAACCCGCCATCCCCGACGACCAAGCCTTCTCGCGAGGGCGTGTTTGCCGCATTCGCTGCGCTCTATGATCTTCTCGTCACCTCTGGCTTTGCTCAAGGCATCTATGAGACGACGGCAGCGGGCATCGCAGCGACGACCAATGGCGAACTGTTTCTGGTCAAAGGCGACGGGACCAACACGTTCGTCGGCATCTACAAGAACAATGCGGGTGTGGCGCAGGACTTGGGCATTTCACTGCCCTCTTCCGCGAGCGTCCTAGCTCTATTTGAGCAGGCCATGGATGAGGCGGCGGCGGCGTCCGATCTTGCGGAATCAATCCGCCTCGGCTCCGGCGAAAAGCTACCGGAAACCTCTTCCCTCTCCTCTACCAGCGGTGGCGCGTCGATCATCACCTCAGGCGGTCGCCCGGTAGGGGTTTCCATCCCGGCAGGCCAGACCGGCGCCGGCTCCAACGTGATCCCGCGCATCCCCTTCGACGCGGACGTTGCCAAGCTGCTGACCGGCGCGACAATCCGCATCCGGGCAAAGGCCAACGCGACGGCCGGCTATCTGGCGGCGACGCCGTTCGGCGGCAATGCCGTGCGCATCGATCGGCAGGACGGCACCGTCAATTCCAATGCCGGCACGGCGTTCCCCGCGACGCAGGATGGCACCGCGCTATCGCGCGTCTTCACCTATCCGATGATCGGCAATGAGCGGCTGGTCGGGCCGACGATGCAGGTCGGGGCCAATGTCGAGACAGGCGCTGTGCGGTCGTTTGAAACCCGCTCGGTCACATGGAAGGTCAAGGAAACGCCTGCCTATTCCGGTGTGACCGGCGCCGACCTGGCGCTGGAAGCCCGGCTGTCCGCACTGGCCCCCGCCGCCAACATCCTCGACAAGGCAGAGCCGATTTTCCAGCTTTTCAACGGCGCCGTTGCGGTAGTCGATGAGGCTAGCCGCAACGTCGGCGTGATGGTGCCGGAGGACGCCACCGGCCGGAACACGATCGCGCAATGGCGCATCCCCATGAGCGGGCGCCTGCGCAAGATGCTGGTCGGTCGGCAGCCGTTTATCCTGATGGCCTTCGACACGCCGGCAGGCTGGTCGCGCGATCATACCGTCAACATGCAGGTGCGCGACACGAAGCTGAACGTCGCGCCGGTCGTGACGTCGAACGTCATCGACATGCAGATCAGCCCGACGCGCCGACTGGTGGGGTTCACCTGCCTCATTCCGTCGGACGCGACGCTGGACGATCTGCGGCCCTACATCGCCCTGACCGATACCGACGCCGCCACGGCTGACGAGACGATCACGCTGACAGACATGGTCATCAGCTATTTCCGCAACGAGTCGGATGTGGTGCAGGAGGCGGCCAGCACGGCGCTGCTTGGTGACGAGTTCACGCGCGCAGCGGCGGTGGAACAATCGGTCGCCACGCTGGCGGGCACCGGCAAGCGCATCGGCGCGATTCTGCAATCGGCCAGCTACGCGACCATTGCCCTCGCCCTTGAGGCGGCGACCGCGCTGGCCTCCCCCGGTGCTCTGGCGGTGGTCGATCTGGATGCCAAGACCTATTACGAGCGCAGCCTTGGCCTGATCCGCTCCGGTCAGGACGGCGCATGGCTGATCCTGCGCGGCAAGGGCATGGGTCGCACCATCATCGACGGATCGCTCCCGGCCAGCACGGCCCAGGCGATCATTCAGGCTACCAGCACTGTCGACTTCAACGCCAACCAGTATCTCGAAAAGCTGACGATCCGCGCGAAGAACCAGCGTTATGGCGCGCATATCGACAGCGTCAGGGTCAACGAAGACGTCTGGCTGCTGTGGCGTGAGGTCGAGATCGAGCATCTGGGCAATGATGAAGCGGATGCCTATCATGGCACGTCCGTCTGGCCATCCCAGCATGCCTATGCGCTGGGTGTCACGTCCGGCTCTTATTACGGCTTCATGGATTGCCGGGCGAAGGGGCGCCGCGCCGCTTTCTCCGCGCATGACCAATATGACAACGACGCCCAGAAGGGCTTTGCCAACCCGGCGACCGTCGAATGGATCGGCGGGCCGCTGACAGCGGTCGGCAATGCCGACTGGTGCTTCAGACTGGAAAGCATCGGCTCGCTGGTGATGAACCGCGCCGTACTGCGCAATTCGCCATTGTCGGGCGAAATCTCGATGGCGGTGCAGCCATGGCTTCCTGACACGCGCGACAAGATGCCGGCTGACCATCGGTGCTGGGAACTGACCGGGTCGGGCAACAGCCCGGCGGCGTTCCGGATCAGGGATTTCGGCCGCGCGCTGCGCATCGTGTCCGCCACGACCGGCACGGCATCAAAGGTGGTGATCGGGGACACGCCACTTGCGGCCGCTCTGTTCGACGGGGTCAACCAGATCGATGGCGATGTAGGCATGTCCGGCTATGCCTTTGGCAATGCCGACATATCGGAGGATGTCAGCAACGGGCGTCCCGGTGCGGTGACCAAGCTGGCGCGGACGCTCACGGACTTTCTGGCGACGAACAGCAGCGGTTCGGTCCCGGTGACTGTCGACGGCGTCACGCACACATGGACGGTCACAAGCGCCACCAACTATTCGGCGATGAGTAACGCCACCATCCTCGGACTGCTCAACACGGCGCTGGCCGGTGCGGCGGTCGCATCCGAATATGCGTCGGGCGAACTCTACCGCCCGCTGTTCACCGATGAAGAGCTGCAGCTCAAGAACAACAGCGCATCGACCATCCTGCGCGGCATGGTGCTGGCCTATGACACTGAGGTCGGCACGGTGCGGCCGATGACTTCCGCCGACAGCTTCACCCTGTTTGCCGGCGTCGCGATCGAGTTCATCCGGCCCGGCGCGCATGGCCGCGTCAAAACACGGGGCTGGATCGCGCTTGGCGATGTGCTGCGCATCGGCGGCGCCACGATCAACCTGTTCGAGCGCTTCGGCATTTCCCCGGCCAATTCCGGCTACGTCGTGTCGGGCCGCACCGATGGCACCGGTATTCTGAAGGTGGTCCGCCCCTCGCTGGGTGCCGGCCTCGAAACGCTGGAGGTCGCGCCGAAATGATCGAGTTCGCAGGAGAATATCCGCGCGGTGGCGCGATCCGCCTGGCGCTCGACTTCAAGGCATCGGACGGTGAAAAGCCCTCCGATATCGATCTGGTCGAGGCAGACCTGCGCTTTGCCGGATACAAGCCGACCCGCGTCACCGACGATATGCAAAAGGTCGGCACCTTCGAAATCGAAGAGCGATCGAACAATGCCGGCTGGTTCCTGACGCTTGCCGACACTGCCGAACTTTCCCTTGGTTGGTACGTGGTGGACTTGCGCCTGACCATGTCGGGCGATGCACAGATCAGCCCTCCCGCCTGTTTCCAACTCACCGAAGCCGTCACGCGGAGGCCCGAATGACCGTAATCGTAGAATGGGCCTTTGCGGGTCGATACCTCAATCAGATCATTGGCCCGCGCGGCAAGCCTGCATGGGTGGGCATGGCGGAAGAGGACAACCCGGACACGGGCGCGCCCTATATTGACGAGCCGACCGTGCCAGCGATGGTCGAATATCTCGCCGAACAGGGTAGCGCCGCCGGCGCGGAGGCCGGTGCGGCGGCGGGCGCTGCCGCAGGCGCCGAGGCTGCGGAGCCCTTTGCGGATGCCGCCAGCCTTGCCGCCACCAATGCGCAGGGTTGGGCAGTCACCGCACTCGGCCATGCCGATCTGGCGCAGCAGGCAGCGACGGAATCCGTTGGCGCTTCGGCGGCTGCTGGCGCGGCGGCTGACCTTGCCGATGCTGCCGCCGGTCGTTCCGAGGATGCGGCTGATGCCAGCGGCAACTCCGAGGCGCAGGCCTTGGGCTATCGCAATCAGGCGGGCGCGTTTGCTGCGGGCGCGGCGGCCTATGGCACGTACAAGACCGTTGCTGAGGCGCAGGCGGATTCGGCCTTGCCGGTCGGCCGCCAGTTCTACGTGCCGTCCGCTGACGGGCTGGGGCTGGACCTCTACACCAAGGGCGCCAGTAGCGCGACGAGGGAGACGCTCCAGATCCCCGGCGCGCAGGTCGTCACCGACGTGAAGGCGCGCACTGGTTTCAAGGTGCCCAAGATCGGCCGTGCCGATCGCAGCATGATCGCTTCGGGCGGGCAGTTTTTCACTGACCAGACGCTAAAAACCTATGCTGTGCCCAAGATCGGGCGCGGCGCCGCATCCGTCTCAGGCGGCGTGGTGACGCGCATTGCCGATGCTATGCAGCTTCGCTTCGGGGCGACGGACGATTTCCTTGCCGGCGTTCCAGTCACCATACCAGTTGCCGGGACCGTGACCGGGCTGGTTCGGCCGCAGATTTGGGTTGAGCGGACGGATGCGGTGATGGCGCCGGTAACAGGCGGCCCCTACCCTGCAACTCTGATCGCGGGCGGCAATGGCTATGCATTTGTGATGCGGCGCGGGGTCCAGCAGCGCACGCGGTGGCGCACGGTGACCCTGTGGGCGAACTCTGGCCTGCAATTGATCCTCGTCCTTATCTGGGGTCAGAGCCTTGCGCAGGGCTATGCCGAAAGCAATGCAGCCCGCATCGGCCCGACGTGGCGCGATAATGTGGGCGAACGGGCATGGCAGTTCGATGGCCGCGCGATCGACGGGCTGGAGCGTGGCCCGCGCCCGTTCCAGCTCATGCCCGAAGGCAGCAACAAAGACCATGTCATCGATCCGCTGCAACTGGAGCGGATCGTGCCGATGCGCGGCGCCGGCCACATGGGTAGCCGCGTCTTCGCGCAGACCTGTGCGGAAAGCTGCGCACTCGCCCTAATCGGCCATCATCTGCATCCCCTGTCCAATGTGCTTGGCTGCATCGTCGGCACTGGTGGCACGAAGCTGATCGATTTTGCACCGGGCAGCGAGCATTACACTTCGCTTGAGGCTGTCATCGATGCCGCGAAGGCGCAGGCCGATCGCCTCGGGCTGACGCTCAATGTCGTCTCGGTCAGCAATCAGGGCGAGGCGGACAATGGCAGCACATCGGCGGCGACGTGGAAGAGCCAGTGGCAATCCATCACCGATGGCCTGAAAGCGAAGACGCAGGCGCTGAGCGCGAACTGGCTGGGTGCCATCATCCAGCAGACAGAGCAGCGCCCGAACGGCAATACCGGCATGGCCACGCTGGCGCAGGCGGACCTTATCCGCGCCGGGCTGGCTGTGGGCGTGCCTGTCTACCCCATGCTGCCGGGCCACGATCTCGACACGCATCTGCTGCCGGAAACCTATTTCCCGCTCGGGTCCGCCACGGCCTACGCCATCGGGCGGCTGGTCGATACCGCCGGGATATACAGCGAACCCTATGTGCCAGATGGGGCGGCGGTCCTGACGATCGGCACGACAACGACCGTCACCTTCTCAGGCGGCACCGGGAACATGAAATTCGACACAACGACCATCCCCGACATGGCGGACGGGTGGAAGGGCGTTTCTCTGGTCGATGATAACGGCCCGGTTGCCATCACCGGCCTGACGCTTTCCGGCGCCACCCTGACCATCACCCATGCCGCGACCGGCCTCCCGCTGCATCCGAAGGTTCGGCTTGGCCTTGTCGGCAGTGTGAACCCGCCACCTGACGCAGCCGGCGCGCGGATCAACATCCGTGACGACTCCGAATGGCTCTGCCCCGTCACCGGACAAATCATCTCGGGCTGGCCGATCCAACAAGAAATTGCCCTCGTTTAAGGACTGACCGACATGGCCTTTGACCTTGCCCATATCGAAACCGTGCTGGCCGGTGGCGTTGCCGTGCCCGGTGCGCCCTCGCTCCCGCAGACCGCGTTCGCGCTGGAGGAAGCGATTTGCGCGGCGCGCGCGGACCTCCTGTACATGTGGGCGCAGCCGGGCCGCCGCCCGCTCGGCGCCGCTGGCGATCCGATCGCAGATCAGGACGGGCTGGACGACCGCAAATATTACGCCCTCCCCGCAGCCAGCGCGACAACCACCCGCGTTGATCCCACGACCTCCAAGCTGGGCTACTGGAACTGCAATCGCGCTGGCACAGGCCACCTGAAGGAGGGCCTTCAGATGGTGGCGCCCGCGAATGGCGACCTGTTGAATGCTCCCGGCTATAGCTTCCTTTCGATCTTCCGGCCGACCAACATCAGCGGCGCCAACGGCATTCTTGGGCAGGGCACCAGCACCCCCAGCATCGTGGGCTTCTACCAGAACACCAGTAGCCAGCTCGTCATGCAGCATGGCTCCGGCGACCGCCACCCCGGCGCCAACTCGGTCGCGTCGGTGGGCCAATGGTCAGCGGCGATGTTCTGCAACCGGGCGTCTGATCGCGAGTCGCAGATGTTCTGCAACAGCCTGACCGTGAGCGATGAGTTCACGATGGCGGTGGGCGTCCCGTCGCAGTCGCCGAACTTCCGGCTTGGCGGCTTCGCTGATGACCAGTTCTCCGCGGACATGGACATCGCCCTCATCGTCGGCTGGCTGGGCTACCTGCCCGATACGCCCGGAGCATGCGAAGCCATTATGAACGCCGCCATGGCCATGCGCGCACTGTGCCCGCAATAAGGGAGGCGGCTATGCTGAACTGGATCAGCGCGGCGGGCAGCGTCGTCGCCAACTACATCGCGGAGGGGCCGGCCACGCCTGTCCCACCCAGCTTCGACAACGGCGAATCGCTGTTCCTGTTCAACCTGTTCGTCATGACGGCAACGACCTTCCTCGGGTCGATGCTGGTCGGCAAGCAGGGTAGCAGGATCTGGACGCAGCGCTTATGGGACCACCCTCTCCATCCCGTCTCGCTTTACCGGGCGATCACGTTGCTCGCCGGCCTCGGCATCACCTTGCGTTGCGGCGCAGAGGCGATGTTCCTGTGGGGCTGGAACCCGGCCGACGTTGTGACATGCGCGGTCTGCGGCGCGTCAGCTGGTGGGCCATCGCTGTTCCCGTTCCATCGGCTCGGCCTGATGGGAACGATCGTGATCCTGGGGGAGCCGGGGATCGAGCATCAGTTGAGAAGGCTCCCCTGCCCGTCGACATGTGGTCCCGCTGGCCAGTGCTCGTCCGCGCCGGAATCGTCATCATCCTGAGTTTTGTTGCCGCCCTGGCAGCCGTATGTCTGCGGTGAGACTGGGCGCGGCGCTGGGGGCAGCCGCAATGACCTCTGCTATCTCGTCTCGCGAGCCCGTCATCTGGTGGATTTTCGGCGAACCCTTCCACGCTGGCCCCACGATCGTCTGCATCTGCGCCGTCATCATCACCCGCGTCATCATCGGCCTTCAGGCGAAGAGCAAGGCGCAATGGACGCTGGACGACGCCAGCGCGATGCGCAGCCTGCAGCGCATGTCTGCCGTAGTGCCGTCCTATCGGTGCAGGCCCAATCGCTTGAGCTGCTCGCCGCTCGGCATCACCGGTATCGGCATAGGCAGTCTGGGCGGCCGGCATCATCGGCATCGCCAAGAGCGCTGATCGGCGGCCGGTTCAAGGCAGCGATCGACGCCTTCATGGGCTAATCACGCCTGCGCTGAGCGGCAGTCACTTCGACATTGCGAGGTAGTATGACCATCGCTTGCTGACGATGCTCATCGTGCGTCATGTATCAGGCCCGGTGCGGCCTGTGAGGTGGATCGATGCGTCGTCGCTGCGCGCGATTGGCGCACCGGGCTCAAGCACGCGCTGGAACTGCCATCGATCATGAGCTTTGGTGCCGCGCCAGGGCATGCCGGGCTGCAGATCGACGACTGGGCCGGCCGGGATGCGCTCGCAATGACTGTCAGCGCCCGTCGTCGCCAAGGCGGACGCTGACGCGATATCGGACAGCTATTGGCCGATGCTGTCGAAGATCGAAAGCGGGGACCGGCCATATATTCAGGCAGCCTCTTCCAGCGCTTCCGGCCTCTACCAGTTCATTCGCGGCACGTGGCAGGCCGAAGGTGGCACAGTGGGGCCCGACGCTGCGCCCTGCGTTCGGGGGACTGCGACCGACCATTTCGGAGCAGCTAGCGCGTGCGAAAACCTTCACAGCCAAGAATGCGACCTATCTCAGGACGCGCGGCGTTCCGATCAACAACGCCTCGCTCTACGCCGCGCATTTCCTTGGCGCGGTGCGGACGGCCGGGTCTATCCTTGCGGCCGATAGAAACGAGCCTGCGGACCTGATCGCAGGCGGCGCAGCGACGGATGCTAATCCGTCGATCCTGCGCGACAAGACGGTTGCGGACTTCATGGACTGGTTGCGCCGCAAGACGGGCGTGGCGGCGCGCTGATGGGCCTCGGCAAGATCGCGCGGGGCGCGGGCAAGGTCGGCCTGCTGATCGAGGGCATCGCCTATATCGTCGCTGACCGGCCCGGCGCTAGCGTCGGCCGCGATCCGGCAAGCCGCAGATTGCAAGGGTGATCCTGACGACACAGAGGGTCGTTCTAGATCGCCAGGATCGCGGCGGCGATATAACCACGGCCCGCGATTCGCAAGGTGGCCCCGACGCCTCAACCGCGTGCAAACCGTAGCGCCGGAGCCATCGCCGCCATAAGGAAGTTGCGTTCTCGCCTCAATATGTCAGGACATCGCAGCCAATGGACTGCATCGGCGGCGCGGCTGCGCCGCAAGACGGGCGTGGCGGCGCGCTGATGGGCCTCGGCAAGATCGCGCGGGGCGCGGGCAAGGTCGGCCTGCTGATCGAGGGCATCGCCTATATCGTCGCTGCCGGCCGGGTACTGGTGAAGGCAATTAAGGGTGATCCTGACGACACAGAGGGTCGTTCAATCGCCAGGATCGCGGCGGCGATATAACCGCGGCCCGCGATTCGCAAGGTGGCCCCGACGCCTCAACCGGTGCAAACGTAGCGCCGGAGCCATCGCCGCCATAAGGAAGTTGCGTCTCGCCTCAATAGGTCAGGACATCGCAGCCAATGGACCCGACGAATGCGGCCGGGCAGGCCAAACATGAGGCAGGCGGCAGGCAATAAAAAGCCCCGCGCCGGTGTCGCAGCGCGGGGCTAGGTTCCTTATTCGCGGGAACCGACGTAAGTCAGCCGCTGCATATACGCGCCGGTGAGGTCAGGGTTCCAAAAAAAGCCCCGCCTGAAAGGCAGGGCTGTAAGGTATCGCTCAATAACCCGAACGAGATGCTGGCCCGGGCAGGCCAAACATGCCCGAGGCGCAAGGGCTTGTCGAAGAGGATTTTGATGTCATCGCCGTACGCCTGCATTACCTTGGCAGCGAGGGACCATAGATCCCAATCGGTCAGCACCGATGCCCCTTCACACGCTTATGTGCCCGCTCGCCATACAACTCGAGCAGGCGCGCGACATCGTCCCCAGAACGGCAGACGACTATTGTCCCAACCCTAAGACCGGCGCTGAGCAAGGCGAAATCGACACCTTCTTCCCGACACCTAACCCTGACCGCCTGCGGATCGTCATCTACGCAAACGGCATTGGCGATGTCACTCATGAGAGAGCCATTCCACCTCAGCATCATCCAGCGCCTCGAAGCTGTCGCCTTCTGCCCCGGCTTCCTGAAGCCGCTTGCGCAACTCGTCTGGCGTCGTCGCCGCGCGAAACCGGGGATCGCTCTTCGCCTGCTTAGCCAGCGTGCCTATCCAGTCGTCCCGGCCGGTCTGCTTCAGCAGCCAGCCGCCGAAGGGTTCGCCCTGTTCATTCGTCTGCATCGCACCACCCGATTCGCGGAATAGATTTCACGTTCCTATGGTATCTGAGTAGTCCGAGCGATTCCCTGATCAGGGCAAAGCGCAGGGGTGAAAAAATAATTCATGGTATTTGCCATGGTATAATGGTCCAAGCCATACATTTTATGTAGCAATATCAACGCTAAAATTGGATAGATTGATAGGCTCCTCCGCTACCATTTCCCCGTACATAGCAGGCCATATCGGGATACCGGCCCTTGATTTCCGGGCATTTTCGGCCATTGATGATGCCGGCCTTGGATATGGAAGTCTACTCGCGTCTACCATGTGGCAGGGCATGATCCATGGTACGGACCATGGAAACCATGGTATCGAGGTTGATGTGCTGACCGACGCAAAAGTGAAGGCCGCCCGGCCGCGTGAGACGGCCTACAAACTGGCCGACTCCAACCAGCTTTATCTCCATGTCTCGCCTGCCGGCGGGAAACACTGGCGCATGAACTACACCTATGGGCGCAGCGCCAAGAACCCGAACCAGCCAGCGCAGAAGACGCTGAGCTTCGGCCCCTACCCTGCCATCACACTGGTAGAGGCCCGCCGCCGTCGGGACGAGGCCAAGGCCATGCTGCTGGATGGCCGCGATCCGGGGACCGAGCGACGGCTGGCCGCGA
The DNA here is from genome assembly GCF_056156825.1 of Sphingobium sp. RS1. Classification (NCBI taxonomy): domain Bacteria; kingdom Pseudomonadati; phylum Pseudomonadota; class Alphaproteobacteria; order Sphingomonadales; family Sphingobiaceae; genus Sphingobium; species Sphingobium sp. RS1. The sequence goes on along the minus strand of NZ_JBLZXE010000002.1, from coordinate 3,729,304 downwards.
AGGCGCAGGCGTCCGCGACGGTCAACACCTTCCGCAGCGTGGCGAAGGCATGGTTTGACAAGAAGAAAGGCACATGGGTCCAGCGCCACGCGGACAAGGTCTGGGAGAGCCTGGAGGAAAATGTCTTCGACGCGATCGGCGCGCTGCCGATAACCGCGATCGATGCCCCTCGCCTGCTCGACCTTCTGACGCTTGTGGAGAATCGGGGAGCCGTTGAAACAGCGCACCGTCTGCGCCAGCGCATATCCGCCGTCTTCGTCTATGCCATCGCGGCCGGCCTCGCCACTATCGATCCCGCCGCCAGCCTCGGCAAGGCGCTGACGCCAAAGCCGCGCGCCCGGCGCCAGCCAGCCCTGACCGATCTCGATAGCATCCGCGAAATGCTCGCCGCCTGTGAGGCTGAGCGCAGCCGGGCGGGCACGAAGCTAGCGCTTCGCCTGCTGGCGCTGACGGCGGTGCGACCGGGCGAACTGCGGCATGGGCGCTGGGAAGAGATCGAGGATCTGGACGGCCCGGAACCGACATGGCGTATCCCGGCCGCCCGGATGAAGGGCGACGAGGATCGCAAGGCGGAGATCGGCGGCGACCATATCGTGCCGCTATCGAAGCAGGCCGTTGCGGCGATCAAAGCCCTCCAGCCGCTCACCGGCCATCTGGACATCATGTTCCCTAGCGAGCGCCATCTGCATGTGCCGATGTCTGAAAACACGTTGCGCCAGATGCTAATTCGGTCAGGCTATTATCAGCGCCATGTTCCGCATGGTTTCCGCGCGGCCTTTTCCACGATCATGAATGAGCGGGCCGACGCGGCTGGCCGCAGTGGCGACCGGGCGATCATCGACCTGATGCTGGCGCACGTCCCGAAGGACAAGGTGGAGAGCGCCTATAACCGGGCTGCGTTCATGCCGCGTCGGCGCGAGCTGGCGCAGGAGTGGGCCGATCTAATCATGAAGGATTTAGCTGACCCCAATTCGTTCGCGTGCCAGCCGATGCGCCGGTCGGTGGGGAACCCTAACGACTAGGCGGCATCCTTCACGCTCGCCACCCAATCGGTCACTTCCTGAAGGCTCCAGCGCGACGAAGCGCCGCCCGGCTTGTAGGGTTTCGGGAAGGTGCCTGCCCGAACCTTTCGATAGATCATCGCCTTGCAATAGCCGACGATCTCTATGACCTCGGACAGGCGGATGAGGCGGTCGGGATTACTGGCCATTGTTCACCCCCCTGTCCTTTGCTGCTTCGGCTACAAGCCCGAGTGCTTTCCAGCGCTTCGCCAGTGCCCCAAGAGCGATGGCCTGATGCTCCCCGCACCACTGATGGGCCATCATTGGTGGAAAGACCTGATAGCCGTTATTTTGGCAGCCGATGATCGCGCCCTGGGGCGCATGGCGTCGGCACATTCCGTCGGCAGACGGAAATGCCGCCGTCGTGCCGACTTGGAAGAACCGGCAGTTGCCACACCACGCGCTCATGGCTGCACCTCAATCGCTGACATAGCCCCGCAAACTTGCTTGCCGTCCGCGCTTAGACGCGGCGTCAGTCCCCCGCCTTTCGTCTCCAGATACTGACAGCCGGTGCCGTTATCGATGCGGAGGCGCACCCCACTGCGCGGCCCCGACGGCGGGTCCGTGGCATCGCGCGCTGGCGGCGATATCGCCTGGAAGATCGCTGTCCCGACCACGACTATCAACGTCCACTTGCCGATGGCCCATAGCGCCCCTTCGGTCAGTTGTTTGCCGATCTTCTCGATTTCCTTGGGGGTCACGGCCTCGTCTCCGGGCATTTGAAAACCTGAATGGTCGGCGTCAGCGCCATGAACTCAGGGTCAAGGTTGGCGGTGGCCATGTCGACGGCCTCCATTTCGCTGGCGGCATGGACGAAGCGGTGGCGCACCGTCGATCGCGCCCGGCAGGCGTTGTCATCAATCCAGATGGCGGCGGCCATGGTCGACCACCAGCTTTTGGCGGGGGCGGTCATTGCGTCGGCCTCTTCCGGAGAAAGGGCAGGACATTCTTGTCATCCACCTCCACCACCGGCAAACCTAGCGTCGCGGCCATCTTCGCCGCCCGACGCCGGGCTTCCTCAATGCCGGTCGCCATGTCTGGTTCGCGCTGCTCGTCGCAACCGCCGTCTGGCTTTATGACTTCGACCAGATGCGTGAGCCATGGAATATCCTTTGACCACGCCTTGATGATGCGGATCTTGCCCTCCGCCTTCCGCCATCCGGTAGGTTCGGGCTGGGGGTCGGGCAGCGGAACCCACATGGTCGGATTGGCTTCGTAGAACGCTTCGTCATGCCATCCGTCATCGCAGCGGGTGACAAGCAACCACGGCGGTCCGACGGTGGAAGCTGGGTCGTATCCCAAAATCCAGCGATCATCTTCCGGGGCGTCGCCGATGGGCTTTGGCACGGCCAATTCCCGCAAAGCCCGGCTGGCTTCCGACATGAGGTTCCCGCAGCGGCTCAGTGTAGGCGTTTCACTGTCTGATGCCACGATATCGAGCCAGCACGCATCAAGGCGCGCGGCGATGTCGAGAAGATCGTTCATTGCGCCGCTGCCTTTCGGTGAGCCACCATCTGATCAATGGTGTCATTGAGCAGGACGAGGATTTCGCGAAGGTACGGCTCGCGTCCATTAAGGACGGCGATTGCAGCGCTCGAACCGAAGATGGCGGCGATTGCTGGAAAGCCGTGCTTTTGCACTAGGTCATTCACGATCGCATCGGTGACATCGATCAGCGTTTCCGACGCAGAGCGCGGGGATTGAACATCAAGCATCGACCGCTTCTCCTTCTTCCTCGTAGGCCATCAGCAGCACCTGCCGGAGCTGGGCCGCGCGATCGTCCCCGCCGCCCTTCGTCTCGTTCAGGAAGCTGGCCCATTCGCGCTGGTTGCGCTTGAGTAGCGCGCGGAACAGCCGGCCATGATCGAAGTCGTCGGGCGGGCTGATGGCCAGCTTCGTCAGCGCCGTGAACATGCTGGCGCCCGCGTTCAGCACTTCGTCCGGCCATGCCTCCTGCATGGTCCGCAGGGCATCGGCGCAGACCTTCGCGCCATGCTTGCGCAGCACCTTGGCGATCGCCGCGGTAAAGGCGACCTCGCCCGGCCGCCACGACTGCGATCCCGTCTTGCGTGACACGGTGAACCCGGCGTCGGTGATGATCTGGGCAATCTGGATCGCCTCGCCGTCGCCGCTGGCGATAGCCGCATGGAAGTCGTCCAGCCGGTTCATCGGCTTGCGCGCCCGGTTCATGGCGACGAACATGGCCGCCTCGTCCGCGACGCTCCCATAGACGCCGACGCAGCAGGGCAGGAACTGGATATCCCCGCGCAGGAGCGCTGCTGCCAACCGATGCTGGCCGTCGATCACCCAGAGCGATCCGTCGTCCCGCTTCGACACGACCAGCGGCAGACACATGCGCCAGTCCCAGCCGGTCGCAATCCGCTTTATGAGCGCCTGACTGGCGCCGTTGTCCGTGGACCGCTGGTAGCTGTCGTCAAGGCGCAACTCGGTGGGGCTGCGGTTCTCTACAGATGGCGGATTGCCCTTGGCGGTGGGCCACCGCTTGAGGGCGGTGGTGGCTTTGGGCGCCGGTGGGGTCGAAGGGGCGGTTTTCTGCGCGACAAACGGCCTTATCGGTGGTGACGGCGGCGGGGTCTGAGCATTGATCCGTCGCGTGATGTCGTCCGTGTCGTCCGTGCGATCAGCGAAGATTTCAAAGCTGCGTCGTCCGCCTGGGCGGGCAATAGAAATCCTTCCGGCATCGCACAGGTCAGCAAGTATCTCGCCAACGCGCCGCTCGTTAGCGATCCTCGTGTCCAGCATGATCTGGACATCGTTGGGCCAAGCGCGATTGCCCTGATGCCGCGCGTCGTGCGACCTCAAATAAGCAATCACGCGTTCATGCTCCGCGCCGCATTTCCCTGCCATCACGCACCGCCTTTCGAGCCGGGCGACATGGGGGGATTGTCGCCCGGCTCTCCCGACCGCGTGGGGGCAATGGCGGCCGGAATGGGTTCAGCTTCGGCCTTGGCACGAAGCACTTCCTGAAACACGATCATGACGCGGCCCGGCGCTGCGGCGGCTTCCGTCTCGGCAACGGTCGCGGCCTCGTCCAGCGTCTGATAGCGCCTGCGCGGAAGCGTGGAGCCGGGGCGCATCGTGCGGCCTTTGCGCGCCACCATGAAGGCGGGGGTGTTGGGCACGGTGAGGCGAACGTCGGTCATATCGAGCGCTCCGGGCTGGCAACGGCGGCGCGGTGCATGACGCGCCAGATGTTGGCGATGGCTTTGCGGCCAAAGCGGTTCCCGGTGGAAAGGCCGGCCTCAATCATGACATCCGTCGGTTCGGCGGGAACGCCGGTCGGGGCACCGATCAGCAAGAAATCATGGAACGCTGTATGCACAGCCATAGCGGCGTCGAAGCGCTCACCGGCTGTGGCGTTCGGGTTTGCGCAGATCATGGTGTGCGCGGCGTTGGCGTCGACATAGCGGTCATAGGCCGACTTGGTCGGACTATCCGGCCGGGCTTCGGCTTCATTCGTGGGCATGGTGACGCTCCTATGCAGCTACAGGCCGGGGCGGCGGGTTCGGGAAAAGGCGGCGGACCTTGGCGCGGTCCGGGTCAGGCACAGGGACAGGCGCGGGCATGCCGTCGCCGGGGCCATCGTCGTCGGGATAGTCCGGGAGCCAGTTCGAGCAGCAGCGGCTATGGTGCGTCGTCGGCTGGACCGTCACCGGGTCGCCGTTGATGATCGCGATATAGGGCGGCATCCACTCGCAGGCGCCGACATGCTCCGCGCTGGTGTCGGGCGCTTCCATGGTCATGTCGGCCGGCGCACCGGGGCGCCAAAAGCCGCAGTCTCCGCAGGTGCCGGTGACGCTCATGCCGCCGCCTCCATTGCTTCGAGGCTCTGGATCGCGGACCAAAGCGTTTCGGTAATGGCGCCGTCCAAGGCGATCTTGCTCGCCATGTCGGGGACGTCCGCGCCTAGCGCCGCCGCCTGCAACCATGGAGGATTGCCGTACAGATACAGCGCGTACCGCAGCTTGGCCGCGACGGCGTGGGGATGGCTGGCGATGGCCGTCGACAGCCTGCTCTCGTCAATCTGCGATTGTGGCGTGGACGGCAGATCGCCAGCAATTTCCCATGCGCCGGCTGACCAGCTTTTCCACGACGACAGGATTTCGCTGTCGATCTCGCTCGTTGTACGGGCCAGCGCCGCGACGTCCCGCTTGAGCGCTTCCCAATCGACTTCGGGGATGCTCTCATTATCGACCATATATCGGTCGTCTATCATGCTCATCTTTTCGAGCAGGTCTGCGGAAGTCTGGGATGGAGCCTGAAGCAGGACGTCCCATGTGTCATAATGGGCGTTGGTGATCGCCTCGTCTTCATCGATGCCTATGCCGTTGAAGTCGGTCGCATTGTAGGCGGCAAGGCTGGACTGATAAGCGACACGCGCGGCGGCGAAGGTGAGCTGGGTCATGCTGCGGCCCTCCCCGATGGCGCATAGATGCCGACGACCGGGCCAAGCACCTTTGCGGCCATGGAATATTGGTCAGGATAAGGCCCATCGCTCCAATGAAACGGACCGGCATAGGTGCGGAAATTCCAGCGCTCTTGCCCCTTGTGCTGGACGCAATAGGCCTGAACCAGCGACTGACGGCGCGGGGAAAGAAGCGGACGGTCGCCGGAAAGCATGACGCCCATCGGATAGCCGCCGAATTCCACGACATAGAGCTTCCCATGTTCGGGGAACGTCGTCGCCGCGTCCTTGTAGACGGCGACTTCGCCCTGCCGGAAAAGCGGCGCGGTTTCGTTGTTGCGGACCGCGTGGGCCAGCGCCCAGCCGGGGATCGAGGTAAAGACCTCCAGCGCGATCGAGGGCGGTTCTGCCGCCACTAAGGCCAGCGCGCTCATGCCGGCACCCTGAACATATAGCCGTAGGCGCTGCCGTTGACCTCAAGGTGGGCAAGGATCGCCGCCCGTCCGCCGTCGATCGCCTTGAAATGCTCGATCATCGCGTCAGAGCGTTCGCGGCGAAGGAGCAACTGGCGATCGCAGGGGTGCGAGGTCTGGATCATCGGGCCGTCGGCGGTGCGCTCGCGCATCACGATGACGCCGATATCCCGCATTTCGTCGGTCCAGGCCTTGCCGTAGCCCGCTGGATCGGTAGCGGCGACCCAGTCGAGATACGCGATCGTGTCGGCCAGCGTGCGGCCGGTGGTAAGATCGGGCAGCGGCTCGAAAGCGTCGTCGCTGTCATCCATGCGGTGAGTGCCGAGCATCCGCTCAGGCGGGCATAGGGGTGCTGTTCGCGAAGCGTCATCGCTCCGCGCCGTGGTGGCGTCGGCCATTTGGAATGCTCCTGTCTAAAGGACAGGAGCGACTTTGCCGTATCACCCTATGCTGGGTTTACCGTCGTAGTGCATTCCTGCCTGGCGCTTGCCGGACAGGGTTGGTTACCAGTCCCGGCTAACAAGACTGGTTAATAGACACCTATTGTGCTCATCGTCAACACCATTTGTGCACAAAATCGTTTTTATTCGTCGGGCCATTCTTCGTCAGGCCACCAGTCGGCATCTTCCGACCCTGGAGGCGGCCAGTCGTAGGCGCGGGGATCATCCAGATCAGGCAGCGTTGGCTCTGAACCGTCGAGGTGGGCGCGAATGACGGCGCCCCATCGTTCTGCACTCTGGAAGATGGCTGAAACCCCTGCCCGCCCCATGGCCAGCAGGATCAGCGGCGCGCGCTCGGCGCGGACGTAGCCGATCTGGATACCGCGCGATGAATAGACCGCGATCGCGTTACTGTCGGCGGGGTTCTTGGGTTCGTGGCGCAGCTCAACCGGTTCGCCCGGGCTGCACATGGCAATCTCGAAGCGCCGCGTCGGGCCGGACTTGTTATCAAATTGGACGCCGACAACAGCGAGTGATAAGCGGCGCATCACATGCGGCGAACAATGGCAACGACACGTCCTACGACGTGCAATTCGCCGTCGTAGGCTGTTTCAGGCGTAACACTTGGATTGTCGGAAAGTATTTTCACGCTGCCGTCCGGCATGGGTCGAAGCCGCTTGATGATGCCAGTTTGGCCATAGGCGGCTGCATAGATCCTGTCGGCCATCCTTACTTCGCGCTGAGTTGTGTCGACCAAGACGATATCGCTGTCATGGATCGTCGGAGTCATTGAGTCGCCCGTTCCAGTGGCCAAAAACACTTTGTTGGCAGGCGCTTGAGTAAATAGCCTAAGCCACTGACGCGAGAATTTATGCTTCTCGCCGGTCACAGGCAAATCAAGATAGCCGCCACCGCCCATTCCATACGCGATGTCCCACTGCTGGATTTCTACATCGTCGCTTCCATCATCTTCGGCACTGTCTGCGAAATCGACCAACGAATCCCGAGTGATTAACATTTCGGGGCGGACATCGAGTGCCCCGCCGATCTTCATCAGCCAGTCCATATTGAGACGCCGATCGCCCCTTTCCAACTTCCCTATGGTGGTGAGGGTGGTGCCTATCGCCTCAGCCAGCTCTGTCTGGGACATCCCGCGAGCTTTGCGGATGGTGCTGATTCTATTTTCGTGCTGCATAGCAACATTATGCACCATATGTGCACAGACCGCTAGGGCACATATTGTGCGTTAACCCTCTTTCCATTTGCACCCATATAGTGCACATATGCGGTTATGACCCTGCTCGAATTCATCCGCGCGTCCGACTTCACGTTTGCGACCTTTGCGCAATCCATCGGCGAAACAGAGAACATTGTCCGCAAATGGGCCTATCGCCAACGCCAGCCTTCATTGCCGCGTGTCGTCAAAATCGAGAGCGCTACCAATGGCTTGGTTAAGGCCCGTGACTTGCTGCTATCTCCCGCCGAGGCGGAGTGACCGCCATGACGGGGGCGCGTGGGTTCGTACCAGACGATGATCTGGCCAATATCGTCGCGGCGGAAGTTCGTGAAATTCGCAATCCCTTGCGCCGTGAAATAGAGCAATGCGCAGCGTCGACCAGTTTCGCCGACATGCGCCGGCTCGCGGCTCTGATTGGGAAATCCGCTGCCAGGATCTACGGCGCCGGCCTGATCGGGTTTGCAAACATCGAAGCTGACCGGCGCGATTTCTGGCAGCAATGCGAACACGGGCCGCGCTGCGCTATCATCGCAGCGATCGAGGACGGGGCAATCCTCGATCTGATCGCCTTTCGGCTGGCGGCGCCAAATGCGTGGTTCCTGCGGACGGCCCATAGCTGGGCGCTAGGCATGGATGCGATCACATCTGCTTCACGGTCATGGGACGGCGATGCTCGCGTGCTGTTACACGCGACGCCGCTTGACTGGCTGCGGAGCAATTGCGTCGGGTCGTGCATAGTGAACTGGACGGACGATGCGCGCCGGACGCTATGCGCCCTGCCCGGCATTGATGTTGGCTCCCCAGCTATGGCGAAGGCTCTGCGCGATCAGTTAACCCAGCCCCTGACATTGCCCAGCATACAAGTCCGGCGAGGTGTCCGCGATGCCGCGTAACGTCCTCGGTGTGGGTGAAGAGCACCCCGCAGCCAGCAATGATCCCGCCACGGCGCTCCAAAATCCGGAGGCTGAAATTGCCCTGCTGTCCGACCTTCTTGCGGATAACCGGCTGATCGACCCTGCGGCGGACAAGGTCCGGCCGGTGGACTTCGCCGTGCAACTGCATGGGCAAGTGTTTGCCAAGATGGTAGAGCAGACATCCCTCGGCAGGCATGTCGACGCCGTGACACTGGCGCCGTTTTTCAGCGCGAACGATAAATGGCGGGAGCTGGAGCGCGTCCTACTCGCCGCCGATTTGAACGCAGGTTCGCGAGAGCGCACGAAATCTTATCTGGAGCAGGTTTGCGACCTCGGCCGGCGCCGGCGCATGGTTCAGGGATTGGAGGAGGTCGTCCAGTCCGCCCGCGATGGCAGCGAGACATGCGACAGCCTGATAGTGCTGGCGGATGAAGCCGTAGCCGAACTGGCAGACGAAGACGCATCTGCGGGCCAAGCCCACGCTGCCGTCTACGCTCAAGAGGTCATTGAGAGCTTCGGCAAGCCGATCGTCGGTGTGAAATGCGGCATCATCGGATCGCTCGACAAGGTTATAGGCTATCTGCGCCCCAGCGAATTGATCGTCGGCGGCGGTCGCCCTGGAATGGGCAAAACGTCCGTCGTGACGACCTATGCGTGGGGCGCGGCAAGCGCTGGGCATCCGGTGCTAATGTTCAGCCTAGAAATGTCCGGCGATGAACTGTCCCGCCGAATACTGGCGGACATGTGCTGCACCCGGAACAGCGCGGTGCTGTATGAGGATGTAGTGAACGGCACCGTCCGAGGCGACGATCTTCAGGCCGTCAAGGCGGCGGCACGGCGGCTGGCGGAAATTCCCCTGGAAATATCCGACAAGGGCGGGCTGACGCTTGCCATGCTCGGGCGAAGGGTCCGTCGGCATAAGCGCCGTCTGGCCGCGAGCGGTCAGAAGCTGGAACTGGTCATCATCGACTATCTTCAGTTGATGCAATCGAGCCGGCCGGGAATGTCGCCTTACGAGAGCGCTTCGGAAATTAGCAAGGGCCTCAAGATGCTTGCCAAGGAAGAAGGGCTTGCCGTTCTCGCCCTCGCCCAGCTCAACCGCAACGTTGAAAGCAGGGACGACCATCGCCCCAAGACATCCGATCTTCGCGACAGCGGCCAGATTGAGCAGGACGCGGACGCGATTTTCTTCGTTTATCGGCATGAGGTCTATGTGAAGGACCAGAAGCCGGAAGTGGAGTCTGGTGACAAATATGCTGACTGGCTGGCCGACATGAAGGCCGCCGAGAAGAAGATAGAGTTCATCGTCCCCAAGCGTCGCAACATGCCCCCCGGAAAGGGTCTGGGCTGGTTCTTCGGTCAACATGCCGCTGTGCGCGGCGCCGACTTCTACAGCGGGCCAGACGAGGACCATTATGGCTGAGTTTCCCTCCCTGCCACTATTCACGGACGCCTATCTGGCGGACACCACGCACCTGACCACCACAGAGCATGGGGCCTACTTGCTTCTGCTCATGACCGCGTGGCGCACCCCAGGATGCTGCCTGCCTGACGACGATATGAAGCTCGCGCGCTATGCCAAAATGACCCGCGATAAATGGAAGAAAATCAGGCCAACACTGGTCCAGTTTTTCCGCGTCCGTGATGGCCAATGGCACCAAGCCAGATTGCAAGATGAACTCCAGCATTTGCAAAGCCGGCGCACGCAACAGAGCGAAGCCGGCAAGGCTAGCGCGAAAGCTAAGTCATTGAAAAGACAGAATAGGGATGCAGCATCCGTTGACCTGTCGTTGCAACGGAACGGCAACGAGAACTCAACCCCCATACCCACACCCACTACAGTTACTAAAGTAACTGACGCTGACGCGCATTCTGGCGATCCGAAAAAGATGATCTTCGACGCCGGGATTCCGCTCCTGACCGGCGCGGGGATGAAGGTCACGCAGGCTCGTTCCGTGCTGGGGAAATGGCTCAAGGATCATGATGTGGCGGAGGTACTGGCAGCGGTTATTGCCGCCCGCGATCACAATCCCGCCAGTCCTGTCGAGTGGATATCGGGGCGGTTTCGCTCGATCGCCACCCGCGAGGATCAGGAGCGCGCTGTCAGCCGCTCGATTTCCGAACAGTACCGCCAGATGGACATTCCCGGCCCGCCTCCGGGCGCGTTCAAGCATTGAGGGTAAGCAACATGATCAAAACCTGCGACACCTGCCGCTATTGGATGCGCCTGTCTGAAGCGGAGGGCACATTCACGGATGGCAATTGCGACACGATCGAGGATGGCACGGGCCAATGCCGCTTCAATCCTCCGGCGGCGACCTATGACCCCATGGCGTTCACCGGCCAATCCAGTTCCTCTGATGCTGCGATGCGCGCTTTGTGGCCAATCACTTGGGACCGGCACTGGTGCGGACAGCATCCGGATAATCGCGTGCAAGACGGCCCTATCGACGCTCTGCGGTTCGCCATTGATGCGTCCGGCTTGCTTGAACCGGTGATGCGCCCATGAAGCACCGTCGCCCCAGCCCCGAAGACATCACGGCCTCGCTGATGGCGGTGAAGCTGCTGGTGAAGGGCCTGCACGGCGCCATGCCGACGCTGGCCGCCGAAATGCGCCGGGAAGCCTGCGAGCGCATCGATGACGTGATTGACGATATTGGAAGGATGAAGCGGTGAAGGCGGCAATCGAAAAGATCGCGAAGGGCGTTCCATCTCGCGAACGGGACGTCATCGATGTGCGCGGGCCTGCATTCGCCCCGACGCCGGAACAGATGCGCCATGCCCGCTATGTCGAGGGCGACATTGTCGACACGAAGCCGGGCGGCAAGTCCATCACGATCGGCAAGGCGTTCCGCAAGGAAGCGAAGTTCGAGCGGATCAAAGGCCTTGGTGATGAGCAGTTGAAGGCCCTGCGGTACTATCGGGCGGCCTTTGATATGTCCGAAGCCAGCGAGGTCAAGTCAGCGCTGGACGTCCGGCCGCGCGGCAACAGTGGCCTGTGCAGCCAAGAGGTCTGGGTGGAGCGGCAGGCCGGCGCCCGCGTGCGGATGGCAGCGCTGGAGAGCAACCTGGGTGCCGCCGTCCATACGCTCCGGGACGTTGCCCTGCGCGACATGACGTTCAGCGACCTTGCCATTAAGCGCTATGGCAGCCGCGAGGTATCGAAGATCATCACCGGCAAGGGGCGGCAGAAGCCGCGCATCGTCAATGAGATCGTGCCCAAGTCTGGCAAACACCGTGAAGCCGTGCGGGTCGAGTTCTTCCTCGCTGTGACGCGGCTGGTGGATAATGTTCGGCCATATCTGCGGACAGGATAAAGAGGCTTGCGTGGGGGCAGTGATTACGGCATAGATATCAACGTCGTTTCGTGCGACCAGATGAGGCCCGGCGCAAGCGCGGGCCTTTTTCATTGGTTTCGGCTGGGGTAGCTCAACGGTAGAGCATCCGTTTTGTAAACGGGCGGCTGAGAGTTCAAGTCCCTCCCCTAGCACCATAGCCGCATAGAGCAGTCCGGTAGCTCGTCAGCCTCATAAGCTGAAGGTCGCGGGTTCAAATCCCGCTGTGGCAACCAGTTATCATGTCGGTGTAGCTCAATTCGGTAGAGCGCTGGTCTCCAAAACCAGAGGTTGCAGGTTCGAGCCCTGCCACCCTCGCCATTACGCGGAGGCCAGCCATGGTGCTTTTCCGGTTTGGCTCAAGCCTTTCTCTGGGCTTTTCGGATACTCTTCGTGATTTCTCGGTCGTGCATGACCTGCCCGGCAAGCCCTACCGTGGCTTGCTCGGCACATGGCCGCCCGAACTGATGCCGCCTGAGACGATGACCAGGCAGAGGCGAAGGGCGCAGGAGCGAGCAGATCGGAAGCGGCAACGTGCCAAGCCGCCCGCCTAGCCTCAAGCAGAAGCCCCGCGCGAAAGCATGGGCCAGCACCCGCAAGAGCCGGCAAGAGCGCGGCTATGGCCGTGAGCATGACATCATGCGGGCGATCGTGTTGCGGGAAGAGCCGCTGTGCAGGATGTGTCTGGCGCAAGGGCGCGTGTCAGCCGCCACGATCGCCGATCATATTATTCCGCTCAGTGAAGGCGGAACTGGTGATCGGGATAATTATCAGGGCCTAGACGCCGACTGTCATCGGAAGAAAACGGCTGAAGAGGCAGCACGCGCAAGGGGTGCGAAAGCCCCACGCCACCGTCGCGCAATAGGGTCGGACGGCTGGCCCGCTGACTGAAGATTTCGACCCGATCGCAGCGTTGGCGCGCTCGACCGGGTCTCACCCCAGACGATCATGGAAGGATCGCTATGGCTTCGTCCGCTATAGCCGATGCCACTTGCGTATGCGAGTGCTGCGGCAACGCCTTTGCATCCCGACGTAAGGGCAACAAGGATAGCAATCGCTGCTGTTCAAGGGCCTGCGGCTTTGAGATACTGCGGAGGGACAGACAGTCGGCAAGCGAGCGCAATGCCGCCATCATTGAAGCCCAGCGGCAGGCCGCGCGTCAGCATGTGTGCCTGAACTGCAACGTGGCATTCGAGGCTCATCCTTCGGCAAAGTATTGCAGCCCTTCTTGTTCGAGCCAGTATCATGAGAAGATGCGGAAGGGGCCGAAGCCTGAGCGCGCATGTCGGGAGTGCCAACGCCTGTTCACTGCCGAATATGGCGACAAGCGCCGCGCCTTCTGCTCCGACACGTGCTCAGCCAGGAACAACCATCGGATCAGCAAGGGCATGAAACGGGCGGCTGAGCATGGTGTTGATGCCAGTCGCATCGATCCTATCGCCATCTTGGAACGCGACGCCTGGCGTTGCCACATATGCGGCGGCCATGCTCCGCGTGAACTGCGCGGAACATTCGCAGCTGAGGCTCCAGAGATCGATCACATCGTTCCCTTGTCACGCGGCGGTCGCCATATCGATAGCAACGTCGCTTGTGCGCATCGGCGCTGCAACATTGAAAAGGGTGATGGATTGGCGCGCGCCGACGCCCACACGGCCCGCCGATGGGTCCATGGGTAGGGGGCATCCCAAAGTTGGGGCGCTTTCAGCTACGGACCGAGCGTGGGGCCTTTTTTCTGCGCGTGCAGATTAAACTTTCGGTGCGAATTAAATTTCGCGTGCCAATTAATTTTCAGGAGGCCCGGCGATGAAGCGCGGACCCAAGCCCGAGACGCCCAGCGCCAAACTGGCGCGCGGCACCTTCCAACCAGTGCGCGACGGCGTCAAGACGGAGATCATCGTCCCCGGCGACCCGCCGATCCAGCCGGACTATCTGACGCCCGCGGCGATCGAGGTTTGGCAGGAGGTCATTGGCCGGGTGATGGCGGCCGGCGTGACGGAGGTCGATAGCGCCCTACTCGCCCGGTACTGCTCGCTGGAGGCTGAGGTCCGCGTGGCGTTCAGTTCTGGCGGCGAACTGCCATCGGCCGCTTATCTGACCGTGCTTCGCCAGCATGAGGAACTGTTGCGCATCGCCGGGCCAAAGAGCCGCGTGGGCGTCGGAGGTGGGAATGGCGCGAAGCCAGCAAATCGCTTCGCCCGCAACGGCGCTGGAAACCGGACGTGATTTCGCCGCTATCGCGCTGGCCTATGCCAAGCGCGCGGCGGCGGACAAGAAGCAGGTTCGTCACTGCAAATGGGTGCGCCTGGCAGGGCAGCGCCACCTAGACGATCTCAAGCGGTCGAAGCAAAAGGACTGGCCGTATAAATTCGACCCTTGGTACGCGAACGATGTTTGCGATTTTATCGAGGGCCTGCCGCACGTCGAAGGTCGCTGGGAAACGCCCACGCTGACGCTGGAACCGGCGCAGATATTCATTCTGTCGATGGTTTTCGGCTGGCGGGAAAAGGCCACCGGCCTGCGCCGCTTCACTGATACCTATATCGAGATGGCGAGAAAGGGCGCCAAGTCGACACTGACGGCCGGCGTAGTGCTGTATTGCACCTGCTGCGAGGACGAGCCGGGACCGCTGGTGCTGATCGGGGCGACCACCGGGGCGCAGGCGCAGAAGGTTTTCAACCCCGCCAAGCTGATGGTGCAGAAGACGCCGGACTTGCAGGAGGCCTTCGCGCTGAAAGCGTGGGCGCGGGCGATCACCTGCGACATGAACGGCGGCACGATCCAGACCATCAATTCCAAGTCCGCGACGCAGGACGGGCACAACCCCCATCTGGCCGTGCTGGACGAGCTGCACGCCCATAAGGATCGCGGCCTCTACGACGTCGTTCACTCCGCCGACGGCGCGCGGCGTAATCCGCTCTACTGGAAGATCACGACGGCTGGTTACATTCTGGACGGCGTCTGCTTCGAACAGCGGACGTTCACGACGAAGATGCTGGAACGGTCGATCATCGCCGACCATGTGTTCGGCATCATCTTCACCCTGGACGGCCCTAAGGATTTCACCCCCGAAAGGAAGGTCGGGGACGATCCCTATGATGAGAAGAATTGGCCCAAGGCCAATCCTCTCATGCCGATCACGCCGAGCCTCGCGTCCATGCGTCGCCTCGCCATCAAGGCGAAAGGCGCGCCGGGTGAGGAAGGCGAGTTCTTCACCAAGCGCCTCAACCGGTGGATGTCTGCGGCTACGGCATGGCTGAGCGTCCCCCAATGGCTGCTCTGCGGCGACGACACGCTTCGGCTTCGCGATTTCGCCGGACTGGATTGCGATATCGGCGCCGACCTTGCGCACAAGAGCGACCTTACATCGGTGGCGCTGTCCGCCATCACCGCCGACGATCAGATGCTGCTCAAGACGTGGTTCTTCCTGCCGGAAGCGGTGCTGACGCGCGACGGGCAGAGCGACCGCAACAATGTGGCGCTGTATCGCCAGTGGCACAAAGAGGGGAAGCTGATCCTGACGCCCGGCGATTGGGTGGATCAGGCCCGCGTCGAGAGGCTGATACGGCGTCTGAAATCGGTGCTGCGCGTCAATAAGGCCGTGTTCGACCACTTCGCGGCGGCTGAAGAAATGGCCGTGCGGCTTAACGCCGATCTGGATGATGGCAGCGGATTCGCATCGATCCTGCCGAAGAACGCCAAGAATGTGACCAACCCGGCGCGCAATCTGGAAAACCGCGTCATCAGCGGCCCGCATCTGCTCCGCCACGATAACAATCCGGTGATGACCTGGTGCGTCGGCAACGCGGTTGTCGATCGCCGCATAGACGGCTCGATCTTGCCGAAGAAGGAGACGCCAATGTCGATGAACAAGATCGATGGCGTCGATGCGACCGTGCATTCGCTGGCGCCCAAGATGCTGCCGGAGGAAACCGAGGATCTGGACGACGTCATTGCCCGCCTGAAAGCGCAGATGAAGGCTGGCGTCTGATGGGCATCGGTACGTGGGTAGGTTCCACGCTTCGCCTGTTCGGTACCGGTCAGAATGGCAAGCTGAGCGGCGCACCGGAAGACGAGCCGTCGCGCAAGGCGATAGCGTTCGGGTCGCGCATCGACAGCGCTGGGCAGTCGGTGACGGCTAAGACCACGCTTGGCCTGCCCGCCGCATGGGCTTGCATTCGCCTTAAATCGGACGTCGTCGGCTCCATGGGCATGGGCGTCTATGAAAAGGCTGGCGACGGCGGCCGGAAGGCGCGCACTGACCACTGGCTCTATGACCTCGTCCACGAAGAACCGAACCGTGACCAGACACCGGCCGAATTTTGGGCCGGTCAGGTTGCGGCAATGGACCTTTGGGGCAATGCCTATGCGGAGAAAGAGACGCTGGGCAGCCGCGTCACCGCCCTCACGCCGTTGGCGCCGGACCTTGTCACCGTCAAGCGGAACCGGTCCAATGAGCGGATCTATATCTATCAGGATCGCGGCAAGGCCGAAGAGATTCCTGCGGACAAGATTTTCCATCTGCGCGGCCTGACCCTTGGCGGCGACGTCGGGCTATCCGCAATCGAGTTCGGCCGGCGAACGTTGGGCAGCGCCATGGCGGCGAACAAGACGGCGGCGGACACCTTTCGCAGCGGCCTTCAAATCGCCGGCTTCATGGAAACGGCATCGGTCACATTGAAGCCCGACCAGCGCGCCGACCTGATGGCGATCTTCGACGCCTGGCATAACGAAGCCATGCGCGGCCGGGTCGTTCCGCTGGAAAAGGATTTCAAGTTTCACGGCCTCAAGATGAACCCGGCAGAGGTTCAACTGCTCGAATCGCGCGGCTGGGACGTGGAGGAAATTTGCCGCTGGTTTGGCATGCTGCCGATGCTGATCGGCCACGCCGCGAAGGGCCAGACGATGTGGGGCAGCGGCATTGAGCAGTTGCTGCTCGGCTGGCAAACCCTTCTGCTGAACCCACTTCTGACCAATATCCAGCAGGCAGTCAAAAAGCAGTTGCTTCCGGCGGCCGAGCGCAAGCGGGTCTATCCCGAAATCAACCGCGAAGCACTGATGGCGGCGGACAGCGCGGCCCGCGCCGCCCTATATTCCGCCTTCGGCCAGAACGGCGTGATGACGCGCGGCGAAATGCGGAACCGCGAAAACCTGCCTTCGCTGCCGGGCGACGGTTTCCTGACCGTCCAGTCCAATCTCGTTCCGCTCGACATGCTGGGCCAGGTCAACGCGCCGGAACAGGGCGCCCGGTCGGCGCTGATGAACCTGCTGTTCGGCGGCGACGTCGACAGCCTGATCGATGCCCGCGTGAAGGCGGCGATGATGAACCACAATGGCGGCCCGCGCCTGGAGGATTGACGATGCGTATTGATCGCGCCTTCGGGCGTAAGCACAGCGGCGCCTTGAAGGTCCGCGACTTCGATTTCGAGATCAAGGCTGTGTCCGACGACGGGAAGTTCAACGGATACGGCTCTGTCTGGGATGTGGTTGACAGCTATCAGGAGGTGGTCGCCAAAGGCGCCTTCACCGAGAGCCTTGCCGAACTGGCGGCGAAGGGCCGCCCCGTTCCCGTCCTCTGGCAGCATCGCAGCAGCGAGCCGATCGGCGCGTGGGCCAACCTGAAAGAGGATGATCACGGCCTGTTCGGCGAAGGCCAGATCCTGCTGGATGCCGGCGAAATGGAAAAGCGCGCCTATGCGCACATGAAGGCCCGAACCGTCACAGGCCTGTCCATCGGCTATTGGGTGCGGGAATCGTCCTATGACGAAAAGACCGGCATCCGCACGCTGACGAAGCTGGACCTTGTCGAGATCAGTCTCGTCACCTTCCCCGCCAATGATGACGCGCGGGTCGAAGCCGTCAAATTCAAGCTCGCGCACGGCGAGCTGCCAACAGATCGCGAATTTGAGAAGTTCCTGCGGGATGCAGGTTTCTCGAAAACCCGCGCCGCTGGCCTCGTCGGCAGCGGCCTGGCTGAACTGCGCCGGAGGGAGTCCGAGCGCGACACGACGATCACCCCGGCCCTCAAAGGCCTCTCGGACACCCTGGCCGGCTTCTCCCTGAAGTCCGCCTGATCTCAGGATTATCGAAATGCGAACCTATTTTCTCGCGGCGATTGCCGCGGTGCTGACGCTTGTCGCCCTTCCCGACATGGCCATGGCTGCTACGGCGGTCGGTCATGCAGCCTCCGGCTCCGGCGTCGGCGCGATCGGCGCGGTTGCCATGGCCATGTCTCTGATGGTTCCGGCGCGCGAGTTCGGCCGGAAGGCCCCCGATGGCGAAGACAAGACGCTGGAAAACCTCCAGAAGCAGCTAGGCGAAACGCTCGGCGAGGTGAAGGAGTTCGCCAAGGAATTTAAGTCCAAGAGCGAGGCCGGCGAAAAGGTTTCGACCGAAACCAAGGAAAAGGCCGACAAGGCTCTTTCCGAACTGGAAGGCCTGCGCGGCGAGATCACCGAACTGTCGCAGAAGCTGGCGCAGGGCCGTCGTGGCGGTGATGATGACCAGCCCGCGCTGAAAAGTCTGGGCGTCGAAGTCGCCAATCACGATGAAGTGCGGGCCTATGTCGACGGCGGCTGCAAGGGCACCATCGGCTTCAGCGTGAAGGCGATCACCACGGCAGCCGGTTCGGCTGGCGGTCTTATCCGCCCGGACCGTCAGAGCGATATCGT
The DNA here is from genome assembly GCF_056156825.1 of Sphingobium sp. RS1. Taxonomy (NCBI): domain Bacteria; kingdom Pseudomonadati; phylum Pseudomonadota; class Alphaproteobacteria; order Sphingomonadales; family Sphingobiaceae; genus Sphingobium; species Sphingobium sp. RS1. Next base: position 3,710,750 of record NZ_JBLZXE010000002.1, on the reverse strand, counting down.
GACCATGCCGCGCATGGGCCTGCGTGTTCGCGACCTGCTGACGCCCGGCCGCACCGATGGCAACTCGATCGAGTTCGCCAAGCAGGTGACCCGCACCAATAATGCCGCGCCGGTGGCGGAAGGCGCGCAGAAGCCGGAATCTGTCTATGAGTGGGACGTGGACGACGCCCCGGTGCGCACGATCGCGCATTGGGTTCCTGCCTCGCGTCAGGCCATGGACGATATCCCCCAGCTCGAAAGCCTGATCGATGGCGAACTTCGCTGGGGTCTGGACGATGTCGAAGACGCCGAATTGCTGCTGGGCGATGGCACCGGCCAGCACCTCAACGGCCTTTATACCCAGGCGACTGCCTATTCGCAGCCGTCGGGCGTGACGATCTCGGGCGAAACCAAGATCGATCGCCTGCGCCTCGCCATCCTTCAGGTCGAACTGGCCGACTATGCCCCGGATGGTATTGTCATCCATCCGACGCAGTGGGCGAACATCGAACTGACCAAGGACGCGGCTGGCGGCTATATCTTCGCCAATCCGCAGGGCATCGCTGGCCCGGTGCTTTGGGGCCGCCCGGTCGTGTCGACCAAGCGTATCGGCGCGAACAACTTCCTGACCGGCAATTTCAAGCTGGCCGGGCAGATCTTCGACCGGATGGATACCGAGGTCCGTATCTCGGATCAGGACCGCGACAACTTCATCAAGAACATGCTCACCGTCCGCGCTGAAAAGCGCCTGGCGCTGGTCGTGCGCCGCCCGGCGGCTCTGGTGAAGGGATCGCTGGTCATTTCCTGACCTGACGGAGGTGGGACCACCGGGAAACCGATGGTCCCCCTTTCCGATCATTGGCGCACTTCCGCGCTGATGATCCGAAAGGAGAAAGTCATGAGCAAGAACGCTTATGTCCTTGATGATCACTACGGCGATAACGGCTCCGTTACCGCTGGCATGATCCTGACGGGCATTTCTGCCACCCGCTTCACCGAACTGGAGAAGAAGGGCTTGGTGCGCGAAGCCACCGCCGCTGAGGTGAAGGCTGGCGATCAGCATCAGATCGACGCCGATCCGTCGAAGGAAACGGACGAGAAGAAGGCTGGCGACCCCGAAAACAAGCAGGCGCCCGCGCCCAAGAATAAGGGCGCCTGACCGTGGCCCGCTCCGCTCGTCGCTCGCGCGGCTTCATGTGCGCGCCGGCATTCACCGTAAATCCGTCGATCACCGGCACCGCCCAGGTGGGCCAGACGCTGACGGGCGCGAGCGGGACGGTCCGCAACGGTAGCGTGACCGCCCGGCGCTGGCTGCGCAATGGCGCGGCGATCTCCGGCGCCACCGCCGCCACCTATGTCGTGCAGGCCGGGGACGTTGGCGCCAAGATCACCTTTGAGGTAACCGCGACCAATGGCTTGAACAGCGCCAACACCGCGAAGGGCCTTTCCGCAGAGACAGCGACGGTCATCGCCTGATGCGCGTCATCGTAATCACCCCTCCCGCGCCCATCGTGACGTGGGAGGAGGCTGACCAGCATCTTCGGCTGGATGGCGACGAAGAGCAGAAGGCTATGATCGAGCGCCTGATCAAGGCAGCGACCCATCATATCGACGGCCCTGACGGCTGGCTTGGCCGGGCATTGGGACCGCAGACGCTGGAGGCCCGCGCATGCGGCTTCTGCGATTATATGACGCTACCCTATCGCCCGATCATCGATATCGTATCTGTCCATTATCTCAACGAGGCGGGCCAACCCACGCCAGTCGAGGCTGATGGCTTCGAGTTGTTCGGCCATATTCTCGGGCCTGCTTGGGGCAAGTCCTGGCCCTTTGCTTTCGCTTATGGCGGCCATCCCGAGACGGTTCGCATCCAGTACCGCGCAGGCTACGCCGCCGACCCGGAGGCCGACCCGTTGGTGCCCGCCGTGCCTGAGCCGATCAAGCAGGCAATCCTGCTGATGGTGGGCGATATGTACCGCTTCACCGAGACGGCCAGCGACATGAACGTTGCGCCGACGTCCATCCCCATGTCGACCACCGTTGAAAACCTGCTCTCGCCTTTCCGGGTCTATGCCTGATGGGACGGCGCAGCGCTGGCGCGTTCGATCGCCGCATATCGATCTGGGGTTCGTGGCTTGAGGATGACGGCACGGCATCCGTCGAAGCGGAGCCGAGAGAAGTCGGAAAGCGCTGGGCGAAGAAGGTCGACATTAGCGACGGCGAGCGCCTGCGCGCGAATGAGAATGCCCAGGAATTGACGACGCGATGGACGGTCCGCGCTGACAGCCTCACCCGGCAGATTGTTGGCGGCTTTCTCATCAAGCACCGGGGCCTGACCTATGCAGTGGTGGGCACGAAAGAGGGCAGAGAACGCGACGACGTGATCGAGATCACGACCGCCGCCCGCCCTGATCGCGCCATGGAGGCCTGACATGTCGAAAACGCGGATCGAGGGCCTGAGCGCGATCAACAATGTCCTGCGCTCGCTCCCGCGCGGCACCGGGAAGGCAACACTCACGCGCTTCGGCAAGAAGCGGTTGGAGCCTATGCGGGACACCGCGAAGGCTGCCGCACCGGTCGACGCCGGCGACCTTCGCGAGAGTATAATTGTGTCGACGCGCCAAGGGTCACCCAGCCAGCGCAAGAAGCGCTTTGCCGACAAGGCGGCGGTGGAAGTCTACATGGGCCCAAGCCACGAAAAGGACGGCCTGACAGGATATCCGCAAGCGGTGCCGCAAGAATTTGGGTCGGTGAACAATCCGCCCGCTGGATATATGCGCAAGGCCTGGGATCGGCATAATCAGGAGCTGCTGAATAACCTTGCAGAGGATCTAGGCGCGGCTGTGGATGGCGCGGCCAAACGCTACGCCCGCAAGCAGGCGCGCGGGGCGCGCTGATATGGAAGAGGCGCTTCGCACATACATCATGGCCCTTTCCGGCATGTCCAAGGCCGTCGGTAACCGCGTGGACTGGAATTTGTCGCCTCAGGGCCGCCCTTATCCGTCGGTTGTCCTCTGGGGCGTCACGTCGATCGAGCAGATGAACCAAGCCGGCCCCGGTGGATGGGTCCGCAGCAGGGTACAGGCAGACACCTTCGGCAAGACGTTTAAGCAAGCGCGCGACATATCGCACATCATCGCGCCACCAGGGCGCAAGGCCGGACTGAACGGCCTGCGAGACACATTCGGCGGCTATCGCTTTCGTATCTTCGTCATCGACCGTGACGCCAGCACGGACGAGGACAAGGCGGCAAACAGTGGCGTGGTCCACCGCTTCCGCCTCGATTTGGACGTCTGGCATTCCAAACTTTCAGGAGCGTAAAGATGGCAGAGACTGCTGACGAAACCGATATCGGCTATGGCACCCTCTTCAAGAAGAAGACCGGGCCGTCGACCTATGTAACCCTGGCGGAGGTGGTCGAGTTCGAACCGCCCGAAACCACCATCGACTCGGTCGAGTTCACCCATATGACCTCGCCCGACCGCTGGCGCGAGTATAAGCCGGGCCTCAAGGATGCCGGCGAAACCACGCTGACCTATAACCTCATCCCCGGCGAAGCCGATGACGATATGGTCAATGACACGATCGAGGCCGGAGGCTTGTCGGAATGGCAGATCGAATGGCCCAACGGTGCGACCTTGGACATCAAGGGTTTCTTCACCAGCCATAGCCGCGCAACGCCGCTGGAAGATCGCATGACGGGCGCCGCGACGTTCAAGATCAGCGGCAAGCCTGTCCTGACCCCGGCGGCTGGCTGATATGCTGGCGAACCGTCATAAGGGCGAAGTCGCCTTTCCCGGCGTCGGCGTTGTCGGCTTCGAGAAGGGTGGCGTCCTCCTGTTCGACTTCAACGCGCTGGCGGCGGTCGAAACCACCCTCAAGGGCATGATCGAGGATATCGGCACCCGCGTCCTCGCTTCGCCGTCTGCCATGATCACCGTCATGCAGGCGGCGCTGGAAGAGCATCACGGCGCTGTAGATGCCCGCACCGCTGGCAAGGTCATTCAGGCGATCGGCCCGGCCAAGGCGAGCGAGCTGCTGGCCGAAGCCTACACGCTCAGCTTTCCGGAGGCGGCCGAGAGCGGCGCGGCGGACCCTCTTCAGGGGGCGAACGCAGCCCCTGGAGCATCGCCAAGTGTCGGCAAATCTGGCTCGAAATCGGCCAGCCGGAAGAAGGCTTCTGGCGGCAAACGCCGCGCACCTTCGCCCAAGCGGTAGAGGCTGCCTCCGCCCGCCGACGGGCCGATACCGACATGGTCATCATGGGCGCGTGGCGAACGGCCTATTACCAGCGGGTAAAAAAGCTGCCCGATCTCAGCAAGGAACTGTCGAAGTCCGGGCCAAAGCGCGCCACCAAGGCGCGGCCATGGCAGAAGCAGGCGGCGGCATGGGGCAACTTCCTTGATCCTAAGCGCAAGCGGAAATCACCTTTGGCGGGATAGCGGGAGTTTGCCAGGATATTTCTTTCAGACCGTAGCCGGTCGGCGGGGTGTAGGTCAGGTGTTTCGAGTTAATGACGCTCACCGCAATCTTGCGACCATCCTGAGCCCCGCCAATATCCCTAGCTCCCCACAGATCGCTTAGATTCCAAGCCATTTCGACTCTGACGGGATCGGCGTCATCGAACTGGAAATGGCCGAAAGTTCCTGCCAGCGGCGTAGGCTTTGTCGGCTCCAGCACAGATCGCAGCTGAAAATACTTTGCCTTTCCTCCTTCGCACACCAGCGTCAAAGTCGGCCTTGCATCACCTATGGCAGCATCAGCTTTGATGCTGAAAAAGAGAGAGCCGCCCTCTTCGGTGATCTCGCTCTTAGGGCCTGCTTGAGCAACATCTGGGTTATGATCGCCACGCTCGGTCGAGCAGCCGGCTAAAGCGATGACCAGCCCAAGACATCCAAAAATTTTCATATCTCGCCTCCTTTTGGTGTGGCGGATCATACGTAGAGAGGCAGGCATGGCTAGTAGCGTAATTGGCCAGCTCAGGGTTATTCTGGGCCTAGACACGGCTGCCTTCGACAAAGGTCTATCCGACGCTGAGCGCGAAATGTCGCGGTCTACTCGCAAACTAGAGAAGATGGGTCAGCGCGTCGAGAATATCGGCAAGTCGATCAGCGTAGGGGTCACGCTCCCTATTCTCGCGGTAGGTGGCGCCGCGCTGGGCATGGCCGCGAAGTTCGAAAGTGCCATGAACCGTGTGGAGGCAGCGACCGGCGCAACCGGTCGGCAACTGGAGGCTCTGAAGCAGCAGGCTATAGCATTCGGCAAGGACAAGAATTTCACCGCAACGGCGGCCGAAAGCGCCGACGTGATGGAAATGCTGGCCAAGAACGGGCTGAACGTGCAGCAAATCCTTGGCGGTGCCACGGAGGCTACCTTGAAGTTCGCAGCCGCCAATGGCGCGGAGTTTGCCCCTTCCGCCGATGCAGTGACGGATATTCTGCAACAGTTCGGCCGCGACGTGTCCGAACTTCCCGGCATTGTCGACAAAATGACTGGCGCGATGCTTGTCAGCAAAATGGGCTTTGATGATTACCGTCTCGCGATCGGTCAGGCGGGCGGCGTTGCCGGAGGCACTGGGCAGTCTTTCGAGGATATGAACGTCGTGCTGGCCGCGACGTCGTCCCTGTTCGCTTCCGGCTCTGATGCGGGCACCAGCTACAAGACGTTCCTGACCACTCTGCCTGGCAAATCCAAAGAAGCGGCAGCGGCTATCGATCAGTATGGCCTTTCCTTCTATGACGCGCAGGGCAACCTAAAGTCGATGGGCGATATCGCCCAGAGCCTGCAAGACAAGCTGGGCGGCCTCAATGATCAGACGAAGAGCAAAGTCCTAACGACAATCTTCGGCACCGACGCCATGCGCACGGCGATCGGGCTGATGAACCAAGGTGCTGACGGCCTCGCACGTATCAGGGCGGAGATCGACAAGGCCTCCGCGCAAACACAGATGGAAGCCCGGATGAAAGGCTGGGCCGGCGCGATGACGCAGGTAAAGAAGGCCTTCGAAGCTGCGGCCATTTCGCTCGGAGACAGCGGAATCCTAAGTGCAATCACCAAGGTTCTCACCGTCGTAGCCGCCACGATTGGCGCATTTGCCGATCTCCCCCAGCCGATCCAACTTGCGATCGGCACGATGCTTGGATTGACGGCAGCCGTAGGCCCTCTTTTGATCGTTGGCGGCAAGATGATCGCTATGTGGGCGGGCATCACGACAATGTTGGTCGGGCGCTTCATTCCGGCTGCCAGTGCGACCGCTATCGCGGCAGCATCCACCGGCACCGCTGCCGCTGGCGCGGCTGTTGGATTTACGGCTCTTCGCGCGGCCATGACGTTCCTGATGCCATGGGCGGCTGTGATTGGAGGCATCGCGCTCGCCATCTACGGGGTGAGCAAGGCAAGCGCCCAGGCAGCAGTCAATGCCAAGGCTATGGCGACTGAGCAGAGCGCTGCAAACAAGTTTCAGGCTGAATATCAGGCTATCATGTCGCGTGATAATTCTCGGGAAATCGCCGCTGGCATTGGATCTATGGCGGACCAGCACAGGCGCGCGGCTGATGAGGCTTTCCGGCACGCTCAAGCTGAACTGGCCATTCGGAAAGCGGCAATCATCCAGACTGGCCGCGACGCTCGCGCAGGATATCGCACTGAAACGCGGACGCGATATGAGGTCGTCCCTGGATCGCGCGAGCGCCGCGCCGTCCAGTATGACGAGCGCGTTCCTCTCTCCACTCGACGCGGCGGGCGCGGTGGCGACAATTCTGGGCGGTCCGAGCAAGACAGGGCGATGGACGCAGCGCGTCAGGAATGGCGCGGCGTCTGGCAGCAAGAACAGGATCTGATTGCGGCCCACAAGTCGGTGTTGGCCTCCCCCGCAGCGAAGCCATCCACTGTATCCACGGTCGCGGCATCGGGTGGTAGCGGCGGCGCATCTGGCAGCAAAGGCGGTGGCAAGTCCGGCCCCACGAAGGAAGATCTTGCCGCCCGTCGCGAAGAGATGCGCCTTCAGGCCGAACTGAACGCGGCGCAGATGCGTGGCGACACAGGGACCGTCCAACGCCTGCAAGATCAGCTAGACCTGAAACAGCAGATCAAATCCTATGAGGACGCGGGCCTGACCGCGATCGAGGCGAAGAAGGCCGCAGAGGCGGACCTTGCGGCTGTCGCGTCCGCCCGGCGCGTCGCCGCCCAGCGCGAGATTGCCGATCAGAAGCTGAGCGTCGATCTCGACATGGCGCGTCTGGCCGGTGACGACGAACTGGCCCTGAAGCTGGAGCGTCAGCAGGAGATAAAGGATCGTATCCTGTTCTTCGAGCAGCAGCTTGTCGACGTCACCGATCAGAAGCTACGGCTGGAACAGGCGACGACTTTGGCGATGGAGCAGCAGGCGAAGGTCGACGCTGCCCGCGCCGCCGGCCGGGCGAAGTGGTTGGCCCAGGACGAAGCCCAGCGCCAGATCGACCTGATGAAGGCGCGCGGCGATACCGACGTCGCCATCCGCCAGGCGCAGCGCCGCTTCGATATCGAGCGCCGCATAGAGCAATTGAAAGCGCAGGGTTTCACCGAAGGCGCTGCCCGCAGTCGTGCGGAGGCGGAGGATTCTGAAATGGAACTGGCCCGGCAGCAGGGCGAGTGGCGAGATACCTTCAATGGAGCCTTCCGCGCCGCGCTTGACGGCGATCTCAAGGGTTTCGCGAAAAACTGGTGGAAGGACATGGTTGCTCGCGGGATGCAGGAGGGGCTGAATAGTGTCAGCGACTTCCTCTTCTCACTGATCCGTAATGCCTTCAGCCAAGGCGCTGGATCGCTGGGCGGCGGTGGTGGCGGTGGGTTCATGGGCGCAATATTGAGCGGCATCGGCGCTATTGCTGGCGGCGGCTCTTCCCTCGGTGGCGTCAGCGCCTCGTCCCAGTCCTATTTGGACGGCATCGCGTCCACCCTCGGAACCGGCAATCTGACCGGCTTCGCCCAAGGCACGAAAGGCTGGATGAAACCCGTTGGCGGCATGGCCGGGGTCGATCGTAATGTCGTCGCCTTCCGCATGTCCTCCAACGAGGAATTTGCCGTTCGCCGCAAGGGTGAGGTTGGCGGTCCGGTCGGTGGCAGTGGTGACACGCACATCCATATGGAAGGCGCGGTCATGACCAGCGACGAGTTCTGGGCGCGGATCGATCGTGGCAACAGGCAAGCGTCCGAGAGCGGCGCAGCGAAGGGTGCCGCTTCCGTTGTGGAAGGCAACAAACGCACTTACGGGCGCATGTTTCAGGCGGAGCGCTGATGACTAAGCCTGTCGTGATGCCCTCGATTGGCGCGGAGGGCCTGACCTTCCAACCGCAGCGCGAGGATCTTATCGCTCCAGAAACGAGCGGTCGGATGGGTGGCGTTCAAATCGGGTGGCCGCGCTGGGCACTGACCATGAACCTCGCCAATCTGGAGTTCCCGGTCGCCGATCAGTGGATCGCCTTCTATCGCAGCCGGCGCGGTTCCATGCGCATGTTTCTGGGCTACGACCTGTCCCGCCCCTTCCCCGCCGCCCATGCCGACGGCTTCGGCAATATGCTGACCGTCGGCGGGGCGCCTTTCATGGGCGCGGCCGGCGACTGGTCGCAGGCGATCAACGATGACGGTGACGCCGTCCTGACGCTGGAGGATGTCCCGTCTGGTCTGCGCCTTGGATATGGCGACTATATCGGGTTCAAATGGGACAGTGCCGATGCCGATCCGGGTGATGAGGATCGCCGCTTTCTGGTGGCGGTCACCGGCCCGGCGCAGGCGAATGCCAGTGGCGTCATCACCGTCGTGGTCGAACCGTCCGTGCACGCCGTCGTGCCCTCCGACGCGGTCGCGCACCTCGACAATCCGATGTGCCTGATGAAGCTGATGGACGACACGAAGATGCCGCGCATCACTATCAGCCATGCCGAGGCGGGTGGCGTCATCAGCGCCGTGCAGGTCACGCTGCCATGAAGAATTACAGCGACGAAGCCCTTGCCGCGCTGGCGAGCGGGGAAGCGATCGTGACCGGCGCGCTGGCGATCTACTGCGATCCGCCCGTGTTCGTCTGGGGCGGCATCGGGCCGGTCGAGATCGAAGGCGACACCTATATCGGCGTTGATGACGGCAGCATCGGCCTGTCGACGGGCGGCAGCATCGGCACCAGCGAGCAGGCGATGACGCTGAGCCTGTCGGGCATCGATCCCGATGTCGCCGCGCTGTTCGACGCGAGCGAGGTGCAGCGCGCACCCGCAAAGCTGTACCGCATGATCTATGACGGGTCGGGGAGACATCTCCTTGACTGCCGCGTGTTCAAACGGGGCCGGGTCGATAGCGCGCCTGTGGAAGATGTCATCGGCGGCACGTCGACCATCACGATTTCGGTCGAGACGTCGGCGCGTGGCATGGGACGAAGGGGGAAGCGGATGCGCAGCGATGCAGACCAGCGCACGATCGATCCCCTGGACGGTTTCTTCAAGCATTGCAGCTACGCCGGAACCAAGACGGTCTATCAGGGCGGCAAGCCCTCGTCGGCGGACTGACACATGCGCGATTTCGATGCGCTCGACCGCTATCTGGCGGAGCGCCGGGCCATGCCGTTCGCCTATGGGTCGGCCGCGAATGATTGCGTCAGCTTCTATGTCGGGGCGGTGCGGGCCATGGGCGGCCCTGACCTGTTCCGGGGAGCGAGCTGGACGACGCAGATCGGCGCGGCGCGCGTCATTGCCCGGCTGGGCGGATTTGAGGATGCGATCACGTCGCGGATGACGCCGGTTGCGCCTGCCCTCGCCCGGCGCGGCGATGCGGCCGGCGTCGATTGCCCCGACCATGGCATGATGCTGATGCTGATCGAGGGCGAGACGCTGGTCGGGCCGGGGGATCATGGAACCCTGCGCCGCCCGCGCAGCGCCATGGTCACCGCCTGGACCTTTGGGAGCTAGTCGCTAGCCATGGCAAAGGTTGTAGCCGTCGTAACCGGCGTGGTGATGATCGCGCAGGGTATCGCAACATGGAACCCACTGCTGATCGCGCAGGGGGTGATGACCATCGCGACGGTCCTTCTCGCGCCCTCGATGAAGGCCCGCGCCGCCAGTAAAAACACCATGCAGATCGGCGAGGTGGCGCGCGAAGGGATTTTTGGCGAGGGTTCGACCGGGGGCAGTCTGGTCGATATCTTCAACTATGGGGGCAAGTACGGCACCGAATGGACGGTCGCCATCTATGCGCTGGCCGATCACCGCTGCGAGGCGCTGACCGGCTTTTATGTGCAGGACAAGTGGGTCGCCTTTTCCGGCAACGGCCTCGTCCCCGGTTACAAGGGTCAGTTGCGCGTGCACTGGCTGCCCGGCGCGTGGGATGACGCGGTGCCCGACTGGGTGCTAGCCAACTGCCCTGTGGTCGACGGCGTACCGACATGGACGGCCAACGATCGCGGGCGCAGCGTCTGCAAAGTCTATGTCGCTTGGAAAGCCGATAAGTCGGATGCCAAGAACCCGGTATGGACCAGCGGCTCGCCTTACGCCTCCTTCCTTTGGATCGTGAAGGGCCTGCGCTGCTACCAGGCACGCAAGGATAGCAGCGTCGGTGGATCAGGCCCGCACCGCTGGGACGATCCGGCCACCCGCGAATGGACCGATAACCCGATCGACTGTCGCTATACCTGGGCGCGTGGCATTTATGCCGGGGATCAGGTGGACGATCCCTCCATGCTGCTGCTGGGGCGCGGGCTGTCCGCCATCGAGCAGCCGCCGGAGAATGTCTTTGCCCCTGCCAACCTGTGCGATGAGCCGGTCACGCTGAAAGGCGGCGGAACGGAGCCGCGCTATCGGATCGGCGGCGTCTTTGGCGGTGACGACAAATATATCGACACGGATGACGATATCGCATCGGCATGCGGCGGTTACACGGTGGAGCGCGAGGGCGCGATCGAGATCGTGCCGGGCGCGGCGCAGCCGGTCGTCTGGGACATCAGCGATGATGACCTGGTCGTCGGGTCGACGGTCAACAGCAGCGATTTCCGCACCCAGACCGATGATGAATGGGTCAACACGGTCGCGGCCAAATATATCGAGCCCGAACAACAGTGGAAGGATCATAGCGCCCCGGTGCGGCGCGATACCGACGATATCCTGGCCGATGGCGAACCCAAGGTTGCGCAGCCTGCCCTGACGCTCTGCACTTCGGGAACGCAGGCGCAGCGCGTAGCGGAAATGAAGCGCCGCATGGGCCGCCTGTGGCGCACGCGCGGTCTGACACTGCCGCCGCGCCTCGTCGGCGTCGAACATGGCGACTGGATCAGGTGGACGTCGCGGCGCTATGGCGTGCGGCCCATTCCGACGGAGCCGGTCGCGATCATCTACCGCGTGGAAAGCGACGCACAGGACAAGGGCTGGCAGAACCAGATCAGCCTGCGCGAGATCAACGCGAACGTCTATGGCTGGACCGTGGCCGATGAGCTGGATGACGAGTCGGTCGCCATCGACAATCCCGAGCCGGATTTCAGCGAGGCGCCCGATGCCGGGGACTGGACGCTGACGGCCGAACTGGTGACCGGCGACGGCCTTGTCTCGCCTGCCCTGCGGATCACTGGCGCGGCCGGATCGGACGAAGTGAGCGCGATCCTGTTCGAATATGCGGCCAGCCCGACGGCTCCTGATGCCGAGGACGATGGCGCGTGGATCACGGCCGGCATGTCGTCGGGCTCCGCGACGGAAATGGTCATTACGGGCATCGAGGCGGGCACGACCTATTATGCCGCCGTGTCCTACCAGATCGGGGCGGAGCGCAGCGATCGTCTGGTGCTGGGGCCGGTATCGGTGGATTATGCCATTCAGCCACCGACTGACCTGACGATCGCGCCCGGCACCACATCGGCAGCGCTGTCCTGGCGCAACCCGGTTCAGGCCATCTTCGCCTATTGCAATTTCTATCGCGGCACCACGCCACTCTTCGCCGACGCCGTACAGATTGCCGGGCCGATCGTGGGCGGCCTCGGGCAGGTGCAGCAGATCACGGACAGCGTCGGCGCCGGCACCTATTATTGGTGGGGCCGCGCCTTCGATACCAGCGGCGGCGCGTCCGTCGTGGCAGGGCCGGTGACCGCGAGCGTCGGCGCCTATGACCTGACCGGCGGCGCGGTGCCGAGCGGCGCCACTTTCACCCGCGCGTCGTCGGGCACCCGCACGAACGTCAGCGGTTCGCTGGTGACGGAAACGACCGATGCCGCCCGGTTCGATTATGACCGCACGACCCACGCGCTGCGCGGGCTGCTGTATGAACCGGCGGCCACGAATCAGATCGCCAACAGCGTTCTTGCCGGCGGGACCGTCGGGACGATCGGCACTGGAAGCGGCGTGGTTCCTACCGGGATCGGCGTCGGCGGCAATGGCGGCCTGACGCGCGAAGTGGTGGCGCTGGCTTCGATCGACGGCATCGACTATTTCACGATCCGCTATCACGGCACGGCGAACACTACGGGAACCATCACGCTGGCGCTGGAGCCGTCGGCAACGTCGGCCGGGACAGAGACATGGACGGCAAGCGCCTATGTCGCACTGGTGGCAGGCTCCCTGTCAGGCGTGAATACGGCGAACATGCTGATCCGGGTCGGTGGACAGCCTGGCACCACCCTTGCCGGGCTCACGGCGACGCCGCAGCGCTTCGCGGCCAGCGCGACGGTCGCGGCCAGCACGAACATCACGGCGACGCTGCGCTGGAACTATCTGAGCGTCGGCGCGGCGATCGACTTCACGCTGCTGGTTGGCATCCCGCAGCGCGAAGCCGGGACCAAGATGACATCGCCTATCCGCACCAGCGGCGCGGCGGCGACCCGCGCGACGGACGCCCTTACGCTGAACTGGGGCGGCCGGGGCGTGGCTGACGGCACGATCACGATGCGGGTGACCTTCGATGATGATTCGACGCAGGACGTCATCGCCACCGTGGCGGGCGGCAACGCGACACTGACGACGTCGCTGAACCGTTCCACCATCCGCAAAATCGTCAAGCTGTAGCGAGGGCGCGATGGCAGTCACCATGAACGTCGTCGGCGGGGCCATGAAGGACGGCGACAGCCTCAAGCCCTATGTCGCGGACAAGGGCGATCCCGGCGCGCCGTCGACCGTGCCGGGGCCGGAGGGCAATGACGGCTGGACGCCGGTGCTGGCAGGGGAACTGGACGGCGTCCGCACCCTTATCAAGGTGGTCGACTGGACCGGCGGCGACGGGACCAAGCCCGCCACTGGCATGTATCTAGGCACGTCCGGCTATGTCACAACCAAGGCGGCGGCCTTCAATTTCAACGCCGCCAAGCGGTTCGGCATCTTCACGGCGGTCACCAACGCGCAGGGCATCGCCACCATCTCGTTCGGGACCATGTTCGACGCATCGAGCGCCGCGCCCTCGATCGGCTTCTGGGCGATCCCTGCGACCGCTGTCGGCGGGGTGAAGGCGACGCAGGTCGCCGGCACGCTCAGCAAGACGGGCGTTCAGATCAAGGTCGAGGCGCCGAACATCCTGACCGCCGTCCTGACTGTGCTGGTCGGGGCGAGCGTGACCGTCATCGCCATCGAGCAATAGCCCTGCCCTCATTGCCATCACCTCAACCGGGTCACCGACCCGAGGAGCGCCCCTCTATGCCCAATCGTTTCGCCGCGAAGGAGAGCGTCGGCTATTATGCGACATGGACGCTGGGGAAAGGCCTGGCCGATCCCTACGACATCACCGGCTGGACCTTCAAAGCCAGCTTCGAACGCTATGCTGGTGATCCGCAGGCCTTCACCCTGAACATGGCGGCCGATGCGGCAGCCGAGGGCTTCCGCATCTACGACGGTCCGACCCGTCAGATCACCATCCGCATCCTGCCCGCCACCCTGGCCGGCATCAGCGACACGACCGGGCAATTCACCATGCAGGCCGACCTTCTGGCCACGCCGCCCGCCGCCGACCGCTTCTTCATCACCGACCTTGAAATGACCGTCCTGAGAGGGCCGACCGCATGAAAGACCTTGCCTATATCGATTTTGCAGGCCCTCCGGGGCCGGGCCTCACGACGGAACAGCAGGCGCTGGTCGAGGAGGCTATTGAGGCTGGTGAAGCCGCTTCCGCGCAGGCAGCGAACATCACCATCACCTCGGGCGAGAAGCTGGGCGAAACCTCCAGCCTGAGTTCGATGGTTAACGGCGGCGCCGCGATCACAGTGTCGGGGCGGCCGGTGGGGGTGTCGATCCCGGCCGGGCAGACGGCGGTGGGCTCCAACATCATCCCGCGCATTCAGTTCGACCCTGCCATTGCGCAGCTTCTGGCAGGCGCGACGATCGAGATCCTTGTGGAAGGTATTGCGACGGCCGGCTATCTGGCGGCGACGCCGTTCGGCGGCAATGCCGTGCGCATCGATCGGCAGGACGGCACCGTCAATTCCAATGCCGGCACGGCGTTCCCCGCGACGCAGGATGGCACCGCGCTATCGCGCGTCTTCACCTATCCGATGATCGGCAATGAGCGGCTGGTCGGGCCGACGATGCAGGTCGGGGCCAATGTCGAGACAGGCGCTGTGCGGTCGTTTGAAACCCGCTCGGTCACATGGAAGGTCAAGGAAACGCCTGCCTATTCCGGTGTGACCGGCGCCGACCTGGCGCTGGAAGCCCGGCTGTCCGCACTGGCCCCCGCCGCCAACATCCTCGACAAGGCAGAGCCGATTTTCCAGCTTTTCAACGGCGCCGTTGCGGTAGTCGATGAGGCTAGCCGCAACGTCGGCGTGATGGTGCCGGAGGACGCCACCGGCCGGAACACGATCGCGCAATGGCGCATCCCCATGAGCGGGCGCCTGCGCAAGATGCTGGTCGGTCGGCAGCCGTTTATCCTGATGGCCTTCGACACGCCGGCAGGCTGGTCGCGCGATCATACCGTCAACATGCAGGTGCGCGACACGAAGCTGAACGTCGCGCCGGTCGTGACGTCGAACGTCATCGACATGCAGATCAGCCCGACGCGCCGACTGGTGGGGTTCACCTGCCTCATTCCGTCGGACGCGACGCTGGACGATCTGCGGCCCTACATCGCCCTGACCGATA
Organism: Sphingobium sp. RS1; assembly: GCF_056156825.1. Taxonomy (NCBI): domain Bacteria; kingdom Pseudomonadati; phylum Pseudomonadota; class Alphaproteobacteria; order Sphingomonadales; family Sphingobiaceae; genus Sphingobium; species Sphingobium sp. RS1. Next base: position 3,695,709 of record NZ_JBLZXE010000002.1, on the reverse strand, counting down.
CCGACGCCGCCACGGCTGACGAGACGATCACGCTGACAGACATGGTCATCAGCTATTTCCGCAACGAGTCGGATGTGGTGCAGGAGGCGGCCAGCACGGCGCTGCTTGGTGACGAGTTCACGCGCGCAGCGGCGGTGGAACAATCGGTCGCCACGCTGGCGGGCACCGGCAAGCGCATCGGCGCGATTCTGCAATCGGCCAGCTACGCGACCATTGCCCTCGCCCTTGAGGCGGCGACCGCGCTGGCCTCCCCCGGTGCTCTGGCGGTGGTCGATCTGGATGCCAAGACCTATTACGAGCGCAGCCTTGGCCTGATCCGCTCCGGTCAGGACGGCGCATGGCTGATCCTGCGCGGCAAGGGCATGGGTCGCACCATCATCGACGGATCGCTCCCGGCCAGCACGGCCCAGGCGATCATTCAGGCTACCAGCACTGTCGACTTCAACGCCAACCAGTATCTCGAAAAGCTGACGATCCGCGCGAAGAACCAGCGTTATGGCGCGCATATCGACAGCGTCAGGGTCAACGAAGACGTCTGGCTGCTGTGGCGTGAGGTCGAGATCGAGCATCTGGGCAATGATGAAGCGGATGCCTATCATGGCACGTCCGTCTGGCCATCCCAGCATGCCTATGCGCTGGGTGTCACGTCCGGCTCTTATTACGGCTTCATGGATTGCCGGGCGAAGGGGCGCCGCGCCGCTTTCTCCGCGCATGACCAATATGACAACGACGCCCAGAAGGGCTTTGCCAACCCGGCGACCGTCGAATGGATCGGCGGGCCGCTGACAGCGGTCGGCAATGCCGACTGGTGCTTCAGACTGGAAAGCATCGGCTCGCTGGTGATGAACCGCGCCGTACTGCGCAATTCGCCATTGTCGGGCGAAATCTCGATGGCGGTGCAGCCATGGCTTCCTGACACGCGCGACAAGATGCCGGCTGACCATCGGTGCTGGGAACTGACCGGGTCGGGCAACAGCCCGGCGGCGTTCCGGATCAGGGATTTCGGCCGCGCGCTGCGCATCGTGTCCGCCACGACCGGCACGGCATCAAAGGTGGTGATCGGGGACACGCCACTTGCGGCCGCTCTGTTCGACGGGGTCAACCAGATCGATGGCGATGTAGGCATGTCCGGCTATGCCTTTGGCAATGCCGACATATCGGAGGATGTCAGCAACGGGCGTCCCGGTGCGGTGACCAAGCTGGCGCGGACGCTCACGGACTTTCTGGCGACGAACAGCAGCGGTTCGGTCCCGGTGACTGTCGACGGCGTCACGCACACATGGACGGTCACAAGCGCCACCAACTATTCGGCGATGAGTAACGCCACCATCCTCGGACTGCTCAACACGGCGCTGGCCGGTGCGGCGGTCGCATCCGAATATGCGTCGGGCGAACTCTACCGCCCGCTGTTCACCGATGAAGAGCTGCAGCTCAAGAACAACAGCGCATCGACCATCCTGCGCGGCATGGTGCTGGCCTATGACACTGAGGTCGGCACGGTGCGGCCGATGACTTCCGCCGACAGCTTCACCCTGTTTGCCGGCGTCGCGATCGAGTTCATCCGGCCCGGCGCGCATGGCCGCGTCAAAACACGGGGCTGGATCGCGCTTGGCGATGTGCTGCGCATCGGCGGCGCCACGATCAACCTGTTCGAGCGCTTCGGCATTTCCCCGGCCAATTCCGGCTACGTCGTGTCGGGCCGCACCGATGGCACCGGTATTCTGAAGGTGGTCCGCCCCTCGCTGGGTGCCGGCCTCGAAACGCTGGAGGTCGCGCCGAAATGATCGAGTTCGCAGGAGAATATCCGCGCGGTGGCGCGATCCGCCTGGCGCTCGACTTCAAGGCATCGGACGGTGAAAAGCCCTCCGATATCGATCTGGTCGAGGCAGACCTGCGCTTTGCCGGATACAAGCCGACCCGCGTCACCGACGATATGCAAAAGGTCGGCACCTTCGAAATCGAAGAGCGATCGAACAATGCCGGCTGGTTCCTGACGCTTGCCGACACTGCCGAACTTTCCCTTGGTTGGTACGTGGTGGACTTGCGCCTGACCATGTCGGGCGATGCACAGATCAGCCCTCCCGCCTGTTTCCAACTCACCGAAGCCGTCACGCGGAGGCCCGAATGACCGTAATCGTAGAATGGGCCTTTGCGGGTCGATACCTCAATCAGATCATTGGCCCGCGCGGCAAGCCTGCATGGGTGGGCATGGCGGAAGAGGACAACCCGGACACGGGCGCGCCCTATATTGACGAGCCGACCGTGCCAGCGATGGTCGAATATCTCGCCGAACAGGGTAGCGCCGCCGGCGCGGAGGCCGGTGCGGCGGCGGGCGCTGCCGCAGGCGCCGAGGCTGCGGAGCCCTTTGCGGATGCCGCCAGCCTTGCCGCCACCAATGCGCAGGGTTGGGCAGTCACCGCACTCGGCCATGCCGATCTGGCGCAGCAGGCAGCGACGGAATCCGTTGGCGCTTCGGCGGCTGCTGGCGCGGCGGCTGACCTTGCCGATGCTGCCGCCGGTCGTTCCGAGGATGCGGCTGATGCCAGCGGCAACTCCGAGGCGCAGGCCTTGGGCTATCGCAATCAGGCGGGCGCGTTTGCTGCGGGCGCGGCGGCCTATGGCACGTACAAGACCGTTGCTGAGGCGCAGGCGGATTCGGCCTTGCCGGTCGGCCGCCAGTTCTACGTGCCGTCCGCTGACGGGCTGGGGCTGGACCTCTACACCAAGGGCGCCAGTAGCGCGACGAGGGAGACGCTCCAGATCCCCGGCGCGCAGGTCGTCACCGACGTGAAGGCGCGCACTGGTTTCAAGGTGCCCAAGATCGGCCGTGCCGATCGCAGCATGATCGCTTCGGGCGGGCAGTTTTTCACTGACCAGACGCTAAAAACCTATGCTGTGCCCAAGATCGGGCGCGGCGCCGCATCCGTCTCAGGCGGCGTGGTGACGCGCATTGCCGATGCTATGCAGCTTCGCTTCGGGGCGACGGACGATTTCCTTGCCGGCGTTCCAGTCACCATACCAGTTGCCGGGACCGTGACCGGGCTGGTTCGGCCGCAGATTTGGGTTGAGCGGACGGATGCGGTGATGGCGCCGGTAACAGGCGGCCCCTACCCTGCAACTCTGATCGCGGGCGGCAATGGCTATGCATTTGTGATGCGGCGCGGGGTCCAGCAGCGCACGCGGTGGCGCACGGTGACCCTGTGGGCGAACTCTGGCCTGCAATTGATCCTCGTCCTTATCTGGGGTCAGAGCCTTGCGCAGGGCTATGCCGAAAGCAATGCAGCCCGCATCGGCCCGACGTGGCGCGATAATGTGGGCGAACGGGCATGGCAGTTCGATGGCCGCGCGATCGACGGGCTGGAGCGTGGCCCGCGCCCGTTCCAGCTCATGCCCGAAGGCAGCAACAAAGACCATGTCATCGATCCGCTGCAACTGGAGCGGATCGTGCCGATGCGCGGCGCCGGCCACATGGGTAGCCGCGTCTTCGCGCAGACCTGTGCGGAAAGCTGCGCACTCGCCCTAATCGGCCATCATCTGCATCCCCTGTCCAATGTGCTTGGCTGCATCGTCGGCACTGGTGGCACGAAGCTGATCGATTTTGCACCGGGCAGCGAGCATTACACTTCGCTTGAGGCTGTCATCGATGCCGCGAAGGCGCAGGCCGATCGCCTCGGGCTGACGCTCAATGTCGTCTCGGTCAGCAATCAGGGCGAGGCGGACAATGGCAGCACATCGGCGGCGACGTGGAAGAGCCAGTGGCAATCCATCACCGATGGCCTGAAAGCGAAGACGCAGGCGCTGAGCGCGAACTGGCTGGGTGCCATCATCCAGCAGACAGAGCAGCGCCCGAACGGCAATACCGGCATGGCCACGCTGGCGCAGGCGGACCTTATCCGCGCCGGGCTGGCTGTGGGCGTGCCTGTCTACCCCATGCTGCCGGGCCACGATCTCGACACGCATCTGCTGCCGGAAACCTATTTCCCGCTCGGGTCCGCCACGGCCTACGCCATCGGGCGGCTGGTCGATACCGCCGGGATATACAGCGAACCCTATGTGCCAGATGGGGCGGCGGTCCTGACGATCGGCACGACAACGACCGTCACCTTCTCAGGCGGCACCGGGAACATGAAATTCGACACAACGACCATCCCCGACATGGCGGACGGGTGGAAGGGCGTTTCTCTGGTCGATGATAACGGCCCGGTTGCCATCACCGGCCTGACGCTTTCCGGCGCCACCCTGACCATCACCCATGCCGCGACCGGCCTCCCGCTGCATCCGAAGGTTCGGCTTGGCCTTGTCGGCAGTGTGAACCCGCCACCTGACGCAGCCGGCGCGCGGATCAACATCCGTGACGACTCCGAATGGCTCTGCCCCGTCACCGGACAAATCATCTCGGGCTGGCCGATCCAACAAGAAATTGCCCTCGTTTAAGGACTGACCGACATGGCCTTTGACCTTGCCCATATCGAAACCGTGCTGGCCGGTGGCGTTGCCGTGCCCGGTGCGCCCTCGCTCCCGCAGACCGCGTTCGCGCTGGAGGAAGCGATTTGCGCGGCGCGCGCGGACCTCCTGTACATGTGGGCGCAGCCGGGCCGCCGCCCGCTCGGCGCCGCTGGCGATCCGATCGCAGATCAGGACGGGCTGGACGACCGCAAATATTACGCCCTCCCCGCAGCCAGCGCGACAACCACCCGCGTTGATCCCACGACCTCCAAGCTGGGCTACTGGAACTGCAATCGCGCTGGCACAGGCCACCTGAAGGAGGGCCTTCAGATGGTGGCGCCCGCGAATGGCGACCTGTTGAATGCTCCCGGCTATAGCTTCCTTTCGATCTTCCGGCCGACCAACATCAGCGGCGCCAACGGCATTCTTGGGCAGGGCACCAGCACCCCCAGCATCGTGGGCTTCTACCAGAACACCAGTAGCCAGCTCGTCATGCAGCATGGCTCCGGCGACCGCCACCCCGGCGCCAACTCGGTCGCGTCGGTGGGCCAATGGTCAGCGGCGATGTTCTGCAACCGGGCGTCTGATCGCGAGTCGCAGATGTTCTGCAACAGCCTGACCGTGAGCGATGAGTTCACGATGGCGGTGGGCGTCCCGTCGCAGTCGCCGAACTTCCGGCTTGGCGGCTTCGCTGATGACCAGTTCTCCGCGGACATGGACATCGCCCTCATCGTCGGCTGGCTGGGCTACCTGCCCGATACGCCCGGAGCATGCGAAGCCATTATGAACGCCGCCATGGCCATGCGCGCACTGTGCCCGCAATAAGGGAGGCGGCTATGCTGAACTGGATCAGCGCGGCGGGCAGCGTCGTCGCCAACTACATCGCGGAGGGGCCGGCCACGCCTGTCCCACCCAGCTTCGACAACGGCGAATCGCTGTTCCTGTTCAACCTGTTCGTCATGACGGCAACGACCTTCCTCGGGTCGATGCTGGTCGGCAAGCAGGGTAGCAGGATCTGGACGCAGCGCTTATGGGACCACCCTCTCCATCCCGTCTCGCTTTACCGGGCGATCACGTTGCTCGCCGGCCTCGGCATCACCTTGCGTTGCGGCGCAGAGGCGATGTTCCTGTGGGGCTGGAACCCGGCCGACGTTGTGACATCGGCGCGGGTCAGCATGGCGAAGCGCTGGATTGACCCGATTGCCGTCGGCTGCGGCCTGATGTGGATGACGATCGTGATCCTGGGGGAGCCGGGGATCGAGCATCAGTTGAGAAAGGCTCCCCTGCCCGTCGACATGTGGTCCCGCTGGCCAGTGCTCGTCCGCGCCGGAATCGTCATCATCCTGAGTTTTGTTGCCGCCCTGGCAGCCGTATGTCTGCGGTGAGACTGGGCGCGGCGCTGGGGGCAGCCGCAATGACCTCTGCTATCTCGTCTCGCGAGCCCGTCATCTGGTGGATTTTCGGCGAACCCTTCCACGCTGGCCCCACGATCGTCTGCATCTGCGCCGTCATCATCACCCGCGTCATCATCGGCCTTCAGGCGAAGAGCAAGGCGCAATGGACGCTGGACGCCGCCATCACCATGCTCTGCCTTCTAGTCGCCGTCCTATGGGTGCAGGCCCAATCGCTTGAGCTGCTCGCCGCTGGCATCACCGGTATCGGCATAGGCAGTCTGGGGGCCGGCATCATCGGCATCGCCAAGAGCGCGATCGGCGGCCGGTTCAAGGCAGCGATCGACGCCTTCATGGGCAACACGCCGCGCTGAGCGGCAGTCACTTCAACATTGCGAGGTAGTATGACCATCATTTCTGATGATGCTTTCGTGCGTCTGTATCAGGCCCGGTTCGGCCTGAAGGTGGACGGCGTCGCCGGCTTGCTCACGATAGCGCACCTGGGCGTCAAGCTCTTGCCGGCGCTGCCTGTGAGTGATGATGCTTTTGTGCGGCTATTCCAGAGCAAGCACGGGCTGAAGATCGACGGCTGGGCCGGCCGGGATACCCTCGCCCAACTGGACATGGTCAAAGCGCCCGTCGTCGCCAAGGCGGACGCTGACGCGATATCGGACAGCTATTGGCCGATGCTGTCGAAGATCGAAAGCGGGGACCGGCCATATATTCAGGCAGCCTCTTCCAGCGCTTCCGGCCTCTACCAGTTCATTCGCGGCACGTGGCAGGCCGAAGGTGGCAAGTGGGGCCCGACGCTGCGCCCTGCGTTCGGGGGACTGCGACCGACCATTTCGGAGCAGCTAGCGCGTGCGAAAACCTTCACAGCCAAGAATGCGACCTATCTCAGGACGCGCGGCGTTCCGATCAACAACGCCTCGCTCTACGCCGCGCATTTCCTTGGCGCGGTGACGGCCGGGTCTATCCTTGCGGCCGATAGAAACGAGCCTGCGGACCTGATCGCAGGCGGCGCAGCGACGGATGCTAATCCGTCGATCCTGCGCGACAAGACGGTTGCGGACTTCATGGACTGGTTGCGCCGCAAGACGGGCGTGGCGGCGCGCTGATGGGCCTCGGCAAGATCGCGCGGGGCGCGGGCAAGGTCGGCCTGCTGATCGAGGGCATCGCCTATATCGTCGCTGCCGGCCGGGTACTGGTGAAGGCAATTAAGGGTGATCCTGACGACACAGAGGGTCGTTCTAATCGCCAGGATCGCGGCGGCGATATAACCACGGCCCGCGATTCGCAAGGTGGCCCCGACGCCTCAACCGGTGCAAACGTAGCGCCGGAGCCATCGCCGCCATAAGGAAGTTGCGTTCTCGCCTCAATATGTCAGGACATCGCAGCCAATGGACTGCATGGCGGGCGGCTCTGCGCGACGGCGTGGGGCCGCCCTTATTATTTGGCGGCCTGTCGCGCGCTGCGATGATGGTGTGCGGCAGGATCTCGGTAGCAATACCAATGAGGCAGGCGGCAGGCAATAAAAAGCCCCGCGCCGGTGTCGCAGCGCGGGGCTAGGTTCCTTATTCGCGGGAACCGACGTAAGTCAGCCGCTGCATATACGCGCCGGTGAGGTCAGGGTTCCAAAAAAAGCCCCGCCTGAAAGGCAGGGCTGTAAGGTATCGCTCAATAACCCGAACGAGATGCTGGCCCGGGCAGGCCAAACATGCCCGAGGCGCAAGGGCTTGTCGAAGAGATTTTGATGTCATCGCCGTACGCCTGCATTACCTTGGCAGCGAGGGACCATAGATCCCAATCGGTCAGCACCGATGCCCCTTCACACGCTTATGTGCCCGCTCGCCATACAACTCGAGCAGGCGCGCGACATCGTCCCCAGAACGGCAGACGACTATTGTCCCAACCCTAAGACCGGCGCTGAGCAAGGCGAAATCGACACCTTCTTCCCGACACCTAACCCTGACCGCCTGCGGATCGTCATCTACGCAAACGGCATTGGCGATGTCACTCATGAGAGAGCCATTCCACCTCAGCATCATCCAGCGCCTCGAAGCTGTCGCCTTCTGCCCCGGCTTCCTGAAGCCGCTTGCGCAACTCGTCTGGCGTCGTCGCCGCGCGAAACCGGGGATCGCTCTTCGCCTGCTTAGCCAGCGTGCCTATCCAGTCGTCCCGGCCGGTCTGCTTCAGCAGCCAGCCGCCGAAGGGTTCGCCCTGTTCATTCGTCTGCATCGCACCACCCGATTCGCGGAATAGATTTCACGTTCCTATGGTATCTGAGTAGTCCGAGCGATTCCCTGATCAGGGCAAAGCGCAGGGGTGAAAAAATAATTCATGGTATTTGCCATGGTATAATGGTCCAAGCCATACATTTTATGTAGCAATATCAACGCTAAAATTGGATAGATTGATAGGCTCCTCCGCTACCAACTTTCTTGCATCATCATGACACATCCTCCTTGCCTCCCCCGGCAAAGCGCGCCAAGCAGCGTCGCAAACGGGCATAAGAGGATAGCGGCGGCATGAGTTATTATGACGTTCTGATCGTGGGTGCGGGGCATGCAGGCGCGCAGGCGGGGATCGCACTGCGTCAGGCAGGTTTCGAAGGCACGGTCGCGATGATCGGTGATGAGGCCTATCCGCCCTATGAGCGCCCGCCGCTGTCAAAGGAATATTTTGCCGGCGACAAGAGCTTCGACCGCATCCTGATCCGCCCGGCCAGCTTCTGGGAAGAGCGCAAGATCGACATGCTGCTGGGCAAGCGCGTCCGCAGCGTCGATCCCGAAGGCAAATTCGTGACCGTGGGCGGGGAAGAGATCGGCTATGGCAAGCTGATCTGGTGCACCGGCGGTTCCCCGCGCATGCTGACCTGCAACGGCGCCGACGCGGTCAACGTCCATGCCGTGCGCCGCCGCGACGATGTCGACGCGATGATGGCGAAGATCGATACGATCAACCATGTGACCATCATCGGCGGCGGCTATATCGGGCTGGAGGCGGCGGCGGTGCTGTCCAAGTTCGGCAAGAAGGTGGTGCTGCTGGAAGCGCTGGACCGGGTGCTGGCGCGCGTCGCGGGCGAGGATCTGTCGCGCTTCTACGAGGCGGAGCATCGCGCCCATGGCGTCGACCTGCGCACCGGCGCGCGGATGGACTGTATCGAGGTGACCGACGGCAAGGCGACCGCCGTGCTGATGCAGGATGGCGAGCGGATCGAAACCGACATGGTGATCGTGGGTATCGGCATCATCCCCGAAACCGGCGCACTGATCGCGGCCGGCGCGGCCGGGGGCAATGGCGTGGACGTGGACGAATATTGCCGCACCAGCCTGCCCGACATCTATGCCGTGGGCGATTGCGCGGCGCATGCCAACCGCTTTGCCGGCGGCGCGCAGATGCGGCTGGAATCGGTGCAGAACGCCAATGATCAGGCGAAGGTTGCGGTGGCGCATATCATGGGCAAGGAAGAGGCCTATGACGCGGTGCCCTGGTTCTGGTCCAACCAATATGATCTGAAGCTGCAGACCGTCGGCCTGTCGACCGGTTTCGACCAGACCATCACACGCGGCGATCCGGCCAGCCGCAGCTTTTCGATCGTGTATCTGAAGGGCGGCAAGGTGATTGCGCTCGACTGCGTCAACATGGTCAAGGACTATGTACAGGGCCGCGCGCATGTGATTGCCGGCGCAGCGCTGGACGTCACGCAGCTGGGCGATGCGAGTGTGCCGCTCAAGGAAGTCGGGCTGGCTTAAGACCACAAGTTCCGTTCGTTTCGAGCGTGTCGAGAAACGTGAAGCGCTGCGCTATCCGTTTCTCGACTGCGCTCGAAACAAACGCTGTTGCATTACCCCCTGAACATCGCCTTCATCGCCAAGTCCCATGGCCCGCCGCGATAGTGCCAGGCGGCCAGCCCCGCGATCATGAGCGGGCGCGGACGAAAATCCTCGCGCAGTGATGCCGCCAGCGCTTTCGCTTCGTCCGGCGCAACCTTGTTCTGGACGGTGATGTGCAGGCGCGGGCGCGCCTGATCCTGCGGCGTCAGCAGGCCGGCAAAGGCATCGGCCAGATCGTCCCGCATCGCCATCAGCACCGGACTGTCGACGCGGAAGGCCACGCCCCGCCCCAGCAGCATCACCTCCGTCAGGCGCGCCATCGGCGGCGGACCGGCGCACAGCCGTTTCAGCCGCGCAGCGACCTCCTCCAGCGCGGAAGGCGGCAGATGGTGGAACAGCGTCAGATGCGCCGGCAGCACATTGCGATCCGGCGGAAAATGCGCACGGCGCAGGCCATCCGCCCAGGCGAAGTCCGCCGCGCCCAGCAAGGCCGTGACGATGATTGGCGCACCCATCAGACGGGCTTTCCCAACCCCGTGGCAAGGCGTAGGATGTCATCATTACGGCTGCGTACCATCGCACCGTCGTAGCGGAAGGGGATCATCATGTCGGCACCACGTTCCTTCATCCTCATCGCCATCGCGTTCCTGCTCTGGAACCTGATGGGTATCGCGTCCTTCGTCATGCAATATCTGATGGATCTGAACGCACTGGCCAAAACGGACCCCGGCGGCGCGAAGATATTTGCGGCCATGCCTGCCTGGCTATGGCTGGACTATGGCATCGCCGTGCTGGCCGGCTTTGGCGGCGCGCTGTTCCTGCTGCTCCGCAAGCGGGCGGCGGTGCCGCTCTTCCTCCTCTCGCTGATCGCGGTGGTGGTGCAGTTCGGCTATGTCTTTACTGCCACGCCCATCATTGCGATCAAGGGCGTGGTGGTGGCAACCGCCTTCCCGATCCTGATCTTCGTCATCGCGATCGTGCAATGGCGCTATGCCATGGCGCAGCGGGCGAAAGGCGTCTTGCGGTAAGGCAAATCGTCATTGCGAGCGCAGCGAAGCAATCCATGTTCGCGCCAATGGATTGCTTCGCTGCGCTCGCAATGACGGAAGGTGGCGCTTACAATTCCCCGCGCGCGCGGCGGATCTCGAACCATTTGCGCACATTTTCATTATGCTGCTGGTAGGTGTCGGCGAAGATATGGCCGCCCTTGCCATCGGCGACGAAATAGAGCGCCTTGGTCTGCGCGGGGTTCAGCACCGCCAGGATGGAAAGCCGCCCCGGATTGGCGATCGGTCCCTTGGGCAGACCGACCATCGCATAGGTGTTGTAATCGTTGACCGCCGCGATTTCCGACTTGCGGATGCGGCGGCCGAGCGGCTTGCCCTTGGTGATCGGGTAGATGATCGTCGGATCGGCCTGCAACATCATGTTGGTGCGCAGCCGGTTGGCATAGACGCCTGCCACCATCGGCCGCTCTGCCGGGACGCCGGTTTCCTTTTCCACGATGCTGGCAAGGATGATCGCTTCGCGCGGCGTCTTCACCACCAGATTCTGCGCGCGCTCGGCCCATAGCTGGGCCAGAGCCTTGTCCATGGCGTCCTGCATGCGCTTGAGCACGGCCGCGCGCGGCTCGCCCTTGTCGAAGGCATAGCTGTCGGGCAGCACGCTGCCTTCTTCCGGCACCTTGATCTCCCCGGTCAGCTGGTCGTTCGCCATCAGCCGTTCATAGACCAGGATGGACGGCATGCCTTCGGGGATGGTGATGAGGCGGGTGAGCGTCTTGCCGCCTTGCAGGATCGACAGGATATCGCTGTTGCTGGCGCCGGCGGGGATGGTGAACTCGCCCGCCTTGATCGACTTGCCCGCGCCGAACACCTTGGCCCGCGTCAGGAAAGCGTCGGCGGAGCGCACCGCACCGGCCTGCTTCAGCAGCACGGCCGCATCGGACAGGGTCGATCCTTCCGGCACGACGACGCTGACATCCTGCGTCGCCGGCCCCTTCTCGCTCCAGCCATAGACGAAGCGAAAGCCGATGAAGGCCGCGACGCAGAGGCCGATCAGAAGGACGATGCAGCCAAGCCGCCGCATCGGATTGCCGGATCGTCTTGCCATGCCCGTTCAGCCCATAGCGTGACCGCGAGCGCCGCAGGACGACGCGCGCGACACAGGATCAGATTGCCTTCATGATGAGCGAGGCGTTGGTACCGCCGAAGCCGAACGAGTTGTTCAGCACCGCGCGCACCTTGCGCTCCTTCGCCACATGCGGGACCAGGTCCACGCCCTTGCAGCTTTCGCTCGGTTCATCGAGGTTCAGCGTCGGCGGGACGATCTGGTCGCGCATGGCGAGGATGCAGAAAATGCTCTCCACCGCGCCCGCGCCGCCGAGCAGATGGCCGATGGCCGACTTGGTGGAAGACATCGACATGGTGCTGAGGTTATCGCCGAACAGGCGCTTGACCGCACCCAGTTCCAGCTCGTCGCCCAGCGGGGTCGAAGTGCCATGCGCGTTCACATAGTCGATATCCTCAAGGGACAGGCCCGACTTCTTGAGCGCCATCTGCATCGAGCGGAAGCCGCCATTGCCTTCCGGATGGGGGGCGGTGACATGATAGGCGTCGCCCGACAGGCCATAGCCGATGACTTCGGCGTAGATCTTGGCACCGCGCTTCCTGGCATGCTCATATTCTTCGAGCACGACCACGCCCGCGCCTTCACCCATGACGAAGCCGTCACGGTTGACGTCATAGGGGCGGCTCGCCTTTTCCGGCGTGTCGTTGAAACCGGTCGAGAGCGCACGCGCCTGGGCGAAGCCGGCGATGCCGATCGGGCAGATCGCGCTTTCCGCGCCGCCCGCCAGCATCACGTCGGCATCGTCCATCGCGATCATCCGCGCGGCGTCGCCGATCGAGTGGGCGCCGGTCGAGCAGGCAGTGACGACTGCGTGGTTCGGACCCATCAGGCCGTATTTGATCGACACTTGCCCCGAGATCAGGTTGATGAGACGACCATGGACGAAGTGCGGGCTGACGCGGCCCGGCCCCTTGTTGGCCAGCACCAGCGATTCGCTTTCGATGCCCGGAAGGCCGCCGATGCCCGAACCGATCGAGCAGCCGGCGCGCAGCCGTTCTTCTTCCGACATGTTGTCCAGGCCCGCGTCGCGCAGCGCTTCGCTGGCGGCGGAAATGCCATAGACGATGAAGGGATCGACCTGACGCTGGATCTTGTGATCCACGTCGAGGCTGGCGTCATAGCCATATTCATGATCGGCCGGCTTCACTTCGCAGGCGATGCGGCATTTATATTCGCTGGCGTCGAAGCGCTGGATCGTCGCCGCGCCCGATTTGGACGCAATGATGTTCTTCCAGCTGGTTTCGACATTCCCGCCCAGAGGGCTCACCATGCCAAGGCCGGTTACGACGACACGACGCATATCCTAGCTCCGAAATCTCTCATGGGCTTTGTGCCGCCCATCTAGCCATTTAAAGCGCGCTTTCAAGCCGCGCGCCAGATACGAAAAGGCTCCCCACGCTCGGCGCTGGCCGGACAGGAGGAGCCGTCTCTTATGCGCAATTCCGGCCTTTCCCATATGGGATCAGGCCGAAAGACGCCTTACTGCTTGCTGTCGATATAATCGATCGCATCCTTGACGGTGGCGATCTTCTCAGCAGCGTCATCGGGGATTTCGACGCCGAATTCTTCTTCGAACGCCATCACCAGTTCGACGATGTCCAGGCTGTCCGCGCCCAGATCGTCGATGAAGCTGGCGTCCTCGGTCACCTTCTCGGCTTCGACGCCCAGATGCTCGACGACGATTTTCTTTACGCGATCCGCGGTCTCACTCATGAGTGGTCCTTCTTACTGGGTATCGTTGGTGGTTCTGAATAACCGTTAAGGCATTGCCCTAGTGCCAAGCCCCGATAGAGGCAAGAGGGAAGGCCGCCAAGCCCCTTCATTCGCTATCGCAATCATGCGGCAATAAAAACCGCCTTTTGGGGGGATGGTTACGCCCTATTTACCAAAATTTCAGCGGCTTCGTGCGAGGGACAGAGCCATGGCGGCCCTTCTCTCCCCCGATTCTTTCGTCACCCGCGCGCGCGTTCGGCTGACCGCGATTTTGGTGCTGGCGGCGACCGTCATCGGCCTTTCATACCTGTTCGCGACTGCCCATGGCACGGTGGATTCGCTTGGCCGGCCGCTCGGCACCGACTTTTCGAACGTCTGGACGGCGGGCTGGATGGCCGATCATGGCCGCGCGCCCGCCGCATGGGACTGGCCGACCCAGCATGAAGTGCAAAAACAGGTCCATCACGATCCCGCCATCCCCTTCTATGGCTGGCACTATCCACCCCCCTTCCTCATCATCGCAACCTTGCTGGCGCAATTCCCCTATGTCGCGGCGCTGCTGATCTGGCAGGGGATGACGCTGCTGCTGGCGCTATGCTTGATCCGGCGCATCCTGCCGGGCGATCGCGACGCGATTCTGGTCGCGCTGGGCGCGCCGGTGGTGCTGGTGTGCCTGGGCCATGGCCAGAATGCCTTCCTGACCGCCAGCCTGCTGGGCGCAGGCATGTTCCTGCTCGACCGCAGGCCATGGATCGCCGGGATGCTGCTCGGCGCACTGGTCTACAAGCCGCAATTTGCCGTGCTGATCCCGATCCTGATTTTGGCGCGGGGAAATTGGAGAGCCTTCATCGCGGCGGGCCTGACCGTCACGGCGCTGTGCCTGCTGACGCTCGCCATCTGGGGCTGGCCGGTGTGGCAGGCATTCCGGGATTCCCTGCCGCTGACCCAGCATATCATCATAGAGGCAGGCGCGACCGGCTGGGAAAAAATCCAGAGTCCTTTCTCCGCCATCCGCCAATGGGGCGGCGCCATTCCGCTCGCCTATGCCGTTCAGGGCATCGTCACCGCCATGGCGATCGCAGCGGCCGCGCTGGCCGCGCAACGCGGATCGATGGAAGTGCGCGGGGCGGCCGCGCTAAGCGCCGCGCTGCTTTGCACCCCCTATGTGCTGGACTATGATTTCGTGCTGCTGGGCGTCGCCATCGCCTTCCTCGCCGCGGACATGAAGCGGCGCGGCACGCTGGCGTGGGAGCCGACCTGGCTGGCCTATGCCTGGCTCGCGCCGCTGTTCGGCCGGTCGCTGTCGGAACTGACCCATGTGCCCATCAACCTGATCGCCGCCATCGCCGTGCTGGCACTGGCAGTGCGGCGCGCGGTGCTGCTGGACCGCGCGCTCGCCGGGTTCAGATCATCGCCATGCCGCCATTCACATGCAGCGTCTGGCCGGTGACATAGCCCGCTTCCTTGCTCGCCAGATAGACGACCGCCGCGCCGATATCGTCGCCGCTGCCGAGGTCGCCGGCCGGGATCTTGGTCAGGATCGCGCCCTTCTGCGCATCGTTCAGCGCGTCGGTCATGGCCGAGCGGATGAAGCCCGGCGCGACGCAGTTGACGGTGATGCCACGGCTCGCCAGTTCCTGACCCAGCGACTTGGACATGCCGATGATGCCCGCCTTGGACGCGCAATAATTGGCCTGACCGGGGTTGCCGGTGACGCCCACGACCGAAGTGATCGAGATGATGCGGCCAAAGCGCGCCTTCATCATCGGCTTAGCGGCGGCGCGGACGAGGCGGAAGGCGGCCTCCAGATTGACGGAAATGACCTGCGACCATTCCTCATCCTTCATGCGCAGGATCAGATTGTCGCGGGTGATGCCGGCATTGTTGACGAGGATGTCGATCTTGCCACCCAGCGCCTCCACCGCCTGCGGCACCAGCGCGTCAACCGACGCCGGATCGCTGAGGTTGCACACGATCGTCTTGTGATCGCCGCCCAGTTCGGCCGCAAAGGCCTTGAGCTTCTCCTCATTGCTACCCGACAGCGCCAGCGTCGCGCCGCGCGCCGCCAGCGCCTTGGCAATGGACGAACCGATGCCACCCGAAGCGCCAGTCACCAGCGCGGTCATGCCTGTAAGGTCGAACATATTCATTACTCCGTTATATTTTGTTCGCGCAGAGGCGCAGAGAGCGCAGAGTCGATGTGGTTATTGACGAGACGGCGGATGCCCTCTTTCATCGTTTCACCACCAAAATTCAGGATCAGACCCACCAGTTGCTGCATAAGCCGAAGATAAGTGAGAAGCTGTTTGGCGTGAACCTTATGCAGTTGGTCAAGAGATTTGTTCTCTAACACCAGCCGGTCGTCCACCAATATGTCGATGCGAAAGGCGCCTTCGACCTGCACATCTTCAAATCGAATATCGACCGGCTTTTGCCGGTCGACCTTATAACCCATACGCAGCAGCTTGGCCGCCAATATGGCTTCGTAAACGCTTTCGAGCAGTCCCGGACCCAAGTCCCGATGGATGCTCATCGCTACACCGATCACATCCCTTGTGATGTCGTCGATCGGCTTCACAACCCCTCCGCGTCCTCTGCGCCTCTGCGCGAAAAATCAAAAACCCGCCAGTGCCGCCTCGATATCGTCCATCGTCACGATGCTTCGCACGGTCGCATCCGGCGCGATGCGCTTGACCATGGGGCCGAGCACCTTGCCGCCGACTTCCACGAATTCGGTCACGCCCGCGTCCCACATCGCCGCGACGGATTCGCGCCAGCGCACCCGTCCCGTCACCTGCTCGACCAGGCGCGCCTTGATCTCTTCCGGGTCGGCGATCGGCGCGGCGAGGACATTGGCGTAGACCGGCAGCAGCGGTGCGCTGATAGCGGCCTTGGCCAGCGCCTCCTGCATCGCCTCGGCGGCGGGCTGCATCAGCGGGCAGTGGAAGGGCGCCGACACCGGCAGCAGCACGCCGCGCTTGATGCCATGGTCCTTCACCAAGGCAACCGCGCGCTCGATCGCGCCGCGATGGCCGGAGATCACCACCTGCGACGGGTCATTGTCATTGGCAACGGTGCAGACTTCGCCTTCGGCAGCAGCATCGGCCAATGCCTGCGCCTTCTCGATGTCAGCGCCGAGCAACGCGGCCATTGCGCCCTCGCCCACCGGCACGGCGGCCTGCATCGCCTGTCCGCGCAGCTTCAGCAGACGCGAGGTGGTGCCGATGTCGAACGCCTCGACCGCGCACAGCGCGCTATATTCGCCGAGCGAATGGCCAGCGACATAATCGCCCTTGTCGGCGAGGCTGAAGCCGCCTTCCGCCTGCATCACGCGCAGCGTCGCGATGGCATTGGCCATGATTGCCGGCTGAGCATTCTCGGTCAGGGTCAGGTCGCTGTCCGGCCCTTCCACCATGATGCGGAACAAATGCTGCGACAGGGCGTCATCGACCTCCTGAAACAATTCCTTCGCCGCCGGGCTGGCGTCCGCCAAAGCCTTGCCCATGCCAACCGACTGGCTGCCCTGCCCCGGAAAAAGAAATGCCCGCATGATCTACTCCAAGCTCGCGCGCTCCGGAAAAAGCGCTGAAATTCAAAATCGTTACACTTTGAGACATAAATGTCGTTGAGCCGTACATTAACCTGCGACAAGCAGGAAATGGACGTTTCGCCTTCCCGTCCGGGTCGGCATGTGGCGGCTCCTTTAACGATGACGGAGTGCAAGGAAAAGGTGCGATATCGCTTTGCATGGATCGGCGGGACGGCGCTCATGCTGTCCGCCTGCGCCGCCGGGCCGGATTATCGCGCGCCGCAGACGGGCGCGCTGGGCGTGCCGGCGGCCTATAGTCAGGGTGAGACGGCAGCGCTCAGCGACGCCGATCTGGCGACATGGTGGACGCGCCTCAACGACCCTGCGCTCAACGGACTGATCGACAGCGCGATCGCCAACAATCTCGACATCGTGCAGGCACAGGCCCGGTTGCGGCAGGCGCGCGAGAGCCTTCGCCAGGCCAATGCCAGCTTCCTGCCACAACTCAACGGATCGGGCAGCGGCGGCAAGAATTACCGCAATCAGGCCGGCGGCACCCGCGTCGACGACAGCGGCAACGTCATCAGCACCGGCGCGAGCAACTGGTCCAGCACTTACTCGCTGGGCGCCAATGCCAGCTGGCAGATCGACCTGTTCGGCGAGCTGGCCCGCTCATCCGAGGCCGCCCGCGCCGATCTCGCCGCGTCGGGCTATGACCTTGCCAATGTGCGGATGACCATCATATCCGAACTGGTCACCAACTATGTGCAGGCGCGGCTGGCGCAGCAGCAACTGATCGTCGCGCGCGAAACGCAGGCGGTGCAGAAGGATAATTATGACATCGCCGGCTGGCGGTTGCAGGCCGGCCTCGTCTCCTCGCTGGACGAGCAGCAGGCCAAGGCGCAACTGGCCCAGACAAACGCCACCGTGCCCCAGCTGGAAGCGAACCTGCGCGGCAGCCTCAACCGCATCGCCGTGCTGACCGGACAGGCGCCGGGCGAAGCGACCCGCACGCTGGAAACCCCCACCCCCATTCCCGTCGCCACGGCCCAGATCGCCACCGGCATTCCCGCCGACACGCTGCGCCAGCGGCCTGACGTGCGCAGCGCGGAGCGGGCGCTGGCCGCCGCCACCGCGCGGATCGGCGTGGCGCAGGCGCAGCTTTATCCCTCGCTCGGGATCAGCGGCAACATCGGCACCACCTCCAACGCCTTCAAGGATCTGTTCAGCCTGATTACCGGCGGCGTCTTCGGCAATGTGGCGCAGACCATCTTCGACGGCGGCCGGCTGCGCTCGCAGGTGCGGTCGCAAAAGGCCGCGACCGACGCCGCCTTCGCCGCCTACAAGCAGAGTGTCCTCACGGCATTGGAAGATGTCGAAAATGCGATGGCCTCGCTCCAGAGCGCACGCCTGCGCAAGGGCCAGTTCGCCACCGCTTATGAGGCGTCGAACAATGCCGCCATCCTGGCCCGCAGCCAGTATCAGACCGGCCTGATCGACTTCCAGACGCTGTCGACCAGCGAAACCACTTTATTGAACGCGCGCAACAGCCTGGCTGCCGCGCAATCCGACGAGGTTCTGGCCATCGCCCAGTTGTACAATGCGCTGGGTGGCGGCTGGCAGAGCATGGACGACCGCCCAAATGAGCAATGATGTGACCCCGGACAAGGATCTCAGCGACTTCCTCGGCGAAAAGCCGCAGAAACCGTGGCGCAAATGGGCGATCCGGGGTGGCGCGGGCGTCGTCCTGCTGATCGCGGTCCTGCTCGTCGCCAAATGCTTCTCGGGCGAGGACAAGCCCAGTTACGCGACCCGCGAAGTGCGGCAGGGCGACCTGACCGTCAGCGTGTCCGCCACCGGCAACCTCAAGCCGATCAATCAGGTCGATGTCGGGTCGGAACAGTCGGGCAAGATCACGGCAGTCTATGTCGATGTGAATGACCGGGTGACCAAGGGGCAGAAGCTCGCCGAGTTGGACACCCGCCGCCTCGTCGACACGGTAAACCAGAATCAGGCGCAGGTCGCGTCCAGCCAGGCCAGCGTTTCGCAGGCGCAGGCGCAGGTCGCGCTGGCGAAAGCCACGCTCGACCGGCAGGAAAGCGTGTTCAAACTGTCAGGCGGGCGGGTGCCGGCCAAGACCGAGATGGATTCGGCCCGCGCCGATTATCAGAGCGCGATCGCCAACCTCCGCTCGGCACAGGCGCAGGTGCGCGTGTCGCAGGCGGGGCTTTCCAGCGCCCAGACCAACCTGTCGATCGCCCAGATCGTGTCACCGGTGAACGGCGTGGTCCTGTCGCGCGATATCGAGCCGGGCCAGACCGTCGCCGCGTCACTGAACGCGCCCGTGCTCTTCACGCTGGCCGAAGACCTGACCCAAATGGAGGTCGAGGTGTCGGTGGACGAAGCCGATGTCGGTCAGGTGAAGGAAGGCCAGAGCGCCAGTTTCGCCGTCGATGCCTTCCCCGGCCGCACCTTCCCGGCGAAGGTCACGCGGGTGAATGTCGGATCGAACGCATCGAGCAGCAGTAGCTCCTCCTCATCCAGCACGACGACGACGAGCACCACCGGCACGGTGGTCGCCTATACGGCGGTACTGTCGGTCGACAACAAGGATGAGACGCTGCGCCCCGGCATGACCGCGACGGCGGACATCGTGACGCAGGAACTGCATGACGTGCTGCTCGTCCCCAACAGCGCGTTGCGTTTCAAGCCCAGCACCAGCACACAGGGCGGCGGCATCACCAGCGTCCTGCCCGGCCCCGGTCGCATGCGGCGCGGCGGCGCCAATCGGCAGGTCAAGTTCGGCGCCGGCAGCAGCCAGACCGTCTATGTCGTGGGCGAGGATGGCAATCCCAAGCCGGTGCAGGTGACCGTAGGCGCCAGCGACGGATCGCGCACCGCCATCACCGGCGGCGATCTGAAATCCGGCATGCGCGTCATCACTGGCCAGTTGGCGGCGGGGCAACAGGCTCCGGCCGAAGACGAGAAGGCCGAAGCGGGCGCCGATACGAAGAGCGACCGCCGCAACGCCAATCCGGCGGCGGACGGCACGCCCGCCAGCGTCGGCAAGCTCGGCAATTCGGGCGATGCTGCGCCGGAAACCGCGCCGGTCGCGCCGTCCGGCGGTCAGGCCGCACCCGCCCAGACGCGCGGCACCGGTCGCCAGAGCGGAACCTGATCGCCATGGGTGCTGATCCCATCATATCTCTGCGCGGCGTCACCAAAGTCTATGGCGAAGGACCGACCGCGTTTCAGGCGCTCAAGGGCGTCGATCTCGACATCCAGCAGGGCGATTTCGTCGCCGTCATGGGGCCATCCGGGTCGGGCAAGTCGACCACGATGAACATTCTCGGCTGCCTCGACGTGCCGTCCGGCGGCACCTATTTGTTCAAGGGGCATCATGTCGAGACACTGGACCGCGATCAGCGCGCGCTGCTGCGCCGCCGTTATCTCGGCTTCGTGTTCCAGGGCTTCAACCTGCTGTCGCGCACGACCGCGCTGGAAAATGTCGAACTGCCCCTGCTCTATCGCGGCGAGGACAAGAAGTTGCGCTACGAGATGGGCATGGCCGCGCTCGACAAGGTGGGGCTGAAGGACTGGTGGGATCATACGCCCGCCGAACTGTCAGGCGGCCAGCAGCAGCGCGTCGCCATCGCCCGCGCCATCGTCACCCAGCCCGACGTGCTGGTGGCGGACGAACCGACCGGCAATCTCGATTCGCAACGGTCGGTGGAAATCATGGAATTACTGACCGACCTCAACCGCAACAGCGGCATCACCGTGCTCATGGTGACGCATGAGCCGGATATGGCCGCCTATGCCCGCACTATCGTCCATTTCCGCGACGGGCTGGTCGAAAGCATCGAAGCGGGGGTGAAGGCGTGAGGAACATCTCCCACCCATTTCCGTCATCCCAGCGAAAGCTGGGATCCCGCTTTCTTCTTTCTTCCACAGCGATTGCAGAAAAGAAGAGAGATCCCAGCCTTCACTGGGATGACGGCGTTGGGAAAGAAGGATCAGCCGGATGCTAGGCACCACCGTCATCCTCGCCTTTCGCGCGATCAACCGGCACAAGCTGCGCAGTTTCCTGACCACGCTGGGCATCATCATCGGCGTGGCGGCGGTCGTCACCATGGTGACGCTGGGCAATGGCGCCACGGCGGCCGTGCGCGAACAGATTAGTTCGCTGGGCGCCAATGTGCTGCAATTGCGTCCGGGTCAGGGCTTTGGCCGTGGCGGCGGTGGCCCGCGTCCGCCCGATTTCAAGGAACGCGACCTTACCGCCATCGAAAACCAGCTGACCGGCGTGCGCGCCGTCGCCCCGGTGGTGCAGTCGAGCGGCACCGCCATCTATGAAGGCAATAACTGGTCCACCACCGTCTATGGCACCACATCGGCCTATTCGGAGGTCCAGTCGTGGAAGGTCGCGGACGGCCGCCTGTTCCTGCCGGAGGAAGAGGAAGCGGGCAAATCCGTCTGCATCATCGGCAATACGGTGCGCACCAACCTGTTCCAGGGCGCAGAACCGGTCGGGCAACGGATGCGGATCAAGGGCGTCTCCTGTCAGGTCGTGGGCGTGCTCGCCACGCGCGGACAGGGCGGCTTTGGCGATCAGGACGATGTCGTCGTCATGCCGATCAAGTTCGTACAGCGTCGCTTCACCGGCGACCGCGACATTTCGCAGATCATGGTTGCGGTCGACGACGCCTATGACACCAGCACGGTGCAGGCCAGCCTTGAGGAACTGATGCGCGAACGGCGCAAGATCAAGGCGGGCCAAGAAGATAATTTCAACGTCTTCGACACCAAGCAGATCAGCGACACGCTGACCGGCACGACCACCATCCTGACCCAGATCGTCGGCGCGGTGGCGGCCATTTCACTGCTGGTCGGCGGCATCGGCATTATGAACATCATGCTGGTGTCGGTGACGGAGCGGACACGGGAAATCGGCATCCGCCTCGCCATCGGCGCGGTCGCGCGCGAAGTGCTGATGCAGTTTCTGGTCGAGGCGATCGTTCTGTCCTGCCTGGGCGGCCTGATCGGGCTGTTCCTGGCGCTGATCGCCTCCGTCGCCATCGCCCCGCTGATGCAGGTGCCCTTCCTGTTCGACGTGAAGGTCAACGCCATCGCCTTCCTCTTCTCGGCGGCGATCGGCGTGGTGTTCGGTTATTTCCCGGCCCGGAGGGCGGCAGCGCTCAACCCGATCGACGCCCTGCGGCACGAGTAAACGCGGAGGGTACAGGCTGGCTTCGATCAGAAGCGGTCATTCCGCTAGATTATCTTCATCCTTGAAACCGGCCACTCATTCGGATGGCCCGTTTGACGCTGAATGACGGAGTCCTGGCGGGAAGCGGTCATTGTGAAACAATGTTGCGCTATCTCCAAAAGCGCCGGATGATCGTCATCATTTTCCCTAAAGCGGTTTCACCGTGGCATCGATTGCACGTACTGGCCCGGACTGGCCTCGTTGGTGAACCGACATCCCCTTCGCCCGGACGGGACGAAAAGTAGCGTTCGAATTTCCCGGAAACCGCGCGAAATTGATCGGCATCTGCAGGAGTTTGTCCGCCGTCGAAGGTCACATTCGGCCACAAGGCCGAATACTTTGCGTTTAGTTGAATCCATGGTTCGGCACGAGGTTCGGTGTCAAAAACGATTGCGTGAACCGGACATGCCTCGATGCAACATCCGCAATCAACACATTCGAGAGGATTGATGACGAGCATGTTCTCGCCCTCGTAGAACGCATCGACTGGACAAACTTCGACGCAGTCCATGTGCTTACATTTGATGCACGCATCGGTGATTACCCCAGTCATGCCTTCTACCTCTGCTTCCAAGGCAACGGCATAGCCATCAGCTGGGAACGTCTGCAACGGCGCCGTTTTTGCCGGATGATTTTTCACCGCGCAGTGTCAGCTATCGCCGGTCGTCTCCCCAAAGGTGGACTGTCTCCAATCGACCCAAACCCTGCCCCGTTACACTTTCCGACAAAGTCCCCTCCTCCCGGCACAGTCCTGCGACATCCCGCCCTTAATGCCCTTCAATGCCGTCACCCCGGCGGCGCGGAAGAATCATCCCATGAAGACCATCGCCCTCAGCCTCGCCCGCAGCGCGCTGGTCCTCGGCCTCAGCCTCTCCGCCATGGCTGCAGCGCCTACCAACGGCACCGCCCCGGTTGTCGAAGGCAAGGACCGGCCCATCCTGCTCGCCCGCATGACGGTGACGGCGACCCCCTTGTCGAACTGATCGCCCTTCATATCGACGCCCAGGCCTCGCAGCCCATGCTGCGGGGCTTTTTGCTTTGGACACCCACAAAATCCCCCGCGATTCCGTCCTTCCTGAACAACAGTTCAGCTTAAATTTCAATTTGTTACAATTTCCGACAATCTTGGGCCGTGCGCGACACATCTGCGCGACAAGCGCCGCCTATCTCTGTCTTCGACGCCACGGACAAGGCGCCCGTAACAAGGCAAAAGGAGCACAACATGTTCAAGAAGATTCTCATGGCCCTGGCCACCACCACCCTGGTCGCCAGCCCCATCGTCACCGCGCAGGCGCAGGCCCAGAGCCATGTCGCCCAGCATCGCCAGGTCGAAACCCGCAAGGTGGTGAAGCAGAAGCCCAACGGCCGCACCGTGGTCAAGAAGCAGACCGTCGTGCGCAAGGACACGCATCGCGACAATGGCCGCCGCTGGGCGAAGGGCCAGCGCTTCGATCGCAACCACGCCACCAATTATCGGGTGATCAGCAATTATCGCGACTATCGCCTGTCGGCCCCGCCGCGCGGCCAGCAGTGGGTGCGTTCGGGCAATGACGCGGTGCTGATCGCGATCACCAGCGGCATCATCGGCGCCGTCGTCGGCAACGCCATCCGTTAAGAGCCGCCGCGCAAGCCTAAAGCGCCCCGGAGTTCTCTCCCTCCGGGACGTTTTATGGAAATGTGCCTTCGCACATTTCATCGGCACCAGCCCGCTCCCCCACCCGGCCACCCAACGGCAGTATTCTATGGGTGGCCGGGTGGGGGAGCGGGCTGGTGCGGCTCAAAATGCGCTCTTTCGCGCATTTTGCACAAACCTCATACCAGTCCGGTCAGATAATAGACCGCGATCACGATGAAGACAGTCAGCGTCTTGATCAGCGTCAGCGCGAATATGTCCTTATAGGCCTGTCGATGGGTCAGGCCCGTCACCGCCAGCAGAGTGATGACCGCGCCATTATGCGGCAGGCTGTCCATCCCCCCCGACGCCATGGAGGCAATCCGGTGCAGCACCTCGCGCGGGATACCGGCAGCGTCGCCCGCTGCCGCGAACTGTTCCGCCATCGCCGCCAGCGCGATCGACAGGCCGCCCGATGCCGATCCGGTGATGCCCGCCAGCGACGTCACGGTGATCGCCTCATTCACCAGCGGATTGGGAATGGCCTTCAGCGCTTCCTTCACCAGCAGAAAGCCCGGCAGCGCCGCGATCACCGCGCCGAACCCATATTCGACCGCCGTGTTCATCCCCGCCAGCAGCGCGCCGCCGACCGCCGCCTTCGATCCGTCGGCAAAGCGTTGCGCCACGGTGCGGAAGGCAAAGAGCAGAATCGTGCCGATGCCCAGCAGCAGCGCCCCTTCCACCGCCCACAGCGCCGCCATCTGGGCGACCTTCACGCTCACCGGTTCCGCCATCCCCGGCAGCGACAGCGACACTGCTTCCCCCGTCACCCAGCGCGGGATCGTCAGCGTCAGCAGCAAATTGCCCAGTCCCACCACGACCAGCGGCAACAGCGCGATCAGCGGATGGACGCGCACATCCTCCGCCACCGCTTCGGGTTCGTTGACCAGCGTCTCCGGCGCGCCATAGCCTTCCCCCGCCGCCAGCATCGCCCGCCGCCGCCAGCCCAGATAGGCCAGTCCCATCGCGATGATGCACAGCGATCCGATGGTCCCCAATATCGGCGCGGCCCAGGTGGTCGTGCCAAAGAAGCTGGTCGGGATGATATTCTGGATCTGCGGCGTACCGGGCAGAGCGTCCATGGTGAAGGTCAGCGCGCCAAGGCCGATGGTGGCCGGAACCAGTCGCTTGGGAATGTCGGCGCGGCGAAACATCTCGGCGGCGAAGGGATAGACCGCGAAGACCGCGACGAACACCGATACCCCGCCATAGGTGAGCAAGGCCGTCACCAGCATGATCGCGGGAATGGCCCGCCCCGCCCCGATGAAGCCGATCACGGCGGTCACGATCGACCGGGAAAAGCCTGAAATCTCGACCAGCTTGCCGAACAGCGCGCCCAGCAGGAAGACGGGGAAATAAAGTTTCAGGAAACTCGCGACCTTTTCCATGAACAGGCCGGAAAAGGCGGCCGGCACGGCTGCCGGATCGGTCAGCAGCACCGCCAG
Organism: Sphingobium sp. RS1; assembly: GCF_056156825.1. Classification (NCBI taxonomy): domain Bacteria; kingdom Pseudomonadati; phylum Pseudomonadota; class Alphaproteobacteria; order Sphingomonadales; family Sphingobiaceae; genus Sphingobium; species Sphingobium sp. RS1. The sequence continues at coordinate 3,670,278 of NZ_JBLZXE010000002.1, read as the reverse complement.
CATCGCCAGCAAAGGCGCCATGACGATGACGCTCATCCCCCGATAGGCGGCGATCATCAGCAATATCAGCGACAGCGCCGCAATTCCGACTGCCATATCCCGTTCCACTCCATCTGCGCCGGACCTGCGGCTGCGCCATTCTTTTCTTCGGCTCCTTCGGGAGTTAAGAAGAAAAACGGCGCCACGACAAGCGCAGGCCGACCGGCATTTTTGCCGACCGCCCTTGCAGCGATGCGCCCTTGCCTTTCCCCCGCATTTCGGCCATAGGCGCGCCTTCGCATCGGCTCCGGGGTGACTCGGCGTCATCGCGAAGCATACAGACGACAGCCGGAGGGGCGTTCCACATGGGGTGGGCGTCAGCGATCGGCCAACAGATGAGGCATGACATGGCTCTTTATGAGCACGTCTTCCTTGCGCGCCAGGATCTGGCACAAGCGCAGGTAGACGCCCTGGCGGAAACCGCCACGAAGATCGTCGAGGACATGAACGGCAAGGTGACCAAGGTCGAGACCTGGGGCCTGCGTTCGCTCGCGTACAAGATCGCCAAGAACCGCAAGGCGCACTATGTGATGCTGAACATCGACGCCCCCGGTGACGTCGTTGCGGAACTGGAGCGCCAGACGCAGATCAACGAAGACATCATCCGCTACATGACCATCAAGGTCGATGAGCTGGAAACCGGCCCGTCGGTGATGATGCGCAAGCAGGACCGCCCCGAGCGTGGTGACCGCGGCCCCCGTGGCGATCGTGGTCCCCGTGGCGATCGCGAAGACCGTGGCCCGCGCCGCGACCGCGAAGAAGCCGCTCCGGCTGCTGAATAAGGAGATCTGAAACATGGCACGCCCGTTTTTCCGCCGCCGCAAGAGCTGCCCCTTCGCCGCCAAGGATGCGCCGAAGATCGATTATAAGGACGTCCGTCTGCTCCAGGGCTTCGTGTCCGAACGCGGCAAGATCGTCCCCAGCCGCATCACGGCCGTTTCGGCCAAGAAGCAGCGCGAACTGGCCCAGGCCATCAAGCGCGCCCGTCACCTGGGCCTGCTGCCCTACATCGTGAAGTAAGGGGAAAGACCCATGGAAATCATTCTCCTCGAACGCATCGAGAAGCTGGGCGCGATCGGCGACGTCGTCACCGTGAAGGACGGTTACGCTCGTAACTTCCTGCTGCCCAACAAGAAGGCGCTGCGCTCCAACAACGCCAACAAGAAGGTCTTCGAAGCCAACCGCGCGAAGATCGAGGCCGACAACGCCGCCCGTCGCACGGACGCCGAAGCGGCTGCCGAAGGCGTCAACGGCAAGCAGATCGTCCTGATCCGCCAGTCGTCGAACGCCGGCCACCTGTACGGTTCGGTCGCCGTCCGTGACGTCGTCGAAGCGCTGCACGCCGATGGCGTGACCAACGTTACCAAGGCGATGGTCGTGCTGGAACGCCCGATCAAGACGCTCGGCGTGTTCGACGTCAAGGTCGCGCTGCACCCCGAAGTCGCCGTGACGATCACCGTCAACGTCGCCCGTTCGCCGGAAGAAGCCGAGCTTCAGTCGCAGGGTGTGGACGTGATGGCTGACCTGTTCGAAAAGGACGAGGCTGGCTTCACCGAAGATTATGATCCCAATGCCGAACCGGGCGAAATCGCCTCGGTCAGCAGCGACGAAGAAGAGACGGCTGAAGAAGCCTGATTTCTTGTCCGCCAAGGATCGAACGAGAAAGCCGCCCCGCAACGGGCGGCTTTTTTGTTGGACGATGGCGATGATGCCTCGTGCCGAAGGGACGCCTGCGCGTCACCCGCCCCGCAAGAGCCCCACTGCCGCATCCTTCTCGAACAGATAGAGGCAGGTCCGCGCCGCCTGCCCCCGCGCGCTGTCCAGCCCGCCGTCGCGCTCGATCAACAGGTTGGCGTCATCGCGCGCGCTATCGACCAGCGCCGCGACATGTTCGGGCGTCGCGACCTTCAGCTCCGCCTCGCCCGACTGGCGCGTGCCCAGCACCTCGCCCGCGCCGCGCAGCTTCAGATCCTCCTCGGCGATGCGGAACCCGTCATTCGTCTCCCGCATCAGCGCCAGCCGCGCGCGGGAGGTTTCGCCCAAGGCATTGCCGCGCAGCAGCAGGCAGACCGACGGCTTGTCGCCGCGCCCCACCCGCCCGCGCAACTGGTGCAACTGCGCAAGGCCGAACCGCTCCGCCCCCTCGATGATGATGAGGCTGGAGTTGGGCACGTCCACGCCCACTTCGATCACCGTCGTCGCGACCAGTATTTGCGTCCGGTTGGCGGCGAAGGCTTCCATTGCCGCATCCTTGTCCGGCCCCTTCATCTTGCCATGCACCAGCCCGACCCGGTCGCCGAAGCGCTCCCGCAGCGTCTCGGCGCGCATTTCGGCCGCTGCCTGATCGCTCGTCTCGCTTTCCTCGACCAGCGGACACACCCAATAGGCCTGCCCCCCGCCCTCGACATGGCGGGCCAGCGCATCCACCACCTCGTCCAGCCGGCTCGCGGCCATGACGAGTGTCTGGATCGGCTGGCGCCCCGGCGGCATCTCGTCCAGCCGGGAAACGTCCATCTCGCCATAATAGGTCAGCGTCAGCGTGCGCGGGATCGGCGTCGCCGTCATCACCAGCAGATGCGGCGATCGCTCCGCCTTGCTCGCCAGCATCATTCGCTGCGCCACGCCGAAGCGATGCTGCTCGTCGATCACGGCCAGCCCCAGCGCCTTATATTGCACCGCTTCCTGAAAGATCGCGTGGGTGCCGACAAGAATATGGATGCTGCCGTCCGCCAGCCCCATGAGCGTCGCTTCGCGCACCTTGCCCTTCTCACGCCCCGTCAGGATAGCAATCTCGATCGGCAGGCCGGACGCCATTTTCCGCAGCGTCTCATAATGTTGCCGCGCCAGAATTTCGGTCGGCGCCAGCATCGCGCCCTGCATTCCCGCCTCGACCGCGTTCAGCAGCGCCATGAGCGCCACCAGGGTCTTGCCCGACCCAACATCGCCCTGAAGCAGGCGCAGCATCGGCGTCGCCTGCGCCATGTCGCCCTCAATCTCGCCGATCGCCCGCCGCTGCGCCCCGGTCGGCGCGAAGGGCAGCTTCAGCATCGCGCGCAGCCGCCCGTCGCCCTGGATCGACACGCCCCGCCGCCGCCGCGACGATTGCCGCACCAGCATCAGCGCCAGTTGCCCGGCGAAAATCTCGTCATAGGCCAGCCGCTCGCGCGCCTTGACATCGGACGGATCGGCATGCACCCGCGCCAGCGCCTCCCGCCACGCCGGCCATTGCTTGCGCGCCAGCAGGCTCGGCTCGATCCATTCGGGCAATTCCGGCGCCCGCGTCAGCGCCTGTGCCGCGATATCGCGCATCCGGTTGTTGGTCAGTCCTTCGGACAGCCCATAGACCGATTCGCGCGCCGGCACCGTGTCCGCCTCCTCGGGCGGCAGCACATAGTCGGGATGCACCATCTGGAGATTGTCGCCATAGGCCTCCAGCTTGCCCGACACGAATTTGGGTTCGTTGAGCGGCAACAGCTTGCGCGGCCATCCGCTATTCTTTCCGAAATAGACGAGGCTGACGACATTCGCCCGCTTGTCGATCGCCTGCACCCGGAACGGCGCGCGCGGGCTGCTGCTGGCCTTGTAATCCACCGGCGTCAGCATCGTGCCGATGATCCGCCCAGCATCCGCCATGTCCAGCTCGTCGGTCAGATGCCGGTCCACCCAACTGACCGGAATATGGAAGGCCACATCGACCGCGCGTGCCAGCCCCAGCCGCTCCAGCGGACGGGCAAGCGCGGGGCCGATCCCCTTGAACAGGGATATTTCGGCAAAGAGCGGATTGAGAATATCAGGTCGCATGGCTATCTGACGGGCTGTAACGCCTGATCGTTCCTATGTGAACGTCATTGCGAGCGTAGCGAAGCAATCCAGTGTCGCGTCCATGGATTGCTTCGCTACGCTCGCAATGACGGTAGCTTTCCGGGGAAGGTCAGTCATCAAACGCCAGCCGGGACGGTGGTTCAAACATCCGATCGGCGGGCAGTGCCATGCCCGTTAAAGGAACAAATTGTGAACGACAATCCCCAGATGCGCCGCATCAAATTCCGGGCCTGGCATCGCGGCACACGAGAAGCGGACTATACGGTCGGGGGCTTCTTCGAACGCTATTATGCGACATGGAACGAAGAGGAAATCGCCTGGTTCGAACGCTTCATGGAAGAACAGGATGCCGACATCATCGGCTGGGCGCTCGGCACCATCCCGGTCCCGGAGGAATGGAAAGGCCCGATGATGGACAAATTCCTGAAACTCGATTTCGTGAAGATCGAGAATTAATCGACCTCTCCCTTATGGCTCCCCTCCCGTTTGCGGGAGGGGTCGGGGGAGGGTCTGTAGCGACTGACCAACAAGCCCTCCCCTAGCCCCTCCCGCAAGCGGGAGGTAGACTAAATAAGGAGGGGAGAGAAACAAGATGACCGATCTCCAGACAATCCTGAAGGCGAAGGCGCCGCTCACCCTGTCGGGCGTGCCCGCCGGCTTCCAGCCCTGGCTGCTGGCCGACATTGCCCGCGCCGCCGGGGCTGCGGGTAGCCGCGCCGTCTTCATTGCCTCCGACGAGCAGCTGATGCGCGCAGTCGCGGACACCGCGCATTATTTCGCGCCGGAGATCGAGATCATCGAAATCCCTGCCTGGGATTGCCTGCCCTATGACCGGGCAAGCCCCTCGCTGCGTGCCGCCTCCGCCCGCCTTGCCGGCCTCTATGCGCTCCAAGCCAAGCCCAAGGGGCCGCAACTGGTCGTCACCACGCTGGCGGCGATGACCCAGCGAACCCTCACCCCGTTCCGCGTCCGCCAGCTTGTCGCCAAGCTCGCGCCCAAGGAACGCATTGCGATCACCCGTCTCGCCGACATGCTTCAGGCGAACGGCTATGTCCGCACCGACACGGTGCATGATCGCGGCGAATTTGCCATTCGCGGCGGCATTGTCGATCTCTTCCCCGGCGGCGAGGAGCAGCCGCTGCGCTTGGATTTCTTCGGCGACGAGATCGAGACGGTCCGCCGTTTCGATCCGTCCGATCAGCGCACTATCGACAGCGTGGACGGCTTCACCCTCCTCCCCGCCTCCGAAGCGCTGCTGGACGAAGACACGATCAAGCGCTTCCGTGGCCGCTATCGCGAGACATTCGGCGCGACCGCGACCGGCGATCCACTCTATCAGGCGGTGAGCGATGGTCGCCGCCTCGCCGGCATGGAACATTGGCTCCCCCTGTTCGAGGAAAAACTGGTCCCGCTGACCGATCACCTCGGCGAAGGCGCGGTCCTGATCCGCGATCATGGCGTGGCCGGCGCAGCGGAAAGCCGCTTCGAGGCGATCCGCGATTATCATGCCAACCGGGTGCAAGCGAAATCCACCGACCCCGGTTCCTACCGCCCGCTGAAACCCGACGCACTCTACCTGAATGCCGCTGAATGGGACGCCGACGTCGCGACCTTGGCCGTACACGGCACGACGCCCTTCCATGAACCCGAAAGCGCGACCGTCCTCGACTTCTCCGTCGATGGCCCCCGCGATTTCGCCCCGGAACGCGCGCAGAACACGAATATCTACGAAGCGGTCGGCAAGCATATCGCCGACCTGCGCCGTCAGAAGAAGAAGGTCGTCATCGCCAGCTATTCCGGCGGCGCGCGCGAACGCCTGTCCGGCCTGCTCGCCGACCATGGCGTGTCCCGCCTCGCCGCCGCCGACAACTGGCAGGAGGCGCTTGGGCTCGCCGCCAATGGCAGCGTCACCCTGACCGTCCTGCCGCTCGACCATGGCTTCACGGCGCCCGATGTCGCCGTCCTCACCGAACAGGACATGCTGGGCGACCGCCTCGTCCGCCGCGCCAAGCGCAAGAAAAGCGCCGATGCGTTCCTCCAGGAACTCGCCACCCTCTCACCCGGCGACCTCGTCGTCCATATGGACCATGGCATCGGTCGCTATGAAGGGCTGATGCAGATCCCGGTGGCGAAGGCGCCGCATGACTGCGTCGCCCTCTCCTATGCCGGTGGCGACAAGCTCTATGTCCCGGTCGAAAATCTCGAAGTCCTCTCCCGCTATGGCAGCGACAGCGAAGGCGTAAGCCTCGACAAACTGGGCGGCGAAGCCTGGCAGCGGCGCAAGGCGAAGATGAAGGAGCGCATCCGCGAAATCGCGGGTGAACTGCTCAAGACCGCCGCCGAACGCGCGCTGCGCCCCGCCACCGTCGCCGAACCCGACGCCGCCGGCTACCCCGCCTTCGTCGACCGATTCCCCTATCAGGAAACCGAGGATCAGGACCGCGCCATCAGCGACGTGGTGGAGGATCTGGGCGCCGGCAAGCCGATGGACCGCCTCGTCTGCGGCGATGTCGGTTTCGGCAAGACCGAGGTTGCGCTGCGCGCCGCCTTCGTCGCCGCGATGGCCGGCATGCAGGTCGTGGTCATCTGCCCCACCACCTTGCTCGCGCGCCAGCATCATATGAATTTCGAGGAACGCTTCCGCGGCTTCCCCGTCAATATCGGCCGCCTCTCCCGCCTCGTTCCCGACAAGGAGGCGAAGGCGACCAAGGCGGGCCTGGCCGACGGCACGATCGACATCGTGGTCGGCACCCACGCCCTGCTCGCCAAGGGGCTGGAGTTCAAGCGTCTCGGCCTCGTCATCGTGGACGAGGAACAAAGGTTCGGCGTCACCCACAAGGAACGCCTCAAGTCCCTGAAAACGGACGTCCATGTCCTGACGCTGACCGCCACGCCCATCCCGCGCACGCTGCAAATGGCGATGTCGGGCCTGCGCGAGCTCTCCGTCATCCAGACGCCGCCGGTCGATCGCCTCGCCGTGCGCACATACATCATGCCGTGGGATGGCGTCGTGATCCGCGAGGCTTTGCTGCGCGAACATTATCGCGGCGGCCAGAGCTTCTTCGTGGTGCCGCGCATCGCCGACCTCACCGAAGTCGAGGAATTCCTGCGCACCGAAGTCCCCGAAATCAAACCCATCGTGGCCCATGGCCAGATGAGCGCCACCGAAGTCGAAGAGCGCATGTCCGCCTTCTACGACAAGCGCTACGATGTGCTGCTCTCTACGACCATCGTGGAATCGGGCCTCGACATCCCCAGCGCCAACACGCTCATCATCCACCGCGCCGACCGCTTCGGCCTTGCCCAGCTTTACCAGCTTCGCGGGCGCGTCGGCCGGTCGAAGACGCGCGCCTATGCCTATTTCACCACGCCGGCCAACCGCATCATCACCGAAACGGCGGAAAAGCGGCTCAAGGTCTTGTCCGACCTCGACACGCTGGGCGCCGGTTTCCAGCTTGCCAGCCACGACCTCGATATTCGCGGCGCGGGCAACCTCGTCGGCGACGAACAGTCGGGCCATATCAAGGAAGTCGGCTTCGAACTCTACCAGTCGATGCTGGAAGACGCGATCATGGACGCCAAGGCCGGCGGGGTCGGCATCGAACGGCGCAGCGACAGCTTCTCGCCCCAGATCACGGTCGACGCGCCGATCCTCATCCCTGACGATTATGTGCCGGACCTCGACCTGCGCATGGGCCTTTATCGCCGCATCAACGAACTGGAAGACCGCAACGGTCTGGAGGCGTTCGCCGCCGAACTGATCGACCGCTTCGGCAAGCTGCCGTTGCCGACCCAAAACCTGCTCAAGATCATCGAGATCAAGCAGAACTGCCTGGTCGCGAACATCTCGAAGATCGACGTCGGGCCAAAGGGCGCGCTGGTCAGTTTCTTCGAGGATCGTTTCCCCAAGCCCGCCGGCCTCGTCACCTATGTCCAGAAGCTCAACGGCGTCGCCCGCCTGCGCCCGGACAGCAAGATCGTGGTCGACCGCGCCTGGGCCGACCCGCAGGCCCGTTTGAATGGCGCCCTGCAACTGTCGAAGGGGCTGATGAAAGCGGCGGGGTAACAGCAGGGCATTCCCCTCCCTTTCAGGAAGGGGCCAGGGGTGGGTAGCAAGCGCGGCGATCTTTCCCTGTCCTATTCCGTGTTCCTCTGATCTATCCTGCCGGATGGACAGCATGCCCCTCCTCGGCTTCGTGCCCTGTCGCTTCGCGGTCGCGGGGTTGGCGCGCGCCTGTGACCATGGCGGCGCGTTAGTGGTGCGTCGGAGACGCTTCGCGAGAGCCTCGCGAGCGCTTCGGCCTCAAAATAGCGGGCGACACTGTGAACTTCGCCTGTCGCGTCGAACCCGCCCGAACTCGACCTCCATGTATCCATTCATCATCGTCGGGAAACGCATCAGCAACAGTGGAAACCTAAATCCGTGCATGACGACCGGCCAGCAAAGTCCGGCGTCACAGCAGGAGAATAAGCATGAGCATCACCCTTATCGCGCTGGCGGCTGCCGCCGCGTCGCACAGCGTCACCGTTGAACATCACGGCCAGCAACTCGGCGCGACCTACACCGCCCGCACCGAAATGCGCACGAAGACTATAGGCGCAAAGACCCCCAACCGCATGGATGCCCAGCGTTGCCAGTGGACCGCGACCATCGTGGTCGACCGCAAGCTGGATCATGGCCCGGCGCTGGCCCGCACCATCGCCACCGACAAGACATTTTCGGGCAGCGAAGCCGGTGCCTGCACGCCCGGTCGCAATTCGGGCGCCCGCAACCTTGCCCAGCATCAAGAAAAGATCGAAGCGCATCTGGTCGAGGTCGCACAGGCCGACCGCGCGCCCCTTCTGGCTGAACTGGACTCGGTACGTAATCTTGCATCCAACTGATTGTCTTCGCCGCTCGGCATGGCTGGGAGCGCTCCTGCTCGCCGGCCATGCCCATGCTGCCACCGCTCAAAGCGCATCCGGCATCACCGCCACCCTTGAAGCCGCCAGCGACGACCGCCGTCGGGGCCTTAGCTGGAGCGATGGCGATCCGGTGCTGCGCGGCTCCGTCTCCATGCCCGTCACCGATGGCCTCAGCCTCGACGGCACAGCCACGACATTATGGGGCAGCAACCGCCATGGCGGCGCCGACGCCGTGCTGGACCTGGGCGCCACCTATGCAAAACAATTGGGCGGTTTCCGCCTGACAGCAGAAGGTCGCTACCACCTCTTCCCCGGCGCTTCGAACCTGGGCTATGGCGAAGTCGGGGGCATCGCCGGCTTCACACTCGGCCCGGCCAGTATCGATCTCAGCGCCCGCTACGCCCCCCGCCAGTCGGCGATCGGCGGCGACAATCTCTATCTGTCGGCCAGTTCCGCCGTCGCCATACCCGGTACGCCCTTCACCCTGTCCGGCCATGTCGGCCGCTCCTCGGGCGATGTGCGCGATCCGCTGCGCGCCGCCCGCCTGCGGCCGGACGGCAACTATTGGGACCATGGCGTCGCGCTCGACTGGTACCGGGGCCGCTGGTCCGCCGGTCTGCGCTATGCCGATACGGATATCGACGCGCCCGACAGCGCCCATGCCGGCGCCACGCTCATCGCACGGGTCGGCTTCACGCTCTGAAACCCTGTCCTACATCCTCCCGCTCTGGTAAAAGCGCAGCGGGAGGACATCATAATGCCCGTGGAACTGACCATTATCGCCTGGGGCATGATCCTGCTCCTCGTTCACATCTTCGCCGCCGCACATGTGAAGACGAAGCAATATGGTGCCAAATGGAATATGGGCGCGCGCGACGCGCAGTTGCCGCCGCTGAACCCACTCGCCGGCCGCCTGTCCCGCGCCGAAGCCAATTACAAGGAAACCTTGCCCATCGCCATCGTCGCCCTGATCGGCGTGGTCGTGGCGGGGCGCATGAGCGAATGGACCGCGCTGGGTGGCTGGATCTGGCTCGGCGCGCGGGTCGTCTATCTGCCGCTCTATGCCGCCGGCGTCCCGGTCGTTCGCACCATCATCTTCATGGCCAGCCTTGTCGGGCTGCTCATCGCGCTCTGGCCGCTGCTCGGTCTTTAGGGCCGATCGACATTCAGGAGATGGTGAGCCGAGCCGCAGGCCAGCGTAGCTAAAATGGTACTTTTGCGTGACCCGGAGCGCAGCGGACTAAATGTCCGTGAGCACCGGAAGCACGGAAAAGTACCATTTGCAGGCCGCCAGAACTGAATGTCGCTCGGCCTCTAACCCGCTAGTACCAGATTGATGAGATCGGCGGACGAAACGCCCGCCGACCGCAGGAAGCCCTGATAATAATCGCACCCTTCCCGCGCCAGCAGGCCAAGCTGCTCCTCCGTCTCGACCCCTTCGGCGATCACCTTCAACCCCAGCGACTTGGCCATGTGAATGACCCCGCGCACGATGATCCGATCGCGCGCCGTGCCGGCAATATCCTGCGCCAGCCCGCTGTCGATCTTGAGATAATCAAGCGGCAGATTCTTGAGATAGGCGAGGCTGGAATAGCCGGTGCCGAAATCGTCGATCGCCACCGCCAGCCCTTCGGCCCGCAGCGCCATCAACAGCGCGGACGCCGCCCCAACATCCTCGATCAGCCCACTTTCGGTAATCTCCACCGTCAATCGCGACCGGGGGAAGCCGCTGCGATCCACCAGCCCCAGCAGGCCCGCCATGAAGCCCGGCTGGGCTATGTCCGCCGCCGTGACGTTGATCGACAGCCGCAGGTCCGCCAGCGCCCGTGGCCAGGCCGCCGCCTGCCGCAACGCCTCCGCCTGAATATGCGCCGACAGCGGCAACATATAATCGGACCGCTCGGCCGTGGCGAACAATATGCCGGCACCCAGCGGCCCATAATGGGCGTGGTTCCACCGCGCCAGCGCCTCCACGCCGCTGATCCTGTCGGAATCGACCGGATATTGCGGCTGGAACACAATGCTGATCTCGCCCCGGTCCAGCGCCAGCCGCAGGTCGGTTTCCAGCCGGTCGGCATCCACCTGCCGGCTGTGCTTTTCGGCGGACAGAATGCGAATGCCCTCGCCGCCTGCCTGCCGTGCGTCGGACAAGGCAGTGCCCGCGCGGCGCAGCAATTGCGTCACATCATCCTCCGCCCGCGCCTGCGCAATGCCGCATCGGGCAATCAGACGAATAAGGTGATCGCCGGCGCTGAACGGCTGCCCCACCGCGCCGATCAACTGCCGCGCCAGGAAGGTCGCCCGGTCGGTGCCCGCCACCTCGCCGGTCAGGCCGACGAGAAACTCGGTCCCGGCGATGCGCGCCACCATGGTGCCGGGCGCGACATCCTCCACCATCCGCTCGATTCGCCGGGCGATCCGCCCCAGCAGCGCGTCGCCCACCACCTGCCCATAGGCCGCATTCATCCGGTCGAACTGGCTGATCGACAACAGAAGGATCGTCGTCGGCAACCCCGCCCGCCGGCCCAGCCAGTCGAGCGCCGCCTGCCGCGAACGCAAACCGGTCAGATGATCGCGGCTGCCGCCATCCTGCGCATGCCCCTCGGACAGCCATTCGACGTCGGCGGCAATCGCCCCGTCCGTTTCCCGCAGATGATGAACCAGCCTTTGTCCCGGCCGGTCGGGCAATCCATGCGCCAGCACCGCCGGCCGCCCCGACTGCCGCATCGTCCCGAGCGCCGCCAGCACCGTGCGCCGTTCCACACGCGGTAAACGCCGCACCAATGCCGCCGGCGTGATCCACGTTTCGTCCAGCCCCAGATGCTGCATCAGACTGTCGCTCAGTCGCAGCCGTCCGTCACGGCCCAGTGCCCAGTAGAGCGCATCCCCACGCCGGATGCGCTGCGCCCGTTGATTGTGCGCCACGCCGCCGCCCAGTCGCTCTACCAGACGATGCGCCGATGCCAGCGCTGCGTTCAGGCGCATGTCAGTCACCGGTCCGGCGAGATAATGGGTGGCGCCCACCGCCAGCAGTGCGGGCACCTGATCCAGATGCCGTTCGTCGATCAGGATCAGGATCGCACCGCCGCCCGCTTCCATCGCCGGCACCAGCGGCGCCAGCAGATTGGCGACATCGCCGCCGCCGCGCAGGTCGACCAGCGCGATCTGCGCCTCGCTATGGAGGTAGCGCTGGGGGGCATCCTTGTGCCGTCGCGCCCCGATCGCGCGCCAACCGATACTCTGCGCAATGCGGATCAGCCCGTCCCGGTCGCCCGGCGACAGGATGAACAGGCTGCGCTGGCTCTCTGCGCTCTGATCCCCGCTTGTCAAATCATGTCCCCGGCGCCGCGCATCGCGACGTCTTTACCAGACAGGCGTTACCGACCTCTTGCCCCGCCTGCAACTTCCGTCACTTGCATCCGGGTTGCCGATATTGTCCCTCTTCCGGGCTCTTGCACCGTCCCTGTCCATCGCCTAGCTAGTCGGCATGGTCCCGGCCGATCCCTCGCGCGCACCGATGACCGACGGCCTTGGCCGCCGGATCAGCTATCTGCGCATATCGGTTACCGACCGCTGCGACCTGCGCTGCCGCTATTGCATGGCGGAACGGATGCAGTTCCTGCCGAAGAATCAGGTGCTGACGCTGGAGGAGATCGCGCTGCTGGCGGATCTCTTCATTGCCCGCGGCATCAGCAAGATCCGCCTGACCGGCGGCGAACCGCTGATGCGGCGTGACATAGGCGATCTCGCCCGCCGCATCGGCCGCCATCTGGGGGCCGGACTGGACGAACTGACCCTGACTACGAATGGCACGCGCCTGACCGAGCATGCCGACATGCTGGCCGATGCCGGCGTGCGCCGGATCAATGTCAGCCTCGACAGCCGCGATCCCACGCGCTTCGCCCATATCACGCGCGGCGGCCGGATCGATCAGGTACTGGACGGGCTGAAGGCAGCGCGCGCCGCCGGCCTGGCAATCAAGATCAACATGGTCGCGCTCCAGGGCGTCAACGACGATGAAATCCTGCCGATGCTACGCTGGTGCGGCGATCAGGGTTTCGACCTGACCCTGATCGAGACCATGCCGCTGGGCGATACCGGCGAAGACCGTACCGATCATTATCTGCCGCTGACGCAGGTCGCCGCCATGATTCGCGCCAACCATGCGCTCACGCCCCTCACCCACCGCACCGGCGGCCCGGCCCGCTATCATGGCGTAGAGGGCATGGATGTGCGGCTCGGCCTCATCACCCCGCTGACGCAGAATTTCTGCGCCGACTGCAATCGCATCCGCATGACCTGCGAGGGGAAGATTTTCATGTGCCTGGGGCATGAGGATCATGTCGACTTCAAGACGGCCCTGCGCAAAGACGGACTGGCAGCGGTGCATCCGCTGATCGACCGGGCGTTGCGCCTGAAGCCTGCCGCCCATGATTTCCGGATCGGTGCCGGCGCTGGCGCCGCCACGCATCGTCATATGAGCGTGACCGGCGGATGAGCAGCGAACCACGGCGCGCGCTGGTCGCGTCCCCCACCCAGGCCGCACGGGCAGCGGAAGAGCGCCTGCGTGCCGCCTATGATTTCGTGCCGGTCGATCAGGCGGACATGATCATCGCGCTGGGCGGTGACGGCTTCATGCTCCAGACGCTTCACTCGATGCTGGAAGGGCGGCGGATCGTCCCGGTCTTCGGCATGAATCTTGGCACCGTCGGTTTCCTCATGAACGAATGGCGGCTGGAACGGCTGGACCAGCGGCTCGACAAGGCGAAGAGTTTCAAGGTCAATCCGCTGCGCATGACTGTCGATACGGTCGATGGCGAACGTTTCTCGATTCCCGCCATTAACGAAGTCTCGCTGCTGCGCGAAACCCGCCAGACCGCCAAGTTGGAAGTGCAGGTGAACGGCCGCCCCGTCCTGCCCGAACTGGTCTGCGATGGCGTGCTTGTGGCCACCCCGGCCGGCTCCACCGCCTATAATCTCTCCGCCCACGGTCCGATCCTGCCGCTCGGCTCCGGTCTCGTCGCCCTCACCCCGATCAGCCCCTTCCGGCCACGCCGCTGGCGCGGCGCCATCCTGCCCGAAAACACCGCGATCCGCTTCACCGTGCTCGACCCGGTCAAGCGCCCTGTCAGCGCCGTGGCCGATCAGCGCGAAGTGCGCGACGTGGCGCAGGTCGATATCGGCATCGACCGGGCGACGCCGCTGACCCTGCTGTTCGATCCCGAACATACACTGGACGACCGGATCGCCGCGGAACAGTTCATCGCGTAAAAATTCCGTCATTTGGCGCTTGCCATCTTCGGAAAGCCGCTGCTATAGGCGCGGCCTGCCCAGCGAAAGCGGGTTGCTCCCCGATAGCTCAGCGGTAGAGCATTCGACTGTTAATCGAATGGCCGTAGGTTCGAATCCTACTCGGGGAGCCACATTTTTCCGGCCACAAGCGCCGGCCTCCATATAAATCGGCAATATGCGCAATGTCAGCCGCCACCGACCGCGCCCCGATTCCATCGTCTTGCTTTGACGCAATATTTTTTCAGAATTTAACCATTCAAGGCCCTTGCCAATCCCGCCGGGCCAAGGCATAGGCGCGGCCTGCCCGGCGAAAACCGGCTGTTCCCCGATAGCTCAGCGGTAGAGCATTCGACTGTTAATCGAATGGCCGTAGGTTCGAATCCTACTCGGGGAGCCACTTTTCCACCAGCATCGCTCTCTAGCTAGAGCGTTTTCCAAACAGGTGGAATCACCTGCTGACCCGGAGCCGTAAGGTCAGCACAGCTAAAACGCGGTAAACCAAAACTTAGAGCAGCCGAGCCGATGCAATCGGATCGGAAGCTGCTCTAAGGCGCGTCACTGCGCCTGTGCCCCGCGCCTTCACGCTCAAGAAAAAACGCGCGAAGCCTGGGGGCCTCGCGCGCTTGAAAGGTCACGTTTGGGAGATGAAGGTCAGCGCGATGCGAACTGGCGGCCCCGGTTTGCCACGGCCCAGCGCTGCGGCGTCGCGCCGGCGGCGCCTTCACGCACGAAGCACTGGCCGCGCTGGGCACGGATCGTGCGGCACGCGGTCATCGCGTCCGCCCGGCTGCCAAAGCCGCTGATGGCGAGGCGGTGATAGGCCTTGCCATTGACGGTCGCCTGGCTGGTCAGCACCGGGAAAGCCGCGAGCATGCTGCTGCGTCCCGCCATGCCCTGCCATTTTTCCTTGGCGATCGCCGCGCTGTCATAGGCGCCCAGCTGGACCACCCAGTTGCTCGCACCATTGGCGACTGGCTTGATGAAAGCAGCCTGCTGCATCCGCGCGACGGGCGCGGCTGCCGGCACCGGTTGCTCCTTGCTGCGCGCCTTGACGGCGACCATCGGCCTGGCGTTCCGATCCTCGACAATGAAGTCGCGCGCGGCGACCCGCACCGGCTTGGGCAATGCCTTGACGACCGGCACGGCCTCGACCGCCGGCTGCGATGCCGGCACGGCCTGCACCATGTCGACCGGCGCGTCGGGTTGCGCTGCGGGCAGCGGCGCTGCTTCAGGCGCGGCTTCCGCCATCTGCACCGGCGCATCGGCCACAGCGGGCGCCAGCGCCAGCGCAACCGGCTGACCGGCGTCGGATTCATCGATGGTCACGCCCATCAGCGCCGCAACGCGCATCGGTGCCAGCGACGGTTCGGCGATCTGCGCCCAATCGGAAATACGCTTGTTCGCATCCAGCGCCTGCATATCCAGCCCGACGATCGTCCGCGCATCTTTCCAGCGGCCGGCCAGCGCATAGGCATAGGCCAGATTCTGTCGCGTGCGCACGGTCGCGGACGGATCATGGATCGCTTCGGACAGGATCCGCACGCCCTCGGCCGGATCACCCGCCATCGCCATCGCCAGACCATAATCGCTCGCCGGCACCGTGCCCGCATTGGCGACCAGCAGGCTGCGCGCGGCATCGGCACGCCCCTGCGCCACCTGCACCAGCGCCAGGCTGACGACGGTGCTGGCGTCCGTATTGCCCAGCGTCATCGCATCGCCCAGCGCCGTCTGGGCGGAAGCGAAGCGGCCGGCCATCACATAGGCCCGCCCCAAAATTTGCCGGTAAGCGGCGTTTTGCGGATCGAGCTGCACGGCGGCTTCAGCGGCTTCCACCGCCTTGGTGCCATTACGATCGGCCAGCGCCTTTTCGGCGGCCGCGGCCAGCTTGCCCGGATTGCCCTTCTGCTGCACGGCCGATGCCGACGGGCGGAATGCCGCGCCGGTGCAACCGACCATGGTCGTGGCGACGAGCAGGGATGACAGTGCCGCCTTTCCGAATGTCGTGCGTTTCATGAGCTTACCCACCCTTCATTCACTGGCCGTCGCGCATATGCGGCAGCTGCTGAGTCAGCCGGTCGATCTCCGGCAGGTCGTTGAGGAAATCGTCGAGCGCCCCGGTCACGATCTGCTGGGCGGACCGCCCCGTGATCGCACAGGCGAGCCTCAGCTTCAGGTGCCGCTGGGCATCCAGGCGCAATGTGAAGGCCGCCTTGCGATTGCGCGCAACTGCTTCGACGGCTTCAGCCTTGGCGCTGGGCGTGCCTGCCTTTGCCTTGGCAGGCTTGGTCGCCAGCCGCTTCGCCAGCGCCTTGCGCTCTTCAACCACCGGCGGCACGGGAACCACCGGGGTCATCGGCGTCAGGCCGATCGGCGCGGCCGGCTCTTCCACCGGTTCATGCACCGGCTCGACGTCGAAGCCCATGTCGTTCCAGCCCAGATCATCCTGCTGCACGGCCGACATCGGCGTCCGGCCAAAGCCGAGCATCGGACGGCGCATTGCCGGCTGCGCTGCGCCCTTGCGGGCCAGCAGGCCGGAGGTCAGTGACGCAAGCGGTTTGGGTTCGGCCATATGTCGTCTTCCCTTACTGGCTCACGCGGCGGCCGAAGCCACCACCGGCGGGACGCGCCGCACCCAGGGTGCCGACGCTGCCCTGGGGCACGGAAAAGACCGTGCGGCGGAAATTCTTCTCCAGCCGATCCGACACATAGGTCCACAGCGCCTCCACCTCGGCGGCGGAACGGCCTTTGGGATCGACCTCCATCACGGTGCGGCCGTCGATCATCGACGCGGCAAAATCGGTGCGGTGGTGCAGCGTCACCGGCGCAACCGTGCCATGCTGCGACAGCGCGACGGCGGCTTCGGAGGTGATGCGCGCCTTGGGCGTGGCGGCGTTGACGACGAAGATCAGCGGCTTGCCGGCCCGTTCGCACAGATCGACCGTAGCCCCCACGGCGCGCAGGTCGTGCGGACTGGGACGAGTCGGCACGACGATCAGTTCGGCCACGGAAATCACGCTCTGGATCGCCATGGTGATGGCAGGCGGCGTATCGATGACCGCCAGTTTGAACCCCTGCTGGCGCAGGATTTCGAGATCGGCGGCCAGACGGGCGACAGTGGTCTGGGCAAAGGCCGGGAACTCCGCCTCGCGCTCGTTCCACCAGTCGGCCAGCGACCCTTGCGGATCGATATCGATCAGGACCACCGGTCCGGCCCCGGCACGCTGCGCCTGCACGGCCAGATGACCCGACAAGGTCGTCTTGCCCGATCCGCCTTTTTGCGATGCCATGGCCAAAATCCGCACGCGTTTCCCCCCAGGAAAATCCAGTTCCGGGACGGATTGCCACGACTGCCGCTAAAAATTGGTTAATCGCACGCGAAACTTCATGACGGGCGCGGAGCGCGATAGTTAAGCCGCTATCCAGCCTTTTGTCGTTACGCTAACATCGGCTTAACCTTATTTCGCCATTGCGGTCGTTGATTATTCTTTCGCACTGGAGCCTGTGCATATGAAGCATGTGTTGGGAACGGCGGCGCTGGTCGCCATGCTGGGTATGACTTTGCCAGCACAGGCAGATGTAAAGGCCGGCGTCGATGCCTGGCAGCAAGGCGACTATGCCAGGGCGATTGCCGAATGGCGGCCCCTTGCCGAATCCGGTGATCCAGACGCGCAATTCAACCTGGGCCAGGCCTATAAGCTGGGTCGCGGGGTGCAACCCGACGCCAATCTGGCGATCGACTGGTATAGCAAGGCTGCCGCGCAGGGTCATATGCGCGCCGAGGACAATCTGGGCCTGCTGATGTTCCAGCAGGGCGACCGCGCCGGCGCCATGCCCTATCTGCAACGCGCATCGATGCGCGGCGAACCGCGGGCGCAATATATCGTCGGCACCACCCTGTTCAACGGCGACACCATCGGCAAGGATTGGGTCCGCGCTTATGCGCTGATGACCCGCGCGTCGGCCTCCGGTCTGGCGCAGGCTGCGACCAGCCTGGAGCAGATGGACAAATATATTCCGGAGGACCAACGCAAACAGGGCCTCGCCATGGCCGCCAGCATGGAAAAGGGCGACAGCAGCGCCGCGCTCGCCGTGGCGACGCCCGCCCCGGCGCCTGTCCGCAGCGGATCGGCGGTGCGCACCACCGAATTGCCCCCCTCCACCATCAACCGGCCGGCACCCCGGCCAGCCCCTGCGCCAGCACCTGCTCCGGCCAAACCGCCGGTACAGGTCGCCGCCGCCAAACCGAAACCCGCGCCGGAACCGGCGCCTGCGCGCGCCGCTCCCGCTCCGGCAGCCTCCGGCAGCTGGCGGGTCCAGCTCGGCGCCTTCAGCGAAGACGGCCGTGCCCGTGCCCTGTGGAGCCAGCTCAGCCGCAAGGTCGGCGGCCTGTCCGCTTACCAGCCCTATCTGGTCAAGGCCGGCGCCGTCACCCGGCTTCAGGCTGGCCCGATCGCCAGCAGCAACGACGCGGCCCGCCTCTGCGGCGCGATCAAGGCGGCCGGCGGCGACTGCATGCCCAAGAAGATGTGAGGGGCGTTCGAGGCCAATTGCAAAACCTGCAATAGCCTCCCCCCACCCCGTTCGACCCTTCGACTAAGCTCAGGAGAGCCTGTCGAAGTCCCTTCTTGCTTTTTGATAGCGAGAAAAAGACCACCCCTTCGACGGCCTGCCAAGGCAGTCGCTCAGGACAGGCTCAGGGCGAACGGCTTCTCTTCATGCGCCTATCCCCCCGCCTGTTCCACCATCCAGTCGCGAAACTGCGCCAGCGGCCCCGCCCCCAGCGCACCTGCGGGATAGACCAGATAATAGGCCTGCTCGGTCGATAGCGGCCGGGCAAAGGGGATGACCAGCGTCCCCGCAGCCAGTTCCGGCTGGATCAGGAAGCTGGGGATCAGCGCCACGCCCACCCCGGCAGCACAGGCCTGCGCCAGCATCAGGAAATGCTCATAGGCCGGCCCCTGCGCCAGCCCGCTCGCATCCACGCCGGCCATCGCCAGCCAGCGTGCCCAGGCATCCCGCCGCGATATCTGGCTGAGCAGCGGCGCGTGCAGCAGGTCAGCCGGCTCACGCAATGGATGCGCCGCCAGCCAGGCCGGCGAACAGACCGGCACGGCTTCCTCACGGAACAGAAAGTCCATCGCCACGCCGGGCCAGTCTGCTGCGACACCGAAATGGACAGCTGCGTCGAAATCCTCATGCCCGAAATCGAAGGGCTGCGACCGTGCGGCAAAGTCGATCACCAGATCGGGATGGCGCGCCGTCAACTGCGGCAGGCGCGGCGCCAGCCAGCGCATCCCGAAACTCGGCAGGGTCGCAACGCGCAGGGCCGTCTGCGACGGACGTGCCGATGCGCGCGCGGTCGCACGCCTTATGCTGTCCAGCGCCGGCAGCAACTCGTCGGCATAGGCCCGCCCTGCTTCGTTCAGCCGCACCCGCCGCCCGATCCGGTCGAACAGGGGCGTCTGCAACCAGTCCTCCAGTTGCCCGATCTGCCGGCTGACCGCGCTCTGGGTCAGGCCAATCTCCTCCCCCGCGCGGGAAAAGCCGCCATGCCGCACCGCCGCCTCGAACGCGGTCAGCGCATTCATGGGCGGCAACCATTTACGCGAAATACTCATTCCTAACTCGCATCAACAGATGACAGGTCGCCATTTTGAAAATCACGCATATCCTGCGATAAGGGCGCTGTCATCGGGAGCATATCATGTCGAATGAGAATATGGGTACGATAGAGACGCTGGTCGTCGCGACGCTGGGCGAGGACACTGGCCGGGAGACGCTGGACATGCTGGCGATCGACCCCGCCCTGTTGGCGCAGCGTGGCGACACCGTCTCCCGCGCCGCCTTTGCCATGGCCATGAACGTCGTCCTGTTCGACGATCTGCTGCGTCGTGTCCCCAGCGGCGACGCCTATGTTGCCGATACATTGGCGCGGGGCGGCAAGGTGGTGTTCGACCATGGTGCCCTCCGCTCGATCCGCTTTCCCGTCGGACAGACCGGCGCGCTTCCGGGTGGCGAGGACGCCTTTACCCGCATCTTCCTGCCCTTGGGCTATGAGATGGCGGCGCTCTATCCGCTCGAACGCCTGCGCATGACCGGCCGCGCCTATCGTCACCGGGACTTCCCCGAGGCGATCCCCCAATTCTTCCTGTCCGAACTCCATGTCGACCGGTTCGACGATGAATTTGCCGACGCCGCCGCCCGCATCTTCGGGACCAGCCGCGACCCGCTGGACGAACCGACCAAAGCGATGCTCGCGCACTATGAACGCGATGTACCTGTCCAACTCGCTGTCGCAATTGCCGCTCTGCCGGTGATCCTGTCCGCCTTCGACCGGCAGCATGAACCGCCCAGCTTTGAGGATTATCAGTTGCTCCTGTCCCGCTCCAACGAAGCGGCGTGGATCGCGACGGAAGGCAATGGCTTCAACCATGCGACCGACCGCGTCGCCGATGTCGCCGCCCTCGCCGAACGGCTGAAGGCGGAGGACAGGCCGATGAAGGACAAGCTGGAAGTCTCCGCAACCGGCCGTGTGCGCCAGACGGCCTTCCGCGCCGACGGCGTGGAGCGGATTTTCGCCGACGGTGAACTTCGCTTGGTGCCCGGCTCCTTCTATGAATTCATCAGCCGCGATATAGACCCGGAAACGGGCCGCCTCGATCTCGCTTTCGATACCGGCAATGCCACCGGCATCTTTGCCATGACCAGTGCCCAAAAGGGGGCGAACCGGTGAGCGCCATGTTACAGTCTTTCGATCCCGCCTCGCGTGAACTGATCTGGGAAGGCCCGGTCGCGAGCGCGGATGATTGCCACCGCGCCATCGCCACCGCCCGCGCCGCCCTGCCCGGCTGGCGCGCACTGAGCGTGGATGATCGCGTCGCCGTCGCCCGCCGTTACGCCGCCATATTGGGAGAGCGCCGCGCCGCACTGGCCGAACTCATCTCGCGCGAAACGGGTAAGCTGCTCTGGGAAAGCGACGCCGAAATCGGATCGATGATCGCCAAGGTCGAAGTGTCGATCAAGGCCCATGCCGAACGCACCGGCGAACGCGCTGCCGACATGCCCTTCGGCCGCGCGGTGCTGCGCCATCGCGGCCATGGCGTCATGGCGGTGCTTGGCCCCTATAATTTCCCCGGCCATTTGCCCAACGGCCATATCGTCCCGGCGCTGATCGCCGGCAACGCCATCGTCTTCAAACCGTCCGAAATCACCCCGGCCACGGGCGCCGCCATGGTCGATGCCTGGGCCGCGGCCGGCCTGCCAGACGGGCTGCTGACCGTCGTACAAGGCGGCCGCTCGACCGGTGAAGCACTGGTCGCCGGCGACATTGACGGCCTGCTCTTCACCGGATCGGCACAGGCCGGCGCGGCGCTGCGCCGGGCACTGGTCGATCGCCCCCATGTCATCATGGCGCTGGAACTGGGCGGCAACAATCCACTGATCGCCTGGGACAGTCCGGAAGAGGCCGCGTCGATCATCGTCAACTCGGCCTTCATCACCACCGGCCAGCGCTGTTCCTGCGCCCGCCGCCTGATCGTGCCCGAAGGCGCGACCGGCGACGCCATCGTGGAGGCGACCGCCGCGCTAGCCGCCCGCCTGCCGATCGCCGCCTGGAACGAGGCAGGCGAAGCCTTCATGGGACCGCTCGTGTCGGATCAGGCCGCCGCCGCCGCGCATCGCGCCGTCAGCGACCTTATCGCGCGGGGCGCCCGCACCATCCGCGCGTTCAATGGCGTAGCCGATCGCAGCGCCGCCTTTGTTACCCCTGCCCTCCTCGACATGACCGGCGTGAGCGCCCCCGATGCGGAGATTTTCGCCCCGGTCCTGACCGTGATCCGGGTGCCCGACTTCGACGCCGCGATCGCCGCCGCCAACGCCACCAGCTTCGGCCTGTCTGCCGGGCTGATCGCGCAGGATGCGGCGCTGTGGCAGCGCGTGGTGGAGGAAAGCCGCGCCGGCGTCGTCAACCGCAACCGGCCGACCACCGGCGCGGCGGGCAACATGCCGTTCGGTGGCCTCGGCGCATCGGGCAATCACCGTCCCAGCGCT
Source organism: Sphingobium sp. RS1 (assembly GCF_056156825.1). NCBI lineage: Bacteria > Pseudomonadati > Pseudomonadota > Alphaproteobacteria > Sphingomonadales > Sphingobiaceae > Sphingobium > Sphingobium sp. RS1. The sequence continues at coordinate 3,648,171 of NZ_JBLZXE010000002.1, read as the reverse complement.
TATTATGCCGCCGACTATTGCGCCTACCCCATCGCCAGTTTCGAAGCGGAAGGGGTATTCGCCGTCCCGGTCAACGGATTGCCCAGTTAGAGCATCGAGCGTTAAATTTGGATCACCCAATTTCCGTTCGTCCTGAGCCTGTCGAAGGAAATTGCGCGCGTCCTTCGACAGGCCCAGGACGAACGGATCATATTTAAGGCGCGTTGCTTTAAAGCCCCAACCGCGCCCAGAAATCAGCCGGCGCGATCACCTGGTTCACGGCCGGTTTGCGTTCCGTGCGCGTCCAACTGCTATGCGGCAGATAAATGGCCTGTGTCGGGAAAGCCGCGTCGGACGGACGGCGGCGTGGGGTCGTGCGGGTCATCGTCTTCTCCTTTGCAAGGGAACACGAAACCTGGCGTGGTCGCTTCGGCACCGTGCGCTTTAGCCGTTGGTGACGCGGAGCAAGCTGACATCCATCAAAAGCCGCGGAGCATGACGCTCGCGATACTGGATAGCGACCCGGTTGGGAAAATCGACATAGCTTTGCTTGGGCCGCATCCAGCCCGGCTTGGTCAGGCCCGCGGATCAGCCGATCCGGTGCAGCCCACACAGCTTGTTGCCGGCAGGATCGCGCAGATAGGCGAGATAGAGCTTGCCAAAACCACCTTCCCGCACGCCCGGCGGATCTTCGCAGGCGCTGCCGCCTGCCGCCACGCCCGCCGCATGCCAGGCATCCGCCTGCTCGGGCGACGCCATGGCAAAACCGATCGTTCCGCCATTGGCATGGCAGGCCGGCGCCCCGTCGATCGGGGTCGTAATCATGAAGATCGCGCCCTCATGCAGGTAGATGGTCCGCCCCTTGTCATCATAGAAGCCCGGCTTTACGCCCATCGCCCCGAAGGTCGCGTCGTAAAAAGCCTTGGACGCCTCCATATCGTTGGCGCCGACCATGACATGACTGAACATCAGCCTCTCCTGTGATGTGGGCAATGCGTGCGCACAGCCAGATCGCCTTGTGGCGCCCGCGGGCAGCAATCAGGCGGACAAAGCGGATCGCCATGGCGCCCGCCATCCGCAGAGGGGATCAGAAAATCGTGCTATAGAGAAACCAGCCCACGATCAGCAGGCTCGACACGATGCAGATACGATCACCAAAGACGTCAATACGAGACATCGACACACATCCTTCCACATGGAGCGATCTTCGTCGCTTCTGTGAAAAGATTACATCAGTTTTTACCGAGCCGGAATAGCAAAGTTACGGCGGATCGCATCAAATGGGCGATGAACCGACATTCATCGCCCCTTGAACGACCATTCCAGCCGCCTACCCGATCAATTGCCGCTGATTGCGAACGATAACGGCTGTATTTTACCGGAAATCGGGGCCGCGATGCTGAAGGAAGGAGCGAGTCGCTTCCTGCGGGCCGCGATACGCCTCCTGAAACTCGGCGCTCCAATATTTGAGATCGTGGAGATCGATTCGCGCGCCCGAAACGGCGCAGAGCACGAACTGCCCCGGCCGTTCGATATCGAAATCGGCGGCGCCATAATGCAGCACCGCCAGCCCTGGAAGCTCGGTGACCATCAGTCGCCCGTCAGGATGCGGTCGACCAGCTGCTTCACGGTCGGCACGAACCCGTTCGAATAGAAGGGGTCCTGCTTGAACCGATAGGCGGCATGCCCGGCGAACAGCAGATTCTTGTCCAGATCGCCGCCATGGACCGATTCCTGCAACGACTTCTGGATGCAGAAGCTGCGCGGGTCAGCCAAGCGACCGGTCGAGTTGGTTTCGCTGTCCATCCAGCTGGAGAAGCTGCACTGCGACAGGCAGCCCATGCAGTCGGTCTGGTCCTTGCGGATTTCCGCCTTCTCTTCCTCGGTCACGAAGACGAGCGTGTTGTCCGGCGTCTTGAGCGCGGAGGTGAAGCCGGCACCGAACCATTCGCGCGCACGGGTCAGGTCACCCAGCGTCACCCAGAAATTCTTGCCCTTCACGCCCACGTCGAGCTGGTGGGTATGGTCGCCCGCCTGTTCGGTGCTGAACGGAATCTGCCGGTCCGACCGCGCTTCGAGCGAACGCAGGAACGGATTGCGGATCGCCGAGCTGTAGAAACCGGTGGGCGAGAATTTGTGCAGCAGCACGTCGCCCGGCTCCAACTGCATAAGCCGGTCTTTCCAATCCTGCGGGATCGGGCTTTCCTGCGTCAGCAGCGGGCGGGTGCCGAACTGGAACATGATCGACCCCAGTTCGGGATTGTCGATCCAGTCATTCCAGTCCTTGAGCGCCCAGACGCCGCCGGCCATCACGATCGGCACATCGTCCGAAATGCCGCCTTCGCGCATGGTCGCGCGCAGGTCGCGGACGCGGGGATAGGGGTCTTGCGGCGCACGCGGATCTTCCGCGTTGGATAGGCCGTTATGGCCGCCCGCCAGCCAGGGATCTTCATAGACCACCGCCGCCAGCCATTCCGACGCCTTCGAATAAGCGCGCTTCCACAGCGCACGGAAGGCGCGACCGGAGGAGACGATCGGCAGATAGCTGACATTGTAGGAAGCCGCGATTTCGCTGAGCTTATAGGGCATGCCCGCGCCGCAGGTGACACCGGCCACCATGCCGCGCGTCTTTTCTAGAACGCCGTGCAGCACCCGCTGCGCACCGCCCATTTCCCACAGCACGTTGATGTTGATCGCGCCCTTGCCGCCGGCGATTTCGAACGCGCGCTTCACCTGTTCGACGGCGCCGTCGATGGCATAGGCGATCAGTTCCTCATGCCGGTCGCGGCGGGTGCGGCCGTGATAGATTTGGGGGATGACATTGCCGAAGCTGTCATAGCTGTCGGCATTGACCGCCGACACGGTGCCGATGCCGCCGGCCGCCGCCCAGGCGCCAGAGCTGCTGTGGTTGGATACGGCAACGCCCTTGCCGCCCTCGACTATCGGCCAGACTTCACGGCCACCATAGACGATAGGCTTCAACCCCTTGAACAACGACATCTCCTGCACATGCACCCGGCCCCCTCGACCGGGAAAAAAGCAACCCTATAGCAGCTTTGGCTGTCTATGACGAATTTCGCGCGCCCTAGCGCAAAATCATGGGGCTGGCCAGTGCCTCCCCGTAGAGGCGCGCATAAGCATTTACCATATCATGCTCGGCATAGTCGCATGCCGCACGCTGGCGGTTCGCAGCCCCCAGCCGCGCGCGCAGATCGGCATCGTCTGCCAGCGCGCCAAGCGCATCCGCCAGTTCCGCCTCGGTATCGACCACGAAGGGCCGGTTTTCCGGTGCCACCATGTTCGCGACGTCGCCCACATTCATCGACGCCGCCGGCACGCCGGCCGCCATCGCCTCCACCAGCGATATGGGGAATTGCTCGCTGTCGGACGATAGCGCGAAAATGTCGAACAGGCCGACGAAGCGCCACGGACGGTCCATGAAACCCGCCATATGCATGTCGGTCAGCCCGTGCGCCGCAGCCTCTGCCAGGATCGCCTCGCGCTCGGGCCCCTCGCCCACCACGACCAGTTGCAACCGATCCTTGTGCGCGGCCACGGCCCGAACGAGGCGCGGAATATTCTTCACCGCGCGCAGCCCGGCGAGCGTACCGACCAGCAGCTTCCCCGGCGAACGCACGAGGCCGGGGATCGCGTCCGACGCCGGCGCTTGTGCATAACGATCGACGTCGATGCCGTTGCGGATCAGGTGCAAGCGGTCCACCGGCTGCTTCCAGACGGAGCGGGCAATCCCTTCCAGCCGGACCGAAGGCACCACCATACCATAGGCGCGTTGCAGGGCGAGGCGGCGGAACAGGTTGCGCTTCGTCTTCAACCCTTGGGTTTCATCCGCGTTGAACCCGTCCTCATGATGGATCAGCGGGGGAAGGCCAGCCGATGCGCCGGCCAGCCGATGCGCCATCACTGCGTCCATCGATCCCCAATTATAGGTGAGGATCAGGTCGAACTGCTTGAGGAAGGCGGTGATGACCCGATAGCGGGCCAGTCCCGGCTTGCCTGCGAAGGACGGGCTGTCGGGATAGTCGACGGCGACATTCGAATCGATCGCGTCGCGCGCGCCCATCGCCTGCGGATCGGCGCTCGCGATGCTATGGCGCGCCTTGTCGCCCCACAGGTTCATCAAGCGCACGGCGCGTGCTTCCTTGCCGCCCAGGCTGAAGCTGCCATGGACGTGCAAGATGTGCGGCGGCCTATCCATGCAGCACCCGCGCGAGCAATCGATCGATCGCCGCCACGCTTTCCGGCTCGTCCAGCGCCGGCGCATGGCCAACGCCCGGCACGGTTGCCAGTTCAGCACTGAGGCCGATTCCGTCCACCATGCGCCGCGCGGAAGCCTCGGACAGCAAATCGGATCGCTCGCCACGCAGCAGCAGCGTCGGAATACCGTCAAATGCCTGCATCACCGGCCACATGTCGACGCCCGACTCGCTGCCCATGGCGCGGATCGGCTCGGCGATCTTCATGTCATAATCCAGCACGACGCGGCCGCCGCTGTTTAGGCGATAGAGGCGTTTCGCCATGGCCAGCCATTGTTCCAGATCATAATTCGGATAGACATCCGCATTGGCCTCCGCCAGCGCGCGGGCGGCATGGACCCAGGTGGGGTGCGACTGGCCGACGCCGACATAGGATCTGATCCGATCCAGCCCGCCTTCATCCAGCGCCGGGCCAACATCATTCAATAACGCACCCGCCAGCCATTCCTTGTGCGTGGCCGCGATCAGCATGGTGATGATGCCGCCCAGCGAGGTGCCGACCGCGACGAAGCGGGTGATGGCAAGGTCCGCGAGCAACCGGCTGATATCCTGCAAATAGGTTAGCGGGACATAGGTCATCGCGTCCTTGGCATAGGCGCTTTCGGCGCGGCCGCGCATATCCGGGCAGATCAGCCGCCATTCCCCGGCCAGCCGGCCGGCCAACGGCTCGAAATCGCGCGCATTGCGGGTCAGCCCCGGCAGGCAGAGCAATGGTGGACGACCGTCATCGCCCCCTTCATAGTCCCGATAATGGAGCCGCAGCCCATCGGGTGACCACCAATATCCGTCCTTATAGCCGCTCAAGCTTGATCCTTCAGGTGACCTTCCCCCATATCGCCATATGATCCAGACGCCGCAAGCCGCCAAATATCGTCCCGCCACCGAAATCGATACGCTGATGCCCGACATCGCCGATCCTGTCGTGGCGGCGGACTTCCCCAAAACCATCCTGCGCTACCGCAACGACCGCGCCGCCGCCTCGGTGGGCCTCGATGACCTCAGCGATGACGAGTGGATCGCCCATTTCGGCCGCTTCGCACCGCTGGAAGGCAGCCTGCCCCGCCCGCTGGCGCTGCGCTATCACGGCCATCAGTTCCGCCATTATAATCCCGATATCGGTGACGGGCGCGGCTTCCTGTTCGCGCAATTGCGCGACAAAGCCAGTCGATTGCTGGACCTGGGCACTAAGGGATCGGGCCAGACCCCCTATAGCCGCTTTGGCGACGGGCGCCTGACGCTGAAAGGCGGCGTGCGCGAGATATTGGCGACCGAGATGCTGGAGGCATTGGGCGTCAACACCTCGAAGACCCTTTCCATCATCGAGACGGGCGAGGCGCTGGAGCGCAACGATGAACCCTCCCCCACGCGCGGCGCCGTGATGGTGCGGCTCAGCCATTCGCATATCCGCATCGGTTCCTTCCAGCGCGCGGCCTTCCATGACGACCAGGCGTTGCTGGCAAGACTGACCGACTATGCCCTCACCCGGCTTTATGAAGAAGCGCCGGGCGACAATCCGTCCGCCCAATTGCTCGGCCGCGTGGTGGAGCGCACCGCCGACCTCGCCGCCAGCTACATGGTGGCGGGATTCGTCCATGGCGTGCTCAACAGCGACAATATCAACGTCACCGGCGAAAGCTTCGACTATGGCCCGTGGCGTTTCACCCCGTTGTGGGACGCCAATTTCACCGCCGCCTATTTCGATCATCAGGGCCTTTACGCCTTCGGCCGGCAGGCGGAAGCGATCCACTGGGATGTCGCCCAACTGGCCGTGTCGCTGCGCCCGCTGACGGAAGCCCCGCCGCTGATTGCGGAACTGGAACGCTTCCCGACCCTCTATGGCGAGGCCATGCAGCGCCGCTTCTGCTGGAGACTGGGCGTCGCGCCCGATGCCGACCCTGCCCCCATGATCGAGGCTGCCGTCCGCGCGATGGTGACGACCGCCACCCCGATCGACCGGTTTTTCCATGACTGGCGTGGCGGGGTACCCCGCGACGATGCCGCCTATGCCGACGGCGCCTGGGGCCAATTTCGCGAAAAGATCGCGGATTGCATCGCCATATCCGGTGCAAGGGACCATCCCTATTGGTCCGACGCCACCCCCTGCTCCATGCATATCGAAGAGGTCGAGGCGATCTGGAACGCCATCGACAAGGATGACGACTGGTCGCCCCTCCATGCCAAAGTCGCCGCGATCCGGCGCATGGGCGAAGCGTTGAACGTCCCCGCAGACTGAAAATAATCAGACCGATGGAACTATGTTAACGACATGGTGATTATCATGGATTAATCTTCCCGAGATCCTGCAACCTTTGGCGGCAATATGATCGAGCGCGATTTGTCTGATCCGGATGGGATAATCACCATCCGCTCCTCCGGTGACTGGACGCCGTCGGAACTGGACGCGCATTTCAAGATCTTGCGGGAAATCATCGCCAAACGACGGCGCAATGGCGAGCCCATCCGCGTGCTCTCGGACCTCAGCAGCGCGCAAGATCATAAGATGGGCATCAATGACGACATATTGGCAGAATGCCACCGTAGCTATCTGCCGGGCGATCGGGTCGCCATCCTGACCCCGGGCCAGTCGGCTAAGCAATGGTTGCGCGAACGGCTTCGCGGGTCGGAGGTGGCGGCCTTCTGCTCCCGCCTGCCGGCCGAAATGTGGCTGATGGCCGACGACCTGCCGCCACCCCAATAGCGGCGGCCATCGCGCAATACTTCCCATTCGCATCTATTTTCCTTAACCAATTTCGGCCATACCGCTTTCCAAATGGTCGCGCCGCTCACATCCCACGAACCTGCCACCGGCACCCTGCTCTGGCAGGGCGAACCCGGAAACGTCGATGCAGAGGTGGCGCGCGCACGCGCGGCCTGGCCCAAATGGGCGGCCCAGCCGATCGCCTATCGCATCGAAACCCTGCGCCGCTTCGTCAATGTCGTGCGCAAGCATGAGGATGCGCTGGCAGACCTGATCGCCCGCGAAACCGGCAAGCCGTTATGGGACGCCCGCAATGAAGTCGCCGCCGTCATGGGCAAGGTCGACATCAGCGTCGCTGCCTATTCCGAACGGACCGGGCAACGCCGGCTCGAAGCGGCCCTGGGCGCGCGCCAGTCGGTGCGGCACAAGCCCCATGGCGTGATGGCCGTGCTCGGCCCCTATAATTTCCCGGCCCATCTGCCCAACGGCCATATCATTCCCGCCCTGCTCGCCGGCAATGCCGTGGTCTTCAAGCCATCGGAAAAGACGCCGGCCGTCGGCGAAATGCTGGTCAAACTCTATCATGAGGCCGGGGTGCCGGTGGATGCCATGCGCCTGCTGATCGGCGGCGCGGATGCGGGCAAGGCGCTGGCCGCCCATCCCGATGTCGGCGGCATCCTCTTCACCGGATCGGCCCAGACCGGCATTGCGATCAACCGGCAATTCGCCGCCCAGCCGTCGAAGATCCTCGCCCTCGAAATGGGCGGCAACAACCCGATCATCGTCTGGGACACGCCCGAAATCAGCGCGGCGGCGACACTGGTGGTCCAGTCCGCCTTCATGACCAGCGGCCAGCGCTGCACCGCCGCCAGCCGCCTCATCGTGCGCGACAGCATCGCCGACCGGTTGGTAAGCGAGGTCAAGAAACTGGCCGACCGGCTGATCGTCGATCATCCCCATGCCGATCCCGCTCCCTATATGGGCCCCGTGATCGACAATCAGGCCGCCGACGGACTGACCGAAAGCTTCCTTTATCTGATGAGCAACGGCGGCCGGCCGATCAAGCATATGGTGCGGCCGCACAAAGGCCTGCCCTTCCTGTCCCCTGCCATCATCGATGTAACCGCCATGAAGGAGCGGCCCGATGTCGAACTGTTTGGCCCTTTGCTGCAAGTGATCCGCGTCTCGGACTTCGGCGAAGCGATAGCGGAGGCGAACAACACGCGCTACGGCCTGTCCGCTTCACTGATCGGCGGGTCGCCCGAACAATATAACCAGTTCTGGGCCAATATCCGCGCCGGCCTCATCAACTGGAACCGGCCGACCAACGGCGCCTCCTCCTCGGCTCCATTCGGCGGCACCGGCATATCGGGCAACCACCGCCCCAGCGCCTATTATGCCGCGGATTATTGCGCCTATCCGGTCGTATCGGCGGAGATCGAAACGCCCCGCGCCTCGATCGGTGTTGGACTTAAGGACATCGACGTCGCCGCCATGGGCGATTGAGCCGAAAACATTTCCTAACCCCCTGCATACCCATTCTGAATTGAACTTGGCGTCCGCTTTCGCCATCTGGCCATCATGGCTGATAAAGCATCCTCGACCGTCCATCTGGTAGGCGCAGGCCCCGGCGATCCGGACCTGCTGACCATTAAGGCTGCGCGCCTGATCGGCGCGGCCGACGTGATCGTGCATGACGGCCTAGTGTCGGACGCCATTCTTGCCCTCGCATCGCCGGATGCCGAATTCATTTCGGTCGCCAAACAGCGCAGCCGTCATTCCATGCCGCAGGAGGCGATCAACCAACTTCTCGTCGACTTCGCCCGCGAAGGGCGCAGCGTTGTGCGGTTGAAGGGCGGCGATCCCTTCATCTTCGGCCGGGGCGGCGAGGAAGTCGATGCCTGCCGCGCCGCCGGCGTGCCGGTGGAGGTCGTACCGGGCATCAGCGCCGCGATCGGTAGCGCTGCGTCCGCGCAACTCCCCCTGACCCATCGCGAAGCATCCAGCGCGGTCAGCTTCGTGGCCGGCCAGTGCAAGGGGCTGACGGATCAGGACTGGTCCGGCCTGGCGGGTAAAGGGCGCACGCTCGTCATCTATATGGGCGTCGCGACTGCCGCCGACATCGCCGACAAGCTGATCGCCGACGGCGTATCGCCGAACTTGCCAGTGGCGGTGCTGGAAAATGGCACGCGCGCGGACATGCGGACTCTGCGCACCCTGCTCGCCGATCTGGGCGATATGGTGGTGCGGGAAAAGGTGGTCAGCCCGGCGCTGATCGTTGTCGGTGAAGTGGCGGCGCATGCGCTGGCGCAGGACAGCCTGATCGCCTATCGCGATAGCTGTCTGCATGGGGCATTGAATATCGAAGGCCCGGCAACGACCGGACCGGATGGGAAATGGGTAGAATGAAGATATTGACGGGCAATGACCTGGTGAGCGGCGACGTCATCTGGTGGGCAGGCGACGGCTGGTCGCGACAGGTCGGCGACAGCGCCGACGTCGGCGATCATGGCGACGACATCGCCCGCACCGAGGAAGCCGCGCTGCGCGTCGTGGGCGCCTATGTGATCGATGCGACCGTCACGGACGAAGGCGTGCGTCCGGCCCATATCAAGGACCGTATCCGTGCCCTCGGCCCGACGGTGCGCCCCGACCTCAATCTCAAACCGAATGATGCCGACGCCGGCAATTGGGTGATCTGACCATGTATCGCTATGACAGCTACGACCAGTCCATCGTCGACGCCCGTGTCGATGAATTTCGCGATCAGGTGCAGCGCCGCTTGACCGGCGCGCTGACGGAGGACCAGTTCAAGCCGCTGCGGCTGATGAACGGCCTCTACCTTCAGCTTCACGCCTATATGCTGCGCGTTGCCATCCCCTATGGCACGCTCAGCGGCAAGCAGATGCGCAAGCTGGGCGAGATCGCGGCCAAATATGACAAGGGCTATGGCCACTTCACCACGCGCCAGAACCTGCAATATAACTGGATCAAGCTGGCCGACGCGCCCGACATCCTCGCCGAACTGGCGACCGTCGAGATGCACGCAATCCAGACCAGCGGCAATTGCATCCGCAACATCAGCTCCGACCAATATGCCGGCGTCAGCGCCGACGAGGTGGCGGACCCCCGCCCCTGGGCCGAGCTGCTGCGCCAATGGTCGAGCTTCCACCCGGAATTCACCTATCTGCCGCGCAAGTTCAAGATCGCGGTGATTGCGTCAGACGATGATCGCGCGGCGATGCGCCTGCACGATATCGGCCTGAAGCTGGTGTCGAAGGATGGTGTGATCGGTGCCGAAGTCTATGCCGGCGGCGGCATGGGCCGCACCCCGATGGTCGCCCCGCTGATCCGCGACTTCGTGCCGGAGGAGGAGATCGTCTCCTATCTGGAAGCGTGCCTGCGCGTCTACAATCGCTACGGCCGTCGCGACAACAAGTATAAGGCACGCATCAAAATTCTGGTCCATGAGATCGGCGTCGAGGAGTATAAGCGGCAGGTCGAGGAAGAGTTCGCCCATATGCGCGAGCTTGGCCTTAACCCGCCGATCGAGGAGCTGGATCGTATCCGCGCTTTCTTCGCCAACCCGGCTTATGAAACGGGCCTGAGCGAAGAGATCGACCGCGCCGATCCGGCCTTTGCTCTGTGGGTCGATCGTCAGGTCGCCGCGCACAAGGTGCCGGGCTACGCGATCGTCAATATCAGCCTGAAGCCGCTGACCGGCATCCCCGGCGACGCGTCGGCCGAGCAGATCGAACTGGTTGCGACGCTGGCCGAGCAGTACAGCCTCGACGAACTGCGCGTCACCCATGCGCAGAACCTCGTTCTCCCGCATGTAAAGAAGGCGGACCTGTACGCCATCTGGCAAAAGCTGGAAGAAGCAGGGCTGGCCGAAGCGAATCTCGACCTCATCACCGACATCATCGCCTGCCCCGGCCTGGATTATTGCGCGCTCGCCAATGCGCGCTCGATTCCCTTGGCGCAGAAGATCGCGCAGCGTTTCGCCGACGCCGAACGTCAGGCTGAACTGGGCGAGCTGAAGCTCAAGATTTCGGGCTGCATCAACGCCTGCGGCCACCATCATGCCGGCCATATCGGCATTCTGGGCGTCGACCGGAAGGGCGTGGAGAATTTCCAGCTGCTGCTCGGTGGATCGGGCGCGGAGGATGCGTCGCTCGGCCAGATCACCGGCCCCGGCTTCTCCGAGGATGGCGTGGTCGACGCGATCGAGAAGGTCACGGACATCTATCTCGCGCAGCGCACCGACGGGGAGCGCTTCCTCGATACCTATCGCCGCATAGGCATGAAGCCCTTCAAGGAGGCGATCTATGGTTGAGTTCCTGTCCTTCCGCGACGGTGAAGCCGCGCAGGAACCCGCCGTCACGGTCGAATCCTTCACCGGCCAGTCCAACGCCACCGCCGTCCGCATCGAGCCGGGCGAGGATGCGCGCGAACTGCTGCCACATCTCGATCGCCTGTCGTTGGTCGAAGTGAACTTCCCGGCTTATGGCGACGGGCGCGGCTATTCGGCTGCGCGCATCCTGCGGGAATCGGGCTATCAGGGCGAATTGCGCGCCGTGGGCGATGTGCTGGTCGACCAGATCAATGCCATGCGCCGCTGCGGCTTCGACAGTTTCCACCCTGCAAAGCCGCTGGATGACGCTGCCGTAGAGCGCGCGCTCAACCGCTATGCCGACGTCTATCAAAAGGCGATCGATGGCCGCCAGCCCGTCTGGGCGAAACGGCATCCGGAGAAAATTGATGGCTGAACCTGCCCGCCAGATCGATGTTATTGACGCCCGCCCTGCCTTTACCCAGGGGCAAGCCGACGCGCTCAACGCGCGCTTCGAGGGCGTCGATACGCTGACCATGCTCAAGACCGTGTTTGCGGAAGGACTCGCCGGCAATGTCGCCGTCGTCTCCTCTTTCGGCACGGAAAGCGCGGTGCTGCTCGATCTGGTGGCCAAGGCAGACCGGAATGTCCCGGTGATTTTCGTCGACACGCTCAAGATGTTCGCCGAAACGCTCAACTATCGAGACACGCTCATCGCGCGCTTCGGCTTCACCGACAGCCGCACCGTCGCGCCGATCGCCGACGTCATCGCGAAGAAGGACGAAACGGGCCTGCGCTGGTCCTATGACCCGGATGGCTGCTGCGAAATCCGCAAGGTGGAGCCGATGAAGCGCGCCAAGGATGGCCTGGACGCCTGGATTTCGGGCCGCAAGGCGTTCCAGTCGGTAACGCGCCAGAACCTGCCCCGCTTCGAGGTGGAGGATGGCCGGCTGAAGCTCAACCCGCTGGGCGACTGGACCAAGGCCGATCTGGAAGTCTATTTCGACCGCGAGAACCTGCCGCGTCACCCGCTGGAGGCACAGGGCTATCTGTCGATCGGCTGCGAACCCTGCACATCCAAGGTAATGCCGGGCGAAGACCCGCGCGCCGGGCGCTGGCGCGGCTGGGACAAGGTGGAATGCGGTATTCATTCGCCTGTATCGCCGATCCCGGCCGTAGATCCAGAGGACCCGGCCAACCTGCCAGCCTTCTGATTGAAGTATCCGTTTCCCGCATTTTGCGAGCCGTCATCTGTTCCATATAACTTCAAAATGCTCTGATATTTCTACAGCGATACCGGTCGGCGGGGTTCCATACCCCGCCGTGCCTCGCTATGGCACCGCCATCCCGGCCTGATGGGTCGCAGCGCGGGCAGATAATCGACATGGCAGATTTTCGGTGATCGCACGGCTGCGTCTGTACCGCCGACGGCTGCGTGTCCTGATGCGCCGCCATGGCCCCGAAGCGCTGATCTGGCGCCGTCGCATCGCCATATTGGCCGGCGCCGTGCTGGTCGGCCTGACCGCCCTGCTCTTCGCCGAACTGGCTGACCATGCCGGTGCGCTGTTCCGTCGCATGATTGCCTGGTGCTGGTGGCTGCCGCTGATCGTCACCCCTCTGGGCTTCGCCAGCTTCGCCTGGATCACGATGAAGATTGCTCCTGCGGCAAAAGGCTCCGGCATCCCCCAAGTCATAGCGGCATCGCGCAATCCCGATGAAGGCATGAAGGCGCTGGTGTCGGCACGCACCGCCTTCGTCAAATTCTGGCTGACCATCGGCACATTGCTGTTCGGTGCATCGGTCGGCCGCGAAGGCCCGACGGTACAGATCGCTGCCAGCATCATGGGCTATGCCCACCGGATCATGCGCATTCCTCTGCGCGCTTCCGTCTTCATCGCGGGTGGCGCGGCCGGCGTGGCGGGCGCATTCAACACGCCGCTGGCCGGTGTCGCCTTCGCCATCGAGGAACTGGCTGCCGCCTATGAGCAGCGCATGACGTTGCTGGTCATGGCCGCCGTGCTGATCGCCGGCATGGTCAGCCTGGGTCTGGCCGGCGACTATGTCTATTTCGGCGTCATGCGCCAGACGCTCAGCGTCCATGACGCACTGATCGCTGCGCCTGTCGCCGGCTTTCTGGGCGGCATCGCCGGCGGCCTCTTCTCCCGGCTGATGTTGGCGTCCGGCACGACAAGTTTCTCGCCGATCGCGTGGCTTCGGGCACGGCCCGTCATCATGGCGCTGGCCTGCGGCATCATCGTCGCCCTTGTCGGCGTGACGACCGGCCTCACCTGGGGCACCGGCTATGAAACCGCCCATAATGTCATCAGCGGCGATGATGTGCCGCTCTGGTTCGGCGCGGCCAAGTTCGTTTCGACGCTGGCGACGGCGGTGTCGGGCCTGCCCGGCGGCATCTTTGCACCATCGCTGTCAGTCGGTGCCGGCATCGGCGACATGCTGCGCAGCCTCTTTCCGACCTATCCGCAGGGCGCGGTCGTGTTGCTGGGCATGGTCGCCTATTTCACCGGCGTGGTGCGCGCGCCGCTGACCGCTGTCATCATCATTTCCGAAACGACGGCCAGCCGCGGCCTGATGATGCCCCTGCTCGCCGCCGCGCTCGTCGCCGATTTCTCGGCGCAACTGGTCAGCAAGGAACGGCTCTATCACGGCCTCGCCAAGCGGTTCGAACTGCCCAAGCACTGAATCTGTCTCGACCGCGTAACAATATTGCAATCGGCTGGACGGATCGTGCCAGTCGCGCAATACACTCGGCCCTATTGTCAAAGGCATAAGGGAGTCGCCCATGGACCGTCGTCAATTCCTCGCCACCAGCGGCGCCGCTGCGCTCGCCGTCGCCGCGCCGCGCACCTTTGCGCAGGCCGGCGCCGACGATGCCCGCCTCTCCGCCGCCTTCGCCGCGATCTTCGAGCGCCAGCTGGACCTGTCGCCTGCCTTCGTCACCAGCCTCGGCCTCGACAAGGGCGCCCGCACCGGCGCAAAGAGCCAGCTGGACGACAACAGCAAGTCGGCGATGATGAAGCGGCTGGCCGCCACCCAAGCTGCAATCAAGGAGCTGGAGGGCTATAAGAGCGCCAGCCTGTCCGACGCGCAGCGCCTGAACCTCGACGTCATCCTCTACGCGCTGGACCAGCAGACCATCGCGCCGGCCAAATTCGGCCTGAACAGCGCGGTGCGCCCCTATCGCATCTTCCAGCAGGGCGGCAGCTATTTCTCCACCCCCGACTTCCTCAACACCGCCCATACCATCAATGCGACGGCCGATTGCGATGCCTATGTCGCGCGGCTGGAGGCCTTCGCGCGCAATCTGCGCACCGACACCGCGCTCCAGCGGGATGAGGCAGCACGGGGCTATCTGGCACCGGGCTGGTCGCTCGACCTCACCCTTGGCCAGATGAAGAAGCTGCGCGGCCAGAGCGCCGCCGACAGTTCGATGGTCCAGTCGCTCGTCAAGCGCGCGGCAGCCAAGGGGCTGGCCGGCGACTGGCAGACGCAGGCGGCAGCGGTGGTCGAAAAATCCATCTATCCCGCGCTGGATGAACAGATCGCCGCGATCGAGGCGCTGCGTGGCAAGACGGCAGCGGGCGACGGCATCTGGCGCACCCCGCGCGGCGACGAAATCTACGCCGCTGCGCTCAAGAGCGCGACCACGACCGACCTGACCGCCGACCAGATTCACGCCATGGGTCTGGAGCAGGTCGCCGACCTTTCCGCCCAGCTGGACGTCATCCTGAAGGGCGCCGGCCGCACCAGCGGATCGATCGGCGAACGCCTCGCGGCGCTCAATGTCGATCCGGCACAGCTTTATCCGGACAGCGCGGAGGGCCGGGCGGCCCTGCTCGCCCAGCTCAATCGCGACGTCGACGCGATGAAGGCGAAACTTCCCAACGCCTTCACCACCATTCCTGACACTGCGCTGGAAATCCGCGCAGTGCCGGTGGAGATCCAGGATGGCGCATCCAACGGCTATTATAACCGCGCCGCGCTGGATGGATCACGCCCCGCTATCTACTTCATCAACCTGAAGGATGTCGGCGACTGGCCGAAATATGGCCTGCCCTCGCTCACCTATCATGAAGGCGTGCCGGGGCATCATCTCCAGATTTCGACCGCACAAAATGCGGGCGACGTGCCGATGCTGCGCAAGACCGCCTTCATGAGCGCCTATACCGAAGGCTGGGCGCTCTATGCCGAACAACTGGCGGACGAACTGGGCGGTTATGCAACGCCGATCGACCGGGCCGGCTATCTCCAGTCGTTCCTGTTCCGTGCGGCCCGGCTGGTGGTCGACACCGGCATTCATGCGAAGAAATGGAGCCGCGAGCAGGCGACCGACTATATGGTCGAAAAGACCGGCTTCGCTCGCCCCCGCTGCCAGCGCGAAGTCGAACGCTATTGCACCCAGCCGGGTCAGGCGACCAGTTACAAGGTCGGCCATGGCGTATGGAGCAAGGCGCGTCAGGATGCGCAGGCATCACTGGGCAAGGACTTCGATATCAAACAGTTCCACGCCATTCTTGAGGAAGGCGCGATGCCGCTGTCGATGCTGGAAAAGCGGGTGGCAGCACGCGCCAAGGCGGTGAAGGCTTAACCAACGTCCGTTCGTTTCGAGCGTGTCGAGAAACGGGAAGCGCCATTCCAGCCGATTCTCGACGTAGTTTATCCTGAGCGGCCGCCACAGGCGGCCGCCGAAGGGTTCGAAGCGAACGGGATTTATTACTGACTATTCGTAATCCAAATCCTGATAGCTGTCGTCCGCAATGTCGGAGAACCGGGTGATCTTGGCGTCGAACTTCATGCGGATGCGGCCGGTGGAGCCGTGCCGCTGTTTGGCGACGATTACTTCGGCCAGACCGTAGATGCGCTCCATATTCTCCTTCCACGCGGCATAGGCGGCCTCGTCGTCGGGCTTGGGCTCCTTGGCGGCCTCGTAATAATCCTCGCGAAACACGAACCAGACCATATCCGCATCCTGCTCGATCGAGCCGGACTCGCGAAGGTCGGAAAGCTGCGGCCGCTTGTCCTCGCGCTGTTCCACCGCGCGGCTGAGCTGCGACAGCGCCAGCACCGGCACGTGAAGTTCCTTCGCCAAAGTCTTCAGACCACGGGAAATTTCCGAAATTTCGTTCACGCGATTCTCGTTGCCGCGGCCGGTACCCTGGAGCAGCTGGAGATAGTCGACAACGATGAAGCCGATATCATGGCGACGCTTCAGACGACGTGCACGGGTGCGCAGCGCCGCGATCGTCAGGCCCGGCGTATCGTCGATAAACAACGGCAATTCCTGCAAGTCCCGCGCGGCACGGGACAGGTTCTGGAAATCCGCACGGCTGATCTTGCCCATGCGCAGCGCTTCGCCGGAGATGCCCGACTGTTCGGCCAGAACGCGGGTCGCCAGCTGGTCGGCCGACATTTCGAGCGAAAAGAAGGCCGTCTTGGCGCCCATATTCTTTTCGGCCGGGATGCCGTCCGCATTGTCGCGCAGCCAGCGTGACGCCGCATTATAGGCGATGTTGGTCGCCAGCGACGTCTTGCCCATGCCCGGACGACCGGCCAGGATCATCAAGTCCGAATTGTGCAGACCACCGATCTTGGCGTTCAGGCTGTTGATGCCGGTGGTGATCCCCGACACATGGCCGCCACTGTTGAGCGCGCGTTCCGCCACCTGCACGGCGGCGGTCGATGCGGTCAGGAAGCTCTTGACCGAACCCGTCTCGCCTTCGCCTTCGGACACTTTGTAGAGCGCGACTTCGGCCGCCTCGATCTGTTCGCGGGGATTAACATCCTCGCTGGTGTCCATAGCATTTTCAACCAGTTCCCGACCGACGCTGACAAGCTGGCGCAGCAGGGCGAGGTCGTAGATCTGACTTGCGAAGTCGCGCGCGCCGATCAGCGCCGCGCCGTTGCCGGTCAGTTGCGCCAGATAGGCCGCGCCGCCCAGTTCCTTCAATGCCGGGTCCTGCTCCAGCATCGGTTTCAGCGTCACCGGATTGGCGACCATGTCCTTGTCCAGCAGGCGCATGATCGCGTCATAGATGCGGCCATGCAGCGGCTCGAAATAATGTTCGGCCTTCAGCTTGAGCTGCACATCTTCGGCAATGCGATTGTCGATCATGATCGCGCCCAGCAGCGCGGCCTCCGCCTCGACATTGCGCGGCAGTTCGGTTCCGCCCGTTTCGGCGGGATTGATTTTCAGCAGTTCGACCATCTGCCCTCTTTCCTCTCCCGGCCGGATGGGCGCAAGGGGCTAAACCCAAGCATCTGTGGATAAGTCCCGCTTGCATTTCGGCGCGCATCGCCGCACTGACAGTTCGCTAACATATGGCCGATCCGCGCATCATAGACATCCAGCTGGACCAGCGCACGATCCTGTGGCGCAATGCCGACGTGGAGCAGGAACGGCGCATCGCGATTTTCGACCTGCTGGAGGATAATCATTTCGCGCCCCAGCGGGTGCATGCCGACGGCTATGCCGGCCCCTATAAGGTGGTCCTGCGGGTCGAGGACGGGCGGCTGGCGATCGAGATCAACAGAGAGGATGACACGCCGCTGGAGGCGATCATCCTCGGCCTCGGCCGGTTCCGCCGCCCGATCCGCGAATATTTCGCCATTTGCGACAGCTATTATCAGGCGATCAGCAACGCTTCCCCGCAACAGATCGAGACGGTGGACATGGCCCGGCGCGCGATCCACAACGATGCGGCGGAGGTGCTGAAGGAACGGCTGGAGGGCAAGATCGAGGTCGATTTCGACACGGCGCGCCGACTTTTCACGCTCATCTGCGTGCTGCATATCAAGGGGTAAGACGATCAGGGTTGTGACTTTGGGTGGCCTGCTGGTCCGCATCGGGGCGGGACTGGCGGTGGTCGCGGCGCTGGCCTTGGCGCTGTGGCTCTATGCGCGCGCCTGGGCGCCCGATCGCGATCAATATCCGGTACAGGGCGTCAGCATCAGTGCGGACAATGGCCCGGTCGACTGGGGCACGCTGGCGGCACAGGGCGCTGACTTCGCTTATATCCGCGCGGGCGACGCCGCCGATCATCGTGACCCGGCCTTTGCCGCCAACTGGCGGGGCGCGCGGGCGGCCGGCATGCGCTATGGCGCGCTGATCGAATTCACCCCCTGCCGCCTTGCCAGCGACCAGGCGACCCGTTTCATGACCACTGTCCCGCGTGACAATGCCGCGCTGCCCCCGGTCATCCGCCTCGCCTTCACATCGGCCTGCACCGCCCGGCCGAACCGCGACCTGCTGCTGTCGGAACTCAACACCATGGTCAATCTGGTCGAGGGGCATGCGGGCAAGACCGTCCTGCTCAACGTCAGCGAGGATTTCGACAAGGCCTATGATATCGGCTCGGGCATCAACCGGACGCTGTGGCTGGACGGCAATTTCTTCCCGCCCGATTATGCCACACGGCCCTGGGTGATGTGGACAGCCAGCGACATGCGGCATATCGACGGCGTCGATGGTCCGGTCCGGTGGAATGTGGTGGCGCCCTGATGCACGATAATGAACAACGAGTTGGACAACTGATTGCGGCAGCGCGCGAGGCGATGGACAATGCCCACGCCCCCTATAGCCGCTTTGCCGTGGGCGCCGCCGTGCGCCTGACCGACGGCAGCATCGTCACCGGCTGCAACTTCGAAAATGCGAGCTACGGCCTGTCGCTCTGCGCCGAAACGGTGGCGCTGGCCACGGTCAACGCGCAAGGTCGTTTCGGTGACGTAACGGAAATCGCGGTTGTGGGCGGCGCCATGGATGCCGGCGAGGAAGCACTCGTCACCCCCTGTGGCCGCTGCCGCCAGATCATGAACGAGGCCGAGCAGATGGCCGGCCGCACCCTCGCCATCTATTGCGCCACGCCCAGCGGCGACCGCATCCTCGACCTCAAGGTCGCAGACCTCCTCCCCCATGCCTTCGGTCCCGCGGACCTGGGCATCGGCCCCATGACAAAGAGCTGACACGACATGGCCATTCTTTCCGACAAATGGATTCGCGAACAGGCACTTTCCAACGGCATGATCGAGCCGTTCGTGGAAAGCCAGCGGCGCGAGGGCTGCATCAGCTACGGCCTGTCCTCCTATGGCTATGACGCGCGGGTGGCGGACGAGTTCAAGATCTTCACCAATGTCGACAGCACGATCGTCGACCCGAAGGATTTCGATCCCAAGAATTTCGTCGATCGCAAGACCGACTGCTGCATCATCCCGCCCAACAGCTTCGCGTTGGCCCGCACGGTCGAATATTTCCGCGTACCGCGCGACGTGCTGGTCATCTGCCTCGGCAAGTCCACCTACGCCCGCTGCGGCATCATCGTGAACGTGACACCGCTGGAGCCGGGCTGGGAGGGGCATGTGACGCTGGAATTTTCCAACACGACGCCCCTCCCCGCGAAGATCTACGCCAATGAAGGCGCCTGCCAGTTCCTGTTCCTTCAGGGCAATGAGCCGTGCGAGGTCAGCTACGCCGACCGCGCTGGCAAATATATGGGGCAGCAGGGGGTGACTTTTCCCCGCCTGTGATGCGACTATCGCGGCCATGACGTTCTGGCGCAGAGCAGCGCGCAATGCATCGCCTCCGCCCGATATCGGGGCAGACCGGCGGGTCTATGCGATCGGCGACGTGCATGGCTGCACGGCCCTGCTCGATGAACTGCTGGCGCTGATCGCGCAGGATGACAGCGCCCGGCCGCGCAAGCGCATCAGCCTGATCCTGCTGGGCGACCTGATCGACCGCGGCCCCGATTCACGCGCCGTGGTGGAACGGGTGATGGCGCTGACGGCATCGGGCGGCGATGTCCGCTGCCTGAAGGGCAATCATGAGGAAGCCTTCATCCTGGCGGCGCGCGGCGACGTTCGCGCCCTGCCGGTCTTCCGCCGCATGGAGGGGGACGCCACGCTCGCCAGCTACGGCCTCGACCCGGCGTTGTTCCGCATCATGAGCGATCAGGAAATTGCCGACTGGATGCAGGCCAACGTGCCGCGCGCCCATGTCGATTTCCTGGATGCATTGCCCGACAGCATCGCCATGGGCGACTATCTGTTCGTCCATGCCGGTATCCGCCCCGGCGTGCCGATCGAGGATCAGAGCGCGGCCGACCTGCGCTGGATCAGGCGCGAATTTCTCGACCATCGCGGCCAGCACCCGATGATGATCGTCCATGGCCACAGCATCAGCCCGGATGTGGACGAACGGGCCGGGCGCATCGGCATCGACACCGGCGCCTTCCTGTCCGGGCGGCTCACCGCCCTTGGCCTTGAAGGTACCGACCGCTGGGTGATCCAGACCAGCGCCTGAACAGGGCCACATGGCGATAGTGCGCGACAAACATGTCGCGTTGAACGGTGCCCCTCTCCCTATTGTCGATCACTGGTATCGAACATCATGCGGTGCCGCCTCTCCTTTTCCAATTTTCGGCTAGACAGGGCTCGATCCGTCGCCTAACCGCTCTTGCGAGTTATTATCATTAACTTGTCAGCATAGAGTGGACTGATCGACATGGCTTCCAGGGCTTCTCCCCCACCCCAATATCGACTGGCGGTTGCCAGCCGCATCCTGGCCGCGATCCCGCTCAACTATGCCCTGACCGCCATCGTCACCGCCCTGCTGGCCCGTCACCTGCCGCTGGCTCGCGCAGAAGCCAGCATTGCCGCAACCCTCGCCTCCTTCTTCATCTTCGCGCTGATCGCCATGGCGATCTTCCACGCCCGGTCGACCACGAAAGTCTGGGTCTGGATGATCGGCAGCACCGCCTTGCACGGCGGCGCGCTCGCTTTGTCGCTCCAGATCGGAGGCCGGCTGTGAAGGACGGGTTCCGGCAATCGATGGCCTGGCTCCACACCTGGACCGGACTGCTGTTCGGCTGGTTGCTGTTCGCCATGTTCGTGACCGGCACAGCGGCCTATTTCCAGGAGGAAATCAGCCGCTGGATGAAGCCGGAAGTGACCGCCGCGCCCGATCATGAGGCAGCCACGCAGGCGGCGATAACCTATCTTCACCGCACCCAGCCCGACGCGGAAAGCTGGTTCATATCGCCCCCGTCAGCGCGCAGCCCCACGGTCAGCACCTTCTGGCAACCCCGCAAGGTGGAGGGCGAGCCACCCCGCAAAAGGGGCCGGCGCGGCGACACCAGCGCCACGCTGGACGGCCAGGGACAGCCGGTCACCGCGCGCGACACCCGTGGCGGCTTCTTCCTCTACCGCTTCCATTTCGACCTGCATTATATCCCGGTCCACTGGGCGCGCTATCTGGTCGGCGTCGCCGCGATGTTCATGCTGATCGCGATCCTGAGCGGCATCGTCACCCACAAGAAGATCTTTGCCGACTTCTTCATGCTGCGCTTTGGCAAGGGGCAGCGCAGCTGGCTCGACGCGCATAATGTCACCGCCGTCTTCGCCCTGCCCTTCTATCTGATGATTACCTATACCGGGCTGGTCACGCTTGCGACCCAATATATGCCCTGGGGCATTGCCGCCAACTATGCATCGGCCGACACGTTTTTCGAAGAGGTGTTCCCCGGCCGCAAGGAGGTGGAGCGTTCCGGCATCGCTGCGCCGCTGGTTCCGGTGGCGCCGCTGATAGAGATTGCCAGCCAGCGCTGGAACGGCGCGGAGGTCGGATCGGTCCGCGTCGCCCTGCCCGGCGACCAGAACAGCAGCATCACCCTGACCCGCGCCTCCAGCGGCGCGATCGGATCGCGCGGCGAAAGCCTGGTCTTTTCCGGCGCCACCGGCGACCTGCTGGAAGAAAGCCCCACGGCTGGCGGCGCGATGCAGACGCAAAGCGTGATGATCGGCCTGCACGCTGGCCGCTTCGCCGGCTGGGGGTTGCGCTGGCTCTATTTCCTGTCCGGCATCGGCGGCACCGTCATGGTCGGCAGCGGCCTTGTCCTGTGGACGGTCAAGCGCCGCGCGAAGCTGGCCGACCCGGCGCGCCCGCATGTCGGCTTCCGCATCGTCAGCCGCATGAATATCGCCGCCATCGCCGGTCTGCCTGCGGGCATCGCCGCCTATTTCCTCGCCAACCGCCTGCTGCCGCTGGGCATGGCCGGGCGCGCGGAATGGGAAATCCACAGCCTCTTCATCCTGTGGGGTGCAACGCTGGTCTGGGCCATCGCCCGTCCCGAAAAGCGCGCCTGGGTGGAAAGCCTGGCGCTGGCCGGCGGCCTGTTCGCTGCTGTCCCGGTCATCAATGCGCTGACAGTGCCGCGCAACGGCATCATGGGCCTGTTGTCGGGCGACTGGCTGTTCGTCGCCTTCGACATCGCCATGCTGATGCTCGCCGCCGGCTTCGGCTTCGCCGCCCGCAAGGCTGCCCGCGCCACCACCGCAAAGCCGCCGCGCCGCGCGCGCGCGATCAAGGAAGAACTGGCCACCGCATGACCCACATCATCGCCATCGCGCTCTGCATCATCGGCTTCGCCTGCCTGTGTGCCGCCATGGTGCGCCACCAGCCCGATTTGATCGGCCGCAAGCTGGATGCGGGCACGAGCCGCATGCTGCGCCACGCGGGCAGCGCCCTGTTGCTGGCGGCACTGGCTGTCGACATGATCGGCCTGGGGGCGGGCTATGGCGCGGTTGCGTGGTGCGGCCATCTGACACTGGGCGCCGGGCTGGTCCTGTTCCGCCTGAATCGTGCGATATCGCGCCAGCCGGCCAAGGTGAAACCAGCGCCAAAGACATGATCGCCCCAAGAAGATTCCGTTCAGGCTGAACCTGTCGAAGCCCACTCTCTTCTCGACGCCAAAGAAGAAAAGCCCTTCGACAGGCTCAGGTTGAACGGATTTTGGAGGAATTTAGAGCGCGACAACTTATCGCTTTATCATCATTGCGAGCGTAGCGAAGCAATCCATGCGCGTGACCGTAGATTGCTTCGCTACGCTCGCAATGACGGAGTGGGTCAACCTTAGCTCATCGTGCTTTAGCCTCTTACCGCCACCCCTTCGCAACCGCCGCCTTCTCCCCCGCAGCATCGACCGGCGCACCGGCGATCAGTGCATCCACCGTCGCCATCACCCGCGCGTCGGCGGAAGATGCCTGACGATAGGCCGTTTCCTGCCCCACCCCCGGCAGCATCTGCTGCACTTGCCAGCCAGCATCCTCGCGACAGGCCACGCCCGCCATCGCGCCATCGAAGCTGCGGCACCAGCCGCCGCCCTTGCGCTGGAAGGTCAGGCCGATGCGGATCGCCGCGCCATCCTGCGCCGACGCCAACTGGCCATCGAGCGCGCTGGCCAGTTGCCCTTGAGCAACCATCACGCCGTCCTTCATGCCGACCGGTCCGGCCTCTCCGCCGGAAAAGCGGCCCACGCCAAGGCCCAGCAGCAGGCTGGCGGCGATCGCGCCACCCATCGCCCAGCCGCCCCAGCGCCGGGCGGGTCCCACCATCGGCACCACCGTCTCGCTCGCTTCCAGCAAGCTACGCAACCGATCAGGCACCGGTTCCTGCGCGACCGGCGCATAATGGCCTGCGAGCCGTTCCCGCAGCCGCCGATGCTGCGCCAGCCTTTCGGCCAGAGCCGGATCGCCCGCTGCGGCACGCTCCACCCGGCGGCGGTTCACCTCGTCCAGTTCGCCGTCGACCAGCGCGATCAGCATGGCTTCGTCGATATCCGTCATGCCGCTTCTCCCATCAATTCCAACAATGCGCCGCGTCCCCGGACCAGCCGCGATGTCAGCGTGCCCATGGGGATATCCAGCACCGCCGCCGCCTCCTTGTAGGAAAGCCCTTCCACCAGCACGAGCGCGATCGCCTCGCGCTGTTCTTCGGGCAGGGCCTGCATCGCCCGGTCGACGTCGGACAGCATCATATGCGCCTCCACATCGCGATCGCCGGCATGGCCGACGGTCAGGCCCGCCTCCTCCGGGGCAAAAGTCTTTGCCGCGCGCTGGCGAGCGCGGGCCTCGTCAATCCACAGGTTGCGCATGATCCGGTACATCCAGCTATCCAGACGGGTGCCCGGCTGCCACTGATCGCGTGCCTTGAGGCCACGCTCCAACGCGGCCTGGCACAGATCGTCCCCATCGGCGCGATCCCGCGACAGGCTGGCGGCAAAGCGCCGCAGCCGGGGCAGGATCGCCAGCAGGTCGCGTTCGAATGACATCGATACTCCGTCGCTTGTTCGAAGGATGAAACGCGCCAGCCCATCCGTTTCATCCCGGACGACAGATGACGAATGGACATTTTTTCGCAATGGATGATTTTGCACAGGAAAGGATCGGTGAGACGGACATGAAGCTGACGCGTCCCTGGATGATGGCGGGCCTGATCCTGCTGGCGCCGGCGTCCCTCTCGGACGCGCAGGCCCAGTTGCTGCCCGGTGGCGGCAGCCTGGGCACGGTCGGTCAGGCCGTGCCCGACACGCTGGATCAGGTCGGGGATCGAATCGGATCGGCGGTGGACGCGACCGGGCTGGACAGGCTCAGCCCCGCCCGGCTGGCCGATCGGCTGGCGGCAGCGCGCGCCGCGCGGATCAGCGACCTTCTGCGCCGGCATGGCGACCGGATCGAGCTGGACGACCGGCGCGAACCGGCCCGGCGCGGCGTGATCCTGTTGACCGGCGCCGATGATGCGGCCGTCGCTGCGCTGCGTACAGCGGGCTATGGTGTGGAGAGCGAGACGGTGGAGGGCATCGACCTGCCCATCACCCGCCTGACTCTGCCCAAAGACAGGAGCCTCGCCCGCGCGCTGCGTGACGTGCGCAAGATTGCGCCCCGCGCGCAGGCGAGCGCGGACAATCTCTATTTCCCCAGCGGCCCGGCGCTGGCGCTGACAGGTACGGCGCTGGCCGGTGGCGGTCGGATTGATGGCCGGATCGCCGGCTTGATCGACGGCGGCGTGGGCCGCCATCCTTCGCTTGGGCCTGCCATCGAGCAGCGCGGCTTCGCGTCGGGCGCGCCCCGCGCCAGCAGCCATGGCACGGCCGTCGCCTCGCTCATCAGCGGTGAAGGGTTGGTGCGCGGCGCCGCACCGGGCGCACCTTTGCTGGTGGCGGATGTCTATGGCGACGACCCGGCCGGTGGCGGGGCCTTCTCCATCGTCCGTGCGCTGGGATGGATGGCGGCGCGCGGCGTGCGCGTGGTGACGGTCAGTCTGGTCGGCCCGGCCAATCCGCTGCTCGACGGCGCGATCCGGCTGGCACGGGACAAGGGCGTGACGGTCGTGGCGGCAGTCGGCAATGATGGTCCGGCCGCGCCGCCGGCCTACCCCGCCTCCTATCCCGGCGTCATCGCCGTCACCGGCATAGACGGGCGCGGTCGAACCCTGCCTGAAGCGGGACGCGCGCTCCATGTCGATTTCGCGGCACCGGGGGCGGACATGCAGGCGGCCGACACACAGGACGGCAAGACGGGGGTGCGTGGCACCAGCTTCGCCGCACCGCTGGTCGCTGGCCGGCTGTTCACGCGCGGCACTCTGGCCGCCCTGCGTGCCGAAGCCGGCCCCAGCCGCAAGGGGCAGGCGCCGGTCATTTGCGGAAATTGCAGAAATAACGACTGATTATCAGTAGGTTGAAAATATTTTATCGGCACCGGGATTAAAGCGAAGGCTGCTCCCGTTCTCCTTTCATCACAACGACATTGATGAAGGAGACATGAGATGAAAGCCCGGTATCTGAAAGCCCAATATCTGATCGCCGCAGCCTGCCTCGCCGCGCTGTCGACGGCGCCCGCTTCGGCGCAGTTGCTGGGCGGCGGCGGTGGTGGCGGTCTGGGTGGTTCGCTCGGGGGCGCGCTGGGCGGTAGCGGCAGTGGCGGCCTTGGCGGTTCGCTGGGTGGCACGCTGGGCGGCGCCGGCAGCCTCGACCGCAGCGTCGATCTCGACAATGGCCGCGTCGGCGCGAGCGGATCGAGCCGTGGCCGCGCCGATGGCGCCGCCAGCGGTTCCGCCACCCGCAAGGGCAAGAGCCGCAGCGCCAGCACATCGGGCTCGGCCAGCGGCTCGGCCGATGGCAGCCTGGCGGTCGACACGCTCGGCACCAATGATGCGCGGGGCGCCGTCGGCTCGGTCCGGGATCGCGCCACCGACACGGCCGGCGCCGTCCGTGATCGGGCAACCGAAACCGCCGGAGCGGCGCGTGATCGTGCCACTGAAACCGCTGGTGCCGCCCGTGATCGGGCAACTGGCACCGTGGCCAGCGCCCGTGACCGGGCCGGTACGGCGGTAGGCAACAGCCGCGATCGCGTCTCTGCGGTCAAGGATCGCGCTGGTTCGGCCGCCGGCAATGCCGCTGGTCAGGCGACGGGGGCGGTGAACAACGCCGCTTCGATCGACGCCAGCGGATCGCTGTCGGGTCAGGCCAGCGGCCAGGGTTCGACCGGCGGCACCAGCAGCAATGACACCCCCGATCAGGCGGACTGATTGACCCCGCCGGGGCATGCGGACAAGCGGCCACGTTCCACACCGCTTGTCCAAAGCCCCTCCGCCTGATGAATGGGCCGGCAGCCTTTGAGGTCGCTGGCCCATTCCCCGTTTTAACGCACGTCAGTGCACGTTCAGGCCCAGTTCGCCCAGCAATTGCCCGGCCTGCTCGCGCGATATGGTCGCGCCCCGGAACAGCCCGGCATTGACCAGTCGCAGCCCGCTGATGTCGGCCCCGCGCAGATCCGCGCCATCGAACCGGCATCCGTCCAGCGCTGCATCGCGCAGGCTGCACCCGTCGAACAAAGTGCCGCGAAAATCGCATTTGGCCAGATCCGCCTGACTGAAATCCACTGCTGTCACTACCTGCTTGCGGAAGGAGAAGCCCGGCAATCGCGCATTGACCAGCAGCGTCTCCCTGAACGCCACGTCCAGCGCGCTGGCATCGGTCAGGTCCGCGCCGGTCAGCTTGCACCGCTCGAATATCGCGCCGAACAGTTTCGCGCGCCTGAACACCCCATTGTTGAAGTCGCAGGCGGTAACTTCGGCCTCCCGCACATCCGCGCCGGTAAGGGTCACGAACCCGCCCCGGCAGGACAGCCAGCGCGTCCCGTCCAGCTTTGCGCCCGTCAGGTCGGTGCGACGCAACTGGCATCGCTCGAATGTCCAGCGTGACAGGTCCAGCCCCGACAGGTCGACCTCATCCAGATCGCAGTCGATCAGATGATGGGGCATTGTCCCGGCCAGCGCGGCGATATCGCTGCGACCCAGCGTCTGCTCCCTGATCGAGCGGTCGGCAAAAAGATCATCCATGTCGTCGTCCTAACCGCAGCCGCGCCAACGGAAAAGGCCGGCATCCTCGCGGACGCCGGCCTTCTCACCCCCATATATGTCGTATCGGATCAGGCGACCTTGGCCTGTTCCTCCAGGATTTCGTCCGGATCGCGCAGCACATAGCCGCGGCCCCAGACGGTTTCGATATAATTGTCGCCGCCGCAGGCCAGCGCCAGCTTCTTGCGCAGCTTGCAGATGAACACGTCGATGATCTTGAGTTCCGGCTCGTCCATCCCGCCATAAAGATGGTTCAGGAACATTTCCTTGGTCAGCGTCGTGCCCTTGCGCAGCGACAGCAGTTCCAGCATCGCATATTCCTTGCCGGTCAGGTGGACGCGGTTGCCGTCCACTTCCACCGTCTTGGCGTCCAGGTTGACCGACAGCTTGCCAGTGCGGATGACCGACTGGCTATGCCCCTTGGACCGGCGGACGACGGCGTGGATGCGCGCGATCAGTTCCTCGCGGTGGAAGGGCTTAGTCACATAATCGTCGGCGCCGAAGCCGAAGGAACGGACCTTGCTGTCCATTTCCGAAATGCCCGACAGGATCAGCACCGGCGTCTGCACCTTGGCCGCGCGCAGCTTCTTGAGCACGTCATAGCCGTGCATGTCCGGCAGGTTCAGGTCCAGGCAGATGATGTCATAATCATACAGCTTGCCCAGATCCAGGCCTTCCTCGCCCAGGTCGGTGGTATAGACATTGAACCCCTCGGTCGTGAGCATCAGCTCGATCGCCTTGGCAGTGGTAGGTTCGTCCTCGATCAGCAGCACGCGCATGTGAAGCCCCTTGTCAGTAGCAGTCCCGTTCACCCCACCAGAACGGCTTCTGCTCCAATTCATTAACCAAAAAACTTCTGAAGGACAAAGGTTAATTTTTCGCTAACCGGCAGGAATCCACGAGTCGTGCCAATTCGAATCTATTTACAAAGGGTTGAGGCCGCAACGGTTGGCCCGGAGTCAAGATAGATTCACCTGCGAAACGAGGCCAGTCGGCGCTCCTCGCGCCTTATCGTTCGGGCAACTATGCTGAAAAAAATCTTACCGTCGCCCTGATCCGGGTTAACAGCCATGATGGCGGGTCAGAAAGTCCAGCAGCGCATCGACACGCGCCGGGCGCAGGCGCGACGGCGGCGTCACCAGATGCAGGCCGAAGGGCGCGGGGCGCCAGTCGGTGAGGATTTCCTCCACCTCCCCCTTGGCCAGCGCGTCGCCGATGATGAAGTCGGGCAGGCGTGCCACGCCCACACCCATGCGCAACGCCGGCAGCATAGCCTCCCCGCTGTTCACCGTGATGCGACTGCGCACCTGCACCACCACATTCTGCTGTCCGGGACCGGCAAATCGCCACACGTCGGGCGCCGTCACGTTGGAATAGCAGAGGCAGTCATGAGTACCGAGGTCGGAAGGATGTTGCGGCCGTCCCCGTTCGTCCAGATAGCCGGGCGAGGCGATGACATGCATCGTCACATCCGCCAGTCGCCGGGCGCGAAGCGAACTGTCGGGCATGTCGGCAATGCGGATCGTGGCATCCAGCCCCATCTCGACGATGTCGATCTTCGCGTCGGACAGATGCAGGTCGACATCGACCAGCGGATGTTCCTTGGTGAACTTCGCCACCAGCGGCGCGATCCTGAGCAGGCCGAAGGTCATCGGCGCGCCGAGCCGCACCACGCCGGACAGTTCCGCCGTCTCGTCCCTTGCGGCCTCTTCCGCCGCCTGCCCTTCCACCAATATACGCTGGGCATGATCGGCCAGCCGCTTGCCGCTTTCGGTCAGCGCCAGACGGCGGCTGGTACGGTTGAACAGGCTGGTGTCCAGATGCTCCTCCAGCCGCGTCACCGCCTTCGACACGGTCGCCTTGGACACGCTCAGCGCCTTGGCCGCGTCGGTGAAACTGCGATGTTCCACCACGGCGGCAAACATCGCCCAGGCTTCAAAATCAGGTAGTCGCATTGGGAAACAATCCGTTTCAAAGCTGCCGGTTTAAGAAACGATCCTGATGGCTAGATTAGCGGAAAGCAAGCGGAAGCATCCGCCTCCGCACCGAAAGGCACTTTAGTATGACCACGACCATAGCGAGCCGCATCGAGCGCCGCCCCTTCGCGTCGCTTGGCCATGCCGACCATGGCTGGCTGAATGCGCGCCATCATTTTTCCTTCGCCGACTATCATGACAAAGACCGTGTCCACTGGGGCGCGATCCGGGTCTGGAATGACGATGAGATCGGCCCGCGATCGGGCTTTCCGCCGCATCCCCATGCCGACATGGAAATCATCACCTATGTCCGCACCGGCGCGATCACGCATCAGGACAGCCTGGGCAACAAGGGCCGCACGGAAGCGGGCGACGTTCAGGTGATGTCGGCCGGCACCGGCATCCGCCACGCCGAATATAATCTGGAAGATGAAACCACCACCCTGTTCCAGATCTGGGTCATCCCCCGTGCACGCGGCGGCCAGCCCAGTTGGGGCGCCAAGCCTTTTCCAAAGGGCGACCGCTCCGGCAAGCTACAGGTTCTGGCCAGCGGCTATGACGATGACAAGGAAGCACTGCGCATCCGTGCCGACGCTCGCCTGCTGGGCGGCACGGTCAAGGCGGGTGAAAGCGTGACCTATGCCACGCAGGAAGGTCGCCATCTCTATCTGGTCGCGGCGACGGGCCGGATCGAGATTGACGGCCAGCCCTTCGAGGCCCGCGACGGCGCGGCGATCATCAGCGGCGCGCCGATCATCATCAAGGCTGTCGAGGACGCGGAAATCGTTCTGGTGGACAGCCTCTAGCACCCCTTTGGCCCGTCCATTTCCCCTCCCCTAGGACGGGCCGGGCCGCTCATCATCCCCTCAACCCCGGTGAGCGGCCACCCCTTTTCCCACCCATCGAACAGGAGACGCATCATGGCTAAGGTTCTGGTTCTCTATTATTCCTCCTACGGTCATGTCGAAACCATGGCGAAGGCCGTGGCCGAAGGCGCGGCATCGGCCGGCGCGACCGTCGACATCAAGCGCGTGCCCGAAACCGCCCCGCTGGAAGTCGCGCAGAACGCGCATTTCAAGCTGGATCAGGAAGCGCCAATCGCGACCGTCGCGGAACTCGCCGACTATGATGCGATCATCGTCGGCACCGGCACCCGCTTTGGCCGCATGTCCAGCCAGATGGCCTCCTTCCTCGACCAGGCTGGCGGCCTGTGGGCGCGCGGCGCCCTGAATGGCAAGGTTGGTGGTGCCTTCACCTCCACCGCCAGCCAGCATGGCGGTCAGGAGGTCACGCTCTTCTCGATCATCACCAACCTGCTGCATTTCGGTATGACCATCGTCGGCCTCGACTATGGCTTTGCAGGGCAAATGGGCGTGGACAAGGTGCGCGGCGGATCGCCCCATGGCGCGACCACGCTGGCCGATGGCGACGGCAGCCGCCAGCCAAGCGAAGAGGAACTGGACGGCGCCCGCTATCAGGGCCGCCGCATCGCCGAAACCGCGATCAAACTGCACGGTTGATCGCCGACCGCGCCGTCTAACCGGCGCGGCAGGTCAGAAGCCATGGGTCGCATCAGGGCTTTGTCACGGTCGTAAGGGGCTGGCGCATCGGGACTATGCGCCAGCCCCTTTTCTGCGCGACAGGGCCGGATGTCAGACATTCCGTGCACCCCGATGTCTCACGAAAAAGGGCCGGAGGATCGCCCCCGGCCCTTTCATGCACGCGCTGAACCGCAGTTCAGAACTTGTAGTTGGCGCTGATCGTGAAGTTGCGCGGAGCGCCGTAGCGATACTGGCTGAAGAAGCCCATCTGGCTGTAATATTTCTTGTCGAACAGATTTTCGATATTGCCCTGGATCTGCAACTGCTCGCTCACCGCATAGCGGGCCATCAGGTTGACCAGCGTATAGCCGTCCTGCTGGAAGCGGAAGGGGGCGGCCGTCACCGGGTTCAGCCCTTCCGAATAGGCTTTGCTGCGATAGTTGATCCCGCCGCCGACGGTCAGGCCCGTGAGCATGCCCGGCAGGTCATAGGTGGTGAAGATCTTCAGCAGCTTGCGCGGCTGGTTGGTGTTCGCTGCCACGCCATCGGCATCCTCCGCCTTGAACTGGCTGTAGCTGGCATTGACGTTCCAGCCCGGCAGCGGCTGGCCGGTCGCTTCCAGTTCGAAGCCCTTGCTGGTCACGCCTTCGGCCGCGACATAGGTCTGCTGCGGACCATTGGGACCAATGATGACATCGCCGATCTGACCGACATTATCCTGTTCGATGCGGAACAGCGCGATCGAAGTTTGCAGCGCATCGCCGAAGAAGCTGCTCTTCAGGCCGATTTCATAGGCATTGCCGTCCAGCGGATCGAGCAGCTGCAAATTGCGATCATAAAGATTCTGCGGCTGGAAGATCTTGGTATAGCTTGCATAGACGCGGTGGTTGGACGTCACATCATACAGCGCGCCGACATAGGGGATGAACACATTGTCATCGCCATAGTCGCTGGGACCGCTCCAGGCGAAGCCCTTCTGGTTCCAGCTGGAAATGCGGCCACCCAGGATGACCTTGAACGGATCGGCGACATTGAGGCGGAAGGCGCCATAATAGCCCGTCTGCTCGATCCGCTCCTGCTCGTTGCGCACGGCGGCGGTGCCCCAGGTCGGTTCCGGGAAGTCCGCGCCGCCCGCACCGATCACCGGCACATTCGTCGCCCAGCTGTTGAGGCCGTCGCCCCAGGCCGGATTATTCTGCGTATAGGGCGCGACATAATTGTCGGTATGGCGCTTCAATACGCTGTGCAGCGCGCCCAGCACGACCTCATGATCGCGACCGAACAGGCTGACGGAGCCCTTCAGTTGCGCATCAATGCTGTTCTGGACGCTGTCACCCTTGGATTTGTAGGGATTGCTGCTCTCGATCGTGCCGGTCGCCTTGTCGACATTGCCGTAGAGATAGAGAAGCTGGGTATCGCCGGTATTCTTCAGGCGGTTGTAATTGACCGTCAGGTTCCACTTGTCGCCAAATTCCTGGCGGACGGTGGCGAAGATATTCTGGTTGGTCGTGTTCCAGTAGGTCCAGTCCGCCGCCGTGCTCTGCGAACGGGACAGGTTCGTCGTGGTGCCGTCGGTGTAGAAGGTCGGCAGCGCGCCCCAGGTCGCGCCCTTGGGCTTGGTGTCCTGATGGCTCATGCCAACGCGGATCAGCGTGCTGTCGGTCAGGTCGGCATCGACCACGCCATAGACCACCCACTTCTTCTTTTTCTGAAGGTCGATATAGCTTTCGCCTTCCTCATAGCGGCCGACCAGGCGGGCGCGGATGCGGCCATCGGAAGTCAGGGCGCCGGCCACATCGCCCGATATGCGCCAGGTGTTCCAGCTG
Organism: Sphingobium sp. RS1; assembly: GCF_056156825.1. NCBI lineage: Bacteria > Pseudomonadati > Pseudomonadota > Alphaproteobacteria > Sphingomonadales > Sphingobiaceae > Sphingobium > Sphingobium sp. RS1. The sequence goes on along the minus strand of NZ_JBLZXE010000002.1, from coordinate 3,615,340 downwards.
CCGATGCTGGCATTGACATAGCCGGTCAGGTCCGTGGCGTCGGCATGCTTGCGGACCAGATTGACCGACGCCGACGGATCGCCCGCGCCCGACAGCAGGCCGGTCGCGCCGCGCACGATTTCCACCCGCTCATAGATCGACACGTCGATGCTGGTTTCACCATTGCCGCCCGCCAGCGTCCAGGCCGCCGGGACGCCGTCGACCTGCGTGTTGCGGATTTCGAAGCCGCGCGCGTAGAAATTGTTGCGGACATCGTCGACTTCATTGGCGGACACGCCGACGCTGTTGATGATGACATCCTTTACGCTGATGAGATTCTGGTCGAGGATACGCTGGGCGGTCATGACGCTGACCGACTGCGGCGTTTCCTGCATGGTGAGGCCCAGGCCCGTGGCGGTGTCGATCTTGTTCGGCAGCGTATAGGTGCCGGTAACGACGATCTCATCCTCAGTTGGCGCCGCATCGGCCGGCGTCTGCGCGGCCGCAGGCATGGCAGCGAACGCGACAACCGACGCGCTCAGCAGGAGAGTGAATGTCCGAATCATGATGCAACCCCCGATAGGAATTTTGCGGCACCGCCTTCGGCCGGGAAAAGGCCCGAGCCGTGGCGGCATCCGTGACCGGGAGGCCGATAGGGGTATTAATAATGTTTCGCAATATTACCTGAGCGCAAAGCAGCGACAGGCCGTCCTATTTTGCGACAGCGTCGCATTTGCGCCACACAAGGTCATTGCGCGGCCCGTTTTCGCCGCGTTTCCCAGCCCTTTTTCGCCGATGTCGCTCGGTCCGACGCCGGCCGCCGGGCTGACGCCGCGCCGCCTTTCCGCCCGCCCTTGCGCGAAGAGGCATGGCTTTCCGGCTTGCCCCGGCCGGAACCGGACTTGTTGCCGCCGCCCGATTCCTTGTTCACCGTCGCCCAGGCGATCCGCTGCGCCTCCTCCTCATCGACGCCGCGCGCCTCATAGCCTTGCTCGATATTTCGGGCCTTGCGCTTCTGCTTGTCGGTATAACTGCTCTTGTCACCCTGCGGCATGGCCGATCTCCTGATGCGCCAACACCTGTCCAACTCGCTGTCGCGATCCGCGTTCAAATCGATCCGCGTTCGTCACGATATCGGGAACGGCCGGGGAACAGCGATGCCGGATACGCGTTCGATCCAGCATGGAAGACCGCGCCCTCATCGAACGCCTCGCCCGTCATCTGGCCGCTGCGCAACCGGATGACTGGCCCGCGCGGGTGGAGGATGCCGCCAGCATCCTTGCCCTCATCAAGGAGCCGGACGCCGCCATGCGCGCCGTCGGCGATGCGCGCACATGGGCGGCGATGATCGACGCCGCGCTGCGCGACCGCTGGTCCTTACCCCAACCCGGCGCGCAACCGGACGAAGCCGGCGGCGCCGACGAGGAAGGCGAGATTCGCCTGACCGCCGACGCCGTGCGGCACGACCGGGCCGACTGGGTTCATCTGCACCATGGGCAGGAGAAAGAGGCATGAAGGGGCTGTTGAAACTGGCCGTCGTCACGGGCCTTGGCGCCTTTGCCATCAAGGGCGCCTTCAAGGGTTGGCGCGAGTGGATGGGCACGGGCGAGGCAGAGGAATCGGCCGGATCGTCCGGCTTCATCCGCGAAGCGGGCCCGCAACAGGGCATCGCGGCAGGGGACTGGGACATGGTGGACGAACAGTCCGACGAAAGCTTCCCCGCCAGCGATCCGCCGGGAAATTATTGAACCCCAGCAGTTCCTTGCCCCCCTGCTGCGCGCCCTCTATGAAGCGCAGCGGGCGCGCCCTGCGTCCGCAACAGGGGAAATATTGATATGCCTTCGGGTCTGATCGCGCTGCTCGACGATGTGGCGGGCATTGCCAAGCTGACGGCGACCTCGCTGGATGATGTCGCGGCGGCCGCAGGCCGGGCCGGTACGAAGGCCGCGGGCGTGGTGATCGACGACGCCGCCGTCACCCCCAAATATGTGATGGGCCTGACCCCCGACCGCGAATTGCCGATCATCTGGAAGATCGCCAAGGGATCGCTGCGCAACAAGCTGCTCTTCCTGCTGCCCGCCGCGCTGCTGATGAGCGCCTTTGCGCCCTGGCTGCTGCCGCCGCTGCTGATGCTGGGCGGCGCCTTCCTCTGTTTCGAGGCGGTGGAAAAGTTGCTGGAGGCCGTGCAGGGCGGCCATGACGTCGCCGAAGAAGCGGTCAAGGCGCACAGCAGCGCGGAACTGGAAAATCAGAAAGTATCGAGCGCGATCCGCACCGACTTCATCCTGTCGGGCGAGATCATGGCGATTTCGCTGGGCACGGTCGCGACCGAACCGGTGTGGGAACAGGCGTTGATTCTGGTGGTCGTCGCCATTCTCATCACCGCCGGCGTCTATGGCGTCGTCGGCCTGATCGTGAAGATGGACGATATCGGCCTGCACCTCGCCAAGAAGGATGGCGCTGGCACGCAAGCCTTTGGGCGTAGCCTGGTGAAGGCGATGCCGGTGCTGATGTCGATCCTGGCGGTGATCGGTACGGCCGCGATGCTGTGGGTCGGCGGCGGGCTGATCGTCCATGGCCTGCACGAATTCCATCTCGACCTGATCCCCGGTGCGATCCACCATGTCGCACAAGGCGCGGCGCATGCCATCCCAGCCATCGGCGGCTTTCTCGACTGGCTGGTAAACGCCATCGGCGGCGCGATCGTCGGGCTGGTGATCGGCGGCATCATCGTCGGCGTGCTGCACCTGTTCAAAAAGCACTGAGGCTTCTAACAGAGCATCCCATCTCTACCCGTTCGGGCTGAGCCTGTCGAAGCCCTGCTCTTGTTTTCAGGAAGAAAGGCCCTTCGACAAGCTCAGGGCGAACGGCCGAAATTCGGACGGCAAGACGTGACCACCCCCTCCCCCTGGCGTATCGAGGCCGGCGCGCTGATCGCGCTGGCGCTGCCGATGATCGCGGGCAATATCGCCTGGTCGGCGATCGCCGCCACCGACCTGCTGCTGCTCGGTCGGATCGGGGCAGAGGCGGTGGCGGCCGGTGCGCTCGCCATCAACCTGTTCCACGCGCTGCTGCTGTTCGGCATGGGTCTGGTCACCGCCGCCTCTCCCCTGATCGCCAGCGAGCGGGGCCGGCGGCGCCACAGCGTCCGCGACGTGCGCCGTACCGTCCAGCAGACGCTGCGCGCCGCCCTGTTCTTCGTGCTGCCGGCTTGGCTCCTGCTCTGGGAGTGCGAGACGATCCTGCTCGCCATGGGGCAGGATGCCGATCTGGCGCGCGAAGCCGGCCATCTGATGCATGGCCTGCAATGGGCACTGCTCCCCTTTCTCGGCTTCACCACGCTGCGCAACTTCATCGCCGCGCTGGAACGGCCGGTCTGGGGCCTCATCATCATGCTGGCGGCCATCCCCTTCAACGTGCTTGTCGGCTGGACGCTGATCTTCGGCCATCTGGGCTTTCCTGCGCTCGGCCTGTTCGGCGCCGGCCTCGCCAGCACCCTCTCCTCCTGCTTCCTCTTCTTCGGCCTGCTGACCGTCATCCTGATCGATCGGCGCTTCCGCCGTTATCGGCTGATGGGCCGCTTCTGGACTCGCGATCGCGAACGACATCGGCAGGTCTGGGCGCTCGGCCTGCCGATCGCCATCACGCTGGGCTTCGAAACCACCGTGTTCAACGCATCGGCCTTCCTGATGGGGCTGATCGACCGGGACTCGCTCGCCGCCCATGCTGTTGCGATCCAGATTGCCGCTCTGGTCTTCATGGTGCCAATGGGCATCGGGCAGGCCGCGACCATCCGTGTCGGCATCGCCTATGGGCGCAAGGATCATGCGGGCATCGGCCGGGCCGGCTGGCTGGCGCTGATGATCGGCACCGGCTTTGCCTGCTGCGCCGCCGCATTGCTGATCCTGATGCCGCGCACTTTGGTGTCGGCCTTTCTCGACCTGTCCAACCCTGCCAATGCCCGCACGGCGGCGCTCGCGGTCAGCTTCCTCGCGGTGGCTGCATTGTTCCAGTTGGTCGATGCGGCGCAAGCGGTGGGCGCGGGCGTATTGCGCGGAGTGCAGGACACGACAGTGCCGATGATCTTCGCGCTGATCGGCTACTGGATCGTCGGCCTTGGCGTCGGCACGCTGCTCGCCTTTCCCCTCGGCATGGAGGGGCTCGGCATCTGGTTCGGCCTGGCCAGTGGCCTTGGCGCCGTGGCGATCCTGCTCATCACCCGCTGGAGCCTGCGCGAACGGCTGGGGCTGCTTCCTGCCTAACGATTCGTCGCGGCGATTGCACGGAAGGGACATGGTGCAGCGCACAAAGCAATTGAAAGAATCACGCAAATCGGTCAGGGAAGCGAAATCATGCAAGCCCCGACCGAGATTTTTGAAGCGATCGCGCTCCAGAAGTGCCTGAAGGTGACCTACAACAAGATGGTCGTCACCCTGGCACCGCACATCCTCTACACGCGCCATGATGAAATGTTCATCGATGCCGTGACCACCGACCGCAACGGCACGCCCCCGCGCGAGCTGAAGCTGGGCACCTTCAAGCTGGTGGGCCTGTCGGACATTCAGGTGCTGGATGAGGCGTTCGAGGCGATGTACGGCCTCTACAACGAAACCGACGACAAATATAAGGGCGTGACCCTGTTCGCGGTGACGCCCGAAAGCCAGGCCGCCTGATCCTGCGCTGACGCCGCCGCGCCGGTCAGCGTTCGAGGATGCGGTCGGCCAGCGGCTCGCGTGCCTGCCAGCCCCGCTTTTCGAGTTCCGGCGTTCGGCTGTTTTCGGCCGGATAGCCGATGCACAACAGCGCGATCAACGTCCAGTGGCCTGGAACGTCCAGCATCGACGCGACCATCTGCGGCTCCACGATCGATATCCAGCCCAGGCCAATGCCACGCACCCGCGCCGCCAGCCACAGATTATGGATCGCCAGAACGGTCGAATAGCGCAGCATTTCGGGCATGGTCGCAATGCCCAGCCCATGCCCTGCGGCGGGCGCCTCATCACAGAAAACGGCCAGCAGTTCGGGCGCCTCGCGCACGCCATGCAGTTTCAGCGACAGATAGTGGGCGCGCTGCGCCGGGTCGGCATAGCGATCGGCCGCGGCCGCGCTTTCCGCATCGATATGCGCCGCCAGCGCCGCGCGAATGGCGGCCGTCCGCACATGCACGAACCGCCATGGCTGCGCATTGCCGACCGACGGCGCGAGGCAGGCGCAGCGCAGCAGTTCGTCCATGTCCGCTTTCGTCACGGGGCGGCTATCGAAATGGCGCACATCGCGCCGCCATTGCAGCAATATGTCGAGATCCGCCGCGAAGGTCGGGCCAAAGGTCGGAACGGCGCCCTCCCCGCCTTCGCCGGACGCCATCATTTCTTGAGCCGATAGCCCGTCCGGAACATCCAGCCGATGATGGCGAGGCACACAGCCAGCATCGCCGCGACGAACAGCAGGCTATATTCGATGCCCACGTCCCCCCGGCCGAAGAAGGTCCAGCGGAAGCCCGAGATCAGATAGACGATCGGGTTGAACAGAGTCATCGTGCGCCACGGGTCCGCCAGCATATGCACCGAATAGAAGGCGCCGCCGAGGAAGGTGAGCGGCGTCACGACCAGCAGCGGGATCACCTGCAGCTGCTCGAAACCCTGCGCCCAGATGCCCAGGATGAAGCCGAACAGGCAGAAGCTGATCGCGATCAGGATCATGAAGCCCGCCATGGCGAAGGGATGGGCGACCTGGATATCGACGAACAGATGCGCGGTCAGGAAGATGATCGTCCCCACGATCAGCGACTTGGTCGCCGCCGCGCCGACATAGGCGATTACCGTTTCCGTGGCGGAAATGGGCGCTGACAGCAGTTCATAGATGGTGCCGCTATATTTGGGCATGTAGATGCCGAAACTGGCGTTGAAGATACTTTCGGTCAGCATCGACATCATGATGAGGCCGGGCACGATGAAGGCACCATAGGCGATGCCGTCCACCTCCGTCATGCGCGACCCGATCGCCCCGCCGAACACGACGAAATACAGCGTCGTGGTGATGACCGGCACCAGCAGCCCGGTCAGCCAAGTACGGCGGAACCGGTGCAGTTCGAACTTGTAGATGGATGCGATGGCGTGGAAATTCTGGAGGCTCATGCGGCCTTCTCCTGATGGACGAGGCTCACAAAGATATCCTCCAGGCTGCTCTGCTTGGTATTGAGATCCTTATAACCGATGCCAAGGTCGCCCAGCTTGCGCAGCAGCGATGACACCCCGGTCCGCTCCGCCTGCGTATCGAAAATATACTCGATCTCATGGCCGTCCCCGTTCAGCGTGACATTCCATTGGGCCAGTTCCGCCGGCACCGTCTCCATCGCATCGGCCAGCACGACCGTCAGCGTCTTCTTGCCCAGTTTCTTCATGAGCGCGGTCTTTTCCTCGACCAGCATCAGCGCGCCCTTGTTGATCACGCCCACCCGGTCGGCCATTTCCTCGGCCTCCTCGATATAATGGGTGGTCAGGATGATGGTGACGCCGGTCTGGCGCAGTTCGCCGATCAGCTTCCACATGTCCCGGCGCAACTCGACATCGACGCCGGCGGTCGGCTCGTCCAGAAACAGCACGCGCGGTTCATGGCTCAGTGCCTTGGCGATCATGACGCGCCGCTTCATGCCGCCCGACAATTCGATGATCCGGTTATTGCGTTTGTCCCACAGCGACAGGTCGCGCAGGATCTTTTCCACATAGGCGTCGTTGCGGGGCAGGCCGAACAACCCGCGGCTCAGGCGGACGGTGTCGATCACCTGCTCGAACTGGTCGGTATGCAGTTCCTGCGGCACCAGCCCGATGGCGGTGCGCGCGCCGCGATAGTCGCGTACGATGTCATGCCCGGCGACGGTCACGCTGCCGCCGGTGGCACGGGCGATGCCGCAGATGATCGAGATCATCGTCGTCTTGCCGGCGCCGTTCGGGCCCAGCAGCGCGAAAATCTCGCCTTCCTCGATCGTCAGGTCGACGCCTTTCAGCGCCTCGAAGCCCGACGCATAGCGTTTCGTCAGGCCGTTGATTTCAATGATGGATGCCATGGATGGCTCTGCCCCTGTTCGCTTTGTCGCGAAGATAGGAGGCCGATGGCGCAGTGCAACCTGCGCCTTTGCTATTCGCCCTTGCGGAAGAAGCGAAACACCGTCGCCGGCGGGAAATTGCGCACGGTTTGGCCAGAGCGCACCACATCCAGCCCCAGCGCTTCCATCACCTCGCGATTGACCGGCGGCCGCATCGAATAGGTGAATTGCACGAAGCTGCCCCCCGGGCGCAGCATGCGGAAGGATTCGGACAAGATGTCGAAATGCATGTAGCGATCCATCGCCAGCAGCGGCAGGCCGCTGACCACAGTCTGATAATCGCCCGGCTGGCCGGCGGTCGCGGTCGACACGATCTGCGCCGGCGTTTCCAGGATCGACACCTGCGGGAAATGACGACGCAGGCCACGGGCGAAGGCGGGGTTGATCTCCACCACCTCCAGCTTTCCCGGCGCCAGGCCGGTTTCCAATATGGCCCGGGTGAACACCCCGGTGCCGCCACCCAGTTCCAGCACGCGGCCATCCTGCGGATCGATCTGCGCCACCATCAGCCGCGCGAGATAGCGGCTGGAGGGCACGACCGACGCAGTCTGGCGCGGCTTCTTCACCCAGGCGGCGAGGAAATCCAGATATTCGGTTGCGCGGGCGCGAAACTCGCCACTGGGCAGGGCGATTGCCCGGCTGCGCTTGGGCTTATGCTGCATAAGCGTGATGCGACCGCATATTATCCATCCCGACTCCCTTAGCGAGGTGAAAGGGCGACGTCGATTGACTTTCGCGTGTCGATCACGCCGCCCGCCTCCAACTTTGGACCAGTTGTCGAAATCGTGCCGCAATAGGCTGGATTTACTGCCCCTTCCCCACCTCGTTCGCGGCCAGCACGCGCAGCACATTGCCGGACCAGATTTTCTGGATATCCGCCTCGCTATAGCCGGCCTTCAGCAGCGCGGCGGTAATCTTGGGCAGGTCGACCACATCCTCCATGCCGACCACGCCGCCGCCGCCGTCCCAGTCCGCACCGATCCCGACATGATCCGGCCCCACGACCTTCAGCGCATGGAGCATATGCGCCATGAAATCGTCAAAGGTCGGCCGGTCGGTATCGGGATAGAGCCGGTCGATCTCCTGCCGCTTGGCCAGCAGTTCGGCCCGCTTTTCCGGCGACAGCTTGGCATCGTCGCGCAACTGGCCGAACAGCGCCTTCAACGCCTCCTGCCGCTGCGGATTGGGCTGCGACTTGCGCAGATAGGCGCCATAGGCGTTCATCTGGATCACGCCGCCCTTGGCCGCCAACGCCTTCAGATGATCGTCGTCGATATTACGCGGATGGTTATAGACCGCCTTGCACCCCGAATGGGTCAGGATGATCGGCGTGGTCGACAGCGCCAGCAGATCGTCCAGCACCTGATCGCTGCTGTGCGACGCATCGGGCACGATGCCCAGGCGATTCATTTCCTTCAGCAATTCCTTGCCCAGCGGGCTGAGGCCGCCGAAGCGCGGCTTGCCCGACGGGTCGGTGCTGCTGTCGGCGAACTGGTTGTGCGCGAAATGGGCAAAGCCCGATATCCGCACGCCCATGTCGTAGAAGGTCTTGAGCAGGGTGACGTCCTCGCCCAGCGGATAGGCATTTTCGATCGACAGATAGACGACCCGCTTGCCCGCTGCCGCGATCGGCGCGGCGTCCTTCGCCTCCAGCGCCAGCGCGAAATTGGCCGGGTCCGCCGCCACCATGTTACGGATCGACAGGCCACGCAGGATCGCAAAGTCGCGCGCCTTGCGGAAACCCTCGATCGTTACCGGCCCCTGCCCCGTATAGATGGCCCAGAAACCGCCATCCAGACCGCCCTTCTTCATGCGGGGCAGATCGACCTGGGTATAGTCGCCATGGACGTCATGCCCCTCCTCGATCGACCAGCCGGGCAGGTCCAGCGAGGCGGGCGTATCGAGATGGCTGTCGAGCGTCAGCAGCTTCTGGTGCAGTTGATACACTTGCTTCGAAACGACTGGTTGTTCCGCCTGTGCAGTCAGGGGGAGCAGCGCCATCAGCGCCGCTCCCATCATCAAGGCAGCCCGCATCAGATTTCACCCGAAATGGTGAACTGGAAGGTGCGCGGCGACAGCGGGCGGAAATTGCCGTCGCCCGTCACCGATGCCGAGATGTAGGACAGCGTATCCTTGTCGAAGATATTGTCGATGTTGAAGCGCGCCTTCACGCCCTTGACCGGGCCCAGGCTGATGCCGTCGCCAATATCGACATAGGCGCTGAACACGGTGAAGCCCTTGACGCTGGAGCCGGCCGAATTGTCGAAGGTCGACCAGCGGCGCGAGGTATATTTGCCGCTGAAATTGCCCACCAGCCAGCTGGCCGGCTCGATGGTCACGCCACCATTGACGATCCACTTGGCGCTGTCGGGGATATATTTGCCGTCCGTCTGATAGGTGGTCGTCGCGGTGACGATGTCATCCTTGAACTTGGCGATATTATAGGTGGCGTTGAGGTTGAAATAAGCGAGGCCGTTCAGGTAGCTCGGCTTGTAAGTGCCGCTGAATTCCGCGCCATAGGCCGTCACCCTGCCGACATTCTGATAGAAGGTTTCGATGACGTTGGTCGTACCGGGCAGGATCGACCCGATCGACTGGATGCGGTTTTTGAACTTGGTGTAATAGACGGCGTAAGACGCGTAGAACTGCCCCTGATTGGTACGGATGCCTGCTTCGAAATTCTGCGACCGCTCCGGCGCAGGCGCGGGGACGCCGGTCGATGTGCTGGCGAGCGAGACGGAGAAGATGTCGTCCAGCCCCTTTGGCAGGGCCATATTCTCCGCATAAGAGGCAAAGACCTGGCTCTGATTGTCCAGTTTGTAGAGCACGCCTGCCTGCGGCAGGAAGCCGTCGCTATAGCTGGTGCGCAGCGTCTGCGGACCCCAGCCCGCGACCCAGACCGGCGACGCGGTGGTGCCAGCATTGCGATAATAATCGTTGAAGTCGCGATAGCCATTGTAGCGATAGTCGATATGCAGCGCCTTGACGCCCAGGTCGAAGATCAGCCGGTCGTCCAGCAGCGTAATCCGGTCCTTGACGAAGGCCTGCGTCGTGTTGCGCTGGCTCTGATAGTCACGGCGGACATAGACCAGTTCGTCGAGATTAGGCGCGCTGGCTGGCGAGCCATCAGTCGTGTTGTAGCGCGCCTGCGTGCGGTTATAGGTATCGACCTCGCCCCACAGGCCGACTTCCAGTGCGTGCGCGCCAATTTCCCAATGCAGCTTGCTGGTCAGGCCGTAGCGATTGCCGCCAACGGTCGACAGGCCATATTGCGTACCCTTGGGCGCGGTCAGCGCAATACCGGCGGCCGTTTCGCGGGTATAATAAAGCAGGCTGTTGGCATAAGTGTCCGGCGATACGCCATAACCGCCCTTGTCTTCATAATAGGCTGTCGCTTCGGCCCAGACGCCATCGGCGATCCCGGCGTGGACCGTGCCGCCATAGAGCTTGTCATCGCGTACGTTGATGGCGAGCGTGTTGGTATAGGCATAGTTGGCGTTGCTGTAGGCGGGGCCGCCCGCGACCGGCGCGAAGCCCGGCGTGGTGTTGGGCACGACCGAGATATAGCCGCGATCCCGGCCGCTCTTGCCGCCGATGTCGGTGCCGGTCAGATATTGGCTGCGGCTGAGCGTCGGAGAATCGAAATCGTTGAACTTGTTCGACACGAACTTAAACCGTGCCCAGCTATCGCCGCCCAGATCGGCATGGACCATGCCTTCCCAATGCTCGCGATCGACCGTGCCGTCACCGCGCCACAGGTCAGTGTTCAGCTTGGTGCGGCTGACATAGGCGCGGAACGGCCCGACCTGGCCGGTGCTGGCACGGATGAAGGTGCGCTTCATGTTGAAGTCGCCGAAGCTCTGGGACACGAACAGGCCAGCCTCTTCCTGCGGCTTGATGCTGTTATATTGCACCACCGGGCCAAGCGTGGAGTAGCTGGGCAGGCCGACATCGCCCGCACCCACCGCCGCTTCCACCACGCCCAGATTTTCATTGTCGACATAACGGAAGACGGGACTGCCGCCGAAGGCATCGCTGCGGCCGGTGGGGATGCCGTCGACCACGAAACCGATCTGGTCGAGGTTGAAGGCGCGGGTCTGGACGCTGTTGCCGAATTCATAGAGGCCCAGCGCACCGTCGGTCTGCACGTTGAAGCCGGGCAGTTGCTCCAGCATCTTAAGGCCCGAAATGCCCGATGGCGCGGACAGCAAAGCTTCGCGCGTCACGGCGACGACGTTGGTCACTTTGTCCTCACCGATCGCCTCGGCCGATTGCGAAATGCGGCGCCCGGTAACGGTGATCGTCTCATCATCGCCCGTCGCCGGTTCCTGCGCATGGGCAGCGCTGAGCGCCCCGGCGGCGCAGGCAATCAGCAGCGCCGCGCGAGAGGACAGGCGGATGGACGAAGATATGGACATTCAAAGGCTCCCTGTTTCACGACGCAAAAATGGAGAGACCCGCCCGAAAGCGTGCCTCTCCACATGGTTTCTGCGTTTTCTTGTGAAACGAGAGTGTCCGTTAACTCCACCATCGGCCAATGAGAATTTCTCAGCCTAAGGCAGAGTTTTCAATCTATTGCGGGGAATTTCAGAAACAGGCTTTACTGCAATATTCAGCGTCCCTTCCAGACGCCGGCGCGCTTTTCGACGAAGGCGGTCATGCCTTCCTTCTTGTCTTCGGTCGCGGTCAGTATCTGGAACAGGCGCCGTTCGGTCAGCAGTCCCTGCGCCAGCCCGGTTTCGAAGGCGATGTTGACCATTTCCTTGTTCACCATCGCGGCCATCGGCGGCAGCGCGGCGATCGTCGCAGCGGTCTTGAGCGCGTCTTCCAGCAAATCGGCGGCGGGTACGATGCGGCTCACCAGTCCCGAACGTTCGGCTTCGGCGGCATCCATCATCCGGCCGGTGAGGCACATTTCCATCGCCTTCGCCTTGCCCACGGCGCGGGTCAGGCGCTGCGATCCGCCCATGCCCGGCGCTACGCCCAGCTTGATCTCCGGCTGGCCGAACTTGGCCGTGTCGCCCGCGATGATGAAATCCGCCATCATCGCCAGTTCGCAGCCACCGCCCAGCGCAAAGCCCTGCACCGCCGCGATCCATGGCTTGCGGGTGGCGACCACGCCGGTCTGCCAGCCGGAAAAGAAATCCTCCAGGAAGAAGTCGGCGGCCTGCTTGTCGACCATTTCCTTGATGTCGGCACCCGCCGCAAAGGCCTTTTCGCCGCTGCCGGTCAGGACTGCGCAACGCTGGGTCGGGTCCGCATCATAGGCGGTGAAGGCGGCGCTCAGATCCTTCAGCACCTGGCTGTTCAGCGCATTGAGCGCCTGCGACCGGTTGAGCGTGATGAGCGTGACTGCATCGCGCTGTTCCACCAGAATCGTCTCGTAGCTCATCTCTTATCCTTCGGCTTGGACATGCCGCTTATTATCGGCACAGATGCATGAAATCGCGTTCGTAGCTTTTGAGGTGCGCGCCGCCATCGACATACAGGGTCTGGCCGGTCACGGCGCTCGCCTCCACCAGATACAGGACCGCCTGCGCAATCTGCTCCGCCTGCGGCAGGCGAGCGAGCGGCATCAGTTCGGCCAGCCGCTCCATCTGTGCTTCGTCATAATCGGGCGTCGCGATGGTCAGCCCCGGCGCGACGGCATTGACCCGGACCCTGGGCGCCAGGCTGTGCGCACTGGTGCGGGTCAGGCCCGCCAGCGCCAGCTTGGACAAGGTATAGGCCATCTGGTCGGCATGGGGATGGTCGATCCGCTGGTCGAGGATGTTGACGATGCAGCGATCCCCCACCCCGGCCGGTACGGTCGCAAATGCCTTGGTCAGCAGGGTCGGCGCGGCGCAATTGACCGCATAATGGCGCATCAGGTCATCCGCCGTCACCGTTTCCAGCCGGTCCTGCCCGAAGATGGCGGCACTGTTGACGAGGATGTCGGGCGGCCGGCCGAACCGCTCCGCCACCTGCGCCACCAGTTCCTCCGCGCCTTCGGGATCGGCGAAATCGACGACGAAGCCCTCCCATTCGGTGCCCTCCTCCTCGAAGGTCAGCGCGAGATGGGAATCGAGCCGCGTGTCGTGGCTGCCATGGATAGCGAGCGAATGGCCGGCCTTCGCCAGCGTGGCGGCGATGATGCCGCCCAGCCGCCGATGCCCGCCGGTAACGAGCGCCAGCCGCTTGGGCGCCAGCGGGGCGCCGACCGGGGCGGCATCGCTGCGCGCCCGGCCCAGCGGGCGATAGGAAGGTTCTTCCTCGCCGCTCATGAAGCGATGAGCTTCAGCACTTCCTCGCGCGACTTTTCATCGTCGCGGAACACGCCCAGCATGCGGCTGGTCTTCATGATGACATTGGGCGTGCGCACGCCCCGCCCGGTCATGCAGCCATGGGTCGCCTCGATCACCACGGCGACGCCCTGGGGCCTGAGATGCTCCCAGATGCAGTTGGCGACTTCGGACGTCAGCCGTTCCTGCACCTGCAACCGGTTGGCATAGGCGTGAAGGACGCGCGCCAGCTTGGAAATGCCGACCACATAGTCGCCGGGCAGATAGGCGATATGCGCCCGGCCGACGATCGGCGCCATATGATGTTCGCAATGCGACTGGAACGGAATGTCCTTGAGCAGCACGACATCGTCATAGCCGCCCACCTCGTGAAAGATGCGCGACAGGTGATAGGCCGGATCATCATTGTAACCGCGGCAATATTCCCGCCAGGCGCGCGCCACCCGCTCGGGCGTTTCCATCAGCCCCTCGCGTTCGGGCATGTCGCCCGACCAGCGGATCAGGGTACGGATCGCCTCGCTGACTTCGGCCGGAACCGGCTCCTTGCCTTCGCCCACGGTTTCGGCGTCGATGTCACATGCCATGAACCGGCCACTCCTTATGCTGTTGGTCCCGCATATGGCGGCTGGGCTGCGCGATGGCCAGTCCCTTTCGGGCCGCTGGACACAAGATCATAGTGGTGGCAAATCGGGCGAATACGGGATCGCCACGCTACAATGCCTCTGCTCATCATATATCATGCGTACTGAACGGATCGCCGCCGTGCTGCTGGCGGCCGGCACATCCTCCCGCTTTGGCGAGGAGGACAAGCTGATGGCCGTGCTGCGCGGCAAGCCGATGGCGGCGCATGTACTGGAAACGGTCGCCTCCATGGCCTTTGCCGAACTGATCGCGGTCGTCCGGCCGATCGAATTTGCCCCGGTGATCCATCGCAAGCTCGACCGGCGGGGTTACACGATCCTCGTCAACGACCAGCCCGAAGACGGCATATCCGGCAGCATCGTGCGCGCAGTCGAATATGTCATGCCCAACAACAAGATCCGCGGCATATTGGTGTGCCTGGCCGACATGCCGGACGTGCCCCAGACCCATTATAACCGCATCTGTCTGGCCGCGGAGGACATCCGCTCGGTAGTGGCATCGACGGATGGTTTTTCCTCGTCTCCCCCGGCCTTCATCGGGCGCAAGCATTTCCCGGAATTGCTGGCGCTGAAGGGCGATCAGGGCGCGCGGGCCTTGTTGAGCCACGGTATCCAGATCGAAACGACGGGCAATATCCTGCACGACGTCGATACGCCCGAAGACCTGCCCGGCTGGCGCCCGATCACGCCAGAATGAAGTAATGCCCCGATAATCAGCTCGACCGGGTCGGGTCGGTCATCGGATCGCTGATTTCGCGCGCATCGGGGGCGCGACTGATCGGCAGCGACCCGGTCTGCCGTTCCAGCATGCGATGCACGATCGGGGTGTTCGGCCCGACATGCAGGGCACGGATCGTCTCGCTATTATCGATATCGGCCACGGTCCGGCGCTGGTTATGCCGGACATAGTCGAGCCAGGTCGACACATGATAGCGTTCGACCCACAATTCAGGATCGCCCAGATCGCGCATCAGCGACCAGCCATGAGCGCCGTCGCGCCGGCGGATGCGCCGCCGCTCGCTCATAGCGGCCAGAAAGGGTACGACCGATCCGGCCGGGATGCGATATTCGATGGTAACGACCACGGGGCCGCTGCGCGGCTCCACCGGCACGGCGGTGTCAGGCTCGCGCCAGCTGTTCTGAAGGTCGAGATTTTCCTCGCCGGTCTGGGGCAGCGGGCGCAGCAGGCCCAGCATCGCCGCCGCGAACTGGGCCGCGGCAGAGGCATAGAGGGCGTCCACCACGCCATGATGCTCGGCAATCCAGCCGAACAGCCAGGCGCCGATCGCCATGCCGCCAAAGGCGGTCATCTGATAGAGCGAGACGGCACGGGCCACGACCCAGCGCGGCGCGGACATCTGGACCGACACGTTGAAGGTGGCGAGCGCCGTGACCCAGCCCATGCCGGCAAGCAGATAGCCCAGCAAAGCGAGCGCCAGCCAGCCGCTCGCGCCGGTGATGGCCGTGCCCAGCGCCAGGATCAGGGCGGCCGAGCGTACCATCGTTTCGATCGAGAAGCGGGCGCGCAAATGGCGGGTCGACAGCGCGGCCAGCACCGCGCCGATGCCGAAGGCGCCACTGGTCATGCCGAAGGTGAGCGCGCCGCCGCCCAATATGTCGCGCGCGACCAGCGGCATCAGCGCCGACACCGCGCTCGCGCCGATGCCGAAGGCCGCGCCACGCAGCAGCACCAGCTTGATCTTGGGCGACATGGCGACATAGCTGAGGCCCGCCTGCATCGCCACGCCCAGCCGTTCGCGCGGCAGCAGCTTGGGCGGCAGTTCCGGGCGCCAGCGCGACAAGACCGTCAGCAGCGCGATATAGCTGACCGCATTGGTGAGGAAGGCCGCAGCCGCCCCCGCCGCCGCGACGATAACGCCGCCCAGCGCCGGGCCGACGCTGCGCGCCAGATTGAAGCCCATGGAGTTCATGGCGACTGCGCTGGGCAGCACATGGCGCGGCACCATGTCGCCCACCGACGCCTGCCAAGCGGGGCCGTTGATCGCGGTGGCGCAGCCGATCAGGAAGGTGAAGCCGAGCAGCAGCCAGGGCGTCACCAGCCCGGCCCAGGCGGTCGCCGCCAATATGGTTGATACCAGCAGCATCGACGCCTGACAGGCAATCATCACCTTGCGCCGGTCGAGATTGTCGGCCACCGCCCCGGCCCAGAGCGATAGCAGCATGATCGGCAGCGTCGTCGCCGCCGGGACGAGCGCGATCAGTTGCGGCGAGGCGGAAAGCGACGTCATCATCCACGCGGCGCCGACCGATTGGATCAGGCCACCGAAATTGGACGCAAGGCTGGCGGTCCAGACGGCGCGAAAGACGGGGATGGAGAGCGGCGAAGGCGGGTCCTGAGTCGGGGCTTGCGTCACACTGTCCATGTCGGGGGGATATAGGCCGCTATGCCGCAGGTGCAACGCTTCTGGACATGCCCATGAGACATCCCCGGTCAGACATGCCCCGTGCGCAGCGCGACGGCCCAGTCGGGGCGCCCATGGGCCTGTGCGGCGCAGGCGGCCGCTTCCCAGTCATAGGGAATGGCGATCAGTTGCGCCCGCCACACCCCGTCGATCCGCTCGACCATGGCATAGCGGGCATGGGGCGATCCGGTTTCGACCTTGTGCGGGAAGGGATGATCGTCGGCATAGGCGGGCAGGCCGACGCTGCCGGGATTGACGATCAGGCCCCCGCCCGGTCGGCGATGGATGCGCGGGATATGGGTATGGCCGCACAGGATCAGCGGCGCGACGACGCCCCCTGCCCGCGCCTCCACCTCAGCGGCGCTGGCGGGACGCAGCCCTCGCGGGCCCAGTGTTTCCAGCCAGTAGCAGAGATCGTCCCCCGGCGCGCCATGGACCATCAGCACATCGTCGGTCAGCCAGAGCTGGTCAGGCAGCGCCGCGATCCAGTCCCGATGACGCGGTTGCAACTGCTGATGCGTGTAGAGGTCGGACGCGCCCATGCGGGCCGGATCATGGGTCAGTAATTGCCGTTCATGATTGCCGCGGATGGTCGGCAGGTTCAGCGCCATCAGCCGGTCCGCCGTTTCGCAGGGGAAAAGCGGGCCGGACAGGATATCGCCCAGATTGACGATCGCATCGGCACCCCGCGTCGCGACGTCCGCCAGCACAGCGTCCAGTGCGACGATATTGCCATGAATGTCGGACAGGATGGCGATGCGCATGGGCCTGAAATGCCATGGGGATTCGCCGGTGGAAAGGCGCGAAATGCGACAGCGAGTTGGACAGGTAAATCGATAGTGCGAAACTGCCGCTACGGCATGCTGGCGAACGCGCGAACGGCGTAATAGACACTTGCACTTTACGTAAACGTAAATACATTCAGCAGCGAAATCCGAAGCGCCGGAACGGCCCCCACGGAGAGGGATTGAACATGGAAGCCTATATTTACGACGCCGTCAGGACGCCCCGTGGCCGGGGCAAGGCGGACGGGTCGCTGCACGAAATCACCCCGATCCAGCTGGCAACGCAGGTGCTGGAAGCAGTGCGCGACCGCAGCCAGATCGACACCGCCGACGTCGATGACGTCATCCTGGGCTGCGTCAGTCCGGTGGGCGAGCAGGGCGCGGACATTGCCCGCGTCGCCGTGCTGAATGCAGACTATGCGCAGACCGTGCCAGGCGTGCAGATCAACCGTTTCTGTGCTTCTGGCCTGGAAGCCGTGAACATGGCCGCCGCGAAGGTCTATTCGGGCGAAGCGATGTTCGCGATCGGCGGCGGCGTCGAATCGATGAGCCGCGTGCCGATGGCGTCGGACGGCGGTGCCTGGGCGATGGACCCGGCGGTCGCCTACAAAACCTATTTCGCGCCGCAAGGCATCGGCGCAGACGTGATCGCCACCAAATTCGGCATCAGCCGCGACGATGCGGACGCCTATGCGGTCGAGAGCCAGAAGCGCGCCAAGCAGGCGTGGGACGAAGGCCGCTTCAAAAAGTCGATCGTGCCGGTGAAGGACGTGATCGGCGGCATCGTGCTGGACCATGACGAACATATGCGTCCTGATGCGACGATGCAGTCGCTCGGCGCCTTGAAGCCCAGCTTCACCGCCTTGGGCGAGGAGATGCCGGGCTTCGATACCGTCGCCCTGCTGCGCTATCCCGAACTGGAGAAAGTCAACCATATCCACCATGCCGGCAACAGCAGCGGCATCGTCGATGGCGCCGCCGCCGTGCTGGTCGGCAACAAGGATATGGGCGAGAAATATGGCCTGAAGCCCCGCGCACGGATCAAGGCGATGGCCTCGATCGGCTCGGAGCCGCTCATCATGCTGACCGGGCCGGAATTTGTCGCGGGCAAGCTGCTGGCGCGCGCGGGCATGAGTGCCGCCGACATTGACCTGTGGGAACTGAACGAGGCCTTTGCATCGGTCGTGCTGCGCTACATGCAGGCGATGGATCTGGATCACAGCAAGATCAACGTGAATGGCGGCGCGATCGCCATGGGCCATCCGCTCGGCGCGACCGGGGCGATGGTGCTGGGCACGGCGCTGGATGAACTGGAACGCTCTGGCAAGGGCACCGCGCTCATCAACCTGTGCGTCGGCGCGGGCATGGGCACCGGCATCATCATCGAGCGTATTTAACTTCCATTTCCCGTTCGGGCTGAGCCTGTCGAAGCCCCTTCCTTTTCTAAGAAAGAAAAGCCCTTCGACAGGCTCAGGGCGAACGGAGAGTAAAGGTCAAACCAATGCAGACCATCGCATTCGACATCGACGCCGACGGCATCGCCACCCTGACGATCGACGTGCCGGGCCAGTCGATGAACGTCATCGGCCCAGACTTCCTGAGCGACCTGGACGCCGCGATCACGCGCATCGCGTCGGAAGACGGCATCAAGGGCGCAGTCATCGCGTCGGGCAAGGACAGCGGCTTCATGGCCGGGATGGACCTCAAATATTTCGGGTCGATGCTGGCAAGCGAGAGCGGCGATCGCCCTGCCCCGGCCGCCATCTTCGACAAGGTTTTCGTGCTTAACGCGCTATTCCGTCGCCTTGAAACCAGCGGCAAGCCGATCGCCTGCGCCATTGAGGGCACCTGTGTCGGTGGCGGGTTCGAACTGGCGCTGGCCTGTCATCGCCGTTTCGTCGGCGACAGCCCGAAGACGCAACTGGGCCTGCCCGAAATCCTGATCGGCCTGTTCCCCGGCGGCGGCGGGTCGCAGCGCCTGCCGCGCATCATGGGCGTGCAGGCGTCACTGATGTACATGCTTCAGGGCAAGCTGTTCCGCCCGGCCGAAGCCGCGATGCTGAAGGTCGTGGACGGCGTGGTGCCGCAAGGCACGGCGGTTGCGGCGGCGAAGGAGTGGGTGAAGGCCAATCCGACCGCCAGCACCCAGCCCTGGGACGTAAAGGGCTTCAAGGTTCCGGGCGGCGCGGGCGGTTTCAACCCCGCCTTCGTGCAGACCATGGCCGGCGCCCTGCCGATGACGCTGAAGCAGACGCAGCGCAACATGAACGCGCCGATCGCCCTGCTGTCCGCTGTCTATGAAGGCATCACATTGCCGATGGACCGGGCGATCCGGATCGAGAGCAAATATTTCGCCAAGGTCGCCGCCGACCCGCAGGCGTCGAACATGATCCGCACCCTGTTCGTCAACAAGCAGGCCGCAGAGCGCGGCGCGCGCCGTCCCAAGGATCAGCCCAAGGCACCAACGACGAAGCTGGCCATGCTGGGTGCAGGCATGATGGGTGCGGGCATCGCCACCGTGGCCGCGCAGGCCGGCATGGAGGTCGTGCTGTTCGACCGTGACCAGGCCTATGCGGAAAAGGGCAAGGCGCATGTCGAGGAGGTGCTGAAAAAGCGCCTGGGCAAGGGCATGACGCCCGAGAAGATGGCGGCCACCCTCGCCCGCGTAACGCCGACCACGGACTATGCCGCGCTCGCCGGTGCCGACTTCGTGATCGAAGCGGTGTTCGAGGATGTGAGCATCAAGGCGGAAGTGACCAAGCAGGTCGAGGCCGTGCTGGGCGCCGACACCATCTTCGGCTCCAACACCTCCACTTTGCCCATCACGAAGCTGGCGCAGGCCTGGAGCAAGCCGGAGAATTTCATCGGCGTCCACTTCTTCTCGCCAGTCGAGAAGATGCCGCTGGTGGAAATCATCCTGGGCGAAAAGACCGGCCCGGCCGCCATCGCCAAGGCGCTCGATTTCGTCGCGCAGATCAGGAAGACCCCGATCGTCGTGCATGACAGTCGCGGCTTCTACACCTCGCGCAGCTTCGGCACCTATGTGCAGGAAGGTGCGGAACTGGTCGGCGAAGGCGTCAATCCGGCACTCATCGAAAATGCCGGCAAGCAGCTGGGCATGCCGACCGGGCCGCTCGCCGTCAGCGATGAGGTGTCGATCGAACTGGGCTGGAAGATCATGAGCGCCGCCAAGAAGGAACTTGGCGACGCCTATGTCCCACAAGGTTCGGACGACATCATGGTGAAGATGGTCGAGGCCGGGCGTCTGGGGCGCAAGAATGGCAAGGGCTGGTACGACTATCCCGAAGGCGGCAAGAAGCATCTGTCACCGGTGCTGGGCGAGATGTTCCCGCGCGCCGCAGAGCAGCCCGATGTCGAGGCGGTGAAGGAGCGCCTCCTCTATCGCCAGTTGATCGAATGTGCCCGCTGTTTCGAGGAAGGCGTGCTGGAAACCCCGGAAGATGGCGATATCGGCGCGATCTTCGGCTGGGGCTTCGCGCCCTATACCGGCGGGCCGTTCAGCCATATGGACACGGTCGGCATCGCCCATGTCGTCGCCGTGCTGGATCGGCTGGCGGCCGAACATGGCCCGCGCTTTGCGCCGACGCAGCAGTTGCGGGACATGGCGGCGAGCGGGGCGACCTTCTATCGCCCGGTGCCGGCAAAGGCCGCGGCATGATCCGTCTGTAAATCTTAACGACAGTCGGCTAGGTCTCCCCGAACATCTCGGGGAGACTTTTTCTTATGAACAAGCCGACGGTACTGGTCACGGGCGGCGCGGGCTATATCGGCAGCCATGCCGTGCTGGCGCTGAAGGATGCCGGCTATGGCGTGGTGGTGATCGACAATCTGGTCACCGGATTCGACTGGGCGGTGCCGCAGGACGTGACGCTGGTGCGCGGCGACATTGCCGACCAGCCTTTAGTCGAAGCCACGCTGCGCGCCCATGATGTGCGGGCGATCATGCATTTCGCCGGTTCGGTCGTGGTGCCGGAATCGGTCGAGAATCCCCTCAAATATTATCACAACAACAGCGCCAAGACCCGTGACCTGATCGAAAGCGCGGTGCGGGTGGGCGTGCCGCATTTCATCTTCTCCTCCACCGCCGCCACCTATGGCACGCCCGATGTGGAGGCGGTGCGGGAGGATACGCCGCAGCGGCCGATCAATCCCTATGGCATGTCGAAGCTGATGACGGAGTATATGCTGCGCGACGTGTCGGCAGCCCACCCCATGAATTTCTGCGCGCTGCGCTACTTCAACGTCGCGGGCGCCGACCCGCAGGGCCGTACCGGCCAGTCGACGGCCGGCGCCACCCACCTTATCAAGGTCGCGGTGGAAGCGGCGCTGGGCAAGCGCGAGAGCGTGGCCGTGTTCGGCACCGATTTCGATACGCCGGACGGCACGGGCGTACGCGACTATATCCATGTCACCGACCTTGCCGCCGCGCATCTGCTGGCGCTGGAGGCGCTGATGGCGGAACCGGAGCGCAACCATCTGCTCAATTGCGGCTATGGCCGGGGCTTTTCCGTGTTGGAAGTGCTGGACGCGGTCGACCGCGCGACCAACAATCCGATCCAGCGGGTGATGGTCGGCCGGCGGGCAGGCGATCCGGGTCAGTTGATTTCCGACAATGGCGCAATCCTCAAGACCTTCCCCTGGACGCCGCGCCATGCCGATCTGGACCAGATCGTGCGCCATGCCCTCGCCTGGGAACGCAAGCTGGGCGAGCGCCAGGAGGCATGAGCGCAGACAGCGTCCGCGCCTTCTTCGCGGCAGAGGCGCCCGATATCAGGATCATCGATCAGGGCGTCAGCACCGCGACGGTGGCCGAAGCCGCCGCTGCGCTGGGCGTGGAACCGGCGCGGATCGCCAAGACATTGTCGCTGCGGGTGGGCGAGACGGTGGTGCTGGTCTGCGCGCGGGGTGACGCGCGCCTGAGCAACGGCAAGGCCAAGGCCGTGCTGGGCGCCAAGCCGCGCATGCTCAGCGAGCATGAGGTGGAGGCACTGACCGGCCATCCGGTCGGCGGCGTATGCCCCTTTGGCCTGGCCCAGCCCCTGCCCGTCTATTGCGATGTGTCGCTGCGCGATTTCGCCACCGTCTTTCCGGCGGCCGGATCGCGCACCACGTCGGTCGAACTGACTCCGGATCGACTGGCGGCCTTGACCGGGGCGACATGGGTGGACATTTGCACCCTCCCAGACATTGCGGAGTAACCCCATGCCGACCGAACATCTTTTCGCCACCGGGGGAGAGGCCGCCGCCGATATCGCCGCGCGCATCGCCACGCTGCTGACCGATGGCATTGCCGCGCGCGGGGTCGCCAGCATCGCGCTGTCCGGCGGCCGGTCGCCTCGCCCGGTGCTGGAGGCGCTGAGCCGGGTCGATCTCGACTGGCGCAAGGTCGTCGTGACGCTGGTGGACGAGCGCTGGGTCACGCCGGACACCGCCGACAGCAACGAGCGACTGGTGCGCGAGACTTTGTTGCAGGGCGCGACCGCGCAGGCGCGCTTCGTGCCGATGAAGACGGACGCGGCCGACGCCTATGCCGGGCAGGCAGCGGTCGAGGCGGACTTTGCCGCCCTGCCCTGGCCGCTCGACATCGTCCTGCTGGGCATGGGCGATGATGGCCATACCGCTTCGCTTTTCCCCGAAGGCAAGGAATTGGCCGAGGGCCTCAGCAGCAAGGCGCTGACCATCGCCGCCACGCCCCCGGTGGCGCCGCATCAGCGGATGTCGCTGACCGCGCATGCGATCTTGCAGAGCCGCCATATCTTCCTCCAGATCAGCGGCGCGGGAAAGAAGGCGGTCTATGATCGCGCGCTGGCGGGTGGCCCGGTGGAGGAACTGCCGATCCGGCTGGCGCTGTTGCAAGATGCCGTACCGGTCGAGGTGTGGATCAGCGAAATCTGAAACCGCATCTGTTCGTTTCGAGAGTGTCGAGAAACGCATGGCCAGGCGCTTCCCGTTTCTCAACTACGCTCGAAACGAACGGATCGGGTTTAATTTTTCACCTCATGATCCGAAATCAGATAGCGCCATACCCCCACGGCGTTGATCGCCAGCAGCGCGACATTCTGCCAGCCTATCCCTTCGCTGTCCTTATCCAGAAAGCCCCAGCCGATCAGCGCTACTGAACTGGTGACGAACAGCACAAATGCCCATCCGGTTATGCGTCGTCCCAGATTGAGCGACACGACCAGCGCCGCCAAGGTCGCGGCCCCCGCGCCATAATATTGCAGGGCAGGGAGCAGCGTCGAGGTCATGCCGGTCAAAACGCGCCGGCCATGGACATGGTTGCCCCGCCATAATAGGCACGCCCCCATGGTTGCCGACATCTCCCCCTTCCACGCCATCGCCATCAGCCGCGAGGCCCACGCCCTCGAAGCGCAGGGCCGTTCGATCCTGCACATGGAGTTCGGCCAGCCATCGACCGGCGCCCCGGCCGAGGCGATCGCGGTGGCGCATCAGGTGCTGGATACCGAGCCGATGGGCTATTGGGAAAGCCCGGCGCTGAAGGAACGGATTGCGCGCCATTATGGCGAGAAGCATGGCGTGGCGGTCGATCCGGAGCAGATATTGCTGACCTGCGGCGCGTCGCCGGGGCTGGTGCTGGCGCTGACCAGCCTGTTCGCGCCGGGCGCCCGCGTCGCCACTGCGCGGCCGGGCTATGTCGCCTATCGCAATAATCTGAAGGCGCTCTATCTGGAGCCGGTCGAGGTCGCCTGCGGCCCAGCCGAACGGTACCAGATCAGCGCCGACGCGCTGGCCGCGATCGATCCTGCGCCAGATGGCCTGATCCTGGCCAGCCCTGCCAATCCCACCGGCACGATCATTCCGGCAGACGAACTGGCGGCGATCGCGAAGGTCTGCGCGGACCGCGGCATCCGCATCATTTCCGATGAAATCTATCACGGCCTCAGCTTCGGCGCGCCGGCCCGGTCGATGCTGGAGTTCGCGTCCGACGCGCTGATCGTGAACAGCTTCTCCAAATATTACAGCATGGCCGGCTGGCGGCTGGGCTGGATCGTGGTGCCGCCGGCGCTGATCGACGTCTCGCGGGCGCGGATGGGCAATCTCTTCCTGACGCCGCCCGTGCTGGCGCAGCGCGCGGGCCTGACCGCCTTCGATTGCACCGACGAACTGGAAGGGCATGTCGAGGGCTATCGCCGCAACCGGCAATTGCTGCTGGACGCCCTGCCCGCGCTCGGCCTTGCCAGCATCGCACCGCCCGATGGCGCCTTCTATATCTATGCCGACATCAGCCATTTGACCAATGACAGCCTCGGCTTCTGCCAGAAATTGCTGCGCGAAACCGGCGTGGCGACCGCCCCCGGCGTGGATTTCGACCCCGTCGACGGCCACCGCTTCATCCGCTTCAGCTTCGCGGTATCGACCGACCGGGTCCAGGATGCGATCGCGCGCATGGTGCCGTGGTTCCAGGCGCAGGCTGGACGGTAGAAGTCGGTTTGGGTGAAATGGGTGGGCTCTCCTGCCGTCATTGCGAGCGAAGCGAAGCAATCCACAGGCGCGACATGGATTGCTTCGCTCCGCTCGCAATGACGAAAAGGGTAGAGAGGGGACGGTCGTCTAACGGGTAGGTTCCAGCGCCTTGCAGACATTCCACTCTGAGCTATGATCGCGTCATGCGAGAGCCAGATTTCCAAACTGACGGGTGGTGCCTTGATGATGGCGAGAGTTGCCACGCCGCTGCGCCAGAGACGTTTTGGATACCCGACCGGCAAAGGCGAGAAAGCCTCGAACCCGGAGACCTTGCAAAACTGATCTTTCGCATAAGCGTCGACGACGGTGATGACAATGTCGCCGTGGAGCGGATGTGGGTTCTCGTTAGAGAGCGCATAAATGGCGGGTATCTGGGTATGCTCGACAATGAACCCAGTGCCATCGCCGAGAATGATGAATTTTGGCTCGGAACAGAGCTTCCATTTTCCGCAAGGCATGTAATCAACATCGAAGAAAGAGATGAGAAAACCGTCGCACTTGCGCGTCAGGAACCGCTCAATCGTTGGCCGACGCAATAGCTATGTCCGCTGTTGGAGAGTAAGGGCTGCGGGTGGAACGGCAAAAAGTGGTCGAGGCTGTGTAAAAACGTCGATGACGCGCTCAGCCGCGCAACTTTGATTCACGGAGCCTTGCCACCCGTTTCTTTCCGTTCGCGAGATCTGCGGTGCAGATTCAGAAGTTGTTCGTTTCGCTGACGGCGAGACGTTTTTACACAGCCTCGGTCGAAACCTGCCATACTCTCTTCCGTCATGCCGGGCCCTTCGACAGGCTCGGGACAGGCTTGACCCGCATCCCGCTTTTCCTGCAAGCGCTGGCGGTAAAAAGCGTCACCCCGGATTAAATCCGGGGCGACGTCGAAGGAAAGCGTACCCCTATTCGCTCTCCGTCAGCCCCCGCTCCGCTTCCAATGTAGGATTTTCTCTGATCTATCCTGCGGGATGAAAGCTTTGCCCGCCGCTCCCACGACCAGCCCACTCTACGGCCCCGTGCCAGTCCGCGCCATGGCGCCTCTATGTGACGTGATGGCGCATGCCTGTGACCCGGGCGGCGCTTCGGTGACGCTTCAGCGAGGTTTCGGGGAAGCGTCGCGAGCGCCTCGGGGGCGCTTCAGGCGCAAAATCCGGGCGACGCTGTGAACTTTGACTGTCGCGTCGGCATGACCGGACATGAGCGCCACGGCCTATCCCTGCCGCGCCAGACATATGCCCTGCCCACGATCATGCCATCGCATTCCCCTTGACCGCCCGTTGCTTATCGAAAACTTTACCAGCCTGCCGCTAGACAGGCCGCGTCCCTGACAGCCGGATTCCCGACCATGCGCCTTGCCCTTGCCTTGCCCTTTCTTGCCGCACTGGCCTTGCCGCAGCCTGCATCGGCGCAGGTGGCCGTCGCCGATAGCGGCGATACCGGCTGGATGATCCTGTGCGCGCTGCTGCTGCTGCTCGCCGCGCTGCCGGGGCTGATGCTGCGCCACGCCGGGCAGGTGAATGTCCGCAACGCCCTGTCGGTCTGTGCGCAGGGGGCCGCGGTCGCCGCCACTGCCACGCTGACCTTCGCGATCGCCGGCTATAGCGTCGCCTATGCGCCGGGCAGTCCTTGGCTGGGCGGCGGGTCCAATCTGCTGCTCGCCAACCTCAGCGCGTTGCGCGACGGGCTGACCGTGCCCGAATCCGCCTTCGTCCTGTTCCAGCTTGCCCTCGCCCTGCTGGCCGCATGCCTGCTGGTCGGCGCGGTGACGGAGCGAGTGCGGATCGGCTGGTGGATCGCCTTCACTCCGCTCTGGCTGTTGCTGGTCTATGCCCCGGTCACCCATGCAGTCTGGGGCGGCGGCTGGCTTGCGGATCTGGGCGTCATGGATTTTGCCGGCGGGCTGGTGCTGCACGGCACGGCGGGCTTCTCCGCCCTCGCCCTCGCCCTGATCGCCGGTGCGCGGCGGGAACCTTCGGACCCCGGCCATACGCCGCTGCTCAGCATGGCGGGTGGCGCATTGCTGTGGATCGGCCTGTCGGGCGCGGTCGGCGGCTGGGCGCTGGGCGCGACTGATGATGCCGCGACCGCCATCCTGAACCATCTTTTCGCCGCCTGCGCCGCCGCGCTGGGCTGGGGCCTGCTCGACAAACTGCTCGGCGCCCGGACCCGCGCCACCGGAATCCTGTCCGGCGCACTGGCCGGCGTCGCCGCCATTTCCGCCTGCGCCGCTTTGGTCGGCACTGGCGGGGCGATGCTGATCGGCCTGATCGCCGCCATCGTCGCCCGCACCGGCGCCGCGATCGTCGCGGGCAAGGTCGACGACAGCGCCGGGGTCTTCGCCATTCATGGCCTTGGCGGCCTGACCGGCACGCTATTGCTGCCCTTCTTTGTCCTGCCGCTGATGGGCGGGGTAGGCTTCGACGCCAATATCAGCCTGACCGGTGCGCTGACATCGCAGGCGATCGGCCTCATCATCGTCGCGCTCTGGGCCATGGTCGGCAGCGCGATCGCGGCGCTGATCGTGTCCGTCGTCATTCCGATGCGGGTCAGCGCGCAGGAGGAATCGGACGGGCTGGACGCCAGCCAGCATGGCCAGCAGGGCTGGGATTTCCGCTGATCCATGGGCGTCGCCGTTGCCATCTTCGCCCATCAGGAAGAGCGCCGGATCGCCCTCTGCCTCGCCTCCATCCCGCTCGACCGGCCGGACACGATCTTTCATGTGCTGGTGAACGGCACCACGGACGACACCGTCGCCCGCGCTCGCGCTGCAGCCACGGATCGCCCCCATGTCATCGTCCATGACATCAAGGCCGGCGGCAAGTCGCGGACCTGGAACCATATGGTCCATGATCTGCTGACCGGCGATGAGGATGCGGTGATCTTCATGGACGGCGACGCGGAAATCGCGCCCGGATCATTCGACGCGCTGCTGGCCGATCTGGCCGCTCATCCGGATGCAAACGCCGCCGCCGGCATGCCGATGAACGGCCGTATGGTGGAAACCTATCGTCAGGGACTGCGCGACGAGGGCGGGCTGTTCGGCGATCTTTACGCCCTGTCAGGCCGTTTCGTCGCGGCGATCCGTCAGCATGGCCTGCGCCTGCCGGAGGATCTGATCGGCGACGACGGGCTGGTCGCGGCCTGGGCGCATACCGACATCAAGGACGACAGCCATTGGGCGCATGGCCGGGTGCTGGCTTGCGAAGGCGCGGGATTCATCGCGGAGCAGGTGAGCCTCGCCCGCCCCTCGACCTGGCGCATGCAGTATAAGCGACTGATCAACTATTCGGTGCGCTTCTACCAGAACCGCATCGTGTCCGACATCATGACGCGCGAGGGGCCGGTGGGCCTCCCCGCGCGTCTGGCTAGTCTTTATGGCGACTGGCTGCCCCGCTGGCGTCCGCGCCCCGGTCTGACCGGATGGTTCGACCGGAAGGCGCTTGCGCGTATGCGGCGCGCCGCGACTTAACGGTCGCGGCCGGCCAGTTCCTTGTTGACGTAGAGCGCGATCATCGTGGCCACCGCACCCGACAGCAGGTAGATGCCCGACGCGGCCAGACCGAACTTCACCGACAGCAGCAGCGCGACCAACGGGGCGAAACCGGCACCGACCAGCCAGGCAAGGTCGGACGTCAGCGCCGAACTGGTATAGCGGGCCTCGGTCGCGAAGTTGGACGCAACGACGCCCGACGACTGGCCGAAGGACAGGCCGAGCAGCATGAAGCCGAGGATCATGAAGGCGACCTCGCCCAGTTCCCCGCCATTCAGCAGCAGCGGCGCCATCAGCGCGAAGATCGCGATGCCCAGCGCCGACCAGCCGAGCAGCGAGCGACGACCGATCTGGTCGGCGATGAAGCCCGACACGACGATGGCGAGCAGGCCGACCGACGCACCGATCATCTCGATGATGAGGAAACGGTCGAGCGGCTGGTCGGTGTAGAGCGCCACCCAGCAGAGCGGGAAGACGGTGACCATGTGGAACAGCGCGAAGCTGGCCAGCGGCGCGAAGGCGCCGATGACGATGTTGCGCCCTTCCTTCTGCAGCGTCGGCAGCACCGGCGAGGGTTGCAGGTCGCGCTGCTCGAACAGCCGTTCGAACTCATGCGTCACCACGATGCGCAGCCGGGCGAACAGCGCCACGACGTTGATCGCAAAGGCAACGAAGAAGGGATAGCGCCAGCCCCAGTCGAGGAAATCGGCTTCCGTCATGTTGAGGATGGAGAAAGCGAACAGGCCGCTCGCCACGATCAACGCCAGCGGCGCGCCAAGCTGCGGCACCATGGCATACCAGCCACGCTGATGCTGCGGCGCATTGAGCGAGAGGAGCGAGGCCAGACCATCCCAAGTCCCGCCCAGCGCAATGCCCTGCGCGGCGCGCAGGATGACCAGCACGACTGCGGCATAGTGGCCAATCGTCTCATATCCAGGTAGGAAGGCGATGGCGACGGTGGAGCTGCCCAGCAGGAACAGGGCGCCCGTCAGCTTCGTCCCCCGGCCATATCGCCGGTCGATCGCCATGAAGATGAGCGATCCGAGCGGCCGGGTCACGAACGCCACGGCAAAGATCGCGAAGGAATAGAGGGTGCCGGTCAGCGCATCCACA
Source organism: Sphingobium sp. RS1 (assembly GCF_056156825.1). Lineage (NCBI taxonomy): Bacteria > Pseudomonadati > Pseudomonadota > Alphaproteobacteria > Sphingomonadales > Sphingobiaceae > Sphingobium > Sphingobium sp. RS1. The sequence goes on along the minus strand of NZ_JBLZXE010000002.1, from coordinate 3,586,029 downwards.
TAGGGAAAGACCAGGCTGGGAAACACGATCACCGAAGCGATGGCGTAGACGAAGAAATCGAAGAATTCGGAGGTGCGACCGATGATTACTCCGATGGAAATGTCCCCCGGCGCGATCTTTTGGTCGCGCGCATTGATCATGCGCGCATCATCCTCAAGTGGCGTGGAGGTGAAGGCAATGGCCCCAGAACTCATAGACATCCGCTCCTTGGCAAGGCCACCGGTGCGGTTCTTATGTCGTCTGCCAGTGGCCGTGGAATCACAGCATAACAGAAAACGAGCAGAGTCTAAGCAGTATCCCATATCCCAAACATTTTTTGCGTCCGCACACAATTGGACAAATTGCCCACTATCCGACTCTGTGCGGAACCATTAGGCGCGCGCCATGGCTAACCCTCCCTCCCCCAACTGGATCAGGCGTTTGCGCTGGTCCGCTCCGATTCTTGCGGCGCCGCTGGCGGGCTGCAACTGGGTCGTGATGAACCCGTCGGGCGATATTGCGGTGCAGCAGCGCGATCTGATCCTGATCTCGGTCGCGCTGATGCTCCTGATCGTCATCCCCGTCATGGCAATGGTCGTCTGGTTCGCGGTGCGCTATCGCGCCACCAACGAAGCGACCGAAAAGGACTATGATCCGGACTGGGATCACAGCACCAAGCTGGAACTGCTGATCTGGTCGGCGCCCCTGCTCATCATCATCGCGCTGGGCGCCTTGACCTGGGTGAGCACGCACAAGCTGGACCCCTATCGTCCGCTCGACCGGATCGACGCCACGACGGCAATCGACCCCAAGGTCAAGCCGCTGACGGTGCAGGTCGTCGCGCTCGACTGGAAATGGCTCTTCATCTACCCGGACCTCGGCATCGCCACCGTCAATGAACTGGCGCTGCCGACCAACGTGCCGGTCCGCTTCGACATCACCGCGTCGACCGTCATGAACAGCTTCTACATTCCCGAACTGGCCGGCCAGATCTACGCCATGCCCGGCATGAAGACGCAGTTGCACGCCGTCGCCAACAAGCCGGCCAAGGGTGTCGGCTTCTCCGCCAACTATTCGGGCGCCGGCTTCACCCATATGCGCTTTGGCTATCAGTCGCTGGACCAGGCCGGTTTCGATGCCTGGGTCGCCAAGGTGAAGGCCAGCCAGACCGCGCTGGACCGCACCGTCTATCAGACGCTGGCCAAGCCGTCCGAAAAGGCGCCTGTCGCCTATTTCGGCACCAGCGAAGCCAATCTGTTCGATGCCGTCGTCAACCTGTGCGTCAAGCCGGGCCAGCGCTGCATGAAGGACCTGATGCACATCGACCAGATGGGCGGCGCCGGCAAGGAATCGGCCCACGACACCAAGGGGCTGCAATATGACTTCCCCAACAGCCATGTGATCGACCAGGAAGACCGGAACAAGGGCCAGCAGACGGCCCCCGACGCGCCCGGCGCGTCGAATGCTCCGGCTGCGGATCACTCCTCTCACAGCGGCGCTGACGCGCACGCGCAGCATCGGTAAGGCCCATGACTGGCACAATGACAACAGCACAGATGATCTTCGGTCGTCTGACATGGGACAGCTTCCCATGGCATGAGCCCATCGTCGTCGCGACATTCTGCGCGGTGGTGCTGGGCGGCGCGGCGCTGGTCGCAGCGCTCACCTATTTCAAGCTCTGGGGCTATCTCTGGAAAGAGTGGTTCACCAGCGTCGATCACAAGAAGATCGGCATCATGTATATGGTGCTGGGCCTCATCATGTTCCTGCGCGGCTTTGCCGACGCCATCATGATGCGCCTCCAGCAGGCGCTCGCCTTCAACGGGTCCGAGGGCTATCTCAACGCCCATCATTATGACCAGGTGTTCACGGCCCATGGCGTCATCATGATCTTCTTCGTGGCGATGCCGTTCATCACCGGTCTGATGAACTATATCGTCCCGCTCCAGATCGGCGCGCGCGACGTCAGCTTCCCCTTCCTGAACAATTTCTCGTTCTGGATGACCACGGGGGGCGCGGTGCTGGTAATGGCCTCGCTGTTCCTGGGCGAATTCGCCCAGACCGGCTGGCTCGCCTATCCACCGCTGTCGGGGATCGACTATAGCCCGGCCACGGGTGTCGACTATTATATCTGGGCACTACAGGTGGCCGGTGTCGGCACGACCCTGTCGGGTATCAACCTGATCGCGACCATCGTGAAGATGCGCGCGCCGGGCATGTCGCTGATGAAGATGCCGGTGTTCACCTGGACCTCGCTCTGCGCGAACATCCTGATCGTCGCCTCCTTCCCGATCCTGACCGCCACTTTGGTCCTGCTGTCGCTCGACCGCTATGCCGGCACCAACTTCTTCACGAACGACTTCGGCGGCAACCCGATGATGTACGTGAACCTGATCTGGATCTGGGGTCACCCGGAAGTCTATATCCTCATCCTGCCGCTGTTCGGCGTCTTTTCGGAAGTCACCTCGACCTTCTCGGGCAAGCGCCTGTTCGGCTATACCTCGATGGTCTACGCGACCTGCTGCATCATGGTGCTCTCCTACCTCGTGTGGCTGCACCACTTCTTCACCATGGGCTCGGGTGCCAGCGTCAACAGCTTCTTCGGCATCACGACGATGATCATCTCGATCCCGACGGGTGCGAAGCTCTTCAACTGGCTCTTCACCATGTATCGCGGCCGCGTCCGCTTCGAACTGCCGATGATGTGGACCGTCGCCTTCATGCTGACCTTCACGGTCGGCGGCATGACCGGCGTGATGCTGGCGGTTCCGCCCGCCGACTTCGTGCTGCACAACTCGCTGTTCCTGATCGCGCACTTCCATAACGTGATCATCGGCGGCGTGCTGTTCGGCCTGTTCGCTGCGATCAACTACTGGTGGCCCAAGGCGTTCGGTTACAAGCTGAACGAATTCTGGGGCAAGGTCAGCTTCTGGTGCTGGCAGGTCGGCTTCTGGCTCGCCTTCACGCCGCTTTACATCCTTGGCTTCATGGGTGTGACACGTCGTATGCGCGTGTTCGACGATCCGTCGCTCCAGATCTACTTCGTTGTCGCCGCGATCGGCGCTGCCATCGTCGCGGCCGGCATCGGCGCGATGCTCCTCCAGTTCGCCGTCTCCATCTGGAAGCGCGACGAACTCAAGGTCGAAGGCGATCCGTGGGATGGCCGCACCCTGGAATGGGCGACCAGCTCGCCCCCGCCGGAGTATAATTTCGCCTTTACGCCGGTTGTCTATGACGCCGACAGCTGGGCGGACATGAAGCGCAACGGCTATCAGCGTCCGCTGACCGGCTATCAGGCGATCCATATGCCCAGCAGCACCGGCACCGGCGTGATCCTCGCGGGTCTGGCCACGGTCTGCGGCTTCGCCCTGATCTGGTACATGTGGTGGCTGGCGGCGCTCAGCTTCGTCGGCATGATCGGCTTCGCCATCTTCCACACCTTCAACTACAAGCGCGACTTCTACATCCCGGTCGAGGATGTGACGCGCACCGAGGAAGAGCGTACGCGCATCCTCGCGGCGGGAGTCTGACTGACATGAGCAGCGCAACTGCAAGCACGCAGCCTCGGGCATATCATTTGCCCGAGGAACCGCACCTCCACGAAGGCCACAGCACCTCGCTGGGCTTCTGGATGTACCTGATGAGCGATTGCCTCATCTTCGCTATCCTGTTCGCCACCTATGCCGTGCTCGGCGGCAATTTTGCCGGCGGCCCCGGCCCCAAGGATCTGTTCGACCTGCCGCTCGTCGCGATCAACACCGCGATGCTGCTCTTCTCGTCGATCACCTACGGCTTTGCCATGCTGGCGATGGAAAAGAACAAGGTCAGCGCCACCCAGGGCTGGCTGTTCGTCACTTTGCTGTTCGGCGGGGCGTTCCTGTTCATCGAACTCTACGAATTTGCCCACCTCATCCATGAGGGCGCGGGTCCGCAGCGTTCGGCGTTCCTGTCGGCCTTCTTCACGCTGGTCGGCACCCACGGTCTGCACGTCACCTTCGGTTCGATCTGGCTGATCACGCTGATGGTGCAGGTCGCGAAGAAGGGCCTGATCCCGGCCAACAAGCGCCGCCTGATGTGCCTCAGCATGTTCTGGCACTTCCTCGACGTCATCTGGATCGGCGTCTTCACCTTTGTCTATCTGATGGGAGTCCTGCGGTGAGCGACGCTGTCCATCCCCACGACGCCCATGGCCATGGGCACCAGGACGATCATCATGAAGAAGGGTCGCATGGCAGCTTCGGCAGCTACATGATCGGTTTCGGCCTGTCGGTGATCCTGACGGCCATTCCCTTCTGGCTCGTGATGTCCAATGTTCTGGGCGATCCGAAGCTGACCGGCATCATCATCGTCGCCTTCGCGGCTGTGCAGGTGATCGTCCACATGATCTACTTCCTGCACATGAACACCCGCGTCGAAGGCGGCTGGTCGTTCATGGCGATGGCGCTGACGCTGGTCCTGGTCGTCATTGTCCTCGCAGGGTCCACCTGGGTCATGTATCATATGAACAATAATATGATGCCGCACGCAGCCATGGACATGACCGGCGAAATGAGCGCCGGGCATGACATGAACGCCATGGCGAACATGAGCGAAATGCCGTGACAACGGCGGAAACCGGGGGGCGTGGCAAACGCTCCCCGGCCTTCACGATCGGCCTGACGCTGATCGCCCTGATCCTGTTTTCCGGCTTCAGCGCCCTTGGCGCCTGGCAGATCCAGCGACTTGGATGGAAACGCGACCTGATCGCCCGTGTCGATGCCCGCATCCACGCCGCGCCGGTCGCCCCGCCCGCCACCGCCACCAAAGCCGACGAATATCGCCGCGTCGCCCTGACCGGCACTTTCCTCCATGACAAGGCCGCCCTGACACAGGCGGTTACCGTGCGCGGCCCCGGCTTCTGGCTGATGACCCCGCTGCGCGCCGACGATGGTGCGATCACCCTGATCAACCGTGGCTTCGTGCCCAGCCGTACCGCATCCTATCAGCGACCGCAGGGCAAGGTGCAGGTCATCGGCCTGCTGCGCCTGACCGAACCCAATGGCGGCTTCCTGCGCGACAATGACCCAGCCGCCGATCGCTGGCATTCACGCGATGTCGCCGCGATCGCGAACGCCCGCCATCTGACCCGTGCGCGCGACTATTTCATCGACGCACAGCGTGGCCCCTCCCCCACTGCCCTGCCGGTCGGTGGCCTGACCGTCGTCAGCTTCCCCAACAATCATCTGCAATATGCGATCACCTGGTTCGCGCTGGCGGCGATGACCGTGGGCGCCTATATGCTGGTCATGCGCCAGACTGGAAAAGATCGCCGGGCATGACCGCGCCGTCCGCCCGACGCAGGCGCTGGCTGCCCGGCCGGTGGCCCGCCGACGCAGCCGGGCGGCGCAACATGGTGTTGCTGGTGCAATTGCGCTGGATCGCCATTGCCGGCCAGATCGCGACCATCGGCTTCGTGCATTTCGGCATGGATATCCATCTTCCGATCGCTTCCATGCTGGTCGTGCCCTGTATCGCCACGGCGATGAACGGCGGCAGCCTGATGGTGCTGCGGCGACGCACTGACATCACCCATGCAGAGCTGTTCCTGGCGCTGCTGTTCGACGTGTTCGCGCTCACCACCCAACTTTATCTCAGCGGCGGCGCGACCAATCCCTTCGTCTCGCTCTATCTGGTGCAGGTCGCGCTGGGCGCCATGCTGCTGCATCGCTGGAGCGCCTGGGGCATCGTCGCGGTGTCAACGCTGTGCGCGGCGATGCTGGCCTTCATTTACCGACCGCTTGACCTCAGCGAGACGCTGGAAGGCCATTTGTTCGACCTGCATATCGTCGGCACCTGGGTCTGCATCACGATGATCGCCGTGCTGCTGGTGCTGTTCATGACGCGGGTGAATCAAAATCTGCAACAGCGCGAAGCCTATCTGGCACGTCTGCGGCAGCAGGCGGTGGAAGAAGAGCATATCGTCCGCATGGGCCTGCTGGCATCGGGCGCCGCGCATGAACTGGGCACTCCGCTCGCCCAGCTCGCCGTGGTGCTGGGCGACTGGCGGCACATGAAGGAAATCAAAGCGCACCCCGCGCTGGTCGAGGAAGTGGGCGAAATGGAAGCGGCAGTCAAACGCTGCAAGACCATATTGACCGGCATCCTGATGTCGGCCGGCGAAGCACGCGGCGAAGCGCCCGAAGTCACCAATGTCCGCGACTTCATCGACATCATCGCGCGCGACTGGCGCAGTGCCAATCCCGGCATGCCGCTGCGCTGCGATTTCGGCCCGCATGATTATCCGCGCATCATCGCCGATCCGGTGATCCGACAGGCCGTGACCAACCTGCTCGACAATGCGCGGGAAGCCGGTGCCAGCTACATCAACATGATGGTCAGCCGCGACAGCCAGTGGCTGCACATCGCCGTGCGCGACAATGGCCGGGGCTTCGATCCCGCGATGCTGGCCGATGTCGGCAAGCCCTATCGGTCGAGCAAGGGCAAGCAGGGCGGCGGCCTCGGCCTCTTCCTCGTGGTCAATGTCGTGCGCAAGCTGGGCGGCCGGGTGGATGCCAGCAATGGCGCGGAGGGCGGCGCCATGGTCCAGTTGCGCCTGCCGCTCGCCACGCTGGCCATGGAGGAAGAACAGGAGACGCCGGATGACGCATGAGCGGCAATTGCTGATCGTCGAGGATGACGAAAGTTTCGCCCGGACGCTCAAGCGCTCCTTTGAGCGGCGCGATTATGATGTCCTGCTCGCTGACAGCCTGGAGGCGGTGACGGCGCTGCTGGCCGAGCATCGGCCCGGCTTTGCCGTGGTCGACCTGAAGCTGGGTCCGCAATCCGGCCTCGCCTGCGTCCAGGCGCTCCATGCCCATGATCCCGCAATGCTGATCGTGGTGCTGACCGGCTTTGCCAGCATCGCCACGGCGGTCGAGGCGATCAAGCTGGGCGCGACCAACTATCTGGCCAAGCCGTCCAACACCGATGATATCGAAGCCGCCTTCGCCCGTGCCGGCGGCGATCCCGAAACCCCGCTCGCACCCCGGCCGACGTCGATCAAGACGCTGGAATGGGAACATATCCATGAAGTGCTGAAGGACAGCGACTTCAACATTTCCGAAGCCGCACGGCGCCTGGGCATGCACCGCCGCACCCTCGCCCGCAAGCTGGCCAAGCGGCAGGTGGGGTAAGTCAACCTTGCCAATCGATTGCCTTGCACGATGACAGTCAAAGTATAAATCCATGATTATCATGGATATTTGCTTATTCTGAAGCTATTCATTCTAGAAATAGAGTGACGATTTCTTGCCGCATTGGCAGGCATCGTCTATTGTCGACGCCATAATAATCCCGGCAGGAGGGGATGATGGCAGGCTCTATCAGCTACTGGATCACGGTCGATCGTGATTCAGGCACTTTCGACATGGCTATCGACTATTATGTCCCCGGCTATAATGATCCGGAAACCGGGGAATCCTTCTACGAAACCAGCTGGAACTATTATTTCGCCGACCAGAATGGCGGCGGTGGTACTGGCGGCTATGGCTGGGATTCCGGCTTCGCCGTCGCCTATATCGGTTTCCCCGGCGGCGAGGATGTGTCCGACGGGACGCTCAGCTTCACTGCGATGAACAGCTTCAGCGGCGAGTCGGTCAGCATGAGCTGGCACATCCTCAACGCCGGCATCGCCCAGGGAAACAAGAGCATCGTCGGGACCGCCGACATGGACATCATCCTGTCCGGCTATGGCGCCGACTATCTTTGGGGCGGCGATGGCGACGATTTTCTCGACGCGGGCAGCGGCAGCGATCATCTCTATGGCGGCGCCGGCAATGACTGGCTGGATGGCGGCCTTGGCGCGGACCGGATGAGCGGCGGCGCCGGCAACGACATCTATTTCGTCAACAGCGTGAACGACCGGGTGGTCGAAGTGGACGATGCCGGCATCGACTTCGTCGTTTCATCGGTCAGCTACACGCTCAGCCCCTTCGTGGAGGCCCTGGCACTGGACGGGTTCAACGCCCGCAACGGCACCGGCAACGCACAGGACAACCGGATCGATGCCAATGACATGGCCAATATCCTGTCCGGGCTAGGCGGCAATGATGCGCTGTTCGGCTATGGCGGGGACGACCATCTGATCGGCGGCAACGGCATGGACTTGCTCGACGGTGGTGCAGGCGAAGATCGGCTGGAAGGCGGCAATGGCGATGACAGCTATGTCGTGGATACTATAGGCGATCAGGTGATCGAACTGGCCGATGGCGGCATCGACGAGGTCCGCGTGTTCGGCCCTGACAGCTACACGCTTGCCGATCATGTCGAAAATCTCACCAATGTCGGCGACGCAGAGGAATTTCGCGGCACCGGCAACAGCCTTGCCAATAGCCTGATCGGCGGCGTCCGCACCGATATTTTGCGCGGCATGGCAGGCGACGACATACTCTGGGGCTATGATGGCGACGACCTGTTGCTGGGCGGCACCGGCGCGGACGCACTGATCGGCGGAAACGGCGCCGATATGGCCAGTTATGCCGGCGCCGCATCGGCCGTTTCAGCCAGCCTGACCACCGGCCTTGGCACCCGTGGCGAGGCAGCGGGCGACAGCTATGATTCGATCGAAGGGCTGATCGGCAGCAACCATAATGATGTGCTGACCGGCGATGCGCAGGCCAACAGGCTGATCGGTGGTGGCGGCAACGACATTTTGCGGGGCAGTGCCGGGCGCGACTGGCTGATCGGTGGCGCCGGCGCGGACATGTTGGATGGCGGCCGGGACGGTGACGGCGTCAGCTATGCCGGATCGACCGGTGCCGTGCATGTCGATCTGCAAGCCCATAGCGCCTGGGGCGGCGATGCCGATGGCGACACGCTGATAAGCTTCGTACATGCCGAGGGAAGCGACGGCGACGATGTGCTGGTGGGCAGTGGCGGCGGAAACCTGCTGATCGGCGGGTTGGGCAATGATCAACTGGACGGTGCGGACGGCAACGATATTCTGCGCGGCGGCAGCGGCGCGGACCTGTTGCTGGGCGGCGACGGGATCGACACGCTCGACTATGGCGGATCGGCGGCGCGCGTTGTCGTCAACCTCACCACTGGCGTCGCAACCGGCGGCGATGCCGCGGGTGACAGTTTCAGCGGCATGGAACGGATCATCGGCAGCAGCTTCGGCGACAGCCTGACCGGCGATGGGCAGGCCAACAAGCTGACCGGCGGCGATGGCGACGATTTGCTGCGCGGCGGCGGCGGCAACGACATCATCATCGGCGGTCGCGGTGCTGACGAGATGCACGGTGGCAACGGCGCCGACCTGCTCAGCTATGAAGGGTCGCAGGACTGGGTGTCGATCCACCTCGACCTTGGCTGGTCCTATGGGGTGGACGGTAGCGGCGACAGTTTCACCGGCTTCGAACATGCCCGCGGCAGTGAAGTGAGCGACGCCATCTACGGCAATGCCGGAAACAACCGCCTTTATGGCGGGGGCGGCGGCGACTATCTGGACAGCGGCGCCGGCGACGACCGCCTCTATGGCGAGGATGGTGACGACGCCTTCCTCTTCTGGACCGGGTCCGGTCAGGTCCGCGTCATGGACTTCACCGCCGGCGACGCTGTGGCGGAGGATCGCATCCTGCTGACCATGGGAGAGGCATATGACAGCTTCGCCGAAGTGATGGCCGTGGCGACCATGGACGGCGCCGACACCCGCTTCGATTTCGGCGATGGCCATATCCTGATCCTGACCGGCGTCGACAAGACGGCCCTGGTCAGTTCGGACTTCGTGTTTAGTTGAGAGAAAATGGAGCGGGTGAGGGGAATCGAACCCCCGTCGTCAGCTTGGGAAGCTGCTGCTCTACCATTGAGCTACACCCGCGTCTGACCTGCCCATGGCGCATGCCATGGGCGGCTGTCAACTCGGATCAGCCATAGGGCGCATCCGCGTCGCGCGCCGGGATGGCGCCACGCCGGCCGATATTCCACCCGGCCAGCCGATGCCCCGCCAGCGCCGCATCGCGCGGACTGGCGCCGGCAAGGCGTGCATGGACATAGCCACCGTTGAAAGCGTCCCCTGCCCCGCTCGAATCGATCACCTCAACTTGCTGCGGGATCGGAACGATCTCGCCGACCACCAGACAGCCGTCCCCGCCCAGCTTGACCACGACATCCTTTCCCGCGCCTGCGCCCCAGCGCGCGGCGGCATCCTGCGCATCGTCCGCCTCGCCCATCTCGACTTCGTCGGCCAACGTAGGCAGGCCCATGTCGCTGACCGCAATCGCCCGGTCGCGCCAGTGGCGCGCGGTCGCCGCATCGTCCCACAGCCGGGCGCGATAATTGCCGTCGAAGGCAATCCTGCCGCCATTGGCCCTGACCTGCGCGCACAGGTCCAGCAACGCCTCCCGTCCCGCATCAGGCAGGATCGCCAGCGTGATGAGCGAGAAATAGAGCAGGTCGGATTGCGCCGCCTGCCCCACCATGCCCGGGCTTTCGGGGAAATCGAACATGCGCCGGGCCGCTGCCTCGCTGCGCCAATAATGGAAGCTGCGTTCGCCGGTCGTATCCGTCTCGATCGCATAAAGGCCGGGCAGACGCCCCTGCGCCGCGATCACCAGCGACGTATCGACGCCTTCGGCCTCCCACTGGCCCAGCAGTTGCGCGCTCATTGGATCTGCGCCCAGCGCGCTGGCGAGACGGACCTTGTCCCCCGCGCGGGCCAGATGAATCGCCGTGTTGATGACGTCGCCGCCATAGCGCAGATTCCAGCCGTCACCCTCGCCGCGGCTCAGTTCCAGCATCGCTTCCCCAATGACCGTGATCGTCGCCTTCGTCGCCATGCCTGCTCCGCTCCCAATGCAGCCGGCGTCGTGGGCAGAGCGCGCCACCAAGTCAAGGGGACAGCCCCAAAAGGCACGACATGACGCCATGGAACGTTTGCGCGGCGCCGCCGTTTTGCCGATGGCAAGGGGGAGCAGCCGTCAACGGCGCTCGATTCGGGGACGCTATGATTACCGCCAACAGCCAAGAACCTGGCAATCGCTTCGAACTGCTGGTCCAGAGCGTCACCGACTATGCCATCTTCATGCTCGACACCAACGGCATCGTTGCCAGCTGGAACGCGGGCGCGCGCCGTTTCAAGGGCTATGAAGCCGACGAGATTATCGGCGAGCATTTTTCCCGCTTCTACACGGCCGAGGATCAGGCGGCCGGCATCCCCGCCCAGGCGCTGCTGACCGCGGAACGGGTGGGCAGGTTCGAGGCGGAAGGCTGGCGCGTGCGCAAGGATGGCGGGCGCTTCTGGGCCAATGTGGTGATCGACCCGATCCGCGCGCCCGATGGACAATTGCTGGGCTTTGCCAAGGTGACGCGCGACCTGACCGAGCGCCGCGCCGCGCAGGAAGCGCTGCGCGAAAGCGAGGAACGGTTCCGGCTGCTGGTACAAAGCGTCACAGACTATGCCATCTATATGCTGGACCCGGTCGGCACGATCACCAGCTGGAATATGGGGGCGCAGCGGTTCAAGGGCTATCGCGCCGAAGAGATAGTCGGCCAGAATTTCGCCCGCTTCTACAGCGAGGAGGATCGGCTGGCCGGCCTCCCCTCGCGCGCGCTCCATACGGCCGAAACGACGGGTCGGTTCGAAGCGGAAGGGTGGCGCATCCGCAAGGATGGGTCGCGATTCTGGGCGGGCGTGGTGATCGACCCGATCCGCACGCCCGACGGGCAATTGCTCGGCTTTGCCAAGATCACGCGCGACCTGACCGAACGGCGCGAGACGCAGCGCGCGCTGGACGAAGCCCGCGACGCCATCGTCCAGACGCAAAAGATGGACGCGATCGGCAAATTGACTGGCGGCGTCGCGCATGACTTCAACAATCTGCTGGCGGTGATCGTCGGCAGCCTGGACCTGGCGCGGCAGAAGCTGGCGAGCGGCGGCGACATCAGCCGCTATCTCGACAATGCGATGACGGCGGCGGATCGCGGCGCGACGCTGACCCAGCGCATGCTGGCCTTTGCCCGCAAGCAGGAATTGAAGCTGCAAAGCGTCGATTGCATCGCGCTGGTACAGGGCATGGCCGAACTGTTCCGCACGACACTGGGCACGGCGGCGGCGATCGATACGCGTTTTCCGCTGGTGATGCGCGCGGCCCATGCCGACGCGGCGCAACTGGAACTGGCCCTGCTCAATCTGGCGGTCAATGCGCGCGATGCCATGCCCGATGGCGGGCGGATCGTCGTCGAAGCGACCGAAGTGCCCGTGGCACGGGGGGAACGGCCAGACCTTGGCGCCGGTGCCTATATCCGCCTGTCCGTGATCGATGAAGGCGAAGGCATGGACGCCGCCACGCTGGAACGGGCACGCGAACCCTTCTTCACCACCAAGGGCGTGGGCAAGGGCACCGGCCTTGGTCTGTCGATGGTGCATGGCTTTGCGCAGCAATGCGGGGGATCGCTGACCCTGACGAGCGCCCCCGGACAGGGAACGACGGTGTCGCTCTGGTTGCCGGTGGCACAGGCGGATGACGATGGACTGCCGATTGCCAGCATCAGCGAAGAGCCCGTCGACAGCGACACGCCGCTGGTCATTTTGGCGGTGGATGACGATGATCTGGTGCTGATGAACACAGCCGGGATGCTGGAAGAACTGGGCCATACCGTGTTCCAGGCATCGTCCGGCGCGGATGCGCTGCGCCTGCTGGAACAGGGCCGCGTCGACCTGATCGTCACCGACCATGCGATGCCCGGCATGACCGGTGCGCAACTGGCCGATGCGATCGAGGAAAGGCTGCCCGGCCTGCCCGTCATCGTCATCACCGGCTTTGCCGAATTGCCGCCCCATGCGTCCCGGCGCCCCCGTCTGGACAAGCCGTTCAGGCAGGCCGATCTCGCCCATATCGTCAACAGCACCATGCAGGCAATGCCCGCCAGCCCGGGGATAATACTTCGCGACTGCTGAGGCTATTTTTCAGCAATCGATGCGAAATATTGGAAAAGCTGCATTTTTTCGTCGCTCTTTGCTTGCAACATCGCGGCAGTTCGCCAATGGGGTCTTTATGCAGGACCGCCTGGACAAATCGCCCGCCCCGACGCCGACTTCGCATTTCTTCACATCGTTGCGGACTCGGTTGCATTATCTCGACTGGGGCAATCCGTCCGCGCCCACGCTGATCCTGGTGCATGGCGGGTTCGACCATGCGCGCAGCTGGGACTGGACGGCGCGCGCGCTGTCGCGGGACTATCATGTCATCACCCCCGACCTGCGCGGGCATGGTGACAGCGGCTGGTCGGCCGACGGCGCCTATATGATGGCCAATTATGTCTATGACCTGGCACAGCTGGTAGACCTGCTCGACCGGCCGCCGGTCACCATCGTGGGGCATTCGCTGGGCGGCGCGATCAGCCTGCGTTATGCCGGGCTGTTTCCCGACCGGATACGCAAGCTCGTCGCGATCGAAGGGCTGGGCCTGTCCCCGCAACGCTTGCAGGAGAAGGCGGAACAGCCCGCACCCGACCTGTGGCGCGAATGGATCGACGGGCGCCGTGCCAGCGCCCGGCGGACGCCGCGCCGCTATCCCACGATCGAGGCGGCGATCGGGCGCATGCGCGAACGCAACGAGCATCTGACCGTGGAGCAGGCGCTCCATCTGACCAGCCATGGCGTCAACCGCAACGAGGATGGCAGCTATAGCTGGAAATTCGACCCCTATCTGAAGGGCATGGCGCCGCAGGCGGGCAGCGACGACGAACTGCCGGCCTTCTGGCAGCGGATCACCTGCCCTACCCTGCTGTGCCTGGGCCTCGACAGCTGGGCGTCCAACCCGGAAAAGGACGGGCGCATCGGCCATTTCCGCGACGCCCGGCTGGTCGAGTTCGCCGACGCCGGCCACTGGCTGCACCACGACCAGTTCGACCGCTTCATCGGCGAACTGCGCCTGTTCCTAAAGGGTGAAGCCGGCGACAGCCGCACGGTAGTCCGCCTTTAACCCGGCGATGAAATCGGCGGTCGGCTGCACCTTGTCGACCGCGCCGATGCCCTGACCGCAGCCCCACACGTCACGCCACGCCTTTTTCTCGCCCCCGGTCATGGCGGCGAAATCCATGTCCTTCGCCTTGGGCAGCGCATCGGGGTCCAGCCCCGACGCGACGATGCTGGGGCGCAGATAATTGCCGTGTACGCCGGTGAAGACGTCCGAATAGACGATGTCGGCGGCATGGCTGTCCACGATCATTTGCTTATAGGCGGGATCGGCATTGGCCTCCGCCGTGGCGATGAAGGGCGATCCCATATAGCCAAGGTCCGCCCCCATCATCCGTGCCGCCGCGATCGCGCGCCCGGTGGCGATGGAGCCCGACAGGGCCAGCGGCCCGTCGAACCACTGGCGGATTTCCTGGATCAGGGCGAAGGGCGACAGGGTGCCGGCATGGCCGCCCGCGCCGGCCGCAACCGCGATCAGCCCGTCTGCCCCCTTTTCGATCGCCTTGCGCGCGAACATGTCATTGATGATATCGTGCAGGACGATGCCGCCATAGCTGTGGATCGCCGCATTCACATCCTCCCGCGCGCCGAGCGAGGTGATGACGATCGGCACCCGATATTTGACGCACAGCGCCAGATCCTCCTCCAGACGGGCGTTGGTGCGGTGGACGATCAGGTTGACGGCGAAGGGCGCGTCGGCATCGGTCAGTTCCGCCTGCAACTGCTGCAACCATGTTTCGAACATGCCGGACGGCCGCGCGTTGAGCGAGGGGAAGGCGCCGACGATCCCGGCCCGGCATTGCGCCATGACCAGCGCCGGTTGCGAGATGATGAACATCGGCGATCCGATCAGCGGCAGCGACAGGCGCCCCTCCAGCAAGGTCGGCAGGGTCATGAACGCACGTCTCCTCTCTTCTATCTGTCCCGGCGCTAACATCGGAAGAGCTGCGGAAAAAGGCCAAAATCTACTGTATTGATGTATTAATACAGCAATGCTATAAGCAAGGTTCCACACAGTGCCGGGAGCCGGGACGATGTATAGCGAGAGCGATCTACAGGATGCCGTAGCGGCGGGCGCAATCCGCCCCGAAGCGGCACAGGCGTTGCGCGATCATGTGGCGGGGCTGCGCGCCACGCCGCTGGTCGATGAAGAACATTTCCGGCTGCTGACCGGCTTCAACGACATCTTCGTGGCGATCGCCAGCGTCATCCTGCTGGTCGCGGTCGGATGGCTGGGCAACAGCGTGCGATTCGGCGCGCTGGACCATCAGCCGGTCTTCATGTCGGGCCTGCTGGTCGCCGCCGTCAGTTGGGGCCTGGCCGAATATTTCACGAAGGCGCGGCGCATGGCGCTGCCCTCCATCCTGCTGCTTGCCGCTTTCGTCGGCGGCAGCGCCTTTGCCGTGGGTGCGATCGGCATCCAGATCTTTCCCGGCGCGGGCGA
Organism: Sphingobium sp. RS1; assembly: GCF_056156825.1. NCBI lineage: Bacteria > Pseudomonadati > Pseudomonadota > Alphaproteobacteria > Sphingomonadales > Sphingobiaceae > Sphingobium > Sphingobium sp. RS1. Next base: position 3,570,652 of record NZ_JBLZXE010000002.1, on the reverse strand, counting down.
CAGTCTGGCGTCGATGATCCTGTGCGTCGCCGCCGCCGCCGGGGTGCTCGCCGCCTGGCTGCACTGGCGCCGTTTCATGGTGCCGATCACCGTCGCGGTCGGCGCGGCGGCTGCGGCCGGCATGGCCGTGACGCTGGTGCTGGCCGCCGTGCCCGACAATGACACGCTGCCCTTCCTGCTGCTGCTGGCCGCCGGCCTCGCCATCTTCGCGCTCGCGATGACATGGGACATGAGCGACCGGGCGCGGACCACGCGGCGATCCGACGTCGCCTTCTGGCTGCACCTCGCCGCCGCGCCGATGATCGCCCATTCGCTGTTTCACCTGCTCGGCGTGCTGGATGCCGAACAGATCAGCGCCGGCCGCGCGGTGCTGGTGGTCGCCCTCTATGTCGCCTTCGGGTTGGTGGCGCTGGCGATCGACCGGCGCGCATTGCTGGTGTCCAGCCTCGCTTATGTCCTTTTTGCGCTGTACGCCCTGTTCCGGCAGGCGGGCGCAGTGGAACTGTCGTGGGCGCTGACTGCGCTGGTAATCGGATCGGCGCTGCTGCTGCTCTCCGCCCTGTGGCACCATGCCCGCGCCTGGATCGTCCATGGCCTGCCCGATACCGTGACGCAGCGGCTGCCTTATCTGGACCGGGCGGCGGCGTAAGCACCAGCGAGGCAGGCTACGGGTCATCATCGGATCAGGCCGGCGAAGTTCATACCGTCGCTGGCCTGTTTCTTGCGGGGGATTTTGGCCATAACGCGCCGCCAAAGCGCGCATGACGCACCCCCGAAGCACTCGCGACGCGCCCCTTCCAACAGGACCATAGGCCTGCCGCGCGATGCCGACGCGCGGGTTGGGGCATTTGCGCAAGGCGATGAAGGGTGGCTGCGGATCGATCTCATCCGACAGGATAGATCAAAGATTATCCTACATTGGAAGGATGATGGCGGGGTGGTGGAAAGCGACCAGTTTCGGACACCCAACATCCGTTCGGGCTGAGACTGTCGAAGCCCTGCTCTTTTTTTTGGGCTTATGTTGGAAGAAAAGTGCGGCCCTTCGACAGGCTCAGGGCGAACGGATGTTTGCGTCTGGAAGCGACCAAAAGTGGACATCCAACATCCGTTCGGGCTGAGACTGTCGAAGCCCTGCTCTTTCTTTTGGGCTTATGTTGGAAGAAAAGTGCGGCCCTTCGACAGGCTCAGGGCGAACGGATGTTTGGGTCTGGAAGCGACCAGACGCAGACACTCGATCATTGCCATCCGTATCCCAAAACCCGCCGCTCATCAAAAATGGCCGGTCGAACGCCGAATAGCCAAATCTGGTGGAAAGCGGACGTCAGCGGTCGCTGTCGTCTGGCGCAGCGATGTGCCCGTCAGCATCTGCGTGAGCCATCCGCCCATCACGCCTACCTCGTAGGGTTTCGCGCTTGATCGCGCCTTTTTTCACCCACTCGATAGCGTCGTGGTCACGTTCAGCGAACATCGCCGTGATCTGCCCTTTGGACTGGCCGTCCATCACGCTTTTCAGAGTTTGGTGCTTGCTGCGGCTCATGTGCTTTTAATCGCACATTGGAGTATGTCCGCAATAGGGCGAATGTTGCCAGACGATTTTTCTTCGCGCAGCGTCAGCTACGGTCGATTATCTCCTTCAAACCTGACAGTCCGCAAAGCACCCAAAGCTGCCTTCAATCCTCCACAATCCGCAGCAGCTTACGTTCGACCGGTGCCAGCACGCCCTGCAATTCCTGGCCGCGCTTCAGGATCTGGCCGCCTTCGCCGACCAGCGCCCACATGCCCTGCCGATGGCGCAGCGCCGGGCGTTTTTCGATGCGATATTCGGGGCGTTCGGCGGCACGGCGGAAGGCGCTGAAGATCGCGGCTTCCCGCCCCATGTCCATCGCATAGTCGCGCCAGTGGCCGGCCGACACCATGCGGCCGTACAGGTCCATGATCCGCTGCAATTCCAGCCGGTCGAAACCGACCTGGCCGCCGCCCGGCCCCGCCCCCTGGTTCGGAAACGGCGTCACATTGGTCATCAGGCCCGGTCACGCTCCCTGAACAAGGGGGCGTCATCAGGCAGCACGGGCGCCTGCCGCTCGGCCATCAGTTCGGCGAGTCGCTTCTGCAACTGCTCCACCTCGCACTGGAGCATTTCCAGTTTCTGCTTTTCCGGATCGAAACAGTCCGAACAGGGCGTGCCATAGGGGACGAAGTCGCGCTGGTAGGCGGTCACGTCCACCAGCATCGCCCGCGCCGGGATGCCGACCATGGTGGCGCCGTCGGCCACATCCTTGGTCACCACGGCATTGGCGCCGACGCGGGCGCGCGCGCCGACCTGAATCGGGCCAAGCACCTGCGCACCCGACCCCACGATCACGCCATCGTGCAGCGTCGGATGGCGCTTGCCGGCGATGCCGTTGGCCGGGTCGGTGCCGCCCAGCGTGACATTCTGGTACAGGGTGACGTCGTCGCCAATCTCCGCCGTCTCCCCGATGACGGTGAAGCCATGGTCGATGAAGAAGCGCTTGCCGATCTTTGCGCCGGGATGAATGTCGTTACCGGTCAGGAAGCGCGAGAGGTGATTGACCGCGCGCGCGAGGAAGAAGAGTTTCGCCTGAAACAGCCGGTGGGCGACACGGTGGAAAGCGAGCGACCAGACGCCGGGATACAGCAGGATTTCGGCACGGGATCGGGGCGCGGGATCGCGGCTCTTCACCGAATCCAGATAGGCAATGAGGTTGCGCACCATGCGGACGTCCCTGATCGTTTCAACCGTTGTTATGAGCAACGCATATAAGGGAATGGTCCGCACTTTTCCAGATGGTGTCCGATATCACGCTTTTCCGACAGAAATAGAAACTTGCTTGGCAAGACCGGATATTCCTATCATGACAGTAGACAATATGAACCAGGGGGTTACCGGATGCTCGACACACTGATCGCCAATAGCGGCGATATCTGGCCGTTCATCCTGGTGGGATTCGGCGCCCAGATGATCGACGGGGCGCTGGGCATGGCCTATGGCGTAATTTCCAGCACCCTGTTGCTGGCGCTGGGGGTACCGCCCAGCCGCGCATCGGCCAGCGTCCACGTCGCGGAAACCTTCACCACCGGCGTGTCGGCTATCAGCCATATCCTGCACCGCAATGTCGACTGGAAGCTGTTTTCCAAGCTTATCATCCCCGGCGTGATCGGCGGCGTGGCCGGCGCCTATCTGCTGTCCAACATCGACGGCGCGGTGGTGAAGCCCTTCGTGCAAATCTATCTCGCCTCGATCGGCGTCTACCTGATCTGGCGCGGCTTCCACCTGCCGCCCAAGCCGCGCGATCCCAAATGGGTGACTCCGCTGGGTCTGGTCGGCGGCTTCATGGATGCGTCGGGCGGTGGCGGCTGGGGGCCGGTCGTGACATCCAACCTGCTGTTGCAAGGGTCCAGCCCGCGCCACACGATCGGCACGGTCAACACGGTCGAATTCATTCTGACCACCTCGATCAGCCTGACCTTCCTGCTCCACCTCGGCTGGGAAACCTTCACCACCTACACGCTGGGCCTGCTGATCGGCGGCGTGGTGGCGGCGCCGTTCGGCGCGATGCTGGCCCGCCATGTCGCACCGCGCGTCCTGTTTTCGGCGGTGGGCGTCATCCTTACGCTGACATCGCTGTTCGGTGTCGCGAAGTGGCTTGGATATATCGGCTGAGACGCTTATATTCGACTTTCTGATCGAGGAAGCCGATAAATGTCCAGTTACCTGCCCACGCTGAAACAGCTGCAATATCTGGTTGCGCTGAAGGAACAGGGCCATTTCGGCAAGGCGGCGGACAGTTGCTTCGTCACCCAGTCCACCCTGTCGGCGGGCATCCGCGAACTGGAGTCGCTTATCGGCGTGACGCTGGTCGAGCGGACGCGGCGGGTAGTACGCTTCACGGCGCTGGGCGACCGGATCGTGGAAAAGGCGCATCGCGTGCTGCGCGAGGCGGAGGAACTGGCGGCGATCGCGCAGGCTTCGGGCAAGCCGCTGAGCGGTGAATTGCGGATGAGCGTGATCCCGACCATCGCCCCCTTCCTGCTGCCGCGCCTGCTGCCCCGGTTGCGGGCGGAGCGGCCAGAACTCAAGCTGTTCCTGCGCGAGGAGACGAGCCAGGCAGCGATCGAATCGCTGCGCCACGGCAATGTCGATTGCGTGCTGCTCGCCCTGCCCTTCCCCATGGGCGACATGGACAGCGAGATATTGTTTGCGGACCGGCTCTATGTCGCCTTCCCGCAGGACGAGCCGAGCAATCCGCCCGACTGGATCGAACCGGACATGATCGACGAAAGCAAATTACTGCTGCTGGAGGACGGCCACTGTCTGAAGGATCATGCGCTGGCGGCCTGCAACCGGCCCGACCTGCGCGCCAGCACGACGATGATGGGGACGTCGCTGCATACGCTGATCCAGATGGTCGACAATGGGCTGGGCGTGACGATGATCCCGGAAATGGCGATCGCCGGCGGCATATTGGAGCATACGAAGATCACCGCGCGACCGCTGGATTCGGAACGCTCCTCGCGCGACATTGCCTTGGTATGGCGGCGCAACAGCCCGCGGGAAAAGGAATTCCGTCTGCTCGTGGGCATATTGCGTGACGCGGCGGCCACCAGTTGCCGCCTGTCGGAAGCGGCCTGACACCAACGCCGTTCGTTTCGAGCATCTCGTGAAGCGCTGCGCCAGCCGCTTCTCGCCTTCGCTCGAAGCGACCGGGTTCTTATTCGCCCTTCCAGCCTTCCGCCTTGGCCGCATCCTCTGCCCGCGCCGCCACCCATGCGGTCGCACCGTCGGCGAAATGCTCCTTCTTCCAGAAGGGCGCATGCGATTTCAGCCAGTCGATGAGGAAGGCGCAGCTTTCCAGTGCAGCGGTGCGGTGGCGCGAGGCGGTGCCGACAAAGACGATGCGGGCGCCCGGTTCCAGCCGACCGAAGCGATGGATCACACTGACGCCCAGCAGCGGCCAGCGAGCCAGCGCCTCGTCCACGATGCGGTCGACCTGCGCCTGCGTCATCGCCGGATAATGTTCCAGTTCCAGGGCGGTCAGGCCGCCTTCCCCGCGCACCACGCCGGTGAAGCTGGCCACGCCGCCCCCGCCCAGCGATTCGAGCGTGGCGAGTTGCGCGGCGACATCGAAATCCTCGGGCTGGATGGCGACCTGCTTCATCCGCCGGTGACCGGGGGGAAGAGCGCCACTTCACGCGCATCGCCGATGACGGTGTCGAGCGGCGCGAAATGCTGATCGATGGCGGCGCGCAATTTCGTGGGATCGCCGAGCGCCTGTGCATAGCCGCCACCACGCGCGGCCAGTCCAGCGATCAGATCGGCGACCGTCGTGCCCGGCGCGGGGCGTTCGATCCGCTCATCATCGCGACCGATGCTTTCGCGCACCCAGGCGAAATAAACGACCGTCAGCATGGGATCAGTCCATATGCTTGATGCCGACGCGCAGATAATCCCAGCCGGTAATCAACGTCAGGATGGCGGCGGCCCAGAGCGTCACGATACCCACCGCCTGCACGAAAGGATATTGCGGGACGGCCCCGGCCAGGATCAGCGCGCCCAGCGCGATGATCTGACAGGTGGTCTTCCACTTGGCGAGCCGCGATACCGGTACCGATACCTGCAAGCCGGCCAGAAATTCGCGCAGGCCCGACACGGCGATTTCGCGCAAAAGGATAATCATCGCGGCGGCGATATGGATACCGGTGATGTCACGGGTCGCCGCCAGCATCAGGATGACCGCGCCGACCATGATCTTGTCCGCGATCGGGTCCAGGAACACGCCCAGTTTCGACACGGTACCCTGCGCCCGAGCCAGATAACCGTCGAAATAATCGGTGATGCCCATCAGGCAGTAAAGGCCGAAGGCCAGCGCATAGCCGGTAGTCCAGCGGGCGCCGAGTTCGGCCGGCCACAGGAGCGCCACCAGCAGCGGCACGGTGAAGATGCGCGAAAGCGTCAGCAAATTGGGCAGCGTCAGCATGGCCGCGAAGTGCCACAGTCCAAGGCAGTGCACAAGCATGACCGTATCCTCGTGCAACGCTATTGGACATGGACGCCGCCAGCGGCTAGACCCCGCCCCGGTCGATAACGGGAAAGAAGACCCCCTGATCCATGCAAGCCTCTCTCAGGCTCTTGAACAAGCGCCGTTTTCTGCCGCTGTTCATCACCCAGCTGCTGGGTGCGTTCAACGATAATCTGTTCAAGAACGCGATGGTGCTGTTCGTCGTGTACCAGGTCTATAACGATGAAAAGTCGGAAACCTGGTTCAGCGCGCTGGCGACCGGCGTCTTCATCCTGCCCTTCTTCCTGATGTCCGCGCTGTCCGGCCAGTTGGCGGACCAGCGTGACAAGGCCGTCATCATCCGATGGGTGAAGGCGGCGGAAATCGGGATCATGGTGGTCGGCGCGACTGGACTCGCCCTGATCTGGAGCGGGATCGCCATTCATACGCTGGCGATTCCCCTGTTGCTGGCGGCCCTGTTCGCCATGGGCATTCACTCCACCTTCTTCGGGCCGATCAAATATGCGATCCTGCCCCAGCATCTGCATGATGATGAAGTGCTGGGCGGCACGGGACTGGTCGAGGCCGGCACCTATATCGCGATCCTGGCAGGTACGATTCTTGCCGGCATCATCCCGGTGCAGGTTGCGGCGGTCGGCATCATCGTCACCGCGCTGATCGGCTATGTCGCCGGGCGAAAGGTGCCGTCGGCGCCGTCGCTGCTGGAAAAGCAGCCGATCGATTTTCACATCATCCGATCGTCCATCACGCTGGTGCGCGGCACGATGCACATCCGCCGGCTGTTCCTGGCGATTATGTCGATCAGCCTGTTCTGGGCGGTCGGTTCGATCCTGTTCATCCAGTTCCCGCCGCTGGTGAAGAATGTGCTGACCGCGGACAAGCCGGTCGCCAGCCTGTTCCTGGCCATCTTCTCGATCGGGATCGCCATCGGTTCGATCGCGATCAACCGGCTGTTGCAGGGCCATGTGTCGGCCAAATATGCGCCCGCGTCGGTCATCGGCATGGGCCTGTGCATCGTCGCCTTCCACATCGTGTGCGATCTGTGGACGCCGGCCGCCAATGGCCAGATGCTCTCGCTGACGGGCTTCCTCGCTCACCCGCTCGCCATCCCGCTATCGCTTTGCCTGCTGGGCGTCGCGACCTTCGGTGGCATGTTCGTGGTGCCGCTCTACGCCTTCCTGACCACCACGGTCGAAAAGTGCGAGGCAGCACGCACCGTGGCGGCCAACAATATCGTCAATTCCGGCGCAATGGTGGTCGGGTCGCTGTGCGCCATCGGCCTCAGCATCGCGGGCGTATCGGTGGTGATGCAGTTGCTGCTGGTCGCCGTACTGACCCTGCCCTGCGCGGCGATGGCCTGGACCCTGCACAAGGCGTGCGACGGGCCGCTATGCCATTGACCGGTTCGCCCCCGGTCGGCCTGTCAGAAGATGAAGCTGTAGAAGGCCGTGAAGAACGCCGCGAAGCTCAGCCCGAACAATTTCCAGTCACTGTCGTCATCCCGCACCCGCTTCAGGCGGGCGGGACCATCCTCCACCACGCGCAGCACATGGGCGGGCAGCCGCTGGCGGAAGGGATGGCGGGCGGACTCGGTGGTCAGGACGAGGGGACGGTTTCGCATGGCATGTGGTTAACGCAAAATTTACCATATCGACCAGCGCATTTTATGCTTAATTCCGGCCTGTCCCGCCACGGGACAGGCTTGACTGTATGATGTTAATAATACAGCATGATCGAAGAGATGACCGAGCCCACGCCTGCCGATCCCGCCACGCTGCCGCCGCGCGCCTTTGGTGAAGGGCCGCCCAGCGCTTTCGCCCGTCCAACGCCCTGGCGCCGCCGGTTGCAGATCGGCGGATGGGTGGTCGCCGTCGGCCTTGCCGTACTGATGATCCTGATCGCCTGGCTGGCGATCACGGCGCCCCTGTCCCGATCGCTGAAGCCCATCGCCCCGCCCGCGATCAGCCTGATGTCGGCGGACGGCCATCTGATCGCCCGGCGCGGCGCGGTGATCGACAAGCCCGTTACCGTCGCCGAACTGCCCGCCCATGTGCCACAGGCCTTCATGGCGATCGAGGATCGCCGGTTCCAGAGCCATTGGGGCGTCGACCCGCGCGGCATCGCGCGCGCCATGTGGCATAATCTCTGGTCGGACGGGTCGTCACAGGGCGGCAGCACCATCACCCAGCAGCTCGCCAAGGGCGTATTCCTCTCCAGTGACCGCACCTTCGGCCGCAAGGCGCGCGAGGCGCTGATCGCAGTCTGGCTGGAAGCCTGGCTGACCAAGGATCAGATCATGGAGAGATATCTCTCCAACGTCTATTTCGGCGACAATGTATACGGATTGCGCGCTGCCGCGCTGCATTATTTCAACCGCTCGCCCGACCGACTGACCATCCCGCAGGCGGCGATGCTGGCGGGCCTGCTGAAGGCACCGTCGCGGCTGGCCCCCACGTCCAACCTGAAGGGCGCCCGCGCACGCGCCGCGCTGGTGACGCAGGCGATGGTCGATGCCGGCTATATCAGTCAGGCAGAGCGCAACGCCCTGCCGCCGGTGCGGCTCAACGTGCATGACGATCCCGATCCGACCAGCGGCACCTATTTCGCCGACTGGGTACTGCCGCAGGCGCGCGATCGGGCCGGCGCCGTCTATGGCGAGCAGGAGGTGGCGACGACGCTCGACTGGCGCATTCAGCGGCTCGCCGAAGCCGCGATCCGCCGCGCGCCGCTGGGTGGCGCGCAGGCAGCACTGGTGGCGATGAAACCCGACGGCAGCGTCGTCGCCATGGTCGGTGGCAAGAATTACGAGAAGAGCAGCTTCAACCGCGCGGTGCAGGCGAAGCGCCAGCCGGGTTCGACCTTCAAGCTGTTCGTCTACCTCGCCGCCTTCCGCGCGGGCATGACCCCGGACGACATGATCGACGATACGCCGATCACCACCGGCACATACCGCCCGGCCAATCACAGCGGCAAATATCGCGGCCGCATCACCCTGCGTCAGGCCTTCGCAGCGTCCAGCAATGTCGCGGCGGTGCGGCTGACGCAAAAGGTCGGCGTCGACAATGTCATCAAGGTCGCCCGCGACCTGGGCGTCACCGCGCCGCTGACCGAGGATCTGAGCCTGGCGCTCGGTACGTCGGAAATTCCGCTGGTCGAACTGGCCGAAGCCTATGCTTCGGTCGCGGCGGGCGCCTACCCGGTGGTCGCTCATGGCCTGCCGCCCGAAGAACAGGGCTGGTTCGAGAAACTGATGCAGCGCCAGCGCAAGTTCAGCGACGACCAACTGGAAATGATCCGCGACCTGCTGTCGTCGGCCGCCAATCGCGGCACCGGCAGCGCGGCGGCGCTGCGCACCAGCACCTTCGGCAAGACCGGCACGACGCAGGACAGCCGCGACGCGATCTTCGTGGGCTATGCCGGCGGTCTGGTGACGGCCGTGTGGATCGGCAATGACGACAATGCCCCCCTGCCGGGCGGCGCGGCCGGCGGCGGCGTGCCCGCGCGCATCTGGCGCAATTTCATGAGCGGCGCGATCAACGAACCGGTCGAGGACGCGCCGGAGGAAACGCAGGACGCCGATCTGGTCAATGCCATCGCCAATGTGACGGTGGAAACCGGCATCGGCAATGTCGGCCTGGGCGTGGATGAAGGCGGGATGACGGTGAATATCGGCGGCGGGCAGATACGGTTGCCGATCGACCAGCGCCCGCCGGTGCCGGCCGACGGCGCCCCACCGCCCCGGATCGCACCGACGCAACCGGGCGAAGGCGAGGATAGCGGGCCGCAATAGTTAGCGGTGCGGCTGATTTGGGTGGGGAGCGGACGAATCCTTTTAATGAGGAAGGGCGCGGAACTGCCCGGCTGAACCCAACTGAATTTCGACCCGATGCCGAATATAATCATCTGGATGATTTCGAGCGATATATATCGCTTCAGCTATGAGCGCTGAAGCGTCGTAAGAATAATCGCTTTCATCTAGCGACAACATTGGGATGATGCGCTGCCGAACATATGTGCTGTCGGTATCCACGAACTTTTGAAGCATCGCCTCTCCAAAGCGCCGACGTGCATCCCGGTAATGCCGTTCGCTGTCGTCGCCTCGTACCCAGTATGCCGCGCTAACTGCCCCTCCCTGCTCATTTTCTGATGCGTTCAAGAGAAGCTTCGTAAGCCGCTCCATAACGCGCCGTGCTCCCATTGCCTTCACCGCAGGCTCCACAAAGAAACGATTTGTGCTAGGATTTCGCTCGTTGACGCCTTTCTGCAAAAATAGCGCGGCGAGATGTTTTGGGGCGGCTTGCCTGTTAAAAACAGCATGAACGAAGGTTCGCCGGTCAGAATCTTCCACGGCTTCCTCGACCCACCGCCAGCCGTCCGAAGCATCCAATGAAGCTCCGGTCCGCACGGCTTTACGGGTCTCGATGACGATCAACCTCGCTGGACGGTCATCGAAGGGATTATCATCCTCTGCCTTCACCCAGCGCCGAAATTGACTTTCCCAATCCATGCAGCCCCCTCTGTTGAACGCATTATTCCATCGAACCTCAATGTCCGCAATTGGTCGTAGCTTGCACCTTAATTCCTATAACGAAAAAGGCCCCCGCAACGCGGAGGCCCCTTCCCTATCTCGCGATAAGCGAGAACCGATCACATGTGGATCGGCTTGCCGGTGACGGCCATGGCCGCTTCCTTGATCGCTTCGCTGTGCGTCGGGTGCGCGTGGCAGGTATAGGCGATGTCTTCGCTCGACGCGCCGAATTCCATGGCCTGTGCCGCCTGCGCGATCATGGTGCCGGCAACGGTGGCGATGATCCACACGCCCAGCACCTTGTCGGTTTCCGCGTCCGCGATGATCTTCACGAAGCCGTCCGGCTCGTGATTGGTCTTCGCGCGGCTGTTCGCCATCATCGGGAACTTGCCGACCTTGATCGCGCCCTTTTCCTTGGCCGCTTCCTCGGTCAGGCCCACGCCCGCGATTTCCGGCTTGGTGTAGACGACCGAGGGGATCACGTCATGGTTCACGATGCCGGTCAGGCCCGCGATGTTCTCCGCAACCGCAATGCCTTCGTCTTCGGCCTTGTGCGCCAGCATCGGGCCGGGGATGACGTCGCCGATCGCCCAGACGCCCGGAACCTTGGTCGCGAAGTCATGATCGGTTTCGATCTGGCTGCGCGCGTTGAGTTCTAAACCGATCTTGTCGAGGCCCAAACCTTCGGTGTTGGGACGGCGACCGATCGACACGAGCACCACATCGGCCTCGATCTTCTCCGCGTCGCCACCGGTGGCCGGTTCGACGGTCAGGGTCACGCCCTTCTTGCCGACTTCGGCGCCCGTCACCTTGGTGCCAAGCTTATATTCGAAGCCCTGCTTCTTGAAGATCTTGTTGGCTTCCTTGCGGACTTCGCCGTCCATGCCGGGCAGGATCTGGTCGAGATATTCGACCACAGTGACCTTGGCGCCGAGGCGCTTCCAGACGCTGCCCAGTTCCAGACCGATGACCCCGCCGCCGACGACGACCAGATGGCCCGGCACCTTGTCCAGTTCCAGCGCGCCGGTCGAATCGACGATCTTGCCGCCCGCATTGTCGACCGCCACGCCGGGAAGCGGCGCGACCGAAGAACCGGTGGCGATGACGATGTTCTTCGCCGTCACCTTTTCGCCATTCACTTCGACGGTGTTGGCGCCGGTGAAGGTTGCGAGGCCCTTCAACCAGGTCACCTTGTTCTTCTTGAACAGATATTCGATGCCGCCGGTCAGGCCCTTGATCGCGTCGACGCGCTGGCCCTGCATGGTGGGCAGGTCCAGGCTCATCTTGTCGATCTTGACGCCCAGCTTGGCGAGCGCGCCATTGGCGGCTTCGTCATACAGTTCCGACGCGTGCAGCAGCGCCTTGGACGGGATGCAGCCCACATTGAGGCAGGTACCGCCCAGCGTTTCGCGGCTTTCGGCGCAGGCGGTCTTGAGGCCAAGCTGCGCCGCGCGGATCGCGGCGACGTAGCCACCGGGGCCAGCGCCGATTACCAGGACGTCATAATCGAAATCAGCCATCGTTCTTCTTCCTCATTGTGTTCCTGCGAACGCAGGAACCCAGGGCGTCGTCAGAACAGCGTATCGAACAAATCCCGCCATTGCGGATTTTCCCGTTCGATCAACTCGATCTTCCAGGCGCGTTTCCATTTCTTCATCCGCAATTCGCGTTGTCGCGCTTCCTGCAGATCATCATATGCTTCGAACCAGACCAACATGGTGCAGCCATGGTCCTTCGTAAAGCCATCCACCAGAGCGTTGCGATGCTGATATGCCCTGGCGGCCAGGTCACTCGTCACACCCAGATAGAGGGTGCCGTTGCGCCTGCTGGCCATCAGATAGACATATCCCGCTTTCGTTGCACTTCTCCGCCCTGGGCTCCTGCTTTCGCAGGAGCACACTGGGAAATACGCCTTACAGGTCGATCAGCAGACGGGTCGGATCTTCGATCGCGTTCTTGACCGCGACGAGGAAGGTGACCGCTTCGCGACCGTCGATCAGGCGGTGATCGTAGCTGAGCGCCAGATACATCATCGGACGGATCACGATTTCGCCATTGCGCACGACCGGACGGTCCTCAATGCGGTGCAGGCCCAGAACCGCCGACTGGGGAGGGTTGATGATCGGGCTGGACAGCAGCGAGCCGAATACGCCGCCATTGGAGATGGTGAAGGTGCCGCCCTTCATATCTTCCATCGTCAGCTTGCCTTCCTTGGCCTTCTTGCCGAAGCCGCCGATGGTCTTTTCGATGTCGGCGACGCTCAGCGATTCCGCATTGCGGATGACCGGAACGACCAGGCCGGTCGGGGCCGAGACGGCGACCGAGATGTCGGCGAAATCGTTATAGACGATCTCGTCGCCTTCGATCTGCGCATTGACGCCCGGAATGTCGCGCAGCGCCATGCAGACGGCCTTGGTGAAGAAGCCCATGAAGCCCAGACGGACGCCATGCTTCTTCTCGAACAGGTCCTTATACTTGGCGCGCGCCTCGATGACGTTGGTCATGTCAACGTCGTTGTACGTGGTCAGGAGCGCGGCATTGTTCTGCGCTTCCTTCAGACGCTTGGCGACGGTCTGGCGCAGGCGGGTCATCTTGACGCGTTCCTGCTTGCGGCTTGGGCCAGAAACCGAAGCGCCGGCCGGCGCGTCGGCGGCAGGCGCAGCGGCGGCGGCACCGGCAGCAGCCTTGGCCGTGCCAGCGGCGGCGGCGGCGGTGACGTCGTCCTTGGTCAGGCGGCCGTCCTTGCCGGTGCCCTTGATCTTGCTGGGGTCAAGGCCATGTTCCAGCACCAGACGGCGAACCGCCGGCGACAGGGTCAGGTTGCCGCCTTCTTCGTCGTCCGAAGCGGCAGGCGCCGACGCGGCCGGGGCCGGGGCGGCGGCTTCCGCCTTGGCGGCGGGTGCGGCAGCAGCGGGCGCAGGCGCCGCAGCGGCCGAACCGCCTTCGTTCACATAAGCCAGCAGCGCGCCGACTTCGACCGTGTCGCCTTCCTTGGCGATGATGTCGCCCATGACACCGGCAACCGTCGAAGGCACGTCGACCGCGACCTTGTCGGTTTCCAGGCTGACGATGGGCTCGTCGACCTTGACGGCTTCACCGGGCTTCTTGAGCCACTGGCCCACGGTTGCTTCGGTAACGGATTCGCCCAGGGTAGGGACTTTAACTTCGGTAGCCATGAGCTTGATCAGCCTTTCTTCTGGCGACGGATTTCTTCACGAACGCTGTGACCCAGCGCATCGGCGACGAGGGCGCCCTGTTCGGACACATGGCGCGACGCCAGGCCCGTGGCGGGCGAAGCGGACGCCTTGCGACCGGCATAGCGGGCGCGCATCGGCGCCTTGCCGGCATTGGCCAGCGCTTCCTCGATATAGGGTTCAACGAAGAACCATGCGCCGTTGTTGCGCGGTTCTTCCTGACACCAGACGACCTCTTCCAGATTGGTCATGCGCTCGATGCGCTTGGCCAGGGCATCGGTCGCGAACGGGTAGATCTGTTCGATGCGAACGATCTGCACATCCGTGTCGCCATGCTGGTCGCGGGCTTCCATCAGGTCGTAGAAGACCTTGCCGGAACACAGGATCAGGCGCTTGGTATCCTTGTCGGCCGAACCGTTCGGATCGGACAGAATGCGCTTGAAGTGCGTTTCGCCCAGGAAGTCCTCGGCCTTGCTGACCGCGCCCTTGTGCCGCAGCAGCGACTTGGGCGCCATGATGATGAGCGGCTTGCGGAAGGGCCGCAGCATCTGGCGACGCAGCGCGTGGAAATAATTGGCCGGGGTCGTGATGTTTGCGACCTGGATATTCCCTTCGGCGCAGAGCTGAAGGTAACGTTCCAGACGGGCCGAGCTATGTTCCGGACCCTGCCCTTCATAGCCGTGCGGCAACAGGCAGACGAGACCGTTGGAGCGCAGCCACTTAGTTTCCGACGAGGCGATATACTGGTCGAAGATGATCTGCGCGCCGTTGGCGAAATCGCCGAACTGCGCTTCCCAGATGACCAGGCTCTTCGGGTCCGCCAGGGCGAAACCATATTCGAAGCCCAGCACGCCATATTCGGACAGCGGCGAATCCAGCACCTCGAACCGGCCATGCGGGACGGTCGAAAGCGGGATATATTTCTTTTCGCTGTCCTGATCGGTCCACACCGCATGACGCTGGCTGAACGTGCCGCGACCCGAGTCCTGACCCGACAGGCGCACGCCATAGCCTTCCGACAGCAGCGAACCGAAGGCCAGCGCCTCACCGGTCGCCCAGTCGAAATTCTCGCCGGTCTTGAACATCTCGGCCTTGGCATCCAGCACGCGCTTGAGCGTCTTGTGGACATTATGGCCTTCCGGAACGGTCGTCAGGGTCTTGCCAAGGCCATCGAACAGCTTGTTGCTGATCGCGGATTCGACGCTCTGGCGCGACGTTTCAGCGTCGGCCGGCTTGTGCAGCCCCGACCAGCGACCGGCAAACCAGTCCGCCTTGTTCGACTTGTAGCTCTTGGCCGCCTCGAACTCGTCTTCCAGATGATTGACGAAATCGCCCGTCACCTTGGTGACATAGTCGTCGTCCACCACGCCTTCATTCTTCAGCCGCGCCGAATAGACGTCGCTGACCGGCGGATGCTGGCGGATTTCCTTGTACATCAGCGGCTGCGTGAAGCCCGGCTCGTCGCCTTCATTATGGCCGAAGCGGCGATAGCACCACATGTCGACCACGACGTCGCGATGGAAGGTCTGGCGATATTCCATCGCCAGCTTCGTCGCGAAGGTCACGGCTTCGGGATCGTCGCCATTGACGTGCAGGATCGGCGCCTGGACACCCTTCGCCACGTCCGACGGATAGGGCGATCCGCGCGAGAATTGCGGGCTGGTGGTGAAGCCGATCTGGTTGTTGATGATGAAGTGGACGCAACCGCCGGTATTATAGCCGGGCACGCCCGAGAAGCCGAGGCACTCCCACACGATGCCCTGACCCGCGAACGCCGCGTCACCATGGATCAGCACCGGCAGGACCTGCTCATGCTTGCCAAGGTCGTCACGGAAGGTCTGCTGCGCGCGGACCTTGCCCAGCACCACCGGATCGACTGTTTCGAGGTGCGACGGGTTGGGGACCAGCGACATGTGGACCTTGATGCCGTCGAACTCACGGTCGGTCGAGGTGCCGAGGTGATATTTCACGTCGCCCGAACCGCCGACATCTTCGGGATTGGCGGTGCCGCCCGAAAATTCGTGGAAGATGACGCGGAAGCCCTTGGCCATCACATTGGCGAGGACATTGAGGCGGCCACGATGGGCCATGCCGAACACGATTTCGCGCACGCCGGACTGGCCACCATATTTGATGACCGCTTCCAGCGCGGGAATCATGGACTCGCCACCATCGAGGCCGAAGCGCTTGGTGCCGACATATTTGCGGCCCAGGAACTTCTCATACTGCTCGCCCTGGATGACCTTGGCCAGGATCGCCTTCTTGCCCTCGGGCGTGAAGTGGATTTCCTTGTCCTTGCCTTCCAGCCGGTCCTGCAGGAACTTGCGCTCCGCCACGTCGGCGATGTGCATATATTCAAGGCCGACATTGCCGCAATAATTGGCGCGCAGGATCGCGACGATCTCAGCCACAGTCGCATATTGCAGGCCCAGCGTGCCGCCCAGATAGACCTTCTTGGCGGGATCGGTCAGGCCGTGATATTCCGGCGTCAGGTCAGCCGGCAGATCACGCTTGGAAAGACCCAGCGGATCGAGATTGGCGGCCAGATGGCCACGCACCCGATAGGTGCGGATCAGCATCTGCGCGCGGATGGCGTCGTCAGCGGCAGCGACGGCGTCGGCGTCCGACACGGGCTTGCCCACGGCCTTGGCGGCGGCCTTCACGGCGACCTGCATCTGGGTGGGGTCCATCGCCCCGGTCAGATCGTCGGTATCGCTCAGCGGCCAGTTGTCGCGCGCCCAGCTTGGGCCTCGCTCTATCTCGAATTCCTGGTTCTCGTAACCCATTACCCTAGTCCCATCCCAGCCGCGTGCAGTCGCGGAGCGGGAAAATAGCGGCCGGGGTGCAGCCCGGCCGCCTGTATATAGGGGCTGATTAGCCCTTCAGCACTTCGACCAGCGTCGAACCCAGCTCGGACGGGCTGGCAGCGACCTTGATGCCGGCAGCTTCCATCGCCGCGATCTTGCTTTCGGCGTCGCCCTTGCCGCCCGACACGATCGCGCCGGCATGGCCCATGCGACGGCCCGGAGGGGCGGTACGCCCCGCAATGAAGCCGGCCATCGGCTTCTTGCGGCCCTTCTTGGCCTCGTCGATCAGGAACTGGGCGGCCTGCTCTTCCGCGTCGCCGCCGATTTCACCGATCATGATGATCGATTCGGTTGCGTCGTCGGCCAGGAACAGTTCCAGCACGTCGATGAAGTTGGTGCCGTTGACCGGATCGCCGCCGATGCCGACGGCCGTGGTCTGGCCCAGGCCCGCATTGGTGGTCTGGAACACGGCTTCATAGGTCAGGGTGCCGGAACGCGACACGACGCCGACCGAACCCTTGGAGAAGATCGAACCGGGCATGATGCCGATCTTGCACTCGCCGGGGGTCAGGACGCCGGGGCAGTTCGGGCCGATCAGGCGCGACTTCGAACCCGACAAAGCGCGCTTCACGCGGACCATGTCAAGGACGGGGATGCCTTCGGTGATCGCGACGATCAGCGGGATTTCGGCGTCGATCGCTTCCAGGATCGAGTCGGCCGCGAATGGCGGCGGCACGTAGATGACCGAAGCGTCAGCACCGGTCTTCGACTTGGCTTCCGCAACGGTGTCATACATGGGCAGGCCGATATGGGTCGTGCCGCCCTTTCCGGGGGTCACGCCGGCAACCATCTGGGTGCCGTAGGCCAGAGCCTGTTCGGTGTGGAAGGTGCCGGTGGCACCGGTCATACCCTGGGTGATGACCTTGGTGTTCTTGTTCACCAGAATGGACATGCGTGTCCCTCTATCTTCTGTGGAAGTGGCACTTGGGGTCTAAAAGCGGCCCGTCCCAGGCTGCGCACTTACCTGGGACGAACCGGTGCAAGCTTGTCGGCTCAGGCGAGCGAGGGATCGATGCCCTTGCACGCTTCCAGCAATTCCTTCACGGCGTCGACCGACACCTGAAGGTTCGCCTTGGCTTCGTCGTTCAGCTCGATCTCGATGACCTGCTCGACGCCGTCCTTGCCGATGATGACCGGCACGCCGACATAGAGATTGTCGACGCCATACTGGCCGGTCAGGTTCGCGGCGCAGGGCAGCAGGCGCTTCTTGTCGCCCAGATAGGCTTCAGCCATGGCGATCGCGCTGGTGGCGGGCGCATAGAAGGCCGAACCGGTCTTGAGCAGGGCTACGATCTCGCCGCCGCCCGAACGGGTGCGCTTGACGATGGCGTCGATGCGCTCCTGCGTCGAACGGCCCTGCTTGATCAGGTCGGGAACGGGGATGCCGGCGACGGTCGAATATTCGATGACCGGCACCATCGTGTCGCCATGGCCGCCCAGAACGAAGCTGGTGACGTCCTTGGCCGAGACGTCGAATTCTTCGGCGAGGAAGTGGTTGAAGCGCGAACTGTCCAGCACGCCGGCCATGCCGACGACCTTGTTGTGGGGCAGACCCGAAAATTCGCGCAGCGCCCACACCATCGCGTCGAGCGGGTTGGTGATGCAGATGACGAAGGCGTCGGGCGCGTTGGCGGCGATGCCCTCACCCACGGCCTTCATGACCTTGAGGTTGATGCCCAGCAGGTCGTCGCGGCTCATGCCCGGCTTGCGCGCCACGCCAGCGGTGACGATGATGACGTCCGCGCCCGCAATGTCGGCATAATCGTTCGAGCCGGTGATCTTCGCGTCGAACCCTTCTACCGATGCGCACTGCGACAGATCGAGCGCCTTGCCCTGCGGCACGCCCTCTACGACGTCGAACAAGACGATATCGCCCAGACCCTTGAGCGCCGCGAGATGCGCCAGCGTGCCGCCGATATTGCCTGCGCCGATGAGCGCGATCTTGTTACGGGCCATATGCAATCATCCTCCAAGTCTTGAACTACTGGAATTGCTGGTCCGCCTACGCCCTTCGAACAGGGGTTTCAACCGCCGAAATCCGCCAGAGGCAAATTATCTTTGCAATTCGTTCGCAATTGCATTAAGACCGATTCACACCCTGTCGCTGAGGGCTTCTACCCTGGTCCTCAGCCTTCCCTGCAGAGGTATCCTGTCGGGTGTCGTCGTGATCGATGACACCCGACCTGTTTTTCCCTTGATAAGATTGCGTCTTCATGAACGGCGCGCACGCCATCAGACGGGCGGATTCTGCCCGGCGATGAACCGATTCATGCGTGCAATGGCAGGAGCGAGCGTCCTGCGAACCTATTTCGGGCCGTGGCCTAGCGCGAGATAGTCGTCCGACTGCATTTCCATCAGCCGCGACACGGTCCGTTCAAATTCGAAGGCGCCATCGCCCTCGGGATAGAGTCGCATCGGCTCCGCATCGGCCGACGCCAGCAGCTTCACTTTATATTCGTAGAGCGAGTCGATCAGCGTGACGAAGCGCGCCGCCTCATTGCGCTTCTCCGGCCCCAGCACGGGAATGCCGACGATGATGACGGTATGATATTTGCGCGCGATCGCCAGATAGTCCGGCGCGCCCCGCGCCTCGACGCAGAGCCGCTTGAAGGAGAAGACGGCAACGCCCTTCAGGCTCTTGGGCACATGCATGGTGCGCCCGCCCTGCACGACAATCTCTTCCGACGGCACCTTGGACCGGTCCTCGACCGAAAAGTCGGTCAGGCGGAAAAAGGCTTCGGACAGAGCCTTCGTGGCGGCCGGCCCATTGGGACAATGCCACAGTGTCGCGTCGCCCAGACGATCGCGGCGATAATCCACCGGCCCGTTCAGCGTCATCACGTCCAGCTTCGCCTTGATGAGGTCGATGAAGGGCAGGAAGAGCTGGCGGTTGAGGCCATTCTTGTAGAGTTCGTCCGGCTCGCGGTTGGAGGTGGTGACGATCGTCACCCGCTTTTCCAGCAGCCCCGTGAACAGGCGCGACATGATCGCCGCGTCGGCCATATTGTTGACGACCATCTCGTCGAAACAGAGCAGCCGCGCTTCGTCGGCCAGCGACTCGACCACCGGCGGGATCGGATCGCCCGTCTCCGACTTGCGCGCTTCGGCAAGGCGCGCATGCACATCGAGCATGAATTCATGAAAATGCGCGCGCTTCTTGCGCTGGACATGGACCGTGTCGAAGAACAGGTCCATCAGCATCGACTTGCCGCGCCCTACCCCGCCCCACATATAAAGGCCGCGCGGCGGCTCGGGCGGCTTGCGCAGCAGTTTCCACAGCGTCGACCCGCGCGCCGGCGCCGCTTCCAGTTCCTGCTGCAACCGGTCGAGTCGTTCCGCCGCTGCGCGCTGGTCCGGGTCAGGCCGCAATTCGCCGGCCTGCACCAGCGCGTCGTAGCGGGCGATGACGCTGGTCATCTGGGGCGCGATGGCTTGCGCACGGTCGCGGTGGAGGCCGCGACCGGCTCGCCATTCTGGGTAATCAGCATGCGCAGGAAGAATAGGCGCCCGGTTTCGCGCAACACCTCAACTTCAGCGAACAAGTCTGGCCCGACCTTGCCGGAACCAAGATATTGCATGGAAAGGTCGATGGTCACGCCATTGACCTGATCCTTATGACCCATCGCCCACAGCCCGCCGAAAAAGGCATGGTCGGCAAAGGCGGCCAGAAATCCACCATGCAGCGTATCGAGTCGGTTGCGATGGCTGGAGCGCGTTTCCAGCCCCACCAGCGCCTTCGTCGCGCTTTCGCCCCGCATATAGCCACGACCGATCGCTTGCAGGAAGGTGTCGGAATGCGGGTCGGACCATGCAGCCCAGCCCGCCCATTTCCCTTCGGTCAGCGCAACGCCGCCGGCTATGCCGTCACTCGCCAACTTACAGCTGCCGTTCGACCATCATCTTCTTGGTTTCGGCGATCGCCTTGGCGGGGCTCAGGCCCTTGGGGCAGACATTCGCGCAGTTCATGATGGTGTGGCAGCGGTACAGGCGGAACGGATCTTCCAGATCGTCCAGACGCTCGCCGGTATATTCGTCGCGGCTGTCCGCCAGCCAGCGATAGGCCTGGAGCAGGATCGCCGGGCCCAGGAACTTGTCGCTGTTCCACCAGTAGGACGGGCAACTGGTCGAGCAGCAGGCGCACAGGATGCACTCATACAGGCCGTCCAGCTTTTCGCGGTCGGCGGGCGACTGGAGTCGCTCCTTGCCCGACGGCGGCGGCGACACGGTCTTCAGCCACGGCTGGATCGAGTTATACTGGGCGTAGAAATGGGTGAAGTCCGGCACCAGATCCTTGATGACGTCCATGTGCGGCAGCGGCGTGATCTTCACATCCTTGCCGGCGCATTCGTCGATCGCGGTGGTGCAGGCCAGGCCATTGCGGCCGTTCATGTTCATCGAGCACGACCCGCAAATGCCTTCGCGGCAGGAGCGGCGGAAGGTCAGCGTCGGATCATATTCATTCTTGATCTTCAGCAGCGCGTCCAGAACCATCGGGCCGCACTGGTCGAGGTCGATCTCGAACGTGTCGTAGCGCGGGTTCTGAC
The DNA here is from genome assembly GCF_056156825.1 of Sphingobium sp. RS1. Lineage (NCBI taxonomy): Bacteria > Pseudomonadati > Pseudomonadota > Alphaproteobacteria > Sphingomonadales > Sphingobiaceae > Sphingobium > Sphingobium sp. RS1. Next base: position 3,549,481 of record NZ_JBLZXE010000002.1, on the reverse strand, counting down.
CGGAGTCGGGATCGTAGCGATAGACCTTGAAGCTGCGCACATTGGTTGCGCCGGCGGGCGCGGGATGGGTTACGCCCTTGCCGTTGATCTTGCTGTTCTTGGGCAACGCAAATTCGGCCATCGCTCGTCGAGCCTCTTCGTCGATGTCTTTCAGTTGGGGGTCCGCATAACGAAAAATCCGCAAAGGTCCAGCACTGAGGACCATGAATTTGCCCCCAAGCCCTTGTTGCAAATGGCTTGCAATTATTGATGCCGCTTCTTGCGTCTCCGGCCAGCCACGTTAGGGCGGCGCGATTTCGCATTGATCGTCATTGCGAGCGTAGCGAAGCAATCCATAGTGGCGCTCATATGGATTGCTTCGCTACGCTCGCAATGACGGACTGAATGTAGAGCGTTTATTCGCAGGAACCGCCGCCTTTGCCGACCGACATTGCCTTTCTCGCCATTGCCGAAGCGCAGCAGCTTTATCACTGGCTACCCGCCGCGCTGGAACTGGCGCGCCGGCCCGACGTGCGAGTCAGCATATTGTCGCCTTCGGATCAGATATTGGCGCTGGTCGAAAGCTATGATCCGACCGGCAGCCTGCATCGCATCCGGTTGCGCCGCCCGCCCTCGCGCCCCGACTCGCTCTTCCGCCAGCCCTCGCGCCTCGCGACCCTGCTGCTCAACTATGCGACTATCGCCCGTTTCCCGGCTTTGGTAACGACCGAGATCAGCAGCGCCTGGCTGCGCCGCGTGCCCGGTTTCCGGTCCCGCCTCATCCTCATCAAACATGGCGCGGGCGACCGCGAGGGCGGCTACAAGAAGCGCCATCGCGATTTCGACCTGACGCTGGTCGCGGGCGAAAAGGATCGCCGCCGCATGATCGACCGGGGTCTTTGCACCGAACAGACGGTCGCGGTCGGCGGCTATCCCAAATTCGAGCTGAAGGCGGATCGCCAGCGCTTCTTCGCCGACGACAAGCCGGTGCTACTCTACAATCCCCATTTCGATCCGGCCCTGTCGTCCTGGATCAACCATGGCCCGTCGATGCTGGCGGCGCTGGAGTCGCTGACCGGCTGGAACGTCATCATCGCCCCGCACACGAAACTTGCCCGGAAAGTGCCGCCGATCGTCAGCCATGCCCGGCATATCCGCGTCGACATGGGCAGCCGCCATTCGATCGACATGAGCTATACGATGAGCGCAGATGTCTATCTGGGCGACGTGTCGAGCCAGGTCTATGAATATCTGATCCAGCCCCGCCCCTGCATCTTCCTCAATCTCGACCATCGCGATGCGTCGGGGGATGCCTTTGCCCATTGGAAGCTGGGACAGGTGATCGAGCGCACGGACGCCCTTCCGCAAGCGCTCGACCGCGCGAACGACTTGCAACCCGGCTTCGTTGCTGCTCAGGAAGCGGCTATGCAGCAGTCCATCGACCTGTCCCCGGTCCCCGCGTCCGTGCGGCAGGCGGACCTGATCCTGAATTTCGCGAAGAAGGGCGTATGAGCCAGACCATCACCACCACCCTCGGCCCGGTCCGCCTGATCGGCGAGAACCAGACGCCGATCTGGGGCATGTCCAATGCCGAGCGCAACCGGCGCATGGCCGAAAGTTCGGCGAAGAATGGCAGCGCATTGGCACAAGGGCATGAACTGCTGTTCAACCTGACCTATGCCTTCGATCCGCTGCTGCTGCGCCTTGTGCTGGAAACGCCGGGCACCTTGTTCGTCTGGGCCGGCACGCCGATCGTGGGACAGGTGGCGCAGGGCGGCGATCCGCTGACCGCCCCCCATGTCATCGACCTGTCGGACGGGCGGAAGCTCTACAACCGCCAGTTGCGCAAGCTGGAGCAGCCGATGGTGCGGGAATTGACCCCCGCCTCCCGACGCGAGATTGAGCGGCGCAGCTATTTCGGCGCATATAAGGGCGTCACCGATGTCCTGACCAAATATCTCTGGCCCGAACTGGCGCTGATCCTGACCCGCATCGCCGCGCAGTTGCGCATGACGCCGAACATGGTGTCGGTGATCGGCGTCACCCTCTGCCTCGTCGCGACCTTCCTGTTCGCCAAGGGGCTGTTCTGGACCGGATTCCTGTGCGGCTTCATCTTCATGGTGCTGGATACGGTGGACGGGAAGCTGGCCCGCTGCACCATCACCTCGTCCAAATGGGGCAATGTGATCGACCATGGTGTCGACCTCGTCCACCCGCCCTTCTGGTGGTATTTCTGGGGTACCGGCCTTGTCTATTGGGGCCTCGGCCTGTCGGGCGCGACCTTCACTTTCATCATGACCGCGGTGATCGCCGGCTATGTGCTGCAACGGCTGATCGAGGGGATGTTCCTGAAGGATTTCAAGATGGACATCCATGTCTGGCGCCCGTTCGACAGCCAGTTCCGCCTCATCACCGCGCGCCGCAACCCGAACATGGTGATCCTGTTCGTCGCGTTGCTGGCGGGCCGCCCGGATATCGGGCTGATCGCGCTGGCATGGTGGACCATCATATCGCTGGTCGTCCATGCGGTGCGGCTGGCGCAGGCCTACGCCGTGAAGCGGTCGGGCCAGCCGATCGTCAGCTGGATGGACGAAGCGGAAGCGGCGCTGTGAACGCCACGATCGCAAAGTTCGGCTATCCCGCGACGCTGATCGCCGAGTTCGCGCACTGGGTCGTGCTGCTGCGCCCGGCCCAACCGACTTTGGGGTCGCTGGTGCTGGCGGCCAGGAGCGATGCGACCGCGTTCGGCGACCTGCCGGCGGAGGCCCATGCGGAGTTGAAGACCGTCACCGCCGCGATCGAGGCGGCGCTGGCGAGCGCGGTGGATTACAGCAAGATCAATTATCTGATGCTGATGATGGTCGACCCGCATGTTCATTTCCACGTCCTGCCCCGCTATGAGGGCGAGCGGAGCGCAGCCGGCGTGACGGTGACGGACGCCGGCTGGCCGGGGCAGCCGGATCTGGGCACGGCCGTCAAGCTGGACAACGAGTTGGACAGTTTGCGTGACTGGCTGAAGGGCTATTTCGCGACAGTTTGACGTCTGGAAGGCTGGGCACGCTGTCCTACATCGGCGCGACTTGCTATCATCGCCCCCTCGCAACAATCAGTCCGCAATAGGACATGAAATTACGCAACCAGCGGGAAATGTGCGAAGTTAAGCCTGCACGACCCTATTTCGCGTAGCGTCCTTCGGCGGTCCATTTCGCGGTCAGGGCGTTGGCGGCCTCGACATCCTGCGGAAAATCGACCTCCTGCCAGTCCAGCCCGTCGATCGAGACGGTGCCGACGCGATTGCCCTTGGCGATGATGTCGATGGCGCGCAGATACCAGCGCTCGACCCCTTCGGGCGTGCGCATCATCTGTTCGATCTGGTTGCGGAAGATCGCCGGGCCTTCGCCGGTGAAGGCCAGCATGCCGATCGATTCGGCATTGGTATCGGGCGGCAGCAGCCGCTTGCCGATATGATGCAGGCGACCGGTGGCGTCCCGGTTCACCTTCATATCGTCATCATCATATTCGCCGTCTGCCTTGATATCGACGGTGACGGTGATGGCATCCTGCGCGCCGTTCACCAGTTTCGCGACGATCTCGTCTGAAATGATGGTGTCGCCGTTCAGGATGATGAAGTCGCGGTCCATCTCCTCCCGCACGATCCAGCAGGTGCCAAGATTGTCGGCGACCTGGAAGAAGGGGTTGAAGACGGTGCGGATGCGCGCGCCGGTGTCGCGATAGAGTTGCAGCGCATGATCCTCGACCCGTTCGGTGCGGAAGCCGGTGACGACGACGATGTCGGTCACGCCATTGGCGACCAGCGCCGCGACCTGCCAGCTGATAAGGCTGCGGCCGTTGAAATCGATCATGCACTTGGGCACGTCGCGGGTCAGCGGCAACAGGCGCGAACCCTGGCCGGCGGATAGGATGATGGCTTTGCTGATCGTCATGCCCGCGCTTTAGAAGGCAAATTGGCCGAAAAAAAGGCGGCATTTGCACTCCATCTTTCGCTCGCCTAAAGGCCGCCTTGCCCACCCCCCGTTGGTCCTATGGAGTCACGATGTTCAAGCGCGGATCGGGAGTCGCTGGCGACGGTTTCGCCCGCATCCTGGCCAATACCGGCTGGCTGCTGGGCGGCAAGGGCGTGGGCGCGGTGCTCAGCCTTGCTTATCTCGCCATCGTCACCCGGACGTTGGGGGTGGAGGATTTCGGCCGTTTCGCACTGGTGCTGAGCGCGGCCAATGTCATCAAGACGCTGGTCAGCTTCGATAGCTGGCAGATCGTCGTGCGCTATGGCCAGCCGCATCTGGCGAGCGGGAATGGCGATGCGCTGAACCGGGTGCTGCGCTTCTGCATCCTGATCGACCTTGGTTCGGCGGTGGCAGGCGGCCTGATCGCCGCCGCCATCATCCTGCTGCTGGGCAATCTGCTGGAAATCGGGCCGGATATGGGCTGGCAGGTCTGGCTGTTCTGCATGGTGATGATGATTACCATCCGGTCCAGCCCGACCGGCGTGCTGCGCCTGTTCGACCGGTTCGATTCGGCCGCCTTTGCCGAAACGATGATCCCGGTGGGGCGGATGATCGGCGCGGGCGTGGCGCTGGCGATCATGCCCGACATCACCGGCTTCCTGATCGCCTGGGCCTTTGCCGAACTGCTTTGCGCCTTGAGCTACTGGCAACTGGCGCTGAAGGTCGGGCGTGGACGGATCGGCAGCTGGCGCGCAGGCCGGGCGTTGGACGCGCGGACGGAAAATCCCGGCATCATCGGCTTTCTGACCGCCACCAACCTGCAAACCAGCCTGTCCTCCATCGGCCAGCAAGTCGCGGTGCTGATCGTCGGCGCCTTCGTCGGGCCGACCGGTGCTGGCCTCTATCGCCTCGCCAACCAGCTCGCCAATTCGCTGACCAAGATTTCCAGCCTGTTGTCGCGCAGCATCTTCGTCGAACTGTCGCGCACCAGCAGCCACGGCAAGGAAGCGCTGAGCGCGCTGTTCCGCCGCACCAACAAGCTGGCGCTGGTCGCAGGCGCGGTCATCATCGCGTTGATCCTGACCATTGGCCATCCGCTGCTGGGGCTGATCGCCGGGAAAGAATTCCTCCCCGCCTATCCGCTGCTGCTGATGCTGGGAGTCGCGGCGTGCATCGACCTCATCGGCGTCAGCTATCGCCCGCTGCTGATGGCGACCGACCGGGCTGGCCTGTCGCTGCGCATCACCTTTGTTTCGACCCTGCTGCTGCTGGGCCTGCAGTCGGCGCTGCTGCCGCTCTACGGCACGAAGGGCGCGGCGATGGCGAATATCGCCGCGTCGCTCGCCGGATTCGCGATGATGGGGCTGGCCAGCCGCCGCGCGATGCGGATGTAGCTTAATCGGCCTCTTCGACCGGGGCGCCAGGACCGTTCTTCAACACCGATTCGATCGCATTCTTCGCGCCGGCCTTGCTGGCATAGCCTTCGGTCCAGAAGATCACTTCGCTATTATATTTGAACTTGGCGACAAACTCGCCAGCCTTGTTCTTCTCGATCACGAACTTGTGCGCCATGGGATGACTCCAGACTCGTTGCGTCAGCGAAACCGAGTCGGAGAATAGGGGCGCGAATCGATCCTGGCAATGGTGGGAGGCGGCGCGTTCCCGGTGATGAGAGACGCCGCCAGCAGCGCCGCGGCGGGCGATGTCTGGATGCCGAAACCACCCTGCCCCACGAACCAGAAGAAGCCCGGATGATCGGGATCGAAGCCGTAGACCGGCGCGCGATCCGACGCAAAGCTGCGCAGGCCCGCCCATTTATGCTCGACCGCCGCGATCGGCCAGTCGACCGCCTCCTGAAACAGGGCGATCGCCTGCGCCACCGCCAACTCCTCCGGCGCGGCGTCGCAGGGGGGCGACGGCACTTCGTCATGCGGGGTCAGCCAGACCCGGTCGCGCCCCTCCGGCTTGAAATAGAAGCGCGATCGCAGGTCCATCAGGCGCGGCAGGTCAGGCGATGACAGGCCGGGAATATGCAATTGCACCACCGTCCGGCGCAGCGGCGTAATGCCGATCGGCCGTACGCCGCAGGCCTGCGCGACCGGGTCCGCCCAGGCGCCGGCCGCATTGACCAGCAGGCCGCAGGACAGGCGCTCCGCTCCGATATCGACCTGCCAGCCGCCGTCTTCAGAACGGGCAGCGGTCAACCGCGTCGCCAGTCTGATCTCCCCGCCCCTCTGGCGAAAACGACGCAGATTTGCCTGATGCAGCGCGGCAACGTCGATATCCTGACAGCTTTTCTCCAGCACGCCGATCGTCCAGTCCGGCCGCAATCCGGGCAGCAACGGCGCGGGATCGACAGCGCGCAGATCGACCTTGCCGGCAAACTGGGTCAGCAGCGCATCACGCCATGGCGCATCTTCCGCCCGGCCGACATGCAGGGCGCGTCGTGGCGACAGGAAACTGCCATCATGGAAATCGGGATCGGGAGCAGACAGATAAAAGCCCGACGCACTGGTCAACGGCTGGACCAGCGGCCCGCCATAGCTTTCCTCCCAGAAGGCGACCGAGCGGCCGGTGGCGTGATAGCCCGCGCGATCCTCCATCTCCAATATCAGCACGCGGGCATGGGCGGCCAGGTGCGCGCCGAGGCTGGCGCCGGCCATGCCGCCGCCCACAATCACGATATCGGGATGATTCACCGTGCCGTCTCGTCCAGGAAAGCGTCGATCCGGGCCAGCGCGTCGAGCCGGACCGGGTCCAGTTCGCGCAAGATTTCATGCGCGGCTTCCCGCCCATAGACATGCAGGCGCGCCATCGCAATGCGCGCCGCAACCCGGCGGATGGCCGGCGTGGATACCAGTTGATCGGCCTTCGTCGCCAGGATCAGCATCGGCGTGGATATCCGCGCAACCGCCTCCGACCGCTCCAGCGCCCTGGTCGATTCCAGCGCCTGCAACACCCAGGTCCAGCTGGGCGGCCCCAGCGCAATCTCCCGGCTATGATCGCGCCACCAGATTTCGTCGGCATAGCGATCGGGATCATGGGTCAGCCGCTTCTGCCGCATCCGTCGCTGCCGTTCGGACTGTTCCTTCTGTGTCCAGGCGCGTTGCTTGCCATGACCGGTGCGGATCATCGTCCGGGCGACCGTCACCGCCAGCCAGCGCGGCAGCGGCGCAGTATGAACGCCCAGCATTGGCGCCACCACGGCAGCGGCATCCGGCGGGGTCATCCCTTCCGCCAGTGCCCGGACCAGCATATGTCCGCCCATGGAGTGCGCGACCATCGCGGTCGGCCCCTCCCCCTCCGCCCGCCAGTCGGCGACGAGCGCATTGAGATCGGCAATCCAGTCGGCAAAGTCGTCGATATGGCCGCAGAGCGGATCGTCGGTCAGCCGACCCGATCCCCCCTGTCCGCGCCAGTCGAAGCTGGTGACGGCCCACCCCCGCGACGCCCAATGATGGATCACCTCCAGATATTTTTCGATCATGTCGCCGCGCCCGCCCAGCACCAGCATGCGGCCGCGTGACCCCGACCCCAGCCGGTAGCGGCGGATCGGCCAGCCATCGGGCGCAGACCAATAGTCCAGCCGCCCGCCCATCGGCCAGGCGCGCCGGTCGAACGTCGCTACGGGGAAGTCAGGTGAATCCATCGCCGCCATGGTTACGCTTTGGTAAGCCATATGGTCTAGGGCTTAGGCCCCATGACGGGGGATTTTTTCCAGCTGGCGCTGATTGGCGCATTGGGCGCGCTGCTGATTGCAGCGGCGATTACGGATTTGCGCTCCCGCATCATTTCCAACCGGCTCAATCTGGCTGTCGCGGCGCTCGCCCCCTTGTGGTGGCTGGCCTGCGGGCTGGAGGTCTGGCCCGGCATGGCGGTACAGCTGCTGGTCGGCGCCATCGTCTTCATCCTGTTCGCCGCCCTGTTCGCGGCCGGGATGATGGGCGGCGGCGACGTCAAGCTGCTCGGCGCGCTGGCGCTATGGTTCCCGTGGCAGGCCGTGCTGTCCCTGATCGTCCTGATGGCGGTGCTGGGCGGGCTGGTCACCATCGTCACGGTCATACACCACCGGATGAACAAGAAATCGGGGCAACCCGAAATACCTTATGGCGTCGCCATCTCCATCTCAGCCCTTTGGTTGCTTGGCGAACGATATCTTAACCATTTTGCGTGATGAGTGGGGCACTGGGGGCAGTGCACCCATTTGAGGGAGGCGAATTTCGTCATGGATGCTAAGAAGATCGTGCTGCTGGTGGGGGCGCTTATCATAGCGGTCACTACAGCCTTGCTTGCGCGCAGCATGTTGAGTTCGTCGAGCACGCCGCAGGTCAATGCCGCGGCCATGCCGAACGAAGCGGACCAGCCGCATGTGCTGGTCGCGACCAAGGCGCTGCCCGTGGGCACTATCCTGGACGCGGAAAGCTTCCGCTTTCAGCCGTGGCCCAAGGATCTGATCGAGCAGGCCTATTATCTCAAGGGTCAGGCCGATCCCGCCAAGCTGGCCGGCAGCGTCGTGCGCACCGCCATCACCGCCGGACAGCCGATGACCCAGGGTGCCATCGTGAAGCCCGGTGATCGTGGCTTCCTGGCGGCGGCGCTTGGTCCGGGCATGCGCGCCGTGACGGTGCCGGTGTCGGCGCAAAGCTCGGTCGCGGGCTTCGTCTTCCCCGGCGACCGCATCGACCTCGTCCTGACGCAGAGCGTCAATGGCGGCGGCGACGGCGATCCGCTCAAGGTATCCGAAACCATTCTGCGCAACCTGCGCGTGCTCGCCACCGATCAGCGCATGGATGCGATGGGCGCGGACGGCAAGCCGGAGGTTCGCACCTATTCCAACGTTACGCTGGAAGTGACGCCCAAAATCGCCGAGAAGATCGCGGTGTCGCAGACCATCGGGTCGCTTTCCATGTCGCTTCGCTCCATCGCCGACAATGCGTCGGATCTGGATGCGGCGATCGCGGGCACCGATGTCGACCTGCCCGGCAATGCCAACCCGAACGCCGAAAAGGCGATCATCGCGAAGCTGGCCGCCCGTCCGGTCGATCGCGGCTCCACCTATTCGACCGGTGCTGACGTTTCGCGCTACCAGCGCAGCTCGGTCCCGGCCAAGGCCGAAGCATCCATGCCCCCGATGGTCGCCGCCAATGGCGCACCGATGGGCACCGTCGCCTTCAAGGGCCCGGTGATCCGCGTGGCTCGCGGCACCAACGTGACCGAAGTTCCGGTCGGGGGGAAGTGAGATGAAGAGCCTGCATAATCGCGCCCCGCGCCTTGCCGCTCCGGCAATCGCCCTGGGCCTGGCGGTCGCAACGATCGCCGTCCCCACCACGGCGCTCAATGCCGCGCCCTCCAGCATGCAGGACAATGCGATCCTGATGTCGGTCGGCGGCAGCCGGGTGGTCAACCTGCCGGCAAAGATGTCCGACGTGGTGATCGCCGATCCGGCCATTGTGGATGTTCATGTCCGCTCGCAGAACCAGCTTTACCTGATCGCGAAAAAGGCCGGCGAAACCACCGTCTTCGCCACCGCGCCCAACGGCAAGGTGCTGTTTTCGGGCACGGTGCGGGTCGGCAACAACCTGACCAGCATCGATGACATGCTCCGCCTGGCGATGCCCGGCGCGAACATCGCGGTCAACAAGATGAACGGCATGGTCCTGCTGACCGGCACGATCCAGGCGCCCGAGGATGCAGCGGAGGCCGAACGGCTGACGCAGGCCTTCGTCGGCAAGGAAGTGACCGTGGTGAGCCGCCTGCGTATGGCGACCCCATTGCAGGTGATGCTTCAGGTGAAGATCGCAGAAGTCAGCAGGGATGTCGGCCACAAGATCGGCACCAATTTCGCCTCCGTCGATCGCGGCAGCGGCACCGCTGGCCATATCGGCGGTGGCACGCGCAACTTCGCGACCTACACCCGCGGCGAAACCACCGTGACGGCCAATTCCGACGGCACGTCGACCGTGACCGGTACGCCGAGCTACTGGACGTTCAACAACGTCATGGACGGCAGCTTCAGCCTGGGCGGTGTGGCGAAGATCCTGGGCATGGATATCGCCGGCGCACTGGATCTGGCCGAATTGAGCGGGCTTGCCACTACCCTGGCGCAGCCTAATCTGACCGCGCTGTCCGGGGAAACCGCCAGCTTCCTGGCCGGTGGCGAATATCCCTATACCGTCAGCAACGGTACGCAGGGCAACAGCATCGAATTCAAGCAATATGGCGTACAGCTGGCCTTCACGCCAACCGTGCTGGCCGACGGCCGCATTTCGCTGCGTGTCCGTCCGACCGTGTCGAGCCTGGACTTCACGATCAACGCCAATGTGCCCGCGCTCAAGAGCCGGACTGCCGAAACGACGGTGGAACTGGGTTCGGGTCAGGCCTTCATGATCGCGGGCCTGCTCAACAACGAAACCGCCAACACCATCAACAAGGTGCCGGGCCTGGGGGACATTCCGATCTTGGGCAGCCTGTTCAAGTCGCGCTCCTTCCAGCGGTCGGAGACGGAACTCGTCATCGTCGTCACGCCCTATCTGGCGCGCCCGATGAACGCGTCCGACGTGCGCCTGCCGACGGACGGCTTCCGCAACGCGACCGAAGCGCAGGGCTTGCTGCTGCAACAGGGCAATGACGGCATCAGTGGCACCCGCACGCCCGCGCCGACCCGTGCGCCGGGATCGACGCCCGTCGTGCCGGGATCGCAAATATCCGCCGCCACGCCCGGCAAGTCGAACAAGTCCAACGCCACCGCGCCTGGCTTCAGCTTCTGACGGAAGGATCAAGACATGACCTCTCCTCTGTCTCTCAAGGCCATCGCGGCCTTCGCCGTCATCGCTCTGCCGGTGGCTGCCCACGCCCTTCCCCGATCCAACCGCACCGTCGATTCAGTGCATCAGCCCGTCGTCAGTCACGCAGCCTATGTCTTTGACGTGCAGGCGGGTTCCGGGGGTGGCCTGACGCCGAACGAGGCAATACGCCTGAACGACTGGTTCGTGTCTATCGGCCTTGGCTATGGCGACGACATCGCGATCGTGACCGATGGTGGCTATTACAGCCCCGCCCTGCGCGACGATATCGGCGATGTCGTGGCGCGCCGCGGCCTGCTGGTCGCGGAAGACAGTTCGGCCGAAGCGGGTCAGGCACCGGCAGGCAGCGTCCGCCTGATCGTGCGCCGCGCTACCGCCAGCGTACCGGGCTGTCCGGACTGGAGCGCGAAGCAGGAAACCAACGGCGCACTTGGCACCACATCCAATTTCGGCTGCGGAGTCAACGGCAACTGGGCCGCCATGGTCGCCAATCCGGAAGATCTGGTCCGTGGCCAGGGCACCGACAGCGACCTGCGCACGGCGACGTCGAACCGCGCCATTTCCACCTATCGCGACAAGGCCCCGACCGGTGCGGGCGACCTGAAGCAAATGTCGGCGGGAGGCCAGTAAGATGAACGCACCCTGGAAACCGGGCCTGGGCGGGCAGCGCGATCCGTTCCACGCCTTCGTCTGCGACGACCACAGCTTCGACATGCTGCGTGCCGTCGCCGCCGAACTGGGATGGGCGCCGGAAAAGGTGAACAAGGGCGGCATGCGCAATGCGGTGCAGAGCCTGTCTATCACCGCGTCCCCGCAGATACTGTTCGTCGACATGTCCGAAAGCGGCGATCCGCTGAACGACATCAATTCGCTGGCCGAAGTGTGCGAGCCCGGCACGGTGGTGATCGCCGCCGGTCAGGTCAATGACGTGCGCCTCTATCGCGATCTGGTGGCCAGCGGCATTCAGGACTATCTGCTCAAGCCCTTCGGCGCAGACCAACTGCGCGACGCGCTGGCGCAGGCGCAGGCCGTGTTCATGGCACCGCGCGACGCCGCGCCCGAACGGCCGCACTGCACCATCTCCGTGATCGGTACGCGCGGCGGCGTGGGCGCATCCAGCATTGCGACCTCGCTGTCCTGGCTGTTGTCGGAAAAGAAGAAGCGCCCGACCGCGTTGCTCGACCTCGACGTCCATTTCGGCACCAATGCGCTGGCGATGGATTTGGAGCCGGGCCGCGGCCTGACCGACGCGATCGAAAATCCGAGCCGCATCGACGGTCTGTTCATCGAGCGCGCCATGGTGCGGGCGAGCGACACGCTGGCGATCCTGTCAGCCGAAGCGCCGATCAGCCAGCCGATGATGACCGATGGCGGTGCCTTCTATCAGTTGCTGGAAGAATTCCGCCTCGCCTTCGAATGCAGCGTCATCGACCTGCCGCGCAACATGCTGATCCAGCACCCGCACCTGATGGCCGACGTTAATGTGACCGTGGTCGTGACGGAGCTGACGCTGGCCGGTGCACGCGATACGATCCGCATCCTGTCCTGGCTCAAGAGCAACGCGCCCCAGACGCGTGTGCTGGTGGTCGCCAACCGCGTCCATCCCGGCGCGCCGGAAATCAGCCGCAAGGATTTCGAACAGTCGATCGAACGCAAAGTGGACGTGGTCATACCGTTCGACCTGCGCATCGCTTCGCAGGCCGCCAAGCTGGGCAAGACGCTGGCCGAAACCGCCAAGGGTAGCAAGGTGGGCGCAGCGTGCATGGCCATGATGGATCAGGTGCTGGGCGCCGCCGAAGCCGATGATATGGATGCCGCGCCCAAGGCCGGCAGCAAGAGGGGTGATTCCTTGCTCGGCAAGATCGACTTCAGGTCGATGATGCGCCGCAAGGACAAGGCATCGCTAGACAATTGATTGCATGCACCGCCCCTTACCGGGGCGGTACGGCTTCCTGAAAGACGGGCGACGAGATGGACGGCAATTTCATCCTGATAACGGTGCTGATCGCGACCCTGCTGGGCCTCGCGGTGATCGCATTCGCCGGCCCGTCGCCCGACAAGGCGCGCAAGCGGCGTGTGGCCATGATCCGTGGCCGTCACAGCGAGTCGGCCGAAGCGCTGCTGGAAGCGCGGATGCGCCGGGCCATTTCCAATCGGGCTACCGGCGCCGAAGCTAAGATGCTGGTGTCGCTGATCCCCAACCCGGAAAATCTGACCAAGCGTCTGAAGATGACCGGAAAGAAATGGACGATCAGCCAGTATATGACCGGCTGCGCCATCATCTTCCTGTTGCTGTCTGCATTCCTGATGATGCGCGGTTTCCCGTTCCTGTTCGCGATGATGGTCGGTCTGGCCGCCGGCCTGGGCCTGCCGCACTGGTGGGTGGGACGACTGATCGGCAAGCGCGTGAACCAGTTCAACGCCAAATTTCCCGATGCCCTGGAACTGCTGACCCGCGGCCTGCGATCCGGCCTGCCTATCGCGGAAACGCTGGGCATCGTGTCGAGCGAAATTCCCGGCCCCGTGGGCGAGGAGTTCAAGCTCATCACCGAGCGGATCAAGATCGGCCGGACCATGGAGCAGGCGCTCCAGGAAACCGCCGATCGCCTGGGTACGCCGGAATTCCAGTTCTTCGTCATCACCCTGGCGATCCAGCGCGAAACCGGCGGCAACCTGGCCGAAACCCTGTCGAACCTAGCCACGGTGCTGCGCCAGCGTGCGCAGATGAAGCTGAAGATCCGCGCCATGTCGTCGGAATCCAAAGCCTCCGCCTATATCATCGGCGTACTGCCATTCCTGGTGTTCGGCATGATCTGCTACATCAACTTCAATTATATGACCCCCTTCTTCACCCCCGATCCGGCCGGCATCTTCGGCCTGGGCACCATGCAGGTGGTCGGCATCGGCGGCATGTGCTGGATGGGCATCGGCGCCTTCATCATGGCCCAGATGGTCAATTTCGAAATCTGATCGGGAGGGAGAAGATATATGGACGCCCCGACCCCAGCCGGCACGCTCTTCGGCCTGACCGCGACCGATTTCGGTACGCTGCTGGCTGCGCTGGCCACGCTGGCCGTGCTGTTCGCGCTCTATGCGGTCATGACCGTACGCGATCCCATGGCCAAGCGCGTCAAGGCGCTGAACGAACGGCGTGAACAATTAAAGGCAGGCATCACCGCCTCAACCGCCAAGCGCCGCGCCAGCCTGGTGCGCAAGAACCAGACGACCGACCAGATGCGGTCCTTCCTGTCGAGCCTGAAGGTCTTGCAGGACGACCAGTTGAAGGACGCGCAGATCCGCCTGGCACAGGCCGGCATCCGGTCGAAGGACTGGGCCGTCGCGGTCATCTTCGGCCGGATGATCCTGCCGATCGTGATCGGCGGTCTGGCCGCGATCCTGCTCTATGGCGTCGGCATCGAACCCGAATGGGGCCCGATGAAGCGCTTCTTCGCCTTCGCCGTGGCGCTGCTGCTCGCCTACAAGGCGCCCGACCTCTATATCGACAACAAGGTGCAGAAGCGCGCCGCCGCGATCCGCAAGGGCCTGCCCGATGCGCTCGACCTGCTGGTGATCTGCGCCGAGGCCGGCCTGACCGTCGACGCCGCCTTCAACCGCGTGGCGCGGGAACTGGGCAAGGCCTATCCGGAGCTGGGCGACGAATTCCAGCTGACCGCGATCGAACTCAGCTTCCTGACCGAGCGCCGCATGGCCTTCGAGAATCTGGCGACCCGCGTGAAGCTGGACGCGGTCAAGGGCGTGGTCACGACCATGATCCAGACCGAAAAATATGGCACGCCGCTCGCCTCCGCGCTGCGCGTGCTGTCTGCCGAATTCCGCCATGAACGCATGATGCGCGCCGAGGAAAAGGCCGCGCGCCTGCCCGCGATCATGACCGTGCCGCTGATTCTGTTCATTCTGCCGACGCTGTTCGTCGTCATCCTGGGTCCGGCGGCCTGTTCGATCAGCACGGCCTTCTAAAAACTTTGGAGAGGGATCGGCGCTGCCGTAGCGTCGCCCGAAAGACCCGCCCGCCCCGCCAGAAAAAGGCGGTGGCGGGCGGGCTTTTTCGTGCTTATCTCAAGGACAAAGACAAGGAGTGGATCGCATGAAACCGGCCTTTATCGCCCTCGCAACCCTGACTGCCGCAATGGCTGCCCTGCCTGCGCAGGCGGCGCAACCCGTCACCGGCCGCTGGGCCACGGTCGATGGCAAGGCGATCGTCCAGATTGCGCCGTGCGGCAAGCATCTGTGCGGCAGGATCGAGAAAATCGTGAAGCCCACCCCCGGCCGACCGCAGACCGACATCAAGAATCCCGATCCGGCGCTCCGGTCCAAGCCGCTGGTCGGCCTGGCCCTGCTGACCGGGTTCGAGGATGATGGCGACCTGTGGAAAGGGACGATCTACGACCCCGAAAGCGGCAAAAGCTACGCGTCGAAGCTGACCCGCAACGCCAATGGCTCACTCAAGGTCCAGGGCTGCATCGCCTTCTTCTGCAAGACGCAGACCTGGACGCCCATGCGCTGAAGCATTTTACCGTCAGACGGCACAGCTGACGGCTCGCAAAAGCCTCCTAGAACAAACTAAGTTGCGCCACCGGAGCGAAGCTGCGCCGGTGGAGCGGCGCCGGGCCATGTTCGCGCAGCGCGGCGAGATGTTTCGCGCTGCCATAGCCCTTGTTCGTGTCCCAGCCATAATGGGGATAGTCGGCCGCCGCCGCGATCATCATCCGGTCGCGTTCTTCCTTGGCAAGGATGGAGGCGGCTGCGATCGACAGGCATTTGGCGTCGCCCTCCACGATCGCGGTGGCGGGCCAGCGCCATTGCGGGCAACGGTTCCCATCGACCAGTACATGCGCACAGTCCTGCCCCAGCGCCTCAACCGCGCGGGTCATGGCCAGCATTGTCGCCCACAGGATGTTGATCTCGTCAATTTCCGCAACGGTCGCGATACCGACAGCCCAGCAGAGCGCCCGCGCCTTGATCTCCGTTTCCAGCGTGGCCCGCTTCTTCGCGCTGAGCTGCTTACTGTCGTTAAGGCCGTTGGGGCAGTCTTCCGCCCGCAGGATAACGGCGGCGGCCACGACGGGACCGGCGAGCGGTCCCCGTCCCGCTTCGTCCACCCCGGCGACGAGGCCGGGATGATGCAGCGCTTCGTGGGTGAAGTCAGGCATCGGGGTGAAAACCAAGCGGTCCGCCCATCGGGCCATGCCCGCCGCCGAAACCGGGCGCCAACATCAACGCTTTACGCACATATTTGCGACCGCGATCAATGGCTTCTGGCAACGTCATGCCCTGTCCCAAGCCGGTCGCAATTGCACTTGCCAGAGTGCAGCCAGTGCCATGCGTATGCGGCGTGTCGATGCGCGGGTCACTCCATCTTGCAATCTCGCCATGATGGCCGACAAGCCGATCGGTCAACATTGGCCCATCGGCGTGGCCGCCCTTGATCAAAAGTGTTTCGCCGCGCTCGGTCAAGCTCGCTTCACCGCCAAGCACTTCGAGTTCGGGAAGATTGGGCGTAGTCACCAAAGCCCATGTCATCAATTCGTGCATGGCCGCTATCGTTTCGGCGTCCGCAAGGACGGACCCGCTGGTGGAAACCATGACTGGGTCGAGCACCACGGGCACACTCACGCGCACCAAATGTTCGGCGACGGCATTGGCCGTTTCCGCGCTGCCGATCATGCCGATCTTCACCGCGTCGACGCCGATGTCGCTGAGGCAGCTTTCCATCTGCGCCAGCACCATGGCGGTGGGGATCGGGTGAACGGCCTGCACGCCCAGCGTATTCTGCGCCGTGATCGCGGTGATTGCGGTCATGCCGAAGCCGCCGAGCAGTGTGACGGTCTTCAGGTCCGCCTGAATGCCCGCGCCACCCCCGCTGTCGGAGCCGGCAATGATGAGGATGCGGGCAGGCTTCATCCCTTGAAGTGCCGCTCCGTCGAGGCTGGATTATTGGCCAGCGCCTTCCCAACCCTCGTCGGGCGGTCCATCATTTCGCCGCCGCAATTGGGGCAGCGATCGTCCAGCGCTTCGGCACATGGCGCGCAATATGTGCATTCGAACGAGCAGATGAAGGCGCCGGGTTCATCGGCAGGCAGATCGACGCCGCAGCGTTCGCAATCGGGGCGCATTTCAAGCATTTCAAATGTCCGTTCGGTTCGAGCTTGTCGAGAACCATTATCCACCCGCTTCTCGACTTCGCGCGAAGCGAACGGGTCTATGTTTAAGCCGCCGCCTTCTCGACCGCGGCGCAGATGCGTTCGACCACATCCTTCACCTGATCCTCGCGGTCGCCTTCGGCCATGACGCGGATGACCGGTTCGGTGCCGGACGGGCGGATGACGAGGCGGCCGGTGCCGTTCAGTTCCGATTCCGCCTGCGCGATGACGCGCTTCACATCGTCATGCTCCAGCGGCTTGCCGCCCGAGAAGCGGACATTCTTGAGCAGTTGCGGCACCGGATCGAACTGGTGCAGCACTTCGCTGGCGGGCTTGCCGGAGCGGACCAGGGCCGCCAGCACCTGCAACGCCGCCACCGTGCCGTCGCCCGTGGTGCCATAGTCGGACAGGATCATATGACCGGATTGTTCGCCGCCGACATTGAAGCCACCCTCGCGCATCCTCTCCAGCACATAGCGGTCGCCGACCTTGGTGCGTTCAAGGCCGATGCCCTGTCCTGACAGGAAACGTTCGAGGCCCAGGTTCGACATGATCGTGGCGACCAGGCCACCGCCGCGCAGCGTGCCTTCCCGCGCGAAATTGGCGGCGATCAGCGCCATGATCTGATCGCCATCGACGATCTTGCCCTGTTCGTCCACGACGATCAGCCGATCCGCGTCACCGTCCAGCGCGATGCCGATGTCGGCGCCGGAGGACACGACGGTTTCCTGCAACAGCAAAGGCGCCGTGGAGCCGCAGCCATCGTTGATGTTGGTGCCATTGGGCGTGACGCCGACCGCGACGACGGTTGCGCCCAGTTCCCACAGCGCGGATGGCGCGACCTGATAGGCGGCGCCATTGGCGCAATCGACCACGATCTTGAGGCCGTCCAAGCGCAGGTCGGCCGGGAAGCTGGATTTGACCGAATGGATATAGCGGCCACGGGCATCCTCGACCCGGCGGGCGCGACCGATATCCTTCGATGCGGCGAGCGGGATATCCTGATCCAGCAGCGCCTCGATCTTCAGTTCATCTTCATCCGACAGCTTGTAGCCGTCCGGGCCAAACAGCTTGATCCCATTGTCGAAATAAGGGTTGTGGCTGGCGGAGATCATGACACCCAGATCGGCGCGCATCGAATGGGCCAGCAGCGCGACGGCGGGCGTCGGGATCGGGCCGAACTGGACAACATCCATGCCGACGGCGGTGAAACCGGCGACCAGCGCATTTTCGACCATATAGCCCGACAGGCGGGTATCCTTGCCGATGACGACGCGATGGCGGTGGCTGCCGCGCAGGAAATGGGTGCCGGCCGCCATGCCGACCTTCATCGCCAGCTGCGCGGTCATGGGCCATTGGTTGGTGCGACCGCGGATGCCGTCGGTGCCGAAATATTGCCTGCTCATGCGGCCCGTCATGCACCGATCAGGGTTAAGCGATCAACCCGCAGCGGCCACATGAGCAATCTTTAATCGACATTCCCCAACGATGGCGGCATCGGCGAGTGATGGAAAATTTCAATGGCTTTGTCGATGGCCTGTCCGCCGCCGTCTTCTTCAAGGTGCCGCTCTTTGGCGCGCAGATCGAACTGATCGTGCTCTATCTGGCGCTGCCGATGCTGTTCTTCACCCTGTGGCTGGGCTTCCCCAATGTGCGCCATGTCGGCCGCGCGGTCCGCATCCTGCGCAGCCAGCCGCATGAGGGCGAGGCGAAGGGCGATGTCAGCCAGTGGGCGGCGCTCTCCACCGCGCTGTCCGGCACGATCGGCCTTGGCAATATCGCCGGCGTCGCCGTGGCGCTGACGATGGGTGGTCCCGGTGCGATATTGTGGATGTTCATCATCGGCTGGTTCGCGATGACGGTGAAGATGGCGGAGGTGACGCTGGGCCTTAAATATCGCGTTTTCGACAGCCGGGGCCATGTCCATGGCGGACCGATGTATGTGCTCAAGGCCGTGGGCGCGGCGCGGGGCTGGCCGAAGCTGGGGCTGGTGTTGGGCGGCGCCTATGCCTTTTTCGCTCTGTTCGGCGCGATCCCGATGGTGCAGGTCAACCAGAGCTTTGCGCAGGTCAAGGTCGTGACCGGCATGACGAATGGCTGGGCCTATGGCGTGTTCATCGCCAGCGCGGTGGCGCTGGTGACGCTGGGCGGTGCGGCCTGGCTGGGGGAAGTGTCGAAGCGGCTGACGCCGATCAAGGTCGCGGTCTATCTGGGCGGGGTTGCTGCGATCCTGATCCTGCATGCCGGCGAGATACCGGGTGCGCTGGCGCTAATCTGGAACGGGGCGTGGAGCGGCGATGCGGCGACCGGCGGGGCCGTGGGCGCCTTCGTCGCGGGGATGCGGCGTGCGGTCTTCGCCAGCGAGGCGGGCGTGGGGTCGGCCGTCATGGCGCATAGCCTCGCCCGGACGAAACATCCGGTGTCCGAAGGACTGGTCGCGCTGCTGGAGCCGCTGCTTGGCACGATGATCGTCTGTGCACTCGGCGGGCTGGCGCTCGTCGTCGCGGGGACCTGGAATGGTGGGCTGGAAGGGATTGCGATCACGTCGGCCGCCTTTGCCAAAGTATCGCCATGGTTCCCCTGGCTGCTGGCGGTGGTGGTGTTCCTGTTCGCCTATTCGACGCTGGTAGCTTGGGGCTTTTATGGTTTGCAGGCATGGGGTTATCTGTTCGGCAATGGCCCCAGGGCGCAATGGACCTACAAAATTCTTTATGTCGTTGCCCTGCCCCCCGCCGCCGCGATCGACCTTGGCCGGGTGGTCGGCATCGTCGACAGCAGCTTCTTCCTGATGGCCATTCCCAATGTTATCGCGCTCTATCTGTGCGCCGGGGAATTGCGGCGGGATGTGGCGGACTATCTGGCCAAGGAAGCGGCTTAACTTCGCACATTTCCCGCTGATTTCGACGTTTTGTTGCGTGCTGGTAATCCTATCGGAAAGTCTCATACGCCTGCTTCCGTTCGGTTCGAGCCTGTCGAGAACCCTGAGTTGTGGGTTCTCGACAAGCTTAAACCGAACGAATGAGGTAGCGGATTTCGGTCATGTAGGACAGAAACGCAAAAGGTCCCGCTCCATGGGAGCGAGGCCTTTTTCCGTGCAGACGGCCAAGCGTCAGATCTTGTCGCCGAGCGCGCCCTTGACCGATCCGGCCACGTCCTGCGCCGTGCCCTTGGCCTTCTGCGCCTTGCCTTCGGCTTCCAGACGTTCATTGTCGGTCGCCTTGCCGATGCCTTCCTTGATCGAACCAGCGGCCTTGTTGCCAGCGGCCTTCAACTTGTCGGTTGCTTCGCCCATGTCGATACTCCTTGTTGAGGGGTTTGGAGCATCAACGGTGCAGCGTAGAAAGAGTTGCCAAAGATACGCAGGCGAAACAAAGCTTTAGAGCGGCTTTTCGTAAATCTGGTAGACCTTGTTCACCGTGCTGTTGATGGCATCGGCGATCGCGTTCATCCCCTGATTGTCATCCAGCACCCAACCGATCTCGCCACGGGTCGAGCCATAATGGGCGATCGCTTCACGCCGGATCGTTTCGATCATCATGAAGGCCAGCTGGCTGGCCATGCGCGAACTTTGCAGCCGCTGGACCACCCCCATCAGCGGCACGCGCATCGTGCGCGCCTTGGGCTTGCGCAGCCATTTCAGCAGCTTGATGAAACCGAAGGGAAAGAGCGAGCCGTTCAGGGACTTGGTCGCTTCATTCAGGTCCGGCAGCGTCATCATGAAGGCGACCGGCTCCCCATCCAGTTCGGCGATCATGATGAGATCCTCGAACACGATCGGCTTCAGCTTCTTGCCGGTATGGGCGACCTCCTCATCCGTGATCGGCACGAAGCCCCAGTTGTTGCCCCAGGCGTCGTTCAGGATCGACAGGATGATCGCGGCTTCCTTGTCGAATTTCGACTTGTCGACCTTGCGGATGGCGATGCGCGGGCTTTTCTCGCCCGACTGGACGATCCGCTGGATCAGCGGCGGGAAGTCCCTGGTGATGTCCAGCTCATAGGTTTTGAGCTGCTTGACCGGGGCATAGCCTGCGCGCTCGATCATCGCCTGATAGGCGGGGCTGTTATGGCCCATCATCACCGTCGGCGGATGGTCATGTCCCTGGATCAGCAGGCCCGGCTCTTCCCAGATGGAGAGCGAGATCGGCCCCAGCACGCGGATCATGCCCTTGCCGCGCAGCCAGTCCTCGGCGGTGGCGATCAGCGCCTTGCCGGTCGCATCATCCTCCGCTTCGAACAGGCCGAAATTGCCGGTGCCCGGCCCCATGCCCTGTTCGACCGGCTGTTGCAGCGCCAGATGGTCGATATGGGCGGAGATGCGGCCGACCACCTTGCCGCCGCGCCGCGCGAGGAAATATTGCGCTTCGGCATGGCCGAAAAAGGGGTTCTTGCCGGGCGTCAGCAATTCCTTCACCTCGGCCTTCAAGGGCGGCACCCAATTGGGATCATTGGCGTAAAGCCGCCAGGGCAGGTCGATAAAAGCCTTCAAATCGGCCTTGCCGGAAACGGGGGTGATGACCAGATCATTATGCGCCACGGGTGCCGCCTTCGAAGAAACATGGAATGGCGTGCAGTTCGGCGCTTGTTTGCGGAATGTCAATCACGCGCCGCATTCCGGCGGATACACAAGTGAATATGTCATGGTGCTGCCATGATCTCAGCGCATTTGGAGGCTAGGACGGCCCGCATGACAGTGCATGATCCCATTCTTGCCGCCGCGCAGCGGGCGCGGGCGGCCATTCCCGACGATACCGCCATGCTGCGCGCCGCGGCCGACCTGACGCGCGCCCATTCGACCGCCAATCCGCGCATTTACTGGCCCGACATGCTGGCATCCGCGCTGGTCGGCTGGGGCGCGATGACTGGCGCGATTCTGGTCGACAATGTGGCGATCGCGGTCGCCTGCGCGCTCGTGTCGATGCTGGCGCTCTATCGCGCGGCCAGCTTCATTCATGAACTGACCCATATCCGCAAGGGCGCCCTGCCCGGCTTTCGCCTGGGCTGGAACCTGATCGTCGGCGTGCCGCTGATGATCCCGTCTTTCATGTATGAAGGCGTGCATACCCAGCATCACCAGCGCACCCGCTATGGCACGGCGGAAGATCCCGAATATCTGCCGCTGGCGCTGATGAAGCCATGGTCGCTGCCCTTGTTCATCATCGTCGCGTCGCTGGCGCCGGTGGGCCTCATCCTGCGCTTTGGCGTGCTGACGCCGCTGTCGCTACTGATCCCGGCGCTACGCCGCAAGGTAGTGGCGGAATTTTCGGCCCTGTCGATCAACCCCGCCTATCGCCGCCGTGCACCGGAAGGCGAGTTTGCGCGGCAGTGGGCGGCCCAAGAAGCGGGCGCCTGCCTGTTCGCGCTGGCGCTGATCGGTAGCATCTTCGCCTTCGGCTGGAAGCCTTTGCTGGTCTATATGGCGATCCATTCGGCCATGACCGTCATCAACCAGTTGCGCACTCTGGTCGCGCATCTGTGGGAGAATGAGGGCGAGCCGATGACCGTGACGGCGCAATATCTGGACTCGGTCAATGTGCCGCCGCCCGGCACCCTGCCCGCTTTGTGGGCGCCGGTGGGCCTGCGCTATCATGCGCTGCATCACCTGCTGCCGAGCGTGCCCTATCATGCGCTGGGCAAGGCGCATGCGCAGCTGATCGCGACGCTGGACGCGAATTCCCCCTATCATCGGGGCAATTACAAGGGGATGATGCCGCTGGTCGGCAAGATCGCCCGGAGCACTATGACGGCGCGCTGAGCCTGGGAAGGCTCACGCGGAGGTGCGGAGACACGGAGGGGATCGGCCGATGGGTCGGTCCCTTTTTATTGTTCGCGCAGAGGCGCAGAGGACGCTGAGATTTTTGCAAAAGCGACTGCGCCGCAGGCGCTATGACAGCTCTGCGCCTCTGCGCCTCTGCGCCTCTGCGCGAATAAATTAATGTCGGTTGCGGGTTGAAACGCGATCTGGCGCGCCTATATCGGGATTGTTCCGGTTCTTCCCCTCCCCCCTTAAGAGGATCGGAACGCCCCCTCTGTGAAGGCCCCGCGCGACGTCCCTTGGTCGCCGGGGCCTTTTATTTGGGGCGTCATTCTTCGGTTCGGAACAGAACCGTTTCACCTACCAGCAGGAACAGAAAGAAAGGCGCCCAGGCGGCCAGAAACGGCGGGTAAGCGCCAAGGCTGCCCATCGCGAGCGAGAAATTGTCGGCGACGAAATAGGCAAAGCCCAATGCCATGCCCAGCACCGCGCGCATGAACAACTGGCCCGAACGCGCAAGGCCGAAGGCTGCGACCGAGCCGAGGATCGGCATCAGCAGCGCGGAGAGCGGGCCGGACAGCTTGTGCCACAGGCTGCCTTCCAGTTCTGCGGTGGGGCGGCCGGCGTCGTGCAGGTCGGAAATCGCCGATTCCAGTTCGCGGAAGGTCAGCGCATCGGGATCGACCTTCGCCAGCGTGAACTGGTCGGGGCGAATATCGCGGCCGAAACGGACGGTGCCCACATTGGTGACGGTGCCGCGCGCCACATCGAACTGACGCGCGCCCTCCAGCAGCCAACTCTTGCTCGCGGCGTCATAATGACCCTTGGGCGCCTGAACGATGGTGGTCAGGCTGTTGTTGATGCGGTTGTAGATCTGCACCTTGCGCAATTGCACTTGCGTGCCGCGTCCCGCGACGATCGCCGCATTGACCAGATTATTGCCGTCGCGCACCCAAGGATTGCTCTTCACTCCGCTGTCGGGCGGGATCGGGCCATAATCGACCGCCTCCCATGCGCTGAGCGCCGCTGTGGAGCGGGCGACGATCCGTTCGTTGAAGACGAAGCTGATGACCGACACGCCCAGCGCCGCCAGCACCAGCGGCGCCAAAATCTGGTGCGCGGACAGGCCGGCGGCCTTCATCGAGATGATTTCGCTGTTCTGGTTGAGCGTCGCCAGCATCACCAGCGTGCCCAGCAGCACCGAAAATGGCAGGAATCGGGCAATGATCTGCGGCGCGCGCAGGCCGACATAATGCCATAGCTGCGCGTCGCCATTGCCCGGATAGGCGAGCACATCGCCCGAATTACCGAGCAGGTCGAGTGTCTGGAGCACCACGACCAGCAGCGCCAGCACGGCAAAGGTGCGGGTCAGGAACAGGCGCGCCATGTAAAGGCTGATCTGGCGCGAGGGGAAGAAGTTGAACTGCATGGGTCAGGCCGCTCCTTCAACAGCCGGGGCGCGGCGTCGGCCGAAGCGCAGCAGGCGCACGACCTGCTTGCCCAGTTTCGAGAAGGCGACCTCCAGCGCGCCGATCGGCTGGCCACCGGGTCGGTTGGCGATCACATGATACATCCACAGGACAAGGCCGGATGCGAGCAGGAACGGTCCCCATAGCGCGATGATCGGGTCGACCTTGCCCAGCGCGCCGATGCTTTCGCCATATTGATTGACCTTGTGATAGGTCACGATGAACACGATCGAGAGGAAGACGCCCAGCGCCGAGGTCGATCGCTTGGGCGGGATCGCGAAGGCGAGCGCCGCGAGCGGCAGCAGGAACATGAAGACGACTTCGACCATGCGGAAATGGAAATTGGCGCGCACTTCGGCGCGCAGCTTGTCAGGCGTGGCGGGGCTGCGGCCGATGACCATCAGTTCGGGAATCGTCTTTTCACGGTCGACGTCGCGGCCGCGGAAATTCTCGATCTGCGGCAGGTCGATCGGCAAATCATGGCTGGAAAAGGACAGGATGCGCGGCGTCTTATACTTGGGCGCCTCGTTCACCAGCACGCCGTTGCGCAGGCGGAAGATGATGACGTCCGGGTCGTCGGTGGCGAGGAAGGTGCCCTGCGCCGCCGTCACCGCAACCGACTGGCCATCCTTGCCGACCGCGCGCACGAAAATGCCTTGCAGATTGCGGCCTTCGTCCTTGCTGCGCTCGATCCGCATGGTCATGCGCTTGCCAAGGTTGGTGAATTCGCCGACCTTGATCGAGGCGCCCAGCGCGCCGGAGCGCAGTTCGAAGCGCAGCGCTTCATAGGCGTGGCGCGACAAGGGCTGGACGAAGCCGACGATGCCGAAATTGAGCAGCGCCAGCGCGATCGCATACATGTAGGGCACGCGCAGCAGCCGGCCGTAGGACAGGCCCACCGCCCGCATCACGTCCAGTTCCGACGACAGGGCGAGCTTACGGAAGGCGAGCAGGATTCCGAGCATCAGGCCGATCGGGATGCCGAGCGAGAGATATTCGGGCAGCATATTGGCCAGCATGCGCCACACGACGCTGACCGGTCCGCCTTCCGCCGCGACGAAATCGAACAGGCTGAGCATCTTGTCGAGCACAAGCAGCATCGCGGCGATCACCAGTGTACCCAGCATGGGCACCGCGATCAGGCGGGCGAGATATCGGTCGGTGGCGGTCAGCATTCTCTAAGTCGTCGTCCCATCACCATGTTTTGGCCGCAAACCCGGCCCATATGCGAGTCAGGTAGAAAAGCGGGGCGAACAGGGGCTCGCCATCCGGTCCATCCGGGTGGCTATAGCTTCCAGGAGTCTGATGGTCATGGTAAAAGTTGCAATGGGTCTGATGGTCGGGGCGGCGATGGTCGCTGCCAGTCCGGTCATGGCTCATGGCCAGGAAATTGCGAACGACCTTGAACGCTGCGGCGCGGATGCGCGCGGGCCGGCGGTGCTGGTCGACGTGCGCGGCTTTGCCGCCGCCACGGGCAAGGTGCGTATCCAGTCCTATCCCGCCACCAAGGCGGCCTGGCTGACGAAGGGCGAATGGCTCAATCGAATCGATACGGCGGTGAAGCCGGCCAATGGCGCGATGCGCTTTTGCGTGCCGGTGCCCAAATCGGGCGAATATGGCATCGCCGTGCGGCACGACCGCGACGGCAATGGCAAGACCGACATTTCGCGGGACGGCGGCGGATTTTCCAACAATCCGTCAATCAGCATCTTCAACCTGGGCAAGCCCGGCGTGGAGAAGGCGGCCTTTCATGTCGGGCCGGGCGTGACGAAAATCACGATCAACCTCAAATATATGTGACCCAAAAGCCATGGTAAGCGTCGCCCTATTGTCCAATCCGAAATCCACGGGCAACCGGCAGACGCTTCCACGCGTGCGCAGTTACTGCGCCAGCAACCCGGACATCTTCCACTATGAGGTGGAGCAGGTCGACCAGATCGGCCGGGCGTTCCAGACGATCGCCCGCGTCGATCCGGCCGTCATCGTCATCAATGGCGGCGACGGCACGGTGCAGGCATCGCTGACCGAACTCTATCAGGGGGAGCATTTCAAGGGCCGTGTCCCGCCGATCGCGGTGCTGCCCAATGGCAAGACCAACCTGATTGCGCTGGACCTGGGCATCCATGGCGACCCGATCAAGGCGCTGGAGCGGATCGTGCAGATCGCCAAGGCGGGCGTGGACGACCATGTCGTCGCGCGCGAACTGATCGCCCTGTCGGACGGCGCGGTCGGCAGCCGGCCGGTGCTGGGCATGTTTCTGGGCGGCGCGGGGCTGGCCGATTACATGCTCTATTGCCGCAACCAGATTTATCCGCTGGGGCTGTCCAATGGGCTCAGTCACTTCATCACCGCCATGGCGGTGATCGTGTCGCTGCTGTTCGGCATCCGCGCCAAATTCCTGCCGCCATCGGGCAATCCGGTACGCATCTCGCTGATCCGCGATGGTCAGCTGGTCGGGCGCTTTGCGGTGCTGATCGTGACGACGCTGGAGAAGCTGCTGCTGGGCGTGCAACCGGGCGGCAGCGCGCGTGGCAACATGAAGCTGATGGCGGTCGACCAGAGCCTGCCGGCCCTGTTCCGTCTGATCTGGGCCAGCCTGTTCCGGCGGATCGGCAAGCAGACGATGCAGGGCATCCATCTGGAACAGGGCGACACCATCCGCATCGAGGGCGACCGCAGCAGCGTGATCCTGGACGGCGAACTGTTCGAAGCGTCGGAAGGCAAGCCGATCGTGCTGCGTTCGACCGAGCCGGTGCCGTTTCTGAGGCTGGCGGCTTAGGGCCGGGTTTTGGCGAGAAACGGAAGGTCGGCTATTGGTCCGATTATTGCGCTACTGTCTGATAAATCACGTCTACGCCGGAGACATGGTTATCCTGTTCAAAAACCCGTGATTTAGCTGCGTATCGAATTAGCAGGCGATCAGGCGATAGCCATTGCATTTCGGCCCAAGAACCGCCCCAATCACCTGCGCTTGCAGCACCGTGATCGTCGTCGGCCCGGAACGTGTTACCCATGCCGGAAAGCTGATCGCCTGCATCTAAAATTGATATTTGCGTGGAAAAACCGGTCGTCGCGCCGCAATCTCGTTGGAATAACACGGCGTCACGTTTCCCATCGGGTGAAGTCATTCTTGTTACAATAGTATCGCCGCACATGTCCGCACATCCGCATGTCATGAGGCTGAGACTGGCAAGGGATAATAGTTTTCGCATAGCGTCTGGTGCCTGCTTTGGATGCACCAGACAAGGACCGATTACGACCACATATGGTCGCTTGCAGTCATGTTTTCTTTCGTCATGCCGGGCTTGACCCGGCATCCCGCTTCTCCGCGAGCGTCAGCGGCAAAGGAGCGGGACCCCGGATCCTGTCCTGAGCCTGTCGAAGGGTCCGGGGTGACGGAAATGATAAACGACGGTCAGCCACCAAAAGCCGGCGCCGCCAGCGCTCGTGCATGGTCGCGGATGCCCGACGGCCAATCCTGCGTCAGCTCCGCGAACTGCGCCCCGTCCTTGGCGAAGAGCGCGTGGATCGCGGCTTCGTAGCCGGGGCGGTCGCCGGCCATGGCGGTCATGAAATGATAGGCCGCGTCCATTGCCGCGCGCGGGTCCGGCGTCGTCGCGCTGGCCTTGCGCGCGTCCTCCACCAGGCGGCGGATGGTGGCCGATGCACCGCCCGGCTGGGTGGCGAGCCATTCCCAGTGGCGCGGTAGCAGCGTCACTTCACGCGGCTGGACGCCGAGTTTCGGGCGCCCCCTGCCCCGCGCTTCCTCGACGGCAGGGCCACGCAGATCGATATCCATCTGCCGCCCGGTCGCGTCGTCGAACAGCAGGATATTCTGGGCCTCATCACCCATGGCGCGCAGGGCCGCGCGCACTTCGCCTTCGTCCCCGGTGGCGATCCACAAGTCACCAGCAAAGGCCGTCAACGTCCGTTCCATGCCGAATCTCCTTCGGCACAAATATTATTATCCGGGTTTTATTGAGTCAATATGATCCGGGTAATATTAACCGTGTTACTTCGTCATTGCGAGCGCAGCGAAGCAATCCATGTAGCGCTACGTGGATTGCTTCGCTGCGCTCGCAATGACGATCCTTAAATATCCCGCAGTTCCACCCAAGTCGGCGCATGGTCGCTGGCCTTTTCCCGGCCGCGAAATTCTTTGTCGACCTGCGCGTCGATCAGGCGATCGGCGGCGGCGGGGCTGAGGAGGAGATGGTCGATGCGGAAGCCCGCGTCGCGCGGCCAGCTGTTCGCCTGATAATCCCAGAAGGTCCAGACGCCGCCATGGGGGTGGCGGCTGAGGATCGAGTCGGTCCAGCCATCGGCCAGCAGGCGGCGATAGGCGGCGCGGCTTTCGGGCTGCATCAGCGCGTCGTCCTGCATCGCCTTGACCGAGAATGTGTCCACGTCGCGCGGGATGACATTATAGTCGCCGGCCAGGATCGCGGGGACTTCTTCTGCCCAGATTTCGGCGGCACGTGTCCGAAGGCGCTTCATCCAGCGGAGTTTATAATCGAATTTCGGGCCGGGCTGCGGATTGCCGTTGGGCAGATAGATGCTGGCGACGCGCACGCCCTTCACATCCGCTTCCAGATAGCGGCTATGCTCATCCTCCGGCTCGCCTTCCAGACCACGGCGCACCTCGACCGGCGTTTCGCCGCGCGCGAGGATGGCGACGCCGTTGAACCCCTTCTGCCCGTGCCAGATCACGCCATAGCCGGCGGCCTCGATATCCTTGACCGGAAAGGTGTCGTCGCTGGTCTTGATTTCCTGAAGGCAGGCGATGTCCGGGCGCGTTTCGTCCAGCCATTCCAGCAAGCGCGGCAGGCGCGCCTTGATGCCATTGATGTTGAAGGTGGCGATGCGCATGATGACTTCTTCCTCTTTTGCCTCTCCTTTGAACAAAGGATCAGCATTGAGCAAGCACGGGCCTTCGACATTCGAGCGAGACAAGCGGCTCGCTCGAACAGGGCGAACGGAGCCTGGAATCGCAGACGGAAATCAAACGGAGAAGCTGGTCCCGCAACCGCAGCCGGCGGTGGCATTGGGGTTCGTTACCTTGAACGCCTGCCCACCCAGATCGGACACGAAATCGACGGCGGACCCGCGCACCAGGTCGATGCTGACATCGTCCACCACCAGCGTCACGCCGTCGCGCTCTACCGTCAGGTCTTCCGCTTCCACCGTTTCGGCCAGCCCGAACTTATACTGGAAGCCCGAACAACCGCCCCCTTCCACCGACAGGCGGAGAATGGCGGGCTTGCCCTGCTTGGCGGCGATGGCGGCGACGCGGGCGGCAGCGGACGGGGTCAGGTCGATGTCGGACATGGTGTTTCCTAGAGCAGCTAGCCTTATCATCATCCGTTCGCCCTGAGCCTGTCGAAGGGCTGTTCTTCTCTTCGCAAAAGGAAGAGGGCTTCGACAAGCTCAGCCCGAACGGGGTTAAGACTTCATGCTCAGATAGGGTCAAGCAAAAGGCCCGGCAACCCCATCGGGCGCCGGGCCTTTTGCGAATATCGTCATACAGCCGATCAGTCGGCGGCTTTTTCTTCTGCCGTGGTCGGGCCGCCCATGGCGAGCGGCGGCTTGGTGTTCATCGCGACCAGATAGTCGGGGCCGGCGACGAAGGGCAGCGGGTTGATGGCGGCGCCGTCGACGCGGACTTCATAATGGAGGTGGCTGCCGGTGGAACGGCCGGTCGAGCCCATCAGGCCGATCACCTGACCGCGCTTCACATAGCTGTTTTCGGCGACCAGCAGCTTCGACATATGGCCGTAGCGCGTTTCCATGCCGCTGCCGTGCGAGATCTGGACGAGATTGCCATAGCCGCTGGCCCAGCCGGCGCGGCTGATGATGCCGTCGGCCGTTGCGTGGATCGGCGTGCCGATCGGGCCGGGAATGTCGATGCCCTTGTGCATGCGGGCGGAGCGGTTGAACGGATCGGAACGAACGCCGAAGTTCGAGGTCAGCGACAGCTTTTCGACCGGGCGGCCCGACGGGATATAGGCCGCAGTCTTGGCATTGCCATCGAGGCGCTGAAGGCTGGAGAAGAGATTGGAGAAGCCGACGTCGGACGGGCCGAGCGGGCTGGTGTTGATTTCCGACGCGTCGCCATAGGGATCGTCGGTTTCAGTGGCATGGACCGGGGCGGTTGCGCTCAGCGCACCGACAATCCCGATACTGGCTAAAATCGTCTTAACCTTGCTCGCGCGGAACCAAAGCGATTGGCGAGCATTAACCGAATGAAGAACCGACATGCAGACCCCGACTATGTCACCGGAGGCTTGATGCCCCTCGGCGCTTCCCGTGTTCAATTTTTTGGCGACCTGGATCGCCCCCGCTGAACGCAGACTGCAAATTGCCGCTCAGGTTGCAAGCGCGACGTAAAATTCTTCCGTCAAACCGGCCTGCCGACGCGCCGAGTCGTTGAACGGTGGCTTAACGCCGCCTCGAAAATGGCGTTTCACAAGCATTTGATAATGTTTTGGAGATTCGACGCCCATGCGGTTCGTCGCCCAGATGAACCATGTCGTCCCTGCCGAAACATGGCGAATCTCGTCCGCGACGATGCGGCGCAGCATCCGGCCGGACGTCATGTCCCCCGCCCCCTCGAACCGTTCGACGGTCGCCGGCGTGATGTCGAGCGCGCGCGCTTCCAGCACCATGGGGACGATGGCCAGCCGCGCGAGCGCATCCCCCGCCGTCTCCTCCGCTGCTTCCCACAGGCCATCATGCGCGGGCAGCGCGCCATAATGGCTGCCGAGTTGGTGGAGCCGCCGGTCGAGCAGCGCGAAGTGCATGGCTTCGTCCGCGCCGACCTTCATCCATTCGCTCGTGAAGTCAGGCGGAAACTGGTCACCGAAGCGGCCGATCAGGTCGAAGGCCAGGTCGATGGCGACAAATTCGATATGGGCGAGCGCATGGAGCATGGCGATGCGCGACCGTTCGGAGCCGATCTTGCCGCGCTTGGGCATGCGACCCGGTGGCAGCAGTTCGGGGGATGCGGGGCGCGCCGGCCGGTCCGGCATGATGGCATCGAAGCGATGCGCCAGACGCCCCAGCCGCCAGGCACGCGCCACCGCCCGCGCGGCCATCAGCTTGGCCTGCGGATCGGCGGTCAGCAGCACATGGGCGCAGGCCGTGCCCACGCTCGTCACGGACGGTGGCAGGCTCAAAGCGCGGTCACGGCCCCCAGCACCTCTTCGGCATGGCCCTTCACCTTCACCTTGGGCCAGACGCGCGCAATCGTGCCATCCGCGCCGACCAGGAAGGTCGCCCGCTCGATGCCCATATATTTGCGGCCATAGAGCGACTTTTCGACCCATGTACCAAAGGCTTCGCAGACCGTGCCCGGCTCGTCGGAGGCGAGGATGACCGACAGGCCATATTTTTCCGCAAACTTCTTCAGCCTGGCCGGCTTGTCCTTCGAAATGCCGATCACCGGGACGCCGGCGGCGGCATATTCATCGGCCAAAGCGGTGAAATCCTTGGCTTCGTTGGTGCAGCCCGGCGTATCGGCCTTGGGGTAGAAATAGACCACCAGCGGCTTGCCCTGATAGCTGTGCAGCGTGAAATCGACGCCGTCCGCGTCCTTCAATGTCACGTCGGGGATCGCGTCACCCTGTTCGAGCATGGTCATTCCTCCTGATAGGGTGCGGCGAGCGCGGCCCAGGCTTCGCCGACGCATATCCGCGCCTGTGCATAGCTGGCAAGCAATCCATCCCAATCTTCCGCCCCGCACGCCCGCGCGACCAGCGGCCGGGTCGCCTCCGCCGGCTCGGTCGATTTGGGCGAAACGAGGCGGGAGACGACCAGATAGCGGGTGATGAGGTCATGCGCGGCGATCAGGTCGGCGGGCAGATGGCCGGCCGCGACCAGATCGGCCAGCGCCTTGCCCAGATCCGGGTCGAAGGCCATGCGATAATGGAACTGGTTGACGTGAATCAAGAATTCCAGATCGACCAGGCCACCCGGCACCAGCTTGACGTCGAGATCGCCGACCGGCGGCTTGTGCCTGGCGATATCGCCGCGCATCTTCACCGCCTGCCGCGCCAGTTCGTCAAAATCGCGCGGGCGCTGGAGCGTTTCGGTCAATATGGCGTCGAGCGCGGCGCGGGCGTCAGGCGATCCAAAGACCGGCCGCGCGCGGGTAAGCGCCAGATGCTCCCAGGTCCAGGCCTCCTCCCGCTGGTAGCGCGCGAAGCTGTCGAGGCTGACGGCCAGCAACCCCTGCGCGCCGGATGGCCGCAGCCGGGTGTCGACCTCATAAAGCGGGCCGGACGCGGTGTGGACCGACAGGGCATTGGTGATGCGCTGGGCGAGGCGATTGAAATATTGGGTCGCACCTAGCGGCTTCGCGCCGTCCGATTCCGTCGAGAAATCGCCGGTGAAGAGATAGACGAGATCGAGGTCCGATGCATGGGTCAGCACGCCGCCGCCCATGCGGCCCAGCGCCAGGATCAGCAATTCGCCGCCCGCCACCTTGCCATGGGCGGTTTCGAACTCCGCGACCGTGCCGGCGGCCAGCGCCTCGATCGCGGCTTCGGCGACGCGGCCATAGCCCCGGCCAGCCTCCAGCGGATCGCCACCGCGGATGATCTGCGCCCCCAGCGCGAAACGCCGGTCGCCGACGCGCTGGCGTACCCGGTCGAGCAGGGTCTGGTAATCCTCGCCCGGTTCCAGCCGGCCAAGCTGCTGCGCCAGCGCCGCGACCGGCGGTGCAGGATCGAAGGCGGAGGCGTCGATCAGCCCGTCGATCAGCTCCGCCCGGCGGCTGAGCGCGTCGGCCAGCGTCGGGGCATGGCTCAATATCTCGGCCAGCAGCTCGACCAGCGCGGGACGCGCGGCGAGCAGCTTGAAGAAGTTGATGGCGCTGGGCAGCCGACCGATCATGTCATCGAGGCGATTGAGCGCGCGCGACGGATCGGGCGCCTTGGCCAGCGTGCGCATCAGGCCGGGCAGCAACGCCTCCAGCGCCTCTCGCGAGGGCGCGCTGCGCAAGGCGCGGATCGTACCGCCGCGCCAGCGGGCGATGCGGGCGATCGGCGTGTCCGGATCGGCAAAGCCCAGCTCTGTTAGCTGCTCTTTCAGCCTGTCCTCATCATGCGAAAGCGAAGCGTCCGCCTGCTCGGGGCTGAGCCGGTCATAATTGCGGCCTACCCATTCGACATGGGGCCGCAACAGGGCGAGCAGCGCCGCACTGTCGGGCAGGCCATGCAGGCGGGCGACATTGTCCAGACTGGTTGCCGACATGGGCAGTTCGTGGGTCTGGCGGTCCTCGACCATCTGCAAGCGATGCTCGATAGTGCGGAAGAGGATATAAGCCTCGTCCAGCCGCGCCGCGACGTCCGGTTCGATCACATTCGCCGCAGCCAGCGCCCGCAGCGCCTCGCGCGTGTTACCCGACCGCAGCGAGGGGTCGCGCCCGCCATGGATCAGTTGATGCACCTGCGCGAAAAATTCGACCTCGCGAATGCCGCCGCGCCCGCGCTTCAGGTCATAGCCCGGCCCGAACGCCTGCCCCTGCGCATAATGGTCACGGATGCGGCGCGATATGTCGACGATCGCGTCGATCGCGCCGAAATCGAGGCTGCGGCGCCAGACAAAGGGACGGATCTGGCGCAGGAAATAGTCGCCCAACGCCTTGTCTCCGGCGGCCGGGCGGGCGCGGATGAACGCCGCCTGCTCCCAGCCCAAAGCGGTCGATTCATAATAGCCGATCGCCGCTTCCACCGGCAAAGCGATCGGCGTGGCTTCGGGCGAGGGGCGCAGGCGCAGGTCGACGCGGAAGACATAGCCGTCACCGTCGCGGGCGTTCAGCAATTCGCTGACCCGCCGGCCGATGCGCACGGCAGCATCGGCCACATCCTCCCGCTCGCCATGCGGCAGGGTGGCGGGATCATAGAGCAGGATCGGGTCGATATCAGACGAATAATTGAGTTCGCGGCTGCCATGCTTGCCCAGCGCTAACACCACGAAGCCGCGATGCTCGGCATCGGGATAACGTTCCTGCATCGCCGCGGCGAGCGCCTCCTCTAGCGCCTGATCGGCAAAATCGGACAGGGTGCGGGTGACGCGATCCATGTCCCATGCCCCGGCCAGATCGGCCGCCGCCACCGCCAGCGCGATCGCCCCGCGCCGCCGCCGCAGCGATTTGGCGATGCCATCTTCCGGCCTGCCAGCCGCCTGCGCCGCAACGAAGGCGCCATCAAAATCGCCTGCCGCCAACCGATCCGTCACCGCCGGATAGCGATCCAGCGCACGCGCCAGAAAGGGGGAATGGCCCCTGATCCTTTTTTCGGTGTCCAGCCAGTCGGTCACATCTACTCTCCCTTATGGGCTCTCTTATCGGGGGCGCTATCGCTTGGGCTTGCGACGAATGCCAGAAACTTTTGGCCGATATGGCCGTTCTGCCCCCAATGGAGTTTCAGCGCAAAGCCCTCGGCCGATCGGCAACGGGACGCGATGGCGGCGGCGGCCGCGTCGTAACTATAGCGTTGCCAAAGCCTTATGAGGGAGTCGGCAACGCCCTGCGCGCGACCTATGTACCCGGCGACGACGGCACTCCCGCCGATATGATGGCCTTGCTGGCCAAGCTGGACCGGCACTGATCGCCCCCTGCGGGCAGCGGCGGAAGGCTTTGTTTACCCATTTCGGGTAGAAAAATTCATCCATCGCCAGAAAAAGTCGCACGCGCTCATGATGTATCGCAATTTTGCCCTCGCCACGCTGCTCGCAGCCCCGCTGATCGTGATGGCCGTGCAAAGTTTTACGCCCAAGCCCGAGCAGCCGGCGCAATCCGCCATCCAGCCGGATGTGCCGCCCCCGCCGGTTCCGGTGCCGGTCGCACCGCCGCCGTCCATGCCCGGCGCGCCTTCTGCGGATGCCTCGGCCGCCTTTGGTCAGCCGATGGCAGGAGCCGGCCAGCCGGCGCTGGCGCCCGGCGCCGGCTTGCCCGACACATCATCGCCGCCGATCACCACCGGTATGCCCGACGGCTTTTCGCCGCAGGACGCGCCGCCCGGATCGCCCAACGCCGAATAGGCGTCAGATTGCCCCTTTGAACGTGTCGCACTGGGCCGGGTCGCCGCTGTCCAGCCCCTTGCGCAACCATTGCATCCGCTGCGCGCTGGTGCCGTGCGTGAAACTATCGGGCACGGGGCGACGGCCCGCCTCGCGCTGGAGCGTATCGTCGCCGATCGCCTCGGCCGCGCGCATCCCTTCCTCCAGATCGCCCGGTTCCATCAAATTGGTGTCGCGTGCCGCCCAGACGCCGGCATAGCAGTCGGCCTGCAATTCCATCTTCACCTGAAGCGCGTTGCCCTCCGCTTCGCTCGCGCCCTGCTGCGCCTTGCGGATGCGGTCTGCCTCGCCGGTGATGGTCTGGATATGGTGGCCGACCTCATGCGCGATGATATAGCCGATCGGGAAATCGCCCGGCGCGTTGAAGCGCGTCTCCATTTCCTTGAAGAAATCGGTGTCGAGATAGATGCGCTGGTCGGCGGGGCAATAGAAAGGCCCCATCGCCGATTGCGCCGCGCCGCAGCCCGACT
Source organism: Sphingobium sp. RS1 (assembly GCF_056156825.1). Lineage (NCBI taxonomy): Bacteria > Pseudomonadati > Pseudomonadota > Alphaproteobacteria > Sphingomonadales > Sphingobiaceae > Sphingobium > Sphingobium sp. RS1. The sequence continues at coordinate 3,513,800 of NZ_JBLZXE010000002.1, read as the reverse complement.
GGCCGTTCTGGCTGTAGAAGACCAGGGTGGGTGGCGGATATTGCTGCCCCTCCGCCTTGAAGATGTCGGCCCAGCGCCGTTCGGTCGATCCGAGCACCTTGAGGGAAACGCGCTGAACGTCGGTCAATTGCCCGCTGGCAGGCTTTTCCGTCTGCACCTGCTGCCCACCGCCGCCGCCACCGACCAGGCTGAGCGGGTTCATGCCCATCACCACCATGATGATGAGCACGACCGCAATGCCGCCGCAGCCAAAGCGGCTGCCGATCAGCGGCAGGAGCATGCCCAATCCGCCGCCCATGCCGCCACCAAAGCCGCCGCCACCGCGCCCGTCCTGCACTTCGTAGTGGCTGCTTTCCTGTTCGTCGTCGAGCCGCATCGCGCTATTCCTTAAGTGGCGCCATATTCGGCCCCATGCCTATCCGATTCATGTCGGACGGGAAACGGTCCATGCAAGCCAAGGTTGCGGCCGCCCGCGATTTGTTACGAGACATTAAGTTGGAATGGCGCGGGCAAAGCCTATATTGCACTGCGACATGGCTGATACAGACCCGACCCGCCAGGACGCGAAGCCGCTTCGCCGCGCCCGCACCCCGCTCCCCCTCCCCCGCGAAGTCGCGCTGTTGTTGCAAGGGGGCGGCGCGCTCGGCTCCTTCCAGTCCGGCGTCTATGAACGGCTGGACGAGCTGGGCGTGGATGTCAGCTGGGTCGCGGGCATTTCGATCGGCGCTGTCAATGCCGCGATCATCGCCGGCAATCCGCCGCACCGGCGCCTCAGCCGGCTCAAGAAATTCTGGTACACCGTGTCGGGCGGCATGCCCAACATGATCCTGCCCGAAATCGACCATATCCGCGAAGCCGCCCATCTGGGCGCGGCGGGCGTGGTCGCCAGCTTCGGCGTGCCGGGCATGTTCCGCCCGCGCCTGTGGCCCGCGCCTTTGATGCCGGAAGGCTCCACCGGCGCGATCAGCTTCTATGACAGTGCCCCGCTCAAGGATACGCTGGACGCCTGCGTCGACTGGGATCTGCTGAATGACGGCCCCGTTCGCCTCTCGGTGGGCGCGGTGGATGTCGAAACCGGCAATTTCGCCTATTGGGACACGCGCGGCCCCGGCGGCAACACGCGGATCGACGCGCGGCACATCATGGCATCGGGCGCCCTGCCCCCCGGCCTGCCTCCGGTGGAGATCGATGGCCGCTGGTATTGGGATGGCGGCATCGTGTCCAACACGCCGCTGGCCCATGTCCTCAATCACCAGACCGAGGATATGCTGGTGTTCCAGGTCGACCTCTTCCCCGCCGAAGGGCCGATGCCGCGCCAGATGACCGATGTCTATTCGCGCATGAAAGACATTCAGTATAGCAGCCGCACCCGGCAGGTGACCGACCAGTATCTGCGCCTGCGCCGCGAACATGGCGCGATCCAGGCGCTGCTCGACAAGCTGCCGCCTGATTTGCAGGACGGACCGGAGGCACAGGAACTGCGCCAGTGCCTCGATCAGGGGTCGGTCAATATCGTCCATCTGATCTACCGGACGCGCGCGTGGGAAAGCGGCGCGAAGGATTTCGAATTTTCCCGCGCCACCATGCTGGATCATTGGAGCCAGGGCCGCGACGCCGTGGAGGAAGTGATGCACAAGGGCGACCTCATCGCCCGCAACATCCTCGACGGGAGGAGCGCAACCTTCGACCTCGACAAACCCGATCATCTCAAGGAGAAAAAGGCATGAGCAAGTCGCTGAATGGCAAGACCGCCCTGATTACCGGCTCCACCTCCGGCATTGGCCTCGCCTATGCCAAGGCGCTGGCAGGCGAAGGCGCCAATGTCGTCATCAACGGGTTCGGCGACAAGGACGCGATCGAGAAAGAACGGCTCGGCCTTGAAGCGCTGAGCGGCGCGAAGGCCCTCTATTCGGGCCATGACCTGACCAAGGTAGACCAGATCGAGGCGATGATGAAGGAAGCCGCCGACAGCTTCGGCGGCGTCGATATCCTCATCAACAATGCCGGCATGCAGCATGTCGCCCCGGTGGAGGAATTCCCGCTCGACAAATGGGATCTCATCATCGCGCTGAACCTGAATGCGGCCTTCCATACGACGCGGCTTGCCTTGCCCCATATGAAGGAGCAGAAGTGGGGGCGGATCATCCAGACCGCTTCGGCCCATTCGCTCGTCGCCTCCCCGTTCAAGAGCGCCTATGTGACCGCCAAACATGGCCTTGCCGGTTTCACGAAAACGGTGGCGCTGGAAGTCGCGACCTTCGGCATCACCGCCAACTGCATTTCGCCCGGCTATGTCTGGACCCCGCTGGTGGAAAACCAGATCCCCGACACCATGAAGGCACGGAACATGACGCGCGAGCAGGTGATGAACGACGTGCTGCTCGCCGGCCAGCCGACCAAGCAGTTCGTGACGCCAGAACAGGTGGCGGCGACGGCGCTCTATCTGTGCAGCGATGCCGCCGCGCAGGTGACCGGCGCGAACCTCAGCATCGACGGCGGCTGGACGGCGCAGTAAAGGGCGAGCCTAACATGGCCCGCCATTCCCTTCTTCAGGAAAAGGGATGGCGGGTTTCGACCAGAAGCGGACACCCAACATCCGTTCGGGCTGAGCCGGTCGAAGCCCTGCTCTTTCTTTTTGGCTTATGTTGGAAGAAAAGTGCGGCCCTTCGACAGGCTCAGGGCGAACGGATGTTTGGGTCTGGAAGCGACCAAAGTAGGCCGCTAAATCGCCTGTAGCGCAGTTCCAATTGCAGACTTTAAAGACCTCTATCTTTATTGGTCCATTCCCGACCGTTCCACCGGGGTTTTCTCCCCCCTACTTCCGAACAGTCAAAGAGATTATCGTCGGTTTGCACGAGAATAATTAGAAAGTTTCCGAACAGCAAATGGTCGCGTGCATTGCTTTCCAAAATATCAAGAACAATATGGCTGGATCGCTGGTCGCTCTTAACGAGGGATTGGAAGTCTGTTATTGAGAGAACTGATCGCTTTCTAGGTCCAAATGGATAACCTGTCAGGCCATCATTCAGAGCATCGAGGTTTCCGTTCCACGTCTTGTATCCAAATTGTTCTTCCCAATTTAGGTGTATAGAAATTTCTTTTTTGAACTGATTCCAGCCATTAACGCAGGAAACGGCCTTAATGTCATAGGACAGGTCGGCTAATTCCTTTTCAGTCTCGCGTAAAACTTCTGCGGACCAGAACAGGCTTATCGCTCCATTTTGAAGCAGCCGCCAATCGGCACGGCTTAGGTCAGCATCACTCTCGAACATGAACTATGACTAACGCATGTGATGGCAGATTTCCAGCAAACTCGGCCAAAAGCCGACCGTCCGTCATCCACCCGTCTGCGCCGTCAAACATCTTTCCTAATAGGATTATCCCTGATCTCTACTTGGGGATGAAACCACCCGTTCTTTCCCTGTCACGATCCCACCGCCTCGCTGTCGTTTACATGTCGCGTCGACGGCGCATCGTCGTGACTCCGATGATGCGCAGGCGGCGCGTTGCAGACGCGTCGCGAAAGCCTTGCGAGCGCTTCAGGCCGAAAAAGCCCTGCGACGGTGTGAACTTTGCCCTGTGGCATCGGTGGCGCGTCCCCTCTTTTCACCGCGCCGCCTCTCCGCTAGCCAGACGCTCGTAAAACAAGGGGATTATCATGCGCTTCACCACCAGCCTCGCCGCGTTGGCGCTGGCCCTCTCCGCCACCGCCGCCATGGCCCAGGACGACGGCAAGAAGAAGGACGACGTCGCCGACAGCCCGGTCCCCGCCCCCAATGTCTCGGTGACGAAGCATAAGGGCGTGTTCGGCGGCAAGACGATCAGCTATACCGCGAGCACCGGCGAAACTTACCTGAAGGACAAGGATGGCAAGCCGCTCGCGGCGATCTATGCCACTTCCTACGTTAAGGATGGTGGCGACAAGAAGCGGCCCATCACCTTCCTCTATAATGGCGGTCCGGGATCGGGATCGCTGTGGCTGCACATGGGCGCCTTTGGTCCCAAGCGGGTGGTTCTGCCCGATGCGCAGGACGACGGCGCGCCGCCCTATCCAGTCGTGGACAATGCGGAATCGCTGCTGGACGTCACAGACCTCGTCTTCATCGACCCCGTGGGCACCGGCTTTTCCCACGCCATCGGCAAGAAAGACCCCAAGGATTATTGGGGCGTATCGGCTGACGCCAAATCGATCGCCGAATATATCCGCCTGTGGCTGAACGATAATGGCCGCTGGTCATCGCCCAAATATATCGGCGGCGAAAGCTATGGCACCACACGCTCGGTGGCGCTGATCAATGAACTGGAGGGCAGCTATAATGATGTCGCGGTCAACGGCATCATCCTGATCTCGACCATCCTCGACTTCGGCGCCACGGCCGAGGTGCAGGGCAATGAAATGCCCTATATCATCAACCTGCCGTCGATGGCGACGACCGCCTGGTATCACAAGCGCATGGGCAATCCACCCGCCACCGTGGCCGAAGCCGCGCAGCAGGCCCGCGCCTTTGCGATCGGCCCCTACGCCGCCGCGCTACTGAAGGGCAATGCGCTGTCCGCCGAGGAACGCGCCAGCGTGCGCGCGGAACTGGCGCGGCTGACCGGCCTGTCGGAAGCGTTCGTGGACCATGCCGAACTGCGCATTTCGCCCAGCCGCTTCTACAAGGAATTGCTGCGTGATCGGGGGATGAGCATCGGCCGTCTGGACACCCGCTATACCGGCAAGGATTATGACGCGGCGGGCGAGGAGCCGGACAATGATCCCAGTTTCTATGCCATCGACGGCGCCTACACTGCCGCGATGAACAGCTATGCCCGCGACGATCTGGGCTACAAGACCGACCGATCCTATGTGACGATCGGCGGGGTCAGCGGTTGGGATTGGAAACTGGACGGCAAGAGCGGCCGGGCGAGCGAAGTCTATGGCAGCGTCGCGCCCTATCTGGGCAAGGCCCTGCGCGAGAATAGCGGCCTCAAGGTCTTCGTCGGTCAGGGCTGGTATGATTTCGCGACGCCGTTCTTCGGCGCGGAATATGCGATGAGCCGCACCGGCTTCGACGCCTCGCGCATCCAATATCATTATTATGATGCCGGCCATATGATGTACGTCCGCCCCGACGACCTGCGCAAGCTGAGCGCGGATATCCGGGCGTTCATTTCGGCGCGTTAAACATGATTCAGATGGACGGAGCTTCGTCCTGCCAATCCTGCCGACCGTGGCGGACCCGCAGGATGAGGATCCGTCCATCCTCCATGATGTCGTAGAGGATGAGGTGCGATCGATAGGGATACACGCGAACCGGCGGCCTTATCTCCTCCCGCAACCGTGCGGCCTGTGGGCAGGCCGCCAAGAATTCGAAGGCCGCAGCCATCCCTTCATGACAGCGATCCGCCTGCGTCAGGCCGAACCGGTGCAACCCGCCCAGAAAGATGTGGCTGATATCGTCCGATGCCGCCCGGCTCAGTCGATAGCGGGCCATGTCAGCGTTGCACGCCAACCTGCTTCGCCAACCGCGCGCGCATCTCCTCCATGCTTTCCTCCGCTATGCCGCTCGCCCGCGCTTCATCGACCAGATGCTGCATATGGGCGATCTTTGCCTGCCGTTCCTGATCGCGTCGGATAAGGTGGCGGACATAATCGCTGGCGTTGCTGTACCGCCCGGTTTCGGCTTGGCCCTCAACCCAATGTTTCATCGGATCAAGCAGGGAAATATTCATCGTCGCCATATCGGCAGGGGAACATTTTTGGCAAAGATTGCCAAATTTACGCGTACCGAACCTATTTGCGCCCGTAACAATCCCCCTTCCCCGGTTACAAAATCCCCCTATGCTTCTGGTCAGCAAGGGAGATTATCAACATGCGCCATGCGCTCACGGCCATTCTGGCCGCCGCCAGCCTTTCGTCCATCGCCGCCGCCCAGACGCCCGCGGCCCCAGCAGCGGAGGCACCTGCCGTTCCCGCCCCGCCCGCCCAGAGCGAGATCGGCGCGGCCGTGGCCAAGGATATGGACGGGCTGATGACGCTCTATCGCGACCTGCATGCCAATCCCGAACTGTCGTTGCAGGAAGTGAACACCGCCGCGAAACTCGCCAGGCGGTTGAAGGCGCTGAAATATGACGTGACCGAAAAGGTAGGCGGCACCGGCGTCGTGGCGGTGATGAAGAATGGGTCCGGCCCGGTGCTGCTGATACGCGCCGATATGGACGGACTGCCGGTGGTTGAGCAGACCGGCCTGGAATTCGCGTCCAAGGTGCGGACCAAGACGCCCGAGGGCGTGGAGACGGGCGTCATGCATGCCTGCGGCCATGACACCCATATGACTGCCTTCATCGAGACGGCCAAGCTGCTGGCGGGCGCGAAGGACAAGTGGAAGGGCACGCTGGTCATGATCCTTCAGCCCGCCGAAGAGGTGGGCAAGGGCGCGCGCAACATGCTGGAGGACGGGCTTTATACCCGCTTCCCCAAGCCGACCCATGCCATCGCCTTCCACGACGCAGCCAATATCGCCGCCGGCCAGATCGGCTACACGCCCGGCTATGCGCTGGCCAATGTCGACAGCGTCGATATCTTGGTGAAAGGGCTGGGCGGCCATGGCGCCTATCCGCAGACGACGCGCGACCCGATCGTGCTGGCATCGCGCATCGTCACCTCACTCCAGACGCTCGTCAGCCGGGAACAGGACCCGCAAGACCCCGCCGTCGTCACCGTCGGCAGCTTCCAGGCCGGCGCCAAGCATAATATCATCCCGGATGAGGCGAAGCTGCTGCTGACCATCCGCAGCTATTCGGATGAGACGCGCGCCAAGCTGATCGAGGGGATCAAGCGGATCAGCCGGGGCGAGGCGATCGCGGCGGGCGTGCCCGACGACCGGATGCCGGTGGTGAGCGTGAAGGACGAATTCACCCCGTCCACCTATAACCCGCCCGAATTTGCCGAGCAGATGGCGGGCGTGCTCAAGGGGCATTTCCCCGACGGACGCGTCATCAAGACATCGGCCGTGATGGGCGGCGAGGATTTCAGCCGCTTCTACCGCGCCGACAAGAGCATCAACAGCTTCATCTTCTGGGTCGGTGGCGTACCGGCGGACAAGATGGCTGCGGCGGCGGCGGGTCAGGCCAGCCTGCCATCGCTGCACAGTCCGTTCTGGGCGCCGCAAGCGGACCAGGTGATCGCGACCGCGAGCGAGGCGATGACCGTGCTGGCGCTCGATATCCTGAAAAAGGACTGACGCGCAGAGGGAGCCGTGCCGCAACGACGCATGGCTCCCGCCGGGTCAATCTACGACAGCATTTGTCATGAGTGCTTCACCGATTTTTCTGCAATCCTTTGTTAAAGTGGTTTGTCATTTTAACTTGATCCAGGTTATATTTTCGGTGTTGTTCCAAGGTGCCCTATGATCGCATGTGAACTGGACGATCCGGACGGAATCATCTTTGTCCACGCAACCGGCCTGTGGTCGATCGCCGATGTCGATCGCCATTACACGCATCTGGGGCTGATTATAGCGGACCGGCGCCGCAATGGCCTGCCGATCCGCATCCTGTCCGACGTGACGGAAGCGCAGCGGCAGGCGCGGGAGACGGAAGCCCGCATCCTGGAGCATATGGACCGCACCTATCAGTCGACCGATCGCGTCGCCATTCTGGTGAACAGCATCGCCGACAAGATGTATGTCCGTGCGCGTCTCGGCAAGGCGATCGTCGGCGTCTTTTCCTCGCAATTGCCGGCGGAAATGTGGCTGATGACCGACGACCTCCAGCCGCCGGGCATCGCCGCCTGAAAGGAGCCGGTCAGGCCCCGAAACCACCGTCGATCGTGTGCATCGCACCGGTGATGATGCCCGCTTCCGGTCCGGCCAGATAGGCGGTCAGGCCGGCAATCTCCTCACCAGTGGCGTGACGGCGGATCGCCATGAAATCATGCATCATGCCGGCCATCGGGCCGTCCGAGGGGTTCATGTCGGTATCGGTCGGACCGGGCTGGACGATATTGACGGTGATGCCGCGCGGCCCGAAATCGCGGGCAAGGCCACGGGCCAGACCCTGCAACGCCGATTTGGTGAGCGCATAGGCCGCGCCGCCAGCGAAGGGCATGCGGTCGCCATTGACCGATCCGATAACGATGATGCGGCCGCCTTCGGGCATCTGGCGCGCAGCTTCGACCGCAGCGTGATAGGGCGCGCGGACATTGATGTCGATCATCCGGTCGATTGCATCGGCATCCTGTTCCAGCGCATCGCCCAATATGCCGACACCGGCATTGATGACGAGGATGTCGAGCGCCCCCTGCTGAGCGACGGTAGCGATGGTGGCGTCGCGGTCAGCCGCATCGGAGCGGACGGCAGTCGATCCGGTTTCGGCGGCCAGCGCCTGCGCCGCGTCATGCGACCCGGCATAGGTGAAGGTGACGGCAGCGCCATCCTTTGCAAAACGGCGGACGATGGCGGCGCCGATGCCGCGGCTGCCGCCGATGACGAGGGTCTTCTTTCCAGTAAAGTCGGTCATGGTCCTATTCCTTGAGAAATGATTAGTGATCGCTATATAAATCAGCAAATAGCCGCTTCAAGGATTTTTGTAGTGAGTGATAAAATAAAAGCCAGAGGGCGTGGACGCCCCCGCGCCTTCGATCGGGACATGGCGCTGGATCAGGCGCAGGCGCTGTTCCATGCGCAGGGCTATGAAGGGGTCGGCGTCGCAGCGCTAGCCGAGGCGATGGGCATCAATCCGCCGAGCCTCTATGCCGCCTTCGGCAGCAAGGCCGCGCTCTATGCTGAAGTGCTGGACCGCTATTCGCGCGCCTCTCCCCTGACCGAACCGCTGGCCGTTCCCGGCATCGAACCGGCCGCAGCGCTGGCCAATTTGTTGCGCAAGGCGGCGCGCATCTATTCCGCCGATCCGATGGCAGCGGGGTGTCTCGTGCTGGAGGGCGGACGGAGTACGGACGCCGATGCCGCCTGCCGCGCACGCAACAGCCAGAATGCCAGCGTACAGGATCTGCGCGCCTTCATCGCCGCCACGCATCCCGACAAGGCGGACGTCGTGGCTGATTATGTCGCAGCGGTGATGTCGGGCCTGTCCGCAGATGCGCGCGCCGGCCATTCGACCGAGCGCCTGAGCGCTGTCGCCGATATGGCGGCTTTGGCGATCGCGGCGATGCTGCCCCCGGCTTAATCCGGGATGCTGCTGGCGACCAGCGTCGTCAGCTTGCGATCGACCGACCAGATACGGCCCGCAACCTTCGGGTCCCAGTCGATCGCCTGTCCCGGCGAGGCGATGCCGATGGTGCGCTTCCATTCCAGCACCGACCCCGCCTCCGGCAGGGCCAGTTCATACATTTCCGGCCGGTCATGGCCGGTTACATAAAGGCGGCCATCCCTGCTCCAGCTGGCACCGGAACAACTGAAAGGCGCGAAGCGGGCGAGCACCTGTTTCGGGAAGGTCCAGGCTGCTTCCTGCCGGAACGCATCGTCCATCCGCACCAGCAAAGTGTAGCGATAGTCGCGGTTCGGCTCCCCACCCTTGCCGGCATAATTGGCGTAGACCGCCCACCATTTGCCGGCATGCCGATCCAATACGGTCAGCGATCCGGGACCAAAGCCAAGGCTGACGGTGCGCAGGTGGCGCAGCGTCTTCGTATCGAAAATCTCGATCGCGCTGGTCTGCGGCACGGCGGGATAGTTGGATGCGGCGCAGACCAGCTCACGACCCGCCACCGTGCAACTGTTCATATGCGGGAAGAGGCGGCGCTCGCCTTGCCACTGGGCGATACGCTGGCCGGTGGCGATGACATATTTGCCGATCCGGTCATTGTCGATCGCATAGACATGGACGCCGTCCGACGCTACGCCCTGATGCGCTTCAGGCGCGGGCAGGCGCAGCGCGACCGGTGATGGCGGGGGTGACGGCGCATCGGTATCCTGCGCCGATGCCGCGCCCGTCAGGGCCAGGGCTGCCATCGCCATCATAGTCCATTCATGCCGCATCGCCCGCTCCGATCAGGAAAGCCCCGCCGATAGGCAGGCAATGCTACAGAAAAAGGACGGTCCTGTTACCAGCGCAGGGCAGCGCTGAGCATCAGGGCGCGCGCCTGATCGGCAGCGCGGATCGGGCCGGATTGGGGTTGGTCCGCCAGCCGCCCGCTCATCAACCGGTCGGGGTCGGTGAGGTGCAGGCCGATGCGCGGTGATCGGGGATCGGCGGGGACATAATCGATGCCGCCCTCCATCCGCATCCGGTTCGCCCCCTGCCCCCAAGCCGAGATGCTGGTGCGCGCGGCGCTCATCGCGCAGCGCCAGCGACCATGGCGCCATTCGCCCTGCACCGCCAGTCGCTCTTCGGTCAGCACCGCGCCCCGATCCGGGTCGATCCGCGCCCGATCGTAGCGCAGCCCCCAGCGCAGCCTTGGCGACAGGCTGTGCCGCGCCTCCAGCGCCACGCCCTGCATGTGCGCGGAGCCGAGATTATGCGGCCTGTAGCCACCCTCGACAAAGGCCAGCCGGTCGCGCACCTGCCCGTCATAGGCGGCGACATCCAGCTCCAACGCCGGCATCGCTGCCCAGCGCAGGCCTATGCGGGTGCGGCTGTCCCGCTCCGGGCGCAGGCTTTGGCGCAGCGCGCGATAGGCGGGCTGGTCCAGCCCCATCGCGCCGATCGTGCCGATATCCGCATAGCCGCGCACCGTTTCGCGATAATCGGCGGTCAGTGCCAGTCGCGGCGTGGCGGCGAAGGCCAGATGCGCCGACGGCACGAAATCGTCGCGCACGCGCAGGTCGGCGCGGCTGTAGGGCGATGTCGCATTGACCGCCTTGTTGCTGAACTTGGCGGCCTGCCATCCGACCATGGCCGACAGCCGTTCGTCTATCTGCGGCAGGTCCATCTGGATATCGACCAGCCGGACGCTGCTGCGCGGCTGATGGTCGGCGCGCGCGGCCATCAGCGCGGCGACACGATGGCGACGGCGTTGCAATGTCAGGTGCAGATCGGCCGGCTGGGTGGGCAACGGGATCAGTTCAATGGCATAGATGCGCGCCGGGCGCTGCGCGAAAGGCAGCAGCGGCGCCGGGCGGACCGAAAAATTGATGCGCGGGCGCAGGGCGAAGCCGGCATGATCGGGCCAGACGGACTCCGCCATGGCCGGCATCGGCAGCAGCATTGTCGCGAGCAGAGCGGATGGGAGGAGGCGCATCAGCGGCCTCCCGCATCGGCGAAGCGCAGTGGCCCAGCCCCTGCGGCGCCATAGCTAATAGCATAGCCGACATGGTCGGACAGGCGCTGGTCTGCCGAGCCGCCAAAGGGGATATGTGCGGCGGTCACCGGCATCGGCGCGCCGGTGGCGCTGCGGGCGAAGATCCAGTCTTTCGAGCGCAGGACCGCTTCGTCCAGGTCGCGCCGGTCGGCCGGATCGGCCAGCAGCGCCTGCGCCTGCGCCTGACGGCTGCCACCGAGCAGCGGCGCGACGAAGGTCAGGCCGGGACGGTCCCAATGGGCGAAGAAGGCGCGGATGCGCTGCGCGTCGCCGCCGATATTGAGGTCGCCGCCCAGCAGCAGGGTGCGGTCGCGCGGCACATGACGCGCGACGAAGCCGGCCAGCAGCCCCGCCTGTCGATCGAAGGCCCTGAGCGACCGGGCGATCGGCACACCGGCCGCCTTGCGCGCGTTGAGATGGGTGTTCACCACGGCCACCGGCCGGTCGATGCCTGGCACGCGCAAATGGGCGATCATCGCGCCCTTGTTGGCCAGACAGTCGAACCCGGCACAGGCGAAGGCGGGATAGGCGAAGCGATCGACCGCTGCGATCGGATAATCGGACAGGATGATGAGGCCGCTGTTCAATCGCTTGTCCAGCGTTTCGCCCCGGTCCCAGCGGGCAGAGCGCAGATAGGCCCGGTCGGCGGCTGTCACGGCAATCGCGCTGCGCATCGACGGGTCAGGCCCGACGGCGACATGGACATAGCCGGCGCGCTGCGCGAATTGGGCCGGGTCGGCGGTGAAGCCTTCCTGGATCAGGACGATATGGGGCTGGCGCCGTTCTGCCCGCAGGCGCGCCAGTCGATCGGCGATCCGCCCCAGCGCCGCGTTCCGGCCGAAGGCGACCGGCCAGGGCAGGCCCATGACATTATAGGTCATGATCGAGAGCGGCAGATCAGGCTGCACCGACGATGGCGAGGATAGATGCCGTTCGCCGGGCGAACTGACACCGGACGAACTGGCACTGGGCGAACTGGCGGCCAGCAAGGCCGTCAGACTCGCAAACAGTAAGGCGCGCGCTGGTTTGAACATGATACAGACCCCTGAGCCGCGCCTAGCTCGCCCGTGGGTCATGTCCGTGTCCGCGCGATGGCAGCGCGGTTAAAGTTGCAAGTCAGGCCGAGTCATCGCTTCGACGCACACCTGTCATCTACTGGGGCCGGTGCCCCTTGCTCCATTTGGTCCAGAGGTGCCGCAGCAGCATCAGCGGCGGCATGCGCAGCCAGTGCGAACGGATGTAAAAAGCAAAGACCAGCAGCTTGCGCGTCTCCTGCCCCCAGCCATTGCGCGCGAGCAACCGCGCCCGCACGAGCCGGTCCCACAGGGTCAGTCGTGCGCCACCGCCATAAATCGCAGCCGCCAGCCGCTGCGCCTGTCGCACATGTCTGGTGAGGCCGTGACGGGTGGCCCGTACGTCCAGCGCCGCCGGGTCGGCATCGGGCAGCAGGCAGTGAATATCCCACAGGTTGCGCAGGCCGCCCTGTATGTCGCCATCGGCCAGCATATGCGCGACGCTGTGCACGATCCGGTCCTCGGCCGACAGGACATATAATCCATTGGCTATGGATATGGCGTCGGCGATCATCGCAGCGGCATCCGGGGTCTGGCGCGCGGTCAGCGGCAGCACGGTATGATGGACGTCGATCATCCGGTCGCGCTCGACATGGATCATCGGCGGCAGTTCGTGCATCCACTGGCGATAATAGGCGTCGTCATAAGGGTCTTCCTTGACCCATTCCCATCCCGCCGCGATCAGCGCCCGTTCCACCGCCGGCATGGCGTCGCGCGGCACGAGGATGTCGAGGTCGCCGATGAAGCGCCCCTGCCCTGCGCGGAGATCAGCCGCGACATAGGCCGTGCCCTTGAGCAGCACCGGCCGGACATCCAGCCCGCGCAGCGCTTCTGCTGCTCGGTCCGCTTCCCACAGCGCCTGCTGCGCCTCACGCGCAGTGTCGCGCTTCGCATCCATCAGGACCAGTCGCACGGCGTCGGGCACGGCGACATCATCCAGCCCCCAGGCCAAAGTCCCGATCAGCCGCTCGGCCCGCGCAGCGGCGAGCAGGCGGTTCCAGCCATCCGCATCCAGCCGCCCGGCCTGCACCGGATCGCGCAGCACCTGCACCAGCAGGGCCGCGCTCATGCCAGTTCCTCCCACAGCCGATCGACCATGGCGAAGGCGTCCTCGCCCGACGCAAAGTCGATCGCCCGTGCCGGCACCTGTCGCACGAAGCGCGTCAGGCCGGTAAAGGCCGGCTCGCCCAGCGCGACATAGTTGGTCGAGGCTTGCGTCAGGCGCATGAAGATTTCGCCCTGCCCCAGCGTGCGTACATCGGCGGCATGGCCGAAACGCGGGAAGAGCAGCAGGGCCGGCATACCCCCCTGGTCCATGCGGGCGACGGCATCGGCGCGCGGCACCATATGGCGGATGTCGCCCTTCGCCGTGGCGGTGAGCAGCGGACCCATGCGCGCTTCACCCACGGCATCGGCCACGACGTCAATTGCGCGATTCTTCAGGCTGACGAGCCGGGGAAAGGGCAGGATCACGCCGCTATCGCAATCGAGCAGCGCAAATTCGTCGCCCATGAAGCGCCAGCCCCGTTCGCCCAGCAACGCCGAAAGGGTCGACTTGCCCGATCCGGATTCGCCGGTCATGACCAGCACCCGCCCATCCTTCTCCACGCTGGAGGCATGGAGCAGCAGATGCCGGCGCCAGCCCAGCGCCATTTGCAGGTTCATCCCCATTTCGGCGGCCAGCAGGCCATGGGCCAGGCTCATCGGTGCCGCATCGGCCAGGCCATGATCGCCGGTGATGAAGATGGACGGGCGCACGAAGCGGCGCAGCGGGCTGGTCGGCTGGAGACGGACGGTAAAGTCGGCGATCGCGCCCTTCACGTCGGGATAATCGGCATAGAGCCGGGCCAGTTGCGCGATCGGCTGTGGCCAGGCGGAACCGATGCGGAAGGTCGCCGGGCCGATGCGCAGGGTGATGTTGTGCCTCATGCCGGTCGTACCAGACCCAGTGCGACCAGCGCGTCGAGATGCGCCTCAATTTCCGCTATCGCCGCCTCTTGCGGCCCCAGATCATAATCCTGCGCCAGCCGGTCGTGCATGGCCTGCGCCGTGACAGCTGCGCCATCGGCCATCCGCGCCATGATCTCCGGCACAGGGCTGATGACCATATGGGTCTGGCCGGAGCGATGATGGTAGAAAAGCGTAAGATCGTCGAGGACGCAGGCCGCTACCGCATCCGCTGCATCCCGGCGATAGGCTGTCGTCGCGTTCAAATCCGGCATCCCAAACCATAGTCCAACGCGCTGTAGCGCGAAAGACGTAGCCAAGAGCCTAACGCATCAGGCCCCTAATGCATCAGGAAAGGGCTGGCGACGAAAGGGGTTGGCGGATGCGGCTGGCGGCCAGTCCTTCAAAGGCGCGCAGATAGCGGTCGAGGGCGCGGTCCACGCCATGGTCGCGCGTCGCGGCGGCCAGCATCGCGGCGGGGGCCGGCCGGTTCATGCTGCGTTCGATGGCGCGGGCAAAGGCATCGGCATCGCCCACCGGCGTCACCGGATGCTGAGCGCCGGCGGCCAGCAGGGGGCGGATATTGGGCGTGCTGTCCGTCGCAACGACATCGGCGCCACAGGCCATCGCCTCTATCAGGGTCGCGCACAGGCCTTCCCAGCGGGACGGCTGGAGCAGCAAATCGGCCTGCGCCATCAACGCGGCGATTCGATCCGGTTCGCAGACGAAGCCGGCAAAATCCACCCGATCGGCGATGCCCAGCGCCGCGCATTGTCGCTCCAGATCGGCGCGCAGCGGCCCCTGCCCGGCTATGGTGAGGTGCCAGTCATGATGACGCAGCTGCGCCAGCGCGGTCAGCGCCATCGCCTGATCCTTCTGCCCGGTCAGTCGTCCGACCATCAGCAGCCGCCAGGGATCATTGGCCCGGCGCGGCAGGCGCCCGGCGCAGGCCTGTTCCATCGCCCGCGTCACAGTAGGACGGGGCAGCAGTCGCGCATCGCCACTGTCGGCCAGCAAAGCGCGGTCATGCTCGCCCATAACGATGGTCAGATCGCTGAGCCGGGCGATGGCGCGGAACCGCTTCAGCCGCACCCACGCCCCCGGACCATGCTGGCCGGGACGGACGATCGGATTGGAAATGCGGCTGACCGCCTGCGTTGCGGTGCCCAGCGTCGCCAACGCGACCAGCATGTTGCTCTGGTTGCCGGCCGAATAGAGGATGTCGGGCCGATGCCGCCGGACCATGGCGGCCAGTGACGGAAATTGCGCGATCATCGACAGGCGGCGCGCTCCGCCCAGGGTTGGCACCTGCCGAATGGTCAGCGCCGGATCGATCAGATGCGCGCAGGCACCGTCGGTGCGGGTCATCCACAATTCGACCGGTACGCCCCGGCGCAGCAGATGATTGGCCAGCAGGATGGCGACGCGGTCGAGCCCGCCGTCACCGGGCTGGTACAGATAGACCGCCACCGAAAAATCGCGCGCCGAAGGGCGGCGGGACTGAAACATCGATATGCCCTCGACGAAAGATCGAACCATTGCAGGTTCGACGTCGTCAACGCAGGCAAACCGTATTCGTTCAGATCATCTCAGGGCGATAGCGGAACGGATCAACGCGGCATTTGCAGCGAAGCGTAACAGGTAAAGCCGCTCGTTCCCCGCTGGAGGCGGCGAATATAGTTGAGATAGGCCTGATTCTGCTCATAGCCGGTGCCGGGCAGCCGCCCGCCGCGCAGCGCCTGTTTCACCTGCTCGCCGGTAAAGCTGCGGCCGGTGCCGGGATAGGCGCCCGGCGTGCCGGACGGCACCAGCTGGCCGTTGGGCGCGATGAAATTGCCGGCACGTCCCTGATCGGGTACGGGGATGGTGCAGTTGAGCACTGAAGCGGCGGTATTGGCGAGGGCGGGACGAATCGACACGATGGCGGATGCAGCCACCGCGCCCCCCATCAGCAATTGACGGCGGGTCGGCACGGCCAGCGCGTCTGGCAGCGATGACGCATCGGGCGTGGCCGCCGCTTGGGTGGCCTGCGCATCATCCTGTCCGGGCTTCGGGTCGCTCATTGCGTCAAGATCCGTTCGTGCCGCTTGTCAAAGCGTAAAGATTGCACACTATTGATATAGCCATCGCAGCAATTGCGCGACAAATCCAGCGCGGTAACCATGAATCGACTGACAATATCCCAGATTACGGCCTCCCTCGCCATGCTGTTGCTTGGTACCGGAGGCGCTCTTTTGCTGGGTGCATCGCCCATCACCATCGCCCTGCCCATATTGGCGGGCCTGATCGTGCTGATTATCTGTGCGGAAGGAATTGCCGTCCGCCCGGCGCCCGAGCGCGTCATGCCGGATACGCCCGACCTGATCGTCCATTCCGATTTCGCCAGCCTGCTGGAGGGGATTTCCGATCCGCTGATGCTGGTGGAGCGTGGCCGGATCGTGCGGGCGAATCGCGCGGCGCAGAGATTGCTGGGTAACCATATAGAGGGCGAGGATGCCCGCATCGCCATCCGCCACCCCGCCGCCGCCGAACGGCTGGCCAGCAGCGCGCCGATGGCCGAGCCGGTGATGGTCGAACTAGTGGGCTTGGGCAGTCGCGACCAGCGCTGGCAGATGCGCGTGGCCCCCGTCGGCCAGGTCGCCGACATGCGCCGTCTGGTCCATCTGGTCGATCATAGCGGCACCCATGCGGCCGAACGGATGCGCGTCGATTTCGTCGCCAATGCCAGCCATGAGCTGCGCACGCCGCTGGCCGGGATTTTGGGCTTCATCGAGACTCTGGCCGACCCGGAAATGGGCAAGGATGTCGAAACGCGCCAACGCTTCCTCAAGATCATGGATGGCGAGGCGCGACGGATGCAGCGGCTGATCGACGACCTTATTTCGCTCAGCCGGATCGAGGCGGAGAAATATCGCGCGCCCGACGCGCTGGTCGACATGTCCGAACTGGCGGCCGAAGTGGTCGGCGTCTTCCGCTCCAGCCATGGCGACCGGGGGCGCGAGGTGGAGATGGAGATCGCCCCGCAACTGCCCAGCGTGCAGGGCGACCGGGCCCAATTGTCCCAGTTGCTGCACAATCTGATCGGCAATTCGGTCAAATATGGCCGCCCCGGCACGCCGATCCGCGTGACGCTGAACGAAGGGCCGAGCGGAATGACCCGGCTGACCGTCGCCGATGAGGGCGAAGGGATCGGCCCCGATCATCTGCCGCGCCTGACCGAGCGTTTCTATCGTGTCGATTCGGGCCGCAGCCGGGCGATGGGCGGCACGGGCCTGGGCCTGGCCATCGTCAAGCATATCGTGGAGCGGCATCGCGGGCGATTCGACATTGCCAGTACGTTGGGCAAGGGCACCAGCATTACCGTATTGCTACCTCCCCCGGTTGAGGAAGCCCCTGCGAAGAATGACGAAAAGAAGCGACCATCGGCCCTTTCAGGGACGATGTCATAAAAACGAAACCTGACTGTCACAAAGGCGCGATGGTCCGCGACTAGGGCGCTTCCACAGGGGGGCGGCGACTTGCGAATCGCGGCCTTGATGTATGGAGGTTCCCGTGAAGAAATTCGCTCTGCTCGCCGCCACCACCGCGAGCATTTTCAGCCTTGCCGCCTGCGGCGATCAGTCGGGCGGTGGCGCCGGCGCCACCCGCGACCAGATCCGCGCCGTCGGTTCGTCCACCGTCTACCCCTTCGCCACGGCGGTCGCTGAACTGTTCGTGCAGGGCAATGCCGGCATGAAGTCGCCGATCATCGAATCGACCGGCACCGGCGGCGGCATGAAGCTGTTCTGCGCCGGCGTGGGTGCCCAGCATCCCGACATCGCCGACGCGTCACGCCGGATGAAGAAGGCCGAATTCGAACAGTGCGCCGCCAATGGCGTGAAGGACATCATCGAAATCCAGGTCGGCGTCGATGGCCTTGCCTTTGCCGAATCGAAGCAGGGTCCGGGCCTGAAGCTGACCCCCAAGATTGTTTACGAAGCGCTGGCCGCCAATCCCTATGGCAAGGGTCCGAACAAGGCCCAGACCTGGAAGGATGTGGACCCCAGCCTGCCCGCGATCGCCATCTCCGTCTTCGGTCCGCCCTCGACCAGCGGCACCCGCGACTCGCTCGCCGAACTGATCCTGGAAAAGGGCTGCCAGAGCGACGAAGCGATGAAGGCGCTCAAGGAAAAGAGCGAAGACGAATATAAGGCGACCTGCACCCGCATTCGCGAAGACGGCAAATATGTCGATTCGGGCGAGAACGACAATCTGATCGTGCAGAAGCTGGGCGCGAACCCCAATGCGGTCGGCGTCTTCGGCTACAGCTTCCTTGAGGAAAACAAGGACACGCTGAAGGACGTGCCGATCAACGGCGTCGAGGCGACCTATGAAACCGTGTCGACCGGCCAGTATCCGGGCGCCCGTCCGCTCTACATCTATGTGAAGAAGGCGCATATGACAGCCATCCCCGGCCTTCAGGGCTTCCTGAACACCTTCGCCGCCAACTGGAACCCGGACGGCGCGCTGACCAAGCGCGGCATGGTCGCGGCGCCGGAAGACGTGCGCAAGAAGAGCGCCGAAACCGTCAAGGCGCTGACCGTCCTCGACGGTTCGCAACTGAAGTAAGGGCGACATGACCGGACCTGCAATCCTCCTGCTGCTGGCGGGCCTGGGCGCGATCGCCTGGGTCAGCGCCCGCGCGCGCGCGCTGCGGCTGCAAACCGCGGCGCGGGCCACCGGGCGGCGCGACGCCGTCCACTCGCTACCCGGCTATCATGGCTGGTATGTCGCGCTGTGGACCCTGATCCCGGCCGCCATCTTCCTGGCGGTCTGGGCCAATGTGGCGCCCGGCCTGGTCACGCAAAGCGTGCTGGCCGATCCGGCAGCGCAGAGCCTGCCCGCCGACGCCTTCTCCCGCTCCGCCATCCTTGGCGAGGCGCGGGCGATCGCCAACGGTACGCAGGCCGGGGCGTTCAATCCCCTGTCGCAAGCTCTGGTCGAACCCTATGCGCAAGCGCTCGACAAATATGGCATCGCCGGCGCCGTCCTGGCGCTGGTGCTGGCCTTTGCCGGCGGCGCCTTCGCCTTCACCCGTGTGCGACCCGATTTCCGGGCGCGCACGCGGGTCGAGCGGCTGGTGATGGCATCGCTGCTGATCGCGTCGCTGATCGCGATCATCACGACGCTGGGCATCGTCGCCTCGCTGCTGTGGGAAAGCTTCCGCTTCTTCTCCATGGTCAATCCCATCGACTTCCTGTTCGGCCTGAAATGGTCGCCGCAGTCGGCCGCGATGGGCTATGGCAATGACGACGCGTTCGGTGCGGTGCCGCTCTTCTGGGGCACCATCTTCATCGGCGCGATCATCGCCATGATCGTGGCGATCCCGCTGGGCCTGATGAGCGCCATCTACCTGACGCAATATGCCAGCCCGACCGTCCGCAAATGGATGAAGCCGACGCTGGAGATGCTCGCGGGCGTGCCGACCGTGGTCTACGGCTATTTCGCTGCGCTAACCATTGCGCCTGCGCTCCGCGACTTCGCCGTGATGATCGGCATCCATGGCGCGTCCTCGGAAAGCGCACTGGCCGCCGGTCTGGTGATGGGCGTGATGATCATTCCCTTCGTGTCCTCCATGGCCGACGACAGCATCGCCGCCGTGCCGCAGTCCATGCGTGACGGCAGCCTTGCCATGGGCGCCACCACCAGCGAGACTATCACCCGCGTGCTCATCCCCGCCGCCCTGCCCGGCGTCGTCGGCGGCGTGCTGCTGGCCGTCAGCCGCGCCATCGGCGAAACGATGATCGTGGTGATGGCCGCCGGCCTTGCCGCGAACCTCACCGCCAATCCCTTTGCCAGCGTGACCACGGTGACGACCCAGATCGTCCAGTTGCTGACCGGCGACCAGGAATTCGACAGCGCCAAGACGCTGGCCGCCTTCGCGCTGGGCCTGGTGCTGTTCATCGTCACCCTGCTGCTCAACATCGTGGCCCTGCGGGTCGTGAAGAAATATCGCGAGGCTTACGAATAATGAGCACACGCAACCCCACCGACTGGAAGTCGGAGGCCATGCGCAAGCGGATTGCGGGGCGCTATGCCGCCGAACGCCGCTTCAAGGCCGCCGGACTGTTCGCCGTCCTGCTGTCCGCATCCTTTCTGGCCTTCCTGCTCGTCACCATGATGGGTAACGGCCTGCGCGGCTTCACCCGGACCGAGATCGCACTGAAGGTCGATTTCCCGGCCTCGCCGCTGCTGCTCGATCCCCAGGCGATCACCGACGAGGCGCTGGCCAACGCCAATCTGCCGATGGTGACCGGTACGGTCGCCAAGAAGGCGCTGGGCGAGAAAGCCGACGACCTGCTGTCGCCGACCGCCTGGATCAGCATCCGCGACGCGATCAAGGCCGATCCGACGATCCTGAGCCGCACCGCCACGATCAGCGTCCCCGCCTCCACCGCGCTGGACCTTGCCGCCAAAAGCAAGGGTTCGCCCGAGATGGAAGCGGAGGTCGCCCGGCTGAAGCAGCAGGGCGTGCTGTCGACCGGCCTCAACCTCGGCTTCCTGACCGCCAGCGACGGCACCGATCCGACGCAGGTCGGCATTTGGGGCGCGTTCAAGGGGTCGTTGCTGACCATGCTGGTCACGCTGATCCTCAGCTTCCCGGTGGGCGTGGCGACCGCGCTCTATCTGGAAGAATATGCGCGCAAGAACTGGTGGACCGACATTATCGAAGTGTCGATCAACAATCTGGCGGCCGTGCCCTCCATCATCTTCGGCCTGCTGGGCCTGTCGATCTTCCTGAACCTCGCCCATCTGCCGCGATCGGCGGCACTGGTCGGCGGCATGACGCTGGCGTTGATGACGATGCCGGTCATCGTCATCGCCGGGCGCAACGCCATCAAGTCGGTGCCGCCCAGCATCCGCGACGCGGCATTGGGCATCGGCGCTAGCCCGGTACAGGTCGTGTTTCAGCATGTGCTGCCGCTCGCTTTGCCCGGCATCCTGACCGGCACGATCATCGGCATGGCCCGCGCGCTCGGCGAGACGGCCCCGCTGCTGATGATCGGCATGCGCGCCTTCATCGCGACCCCGCCGGGCGGTATCACCGACCCTGCGACCGTGCTGCCGGTGCAGATCTTCCTCTGGTCGGACGAAGTCTCCAAGGGCTTTGTCGAAAAGACCTCCGCCGCGATCATTGTTCTGCTGGTCTTCCTGCTCGCGATGAACGGCCTCGCCATCTACCTGCGCAACAAGTTTGAAACACGGTGGTAATGACACCCATGACAGAAGCACAAACCAATCTGACCATCGCCGATCCCAAGATGTCGGCCCGCGATGTCAAGGTCTTCTACGGCGAAAAGCAGGCGATCAAGGGCGTGTCGATCGATGTCGGCATGGACCATGTCACCGCCTTCATCGGCCCGTCGGGCTGCGGCAAGTCGACCTTCCTGCGGACGCTGAACCGCATGAACGACACGGTCGCTTCGGCCCGGGTCGAGGGTGAGATCACGCTGGACGGCGAGAATATCTACGCCCCGTCGATGGACGTGGTGCAGCTGCGCGCGCGCGTCGGCATGGTATTCCAGAAGCCGAACCCCTTCCCCAAGTCGATCTACGAAAACATCGCCTATGGGCCGCGCATCCATGGCCTCGCCGCCGGCAAGGCGGACATGGACGTGATCGTGGAAAAGTCGCTGCGTCGCGCCGGCCTGTGGGACGAAGTGAAGGACCGGCTGCATGACAGCGGCACCGCCTTGTCGGGTGGCCAGCAGCAGCGTCTGTGCATCGGCCGCGCGATCGCGGTCGAACCCGAAGTCATCCTGATGGACGAGCCCTGCTCGGCACTGGATCCCATCGCGACCGCCAAGATCGAGGAACTGATCCACGAACTGCGCGGCCGCTATGCGATCGTGATCGTCACCCACAACATGCAGCAGGCCGCCCGCGTATCGCAGCGAACCGCCTTCTTCCATCTGGGCGAGCTGGTCGAATATGGCGTGACATCCGACATCTTCACCAATCCCCGCCAGGAGCGGACCAAGGATTATATCACCGGCCGCTACGGCTGATCCGGGGGAGGAACATCATGGCTGAACATACGATCAAGGCATTTGACGAGGAAATCGACCGGCTGCGCGGGCTGATCGCCGAAATGGGCGGTCGGGCGGAAGCGGCGATCGAAAATGCGATGCTGGCGCTACAGCGGCAGGACAAGAAATTGGCCGCCGAAGTGGTCGCGGACGACAAGCGCATCGACGCGATCGAGGCGGAAGTCGAGAAGCTGGTCATTCAGGTGATCGCGCTCCGCGCGCCGATGGCCAACGATCTGCGCGACGTGATCGCCGCGCTGAAGATCGTCAGCGTAGTGGAGCGGATCGGCGACTATGCCAAGAATATCGCCAAGCGCGTGCCGCTGATCGCGACCAACACCCGCACGCTGGAGCCGATCGCGCTGCTGCCCTCCATGGGGCAGGTCGCAGGTGAGATGGTACATGATGCGCTGAACGCCTTTGCCGCGCGCGACGCCGATCTGGCGCTCGCCGTGGTCGAGCGCGACACGGTGGTCGACGATTTCTACAACAGCGTGTTCCGAACGCTGGTGACGTTCATGGTCGAGAACCCCAAGACGATCAGCGAATGCGCGCACCTGTTGTTCGTCGCCAAGAATATCGAGCGGATCGGCGACCACGCCACCAACGTCGCGGAAATGGTCTATTATGCGGCCACTGGCCAGACCCTGCCCGAGCGCGAGCGCGGCGCCGACCTGCAAGCGGAGGACTGAGCCATGGCGCGAGCGAAGATGCTGCTGGTCGAAGATGACGCGGCACTGGCCGAACTCCTCATCTGGCATTTCAAGCGCGAGGATTTCGAGGTCGCCCATACGGTCGATGGCGAAGAAGCGCTGCTGATGGCGCAGGAGAATGTGCCCGATATCGTGCTGCTTGACTGGATGGTCGAAAGCCTGTCGGGCATCGAGGTGTGCCGCCGCCTGCGCCGCATGAACGGCACCGCCAACATCCCCATCATCATGCTGACCGCGCGCGGTGAGGAAGAGGATCGGGTGCGCGGTCTGGAAACCGGCGCGGACGATTATGTGACCAAGCCTTTCAGCCCCCGCGAACTGGTGGCGCGCGTCGGCGCGGTGCTGCGCCGGGTGCGGCCGGCGCTGGCCGGCGAGACGCTGACCTTCGCCGATGTCGAGATGGATACGGTGGGCCACAAGGTGCGCCGTGGTGGCCAGGTGATCCCGCTCGGTCCCACCGAATTCCGCCTGCTCAAGCATTTTCTGGAGCATCCGGGCTGGGTCTTTTCGCGCGAGCGGCTGCTCGACAGCGTCTGGGGGCAGGACAGCGATATCGAACTGCGCACCGTCGACGTCCATATCCGCCGCCTGCGCAAGGCGATCAACGGCGATGGCCAGTATCAGGATATTATCCGCACCGTGCGGTCGGCCGGCTATGCGCTGGATACCGAAGGCATGAACTGAACCCATCGCCGTATATGAGAAAAAGGCCTCCCCGGAATGTCCGGGGAGGCCTTTTTCATGCGCTTGCCGGCGCAAGCAGCGCCTTCCCCGTCAGGGGAAGCTGAAGCGCAGGGTGGCGAACACGGTGCGCGGACTGCCATAGAAATTGCCGCGCCCGGTGGAAGAAATGCGCGCATAATAGACGCGGTCGAACAGGTTGTTCACATTGACGGACAAGGAGATACGGTCGTTGACCTTGTAGCCGGCCCGCATGTCCGCCACGACATAACCGCCCTGCCGCACGATCGTGGACCGGGTGCGCAGCGTACCGTCCGTATTCCATATCGCCGCGTTGCCGCCGAAGGTGGCACTGAGCCAGGTCAGCCCGCCCCCGACGCTGAAGCCTTCCAGCGCACCGCTGGTGGGGGCATAGTTGGTGAACAGCTTGACCGAATGTTTCGGGATGACCGGCACCACCGAAATGCCTTCATATAGCGCATTGGTGTCGCGCAGATATTTGTTGCGATTATAACTGTAACCGCCGTTGATCCGCCAGCCGGGCAGGATTTCGCCGCCCGCATCGAACTCAATCCCGCGCGAGCGAACCTTGCCGATCTGCAACACCACATCGGGCAGGTCGGGGTCGGTGAACAGGCGATTGGACTGGGTGATCTGATAGGCGGCCAGCGACAACAGCAGCTTGTCGTCGAACAGCGACAATTTGCTGCCGCCTTCATATTGGTCGCCGATCAGCGGTTCGATCCGGCCGCCATCCACGCGCGGCAGGGTGGATGTCTGCGGCATGAAGCTGTCCGCATAGCTGCCATAGATATTCCAATTGTCGGTCACGTCCCAGACGATGCCGGCATAGGGCGTGAATTGCCCGTCCATGCTGTAGCCGCTTGGCCGCTGCAAGGTAGGGAGCAAAGTCTGCGACTGTGTCGACCACCATGTCATGCGGCCGCCACCGACCAGCGTCAGCCCCTTGACCGGGCTGAAGCGCAACTGGCCGTACATGCCATATTGTTCGACGTCGGTGGTGCTGGCGCCATAGACCTGGGTGACGGCGCCATAGGGGCCTTCATAGGCCGGCAGCGGACCATAGGGGTCAAGCGGCGGTTCGGCCGGAGAAACCGGGTTATAGACGTCGATCGTCGCATAGCGGCTGAGGCGGGTATAATAAGTGGTGGCGGAACTCGCCTGATAGTCCATGCCCAGGATCAACGTCTGGTCCCGGCCGAACATCGGGAAGCTGCCGACGCCGTTGAAATCGAAGGACCGGGTGCTGAATGTATTGTCGCCGCGATAGGCGATGTGCGGGGTGACGCCGTTGGTTTCCGTGATCGGCGCGCTGCCGATATAGCTGTAGATATCGATCCGATCGACATCGGTGTAGAGGCCGGTCGCCCGCAGCGTCCAGCGATCGCTGATCTGATGGGTCAGTTCGGCGAAGGCGGACCAGCTTTCGGAACGGAAGCGGTTCCAGTCCGCCCCAACATAGGTCGAACGCGGGACATCCAGCAGTTTTCCGTCGCTGCCGTCGGCGCCGCCGATGATGCCGGGCAGACCGGTCTGGATCGCCGGCTTGAACCGTTCCCAGGTGCCCCCCACGGTGAAGGTGGTGCGATCGCCGATGTCGATCTTGCCCACGGCGAAGGCACCGACACGGTTGCGATGGGCAATATCGTAAAACTGATCCTGATCCTGGACCATGGCGCCCAAGCGTATCGCCGCGCCGCCGCCGATCGGCGCCGACAGGTCGATTTCGCCACGCTTGTTCTGATAGCTGCCATAGCCCAGCGAACCCTGGACCTTGAAGCTGTCGAGGGGGCGCTTGCGCACCAGATTGATGCTGCCGGCCGGGTTGCCCGATCCGCTGAACAGGCCAGCCGGACCGCGCAGCACCTCCAGCCTTTCGTAGAAGAAGAGGTCGGGGATGACCGCCGGGGAATCATAGGCGCGGGTCGGCGTGCCATCGACCAGATAATTGTTGATGGCAAAACCGCGCGAATAGAAGGTCGCGCCTTCGCT
Source organism: Sphingobium sp. RS1 (assembly GCF_056156825.1). Taxonomy (NCBI): domain Bacteria; kingdom Pseudomonadati; phylum Pseudomonadota; class Alphaproteobacteria; order Sphingomonadales; family Sphingobiaceae; genus Sphingobium; species Sphingobium sp. RS1. The sequence continues at coordinate 3,488,062 of NZ_JBLZXE010000002.1, read as the reverse complement.
GCCGACACCGTTGACGGTGATGCCGTTGGTGGCGGTCAGCGCATCTTCCAGCGTGAACAGCCCCTGCGCTTCGATCTGATCCCGGTCGATCACCGTCACGGTGTTAGGAATGTCCTTGAGCGGCGTGACGGTCTTGCCGACTTCCTGGCCGTAGCTTTTGCCGACGACGATGATTTCGGGCCGGTCACCGTCCGCGTCCCCCGCATAGGATGTGGCATCATCGGCCGCAAAAGCCGGAACGCAAACGCACATGGCCGCGATGGTCAGGACGCGCAGACTGGTGGTGGACAGGAAATATGTGGTCAATGAAGCCTCCCTTTTGACGGGTGGCCCTTAAACAGATTCGCTATTGAAAGTCACTATCAATAAATGAATGGCGAGCATTTTCCGCTTGTTGACCGATGCACTCCGCCCTTGTCGATATGGAGAGAAAATAGAAAAGCGCCCCGACCACCGCCGGAGCGCCTGATTTTGTGCCACCGACGATCGTTACGCCGCGCGGCGGGCCTTGGTCAGTTTCTTCATCAGCATGTCGCGCTTCAGGCGGGACAGGTGATCGATGAAGAGTATGCCCTCCAGATGGTCCATCTCATGCTGGAGGCAGGTGGCGAGCAGCCCTTCCAGCTGCTCTTCATGGATGCGGCCTTCGCGGTCCATCCAGCTTGCGCGGATGACGGCCGGACGTTCGACTTCGGCGAACTGGTCCGGCACCGAGAGGCAGCCCTCATTATAGACGGACAGATCTTCCGAACCCTTGAGAATCTCCGGGTTGATGAAGACCATCGGCTTCCTGACCGGCGGCGCGCCTTCTTCGTCCGATTCGGGCTCCTGAAGGTCCATGACCAGTACCCGCTTGGGCACCCCGACCTGGATCGCGGCAAGGCCGATGCCAGGCGCGTCGTACATGGTTTCGAACATGTCGTCGATCAGCGTCTGCAAATCGTCGTCAATCGCCTCGACAGGGGTCGAGATGGTGCGCAGGCGCGGATCGGGCGCTTCAAGAATGGGACGGATGGCCATGCTCCGAACATAGGCGGAACAGCCGCGAATATCAAGCGGGGCAAGGACGGATGCGTACGGCTTAACTTCGCATATTTCCCGCCAATCCTGAAATTTCAGATTAGAAATAGGAAATTAAGTTACAGCCAGCGCCAACCAGCGATGGGGTGCCTTTAGCAGGATCGGGACGAGTAGGACAGCGCCCTACCCCACCGGCCGTCGCGCGCGCAGCGCCTGCGCCAGCGTGCCTTCGTCCAGATAGTCGAGTTCGCCGCCGACCGGCACGCCATGGGCCAGCTGGGTCAGGCGGATCGGAAAACGCTCCAGCCGTTCGACAAGATAATGGGCGGTCGTCTGCCCCTCCAGCGTGGCGTTCATCGCCAGCACCACCTCGTCTATGCCGCCCGGCTCCAGCCGTGCGACCAGCGCGTCGATGGTGAGATCTTCGGGCCGCACCCCTTCCAGCGCGGAGAGCCGCCCGCCCAGCACATGAAAGCGGCCGGGAAAGAGGCGCGACTTGTCGAGCGCCCACAGATCCGACACATCCTCTACCACGCAGAGCGCGCGCGGATCGCGGCGATGATCGGTGCAGATGCCGCAAGGATCGACCGTGTCGACATTCCCGCAGACATGGCAGGTGACGAGCCGCTCGTTCACAGCCTCCAGCGCGCGCAGCAGCGGCTCCATCGCGCCTTCGCGGCGTTTGAGCAGATGCAGCACCGCGCGCCGCGCCGAACGGGGACCAAGACCGGGCAGTCGGGATAGCGCCTGGGTGAGCGCTTCGATTTCAGGAGAGGCCATATCGTGAGATAAGGGGTTGCAACTGGGAGAGACAAGGGGTTTGAGCATCCGCCATGCGTATCATCTATATGGGCACCCCCGATTTCGCCGTTCCTGCGCTCGATGCGCTGGTCAAGGCGGGGCATGACATCGTTGCGGTCTACAGCCAGCCGCCCCGCCCGGCCGGTCGCGGCAAGGCGTTGCGCCCCTCCCCCGTCCATATGCGCGCGGAGGCACTGGGCATAGAGGTGCGCACCCCGGTGTCGCTCAAGGATGCTGAGGTGCAGGCCGCATTTGCCGCGCTGGCGGCCGATGTCGCGGTGGTGGCCGCCTATGGCTTGATCCTGCCGCGCGCCGTGCTGGATGCGCCGCGCCATGGCTGCATGAACATCCATGCCTCGCTGCTGCCGCGCTGGCGCGGGGCGGCGCCGATCCAGCGGGCGATCCTGTCCGGCGACAATGTCACCGGCGTGACGATCATGGACATGGAGGCAGGCCTCGACACCGGGCCGATGCGCGCCAAGCATGTGACGCCGATCGAAGGCAAGACCGCCGGCGTGCTGACCGACGAACTCGCGCAGGCCGGGGCCGAATTGATGGTCGAGGTGCTGGACGATGTGTCGCTGCATCCGGCGATGGCGCAGCCGGAGGACGGCGTCACCTATGCCGCCAAGATCGACAAGGCGGAATCGCGGATCGATTTTAGCAAGGACGCCCATCAGGTCGAACGACAGGTCCGCGCCTTCAACCCCTTTCCCGGTGCCTTTTTCGAATATCGCGGCGAACGCTTCCGTATCCTTGCCGCACATATCGAGCACCGTGCCGGCCCGGCGGGCGAATTGCTGGACGACAGCCTGCTGATCGGATGCGGCCATGACGCGATCCGCCCGACGCTGATCCAGCGCGCCGGCAAGGGGGTGATGACGCCGGGCGAATTGCTGCGCGGCTATGACATGCCGGCGGGGAGCCGGGTGGATGGGTAATCGGAGCGAAGGTCAGATATGACCCGCTTTGCCTTCACTGTCGAATTTGACGGGCGGCCCTTCATGGGCTGGCAGCGGCAGGCGCATGGGCCGAGCGTACAGCAGGCAATCGAGGACGCGATCTTCGCGGTCACGGGGGAGCCGGCGGTCATCCATGCGGCCGGGCGTACCGATGCCGGCGTCCATGGCCTCGCCATGCGCGCCCATGCGGAGATCGGGAAGGATATCCCGCCCTTCCGCCTGATGGAGGCGATCAACGCGCGGCTGCGGCCTGATCCGGTCGCGATCCTGGCATGCGAGGTCGTGCCGGACGACTGGCATGCCCGCTTTTCCTGCGTCGGCCGATCCTATATTTACCGCATCGCCAATCGCCGCGCGCCGCTGACCTTCGACAAAGGGCTGATGTGGCGGGTGATCCAGCCGCTCGATGCTGGCGCGATGCATGACGCCGCGCAGATATTGGTGGGACTGCATGACTTCACCACCTTCCGGTCCGCCCATTGCCAGGCGCACAGCCCGGTCAAGACGCTGGACCGACTGGCGGTGGAACGCGACGGCGACCGCATCGCCATTCATGCGGCGGCGCGATCCTTCCTGCACCATCAGGTGCGGTCGATGGTCGGATGTCTGGCGATGGTCGGCATGGGCCGCTGGACCGCGGACGATCTGCGCGCCGCGCTCGAGGCGAAAGATCGGGCCGCGCTGGGCCTGAATGCGCCGCCGGACGGGCTATATTTCGTGCAGGCCAGCTATCCGGGCGAAGACGTCAGGTGAAAGCGGCGACCCGCACCTGATTCTTGCCGGCGCGCTTGGCATCCCGCATCGCATCGTCAGCGCAGGCGATCAGCCGGTCGAGATCGGCCGGATCGGGCCGGTCGGTGCTGACGAGGCCAAGGCTGCCGCTGATGCCCATGCCATAGGCCGCCAGAGCCAGCCTTACGTCTTCGGCAATGGCGGCAACGGCCACGTCTTCCCGGTTCGCGAGCAGAACCAGAAATTCGTCGCCTCCCAGCCGGGCGACGACATCGCCCGCCTGCGTATGGCTGCGCAGGATGCCGCCGATATCGGCCAGACAAATGTCGCCCGCCGCATGGCCATAGCTGTCATTCAACTGCTTGAACCCGTCGAGGTCGAGGAACAGCAGGCTCACGGCCCGGTTCATCTGCGCGGCATGGGTCAGCACATGTTTGGCCCGGCAGGCGAAGCCACGCCGGTTGCACAGGCTGGTCAGTGGATCGTGCATCGCTTCGAAACTGGCTTGGCGCAGGTCGGACAGATCCTCGATCACCGCGACGTAGAATTCGGGCCGATCCGCGTCATCGCGCACCATCGCGACGGTCAGATTGACCCAGATGACCGTGCCGTCCGCACGAATATAGCGTTTTTCCATCGAATAGCGGGGCAGTTCACCGGCATTGAGTCGGGCCAGCAGCGCCTCGTCCGCATTCAGGTCGTCCGGATGGGTGATCTGCTGGAAGCCGGTGCGGATGAGCGTGTCGGCGTCATAGCCGCTAATCTCGCAGAAGCGTGGATTGACCAGCAGAAAATGGCCGTCCAGCCGGACATGCGCGATGCCGATGGGTGCGTGATGGAAGGTCGCCTCGAACCGCCGTTGCGCCCGGCCCAGTTCGGCAGCCATATTCGGGCAGGGGCCGAACAGATCGGCCGTCACCATCACAGGAAAAGGTTTGCGTTCAAGAGTCTGGGCAAAATCGTCGTGCAGATGGCGGCTCATGCGCCCTTATTGAGGACGACCGGTAAACAGAGATTTACCAAGGCCGGATGGTCGCAAAGTTTTTCAGAGCTGGGTGCGGAAGGGCGTGAAATTGGTCCCGGCGTCATAGACGTCCAGCCCTTCCCGGCGCTTCAGGAAGCCGACCACAATATAGGTCACAGGGGTCAACACCGCTTCCCACAGACATTTCATGCCCCAGTTGGTGACCATGACGGTCAGCACCTGCGTGTGCGTCCAGGTGCCCAGGAAGGCGAGCGGGTAGAAGAGCAGGCTGTCCACCCCCTGCCCGACGATGGTCGAACCGATGGTCCGCATCCACAGATGCCGCCCCTGCGTCAGCAGCTTCATCTTGGCAAGCACGAAGCTGTTGGCGAATTCGCCCGCCCAGAAGGCACAGAGCGACGCGAAGACGATGCGCCAGGTGCTGCCGAAGACGGACTCATAGGCTTTCTGGTCGGGCCAGCCTTCCGCCGGCGGCAGCGCCACCACGACCCAACTCATCAACGCCATGAACAGCATGGCGGCAAAGCCCGCCCAGACGCAGCGGCGCGCGCGGGAATAGCCGTACACTTCCGTCAGCACGTCGCCGATGACATAGCCGAGCGGGAAGAAGAGGATGCCGGCACCGAAGGTGAAGCCGCCCAGCGTAGATAGCTTGGCCGCGCCGATCAGGTTGGACAGCAGTAATATGGCGACGAAGGCCGCCATGAAGAAATCATAATAGCGCAATGGCCGGCTTCCCAGCGCATCCGCCTCGATCTTGTGCACCGCCCCGTCGCTCATGCCGACGATGCTTATCGTGCAGCCGGATGATTGCAAGCGAGCGCTGGCGCGAATCCCGCTGAAACGCCAGGATTCCAAATGGCATCGTCATTGCGAGCGCCGCGAAGCAATCCATGTTGCGCCATATGGATTGCTTCGCGGCGCTCGCAATGACGCAGTGGGTTGATCTCATTTGATCAAACTCCAAGACCCTCGCTTCGCAATTTTTGCTGCGATGCGATGTCGCAATGCAGCATTGCGGGTCGTTTCACCCGCTTGAGGCCACGGCCCGTCCCTTAACTGCCCCCTTTTGCGCATGGGCTGCCTATGTGCGGCCCTTCCCGCTTGATGCCGCTTCGGTGTCGCACCTTTCACGGTCGCTCTGTTCGACCCCTCATTCGCCGATCGTGCGTGGCGCATCCTTCGCGTCCCTGTTGGCGGAACCGGAGACAGTTATGTCCTTTTCCAGCGCCGATCGCGCGCATCTTGGCTGGTTCAAACGGCGTCGCGACCTGAAGGTCGACGACATCACCATCGTCGACAAATCGCAACTTAACCGGGCCGTGGGGGCGGCGGCGCTGGGCAATGCGATGGAATGGTTCGATTTCGGCGTCTACGGCTATCTGGCCGTCACATTGGGCCGGGTCTTCTTTCCCGCCGGCGATCCGACCGCACAGCTGATCGCGACGCTGGCGACCTTTACCGCTGCCTTTCTGGTTCGGCCACTGGGAGGTCTGGTGTTCGGGCCGCTGGGCGACCGCTATGGCCGGCACAAGGTTCTGGCCTTCACCATGATCCTGATGGCGATCGGCACCTTCGCCATCGGCCTGATCCCTTCCTATGAACGGATCGGCATGGGCGCGCCGATCCTGCTGCTGGTCGCGCGGCTGATCCAGGGCTTTTCCACCGGCGGCGAATATGGCGGGGCGGCAACCTTCATCGCGGAATATTCGACCGACCAGAAGCGCGGTTTCATGGGCAGCTGGCTGGAGTTCGGCACGCTGGGCGGTTACATCATGGGGGCAGGCACGGTCACGGCGCTGCAAATGGCGCTGAGCGATGCCGACATGCTGGCCTGGGGATGGCGCATCCCCTTCCTGATCGCGGGGCCTTTGGGGTTGCTCGGCCTCTATATGCGGCTCAAGCTGGAGGAAACGCCGGCCTTCCGTGCTTATGCCGAGGAAGCCGACAAGCGCGAGCAGGATCGCCTGCCCCTTACCGCTCTGCTGCGCACCCACTGGCGCCAACTGGTCAAGTGCATGGGGCTGGTGCTGGTGTTCAACGTCACCGACTATATGCTGCTGACCTATATGCCCAATTATCTGAGCGTCACCATGGGTTACGCGGAGAGCAAGGGGCTGTTGCTCATCATTCTGGTGATGCTGGTGATGATGCCGCTCAATGTCGTGGGCGGCGCGATCAGCGACCGGCTGGGGCGGCGACCGATGATTATCGGCGCCTGCGCGGCGCTGATCCTGCTGTCGGTGCCGTGCATGTGGCTGATCGGAACGGGTAACGACTGGCTGATCTTTGCCGGGCTGATGCTGCTGGGCGTGACTTTGGTCTGCTTCACCAGTTCGATGCCCTCGACCCTGCCCGCGCTTTTCTACACGCCGGTGCGCTACAGCGGGCTGTCGATCGCGTTCAACATCTCTGTCTCGCTGTTTGGCGGCACGACGCCGCTGGTCACCGCCTGGCTCGTCAGCCGGACCGGCGATCCGCTGGTGCCGGCCTATTATCTGATGGGCGCGGCGGCGATCGGCATCGCGACGATGTGGCATGTGCGCGAAACCGCGGGCATGCCGCTGCGCGGATCGCCACCGGCCGTGGAGAGCCGGGCGGAAGCCGTCGCCCTGGTGCGCGGCGATCAGCCGGTCACGGTTGATCCCACACCGCCCCATCCGCCCCGGTCGAGCGACACCGTGGCGCTGGCCCCCAGTACAGCCTGACGGATGGCGGGCGAAACGGGCGCGTCCGCTGCGATCTTGCACGCCGACACAGTCAGGCGATTGCAAGCGGCCGGATCGCCCGCTATCGCGGCACCCGCACGGCCCCGTAGCTCAGTTGGATAGAGCATTCGCCTTCTAAGCGAATGGTCGCAGGTTCGAATCCTGCCGGGGTCGCCACAGAATCAGAAGTTGAAGATCAGCATCGCCAGGCCGAACAGCGTCAGCATGAAGGCGAAGCCGAGAAAGCCGAAATCGGGTTTGTCAGGATCTCTCATCGCGCCTTTCCTTCATTGCGACCGTGCCAATAGATCATCGAGCACCGTCATGGTAAAGATCGGGTCGGCATCCGGCGGCACTTCCGCAATCGCATCGACGAAGGCGGCACGGGTAGCCGGTTCATCATAGACCATTTTCCGGTCGAATGCCGCCCGCCATGTCGCCTCATCCGGCCATTCGGCATAACCGACGAAACGACCATCGGCATCGCGATGCAAGCGGGAGCCGTAGCTGCCATATCTTTCGCGGATGAGGTCGGTGCCGCGGCGCCAGGCGGTGCGGAACTGCTCTTCCTTGCCGGGATGGACCCGCCACCAATAGACCGCGACGAACATCGATTCTCTCCTTGCCTTTCAAGGAGAATGAGCCGGATCGCGCGCGAGTTCCAACAGGATAAGCCAAACCGGCGCTCCCGACAGCCGGGAGCGCCGGTGCGATCCGATCAGAGAATCGTCTGGCCGGTCTTCGCCCAGTCGGCGGCGAAGCCTTCGAGGCCCTTGTCGGTCAGCACATGCTTGGACAGCATCTTGATGACGGACGGCGGCGCGGTCATCACATCGGCGCCGATACGGGCACTTTCGAGCACATGGATCGGATGGCGGACCGAAGCGACCAGGATTTCGGTGTCGAAACCATAATTGTCGTAGATCAGGCGGATATCGCCGATCAGTGCCATGCCGTCGAAGCCATTATCGTCATGCCGGCCAACGAAGGGCGAGATGAAGCTGGCGCCGGCCTTGGCCGCGAGCAGCGCCTGATTGGCCGAGAAGCAGAGGGTGACATTGACCAGCGTGCCATCGTCGGTCAGCGCCTTGCAGGTCTTGAGGCCGTCGATGGTCAGCGGCACCTTGATGCAGACATTGTCCGCGATCTTCCGCAGCACTTCGGCTTCCTTCATCATCGTCTCATGGTCGAGCGCGACGACTTCGGCGGACACGGGGCCATCTACGATGCCGCAGATTTCCTCCACCACTTCCAGAAACTTGCGACCCGACTTGTGGATCAGCGAGGGGTTGGTGGTGACGCCGTCCAGCAGGCCGGTGGCGGCCAGTTCGCGGATTTCGGCGGTGTCGGCAGTGTCGACGAAGAATTTCATGGGGAGGACTCCGGGGATAGGGCGAATCGCGCCCCTTTAGCGGCTGGCGGCAGGATAAGCCATGTCGGACGCGCCGATTTGCATCCGGCGCACGGCGCGATTAAGGCGGGCCTACCTTTCCAAAGGACCAGACATGCGCCGATTGCCCCGCACCCGCCTGATCGCGGGGCTTTGCCTGACCCTGTGCCTGCCCCTGACCAGCCCGGCGTCGGCCGCGACCGAGGAAAGCCAGGCCTGGCTGAGCGAACTGGCGACCATCCGTATCAGCCCGGCCGATATCGTCACCATCGATTCGAGCCAGCGGATGCGGTCCGACGCGCAGAGCGGCGGCGAACAGTTCGTGGCACGGGTCGGGCTGGACCATGCGGTCGCGCCGCACCTGCAACTGGGCGGCGGCATCGCTTATCTGGAAAGCGAGGTCGATCAGGAGTTGCGCCTGTTCCAGCAGGCGATCGTCAGCAAGGGCATCTGGCTGAGCCGCACCCGGATGGAGCAGCGCTTCTTCAGCACCGCGAATGATCCAAGCTGGCGGCTGCGGCAGCGGGTGCAGGCGTCGGTGCCGATCGACCGGGCGAAGCGATGGACGGTCATCGCTGCGACCGAAGTCTTCTTCCACCTCAATCGCGCCCGGCCGAGCGACAAGACCGGCCTTGCCATGATGCGCAACCAGATCGGGCTGCGCCATCCGATCGCCAAGGCGCTGGACGCCCAATTGCTCTATATGCGGCAGCAGAATTTCCGCGATGGCCGGCCCGATGTCGTGTCGCACATCCCCTGGCTGACGCTGAGCTGGCGGCTGTAGCCGCGAAGCCATTGCGCCGCGCGCCCAGCGCTTTAAGGACTGGGAGCATGTCGTCTCGCGCCCGTGTCCTGATCCTGAACGCTGCCCTTGGGCCGCTCGACTATCGCGTGCCGCACGGCATGAGCGTCAGGCCCGGCAGCATTGTCGTAGCGCCGCTGGGGCCGCGTCAGCTGATCGGCGTGGTGTGGGAGGAAGACAGCTTCCCCGATGGCGAGACGGTCGGCGACAACCGGCTGCGCAACCTGATCGAGGTGGTTGACGCCCCGCCCCTGCCCGAAACGTTGCGCCGGCTGATCGAATGGACGGCGGATTATTATCTGGCGCCTCCGGCCGCCGTGCTGCGCATGGCTCTATCCTCCATGGCGGCGCTGGAAGGCGCGCGGACGGTGATCGAATATCGCGCCACAGGCGCCGTGCCCGACCGGATGACCGAGCAGCGGGCGCAGGCATTGGAGCGGATCGGGGATCGGCAGGGACTGATCCGCGAACTGGCGATGATCGGCGGTGTCAGCGACGCGGTGATCCGCGGTCTTATCAAGCAGGATATATTCGAAGCGGTGGAGGTGAGCGTCGACACGCCCTTCCCCATGCCCGATCCGGCCCATGCCCAGCCGGTCCTGTCGGCAGCGCAGACGGCCGCGGCGGAGCAGATGGCAGACGCCGTGCGGGCGCATGACTTCGCGCCATTCCTGCTGGACGGTGTCACCGGGTCGGGCAAGACCGAGGTCTATTTCGAGGCGATCGCCGCCGCGATCCGCGCCGACCGGCAGGTGCTGGTGCTGCTGCCCGAAATCGCGCTGACCGAACCCTTTCTGGAGCGGTTCGAAAAGCGCTTCGGCACGGTGCCGGTCAACTGGCACAGCGGCCTGCGGCAGAGCGAGCGGCGCCGGGCGTGGCGCGCCATTGCCAGCGGACAGGCGCAGGTTGTGGTGGGCGCGCGTTCGGCCCTGTTCCTGCCCTATCCCAATCTGGGCCTCATCGTGGTGGACGAGGCGCATGAAGCCAGTTTCAAGCAGGAGGATGGCGTTCATTATCATGCGCGCGATGTGGCGGTGATGCGCGGCCTCATAGAGAAATTCCCGGTCATCCTCGCTTCCGCCACACCGGCGATCGAGACGCGGCATCAGGTGGAACTGGGCCGCTATGCGGAGATCAAGTTGCCGTCGCGCTATGGCGGGGCGGAGATGCCATCCATCGAAGGCGTGAACCTGCTGACCGATCCGCCCGAGCGCGGCCGCTGGATCGCGCCGCCGCTGGTCAAGGCGATCGACGAGGTGATGGCGAAGGGCGAGCAGAGCCTGCTCTTCCTCAACCGGCGGGGCTATGCACCGCTGACTTTGTGCCGCCATTGCGGCTATCGCTTCCAATGCCCCAATTGCACCAGCTGGATGGTCGAGCATCGGCTGACCCACCGCCTCGCCTGCCATCATTGCGGCCATGTCATCCCCGCGCCGCGCCGCTGCCCAGAGTGCAAGGAGGAGGATTCGCTCGTCGCCTGCGGCCCTGGCGTGGAGCGCATCGCGGACGAGGTAAAGACCCTGTGGCCGCAGGCGCGCATTGCGCTGGCCACGTCGGACACGCTCTGGTCCCCGGCCCGTGCCGCCGATTTCGTGAAGTCGGTGGAGGCCGGCGATGTCGACATCATCGTCGGCACGCAGCTCGTGACCAAGGGCTATCACTTCCCCAATTTGACGCTGGTGGGCGTGATCGATGCGGATCTGGGACTGGAGGGCGGCGATTTGCGCGCGGCCGAGCGCACATTCCAGCAGATCGTGCAGGTGGCCGGACGCGCCGGACGCGGCGAGAAGCCAGGCAAGGTCTATATCCAGACGCGCATGCCCGGCAGCGAGGTGATCCAGTCGCTGATCGAGGGCAACACCGAGCGTTTCTATGCGGTGGAGACGGAGAACCGGCGCCGCGCCAACGCGCCGCCCTTCGGCCGCTTCGCCGCGATCATCATATCGAGCGAGGATGCTGACGAGGCGGCGCAGACCGCCCGGCTGATCGGCAAGTCCGCCCCGGTGATCGAGGGGATGCGCGTCTATGGCCCCGCCCCCGCTCCGCTGTCCGTCTTGCGCGGGCGGCACCGCCATCGCCTGCTGATCCATGCCACGCGTCAGGTGGATATTCAGGCGGCGATCCGCGAATGGCTGGGCAATCTGGCTTGGAAATCGGGCACGCGCGTCGCGGTGGATGTCGACCCCTACAGCTTCATGTGATGGTAACGCCCAACTTCATCCTCAGCCCCTGCCGCAACCTGTGTGCGCTCGACCGGGACCGGAAGAGCTGCACCGGCTGCGGCCGGACGATCGAGGAGATCGTCCATTGGCGGTCGCTGGGCGATGCCGCCCGCGCCGATGTCATGATGCGGGTTTCGGATTTCCAGCCGGCGCGGCCTTCTTCTTCTCCGCTGCCTGCGCGTCATAACCGGCCTTCATCCTGATCGCCGCCTGCCGCATGTCCGATCCATGCGGTGAAAAGGCGATCGGATCGAGCAGCGTCGAGGCCGCCTCATATTCCCCGCGATAGGCCATCGCCTGCGCAATCTGGAACCGATAGTTGGGATTTTGCGGCAACAGGGTGAACGCCTTGTAGAGGCCGTCATAGCCGAGGTCCGGCATCTTGCCCCCACGCATCGCATGATAACGGTAGAAGAGCGCGAGCGGCACCGGATCTTCGGTATCGGCGCGATTGGCGCGGACAATCGACGTCAGCGCAGCCTTCCAGTCTTCCGCCTTGTCGCTGTCCTGCGCCTTTTCCAGCAATGCCTGCGCGCGCACGGCATAGGCACGGGAGGATTGGGGATCGATCGCGATCGCACGGTCGGCATCGGCCAGGGCCGCGTCTGCCTGCTCGGCATCCCATTCCGCTTCGGCAAGCAGCGCCAGCGCATAGGCGCTGTCCGGATATTGGGCAGCCGTCGTCCGGATCGAAGCAACCAGAGCGGGCAGTTCATCCGGCTGCGGCCGATGGATGAGGTGCAGTTCATCCTCGATCAGGGCCGCTTGCGCCGGATCGACCGGCACCACCGTGATCGCGCCGATGTTCATTTCCTGCGGCTTGAGCACCGACATGGTCAGGCGAGTGCGCATATAGGCCTTGAGCGCCTTCTCCAGCCCGTCCACACCCCCTTCGAAATAACTGTCTGCCTGCACATCCGGCTTCCCTTGCGCCAGATCGTTGAGATAGCGGGTCATGGCCGCCGTATAGTCGTTCTTGTTCTGGAAATAATAATGGGTGAGCAGCCAGGCGGTCCCATAATAGCGGTCGCCATCCCTCAGGTTCAGACCGTCGGTCGTGCGCGACAGCAGCTGGGCGAGTGGATAGGGCTGACCCAGAACCAGCCCCGGCACCCGACCCATCGGCACCTTGGCGAACTGGATCGACCCGTCCTTGGGGAAATTAACGACCGAGAAAAATTCCGCGAACCCCTCCACATACCAGGCCGGATAGGCGGCCGGAAAATGATGCAGCATGAAATGATGGGTATATTCGTGGAATAATATCTCCTCGGCGCCGGTGTCATATTTGCTGGTCTTCCCCCCGCGCGCCAGAAAGGCATAGGCCGTGCGATCGGAGGTCGTGTAATAGCCCGCGATATTGGGATTGCGCGCCAGTTCCTTGACCTTGGCCTCGCTCGACAGAAGATAGACCTTCACCGGGCTGCCCTTGTCCGGGCTGTCCACGCCGGTCAGGCGGCGTAGCAGGAAATCGAATTTCTCCAGCCGCTCGGCAAAGCCGCGCAGCGTTTCGTCCCGGCCCTCGCTATAGACGGTGAAATGCCGGGTCTGCGCCTGCCACCATGCCGCTTGCGCCGTGCCCATGGTCGCCGCCATGCCAACCAGCGCCAGCCCCGCCCCGGCCAGCGCCCTCATCCAGAATCGCATCATTTCGCTCTTTCCCCAAAGACCTTGATGACAAGGTGGCGAAGCGCGCGTCGGATGGAAAGATGAAATATTCCCGTTACTTGACTTTTTCTTTGGCGAGCAGCGCCTGCTTCCTGTCCAGGCCCCAGGCATAGCCACCCATGCTGCCATCGCTGCGCACGACCCGATGGCAGGGAATGAGGATGGCGAGATTATTGTCGCCGCAGGCCGTGCCTGCCGCGCGCACGGCGCCGGGGCGACCGATAGCGGCGGCGACATCCCCGTAGCTGCGCGTTTCGCCCGGCGGGATGGCGCGCAGCGCGGCCCACACCGCCTGCTGGAAGGCGGTCCCGCCGATATCGGTGGGCAGATCGGCGCCGCTCGCGGGATCATCGACCAGCGCCGCGACCCGCGCCGCCATCGCATCCAGCGCCGCATCGGCGGGTTGCAGATCGGCATGGGGGAAGCGTGCGCGCAGGTCGGACACACCTTCGCCGAAGCTGATGCGACACAGCCCCCGGCATGTCGCCGCCACCAGCATGGGGCCAAGGCTGCTTTCCACCGTGCGCCAGCGGATCGTGACGCCGCGCCCGCCATCCTTCCACGCCGTCGGCGTCATCCCCAGATGTGCCTGCGCATCGGCATAGGCGCGGCTGGGCGCATTATAGCCGGCCTCGTAAATGGCGTCGGTCACGCTGCCCTTACGGTCCAGCGCCTGCCTCAGCCGACCCGCCCGCACCCCGCGCGCATAGGCCGCCGGGGTCAGCCCCGTTTCGCGCTTGAACAGGCGATGGAAATGATGTGGCGCGTAGCCGGCATGGGCGGCGATCGCCTCCAGCAGCGGCGTCTCCTCTGCCGCCTCGATGAAGGCGATCGCCCTTTCCACCGCGATCCGGTCCCGCCCGACCTCGTCCGGGCGGCAGCGCAGGCAGGCGCGGAAGCCCGCCGCCCGTGCCGCCGCCGGATCGGGCTGGAACTGCATATTCTCCCGCTTCGGGTGGCGCGCCGCGCAGCTGGGCTTGCAATAGATGCCGGTGGTGGCGACGCAGCCCACGAACAGGCCGTCCATTGCCCGATCGCGGCGGCAAAAGGCATCCCAGCAAACGTCCGGATCGGGCATGGCTGGCGAGGGAGCGGGCGAGAGGCGAGTCATCTGGTTCATGACGATAGGGGATAGAAGATTGCCCGTCGCCATGCTTCCTGCGCCTTGCGTTCAAAGCATTTCATCTTTTTCCACATTGCGCCGCGCGCGCCTTTCAATATTGATGCGCGAACCTATGGTCGCCCTCCTCCGCCGCTTCGCCCCGATCCTCGGCTTCACGCTCGCGCTGATGGCGCCAGTGTCCCTCCATGCCGAACAGCAGGACATCGCCGCCGCCGCGCGTGGCGTGGTGCGCGTCGCGCTGGTCGCAACCGACGGATCGGACGCCTATTTCGTCGGCCATGGCAGCGGCTTTGCGGTCGCGCCGGACAAGGTTCTGACCAACGCCCATGTCGTCGAACTGGCGCGGGAAGAGAAGAATCTCGTCATCGGCGTGATCCCGTCCGAGGGGACCAAGACCTATGGCGGGCGAATCATCGCTTATTCGCCGGGCAACGACCTCGCCCTCATCCAGCTGGAGGAAGGGCGCCTGCCGGTATCCACCTTCTATGCCGGCGCGGTCACCGACGGGCAGCATGTCACCGCCATCGGCTATCCCGGTACGGTCGACCGGGCACAGGGCCTTGGCCTCAAGCAACTGGTCGAGCCGCTGGCGACGGTGAAGACCAGCGGCAACATCTCCTCCGGCCGGGCGAGTCGCAGCTTCGACACGATCCTGCACACCGCCCCGCTCGCCGCCGGCAACAGCGGCGGGCCGCTGGCCGATGATTGCGGCCGTGTGCTGGGCGTCAACAGTTTCGGGTCCGTGTCGGACGGCAATGATGCGGAGTTCGGCTTTGCTGTCTCCTGGCGGGAGGTTGCGTCCTTCCTGCGGCAGGCGGGCGTGTCGTCGCTTCACAGCATCGTCCCCTGCCGGTCGATGGCCGAAGCGGACGCAGCCGATGCCAGCATCACCCAGCGCGAATCGCAGGCGACCGAGCAGAAGAGCCGGGCCACCGCCGACGCGCGCGAACAGGCCGTCGCCCGCGCCCGCGATGCGGCAGAGCGCGACGTCATCACCGCGCGGGAAAATGCCATGGCCGGCGCGGCCGTCCTGCTGGCGCTCGCGGTGCTGGGTCTGGGGGCCGGCGGCCTGTTCTACAGCCAGGGCAAGGAACGCAAGTCCACCTGGTTCCTGGCCGGCGGCGGCGTGGCGTTGCTGGCGGCGCTCGGCCTCTTCTTCCTGCGCCCCAGCTTTTCCAGCATCGACGAACGGGTAAAACTGCCCGAGGATAGGCATGTCGTCGGCAACGCCGCCTTTGCCTGGACCGGCGAGAATGTCTGCAAGGTGGATCTGGCCCGCAGCCGCCTGACCGTGTCGCAGCCCAATGACATCGGCCTCAACTGGGCCGATGGCGGTTGCGTCAATGGCGACACCCAATATGTCGCGTCGGGGACCGTCTGGCAGCGGGCCACCGTGCCCGACGATGCCAATTATCTGACCAGCAGCCAGTTCGACCCGGCCACCGGCACGCTGCGCGTCCAGCGCTGGCTCCCGGATCTCGACACGATGGACAAGGCCCGCGCGCTCCTGAAGGACAAGCCAATCAAAGGCTGCGGCAGCGACTCCGAACTTCTGTCCCGGATCGCGACGCTCCAGAGCGACATGACAACGTTGCTTCCGGCCCAGCCCAACGAACGGATTGTCTATCATTGCCAAAAGGGACGGCTTGCTCCGGCCGATCCTGCCGAATGACCGATTCGTCGCGGCGGAAATACTCAGTCAAATAGGGCGTTTTTCGCACTATCGATGGAATCGCGTCACATGACTTGCATAGTCATAATCGCACTGCTAACCGGCCCGGCAACAGGGGCTCGGGACGGGATCAGACCGCGCCCTCTTTTTGCATGACCCGCAAATCACGGAGGACGGCAGGCGCGTGGAGATTAATAGCGGCATACAGGCCAGTCTCAGCGGCCGCTACGCGGTGGCGCTGTTCGATCTGGCTCGCGACGCACAATCGCTCGACACGGTGGCGGACAGCCTGACCGGGTTGAAGCAAGCTATTGCGCAGTCCCCCGATTTCAAGGGGCTCATCAACAGTCCGGTTCTGAGCCGCGATGCAGCAGGCAAGACGATCGCCGCCGTCGCATCCTCCATGGGTACCGACGCGCTGACGACGAAATTTCTGGGCGTGCTCGCGCAGAACCGTCGCCTGGGCCAGCTTCCGGCGATCATCCGCGCCTATGAAACGCTGCTGTCGAATCACAAGGGTGAGGCCCGCGCCGAAGTGACGAGCGCCCATCCCCTGACCAAGACCCAGATCACCGCTCTGCAAAAGAGCCTGAAGGCCCGTGTCGGCCGCGAAGTCGCGGTCGATGCCAAGGTCGACCCCGCGATCCTGGGCGGGCTGGTCGTCAAGATCGGCAGCCAGATGATCGATTCTTCTATTCGTACCCGTTTGAACACGCTCGCCCACGCGATGAAAGGCTGAAAGGCTGAACATGGATATCAACGCCGCAGAAATTTCGAAGGTCATCAAGGACCAGATCGCCAATTTCGGCACCGAAGCGCAGGTGAGCGAAGTCGGTTCCGTGCTGACCGTGGGTGACGGCATCGCCCGCGTCCATGGCCTCGACAACGTCCAGGCGGGCGAAATGGTCGAGTTCGCCAACGGCGTGCAGGGCATGGCGCTGAACCTGGAAGCCGACAATGTCGGCGTCGTGATCTTCGGCTCGGACGCCGAAATCAAGGAAGGCGACACTGTCAAGCGCACCGGCACCATCGTCGACGTCCCCGTCGGCAAGGGCCTGCTCGGCCGCGTGGTCGACGGCCTCGGCAACCCGATCGACGGCAAGGGCCCGATCCAGTATACCGAGCGCAAGCGCGTTGAAGTCAAGGCGCCGGGCATCATCCCCCGCAAGTCGGTGCACGAACCCGTGCAGACCGGCCTGAAGGCGATCGACGCCCTCGTCCCCGTCGGCCGTGGCCAGCGCGAACTCATCATCGGCGACCGCCAGACCGGCAAGACCGCCGTCGCGATCGACACCTTCATCAACCAGAAGGGCGTCAACGCGGGCGACGACGAAGGCAAGAAGCTCTATTGCATCTATGTCGCCGTCGGCCAGAAGCGCTCGACCGTCGCGCAGATCGTCAAGCAGCTCGAAGAAAATGGCGCGATGGAATATTCGATCGTCGTCGCCGCGACCGCTTCGGAGCCGGCTCCGCTTCAGTATCTGGCGCCCTACACCGGCGTCACCATGGGCGAATTCTTCCGCGACAACGGCATGCATGCCGTGATCGTCTATGACGATCTGTCCAAGCAGGCCGTCGCCTATCGTCAGATGTCGCTGCTGCTGCGTCGTCCTCCGGGCCGCGAAGCCTATCCGGGCGACGTCTTCTATCTCCACAGCCGCCTGCTGGAACGCGCTGCGAAGATGAACGACGCCAACGGCAATGGCTCGCTGACCGCGCTGCCGATCATCGAGACGCAGGCAGGCGACGTGTCGGCCTACATTCCGACCAACGTGATCTCGATCACCGACGGCCAGATTTTCCTCGAAACCAACCTCTTCTATCAGGGCATCCGTCCGGCCATTAACGTCGGTCTGTCGGTGTCGCGCGTCGGTTCCGCCGCGCAGACCAAGGCGATGAAGAAGGTGTCCGGCTCGATCAAGCTGGAGCTGGCCCAGTATCGCGAAATGGCGGCCTTCGCCCAGTTCGGTTCGGATCTCGACGCTTCGACCCAGAAGCTGCTGAACCGTGGTGCGCGCCTGACCGAGCTGCTGAAGCAGGCCCAGTTCTCGCCCCTGCCCTTCGAAGAGCAGACCGCGTCGATCTTCGCCGGTACCAACGGCTATCTCGACAGCGTCGCCGTCAAGGATGTGACCCGTTACGAAGAGTTGATGCTCGCCTATCTGCGTCACGACCATGCCGACGTGCTGGCCGCGATCCGCGACAGCAAGGATCTGGGCGATGAGCCCAAGGCGAAGCTGAAGGCCGCGCTCGACTCGTTCGGCAAGACGTTCGCCTGATAACGTGCTGACCGCCCATTCCCTTCTTGCCTGGACCGTGATGTCGATCGGTCTGGTGCTGCTGCCGGGACCGGACACCATGTTGGTGGCCGGTCACGCAGCGCGCCGTGGGCTGAAGGCGGGGATGGCGGCGATCGGCGGCATCCAGCTGGGCGGCCTGTTCTACATGCTGCTGTGCGGTTTCGGTTTCCTCAGCGTGCTGAACGCTGTGCCGGGACTGTTCATGGCGGTGAAGATTGCTGGTGCGCTCTATCTCGCCTGGATGGGCCTTGGCCTGCTGCGTGGCGCGATCACGCCCGCGCCGGCATCGGCAGAGGCAAAAGTTCGTATCGGTGGATCGCCCTTCATGCAGGGTTTCGTCAGCACCGTGCTGAACCCGAAGGTCGCGATCTTCTTCCTGGCCGCCTTGCCGCAATTCGTCGGCACCGGCCCTGATGCGCCCTGGCAGGGCATGTTGCTGATCGCGATCGTCTATGCGCTCGGCTTCCTCTGGTGTGCGCTGCTTGCGGCGCTCGCCACCAAGGCGGGCCGTTCGGTCGGTCAAAGCCGCGCAATGCGCTGGTTCGAAGGCGCCATGGGCGTCGGTTTCTTTGGTCTCGCGGGTCGTCTGGCCCTTGCTCGGAACGTATAAACTATGCCTAGCCTCAAGGAACTGAAGCTCCGCATCGGGTCGGTCAAGTCGACCCAGAAGATCACCAAGGCGAAGCAGATGGTCGCCGCCGCGAAGCTGCGCAAGGCGCAGGCCGCTGCGGAAGCCGCCCGCCCCTATAGCAGCCGTCTGGAATCGGTCGTCGCGAGCCTCGCGTCGAAGATTGCCGGCGGTTCGGGCGAAGGCGCCTCCCCGCTGCTCGCCGGCACCGGCAAGGATGATGTCCATCTGCTCGTCGTCGCCAATAGCGACCGCGGTCTGGCCGGCGCGTTCAACGCGAACATCGTCAAGGCCGCTCTGGCCAAGGCGCGCGAGCTGGAACTGGATGGCAAGAAGGTGATCTTCTACCTGATCGGCCGCAAGGGCCGCCCGGTCATCAACCGCACCTATCCCGGCAAGATCGTCGCCAATTACGACACGACCGGCGCCAAGGAGCCCGGCTTCGCCCAGGCGCAGGCCGTCGCGCACGAACTGACCGACATGTATCTGAACGGCAAGTTCGACGTCGCCCATCTCTTCTATTCGCGCTTCAAGTCGGCTCTGGCCCAGATCCCGACGGAACAGCAGATCATCCCGGTCAAGATCCCGGCCGATGCCGACCTCAACGCGATCGGCGCGACGGTGGAATATGAGCCGAGCGAGGAAGCGATCCTGGACGACCTGTTGCCGCGCAACGTCACGGTACAGCTGTTCAAGGCGCTGCTGGAAAACAACGCATCGGAACAGGGCGCGTCGATGACCGCCATGGACAATGCGACCCGCAACGCCGGCGACCTCATCAACAAGCTGACCATCCAGTATAACCGCAGCCGCCAGGCCGCGATCACCACCGAACTGGTCGAAATCATCTCGGGCGCCGAAGCCCTCTAAGATCACGCACGCAAGGAAGCAGTCATGGCAACCACCAACAATGTAGGCCGCATCTCGCAGGTCATCGGCGCCGTCGTCGACGTGACCTTCCCCGATGCACTTCCCGCCATTCTTTCGGCGCTGGAAACCAGCAACAACGGCCAGCGCCTTGTTCTGGAAGTCGCTCAGCATCTGGGTGAAAACACCGTCCGCACCATCGCGATGGACTCGACCGACGGCCTGACCCGCGGTCAGGAAGTCACCGACACCGGCGCGCAGATCAGCGTTCCCGTCGGCCCGGCCACGCTCGGCCGCATCCTGAACGTCGTCGGCGAGCCGATCGACGAGCGTGGCCCGGTCGCCACCGAACTGCGTTCGCCGATCCATGCCAAGGCGCCGGAATTCGTCGATCAGTCGACCGACGCCTCGATCCTCGTCACCGGCATCAAGGTCATCGACCTTCTCGCCCCTTACGCAAAGGGCGGCAAGATCGGCCTGTTCGGCGGCGCGGGCGTCGGCAAGACCGTTCTCATTCAGGAACTGATCAACAACATCGCCAAGGGCCATGGCGGCACCTCGGTCTTCGCGGGCGTCGGCGAACGCACCCGCGAAGGGAACGATCTGTACCATGAATTCCTCGACGCCAACGTCATCGCCAAGGACGCCGATGGCAATGCGATCAGCGAAGGCTCGAAGGTTGCGCTGGTTTATGGCCAGATGAACGAGCCCCCGGGCGCCCGCGCCCGCGTCGCCCTGTCGGGCCTGACCATCGCCGAATATTTCCGCGACGTCGAAAATCAGGACGTGCTGTTCTTCGTCGACAACATTTTCCGCTTCACCCAGGCGGGCGCGGAAGTGTCGGCTCTGCTCGGCCGTATTCCTTCGGCGGTGGGTTACCAGCCGACCCTGTCGACCGACATGGGCCAGCTGCAGGAACGCATCACCTCCACCAACAAGGGTTCGATCACCTCGGTGCAGGCCGTGTACGTCCCCGCGGATGACTTGACCGATCCGGCGCCGGCCACCAGCTTCGCGCACCTTGACGCCACCACCGTGCTTAACCGCGCGATCTCGGAACTGGGCATCTATCCGGCGGTCGACCCGCTTGACTCGACCAGCCGCGTTCTGGAACCCCGCGTCGTCGGTCAGGAACATTATGAGACCGCCCGTGCGGTCCAGTCGATCCTGCAGAAGTACAAGTCGCTGCAGGACATCATCGCCATTCTCGGCATGGACGAGCTGTCGGAAGAGGACAAGATCACGGTCGCCCGCGCCCGCAAGATCCAGAAGTTCCTGTCGCAGCCCTTCCACGTCGCCGAAGTCTTCACCGGCATCTCGGGCAAGTTCGTCCAGATCGAAGACACGGTGAAGTCGTTCAAGGCCGTGGTCGAAGGCGAATATGACCATCTGCCCGAAAACGCCTTCTACATGGTCGGCGGCATCGACGAAGCCATCGAGAAGGCCAAGAAGCTGGCTGCCGAAGCGGCGTAAGCTGAACGAAAATAACCCCTCCCTTTCAAGGGAGGGGATTGAGGGGTGGGTAGCGAGCGAAGCGAGCTTCCACCTTGTCGGCTAGGGCGCAGGCCATCGCTTCGCGATGGCACCCACCCCAACCCCTCCCTGGAAGGGAGGGGCTTAGGATCGAAAAAATGGCACTGCATTTCGAACTCGTGACCCCGGAAAAGCTCGTCCGCTCCGAAGAGGTTTATCAGGTGGTCGTTCCCGGCACCGACGGCGACTTCGGCGTGCTGGAGGGCCATGCCCCCTTCATGTCGACCGTGCGCGACGGCAATATCCAGATCTTCAGCAGCGCTGGCGCCGCACCGGAAGTCATTCCGGTCGAGGGCGGCTTTGCCGAAGTGAATGAAAAAGGCCTGACGGTGTTGGCTGAGAAAGCTGGCTGAGGGCGACTGATCCGCCAGAGCGATCCTGTCGGACAACATGAATTGGACAAGGGGCGCTTTCCGCGCCCCTTTTTCTTTGCCATGACGCTGGCGTCATGACCTCGACAGCCCGCCTCCCCGCCCTTGCCCGCCCGCTTCCCGGCGGCGCCCTGCTGGCCTTCCTCGCGGTCTGGCTGGGTGCGGACCAGTTGCTGCTGTGGCGCTTCCTCGACGTCATGCCACTTTGGGCCTATCCTCTGGGCGGCGCGTTGCTGGCCGGGCTGTGCTTCCTCATCCTCCGCGCCACCCGCGACTTTGCCGGTCCCAACCCCGTAACCCTGCTGACCTGCATCGGCGTGGCTGTGATCCTGCTGCTGCTGGGTGGCGAAGGGCGCTTCTTCTACGCCAATATCGACTGGCAGGTGCGGCTGGCCGCGATGCGGGACATGGTCGTCAATCCATGGCCCTTCGTCTACACCGCCCGCGCCACGCCGGATGTGCTGCGCGCGCCGATTGGGATGTTCCTCGCCCCTGCCCTTGTCGCCAAGGCGCTGGGGGCGCGCGCGGGCGACATCGCGCTGCTGATCCAGAACAGCCTGCTGCTGGGCAGCGTGCTGGCCTTGGGATCGCCCCTGTTCGATACGCGCCGGCACCGGCTGGTGGCGCTGGCGGTGGTGATCGGCTTTTCCGGGCTGGATGCGCTGGGTCGCGTCCTGTTTCGTGGCGGCCTGTCCGACCATCTCGAAAACTGGGCCTATCTCCAATATAGCTCTACCATCACGCTCGCCTTCTGGGTGCCGCAACATGCGCTGTCGGGCTGGATCGGGGCGATGGCCTATCTGCTGTGGCGCGCGGGCAAGGCGCCACTGGGCGCAGTGCTGGCGCTGCTGCCGCTGACCGCCCTGCTCTCCCCACTGGGGCTGATGGGGGCGATGCCCTTCGTCGCGCTGGCCGGCGTGCAGACGCTGCTCCGCCGCCAGTTGCAGGTCACGGACATCGTCCTTCCCGCGCTCGCGACCCTGCTCTGCATCCCCGGCCTGCTCTATCTGGGCGCCGCCAATGACGGGGTGGGCGCGCGGCTGATGACCTTCGCACCGCTGCAATGGGGGCTGTTCGAACTGCTCGAGGTGCTGGTCTATGTCGCGCCGCTGGCCCTGATCGTCCGGCGCCCGCGCCTTGGCCGCGACACGCTGGCGCTGCTGACTTTATGGCTGCTCGCCATCCCCTTTCTGCAGGTCGGCTGGTCGATCGACTTCATGATGCGCGCGTCTGTCAGCGCACTCACCATATTGGCAGTCATGGTCGCCGACGCGCTGATCCGCGTACCGCGCAGCCGCCTGTGGCTGATCGTGCCCTTGCTGATCGGCAGCATCACCGGCCTGTATGAAATTCGCCGCGCCTTCGCCCATCCGCCCGCGCCGCAGGTCCGGTGCAGCTTCTTCAAGGCATGGGACCAGAGTTTCGGCTTCCAGCCCAAAGGCTCCTATCTCGCCCCCTTGCCGGAGATGCCCGCACTGGTACGCCCCGCCAATCCGGCGCGCGTCAGTCCGGCCGAACCGGCGACATGCTGGGACGGCCACTGGTATCACCCGAACGAAAAGCTGATCTAGGCGCGGAGCCGTTCAACGGTCGGCGCGGGCTGCTCTTCAGTCTTGGCGGCCAGCACATAGAGCGGCCGCTGCCGCACTTCCCGCGCAACTCGCCCCAGATATTCGCCGATGATGCCAAGGCTGAGCAGGTTGAGGCCGCCTAGCGCCAGCACCGCGACCATGATCGACGCATAGCCCGGCACGTCCACGCCCGTCACCAGCGTGCGCACGACCAGGAAGGCGGCATAGGCGAAGGCAAGCAGCGCGATGCCCCCGCCGACATAGGACCAGATGCGCAGCGGCATGGTGGTCGACGCCGTGATGCCGTCGATCGCGAGCGACCAGAGCTTGCCCAACCGCCATTTGGTCGTCCCCGCCCCGCGCGCGGCGCGGACATAGTCGACCGTCGCGACGCGAAAGCCGATCCAGGAAAACAGCCCCTTGTTGAAACGCGCCTGTTCGCCAAGCTGCTTGATGACGTCCACGGCCTGCCGGTCGAGCAGGCGGAAATCGCCGACATTTTCCGGAATCGGATAGTCGGACAGGCGATTGAGCAGGCGATAGAAGCCATGCGCGCTCCACCGCTTGAACCAGTTGTCGCTCGACCGGTCGGCGCGGCGGGCATTGACCACCTGCGCGCCCGCCAGCCAGGCCCGGACCATGTCGATGATGACGGCCGGCGGATCTTGCAGATCGACGTCGATGGGTATTACCGCATCGCCCAGCGCATGATCGATGCCCGCCGCCAGCGCCGCTTCCTTGCCGAAATTGCGAGAGAGGGACAGGCAGCGCACATCCGGGTTCAGCCGGGCGAGGATCGCCACTATGTCGCCGGTGCGGTCGGAACTGCCATCGTCCACGAACAGATATTCGGCGCGTGCATCCGGCCCGATCAGCGCCAGTGCCTGCGCCACGGCCGGGCGCGCAGCGTCGAGGAACAGGGAAATGGCATCCTGTTCATTATAGACCGGAATGACGATCGACAGGGTCGGCATCGCGCGCAACTTTCCCCAAAATCCTGTCCCCGCTATCGGCCTCAATGGTTAACGCCGCGTAAGCGGGCGGGTGACGCACAGCATTTCTTTACCATGTTGCGGCATGGATCGCGCCATGGTCCCGCGCCTTGCCCAATTGATCCGCAGCCCCGCCTGCCTGCTGAGCCTGCTGGGCGTGGCGCTAATGCTGCCGGCCCTGATCTGGGGGCCGGGCTTCACTCATTCTCACCAGTATAACCTGCTGTGGACCGCGCATTTCGGCCGGGAAATGGCGGCTGGTCATCTCTATGAGCGCTGGCTGCCGGATAGTTTCGAAGGGCTGGGCAGCCCGACTTTCTATTTCTATCCGCCCTTCGCCTATTGGATCAGCGGCGCTTTCCGCGCGATCGGCTTCAGTTTGTCGATGGCCGTGAACCTGACCGGGCTGGCGCTGCTGGTGGCGTCGGGACTGACCATGCACCATTGGCTTGCCGCGCGGGGGACGCGGCCGCTGCTGGGCGCGGCGCTCTATATGGCGGCGCCCTATCATCTCTACGATATCTATGTGCGCGGCGCACTGGCGGAGGCGGCCGCCTTCATCTGGCTGCCGTTGATCGCACTGGCCATCGATCGCTTGCCGCCGCGCCGGGGCGTGACGCTGCTGGCGATCGCCTATGCCGGGCTGCTGCTGAGCCATTTGCCGCTGGCGCTGCTGACCGGCCTGTTCCTGATCGCACCGATGATCGGCCGGCGCCTGTGGCGTCGCGATCCGGTGCTGCTGTCAGGAGCGGTGGCTGGCGCGCTCGCCTTTGCGCTGACCGCTTTCTACCTGATCCCGGCGCTGACGCTGCAATCCCATGTGTCGACCGCGATGCTGTGGGGGCAGGATTATCGCGCAACAGACTGGTCGATCTGGACCAGCAGCTTCGAACTATTCCCCTGTCTGGCACTGGGGTTGATCCTGCTCGCCTGGCCCGCCGCCCGATCCTTCTGGGGCATGATGGCGATCCTGACCGCCCTGCTCTCGATCCGCCTGATCCCCTTCGTCTGGGACGTGCCGCTGCTGGACAAGGTGCAATTCCCCTGGCGCGCCTTCTGCATCGCCGAATTCGCCGCGATCACCGCGCTGATGGCCAGCCGCCCGCGCGCGCCATTGCTGGCGGCGGCGGGCATGATGCTGTTCTTCCCCTATCTGTTCGGCGGCCTGCTGACCGCTGCCTTCCTGCGCCAGCCGGTCGATCAGGCGCGGATCGCACGGATCGCGCCCGATGCGCCGGAATATCTGCCACATGGATTCGACCTGACGCACGTGCGGGCCGACAATCACTGGACCGACCTGACGCTATGGCGCGCCCTGCCGCGCGGCGATGCGATCATGGTCAATCGACCCGGCGCCGTGACGCTGGGCCATGCCGCCTTCCCGATCTGGCAGGTGACGCACGATGGCCGTCCGGTGGCCAGTAGTGGTCCCCTTCTGCGGTTCGAAGCCAGCCCCGGACTCTATCGCGTCGAGCGGGTACGGCTGTGGCAGGAGACATGGGGCGCGGCGATCAGCCTGCTTGCGGCGCTGCTGCTGGCCGCGCTGACAATGGGTCAACGCGTCATTAGCCATTTGTCAAAGTTTCCATCCTATTCACCTTCATCACACAGATCGGATCGGCGCCTTTCGGCGTGCCCGGACCGATTGCGAGAAAGCGGCGGAGATATATGAGCGCCTTTGGACGGAAGAATGGACCTGCGGGCATCAAGCCCGGCTTCGGCGTGGCCCGCCCGATGCAGGGTGGCGCTGCCCCCAAGGACGATGCGCCACGTGGCGGCGACCAGTTCCCGCCGCTGGACATCGCATCGCTGCCCGGCGAAGTCCCCTTCGATCCGTTGTCGGCGCCGACCAGCCAGATGCAGCGCAATGCCGACGCCATGGCGCGCCTGTCCGACCGCGCCAATGCGGAGCATGTGCCGGATGCCGGGCCGCAGGGCTTTGAAGCCAGCGTCCACAAGATCAAGGAGCAGGTGCTGCCCCGCCTGCTGGAGCGTGTCGACCCGGAAGCCGCCGCGACGCTGACCAAGGATGAACTGGCGGAGGAATTCCGCCCGATCATCATGGAAGTGCTGGCCGAACTGAAGCTGACGCTCAACCGGCGCGAGCAGTTCGCGCTGGAAAAGGTGCTGGTCGACGAACTGCTGGGCCTCGGCCCGCTCGAAGAATTGCTGTCCGATCCGGACGTCAGCGACATCATGGTCAACGGCCCGGAACAGACCTATATCGAAAAGAAGGGCAAGCTCCAGATCGCGCCGATTAAGTTCCGCGACGAAGAGCATCTGTTCCAGATCGCCCAGCGCATCGTGAACAAGGTCGGCCGCCGCGTCGACCAGACGACGCCGCTGGCCGACGCCCGCCTGCCCGACGGCTCTCGTGTCAACGTGATCGTGCCGCCGCTCTCGCTGCGCGGCACCGCCATCTCGATTCGTAAATTCTCGGCCAAGCCAATCACCATCGACATGCTGGCGCAATGGGGTGCAATGTCGCCCAAGATGGCGACGGCGCTCAAGATCGCTGGCGCCTGCCGCTTCAACATCGTCATTTCGGGCGGCACGGGTTCGGGCAAGACGACGATGCTCAACGCCCTGTCGAAGATGATCGATCCGGGCGAGCGCGTGCTGACGATCGAAGACGCGGCCGAATTGCGACTTCAGCAGCCGCACTGGCTGCCGCTGGAAACCCGCCCGCCCAACCTGGAAGGGCAAGGCGCGATCACCATCGGCGACCTCGTCAAGAACGCCCTGCGTATGCGCCCTGACCGCATCATCCTGGGCGAAATTCGTGGCGCGGAATGTTTCGACCTGCTCGCCGCGATGAACACCGGCCATGACGGTTCCATGTGTACGCTCCACTCCAACAGCCCACGCGAGTGTCTTGGCCGTATGGAAAACATGATCCTGATGGGCGACATCAAGATCCCCAAGGAAGCGATTTCCAAGCAGATCGCCGATTCGGTCGACCTGATCGTACAGGTGAAGCGCCTGCGCGACGGTTCGCGCCGCGTCACCAACGTGACCGAAGTGATCGGCATGGAAGGCGACGTCATCGTCACGCAGGAACTGTTCAAGTTCGAATATCATGACGAGGATGACAGCGGGAAGATCATCGGCGAATATCGCTCGATGGGCCTGCGCCCCTATACGCTCGACAAGGCGCGCATGTTCGGTTTCGACCAGCCGTTCCTGGAAGCCTGCCTTTGATGGAATAAACCCGGCCTCCCCTGCGTAAGTGGCTGAGTTGCCACCATGCAGGAGTGTCCAGTGTTTCGACGAACCATACGCCATCCCGTCAGTCACGGGGTGGCGTTTCTTTTTATCGGCCTGTGCGCGCCGGCGGAGGCCGAGACGGACTATCCCGACGTGCCAGAGCCGATGGTCTTCGACATGATGCGGCCGCTGGGGGCGAAGAAGGGCGCGCTGGAGGCCAATACACTGGCAACCACGTCGCTGTCCGGGCCGGACCGGACAGTGCAATGGGCGCCGGAAGTGGAATATGCGCTGACCGACGGCTTCGCGATCGAGGGCGAGTTGCCGTTCGAGGATGGCCGGCTGACCGAATTGAAGCTGGGACTTCAGGCCGCGTTCGGCACGTTGAACGGCGGACGCAGCGCCCATGGCGTGCAATATCTGGGCATCTACGACCGCCATGCCCGCCATTATCGCAGCAGCTTCGCCTATATGGTCGTGCATCGCTACAACGACCGCTGGAGCAGCGTGTCGATGGCGGGCCTGGGCGACATCTCCCTGTCTGGTGGGCACGGGCGCAATGCCGCCATCCTCAACCATTCCCTGTTCTACGACAGTCGCGACGGGCAGGTGCTGGGCCTTGAAATCAATTATCGCGGCGGGGCGGACGGTTATCTGCTCATGATGCCGCAAATCCATCAGCGTCTGGCGCACAAGGTCAATATGCAGGCCGGGCTTGGCGCGGAACGGCCGCATGGCGACGTCTTCCGGCCCAAGGCCGGGATAAGGCTGATCCGGGAGTTCTAACCCCTTGTCTTGCCGATGAAGGGCGGGCACATCGGATGCAATCATCACGACAAGAGGATTGCCCGATGCGCCTTTCCGCCCTGCTTGCCGCTGCCGTCCTGATCCTGCCAGCCGGCGCCGTCATCGCCCAACATGCCGGCCACCATCAGGCCGCCGACCCGATCGCCACCGCGATCGCCGCGTCCAGCCGCACGCCCAAGAATGTCGCCCGCGACCAATATCGCCACCCGGCCGAAACGCTGGCCTTCTTCGGTGTGACCCCCACGCAGACCGTTGTCGAATATGCACCGAGCGGTGGCTGGTACACGGAAATCCTGGCGCCGCTGCTGCGCGACCATGGGACTTTCTACGCCTTGCAGCCGACCGGCAAATATCTGGACGGTTACAAGACGTTCCTCGCCGCCAATCCGGCCGCTTATGACAAGGTGAAGGTCGTCCCCTTCCCTGAAGAAACGGCGAAGATTCCGGCGGGCAGCGTCGACACGGTGCTGACCTTCCGCAACGTGCACAATATGGTCATGGCCGGCAATGAAGCCGCGACCTTCAAGGCGTTTTTCGACGTGCTGAAGCCCGGCGGCACGCTGGGCGTGGTCGACCATCGCCTGCCCGAGGATCGTGATACCGCGCTGGAAAAGAGCAGCGGCTACCTGAAGGTATCGACCATCCGCCGCATCGCGCAGGAAGCCGGCTTCGAATATGTCGGCGCGTCGGAAGTGAACGCCAATCCAAAGGACACGGCCGACTGGCCCAAGGGCGTCTGGACCCTGCCCCCGACGCTCAGCCAGAAGGATGTCGACAAGGATAAATATCTTGCCATCGGCGAAAGCGACCGGATGACGCTGAAATTCCGCAAACCCGCAAAATAAGGCTGATTTCGCCTTAGTCCTGTTGCACTGCAACGCAACCGGGCTAAGGCGTCCTCGTGTCCACCGCCGTCGATCCCACCGCCGCCCGGGAAAACCGCCCGCTCTATGCGATAGGCCTGCGCCTGATCGCCGTGCTGTGCATGTCGATCATGTTCATCACCGTGCGGCTGGCATCCGACCATGGCGTGCATGTGCTGGAATCTTTATTCTATCGTCAGGCCATGGCCCTGCCACTGGTGTTTGGCTGGATCGTCTGCACGACCGGCATCGCCGGCGTCCGCACCGCGCGGATCGGCGCCCATGCCAGCCGGATGGTGATGGGCCTGACCGGCATGACGCTCAATTTCCTCTCCTACATATTGCTGCCCCCGGCAGAGGCGACCGCCATCGGCTTCACCATGCCGATTTTCGGCACGATCCTGTCGGCGCTGATCCTGCGAGAAAGGACCGGCATCTGGCGCTGGAGCGCCGTGCTCATGGGATTTGTCGGCGTGATGGTGATGCTGCGGCCCACGGCCGGCGGCGTCGATGCGCCGATCATCGGCGTCCTGGTGGCGCTCGCCGGTGCGATCGTCACCGCCTCCATCAGCTTGGTACTGCGCGCGCTCAGCCGGACCGAACCGGCGGGCGTCATCGTCTTCTGGTTCACCCTGCTGTCCATGCCGCCGCTTGGCGTTGCCATGATCTTCGTCGGCCAGGCGCATGACCTGACGACATGGGGCCTGTTGCTGGTGATCGGCGTGGTGGGCGGCATCGCGCAATTATGCCTGACCGGCGCGCTGCGCTGGGCACCGGTGTCCGTGGTGCTGCCGATGGATTACAGCACGATCATCTGGACCACATTGCTGGGTCTGGCGCTGTGGGGCGACTGGCCGACATCGACCACCTGGATCGGTGCCGGCCTGATCGTGGCAAGCGGACTGACTATCGCCTGGCGCGAGCATGTGCTCGGCCGGCGCGCAATCACTCCAATACCGCCTCAAGACTGATATCCGCCTTCAACAGTTTGGAAATGGGGCAACCCGCCTTCGCCTTGGCTGCCAGTTCCTGAAAGGTCGCGTCGTCGGTGCCGGGAATCGTCGCCTTGAGCGTCAGATGGCTGGCGGTGACGGCAAAGCCATCGTCCAGCTTTTCCAGCGTGACGACGGCGCTGGTTTCCATCTTCTCGGCCGTCAGCCCCGCTTCGCCCAGAATCAGCGAAAGCGCCATGGTGAAGCAGGAGGCGTGGGCAGCAGCGATCAGTTCTTCCGGATTGCTGCCCGGCACGCCTTCGAAGCGTGTCGCAAAGCCATAGGGATAGGCATCGAGCGCGCCGCTCTGAGTCGAGATAGTGCCCTTCCCGTCCTTCAGGCCGCCGCTCCAGACGGCCGAACCGCTGCGATTGATCTTCATGCGCATGCTCCTTGTTGTGAAGCGGAGGAACCCCGGCGGTCCCCCATGGTTGCATGACTATAGCGACATTCGTGCAGGAGAGTGACAATGGCCAATCTTGGAATGGACCCCGCGCTGGAAAGGCGGGGCGACCTGATCGCATCCGACCGGGTCGAGGGCACCGCCGTCTACAACCGGCAGGGCGATCGGCTGGGCAAGATATCCAACTTCATGGTGGACAAGAAATCCGGGCAGGTCCGCTATGCCGTCCTGTCCTTCGGCGGCTTCCTGGGCATGGGACATGACCATTATCCCCTGCCCTGGTCGATGCTGACCTATGACGTCGCGCAGGGCGGCTATGTCGTCGATCTGGACAAGCAACTGCTGGACAATGCGCCCCGCTACACCGCCGATCATCGCCCCGACTATGATGATGGATATGGCCGGAATGTGTATCAATATTATGGGCTTATCTATCCCTGGTAAGACGGGCTCAGCGGCGTTCGGACGGCCGGTGCGGCATCATGCCGCACCGGCCGTTTTCACGTCCGCGTAACGACCTTTCCGACTGCCCAGATTTCACCACAATTCACCGCTTGCCCATTGTCTACCAGATGAATAGAATTACTGTCAGATGCTCGACTTGAAGGATGAGGATCACACCATGGAGCGATTCGGTTTTACAAGTGACGCGCGCCAGCCGGTCGTGTTGACCATTCCCGGCCTCAACAATAGCGGGCCGGGCCACTGGCAGACCTTGTGGGAAGAAAAGCGCGGCGATTGCGAGCGGGTGGACCTGGGCAGCTGGGCCAGCCCCAACCGCAACGCCTGGGTGACGCGGCTGGACGCCGCCATTCGCGAGGCAAACGGGCCGGTGATCCTGGCCGCGCACAGCCTGGGCTGCATGGCGGTCGCCTGGTGGGGTGCCCTGCAAAGCCAGGCCTATGGCTGGCCGGTGACCGGCGCCCTGCTGGTGGCGCCGCCCGATTGCGACCGAATGGAAACGCCCGAGACGATCGGCGGGTTCGGCCCGACGCCCCGCGCGCAACTGCCCTTCCCATCCATTTTGGTGGGCAGCCGCAACGACCCCTATATCTTCTTCGAACGGGCCCACAGCATCGGCAAGAACTGGGGCAGCGAATTTGTCGATGCGGGCTATGCCGGCCATATCAACGCCGAATCCGCGCTGGGCGACTGGCAATTCGGGCAGTCGCTGCTCGAACGGCTGATCGACAATGCGCAGGAACAGGCATCGGCCATGCGCCAGATGCGCCCGGCAATGCCTATGGCCCACCAGGAGCGCAGCCGCATCGGGCGAACCGCCCTGCATTCCTAGAAGCTCACCCCCGAGGGGCGCGACAAGACAAACTTGCGCGCCCCTTATATTTGCTTTTTTGTCTATCGTTCCAGTTGAGATATTAGGCGGACCCAGAGGTATTTATGAGCGAACACAAACCCATCGAACTCCGCCACGCCCGCATCGACGGCCAGCGTCCCGACATCTCCGCCAGCATCGACAAGGTCCGCGGCGTGCTGGAAGCGCTGCGCTTCGGCTCCATCACGCTGACCGTCCATGACGCGCGCGTGGTCCAGATCGACGTTACCGAAAAGACCCGCCTGACCAACTGACGGGGACTGGGGGGGGGACGGTCCATGATCCGGGTCTGGCAACAGGCCCATGCGGCAGGGGGTGAGCCGCATTCTCCATCATCCCCAATCTTACTGGCCAGAACCGGATCGCCGGGGCGGCCGCAAGCACATGAAACCGGACATCCGGATAAAGGGGAATATCATGATTGCGCGTTTCCTGTTGCTCGCCAGCGTGGCGGGCGCCTCCATCATCACGCCTGACGCATTCGCACAAGACGCCGCACAGCCGGCGGCGGATGAAGCCCAGCAGCCCAACGTGCGCGGCGAAGTGATCGTCGTCACCGCCCGCCGCCGCCAGGAAACCGCGCAGGAAGTGCCGCTGGCCATTTCCGTCGTGAAGGGCGACAGCATTGAGGCGACCGGCAATTTCAACATCGTGAAGCTGCAACAGCTCGCCCCCACCTTGCAGGTCTACACCACCAACCCGCGCAATACGTCGGTCAACATTCGCGGCCTCGGCGTGCCGTTCGGCCTGACCAGCGACGGCTTCGAACAGGGTGTCGGCATCTATGTCGACGACGTCTATAACAGCCGCGTTGCGGCGGCGACCTTCGACTTCCTTGACGTCAATCAGGTGGAAGTGCTGCGCGGCCCGCAGGGCACCCTCTACGGCAAGAACACCACCGCCGGCGCGATCAACATCACCACCAACCAGCCGACCTTCGATTTCGAAGGCCGCGCCGAACTGACCGTCGGCAACCTCAATTACAAGCAGGCCAAGGCCGCCGTATCCGGCCCGCTGTCCGAAACCATCGCCGCGCGCATCGCGGTCGCTGCCACTACCCGCCGTGGCACGCTCTATAACGTGACCAGCCAGCGCTGGATCAACGAGCAGGACAATCTGGGCATTCGCGGCCAGCTGCTGTTCAAGCCCAATGACGATTTCAGCATCACTTTGTCGGGCGATTACAGCAAGCAGGACCCCGAATGCTGCGGCACCACCTTCGTGCGCGTGGGCAAGACCCAGCGGCCGATCAATCGCCAATATGACGCGCTGGCCGCGGCGCAGGGCTATGTCGTGCCCAGCCGCAACCCCTATGACCGTCTGACCGACCTCGACTCCAACCTGAACGCCGGCAACAAGATCGGCGGCGTGTCGGCCAAGATCAAATGGGATGTCGGCCCTGGCACCCTGACCTCCGTCACCGCCTGGCGCTTCTGGGACTGGAGGCCGGAAAACGACCGCGACTTCACTGGTCTGTCGATCGTGTCCAAATCACAAAATCCGTCGCAGCAGGACCAGTATAGCCAGGAATTCCGCTACAATTACGAAAGCAAGCATGTCGACTTCGTCGTCGGCCTGTTCGGCTTCAAGCAGCGGATCGATACGCAGGGCACCGAACAGCAGGGTGAAGATGCAGCCCAATGGAGCCTTGCCCCGTCGACCGACCCGACCAATCCCGCCAATATCCCGGCGACCTTGGCCGGCCTGACCGCCAGCAACACGCAATGGCTCAAGGCCGACAGCGCAGCCCTGTTCGGCCAGCTCAGCTGGAAGGTGACCGACGCGCTGACCATCCAGCCGGGCGTGCGCCTCAACTATGACAAGAAGTCGGGCTATTATCAGCGCGTCGTCACCAACGCGCAGGGCCAGGCGATCAGCTGCACCACGGTCGCGGAACCCGGCACCATCAAGGGCACGACCCAGCAGTGCGGCATCTATCAGCCGCAGGTCAGCTCCCCGTCCGACAGCGCCTGGAATTTCACCTACGATTTCAACGTCAATTACAAGGTCGCCCGCGACGTGCTGGCCTATGCGACCTATGCCAAGAGTTTCAAGACGCTGGGCATCAACCAGAACGGCCTGCCGCTCAACGCCGACAATACCGTCAATTATGACGCCAGCACGGTGAAGCCGGAATCGGTCAACCATTATGAATTGGGCCTCAAGACCCAGTTCTGGGACCGCCGCGCGACCTTCAACCTCACCGCCTTCCGCACGGAGATCAAGAATTTCCAGGCGACCGTGAATGGCGGCCAGTTCGGCACCGTGCGCGGCTATCTCGCCAATGCCGAAAAGGTGCGCTCGCAGGGGATCGAGGCGGACTTCAAGGTCGTCGTCAGCGACCGCTTCACCGCCTATGCCAATGGCGCCTATACCGACGCCAAGTATAAGAAGTTCACCAACGCCCCCTGCCCGCCCGAACTGTCAGGTGGCACCTTGCAGCCAGCCGGCGCGACCCCGGACTATTCGCAGCCGGGCGTGCCCGGTGCGCTCAGCCCGCGCCAGTGCGATATTTCGGGACAGGATCTGCCCGGCGTGTCGAAATGGGCCTTCTCCTATGGCGCGGAATACAACATTCCCGTCACGCTGCTGGCGAAGGAAGGCCAGGTCTATCTGGGCGTCGACGGCAATTATCGCTCGGACTGGAACAGCAATGCCTCGCCGTCCATCTACACCGAGGTGGAGGGCTATGCGCTGACCAATGTCCGCGCAGGCTTCCGCGGCGAAGGGTTCGACATTTTCGGCTGGGTCCGCAACGCCTTCGACGTCAACTATATCGAAAATCTCCAGGTTGCGCCGGGCAACACCGGCCTGATCGCCGGGCAGGTCGGCGATCCCCAGACCTGGGGCGGCACGATCAAGTTCAGCTTCTGATACACACAGGAAGGGGGGCGCAGCGGCATGATGGTCGCTGCCCCCTTCCACCATTTGCGCGCCGCCGCGCGCTGGGCTAGACCGCGCCCATGTCCACGACCTTCACGCTCGACACCGCGACCAGCCGCGCCAATCCCACTCCCGCGCCGATGAAGCGCCTGACCGTG
This sequence comes from Sphingobium sp. RS1, assembly GCF_056156825.1. Lineage (NCBI taxonomy): Bacteria > Pseudomonadati > Pseudomonadota > Alphaproteobacteria > Sphingomonadales > Sphingobiaceae > Sphingobium > Sphingobium sp. RS1. The sequence continues at coordinate 3,453,069 of NZ_JBLZXE010000002.1, read as the reverse complement.
CCCGCCATCCAGCGGCGCAAGTTCGAGGGGAAGACGCAGGAACCGCTGGTCATGCTGACCGCCTATACGGCGCGGCAGGCGCAACTGCTCGACCCGCATTGCGACATGCTGCTGGTCGGCGATTCGTTGGGTCAGGTGATTTACGGCCTGCCCTCCACCCTGCCCGTCACGCTCGACATGATGATCGCCCATGGCGCCGCCGTGGTGCGTGGCAGCTATCATAGCGTCGTGCTGGTCGACATGCCCTTCGGCAGCTACGAAGGCTCTCCGCAACAGGCCTTTGCCAGCGCCAGCCGCATCATGGCGGAAACCGGCGCGGCCGGCGTCAAGCTGGAAGGCGGCGTCGCGATGGCGGAGACGATCAGCTTCCTGACCCAGCGCGGCATTCCGGTCATGGCCCATATCGGCCTGACGCCGCAGGCGGTGAATGCGCTGGGCGGCTATGGCGCGCGCGGCAAGAGCCAGGAAGAGCATGCCAAGATCATCTCCGACGCCCGCGCCGTGGCGCAGGCGGGCGCCTTCTCCATGGTGGTGGAGGGCGTGCTGGAGGATATCGCCAATGCCGTGACCGACAGCATCGACGTGCCCGTCATCGGCATCGGCGCATCGGCCCGTTGCGACGGGCAGGTGCTGGTGACTGAAGACATGCTGGGCATGTTCGAACGGGTGCCGCGCTTCGTGAAGCGCTATGACAATATCGCTGAAACAATCAGTAATGCGGCGCAACGTTATGCCGCCGACGTGCGTGACCGCAGCTTCCCGACCGACGATCAGGTCTACAGGCCCAAAAATTGATTTGCCTGTGGCATAAGCACCGCTATTGATCGCGCCTTCCGACAGAGTTTCTGTTCCATTTCTCGGAGAATGCAGTGGCCCTCACGCCGCAAAACAGCGAAGCCTTCATGCGCGAGGTCGACGAAGCCGTCCGCCAGGACCAGCTTCTGACCTTCTGGGAACGCTATGGCCGCGCGCTGCTGGTTGTGGTCGTCCTTGGCCTCGCGGCGTTCGGTGGCTGGCTCTACTGGCAGCATTATAGCAAGACCCAGTCCGAAGCCGTTTCGGAACAGATGGATACCGTGCTGACGACGGCCGCTGGCGGCGGTGCGCCCGACGCCAAGCAACTGGAAACGCTGACCAAGGCGAGCCAGCCGGGCTATCGTGCCGCAGCGCTGCTGACCCAGGCCGGCATCGCATCGCGCAAGGGCGACAGCAAGGGTGCGATCGCGCTCTATACCGCCATTGCCGCCGACACGAAGCTGGACCAGCCCTATCGCGACCTGGCGCTGATCCGCCAGACCGCGCTGGAGTTTGAGGGCCTGAAGCCCCAGCAGGTCGTGAACCGGCTGAAGCCGCTGGCCGTCGAAGGCGCACCATGGTTCGGCAGCGCCGGCGAACTGGTGGCGATTTCCTATATGAAGATGGGCAAGACCGATCTCGCCGGCCCGATGTTCGCGGCCATGGCGAAGGACAGCAATGTGCCCGAATCGATCCGTTCACGCGCCCGTCAGATGGCGGGTGTCATGGGCATCGACGCGGTCGAAATTCCGGCCGAAACCACCGAAGGATGATCGAGCGGATGGCAAGCATGAAGATGGGCCGGGTGGTGACGATGGCCGCCATGGTCGCGCTGCTGGCGGGCTGCGGCGTCGTCGGCGGCAAGAAGGGCGGCCCCAAGACCCCCGTGGTCGGCAACCGCGTGTCGATCCTGAGCAACGAGCAGGGCATCGAGGTTGAGCCAAGCCTCGCTGACGTGCAGGTCACCCTGCCCGCCCCCTATGTGAACGAAGCCTGGGCGCAGCCCGGCGGCGACCCTTCCAAGGCGATGGGTCATGTCTCGCTGGGCGGTTCGCCTAGCCAGGTGTGGAGCACCAAGATCGAGGGCAGTTCGCCGCAGGCGCGGCTTGCCGCATCGCCGGTCGTGTCCGGTGGCAAGCTGTTCGTCACCGACGCGGGCGCGCATGTCATCGCCTTCGACGCGGCCAGCGGTTCGAAGCTGTGGCAGACCAACCTGCCGTCCGAAGGCAAGGGCAATGGCCGCGCGCTGTTCGGCGGCGGCGTCAGCGTATTGGGCGACAAGGTGTTCGCCAGCACCGGTCTGGGCGATGTATTCGCCCTCAATGTCGCCGATGGCGCGATCGTCTGGAAGAAGCATCCGGGCGGCCCGCTGCGCGGCGCGCCGACGCTGGAAAATGGCCATGTCTATGTGATGGGGCAGGACAACCAGATTTTCGCGCTCGATCAGGGCAGCGGCGACACCCAGTGGACCGATAGCGGCACCTTGCAGGTCACCGGCATTTTCGGCGTCGCCGCCCCGGCCGCCGCGCAGGGTACGGTGATCGCAGGCTACAGCTCGGGTGAAATCACCGCCTATCGCTACGAAAATGGCCGCACCCTGTGGGGCGATGCGCTATCGCGCACCAGCATCTCCACCGCCGTGGCCTCGCTGACCGATATCGATGCCGATCCGGTGATCGATCGCGGCCGCGTCTTCGCCATCGGTCAGGGCGGCCGCATGGCCAGCTATGAACTGACCAGCGGCCAGCGCCTGTGGGAAATCAACATCGCCGGAATCTCCACCCCCGCCGTGGTCGGCGAATGGGTGTTCGCGGTGACCAGCGACGCGCGCCTGCTCTGCGTCGCGCGCGCCACCGGCAAGATCCGCTGGGTCAGCCAGTTGCGCCGCTGGCAGAAGGAAAAGAAGAAGGACAAGGCGATTCGTTGGACCGGCCCGGTCCTGGCGGGCGGCCGCCTGATCGTCGTGTCGACCCGTGGCGAGATGGTCTATGTCGATCCGGCGACCGGCAACGTCCAGTCGACGGTGGATATGGACAAGTCGATGTCCCTCTCCCCGATCGTCGCCAACAACATGCTTTATGTGCTGGCCGATGATGGAAAATTGACGGCGTTCCGCTAAACGTCACATTTATGCTAAGCGCTACTCCCGCGCAGGCCCCGCCTGCGCGGGAGTAGCGCGTTTAATCGGTTTGAATTTTCGGAAGGAATACGGGCATGCTGCCCAAGGTAGCCATCGTCGGACGTCCCAATGTGGGCAAGTCCACCCTGTTCAACCGTCTGGTCGGCAAGAAGCTGGCGCTGGTCGACGACCAGCCCGGCGTAACCCGCGACCGGCGCGAGGGTGAAGCACGCCTGCTCGGCCTCGATTTCACCATCGTCGACACCGCAGGCTATGAGGATGAGGACGCCAATTCCCTGCCCGGCCGGATGCGGATGCAGACCGAGGCCGCCGTCGAAGATTGCGACGTCGCGCTGTTCGTGATCGACGCGCGCGCCGGCATTACGCCGCTGGACGAGGAAATCGCCCGCTGGCTGCGCGCCAATGATGAACCCGTCATCCTGTTGGCGAACAAGGCGGAGGGCAAGGCGGCGGACGACGGCGTCATGGAATCCTTCAGCCTGGGCCTGGGCGAACCCATTCCCTTTTCCGCGGAACATGGTCAGGGCCTCGCCGACCTGTTCCAGGCGTTGCTGCCCCATCTCGACCGCGAAGAATTTCAGGCGGAAGAGAAGGAATTTTACGAGGACGAGGAAGGCGCGCCGCTCAAGCTTGCCATCGTCGGTCGTCCCAATGCGGGCAAGTCCACGCTCATCAACAAGTTTCTGGGCGAAAACCGCCTGCTGACCGGCCCGGAAGCCGGCATCACCCGCGACAGCATTGCCGTCGACTGGATGTGGACCAGCCGCGAGGGGCTGGATCGCCCCGTGCGCCTGATCGATACCGCGGGCATGCGCAAGCGCGCCAAGGTGCAGGACAAGCTGGAAAAGCTGGCCGTGTCCGACGGCCTGAACGCGGTGAACTTCGCCGAAGTGGTCGTGCTGCTGCTGGATGCCACGCGCGGGCTGGAGGCGCAGGATCTGCGCATCGCCGATCGCGTGCTGGAGGAAGGGCGCGCGCTCGTCATCGCGCTCAACAAATGGGATACGGTCGAAAATGGCTCGGCCCTCTATCAGGGCATCAAGCAGGCGTTGTCGGACGGTCTGGCGCAGGTACGCGGCGTACCGATCATGACCGTGTCGGCGGCCAGCGGAAAGGGGCTGGACGACCTGATCCATGTCGCCTTCGAAACCCGCACCGCCTGGTCGCAGCGCGTGTCGACCGGCGTGCTCAACCGCTGGTTCGAAACCGCGCTGGAGGCCAATCCGCCGCCGGCGCCGGGTGGCAAGCGGATCAAGCTGCGCTATATCACCCAGAACAAGACCCGCCCGCCAACGTTCGTGCTGTTCGGCACGCGCCTTGACGACCTGCCCGAAAGCTATCGCCGCTATCTGGTGAACGGCATCCGCAAGGAACTGGGCTTTGGCGCGGTACCGGTGCGATTGACGCTGCGCAGCCAGAAAAACCCCTACGCGACCAAATAGGGCGATGGCCGCCGATCCGGTTACCGTGAACGCCAGGGGCATGAAATGCCCTTGGCCTGCCCTGCGCGCCGCCCGTGCCCTGCGCGATGCTCCGGCGATTGTCATAGAGGCGGACGACCCGATTGCGCCGCGCGAACTGGAAGCGCTGGCACTGGCGCAGGGATGGCATTTCACCGCACTCGGCGACCATCGCTTCACCCTTGCCCGCCCAGACTGAATTGCCTCCGAAACCGATGGCATTTCGCCACGCTTTAACCCGCTATTTACCGCCTGCGCTTATTTTCACCTCGTTGGAGTGAAGGAGCGGCACGGGTGTCCCATCAAGATACCGAAATGGTCAACTGGAGCGAATTTGCGCGGACCCGGGGTGAACTGGGTGCGGCGTTTCTGCGTATCCTCGGCTATTTCCGCGAAGATGGCATAAAGTCCATCAGCGCCGTCGAGGAAGCCTTTCGCGCACGCAGCGCCGTCGACCTGATTCGCCCGGCCCATACGCTGAAGGGCGAATCGGCGCAGTTCGGCGCCTATCGCCTCAGCGCCATGGCAGAAGAGATCGAAATGGTCGCCCGCCGCTGCGTGGAAATGCATGAAGGGCCGGACGAATTGATCGAGGTGGTCGTCGCCCTGCGTCCCTGCTTTACCGAGACGATGGCGCTGCTGGATCGCGATGCCAATCCGCTGGTCGCGCGTCGCCCCACCGGCTTTGGTCGCCGGGTCGAAGCCCCCGCACCGACATTCGGCCGGGCCGTCTGACTTTTTAGAGCATCGTGCGGAAAAGTGGGAACCGGTTTTCCGCTTAAAACGATGCGACAACAACAGCTTATAGCATGCGAACTGCGTCGGATTTAACGCAGCATGCTCTAAGTCTTGAAACAAAACGCATCATGCTCCCATATGGCGAGCATGACCCGTTTCTCCCTGCTCGACCTCGTCCCCGTCCGCGAAGGCGATGATGCCGCCACGGCGCTCGCCAACGCGGCGGACCTTGCCGCCCATGCCGAACAGCTTGGCTATCACCGTTTCTGGGTGGCCGAACATCATGGCATGCCCGGCATCGCATCGGCCGCAACGGCAGTCGTGCTGGCCCATATCGGTCAGGCGACGTCGACCATCCGCATCGGTGCGGGCGGGATCATGCTGCCCAATCATGCCCCGCTGCTAATCGCGGAGCAATTCGGCACGCTCGACGCGCTTTTCCCCGGCCGCATCGACCTCGGCCTTGGTCGCGCGCCGGGATCCGACCAGCGGGTATCGCAGGCCATCCGCCGCAACCTGTCCGGCGGGCCGGACCAGTTCCCCCGCGACGTGATGGAATTGCAGGCCTATTTCGCCGATGACGAGCGGCTGCCGATTCAGGCGACGCCGGGCGCTGGCGCAGACATCCCGCTCTGGATACTCGGCTCCAGCCTTTATGGCGCACAACTGGCGGCCGCGCTCGGCCTGCCCTACGCCTTTGCTTCCCACTTCGCGCCGGCAATGCTGGACGAGGCGATCGAAATCTATCGTCGCGACTTCCGCCCCTCGGCCCAGCTCAAATATCCCTATGTGATGGCCGGCTATAATGTCTTCGCCGCCGACACCCAGGCAGAGGCGCAACTGCTGGCCAGTTCGATGCAACAGGCCTTCGTGCGGCTGCGCACCGGCCAGCCGGGCAAGCTGCAACCGCCGGTGCCGGGCTATTATGACGATCTGCCGATGCAGGCGCAGGCGATGCTGTCGGACGTGCTCAGCGTGTCCAGCATCGGAACGCAATCGGATGTGGAGCGCGACATCGCCGCCTTCCTCCGCCGGACACAGGCCGACGAACTGATCCTGACCGGCCAGATTTTCGATCCGGCCGCGCGCAAGCATAGTTTCGCCATCGCCATGGCGGCCGCTCAGACGGTGGCGAGTCGCGAAACCGCATGAGGCTCAGGCTTTTTTAACCGGCCGCCACTCAATATCCCGGCGGCCGCTGGCGCGATCCGGCGTAGCCCGCCACCGATTAGCATCACCACGCCCAGGATGATGAAGGGCTGCGCGATCAGGTAGAGGGGATAGAGCGGCGATCCCATCCGCCCGAACAGCCCGCCCAGCACCGGCCCGCCCAGCCAGATCAGGATCAGGTGCGCGCAGAAAAGGAAGAAGGCATAGGGTTCGATCCGCAGCAGCATCGCGCGTGCAGGACTGCCCGCCAATCCCCATGCAAATCGCCAGAAGGCGACTGCCGCTGCAATCCGCAATGTCAGGTCAAGCGCCCGCTGCGCCGCTGGCCAGGCGTCATCGGCCGTCGACACGGCGATATAGAGCTGCCCCGCCATCAAAAGCGCGAAAGGCAGCGCCATCAGCAGCAGCGGCCGCGCGGCTACCTTCTCCGCCCAGCCACCGCGCTGCGCCAATATGCCGAGCGCGAAAAAGACGAGGATCGAGGCCCGCATCAGCACCGGCGGACCAAAGCCGGCAATCTGGCACCCGGCAGCGACCAGCGCGATCAGCAGCAGCGACCAGTTGGGCAGGCGCACCAGCAGCGGCGCGGCGATCATGCACAGGAACAGGTCGCGCAGGAACGGCATCTGCACATTGATGTCTGGATTGCGGGTGATGATGAAAATCTCGTCGATCGTCCACCAGACCGACTGCGGCACCGGCGCGGCCAGCCCGAACTGCCATGCGGCGCCCGACACCAGCAGGATCGCGATGATGTTCCACAGCGCCATCGGCAACAGGATCGTCCGTGCCTTGCGCCGGACATGCTCGCCCCAGTCGCGGGTGCGCCGGCTGTTCGCCACCAGCCAGCCGGAAATCAGCCCCAGCAACGGCACGGCGCTCCGTCCGAACAATTCCATCAGCAACCAGCGCAGATTTTCCTGCCCCGTCCCGCGCAACGCATGCAGCGCCTCGCCATTCATGCCGGTCCAGGCGTGGACATAGACCACACCCAGGATGCAGATGACCCTGGCGATCGCGATCGCGTCAGAGCGGCGCGCGCCATCGGGCTTGAGGGTATCGGACAAGTGGCCATCCTGATTGTTGCCCATATCCAATGCCCGAAGTTGCGCCATGTTCCTACCCGAACATGCATTTGGTCCATTACGGACCCCGGCTCAGCGCCTCTTAACCTTGTCGCTCCACACTGATGCGGGCCGTGCGCATGCGGGAGGGCAAGGCAGATAAGCCAATATTTACCTCTTTTGCCTAGAAGCGGCCTGTTAACCGGAAGCCTTTCCGGTCGAAGGGACGACAAAGGCTCATGACCCATATGCCGGGCGCTCAACATTTCACCGCTGCTGCCGCCGCGCCCGCACATCTTGCTTCGGTTCCGACGATGGGCATGGTGTTCCAGATTGCCGGGTCGAGTTCCAAGGTGCTGATCGACGCGCAAACGCTGGCGATTCTGGGGCAGGACCCCGACCCCTGCATCGCCATGGCGGGTCAGGTCGGCAGCCAGGTGAAGATGCGCGTCGGCAATAGCTGGCTGGTCGCCAGCGTCCGCGCCATGACGCTGGATCAGGCGAGCAAGGGCATCGTCGCCGACATAGACTTCCTCGGCGAAGGCGATGAGGAAAAGCTGACCGGCCGCATCTATCGCTTCCGGCGCGGCGTTACCCGCTATCCCACGCCCGGCACGGACATATTCCCGGTGTCGAGCCACGATATGCGCCAGATCTACGCCGCCGATGACCGCGCCAACGTGGAAATCGGCACCGTCTATCCCACGGCGGACACGCGCGCGGCGCTTTATGTCGACTCCATGTTGGGCAAGCATTTCGCGCTGCTGGGTTCGACCGGTACGGGTAAATCGACCAGCGCGGCGCTGATCCTGCACCGCATCTGCGACCTGTCGCCGCAGGGGCATATCGTCATGATCGACCCCCATGGCGAATATGGCGCCGCCTTCGCCAGCAATGGCGCGGTCTATGACGTGAACAACCTCGCTTTGCCCTATTGGCTGATGAATTTTGAGGAGCATTGCGAGGTGTTCGTCACCTCCTCCGGCTCCGAACGCACGGTGGACAGCGATATCCTCGCCAAATGCCTGCTGGCCGCCCGGTCGAAGAACCGCCTCGCCGAAAGCATCGGCCGGCTGACGGTCGATTCGCCCGTTCCCTATCTGCTGTCGGACCTCACCACCATTCTCCAGAATGAGATGGGCAAGCTCGACAAGGGCACCAATTCGCTGCCCTATATGCGGCTGAAGACCAAGATCGACGAGATCAAGGCCGATCCGCGCTACAGCTTCATGTTCTCCGGCATGCTGGTCGCGGACACGATGCAGGCGTTCCTTGCAAAGATTTTCCGCCTGCCCTCCGACGGCAAGCCCATCTCCATTATCGACGTGTCGGCCATGCCGTCCGACATCACATCGACCGTGGTGTCGGTGCTGTCACGGCTGGTGTTCGACTATGCCATCTGGGCGCGCGACGAGCCGCAGCGCCCCATCCTCCTCGTCTGCGAAGAAGCGCACCGCTATATCCCCAACACGACCACCGGCAACGGTCAGGCCGTGCGCAAGATACTGGAACGGATCGCCAAGGAAGGCCGTAAATACGGCATTTCGCTGGGCCTCATCACCCAACGTCCATCCGACCTTGCCGAAGGCGTGCTGTCACAGTGCGGCACCATCATTTCGATGCGCCTCAACAACGACCGAGATCAGGCTTTCGTGAAGGCCGCCATGCCCGAAGGCGCGCGCGGCTTCCTCGATTCGATCCCGGCGCTGCGCAACCGGGAGGCGATCATCTGCGGCGAAGGTGTCGCCGTGCCGATCCGCGTCGCGCTCGACAATCTGGAAGAACATCGCCGCCCCGCGTCGGGCGACCCCAGCTTTACCGAACTCTGGCGTCAGGCCGGCAGCGAAGCCGACATCCTGGAACGCACCATCACCCGCTGGCGTAATCAGGGGCGCTAAGCGGCCTTCGATTACCCCGCCGGCGCGATCCGCCCGGCCGGTTCCGCCTCGCTGTTCACCGCCTCGCGGCATTCTTCCGCATGCACGGGCACCATCAGCCTGGCCTTGCGCCAGCCGCCCTTCGCATAGACGGCCCAGGCCAGCAGCAGTGCGACTCCCGATCCGACAGGGAAGCTCAGCCACAAAGCGTCGGCGCCCATCGACGGATAGCCCAGTTCATAGAAGCCCAGCCGCACCCCGAACAGGGTGAAGGTCAGGATCAACAGCGGCGCCACCACCACGCCATTGGCGCGCATCACCCCGAACAGGATCATGGTCACGCCGAAGATCATGAAGCTCCAGCTGGCGAGCAACTGCATATGCCAGGCCGCGTCGATCGCCGCCTGATTGCTGCCCAGGAACAGCGACAGCAAAGGCGCATGGAACAGCAGGATGATGAGGATCATCGTCCCGGTGACCGCCAGCAGATAGGCAATGCCATAGCCGGCGATCTTGCCGACGCGGTCCCATCGCCCGGCACCCACATTCTGCGCCGCCATGGCGCTCACCGCCGCGCCCATCGCCATCGCCGGCATCTGGAGATAGGTCCATATCTGCTGCGCCGCGCCATAGGCCGCCGTCACCAGCAACCCCTCCCGGTTGACGAGGCCGATCATGACGAGGCCGGAGGCGGACATGACGATCATCTGGAGGCCCATCGGCAGCCCCTTGGCCACCAAAATCCGCAACTGATCGGCAGCGGGCCACAAATAACGCAATTCCGCGCCGCGCAGCCGCAACGGCATGTCCTTCGCGTAAATGAAGGCCACCACCCCGATCAGGCTGATGATCCCGGCCGCCGCCGTGGCCGCTGCCGATCCGGCGATGCCATAGGCGGGGATCGGCCCCAGCCCCAGGATCAGCACCGGGTTCAGCACCAGGTCGATCGCCACGCTGACGATCATGAAGATGAGCGGCGTGCGCGCATCGCCCGCCCCGCGCAGCCCCATCATAATCATCACCACCAGCAGGGTCGCGGGCATGGCAAAGAAGATGACGCGCAGATAGACCAGCGCCAGATCGAACGCCTCGACCGGCGTCGCCAGCATGTGCAACAGCGCCGGCGCGCCGATCCAGCCGGTGATCGCGACGCCCAGCCCCAATATCGAGCAGAAGCCGACCGCCGAGCCAAAGGCCCGTCGCGCCGCGTCGATATCGCGCGCGCCGACCGACTGGGCGATCACCACGGTCGACGCCATGCCGAACCCGAACACGACCGAGAACATCAGGAACATGATGATATTGGCGTTGGCCGTCGCCGCCAGCGCCTGCGCGCCCAAAAAGCGCCCGACCCAGATCGCGTTGATCGATCCGTTGAGCGACTGGAGGATATTGGACGCCAGCGTCGGAATGGCAAACAGCAGCAGGGTTGCCGCAATCGGCCCCTGCGTAAGGTCCTTCGCGCCTGCCCTCTCTGCGCGCCCGTCCGTCCCTGCCATCGGCCTCCCTTTCCGTGCGCCTTAAAACGCAAACCCCTGTTCCCGTTCGGGCTGAGCCTGTCGAAGCCCTTCTCTTTCTTCAAGAAAGAAAGGTCCTTCGACAAGCTCAGGACGAACGATAGTAGGCATTATCCCCGGTTGAGCCGATGCAATGGCTCAGCCCAATCGCTCCAGCGCCGCCTTCAGCCGCTCGGCCTCCGCCGTCTTTTCGGCATGATCCTCGCGCGCCTTGGCGACGGCTTCGGGCTTGGCCTTCTCCACGAAGCTGGGGTTGGACAGGCGACCGCCCAGACCATCCCGCTCCTTCTCCGCCGCGGCCAGCGCCTTGGCGAGGCGGGTCTTTTCGGCCGCGATGTCGATCACGCCTTCCAGCGGCAGGATGAAGGTCGCTTCATCCACCACGATCTGCGCCGCGCCGCCCGCTGGCGGTTCGCCAAAGGTCAGACTTTCAACGCGGCCGAGGCGCCCCAACGCCACGCCCTGACGGTCCAGACGGCGCTGTGTGCCTTCCGCCGCGTCACGCACGACCATCGGCAGCTTCGCGCCGGGCGGCACATTGAGTTCGGTGCGCGCGGTGCGGATTGCGCTCACCAGCCGGATCAGCCAGTCGATCTCCGCCTGTGCGTCGGTGTCGACGGCCGCCAGCGCCTGCGGCCATTGCGCGACGATCAGTTCGCTCTCGCGCGCGCCGGTCAGGTGCCACAATTCTTCGGTGATGAAGGGCATGAAGGGATGCAGCATCACGAGAATCTGGTCGAACGCCCAGCCCGCGACGGCCTTCGTCTCGCCATCCATCGCGCCCTTGGTGAGCTCGATATACCAGTCGCAAAACTGGTCCCAGACGAAATGATAGATGGCGTTGGCGGCCGCGTCGAAGCGCAGTTCGGTCATGGCCGTGTCGATCGCCTGCACGGTCGCGACCGTCTCCGCGATGATCCAGCGGTTGACCGGCAGCGTGGCATGGGGCGCTTCATGGCTGGTGGACGCCGTCACGCCGTTCGACTGGAGGAAGCGCGCGGCGTTCCACAGCTTCGTTGCGAAGTTGCGATAGCCCTCGACCCGCTTCTCATCCATCTTCACGTCGCGGCCCTGGCTTTCCATCGCCGCCATGAAGAAGCGCAGCGCATCCGCGCCAAACTTGTCGATCAGGCCCAGCGGATCGACCACATTGCCCTTGGACTTGGACATTTTCTGTCCGTCCGCCGCGCGGACGAGGCCGTGCAGGTAGAGCTTGCGCCACGGGACATCGCCCATGAACTCCATCCCCTGCATCGCCATCCGCGCGTCCCAGAAGAACAGGATGTCGAAGCCGCTGATGAGCAGATCATTGGGGTAATGGCGCGACAGCTTGTCGCTCTGCTCCGGCCAGCCCAGCGTGCCGAACGGCCAGAGCGCAGAAGAGAACCAGGTATCGAGGACGTCGGGATCGCGGGTCAGCACCTTGTTGCCGGCCAGCGCCTGCGCCTCGGCTTCGCTTTCAGCGACATAGCTGTTGCCGTCCTCGTCGAACCAGGCCGGGATCTGATGCCCCCACCAGAGCTGGCGCGACACGCACCAGGGCTGGATATTCTCCATCCAGTTGAAGAAGGTCTTTTCCCAGGTCTTCGGCACGATCTCGATCGCACCATCGCGCACGGCCTTGGTCGGGGCGATCGCCAGCTTTTCCGCGTCGACATACCATTGGTCGGTCAGCCAGGGTTCGATGACCACGTTGGACCGGTCGCCGAACGGCGTCTGGATGGTGCGCGGCTCGAAATCGGCCGAGACTTCCTCGCCTTCCTTGTTCTTGGTGACATGGGGGACGAGGAAGCCCAACGCCTTCATCTCCGCGACCACGGCTTCGCGGGCGCCGTCCACGCCATCCTTCTTGAAGCGGTGGAGGCCGAGGAAGCGATCGGGGATCAGGCCGTCGGCGGTCTGCACCACATTCGCGTCTGCATCGAACATGTTGAGCATCTCGCCGGCCTTGAAGCCTGCGCGCTTGCCCACGTCGAAGTCGTTGAAGTCATGCCCCGGCGTGATCTTGACCGCGCCGGTGCCCAGCGCCGGGTCGGCATGTTCGTCGGCAACGATCCTGAAACGACGGCCGGTGATCGGCTGGAGGATTTCCTTGCCGATGACCGCCTTGTAGCGCTCATCGTCGGGATGCACGGCGATCGCCATATCGGCCAGCATGGTTTCGGGCCGCGTGGTGGCGACGACGATATGGTCGCTGCCGTCGGCCAGCGTGACACCGTCCGCCAGCGGATAGCGGAAGCGCCAGAAACCGCCCTTCGTCTCGACCGTCTCGACCTCAAGGTCCGAGATCGCGGAGCGGAAATGCGGGTCCCAGTTCACCAGCCGCTTGTCGCGGTACAGCAGGCCGCGCTTGTGCAGTTCCACGAAGGTCTTGATGACCGCCTTGGAAAAGCCCTCGTCCATAGTGAAACGTTCGTTCGCCCAGTCCATCGAGCAGCCGAGGCGCCGCAGCTGTCGCGTGATCGCGCCGCCGCTTTCGGCCTTCCATTCCCACACCTTTTCGACGAACTGCTCGCGAGTGAAATCGGTGCGCTTCTGCTGCTGCGCGTTGAGCTGGCGCTCCACCACCATCTGCGTCGCGATGCCGGCATGGTCGGTGCCGACCACCCACAGCGCATCCTTGCCGCGCAGCCGCTCGTAACGGATCACGATATCCTGCAACGTATTGTCGAGCGCATGGCCGATATGCAGGCTGCCGGTCACGTTGGGCGGCGGGTTGACGATGGTGAAGGGCGTCGCGTCCGGCCGTTCGGGGCGGAACAGGCCCTTCTCTTCCCAATGGGCGTACCAGCGGGATTCGATATCGGCGGGGTCGAAGGTTTTGGGCAGTTCGGTCATGGAAAGGCGCCATAATGCGCCTTTCCATAAGGTTCCAGCGCTTTTACTTACCCGTCCACTTGTCCAGCCAGCCGAGCGCCTCGCCATACCATTGCAGCGAGTTCTTCGGCTTCAGAACCCAGTGATTTTCGTCGGGGAAGACCAGCAGCTTCGAGGGGATATCCCGCCGCTGGAGCGCGGTAAAGGCGGCCAGACCCTGTGTGTAGGGGATGCGGAAGTCCTTCTCGCCCGTTACCACCAGCATCGGCGTCTTCCACGCGGCGACATGATTGACCGGGTTCCATTTCTCGAACTCCTCCGGCTTCTCATAATAGGGGCCGCCATGCTCCCATTCGTCGAACCAGAGTTCCTCGGTTTCATAGGCCATGGCGCGGGCGTCGAACACGCCGTCATGCTGGACGATGCACTTGAACCCGTCGGCCCACTGCCCCTCGATCCAGTTCATCATGTAACCGCCATAGCTGGCGCCCAGCGCGCAGGCGTTGGTTGCGTCGACCTCCGCATCCTTGGCCGCTGCGGCGGCAAGGCCCAGCTTCAGGTCTTCAAGCGGCTTGCCGCCCCAATCCTTGTTGATGGCGTCGGTGAAGGCCTGCCCATAGCCGGTGGAGCCATGGAAATCGACGATCACCGCTGCATAGCCATGCGCCGCGAACGCCTTGGGGTTCCAGCGATAGGACCATGAATCGTTGAAACTGCCCTGCGGCCCGCCATGCACCAGAAAAGCGACCGGCAGCTTCTTCACCGTGCCGCTGGCGGACGGGTTGAGGGGTTTGACGATCTGCCCCCAGACCGTGTCGCCATTGGCGCCCTTGAAGCTGAACCGCTCCACCGACACATCGTCCACGCCAGCCAGCTTGGCCGCGTTCACATCAGTCAGGCGAACGGGCTTGCCCCCAACACCCTTGCCGCCCGGCATCTTCCAGAAATCGGCCGGCGACTGGATGCTGTCCATCGCATAGACGAAGCCACCCTGCGGCAGCGACACCACGCTGCCGGCATGCCCCTTCTGCGTCAGCCGCACCACCTTGCCCGACATGGCATCGACCCGGAACACCGGATTGTCGAGCACATCATTGGCGGTGACGAGCAGCCCCTTGCCATTCGCCTCCCAGGCGATTGACGCCACAGAGCGGTCCCAGCCCTCGGTCAGCGCCTTCGTCTCGCCGCTGGCAATGTTGCGCAGCATCAGCACCTGCCGGTCAGCCTCATAGCCCGGCCGCTTCATCGCCACATAGGCGAGCCACTGCCCATCGGGCGATACGGTCGGCAGCGTATCGGTCGCATCATTGGCTTGCGTCAGGTTGGTCGGCGCCGCACTGCCATCGGCCGGCACCGAGAAGATGTCGAGATTGGTCGACAGCGGCTCGATCCGCCCCGCCTCGCGCAGTGCGAAGAACAAGGTCTTGCCGTCCCTGCCCCACGCAATTTCCTCCGCGCCGCCAAAGGGCTTGGACGGGCTGTCGCCAACCAGCCCGCCCATGACCGACACGGCAGGGCCGCCCGCGACCGGCATCACGAAGATCTGCGAGCGTTGCCCGTCCGCCCATGTATCCCAATGGCGCACGAATAGCTGGTCATAGACGCGGCCCGATCCCGCCTCCCTGGGCACATCGGCCTTTACATCGTCGATCGTTTTCGCACCGACAGGGCGATCGGCCCACAGTGCCACCTTGCTGCCGTCGGGGCTGAGCAGGAAACCGCTGATGCCGCCCGGCGCCTTGCTGACCTGCACCGGCTCGCCGCCGCTCAGCGCCACGCGCCACAGCTGGTCGTCACCACTGGCGTTGGACTGGAAATAGAGCGCCGTGCCATCAGGCGAGAAGACCGGCGACACCTCATTCTTGTCAGGCTTCGACGCGATCAGCTTCGGCACCTGCCCGGCCTTGCTGATATCCAGCAGATACAGGTCCATCCGCCCCTTGTTCGCGGCCAGATCGGTACTGCGCAACTGATAGGCCAGCCATTTGCCGTCCGGCGACACGGCCGGTGCGGCGATGCGGTCCAGCCCCACCATATCGGCCGGCGTGAACGGACGCGCCAGCGCAGGCGCGGCGGTCAGGGCCATCGCGCCAACCGCTGCGAGCAGGAAAGTCTTCATGGAAAATCACCCTTGGATCATGCAGGCGGCGCACGATCGGCGCCGTCAGGATGCCAAGGGTCTAGGCCGCCGCGAAAGCGACCGCAAGAACGCGAATCAGCGTCCGGTGATGCGCGAAATTTCCTTCGCCACCATCTCTTCGACCATCGAAGGCAGACGCGTGTCGAGCCATTCCTTCAGCATGGGCTTGAGCATCGCGCGGACCAGCCCTTCCAGCGTATTGTCGCCGCCATCCTTGGGCGTGACCAGCATGGAAGAGAGTGCCGACAGCGAATGACGCGCGGCGACTTCGCTTTCCACCGAAAGGATCGAATCGTCCGCGTCAGCGGCGTTCACGGTCTTGGGCGTGGCTTTGGGGGCGGGCACGACTTCCTCCTCCGCAATCTCGTCGGTCAGTTCCAGCACTTCTTCGACGACGGGTTCGATGTAGACAGGTTCCACCGGCGCGGGCGCGGCCTTTGCCTCGGCCCGCATGCGGCGGGGTGGGGCCTGCACCGCTTCCTCACCCTCTTCGGCGATGATCCGCTTGATGGACGAGAGTATCTCTTCCATCGAGGGTTCCTTGGTCATGTCACCCATGGATAGTCCCCGTCCAACCCGCATTGCGCATCCTTAACCTTTAAAATTACCCAGCCGGGTTAACAAGCGGTTAAGGCTGCCGTGTAGCGGGCTCGACATTGGCGTTTTGCGCGGGCGTGTCAACGGTCCGCGTCGCAACCGGCGCCGGCTTGCCATCAAAGCTCCAGTCCAGCCACTTGCCCTTCACCCGCTCATAATTGACCATCGGGTCGTAGAGCGTGCCGCTATCCAGCCCCAGATCATTCGCTTCGGCATGGCCCATCGCGGCCAGCACGCTGAAGCCGGCGACATAGGCGTTGCGCTGTGCCGTCACCAGCAGCACCTTCGCATTGAGCGCTTCCTGCTCCGCATTCAGGATGTCGAGGATGGTACGGCTGCCCACGCTGTTTTCGGCCCGCACGCCCTCCAGCGACAGGTTGGCGGCCTCGACCGCCTTCTGATTCGATTCGATGCTCTCCAGCGACGCCTGCCAGCTGGCATAGGCGGCGCGGGTCTGGGAAATGACACCACGCTCCACCTCGATCTCGCGTTCGATCGCCTGCGATTCCAGCGCCTGATTCTGGCGCACCTGCGCGGCGGGGCGACCGCCCTGATAGAGCGGAATGCTCAGCTGCACGCCGGCGGCAGCCTGCTTGTTGACCTGCGGCCCCTCCACGGCATTGCCCTGCGCATCCTGCGCGGTGCCGCCCAGCGTGTGCAGATAGTTGGTATAGCCCGCCTGGGTAAAGCCGGTGACGGTCGGCAATCGCCCTGCCCGCGCCACCTTCACATCATAGCCCGCCGCGACCCGGCTCTGCTTGGCCGCCAATATGTCGGGATTGTCGTTCAGCGCCACCTGCACCGCGATCTGCGGCGTGGCCGGCAGGCCCGGCAAGGCCGGCGGCGCATCCAGCGTGCCGGGCGCCTCACCCACCAGCGCCAGATAATTTTCGCGGCTCGCCACCAGATTGGCTTCGGCCGTCTGCAAATCGGACCGGGCAATGGCGAGGCGCGACTGCGACTGTGCCACGTCGGTGCGGGTCACGTCGCCGACCTCGAACCGGTCGTTGGTCGCCTGAAGATTGATCTCCAGCGCCTTGACGTTCGACTGATTGAGCGAGAGCACCGCATTGTCGCGGATCACGTCCATATAGGCCGCAACCACCTGCGAGAAGATGCTGGCCTCAGTTCCACGCAGATTGGCCTGCCCGGCTTCGACCCGAACCTTGGCCGCCTTCACCCCGTTGCGTACCGCGCCGCCGGAATAGATGGGAACGTTGAGCGACGCCTGCGCATTCACTGTCCGCTGCGGCGAGGTGAAGCTGATCGTCGGCTTGAGGACGCTTTCGGAAAAGCTGCCGGTGACATCCGCGTTGGGACGCCCGGCGGCCTTCTGGATCGGCACATTCTCATCCGTCGCGCGCTGTCCGGCGCGTGCCCCCGTCAGCGTCGGGTTGGACACATAGGCCTTGGCCAGTGCGCCCTGCAAGGTTTCGGCCTGCGCCGAAGCCGTCAGAGCGGAAGACAGCAACAGCAAAGCGGCCGCGGCATGATGCCGATAAAATTTGCGCTTCGCCGTCATCTATCCCCGCCCATCATCTTTCAGAATTCAAAAGCCTTCGGTGCGCCGAACCCCGGCAACACCACCATTTCGATATCGACCAGGCTGTTCAGGCCCAGTACCCCGGCAACCACCCGGCCGCTGCTCAGGCGCGTCACGCCGCGATCCGCGATGCCCGTAACCACGCGGGCGTCATCGGCAAGCTGCTGAACGAGCGTTGCGGGGACTTCCTCCACCGCGCCGTCGATGAAAAGCACGTCATAGGGCGCACCGCCAGCGGCGCCGTCCTTCAGGGGGCCGCGCACGACCGTCGCGCCGGCAACCATGATCTCCGGTCCGCCCTCTTCCTCGACCGCCGTCACCTGCGCACCCATGTCGGCCAGCAGCGCCGCGGCATAGCCGGTCGCGGCACCGACCAGCAGCACCTTGTCGCCAGCGGCAACCTGCGCCTCGCTCAGCAGGCGGCCGGTCACCAGCGGCGGGTTCAGCGCGCGGCCACCCGCCAGCGGGATCGGCCGGTCGATATAGGCCATGGCCCGGCGCTCCGCGGGCACGAATTCCTCGCGCGGCACCTTGGCCATCGCGGCGATGACGCGCTGGTCGTCCACGTCGCTGGTGCGCAACTGGCTTTCGACCATGGCGGTCCGCATCGAAGAATAATTCTGCTCGGTCACGATCATTTCTCGCTTCGTCCAGTGGGCTTGGCACAACTGTATTGGCAATGCAATACACTAAGATAGTCATCGGACCTCTAAATCAGCGCGCGCGCCGCGCCAAGCGGCTTTGCGCGCCATGGCCCAAGATTCTTGACACTATGGCGACATTGGCGGCTTGACTTTGCATCCAAAGCCGCACATTTGCGGCGTCCCACGCCGAGGCCCGATGGCGGAGTGGTGACGCAGAGGACTGCAAATCCTTGCACGCCGGTTCGATTCCGGCTCGGGCCTCCAACTGGCTTTGCCAAATTCCCGGCGCTGGACCTTCCTTCTCGACTTGCCGCGCATCCCCCGTCTAAGAAGACGGGATGATGAAGCTGTTCATTGGCAACAAAGCCTATTCGAGCTGGTCGCTGCGCGGCTGGCTCGCCTGCAAATTGTCCACCCTTCCCTTCGAGGAGGTGGTCGTCCCCCTCTATGACGAGGAATGGGAAAAGCGGCGCGAAGGCGACGAGTTCGCCCCCTCATCCGGCAAGGTGCCGATTCTCTGGGACGGCGACGATGTCGTTGTGTGGGACAGCCTCGCCATCGTCGAATATCTCAACGAAAAGACCGGCGGCGACCTGTTCTGGCCGGCCGATCCGGCCGCCCGCGCCATGGCCCGTTCCATGGCGGCGGAAATGCACAGCAGCTTTGCCGCGCTACGGCGCGAGCACAGCATGAACATCCGGCAAATCTATCCGGCCGTCCCGCCATCCGATGCGGTGACGCAGGATATCGCCCGCATCATGCAACTTTGGGCGCAGGCCCGCGCCCGCCATGGCGGCAAAGGCGACTTTCTGTTCGGCCAGTTCGGCGCGGTCGACGTCATGTTCGCGCCCGTGGTCACCCGGTTCATCACCTATCAACTGCCCGTCGCCCGCTTCGCCGAAGCCTATATGCGCGCCATCATAGCCCATCCCTGGATGCAGGAGTGGATCGGCGGCGCCCAGGCGGAGGACTGGGTGATCGACCGGTTCGAAGCGCCGCCGCAGACGGTGTGACGCCCATGAGCGACACGCCCGATACGCCCAAGGAGGCCCGCGCTGCGGAAGCCGCCGCGATTCGCCGTCGCTGGATCACGCTGGGCGAAGTTCTGGCGGTTCTGGCCGTGCTCATCTCCGCCCTCACCCTCTATCTCAACTGGGCGGACAAGAAGGACGAGCGCGCGGACAAGGCTGCGGAACGGGCCGCCGAAAGTCGCAAGGCCTCCAGCCGCGCCGCCGCGCTGGTGCTGAACGCCGATTCGGTGAAGGATGACCGGATCGCGCTCAGGCCCACCGATCCCGACCAGGTGATCCAGAGCCAGACCATCCTCTTCCCCCGCGCGCTCGGCATTGCGCCGGTCGACACCACCGGCGATCCGCGGATCGAGGCCGGCTGGTTCGACAGTGCGCTCAAAAAGGCACGGGCCAAGGCCAGGCTGCCCGACGACAGCGTCGGCGACGAACGGCTGCCGGTCGTCATCACCACCCGCTTCGTCGTGGGCGGCGACGCGCATGAGAATGTCGCCCTCTACGACATCGGCTATGGCATAGCGGGCCGCTGGATCGCCGGGCACAGCCTGGCGCTGCGCGGCCTGTCACGCGTGGAAACAGTCAGGGGCGACAAGGCCCAGGCGACGGTCGATGCCCGCTGGGCGCGCCTTACCCAAGGATAGGACAAGTCCTGCTTCTCCCCCTGAAACGCGAAAAGAGCTTGTCTTACAGCGTTGAAACGGCTGGAAGAGGGCGCAGGGGATTGCTGAACATGCAGATAAGGAACAGACAGGCGCCATGAGCGTGATGGAATCGATCGACCTTTTCCATGCCATAGCCGGGCTTCTGGTCGGTGTGCTTGTGGGGGTAACCGGCGTCGGCGGCGGATCGCTGATGACGCCGCTGCTGGTGCTGATGTTCGGCGTCAGCGCCAAGACCGCCGTGGGCACCGACCTGCTCTTCGCGGCCCTGACCAAGATCGTCGGGTCGGCCGTCCATGGCAAGCGCGACACGATCGAATGGCCGATCGTCCGCCGCATGGCCGCAGGCAGCGTACCGGCCGCGCTCGTCACCCTGCTGGTGCTCGGCTGGATCGGCGATGTCGGCAAATCGACCGAGCATATCATCCTGCTCTCGCTCGCCTCGCTGCTGGCGCTGACATCGGTGGCGGTGATCGGCCGCAAATGGCTGTTCCGCCATCGCGCGGATCTGGGCACCACCCATTCGGCCGGCACTACATTTTATGGCACCACGGCGCTGGGCGCGCTCATCGGCGTGGCCGTGTCGCTCTCCTCGGTCGGTGCCGGCGCGATCGGCGTGACGGTGCTGCTGGTCCTCTACCCGCGCCTGCCGGTCGCCCGCATCGTCGGGTCCGACATCGCCCATGCCGTGCCGCTGGCGCTGATTGCCGGCACTGGCCACTGGCTGATGGGCGACGTCAACGGCGTGCTGCTGATGAACCTCTTGATCGGCTCCATCCCCGGCGTGATCGTCGGCAGCTATCTGTCCTCCCACGCCCCCGACAAGGTGCTGCAACCGCTGCTGGCCGCCGTGCTGGCGGTGTCCTCCTGGCAATTGTTCGTGAAGGCGCGCACGCCCGAGACACCCAAGGTCGAAGCGCCAGCGCGGGTTCAGCCGCACTGAACCGCACCCCACTCGCTTCAAACCGATGTGGAGCGATAAAGAAAAAGCCCGGCCGTTCCATGGGAGCGCCGGGCCTTTTTTTTGCGTCCTTGCGGACAATCGGTGATTAGCCGACGATTTCTTCCGGCTTGAAGAAATAGGCGATTTCGATCGCGGCATTTTCTTCGCTGTCCGAACCATGGACCGAATTGGCTTCGATCGATTCGGCCAGTTCCTTGCGGATGGTGCCGGCATCGGCATTGGCGGGGTTGGTGGCGCCCATGATGTCGCGGTTGCGGGTCACGGCATTTTCACCTTCCAGAACCTGCACGACGACCGGGCCGGAAATCATGAAGGCGACCAGATCGGCGAAGAAGGGGCGTTCCTTGTGAACGGCATAAAAGCCTTCGGCCTGTTCGCGGCTCATGCGGATGCGCTTGGAAGCGACGACGCGCAGGCCGGCTTCTTCCAGCATCTTGGTGACGGCGCCGGTCAGGTTGCGACGGGTCGCGTCGGGCTTGATGATCGAGAAAGTGCGCGTGACGGCCATAGCCCTCAATACTCCGGATGGTTGGAAATAAAGTTGCGCGCCCTTTAGACGCGGGCGGGCCGGGCCGCAAGAGGCTTCGCTTACGTGCGTGGGCAGGTCGTTCAGGCGGAGTCGAGAAGCGTGATGTTGAGCACCGGAGCGCAGAACAGTGCGCTCGCAGGCCCGGCTGGGCAGCCTGACGACCCGCCTACGGCCCCTGCACCCATTTGCGACCTTCCTGCCGCCAGAAGCGCGGTTCCACGCCTTCCGCCTTGCTCAGCGCGCGCCAGCTTGCCCGCGCGCCCTCGATCGTGTCGGCGTCGAAAAAGTAGAAAGCCCGCTCGAAACCCAACGCTTCCTCGCGCCAGACGCCATCGGCCAGCGCAACATGCCGCGCGCCGTTCGCGGCGTCGCAGGTCGTGGCCAGCAGGATCGGCTGATGCGCCTCCCCACCCTCGCCCGCCCGGCCATGCGCCAGAAAGCTCTCCGGCGCCCCGGCCCACAGGCCCTGCGATATCCGCTCCAGCCGATCGGCCTCCTGCGCCACCACCAGCAGCCGCGCGCCCAGGCCCAGGATGCGCGCCGCGATCGCGGGCAGCACCTGGTCCACGGGATCGCGGCTCAACTGGTAGAAATCGACCTGCATAGGCTCCATCCAAAACCCGTTCGCCCTGAGCTTGTCGAAGGGCCACACTTCTTCAGAAGAGCAAGGCTTCGACAGGCTCAGCCCGAACGGAAGAGAGGTTTGTTTATGCCTCGAACTTCTCGGCCACGAACCGGTCGATCAGGCGCACGCCATAGCCGGTTGCGCCCTTGTCCCAGGTCGCGCCGGGCTTGTCCGCCCACACCATGCCGGCAATGTCGAGATGCGCCCATTTCACGCCGTCCTCGATGAAGCGCTTAAGGAACTGCGCGGCGGTGATCGACCCGCCGAAACGCGGGCCGATATTCTTCATGTCGGCGATCGGGCTGTCGATCAGCTTGTCATAGGCCGGCGACAGCGGGAAGCGCCACAGCGGATCGCCCGCCGCCTGCCCCGCCGCCATCAGGTCATTGGCCAGATCGTCGTCGTTAGAGAAGATACCCGCATATTCGGTGCCGAGCGACACGATGATCGCGCCGGTCAGCGTGGCAAGATCGACGATCACGTCGGGCTTGTAGGTGCGCTGCGCCCAGGTCAGCGCATCGCACAGCACCAGACGGCCTTCGGCGTCGGTGTTCAGCACCTCGATGGTCTGGCCCGACAGGGATGTCACGATGTCGCCGGGGCGCTGCGCATTGCCGTCGGGCATATTCTCGACCAGGCCGCAAATGCCCACGACATGCGCCTTCGCCTTGCGCCCGGCCAGCGCCTTCATCGCGCCGGCAACCGCGCCCGCGCCGCCCATGTCCCACTTCATGTCTTCCATGCCGGCGGCCGGCTTGATGGAAATGCCGCCGGTGTCGAAGGTCACGCCCTTGCCGACGAAGACGACCGGCTTGTCCGACGTGCCACCGGTGCCGTCCCACTCCATCGCGAGCAGACGCGCTTCACGCACGCTACCCTGCGCCACGCCCAGCAGCGATCCCATGCCCAGCGCTTCCATCGCCGCCTTGTCCAGCACGGTGATCTTGATGCCCAGCTCGCTCAGATGCTGGCAACGCTCCACGAAGCTCTCAGGATAGAGGATATTCGCCGGCTCGGACACCAGTTCGCGGGTGAAGGCCACGCCTGCCGCGACCGCCGACAGCTTTTCCCACGCTGCTTCCGCTCCGGCCGCGACCAAAGTCACCGTCTTCAGCGTCGGCTTCGCCTTTTCAGGCTGGCGCGTGCGATAGGTGTCGATCCGCCAGCCGCGCAGCTTGACGCCCAGCGCCAGATGCGCGGCCTGATCGGCGCTCGCCCCGCCGAAAAATTCCACGGCGGCATGGGTCGCACCGCTGGTGTTCAGCTTGGCGGTCAGCGCCGCGCCGGCCTTCTCATAATCCGTCTCGCTGCCAGCGCCCACGCCCAGCAACAGCACGCGCAGCATCTTGCCGCCTTCCTCGATGAAGCTCTCGAAGCTCGTGCCCGTCTCCCCCGTGAAGCGCGACGCAGCGGCACCGGCCGCCAGTACCGGCGCAGCGGCCAGCGGCAGGGCATCGAATCCGCCCTTGGGCACGACGAAGGCCAGCGTGTCTGCTTCGGGGCGGGTCGGGCTGAACTGGATATCCATCGGGGCTCTTTTCCTCTTGTTGCATGCGGCGCGAACCGCGCTCTTGTCTGCCAGATAGTGCGGCTTTCCCCGTCTGGCAAAGCCGTTCGACCGATTTTCCCATGGCCAATGCACGACGGGCGATTGCCCACGCGGCCTCTGTGCGATAGGCGGGACAGCCAGATGCGCCTGTCGATGAGGCACCACCGCTTGCAAAACGCCCTGTTCTCCCTTTCCTTCCGCGCCGCCTTGCTGGGCAGCGCCGCGCTTGGCGCCGCGCCGCACGCGCTGGCGCAGCAGCTGAACGAGCCTGAGCTGAACGAGCCTGCCGCCCCGATCAGCGCGCCCGACGCGCCGGTGCCGGCAAGTGACGACCAGATAGGCTTCGCCGCCGACGCGCTGCAATATGACAGCAATAGCGAGGTCGTGACCGCCAACGGCAATGTCCAGTTGCTGCGCGAGGGCAACCGGCTGCGCGCGGACAAGATCGTGTGGGATCGCAACAGCGGCAAGGTCGAGGCGCAGGGCAATGTCTCGATCATCGATCCGGACGGCAACATCGCCTATGGCGACCGCTTCGACGTCACCGACACGCTGAAGGACGGCGCGGTCGACAATATGCTGCTGGTGCTTCAGTCCGGCGGCCGTCTGGCCTCGGTCAAGGGCACGCGGGTCAATGGCGTCTATACGCTCAATCGCGCCACCTATACCGGCTGCGCGGTGGAGGACAGCCATGGCTGTCCCAAGGAACCCACCTGGCAGATCAACGCGATCAAGGTGGTCTACGACCCCACCCGCGAGCGCGTCACCTACACCAACGCCAATATCGAATTATTCGGCCTGCCGCTCATTCCGCTGCCCGGCCTGTCGCATCCGGTGGGTGAAGGCGGCGGCAGCGGCCTGCTGGTCCCCAACCTGCGCTACGACCGTAACAACGGTTTCGAAGCGGCGCTGCCCTATTATTTCAAGCTGGCGCCCAACCGCGACGTCACCATCACCCCGCATGTCTATACCGGCGTCCTGCCGATGCTGGAGGCCAATTATCGGCACCTCTATGATCGTGGCGCCTACACGATCACCGGCTATGCCACCTATGGCCGACGCGTCGGCATCGGCAGCGACGCGGTATCGACCGACGCCGAAAAGGATATTCGCGGCTATCTCGACGCCAGCGGCAAGATGCAGCTGTCGCCCGAATGGAGCCTGGACGGATCGATCCGAGTCGCCACCGACCGCACCTTCCTGCGCCGCTACGACATCAGCCGCGAAGACCGGCTGCGCTCGACCATCGGCGCCCAGCGGATCGGCGACGACAGCTATTTCTCGATTCGCGGCTGGGCGGTCCAGACCCTGCGCCAGGGCGATTCGCAGGGGCAGACGCCGATCGCGCTGCCCCTCATCGATTATCGCCACCGCTTCACCGACCCATGGCTCGGCGGCGTGCTGCAATTGCAGGCGAACACGCTCGCCATCACCCGCACCCATGGGCAGGATACGCAGCGCGCCTTCGTCGGGGCCGAATGGAATTTGCGCAAGCTGACGGGCCTTGGCCAGGAAGTAACCTTCACCGGTTACCTGCGCGGCGACGTCTATCACAGCAGCGACAATGCGCTGACCTCGGTTGTCAGCTATGCCGGCGATCCGGGCTGGCAGTCGCGCGGCATCGCGGCCGCGGCGATCGACATGCGCTGGCCCTTCGTGGGCGAAGCGTTCGGCGGCGTCCAGCGCATCGCTCCGCGCGTCCAGATCGTCGCCTCGCCCAAGATCGCCAATCTGTCGCTCCCCAATGAGGATGCCCGCGCCGTCGATCTGGAAGACAGCAACCTCTTCGCGCTCAACCGCTTCGCCGGTTACGACCGGTTCGAAGATAGCTCGCGCGTCACCTATGGCCTCGAATATAGCCTCGACCTGCCCAATTTCTCGCTCCAGAGCATCGTCGGGCAAAGCTATCGGCTTGACAGCCGCGAAAGCATCCTGCCCGACGGCACCGGCCTGTCCGACCGCACTTCCGACGTCGTCGGTCGCACCACCGTGCGCTACAAGGATTTCATCGCCCTCACCCACCGCTTCCGGCTGGACAAGGATAATCTGTCGGTCCGTCGGAACGAGATCGACACGACGATCGGCAGCAAGAACACCTATGTCATGGCGGGCTATCTGCGGCTCAACCGCAACGCCATTTCGGGGCTGGAGGATTTGCAGGACCGCGAGGAAATCCGCCTCGGCGCCCGCGCGCAGTTCGCCCGCTTCTGGTCGGTCTTCGGTTCCACCGTCATCGACCTCACTGACACGAAGGAAGATCCGGTCAGCGAAGCCGACGGGTTCGAACCGGTTCGCCATCGCCTCGGCTTCGCCTATGAGGATGATTGCCTTACCCTGGGCTTCACCTGGGTGCGCAGCTATCAGACCAATGGCGACGCGCGAAAGGGCAATGGCTTCCAGCTACGGCTAGCTTTCCGCAATATTGGCATATAAGGAACAGGCTCCCGCATCCCCGTCAGGGCCGGTTAAGGCGGACCCGCGCATCATGCGCTGGTTCGTATTGGAGATTATTGCCGACGATGCTGCCTGCCGTTTCCTCGCCCAACAGCCTGTTTCATGGCGTCCGCTCGGGCTTTCGCACCCTGCTCCTGTCCTCCGCGCTGCTCAGCGCCGGCATTCAGCCGGTTCTCGCGCAGACTGTGGATGACGACGGCAATGTCGCGAGCCAGCAGCTGAACCTGCCCAAGGACGTCACCGTCTTCGGCAAGAGCGATCCCAACGTCCGCAAGGCGACGGCCATCGTCAACAACCGGATCATCACCGGTACCGACATCGACCAGCGCCTCGCCCTCATCATCACCGCCAATGGCGGCAAGGTGGAAGAAGCGGAAAAGGAACGGCTGCGCGTGCAGGTTCTGCGCAACCTGATCGACGAAACGCTCCAGATTCAGGAAGCCGCCGCCAACGACATCAAGATCGACCCGGCCGAGGTCAATCAGAGTTACGAGCGCGTCGCCGCCAATTTCCGCCAGTCGCCGACCCAGTTCGATAGCTATCTGCGCGAACGGGGCAGCTCCGCCGCCAGCATCAAGCGCCAGATCGAGGGCGAACTGGCCTGGAGCCGCCTGCTCCGCCGCAACATCCAGCCCTTCGTCAACGTGTCGGAAGATGAAGTGAAGTCGGTGGTCGACCGGCTGAATGCAGCCAAGGGCAGCGAGGAATATCGCATCGGCGAAATCTACCTGTCGGCGACGCCGGAAAATCAGGACCAGATCGTCGCCAACGCGCGCAACATCATCCAGCAGATCCAGCAGGGCGGCAGCTTCCAGGCCTATGCCCGGCAATTTTCCGAAGCATCGACACAATCGGTCGGCGGCGATCTTGGCTGGGTCCGTCCCAACCAGCTGCCGCCCGAACTGGCACAGGCCGCCGCCGAAATGCAGGTCGGCCAGATCGCCGGTCCGATCCCGGTCGCAGGCGGCGTGTCGCTGCTCTACCTGATGGACAAGCGTAAGGTGCTGACCGCCGATCCGCGCGATTCGCTGCTCAGCCTGAAGCAACTGTCCGTGCTCTTCCCGCAGGGCACCACCAAGGAACAGGCCAGCGCCAAGGCCGCGGCCTTCGCCACCGCGGTCAAGGAAATCAAGGGCTGCGGCCAGGCCAATGAAGTCGGGCAGAAGATCGGCGCCGACGTGGTCGATAATGATAATGTGAAGGTGCGCGACCTGCCGCCGCAGCTGCAGGACATTCTCGCCAATCTGCAAGTGGGTGAATCGACGCCGCCCTTCGGCTCGATCAATGATGGCGTACGCGTCCTCGTGGTCTGCGGTCGTGACGAGCCGGCATCGGCCGGCGCCCCCAATGCCGAACAGATCATGGCCCAGTTGGAAGAGGAGCGGGTCAACAAGCGCGCCCGCATCTATCTGCGCGATCTGCGTCGCGACGCGGTGATCGAATATAACTGACGCCGTGCCTCTCGCACCCTTTGCGGTGTCGCTGGGCGATCCCGCCGGGATCGGGCCGGAGATCGTCGCGAAAAGCTGGGTGATGCGCGAAGCGCGTGGCTTGCCGCCCTTCTTCGCGGTCGGCGATGCCGCGTCGCTGCGCGCCGTCTGGCTGGGACCGATCGCACCGATCGGTTCGCCGGAGGAAGCGGCGGCGGTCTTCGACAGCGCTCTGCCCTGCCTCCAGGTCGCGGACGCGGGCGAGGTCGTGCCGGGCACACCCAGCATCGACGGCGCCCGCACTGCCTTTCAGGCGTTGGAAGTAGCGGTCGGCCTCGCCCGTTCCGGGTCGGCGGCCGGCATCGTCACCGCGCCGGTGGGCAAGGAGCAGCTGTACGGCGTCGGATTCACCCATCCGGGCCAGACCGAATTTGTCGCCGAACGGTGCGGCGTGTCGGCGCATAATGCGGTGATGATGCTCGCCGGTCCGTCCTTGAAGGTCGTGCCGATCACGATCCATATTGCTTTGGCGGATGTGCCTTCGGTCCTCACCATCGACCTGATCCGCGCCCGCGCGCTCACGACCGCCAAGGGGCTGCAACGCAATTTCGGCATCGCCCGTCCGCGCCTCGCGGTCGCCGGCCTCAACCCCCATGCCGGCGAAAATGGCACCTTGGGGCGGGAAGAGATTGACGTGATTCGCCCCGCGATCGAACTGCTGCGCCTCGATGGCCTCGACATCGTCGGCCCGCTCGCCGCCGACGGCATGTTCCACGCCCGCGCCCGCGAAACCTATGACGCCGCGCTCTGCATGTATCACGACCAGGCGCTGATCCCGATCAAGACGCTGAATTTCGACGATGGCGTCAACATCACGCTGGGCCTGCCGATCGTGCGCACCTCGCCCGACCATGGCACCGCCTTCGGCATCGCCGGCACCGACAGCGCCAATCCCGGCGCGATGATCGCCGCGCTCAAGATGGCGGCCGAAGCCGCCCGCGCCCGCATCGCACATGGCTGACACGCGCCCGGCTCTTCCTCCGCTGCGCGACGTGATCGCGCGCCATGGCCTCGCCGCCAGCAAGGCGCTCGGCCAGAATTTCCTGCTTGACGAACAGTTGCTGGACCGAATCGCCGCCATCCCCGGTCCGCTGACGGACGCCCCGGCGTTCGAGGTCGGCCCCGGTCCCGGCGGCCTGACCCGCGCCATATTGCGGGCCGGCGCCCGGCTCGTCGCGGTCGAGCGCGATCATCGCTGCCTGCCCGCCCTCGCCGAACTGGAGAACGCCTTCCCCGGCCAGCTCCGCGTCATTTCCGGCGACGCGATGCAGGTCGACGCCCGCGCCGAGGCGGGCGCGGGCGCCCACATCATCGCCAACCTGCCCTATAATGTCGGCACGCCTTTGCTGGTCGGCTGGCTGTCGGCCGACTGGTCGCCGCTTCCGTGGTGGTCCAGCCTGACCTTGATGTTCCAGATGGAAGTGGCCGAACGCATCGTCGCCAAGCCCGGCACCGACCATTATGGCCGCCTCGCCGTGCTTTCCCAATGGCGCAGTGACGCGAAAATCGCGATGAAGGTCCACCGCAGCGCCTTCACGCCGCCGCCAAAAGTCATGTCTGCCGTCGTACACATCACGGCCAAGCCCGCGCCCGATGGGGTGGAGCTCAAATTTCTCGAACGGCTGACCGCCGCCGCCTTCGGCCAGCGGCGCAAGATGCTGCGCCAGAGCCTCAAGGGGCTTCCGGGCGCGCTCGACGCGCTGGATCAGGTCGGCATCGACCCGCAACGCCGCGCCGAAACGGTCAGCGTCGAGGAATTCGTCGCCGTCGCTCGGATATTGAGCCAGTAAACCACATCTATTTTCCGTTCGCTTCGAGCGTAGTCGAAAACAATCGCGCCATACCAGCCGCTTCTCGACTACGCTCGAAGCGAACGGATTCCTGATAAGGCCGCCTGTCATGCCCCGCCTGATCCTCTTCAACAAACCCTATGACATGCTGTCCCAATTCACAGACCGGGGCACCGACACCGCCCGCGCGACTCTGTCGGACTGCATCGCCATCCCCGGCGTCTATCCCGCCGGCCGGCTTGACCGCGACAGCGAAGGGCTGCTGTTGCTGACCGACGATGGTCGCCTGCAATCTCGCATCGCCGATCCCAAATACAAGACCGCCAAAACCTATCTGGCCCAGGTCGAAGGCGAAGTGACGGACGAAGCGCTGGCCGCCTTGCGCCGCGGCGTGGAACTAAAGGACGGCCTCACCCGTCCCGCCGACGCCCAGCGGATCGACGCGCCGGACATCTGGCCCCGCAATCCCCCGATCCGCGTGCGCAAGAGCATCCCCGATAGCTGGATCAGCCTCACCATCCGCGAAGGCCGCAACCGGCAGGTCCGCCGCATGACCGCCGCCGTCGGCTATCCCACGCTGCGTCTCATACGCTGGCGCATCGGCGACTGGACGCTCGACGGCCTGCAACCGGGCGAGTGGCGGGAAGTTCAGGTCGGCTGACTTCCTGAGATCAAGGCCCGCGGCACCCGCTTGCCCTTGGTCCGGCTGGTCAGGTGAAATTGCCGGCACCGGTCGCACCGATAGGGCCGCAGCGGCGCGTCCGCGCGCAACGCCACCGCCAGCGCCGCTTCCTCGCTCGCAAAGCGCGTCTTCTTCGCGCAGATGCTCAACCGCGTGCGGATCGTTCAATCCTCCGGGTCGAAGCTGACACTGCCCTCATTGAACAGTGTCACGATCAGGTCCACCGCCGCCACATCCTCCAGCAAGGCAGGATCGACCGTCAGCACATCCGCCGCGCATAATTGCGCGGCCAGCACCGCCGCCGCCCCGCTGTAATCATGGGCCTGCCCGTCCACGAACAGCGTCACCGCCTCGTCCTCCTGCGCCACATAGGCAAAGCGGCTCGCCGGATTGCGGCAGAGCGCCACGCCCTCGTCCACCAGTTCGCGCACATCTTCGTCCGCGATCGGTTCGTCCGGCCGGAAATCCAGTTCGGGATATTTGCGCTCGCTGCTGTAAGTTCCGAACCATCGGGCAAAGGCCACCGGATCGCTGACCGCGTCCATCACCATCGCCTGCAACCGCTTGAGCGCCGCTGCGCCGATCTCGCCCGGATTGGTCTGTACGGTCAGGTCGGGGTCGGCATAGCGGTCATCCTCCTCCATCTCGCCGACGACATGGGCGCAAAACTGCTCCACCAGTTCGCTGCGCGCCGGCGCACGGAAACCGACCGAATAGGTCATGCAGTCGTCGCCCACAGCGACGCCATCATGCGCCACCCCCGGCGGTACATAGAGGATGTCGCCCGGCTCCAGCACCCATTCGTCCGTCTGATCGAACTCGGCCAGCAGGCGCAGATCCTCCTGCACCAGCAGCGGCGTGTCGGCATCGCAATGCTGCCCCACGCGCCAGCGCCGCCGGCCCAACCCCTGAACCAGGAACACGTCATACTGGTCATAATGCGCACCCACGCCCCCGCCATCGGTGGCATAGCTGACCATCACATCATCGATCCGCCAGTTGGGCACGAAACGAAAGGGCGCGATCAGCGCCGCGACATCGGGCACATGCATGTCGACCGCCTGCACCAGCAGCGTCCAGGGCTGATCCCCCATCCGCCCGAAGCGATCCTCCGGCAGCGGCCCATGCTCGACCGTCCAGCGCCCGTCCGCCCGGCCGATCAGCCGCGATTCGATCCCTTCCTCGCAGGCCAGCCCCGCCAGTTCGTCCGGTTCGACAGGATTGGTCCATTGCCCCCACGGGTTGCGGATCAGCAGCGGCTTCTTCTGCCAATAATCGCGCAGGAACAGGTCGACGTCGAAGTCGGTGAAGGTCATGGAAAATCTCGCCAGCGAAGGGGACGCTGCATGCGCCCATAGCCCCGGCCTTGCCGTGCACAGGCCGCAAAGTCAAAGCACCGCACGCATGGTTGAGAAGCCGTTACCCCAGTTCCGTTCGGGCTGAGCCTGTCGAGGCCCCTTAGCCGGAAGAATAGAGGCTCAGTGCGAACAGGAACGGTCGGACGTTTGATACGCCCGGTGCCTGCCCCCCACTTATTGTGTCTCGGTCGGCGCCTTCTTGGCCGCAGGATCGGTGTCTTTCGCTGTCGTCATGGCAACGGCCGGCGGCCCCTTCTGGATCGCGGCCGACAGCTTGCCGACCGGTGCGCAATCGCCCTTGCACACGGCCTGCGCCTGCGCCAGCACCTCCTTGGCCCTGGCGATCGCGCCCTTCTCGACCATCGCCTCGCCCTGTCCCGCCAGCGCAGCGACATCGGTCGGGTCCAGCAGCAGCGCTTCCTTGTACAGGCGGATCGCCTTGCCCTGAAGCCCCTGCGCGCGTGCAACCTCGGCCAGTTCGACATAGGCGGCGCGGTTGCGCGGATCGATCGCCAGCGCGCTTTCCAGCGCGTCGGTCGCGCCTTCCAGATTGCCGGCCTTATGCGCGGCCTCGCCTGCCTTCTGCCATTCCACCGACTGCGGGCTGATCTGGCTGTCCGGCTTCTGGCTCAATCCCACGCTCGACACGGTGGTCAGGACGACGGCGAGGGCGATCGAGGCAGGGGTGAAACGCATCATTATCTCCAGCCATGTTTCAGGCGCTGATTCAGAACAAGTGTCGCTATTTTGCGGGCGCTTGTCCATGGCCTGTTTCACGCCCCCCGCCGCAGCCGCGCAAAGAAGAACCCATCACTGCCGTCATGGCTCGGCGTCAGCAACAGTCCGTCGCCATGGGCGCGGCCCACGGGCAGGTCGATTGCCTCGGCGCTCCAGCCGGCATGGCGCGACAGGAAGGCATCCACCTGCCCCCGCCCTTCCCGATCGGTCAGCGCGCAGGTAGCGTAAACCAGCAGGCCGCCGGGCGCCAGCAAAGGCGCCGCGAAATCGAGGATACGGGCCTGTTCGGCGACCAGCCGGTCCAGCCGCGCCTGCGTCAGTCGCCAGCGCGCCTCGGGATTGCGCCGCCAGGTGCCGGTGCCCGAACAGGGCGCATCGACCAGCACCACGTCCGCCTTGCCGTACAGCCTCTCCAGCCCGCGTGCCTCGTGGCTCTGGTCCAGCAACAGCGTCTCGATGAAAGTCGCCCCGGCCCTTTCGGCGCGCGGCTCCAGCCGTGCCAGTCGCGACCGGATCGTGTCCGCCGCAATCAGCGTACCTTTGCCAGCCATCGCCGCGGCCAGCGCCAGCGTCTTGCCACCCGCACCCGCGCACAGGTCCACCACGGTCATGCCCGGCTGCGCGCCACAGGCCGCCGAAATCCACTGGCTACCGGCATCCTGCACCTCGACCAGCCCGTCCTTCCAGACGGCCTGCTGTTCGATCGGATAGCCTTCGGGCAGGCGCATTCCGTCCGCCAGTCCATCGATCGCCACCGCATCGGGAAACATCGGCAGGACAGCGGCCGGTTCAGCCTTCAACCGATTGACGCGCACATCGACCGGCGCGCGGCCCAGCAGCGCATCCTGCTCCACCGGAGCGGCCAGCAAAGGCTGCAACCAGCCCGGCACGGCACCGGCAACGGCGCCCGCTTCGCCCGGTTCGATCGGCAGTGGCGCATGGGCCGATCCGTCGAACAAGGCAGCGATCTCCGGCCGCTCCAGCGCCAAGCCGATCATGGCTTCGCGCCCCGTCTCGGGTCGCTCGGCCGCCCGGCGGATCGCATCATAAACATGATCGCGCACCGCCCGCCGGTCCCGCGACCCGGCATAGCGCCGTTCCTTGAAATAGCGTGCGATCAGCGTATCGGCCGCCGGCCCGCCATCGCGCGCCGACGCGATGATGGCATCCAACAGGTCGATCGCGGCCTGAATACGGGCAGAGGGGGTCATCTATACCTTCCCCCCTCCCTTTTTAGGGAGGGGCCGGGGGTGGGTGCGCCGCAACCGCGGCGCCTGCAACCGCCGGGATAGCCGCTCGCTATGCGCGCACCCACCCCTAACCCCTCCCTAAAAAGGGAGGGGAATTTTCTGTTTACCGCGTCGGATAATTGGGCGCTTCCCGCGTGATCGTCACGTCATGGACATGGCTTTCCGACAGGCCCGCATTGGTGATCTGCACGAAGCGCGCGCGTTCCTGCAAATCCTTGATTGTGGCGCTGCCGGTATAGCCCATCGCCGCCTTCACCCCGCCGACCAGCTGGTGAATGACATCCTTGGCCGGGCCCTTGAACGGCACCTGGCCTTCAATCCCTTCGGGCACCAGCTTCATCTGGTCCTTGATATCCGCCTGGAAATAGCGGTCGGCGCTGCCGCGCGCCATCGCGCCGACGCTGCCCATGCCGCGATAGCTCTTATAGGCGCGGCCCTGATAGAGGAACGTCTCGCCCGGTGCTTCGGCCGTGCCCGCCAGCAGCGATCCGACCATGACGCAGCCCGCGCCCGCCGCCAGTGCCTTCGCCACGTCGCCCGACGTACGCAGGCCACCGTCGGCGATCACCGGCACGCCATGCTTGTGCGCTTCCTCGGCCGAATCCATCACGGCGGTCAGCTGCGGCACGCCCACGCCCGCGACGACGCGGGTGGTGCAGATCGACCCCGGCCCGATACCGACCTTCACGCAATCCGCGCCCGCGCCGATCAGCGCCTTGGTCGCCTCAGCCGTGGCGACGTTGCCGGCGACGACCTGCACATGGTTGGACAGCTTCTTCACCGCTTCGACGGCGACGGCGACCTGCTTGCTGTGGCCATGCGCAGTGTCGATGACGATCAGGTCGCATTCCGCGTCGATCAGCGCCTTGCTACGCTCCAGGCCCTTGTCGCCCACGGTCGAAGCAGCGGCGACGCGCAGCCGGCCCGACGCATCCTTGGTCGCCTGCGGATAGGTGACGGCCTTTTCGATATCCTTGACGGTGATGAGGCCCACGCAATGATAGGCATCGTCCACCACCAGCAGCTTCTCGATCCGGCGCGCATGCAGCAGGCGGCGGGCCTCTTCGTGGCCCACGCCCGCCTTGACGGTCGCCAGATTATCCCTGGTCATCAGTTCGCTGACCGGCTGTGCGGGATTTTCAGCAAAGCGGGTGTCGCGATGGGTCAGGATGCCGACCAGCTTACCGCTCTGTTCTACCACCGGGATGCCGCTGATCTTGTGGCGCTGCATCAGCATCTGCGCGTCGGCCAGCGTGGCGGTGGGCAGGATGGTGATGGGGTTGACGACCATGCCGCTTTCGAATCGCTTGACCGCGCGGACGGCGTCGGCCTGTTCCTCGACGGTCAGGTTCCGATGCAGCACCCCGATGCCGCCCAGCTGCGCCATCACGATCGCCATGTCGGCCTCCGTCACCGTGTCCATGGCGGACGACAGGATCGGGATATTGAGCTTGATCGCCTTGGTCACATGGGTCGACGTATCCGCCTGGCTGGGCAGCACATCGGATTCGGCGGGCTGCAACAGCACGTCGTCAAAGGTGAGGCCAAGGCGGATGTCCATGGAAAAAGCCACTTTCTTCTGTGCAAGCCGGGCGGAGGCTGACCGGATCGCTGGGGGATTTGTGGCGGCCCATGTAACCACTCCGGCGCCAAACGGCCAGACCCCTTGAGTCATTTTATTGCGGTGCGGCGGCCCCGGTCTGACAAAGCGCGCGCCCGCTTCATTTGCTCCGCGACGAAAGGCAGCAAGCGCCGCTGCCCGCCTGGCCCACGCCCTCTGGCAACGGATCAGCCTCCTGATACAGGATGATCGCGGCCGGCGACGGGTCCGCCTCTTCATAACCGCCGAAAATGCCGGGCCGACCCTCGTCACCTGCCAGCGTGACAAGGTCCAGTTCCACCTCGTCCGGGTGGTGACAGGCGTGCGACAACAACAGCGTTCATGATCCCGGTTTAGTCAAAGCAGCCGTCCTTTTGACAGACCGAGCTTCAATTTCAACAAGATAGACCAGAAAATGCGCGACACAGGTTCCGGCCAACGTCGCTCATGTGAACCCGCCACATGACGAACATGTGAAAATGAAAAGGGGCGGGACCATCGGCCCCGCCCCTTTTTCAATCCCTACGGCCTATATTCATATTCAGGCCCCGGCGGGAGACGCCTCGCCAAACGGCCCCTTGCGCTTACGCGTGCGCGGGATGGAGGAACCCGCCGCCGGGATCACCGACGGCTTGATTGTCGTGCCGTCGTCGCGGGTGATCTCACCCTTGTCCAGCAACGCCTTGATTTCCTCGCCCGAGAGCGTTTCATATTCCAGCATCGCATTCGCCAGCAGGTGCAACTGGTCTTCATGACCCTTCAGCAATTCCTGCGCGCGGGCATAGCCTTGCTCCACCAGCCCGCGAATTTCCTTGTCGATCAGCTTGGCCGTCTCGTCCGACATATGGACGCGCTGGCTCTGCGAATAGCCCAGGAAGGTTTCGCCCTGCTGCTCTTCATATTGCAGCGGGCCCAGCTTGTCCGACATGCCCCACTGGGTGACCATGTCGCGCGCCAGCTTGGTGGCATATTGGATATCGCCCGAAGCGCCCGACGACACCTTGTCATAGCCGAAGATGATTTCCTCGGCCACGCGGCCGCCCATGGCCACAGCCATGTTCGCGTGCATCTTGTCGCGGTGATAGGAATAGCTGTCCCGCTCCGGCAGGCGCATCACCATGCCCAGCGCACGGCCGCGCGGGATGATCGTCGCCTTATGGATCGGGTCGGACGCGGGTTCATGCACCGACACGATGGCATGGCCGGCCTCATGATAGGCGGTCATTTTCTTCTCGTCGTCGGTCATGACCATGGAACGGCGTTCCGCACCCATCATGACCTTGTCCTTGGCCGATTCGAACTCGTCCATAGCGACCAGCCGCTTGCCACGCCGCGCTGCAGTAAGCGCTGCTTCGTTGACGAGGTTGGCCAGATCAGCACCCGAGAAACCCGGCGTGCCGCGCGCAATGGTGCGCGGGTTGACGTCGGGCGCCAGCGGCACCTTCTTCATATGGACGGCCAGAATCTTCTCGCGGCCCTCGATATCCGGGCGCGGCACCACGACCTGACGGTCGAAGCGGCCCGGACGCAGCAGCGCAGGGTCCAGCACATCGGGGCGGTTGGTCGCCGCAACGATGATGATGCCCTCATTCGCCTCGAAGCCGTCCATTTCGACGAGCAGCTGGTTCAGCGTCTGTTCGCGCTCGTCATTGCCATTGCCCAGGCCCGCGCCACGATGACGTCCAACCGCGTCGATTTCATCGATGAAGACGATGCAGGGCGCATTCTTCTTGGCCTGCTCGAACATGTCACGCACACGGCTGGCGCCGACGCCGACGAACATTTCGACAAAGTCGGAACCGGAGATGGTGAAAAAGGGCACGCCCGCCTCACCCGCGATGGCACGCGCCAGCAGCGTCTTGCCGGTACCGGGCGAACCGACCAGCAGCGCGCCCTTGGGGATCTTGCCGCCCAGTCGCGCAAACTTGCTCGGATCTTTCAGGAATTCGACGATTTCCTGCAATTCCTCGCGCGCTTCGTCAATGCCGGCGACGTCGTCAAACGTCACCTTGCCATGCTTTTCGGTCAGCAGCTTGGCCTTGGACTTGCCAAAGCCCATCGCGCCACCGGCGCCGCCGCCCTTCTGCATCTGGCGCAGCACGAAGAAAGCGATGCCCAGAATCAGCAGGAACGGCAGCGACTGATAGAGCAATATCTGCCAGAAGCTCGGCTGGTCCTGCGCCTGACCGGAATATTTGACATTATAGTCATCGAGCAGGCCGGTGAGGCCCGGATCATTGACCGGAACGGTGGTGAATTTCTGGCCGCTCGACAGGGTGCCGCTGATCCGGTCCGGCGCGATCGCGACGTCCTTGACCTGCCCTTCCTGCACCTTGGAACGGAATTCCGAATAGGCGATGCCGGTCCCCGCGCCGGACGTCGTCCGGCTGTCGAACAGCGACACGAACAGCAGCAGGGCGACGATCACGCCCGCCCAAATCATGGCGCTCTTGATCCAGGGGTTGCCCTGCGGGTCTTTCTCGTCGTTCATCATCACTCACTTTCACCGGCCAAGATAGGGCGCGCCCGCAAAAGCGCAAGCAGGGCAAAGCCCGCCCTGCCCGCTATTTCGCGCCTTTCTCGCCGCTCTACCTGGCCTGTGGTCAGGCGCCGCCCAGCAGAGTCAGCGCAACATAGCCCAGCGCCAGCGCCAGACCGGCCGACAGGCCGCACAGCAGATAGCCCACATAAAGCAACAGCGGTGGATGCGGCCGCGCCAGCTTCCTGTTCCGCTTCGCCGCCGAAAGAATGACACTGGCCAAAAGGCCATAGGTCAGCGCCGCAAACTCCACCATCTTACGCTCAATCCCCGCAAAAGTCGCGGGCAGGATTAAAGCGCAAACCGATTAAGGAAAGGTCAGCAGACCCCACCGAATCGGCAGGCCGTGGAACAGATGCGACGGCCCGTGGAACCTTTCCGTAACGATCCTTCAGCGGCGCGGCGGCGCGGGCATCAACCGCCAGCATGCGCCCCCTTTCAGCAACCAGTCGCCCAGACTGGTCTGCCGCCCCGCCGCGGCCTCCACCATGGCAAGGTCCAGGCTGTCGCCCCGCGGCACGGGCGCATCGGCCAGCGCCAGCATATGCAGCACCAGCCGCCGCAGATATTCGCGCGGCAGGTCGGTCCGCTCCAGTCGCCAGCCATCCCCGTCGCTGCGCACATGCGCCTGCGCCAGTTCCGCCACGCTCCAGACGAGCGCAGCCTCGGCGTCCGCCAGCGCCGCCGCGCTGCGCCCCGCCGCCTGCGCGTCCAGCCATTGCGCATTCGTCAGCGCCATCCGCATCGCCGCCCGGTCGAAACGCGGATCGGCGTTCGACGGATCATGGACATGGGGCAGCCCCTCGGCCTGCGCCAAGGCCTGCAATTCAGCCTTGCGCACCGCCAGCAACGGCCGGATCACCCGGCCGGACCGCGACCGCACCCCGGCAAGGCCGGCGACGCCCGATCCCCGGTTCAGCCGCATCAGCATGGTTTCCAACTGGTCGTCGGCATGATGCGCGGTCATGATCCAGTCGATCCCCTGCGCGGCGCGCCAATTCTCGATCATCCGGTATCGCATCGCCCGCGCCCAGGCCTGGACATTGCCCGCCACGGCGCCATCCGGCGTCAGCGTCGCATGCGCGATAGCCTGCCCCGCACACCAGCCCGCAACCATCGCCGCCTCGTCCGCCGATGCTGCGCGTAATTGATGGTCGACCGTGACCGCCGCGACCCGCCCCGGAAAGGCGCGCGCCGCCAGCAGCAACAGCGCCATGCTGTCCGGCCCGCCCGAAACGGCCACGCCGAAACGGGTCGCCGGATCGTCCCCGACCAGCGCCTGCGTCGCCACCATCAGCCGCGCCGCCAGCGCCGCGCTGTCGCTGTTTAGCTGCACTTTGCCTTGGCACGCCCTGCGGTCATCATGCCGCGCAAGCCATTGGACAGGCTTTCACCATAGACCTGCTCCAGTTCCTGATAGACTTTGCAGGCATCGGCTGGCTTCTTCAGCTGGATCAGCGCCTCGCCCAGATAGGCCAGGCTGTCGGGGGCGCGGTCGCCACGCGGCCGCTTCTGATAATTTTCGTAGAAAGCGACCGAAGCGAGCGCCGGCTTGCCATCGTCCAGATAGGCGCGGCCCAGCAGATTCTGCGCCTTGCTGGCGATCGGGCTGGCGCCATATTTCTCCACCGTCGCCTTCAACTGACCCTGCGCCTCAGGATAGAATTTCGCATCCCACAGGCGGAAGCCATAATTATAGGCGTCGCTCGCCGCATCGCCCGTATCGGGCCGCTCGATCCCTGCCACGGCGGTCTTGCGCTCCTCGCTCGCGGGCGCGGGGGCCGCGGGCCTGGGCGCGGCCGGCTTGGGCGCTGCAGGCCGGGGCGCGACCGCCACCGGCGTCGCTGGCTCTGCCGCGACCGGCGCAGCGGTCGTCGGGCGCGGCGCGGGGGCCGGCTCGACCGGCGCCATGCGCGCCTCATTCTCGGCCTTATATTTGTTGAAGGCCTCCTCCAGCTGGCGCAGCTTGTAGCTATTCTCTTCCACCTGGCCGGTGACGGAGGCCAGTTGCGATTCCAGCGCGCCCACCCGTGCGGTCAAATCCGCGATCGGCGTCGAAGCCGGCGATCCGGGCGCCACCGTCGGCGTGGCCGGGCGCACGATCTCGGCCTCCAGCGGCGTGCCGGCCGGGAAAACCTTGCGCTGCACCGCGCGCATTTCCTTTTCCAGCCGATCGACCCGCACCTCCACCGGCGCGCTCTGGGCGGCGGCGGGTTGAACGATGGCGGGCGCAGCCATCGCCAGCAGCACTGCCGATGTCGCAAAGAGGGCGTTACGCATGATGTTCCCCGACTAAATCTGGTGGCTTAACCATAAGCCGTTATTTCGCGCGGTAAAGCGCGACATGGCGCAGGGCCGTTTGGAAGTACAGCTTTGGTGCCCCGCGCCAGCCCGAACCCCTACCTGGCCACCCAGACATGGTACCCTGATGAGCGGCGGGGTGGGGGTGCGGGCTGGCACCGTATCGAAAATGCGCTCTTTCGCGCATTCTTCAAACAGTTGCTCAGGGTTGGGTGCCGGTCGTGCTGCCCGTCGCTGGCGCAGGTGCCGGCGCAGCGGGCAATGGCACGCTCAACCCGCCCGGCTGACCGGCGATCTGGCCATTGGATGCCGAAGGCGCCGCTGTCGTCGGCCGCTGGGCCGGCCGGGCTGCCGGCGCCCGCGCAGGCGTTGTTGCGGGTGCGGCGGCAGGCGCCGCCGGCGTTTCCGCCGCCCGCGCCAGCAGCGCCGTGGCACTCACAGGCACGTCGGAAATGGTACGATCGGGCGCGCCCAGCGGCGGGATCACCTTGCCCCCCACCGTAACGCTCAGCGCCTGCGGACGACCGGTCAGGATGGTGGGCCCCTTGGCATTGGCCGGCAGGGTGAAGCTCTCG
Organism: Sphingobium sp. RS1; assembly: GCF_056156825.1. NCBI lineage: Bacteria > Pseudomonadati > Pseudomonadota > Alphaproteobacteria > Sphingomonadales > Sphingobiaceae > Sphingobium > Sphingobium sp. RS1. The sequence continues at coordinate 3,412,436 of NZ_JBLZXE010000002.1, read as the reverse complement.
CCCTTCTTGAGCGTCCCGTCCTTCAGGCGCTCGCCCGCCTCGTCCACGATGCGCAGCCACACATCATCCACGGCGGTGAACACCACGGTCTGCACGACCGGCGCGGCCGGGGCAGCGCCTGCGGGGCGCGCAGCGGTCGCTTCCTGCTTGTCCTGCGCAATCTCCTCGGCCGTCGGCGGCGTCAGCAACTGGGTGCGCCAGATGGTGAAGCCCGCGATCAGCACGACCACGATCAGCGCGGCAGTCCAGGCCAACGTGCGCGATGGCACCCGTGCCGGATCGACCGGCTCGAACGCTTCATAACGGTTGGCACCGATATCGCTGTTATGCACGCCATGGCGCACCTCTGCGGCGATCGTCACCTCATCCAGATCGACCGCGCGGGCATAGGCCCGGGCAAAACCAACGGCATAGGGAATGCCCGGCAAAGCGGCATAATCGTCCCGCTCGACCGCATCCAACTGACGCACGGCAATGCGTGTGCGGGTGGCGACGTCCTGTAGGGAAAGGCCCTGCGCCTCCCGCGCGGCGCGCAACTTCGCGCCGGGGGTGGAAGGCTGCGCTTCCGGCGCGCCAATGGCGCCGGCTTCGGTTTCTGCTTCGTCTGCCATGCTGCTCCGCGACCTGTAATGGTCGGCCTTGTCTCATTGCGGGACGGGCGTTGTCAACGCCGCATCCCGCCAATTCAGCTGAGTTCGATATTCCGTTCGACCGCCCATTGCGTCAGCCCCGCGCGAATGTCGAGCGTCCCGCTGTCGAGCATTTCGCGCATCAGCACACGCAATTCCTCGGCATCGACCGCGCGGATCATCGCCTTGACCGGACCGACCGACGCCGGCGTGATCGACAGGCGACGGATGCCAAGGCCGATCAGCGCCATCGCCTCCAGCGTCCGCCCGCCCATCTCGCCGCAGACGCCGACCGGCACCTGATGATCGTGGCAGGTGCGCACCACCCGATCCAGGAAGCGCAGGATGGCGATGCTCAACCAGTCATAGCGCTCGGCCAGCTTGGGATGCGCCCGGTCGGCGGCGAACAGGAACTGCGTCAGGTCGTTGGTGCCGATCGACAGGAAATCCAACTTGGGCAGCAACAGGTCCAGCACTTCGGCCAGCGCCGGCACTTCCAGCATCGCGCCATATTTCACCGCGATCGGCAGCTTCTTCTTCTGCGATACCAGCCATTCGCGCTGATGCTCGACCAGCGCGCGCGCCTGCTCATATTCCCAGGGTTCCGACACCATCGGGAACATGATGTGCAGCATCTTGCCCGCGCTCGCCTCCAGCAGCGCGCGCGCCTGCGCCTTCATCAACCCGTCCCGGTCCAGCGCCAGCCGCAGCGCGCGCCAGCCCATTGCCGGATTATCCTCATGCTCGTCATCGTCGCGCTGCATGTAAGGGAGCGCCTTGTCCCCGCCGATATCGACGGTGCGGAAGATGACGGGCCGATCCCCGGCGGCATCCAGCACATCCTTATAGAGCCGCTGCTGCTTCTCGCGCTGCGGCAGCGTCGCCGATACCAGAAACTGAAACTCGGTGCGGAACAGGCCGATGCCGTCCGCACCGACCAGGTCCAGCGCCTGCGCATCCTCGCGCAGGCCGGCATTGACCATCAATTCCACCCGCTGCCCGTCCGCCGTCACCGACGGCAGGTCGCGCATGGCGGTAAATTCGGCGCGGCGCTTTTGCGTCACATGCAGCTTATTCTCGAACGCCTCCTCCATGTCGGCGGTCGGGCGGATCAGCAGCGCATTGGCGCCGACGTCCATCAGCACCAGATCGCCTTCATTTACCAGATGGCGGATGTCGCGCACCCGGCCCAGCACCGGCACGCCCATGGCCCGCGCGACGATGGTGACATGGGCGGTCAGCGATCCTTCCTCCAGGATCACGCCCTTCAGCCGCCGCCGGTCATATTCCAGCAGCTCCGCCGGCCCCAGATTGCGCGCGATCAGGATCGCGTCCTGCCGCAGGCCCATCTGCGCCGCCGTGCCCAACTGCCCCGACACGATCCGCAGCAGCCGGTTGGCCAGATCCTCCAGATCGTGCATCCGGTCGGACAGCAGCGGATCGTCGATCTGCCGCATCCGCATCCGCGTGCGCTGCTGCACCCGCTCGATCGCCGCCTCCGCGGTCAGGCCGCTGTCGATCGCCTCGTTGATGCGCCGCGTCCAGCCCTCGTCATAGGCGAACATCTTGTAGGTTTCGAGCACCTCCTGATGCTCGCCCTCCATGCCGAACTCGGCCGCGCCGGTCATCCGGTCGATCTGCTCGCGCATCTTGGCAAAGGCGGAAATGACGCGCTGCCGCTCCGCCTCGGTATCTTCCGCGACGGTATGTTCGATATGGACGCGCGGCTGGTGGAAGACGACATGGCCCCGCGCCATGCCCATCACCAGTTGCAGCCCGTTGCGCATGTTGGTGCCGGTATCGGCGATGCGCGCGTCGGCGGGGCCGTCATCGGCCAGTTCGGCATTGGCGATCAGTTCCGACATCACCATCGCGACGGTCTGGAGCGCCTCGATCTCGACTTCCTCATATTTGCGCGGGTCCGCATGCTGTACGCACAGGACGCCGATGGCGCGCTCGCGCCGTACGATCGGCACGCCGGCAAAGCTGTGGAACAGTTCCTCGCCGGTTTCCGGGCGATAGGAAAAATCCGGGTGCGACGCCGCCTCGTCAAGGTTCAGCGTCTCGACATTGGTGGCGATCAGGCCGACCAGACCTTCGCCCATCGCCATGCGGGTGACATGCACCGCTTCCTGCTTCAGTCCGCGCGTCGCGAACAGTTCCAGCACGCCCTCGCGCACCAGATAGATGGAACAGACCTCACTCGACAGCGACTCGCCGATAATCTCCACCACCTTGTTCAGCTTGGCCTGGGCGCTGTTGCGCGCGGCCATCACCTCCTGCAATCGGATCAGGATCTGGCGGGCGGCGGCGGCGGGTGTGCTGGGCATTTCATTGCGCTATCAGATTGATGCACCGCTTTCCAAGGCGTTTCCTATGATCGGCCCCGCAATATTGTTAAGCAGAGCTTATTTGCATGGCGGGAACATCATGTACATTCGTCCAGCAGGCTGAAAGCCCGCGCGCGGGCACGCAGGGAGAAGAGGGATCATGGCGACGCACATCGAACCGGCAATGGAACAGGATCTCATCGCGCGCGGCTATTCGCGCCGCCAGATGGCGAAGGTCGCGGCGCTGCTCGGCGCGGGCGCAGCCGCCATCCGCGTCACCGGCGCCGGCGCGCAGCAGGCGGCCAAGCCCGTCGCGGGCGCCGTGCGCATCGGCGCCAACGAATGCTGGACCGGCCCCTTCCCCGTCGCCGCCGACGCCGCCTTCAAGCTGGTGACGGAAGGCAATCGCTACGAACCGGACAATGAGCATCAGAAGCTGTTCGACGCCGTCGCCGCGGTGGAAGGCATCCCCGCCGACCGCGTCACTGCCTGGCCCGGCTCGTCCGATCCGCTCAGCCGTGTCGCGGTCGCCTATGCCTCGCCCACGCGCGGTATCGTCACCGCCGACCCGACCTATGAAGCCATCTGGCGCACCGCCGCATGGATCGGCGCTCCGGTCAAGAAAGTGCCGCTGACCAAGGATTACGCCCATGACGTAAAGGCGATGCTGGCGGCGGACCCCAATGCGGGCGTCTATTATATCTGTTCGCCCAACAACCCGACCGGCACCGTCACGCCGATTGCCGACATCGAATGGCTGGCCAACAACAAGCCCAAGGATTCGATCTTGGTCGTGGACGAAGCCTATATCCACTGGGTCGACGGCCCCAACGCCGCAAAGCTCGCCGCGACCCGCGACGACGTGCTCATCCTGCGCACCTTCTCAAAGCTGTTCGGCATGGCCGGCATGCGCCTTGGCCTCACCTTCGCCAGCCCCACGCTCATGGAAAAGATGATGCGCTATGACGGCGGGCAGGTGACGGCGATGCTGCCGATGACCGCCGTGGCCTGCGGCACCGTCTCGGTCGCGCAGGCCGACCTCATCAAGGCGCGCCGCGCCGAAATGAACGCCGCCCGTGAAAAATCGGTCAGCCATCTGACGGCCAAGGGGATCAAGGTCATCCCCGGTAGCCAGGCGAACATGTTCATGGTCGACTGGGGCAAGAAGTCCGCCAAGGACATGCAGGCCGCCCTGCTCGCCGCCAATGTCCAGATCGGCCGCAACTGGCCGATCTGGCCCACCGTCTCGCGCGTGTCGGTCGGCTCCATGGCGGAAATGGAAGCCTTCAACGCCGCCGTCGACAAGGTGTGGAAAGCCTGACCTATTTGCGGGATGCGCCGGAAGAGACGCATCCCGTAGCGCCACCGGCCCGCTCCCCCACCCGGCCACCCAACGGCAGTATCATATGGGTGGCCGGGTGGGGGAGCGGGCCGGTGCCGTAAAATTTCCGTAGGAAAATAAAAAACGAAGGGCGGCGCATTGCGGAAATGCGCCGCCCTTTCGTCTTTCCCCATGACCAGATTGTTTGCAGAACAAGGGGACAGACGACATGACCATGATGCTGAACAAGGACGCGCAGGACGACCTGATAGAGCGCGGCTACTCGCGCCGCCAGTTGGGCGAAGTCGCCGCATTGCTGGGCGCCGGCGTCGCCGCCAGTTCTCTGCTGGGCGGATCGGCCCTCGCGCAGCAGCAGGCCGCCCGCGGCGTCAAGGGCGCGGTGCGCATCGGTTCCAACGAATGCTGGACCGGCCCCTTCCCCTCGGGCGTTCAGGCCGCCGCCGAAGCCGCCTCGTTCGGCAACTGGTACGACCCCGACAACTATAAGGGCGACCTCATCAGCACCGTCGCCGCTGTCGAAGGCATCCCTGAAGCGCAGGTCATGCCCTGGCCCGGTTCGGGTGGCCCGCTGGTCAGCATCGTTGCGGCTTATTGCTCGCCGACCAAGGGTCTGGTCACCGCCGATCCGACCTTCGAATCCGCCTGGCGCACCGCCGATTACATGAAGGCCCCCATTGCCAAGGCGCCCCAGGCGATCGGCAAGGGCCATGACGTGAAGGCGATGCTGGCCGCCAACCCGAACGCCGGCCTCTATTATATCTGCACGCCCAACAACCCGACCGGCACCATCACCCCGCTGGCCGACATCAAGTGGCTGCTGGACAACAAGCCGGCCGACGCCATGCTGCTGGTCGACGAAGCCTATATCCACTTCTCCGAAGCGCCCAGCGCCGCCTCGCTGATCGGCAACCGCAAGGACATCATTGTCATGCGGACCTTCTCGAAGCTGTTCGGCATGGCCGGCGTCCGCCTCGGCCTGACCTTCGCCGATCCTGAAGTGCAGAAGCGCATCTCGCTCTTCGGCCCCTCGGCCGGCGGTCTGGCCATCACCGCCATGCATTGCGGCAATGCGGTCTACAAGGAAGCCGCCCTCATCAAGGCGCGCCGCAATGAAATGATCGCCAACCGCGACGAGACGATCGCATGGCTGACCAAGAAGGGCATCGAAGTACAGCCCGGCAGCCAGGCCAACATGTTCATGGTCAACTGGAAGAAGCCGGCCAAGGACATGCAGGCCGCCCTGCTCGCCGCGCCGGAAAAGGTGCAGATCGGCCGCAACTGGCCGATCTGGCCCACCGTCTCGCGCGTCACCGTCGGCAGCGCCGACGACATGGCCAAGTTCCGCGCCGCCGTGGACAAGGTCTACAAGGCCTAAAGGCTGAGCCTCCCATAGGCACGCAGAAAGGCGTCCGGGCAACCGGGCGCCTTTTTTGGTGATGGCGGGGATGGGTGGACTCTCCTGCCGTCATTGCGAGCGGAGCGAAGCAATCCACAGGCGCGACATGAATTGCTTCGCTCCGCTCGCAATGACGAAAAGGGTGGGAAGGGGACGGGCGGCTTTGCGGCACATTCTCGTGGAAAGCAGGCGCGCCGTCAGTTAGGCTCAAATCATTATCTGGGAAGATAGGACGGGCGCGATGTTTATTGTATTTTTCGCTGCGGTTGCGGGCCTTGATGTCCAGTCGAATTGGCAGATTGTCGGGCGCGGCAGAGATGGGTCAGATTTCTACTTGGACACTTCCACGTTGGAAGAGATCGATAATGATCGTGTAAAAATTTGGACACGCAGAAGTCATGTGCCTAAAAGCCGATACGATCATGAGAAAATTCAAATTACCTTCGACTGCTCCAAGCACGAAAGTAGATACGAGGCCGTGATAAGTTATAAAGCGAGCGGCGAAATTGCGAAAGATAATTACAAGGCAGAAAAAGAATTTTCACCAGTTATACCCAACTCCGCTGACTGGAAAACTATGACAATAGCTTGCGGCATTACCCAGTCTTCTGCTTCCAGCGCAGCCAATTAAAATGTCTGGTATCAAGTGCGGCATGGAGTGCGCAACGTGACCGCCTCCGGTCGATTGATGCCATCGGCAGGGGATCGACCCCGCACCTCCACCTCACGGCGAGGATCGCTGTAGCGATACGTCTACCAATTCCGTCACGCTGGCGCGGTCATTTAGAGGATCGATAGCTGTCCCGGCAATGTCCGGTTCCAAGCGGGCCTATTGCTTATGTGGGTGGCGACTAATGGTCGCTTCCAGACCCAAACATCCGTTCGCCCTGAGCCTGTCGAAGGGCCGCACTTTTCTGCCAACATAAGCCCAAAAGAAAGAGCAGGGCTTCGACAGGCTCAGCCCGAACGGATGTTGGGTGTCCGCAAATGGTCGAAACCCACCCTCACCCCGCCCGCGCCGCCAGAACCGCGATCATCTCTCGTCCGAGGTCCGCCAACGGTCCGTCGCCCTCGCGGGCGTAGAGCGATACCAGCATCGGCTCGACCCCGCCCAGATCGCTCCGCCGCGCCACCGCCGTCCCGCCCACACCGGCCAGCGGCAGCAGCGACACCCCCACCCCAGCCGCAACCGCCGCCACGACGCTCTGCAAACTGCTCCCCGAAAAGGCGACGAACCAGCGCCGCCCTTCCCGTTCCAGTTGCGCGAACATCGCCTCGCGATACAGGCCACCGGCCGGAAAGCAGACCAGCGGCAGCGCCTCCTCCTCCACCGTGCCACTCTCCGCCGCCGTGAACCACCCCAAAGGCTCGGCAAAACTCGCGCGGCAATCCGGCCCCGCCACCGCTTCCTTCACGATGACGATATCGAACTCCCCCTGCCGGTATCGCTGCGCCAGATCGCGGCTCAATCCCGTGGTCGCGTCCAGCCGGACATGCCGGTGCGCCCGCGCAAAGCCCGCAAAGGCTTGTGCCATAGCCCCCGTCGCCAGATCCTCCGGCAGGCCGATGGAGATCGCCGCCGTCCCTGCCGGATCGCGCAGCAGCAGCGCAGCATCCTCATTCAGCAGCAAGATCCGCCGGGCATGGCCGATCAGCCGCTCGCCCATCGCCGTCAGACATACCGGCCGCGCCGACCGGTCGACCAGCCTGTGCCCCGCCATCGCCTCCAGCCGGCCGATCTGCTGGCTGATGGTCGACTGGGTCATGTTCAGCCGCTCGGCCGCATGGGTGAAATTGCCGCTATCGGCAATGGCGACAAGGCTGCGCAGCAGGCGGGGATCGAACATGGTCAGCATTATCAATCTGCATGCTATCCATTCCAACATCTAATTTGCGCATGATGGTATAGCGGCTAAAATCGCCCCTCCCCCTCTGGAGCGCGGACCGACGATGAAGACCCTGCTGGCCACCACCCTGCCCCTGATCGCGCTCATTGCGGCCCCCGCTCGGGCCGCCCCGCAACAGGGCGACATGATGATCCGCCATGTCTCCGTCATCGATGTGGAACATGGCCGCGCCCATGCCGATCAGGCCGTCGTCCTGCGCGGCGCGGATATCGTCGCCGTCGGTCCGGACAAGAGCATCGCCAAAAACTGGCGCACCCCCAGCGCGATTGAGGGCAAGGGCCGCTTCCTCATCCCCGCGCTCTGGGACATGCACGTCCATTTCGGCGGTGGCCCCGACCTGATCGAGGAGAATAAGGCGCTCCTGCCCCTCTATGTCGCCCATGGCATCACCACCATCCGCGACTGTTCCGGCGACCTGCCCGGCACCGTGCTGCAATGGCGCCACGACATCGCCAGCGGCAGCCTGTTCGGCCCGCGCCTGCTCACCTCCGGCGCGAAGATCGAGGGGATCGCCCCTGTCTGGAAGGGCACGATCGAAGTCGGCAGCCAGGCCGATGTCGACGCCGCCATCACCCGGCTCCAGCAACGCGACCATGTCGACTTCGTGAAGATCACCGACAGCACGCTAAAGCCCGACCTGTTCCTCTATGCCGTGGCGCAGGCAAAGGCGCATGGCCTGCGCAGCTCAGGCCATATCCCGATGGCGCTGACCGTGGGGCAGGCGGTGGACGCCGGCATCAGCTCGATCGAGCATCTCGACTATGCGTACAAGGCAGGCGTGAAGGATGAGGCCGCCATCGCCGCCGATTTCGCCGCCGGCCGCATCGACCGGGCAGAGGCCAGCCGACGGCTCGACAGCGGTTTCGACACCGCCACCGCCATGGCCGCCTATCAAAATTTCGCAGCGAAGAATGTGTTCGTCACCCCGACCCTCAACGGCAGCCGCATCCTCACCTATCTCGACCGCGATACCCATGCGAACGATCCCTATCTCGCCTATATCGGCCCGAAGCTGCGCAAGACCTATGACTGGCGCATCCAGCGCGCGGCAGGGGCCGATGCCGCCGCGATACAGGCGCGCCACGATCATTTCGAACGCATGGCCGCCATATTGCCGCTGCTGCAAAAGGCCGGCGTGACGATCATCGCCGGCACCGATGCGGGCTTCCTCAACAGCTTCAACTATCCGGGCATCGGCCTGCACGACGAATTGTCGCTGTTCGTGAAACAGGGCCTTACTCCCGCACAGGCCCTGTCCGCCGCCACCCGCGCCGGCCCGGCCTGGTTCGGCCAGCTCGACCGCTATGGCAGCGTGGAGGCCGGCAAGGCCGCCGACCTCGTCCTGCTCGACCGCAATCCGCTCGACGACATCACCGCCACCCGCGCCATCGCCACCGTCGTCATGCGCGGCAAAAGCTATGACCGCGCGGCGCTCGACGCCATGCTGGCCGGGACGAAGGCGAAGGTGGCGGAGTGGACCAAGGCGCCCTGAGCGATCAGCCGCGACCGGTCAGGCGCTCGCCGCCGACGTTTCGCACAGCGCCTGGAACTGCGCCATCATCTCGTCCCAGCCGGGATGGAAGCCCATGGCCTCATGCCGTGCCTTGGCCTCCGCATCCCAATGGCGCGCGGTCGCGGTAAAGCGCGTCCCCTCGCCCTCGTCGGCAAATTGCCACACCGCCGTGATGAAGGCCGTCTGCGGGATCCAGCCCGACGCATAGGCATCGGTCGTCACTGCCAGCTCGTTTGGCACCACCTCCAGAAACACGCCCTCCATCGGGCCTGTTTCCTCGCCATTGGGGCCGAACATCTGCACCGCGCTACGTCCGCCGGGGCGCAGATCCTGCTCTATCACCTCGGCCCGCCAGGGCTTTGGGCAGAACCATTCCGCCTTCAGGTCCACCCACACTGTCCAGCATATCTCGCGCGGCGCGGCGATATGGCAGGTGACCGACAATTCATGTTCTGCGCTGCTCATGCTGCTTTCCCTTCGAACGCCGCCTGCATGGCCGCTATATCCAGCTTCCGCATCGTCATCATCACCCCCATCATGCGGGCGATGCCTGCCTTGTCGTCGGTCCTGTAATTATCCATGATCTGCCGCGTCACCAGTTGCCAGCACAGGCCATATTTGTCGGTAACCCACCCGCACGGCCCATCCTTGCCGCCATCGGCGGTCAGCGCGGCGAAATAGTGGTCCAGTTCCGCCTGATCCGCGCAGGCAACGGACAGCGATATCGCCTCATCGAACTGAAATTGCGGCCCGCCGTTCAGCGCCTGATAGCTTTGCCCGAACAGGGTGAATTCGACCAGCAGCACGCTCCCGCCCGGCAGCGGCGATGGGGAGGGATTATCCTGCGGATAATAGCTCACATGGTCGATCGAACCGCCAAAGACGGACACGTAGAATTGCGCCGCCTCTTGGGCTTTGCCATCGAACCAGAGGCAGGGGGTGATCTTGTCCATCACGCCGCCTCCTTCATCCCCACCAGCGCGAACATCGCGCCCTGCGGGTCGGTCGCCTGGATGATCCACGCGCCGCCCGGCACCTCCATCGGGCCGTTCAGCACCGTGCCGCCGCCCGCCGTCACCCGCTCGACCGCCGCGTCGATGTCCGCCACGGCGAAGTAGAACAGCCATAACGGGCGCGGCATCATCGGCGGCAATGGCATGATGCCGCCGGTCATGTCCTGAAACGCGGTGCCGCCGGTCTGCGACACGAGCTGGTAGCTGCCCATCTCGCCCATATCCATGGCATCGCCCTTCGCCCAGCCGAATTGCCCGGTATAGAAAGCGAGATCGCCGTCGAACGCCCCGGCATATAGCTCATGCCAGCCGACATGGCCCGACGCCATCGGCGGCGCCGCATCCATGCCCTCGTCGCTCGAACCCTTGAGCAGCATGAAGACCGCCCCGCCCGGATCGGCCATCACCGCAAAGCGCCCGACGCCCGGAATATCCTCGGCAGCGCGCATCACCTTGCCGCCGGCCGCGCTCAGCCGCTCCGCATCCGCGTCGACATCGGCCGATCCCATATAGCCGCCCCACCAGGGGGTCATGCCGCAATCCTTCGCTTCGGCCGGGATCGCCATGACCCCGCCGACCTGCCCGGCGCTGCCCGACACGACATGATAGGGTTCGCCCAGATCGCCGCCAAACGGCGCATGCGTCCAGCCCAGCACGTCGCCATAAAAAGCCAGCGCCGCCTGCGGATCGCTGGTCATCAGTTCGTACCAGAAGAATTTGCCGGTAAAGTCGGTCATCGTCCGTCTCCTTGCATGGAGGTCAGGGCAGGAAGCTCAGGCCTTGGCGTCCAGCAGCACCTCGAACCCGCCATAGATCAGCCGCGCGCCGATGAAGGGCATGTCCTCGCCCTCCTTGGGCTGCATGCGTTCATCCTTCATGACCTTTTCGGCGCCGGCGTCGCGGGTTGCCTTGTCGGGCCATTCGATCCAGGAAAAGACGACCTCCTCATCCTCTTCCGCGATCACGGCGGTCCGGAAGTCGTTGACCTTGCCCGGCTTGATATCGTTCGCCCAGCATTCCACCACGCGCAGCGCGCCATATTCGATGAAGATCGGCGCGGCATAGGCCGCCACCTCGCGATAGCGTTCCTTGTTGCCCTTGGGCACCGGGATCACGAATCCGTCCATATAGGCCATTGCCTCTCTCCTCTTCGACTTGCTTATGCGTCGGCGGGCTGACCGGCCGCCATCATGGCCTCCATGTCCATCCACATCACTTCCCAGATATGGCCGTCCAGATCGGCGAAATTGCGGCCGAACATGAAACCATGATCCTGCCGGGGGTTGGGTTCGCTGCCCCCCGCCGCCAGCGCCTTGTCCACCGTTGCGTCCACCGCGTCGCGGCTCGTCTCGCTCAAACACAGCAGCATCTGCGCGGTTGCATGCGCATCGGGAATGGCGCGCGGGGTGAAGCTGCGAAACCGGTCATGGGTCAGCAACATCACATGGATCGTCTCGGAAAATGTCAGCATCTGCGCGTTGTCGTCGGCGAAATCCCGGTTCGGCACCGCCCCCACCGCTTCATAGAAGGCGATGGCGGCGGGAAGGTCGCTGACAGGCAGATTGACGAAAATCATCTTCGGAGCGGGTTCATTGGCCATCACGCTTCTCCTCTGAATTTTCAGGCGATCGCATGATCCTGCGACTCACCGCTTGAACTTTGTGCGCCCGACGATTACTTTCTGCAACAGTTAAGTTAGAAAAGATAACTAATGAGTCAGAAACGCGCCTATCAGGACGGTTGCGCCGTCGCCCATGCGCTCGATATCATCGGCGATCGCTGGGCGATGCCGATCATGCGCGAACTGATGCTGGGGCCAAAGCGCTTCACCGACCTGCGCGCCGGCCTGCCCGGAATCAGCGCCAATGTGCTGACGCAAAGGCTGGAGGAACTGGAAGCGTCCAGCATCCTCATCCGCCGCCGCCTGCCCCCGCCCGCCGCCAGCCAGATCTACGAGCTGACCGACTGGGGTCGCGAATCCGAAATTCTCTTTCAGGTGCTGGGTCGCTGGGCCTGCCGGTCGCCCACGATGGAGCCGGGCAAGCCGATGAGCCCGGTATCGGTGGTCCTGTCGATGCGTACCATGATCGACCGCAGCCGCATCGGCGATCTCGACGCCACGATCGGCTTCCGCTTCGGCGAGGAGGCCTTTCGCGCGACCCTGAAGGATGGCGATTTCCTGATCGACCGGGGCGACGCAACCGGCGCGGACGCGATCATCAGCGGCGACCAGAATGCGCTGGTCGCAATCCTCTATGGCGGCGCGCGCTATGCCGACATGGCGGACGCGCTGACGGTCGAGGGGGACAGGGCGCTGGCGGAGCGTTTCGCGACCCTCTTCCCCCTGCCCCCCAAGGCCCCCGACATGGTCAATGGGCCGCCGACAATTTCATGATGACCAGCCCGGCAAGGATCAGCCCGGCCGCAGCCAGCCGCGCGACGCTGATCCCCTCGCCCAGAAAGGCGACGCCGATCACGAAAGCCCCCAGCGCCCCGATCCCGGTCCAGATCATATAGGCCGTGCCGAGCGGCAGGCTGCGCATCGCCAGCGACAGCAGCCAGAAACTCGCGACCATCGCGCCCAGCGTGATGAGGCTGGGGACCAGCCGGGTGAAGCCATGCGACTGCTTCATGGCAAAGGCCCAGATGATTTCCAGGACACCGGCGATAAAGAGATAGACCCACGCCACCGCGGCTCTCCTTCCATAAGAGAACCGGGCCGTCCCAGACTTGTGCCCGCACCGCGCGGGGGAGGACGTGGCCTCGCTTGCTGAGAGTCTGTTTGGAAATGCGCCTGTGGCGCATCCGCATCGAAAATGCGCCCTTCCGCGCATTTTCCAAACAGACTCTGAGGCTCAGATAGGCTTCCCCCGGCCTATCGGCAAGTGCCGGCCGTCAATGCCCCCCGTTGAGCATGGCGAACACCTGCGCAAATTCGCCGCGCTTCGTCGCCTCGCTCAGAAATTTCACCCGCTCGACATGGATTTCCGGCGGGGTAGGCTGCTGCCGCAGCAGCCCCATCGTCTCGGCAATGAACTCCGCCAGCGGCATCATCTGCGCATTTTCGGCATGGCCGGGCATCAGGTCGGTCTGCACGCCGGGCGGCACGATCTCCACCACCTCCACGCTGGTCGCCTGCAACTGCGCACGCATCGCCAGCGACCAGCCATGGATCGCCGCCTTGGTCGCGCTATAGGTCGGGGTGGCGACCAGCGGGACGAAGGCCAGCCCCGACGACACGGTCAGGATGGTCGATGCCGGCTGCGCCTCCAGATGCGGCAGCAGCGCATGGGCCAGCCGGATCGGGCCAAGCAGATTGGTCGCCACCGTCGCCTCCGCGATAGCTAGGTCGATCTTGTCCTCAGCCACCATGATCCCGGCATTGAGCAGCACCGCGTTCAGCGCCGGGAAATCCGCCACCAGCCTTTCTGCAAAGGCCTTGATCGCATCGGGATCTTCCATGTCCAGCGTCATCGCCGCCATGCCGGGGTGCGCCGCGACCACCGCGTCCAGCGCCGCCTGCCGTCGCCCGGCGATGATGACCTGATTGCCCGCGGCATGGAATTCATGCGCCAGCGCCGCGCCGATGCCCGATCCGCCGCCGGTGATAAGGATGGTGTTGCCTGTAGATTGCATGAGTCAGCTCCTTTTGATTGGCTTACTCCCTCATTTAGGCTTACACTCTCTTTTGGAAAGTAGGCACCGTAAAGTGCTGTAGTCACCCAAAGGTAAGAAATGGCAAATCCGCTCGAAAATCGCTTCCATGCCGACGATATCGCGCAGGCGGAACAGTATCTGGCGCACGAACCGCCAACCGAAATCGATCCGCGCGTAGAGCGACTCGTCAACGAACTGATCGGCCGCATCGCCGACAAATGGACTTTGCTGGTGCTGGAGGAACTAGAGGAGAAGGGCACGCTGCGCTTCACCGAGATCGGCCGGGCGGTCGAAGGCATCAGTCAGAAGATGCTGACCCAGACGCTGCGCCAGATGGAGCGCGACGGGCTGCTCACCCGCACCGTCCACCCGGTCGTGCCGCCGCGCGTCGATTATGCGCTCACCCCGCTTGGCAACAGCCTCAGCGCCGCCTTTTGCGGTGTCTGGGTCTGGGCCGAGCGCAATCTGGACATGGTGGAGGACGCCCGCACCCGCTTCGACGCGCGCGACTGATCCTCAACTGGCATTCAGGCCCGTGCGCCCTGAGCCTGTCGAAGGTCCATGCCTTCTCTCGACAAGAAAGCAGGATTGGACGTCAAGAGGCTTAGAGTCTGTTTGGAAAATGCGCGGAAGGGCGCATTTTCGATGCTGCACCAGGCCACACCCCCACCCGACCACCCAGACATGGTATCCTGATGGGCGGTCGGGTGGGGGTGCGGGCCGGTGCGGATGCGCCAGAGGCGCATTTCCAGACCGACTCTTAGTACGAACGGAAATATCTACAGCTTACTCGCCCGACGTCGCCGGCAAGGGCTGCACCACCAGCTTGGGAACGCTGTTGGGCGGCAGAGTCGGCGACACCGGCGGCGGACCGGATGGCGTCACGGCAGAAGCCGCCGGCGACGGCATCGGGTTTGCCGCTGCGGCCGGCGATGCCGGCGGCGACGTGACCTCCAGCGAACTCTTGTAGCTCGGCGTCCAGCCCTTTGGCGGTGCTTCGCCCGGCGGCACCGGCGGCGGCGGCAGCGGCGTGGGCGATACGACCACCGTCACCGTCGCGCCGAACCGCGACTGCCATTCGGCCAGCCGGCGCAGATAGTCGGCATAGGCTTCGTAGAAATCCTGGAACGGCTTTTCCAGTTCGGCCAGCAGCGCGGGCGCAGCCTCCAGCAATTGCGAGGAGGGCATGGCGATGATCTTCTGCCCCACCGTCACCGCGACCGGGCAGAAACTCTTGATGACCGGCGGCAGTGCGAAGAAATTATAGACGACCGTGTTCAGCCGCTCGCGCGACGCCATGCCGGAACTGCCATAGGCGACGCTGTAATTGCGATCGACCGCCGCGTTGGCGCTGTTCAGCATCACCTTATGCTGCGCCAATATCTGATTATATTGCAGGCGCGCGGTCGGCCCATATTTGTCGCAATTGAGCGCCGCGACATTCAGCGCCATGCGGATATGCCACAGGGCCGTGTTGGACGTGACGCCGCGATTGGCGGTCAGATATTTGCCGTCCTCGCCCTTTTCGGGAATGCTCATCCCCTCGGCCGCATTGGCCGGCGGCATCGGTCGAATGGTCGGCACCACCGGCGGCGGTGGCGCGGGCGGCGGCGGTGGCGGCGGGGTCGAACAGGCCGCCAGCACAGCCAGCGAGACAAGGGAAAGACGGCCGATAAGGCGCGAAGAGAGCATCAAATTCTCCGGCAGGACGATAGCACCGGTCGTGCCGGGCATTGGGCTGGGACGAATATGCCTAACCCGCGACTCACCGCAACCCTTTAAGCGACTCGCCGTTCCAGTGCCTCGGCAGCCTGCGTCATCAGTTCGGCGATGATGTCGGCGACCGGCTCTTCCTTCGTGACCATGCCGACCGACTGGCCCGCCATCAGCGACCCGCCCTCGACATCGCCGTCGATCACCGCCTTGCGCAGCGCGCCGGCCCAATAATGTTCGATCTGGAGCTGCGCCTCCATCATGTCGACCGCGCCGCTGTCCAGCAGGTTGGCGACCTCGCGCTGCTTGGCGGTAAAGGCTTCGGTGCCGACATTTTTGAGCGCACGCACCGGGATGACCGGCAGGCGCGGGTCGATCTGCACGCTCGCCACGGCATCGCGCGCCGATGCCCGGAAAAAGGCTTTCTTGAACGCCGGATGGGCGATGCTCTCGCTGGCGCAGGCAAAGCGCGTGCCCAGCTGCACGCCGGCCGCGCCCATTTCCAGATAGGCGGCGATCGCCTCGCCCCGGCCGATGCCGCCCGCGACGAACACCGGCACCTGTTCTGCCATTTCGGGCAGGATTTCCTGCGCCAGCACGCTGGTCGCGACCGGGCCGATATGGCCGCCCGCCTCCATGCCTTCCACCACCAGCGCATCGACGCCCGACCGCACCAGCTTCTTGGCCAGCGCCAGCGCCGGGGCAAAGCAGATCAGCTTCGCGCCCTTGGCCTTGATCGCCTCGATGCTGCCCTTGGGCGGCAGGCCACCGGCCAGCACGACATGGCCGACCTCATGCTTGGCGCACACATCGATCAGGTCGAACAGCAACGGATGCATGGTGATGAGGTTCACGCCGAACGGCTTGTCCGTCAGCGCCTTGGTCGCGGCAATCTCCGCGTCCAGCAATTCGGGCGTCATCGCACCGCAAGCGATCACGCCGAACCCGCCGGCATTGGAAATGGCCGACACCAGATGCCGTTCACTGACCCAGCTCATCGCCCCGCACAGGATCGCCGTCTCGCACCCGAAAAATTCGGTGCCGCGGGCCATCAGGGAAGTGAGCTTTGCTTGGGTCATAAACGAGCTTTCCAGAATCAAAAATCATCCCCGGACGCAACGCCCGGAGATGGACAAGAGAGTTACATCACTCTCGCCATTCCGCCTTTGCGGGGATGGCGGTGAAAGTAAAGAGCAAGACTGGCATTGCCGATATTCGGCTCAGGCCGAGACGAAAATGCCGCTTTTCGAGAACCGGCGCGCAGCGTGCTTAAAGCACGTGAGCACCGGAAGCGCAGAAAAGTGGTATTTGCAGCCCGGCCTCAGCCGAATAGCGGTTATGCCACCGGCGCGTCCAGACCATAAGCGGTATGCAGCACGCGCACCGCCAGTTCCGTCTCATCCTCGTCGATCAGCACCGAAACCTTGATCTCGCTGGTCGAAATCGCCTCGATATTGATGCCGCGCTCGGCCAGCGTCTTGAACATGGTGGCGGCGACGCCGGCATGGCTGCGCATGCCCACGCCCACGACGCTGATCTTGGCGACTTCGGTGTCGGTGATGATGCGGCGGAAGCCGATTTCGTCCTTGCGCGCTTCCAGGATGTCGACGCTGCGGGCCAGGTCCGCGCGCGGCACGGTGAAGGTGACGTCCGTCTCTTCCGTGTCCTTGCTGTCATTCTGGATGATCATGTCGACATTGATCGCGGCGTCGGCCAGCGGGGTGAAGATGCTGGCGACCGCACCCGGCTTGTCGGGCACGCGCGTCACGATGATCTTCGCCTCATTCTTGTCATGGGCGATGCCGGTGATGAGCTGACGTTCCATCTTGTCTTCCTTGAGCTTGGCTTCCAGTTCCGCGTCGCTGACGATCAGCGTACCGGGCAGATCGGTCTGGGTGGGGTCATCGAAGGAGGAAAGCACCTGCACGACCACGCCTTCCTTCATGGCGAGGCCGACCGAGCGCGTCTGGAGCACCTTCGCACCGACCGAGGCCAGTTCCAGCATTTCCTCATAAGTGACGAGGTTCAGCTTGCGGGCGCGGGCCACGATACGCGGGTCGGTGGTATAGACGCCGTCGACGTCGGTATAGATGTCGCAGCGATCGGCCTTGATCGCCGCTGCGACCGCCACGGCCGACGTATCGGACCCGCCACGGCCCAAAGTCGACACCCGGCCATCGGCCATCATGCCCTGGAACCCGGGGATCACCGCCACGGTGCCCGACCGCATCGACGCCAGCAGGTCCAGCGTGTCGATGTCGCTCACGCGCGCCTTGGCATGCGCCTCGACCGTGCGGATCGGCAATTGCCAGCCCAGCCAGCTACGCGCATCGACGCCCATGGCCTTCAGCGTCATCGCCAGCAGGCCGCTGGTGATCTGCTCGCCGGCGGCGACCACCACATCATATTCGGCCGGATCGTAGAGCGCGGAGGCTTCCTTGCAGAAACCGACCAGCCGGTCCGTCTCGCCAGCCATGGCGGACACGACGACGGCGACTTCGTGCCCCTGTTCGACGACATGTTTGACGCGCGCCGCCACGTTGCGAATTCGCTCCATCCCCGCCATGGAGGTGCCGCCGAATTTCATCACGATGCGCGCCATTTGCTTGTCGAACCTGTCCGTTATTGTGAAAGAAAATGTCCCAAAAGGGCGAAACGGCGCTCCTATTAGCAGCGCAGGCGCATATGGCAAGCAATCCTGCCGCTTTCCGCCCCCTTCTCGCTATCACCTGCCGCAGGCGCTTTTCCGTTCAACGACATAGGCCGGACATTGGCCTGCGCTTCCCGCCCTGCTAGAAGCCGTGCATGACAATCGAAACCGTCACCCCCACCATCGACCCGAAGGAAGCCGCCCATTTCGGCGCCATGGCCGCCGACTGGTGGGATCCGCATGGCTCCAGCGCGATGCTGCACAAGCTGAACCCCGTGCGCCTGCGCTATATTCGCGCGGCGATCGACCGCCACTGGCCCGGCGACGCGCAGGCGTTCCGCCCGCTGACCGGCAAGCGCGCGCTCGATGTCGGCTGCGGCGCCGGCCTGCTCGCCGAACCGCTCGCGCGCCTGGGCGCGACCGTCACCGGCCTCGACGCCGCGCCGGAAAATATCGCTGCAGCACAGGCCCATGCACAGGGTCAGGCCCTCGCCATCGACTATCGCGCTACCCCGGTGGAGGATATGGCCGATACCGGTTTCGACCTCGTCACCTCGATGGAAGTGATCGAACATGTCGCCGATCCCGCCGCCTTCGTGCGCGCTCTCGCGGCGAAACTGGCGCCCGACGGCCTCATGATCCTCTCCACCCCCAACCGCACGCCGCTCTCCCGCCTCGCCATGATTACCATCGGCGAAAGCGTCGGCGGCATCCCCAAGGGCACGCATGACTGGCACAAGTTCATCACGCCCGAGGAACTGACCGGACTGCTGGAACAGGCCGGCCTCGACGTCACCGACAGCATCGGCCTCAGCTTCGATCCGGGGCGCGGCTTCACCCTGTCGGCCAACACCGCGATCAATTATCTGCTGACCGCACGGCATAGAATATAAGAAAAAATCGTCATTGCGAGCGGAGCGAAGCAATCCATGTGGCGCTTCAGTGGATTGCTTCGCTCCGCTCGCAATGACGAAGATCAGCTAGGGAACCGGCCCATGACCGATGCAGCCAAGGTCGACGCCTATATCGCCGCGCAGGCCGACTTCGCCCGTCCCATCCTCGCCCATGTCCGCGCCCTCGTCCACGCCACCTGCCCGGACGTCCGCGAAGCGATCAAATGGGGCTTCCCCCATTTCGTCTACAGGACCAAGAACCTCGCCTCCATCGCCGCGTTCAAGGGCCATGCGGCGATCAGCCTCTGGTATAGCGGTGAAGAAAAACCGCGTGAAGGCATGGGCCATCTCGGCAAGCTGACCGGCCTTGCCGACCTCCCCTCCGACGCCGATCTGCGCGCCTTGCTGGTGAAGGCCGCCGCGATGATCGACGCCGGCGCAAAGCCGCCCCATATGGACCGGTGCCAGCCGCGCGAACCGCTCCCCGTTCCCCCCGCGCTCACCGCCGCGATCAGGGCCGATCCGGCCGCCGCCGCCACCTGGTCCAGCTTCCCGCCCGGCAAGATCCGCGACTATGCCGAATGGATCGGCGAAGCGAAGACCGACGCCACCCGCGACCGCCGCATCGCCCAGGCGGTCGCCTGGATCGCGCAGGGCAAGGGCCGCAACTGGAAATATGAAAAGCGCTGAGAGCCTGTCTTTCAATGCGCCTCTGACGCATCCGCACCAGCCCGCCCACCCGACCGCGCACAGAGTGTATCCTGAATGGGCGGTCGGGTGGGGGTGCGGGCCGGTACCGCCTACGAAATGCGCTCTTCCGCGCATTTCGAGACAGACTCTGACCCCGTTCGGCGCACCAAAGGAAAAGGGGCGGAAAATCCGCCCCTCCCTTTCTCAGATATGCCCCGCCCCGATCACATCGTGATCTTGGCACCCGCATACATGTAGCGGCCGACATAGCTGATCGGATAGTTGCTCGACGCGATCGACGGCTGCTGATCGAACAGGTTGTTCGCGCCGACATAGAAACGGAAACGATCGTCCACGTCATAGGCGACGTAGATGTCGTGCTGCCACTTTTCCTTGTACCAGATATATTTGGGCGCGGCGATGTCTGGGTTCCCGGCCAGTTGCTCCTTGGTGTAACGGCGGGTCTTGCTGAACCAGCTGACGCCATAGTTGACCGTCAGCTTGTCGAGCGTCCAGGTGATGTCGCCGGTCGCATTCCACTTGGGATAATAGGCTTCCAGCCGATCCTCGTTTACCGGCGCCCCCGGCGAAGGAATGAACTCCAGCTTGTTGAGATAGCCGCCGACCAGGCTGAGCGCGAAATTGCCCGCCTTGGCCGTCTCGAACCCGTAGTTCAGCTTGAAGTCGGCGCCCGACGTGCGGAAATTGGCGACATTTTGCGGCTGCACATACCAGCTGTTGATATAGCCGGTACCCGCAGCGCGCGTGATGTTGCCACAGAAGACGTTGTCCAGCGTGGGCTGATCGACGCACAGTTCCGCGACTTCCTCGGCCGTCGCCGTGTTGATCGCATTCTTCAGCTTGATGTCATACCAGTCGAACGAGGCAAGCAGACCGGGGATGAAGCTGGGGCGCAGGACCACGCCCGCCGTCCAGGTCCGCGCCGTTTCCTCGCGCAGGGCGCGGTTGCCGCCGGTCGTGCCTGGCAGGCTGACCGTTGCTTCCGGGTCGCTCTCCGGGCTGAAGGCGGCGATCTGCTCGGGCGTCAGGCCAGCAGCGGCGAGCGCCGCCTGGCAATTGGCCGCGCGATATTGCGTGCCTTCCGTGATGAAGGTCGGGTCGCACGGATCGCTGATGAAATCGAACCCGCCGTTGGTGGGCGCGAACAATTCGGTGATGTTGGGCGCCCGCACCGCCTGCGACCAGGTGCCACGGAATGTGATGTCGGGGATCGGCGCATAGGTGCCGTCCACCTTCCAGGTCGTCGTCTTGCCGATGGTCGAATAATCCGACAGGCGAATGGCCGCGCCGAAACTCAGATTATAGGCGAACGGTACGTTCTTGAGCACCGGCACCGACAGTTCGCCGAAAATTTCCTTCACGTCGAAACTGCCCTTTTCCGGCAACTGCAACGAAAAATCCTGCAACGCGCCCTGCTGCAACAACTCGTCAGGTACGAAGCTGCTCTTTTCCTTGCGATATTCGCCGCCCAGCGCGAAGCGGACCGGGCCACCCGGCAGTTCGAAAAACTGGCCGAAATCGCCCGAAATCGATCCCGACACGACATGCTGCTGAATCTTCGCGCGGTTCATGATGTCCGCATTGACCCAGTCGAGCGCTTCCTTGCTCGCCACGCCATTGCCCAGCAGGTTGAGCGGGCGGCATCCGCTGTTGGCGCCGGGCGTGAAGGTGCTGGCTTCGAAATCGTCCGGGAACAGGTCCGACCGGCAGACGATATTGCCGGTTGCGGGATCACGCACAGCATCGATCGCCGCCGAAAAACGGTCGCCGATGCGATAATTGGTCAGCAGCACCTTCGACTTGGTCTGCCCGAAAGTATAGGACAGTTCGTACCGGGCATGCTCGGAAATCGCGCCTTCAAAGCCACCGACGAACCGCATCGTCTCGCGATCATTCTTCTCCCCGCGCACGCCCAGGTCGAAATTGTCGCGCGAGATATAGGCGCCCTGATCGGTCGATGCGATGCCCGCGAAACGGTCCTGAAGATAGGCGTTGTCCGGCGCCAGATAGGTAAAGAAGTCGAACGAGGGCTGCGACACCGTGCTGGTCTTGTTCTTCACATATTTGGCTTCGAAGAAGAATTTCACCGCGTCGCTGAAATCATAATGCGACAGCAGGTTGAAATTATGCACCCGGTTATAGGCTTGCAAATCGCCCTGATAGCCGGCCAGCGGCGTACTGTCGCCGCCCTGCGTCAGGCCGCCCGAAGACGGCAAGATCCGCCCGCGATCATAGACCTTGCCCGAACCGGTATATTGCGGATCGCACAGCCCCAGTTCGTCGCAATCCGCGACATTCAGCACGACCGCGCCGTCGGTCGAACTGTCGGCGTAACGCAGGTCGTTGAGGGGGATGCGATCGGGCACGTTGGGGTCGTCCGGGAAATCGGACGGATCGCGCACGATACCATAGGTTTTCAACGGATTGCCGGTGCGGCTGCGGTTGAAGCTGCTCAGCCGATCCTGCTCGCTGAACTCATAGGACAGGGCGATATTGCCGCGTCCGTCGCTGAAATTCTTGCCATAGGTCAGCGCGCCATAGCGCTGGCCCGCATCGCCCCGGCTGGAAATGCCCACTTGTCCGCTCGCCTTGAAGCCGTCGAAATTGCGCTTCAGGCGGAAATTGACCACGCCCGACACGCCATCCGCGCCGTAAATGGCCGATGCACCGCCGGTCAGCACGTCCACACCCTCGATCATGTCGTTCGGAATAGTGTTGACGTCGACCGCCGCCGATCCCGACAAGCTCGCCACGTGGCGGCGGCCATTGACCAGCACCAGCGTCCGGTTCTCGCCCAGCCCGCGCAGGTTCAGCAACTGCACGCCCACCGCGCCGAACCCGGCGTTGGACCCGGACGTCTGCGCCCCGCCAAAGGAGGAGATCAGCGCCGGATTCTGCCGCAGCGTGTCGATGATCTGAACATTGCCCGCCTGCTCCAGCGTCTCCGCCGTCACCGTCACCAGCGGGTTCGCCAGGCTATAGTCGCTGCGCTGGATGCGGCTGCCAGTGACGACGATCGTTTCGCTGTCATCGGCCGGCGTGGCGTCCTGCGCCAGCGCGGGGACGGACAACAGGGTGGAAAGCGCGCTGGCCGCAAGGAGCCGGCGCGCCGCTTTTGCGGTGCGAACCATGGATTATCCCTCTGTTTTCGGGAGTTCGGGGGAGAACTCGACCGACCGAAAAACGCCCATCCCGCCGCATCGGGTCAACGCCGCTGCGACGAACGGAAGGATTTGTAGCGCTTTTATTGCCGAGTGTAGCAGCACTGCAACACGGCATCCTTAACGGTTCTTGACCAGCCTGACTCCGATCACCGCTGTACCCGACGCTACGGCATAGCGACTATTCACCCACCGCCTGCGCCCGCGCGATCAGCGCTTTTGCTTCCTCGACATGCATCGTCTCGATCATGCGGCCCTCGAACCGTTCCGCCCCGCCGGTTGCTGCCTCCACCAGCCGGCGGGCATCCGCCAGCGCCTGCGCATCGGGACCGAACACCTGGTTCGCCACGGTAACCTGCGACGGATGGATCAGCGTCTTGCCATCGAAGCCAAGGCGGTGCCCCTCGGCGCATTCCGCCTCCAGCCCCGCCTCGTCGTCCAGCCGGTTGAACACGCCATCGAACACCGCGATGCCCGCCGCCCGCGCCGCCAGCACCACCGCCTGCATCGCGTGGGACAGGCCGCCCCGCCCGGCCGACGGCGGAATGCCCAGATCCTTGCGCAGGTCGTTATTGCCCATGAACAGCGCGGCGCAGCCTTCCGCCCGCGCAATCTCGGCCGCCGCCAGCACGCCCTGCGCGCTCTCGATCATCGCGATCACCGGCTTCTGGCAGACGCTGAACACGTCCTTCACCTGCTTTGCATACTCGACCTTGGGCAGCACGATATAGTCCGCTGCCGACGTCTTGGCCGCGACCATCTCCACCCCGTGCCAGGGCGTCCCCTCGACATTGATCCGCACTGCGGCCAGCCTGCCGCCAAAGCCTTCCGCCAGCGCCGCCACCGCCCCGTCGCGCGCGCTCGCCTTGGCGTCGTCGGGCACGGCATCTTCCAGGTCCAGTATCACCATGTCGCACGGCAGCGTCCGCGCCTTGGCGATCGCGCGCGCGTTGGACGCAGGCAGGAACAGCAGCGAACGGGCGTGGCGCAGCAACATGGCACTCTCCTGAAGACGATCTGACTTTCCCCGTTAACGAATAGGGCGCATAATCCAAGCGATAACGGGGAGACAGTGATGCTGACGACATTCGCACTGACGGTCACGGGGCTCGTGCTCTTCTACCTCGCGGTCAGCGTGAAGGTGGTGCGGCAGGGCTATCAATATACGATCGAACGCTTCGGCCGCTTCACCGAAGTCGCCAAGCCCGGCCTCAATTTCTACCCTGCCTTCTTCTACAGCGTGGGCCGCCGCATCAACATGATGGAACAGGTGGTCGACATTCCGGGGCAGGAGATCATCACCAAGGACAATGCCATGGTGTCGGTCGACGGCGTGGTCTTCTTCCAGGTGCTCGACCCGGCCAAGGCCGCCTATGAAGTCAGCGAACTCTATGTCGCGATCATGCAACTCGCCACCACCAACCTGCGCACCGTGATGGGGTCGCTCGACCTAGACGAAACCCTCTCGAAGCGCGACGAGATCAACGCCCGCCTCCTCTCGGTGGTGGACCATGCCACCAATGCCTGGGGCATCAAGATCACCCGCGTGGAGCTGAAGGACATCCGCCCGCCCGCCGACATCGTCAACGCCATGGGCCGCCAGATGAAGGCGGAGCGCGAGAAGCGCGCCAACATCCTCGATGCCGAAGGCGCGCGTGCCGCCGAAATCCTGCGCGCCGAAGGGCAGAAACAATCGCAGATACTGGAGGCGGAAGGGCGCCGCGAAGCCGCCTTCCGCGACGCCGAAGCGCGCGAGCGCGAGGCGGAGGCCGAAGCGAAAGCCACCCGGATGGTGTCGGACGCGATCGCCGCCGGCAATCCGCAGGCGCTCAATTACTTCATCGCCCAGAAATATACCGAGGCGGTCAGCGCCTTCGCCACCTCGCCCAATGCCAAGACGATCCTCTTCCCGGTCGAGGCGACCCAGTTGATCGGCACGCTGGGCGGCATCGGCGCGCTGGCGAAGGATGCGCTCGGCGCCGACGGCATGCCCGCCCCGACACCTCCGCCCGCACCACGCCGCGGCCCCTTCGGCCAGAGCCAGGGATGATGGGCATGGAGCAAGCAAACCATAGCCCATGGGGTGGGAGCCATCCTCATGGCGCGTCGTATGGACAACCCACCCATGACTGATATGCTGACGCTGCTGGAAGATCATTGGGGCTGGCTGATCTTCGCCGCGCTGCTCGGCATCGCGGAGGTGATGATCCCCGGCGTCTTCCTCATCTGGGTCGCGATCGCCGCCGCCATCACCGGCCTCGTCGCGCTTGCCCTGCCCATCGGCCTGCCCGTGCAACTGCTGCTCTTCGCGGCGCTCAGCCTCGTCGCGGTCTATGCCGGCCGCCGCTGGTATGTCGACAATCCGGTCCCCTCGTCCGACCCGCTGCTCAACGACCGCAGCGCCCGGCTGATCGGCCAGAATGTCACCGTGGTCGATCCGATCGTCGGCGGCGAAGGCCGGGTGAAGGTCGGCGACAGCGTCTGGAGCGCCACCGGCCCGGACGCCACCGCCGGCGCCCGGATGCGGGTCACCGGCGTCGACGGCACGATCCTGCGGGTGGAAAGCCTCTAGCCCTCGCCCCTGAACCGACAGCCGTTCGCCCTGAGCCTGTCAAAGGGCTCTACCTCTCCCGACAAAAGTGGGCTTCGACAGGCTCGAAACGAACGGACACAGATTTTAGAAGTCCACGGTCGCCGACAGCCACAGCCGCCGCCCTTCCTGATTGATCGAATAGGCCGGCGTATAGGCCGTGACATTGGCCGCCGTCTGGTACGGCACATAGATCGCATAGTCGGTGTCCAGCACATTATAGACCGTCGCGGCGAGGCGGAAGGCCGGCGTCACCTGATACGATCCGCCCAGATGGAACACTTCGTAACTGCGGAAGTCGCCCACTTCGCTCTGCTGCACATTGGCGCCGCGATAGCGGCTCGACCGCACTTCCGCCCGCGCCCAGACGCTCGCCTTCTCGCCCAGCTTCCAGCGCAGATTGCCGTTCAGCATATGCTTGGGCATGCCGATCAGCGGCAGCCCCTCTTCCGACCCGCTCAACTGCTCCGTCTGCGTATAGGTATAGTTGACCGAGAGCGACACCGCCGGGGTGAAGGCAAAGCGCGTCGCCACTTCCACGCCGCGCGTCCGCGCCTTGTCGATATTGGTCGACTGGCTGAACATCTCGACATTGGGGAAATTGCCGACATCGACACAGCCCGGCAGGTCGGGCGCCACCGAATAGCGGCAATTGGGCACGCCCGGTCCGCTGGCGATCTTGTCGGTAAAGTCGTTGTTGAACAGCGTCACATTGCCGCTGAACAAACCCTGCCCGTCATAATAGAGGCCCGCTTCATAGCTGGTGCTGGTTTCCGGCGTCAGCCCCGGCGATCCCAGCAGCGGTACCCGCCCCTGACTGCCGAAACCGATGATCCCCTCGGCGATCTGCTCGACCCGCGGCGTCTTGAACCCGCGGCTCACCCCGCCCTTCAGCGTCAGCACCTCATTGATGTTCCACACGCCATAGACGCGCGGCGACCATTTATCGCCGAAAGTGCTGTGATTGTCATAGCGCGCGCCGCCAGTGATGTTGAACCCGTCCACCACCGTCAGGGTCGCTTCGGCAAAGCCCGCCCATTGCGTGAATTTGAACGGTTCGGGCGCCACGCCCTCGACCATCCGCGCCTTCCAATATTGTCCGCCCACGGTGAAGGCGAGCCTGCCGACCTTCCCCGCAAAGCGCGAATCCAATATGTCGTTGCGCGCCTCCAGCGTGCGCGGGCTGCCCGGCGTCGCCCCCGGCGTGCCGTTGGGGATCAGCCGGCCGATCGTCTCCGTCTCGTTGCGGGTCAGCGTCGTGTCCAGCTGGCCAAAGCCCATCCGCCATGTATGCGCGACCACATAGTTGGAGCGGTTGAATCGCTGTTCCGGCGCATAGCCGCCCGACCCCAGCGTGCCCAACTGCCCCTCGCTATTGTCATAGCTTTGCTCGTTGCGGTCGAATTCGAACCACAGATCATGGTCGGCATGCGGCGTCAGGCTCAGCCGCCCGCCATAATTGTAAATGTCCGACCGCACCGGATTGCGCCCCAGCGTCAGCGCCGGATCGCCCGGAATGTCGATGTTCGATCCCTCGCGATGGAACACACTGCCCCGCAGCGTCAGCCCCAGCAGGTCGCGGATCACCGGCCCCTGCACAAATCCGTTCACCGACTGGATATTGCCGAAGCGGTCATCGCCCTGAATCGTGCTTTCCGCGCTCGCCGTGCCGACCCAGCGGTCGCCGACCTTGCGGGTGATGATGTTGACGACGCCGCCCATCGCGTCCGACCCGTACAGCGTGGACATCGGCCCGCGCACCACCTCGATCCGGTCGATCGCGGAAAAGGGCGGCAGGAAGCTGGTCGATGTCTCGCCAAAGCCGTTCGGCGTCACCCCGCCCGGCGCATTCTGGCGGCGGCCATCGATCAGGACCAGCGTATAGTCGCTCGGCATGCCGCGAATGGAGATGTTGAGGCCACCGGTCTTGCCCGCTTCGCCGCCGACATCCACGCCCTGCACATCCTGCAAGGCTTCGGCCAGGCTGCCGAACCTTTTCTCCTGCAATTCCTCGCGCCCCAGCACGGTGATGCTGGCCGGCGCCTCGACGATATTCTGCTCATAGCCCGCCGCCGTCACGACGATGGCGGAGCTGCTGTCGCCCTCCGCCGGCCCGGCCTCCGGCGCCGCATCGGCGGCAATCGCCGCCGATCCCATCACCGCCAGCGCCAACGCCCCGGCCCCACCAAAAGCCCGCGCCACCACGCCCAACCGCCTCGACCCCATAAACCCCCCTCACAGCTAATGCGAATGCGTATCACTAATACGCCCGCCGTTGAGAGGGACGGCAAAGGGAAGTCAATGAAGCGGAACGGGTTGGGGGCGACGGAAACTATTCGTTACAGAGGGGAGACGGATTTATGGCTTAGGAAAAGAGTTGAGCCTCATAACCGGTGCGATAGCCACATTTGTCACGACACGATGCTAATCAACCTTTGCGCTCAGACAATCTTCGCGGCCAGAGCTTTAATCATCTGCAAGGATCGTTCGAAAGGACTGAGAATTGCGTTATAAGTTATCCAGCAGTCATGCTGAGCTTCAGCGCTCACCTCTGGGGGCAGGATGTTTACGGGAACGTGCAGCTGTGAGGTCATTGATCCAAAGCGCCACCAGCACCATACTGACGATTATCTGCAGCGAGAAGAGCATTCTCACCGCCGTATGGTTGGGAGAGATATCGCCAAAGGTCGCTGTGGTCGCCCCGCCGATACTGAAATATAGGAAGTCCGCATATCCCAACTTCGCATTCGAGGCTCGGATATAAGCTTCGAAAGCCTCATACATTCGACTATTTAAATCATAGATGCTGAGTTCATGCTCCATGAGCTTCTTTTCGAGTGCGTCGGTTTCGCTACGGCGTGCGAGATACGAGCGTTGCTCTGGCAACTTCTGAAATTCAGGCAGATTTTTAAGAATATAATCGCTCGCCGCGATATCCACCTCAATCGACGTCACCCGAAGCTTGGCGATCTCTAAACTGAGATTCGCATGTTCAATCGCATCTGCTCCTGCTGGCAACTCTTCGTTGGCTTTTGCGCCATGACGTTTAAGGATTGCCCTCTGACGATCGACTAGAGACGCGATTTTAGCGCTGATTGGACCGACCAGAGTTTGGCGATATGCATTCGCTTGTCGCCACTGACTCGCCTCGAAGCTTTTATATTGTGCTTGATCAGCGGCCCGCCTTGCCCGCACAGTTTTCCCTTCTGAATCGATGACAGCAGTAAGCTTCTGCAACTCAGCATAGACCCTGCGGATCTTTGCTACTGCCGCATCAATATCTGGATTGGCAAATTGTGGCAGCGGCCTCCCGGAACTGAGACTATAGGACCGTGCCGCAACGTTGAGATCGAGAGGCAGGTCGTTAACCTCATTTTCGACCCTGAAATAGTCTGGGCGTGCGATCCAGATCGCCTGATAGAGAAATGCCATCAGCACGACTTCGAGAAACAGTGATAGCGGCTTCCAGTGCCGCTGCAACGTTGGTGAAATAGCGAGCCTCATGCTGCCCCCCCCTATGCGTCTAGCATTTATACGAAGTAAAATTACGGCAGCTAACAAATGACGCCGGAAACATGATCGCTGTTATCGCTCTAGATCGCTTTAGGCGATCCAGTTTGGCTCCATGTGCAAGGCATCTATCTAGTCGTTAGCACTCCAAACACGACATTCCCTTCTCCCCCTCCTATTCCCCTGTCCTACACACCCCATCCCATGCCACCCTCCCCGGCATGACCCAGCCAGACCTGCTCCAATTCGCCCCCGTCACCCTCGCCCGCCGCGCGCGGGGGTGGTCGTCCGACGCGCAAAAGGCGTTCATCGCCGCGCTGTCTCGCTGCGGCGTGGTGGCGCAGGCGGCGCGCAGCGTCGGCTGTTCGCCGCGATCGGCTTATTATCTGCGGGCGCGGCCCGGCGCGGAAAGCTTCGCTGCCGCCTGGGACTGGGCGCTGGAAATGGGGCTGGACGAAAGCCGGGGCCGCGCCATCGCCATCGCGAAGGAAAGGCAGGAGCGCCCGATCGTCCGGCGCGGGCAGGTGGTGGGCACGCGCACCCAAATCAATCACCGCCTGCTCTTCGCCGCCCTGCGCGCGCTCGGCACCGACTGCCGCGACAGCGGCACCATCCTCCCCCATCGCGAACGGATCGCCACCCGCCACATGCTCGCCCGACTGGCGCAGGCCGGCCCCTATTCGCCGGAGGAATGGCAGTGCATCCACCCCATCCTCATGCAGGCCAGCGGCGCCATGCCACCCTCGCCAGCCGCCGATCCCGCCCAAACCCCAGCCTTGTCATAATCTGTCGCCAGTAGGAAATAACATGTCGAAATCTGCGGGAAATATGCGAAGTTAAGGGAAAGACCCCCCACCGGAGACATCCCCTGATGCTGACCACCCGCCGCGAGCTGCTCGCCGCCGGCGCCTCTGCCGCCGCCCTTTCGACCATCCCCGCGCGCGCCGCCGAAAGCCCCGATGCCGCCGCGCAGGCGCTGCTGTCCGACATGGCCGAAGCGATGCTGGCCGACGCCCCCGAAACCGCGAGCGGCCTTGGCATCGACACCGGCGCCCGTGCCGCGCTCAAGAGCCGCCTCGGCAACAAGACACCGGCGGGTCAGGCGCAGATCGCCGCCCATGTAAAGGACCGCCTCGCCAGGCTGCGCGCCATAGACCTCGCCCCGCTCTCACCCGCGACCCGCATCGATGTGGAAGTGGTGCTGACCGCGCATGAAACCGCGGCGGAAGGCTTCACCTTCCCCTTCGGCGACATGGCGATCATGAACAGCAACTGGTCCTATCGCAACAGCCCCTATGCCGTGGCGCAGAATACCGGCAGCTTCGTCGAAACCCCCGATTTCCTCGACTCCAACCATGTCATCCGGGACGCGGCCGACGCTGACGCCTATCTCGCCCGGCTGCGACTCTATGCCGCGAACCTCGACGGCGAAACCGAACGCCTGAAGCATGACGCCGGCCTCGGCATCACCGCCCCCGCCTTCCTGCTGGACAAGACGCTGGGCCAGATGAAGGCGGTGCAGGCCCAGCCCGTCGACCAACAGGTGCCCGTCGCCTCCATCGCCCGCCGCACGAAGGACATGCCCGGCGACTATGCCGCCAGGGCCGCGCAGATCGTCCGCGACACCGTCACCCCCGCCCTCGCCCGCCAGGTCGCCGAACTGCAACGCCAGCGCGCCAAGGCGACGATGGACGCGGGCGTCTGGAAATTTCGCGGCGGCGACGCTTATTATGCCTGGGCGCTGAAAGCCGGCACCACCACCACCCTGTCGCCCGACGAAGTCCACAAGCTCGGCCTCGCCCAGCTTGCCGCGCTGCAATCGGAAATGGACGGCCTGCTCAAGCAATTGGGCATGACCAAGGGCACGGTCGGCGAACGCATGACCGCCATGGGCAAAGACCCGCGCTATCTCTTCCCGAACGACGATAATGGCCGCCAGCAGATCCTGTCCTTCATCGACGGCCGCCTCGCCGACATCCGCACCCGCCTGCCCCGCGCCTTCGCCACGCTCGTCCCCGCCAAGCTGATCGTAAAGCGCGTGCCGGTGGAGATCGAGGCGGGCGCGCCCGGCGCCTATGCCGGCGCCGGCTCGATCGACGGCTCGGTCCCCGGCAACTATTATATCAACCTGCGCGATACGAGCATCTGGCCGCGCTACTCGCTGCCCACCCTCTGCTATCATGAAGGGATACCCGGCCATATCTGGCAGGGCGAATATACCTATAAACTCCCGCTCATCCGCTCGCTCCTCGCCTTCAACGCCTATAGCGAGGGCTGGGCGCTCTATGCCGAGCAGCTGGGCGACGAGCTGGGCGCCTATGACGGCGATATCGCCGGGCGCCTCGGCTATCTGCAATCCATCGCCTATCGCTGCTGCCGTCTCGTGGTCGACACCGGCCTCCATGCGAAGCGCTGGACCCGCGAGAAGGCGATCCACTGGTTCGCCACCACCAACGGCTCCAGCGTGGAAGATGTGCAGGGCGAAGTGGACCGCTACTGCGCCTGGCCGGGTCAGGCCTGCGGCTACAAGGTCGGCCATGGCGAAATCGTCCGCCTGCGCGGAATGGCGCAACAGGCGCTGGGCGACAAGTTCGACTTCCGCCTCTTCAACGACGCCGTGGTCAAGGGCGGCGGCGTGCCGATGACCGTGCTGGCGAAGAATGTCGACGCCTATGTGGCGGAGCGGAAGGGAGCCTAACCGCCGTCATTGCGAGCGCAGCGAAGCAATCCACGTAGCGCCACGATGGATTGCTTCGCTACGCTCGCAATGACGAATATGAAAAAAGGCCGGAGGATCGCTCTCCCGGCCTTTCCTACTTCCGCAAAACCTGTCTTAACCGACGAAAGCGCGCTCAATCACGAACTGCCCCGGCGTCGCGTTCGACCCTTCGGTGAAGCCCTGCTCCTCGAAATAGGCGCCGAACTGCTTTATCATCTCCATGCTGCCGCACATCATGATCCGGTCGGTCTCAGGGTCGAACTTCGCAGCACCAGGAATCCCCTCGAACAGTGCGCCGCTCTCGACCAGCTTGTCGATCCGCGCGGTATGGCCGTCGAACGGCTCGCGCGTCACGGTCGGCACATAGTGGAACTGGCCGGCGGCCTGTTCCGACACCAGCGGGTCTTCCGACCACTTGCCTTCCATCTCGTCACGGAAAGCGAGGTCACTTACCCGGCGGACCGAATGCACCACCACGACCTGCTCGTAAAATTCGTAGACGTCCGGGTCGCGCGGCAGGCTCAGGAACGGCGCCAGACCCGTACCGGTCGACAGCATGAACAGCCGCTTGCCCGGCAACAGGGCATCGGTGACCAGCGTGCCGGTCGGCTTGCGACCGAGATAAATCTGGTCGCCCGGCTCGATCTTCTGGAGCTTGCTGGTCAGCGGACCATCCTGCACCTTGATCGACAGGAACTCGATTTCCTCGTCCCAGGCCGGGCTGGCGATCGAGTAGGCGCGCAGCAGCGGCTTGCCATTGTCGCCCTTCAGCCCGATCATGATGAACTCGCCCGACCGGAAGCGGAAGCTGGCCGGTCGCGTGATGCGGAAGCTGAACAGATGCTCGTTCCAATGCTTCACCGACAGCACGGTTTCCACGGAAAGCGCGCCGGTGGGTTCCAGAACCGGCTTTTCGATCGTCTCGTCGGTCAACAGTCTATCCTTGCATTACATGCGCATCGCACCGGCGACGCCTTTTGCGGATCGTTCGCAATAAAGTCGAAATCCGCGAATGGCCCCTCTGCACTACGAAGGCAAGGCCAAAAAAACTTGTGGTCGCGATAGGGCGCCCTTTGCGCGGGCGCCCCACCCCCACCCCCACCCTTGTCGCTTAACCGAAAAGCCCCTTGGCGATACCGCCCAGTTCATTGAGCGGATTGCCGTCGCCATCCTTATCGAAAAAGCCGCCCAGCTTGCCAAGGATCGCTTCCGGCCCGCCGAACGCACCCAGCAACTCCTGCAACTTGTCGGCCGACACGCCATGTTCAGCCGCTGTCTCGGCCAGCGCGGTCACGCTCGTCTCGCCCGAACCGATCTTGGCGCTGATCTCGCTGAACAGGCCCTGCATCTGCTCCGGCGTCACGCCGATCTGGGCCGCGATCGCGTCCAGCCCACCGAATTTGCCAATCAGATCGTCAAACATGCCCATAACTCCCGCATAAAAGGTCGGGCTGCATGATAGCAGCTTGCGCCCTTGATCCAAAGCAAAAGGGCCGGAGGATCGCTCCCCCGGCCCCTTGCCTTGCGTAATGCGATGGATCAGGCGGCGACCAGCGCCGCGCCGCGCACGCCATCGTCGACATGGTCCACGAACTGCGCGAAATTGTCCACGAACGCCTTCACCAGCGTGGCGGCGGTCGCGTCATAGGCACCCTTGTCGGCCCACATGGCGCGCGGGTCGAGGATGGTCGGCTCCACGCCATTGACCGCCACCGGCACTTCGAAGCCGAAGTTCGGATCGGTACGGAACTCGGCCTCGTTCAGGCTGCCGTCCAGCGCCGCGTTCAGCAGCGCGCGCGTCACCTTGATCGGCATGCGCTTGATCCCCGGCATCGTCGCCTTGCCGCCCGCCCAGCCGGTATTGACCAGCCAGCAGGTGACGCCGCCCTTGTTGATCCGCTCCTTGAGCAGATTGCCATAGACGCTGGGGTGGCGCGGCATGAAGGGCGCGCCGAAGCAGGTGGAGAAGGTGGCGGTCGGCTCGGTCACGCCGATCTCGGTCCCCGCGACGCGCGCGGTGTAACCGGACAGGAAGTGATACATCGCCTGTTCCGGGGTCAGCCGCGCGATCGGCGGCAGAACGCCATAGGCATCCGCGGTCAGGAAGATGATGTTCTTCGGGACCGGACCCAGATTCTTCTCCGACGTGTTCGGGATGAAGTCGATCGGGTAGGAACCGCGGCTATTTTCGGCCAGGCTATTGTCGTCCAGGTCGATCTCGCGCGTCTCCTCGTCGATCACGACATTTTCCAGCACCGTGCCGAACCGCTTGGTGGTGGCGAAGATCTCCGGCTCGGCCTCGGCCGACAGGTTGATCATCTTGGCATAGCAGCCGCCTTCGAAATTGAAGACCGCCGTGTCCGACCAGCCATGTTCGTCATCGCCGATCAGCGTGCGGCTGGCATCGGCCGACAGCGTCGTCTTGCCGGTGCCCGACAGGCCGAAGAAGACCGCCGTGTCGCCGTTCGGGCCGATATTGGCCGAACAGTGCATCGGCATCACGCCCTTCACCGGCAGCAGGTAATTGAGGATGCCGAACACCGACTTCTTCATCTCGCCGGCATAGCTGGTGCCACCGATCAGGATCAGCTTCTCGGTGAAGTTGACCGCAATCACGGTTTCGCTGCGGCAGCCATGGCGGGCCGGGTCGGCCTTGAAGGTCGGCAGGTCGATGATCGTATATTCGGGCGCAAAGCCGGTCAGCTCTTCCGCGCTCGGCCGCACCAGCAGCGTGCGGATGAACAGATTATGCCAGGCGCGCTCGTTGATGACGCGCACATTGACACGATGTTCGGGCTGCGATCCACCGAACAGATCGGCGACATAAAGCGTGCTCTTCTCGCCCAGCGCCTTGAAGAAATCTTCCTTCAGCGCCGCGAAATGCTCGGGCGTCATGGGCACGTTGGTCTTGCCCCACCATACGGTATCCTGCGTCTCGGCATCCTGCACGATGAACTTGTCGCTCGCCGACCGGCCGGTATGCTTGCCGGTCTTCACGACCAGCGGGCCGTCCTTGGACAATATGCCTTCGCCGTTGCGGACCGCTGCTTCGACCAGCGGCGCCGTGCCGAGATTCCAGAACTGGGTGGCATGGGTGGTGATGCCCTGGTCGGCCAGGGTGATTGAGGATTTGGCCTGCACGCCTTTACTCCTGATATGGTTTGCCTACCGCTTCACATTGCGTGAATGCGATCGATCCGCCCCTTGAGCCCCGCTTGTATTTACACGGCGTCTCTTGCTGCTGACATTCATTGGCATAGGACTTTGCGGACACAGCGTCAAATCCCCGCACGCGGCCATTTGTCCCGAATATCGACGCTCGGCGCGCAGGACCTTCCGCCTAGCCTTTCTTGCGAGCGGGGTCGCCATGGTCTAACGCTGCCTCTATATCCGCTTTTTCACGATCATCTGGGACACTGCATGACCGCAACCATCGCCCTGGTGGATGACGACAAGAATATCCTGACTTCGGTGTCGATCGCGCTTCAGGCCGAAGGCTTCATGACGCGCATCTATTCCGATCCCGAAGGCGCGCTGAAGGCGCTGCTGGACAATCCCGCCGACCTTGCCGTCTTCGATATCAAGATGCCGCGCATGGACGGGATCGAACTGCTGCGCCGCCTGCGCGAAAAGAGCCAGATGCCCGTCATCTTCCTGACATCCAAGGCCGACGAACTGGACGAGGCGCTGGGCCTCGCCATGGGCGCGGACGATTATATCGCCAAACCCTTTTCGCAGCGGTTGCTGCTCGCCCGCATCCGCGCCATCCTGCGCCGCGCAGAAGTCAGCAAGACGCCCGACGCGCCGGACGAACCCGTCGCCGAACCCATCATACGCGGCCGGCTGGCCATGGACCCCGCCCGACACCGGGTAAAATGGAACGGGCAGGACGTAACGCTCACCGTCACGGAATTTCTGATTCTGGAAACCCTTGCCCAGCGGCCCGGCGTGGTCAAGAACCGCAATCAGTTAATGGACGCCGCCTATCAGGATGACGTCTATGTCGACGACCGCACGATCGACAGTCATATCAAGCGGCTCCGCCGCAAATTCCGCGAGGTCGACTCCGATTTCAACGCAATCGACACCCTCTATGGCGCCGGCTACCGATTCTCCGAAGAATGACTGCGCGCCGCTGTCGGTGCGCTGGTCGGGGCGACTGAGCCTCACGCCGCGCATTCTGGCGGTCAACGTCTTCGCGCTCGCCCTGCTGGCGGGCGGCTTCTTCTATCTCGACAGCTATCGCACCCGCATCGTCGACGACCGGCTGGAACAGTCGGCGCGTGAATTGAAGCTGCTCGCCATCGGGCTGGAGAATGCTCCGGCGGACCGGCACAATGCGCTGATCGCTGCCTATTCGCGCCAGACGGGCGACCGGGTGCGGCGCTATGGCGCCAATGGCGCGCTGATCGCCGACAGCTTCACCATGGATGCGCCCCGCTATCGCCTGCGCCTGCCGTCCGAAGAGGAATGGCAGCGGCATGTCGCCCGCTTCCTCGACAAGGCAGTGGACAAGATCGTCTCCGCCGACCGCCCGCCCGATTTCGAGGAGCCGACGATCGATCGCGCCGACGCCTGGCCCGAAGTCGCCGTTGCGCGCAAATCCGGCCAACCGCAGGCGCTCAACCGCTATGCCCCCGACCGCACCTTCATGATCTCCGCCGCCGTGCCCGTACGGGACGGCTCCAGCCTGCTCGCGACCGAAAATGCCCGCGACATCACCCGCACCGTGCGCGCCGAACGGCTGCGCCTGGGCATGGTACTCGCCGTCGCGGTGCTGGCCTCGGTCCTGCTCTCGCTCTTCCTAGCCCGCACCATCGTCCGCCCGCTCCAGGGCCTCGCCCGCGCCGCCGTCCGCGTCCGCCTCGGCCGCGCCCGCGAAGTGACGGTCCCCCGCCTGCCCGAGCGGCGCGACGAGATCGGCATGCTGGCCCGCGCCCTGTCGGACATGAGCCTGGCGCTGCGCCAGCGGATCGACGCGACTGACGCCTTCGCCGCGGACGTCAGCCATGAACTCAAGAACCCGATCGCCTCGCTCCGCTCCGCCCTTGACGCGCTGGATCGGGTGGACCGGCCGGACCTACGCGAACAGCTGATGGAAATCGCGCAGGACGATGTCCGCCGCCTCGACCGGCTCGTCACCGACATTGCCGAAGCCTCGCGCGTCGACGCTGAACTGTCCCGCACCCGGTTCGAGCCGATCGACCTTGGCCTGCTCATCGAAAAGATGGTCATCGCGCGCGAGGCCCGCGGCGTGCCGCGCGGCGTCCGCCTCGCCTTCGCCCGCCCGCGCAAGGATGTCGCCGTGGTGCTGGGCGAGGAAGGCCGGCTGGTGCGCGTCCTCGACAACCTGATCGACAATGCGATCTCCTTCTCGCCCGACGCCGGCTTGGTCCAGATCATCGCCACCGTCGCCGACGATCAGGTCATGGTCAGCGTCGAGGATGAAGGCCCCGGCGTCCCCGAATCCGAGCGCGAACATATTTTCCGCCGCTTCCACAGCGTCCGGCCGGAAGGGGAAGCCTTCGGCAAGCATAGCGGCCTTGGCCTCGCCATCGCCCGCTCGATCGTGGAAGGACATCAGGGCAGGATCGCCATCGGCGACCGCGAAGATGCCCAGAATGGTGCCCGTTTCGTCGTCCGCCTGCCCATGGCGGTGGAGCGTGATCCGGGCATCGTGTCGGAATAGGACGAAAGACTGGCGGAGCGGCATGGCCTTCCTTGCCAACTCAGGTTAGAAGGATCGCCAAGGGGTTATGGCGCGCGCACTTTCATCAGAGACGCTGCATGCAACGAGCGTGGCCATTGATGGCCGCGTCGTCCTGCTGCGCGGGCCAAGCGGCAGCGGCAAGTCCGACCTTGCCCTGCGCCTGATCGACCGGGGCGCCGCCCTCGTCAGCGACGACTATACTTTGGTAAAGCGCATCGACGGCCATCTGTTCGCCACCGCACCGGACACGATCCGGGGCAAGATGGAGGTACGCGGCATCGGCATCGTCGCCATGGCGGCGCTGTCGGACGCACCGGTCGCGCTCATCGCCGACCTGTTCGATCCGGTCGACCGCATGCCGCTGGAGCCGGTCCATCGCACCGTCGCCGGCATCGCCGTGCCGGTGGTGAAGATTGCCCCGTTCGAAGCCTCCGCCCCGATCAAGGTCGAACTGGCGCTCCGCACGCTGGGGCTGGACCCGGCATGACCCAGCCCAAGACCATCCTCCTCCTTTCCGGCCTGTCCGGCGCGGGCAAGACCACCGCGCTCAAGACGCTTGAGGATATGGGCTGGGAGGTGGTCGACAACCTCCCCCTCGTCCTGCTCGACCGGCTGCTCGACACACCCCTGCCCGCCGGCCATGCCGGGGTTGACGAACGACCGCTCGCGCTCGGCATCGACGCGCGCACCCGCGATTTCGACGCCAACGCCATCGTCCAGCGCATCAGGGCGATGCGCGAACGCCACGGCCATGACATCGACACACTCTTCCTCGATTGCTCCAGCGCCGAACTGGAGCGCCGCTTTGCCGAAACGCGCCGCCGCCACCCGCTCGCGCTCGATCGTCCGGCCGCTGACGGCATTGCCCGCGAACGGGAACTGACCGAACCGCTGCGCCGCTGGGCCACGCAGGTGATCGACACCACCAGCTTCACCAGCAACGCGCTCCAGCAGGAAATCCGCAGCCGCTTCTCACGCGAACGGCTGTCTGACCCGGTGCTGACCATCCTTTCCTTCGGCTTTTCGCGCGGAGTGCCGCGCAATGCCGACCTGATGTTCGACATGCGCTTCCTGCGCAATCCGCACTGGGACGACACGCTCCGCCCAAAGACCGGCCTGGACCCTGAAGTCGCCGCCTATATCGCCGCAGACCCCGCCTATGCGGAAGCGGTGGGCAAGATCGAGGATCTGCTCACCACCCTGCTGCCGCGCTATTCGGAGGGCGGAAAAGCCTATATCACCGTCGCGTTCGGCTGTACGGGGGGCAAGCACCGCTCCGTCCATGTCGCGGAACGTGTCGCGAAACACTTGCAAGAGGCCGGGTTTTCGCCCACCATCTTGCACCGCAATATTGAATCGACGCCCCAGGATGGTCTGGAGAAGCGTCGTCCGGGAGGCCCGAAAGCATAATCATGACAAAGGTGGGCCGCGAAAGCAGATGATCGGACTCGTACTCGTCACCCATGGGTCGCTGGCGACCGAATTCGTCGTAGCCATGGAACATGTGGTCGGACCGCAACAGCAGATCGAAACGATCTGCATCGGGCCGGAAGACGACATGGAATTGCGCCGCGCGGACATCGCCACGGCGGTCGCCCGCGTGAACAGCGGATCGGGCGTGATCCTGCTGACCGACCTGTTCGGCGGCACCCCGTCCAACCTTGCCATCTCCCTGCTCAAGGCGGGCGAGATAGAGGTGATTGCCGGCATCAACCTGCCCATGCTCATCCGTCTGGAAAGCGCGCGCAAGGTGATGGATGTGCGCGCCGCGGTTGCCGCCGCGCGCGAAGCCGGGCAGAAATATATCAGCGTAGCGTCGGAACTGTTGGGCAGCACCACATGAATGAAATCAGCCAGGAAGTCCGTATCAGCAACAAGCGCGGCCTCCACGCCCGCGCCAGCGCCAAATTCGTGACCCTGGCCAGCGGCCTGCCCGCCGACATCACCGTCAGCAAGGACGGCAACCATGTCACCGGCACCTCCATCATGGGCCTGATGATGCTGGGCGCCGCCATGGGCGATCACATCACCATCAAGGCCACCGGCCCCGAAGCCAGCGACTCCCTGGGCAAGCTGGTCGGCCTGGTCGAGGACAAGTTCGGGGAAGAATGAGGCTGGCTTTAGTGGCCGGGATGGGTGGGGAGCGGGCGGTCGGGTTTCAATTCAGCCGTGTTCCTGCGAAGGCAGGAACCCAGGGTAAAGAAGCGCTAAGCCGCCCCTAGGCTCCTGCTTTCGCAGGAGCACAGATCGTCCGTCATTGGTCGTCACCAACCCCGCCGCTTTCCGCTTCCAATATAGGATTTCCTCTGGTCCATCCTGATGGATGGACCAGCGCCGCCTCTCTCACGCGAAAAAATTTCACGCTTCGCCTGCCCCGGTGCGTGGCGGACGCGGCACCGTCGCATCACGAACGCGCAGGCATGACCCGGCCATCGCGCAAGAGGCGCGTCGCGAGCGCTTCGGGGCAGCCTCGCGAGCGCAAAAGCCGCAAAAACCCCTGCGACACTGTGAACTTCGCCCAGACGCGTCGCCGTTACCCTGCCGCGACCGCCTCATCCGCTCCGCGCATCCGGGTGAAGATATTCCAGGTCGCGATGAACAGCGCCGCGATCACCGGCCCGATCACGATGCCGCTGAACCCGAACAGTTCCAGCCCACCCAGCGTGGAAATCAGCACGACATAGTCGGGAATCCGCGTGTCGCGCCCCACCAGGATCGGGCGCAGCACATTGTCGACCATGCCGATCACCAGCACGCCGCAGGCGACCAGCACCGCTCCCTGCCAGATCGACCCGGTCGCGAAGAGATAGATGGCGACGGGCGCCCAGACGATCGCCGTCCCCACCGCCGGCAGCAGCGAGAAGGCGCCCATCAGCACGCCCCACAGCAGCGCGCCCTGTATCCCCAGCGCCCAGAAGACGATGCCGCCGATCAGCCCCTGCACGATGGCGACCACAATGCTGCCCTTGATCGTGGCGCGGATGACGATAACGAACTGTTCGATCAGCGCCGTCCGCTGGCTGGGGCGCAGCGGCGCGGCCGCCGCGATCCGCCGCGACAGCGCTTCGCCATCGCGCAGCAGGAAATAGGTGAGGTACAGCATCACGCCCAGCGCGACGAGGAAGCTGAACGCGCTCTGCCCGATCTGGAACGCCTGCGCCGCCAGCGTGCGGAAACTGCTGGTCACGCCCTTCGTCACCATCTCCTGCGCGGCATAGAAGTTGGTGAGACCAAGGCGGCGGACATAGGGCCGCAGCCAGTCCGGCAACGCCGCGATCGTATCGGAAAAGAGCCGCACGAAATTGATCTCGCCCGTCTGGACCTTGCCATAGAAATAGGCCGCTTCCTGCAACAGCGCCGCGCTCAGCACAAAGGCCGGGACGATCACCACGCCCAGGATCAGCAGCAAGGTAATGAGCGCCGCGCCATTGGGATGCTTCGGGATAGCCGACAATATCTGCCGGTTGAGCGGCGCGAACACGATCGCGGCGATCACGCCCCACAGCACGGCGGCAAAGAAGGGCTCGATCACCAGCGCAAAGGCGATCGACACGACCAGCACGACGCCAAGGAAGAAGCCATCCTCGATTTTCGGCGTGACGTTCAGCGGCGGGGGCGTTTTGGCATCCATGACCGTCCCTTCGCAAAAATCGCGCGCCAAATCCATCGCCGAACGATCATCATAACCTGCCCCCTGTCCTTTTCGCCTTTCCATGGGTAAGGAGGCCGCTTCTTTCGCTCTTTTGGGACCAGCAATCACCGTGGCACGCGAGATCACCGGATTTTCCAACCCGCTGGTGAAGCGCGTCCGATCGCTGCGGGAAAAGAAGCATCGCAAGGCGGAGGGGCTGTTCCTGGCGGAAGGGCTGCGCATCCTCACCGAAGCGCGCGAGGAAGGCGTGCTGCCCGAAATGCTGTTCCACGCCGGATCGACGCATCCGCTGGCGCTGGAGCTGATCGACGCGATCGAGGCGGACGGCGGCGACGTCATCGAAACCACGCCCGACATCCTGTCCAAGATCAGCGGCAAGGATAATGCGCAGGCGGTCGTCGGCGTCTATCGCGACCGGCTGACCCCGCTGGCCAAGCTGGACCGTAGCAAGGCCGACATCTGGATCGTCGCCCAGTCGCTGCGCGATCCCGGCAATCTCGGCACCATATTGCGCACCGGCGACGCCGTGGGGGCGGGCGGCCTCATCCTGATCGACGACTGCGTCGACCCCTTCTCGGTCGAATCGGTCCGCGCCTCCATGGGCGCGCTCTTCACCCAGTCCATCACCCAGGCGCGCTGGGGCGAATTCATGCACTGGCTGCGCGAAGGCCCCGGCGAACTGATCGGCACCAGCCTGAAAGCCACGCAGGACTATCAGGAACCACGCTACGCCAGCCCCAGCTTCCTGCTGGTGGGCAACGAAGCGCAGGGCCTGCCCGAAGCCTATGAGGCGGAATGCGACCAGCTGGTGAAGATGCCGATGCTCGGCAAGGCGGACAGCCTGAACGCGGCCGTGGCCACGGCGGTCATGGCCTATGAATTGCTGAACCAGAAACGACGAGCGTAATCACCGTCATCCCGGCAAAGGCCGGGATCTCGCTTTTCTTCTGAACGACGGAAGAAGGG
This sequence comes from Sphingobium sp. RS1, assembly GCF_056156825.1. NCBI lineage: Bacteria > Pseudomonadati > Pseudomonadota > Alphaproteobacteria > Sphingomonadales > Sphingobiaceae > Sphingobium > Sphingobium sp. RS1. Next base: position 3,370,374 of record NZ_JBLZXE010000002.1, on the reverse strand, counting down.
AGATGCCAGCTTTCGCTGGCATGACGCCAAGGGGGCGAAGTGCGATGACGAAGACCAACGGCATGGGCGAAATGTGGCGGCACAAGCGCGTGCTCGCGGCCAGCCTCATCGGCACGGCCGTGGAGTTTTACGACTTCTACATCTACGCTACCGCCGCCAGCCTGATCTTCCCCTTCCTCTTCTTCCCCGCCTCCTCGCCCACGGCGCAGCTGATGGCTTCTTATGGCAGCCTGGCCCTCGCCTTCTTCGCCCGGCCGGTCGGCGCGGCGGTGTTCGGCCATTATGGCGACCGCATCGGGCGGAAAGCCACTTTGGTCGTTTCGCTCATGCTGATGGGCGGCTGTACGCTGCTGATCGGCTTCCTGCCGACCTATCAGATGATCGGTTATTGGGCGCCCGCGATCCTGTGCCTGCTGCGCTTCGGTCAGGGCTTTGGCCTGGGCGGGGAATGGGGCGGGGCGGCGCTGCTGGCGGTGGAAAACGCCCCACCCGGCTGGCGCGCGCGCTTCGGCATGTTCCCGCAACTGGGCGCCCCGGTCGGCTTCATCGCCGCCAACGGCCTGTTCCTGCTGCTGGGCGCGTTCCTGACCGACGAAGACTTTTTCGCCTGGGGCTGGCGCCTGCCCTTCATTGCCAGTTCGGTACTGGTGATCCTGGGCCTCTGGGTCCGCCTCAAACTCACCGAAACGCCCGAATTCGCTGCCGCGCAGAAGGAAACGCCGCCGCCTGCCGTGCCGCTGGCCACCCTGCTCTCCTCACACCTCGGCGCAGCGATCGCCGGCACCTTCGCCTGCGCCGCCTGCTTCGCGGTCTATTATATCGCCACCGCCTTTGCGCTCGGCTACGGCACCACCGCGCTCAAGATCGACCGGGAAATCTTCCTCGCCATCCAATTGGGCGCGATCCTGTTCATGGCGCTCAGCATCATAGTGGCCGGCTGGTGGTCGGATCGCACCACCCCCACGACCGCGCTCGCATGGGGCTGCGCCGGCACCGTCGCAATGGGCCTCGTCTTCGGCCCGCTGATCGGCACCGGCGCGCTGCTGCCGATCTTCGTCGCGCTCAGCCTTGCGCTGTTCGTCATGGGCTTCATCTACGGGCCGCTGGGCGCTTACCTCCCTGCCCTCTTCCCGATCCAGTTGCGCTACACCGGCGCCTCCTTCGCCTTCAACCTGGGCGGTATCATCGGCGGCGCGCTCGCCCCGATCGTCGCCACCTGGCTGATCGGGATGCAGGGCGTGGGCCTTGTCGGCCTCTATATGTCGGCGGCCGCAGTCATCAGCCTGGGCGGCCTCTGGTTCACCAGCCGCCAGAGCTGATTTAGCCGCAGGGGGTGCGCGGCAAGGTCTTCTGCGCACCCGCCAGCGACAGCACGGCCCACCGCCCGTCGGCATAGCGCAACGTCACGATATCCCGCGCCCTCAGGTCACCCCACAAACGAGCGAAGGCGCCCGATCCCGCCACATCGGCAATCGGCGCGGCCCCTTGGGCATCGGTGGTAAAGACGCTCTCACTGACCCCGGCGCGGGAGGAAGCGACCAGCTTCAAGGCGCTGTTCGCCGGCGGTGCCTGCCCCTTGATCTGCGCCATGATGGTGACGTCGCCATCCTTGCACGACAGGTTGAGCGCCCCGCCAGTCGGCGCATCCCACATCCCGGTCAGATATTCACCGATGCCGTTCTGGAAACTATAGTGCCAAAGGCTCCCGCCGGCAGCAGCCAGCGGCCCCGGGACCAAGGCGACACCACCGGCCACCATCCATAACCCTGCGCGCATAATCTCTCCTCTGGAAAGACAAGCGCCCGGAGCGACCCGCAGTTCCGTCAGGCCAGCATCTTGCGCATCAGCAGCATTGGCACGCCGCTATCTTCAAATTCTCGCACGCCTTCGAAACCAAAGCTGCGGTAAAGGGGCACGCCCGCCATCGTCCCCGACAATTCCAGTGCCCTGAAACCTTCCGCCCGCGCCGCCACTTCGCACAGCGACAGGATCAGCGTCCCCACGCCTTTGCGCACATGATCGGGGTGGGTGTACATTGCCCGCACCTTCGCCGCTTCGGTCGCCGGGTCCAGCGCCCGGTCGTCGCGCCCGGCGCTGTGATTGCCGCCATAGGGCGTGGCTCGCCGGCTCCACCCGCCGCAGCCGGCGATCGCACCCTGATCCTCGATCACATAATAGGTGCCGTCTGCGATCAACCGGCTGTCCAGCCCCATGAAGCCATGGCTCGCCGCCACCTGCTCGGGCGTCAGCCATGTCGCCTGCAATTGCTCGATCGCCAGCGTCATCAGCGCGGACAGGGCGGTTTCGTCGGCGGCGGTCGCCAGCCGGTGCGTCAATCGTGTCATGGGATGGCCTGAAACAGCAAAGACCGGCCCCGCGCAAGGGACCGGCCTTCACCAGTTGGCATCAGATCGTGCAAGAAGGCGTCAGAATTTGAAGCCGACCTTGCCGTACCAATAGCCGCCATTGATGCCATAGGGCGTGAAGGTGACGGGTGCATCCAGCACCGCGCCGCCGTCGATGGGCAGGCCGTCCGCGTCATTGGGCACGGTGTCGGCCTTCTTGTCGAACAGGTTGTTGGCACCGGCACTGATCGTCAGCCCCTTGGTCAGTTCATAGCTGACCTCAAGGTCGGTGATCGCGGCCGCCCCGGCCTTCACCGTCGGCGTCGTCCCGCCATAGATCACGACCTGCGACGATTTGCCGTAGAAGGTTTCGCGCAGGTTCACGCTGAGGCCACCCAGCGTGAACAGGCCGCCGGCGATCACCTTATATTTCGGCGACGCCTTCTCCAGCACGCTGCGCGCGTCGGCGGCATAGAGATCCTCGGGCAGGCGCAGCTTGGTAATCTTGGTGGTGTTATAGTTGGCCGACAGCGACCAGAGGATCGATCCCTCGCCGACCGGGGTCGGATAGCTGGCGGTCAGATCGACGCCGCGGGTGCGGGTATCCGCGCCGTTGGTGAACAGGTTGATACCTGCGTCGCCCACTTCCAGCACATAGGGATCGAGCACATTGCCATGGGCTGCGATCGCATCCAGCACCGCCTGGTTCGTCACCACGCCGCTGGTCAGGCCGACGATCGATCCGGTGCCGACGATGCGGTTCTTCATCTTCACCTGATAGGCGTCGAGCGTGATGTTCAGCTTGGGGATGGGCCGCAGCACCAGACCCAGGCTGTAATTGGTCGATGTTTCCGGCTTCAGATCATCATAGCCCAGCAGCTTGGCCGCCGCGCTGTTCGGCGGCAACTGAACATAAGCCGACGTCGGACCGACATTGGTGGAGCTGTAATAGGATTCCAGCAGCGACGGCGCCCGGAACCCGGTGCTGACCGTGCCACGCACCGCCACCTGATCGGTGAAGTCGACGCGGCTCGTCACCTTCCACGTCCATTTGGTGCCGAAATCGCTATAATCCTCGAAGCGCACCGCGCCATCGATCTTCCAGATATCGACCGGGTTCAGCGCGACGTCCAGATAGGCCGCCTTGTTGTTGCGCTTATGCTTGCCCGCGTCGGTCGCCAAAAAGCCCGGATAGGACTGGCCACCTTCGAAATAGGTCGACGCAAAGTCGCCCTTGCCGATCTGGAACAGGTTTTCGCGATATTCCCCGCCGAACGCCACGTTGATCGGCGCAGCCAGCCCCGCCTCGATCTCCTTGGCGATGTCGATGTTGGTGGTCCATTCCGACGCCTTCAGGAAACCGTCATAGAAGTTGGACGGGGTATAGCCGGTGTTGATGAACAGCGTGCGGTTGGCCGAATCCAGCGTGTAGAGCTTGGCATAGTCCTGACCGTAGGTGGTGCTGATGTCCCAGCGGAAACCGCCAGCCTCGCCCTTGATGCCGCCGGTGTTGGAGAAATCATCCTCCTTGATCGCCTCGCGAGGGTTGAAGCCGGTGGGGCTGATCAGGATGTCCTCGCCCGCTACGCCCAGAACCGGCGAACGCGACACGCGCCAGGGCTGCCGATAATTTTCATAGGCGCTGGCCTCGCGCCGGCCATAGCTGCCGAAGGCGTAGATTTCGACGCCGCCGAAATCATGCCCGGCATTGTACATGACGGTGCTGAGCGTGGAGCGGGAGTCGCCGACGATGCGGTTGGTATAGGGCGCATTGGGCAGGCCGACGGCGACCATCGCGGCATGCGCCGCGCTCAGATCATCACGGACCGAACCATCCTTGTTGTAGATGCGCGAATCCACCCCGCCCCGCTGCGAAAAGCCATGGAAGCGATGGAACATGGTGAAGTTCAGATAGGTATCGTCGTCGATCTTCGGCGCGAAGGTGATGCTGCCCGAATAGGTGGTGCCATCGCCCTCATAATATTGGCCGCCGGTAAAGCTGCCGGAAATACTGTCTTTCTCGTCCTTCAGGATGATGTTGATGACACCGGCGATCGCGTCCGACCCATATTGGGCGGCGGCGCCGTCTTCCAGCACCTCAATGCGACCGATCGCGCCGGGCGGGATCATGTCGAGATCGGGCGCGGCACCACCCTGATAGGGGCCGCTCAGCACATGCAGGTTGGACGTGCCATGGCGACGCTTGCCGTTGACCAGCACGAGCGCATGGTTCGGGCTGAGGCCACGCAGACGCGCCGACAGGGTCAGGTTGGCGGTATCGCCGCCAAAGGCTTCAGCGGTGAAGGATGGCACCAACTGGGTCAGAACCTGGTTGAGGTTGGGCTGGCCAACCTTTTCGAGGCTGGCGCTGTCGAGCACCTTGATCGGTGCGGCGCTTTCAGCGGCGGTGACGCCGGTGGCGCGGGTGCCGGTGACGATGATGGCGGCGCCTTCATCGACCGCCGCAGCCTGCGGCGCGCTATCCTGAGCAAATACAACGGAAGAAGAACTGATCGCGACGGCAATCGCAGCGCGAGAAACCAGACCCCTATAGTTCATGAAACAGCCCCCTAATATTATTATTGGTGAGGCCTCTCCCTGATATTTTTTCTTATCTCAAATTCACCCCTGTACTTGGCATGAGCGATTTCTTTCCCGAAACCATATGGCCCGGCAGCAGAAACACTCAGCAACGTCTGGAAACGGAAGGCTGACATAAAACCGCCATCCGGCGAAATGCTATTTATGCCGCACTGCAAAATCCTGGCCTAGACACCGACCACCGGGCTGGCATTTCACAGTTCAAATATCTGTAACATAAAGAAAAAGGCGGCACCCTCCGGGGGCACCGCCTGTTTCATTTTTACAACTGTCAAGAGACAGCGAAGGATCAGGCTTCGCGCCCTTAACCTTCGCGATTGTCCCGACGCTCGGCGATGCGAGCGCGCTTGCCGGTGCGGCCGCGCAGATAGTAAAGCTTCGCACGACGCACGACGCCGCGACGGACGACGGTGATCGAATCGAGGTTGGGCGAATAGAGCGGGAACACGCGCTCCACGCCTTCGCCGAACGAGATCTTGCGCACGGTGAAGTTGGAACCCATGCCCTTGTTCGAACGGGCGATGCACACGCCTTCATAGTTCTGAACGCGGCTACGCTCGCCTTCGATGACCTTCACGCCGACGCGCAGGGTGTCGCCGGGGCGGAAGTCGGGGATATCCTTGGCGAGAGCGGCGATGTTTTCTGCCTCGATCTGCTGGATGATGTTCATGTAACGTCAGTCCTTGGTCTTTTGCTGCGCACCAGAGGGCGACTGGTCCCGAACGCCGATATGACGTTCCCAAAGGTCCGGCCGCCTTAGCCGTGTATCTGCCTCCGCCTGTTGTTTCCGCCAGGCGGCGATCTTCGCATGATCCCCCGATCGCAACACTTCGGGAATCGCGCGCCCCTCCCATTCCACCGGGCGGGTATAATGTGGATATTCGAGCAGCCCCGTTTCAAAGGACTCCTCGACTCCGCTGGAAGCCGCGCCCATTACACCGGGAAGCAGCCGAACACAAGCATCCAGCAGCAGCAAAGCCGCCATTTCCCCGCCGGACAGGATGATATCGCCCATGCTGACCTGCTCGATCGGGCGCGCGTCGAAAATCCGCTCGTCAAACCCCTCGAACCGGCCGCACAGGATCGTCACGCCCGGCCCCATTGCCAGTTCGCGCACGCGCTGCTGGGTGATGGGCTTGCCGCGCGGCGTCATCGCCAGCACCGGCAGTTCGGGCCGCTTGTCCAGCGCGTGATCGACCGCCTTGGCCAGGATATCCGCGCGCAGCACCATGCCCGCGCCGCCACCCGCCGGGGTATCGTCCACCGTACGATGGCGATCGGCGGCAAAATCGCGGATATGGATCGGATCGCAGGTCCATTTGCCGTCAGCCAGTGCCCGCCCGGCCAGCGACGCGCCCAGCGGCCCCGGGAACATATCGGGGTAAAGCGTCAATATCTGCGCCGCAAAGCTCATTTGCGCCGCCGTGCCCGCAGCCGGGCCGCGGAAAAGCCGCCGGCCAGACAGAGCAGGCCGCATATCAGCAGAGTCATCCCCAACTGGATCAATATATCCGACCAGCCATCATGCCGCATCATGCCCGGAATGATGAACAGCAGCGGCAACGGCAGGATCAGCGCCACCGCCGTCAGCATCTTGATGCGCGGCGACCAGCCGATCGCCCACAGCCGCCAGCCTGACGCAAGCAGGAACAAAAGATAGGCACCCAAGGCAAGTTGCGGAACGACAGGCATGCAGCGCGCTTAGGCGATGCGGCGCCCAGCGTCCAGATCAGGGGGCCTTGATAGCGATCTTCAATTCCTGAATTTGCGCCGTCGGCGTCGGCGCGAGCAGGATGGTGCCGGCTACCCTTCCCTTCTCACAAACCCATGTGAAACTGCCGGACAGGCCTCCGCTCGGCTTGACCGGCGCATCGGTCTGACACGCGCCGACCTCCCCCTTCAGCGCGGCGAGCTTCCGCCGCCAACTGTCCAACGCGCTGTCCATCAGGAAATTCATCGCCAACCGGTCCCGCGCCGCACCTGCATCGCCCGCCGCATAGATCCGCCCCGCCGCCGCATAGCCCTCCGCCAGCAGGGGCGACACCGTGAGCGTCCGCTCGATCAGCGCACCGGCCTTCTGCAAGGCGATGGCCGCATCCCAGGCCGGCCCCGCTCCACCATTATAGGTGCGGTTGGTGAAGACGAAGATACCCACGCCATAGTCGGGCATCAGCATCACATGGCTGCCATAGCCGGGATAACCGCCGCCATGCGCCAGTGTCAGCCCCAGTTCGCAATCCTGTGCGATCCGCATGCCGAAACCATAGGAAAGCGACTGACGACAGGCCGCCGCACCGCTCGCGCCATAGCGCTGTGCCACGCTGGTGAAGTTGCTGCCCTCGGCCAGCATCCTGACCGATGCCCGCGACACTGGCCCATCATCCGCATCGTCCCGCGCCGGCCAGGCGGACAGCAGGAACGCCACCCAGCGCGCATAATCGCTGGCGCTGGTCTGCAATCCCCCCATCGCGCCGAAAGCGCCATCCCGCATGTCAGGCTCGCCTTTCCAGCGTCCCTCCTCCCAGCGATAACCGATCGCCCGCCGCTCGACCGGCCATTCGCCAATCTCATAGCCGCTCGACGTCATGCCAAGCGGCGTCAGCAGGGTCTGCTCGACATAGCGGCGATAGGGCTGGCCCGAGACATTGGGGATGATCCGCCCCAACAGCGCGAAACCGAAATTGCTATACTCATAATGGCTGCCCGGCGCGCTGCTGAACGGCACGCCCTGTTGCAGCATCTTCGTGAACTCCGCGTCGGGCAGCGGCGTCTGCCGGTCGCCCCAGGGATTGTCGTCGACCAGCCCCGCACTATGGGTCAGCAGGTCGCGAATGCGGATGCGCGGACTATCCTTGGTCGGATAGGTCCAGCCGCGCATTTCTGGGACATAGCTTTCCGCCAGATCGTCCAGCGACAGCTTGCCTTCTTCCCGCAGTTTCAGGATCGACAGTGCCGTGAACGCCTTGGTCATCGACGCGATGCGGAACAGGCTGTCGGCCGTCACCGGCCGTTTCTCTACCAGATCCTGCACCCCCAGCCCCTTCACATGGACCAGCCTGCCATTGGCGACGATCCCATAGACGAGTCCCGGCGCATGGCTATCGACCTGAAAATCGGCAAAGAGGCGATCGATGGCCTGCAGCGCCGCCTCGATCTTCTTCTCATCAGCCGCCTGCGCCGTCGCGGGCAGCAGGCTCAACAGCAGCAACCATGAAAAGAAGCGCCCTGTCAACGCGTCCAGTCCTCCACTTTCAGGCCGGGAATATCGGCGAAATCCTTCTCGCTACGCGTAATCAACGGCACGTTCAGGGCCAGCGCCTGCGTTCCGATAAGCCGATCGAAGCCGCGCCGACGCACCCCGACCTGTCCCACCACTTTCGCGTAGACACGCGACGCCGCATCATCGAAGGCCACAACCTGCATCAGGGACAGGAACGTGTCGATCCGCCGTTCATCGCCCGCCGGATCAGCCGAGGTGCGGCTACCGACACGCAACTCCGCGGCTGTCACGGCGGATACGGCCAATGCGCCAAGATTCGCCCCCATGCGTTGCGCCAGGGGCGCACTACGTCCCAATAGGAAATCGATGCAGACATTCGTGTCGAGCAGATAGGCAATGCCGATCACGCTGCGGCCGTCTCGCCACCATGGTCGCCCCAGTCACGATCCGCCTGATCGACGTCTCCGCGCCCGTCGTTCATGAAACCTTCCGACATGCTGCCATACAGGCCCAAAAACACGTCTTGCGACTGATCCTGCTTCCAGAAGGAAAAGCTGCCATCGTCATGGGGGATGACCACGACATCCTCGCCATCGGCAAGGCCTAGGCTGCGCGGAAGCCGCAAGGCCAGGCTGTTGCCCGACTTGAAGACCTTGGCCCTATACTCTTCGCCCATGGCGAACCTCCGTATATACGGAGTGTATATACTATTCCGTGAAAAGCGCGTCAATCACGGCGCTGCCATCGCCCACGGTCACCGCGTGCATCGGCGCCATGAAACGCTTGGGCTTCTGGCCCTCGACCGCCGGCCGTTCGACTTCGATGATGTCGCCAGCGCCGAAATTCTCGACCGCGACGATCGTGCCCAGCGCTTCGCCGCTGCTGGACGTGCAGGGCAGGCCGATCAGGTCGGCATGATAATATTCGCCCTCGGCCAGTGGCGGCAGGGCGGAACGGGGCACGGTCAATGCCGTCCCGCGCAGGGCTTCGGCCGCGCCGCGATCGCCGATCTCGGCAAAGCGGGCGACCGCGCCATTGGGGCCGGGGCGCACCGACTTCAACGTCAGCATGCGCCCCGCCGCATCGAAGCTCTTATAGCTTTTGAGGCTTTCGGCCCCTTCGCCAAAGAGCTTCAGACGGACCTCGCCCGACACCCCATGCGCGCCGATGATTGCGGCCAGAGTGACGGGCTGGTCTGTCATCAAGCTCAGCCTTCAGCCGATTCTTCAGCCGGGGCAGCTTCTTCAGCAGCCGGAGCGGCAGCGGCTTCAGCAGCAGCAGCCTTGGCGGCTTCGGCAGCTTCAGCGGCTTCGGCAGCCTTGGCAGCGCGGTCTTCAGCGCGGTCCTTGGCCTTCTGGCCCGGCTCGGCCTTGTTCGGGTTGTTGCGCGCCTTGCGCTCCTTCACGCCGGCGGCGTCCAGGAAACGGGCGACGCGGTCGGTCGGCTGCGCACCAGCGGCAACCCAGTGCTTCGCACGCTCGACGTCCAGAACGACGCGCTTCTCGTCGCCCTTGGGCAGGACGGGGTTGTAGCTGCCGATACGCTCGATGAACTTGCCATCACGCGGGGCGCGGCTGTCGGCCACGACGATGCGGTAATAGGGGCGCTTCTTGGAGCCGCCGCGCGACAGACGGATGGAGGTTGCCATGGAAATAGACCTTTCTAACTAACTGCTTATTTTGGGGTCGCCATCCCAGCGATAGCTGGCGCTTCCCTGCCCCCGAAGGAGAAGTGAAGCCCCAGCTTTCGCTGGGATGACGGGTTACTTCACTTCTTCATGAAATTCTGAAAGCCGGGCGGCAGCTTGGGCATATTGCCGCCCAGGCCACCAAGCCCGCCCAGACCCGACAGGTCGGGCGGACCGCCCGCGCCACCATCGGGACCGCCCAGCCCACCAAGGCCGCCCATGCCGCCGCCACCGGTGAACATCTTGGCCAGCCCCTTGAGGCCGCCCATCTTGCGGATCTTCTTCATCGCCGTTTCCATTTCCTGATGCATTTTCAGGAGACGGTTGACGTCCTGCACGGTGCGGCCGGCGCCCTTGGCGATGCGGATCTTGCGCTTGGCGTTGATCAGGGCGGGCTTTTCCCGCTCCTTGGGCGTCATCGATCCGATCATCGCGTCCAGATGGATCAGCGTCTTGTCGTTGGCGCCACTATTGGCCATCGCCTGCTGCGCCTTCTTGAGGCCCGGCAACATGCCCGCCAGCGCGCCCAAGCCACCCATGCGGCGCATCTGATTGAGCTGCGCACGCAGGTCGTTCATGTCGAACTGACCCTTAGCCATCTTCTTGGCCAGCTTGTCGGCTTCCTCGGCGTCGATCGTCTCGGCGGCGCGTTCCACCAGCGACACGACGTCGCCCATGCCCAGGATGCGCTGCGCCACACGGGCCGGATGGAAAGGCTCAATCGCGTCCAACTTTTCGCCGGTGCCCGCAAACTTGATCGGACGGCCCGTGACGGCGCGCATCGACAGCGCCGCACCGCCACGCGCATCGCCGTCCATACGGGTCAGCACGACACCGGTCAGCGGCACCTGCGCGGTGAAACTGGTCGCGACATTCACCGCGTCCTGACCGGTCAACGAGTCGACCACCAGCAGGATTTCCGCCGGATCGGCGACGTCGGCAACCGCCTTCATCTCGTCCATCAGCGCCTGATCGACGTGCAGACGACCGGCGGTGTCGAGCATCACCACGTCGAAGCCCTGAAGCTTCGCCGCCTGCAAGGCGCGCTTGGCGATGTCGACCGGCTGCTGACCCGCGATGATCGGCAGGGTCGCGACATCGGTCTGCGTGCCCAGAACAGCAAGCTGCTCCTGCGCGGCCGGGCGCTGGACGTCGAGCGACGCCATCAGCACCTTCTTGCGCTCTTTTTCCTTCAGCCGCTTGGCGATCTTCGCGGTGCTGGTCGTCTTGCCCGAACCCTGAAGGCCAACCATCATGATGACGGCCGGCGGCGCCACGTCGATCATCAGGTCGCTGGTTTCGGCGCCCAATACTTCGGTGAGCGTGTCGGACACGATCTTGACGACCATCTGGCCCGGCGTGACCGAGCGCAGCACATCGCTGCCCACGGCCTTTTCGGTGGCCTGATCGACGAACTGGCGCACGACCGGTAGCGCGACGTCGGCTTCCAGCAGCGCGATTCGCACCTCGCGCATCGCGGCGCGGACATCGTCCTCCGTAAGCGCACCGCGCCCACGCAGCTTGTCGAATACCCCACCGAGACGATCGCTTAGCGAATCGAACATCACCACCTCATTTGGGCCGAAAGGCCCGGAAAATCTTGCCTACCCATCAAACGACAAAATCGCCGGCGGGCGAAACTTCGCCGGCCAGCGTCCATCCGATGCCCCTCTTGGGCGTCCTGGAGTCGTCAGGGTATCGGACGGCGGACCGACCGATTGCAGGGGCGCCTTTACGGGAAAGAGGCAAGAAGTGCAAGCGGGCGCATGGAACGGCAAGGATGGCCGGGCGGCAGATCACTCCCTGTCCTACATCACCCCTCCCTGCTAGAGCATTACGCGTTTAACTGCCTCACCCAATCACCGTTCGTCCTGAGCCTGTCGGGCCGCAGGCGATCGCAGGTCAACGACGTTGCACGCGCCCTTCGACAGGATCAGGACGAACGGATCTTATTTAAAGCACACTGCTCCCAACACGAAAGGCACGGACCAACAGCATCCTCACACTTTCCGATAGGATCAACGCCGTGTAATTTTATGTCGCATTTTGCGGGAAATGTGCGAAGCTAAGGCAAAGATCGAGGGGAGCCTACAATCATGAGTTGGACACGCCGCAAGCCGATGGAGGCGATGACGCCGAAGGATGCCGGGCACCAGATGGCGCGCACCCTGTCCTGGCCGCATCTGCTGGCGCTGGGCGTCGGTGCGATCGTGGGCACCGGCATCCTGACCCTGATCGGCGTCGGCGCAGACCGCGCTGGCCCCGCCGTCCTGCTCTCCTTCGCCATTGCTGGCGCCATCTGCGCCTGCGCCGCACTCGCCTATGCCGAACTCTCCACCATGATGCCGGCGGCCGGCAGCGCCTACAGCTACTCCTATGTCGTGCTGGGCGAAGGGATCGCCTGGATCGTGGGCTGGTCGCTGATCCTGGAATATAGCCTTGTCGTATCGACCGTGGCGGTCGGCTGGTCGGGCTATGCCGCGCCGCTGCTGACGCCTTTGGGCTTCCCCGAATGGCTGACCAAAGGGCCGGAACTGGGCGGCGTGATGAACCTGCCGGCCATCTTCATCATCGCCGTGGTCGCGGGCCTGCTGATGTTCGGCACGCGCGAAAGCGCCCGGCTCAACACCATCCTCGTCCTCATCAAGATCGTGACGCTCAGCCTATTCGTCGCCTATGCCCTGCCCGCTTTCGACGCAGCGAACCTCGAACCCTTCATGCCCTTCGGCTTCGCCAAGCATATGGGTCCGGATGGCGTAGAACGCGGCGTGATGGCTGCCGCCGCGATCATTTTCTTCGCCTTTTACGGCTTCGACGCCATTTCGACGGCCGCAGAGGAAGCCAAGAACCCGGACCGCGACCTCGCCATCGGCATCGTCGGATCGCTGATCGTCTGCACACTCATCTACGTCCTCGTCGCCGCCGCCGCGATCGGCGCCCTGCCCTTCACCCGCTTTGCCGACTCACCCGAACCGCTGGCCCTCATCCTGCGCGAAATGGGTCAGGGCGGCATCGCCCGCATCGTCGCCATCGCCGCCGTGATCGCCCTGCCGACCGTGCTGCTCGGCTTTCTCTACGGCCAGAGCCGCATCTTCCTGGTCATGGCGCGCGATGGCTTCCTGCCGCAATCACTGGCCCGCATTTCAAAGCGCGGCACCCCCGCCCGCATCACGCTGGTCACGGCGGCGCTGGTGTCGATCATCGCCGGCGTCCTGCCGATCGATGAAATCGCCGCGCTGGCCAATGCCGGCACGCTGATCGCCTTCACCGCCGTTGGCCTCTGCCTCCTCGTCCTGCGCAAGCGCGCGCCCGACCTCAAGCGCCCCTTCCGCACCCCGGCCGCATGGGTCGTCGGTATCGGCGCCGTCGCAGGCTGCGCCTATCTGTTCCTCAGCCTGCCGATGAAGACCATCGTTGCGTGTGCAATCTGGAATGCGATTGGGTTGGGGGTGTACTTCTTCTATGGGCAGAGGCGGGCAACTTCAGGAACGATCGCATGACCCTTTCTGCTGCACTTCTGCTGGCCTCCACACTCTCCATGCCAGTACCGTCAAACTCACCAAGCTATTGGGTGACGCACAACGACTATCCCAAAGGCGCAAAGGACAGGCGAGAAGCCGGGACTGCAGATTTTCAGATCGTCATATCACCCAAGGGCCGCGTCAGCCAATGCAGCATCATCCAATCAACCGGATCAGCTGAGCTGGATCAGATGACCTGCAACCTCTTATACGCGCGCGCGACCTTCGAGCCTGCGACCGACGAAAATCACAATCCGACGAGTGGAACATATAGAGGCAGAATTAACTGGAACCTTCCCGGCCAAAAGCGGCACCCTTCACCACCAGCCGATCGTCCGCCTGACATCGAATTGGCGGTAACACGATTGCCCAAGGGCGCGCGCGAGGCACGAATAGGCATATTCGCAAGAATCGACCACCAAGGGCAGGTCGTCTATTGCGAACCGCTGGATGACAGCCTCGACGCGGTCAAACTGGCAACCGTCGCCTGCACCCAAGCAAAGATGCTGGTTCCTGCGCCGATCCGCGACACCGACGGCAATCCGATCCCCATGGTTCGAACCTTCGGCGTGCGATTCCAGGCCAGCAGTCAATAAGCTCAGACTCGCCTTTTCCCTCCACCCCCACTACATGCGCGGCCATGGGACGTTTTTCGAAGATGCATGGCCTGGGCAATGATTTCGTGGTGATCGACGCGCGCGATGGCGCGGTCGACATGACGGAGGCGCGCGCCCGCGCCATTGCCGACCGCCATGCCGGGATCGGCTGCGACCAGTTGATCCTGATCGGGCAGAGCGACGACGCCGATGTGTCGATGCAGATTTTCAATGCCGACGGCAGCGAAGTGGAAGCCTGCGGCAACGCCACCCGCTGCGTCCCCCTGTTCGTCGGTCGCGACGTACTGATCCGCACCAAGGCGGGCCTGCTCGATGCGAAGGGCGTCGATGGCGGCGCCAGCGTCGACATGGGCGCGCCCCGCTTCGACTGGGATGCAATCCCGCTCGCCTACCCCATGGACACGCTGGCCATGGGCGCCAGCTGGGAAGAGCTGCCCGCCCCCGCCGCCGTCAATGTCGGCAACCCGCATGTCATCTTCTTCGTGGATGATCTGGACGCCGTCGATTTCGATCGCCTCGGCCCGCTGATCGAGCATGATCCGCTGTTCCCGGCCCGCGTGAACGTCAATTTCGCGCAGGTCGTCGGCGACAATCATCTCCGCCTCGTCGTGTGGGAACGCGGCGCCGGCCTCACCCGCGCCTGCGGCACCGGCGCCTGTGCTACCGCCGTCGCCGCCATCCGTCGCAAGCTGATGGCCGGTCCCGTCACCGTCAGCCTGCCCGGCGGCGATCTCGTCATCGACTGGGCGCCCGGCGGCACCATCCAGATGACCGGCCCCGCCACCCATGTCTTCGATGGCGAGGCCGACTGGTCCCGTTTCTGACCGCCATGGCCGGTCCCGACATCATCACCATGGGCTGTCGCCTCAACATCGCGGAGAGCGAGGCGATCCGTGATATGGCGGCCGGGCAGGACGACCTGATCGTCGTAAACAGCTGCGCCGTGACCGCCGAAGCCGTGCGCCAGACCCGGCAGGCGATCCGCCGGGCAAAACGCGAACGCCCCGACGCCCGCATCCTCGTCACCGGCTGTGCCGCCCAGACCGAACCCCAGACCTTCGCCGCCATGGCCGAAGTCGACGGCGTGATCGGCAATCGGGAAAAGATGGAGGCGGCAACCTACGAACCTCCGTTCGCTTCGAGAGAAGTCGAGAAGCAGCTAGCGCATCCTGATCGTTTCTCGACTTCGCTCGAAACGAACGGCTCTTTTGCTCCGCACCCCGATATCCGCGTCTCCGACATCATGGCCGTGCGCGATACCGCGCCGCATATGGCGTCCGCTTTCGCCGACCATGCCCGCGCCTTCCTGGAGGTGCAGAATGGCTGCGACCATCGCTGCACCTTCTGCATCATCCCCTATGGCCGGGGAAACAGCCGTTCCGTCCCCGCCGGCGCGGTCGTGGACAAGGCGAAGCAGCTGGTCGATGCGGGCTATAAGGAAATCGTGCTGACCGGCGTGGACGTCACCAGCTACGGCCCCGACCTGCCCGGCAGCCCCTCCCTCGGCCTGCTGATCGAACGCATCCTGAAGGGCGTGCCCGACCTCCCCCGCCTGCGGCTCTCCTCCATCGACAGCGTGGAAATTGACGAGCGCCTGTTCGACCTGATCGCCCACGAACCGCGCATGATGCCCCACCTGCATCTGTCGCTACAGGCCGGCGACGACATGATCCTCAAGCGGATGAAGCGCCGCCACGGACGCGCCGATGCCATTGCCATCGTGCAACGCGTCAAGGCCGCCCGCCCCGACATCAGCATCGGCGCCGACATCATTGCCGGCTTCCCGACCGAAGACGACGCGATGTTCGAAAACAGCCTCGCCCTTATCGACGAATGCGACATCGTCCACGGCCATATCTTCCCTTACTCGCCCCGCACCGGCACGCCCGCAGCCCGGATGCCGCAGGTCGAACGCGCCACGATCAAGGCCCGCGCCGCCCGCCTGCGCGATGCCTGCGCCACCCGCCGCAGCGACTGGCTGCGCAGCCTGATCGGCACGGCGCAATCGGTGCTGGTCGAACGCAGCGGTCTGACCGGCCATGCCGAAAATTTCGCGCCGATCCGCTTCGCATCGGCACAGCCCCCTTCCTCCATCGTCCGCGCAACCATCACGGGCCTTGAGAATGGCGCTCTGATCGCGCAAGAGGCAGCATAATGACTGATACCGGCACCAGCTGGCGCGACCGCCTCTTCGGCGGACTGAAGCGCACGTCCGACAGGCTCGGCGACAATCTCACCGGCCTTTTCTCCAAGGCCGCGCTCGACGCTCAGACCCTCGACGAGATCGAGGAAGCGCTGATCGTCTCCGACCTTGGCCCCGCTATGGCCGCGCGCGTGCGCGATCGTCTGGCCGAAGGGCGCTATAACAAGGAACTGACCGAGGAATATCTGCGCGAGATCATCGCGGAGGAAATCGAGAAGACCCTCGCCCCGGTCGCCCGCCCGCTGGAGATCGAAGCCTTTCCGCGCCCACAGGTCATCCTGGTGATCGGCGTCAACGGCTCCGGCAAGACCACCACCATCGCCAAGCTCGCCAATAATTTCCTGGAACAGGATTATGGCGTGATGCTGGCGGCCGGTGACACCTTCCGTGCGGCGGCCATCGGCCAGTTGAAGGTCTGGGCCGAGCGCCTCGGCATCCCCATCGTCGCGGGCAAGGAAGGCGGCGATGCCGCCGGCATCGTGTTCGACGCGGTCAAGCAGGCGACGGAGACGGGCATCGACGTGCTGATCGTGGACACCGCGGGCCGTCTTCAGAACAAGACCGAACTGATGGACGAACTGGCCAAGGTGCGCCGGGTGTTGGGCCGATTGAACCCGGCCGCCCCGCACGACGTTGTGCTGGTGCTGGATGCCACCACGGGACAGAATGCGTTGAACCAGATCGAAGTCTTCAAGGAAACCGCGCAGGTCACGGGCCTCGTCATGACCAAGCTCGATGGCACGGCGCGCGGTGGCGTGCTGGTCGCGGCGGCCGAGAAGTTCCGCCTGCCCATCCATGCCATCGGCGTGGGTGAAAAGATCGAGGATCTGCGCCCCTTCGATCCGGGCGACATGGCCCGCGCCATTGCAGGGACGGCCTATGCCCGCTGACAGCAAGCCCGCCGCCAAGCCGGCGCATAACGGCACCCTCAGCCTCGCGCTCGATTTCGGGCCGCTGCTGGTCTTCTTCCTGACCTACAAGGGGGCGGGCTGGCTCTGGGGCGCCGGCAATCCGATCACGGCGATGACC
Organism: Sphingobium sp. RS1; assembly: GCF_056156825.1. Taxonomy (NCBI): domain Bacteria; kingdom Pseudomonadati; phylum Pseudomonadota; class Alphaproteobacteria; order Sphingomonadales; family Sphingobiaceae; genus Sphingobium; species Sphingobium sp. RS1. The sequence continues at coordinate 3,353,151 of NZ_JBLZXE010000002.1, read as the reverse complement.
TTTGGCACCGCCGCCTTCATGATCTCGATCGTGGTCGCCGTCATCGTCTCGAAGGTGAAACTGGGCCGCGTGTCGCCGATGCTCTGGCTGTCGGCGCTGCTGATCCTCTTTTTCGGCGGCCTCACCATCTATTTCCACGACCAGAGCTTCATCCAGTTGAAGCCGACCATCATCTACGCCTTCTTCGCGCTGATGCTGTTCGCCGGATTGCTGCGCGGCCAGCCTTTGCTCAAATATCTGTTACAGGCCGCCTATGACGGGCTGACGCATGAAGGCTGGCTGAAATTGTCCCGCAACTGGGCCTTCTTCTTCGTTGCCATGGCGGTCGCCAATGAAGCGATGCGCCGGACGATGACCTTCGACACCTGGCTGGCGGTCAAGGTCTGGGGCGTGACCATCGTGTCGGTCGTCTTCGCCGCTGCCAACATCCCGATGCTGATGCGCCACGGCCTGACGCTGGGCGATGGCTTGAACAGCGACGAGGTGGGCGAAACCACCCCGCCGCAGGGCTAGGACGCGGGGCTAAATCTTCCTGCGCCGCATTGCCTGTCTGGCAGCGTAGTCTCCTGTCCTACAGAGTCGATCTTCATTATCCTGCGATCGGCTCTTGCGATTGTAGACAAAAGCGCGCCGTAAAGGCTTCTCCGCGAACACTGCCGGCGGAACGCCTGTCAGGCCCGGGGCGGATCGCCCGCGAGAAGCTGGCCCCCGTGATGACGGAAGCGCTGAAAGGCTATGCCGCTCTGCATGGTCCGATCCTGTTCGACCCACCCGATACTGTCAAGAAACCGCTTTGCCCGCCCTTTACGGTCAGCTTTCGACACGATTTTCTGAGATCGTTTCGCAATAGGCACATATCTGTTTTCTTGGGCGTTGGGTGCGCATATGGGAAGGCGACGGAGGCGTCCACGCCCCGCCTGGACCATAGAATCAAACGGTCGCGCCAGCCCGTGCGGCCGTCCCATAACGAACCCGAGGAGTTCCGCGATGGCCTTTGTTCTGCCCGACCTGCCCTATGCCAAGGATGCCTTCGGCGACATCCTGTCGGTCGAAACCTTCGATTTCCACCATGGCAAGCATCACAATGCCTATGTCGTGAAGGCCAATGAACTGGTCGCCGCCGACGCCTCGTTGCAGGGCAAGTCGCTGGTGGAACTGATCAAGTCGTCCAAGGGCGGCCTGTTCAACCAGGTCGGCCAGATTTGGAACCACACTTTCTACTGGAACTCGCTGTCTCCGGTGAAGACCGCCCCGACCGGCGAACTGCTCGCCAAGATCGAGGAAGCCTTCGGTTCGGTCGACGCGCTGATCGAAAAGCTCAAGGCAGAGGCCGTCGGCCACTTCGCCAGCGGCTGGGCCGCGCTGATCCTGAAGGACGGCAAACTGGAAGTGACCAGCTATCATGACGCCGACACCCCGGTCGCGCATGAAGGCCATGCCCCGCTGCTCATCCTCGATGTGTGGGAACATGCTTACTATATCGACTATCGCAACCTGCGCCCGGCCTATGCCGAAAAGCTGCTGAAGGAAGCGATCAACTGGGACTTCGCCGCCCTGAACCTGGACGGCGAAGGCGCCAGCCGCGCCGACCAGCCGGCCTGATACAGGAAAGGGCCGGTCGCCATCGCGACCGGCCCTTGCTCCCTGCCCCGGCGCAGGGAAAAACGCGCGATCAGGCTGCGGCCAGTTGCGTGACGAACTGGTCCGCCGCCCGCTGCAATATCTGCGCCGTCTGCGACAGGCTCGACGCCGCACTGGACACCCGCCCCGACAGGCTCTCCGTGTCGCGCGCCACATCCGCCACATCGCCCATCTGCCGCGTCATGCTGGCGGCATCCTGCGCAGTCCCACGTGCGGATTCACCGATCGCACTGGTCGCATCGCGCTGATCAGCCACCGCCCGCTGGATTTCATCCGCCGCGCCCGCCAGTTGCGCCACCACGCCCGCGACTTCGGACAGAGCTTCGCGCGCCACACCCGCCCCTTCCCGAGCCGACCAAGCAAGCGCATGGATTTCACCGGTCGCGTTTGCTGCCTGCCCGGCCAGTTGCTTAACCTCTCCTGCCACCACTGCAAAGCCCCGGCCCACCTCCCCGGCACGCGCCGCCTCGATCGTGGCGTTCAGCGCGAGCAGGTTCGTCCGGGCTGCAATATCCGTGATCGAATTGGCGAAACTGGTGATGGATGTGGTGCGGCCTTCCAACTCATGCACGGCCTGATGCCCCGTGCCTGACACGCGCTGCGCCTCGCCGCCCAGCACCGCTTGCTGGTGCGACGCCGAAGCGATCGCCGCGATCGATTCCGACAGTTGTTCGATACGCTGCGCCAGCATGGCGGCATTGGCAGAGGATTGCTCGGCAATCGCCACCGTGTCCTTCGTCCCTGCGCTGGCCCGTCGCGCCAGTTGGTTGAGCTGACGCGCAGAATCGTCCAGTTCCTGCGCCGCGGCACCAACCGATCCGACGATTTCCGAAACCGACTGGCGGAAATCCTGCACCAGCGCCAGGGTCGCCGACCGCCGATCCGCTGCCATGCTGGCCTTTTCAGCCTCCTGCTGCGCACGCAATTGTGCCGCACGCGCATCTATCTCCCGGCTGGCGACCATGGCCGCTTCGGCCGCATCGCGCCCCTTTTCCGCTTCCTGCGCCAATTCGCCCGCCTGCACCACATGACCGTCCAAGGCCAACAGCATCGTCCGCAAACGGATCGTCAGATAACAGAGCACCGCCGCCTGCAACACCACCGCCACGGCATGCATTGCCACCCGGCCGACATTGGCCTGATCCGGAAACACCCATGCAGGCAGGGCCAGACTGAGGATGAGATGATGAATCGCCGTCAACGACGCCGCTAGCAGGATCGGTCGCCAGTCATAGAGCAGCGCCAGACCCGCGAGCGCCACGAAGAAGAACATATGGCCATCCATCTGCCATGCATGACCGGACAGGAGATAGAGCCCGATGGCCGGCTGCACCGCTGCCAGCGTGCCCATCGCCAACCGCACCTCCAGATCCCCGCGCTGGCGCATCACACCGATAGTGGGCAGCAGGTTGACGAGCGCGGACAGCAATAGCGCGCGTGCGCCATGCTGCACGCCCAGGAACAGGCCGCCCAGCCCGATCGCCACCGTCCACCACCAATTGACGCACAGCAAGATGCGTAGCCCCTGCAATCGCAACCGATCGAGGCTGGTCATGGCGCTCATCAGGCGGACGCTCCACAGCCGCCCATCTGCGCCGACAGGGCGATCACACCCTGACGCAGCAACGCAAGCACCAGTTGGTCCCGATCGCCTTCGACCAGAAGCGACCCCGGCCACGGCCCCTTGGCCACCAGCCGTGCCCCCCGGGCAACGGCAATCGGCGCGACAGTTGCTTCCGCTTCATGGGTCAAGGGTAACAGCAGCATCCGTCCGCTGGCAGGCGGAACGGCATAAAGGCCGAGCAGCCCGAAAAGAACCAAGGCGCATTGCGCAGTCAGGGGCAGACCCCGCCGAAAGGATGCAAATACAGGCATTGCCTCCGATTAGGCGGCATTGGTAAGAATAATATTAAGGATCTTTGGGGCCAACTATGCCCAGCGCCTCGGCCAGTTCGTCCAGATCGGCGCCCGACCGGACCAGCAGCCAGTCCCGGCTGGCGGCACCATCAACCACCGTCACCGCGTCCCTGGGGCATACGCCCAGACAATTGACTTCCACAATCCCTGCTGCGGCCTTGCGCCCCTTATTGAGGGACAAATGCTTGCGCAGCGCCTTGGCCAGCCGCTCGTTACCGCTCGGCCCGAAACCACCGTCCAGTTTTTTTGAACATTTGCGGCAGACTAGCACCACATTGGACCAGTTGGATCGAACCTGATCCTTCAATCCGCCGCGCCCCGCGGTTTCCACGTCCGCCGCTCCTCGGCCGCACGCAACACTTCATAGGCCGCCTGGATCGCCTGAAATCGGACCGCCGCATCGCTGTCGCCCGGCTTCACATCTGGATGATATTCCTTGGCGAGTCGACGCCAGCTCTTCTTCACAGCGTCGAACCCGGCGTCATCTTCCAGTTCTAGTGCCTTGAGCGCATGCAACTCGTCACGCGAGCGGCTGCCATCGCCCGGTCCGCCCCAGCCATGATAAGCGCTGGACTGATAGCCGCCGGCATCGCGCCGCTCGGCCTTTTCCCGCGACCCCCGTTCTTCATCGTCCAGGCCCTGAAAATAGTCCCAGTTACGGTTATACTCGCCGGCATGTTCGGGGCAGAAATACCAGCGCTCGGGGCTATTGGGCGACTTGGGCGCCGGGCAATCGCCCGGCTGGTCACAGCCATAACGGTCGCACATGCGCACGCGCTGCGCCTCACGCGCTGCCCCATAGGCACGCCAGCGGGGAAAGCCCCAGTCATTCGATCGGCTATTTCTTGCCATTGTCCCGAATTAGGGAAGGTGCGGGCGGAAAGCCAGCCCAGCCACCAATTTTGCGGCGTAAAATACCAGAGGGCCTATAAGCCGGGTTCTGTCCCCTCCTTGCGGAGATAGGCGACCATTCCTCTAGGGAACGGATTGCTCCGTTCCTCAAGCAACCAACCCGGGCGATCTCGGTCGAAACAGACCTAGCAGTCGAAACTGCGCGCCGCCCCTATTCGGTCTTGCTCCCGGTGGGGTTTACCGTGCCGCCTTGCGTTACCGCAGACGCGGTGCGCTCTTACCGCACCCTTTCAATTTCGCGTGGTCGAAACCCCAATGTCCTAAGACAAAACGCGACCTGCTTTCTGTTGCACTGTCCCTTGGATCACTCCAGCCGGCCGTTAGCCGGCACCGTCATTTCGTGGAGCCCGGACTTTCCTCGCCGTGGAAGTTACCCGCCACGCCGCGGCCGCCCGGCCCTCTGGCGGGACGGGCCTTAGACCGATTTTCCTGCCCCGTCATCCCGCTTATTCATCTCCGCGGGGTTTGGGCAGCAGCAGGGCAAGCAAAATGGCCCGACACTCGCCGCAGATCACGCCATCAATCAGTTCGGGCCGAAAGCGCCGCTGGAAAGCGACCACCGCCGCCTTGGGATCGGCAATGTCATAGCCGAACCGTTCCAACGCCAGCATGAAGCCACTGTCGGTCCAGTGCGGGTCCATCAGATTCTTGGTCGGGCGCGGCAATGCCAGCCGCAACCGCGCAAGTTGCCCCCAAGGAAAAAGCTCGCCCGGATCCTGCTTGCGAGCCGGCGCAATATCGCTGTGCCCCACGATGTTGCCGCGCGTGATCTTGTGTCGCTGGACGATTGCGTGAACCAGCGGGATCAGCGATCCCATCTGCGTTTCCGGGAAAGGGCGATAGCCCCACTCATGGCCGGGATTGACGATCTCGATCCCGATGCTGGCAGAGTTGACGTCATCCACGCCGCGCCAGTGCGACCGGCCCGCATGCCAAGCGCGCCTAGCCTCATCGACCATGCGGATGATCTGACCGTCCTCGGTCACGACATAATGGGCCGACACTTTCGATTCCGGATTGGAGAGCCAATTGATCGCACTCGCAGCGTCGGGCATGCCAGTATAATGCAGCACCAGCATCGTGATGGGCAGACTGCGGTCGTCGTAATTGGGCGACGGCGTGTCGATCATGGGCATGTCGGTCATCGGAAAAGGCCAGTCACTTGCAGCGGCTCGATCATCGCACCCTTCCGGCCTGCCCCTTTGGCGGCCTGCGCATGACCATGGCCGAGACAGGCGCAGCAATCAAGCAGGGTTAATGCGGATGCAGGCTCTTCAGCCGACGCGACGGACCGGCCTGCCGACGCAATCGGGCACCAGCGCCTTGGGCGCATAGCCACCACGAAAATCGGGATGCGGCAGAAAGTCGTCGCCCTGCCCAATCACCGTCTCCCCAGCACCCAGCAACAACACCGATCCGGCATGGCTATGCCGGGCCAGCAGGCGCAGCACTTCAACCCGGCGCTCTGGCGTGAAGTAAAGCAATACGTTGCGGCAAAGCAGGAGATCATATTCGCCCGATGGCGCGCGAGGATCGAACAGATTATCGCGTCGGAAATCGATCATCCGTCGCAGTTCGGGATTGGCCCGCCAATCCTCGCCATGCGGTTCGAACCATTTGATGAGGTCGCCCACCGCCAGCCCGCGCTGCACGTCCATCTGCGAAAAGATACCAGCCCGTGCCTGCTCGATCGCCGCAGTGGAAATATCGGTCGCCAATATCTCGATCCGCCATCCCTGCCAGCGCTCGACATCGTTACGCATCCGGATCGCCAGCGAATAGGCTTCCTGCCCGGTCGAACACCCCGCGCTCCATATGCGCAGCGTCCGATCCTCCTGCCGCTCCTGCTGGATTCGCGGCAGGATCTGGCGATGAATCATGTCGAAGATCTGGAGATCGCGAAAGAAGCTGCTTTCATTGTTGAGCAGCGCGTTGACCACGTCCTCGTCCAGCTTGGGATCACGCTTGCGCAGCAATTGCGCGGCCAGATCGTCGATCGTCTGCAAACCATGCGCGCGCAGGATCGGACGCAACGCGGTTTCCATCCGCCAGGCACGGCCTTCCGACAGCACCTGACCCGTGCGAGCTTCCAGCAGCCCGGACAGGATGCGCGCAGCGCCCTGAAAAGTGGGGGAACCTGCGGGAGACAATGGCATCAGGCGATGACCTTCCCACGGCGGGCCACGAAATTCATGATGGCCAGCGGTTCCATCACCGCGCAAGTCAGCCCCGCACCGGCAACCGATCCCGGCATGCCCCATACGACGCTGCTCGCCTCGTCCTGAGCCACGATCCAGCCGCCTGCCGCCACAATGTCACGGGCGCCCAGCGTGCCATCGCGCCCCATGCCGGTCAGGACGATGCCGGCCGCACCAGCGCCATAGACGTCAGCCATGCTGGCAAACATCGGGTCCACGCCCGGTAGGTTGCCGGCCGGCGTCCGCTCGGGATTGAGCAGGATCACCACCCGACCATGCAGGCTGCGACGCAACTGGATATTGGCATCACCCGGCGCGACATAGACCGTGTCAGGCATCAGCATGTCGCCGGTCTCCGCGACCTTCACCTTCAGGCTTGTCATGCGCGACAACTGCTGTGCGAAATAGACGGTGAAGCTGGCAGGCAGATGCTGGGTCAGCAGTACCGGCACTCCCAGAGGCGCCGCCAGCCCCTGAAACAGTTGGCCCAGTGCGTGAATCCCCCCGGTCGATGCGCCGATACCGATACAGGCGAGCGGTGCGCCGGTCGAATCCATGGCAATCGGCGCCGCCACACGCGGTAGTGGCGGCACTATCGGCCGATCACCAAACAGGCGGTTCAAGCGATCAATCAGCGCTTGCGGAAATTGCTCGCCGAAACTGCCGCTGCCTGGTTTCGACAATATGTCGCTGGCACCCAGCGCCAGAGCTTCAACCGCAGCGGCGCTGCCTTCCTCACATTTGCCGGACAGGATTGCGACCTTCACCGAAGGATTGGCGCGCAATATCTCCGGCAGCGCAGCCAGACCGCTTTGGCCTGGCAGTTCGATATCCAGCAAGATCAGATCGACCACATGATCGGCCAGATAGCCCAGCGCATGTTCGGCACTGTTCGTCTTGTAGACGACGCTATAGCCAGGATCGGCATTCAGAATGCGCTCGATCACCGTCCGCACGACGACCGAGTCGTCCACAACCAGCGTGCGCACGACAGGTCGTGCGTCCCCCTGGTTGGTCATTATCGGCATCATCGCGGTCATCACGGGGCTTTCTGTGCGGAAGGATCAAAGGAAAATCTGCGGCACTCCTGGATCAACGGACAGAAAGACCGCTAGATCACCCCGACGATCGCCAGCTTGCTTTCGAGCGTTTCGCGATCAAACGGCTTCATCACATATTCGTCCGCCCCTGCCTCGACGGCGGCCTTGATATGGCTGATGCCATTTTCGGTCGTGCAGAAGATGATCTTGGGCCGCGCCGCCATCTTCGCGCTGGACAGCGCCTGCAGGAATTCCATCCCGCTCATCACGGGCATGTTCCAGTCGAGCAACACCACATCGGGCGGCGAAACCTCGCATTGAGTTAGGGCATCCTGCCCGTCCACCGCCTCACTGACCGTCAGGTCGAGCGATTCGAGTATATGGCGGGCCACCTTGCGGATGACCTTCGAGTCGTCGACGACCAGGCAATTCTTCATGAAGCGTCCCTTAGATTTTTGCATCCCGTTGCGTCGGGCTTAACCAGCAAAGGCGAGGATTTGGTAAACAAGTGCGTATGTATCAGGCGGCTTGAGCTAGCGCCCCGCCCTCAATGAAGGCGGCGAGCGACACGAGCAGCCAAGGATGGCCCTCATGCTCGACCAGCGCGCGGGTATAGGGCGCCCAAGCCGGTTCGAGTTGGCCACGCAGCGGCAGCGCCCCTTCCGGAACGCGACAAATATCCGTTACGCCATCGACCATCAGGCCATAGCTATGGCCACTGATGTTCGCGATAATCGCCAGACCGCGTTGCTCGACCGGCGTGGCCCGGTCGCGAATCAACGCAGCCACATCGATGATGGTCAGCACCCGGCTGCGCAGGGCGGACAGGCCGGCGATATGCGCACCCATGCCGGGCACGGGCGACACGTCGGTCAGGCGGACGACAGCCTCCACCTCTCCGGTTTCGACCGCGATTCGCGTGCCCGCCAAAGTCGCGAAAAGATAGAGCTGATCCATGCGCCTCTTCCTTATCCCCGCCGACCGGCAATCGCCGCCATCAGCGCATCCTGATCATAACGATAGATGCTGCCATCCTGCGGTCCCGTCGGACGGGGTGAAGCGCGCAGATGGACGACGCGGCATCCCATGATTTCTGCAGCCTGCGCCGCATCCACCTCTGTACACAGCACGACATCCTCGGGATCGACCATGCTGTCGCCCGGCAGGCCCAGCAGCACTTCATGCCCCGCCTGTCGTAGCAGCGGCGCTAGTATCTCGCGCGTCCAGCCATCATCGCTGTCCGCCAGCAGACAGCGTCCACGGACCCTCTCGACCAGCGCTTCTGCGGGCAGCGCGGCAAACAGTGCGAAGGGGTTGATGACCTCCAAATGCTCGCCCTCGATCACCGCGACGCCACTCAACAGGCCGTGCATAGCCACCATGTCGGGCACGACCGGCATCTGGACGATATCCAGCACCGCCGCGACCGGATAGCAGGCTTCCCGCCGATCATCGCGGAGGCGCAACGCGGATACCTTGTCCCGGTCGAACTGCGACAGGCCATTGGCCACCGGTACCAGACGACCGTCCAGCCGCACGAATGCGCGGGCGCCCGACCGGCCGAACAAGTTCGCATCGATATCCTCGACCCGCTCGATCAACGACAGTTTCAGCAGCCGCCGCTCGCCCGACAACTCCTCGAACCGCAGCGCGGCGACCATTTCGACGCCGGTTTGTGCGTCCGACTCTTCTTCCAGCTGCCGCGCCGCCCGATCGTCGATGATATTGGGCAGCCGCGCCGCATTGGCCAGGCCCGCCGCATCCAGCAACAGCATCGGCTTGCCATTGTCGGGCAGCGTCATGCCGGCATAGACGCCGCTCGCCATTACCAGCGGCGAAGCGGGGCGGATCACCAGTTCTTCATGATTGTCGACCGCCGACACACCCATGGCAAAGGGGACGCCGGTCGCCGAACGCACCACCATGATGGCACGCGGTCCCTGCTGCGCCGGCTTTGTCATGCCCAGCACATCCTCAAGATCGACCATCGAATGACGCACGGCGCGGATCGTCGCGATCTTCGCACCGCCTACTTCGCTGACCTGCAACGTCTCATTATTGTCGTGCAATATCTCGACCACCGCCGCGCGCGGAATGGCGAAATGCTGGCCACCGGCGCGAACGATCAGACCGGGAATGATGGTCAGGGTCAATGGCACGCGCAGCGTGATGCACAGCCCCTGCCCCGGCTGATTTTCCAGCGCGATAACGCCGCCGATCCGCTCCACATTAGCGCGGACCACATCCATGCCGACACCGCGACCGGAAATGGCCGTCACCTTGCTAGCTGTCGACAAGCCGGCGTGGAAGATGAGATCCAGCCTATCCTGCTCGGACAGGCGCGCGGCGGCATCGGGCGTCAGGCGTCCGGCGGCGATCGCCTTGTCCACCAGCCGAGACGTATCGATACCAGCCCCATCGTCGGCGATGGCGATGACGATCTGGTTGCCCGACTGACGTGCCTCCAGCCGGAGTCGCCCGACTTCAGGCTTGCCGGCGGCACGCCGTTTTTCCGGCGTCTCGATGCCATGGTCGATGCTGTTGCGCACAATATGGGTGAGCGGGTCAACGACCATCTCCACCATTTCGCGGTCCATTTCGACGTCGCCGCCTTCAAGGCTGAGGTCGATCCGCTTACCCAGTTCCCGGCCCAGATCGCGCACCATGCGCGGGATCGCGGCGAACAGGCGGTCGACACGCTGCATCCGGGTCTTGGAAATCACATCGCGCATGTCGGCAACACAGGTCGACAGCCGCTCGAATACATTGTCCAGTTCGGGGTCGGCCGACCGCTCGCGCAGCTTGCGCGACAATTCGTTGCGCGCCAGCACCATGTCCGACACGCCGTTCATCAACTGATCAATCAGGCTGAGCGGCAGGCGAATGGTACGCGGCCCCGATTGCGCCCCGCCCGATCGCGCCACGGCGACGGGCGCGGCCTCGACCACGACCTGTTCAGGCTCGTCGTTCCGAGCGCTCAATGCACCGATCAGGAAATCGTCATTCTCGCTCGGCAGCGCAGCACCAATCGCCACCGCCTCGGTCAGTTCGCCGATCCTGTCCATGATGCCCAGCACGGCGCTGACGGTCGCGGGATCGGGACGGCGGTTGCCGGCGCGAATTTCCGACAGCACATCCTCGGCCGCATGGCTCAGCCGCTCGAAGCGCGGCAGGTTCAGGAAGCCGCAACTACCCTTTACCGTGTGGAAGAAGCGAAAGATCGCGTCCAGCCGGTCCCGGTCCGATGGGTCGGCCTCCCAGGCGACGACTTCGCCTGCAAGAGCCTCCAGCGTCTCCTGGGTCTCGGATATGAATTCCTGTAGTAGCTCGTCCATTCCCTCAAGGCCCCAAAGGCTGCGCGCATCGGCACCATTGCGGCGACGTAGTTAAAGGGCCGTTAAAGCTGCGTTGAACAGCGGAACGGCACAAAGAAAAAGGGCGCCGCGAAAAACCGCGACGCCCTGAAAGCCTGGCTATGGCGCCGGCGCTTACTGATGCTTCTCAACAGCGTCGCCGGCCTTTTCGCCTGCTTCGCGCGTCGCATCAGCCTTGTTTTCCAGCGCATCGGCAGCGTTTTCAGCCGCATTTTCAGCGTTGCCGGACAGGTTGTCGGCCATCGCTTCCATATTGTCGGCCTGATTGTCGAGCGCATCCGCCTGATTCTCGTATGCGTTCTCGACCTTGTTTTCCTTGGCGGAATCGCATGCGGACAGTGCGACAAGGCTGGCAAGGCCCAGAACTGCGACGAAAGTTTTCACGGCGTTATCTCCTGTTGCGCCCCCTCAGGGCATACGTCATTCGGCACCGGGTCGTGGCGGCATGCCGCCGCCTCAAACCCCGACGCCGATCAACCGGCCGTACGCCTGATGGTTCCCGTCTCAGGCTCGTTTCGTCGCATAAACGATTATTTTTTGAGCGAATCCCGGATTTCGCGCAGCAGCACGATGTCCTCCGGCGTGGGCGCAGGCGCGGCCGGTGCGGGTTCCGGCTTGGCGGTCAGCTTGTTCATCACCTTGACCAGCAGGAAGATGATGAAGGCCAGGATGATGAAGTTCACCAGCACGGTCAGGAACTGGCCCCAGCCGAACATGGCAACGCCGGCCGCCTTCAGGTCGGCATAGCTGGTGGGATTGCCCTTGAAGTCGGCAGGCAGGTCGCCCAGCCTCAGGAAATAGCCGGAAAAGTCCGCGCCGCCGAAGATGTAGCCGACGACCGGCATGATCAGGTCATCGGTCAGCGACTTGGTGATGGTGGCGAAGGCACCGCCGATGATGACACCGACCGCCAGATCCATCACATTGCCGCGATTGATGAACGTCTTGAATTCGGAAACCAGCCCCATGGTGTAAGCCCCTTATACCATTTGCGATGATGATTGACTGCATGGCCCGTTGCGCCGCCCGGGGCAACGTCCTATTTCAACAGCGAAACAAAGCCGAGGATGTTCCATGTCGCTGATGCGTCGTTTTTCCACAGTGCTTCTGCCGATCGTCGGCGCGCTCACCCTGTCCGCCTGCGGCATCAACAGCGTGCCGGCTGCGGAGGAAGAAGCGAAGGCCAAATGGGCCGATGTGCAGGCACAATATCAGCGCCGCGCCAATCTGGTCGGCAACCTCGTCGCCACGGTGAAGGCGGCGGGCAAGCAGGAACAGGACACGCTGGTCAAGGTGACCGAGGCCCGCGCCAAGGCGACCTCTGTTCAGGTCAATGCAGAAGACCTGTCCGACCCCGCCAAGGTCGCGCAGTTCCAGGCTGCGCAGGCGCAACTGAGCCAGGGGCTTGGCCGCTTGCTCGCCTCGGTCGAGGCCTATCCGGACCTCAAGACCAACGAGAATTACCTGAACTTGCAATCGCAGCTTGAGGGCACGGAAAACCGTATCGCCGTCGCGATCCGCGACTATAATGGCGCAGTACAGGCCTATAATATCCGCATCCGCACCTTCCCCGACGCGATCGGCGCGAAGATCATCCATGGCGCCAAGCCGATGACCCCGTTCCAGGCGACCACGCCGGGCGCGGAAGAAGCGCCAAAGGTCGACTTCGGCAACTGACGCGGTGCCCGTCGCCACCCTTACGCCGACGGGGCGCGCGCCTGCCCCGTTCGGCCTGAGCCTGTCTAGGGCCTGTTCTTTCCCGTCCGGAAAGCGCCGGCCCGACCGGTTGATCCTGTCCCTGCTGTTCTTGCTCCTCGCCATGCTTGCCCTGATGCCGTCGGCCTGGGCACAGACATTTCCGGCGTTCGATGACAAGGGCGTGGTCGATGCCGCAAACATCCTCGACCCGACGCAGGAGCAGGCGCTCAGTGCCAAGCTGATTGCGCAGAAGAAGGCCAGCGGACGATCGCTGGTGGTGGCGACCATCCCTGATCTCCAGGGCTATGACATATCCGATTATGGCTATCGGCTCGGTCGAGACTGGAAGATCGGCGACAAGGACAGTAGCGGCGCGCTGCTGATCATCGCGCCTGCCGAACGCAAGATCAGGATCGAGGTCGGCTATGGACTGGAAGGCGTGCTGACCGACGCTATTTCCTCCCAGATCATCCGCAATGTCATCAGCCCGCGGTTCAAGGCGGGGGATATGGCGGGCGGCATCGGTGCCGGCGTAGATGAAATCACCGCCCTGCTCGCCCTGCCCCCCGATGAAGCGAAACAACGCGCCGCGGCTGCAGAGGCGGCCGCCCGCAAACAAGATGATAACGGCGGCGGCATCATCGCTTTCTGGATCATCCTGTTCATCGTCTTCTTCGTCGCTCTTCCCCTCCTGTCACGCGCCAAGGGTGGTAAACGCTATCGGCGTGGCGGCGGCAGCGGGCCGATCATCATCTGGGGACCGGGCGCTGGCTCGGACTGGGGCGGCTCCGGCTGGGGATCGGGTGGCGGCAGTTCCAGTTGGGGCGGCGGCCACAGCGGTGGTGGTTTTTCTGGCGGTGGAAGTTTCGGCGGCGGCGGCGCATCGGGGGATTGGTGATGCAGCTTCATCTTTCGCAATCCGACCATGAGCTTGTCTCCAGCGCCGTGGCTGAGGCTGAAGCGCATACGTCCGGCGAGATCGTCACCATCGTCGCACGGCGATCCGACAGCTATCATGATGTCGGCCTCAGCTGGGCAGCAGCAGCGGTGTTCATCGCCCTTGCGCTGATGGCCGCCTTCCCGGCGCATCTGCGCACATTCCTGTCGATGCTGCTGCTTGACTGGGAGCATGAACTGGCCGACTGGAAGCTGCTGATGGGGCTGCTCGGCCTCCTCATCCTCAAATTTCTGGTCGTGCGCTATCTGCTCGCGATCATGCCGCTGCGCATGCTGGTGACGCCGCGCGCTACCAAGGCGCGCCGGGTCAGGCGCCGTGCCATCCTGCTGTTTCGCACCGCGGCGGAAGCGCGCACCCGCGGGCGCACCGGCGTTCTCATCTACCTCTCACTAGACGAGCATCGCGCCGAGATCGTGGCGGACCGCGCCATCAACGCGAAGGTCAAGCCGGAAGCCTGGGGCGAGGCGATGGCCGCGCTGATCGATGCGATCCGCGCTGGCCGCGCCGGCGAAGGGCTGGCAGAGGCCGTGCGGCAAGTCGGGCTGGTGCTGGCTGCCCACTTCCCGCGCGCCGACGACGATATCAACGAACTCCCCGACAGGCTGATCGAATTATGACTGACCCCGACCGGACCGCCCCTGAAGAAGTCATGTGGGCCGGCCGCTTCATCACCGCCAAGAGGCGGGGTAAATGGGAGTATGTCGGCCGCGCACGCGGCATCCATGCGGCCGTCATTCTGGCGATCGATGAGGCGGATGATGGTCGTCATGTCCTGCTGGTCGATCAATATCGCGTACCGCTCGGCCGTCGCTGCATCGAACTGCCAGCCGGCCTTGTGGGTGATGAGGAAGAGGGCGAGGATACCAGCCTCGCCGCCGCCCGCGAACTGGAAGAGGAAACCGGATATCGTCCCGATCATCTGGAATCGCTTGGCCAGTTCTACAGCTCGCCCGGCATGGTCTCGGAAAGCTTCACCCTGTTCCGTGCGCACGGACTGGTAAAAACCGGCGAAGGCGGCGGCGTCGCGGATGAAGACATCCATGTCCATCGCGTGCCGCTCGCCACGCTGCACGAACAGATGGCCGACTGGCGCGCGCAAGGCTATGCCATGGACGTCAAGCTGCTCCTGCTGCTGGGCGCAGGCATGGTGGCGTAACGGCTGGCAGTGGCAATGCGCGCTTGCCCCCTCAAAGGCGGCGCTGAGCGCGATTGACGAGTCCCCATCGTCCGGACTTGGGCGACAAGGTGACAAAAGCACCGCAAAATGCGTGCAAGATTGTCACCTTATGTCGCTTTTGCAGTGCCCGCGCGGTGCGTTGGCAGCGGCGCTTCTATCGACATGCTCATGAGTCGATCGCCGGACAATTGAGATCGATCCTGTAGGACGGGCCATTGCTCCGCCGCGCTGGGATCGTCTGGCAGCGAGTTGCCCGCAAATTTGTCCGTGTCCCCTGAGCAGCGTTTCATATCACCCGATACCAGGTAGCGACCCGATCCAGCGCCAGCGTCAGTACCAGCTTGCCGGCGCGGCTGGGCCAGCCCAAGGCTTTCTCTGCCGCGACCAGCCCCTCCCCCGCGCATGCGACCCGCCATAATATGTCGGCCAGCCCCGGCCCAGCCGCCTTGATCGCACCGTCGAACCGTTCCCGCGCCGCCAGTTGCATCAGCGTAGGATCGCCCTGCCGCCCCGCCATGCGCCCGGTACGTGGCGCCCCGTCCCAACGCATCGTGACGCGCGCGCCCAACCCCGCCTGCTCCCAATCGCGGCGCAACAGATCACCGGCTACATAATGCCGCTCGTTCAGATGCCCCCGCGCGTGCAGCCAGGCGATCGGCGATTCGCCAATATGCACCATGACCGCCTGTGTCCGGCCATCCGGCCCTTCGATCATCTGTTCGATATGGGTAGTGGCCATAGATATCTCCCTGCTGCCAGCGATCGTAGCGCAGGGACTTGCCATGCAGGATAGTTTGTAGGAAAGAGAAAACCAAATAGGTTCTTGAACAGGACATGGGATGATTACGCGCATTCGCGAGGTTCGCAAGGCGAAGGGGCTGACGCTGGAGCAGGTCGGCGCGCTGTGCGATCCACCTACCACGGCGCAGACGATCGGGCGACTGGAAACCGGCACGCGTACCGTATCGGTCAAATGGCTCAATCGCATCGCCCTCGCGCTCGGCGTGACGACGGCCGAACTGGTTGCTTTGCCGGGGCAGGCCGCCGTACCGATCGCGGCCCTGCTCGGGCCAGACGGCGCCCGCGCGCCCACGCGGCCACTGGCCTTCCCGCCGCCGATAGCATCGGACGGGATGGTCGGCATCCATGTCAATGCCAGCATCGGCGATTATCGCAATGGCGATGCCATCTGGTGCAAGCGCATAACGCCGGAAGAATTTGGCGGTACGCTCAATCGCGACCTCCTTCTGCCCCGCCCAGCCGGCCGCTTCCTGTTCGGGCGGCTCATCGGCCGCGAAGGCGACCGGCTGCAACTGCTGCCGCTGGGGTCCGGCGCACGCCAACTGGTACTGACCGATCCGCCATGGGCCGCTGTGGCGGTGCAACTCGTCCGACGCCTCTAGCCAAGCCCGCGCGGGGCTGCTTAACCATCCGCTAAAGACTATACAGCGAAAAGAGAGGCCATGGCGCTTAACGTCCTCATGCTATCGACCCTCTTTCCCGACATCAGCCGACCCAATTTCGGCGTGTTCGTGGAACGGCAGGCGCGCGAACTGGCCAGCCGCCCCGAAGCCGATGTCACCGTGCTTGCGCCGGTTGGCCTGCCGCCATGGCCACTGTCGTTGGCGGCACGCTATGCCCCGCTACGCGCGCTGCCACGCAAGGAACGCTGGCGCGAATTGACCGTCTATCGGCCGACCTTCCCTATCATCCCCAAATTCGGCGGGCCGACCAATGTCGGCGCCATGACCCGCGCGATCCTGCCACTGGTCCGGCGGCTGCATGCGGAAAAGCCGTTCGACGTGATCGACGCCAGTTTCTTCTTCCCCGATGGTCCGGTGGCCCAGCGACTGTCGAAGGCCCTTGGCATTCCCTATTCGGTCAAGGCGCGCGGCGCCGACATCCATTATTGGGGCACACAGCGCAGCACCCGCAAGATGGTATTACAGGCGGCCGAGAGCGCATCCGGCCTGCTCGCCGTGTCCGAAGCCATGCGCCGGTCGATGGGCCGCATGGGCATCGATATGGACAAGGTTAGGGTTCATTACACTGGCGTCGATCTCGACACGTTCGAGGCGGGCGACCGCGACGCGGCCAAGGCGGCGCTGGATTTCAGCGGCCCGGTATTGCTGTGCGTCGGCGCCCTCATCCCGCGCAAGGGGCAGGATCTGCTGGTCAAGGCGCTGCCGCAATTGCCCGATGTCACCCTGCTGCTGGCGGGGCAAGGCGCCTTTCGCCGCACTTTGGAAAATCTTGCGCAGGAACTAGGCGTCGAACGGCGCGTCGGCTTTCTCGGCTCAGTACCGCATCATAAGCTGCCCCGCATCTACACCGCCGCCGACGTCATGGTTTTACCCTCCGAATCGGAAGGGCTGGCCAATGCCTGGGTGGAATCGCTCGCCTGCGGCACCCCGATCGTCATCACCGACGTCGGCGGCGCGCGCGAACTGCTCGACCGTCCGGAAGCCGGCCGGATCGTGGCGCGCGAGCCTGATGCGATTGCGGAAGCGGTGCGGGCGATCCTCGACGCGCCACCCGCCCGATCGACCGTGCGGGAGGCGGCATTGCGTTTCACCTGGGCCGCCAATGGCGATACGCTGCTCGCCCATCTTCAGGCGATCGCCGGAAAATCCTGATCCAGCGGCCAGAGCAGGCGCGGACGCCCTTCGGCGGTGGGGAAATGCCCGCCATCGAACGGCACGTCACCCCAGCGCCACGGCGTCAACTCATCATAGGCTGGGTTGGAGATGGGCGCGTGGCGCTTGAGGTTGAGTAGCCGGCTCCCGTCGTTGCGATAGGCGGTCAGCCGCACATGCTCGCGATAGATGTCGGCCGGCCGCTCATAATGGAAAGCGTCTCCCCACCCCATATTTTGTGCGATCTTGGTAAAGATCCACCAATCCGGCCTCGCTTCACCCGGTAGCGACAGCAGCCTGCGCTGCCGGCTGATGAGCCGATCGCTCGCGGTCAACGTCCCGTCCTTTTCGATCCAGACCGGCGATGGAAACAACATGTCGAAATCTTCCACGCCCACCGGCGACGGCGTGTTGCAGATCGCAAATGGCACGGCGGCCCGCGCCGCGCGCAACCAGGGCGCCGCCTGCGCATCAGGACCGACACTCCACAGCGCCTTGATGCGTCCGTCCCGCATCGCTTCCAGCAGCGCTTCGCCTTCAAGGCCCGCCCCCTCGGCCAGTTGACGCGCGCCCCAGAAACGGCCGATGTCGGCACGGGCATCCGGCGTGAAGACACGATGCGCCGCCAGATTGTCGGCCAGACACCCGACCTCGCGCGCGCCCATGGCATTCGCACCGCCGGTCAGCAGAAAAGGGGTAGAGCCTGGCCGGGCGATACGCCCGGTCGCCACATGCAGATTGCAGGCAGCCGCCACCGTCCGATGACCGGCATGATCGCCGACCAGCGTCACCAGACCATCGGTCGCCGCGACCGCATCGTAAAAGGCCCGGATCGTCGCGGGCGGCAGGCCGGAAAGGCGCGCGATCGACCAGAGGTCATGTCCTTCCGCCATGGCCGCCCAGACCGATTCATCCGCGGTCCAATGAGGATCGAGTACCCCCGCATTGCGGCAATGGAGCAGCGCGCCGGTCAGCAACCGATCAAGACTGCCCGGAATGACGGACAGGCGCAGGTCTGCGTCGATCTCCGCACCATCCTCGCCTTCCGTCAGCAGTAGAAGGCGAAGCCCCTGCTCTTCCCGCGCCGCCTGGACTCTCTCCAGCAGCACAGGATGATCGCGCCCCGTCTGCGCACCAACTAGCAGCACCGCCTGCGCCTGATCGATATCCTCGATGGCGGCGGGCATGACATCTTCACCGAAGGCAGCCCGCTGAATCGCCGCCAGATTTGCCGTGCCCGCGCCATGCATATGGATATGGCCCGACCCCAAAAAGCCCTTCATCAGCTTGTTGGCGACATAATAATCTTCGGTCAGCAGCCCACCCGATACGTGAAGCGCGATACTGCCCGGTCCATGGCGCGCCATAATTCCGGCCAGCTTCCGAGCGGCATAGGCGATGGCGCGGTCCCAGCCGACTGGCCGTCTACCCACCAAAGGATGCAGCAACCGGCCATCAAGCGCAGAAAATTGCCCCAGCCCCCGACCATGGGCGCATAGCCGACCCACGTTGGCAGGGTGCACGCGATCACCCTCGATCAGGAGATTCCGATCGTCCCGAACGATAGCGCGGATGCCGCAGCCCACACTGCATTGGCCGCACTGACTGCGAATGATCGTCATCTCAACAGGGAACGCAGGAGAGGATGAAAAGCGCGATCATCCCGCTCGCCTAGCGGATCGCTCCACTGAACAAAAGCATGCGTGGATCAACGTCCTTCTGTTGCGCCTGACACGCGCAGGATGCAGATAAAGATGATGACCCGCCTGATCCTGCGCCTCGCCCTTTTTCTGTCCCTGCTTATAGCGTCCGCTGCCCAGGCTGCGCCGGACAATCGCGGCCCCCTCGTCCTTGCCGCAGCCAGCATGCAGGAGGCTATGACCGCAGCAGCCGACAGTTGGGCGGCACGCGGCCACCCCCGGCCGATACTGTCCTTCGCCGGTTCGTCCGCGCTGGCGCGTCAAATCAAGGCTGGCGCTCCCGCCGACCTGTTCCTGTCCGCCGACGAGGAATGGATGACAGATGTGGAGCAGGCAGGCCTGTTGGTAAGGGGGACAAGGGCCGACATGGCAGGCAATCGCCTCGTCCTCATCACGCCCGTCGCCAGGCCGGTCGCGCTGCGCATCGGCAGAGGCATGCCGATCGCCCGTGTCCTGGGTGATGCCCGGATCGCCATGGCCGATCCCGACAGCGTGCCGGCTGGCAAATATGGCAAGGCGGCCTTGACTGCGCTGGGCGTCTGGCCATCCGTCGCCGGCAAGGTCGCCCGCGCCGACAATGTCCGCGCGGCCCTGTCTTTCGTCGAACGCGGCGAAACCCCCCTGGGCATCGTCTACGCGACGGACGCACGCGCATCCAAGGCGGTCCGGGTGGTCGACACCTTCCCCGCCGGCAGCCATCTGCCGATCCGCTATCCGCTGGCGCGGCTCACGGCCAGTCGCCATCGCGACGCGGAAGCCTTCCGTCGATATCTGCTGTCGGGGGCGGGCAAGGCGATCCTCGCCCGCTACGGCTTCACCGCGCCTTAGGCTCAGGACTTATTAAATCGCTCGTAGTGATGGCGAAAGGTTGATTCAACGGGCCGTCGGCGAAAGTGCCCCTTCGCACCGGGCCGTTGAATGGTTGCCAAGGGTCGAGGATTGGCGTTCTCAGAAACGCTACAGCATCTGATCCGGCATCACTTTCATCCTCCCGGGCTGTACGCTAGACACGGCACATTGTCGCCAGCCCAATCAATTTCAGTCGTCGTGGGCACTCGCCTGCTTGCCTGCGCATCGGCGTTTTTGCCGTTCGGATTGTAGGTTATCCATGCCATGCTGTTGTCGAACAAGGCGATGCGGCCATTGTCGCGCTGCGCTTTGGCGGCATCGACTTCTTTCTGTTCGATCCTGGATCCACGGATCATGCGCAACGAACCGTCATATATGTCGAAGGCGCGATAATAGGTCCGACCGAACATCCGGTTGTTGATATCATCCTTGTGCGACCATTGCTCCGCCTTCGTCGCGGATGGCAGGCGGACCGTGGTGACGTAGCAGCTAAAATCCGGCTTGTTGTAAAATGGCAGTGCCTGATCCTGCTCTGTCGCGCGTATCCGCTTTTCTGGCGGGTTGAAGCCACCACCCGGCAGTGCCAGCGACCTTATTCCATCGCCATCATCATCCCAGTCGACCGCACCAGTACCGACGATGGTCAATATGCTGGCCTGCGCCTTCGCGTCATAGCGCCACTGAACATCTTCGATGGTCTGCCATGTGTCTCCAATAGCATTTTGACGAAACGCGCTAAGCAGTTGCGCGGGCGTTGCCGCAGAGAACTGCACTTCCTGCTGCAAGCCTTCGATCCCGCGCTTGATCGTCCTATTGGTAATGCGTGCAGGCTTGTCGAAGCCAGCGCGGGCATCGATTTCGAACAGTGTAATCTCATTTGGTCGAGAAGCAGGCGCCCAGCCAAGCTGCTCAAGACCGCTTCCCTGTACGGTCAGAGGAAGAACCCATTGATAGGGGATGACTGGCTCCTCTGTAGGCGAGACAACGGCAGGCATTGTGCCATCAAGCCAATAGCTCTTTCCATCGATGCGCGCCCGCACCAGCACGTGGTCGAACATGCGTGGGCTGGGCAGCCGCAGATCGAGGCCATCATCAGCGCCGCTGTTGTTGACCAGAACCGCCTCGGCTTCGACGCCCAACTCACGCAACAATGCCAGCAGCAGAGCAGTCTTGGCCTTGCAATCGCCGTAGCGACGCTGCCATGTCTCGTCGGCTCCTGCCGGCGTCAGATTTCCGCCATTGAGCCCGACATAAATGTAGCGGACATCCTGCTGCACCATTTTCAGGGCAGCGGCAGCGCGGTCGAGCGGTTTCGCATGTGCCGCAGCGATCCGGGCGGCCTCCTGCCCGAGCGGGGAGTTGGCGCTCAGACTGGACGCATTGGTAAATAATGGCGCGAAAAGGCGCGACATGCCCTGCCAGTCGCTGAAACTGCTATATTCAACGACCCGCTGCCATTGATAGCGAGGGGGCGCATCTTTTGGAGGCGTCAGGACGCCGGGATTATCGAACCGATAATCGATTGCATTCGCGCCCTGCTCCGCCACCGTCGTCATGTCACTGGTCATCTTGACCGTAGGCTTGTTTCTTTCTTCCCAACTCAACCGAAGATGATATCGGCCAGGCGCCGGATCGGGGGCTAGGAGAAGCAGGCCGGCATCATCCTTCCCCAAGGTGGGATCGCTGACGCGGAGTGTTGCCCCGAACTCGATTTCGTCACCCACCCTCAGATCGGGCACACGCAAAACGGCCGTCAGATTGCCGTCCAACCTCGCCGCTTCCAACTGGTCTTCTCGACGCAATATCTCGAACGAAGCCGTCTTCAATATGTCGATGACCTGGCCTTCGCGATGAATCTTTATCGTGTGGACGACAGGTGAGCCAGCCGCCGGGTTCCATGCCAACGACAGGTTGCCAAGCTGAAGCGCGTTGGGATGCAGTATCTTGATGCGATAGCCGTTATAGAGCAGTTGCCCCTTGTCATCGAGATGAACCTCCGTGTCCTGACGGCGGATGAAGACCGCACCCGCAGCATCGGTGGGAACAGGCATGGGCTCCGACTGGACAGCCCATTTGGGCACAGGCCCGGTTTGGATTTTGCTGCCAGCTGCATAAGCGGTGGATCCGGCAAGCAGGCTCGCCAGGCAAACAGAAATCTTGAAACGCACAACACCCCCCGAGAATCGCACCATAATGTCTGCAGCTTTTGAATAAGCAAGCGTTTGATGTAGCGTTGAATATCGCGCACTTCTCCGGGTGCCCCGCAGAGAAAGGACGATTCAGTTTCGAGCGCTCACCATCGACCGCTTCAACTCGAAGCGCGCGAGATATTTTCGCAAGCGATCTGCATCGTTCGAGCTGCTCCGACGGGCGGGCGATGCACTGAACAGCATCCGTCCTGCCTCAGAGAGTGACCGGCTGGCCCGGCATATCCGGATCGTTTCGGCAAGCTGGACACGGTCGAACAGGTCGAGTTCGTCGATGCGGTCCGCATCGCGGCCTCTTTAGCAGGTGCCAGCAAGGTGCCCGCCTCCTTTCGCTCTTGGAGGTCCGCCGCACGTCGCCGCGCATCATCGAGCCCGACCACCGGGAACTTGCCGATCGTAATCGTCACCGGCTTCGGTGTCCGCAATTGGACGACCCACGTTTTACTGCACGCTGACACTTTTAGGACAAGGGCATTGGCCTTCGAATCCAGCAGCCGGTCCGGTTTCCCGTCTTCGCCGCTATATCTGTAGGCCAGAAGAGCTTTATGATTCCATACTTGCGGCATTGTATTCCCATCATTCGCTGATGGGAGCCCGCTTACGAAACGCCATGAGCGGCTTTCATTATTCACGTGCATCGCGTGCGGCCGTTGCCTCGGATTTCTCCAAGTAGCCGCCATGGTATGCCAGAATGTATGCCACGCTCAAAGTTTCTCGCCATCGGCTCCGTAGAGCGGCGGGAAGCTATTGATTTTCTTTGATTTTCTGGTGCCGCTTACGTGACTCGAACACGTGACCCCATCATTACGAATGATGTGCTCTACCAACTGAGCTAAAGCGGCGTCGGGGCGGGCAGATAACAGCGGTTGGGCGATTGGACAAGCGGGCATTTTACTCCATCATGCCCTTTTTTCACCCCACGCCATTCTTACACCGCCACGGCCGGTTACCCGGCCCTGTTTACGCCAAATTTACCATCCCGTGCGAGTGTCGAGTCCCGGATGAATTTTTTCAGCGCAAGGTAGGACGATCGAATGGACACTCTGCGGGGGCATGACGCCGCCAATGACGAGGACGATTTCGACTATGCCGGCGACGCACAGATCGAAGCGCCGCCCGCCGCCATCTCCGATGAACGGCGCATGCAGGTGCGCGCCTATAATTATTGGGCGTCGCTGCTGGGCGACCGCGCCCTGCCCTCTATCGAGGACCTAGTTCCCGACCAGCTGGAGGATTTCGGCCCGCACGCCGTGTTGCTCGACTTCAGCGTCGGCCTGGAAAATCCCGCCATCGTCTATCTCGGCACCGCCCTTCGCGCCGAATGCGAGATAGAGGGGACGATCGACTATATCAACGACGTGCCGGCCCGATCGCTGCTGTCGCGTCTGACCGACCATTATCTCCAGATCATCGCCAATGCCGCGCCGATCGGCTTCGAAGCCGAGTTCATCAACCAGCGCGGCGCTGAGATCATGTATCGCGGCATATTGATGCCCTTCTCTTCCGACGACGAGACGATCGATTTCGTGTTCGGCGTCATCAACTGGAAGGAACTGGCCAGCCGCAGTCTGTCCGACGCGCTGGAACTGGAGGTGGACGAAGCGATGCGCAGCGCCCCCGCCGCGCGCGACGCCGCGCCAATCTGGGCGGACGGACCCGCCGCCGACCAGCAGAGCAACAGCCTCGCCTTCGGTATCGATGAAGATGAAGAGGAGGAGGACGCGCTCGACCTCGCCGGCATGGAATGCCCGACCGAGGATGCGCCGCTCGCCGACTGGCTGGCCATTGCCCGCGATGGCGCCGCCCGTGTGCGGATCAGCGAAGCGCGCAGCCACGCCGCCCTCTATCGCGCTGTCAGCCTGTCCTATGATTTCGCGCAGGTCGCGCGCGTCCGCCCGGACGATTATGCCGAATTGCTGCACGATTATGGCATCAAGGCACAGGCCCGAAGCCCGATGACCGCCGTCATCAAGCTGGTCTTCGGCGCCACTTACGACAAGACGCGCATCACCGAATATGCGACCGCGCTGGACCATGCGATGAATGCGGGCCTGAGCGTCGGATCGCTGTCGGCCTATCTGTCCGACTATGTCGGCGGCCTCAAGGCGCTGGTTCGCGACGAACGGGCGCAGCGCCGGTCGCAGGCGCCAGCCAAGCCGGATCGCCGTCAGGTCGCACGCGATGCAGTGAAGATGGCAGCTGCGCTCGATCCCATCGCGGTTGCTACCGACGCGGATGGCCTAGCGGTGGTCATTGCCCGGCGCGAGGCTGATGGAACGCTGGCGATCGTCGCTGCCCTGCCCGGTGACAGTGATCTGAACCAGCGAGTGATTAACGCCGCTGCACGCTGACAGGCCCGTCCGCTTCGACTTCCACGGCAGGTCCGGCCGTGATCCGCCGCACAGACGCCAGAAAATAGGTCCGGACCCCGCGCATCGATGCTCGACATGCTGCGCGGGCTGGACGATAGTCGCCTCTATTCGACGGCCCCGCACCTTGCGCGCGGGCCATGCTGCGCTGCACATATTATTTCAAGAATCAGAAATTTTATTTCTCGCCAAGGGTTGAGCCGCCCCTTGGCCGGGCGCATATAGGCGCTCCTAAAGCCGAGGAGTCGCATGGCGGCGATCCAGCGCCTCCTCCGTTATGAACCAGGCGGGACGAACCCGCGGCAAGAGGTGTGCGAATGACGGCGCTGGCGGAAGCGAAAAACAAGGAAGTCGACAAGAATATTCGCGAGGCGCTGGAGGGCGCACTCAGCCGGGGTGCTCTGCCCGGTGAAAGCGAAGGGTTTGACGAGGCCGCGCTGGCTGGCGCCGCCGCTTTCCTGGGCCGCACCGCCAATGGCCGCAAGCCCGGCCATGAAGCGATCGCGATGGAAACGCTGGGCGAAGGCGCCAATGGCCGCTTCATGCGACTGGCCGTCATCAATGACGACATGCCCTTCCTGGTCGATTCGATCGCCAATGCGCTGGCGGCGGCCGACATCACCATCCATCGCCTGTTCCATCCGGTCCTGTTCGTGACGCGCGATGGAGACGGCGCGCTGTCCGGCGTGTTCGAAGAGGATGCGTCCGGTGCCCGCCGCGAGTCCATGATCTATATCGAAACCGACCGTGCCGATTCCAAGGCGCGCCGGG
Organism: Sphingobium sp. RS1; assembly: GCF_056156825.1. Lineage (NCBI taxonomy): Bacteria > Pseudomonadati > Pseudomonadota > Alphaproteobacteria > Sphingomonadales > Sphingobiaceae > Sphingobium > Sphingobium sp. RS1. The sequence goes on along the minus strand of NZ_JBLZXE010000002.1, from coordinate 3,327,704 downwards.
CGCTGGAAAAGGCGTTGCAGGAAACGCTGGCCGACGTCCGCGCCGCCGTTGCCGACTGGCCCAAAATGCAGTCGGCCATGGCCGCCGATGCCGACGCTGTGCCGGACGAGGAAGGCGCCGCCCTGCTGCGCTGGTTCCTCGCCCGCCATTTCACCCAGACCGGCCACGAAATCGTCAGCCGCGACGGCAGCAGCAGCGCCCCGCTCGGCATCTGCACCCGGCATGACAAGCCGCTGATCGCGCCCGCCTCGCTGGAGGCCGCCTTCACTTGGTTCGAGGAAGGCAAGCGCACGCCGCTCATCATCAAATCCAGCCGCATTTCGCGCGTGCATCGTCTTGTATTGCTCGACCTCATCATCATCCCTGTGCGGGAGGGCAAGACGGTCAAGGCCCTGTCGATCCACGCCGGCATGTGGACCAGTTCCGGCCTGTCGGCGACGCCGGACAAGGTGCCGTTGCTGCGATCGGCGCTGTCCACGCTGATGGACAAATTCGGCTTCGATCCGCTGGGCCATGCCGGTAAGACTCTGGCCCATGCGCTGACCGCGCTGCCGCACGACATCACCATCGGCTTCGATCGCGAGACGCTGGAGCGGCTGGCACTGACCTTCATGTCGCTGACCGATCGGCCGCGTCCCAAGCTGGCGCTCGCCACCAGCGCGCTGGCGCGTCACCTCTATGCCTTCGTCTGGCTGCCGCGGGACGAACTGTCCACCGCCCGCCGCGTCAGCATTCAGGACATGCTGGCGCTCAAGAGCCATGGCACCGTACTCAGCTGGTCGATCGCATTGGAAGAAGGCGGCCTGGCACTGCTGCGCATTACGCTAGACCTGCGCGATGGGGGCATCGTGCCCGATGATGTCGCGCTCGACCGCATGCTCAAGCAGATGGTGCGCGGCTGGATCCCGGCGGTCGAGGAGGCCTTGGCCGTTACTGAGGAGCCGGGCCGTGCGGCTGCGATGGCGCAGCGCTATGGCGGTGGCTTTCCGCTCGCCTATCGCAATGGGGCCGGCCCGGAAGAGGCCGCGATCGACATCCGCCTGATCCACGGCCTGTCGGGGGACGGCGACAAGTCGATTCGCATCTATCGCAACCCCGAAGACAGCGCCGAACGGCTGCGGCTGAAACTCTACAGCCATGTCACCGTTGCCCTGTCCGAAGTCGTCCCCGCCTTTGAGAATTTCGGTTTCCGCGTGATCGAAGAAATGACCACCGCCATCAGCGGCAGCGCCACCGAAGGCGGTACGCTGGGCCACGTCCAGCGCTTCGTGCTGGAACTGCCGGCCGGCGACGATGCGCAGGCGGTCGTGGACCGGGCCGAGGTCGTGACCGAAGCGATCGCGCAAGTGCTGGAAGGCGTGGCCGAGAATGACCGGCTGAACGAACTGATCGTCACCGCCGGTCTTGCGCCGCGCTCGGTCGTGCTGTTCCGCGCGCTCTATCGCTATCTGCGGCAGGCCGGCGTCGCCTATGGCATGGCGACCTTTGCCGATACGCTGCGCAAGGCGCAGGGCATCGCGACCAACCTCATCACCTTGTTCGACGCGCTGCATAACCCTGCCGCGCAGGACGGCGCGGACGACCGTATCGCGCAGGCACAGGCCGATATCGACGCTGGGCTGGAGCGCGTGACCGCGATTGACGAGGATCGTATCCTGCGCCTGCTGCGCGCCGTCATCACCGCAACGTTGCGCACCAATTTCTATGCCCCCGCCGCGCAGGAGGCGATTGCCTTCAAGCTGGACAGCGCGCTGGTGCCGGGCCTGCCGGCGCCGCTGCCATGGCGGGAAATCTGGGTGTACAGCCCCCGCGTCGAGGGCATCCACCTGCGCGCCGGGCCGGTTGCGCGTGGCGGCCTGCGCTGGTCCGACCGCCGCGACGATTTCCGCACCGAAATATTGGGCCTGATGAAGGCGCAGCGCGTGAAGAACGCCGTTATCGTGCCGACCGGCGCGAAGGGCGGCTTCTATCCCAAGCAACTGCCCAATCCGCAGGCCGATCGCGACGCATGGCTGGCCGAAGGCACCGAAAGCTATCGCATCTTCATCCGGTCCTTGCTGTCGATCACCGACAATATCGTGAAGAACAAGGTGAAGCATCCGGCCGACGTCGTCGTGCATGACGGAGACGATCCCTATTTCGTCGTCGCCGCCGACAAGGGTACAGCCACCTTCTCCGACGTTGCCAATGCCATCGCGCTGGAACGCGGCTTCTGGCTGGGCGATGCCTTCGCCAGCGGCGGCTCCAACGGCTACGACCACAAGGCGATGGGCATCACCGCGCGCGGCGCATGGATTTCGGTCCAGCGCCACTTCGCCGAAATGGGCGTCGACGTGCAGAGTGAGCCGATCAGCGTCGTGGGTTGCGGTGACATGTCGGGCGACGTGTTCGGCAACGGCATGCTGCTGTCGAAGGCGATCAAGCTGGTCGCCGCCTTCGACCATCGCCATATTTTCTTCGATCCCGCGCCCGATCCTGCCAAGAGCTGGGAAGAGCGCAACCGGATGTTCGCCCTGCCCCGTTCCAGTTGGGAGGATTATGACAAGGCGCTCATTTCCAAGGGCGGCGGCGTCTTCTCGCGCGCCCTGAAGCGCATCCCGCTGACCCCGGAAATGCAGGCGATCCTGGACGTGACGGACAAGGAAATGGAGCCAGCCGCGCTCATCTCCGCGATCCTGAAGGCCCCGGCTGACCTGCTCTGGTTCGGCGGCATCGGCACCTATGTGAAGGCCGCCGCGCAAAGCCATGGCGATGTCGGCGATCCGGCCAATGATCGTCTGCGCGTCAATGCCGAGCAGCTGCGCGTCAAGGTGATCGGCGAAGGCGCGAACTTGGGTACGACGCAAGCGGGCCGTATCGCCTTCTCGCTGCATGGCGGGCGCATCAACACCGACTTCATCGACAACAGCGCCGGCGTCGACTGCTCGGATAATGAGGTCAACATCAAGATCGCGCTGAACAAGGAAATGGCGGAAGGCCGCCTGCCCTTCGACAAGCGCAACACGCTGCTAGAAAGCATGACGGATGCGGTCGGCGAAATCGTGCTGGAGGATAACCGGCTTCAAGCGCTGGGCCTGTCCATCGCCGAAGCCGGCGGCGCCGCAGACCTTGCCTCCTATGTCCGCCTGATCGAGACGTTTGAGGAAACCGGACGCCTCGACCGGCAGGTGGAGGGGCTGGCCGCCAACGACCAGCTGCTGCGCCGTGGACAGGATGGTCAGGGCCTCACCCGTCCCGAACTGGCCGTCTTGCTCTCGACCGCCAAGCTCGCCTTGCAGGATGCGATCGAACATGGCGACCTCGCCACCGACGACAGCATGACTGCCGAACTGATGGCCGCCTTCCCGGAAGCCATGCAGAAGAAGGAAGCGGACGCGATCGCCGGCCATGCGCTCAAGAAAGAGATCATCGCCACCAAGGTCGCCAACCGCATCGTCAACCGCCTGGGCCTCATCCATCCGTTCGAACTGGCTGAAGAAGAAGGCTGCTCGCTCGCCGACCTGGCCAGCGCTTTCCTGATCGCCGAGCGCCTCTATGATATCCGCACGCTCTGGGCGGATATCGACGCGGCGGACATGTCGGAAGGTGCGCGGCTTGCGCTGTTCAGCGATATTGCCAGCGGCATGCGCGCCCAGATCGCCGATATCCTGCGCGCCCTGCCCGCCGGTACGCTCCCGGCGCAGGGGCATGAGAAGCTGGCCGCCGGCGTGGGCCTGCTGGCCAATCAGGTCGACGATCTGCTGACCAGCGAGGCGCAACGCCGCACTGCTGCCGTCACCGACCGTCTGCTCGGCCTGGGGGCGCCGGAGACGCTGGCCGTGCGCACGGCAGGGCTGTTCAAGCTGGACGGCGCGGTCGGCATTGCCTCGCTCGCCGCCCGCATGGGGGTGGAGGAAGTCGCGCTGACCCGCGCCTTCACCCATCTGGGCGAAGCGGTCGGCATCGACTGGGTCCAGTCCGCCGCCGCGCGGATGGAACCGACCGACCCGTGGGAACGGCTGCTGATTTCCGGCGTCGCCCGCGACATGCAGCAGGTCCGCCTCGACTTCCTCGCCCAGGGGAAGGGCAAGGATGTCGCCACGCATGTCGAAAACTGGTTGCAGGCCAAGGGCGCCCGCGTCCGTCAGTTCCGCACGCTGGTCCAGCGTGCCAAGGCGGCTGCGACGCCCAATGTCGCGATGCTGGCGGAGATTGCAGGACAGGCACGCGGACTGCTGGGCCGCTGATCCACTCCACAACGTAAAAAGGGGCGCCATCCCATACGGATGGCGCCCCTTTTTTGTTCACTCCGAAAACCGTTCGCTTCGAGCGACGTCGAGAAGCGGCTACAACAGCGCTTACTGTTTCTCGACCATATTCGAAACGAACGGATGAAGTGTTTTACGACTGCGGCGGCGTATCAGTCGCCGGCTTATCTTCGACATCGTCGCCATAGGGATCGGGCACCACCAGCTTGGGCGCGTCCTTCTTGCCCGGCGTGCGGATATCCTCCCCATAGATGGGCACGAATTTCTCGTCGGACACCCGGCCGTGCAGCGCCTCGATCTCCGCCTTGCGCTGGCGTAGATACATGGTCTTGTAGACGGTATAGGGGTCGTCTTCATTGCGGATCGCCTGGATCGTCTCGTCGAACGCGGCGCGCTCGCCCAACTGGTTCAGGATCGTCGCGGGAATGACATAGGTGGGCTTGTTGAAGGGCTTGCCCACGGCAAAGGGCAGGATCATCTTGTCCACCGTATCGCCGACGATATCGCGCAGCGTGGTCGGCCCGACGATGGGCAGATACATATACGGCCCCGGTCCGATGCCATAATAGCCCAGCGTGTTGGCGAGGCCATTGTTGCGATGGGGCAGGTTGAATGGCTTGCGCTTGGCAACGTCGAACAGGCCGACAAAGCCGAGCGTCGAATTGACGCCGAAGCGTCCCGCCGTCTCGAACGCCTTGCCCGGCTTGAACTGGAGCAGATAGGCGGCCGCGACGACCGGCTCCTGCAAGTTTGAGAAGAAGTTGCGCAGCCCCTTGCGCACTGGGCGTGGCAGGCCCTTGTTATAGGCCTTGGCGACCGGCTCCAGCACGGCCTTGTCGACCGACTGCACAGCCTCGAAACTCTTGGCGTTCAACTGCTCCAGCGGGTCGCCCTTGGGCGCGCCCTTGTCGCCGGTGACGACGATATCCTGCGCGGCATCATCCTGCGGCGCTGCGGGCGGCGTGGTAGCGGGCGCCGGAACCTGCGGCGTGGGCGGCGTGGACGGCGTTGCATCCTGCATCGCCACGACCTCTGCGGCAGCGACCAATTGCGGCGCGGCGCTCTGCGCCTGCGCACCCATCATCATCATTCCCGCAGCAACGGCCGGCACCAGCATATTATATTCCTAGCAGCGGCCCCGCGCTCTCCCCGCACAGCCCTTCATGATCCATGACGTCCCGGACATATTTAATCCGTGTTACATCAGGCATACAGCGCGGCTAGAGGTGGTGGCCCGGATCGTCAATAGCAAGGCCGGGCCGTCGATCCGCATGGCGGGGCCGCTCGTCGCAGCCGCTTACATTTTGATACAAAAATCCATGCGCGACTCGTTTGCAACTGCGAGTCGTTCTCGTTATGCGATGACCTCATCTTTCGCAGGACAAGTCTCCTTTCCAATGCACGGAACCGCCCGCATCCAGAAGCCGAAAAATAAGAGCGCCAAGGCCTTCTGGATGAAGCAGCTCCATACCTGGCACTGGGTCAGTTCAGCAATCAGCCTGATCGGCCTGCTGCTTTTCGCCTTCACCGGCATCACGCTCAATCACGCTGCTGATGTGGAGGGATCGCCCCGGACGATCGAGAAAAGTGCGACCCTGCCCGCCGATCTGCTGAAACAAGTGGCGGCCGACGACGCCCCCGATGCCAAGAGGCCCCTGCCCGCTCCGGTCGCCAACTGGCTGGACAAGGCGGTGGGACAGACAGGCGCGGGTGAAGCCGAATGGTCTGCCGACGAAATCTACCTTGCCCTGCCCCGTCCCGGCGGCGACGGCTGGGTGTCGATCGACCGGCATGACGGCACCGTCACCAGCGAAAGCACCAGCCGCGGCGCAATCAGCTATCTCAATGACCTGCACAAGGGCCGCAACGCCGGCGGGGTATGGAAATGGTTCATCGATATCTTCTCGATCGCCTGCTTCATCTTTGCGCTGACCGGCCTCGTCCTGCTGCAAATCCACGCCAAGAAGCGGCCGACCACATGGCCGCTGGTCGCCGCCGGCCTCGCCATTCCGGCGATCCTCGCCATCATCTTCATCCATTAACGGGGGACCATAATGCAGATCAGTCATCGCCTGTTGCTGACCGGTACGGCGGCGCTTGGCGCGGCAGGCACGGCCGCGGTGCCCGCCACCGCGCAGACGCTGAACCTCAACGTCAATATCCCGCGCCTGTCGGTCGCCGAATATCATCGCCCCTATGTCGCCATCTGGATCGAGAAGCAGGGCGCGACGCCGCGCAGCCTGTCGGTCTGGTATGATTATGACATGAAGAATGGCGAAGGCACCAAATGGCTGCGCGATGTGCGCCAGTGGTGGCGCGCCTCCGGTCGAACGCTGACCTTCCCCGCCGATGGCGTGACCGGCGCGACCCGCGCGCCCGGCGACCAGAAGATCGCCTTCACCGCCGGCAAGGGACCGCTCGGCGCGCTTGGCCCGGGCAATTACACACTGATTGTTGAAGCGGCGCGCGAAGTCGGCGGCCGTGAAGTGCTCCGCCTCCCCTTCGCCTGGCCGCCCAAGCCCGGCACCGTGGTCAAGGCGCAGGGCAGCAGCGAACTGGGTGCCATCACCCTCACTTTCGGCAAATAAGGGGACGTTTTTCCATGAAGGCCAAATATCTGATCGCCGGCGCACTCGCCGCCCTGATGCTGCCCGCTTCGGCGCAGGCGCATCGCCAGTGGATGCTGCCATCCTCCACCACCCTGTCCGGCAATGACAGCTGGGTGACGGTCGACGCCGCCATTTCCAACGACGTCTTCTATTTCGAACATTTCCCAATGGGCACGGACAATATCGCCGTGACCGAACCGGACGGCACCAGCGGCAAGATCGAGAATGCCGCCAAGGGTCGCTACCGCTCGACCTTCGACGTCCACCTGACCAAGCCCGGCACCTATCGCATCGCCAATGTCTCGACCGGCGTGATGGGCAGCTACATGCTGAACGGCAAGCAGGAACGGCTGCCGCGCGGCACGACCAAGGACAAGCTGGCCAGCGTCATTCCCGCTGGTGCGACCGATGTGCAGACGGCCGAAATGTCGAACCGCAACGAAATTTTCGTGACGCTGGGCGCGCCCACCACGACCATCTTCAAGCCGACCGGCGTAGGCCTGGAGATGGTGCCCGTCACCCACCCCAATGACCTCGTCTCGGGCGAAGCGGCGACCTTCCAGTTCCTGCTGGACGGCAAACCCGCCGCCGACCTGAAGGTCACGGTCATTCCCGGCGGCATCCGCTATCGCGATGCGCTGGGCCAGATGGACCTGACCACGGGCAAGGATGGCAAGGTCGCGATCACCTGGCCGCAGCCGGGCATGTACTGGCTGAACGCCAGCATCGGTGGCGGTCGTGAAGGCGGCCCCGGCGGTCCGGGTGGTGAAGGTGGCGCTGGCGGCCCCGGTGCCGGCGCTCCGCCCGCGCCGCGCCCGCAGGCGCCCGCAGGCCCGCCGCCGCGCCGCGCCGCCTATGTCAGCACGTTGGAAGTGCTGGCCCCCTGACCCAGCCCGCCCATCATGGCGTGCGTATTGCGATAGCGCCCGACCTGTCGCCCGAGAGCTTTCTCGGGCGACAGCGTCAGGGCGCTATCGTCGCTTATGGCGGTCCGACCATGGGCACCAGCTGGTCGGCGCAGATCGTCGATCCACCCGCCGGTTGCGACGCCGCGATCGAGGCGGTGCTGGCCCGCATCATCGACCAGATGAGCAATTGGGAAGCGGATAGCGCGATCAGCCGCTTCAACCGCATGCCGGTCGGTGAATGGATGCCCCTGCCGCCGGAGATGCTGACGGTGCTGCGCGCGGGGCTGGACATGGCCCGCCTGTCCGACGGCGCCTTCGATCCGGCGATCGGCCGGCTGGTCGATCATTGGGGCTTCGGCCCGAACAGCGCCGCATCCGCTTATGCCATCGCCCGCCCCTGGACCCGGATCGAAGTGGAACGCGGCCATGCCCGCCGGCTGGCCGATGTGGCGCTCGACCTCTCCGGGATCGCCAAGGGTTTTGCCGTCGATGTTGTCGCGGAAGCGTTGCGCGAGATGGGCATAGGCAATTTTCTGGTCGAGATCGGCGGCGAACTGCGCGGCGACGGCATCAAGCCCGACCTCCAGCCCTGGTGGGTCGATGTGGAGCCGCCCACCGACCTGCCCGTCCCGACGCTGCGCATCGCGCTGTGCGACATGGCCGTCGCCACATCCGGCGACTATCGCCGCTTCCGCATGCAGGACGGCGCGCGCCTGTCCCACAGCATAAATCCCCTGACCGGCCAGCCGATCGCGGAGGGCGTCGCCTCCGTCACGGTCCTGCACGAACAGGCGATGCTGGCCGACGCCTGGGCCACGGCGATCACCGTGATGGGGCCAAACCGCGGCATGCACCTCGCCACCCGCCACGGCCTTGCCGCCCGGCTGGTGATGCGCACCGCCTGCGGCGCGCAGGAATATATGACGCCCGCCCTTGCCGCGATGCTGGCGTGAGTGCGGATATCGCGCGCTTAACTTCGCACATTTCCCGCTGATTTCGACATTTTGATACGTGAGTTGGAAATTATATGTCGAGGACTAGGCCGCCCTAAGAGCCCTCCCAGCCCTGATGCGCTGTTAGCGTAAAACGCGCGTGTAGGACAGCAATGGGTGGTTTGCAGATGGTCGGGTTCCGGCGAACAGGCGCGAATAGCTGCCGTAGCTTGGCGTTTGCAAATCTGAAAGAGGTTCGGAATACGAACTAGGAAATGACAGGCAAAGGGTATCGAGACGAACTTGAAAGAGCACTTGCTCGATCCGATGCTGATGAGATGTGCCGACAAATTGACGCTTGCGCCGATTATTTCGCGCAGGGTGCTGGCGAGTGGCCTGACGAATGGGCTGATGACTTTGGCGAGATCATTACCTGCCATCACGATGATCCTGAGAAGGCGCTAGCTTACGTGATTATTGGCGCCTCGCGCGCCGATAATCCTCGATTCCTCGGGCAACTGGGATGCGGTCCATTGGAGGATGTGCTTCGAAACCCGGCACCTGATTTGCTTGATCGCATTGTCGCTGAGGCACGCAAATCTGCGCGATTCCGTTGGCTGCTTAGTAACCCTTATAGAGTCGCAATTGCACCAAGAGCGTGGGAAGCAATTGAGAAATTTCGCATCACTGGTCCCCACGAGGAGCCACCTGACGATCAACTGCCGCCCCGAAATTGAACGTCTGCAATCGGGAATTCAAAGCAAGACCAACGAATGAGGGAAAGTGGTCGTCAGCCGCCAGCCTGTCAGGCGTCCGCCCAGCGGCGCAGCAGATTGTGATAGACGCCGGTCAGGCGGATCACTTCGTCATGATCCTGGCCCATGGCGGCGGCAACGCCCTGTACGCTGCGGTCGAGGTCGAACAGCATCTGCCGCGCGCCATCGTCGCGAACCATCGATTGCAGCCAGAAGAAGCTGGCCACCCGCCGCCCGCGCGTCACCGGCTCCACCCGATGCAGCGACGAAGATGGATAAAGCACCGCATGGCCCGCAGGCAGCTTTACCTGCTGCACGCCGAAATTCGTCTCGATCGTCAGTTCGCCGCCATCATAGGCATCGGGTGCCTCCAGAAAGACGGTGATGGAGAGGTCAGAGCGAACGCGAAAACCCGTCCCGGCCTGAATGCGCACGGCATTGTCGACATGCACGCCGAAATTCTGGCCGCCGGCATAGCTGTTGAACAGGGGCGGAAAAATCTTGAGCGGCAGGGCAGCGGCGATGAACAAAGGCGATCGGCCCAGCGCATCCAGCACCATCTGCCCGGCGCGCCTGGCCGCTTCGCTGTCCTCCGGCAATTGCAGGTTGCGCTTGGCGAGCGCGGACTGATGGCCGGAGGTGATGTTGCCATCGACCCAGTCGGCGGCATCGATGAGGGCACGGATGGCGGCGACGCTTTCAGCGTCGATCAGGTCGGGTATGGCAATCAGCATGGAAAAAGCGTGTCCGTCAGGCGGCGTCAGTGCGCAGGATGAAGGGGATTTCGACCACGCCCTTGACCCGCACCGGCTGACCGCTGCGCAGGATCGGCTTCCAGCGCCAGCCCTTCACGGCGTCGCGGGCGGCATTGTCGAGCCGGGCGGAGCCGCTGCTCTGCGCCACATTGATGCTTTCGACCGCGCCGTCCAGACCGACGACGAGGCTCAGCACGACCGTGCCCTGTTCCTTCTTGCGGCGGCTTTCGATGGGATAGCGCGGGGGCTTGCCTGCGACCATCTGCGCTCCAAGATCGCCGCCCTGCACGATGCTGGGCGGGGCCGGCGGCGCGGCGGGCGCCGGCGGACCCGGCACCGCGACGGCGACCGGCGCAGGCGTGGGCACGGGGCTAGGGTCCGGCGTGGTCTGCACCATATGGACGGGCGGCACCGGCGTTTGCACGATCGGCGGCGGGGCCACGACTTCGGGTTTGGACGGCGGCGGCGGCGGCGCTTCGGCAGCGGGCGGCGGTGGCGGCGGGGTCAGGTTGACCACCGTCAGCTTGGCTTCCTCCACGCGCTGGATATGCTGGCGCACCTGAATGAGCGCACCGATCGCCAGCGCATGAACGGCCACAATGGCAATGATGGCAGTCAGATTGGGGCGGGATCTGGCGCCATAACGGCTGGCAGGCGAGATATGGGAAGAAAGGCGCGACGAAGGCGCAACGGGCACAGGCTGGATCAGCTGTTCCGAAACGGCATCATAATCGTCGGCCGGCAGACTCGCGGCTTGCAGCATGGAAGCGCCTCCCTCCCCGCGCCCTTAGCGCGAAGACTAATGCGAATCAATTGCGCCCTGGAAACAGAATGGAAATTTAGGATGGGCGGCGACCCGAGGAGTATATGTCGCCGCCCTGCCTTCACCCCCGGCCGGGACGGGCCGGGGACATTGCGATCAGAACTGATAGTTCAGGCTGAACACGGCCGAACGGGTCGGTGCGGGTTGCGCCCAGCTGCCCCCGACCGCGTTGCGCACGGTCGTCACATATTTCTCGTCGGTGAAATTCTGGACGTTGAGCTGCGCCTTCAGGTTCGACGTGATCGGGTAATTCACCATCAGGCGATGGATGGTGTAGCTCGGCACATGATAGGCGACATAGGTGCCGGCCGTCAGCTGCGCCAGGGTCGGCTGGTTCAGCAGGAACTTGCCCTGATAGGTCAGGCCGTAACCCAGCTCCAGACCGAAATCGAAGCGGTAGGTGGTAAACAGGCTGCCCGAATGTTTGGGCGTGTTGGTGAGTGCATAGCCCGCCGTCGGATCAAGGAAGGCGGCGCTGTTGGCGCAAGTGCCCGCCGCCGGATCGGTCGCCCCCGGATTGTCGAGGCAATAGTCGGACACGCCCTGTTTGATCTTCGACTTCAGATACATGTAGTTGGCGGAAATCGTCCAGTTGCTTGTGATGTTACCCGACGCACCGAAGGAAATGCCCTCCACCCGCTGATGCCCGTCGGTCGCCTGATCGGGCAGCAGCGGATCACCCGAAACCACCTTGATCTGGTTGCGATCGTTGCGGAAGGCCGCGAGCGTCAGCAGCAACTTCTTGTCGAACAGGTCCGCCTTGGCACCGACCTCGTAATTCTTCGTGGTTTCCGGCTTCACGTTGCAGGTGCCGCTGCCTCCGGCGGCATTGTCCACCGTGCAACTGCCATCGACCGAAGCCTTGGACGGCAGCTTGCTGTTGCCGAACGCGACATAGAGGCTGGTATCCGGCGTCGGCTTCACCACCGCGCCGACACGGTAGGAGAAGAGATTGTCGTCGGTGCGCGGCAGGGTCGTTGCCGTGTTCAATTGCCCCAGCGTCGGCGATCCGGCCGTCGTGACGTAAGAGAAGCTGCGGCTCAGCCCCTTCACATTTTCATAGCGCAGGCCGCCGTTGATTTCGAAGAAATCGCTGAACTTGAGCGTATCGAACAGATAGGCGGCATAGCTGGTCTGCTCGCCCAGCGCGCGGGCAGACCGGATGAAGTTGATCGGGCCGCTATATTCATTGTTGCCATAGCTGTAGCCGGCCGGCCCCTGCACCACTTCGCCGGGGTTGGAGATGCTGACCAGCGGGAAGAGCGGGGTCGAACCATCCGCGTTGCGGGGCAGCGTGCCCTGCTCCTGCCGATATTGCTCCCACATGGCCGACGCGCCGATGACCAGCGTATGACCGACACCCGCCGTGTCGAAATCGGCGCTCAGGTCCACCTGGTTATAGGCGGTCGTGTTGTTGATGAAACGCTGCACGCCGCGACCGCCGGTGGGCAGATAATAGCCGGCGGGCACGGTAAAGGCAGCGCCATTGACGGTGGTGGTGCAGGCGGCGGCAACGCCGTCCAGGAAGGGCGCCTGCGGCTGGAGGCCGGTCGAGGACAGGCAGAAGGTGCCGTTGGGCTGGCTGGTGATCGTGTTCTGGCGGATATGTTCGTAGCGGGTCAGGTTGCGGATCTTCACCGCATCGCTGAACTGATGGCTGAAGATCGCCTGAAGCGAGCGGGTCTTGCTGTTCTGCTGATCCAGATTGGCAAAGCCATAATAGCCCGACCGGTCGAATTCATCCAGGAAGCCGCCCAGATTGGCATAATAGCGAAGGCCATATTGCGGCATGGCGTCGTCGTGCAGATATTCGCCCTGCACGGTCAGGCTGGTGGGGCTGTCGATGCCGATGGTGATCGCAGGGGCAAAACCGTAGCGCTCATAATATTCGACATCGCGGCCGGGCACGTCATTCTTGTGATAGACAGCGTTCAGGCGGACGGCGATCAGGTCATTGACGCGCTTGTTGGCGTCGATCGTAGCGCGGTAATATTGATCGGTGCCGATGCCGGCGTTCAGGATGGTCTGATCGTCGGCCAGCGGACGCTTGGTGACCAGATTGATCGTGCCGGCGACAGAACCGCCGCCGTTCATGACCGAGTTGGCGCCGTTGGTGACCTCGACCTGCTCGATATTATAGACTTCGTTGCGGTTGAGGAACGCGCCCGAACGCACGCCGTCGATCGTTACGTCATTCTTGGCATCCTGCCCGCGCAGGATGATGCGGTCGCCATAGCCAAAGCCACCCTCACCCGCGCCGAAGGTGATGCCGGGAACGGTCGAAAGCACGTCGCGCAGGGTCAGCAGGTTCTGTTGCTGGATGGTTTCCTTGCCGATGACGGTGATGGTCTGCGGCGTGTCGAGCAGCGGGCGGGTATATTTGGGCGACTCCGCCTTCTCGACCTTGACCGTGGGTTCATCGATTGCCGTGTCGGTGACGGTCATGCCGCCGAGACGCGCGCCTTGTTCCCCCTCCTGCGCACCGGCGCTGGCGACAAAGGCCATGGCGCCGACGCAGCCCAGCGCCAGAAAGGATGTCATATTCCCGGACTTCGACATGATAGCAGATCCCCTTTTGTAATTGGGGCAGGCTGCTATTGAGAGTCCTTCGCAGAGTCAACATTATTGCGACTGATTATTACCAGCATTGCAAGATTGTTGCAGAAACAGCCAGCAGCGGATGGCGCTGGCCAGATTGGGGGGATGCGGCGCCGCGAGCCGCTCCACATCGATGCGGGCGACCAGGGCGTTGACGGGCAATTGTTGACGGGCAGCATGGGCGCGCAGGGCGTCCCAGAAAATCGGTTCCAGACTGATGGCGGTCTGGTGCCCCGCGATGGTCACGCTGCGCTTGACCGGCGGGGAGAAGGGCGACCCTTCCGGCCCATAGGGGCCTTGGTCAGGGTCGCCCGCGTCCATCAATACATATGCTGGCCACCGTTGATCGACAGCGTGCTGCCGGTCACGAAGCCACCATCCTCACTGCACAGGAACGCCACGCCACGCGCGATTTCATGCGCCTGGCCCAGACGGCCGACGGGAATCTTCGCCACGATCTTTTCCAGCACCGCCGGCGGCACAGCGGCCACCATGTCGGTGTCGATATAGCCCGGCGCGATCGCATTGACGGTGATGCCGGACTTGGCGCCTTCCTGCGCCAGCGCCTTGGTAAAGCCATGGATGCCCGATTTGGCAGCGGCATAATTGACCTGACCATATTGGCCGGCCTGCCCGTTGATCGAACCGATATTGACGATCCGACCCCAGCCGCGTTCGCGCATGCCGCCGAATGTCGCCTTGGCCATGTTGAAGCAACCGCCCAGGTTGATGCGCATCACTTCGTTCCAGTCGTCGAAGCTCATCTTCGCCAGCACGCCGTCGCGGGTGATGCCGGCATTGTTGACGACGATATCGACCGGGCCGAGCGCCTGCGTCACCTGTGCCACGCCGTCGAGGCAGGCCTGATGATCGCCCACGTCCCATTTGAAGGTGGCAATGCCGGTCTTTTCAGTGAAGGCCTTCGCCTTTTCTTCATTGCCGGCATAGTTGGCGGCAACGGTATAACCCAGTTCCTTCAGCGCCAGACTGATCGCCTCGCCGATACCCCGTGTTCCGCCCGTCACGATCGCCACTCTCGACATAAAAGCGTCCTCTTCCAAACAGGGTCAGTCCATCCAACCCGAAAGCTCGCGGCTCATCAGCCTCTGATACAGAGTGATAGCTTCCGCCGACGCATTTAGACAGGGCAAATAGGCAAAATTTTCGCCGCCCTGGCTCAAAAAAACCTCTTTCGCCCGCAAGGCGATTTCCTCTAGGGTTTCAAGGCAATCCGCCGAAAAACCGGGCGTTACAACAGCAATATTCCGGACACCTTCCTTTACCAATTTGGCAAGTGTCGCTTCGGTTTCCGGTTCGAGCCATTTGGCCCGGCCAAAGCGCGACTGGAAGCTCATATGGACCGGCAGGCGGAGCGCTTCACGCAGCAGGCGGACGGTCTTCACAGACTGGCAATGATAGGGATCGCCCAGATGCAATGTGCGCTCCGGCATGCCATGGAAGCTAGCGAGCAGGGCGTCCGGTACGAAGTCGAGCGCAGCGACATGTGCGTCGATCGACGCCTTCAATGCGGCGATATAGGCCGGGTCATCATGATAAGGCGGCAGGGTGCGTACCGCCGGTTGCCAGCGCATCGCCGCCAGCGCGGCGAAAGCGGCATCATTGGCGGTCGCCGTGGTCGCGCCGCTATATTGCGGATAGAGCGGCGCGAGCAGGATGCGGTCGCAGCCTTGGCGCTTCATGGCGGCCAGCCGCTCCGCAATGGCCGGATTGCCGTAGCGCATCGCCCAGTCGACCAGCACATGCGGCATCGCCTGTTGCAGGGCCTGCGCGGTGACGCGGGTATGGACGGCGAGCGGCGAGCCTTCAGGCGTCCAAACCTGTTGATAGGCATGGGCGGATTTCTTCGGCCGGGTGGTCAGGATCACGCCATGCAGGATCGGTTGCCAGACCAGCCTGGGAATTTCCACCACGCGTGGGTCGGACAGGAATTCCGCCAGATAGCGACGCACCGATTTGGCATCGGGCGCATCCGGCGTGCCGAGGTTGATGAGCAGCACGCCCACCCTGGGGGCAGGAATAGCGGGATGATCGGCGGGCGGGGTCATGCGGTTCCTACCAGAGGCAGGCTGCGCAGACGCTGGCCTGTCCAGGTGTAGAGGGCGTTGGCGATGGCAGGCGCGACCAGCGGCGCGGCGAGATCGGTCACGCCGGCGGGGTCGGCGGTGCTGCGCATCAGTTCCACCGTCACCTCGCCAATATCGGCGAGGCGCGGCAGATTCATGCGGTCGAGGATGGCGCGGGTTGGCATCCCCTTCTCATAGGGGACGGCGGCGCCCATCGCATAGGCGAGGCCGTGGATCAGGCCGCTTTCGATCTGCTGCCGGGCGATGTCGGGATTGACCTGATCGCCGGCATCGACCGCCGCGACGATGCGATTGACGCTGAGCGCGTCGCCATTCATCGCCGCCTCCACCATCACGGCGGCATAGGCGCCGTTCATCATATGGGCGGCAATCCCCTGCCCGCTACCCGGAATGCCGCCCTGCCAGCCGCCCATCGACGCGGCAGTGGAGAGGCAATGGGCAAGGCGCGGATTGCCGCCGAGCATCTGGATACGGAAGGACATGGCCTCCATCCCGGCCAGATGCGCCAGTTCATCGACGAAACTTTCCGTGAAGAAAGCGCCATGAAGCCGCGCATTGCCGCGCGTGAAGCCGAGCGGCAGGCCGACATCGGTCGGGAAATGATCGACCGCCCAGTTGGGAATGGCGTAAGGCGGCACCATGCCGGCCACCGCCAGCCGGGTCGCCTTGTCCGCGGCATCGGCTGCTGCCTCATGCGGCAATTTCCCGTCCGCGATCCGCGACCATGTCTGGGTCATGGCACAGGGCGCGGCGACCTTGGCCGACCAGCCCTCGATCGCACCGCCACGGCCCAGCTTGGCGGCCATGCGGGCATGGGCGGGCGCGCTGGGGCGATCCTGGATCACATCCTCCAGCCGCGACCAGAGCAATTGCACCGGCCGCTTCATCTCCTGCGCCAGCAATGCCGCCTGTACCCCGACGTCCCAATCCATCGCGCGGCCGAAGGAGCCGCCGGCATGCAGCGGATAGAGCGCCACCGCCCGTTCGGACAGGCCCAGCGCATCGGCGATCGCCGCGCGGGCAAGGCCCGGCGCCTGCGTCGCCATCCACACTTCCGCGCCATCGTCCGTCACCCGCGCGGTCGCGCAGGGCGGTTCGATCGCCAGATGCAGGCCGGCATCGACCTGATATTCGCTGGCCAATATGGTCGCGCCCTCGAATACCGGGCCAAGATCGCCCTGTGCATAGAGGCGGCGACCGGCCTCGCTCTCAAAGGCGGTTTCCAGTGCATCATCGATGCTGCTGCTGCTGATCGGCGGTCCGCGCAGGGCGAAGACCGGGTCGGCCAGATCGAGCGCCTTGTTGGCGGCCCACCAGTTGCTCGCCACCGCCGCGACCCAGCGCTCATGCCGGACCAGACGGAGGAACCCCGTGACGCCGCCGGCGGATTTTTCGTCCACGCCGGCCAGCAGCGCATCGCCGATCGGCCCCTGCCGGATCGAGGCATAGACCATGTCGGGCAAGCGGATGTCGGCGGCATAATTATGGCTGCCGTCAATCTTGGACGGGGTGTCGAGGCGCGGCAGATCCTGCCCCGACAGGCGCGCGTCCTGCCCCTGCCGATAGGGCAATATGTCGGGCAGGTCGAAGCGGGCCGCATCAGCCACGATCTCGCCGATCTTCATGCGATGGGCCGCGCCATCGGTGATGATGCCGTCCACGATGTCGCAGCTTTCCCAGGGGATGTTCCAGCGCGCCGCCGCCGCCTTGCACAGCAGAACCCGCGCCGCCGCACCGGCATCGCGATAGGCATCGCGGAACATGGGGACGGAAGTACCACCACCGGTCAGCATCAGCGCGCCGCGCGTCGCATATTGGTTGAGCGCCCAGTCGCCCGCCCCGCCCATCAGCCGTGACCAGTCGCTCGCCAGCCATTCGCGCGCCAGCAGCGTATTGGCGTAAAGCGGGCTGACCGGCGCGCTCTGCACCGCGACCGTGCGCCAGTCCGCGCCCAGTTCGTCGGCCAATATCTGCGGCAGGACGGTGGTGATCCCCTGCCCCATTTCGGTCTGCGGCACGACGACGATGATCTGGCCCGAAGCGTCGATCTTCAGGAAGGCGTTGAGGATGGTTTCGTTCGCACCGGCATTGAGATTGGGTTCATAACTGCGCGGCCAGACACCCCAGGCGATCAGCAGCCCCGCCGCCGCGCCGCCGCCCACCAAAAGGGTGCGGCGGTTGATGCCTGTCTTTGTGCCGGATTGCTTCCGCGGTGCGCGCGCCATGCCTGCCTGATAGAGGCGGGACGTCGGGATGCCTAGCGTTATTCGGCGGTGATCGGCGCGATACCGAAGCGGGGGATGTCGATCGCCGGGCACCGGTCCATCACGACCTGCAATCCGGCCGCCTCGGCGCGGGCGGCAGCGGCTTCATCGATGACGCCGAGTTGCATCCACACAGCCTTGGCGCCCATCGCGATGGCATCGTCCACAGCCTCGCCCGCCGCCTCGCTGCGGCGGAAGATGTCGACCAGATCGATGGGCACGCCGATGTCGGGCAGGCGGCCCCAGACAAATTCGCCATGGACATGTTCGCCCGCAATCTGCGGATTGACCGGCAGCACGCGATAGCCATGGTCCTGAAGAAATTTCATCACGCCATAGCTGGGCCGATCGGGTCGGTCGGAAATGCCGACCAGCGCGATGGTGCGGGTGCGGCCGAGCAAGGCGGCGATATCCTGTGGAGCAGTGAGCGGCATGGCAATCTCCTTCCGTCCCGACATGGGGAGGGCGCGGCGGCATGCAAGACGTTCCCTTCGCGAGATTGCCAGGTTAGGCTGCACCATGTTCGCGATCCGCCCCGACGACCTGACCGATCCGCAAACCCGTGCGCTGCTGGCGTTGCACCTGTCCGGCATGCATGACCATTCGCCGCCCGATGCCGTCTTCGCGCTGGACCTGTCCGGCCTGCAAGCGCCGGATATCCGGCTATGGTCGGCCTGGGTCGGCGATGCGATTGCGGGCGTGGGGGCATTGCGACTGCTCGATGCCGACCGGGGCGAGATCAAGTCGATGCGGACCCATCCCGACTATCTGCGACAGGGCGTGGGCACGGCGTTGCTGCACCATGTCATCGACGCCGCACGGGCAGATGGCCTCAAACATCTGAGCCTGGAGACGGGGCGCGGCACGGCCTTTGGTCCGGCCCTGGCACTTTACCGGCGCCATGGCTTTGTCGATGGCGGTCCGTTCGGTGCCTATCGGGTCAATGGCTTCAGCCAGTTCCTGCATCTGCGCCTTTAATCAGGCGACCTTCAGCCAGTCCGCCACCTTCTGTGCGATGGCGCGGAACGCGTCGGCATGGATGCCCTCGCCCGCCGCCGGCGGATCGCCCGCGTCGGACTGGCGGCGAATCTCGATCGCCAGTGGAATGCGGCCAAGGAACGGCATGGACAGGTCGCCCGCCGCGCTTTCCGCGCCGCCCTGGCCGAAGGGATCGGAAATCTCGCCGCAATGGGGGCAGGCATAGCCGGCCATATTCTCGACCAGCCCGACCATCGGCACGCCGGCCTGATGGAACAGGCTCACCGCGCGGGTCGCGTCGATCAGCGCCAGATCCTGCGGCGTAGACACGATCACTGCGCCGGCAGGCTTGTGCTTCTGCACCATCGACAACTGAATGTCGCCGGTGCCCGGCGGCATGTCGACCACCAGCAGTTCGGCGTCACCCCATTCGGCATCGATCAGTTGCGACAGCGCATTGCCCGCCATCGGCCCGCGCCAGGCCAGCGCCTTGCCCGGTTCCACCAGATGCGCCATCGACAGCATCGGGATACCGATCGGGCCGGTGACGGGCACCAGCTTCTTGTCACGGGCGACCGGCTTCTGGTCCTCGCTCGCCATCAGCTTGGCCTGCGACGGGCCATAGATATCGGCATCGACCAGCCCGACCCTGATCCCGAGACGGTGCAGCGCGACGGCCAGATTGGCCGACAGGGTCGATTTGCCCACCCCGCCCTTTCCCGATGCGACGGCCAGGATGCGCAGCGGTTTGCGCTCTTCCGTCGGCTTGCGTTCAGCCGTCATGGCGATGCGCACGTCGGTCACGCCCGTGACGGTGAGGCCGCCCTCCCTGATCGCGGCGGCCAGCCCGTCACGTTGTTCGGGCGACAGGCCGCCCACGTCCAAGGCCAGGGTCATCACCCCTTCCTTGATGCGCGGCGCACTGGCGCGGCCATCGGTGAGGGCGGTCAGACGGGCGGTGAAATCGGCAAGATCGGTCATGGCGATGCCCTGTAGGAAATAATCGCGGCCATTTGCACTGTTTTTCGGAGAAGAGCCTTCCTATAGAAGACAACATGAGAAGAATATTCGGGTGGATGCCCGCGATCGCAGCGATGGTCCAAGGCCCCTGGGGCGGCAAGAATGACGGCCCCGACGGGGACGGGCAGAAGGGCGGCGATGGCGGCCCGCGCAACCCGTGGACCCAGCCGGGCAAGCCATCGGGCGGGCAGAAAGGCCCTTCCGCGATCGAGGAATTGCTGCGCCGTGGCCGCGAAAGCTTCGGTCCGGGCGGCGGCAATGGCGGTGGCGGCTTTGGCGGCCTGCCCCCGCGCGCGGCTGGCCGGGCATTGTGGCCCATCGCGATCGGCCTGGTGGTCATCCTGTGGCTGGTGCTGACCAGTTTCCACCGGGTCGGCCCGCAGGAACGCGGCGTGGTGACGTTCCTCGGCAAATATAGCCGGACGCTGACGCCGGGCATCAGCCTGACGCTGCCCGCCCCGTTCGAAGCGGTGACGACGGTCGATGTCGAGGAAATCCGCACCATCGATATTGGATCGACCAGCGCCGAGAAGGAAAATCTGGTGCTGACCGGCGACCAGAATATCATCGACCTTGCCTATTCGGTGCGCTGGAACATTCGCAACCCGGAACTCTATCTGTTCCAGCTGTCGGAACCCGATGCCAGCGTGCGCGAAGTCGCCGAGAGCGCCATGCGCGCCGTGCTGGCCAGCGTCAGCCTGGACGATGCGCTGGGCGCGGGCCGTACCGCGATCGAGCAGCAGGTCGAATTGCGCATGCAGGAGATATTGGACGGCTACAAGTCGGGCATCCGTATCCAGGGCGTCGCGATCAAGCAGGCGGACCCGCCAACGGCGGTGAACGATGCGTTCAAGGCCGTGTCCGCCGCGCAGCAGACCGCCCAGACCTACCTCAACGAAGCGCGCGCCGCCGCCCAGCAGGTGACGGCAAAGGCGCAGGGCGAAGCCGCGGCCTTCGACAAAGTCTATGAACAATATAAGCTGGCGCCCGACGTGACCCGCCGCCGCATGTATTATGAAACCATGGAGGGCGTGCTGTCGAACGTCGACAAGACCATCGTCGAGGGCAATAATGTGACGCCCTATCTGCCATTGCCCGAACTCAAGAAGCGGGCGCAGGCAACCCCGGCGCAGGATGCCGCCACCAGCACGGGAGGCCAGTAATGCCCGGAGTCGTGCGTCACCCCGTCGCGCTTGCGCTGACCCTGCTGGCGCTGCTGATCCTGGTCGGCAGCACCATCGCAATCGTGCCCGAAACCAAGCAGGGCGTCATCGTCCGCTTCGGCGATCCCAAGGAACTCATCAACCGCTATCAGCCCAATGAAAGCTTCGGCCAGACCGGTGCGGGCATCATCTGGCGCTGGCCGTTCGTCGACCAGATCGTCTGGATCGACAAGCGCGTGCTGTCGGTCGAGATGGAGCGGCAGCAGGTCTTGTCCACCGACCAGTTGCGGCTTCAGGTCGACGCCTTTGCGCGCTATCGCATCGTTGACCCGCTGCGCATGTATATTGCCGCAGGCAGCGAGGATCGCGTGTCCGACGCGCTGCGTCCGATCCTGGGCTCTGCGCTGCGCAACGAACTGGGCAAGCGGCCCTTTGCCGCGCTGCTCAGCCCGGAGCGAGGCCAAGTAATGCAGAATATCGAAGCGGGCCTTGACCGCGTTGCGCGCCAATATGGCGCCGAAATCGTCGACGTGCGGATCAAGCGCGCCGACCTGCCCGACGGCACCCCGCTGGACAGCGCCTTCACCCGCATGCGCACCGCGCGCGAGCAGGAAGCACTGACCATCCGCGCGCAGGGGGCCAAGCAGGCCCAGATCATTCGCGCCGAGGCCGACGCGAACGCTGCCCGCATCTATGCCGAAAGCTTTGGCAAGGACCCGTCCTTCTACGATTTCTATCGCGGAATGCAGAGCTATCGCTACACTTTCTCGCCCGATCGGCCGGGCCAGACCAGCATCATCCTGTCGCCGGACAATGAGTTCCTGCGGCAATTTCAGGGACGACGTTAAACTTTCGTCATGATCCATGGCGGATCATTACGGAACCAGCGTCATTCAATGAGGGTTAAGGCAAGGCGGAGCATCTGAGGGCTTCCTAAAGTCCCGCCTTCCTTATTCCCGAAGTTTTGAAGAGGACCGTCACGAGTGCGTTACGCTTATGCCATTACCGGCGCCCTGCTGCTCGGCGGCACCGCCATCGCGGTCACCACCAGTTCCAATGTCGGCGCGCAGACCGCGCAGAATGAAGGCCTGACGGCCGCGGCGCCCGCGGGCGCGCCCGCCAGCCTCGCCGACATGGTCGAGAAGCTGCAACCGGCCGTCGTCAATATCTCGACCAAGCAGCGGGTGAAGGTACAGAATCCCTTCGCCGGCACCCCGTTCGGCGACCTGTTCGGCCAGGGTCAGGGCGGCCAGCCCCAGACCCGCCAGGCGCAGTCGCTGGGTTCGGGCTTCCTGATATCGGCGGACGGCTATATCGTCACCAACAACCATGTGGTGTCGGCCGGCGCGGAAGGCGCAAGCGTCGATTCGATCACGGTCACCATGACCGACAAGCAGGAATTCCCGGCGAAGCTGATCGGCCGCGACCCCGCGACCGACCTGGCCGTGCTCAAGATCGAATCCCCCAAGCCGCTGCCCTTCGTGAAGTTCGGCGACAGCACCAAGGCGCGCGTGGGCGATTGGGTCGTTGCGATCGGCAACCCCTTCGCGCTGTCGGGTACGGTGACGGCCGGCATCATTTCCGCCCTGCACCGCAATACCGGCGGCACGTCGGGCTATGACAAGTTCATCCAGACCGACGCGTCGATCAACCAGGGCAATAGTGGCGGCCCGATGTTCGACATGCGTGGCAATGTGATCGGCATCAACAGCCAGATCCTTTCGCCCTCGGGCGGCAATGTCGGCATCGGCTTCGCCATTCCGTCGGAACAGGCCGCGCCGATCGTCGATACGCTGCGCAAGGGCCAGAGCATCAAGCGCGGCTATCTGGGCGTGCAAATCAGCCCGCTGGGCGAAGATCTGGCCGACTCGCTGGGCCTCGCCAAGAATCGCGGCGAATTCGTCCAGGGCGTCGAGCCGGGCAAGGGCGCGGAAAAGGCCGGGATCAAGGCGGGCGACGTGATCGTCAGCGTCGCCGGCCAGGAAGTGACCGCCGACCAGAATCTGTCCTCGATTGTTGCGGGTCAGGGGATCGGTGCGAAGGTGCCGATCGTGCTGATCCGTAATGGCCAGCGCCAGACCGTGACCGCCATCGTCGGCGAACGCCCGTCCGAAGACGAACTGAACAATTTCGCTCAGCCTCAGGGCGATGAGGACTTCAGCCAGCAGGACAGCAATCCGGGTCAGGCGACGCAGCAGGCGCTGGGTATTTCAGCTATCCCGCTGACGCCCGGCATCATTCGCCAGCTTGGCATTGCCGCCGATACCAAGGGCGTGGTCATCACCGCCGTCGACGGGTCGACCGACGCCGGCGCCAAGGGCCTGCGTCGTGGCGACGTCATCATCAGTGCCAACAACCGCCCGGTTACAAGCCAGGCCGAACTGGATGCGCAGGCCAAGGCCGTGGCGGCCCAGGGCCGCAACGCCATCCTGTTGCAGGTGCTGCGTCGCGGCCAGCCGGCGATCTTCCTGCCGGTACGCCTGCGCGACAAGTAAGTAACATGATGCCTCTCGCCTTGTGGCGAAGGCAGATGTGCGGTTAATTCCGTCATCCCCGCGAAAGCAGGGACCCATCTCTCGACCTCCCACCGGAGGATAGCGTGGGAGATGGGTTCCCGCTTCCGCGGGAATGACGGTTTTTTTGTTGGAAAAGGATCGGGAATGAGCGACGGCATTTTCATCGGCCTTGGCGCACCGGACAAGGATGGCGGCATTCCCCAGACGCTGAACCTGCGCCGCGCGAACCGGCACGGGCTGATCGCCGGGGCGACCGGCACCGGCAAGACGGTGACGTTGCAGGGCATTGCCGAAAGCTTTTCCGCACTGGGCGTCCCGGTGTTCCTGGCTGATGTGAAAGGCGACCTGGCCGGCATATCCATGGCCGGTTCCCCCACCGCCAAAAATGCCGACAAGCTGGTCGCGCGCGCGGCGGAAGTCGGCATCGCCGACTATAGCTATGCCGACAATCCGGCGATCTTCTGGGATCTCTACGGGCAGCAGGGCCATCCGATCCGCACCACCGTCAGCGAAATGGGGCCGTTGCTGCTCGCGCGCCTGATGGGCCTCAACGAGACGCAGGAAGGCGTGCTGTCGATCGCCTTCAAATATGCCGATGAGGAAGGGCTGCTGCTGCTTGACCTCGGCGATTTGCAGGCGATGCTGGCCTATTGCGCGGAAAATGCGGATGCGCTCTCGGCCCGCTACGGCAATGTGACCAAGGCCAGCGTCGGCGCGATCCAGCGGCAGTTGCTGCAACTGGAATCGCAGGGCGGCGACCATTTCTTTGGTGAGCCGGCGCTCGACATCCATGACATGTTGCAGGTGGACGACCAGGGTCGCGGCTATGTGAATGTGCTGGCCGCCGACAAGTTGATGCAGTCGCCCAAACTCTACGCAACCTTCCTGCTGTGGCTGCTGAGCGAACTGTTCGAGACGCTGCCGGAAGTGGGTGACCCGGACAAGCCCAAGCTCGTCTTCTTCTTCGATGAAGCCCATCTGCTGTTCGAGGATGCGCCCAAGGCGCTGACCGACAAGATCGAGCAGGTCGTGCGCCTGATCCGGTCGAAGGGCGTGGGCGTCTATTTCGTGACGCAGAACCCGATCGATATCCCCGAGGATGTCGCCGGCCAGCTCGGCAATCGGGTGCAGCATGCGCTGCGCGCCTTCACCCCGCGCGACCAGAAGGCGATCAAGGCGGCGGCGGACACCTTCCGCATCAATCCCGACCTGAATGTCGAGACGGCGATTACCGAATTGAAGGTCGGCGAGGCACTGGTGTCGCTGTTGCAGGAGGATGGATCGCCCGGCATCGTCCAGCGCACGCTGATCGCCCCACCCCGCTCCCGCCTGGGCCCGGTCGAGCCGAAGGAGCGGGCGATCATTCAGTCGATATCGCCGGTCGCAGGCAAATATGACACTGCCGTCAATCGGGAGTCTGCGGAGGAGATATTGGCGGCGCGTGGGGAAGCTGCCGCGGCCGCCGCGCAAGCCTCCAAGGCGCAGGCCGAAGCCGACAAGGCCGCCGCCGCGCAGGCCAAGGTGGAAGCCAAGCAGCGCGAAGCCGAATTGAAGGAACAGGCCCGGCGCGAGGCGGCGGAAGCCCGCGAAGCGGCCAAGCCCAGCGCCTTCGACAAGGCGATCCAGTCCGCCACCCGCGCCGCCGGCTCCTCGGTCGGGCGGCAGGTCGCCAATGAACTGGGCCGCGCGGTGTTCGGCGGATCGAGCCGCAAATCATCCTCCGGTGGCATTGCCGGCAAGCTGGTGCGCGGCATATTGGGCAGCCTGTTCAAATAGGCTATTGTCGGGGCGCAACAGGGAGAGGATCGACATGAAAGCGACAGCGAGTTGGACAGTTGCAGCGATGATGCTGCTCATCACGCCTGTCCATGCGCAACATGTCCATGCGATCATCGTTGGCGACAGCATCGCCGACCGGCAGGCGCAGCGGGACGCGCGGCAAACGCCCTATGCCGCGCCGGGCTATGGCCCGATCGACACCGCCGCCGCCGCGCGCGATGCCTGTGCGGAAAAGGCGCTCTATCAGGCAGGACCGGCGTTCAAGCTCATCGGCCCGGCGCGGGCCAGCACGATGTCTACCGGCTGGGAAGTCGAAGGTGTGCTGGGTTCGAGCGAAGGCGACATTCCCTTCGTCTGCTCGGTCCGCAACGGATCGGTCAGCGGCGTGCTGCTGCGGCAATAATCAGGCGCGGTAGCGCAAGGCATCCACCAGCAGGGCGAAGGCAGGGGACTGCTGGCGCCGGCTGGGATAATAGAGATGATAGCCGGTGAAGGGTGGGCACCAGTCGACCAATATCCGCACCAGCCGGCCCGCCGCCACGTCGGCCGCGACATAATCGTCGGGCAGATAGGCGATGCCGGCCCCGTCCAGCGCCGCCTGCCGGGCAAGGGCGATATCATTGACGATCAACGGGCCTTCGACCCGCACGGCGAATTCTCGCCCGTCCCGCTCGAACTCCCAGGCGTATAGCCCGCCATAGGTCGGGAAGCGCAGGTTGATGCAACGATGCGTCGACAATTGCTGTGGTGTTCCCGGCGCCGGACGGGCCGCGAAATAGGCTGGCGACGCAACCGCCGACATCGACCAGTCCGGCCCGATCCTGACGGCGATCATGTCCTGTTCCAGCGTCTCGCCCAGACGCACCCCGGCATCGAACCGTTCGGCGACGATGTCGATCAGCCCGGTATTGACGTTCAGTTCGACCTGAATGTCGGGATAGTCGGGCAGCAAGCGATGGAGCGCGGGCCATAATATCGTCTGCGCCGCGTGGATGCCGGTGGTGAGGCGGATCATGCCCGCAGGCTTGTCCCGCAAGGCGCCGAGGGCCGACAGTTCTGCCTCGATCCCGTCGAACAGCGGGCCGATGGCGTTCAGCAGGCGCTCCCCCGCAGCGGTCGGGGCAACGCTGCGGGTGGTGCGGGTGAGCAGGCGGACGCCCAGCCGCTCCTCCAGCCCGCGCATCGCATGGCTGAGCGCAGAGGGCGACAGGCCCAGTTGGGCCGCGGCACGGGTGAAGCTGCGTGCCTGCGCGACCGCCAGGAACGCCTGAAGATCGGCCATCCTGTCTCGCGCCATTACTGAATCCTTCTCACAAACTCTTGCCGATTATCGCATCTAATACAGGTAGTGGGCAATGCCTTATATCCAGCCGGTAACGAAGGCTGGCCCGCATGTGCAGCTTATGGCCGGCCTGACAGAATAGGGAGCCCGACCATGACCCTTTCTCTCATCCTGGCAGCCATGGCGGGGACGACGCCCGCCGCCACGAACAGCCATGTGACCGAGATTGTTCGCGTGGAGGACAGCGCAAGCGAGGTCGGATCGCCCGACTATTTCACCGGTGCCGTGACAATTTCCGGCCGGTTCGAGCGTCCCGGCCCGTCGCGCGTCAACGGTGCCATCGTGCGGTTCGAGCCGGGCGCGCGTACGGCCTGGCACCGGCATCCGCAGGGCCAGACGCTGATCGTGACGGAAGGAGTGGGCTGGACGCAGATATTGGGCGGTCCGGTGCTGGAGTTCCGGGCGGGCGACATATTGTGGTGCCCGCCCAACCGCGCCCATTGGCATGGCGCCACGCCGCAATCGGCCATGACCCATATCGCGGTGCAGGAACGACAGGGCGGCATGACCGCAACCTGGCTGAACCATGTGACCGACGCGGAATATCGGGCCGGGCCACAGCGGGACTGATCGCATTATATTGGAGATATATCATGCAAACACGTGAACTGGGCCGCAGCGGCCTGCAGATGTCCGCTTTGGGACTGGGCTGCATGGGCATCAGCTTCGGCTATGCGCATCGACTGGACAAGGCGGAGGGCATGGCCCTGATCCGCGCCGCCCATGACCGGGGCGTCACCTTCTTCGACACGGCCGAGGTCTATGGCCCGTTCGTCAATGAGGAGATTGTCGGCGAGGCGCTGGCGCCGGTGCGCGACAAGGTGGTGATCGCCACCAAGTTCGGCTTCGATATCGATCCGGCCACCGGCGAAAATCGCGGCATCACCAGCCGGCCGGAGCGCATCCGCGCAGCCGTGGAAGGATCGCTGAAGCGTCTGGGCGTCGAGACGATCGACCTGCTCTACCAGCATCGCGTCGATCCCGCCGTGCCGATCGAGGACGTCGCCGGCACCGTCCGCGACCTGATCGCGCAGGGCAAGGTCAAGCATTTCGGCCTGTCGGAACCGGGCGTGGACACGCTGCGCCGCGCCCATGCGGTTCAGCCGGTCACCGCCGTGCAGAATGAATATAGCCTCTGGACGCGCGGCCCCGAAAGCAACGGCATATTGGATGCCTGCGATGAACTGGGGATCGGCTTCGTACCCTACAGCCCGCTGGGCAAGGGATTCCTGACCGGCACGATGGGCAGCGACACGAAGATCGGGAACGGCGATTTCCGCGCCAGCGTGCCGCGCTTCACCCCGGAGGCGATGGCCAAGAATCAAGCGCTGGTCGACCTGCTGCGCGCCGTGGCCGAGCGCAAGGCAGCGACGCCCGCCCAGATCGCACTCGCCTGGCTGATGGCGCAGCGGCCCTATATCGTGCCGATCCCCGGCACGACCAAGCTGCACCGGCTGGAGGAGAATATCGGCGCGGCGGCGGTCGTGCTGACCGAGGCGGAGCGGCGCGAGATCGATGCGGCGGCGGCGCTGATCCCGATCGAGGGCGATCGCTATGCACCGGCCCAACTGGCGATGGTGGGCCGGGACGCCCCTGTACGCGTGGGCTGAACAAGGATGGGAGTGCGGTGGGGATCAACCGACCGCGCCCCTCTCTATCCTCATAGGTCGCAAAGCAAATCTTGTGGCGGCAGGGGTGCTGGGCCTGTTGCTTCGGTAACATAAGCCCCGCTAAAGCCGTCGGCATGACGGCCTCTGAATCCCCCCGCCACCCGCTTCATTTCAGCAATTTCCGCGCCTATCTGGTGGGGCGCCTGTGCGCCGTGCTGGCGCAGTATAGCATGATGATCGTGCTGGCCTGGCAAGCCTATAATATCGCGCGCGAGACGATGACGACGGCGGGCGCCTCCGCACAGCTCGGCCTGATCGGGCTGGCGCAGTTCCTGCCGCTCTTCTTCCTGACGCCCATCACCGGCTGGGTCGCCGATCATTATGACCGGCGGGTCATCACCCGGCTGACGCTGACGCTGCTGACGACGGCGTCGGCGCTGCTGGCCTTTGCCACCTATGAAGGCTGGGTCAGCCTGCCGCTGATCTTCGGCATCGCGGTCATCGTCGGCATCGCCCGCGCCTTCAACGGGCCGGCCTATGGCGCGCTGGCGCCCAATCTGGTGCCCCCCGCCGTGCTGCCCAACGCCATCGCCATTTCCAGCGTGGTGTGGCAGGCTGGCATGATCGCCGGGCCGGCGCTGGGCGGCTATGCCTATGCGGCAACGCCCTGGGGCGCCTATGCGCTGGCGGCGATCCTCTATGGCGTGGCGCTGGTCGCGATGCTGCTGATCGGCCCGGTGCCGCAGCCGGCGCGCGACACGAGCCGCCATCCCGTGCGCCAGATGATCGACGGTTTCACCTATGTGAAGGGCAACCGGCTGGTGCTGGCGACGATCACGCTGGACCTGTTTGCGGTGCTGCTGGCCGGGGCGACCGCGCTGCTGCCCGTCTATGCCCGCGACATATTGCATGTCGGATCGGCGGGCCTCGGCCATCTGGCCGCCGCCCCCGGTGTCGGCGCCGCGCTCACCGCGCTCTGGTTCTCCTTCCGCCCGATGAAGACCGAGGTGGGGTTGAAGATGCTGGCATCGGTCATCCTGTTCGGCCTGTCCACCATCGCCTTTGGCTGCACCGCCTTCCTGCCGCGCGACATCGCGGTGGAGGCGGGCATTGCCGCGCTGGTGGTGCTGGGCGGTGCGGACATGGTGTCGGTGTTCGTCCGTCAGTCGCTGGTGCAACTCCATACCCCCGATGCGATGCGCGGCCGCGTGTCCAGCCTGTCGCAACTGACCATCTCCGCCTCCAACGAACTGGGCGAAGCGGAATCCGGTTTCCTGGCCGCCATGGTCGGGCCGATCGCGGCGGTGATCGGCGGCGGCATCGGTGCTATCATCATCACGATCATCTGGGCGCGACTCTTTCCCGAATTGCGCCTTGCACGTAGCTTCGATCCACCCGACATCGGGCGAGCGGAAAACAGCCAGGAGAAGCCTTCATGAAAGCTGCCACGATATTAGAAACCATCGGCAATACGCCGCATGTCCGCATCAACCGGCTGTTCGGTGATGCCGAAGTGTGGGTGAAGTCGGAACGGTCCAACCCCGGCGGGTCGATCAAGGACCGCATTGCGCTGGCCATGATCGAGGCGGCCGAGGCCAGCGGCGAATTGCAGCCCGGCGGCACGATCATCGAACCGACGTCGGGCAATACCGGCGTGGGTCTGGCCATGGTCGCGGCGGTCAAGGGCTACAAGCTGATCCTCGTCATGCCCGAAAGCATGTCGATCGAGCGGCGCCGGCTGATGCTGGCCTATGGCGCCAGTTTCGACCTGACCCCGCGCGAAAAGGGCATGAAGGGCGCGATCGAGCGTGCGCTGGAACTGGTGTCGCAGACGCCGGGCAGCTGGATGCCGCAGCAGTTCGAGAACCCGGCCAATATCGACGTGCATGTCCGTACCACGGCGCAGGAAATCCTGGCCGACTTCGCCGACACGCCGATCGACGCGCTGATTACCGGCGTGGGTACGGGCGGGCATATCACCGGCGTCGCCGAAGTGCTCAAGAAGCAATGGCCTGCCTTAAAGGTCTATGCGGTCGAACCGACCCTGTCGCCGGTCATCAGCGGCGGCCAGCCCGGCCCGCACCCGATCCAGGGCATCGGCGCCGGCTTCATCCCGGCCAACCTGCACACCCAGTTGCTCGACGGCGTGATCCAGGTCGATCCGGCCGATGCCAAGGATTATGCCCGCCGCGCCGCGACGCAGGAAGGGCTGCTGGTCGGCATCTCGTCCGGCGGCACTCTGGCGGCGATCGCGCAGAAGCTGAAGGAACTGCCCGCAGGCAGCCGCGTGCTGGGCTTCAACTATGATACCGGCGAACGCTATCTGTCGGTGCCGGACTTCCTGCCGGAATAAGGCTGGACGCTTCAGAGCTTGTCGAAGCGCGCTCGGCCCCTATGACGGGACCGCGCCCTTCGACAGGCTCAGGGCGAACGGATATTGGGAAACCAGTCGCTCGTGATCCGAATGCAGTCTTCCTCCCTCGCGGGCCGGCCTGCCCTGCTATCCTGGCCTGCCCTGCTGTCCTGGATCGTCTGGGCCTTGCTGTTCGTCGGCCTGCCCATGGGTGTCGCATCATGGGAAAGCCGGCAGCGATCGGGTGATATGCCGGAGCGTTTTTCCGCCGTTGCGGCGGCGCGGATGACGCGCCCGCCCACGCCCCCTCCCGCGGTCGAGCCGGTGCAGGTCTATGCACTGGAACGGGAGCAGGCGGTCGCGTTGAACAGCGCCGTCCCCTTCTCCCGCGATCCCAATCCGGCGGCCCGACCTTTCCTCTTTTCAGGGTCCGAGACGGATCTTGCCCGCGCGGTCGATTGCCTCGCGGCGGCGGAAATCTATGAGGCGGGTGACGATGCGGTCGGCGAAGAGGCGGTGGCGCAAGTGGTGCTGAACCGGGTCCGCCACCCCGCCTTCCCCAAGACGGTGTGCGGCGTGGTGTTTCAGGGACAGGAACGCAGCACCGGTTGCCAGTTCACCTTCAGCTGCGACGGGGCGCTGGCGCGCATGCCCGGTCAGGCGGCCTGGGCACGCGCGCAGGAAATTGCGCGCGGGGCGCTGGCGGGCAAGGTCTACCGGCCGGTCGGCCATGCCACCCATTATCATACCGACTGGGTCGTACCCTATTGGAGCGATAGCCTGGACAAGATCACGGCGGTCGGCACCCACCTCTTCTTCCGCTGGCGCGGCTGGTGGGGCACACCGCCCGCCTTTCGCCAGAGCGTAGACAAGGGGGAGCCGCTCATCAGCCGGATCGCGCGCTTTTCGCCTGCGCATCAGGGTGGCCCCGATGCGCCGCTGACGCCGCCGCCGGTGCTGGCGGCAGAAGCCGCTGCCGCGCTGGCTGCGAAACCGCAGCAGGCAATCGGCGCGGATTCACTGGGCAAGACGGTGGCCGGGGTACGCCTGATCGCGATCGCGCCGGGAGCCAAGAGCTTTCTGGTCGAACTACCGGGCAGCGGCGCCGCAGACAGCTGGCCGAATATGGCGCAGACCTTTTGCGCGGGCCGCACCGAATGCCGGATCATGGCCTGGCGCCCCGGCACCGCACCCGCCCGCCTGCCGCTCAATGACGCGCAGATGGCGGCGATGAGCTTTGCCTATATCCACAATGCCGGCAGCGGGTTGCAGCGCGCGCTGTGGAATTGCGCGCAGACCCCGCGCATGGCAAAGGCCGAGTGCATGCGCCAGCGCATCCCGACCGTGGCGCCGCCCGCCGCCGCAGCCGAACCGGGCCTGTCGGGTGTCCGCCGCAAGGAACGGTTCGAGACGGTGAAGATCGCGCCGGTTTCACCGGCTACCAAGCCGGCGCCGGCCTCTGACCCCTGACCCCTGACGGTCAGCCTTCCTCTCGCGTCAGGCGCGGCAAGCGGGCGAAGCGGGCGACCAGTTCCGACTGACGACGACAATCTGTCTTTGAATAGATGGCCTTCATCTGCGTGCGGACCGTGGCCATCGCGACGCCCCGCTCCTGCGACACATCTTCCAGCGCCTTGCCCTCGCACAGGGCGACCACGATCTCCGCTTCGGCACGGGTCAGGCCGTGCAACGCCCGCAAGCGGCTGGCGAGGCTGGCGTCATGGATGCCAGGATCGGTCGCGATAAGGACGATCTGCCGCTCGTCATCGGACCAGATCGCCGAAACCGACAGCATATAGGGCAGACCGCGCGCGCGTTGAACGAACAAGGCGCCGGCCTGTGTCCCTTCCCGCGCGGCGGCCGCGCGCAGAGCGGTTTGCAGCGCGGCGTCGCTCTGGCCATCTCGGGCAAAAAGATGGCGCTGGCGCAGGAGCAGCGCATCCTGCCGCCGCAGCATGCTTTCCCCCTGCGCATTGCAATGGATAAGCCGGCCAGCCATGTTCAGCGTGAAAATGGCATGTTCGACCAGGTCGAGCGTCGCCTGAAGCGATCGTTCCTGACGGCTGGCCCGGTCAAGCCGGTGCCGGATGTCGAACATGCGGCCGATATGGTCGATACATTGCTGGACGGCCGCCCGTTCGCGATCATCGAAGGATTTTTGCGCACGGCCGCGATGCAGGCCGATATGCCCGATCGTGTCGCCGCGCTGGATCACCCCGCCGAGGCAGCGGAATGTGTCGTCCCCCATCGGCCGGGTCCATTCATTATAGATCCGGCTGCATTCATAGGTGCGTTCCGGCACCAGTGCTTCGAAATCCCAGACGCGGTTGACCGCGCAGCCATCGAGCGCCGCCCCCCACAGATCGTCATGGACGAATTCCTGCCCGTAGAGTGCCATCTGCTCATCAGAGAAATAGCCGGAATAGCTGATTTCCGACACTTGCGCCGCACCCTGCCCCCAATGGAGGACAGCGGACCGCGCGCCGACGGCCGCCGCCAGCCGCGACGCCAGCTGATCGAAGGCGGCATCGTCGGTCGCCGCGTCGTAAATTTCCTCCGTGCGGATCACAGCCCCCCTCCCCAGCGCGCAGCGCACATGCCTACCCGTCCCGTCATCGCATATCAGCGCAACGGCATGAAAGCCCGTGAAAAAGATGTCGCCTGCATCCGCCCGATAGCGGGTTCGTCGCCGCCGGCCGTCATGATATGATGTAACACAGCGAAATTCGGAGCAGCATATGGTGTCGCGGCGGGCCTTTCTGGGCAATGGTGGTGCGTTGGGGCTGGCGCTGGCCGGCAGCGCCGGTGCGGCCACACGATCCACATCATCCGGGGCCGCGTCATCCGGGGCATGGCCGGAGGATGCCCCCTTCGCCTTCCCTGCGGACATGGCCGATTTCGCCACCGCGCAGGCGGCCCTGATGCCGCTCTATAAGGTGAACCGGGATTTCGCGACCTTCGACGCGGCCTATTATGGCGCGATGACGCTGCCGGTGCAGGCGGCCTATGACGCCCGGTCGCGCTGGGTGAACCAGAATCATGCATTGTTCCTGCGCAACGCGGCGCCCGGCCATCCGCGCGATGTCGAGCTGGACAAATCGCGGGCGGCGGTTGCGAAACTGCTTGGCGCATCAACCGAGGAAATTGCGCTGGCGGGCGGCGGAACCGAGGCGCTCTATGCGCTGATCGCCAATTATGCGCTGCTGCAACCGGGCGACGCTGTGATTTATGCCGATGTCGATTATGACGAGATGCAGTTCGCCTGCGATTATCTGGAGAGGAGCCGGGGTGCGCGGATCGTGCGCTTCTCGCTGCCGGAGCCGCATACGGAGGCAAATATCCTGGCCGCCTATGAGAAAGTGCTGAAGGAGACGCCGCGCGCGAAGCTGTTGCTGCTGACGCATCTGTCGAACCGCAACGGGCTGGTCCCGCCGGTCAAGGCGATCGTGGCGATGGCGCGGGCACGCGGAGTGGACACGATCCTGGATAGCGCACAGGCGGTCGGCCACCTGCCCTTCAGCGTCGATGACACCGGCGCCGACTTCATCGGCTTTTCGCTGCATAAATGGCTCGCCGCGCCGCTGGGCACTGGGGGCATCTATATCCGCAAGAACCGGTTGCAGGATATCAGCCCCTGGCTGGGCAATCGCATCCATGGGCCGGAGGATATCCGCGCGCGCATCCCCACCGGCACGGTCGATTTCGCCGCGCGGCTGACCGTGCCACAGGCAATCGCGGTGCATGATGCGATCGGCGGCGCGGCCAAGCACCGCCACCTGTTGCGACTGCGCGACTATTGGGTGGATCGGGTCCGCGACATTGCCGGTCTGGACATATTGGTGCCCGACGAACCCGGCCGATATGGGGCCGTGACCGGATTTCGCCTGCCCGGCATGAAGGGACCGGACGATGCGAAGAAAGCGACAGCGCTTTTCCTGGAAAAATATCGGCTGCTGGTCGTGGCGAAGGCTGGCCTCGCATCCGGTCCGGTGTTGCGGGTAACCCCTGCTTTGTTCAACAGCAGCGCCGAACTGGACCGGCTGGTCGCCGCCATCCGGGCGGAGCGCCATCTCTTCGCCTGACCCCCTTCACAAACAGCGCCATAACCCCTATATCGGCGGCAATCCGGTCGTCCGCTGGCGCTATGCGCTGATGGTCGGCCGTCCCCCGGATCGCTCGGGGTCCGGCTTCGAATAGCGCGCGAAGCTGGCGGAATTGGGCGAATTCTGGTGGGTCATCAGGTGCTGACAGTGCGGATCGGACAGTCCCGGCCCGCACTTTTTTGCGTGGAATGAAGGGTGCGAATCACCCGGCATTTCATGGCGCTTCGACTGAATTTTCGCTGTGATGCGAAAAAACACGACGAACCGATACAGGCAGGAACCGCATGGCGACCAAGGCTCTCCCCCCCATCAGCAACACCGGCGCAAAGAAGCGCATCCGCAAGGTGTTCGGCGACATCCACGAAGTTGTGCAGATGCCGAACCTGATCGAGGTTCAGAGGGAGAGTTACGAACAGTTCCTGCGTTCCGACCCGTCGATCGGCTATGTATCTGGTCTGGAAAAGACGCTGCGCAGCGTCTTCCCGATCCGCGACTTTGCCGGCACCGCCGAAATGGACTTCGTCCATTACGAACTGGAAGATCCGAAGTACGACGTGGAAGAATGCCGCCAGCGCGGCATCACCTACGCCGCGCCGATGCGCGTTACGCTGCGCCTGATCGTGTTCGAAGTCGACCAGGACACCGAAACCCGCTCGGTCCTGGATATCAAGGAGCAGGACGTCTACATGGGCGACATGCCCTTGATGACGGGCAACGGCACCTTCATCGTCAACGGCACCGAGCGCGTCATCGTGTCGCAGATGCACCGCTCGCCGGGTGTCCTGTTCGACCATGACCGCGGCAAGACCCACTCGTCGGGCAAATATCTGTTCGCCGCGCGCGTCATTCCGTACCGTGGTTCGTGGCTGGACTTCGAATTCGACGCCAAGGACATCGTCAACGTCCGTATCGACCGCAAGCGCAAGCTGCCGGTCACGGCGCTGCTGTTCGCGCTGGGCCTGACGCCGGAAGAAATTCTGGGCGAATTTTATAACAAGGTCACTTTCCTGCGCGGCGAAGGCGGCTGGCAGATCCCCTACACCGCCGAAGCATGGCGCGGTCTGAAGCCGGCGTTCGACATTGTCGACGCCGCGTCGGGCGAAGTCGTGTTCGCCGCCGGCCACAAGATCAGCCCCCGCGCCGCCAACAAGGCGGAAAAGGATGGCCTCGCCACCCTGCTGATCCCGACCGAGGAAGTCTATGGCCGCTACAGCGCCTATGACCTCATCAACGAGAGCACCGGCGAAATCTACATCGAGGCTGGTGACGAAGTGTCGCCTGAGAATCTCGAAAAGCTGGACAAGGCGGGCATCGACCGCCTCGAACTGCTCGACATCGACCATGTCGGCACCGGCCCGTGGATCCGCAATACGCTCAAGGCCGACAAGGCCGAGGACCGCGACCAGGCTCTGAGCGATATCTATCGCGTCATGCGTCCCGGCGAACCGCCGACGAAGGAAACCGCCGAAGCGCTGTTCGCCGGCCTGTTCTTCGATCCGGAACGCTACGACCTGTCGGCCGTGGGCCGCGTCAAGCTGAACATGCGCCTCGACCTCGACGCCGAGGACACGGTCACCACCCTGCGTACCGAGGATATCCTCGCGGTCGTCAAGGAACTGGTGAACCTGAAGGACGGCAAGGGTGAAATCGACGATATCGATAACCTCGGCAACCGTCGCGTCCGCTCCGTTGGCGAATTGCTGGAAAACCAGTATCGCGTCGGCCTGCTGCGCATGGAACGCGCGGTGAAGGAACGCATGTCGTCCGTCGACGTGTCGACGGTGATGCCGAACGACCTCATCAACGCGAAGCCCGCCGTGGCCGCCGTGCGTGAATTCTTCGGCTCCTCGCAGCTGTCGCAGTTCATGGACCAGACCAACCCGCTGTCGGAAGTCACCCACAAGCGCCGCGTGTCGGCGCTTGGGCCGGGCGGTCTGACGCGTGAGCGCGCCGGTTTCGAAGTCCGCGACGTGCATCCGACCCATTATGGTCGTATCTGCCCGATCGAAACGCCCGAAGGCCCGAACATCGGCCTTATCAACTCGCTGGCCACCTTCAGCCGCGTCAACAAATATGGCTTCATCGAAACGCCGTACCGCAAGGTCGTGGACAATAAGGTGACGGACGACGTCGTCTATCTGTCGGCGATGGAAGAAGCCAAGCACACGATCGCGCAGGCCAACGCCGAAGTGAATGCCGACGGCAGCTTCGTGGAAGACCTGATCTCCGCGCGTGAAGCCGGCGAATTCCTGATGGCGCCCAAGGATCACATCACCCTGATGGACGTCAGCCCCAAGCAGCTGGTGTCGGTCGCGGCCTCGCTCATTCCGTTCCTGGAAAACGACGACGCCAACCGCGCGCTGATGGGATCGAACATGCAGCGTCAGGCCGTGCCTCTGGTACGGGCCGAAGCGCCGTTCGTGGGCACCGGCATGGAAGGCACGGTCGCCCGTGACTCCGGCGCCGCCGTGGCCGCCAAGCGTTCGGGCATCGTCGATCAGGTCGACGCGACCCGTATCGTCATCCGCGCGACCGGCGACATCGAAGCCGGCCAGTCGGGCGTCGACATCTACACGCTCCAGAAGTTCCAGCGTTCGAATCAGGACACCTGCATCAACCAGCGTCCGCTGGTGAAGGTGGGCGACCTGATCGAAGCCGGCGACGTCATCGCCGATGGCCCGTCGACCGAGTTCGGCGAACTGGCGCTGGGCCGCAACACGCTCGTCGCGTTCATGCCCTGGAACGGCTACAACTACGAAGACTCCATCCTGATCTCCGAGCGGATCGTGAAGGATGACGTCTTCACCTCGATCCATATCGAGGAGTTCGAGGTCATGGCCCGCGACACCAAGCTGGGGCCGGAAGACATCACCCGCGACATCCCGAACGTCGGTGAAGAAGCGCTGCGCAACCTCGACGAGGCGGGCATCGTGTATATCGGCGCGGAAGTGGAGCCAGGCGACATCCTGGTCGGCAAGATCACCCCCAAGGGTGAATCGCCGATGACCCCGGAAGAAAAGCTGCTGCGCGCGATCTTCGGTGAAAAGGCCAGCGACGTGCGCGACACGTCCCTGCGTCTGCCGCCGGGCGTGGCCGGTACGGTCGTGGAAGTCCGCGTGTTCAACCGTCACGGTATCGACAAGGACGAACGCGCCATGGCGATCGAGCGGGAGGAAATCGACCGTCTCGCCAAGGATCGTGAAGACGAACGCGCCATCCTCAACCGCGCAACCTTCAACCGCCTCCAGGAAATGCTGCTGGGCCAGACGGCTTCGGCCGCACCCAAGGGCGTCAAGAAGGGCGTGGTCATCGACGAGGCTCTGCTGGGCGAAGTCGAGCGTCACGAATGGTGGAAGTTCGCGGTCGAGGACGACAGCCGTCAGGCCCAGATCGAAGCGGTCAAGGGTCAGTATGACGAAGCCGTCAAGCTGATCGTCGAGAAGTTTGAGGATCGCGTCGACAAGCTGCAGCGTGGCGACGAACTGCCACCGGGCGTGCTGAAGATGGTCAAGGTGTTCGTCGCGGTGAAGCGCAAGCTGCAACCGGGCGACAAGATGGCCGGCCGTCACGGGAACAAGGGTGTCATTTCGCGCATCCTGCCGATCGAGGACATGCCGTTCCTGGAAGATGGCACCCATGTCGACATCGTGCTGAACCCGCTGGGCGTGCCGTCGCGCATGAACGTCGGTCAGATCTTCGAAACGCATCTGGGCTGGGCTGCCCGCGGCCTTGGCCAGCAGCTCAAGCACGCGCTGGAAGACTGGCGCGAGGCCAATCCGAACCCGCAGGCCGGCGACATGCCCGACGCGGTCAAGGAACGGCTGCTGACCTCCTATGGTGAGCGCTATGCCGAGCAGATCGAAGCCCGTACGCCCGAACAGATCATCGATCTGGCCGAGCATCTCCAGCGGGGCATCCCGATGGCAACTCCGGTGTTCGACGGTGCCCGCGAAGCGGACGTTTCGGACATGCTGGAACGGGCAGGCCTGCATAGCTCGGGTCAGTCGGACCTATTCGACGGGCGGACCGGCGACAAGTTCGACCGCAAGGTGACTGTCGGCATCATCTACATGCTGAAGCTGCATCACCTGGTCGACGACAAGATCCACGCCCGTTCGATCGGGCCGTACTCGCTCGTTACCCAGCAGCCGCTGGGTGGTAAGGCGCAGTTCGGTGGCCAGCGCTTCGGTGAAATGGAAGTGTGGGCGCTCCAGGCCTATGGCGCTGCCTACACCTTGCAGGAAATGCTGACGGTGAAGTCGGACGACGTGGTCGGCCGTACCAAGGTCTATGAAGCGATCGTCAAGGGCGACGACACGTTCGAGGCCGGTATCCCCGAAAGCTTCAACGTGCTCGTCAAGGAAATGCGCTCGCTGGGCCTCAACGTCGAACTCGCGTCCATGGACGAAGCCGAGGACGACGACGGCATGGCGCAGGCGGCGGAGTAAGGGGATCGGGCGAGATATCGATCTGGCAAGGGTAATGAAATGAAGCTTTTTCAAAACCAGTTTGTGTTCGCAATTTTGACTGTTGCTTTCTTCATTCTGGCCATGACGAACTTCATTTATCTGCTTGCTTATCCGAACGATCCCATCTCGCCTGCCCTTCGCATCGGCACCGTCATCGGTAGCTTTGTGATGTGTTGGGCCGGCATCGCCCGTTTCCGCGCTGCACAAAGCCGCTGAACAAGTTTTTACCCTCCAGAGGGACTGAAAAATGAACGAACTGACCAACTTCGCCAACCCGGTCGCCAAGCCGGAAACCTTCGACCAGATCCAGATCGGCCTTGCCTCGCCCGAGCGCATCCGCAGCTGGTCCTTCGGCGAGATCAAGAAGCCGGAAACCATCAACTACCGCACGTTCAAGCCCGAGCGTGACGGCCTGTTCTGCGCGCGCATCTTCGGTCCGATCAAGGACTATGAATGCCTGTGCGGCAAGTATAAGCGCATGAAATATAAGGGCATCGTGTGCGAAAAGTGCGGCGTCGAGGTTACTGTCTCGAAGGTTCGCCGCGAGCGCATGGGCCATATCGAACTGGCCGCCCCTGTCGCGCATATCTGGTTCCTGAAGTCGCTGCCGTCGCGCATCGGCCTGCTGCTCGACATGCAGCTCAAGCAGCTGGAGCGCGTCCTCTACTTCGAATCCTACATCGTCACCGAACCGGGCCTGACCCCGCTCGAAAAGTTCCAGCTTCTGACCGAAGACGAACTGCTCGACGCGCAGGACGAATATGGTGAAGACGCCTTCTCCGCCGGCATCGGCGCCGAGGCTGTCAAGCAGATGCTGATGGACCTCGACCTTGAGGGCGAGAAGCAGGCGCTGCTGGACGAACTGGCCGTCACCAAGTCGGAACTGAAGCCCAAGAAGATCATCAAGCGCCTGAAGGTGGTTGAAAGCTTCCTGGAATCGGGCAACCGCCCGGAATGGATGATCCTGGACGTCGTGCCGGTCATCCCGCCGGAACTGCGCCCGCTGGTGCCGCTGGACGGCGGCCGCTTCGCGACGTCGGACCTTAACGACCTGTATCGCCGCGTCATCAATCGTAACAACCGCCTGAAGCGGCTGATGGAACTGCGCGCGCCCGACATCATCGTCCGCAACGAAAAGCGCATGTTGCAGGAAGCCGTCGACGCCCTGTTCGACAATGGCCGTCGCGGCCGCGTCATCACTGGCGCCAACAAGCGTCCGCTCAAGTCGCTGTCCGACATGCTCAAGGGCAAGCAGGGCCGCTTCCGCCAGAACCTGCTCGGCAAGCGCGTCGACTATTCGGGTCGTTCGGTCATCGTGACCGGCC
This sequence comes from Sphingobium sp. RS1, assembly GCF_056156825.1. NCBI lineage: Bacteria > Pseudomonadati > Pseudomonadota > Alphaproteobacteria > Sphingomonadales > Sphingobiaceae > Sphingobium > Sphingobium sp. RS1. The sequence goes on along the minus strand of NZ_JBLZXE010000002.1, from coordinate 3,287,050 downwards.
CGGAACTCAAGCTGCACCAGTGCGGCCTGCCCAAGAAGATGGCGCTCGAACTGTTCAAGCCGTTCATCTACGCCCGCCTCGACGCCAAGGGTCTGTCCATGACCCTGAAGCAGGCGAAGAAGTGGGTCGAAAAGGAACGCAAGGAAGTCTGGGACATCCTGGACGAGGTGATCCGCGAACATCCGGTCATGCTGAACCGCGCGCCGACGCTGCACCGCCTCGGCATCCAGGCGTTCGAACCCGTGCTGATCGAAGGCAAGGCGATCCAGCTGCACCCGCTCGTCTGCTCGGCCTTCAACGCCGACTTCGACGGTGACCAGATGGCCGTCCACGTGCCGCTCTCGCTGGAAGCCCAGCTGGAAGCGCGCGTGCTGATGATGTCGACCAACAACATCCTGTCGCCCGCTAACGGCAAGCCGATCATCGTGCCTTCGCAGGACATGGTGCTGGGCATCTATTATCTGTCGATGGAACGTCAGGGCGAGCCGGGCGAAGGCATGCTGCTGTCCGACATGCAGGAAGTGCATCAGGCGCTCTACACCAAGTCGGTGACGCTGCATTCGAAGGTCGTGAGCCGCGTGCCGCAGACCGACGAAAATGGCGAAACCTACCTGAAGCGCTATGAAACGACGCCGGGTCGCATGCTGCTGGGCGAATGCCTGCCCAAGAGCCACAAGGTGCCCTTCGACGTCGTCAACCGCCTCCTCACCAAGAAGGACGTGGGCGACGTGATCGACGAAGTCTATCGTCACACGGGTCAGAAGGACACGGTGCTGTTCGCCGACGCCATCATGGCGCTGGGCTTCCGCCACGCATTCCAGGCCGGCATCTCGTTCGGCAAGGACGACATGGTGATCCCGGATTCGAAGGAAGGCTCCGTCGCCGAAACCAAGGCGCTGGTGGCCGACTATGAGCAGCAGTATCAGGACGGTCTGATCACGCAGCAGGAAAAGTACAACAAGGTCATCGACGCCTGGAGCCGTTGCGGCGACGTGGTGGCGAACGCCATGATGGACGAAATCCGTGCGATGCCGATCGACCCGGAAACCGGTCGCCAGAAGCAGATCAACTCGATCTACATGATGGCGCACTCGGGTGCCCGTGGTTCGCAGGCCCAGATGAAGCAGCTGGCCGGTATGCGAGGCCTGATGGCCAAGCCGTCGGGCGAGATCATCGAAACGCCGATCATCTCGAACTTCAAGGAAGGTCTGACCGTCCTTGAGTACTTCAACTCCACCCACGGCGCTCGTAAGGGCCTGGCCGACACCGCGCTCAAGACGGCGAACTCGGGTTACCTGACCCGCCGTCTGGTCGACGTGTCGCAGGACTGCACCATCGTCGAGGAAGATTGCGGCACCGAAAAGGCGCTGGAGATGAAGGCCATCGTTCAGGGTGGTTCGGTCATCGCCTCGCTCGGCGAGCGTATCCTCGGCCGGACCACGGCGCAGGACATCGTCGACAGCAAGGACGGTTCGGTCATCGTGCCGATCGGCACCCTGCTGGACGAAGCGCTGGTCGCCAAGATCGAGGCCATCGGCACGCAGGCGGTGAAGATCCGCAGCCCGCTGATCTGCGAAAGCAAGATGGGCGTGTGCGGCAAGTGCTACGGCCGTGACCTCGCCCGTGGTACGCCGGTCAACATCGGTGAAGCCGTCGGCGTCATCGCGGCGCAGTCGATCGGTGAACCGGGCACGCAGCTGACCATGCGTACCTTCCACATCGGCGGCGCAGCGAACTTCAACGAAACGTCGAACCTCGAGGCTCTGGCCGACGGTACGATCGAACTGCGCGACATGCCGACCATCGTCGACAAGAATGGTCGTCGTCTGTCGCTCGCCCGTAACGGCGAAGTCGCGATCATCGACAGCGAAGGCCGCGAACGCGAAACGCACCGCCTGCCTTACGGCGCCACCATCCTGTTTGCGGATGGCGACGCGGTGAAGAAGGGCGACCGCTTTGCCGAGTGGGATCCGTTCACCATGCCGGTGATCACCGAAAAGCCCGGTATCGTTAAGTATGTCGACCTGATCGACAACAAGACGCTGACCGAGCAGACCGACGAAGCCACCGGCATCGCGCAGCGCGTCGTCATCGAACATCGCGGTGCGGCACGGACCAAGGAAGATCTTCGTCCGCGCCTCACCCTGCTGGACGACAACTCCGGCGAATCCGCCCGCTATATGCTGGCGGTGGGTGCGACCCTGTCGGTCGACGATGGTGCGCAGGTGCAGGCCGGTGACGTGCTGGCGCGTGTCAGCCGTGAAGCGGCCAAGACCCGCGACATCACCGGTGGTCTGCCGCGCGTCGCCGAACTGTTCGAAGCCCGCAAGCCCAAGGACAATGCGATCATTGCCAAGGTGTCGGGCCGCGTCCAGTTCCTCAAGGATTACAAGGCGAAGCGCAAGATCGCCATCAATCCGGAAGATGGCGGCGAGCCGGTCGAATATCTGATCCCCAAGAGCAAGGTGATCGACGTTCAGGAAGGCGACTATGTGAAGCGTGGCGACAATCTGATCGGCGGTTCGCCCGATCCGCACGACATTCTGGAAGTGCTCGGCATCGAGCCGCTGGCCGAATATCTGGTCGCCGAAATCCAGGAAGTCTATCGCTTGCAGGGCGTGAAGATCAACGACAAGCACATCGAAACGATCGTTCGTCAGATGTTGCAGAAGGTCGAGATCATCGAGTCCGGCGACACCACCCTGTTGGTGGGCGAGCAGATCGACCGCGAGGAAATGGACGAGATCAACGCCAAGCTCCAGCCGGGCTTCGCGCCCGCCGCTGGCAAGCCGGTGCTGCTCGGCATCACCAAGGCCTCGCTCCAGACCCGTTCGTTCATCTCGGCGGCCTCCTTCCAGGAAACCACCCGCGTCCTCACGGAAGCGGCGGTTCAGGGCAAGAAGGACACGCTCGTTGGCCTGAAGGAAAATGTCATCGTCGGCCGCCTGATCCCGGCGGGCACCGGCGCCGGCATGAACCGCCTGCGCGTTGCCGCTTCGTCGCGGGACGCAGCGCTGCGGGCCGCGCTGCGCGCCTCTGCCCAAGTGGACCTGATCGCGCCGAAGACGGCCGCTCAGGAACATGCCGCCGAACTGGCGCAGGGTCCGGAAGCTGCGATCGGCAACGATCCGCTGGCCGCCGTGCAGGGTGACGATTTCACCACGCAGGATATGGACTGACCCCTTTGAAAGACTGGGGGCGGCATCCTATATAGGATGTGGCTCCCAGCCCTTCCCTCCCGCAAGGGAGTGAGGATATGCCCGCCGGACGCATCCGCGTTTCGGCGGGCTTTCTTTTGTCCGCAGGCTATCATGACATGCCGCCGGACGAGAAAAAGTCGCGCATTTATATCAGAAAAGCGCTTGACCGACTCTCCATCCCCGCCTATCTGCGGCCTCCCAAGCGGGTCACCGCTCAGGATTGATGCCCGATCCTCTAATGGTAAGAGAGCGGACTCTGACTCCGTCAATCAAGGTTCGAGTCCTTGTCGGGCATCCAAATTCCAATCAAATTGGTCGCTTAATTCTTGCCCTTTCACTTTTGCCGTGCATGATCGCGGCAAATCGGGAGATGGATATGGCGACGTTTACCGGAAATCCCAACACGAACGATAATTTCGTTGGCACCGACGAAGATGATATTTTCATCTTTAAATCGAGTGACCTGAATGAATTCGATCATGTATCCGGCGGCGGCGGCTTCAATACGTTGCGTATCAGCGGATCGGGTGGCCTTTCGGGGCATTTGGCGGGCGTCAGTGGTATCAACCGTCTTGTCCTGGAAACGCCAGGCCTCGCGATACAGTTGCGCGACTCCATAATCTCCAAGACGAAGCCCTCCGGCAATTATCTGGAAGTCATCGGATCGTCCGGCGCCCATCAGGTCGATGGGCGTTTCCTGAGCGGCAATTACGCACTGGATTACACCGCAGGCAACAATGCCGGTGCGAGAGTGGATGTCATTGGCGGGGCAGGCACTGACTTTTTCCGGTTCCGCGCAGAGGATCTGGACGGTGACTGGATCGACGGCCAGGGCAACACTTCGGGCAAGGACACGTTGTTCATCACCACACCGGGCGTTCTGGTCGATCACGCCCTGCGCTATGTGCAGAATATCGAGCGGATCGTCTTGAGCGACGGCACCAATGGCCTCAAGCTCATCAATGGGCGTGGCGGCTCTTATGTCGATGTGGAAGGCGGATCAGGTAACGACAGTATCGATGCCTCCAACTATATGGGAGCAGTCAATTTCATTTCCGGCGGCGGCCTCGACACACTGATCGGCTCGGCCTCCAGAGACACTTTCACCTTTGCGGCTGAGGAACTCGACGGGGACATTGTACAGGGCAATGGCGGATTCGAAGACATTCTGATCCTGACCACGGCCGGAACCATCGCATACGACGCCTTGGCCAATGTGAAAGGGATCGAGCGCATCATTCTGGCCAATGGCGTCAATAACATCGCGCTGCATAACAATATGACGTTCGACCTGCCCAATGGCGTGATATCGATCATGGGCGGCACCGAAAGCGACACGATCGATGGATCAGCCATTTCCCGAGGAACCAGCCTGTCAATCGTCGGCAACGGCGGTGGCGACTGGATCGTCGGGGGGCGTGGCAATGACAGCATTACCTTGCTGGCTGACGCACATAATATCGTCGATGGCGGCGACGGCGTGGACACGCTGACCATCCAGAACACGGCAGCGCCCATGAACGGCGCCACTCTTCTGACAGACGTCTCTGCCGTAGAGAATATCATCATCCGCGGGTCCGACACCGTTACATTGCACAATGATAATTTCGACGGCATCGCCATGGCGCGAATCGCTGTCACCGCGCAGAATGTCGACGGGTCCGGTCTGACCGCCGATCATTGGGTCGACTTCACCGTCGCCTATGATGGTACCGTCCGCGGCGGCGCAGGCAATGATATGTTCCGCGTCGCCTATTTTGGCGTAGGCATCGATGGCTTCGTCACCCCGACCATCTACGGCAATGGCGGCGCCGATACGCTTTATGTGACCGCTTCCAATGCCACCATCAATGCCAATCATCTGGCCAATGTGCGGGGCATCGAAACCTTCATCCTCGCAGGCGGCAACAACAGCCTGACCCTGAGCGACGCCATATTCCGCGATGTCGGCGGGCGGCAGATCACCGTAATGGGCAATGCCGGGAACGACATTATCGATGGATCGGCCCTGTCCTCACTTAATTCCATCCAGGTAACGTCGCATATCGGGCTGGACACGCTGATCGGCGGCGCGGGCAACGACATCTTTCATTTCATGGCGGAAAAGCTGGATGGCGATACAGTCATCGGCAATGGCGGCTATGACACGCTGTCGATCGGCACCGCCGGCACCGTCACCGCAGATGCGCTGCGCAATGTCAGCGGGGTCGAGCGGATCATGCTGGCGGTCGGGCAGAACAGCATCGCCTTGACCGATGCCAATGTGGTCGGCCTCGGCAACAGTCGCATGGAGATATGGAGCCAGTTCGGGAGCGACAGCGTGGATGCCTCCGCTTTGAGCCGCAGCTATGGCATCGATACCCGCAGCGGCAATGGAGAGGACAGCCTGACCGGTGGCGCAGGCACCGACATTTTCCGTTTCGCCATCTCCGAATTGAACAGCGGCGACAGCGTTTCGGGCGGCGGCTGGGCAGACCAGTTGATCCTGAGCGGCAGCGGCAGCCTGGACGGGGACGACCTGTCGGGGGTGCGCGGCGTCGAAACCTTCATCCTGTCCGGTGGGCCGGCGCAGATCATACTGACCGACAGCCTGTTTCGCGACATCGGCGGCGGCCGGATTACCATACAGGGCAGCAGCAACGCGGACAGGATCGATGGCAGCAGCCTGAGCGCGGGCCATTCCATCCTGGCGGTGGGCGGCAACGACATCGACCATATCATCGGTGGTGCGGGCAACGACCGGCTTCAGGGCGGCGCCGGCGCCGATATTTTGACCGGCGGTGGCGGCCGCGACCAGTTCGTCTGGAACGCTGCCAGCGAGGGCGGCGACAGCATCCTGGATTTCGTCGTCGGGCAGGACCAGTTGATGTTCAACGCTGCAGCCTTCGGTGTGAACGGGGCCGCCCTGGACGTCCGCTCCACTGATGCAGCGGGCGACCTGAGCACGACCGACCTGCTGGTCTATGACGGCATATTGGATGATGCTGCTGCCGTGCGCACCTTGCTTGGCGACAATGACAGCATTGTCGACGCCGGGATGTTCGTCGTCGCACGCGATGCGGACGATCACAGCGTCCTTTACTATACCGCCAGCGCGGACGGCAGCGCCGCCGATGCCACGGTCCATATGATCGCCGACCTGGGTTCGATCGCGCCGGCCAGCCTGGGCCTCAGCGACTTCCTGATCGGCTGATCCACCACGCGGCGGCCGCCTGGTTCAGCCGGCCGCCGACAGTTGCACCGCCACAGCCTCCGCCACCTTGATGCCGTCGATCGCGGCGGAGAGGATCCCGCCGGCATAGCCCGCCCCCTCCCCGGCCGGATAGAGGCCGGCGACGTTGAGGCTCTGGAAATCCTTGCCGCGGGTGATGCGGATCGGGGAAGAGGTGCGCGTCTCCACTCCGGTCATCACCGCGTCGGGATGGTCATAATGGGCGATCTGCCGGCCAAAGGCGGGCAGCGCCTCATGGAAAGCCTCGATCACATAGTCGGGCAGGCAGAGCGACAGGTCGGTCGGGGTCACGCCCGGCTTGTAGGAGGGCACGACCTCGCCAAGCTGGGTCGAAGGTCTGCGCGCGAGGAAGTCCCCGACGGTCTGGCCCGGCGCCCGGTAGGAAGAGCCGCCCGCCTGATAGGCGAGGCTTTCCCAATGGCGCTGGAGCGCGATGCCGGCCAGAGGCCCATCCGGATAATCCTTCGCCGGGTCGATGCCGACCACCAGCCCGGAATTGGCGTTGAATTCGGCGCGGCTATATTGGCTCATGCCGTTGGTGACGACGCGCCCTTCCTCCGATGTGGCGGCGACGACCCGGCCGCCAGGGCACATGCAGAAACTGTAGACGGTGCGGCCATTGGCGCAATGATGGGCGAGGCTGTAGGCCGCCGCACCCAGATCGGGATGGCCGGCGCAATTGCCATAGCGGGCGCGATCGACCCAGCTTTGCGGATGTTCGATCCGCACGCCGATGGAAAAGGGCTTGGCTTCGATATGGACGCCGCGCGCGTGCAGCATCTCGAAGGTCGGGCGGGCGCTATGGCCGACCGCCAGCACGACATGGTCGCTTTCGATCACGCTGCCGTCATGCAGCACGATGCCGCGCAGTTTCTGCGTGCCATCCCCCTGTCGTTCCAGCACCAGATCGTCGACGCGATGCTGCCAGCGATATTCGCCGCCCAGCGCCTCGATCTGCTTGCGCATCGCCTCCACCATGGAAACGAGGCGGAAGGTGCCGATATGGGGATGCGCTTCCCAGAGGATATCGTCCGGCGCGCCGGCCGCAACGAACTCCTCCAGCACCTTGCGCCCCAGGAAGCGCGGGTCCTTCACCCGGCAATAGAGCTTGCCGTCGGAGAAGGTGCCCGCCCCGCCCTCTCCGAACTGGACATTGCTGTCCGGGTTCAGTTCGGCCCGACGCCACAGGCCCCAGGTATCCTTGGTCCGTTCGCGCACCACCTTGCCGCGATCGAGGATGATGGGTTTGAACCCCATCTGGGCAAGGATCAGGCCCGCGAACAGGCCACAGGGCCCGGCGCCGATCACGACGGGGCGCTGGCCCTGCCAGCCATCGGGCGCATGGGTGACGAATTTATAGCTGGTGTCCGGGGTCGGGCGGACATCATGATCGTCGGCGAAACGGGCCAGCACGGCCGCCTCGTCTACGACGTCAACATCCATCGTATAGACCAGCAGGATGGCGGAACGGCGGCGGGCGTCATTGCCACGCCGGACAAGGCTATGCCCGCGCAGCTCATGCGGTTCCAGGCCAAGACGGGCGCAAATGGCGGCGGGCATCGCCTCGGCCGGATGGTCGAGGGGCAGTTTCAGGCCGGAAAGACGGATCATGGCTGCGCCATAGTCTTTCGCGGCCTGAAAATAAACTAGGCCCGCCGCATCCGCCCGAACAGCCATTCGCCGGCCAGTGCCACGATCATGCTGAGACCGGTCAGCGGAAAGAGCAGGCCGAGGCCGAGCATCAATCCCCCGACCATGCGCCCGATGCCCGGCGGTGCCGGCGGCGGCGTGGCAAAGCGGCGCTTCCACCAGAGGATCGGCGCAGTCAGGCAAAGCGCCAGCAAACAAAGGCAACCCGCCAGCATCAGCAGTCGGTTCGCTTCGCCATATTGCTGGCCCTGATGGGTGGCGACTCCCCATTCGACCGCCCTTGCTCCGCGCCCGAACTGGCGCCAGTCGACATCCTGCACCACCGCGCCGGTGCCCGCATCGATGGTGATGGCGCGGGCATCGTCGGCGCGGGCGGTCAGCGCCGTCACGAGATAAGGCGCACCGGGGCTGGCCGGCAAAAACAGCTGGTAGCCAGCGGCAAGGCCATGGCGCGCCGCGATCCGCGCAACGGCATCGACGCCAATGTCGCCCATGCTGCTGGTCGGTGCGTCGCCCTCCCGCAGGGTCCAGGGCAAGGCCTGTTTTGCGGGCGGCGCCCAGGGATTGACCTTCATGGCCGGGCGGCCCGCACCATTGGCGGCGATGATTGCACGTAGTCCGCCGCCCCAGACATCAGTCCAGGGCATGCCGGTCACCGCCAGGAACAGGATCACGCCGGCCGACAGGAAGCCGAGCGTGCCATGAACATCGCGCCAGAAAAGCCGCCCACCGGCCCGGCCCCGGATCGCCAGCGCCGGGCTGCCGTGCCGGGGCCAACGGAGGTAAAGGCCAGTGATGCAGAGCAGGATCGCCCAGCCCGCCGCCACCTCCACCAGCCGGTTGCCGATCGGGCCTGTCAGGGCAAGGCTGTGCAGGTCGCGCACCGTCTGCATGACGCCACCATCGCACATCTGGCCCAGCACGCGCCCGTCATATGGGTTGATGAACGTCGCTGTCGTCCCGCTCGTCACGCGCCAGCTTTCGTCGCTCCGGGCAGGCACCAGCAACTGGGTCGCCGGCGCTCCACTCCCCTGTACTGCGGCGATGACGCGAGAGGGCGACAACGGACGGGCATCCGGCGGCGCGGCAATCCGCACCGGGTAGAACCACGCCTCCAGTTCCGGCTTGTAGAGATAGAGGGCACCGGTCACCGCCATCAGCGCCAGCACCGGCAGGACGATGAGGCCAGCATAGAAATGCCAGCGCCACATTGCCCGATACAGGGCGCCCTCCATCAGAAACGCACCCGTACGCCGGCATAGACGGCGCGACGTTCGACCGGGTAGAAGATCGCGCGACTGGCTGGCGCAAGCGCAGCGTAGTTCACGACCGCGCTGATATCGCCAATGGCGCGCTCGTCCGTCAGGTTACGGGCGTCGAGGAACAGCGTGATGCCATCGCGCACCTGCGCCTGCGCGCCGAGGTTAAGCAGCGCATAGCTGCCGACCCGCTTGCTATTGGCATAATCGACCCAGGCACCCTGCGGCAGCCATTCGACCGCCGGCGAGACGCTGAGCCGATCCGTGCCCAGCTTCAGTTCCGCGCGATAGAAATGGCGCGGCACCACCGGCAGGCGGTTGTCGCCAAATTGGACGTCATTGCGGAATCGGAAATCGCTATATTGATAGACCTGTCGGAGACTGGCCCATGGCGTCAGGGTCAGGTCCAGCCCGACCTCCAGCCCCTGATGCCGGGTGCGGCCGGCATTGAAGGTGGCGGCCGGGATAGTGCCCGCGACCACGCTATATTGCAGCATCTCGCCCTGTATGTCGGCACGATAAAGGCTGATGTCCCAGGCGGCGATGCCCCGCCGGCCACGCGTACCGATCTCCGCCGTCCATGCCTTTTGCAGGCTGACCGGGGTGAAACCCGGCGCGCCGCCGACCGGCGTCTGGCTGAGTTCGCCAAAGCCCGGCATTTCGATCGAACGGCTGTAGTTGGCGTAGAATTGCAGACTTTCGGCCGGTTGATAAAGCAGGCCCAGCCTGGGCGCGAAACTGTCGAAGCTGGCTTCGCCGCTGCGCGCCGGGACAAGGCGATTGACGATAGTCCGTTCTCCATGGCTGTAGAGGCCGCCGGCGATCAGCCAGAGATTCGCCACCGGCGCGATCCGCGCTTCGCCATAGCTGTTGATGGTCTGCGCCTTTTGCAGTGCATGAGCGGTCAGCGCACCGGGCCTGCCGTTCAGATTGACGAACTGGCGCGCGTGCGTGCGGCCGAAGCGGGCCTGACTGCCCAGCGTCAGCGCCACCGGCATGCCAGCAAGATCGCCCGTCAGGTCGAGGCTGGCGAAGACTCCGCGATCCTCCGAGTTCTGATCGATCAACTGGTAGATGGGGTGGGATAGCGCCTTGGCATTATAAAAAAGACCGAAGGCCAGCCTGCCATGGACAAGGTCGACCGTCGTGCGGTTCTGGAGCCGGATCGAATCGATGTCGCGGGCCTGATCGCCCGTGAAATTGCCTTTGCCGGGATTGGTCAGCGCGTCCGCCTCGCTCAGCGCCCCGGCGAGGTTCTGGCGGATCGTCTGCGCGCTGGCGTAAAAGCGGGTTTCGACGCCTTCCCCCAGTGTCAGCCCGACATTGCCGTTGAGGCGCAGCGCCTTGCGGTCACCATGGGCGCGGTCGCTGTCGGACCGGTCGCCTGAGACAGCGAGATAGACATCTCCGCGATCGTCCGCATGACCATAGGCGATCTTGCCGCGCAACGTATCGAAGCTGCCGCCGTCGAGGCGGACCTCCGCGCCCGGCATGCTGCGCCCGGTCGGCGTCACCGCGTTGATCGCCCCGCCCAGCGTCGATCCGCCGAAGCGTAGCGCATTGCCGCCGCGATAGACCTCCAGATGCTGAAAGACCTGCGGGTCCAATTCCTGAAAATCGCCATTATCGTCGGCGCTGTTGATGGGGATGCCGTCCTGCAACAGGGTGAGGCCGCGCATATGATAGCCGCGCGACAGGCCGGAGCCACGGATGGAAATGCGCACCTCCTGCCCGAAGCGCGGCTGGGTATAGACGCCGGGAGAAAAGGCCAGCGCATCGCGCAGCGAGACGGCCGCCTTGTTCGCGAAGTCGTCGGCGGCGACGACATCGACGCCGCCGGGGGTCTGCTGGACGCGTGCGGCCGCTTCCTCGACAATTGGGCTGGCGGTGACGATAATAGCACTTTGTTCGGCCTCCTCGGCGAAGGCGGGAGCGGCGGACAGGGCAAGGGTCAGGGCGCACAGCGGCAGGCTGTGCGCGACAGGGTGATGACGCATGGATGGAATGACTTTCTGAAAGACAAGGCGCAATCGCTTCGCCTCGAAAGGCTGCGATCTGCTCAGATTTGCCCTACCTCCGTTCGCCCTGAGCCTGTCGAAGGGCAGTCCTTGTCCGCAAGGTCGCGAAGAAGAACGAGGCTTCGACAGGCTCGGCCCGAACGGACCTGGGAGCTTGTGACGTTCAGAAAGTGGCGGGCGGCCCCAGCGATGGTGGCGGTGGCGCGGCCAAGCGTGCGATCAGCCCCGTCTTGAGCGCGAAGGCGATCGGCCCGAACGCCAGTTGCCAGGCCGGCAGCGGCAGGTCGGCTACGATCAGCGGGGGCACCACCGGTTGCACCGAAGCCGCGAAGGGGCAATGCTGCTGCCCGGTCATGCCATCGTCGGAATGATGGCCATCCTTGTCCGGCGCAGTGCCGCGCGGCACGACGACATTGACCGGACCGGTCCCGGTACAAAGCGTCACCACGACGCCCCGTTCGGTGCGCACCGGCATGAAGCCGGACGGTGCGATCAACTGGATGGCGAGCACGAGCAGAGCCAGCGCCGCCAGCAGCGCGCGCGCCTTCTCCGACTGTCTGATCGCCCCCATCATGCCGCAGCCGTAGCGGCGGCAGCCTGCCCTGTCACCCAGACAAAAGGTCCAAGTGATCGCCGCACTCACCTTGACGTAAACGTAAAGTCTATTTACATCTCCTGCCATGAACACGCGCAGCAGCATCGCCGGCATCGAACTGCCCGACCATAGCGAACGGCAGAGCTATACGATCACCGACCTGTCCGAGGAGTTCGGGGTCACTGCCCGCGCGCTGCGTTTCTATGAGGATGAAGGGCTGATCTCGCCGGAACGGCAGGGGTTGGCTCGCATCTATTCGCGCCGCGACCGTGCCCGCCTTGCCTGGATATTGCGTGGCAAGCGGGTGGGGTTCAGCCTGACCGAAATTCGCGAGATGATCGACCTGTATGACGCGGACGAGGCGCATGAAGCGCAGCGCCGCGTCACGGTGGACAAGTGCAAGGCGCGAATCGATCTGCTGACCCGTCAGAAGGACGATATCGACGCTGCGATCGCCGAACTGGCCAGCTTCGTGGCAACCATCGAACAGAAATAATCCCCTGCCCCGTCGCCGGGGTACCAGAATATATATCAGGAGAAGATCATGCCCAGCTATGCCGCCCCCGTCCGCGACACCCGTTTCGTACTGGACCATATCGTCGGGCTGGATCGCTATGCCAACCTGCCCGGTTTCGAAAATGCCACGCCCGATCTGGTCGAGGCGATCCTGACCGAAGGCGGCAAGATGGCGGCCGAAGTCCTGTTCCCACTGAACGCGGTGGGTGACAAGGAAGGCTGCACCCGCCACCCCGATGGCAGCGTGACCACCCCGACCGGCTTCAAGGCCGCGTTCGACCAGTTCGTCGCCGGTGGCTGGACCACGATCCATGGTCCGGTGGAATTTGGCGGTCAGGGCCTGCCCACCGTGCTGGCAACGGCGGTGGACGAATATGTGCTGTCGGCCAATCAGGCGTTCGAAATGTATCATGGCCTGACCGCCGGCGCGGTCGCGGCGCTGATCGCCAAGGGCAGCGACGAGCTGCAACAGCGTTACATCCCCAAGATGGTGTCGGGCGAATGGACCGGTACGATGAACCTGACTGAGCCGCATTGCGGCACGGATCTCGGCCTCATCAAGACCAAGGCGGTGCCGCAGGCCGATGGCAGCTACAGCATCACCGGCACGAAGATCTTCATTTCGGCGGGCGAGCATGACCTGTCGGAAAATATCATCCACCTCGTCCTGGCCAAGACGCCCGATGCGCCGGAAGGCAGCAAGGGCATTTCGCTGTTCGTGGTGCCGAAATATTTCGTGGGCGACGATGGCGTACCGGGCGACCGCAACGCCGTGTCCTGCGGATCGATCGAGCACAAGATGGGCATTCATGGCAACGCCACCTGCGTCATGAATTATGACGGCGCGACCGGCTGGATCGTGGGCGAGGAGAATAAGGGTCTGGCCGCGATGTTCATCATGATGAACGCGGCGCGGCTGGGCGTGGGCCTGCAAGGGCTGGCGCAGTCCGAAATCGCGTTCCAGAACGCCGTCCATTATGCGAAGGATCGCCGTCAGGGCCGCGCGCTGACCGGCCCCAAGGAGCCGAACGAAAAGGCCGACACGCTGTTCGTCCATCCCGACGTACGCCGCATGCTGATGGAGGCCAAGTCCATCACCGAAGGACTGCGCGCCCTCATCCTGTGGACGGCCTTGCAGGTCGACCTCGCCCATCATGCCGCCACCGAGGAAGAGCGTCAGGCGGCGGACGACATGCTCCAGCTCCTGACCCCGGTGGTGAAGGGCTATGGCACCGACAAGGGTTTCGACGTCGCCGTCGCCTGCCAGCAGGTATTTGGCGGCCATGGCTATATCTGGGAAAATGGCGTGGAGCAGTATGTCCGCGACGCGCGCATCGCCCAGATTTACGAAGGCACCAATGGCGTGCAGGCGATGGACCTTGTCGGCCGCAAGCTGCCGATGAACGGCGGACGCGCGCTCCAGGCCTTCCTGAAGATGGTGGGCGAGGACGTCGCGACCGCCAAGACTGACGAGAAACTGGCGCCGATCGCCGAGGCGCTGGAAAAGGCCAGCGGCCAGTTGGGCGCGGCGACCATGTGGCTGATGCAGAATGCGATGAAGAACCCCGAACATGCCGGGGCCGGCGCGCATCATTATATGCACATCCTTGGCATCGTCGCGACGGGCCTGATGTGGCTGCGCATGGGCAAGGCCGCCACCGCGCTGATCGCGGCGGGCGAAGGCGACGCCAAATATCTGGAAGCCAAGCTGGTGACCGCGCGCTTCTTTGCCGAGCGGATCATGCCCGATGCGGGATCGCTGCGGCGGAAGATCGAGGGCGGCGCGGACGCGCTGATGGCGCTCGATCCGGACATGTTCCTGGCCGCCTGATCGGGCCAGCCAGATTGCAGGTGCGAGGGGCGGTCCGTTGGGCCGCCCTTTTCGCATCCGGATTATGCCGCGAGCGGCAGCTCTTCTTCGGCCGGAACCGGGGTCACATCGTCGGCGACAGGCGCCTTGGTCTTGTTGAGCGCGGCAATGTAACGCTCGGCAGAGACGACGTCGCGGCGATAGGAGAAATAGAGCGAAAGCAGGGAAAACATCACGGTGCCTTTGTTGCAATTTGCTGCGTTGCAGCATCGCAGCCTATCTGGGCTTCTGCGGGTGCTTTCGCAAATGCAATGCGGGCGAGGGCGATTGCAGGAAATGTATCTTCCTCGCCCTGTACAGGCCAGCGGTGATGAACGCTGGAAAATCAACATCCGTTTTCCCTGAGCCTGTCGAAGGGCGTCACTGCTCCGGAAGGCGAGACTTTCAAAAAGGAGCGGGGCTTCGACAGGCTCAGCCCGAACGGATGTGGGGAACCAGGCAATTTGGAAGACACCCGGCTCTCCCTTCGAATGCACTGGATGGCGGCGGCTATCTAGCAATCGTTCGGACACGCCACTAGCATTCCGACATGAGCAATCCGTCACCCGCAGCCGCCACCGCCCCCTCTTCCTCCCGCACGCTGGGCCTTGCCGCCTGCATCGCGCTTGTGATGGGCAATATGATCGGTTCTGGCGTGTTCCTGCTGCCTGCATCGCTCGCGCCGTTCGGCTGGGACGCGGTGGCGGGGTGGGTGTTCACCATCGCCGGGTCGCTGGTGCTGGCCTTCGTCATCGCCCGGCTGACCGTAGCCATGCCGGACGCCAATGCGTCGCAGATGATCGCGCGCGCCTATGGACCGCTGGCGGGCTTTGCGATCGGGTGGATCTACTGGATCTCGATCATCATCACCAATGTCACCATTGCCGTGGCGGCGACCGCGAACCTCAGCAGCATCCTGCCGGCGCTGACAAAGCCCGGTCTTGGCGCGCTCTGCTCCATCGCCTTCCTCTGGGCGATGACCGGCATCAACCTGATCGGCGCGCGGGCGGCGGGCATGACACAGATCGCCACCACTTGCATCAAGCTGATCCCGATCGCAGTCGTGCTGATATTGCTGGCCATCATCCTGGGCAATGGCAGCGCGCAGGTCGAACCCTTTCCAGCGCGGGGCCTCACAGGCGCGGGCATCACCGCATCGGCGGCATTGACGCTCTGGGCGCTGCTCGGTTTCGAATCGGCAAGCGTGGCGGCGGACAAGGTGCGCGATCCCGCGCGCACCATCCCGCGCGCGACGTTGATCGGCACGGCGGCGACCGGCCTTATCTATCTGGTCGTCTGTTCCGGCATCGCCCTGACGCTGCCGGCGGCGGAGACGCAAACCGGCTCCCCCTTCGGCGCCTTCGTCAGCCATTACTGGTCACCGGGGCCGGCCCGCTTCATCGCGATTTTCGTGGTCGTCAGTTGCCTCGGCGCGCTCAATGGCTGGACGCTGTTGCAGGGCGAAGTGCCGCTGGCGATGGCACGCGCGGGCGAACTGCCCCGCTGGTTGGCTGTCACGGATGCAAAGGGTACGCCAGTACGCGGACTGGTCCTGTCCACCCTGCTCGCCAGCCTGATGCTGGTGGCGAACAGTTTGCAGGGGTTGGTGGCGCTGTTCACCGCCATGGCGCTGCTGGCGACGTCGGCGACCCTGTGGCTCTATGTCGGCTGCGCGCTGGCAAGCTTGCGATTCCGGCTGGTGGTGCCGGCCGCGATCATCGGCCTTGGTTATGCACTCTGGACGCTATGGGGCGCGGGTGTGGAAGCCAGCGGATCGAGCATCCTGCTGATGCTGGCGGGCCTGCCCTTCTACTGGTGGGCGCGGCGGGGAGGTAAGGCGTTATAAATCATCCGTTCGGTTCGAGCCTGTCGAGAACTGTTCTCGATACGCCTTCTCGACTTCGCTCGAAGGCTACTCGAACCGAACGGATTTTTTAGGGAAACTTAATCCCCCCACATTTCCTTGAGCTTGGAGAAGAAGCCGGTCGATTGCGGGCATTCTTCGCCGGTTTCCGTCTCGCGGAAGGCTTCCAGCAATTCCTTCTGCTTGGCGGTCAGCTTGGTCGGCGTTTCCACCTCGATCTGGATGACCAGATCGCCCTGCCCGCGCCCGTTCAGCACCGGCATACCGCCGCCGCGCTGCTTGAGTTGCTTGCCCGACTGGATGCCGCTCGGGATCTTGATCTCGTGCCGGATGCCATCAAGGCCCGGTACTTCGATCACCCCGCCCAGCGCCGCCGTGGTGAAGCTGACCGGCGCACGGCAGAACAGCGTGGTGCCGTCGCGTTCGAAGATCGCGTGCCGCTTTACATGCAGGAAGATGTAGAGGTCGCCCGCCGGCGCACCGCGCGCGCCAGCCTCGCCCTCGCCCGACAGGCGGATGCGGGTGCCTTCATCGACGCCGGCCGGAATATTGACCGACAGGCTCTTGGGCTTGTCCACGCGCCCTTCGCCCCGGCAGGAGCGGCAGGGGCTTTCGATCACCTGGCCCGCGCCATGGCAGGCCGGACAGGTGCGTTCGACCACGAAGAAGCCCTGCTGCGCCCGCACCTGACCATGACCATGGCAGGTGCCGCAGGTCTTGACCCCGGTGCCGGGCTGCGCGCCCGATCCTTCGCAACTGTCGCAGGCCGCCGACACATCGATCGCAATCTCGGTCTTCTTGCCATGATAGGCTTCGTCGAGCGTGATCTCCATGTCGTAGCGCAGGTCGGCGCCGCGCCGGTTGGCCTGACGCCCGCCGCCGCCCTGCCCGCCGAAACCGGACTGGCCGAAAATCGTCTCGAAAATATCGCCAAGGTCGGAAAAGCCGCCCGCGCCGCCACGGAAACCGCCGCCGCCCCCGCCACCCTGCTGTTGCTGGGTGTAGGCAGCATGGCCGAACCGGTCATAGGCCGCGCGCTTCTGCGGATCTTTCAGGCACTCATAGGCCTCGGACACGGATTTGAACTTGGCTTCGCTGTCGGTGCAGCCCCCGGTCCGGTCCGGGTGATATTTCATTGCCAGCTTGCGATAGGCGCTCTTGATCTGCGCGCCATCGGCGGTGCGCTCGATTTCGAGCAGCTCGTAATAATCAACTTCGGTGGTCATAGAGGCCCCCGCCTGCGCCGCCCATCACCCCGAACAAAAGCAGGGTAACGGGCGGCGGGCATAGTTTTACGCCTTGTTGTTTTCGTCGACTTCCGAGAATTCGGCGTCGACGACATCGTCATCGGCCTTGGGCGCATCGGCACCCGGAGCCGCCGCTTCCGACTGCTCCTTCTCGTAGATCGCCTGACCGAGCTTCATGGCGACCGTGGCGAGTTCCTGCGCCTTGGTCTTCATGGCTTCGGCGTCGCCGCCCTCGATGGCGCTCTTGGTCGCGGCGATCGCGGTTTCGATCTCGCCCTTCAGCGAGGCGTCGACCTTGTCACCATGTTCGGCCAGTTGCGCTTCGGTCGTGTGGACCAGGCTTTCGGCGTTGTTCTTGGCTTCGGCCGCTTCGCGACGCTTCTTGTCGTCCTCGGCAAAGCGTTCGGCATCCTTGACCATCTGATCGATGTCCGAGTCGCTAAGGCCACCCGACGCCTGGATGCGGATCTGCTGTTCCTTGCCGGTGCCCTTGTCCTTGGCGGACACGTTGACGAGGCCGTTGGCGTCGATGTCGAAGGTGACTTCGATCTGCGGCACGCCGCGCGGTGCGGGCGGGATGCCGAGCAGGTCGAACTGGCCGAGGATCTTGTTGTCCGCCGCCATTTCACGCTCGCCCTGGAACACGCGGATCGTCACCGCCTGCTGATTGTCGTCGGCGGTCGAATAGACTTGGCTCTTCTTGGCGGGGATGGTGGTGTTGCGGTCGATCATGCGGGTGAACACGCCACCCAGCGTTTCGATGCCCAGCGACAGCGGGGTCACGTCGAGCAGCAGCACGTCCTTGACGTCGCCCTGCAACACGCCGGCCTGAATTGCGGCGCCCATGGCCACGACTTCGTCCGGGTTCACGCCGGTATGCGGTTCCTTGCCGAAGAATTCCTTCACGGCTTCGCGCACCTTGGGCATGCGGGTCATGCCGCCGACCAGAACGACTTCGCTGATCTCGCTGGCCGAAACCCCGGCGTCCGCCATCGCCTTCTTGCACGGTTCCATCGTGCGCTTGATGAGGTCGGCGACAAGGCGTTCCAGATCGGCGCGGGTGATGGTCTTCACTAGATGCTTGGGACCATTCTGGTCGGCGGTGATGAAGGGCAGGTTGACTTCGGTCGTCTGGGCCGAGGACAGCTCGATCTTCGCCTTTTCAGCGGCTTCCTTCAGACGCTGGAGGGCCAGCTTGTCCTTGGTCAGGTCGATGCTTTCCGCCTTCTTGAAGTCGGCGGCCAGATATTCCACCAGCTTGGCGTCGAAATCTTCGCCGCCCAGGAAGGTGTCGCCGTTGGTCGACTTCACTTCGAACACGCCGTCGCCGATTTCGAGGATCGAAATGTCGAAGGTGCCGCCGCCAAGGTCATAGACGGCAATGGTCTTGCCGTCCTGCTTGTCGAGGCCATAGGCCAGCGCCGCCGCGGTCGGCTCGTTGATGATGCGCAGCACTTCCAGGCCGGCGATCTGGCCGGCATCCTTGGTCGCCTGACGCTGGGCGTCGTTGAAGTAAGCGGGAACGGTGATGACCGCCTGCGTCACGGTTTCGCCGAGATAGGATTCGGCGGTTTCCTTCATCTTCTGAAGGATGAAGGCGCTGATCTGCGACGGGCTGTAATCCTCGCCACCGGCCTTGACCCAGGCGTCGCCGTTCGGGCCCTTCGCGATGTCATAGGGGACGAGTTCCATGTCCTTCTTGGTCAACGGATCGTCGAAGCGGCGGCCGATCAGGCGCTTCACCGCGAAAATCGTGTTGTCCGGATTGGTGACCGCCTGGCGCTTGGCCGGCTGACCGATCAGACGCTCGCCATCCTTGGCGAAGGCGACGATCGAAGGGGTGGTCCGTGCCCCTTCCGCATTTTCGATGACCTTGGGCTTGCCGCCGTCCATCACAGCGATGCAGCTGTTGGTGGTGCCAAGGTCAATACCGATTACTTTTGCCATCTCTTCCTCTTGTAACCCCAAAATACTCAGCGGTTGACGGCCCATACCTCACTAAAGCGCCAAGGCAAGGCCGGTTTGCAGGAGGGATATAGGCGCGGTTGCGCTTGGCACAAGACGCTGGGACGATTAGCGTCGGGATCGACCGGAAACGAGACAAGTTATGGAGTGTCGGATGCACGCGCGCTTTGCCCTTTTTACCCCCCTTGCATCGCTTCTGGCGCCCCTTGCCCTCAGCGCCTGCGGCGACCCCGCGCCATCCTATATCGACCAGGCCTGGGTCCGGCTGTCGCCCAACAAGGATATGCCTGCGGCCGGCTATTTCGTCGTGCATGGCGGCGATGCGGGCGTGCAGCTGCGCGGCGTGCTGACCGACTATGCGCTCAAGGTCGAGATGCACGAGACGATCAGCAAGGATGGCATGACCACGATGGAGCGGGTCGAAAGCGCCGATGTGCCGCCCAAGGGGCAGGTCGCCTTCGCGCCGGGCGGCAAGCATCTGATGATCTGGGGCATCAATGACACGGCGATCAGCCGGGGCAAGATGCAGTTCACTTTCCTGATGGGCAATGGCGACCGGTTGCTGGTGGACGCGGTGATCCGCAAGCCGGAAGCGGCTGGCACGCCCAAGCCCGCCGACAACGCGGCACCCAGCACGCCTCAACATTGACCAGCCGCGCGCTGACGCAGCAGGAGGCGGCACTGGCCCGGACCATGTTCGGGTCGGCGATCGACTATGGCCGGGTGCGGGTGCATGACCGCAAATGGTGGCCGTTCCAGCCCAAGGGCGTGACCATGGCGCCTGACGGCGACCTGTGGTTCCACCCGGACGGCGGCCTGTTCTGCGCCGATTTCTGTGACAGCCCGCTGCACATACAGGGGCATTTTATCCATGAGATGACCCATGTGTGGCAAGCACAGCGATCGGGCAAATATTGGCTACCGCTGATGCGCCACCCCTTTTGCCGCTACGGCTATGATGTCGTGCCGGGCAAGCCGTTCGCGCGCTATGGCATCGAGCAGCAGGCGGAAATCGTGCGCCATGCATTTTTGCTGCGGCAGGGCGTCGCGGTGGCGGGCAAGCCGGGGGTGGATGTGTATGAGGCGCTGCTGCCGTTTTGAGGGTGAGCAGGGCTGATTTGGGTGGTTAGCGGAACGTCGGTTATCAGCCAAAATTGGGGTAAAGCTGACACTGGCATTTGCCGAACTGCTGTGGCAATCAAAACCCCATGTTCATGCGTGGCAATCGAACTTTCTGGATTTTGAACACAGCGCTTCTGGCCGCTACGGCGGTGGCCGTCCAGTATCGCCCGCTAGCCATCTTAAGCGTTATACTCATCGCGGCAGGAACTGCGTATTGGATCGTAGGTGGTATTTTGAACCGATCGCGTTTTCATGCGGTATTGGGAAGCGGATGGTTGGAGGGTGAAATCGGAATATATGCAACGTTCGCGTTGTGGGGAGGGGTTGCAATAGCTGTCGTCTGGACGGAGGCGGCGCAGACCATGCCCTTGTTCGGTTTCATAAAAGCATTAGTGATACCCGGCGCAGTAGGGATGATAGTATCGCAACTTCCGCTTACGAGAATGTTTGGCCAGGGGTATTAACGTCGGATTTGGTCGCTTCCAGATCCGAATGTCCGTTCACCCTGAGCCTGTCGAAGCCTGTCCTGAGCGACGCCGCAGGCGGCGTCGAAGGGGGCCGCGCTTTTCTTCCAACATAAGCCCAAAAGAAAGAGCAGGGCTTCGACAAGCTCAGCCCGAACGGATGTGGGGCGTCCGAGCAGGATCGAAGAAAGCCACTCCCTCCTCACCACGCCCCTGCCAGCATCCCCTCCAGCAGCCCCGCGAAGTCCAAGCCGTCGGCGCGGGCGGCGATGGCGGACAGGCAGTCCTGATCGTCGCGACCGGGACGGCCGGGACCGGTCATGTTGGGCTTCATGTTGAGGTCGAACAGCTTGTAGTCGCCGCCCGCATCCGCGCGGCAATCGATGCGGATGACGGCGCGCGCGCCGACCAGCGCCGCCGCCCGGACGCAGGCCTCCAGCATCGCCTGTACGATGGGGGACGCCAGTTCCGCTGCGTCGATCGCCACGCTGTTGGCGGTCACGGCGACGTCGCCATTATAGGGGGCCACGCCGTCCTTCTGGTTGAAGCGGCGCACGGGGCGCAGTGCGCGATAGGCGCCGTCGACCGGCGGCATCACCGTCACCGTGACCTCCTCCCCGGCCAGATATTCCTCGACGATCAGCGTGTCGCCGAACTTCGCGTCGGCAATCAGGCCGGTTGCCGCCGCCAGCAGCGCTGCCAGATCGGCGACTCGCGTGACGCCCTGGCTGCCCCGCCCGCGCACTGGCTTGACGATCAGCGGGAAGGTCAGGCCAGCCTCGGCCAATGCCGTCTCCACATCGGCCAGCGCCCGGACGCCAGGACGCGCCGCCTGCGCCATCAGGAAGGAGCGCGCGACCGGCAGGCCCGCCGCCGCCAGCATCCGGTTGGTGGCGAACTTGTCGTCATAGCGCTGCATCAGTGTCGGTAGCTGCCCGACGATCCGTACCTGTCCCAGCACCGCCTCCAGCGGATGCCCTTCGAACAACACGCTGTTCGCCCACAGAATCGTCGCGCCCGCGGCGATCGCCTCTGCGATGCCTTCGGCCGTATCCGGGAAGACCCAGTCGAGTGGCCGGGCCGGATCGGGGTCGGCCACCGGGGTCAGCACGACATGCCCCTGCCCGCGCAGGACGAAGCCGATATCCGCGCCGCCATCGGAATAGCCGCCGGGCTTGGCATCCTTGCGCAGACCATCGATCACCGGCGGGGGCAGCGCCTGATAGAGGATGGCGATCATGTCCTGCTGCTGCGTCATACTGTCTGCAAATCCCTGAAACGAAAAAGGGGGTCAGCCCTGCGGCCAACCCCCTTCATCAATCATGCCTGGAAACCCAAAGCCTTAATATACGCGCGCCTTCGGCTTCACATATTCGGCTTCGTCGGTCATCGTATAGTCGTGGACCGGACGATAATCGAGCGTCACCTTGCCGCCCGAGCCACCCCAGCCTTCGAACCAGCTGATCGTGTGCTTCATCCAGTTTTCGTCGTCGCGGTTCGGGAAATCCTCATGCGCATGGGCGCCGCGCGATTCCTTGCGGGCTTCGGCGCCTTCCATCGTGCAGATGGCCTGGCTCATCAGGTTGTCGAGTTCCAGCGTCTCGATGAGGTCGGTGTTCCAGATCAGCGAACGGTCGCTGACCTTCACATCCTGAAGCCGCTTGTTGACCGCCTGCATCTGGGTGACGCCTTCGGCCAGCAGCGCGCTGTCGCGGAACACGGCGGCATGCTTCTGCATGGTGCGCTGCATGTCCATGCGGATGTCCGCCGTCGGCGTGCTGCCCTTCGCATTGCGATAATGGTCGAGGCGGCTGAGCGCCAGATCGGCGGCATCGGCCGGCAGCGCCTTGTGCGGGGCGTTGGGCTTGAGGTTGTCCTTGAGGAACAGGCCGGTGGCGCGGCCGAACACGACAAGGTCGATCAGCGAATTGGAGCCAAGGCGGTTCGCGCCATGGACCGACACGCAGGCCGCTTCGCCGACCGCGAACAGGCCCTTGACGATGACTTCCGGATCGTCGCCGACCTTGGTCACCACCTGCCCGTGATAGTTACAGGGAATGCCGCCCATATTGTAATGGACGGTCGGCGTCACCGGCAGCGGCTGGCGGGTCAGGTCGACACCGGCAAAGATCTTGCCGCTTTCGGTGATGCCCGGCAGGCGTTCGGCCAGCACCTTGGGATCGATATGGTCGAGGTGCAGGAAGATATGATCCTTATGCTCGCCGACACCGCGCCCTTCGCGCATTTCCATCGCCATAGACCGCGACACGACGTCGCGCGACGCCAGATCCTTCGCCGACGGGGCATAGCGTTCCATGAAACGCTCGCCTTCGGAGTTGGTCAGGTAGCCGCCCTCGCCACGCGCGCCTTCGGTGATGAGCACGCCCGCGCCATAGATGCCGGTCGGGTGGAACTGAACAAACTCCAGATCCTGCAGCGGCAGGCCCGCGCGCAGCACCATGCCGCCGCCGTCGCCGGTGCAGCTATGGGCCGAGGTGGCGGAGAAATAGGCGCGACCATAGCCGCCCGTCGCCAGCACGACCGCATGACTGCGGAAGCGGTGGATGCTGCCATCTTCCATACAGATGGCGATGACGCCACGGCACTCGCCATTTTCCATGATGAGGTCGATGGCGAAATATTCGATGTAGAAGTCGGCATCATACTTCAGGCTCTGCTGATACAGAGCGTGCAGCATGGCGTGACCGGTACGGTCTGCCGCGGCACAGGTGCGCTGCACCGGCGGGCCGGCGCCCATATTCTGCATATGGCCGCCGAAAGGACGCTGATAGATCGTCCCATCCTCGTTGCGGCTGAACGGCACGCCGGCATGTTCCAGCTCGATCACGGCGGCGGGCGCTTCGCGCACCATATATTCGATCGCGTCCTGGTCACCCAGCCAGTCCGACCCCTTGACGGTGTCGTACATGTGCCAGGTCCAGTGGTCGGGGCTGTTGTTGCCCAGCGAGGCGGCGATGCCGCCCTGCGCCGCGACGGTATGGCTGCGGGTCGGGAACAGCTTGGTGATGCAGGCGGTCTTGAGGCCCGCTTCGGCGCTACCCATGGTCGCGCGCAGGCCCGAGCCGCCAGCGCCCACCACGACGGTGTCGTAGGTGTGGTCGATGATCTTATAGGCTTCGGTCATTACTTGACGATCCCGATGAAGGCGATCTTGGCGATCGCGAAGACGCCCGCGGCGGCACCGCCAAAGGCATAGAAGTTGAGCAGCAGCATGGAGAAGAAGGCCAGACCCTTGTCATGGACATAATCCTCCAGCATCACCTGCATGCCGAGGCGCAGATGCATGAAGATGCTGACCACCATCAGCATCAGCGGCACCGCGACCAGCGGATTGTGAATCCAGCTGACGACGCTTTCATAGTCGAGGCCGGGCAGGCTGATGAGGCTGAACAGCAGCCACAGCACCAGCAGCAGGTTGCCGACCGCGCTGTAGCGCTGCGCCAGCCAGTGATGCGCGCCATGCTTGGCCGAGCCAAGACCACGGACGCGGCCGATTCCGGTTCCGGTACCCATCAGAATTTCCCCAGGCAGATCGCGGCCCAGAAGGCCAGCGTGGCGAGCGTGGACAGGACAAAGGTCAGCACCGACCACAGCTTGTTGTTCTTCAGCTCATAGCCCGCGCCCATATCGAGCACGAAGTGGCGAAGGCCGGAGAAGAGGTGCTGGAAGAAGAACCAGGACAGGCCCGCCATCACCAGATAACCGATCGGCGACGTCGCGCATGCGACGAAGGTCGCATAGGCTTCCGGTCCGGTCGCAGCGGCCATCAGCCACCAGATGAGGCCCAGTGCGCCGGCGGTCGCCAGACCGTTGCCCGTCACGCGGTGCATGATGGAGACGGCCATGGCCGGCCCCCATTTCCAGATCGTCAAATGCGGCGAGAGTGGCCGGCTGGTGGAACGCGCCATGTCTACCCTAGTCCTTAGATACTTGTCCCTGAGTCCGCTCCCCTTAGGAGCGAAGCGCCACAAGGGCAAGCCGCGGAAGGCTACAGAAAGTTGCTGACGCTTTTCCACGAAAGGACAGCAGGCATAAGAAGTGATTAACCAACCCACGCTAATGATCGAACGCGAACCGATCACGTCATCAGCAAGGGCCGTTCCCTCATGCCGTCCAGTCTTTCTCCCGCCACCATTGCACCGGACTATATGGCGGACGTCGACCCCACCGGCGCGATCGCCAGCGCCGCGCGCGAGGTCGGCGAACTGATCGAGAAGGATCTGGGCAGCGTCGGCGCTGTTTTTTTCGCGACCTATATGCGTGAAACCGGACTTCAGGACCGGCTGGGCCGCACCATCATCAACCGGATCGAGCAGGAAGCCGATCGCTATGTCCGTGAAAAACTGCTGCATTTTGCGGAAGGACGCTGGGCACAATCGGCCGCCGACTGCGTGCGCCATGCCCGCAAGCATGATGTATCGATACGGGCGGTGATGACGGCCGTAGCCGCCGCGAATGAACGGGTTACCGATCTGATCTGGGAATGTTGCCATGATGACGAGGCCCGTTGCCGCAAGCTGCTGGGCATGATGGTGCATATCGCGATGATCGATTCGGGCTTCATGAGCAATGTCCTGTCTTCCGACCAGGCCGAGGCGCAGCGCGCCGAGCGCCAGCGCTACGGCACCTTGTTCGAACAGCGGATCGTCGGCGAGATCGACGGCGCGTCGAAGCTGGGCGAATCGCTGCGCGAACAGGCCAAGGATGCGTCGGCAGCCACCCGTGGCATGCTGGGCAAGGCGTCCGAAGTCGCCGCCGCTGCCGAACAATCCGCACTTGCCATGCGCGAAGCCGCCCGCACATCCGCCGGCCTGATCCGCGCAATCGAGGATGCCCGCACCGAAGTCGAAAGCTCCGCCGAAGTCGCGCGCCGCGCTTCGACCCAGTCGGGCGACGCCGTGGCCATGTCGGCCACCCTGTCCGAACATGCCAAATCGATCGAATCGATCCTGGGCCTGATCCGCGACATTGCCGGGCAAACCAATTTGCTCGCCCTCAACGCCACGATCGAAGCCGCCCGCGCCGGCGATGCCGGCCGTGGCTTCGCCGTCGTCGCACAGGAGGTGAAGAGCCTCGCCAACCAGACCGCTCGTGCCACCGACGAGATTGCCAGCAAGATCGCCGATATCCAGGCATCGACTCGCCAGTCTGTCGAGACGAACGAGCGCATTCGCGACACGGTGGGCGAAGTGCAGGCCAGCGCCGAACGCATCCGGCACGCCATGGACGCTCAGGCACAGACCGTGACCATGATTACTGCTGCCGTGGATGAAACCGCGCTGGCCGCCGATTCGATGTCGACGACCATTTCGGCGATCCGCCAGGACACCGAAGTCGTGGCATCGGAAATCGACCAGCTGGAACGCGGCTTCGTCAGCGTCGAGGGCAAGCTCGCCAGCCTGCGCCATGCCTCGTCCGACTTCGGGCGACAGGTGGCCTGACGCTTCCCCTGCCCCCGCCGCTGGTCTAAAGG
The DNA here is from genome assembly GCF_056156825.1 of Sphingobium sp. RS1. Lineage (NCBI taxonomy): Bacteria > Pseudomonadati > Pseudomonadota > Alphaproteobacteria > Sphingomonadales > Sphingobiaceae > Sphingobium > Sphingobium sp. RS1. The sequence continues at coordinate 3,260,575 of NZ_JBLZXE010000002.1, read as the reverse complement.
CGGCGGGATGAACGATGTCGCAAACGCAGCCCAAAGCTGGAAAGTCACCCTGCCCTGCACCCGCGCCGAAGCCGAGGCGCTGGATGGAGAAATCGCTGCTTTCGCGATGATGGAGCATCCGCCGGTGCTGATGACCAGCGAGGCGGAACCGGACGACGAAAACGCCTGGCAACTCGACGCCTATTTCGAAGGCAAGCCCAGCCCCGCGGCGATCAAACTGCTGCGCACGCTGGTACCCAGCGCCGCGCGCGTGAAGCCGGTCGTGGAAGCCCTGCCGGACGAAGATTGGGTGACGCTGAGCCAGCAGGGGCTGGAGCCGGTGACCGCCGGCCGCTTCCATGTCCGCAACATCGCCAACGACCCCGAACTTCCGGGCCATGTCAATCTGCTGATCGAGGCGGGCCGCGCCTTTGGCACCGGCCAGCATGAAACGACCGCCGGCTGCCTTGCCATGCTCGACCGGATGCGCCGGGTCGGCATGCGGTTCCGCCATGTTGCCGATATCGGCACCGGCACCGGCCTGCTCGCATTCGCCGCGCTACATCTGTGGCCCCGCGCCCATGCGATCGCGTCGGATATCGACGCCGTCGCGGTGGAAATCACCGCCGACAACGCGCGGACCAATGGCGTGAAGCTGGGCGACGGACCGGGCCGACTGGCGCTGGTGACGGCGGCCGGCGGCAATCATCCCGCGCTGATCGGCCGGGCACCCTACGACCTGCTGATCGCCAATATCCTGGCCGGGCCGCTGATCGAACTGGCGCCCGCTTTGTGCGCGCTGGTCGAGGAAGGTGGCAGCATCGTGCTCGCCGGTCTACTTAACGAACAGGCCGATGCGGTGATCGCCGCCTATCGCGCGCAGGGCATGCGCCTGGCCGAGCGCAGCGACCGGGGCGACTGGCCAACGCTGCGCCTGCGCAAGCGGCCGGTCATCGGCTGGAAACGGCCCCGGCGTATCGATAGTGCCGCGCGTGGCGAAGCGCCCGGTTTCGGCAGCATCTGAAGGAATAGAGCATGAGCATCACCCGCACCGTCATCGTCCAGGACATCGCCGGCGCGCCGTTCGAGCATGTCCTGGTGGCAGACAGCACCGCAACGCCGCGCCCCGGCATCCTGCTCTTCCCCAATGTACTGGGCACCAAGGAAGCCGATTTCGCCTATGCCGAGAAGGTCGCGGCGCTGGGCTATACGGTGCTGGTCGCGGATATGTTCGGGCAAGGCAAGCGCACCACGCGGGCCGACGCCAATCCGGCGCTCTACATGAATGAACTGAACGCCGACCGCGCGCTGCTGCGTGATCGGGTGATTGCGGCCCATGCCCTGCTCAAGGGGCTGGAAACGGTCGACGCTACGCAGACCGCGGCGATCGGCTTTTGCTTCGGCGGCAAATGCGTGCTCGACCTTGCCCGCTCCGGCGCGGACATATCCGGCGGCGTCAGCTTCCACGGCGTCTATGAAGCCCCGCCCTTCCCCAATGCGACGATCGGCGCGAAGCTGCTCATCTGCCATGGCTGGGACGACCCGATCGCCCCGCCCGAAGCCACGGTCGGACTGGCGAAGGAACTGACTCAAGCGGGCTGCGACTGGCAAATCCACGCCTATGGCCATACCGGCCACGCCTTCACCGACGAAGCGGTCAACATGCCGGAAAAGGGGCTGGCCTACAGCCCGGACGCCGACCGCCGCAGCTTCCGCGCGATGAAGGATTTTCTGAGCGACCTGTTCAGCTGAACCCGATCGTCAGCGCGTGGGGATACGCCGCGCGCTGGCGACATGATGGGCGTGGGTAATCGCCACGGCAAGCGCATCGGACGCATCCGGCCCGGCGATCTTTGCGCCGGGCAGCAGGCGTTGCACCATGGCATGCACCTGATCCTTCGATGCATTGCCGACGCCCACGACCGATTTCTTGACCAGACGGGCAGCATATTCGCCCACTTCCATGCCCGCTCGCGAGGCGTTGAGCAGGATGACGCCGCGCGCCTGCCCCAGTTTCAGCGTCGATTGCGGGTTCACATTGACGAACACCTCCTCGACCGCCGCGCCATCGGGCTTATGCTCAAGGATGAGGTCGGTCAGCGCAAGATCGAGCGCCAGCAGCCGCGTCGCCAGCGACATGGCGCTGTCGGTCTTGATCTGGCCATTGCCGATATGGGTCAGCCGATTACCGTCCGCGGCAATCAGCCCCCAGCCGGTAGTGCCAAGGCCAGGATCAAGGCCGAGAAGAATCATAAGGAAAATATCCGTTCGCTTCGAGCGAAGTCGAGAAGCATTGCGCTTGCCGTGCCTCGACTATGCTCGACACGAACGGAAGCAGGCATGTCAGCCCAGCTTCTCCATCACTTCGTCGGAGACTTCATAATTGCCCCAGACGGTCTGGACGTCGTCATCATCTTCCAGCGTGTCGACCAGCTTCATCAGCGTGGCGGCGTTGCTTTCGTCAACTTCGACAGTGGTGGTGGGCTTCCACGCCAGCTTCGCGCCGTCGGCCGCGCCCAGCGTGACTTCCAGCGCCTTGGCGACTTCGTGGAGCGCGTCCATCGCGGTCCAGATTTCATGCTCGTCCTCATTGGACGACACATCCTCCGCACCCGCTTCCAGCGCTGCTTCGAAAATGGCTTCGGCGTCGCCCGCGCTGGCGGGATAAGTGATGAGGCCAAGGCGATCGAAACCATGGCTCACCGCACCCGACGCGCCCAGATTGCCGCCATTCTTGGAAAAGGCGGTGCGCACGTTGGTCGCGGTGCGGTTGCGATTGTCGGTCAGCGCTTCGACGATGATGGCGGTGCCGCCGGGGCCATAGCCCTCATAGCGCACTTCTTCGTAATTTTCGGTGTCGCCCTTGCTCGCCTTGTCGATGGCGCGCTGGATATTGTCCTTGGGCATGGACTGCGCCTTGGCGGCGTTGACCGCCAGACGCAGGCGCGGGTTCATGTCCACATCGGGCATGCCCATCTTGGCCGCGACGGTGATTTCGCGGCTCAGCTTGGAGAACATCGAGGAGCGCTTCTTGTCCTGCGCGCCCTTGCGATGCATGATATTCTTGAATTTGGAATGGCCTGCCATGGTCCTGAATTCTTATCTGCCGTTGAAATATGATGGGCGCCCTTACACCAGCGCCCGCCCAAAGGGCAACCGCCAGCGCAAAAACGCCGCCCTCCGCCGGACTTTGCAGGATCAGTAGAGGATCGCGGTGCCCGAAGCCGACACCATCAGCATCGACCCGTTGGAGCCGATCACCTCATAGTCGAGGTCCACGCCGACCACGGCATTGGCGCCCATCGTCGCAGCGCGCGTGCGCATTTCGCTGATCGCCTGTTCGCGGGCGCGTTGCAGCACATCCTCATAAGCGCCCGATCGCCCGCCCACGATATCGCGGACGCTGGCGAACAGGTCGCGGAACAGGTTGGCACCCACGATCACCTCGCCGGTGACAATGCCGAGATATTCCTTCGCCGGTCGCCCTTCCAGACGGCTGGTAGTGCTGACGATGATCTCGGACATGAGCGCTTCTCCTCTTCTGAAAGCGATTATAGCGAACTAAGATGATTCTACCTTGGGCGGGAGATAAACATGAACAAGAAAGAGGCCAGTTTCTTTCGGACCCTGTCAGAAGACGTATTTCAAGCGCTGCAACGCCTTACCGATAAATCTAATGAATCAGACCGCCGCAATGCTTTGAGGACGATCATATCTGCAACTGAAGGCCTCACTTGGATTTGCCGCACACACGTACAATCCATCGCTGAGGATATGGAAACCATCTCTCCAATCGAGCGCATAGCGCTATCTGAAGTAGCTGTTTCTGTGAGTGAAACTGGAAGGCTCAGCAGGCAAGTCAAACACCTCAGCATGATTGCCGCCATCCGCCTGACCACCAATGTCGCACAGTCTATTTCACCCAACATTCATATAGATTTTGGTAGAATTGAATGGGAAAATTTGAAGTGCGCCATCAAGGTTAGGAACAGGGTAACCCACCCTAAAATTAGTACTGATCTCATGGTGTCCGATCAGGACATTGAGATCGCAAAATCAGGATTTTTCTGGTTCGCAACCTTTGCGGCCGATGTGATGGAAGCAATCACCAAAGAATATTCTATTTACGTTAAGGGGGTCGCCGATGTGGTTGATGACCTCATCAAGGGCGACCCCGAAACGCTTGCAATGTACCGCAAAGCGGTAGCCGAAAGCGAAGATTAACGCTTATTCCATTCCCAGCGCGGACAGATAGGTCTGGAGGATCGCTTCCATTTCCTGCCGGTCATGCGGCTGCATTTTCCGCAGGCGAATGATCTGGCGCATGATCTTGCCGTCATAGCCGGTCGCCTTGGCTTCCAGATAGACGTCCTTGATATCGTCGCCAATGCCCTTCTTTTCCTCTTCCAGCCGCTCGATGCGCTCGATGAAAAGACGTAGCTGATCGGCTGCGACGTTGCCCTCGCTCATGGGAATCTCCGTATCGTTGTGAAAATGTGAATCAGGTTGGCGGACGCCTCTAATGATTGTCCGCGTTCTTCGCCACACTCTCCTGCATCTTTGCGATCTGCTGAGGCGTGGCTTCGCCCTGATGCCGTTCCTTCCACTCCGCAAAGGGCATGCCGTGGATGATTTCGCGCGCCTGATCGCTCGTCAAACCCCCGTCCGCCTCCGCAATCCAGTCGGCCAGGCAGTTGCGGCAAAAGCCGGCGCTGCCCATCAGGTCGACATTCTGAACGTCCGTCCGGTACTGCAAATGCGCGACCAGTCGGCGGAAGGCGGTTGCAGCAACGTCATCCGTGAGTATGCTGTCGGTCATCGGCGCGAGAAACCCTTTCGCTGAAACTACATCATCCTGTCGTGCAGCATGGATAACGCATAACCCCGCCCCGGCAAACCGGGAGCGATCATGACGCTCAGGAGAAGACATGACGAAGTTACCGCCCCGCTCTCGCAAGGTTCGCATCCTGGCGACCCTTGGTCCTGCGAGCGACACGCCCGAGATGATCCGGGCGCTGTTCGTCGCCGGGGCCGATGCCTTCCGCATCAATATGAGCCATGGCGCGCATGAGGATCATGCCGCGCGCATCGCCAGCATCCGCGCGCTGGAGAAGGAATTTGCCCGCCCGACCACCATATTGGGCGACCTGCAAGGGCCAAAGCTGCGCGTCGGCACGTTCGAGAAGGGGCTGGCGATCCTGGAAACCGGCGCGAAATTCGTGTTGGACCGGGACGAGACGCCGGGCGACGCCCGCCGCGTCAACCTGCCCCATCCCGAAATCTATGCCGCCCTTGTGCCTGAAACACGGCTGTTGCTGGACGATGGCAAGCTGGTGCTGCGGGTGAAGACCGTGGCTGACGACCGGATCGAGACTGTCGTGGAAGTCGGCGGCACCCTGTCCAACCGCAAGGGCGTCAACGTCCCCGACGTGGTGGTGCCGGTACCGGCCCTGACCGACAAGGACCGGCGCGACCTCAGCTTCGCCGTCGAGCAAGGCTGCGACTGGATTGCTTTGAGCTTCGTGCAGCGGCCCGAGGATCTGGCCGAGGCGCGCAAGCTGATGGGTGGCTATGGCGCATTGATGGCCAAGATCGAGAAGCCGTCGGCCGTGCAGCGGCTGGAGGAGATTATCGAACTGGCCGATGGCGTGATGGTGGCGCGTGGCGACCTGGGCGTGGAATTGCCGCCACAGGCCGTGCCCCCGCTCCAGAAGCAGATCGTCGCCACGGCGCGGCGCATGGGACGCCCGGTCGTAGTCGCGACCCAGATGCTCGAATCGATGATCAAGTCCCCCTCGCCGACCCGCGCCGAAGTGTCGGACGTGGCGACCGCAGTCTATGACGGGGCCGACGCGATCATGTTGTCGGCGGAGACGGCGGCGGGCGACTGGCCGGTCGAGGCGGTCGCGATGATGGACAGCATCGCCCATAGCGTCGAGCGCGATCCCGGCTATTTCGGCCGGCTGCACTATACCGAAACGCGCCCGGACCCGACCACGGCGGACGCGCTGGCCGAAAGCGCCGGCAATATCGTCGATGTCGTGGGCGCCAGCGCCATCACCTGCTTCACCTCGTCGGGCAGCACTGTGCGCCGCGTGGCCCGCGAACGGCCCTCCGCGCCGATTCTGGCGCTGACGCCGCGATCGGACACGGCGCGCAAGCTCGGCCTCACATGGGGCGTCCATGCGATCCGCACCAAGGATATCGGCAATTTCGAGGAAATGATCGGCAAGGCTCGCCGCATGGCATTGCGGCACGACATGGCCGAAAAGGGCGGCAAGATCGTCGTGCTGGCCGGCGTCCCCTTCGGCACGCCGGGGTCGACCAATGTGCTACATGTCGCAGCGGTGCGCGGCGACGAACTCAAGGGTCGCGACGAAGGCTGAACGATCACAACACTCCTCCGTTCGCTTCGAGCGAAGTCGAGAAGTGGGAGCACTACGCTGCCTCGTTTCTCGACACGCTCGAAACGAACGGAGGATGGATGATCCGATTCGCGCGAATCGCCTTCTCCGTTCATCCCGGACAAACGCAGAAAAGCGCCCGATCCACGACCGGGCGCTTTTCTGTGTACAAGACCTGCCCCCGAAGGGGCAGCATCCGCTATTAGCCCTGGCGGGCCTTGAAGCGGCGGTTGGTCTTGTTGATGACGTAGGTGCGGCCGCGACGACGGATCACGCGGTTGTCCCGGTGGCGTCCCTTGAGCGACTTGAGCGAGTTGCGGATCTTCATGGCTAGGCCCTTGATGGAATCTGAATTTGTTCGAAAATCGAAGCGCAGCCCCTATGGGCCGAACGGGGCAAAGTCAAGGGCGACAGCCGCTCTTTTGACTCTGTTCATCCTCCATGCAGCAAGTTCATGGCTTCACGCGTTGGAGGGGTTTATGCCCCCGGCACCGTCTATAGGACGATATAATAAGCCGAATGCCCGTTGGAGTTGAACCCATGTCGAAGCGCCTTCTTTTCCTCGCCGCCGTCGCCCTTCCCCTCGGCGCGTGCGCAACGGCCGCCCCGCGCGTGGAAGTGACGCGATTCCATATCGACAACCCGGCCCGGTCCGGAACCCTCGCGGTCGAGGAAATGCCCGGCAATCCGGACATCAGCCTGGAATTTCGCACCTATGCCGGGGCCGTGTCGCAGGAATTTCAGAGGGTCGGCTTCACCGCGGCGGAGGGCGCGCAGAGCGACTATGTCGCGCTGGTCAGCTTTAGCCGCACCTTCCGCCCGTCCGGCCCCGATCGCAGCAGCGACAAGCCGGTCAGCGTCGGCATGAGCGGCGGGATCGGCAGCGGCAGCGGTCGTCGGGGCGGTACATTTGGTGGCCTGGGCCTCGGCGTCGGCATCAACCTGTCGGGCAAGCCCAAGGATATCGTGACTACCGAACTGCATGTGCAGATTCGCCGTCGGTCCGATTCGGCCGCCATCTGGGAAGGACGCGCCTCGACTCAGGCGAAGCAGGGATCGCCCGCCGCCCAGCCCGCCGCAGCGGCGCAGAAACTGGCCGCATCGCTGATCGGGGGCTATCCCGGTGAATCGGGGCGCACTATAACCGTCAAATGACCATCAGCATCTCCAGCGGCTTCGACAGCGGCAATATTCGCACCCTTTCCATCGCGGATTCTCCCGCCGGCGTCCGCGCCGAGCTGGAGATCGTGACGGACCATCAGAGCGACTTTTATCAATGGTTCCATTTTCGCGTCGCCAATGCGGCAGGACGCGCCGTGGAACTGGCCATCGTCAATTGCGGCCAGTCGGCCTATCCCGACGGCTGGGCCGGCTATAGCGCCCGCGTCAGCGAAGACCGCGAAAACTGGCTGCTGGCCGACACCAGCTATGCCAGGGGCACGCTGACCATCCGGCTGGAGCCGGACAGCAATGCCGTCTGGGTCGCCTATTTTGCGCCCTATTCGATGGAGCGCCATCACGACCTGATCGCCTGGGCCGCCAGCCAGCCCGGCGTCGAGCATCGCGAACTGGGCTTGACGCTGGACGGCCAGCCGCTCGACCTGCTGACCATCGGCGACGGTCCCAAGCAGGTGTGGCTCTATGCCCGCCAGCATCCGGGCGAATCGATGGCGGAATGGTGGATGGAAGGCGCACTGGAGCGGCTGACTGACGAGGAAGACGCCGTCGCGCGTCTGCTACGGCAGAAGGCGACGATCCACCTCGTCCCGAACATGAACCCGGACGGCAGCCGTCGCGGCCATCTGCGAACCAATGCGGTGGGCGTGAACCTGAACCGCGAATGGCATGAGCCGACCGCCGACAAAAGCCCCGAAGTACTGATGGTTCGCGACGCGATGGACGCGACCGGCGTGGACTTCGCCATGGACGTGCATGGCGATGAGGCCATTCCCGCCGTGTTCATCGCCGGGTTCGAGGGCATTCCGTCGATCACCGACAAGCAGATCCAGCTTTACCATCGCTATCGCGACACGCTGGCCGCGCGCACGCCCGATTTCCAGACGCGACTCGGCTATCCGGTCGCCGGCGCGGGCAAGGCGAACCTGTCCATGTCCACCAACCAGGTGGCCGAGCGGTTCGGCGCGGTAGCGATGACGCTGGAAATGCCGTTCAAGGACAATGACGACCTGCCCGACGCCGATTTCGGCTGGTCCCCCGCCCGATCCATCCAGCTGGGCAAGGATTGCCTGGCCGTGCTGGCGGAGATGATCGAAGATATTTGAATCTGAGGCAAACCGCCTTCCACCACCTCCGTTCGCCCTGAGCCTGTCGAAGGGCGAACGGAGGTGGGTGGCGCGCGTCACTGCCAGTCGAAGGGCAACGGCGCTTCCCGAAAGGCGAAGCGGTCGAGATGGTCGGCAACCACCTTCTTGAACATCTCGACATCCGCGTCGGGGTTCGGTTCCAGTACGACCACCAGCGCGTCCGGCTGGGCGGTCATGCGGATCGGCCCCATCGGGAAGGCAATCTCGCCCTGTTCGGGGTCGAAATTGACCTCGAACTTGTGGCTCCAATGTTTGCAAAGCTGCTGAAGGTAGCGGCTGCCGTTGGTGGTCGGGACAGTTGCGGTCAGGGTCATGTTCAGAGCCTTTCGATCTTGGTGACGGCTTCGTCGATCAGGGCGGCGACGTCGAACATGGTCTGGTTATCCGCCCCTTCCTTTTCAAGGCGTTGCTGGATCGCGAAGCGCAAATTGTGCATCGCGCGGCGCACCGGCCCGCCATCGACCCGCTCGGCCTTCTGCGCCAGTGACGCCAGCCGCTCCAGCGCCAGGTCGAGCGCCGCCTTGCGCTCCTCGATCTGCGCACGACCCGCGTCGGTGATGGCGAAGCGCTTGCGGCTGCCTTCGCTCGGTTCTTCGGCGATCAGGTCCATGTCCGACAACAGGGTCAGCGTGGGATAGACAACGCCGGGGCTGGGCGCATAGGCCTCGCCCGACAGCGCCTCGATCGCGCGGATCAGTTCATAGCCATGGCGGGGTTCGTCCGCGATCAGCTTCAGCAGGATCAGCCGCAGCGTCTCATTGTCGAACAGGCGCCGGCGACCACCGCCGCCGCGCCCGCCCCGACCGCCGCCGCGCGGGCCTTCCTCGCCAAAGGGATCGCCACCACCGAACGGGCCACCATGGCCCCGGCCAAAGCCGCCGGGGAAAGCGAAGCGGCCCATACCAGCTGAGTGCCCATGCAGGCCGCGATGATGGCCGCCATGGCGACCGTGGAAATTGCGGGGGTTACGCATCATTTGCTCTTTCATATATGTCATGATGCTTTGCGATATATCTTAAAAATTCCCATCGTCAAGAGTTACGATACATCTTAGTTGTATCAAAATATCTCAGAGGTTGGAAAAATCGATCGGCGCGTGCCGGTCCAATGTGCGGCTCTGATCTTCCAGCGGATATTTGAGGCCGCTCGCGCAGTTGAACAGCACCGCCCGCTCGTCCCGGCCGATCAACCCTTCATCCAGCGCGCGTTGATAGGCGGCCAGCGTCGCCCCGCCCTCCGGGCAGAGCAGCAGCCCATCGTCGCGCGCGACATCGCGCACCGCCGCCGCGATCGCCGCGTCCGACACCGCCAGTGCCGCGCCGCCGCTGTCCCGCACCGCGCGCAGGATCAGGAAATCGCCGACCGCCTTAGGCACCCGAATACCCATCGCGATGGTCTGCGCATCCTCCCAGCGCTCGGCAAATTCCACGCCCTGCTCGAAGGCGCGGACCATCGGCGCGCAGCCTTCGGCCTGCACCGCGAACATCTTGGGGCGTTTGGAACCGATGAAGCCGATCTTCTCAAGTTCGTCGAACGCCTTCCACATGCCGATCAGGCCGGTGCCGCCGCCGGTGGGATAGAAGATCGCGTCGGGCAGTTCCCAGCCCAACTGCTCGGCCAGTTCGAGGCCCATCGTCTTCTTGCCCTCGATCCGATAAGGCTCTTTCAGTGTCGAGAAGTCGAACCAGCCGCGTTCCTTGACGCCCTGCCCCACGATCGCCCCGCAATCGTCGATATAACCGTTGACACGATAGACCCGCGCGCCCTGCGCCGCGATCTCGCGCACATTCACTTCGGGCGTGTCGGCCGGGCAGAAGATCACCGATTCCATGCCCGCAACCGCCGCATAGGCAGCCAGTGCCGCGCCGGCATTGCCGTTGGTCGGCATCGCCACCCGGGTCACGCCCAGTTCCTTGGCCATCGACACAGCCATAACGAGGCCGCGCGCCTTGAAGGAGGCGGTCGGCAACCGCCCTTCATCCTTGGCGAGCAGATGCGCGCCACCAAGTCGCGCTGCCGTGCGCGGCAGCGGGATCAGCGGCGTCGCATTTTCGCCAAGGTTCACGATGTTTGATGTCTGCCGCACCGGCAGCAACTCACGCCAGCGCCACAAGTCCATTGGCCGCGCGGCCAGCGCTTCCTTGGTCAGCGTGGCCCGCACGCCATCCAGATCATAGCGCGCCAGCAGCGGCTTCCCCGCCGCCGACAGCCCATGCAGCCGATCCGCCTCATAATGCTCGCCAGTCAGCGAACATTCGAGATGGGTGACGAAGGTCGGACGGTCGGTGGTGAGGTTGAGGTCGTGGCGCATGAAAATCCCGTTCGTTCCAAGCCTGTCTTTTTCCCGTCCCTCTCAAAAGAAGGAACAGGGCTTCGACAGGCTCAGCCCGAACGGGTTGAGAAGGTTAGTCCGGCTTCTTTGCCACGCTGACCATGGCAGGACGCAGCAGGCGGTCCTTGATCATGTAGCCGGCCTGCATTTCCATGATGATCGTGCCCGGCGCGGCGTCGGCCGACGGGACTTCCATCATCGCCTGATGCTTGTTGGGGTCGAGCGGCTGGCCGACCGACTCCAGCTTGGTAATGCCGTTGCGGCCGAACACGCTGTCCAGTTCGCGGCCGGTGGCTTCCAGACCGACGACCAGGCTCTTGAACTTGTCGTCCTCGCGCAGGTCGGCGGGGATGGTCGCCAGCGCGCGGCTGAGATTGTCGGCCACCGACAGGATATCGCGGGCGAAGGCGGTCGATGCATAGGCGCGCGCATCGGCCAGCTCCTTTTCCAGCCGGCGGCGCACATTCTGCGTGTCGGCATGGGCGTAGAGAATATCCTGCTTGGCGGTGGCGAGTTCCGCCTCCAGCGCGGCGATCTTCTCGGCCGCGGCATCGCCGGCGGGCGCAGCGTCTTCCGGCAGCGCGTCCACGACTTCGGTGTTTTCGATATTGTCTGTGTTCTCGGTCATCTCATCAATCTCGACAGCGTCTGTGCAGTGAAGTCCACCATGGGGATCACCCGCGCATAGTTCAAGCGCGTGGGGCCGATCACGCCGACCACGCCGACGACCCGGCCGTCCGCGCCACGGTAGGGGGCGGCTATGACGGAAGACCCCGACAGGGAAAAGAGCTTGTTTTCCGAGCCGATGAAGATTTTGGTCGCGCTGCCCGCCAATGCGCCGCGCAGCAGGTCCAATATTTCCTGCTTGCCTTCCAGCTGCTCCAGCAATTGCCGCGCCCGTTCCAGGTCGGCAGCGGCGCTGTCGTCCAGCAGGTGCGACTGGCCACGCACGATCAGCACCGGCCGGTCGTCGGCATCATGCGACCAGATGGCCAGCCCCCGCGCCGCCAGGTCGCGCGCGCTATGGTCGAGCGCGTGCCGCTCCGCCTCCATCTCCCGCGCCAGCGCCTCGCCCGCCTGCCGCAAGGTGAGGCCGCCAAAGCGCGCCGACATGAAATTGGCCGCTTCGTTGAGCGCAATCGGGCTGACGCCTTCGGGAAGGTCCAGCACGCGGTTCTCGACCGACCCGTCCTGCCCGACCAGCACCGCGAGCGCCTGCCGCGCATTGAGCGGCACGAAGCCGAACTGGCGGAGCACCGGCTCCCGCTTGGGCACCATGACGATACCGGCGCAGGCGGACAGTCCGGAAAGCGTCGCGGTGGCGGCGGACAGCGCTTCCTCGATCGGTCCGCTTTCATATACGCCCGCTTCGATCGCGCGGCGCTCTTCCGGAGACGGCTCAGCCGCCTGCATCATGCCATCGACGAACAGGCGCAGCCCCGTCTCGGTCGGCATCCGCCCGGCGGAGGTATGCGGCGCGGCAAGCAGGCCCAGTTCCTCCAGATCCTGCATGACATTGCGGATCGACGCCGGCGACAGGCTCAGCGAAGCCATCTTGCTGATGGTGCGCGATCCCACCGGCATGCCGGTGCCCAGATAGCTTTCAACCACCAGGCGAAAGACATCGCGCGCGCGATCATTCAGTTCGGATATGGGCGTGACCGACATGCGCCTTATCTAGGCAAGACGGCGGACAGGCTCAAGGCCGCAGGCACAATCAGGGTGCGACCGCTTTCGGGTTTAGCATATGCTGCACGTCCAGGATCTTGGGCACCGACGCGATCGCCACGCGCAGCTTGCCATAGCGCGGGTCCATGCAGCCCGACTGGAAATCCAGCCGCGTCGGCTGCTGCCCCGGCCGGCTCCATTCGACGCTGTAGCCCGGCATGTCCGTAGCGAAGCGGGTGCAGCTTTTCTGGTCGATCTTCTGTACCGTGCCGGCCGCGGGCCGATGCGGCGCCAGCGTCGCCAGCAGCTTGCGATATTGCACCCGGCTGATGGTGAAACGGGTCGGCCCCGGCACCGATGTAAAGCGTTCCGGCGTCAGCAGGCCCGCGCCATCGGGCGACACCTGCACCGTATAGGCCGGACAGGCGCCGAAGCAGCGCCCGGCGGTGAAGCGGATCACATCGCCCGGCGCCTTGGGCGGCTCCAGCCCTTCCTGCTCTGCCATGCACCCGGTCAATGCGAACAGCCCGGCGGCGACCCAGATTTTTATCGTCATAACCCCTCATATCGTCCAATTTGCGCTCTGGACACTGGCAAGTCGCCCCGCCGACCGCTAAGCGGCGCTTTAAGTGCGCCTTTCGGCGCATTGGCGGCATCTGCTGCCCATCGAACGCTTCGGAGTAGAAATTATGCGTCCTTCCGGCCGCGCGCCCGACCAGATGCGCGACATCACCATGGAACCCGGCTTCACCATCCACGCGGAAGGGTCTTGCCTCATCAGCTTCGGCGATACGCGCGTGCTGTGCACCGCGTCGATCGAGGAAAAGGTGCCGCCGTTCCTGCGCGGCAAGGGATCGGGCTGGGTTACGGCCGAATATGGCATGCTGCCCCGCGCCACCCATACTCGCGGCAGCCGTGAAGCGGCCAAGGGCAAGCAGTCGGGACGCACCCAGGAAATCCAGCGCCTGATCGGCCGCTCGCTGCGCACGGTCGTGGACCTGAAGAAGCTGGGCGAACGCCAGATCGTGATCGATTGCGACGTGATCCAGGCCGATGGCGGCACCCGCACCGCCGCGATTTCCGGCAGTTGGGTCGCGCTCCGCATCGCCGTCGACAAGCTGCTGGCATCGGGCGCGCTGACGCAAGACCCGATCATCCAGAAGGTCGCGGCGATCAGCTGCGGCATCTATAACGGCACCCCGGTCCTCGACCTCGATTATGCCGAGGACAGCAATGCCGAAACCGACGCCAACCTGATCCTGACCGGCGACGGCAAGTTCGCCGAAGTGCAGGCGACGGCCGAGGGTGCGGCCTATGACGAGGAAGAACTGCTCCGCCTGCTCCGCCTCGCCCGCATCGGCTGCGCCAAGATCTTTGCTGCGCAGGATGTGGCGACGGGACGGTAAAACACTAACGTCACCCCGGGCTTGACCCGGGGTCCCGCTTTCTTTTGACTGGCGCAAAGAAGAAGCGGGATCCCGGCGCAAGGCCGGGATGACGAATATATAATAAGGGTAGAAAATGAGCGACGATTTCGGACAGGAACAGGCGATCCGCAAGCTGAAGCCGGGCAAGCTGGTGATCGCCAGCCATAATCCCGGCAAGGTGCGGGAAATCGCCGCCCTGCTCGGCCCATTCGGGATCGAGCCGATTTCCGCCGCGTCGCTCGACCTGCCCGAACCGGAGGAGACCGGCACCACCTTCATCGCCAATGCGGAACTGAAGGCGATGCAGGCGGCCGACCTTTCCGGCCTCCCCGCGCTCGCCGACGACAGCGGCCTGTGCGTGGAAGCGCTGGGCGGTGATCCCGGCCTGTTTTCCGCGCGCTGGGCCGGACCGACCAAGGATTTCGACATGGCGATGCAGTTGGTGTGGGACGGCGTGCAGGCCAAGGGGCCGGACGCCAGCCACAGCGCCCACTTCATCTGCGCCCTCGCCCTCGCCTGGCCCGACGGCCATGTCGAAGCGTTCGAAGGGCGGATCGACGGCACTCTGGTCTGGCCGCCACGCGGTCAGAACGGCTTTGGCTATGACGCCATGTTCCAGCCGCTAGGCCACACCATCAGCTTCGGCGAGATGGACCCGGACGCCAAGCACGCCATGAGCCACCGCGCCAAGGCGTTCGAGCAACTGGTCGCGGCGGTCATCTAAGAACGCAGGATAACTTCAAGTCGGATCGTCATTGCGAGCGCAGCGCAGCAATGACGGCGCGGGTCAACCCTAACTCGCCGGCACCGGCTTCAGCTTCGCCTGCCCGATATGCCAGCGCAACTGGGCGAGCGTGGCGCCGTCCACATCATTGACGCGACGCAGGACATAATCGCCCACGAAGCGCTGGCGCGTCCCATCCTGTAGCTGGGAATCGACCGTCACCGGCACCGTCTGGTAGATGGAGCCCGCGCCGGCATCCCCCGGCTCCAGCTTGCCGATCGTCACGCGGGTCGAGCGGGTGCCGGCAAAACCGGACTGGAACTGGTCGAAACTCTGACCCGGCCGGCCATCCTCGCCCCATTGCGCCCAGGCAGTGCCATAGTCGCGCGCGTTGAGCGCCGAATAATAAAGCTGCACCACCGCGACGGCCGCCGCGATGCTCCTGGGCGCGGGATCGCATCCCTGCATCGGTTCGCCCTTGCCGTCGAACAAGGCGCAACTGCGGGCAATTTCATCCTCGATCATGGCGCAGCTATTGGCGGCGTTGCAAGGTGGCCGGGTCGCGGGTGAGACATTGCGACAGATGGCGACGCGCTTCGCCGCTGCCGCTGCGCCGATATCGGCGGCGCAGGACAAGGGCTCCGCACTGGTGCTGTCAGCCACCTGCGCAGCATCGGGCATCGGAGTTTCAGAGACACTATTATTGCCCGGCATTTTCACTTCAGGGGCAGATACATTGCCGTCCGCAACCTCGCCTGCCTTTTGCTCCGGCCGGGACGGCGCCTCACAGGCACTGAGCGCCAGCAACGCGCAGCCCGAAATGATCCATGCATATGGCTTGCGGCGCATGCTCTTCTCCTCTGGCGGTCCTGCCTGCTCAATGCCCGCCACCGGGAGAAATATCCATCGCTGCCTATGGGCCGACGCTGGCGACCTGCGTTTGCGCCATCGGCGCTGGATCGGCCGGGTCGAGCGGCCCCTTGCCAAATTCATTCCCCGCCGGGAAATAGCGGCAGACCAGATAATCGGCATTCGCCCCTTCCCCCAGCGCGCAGCCGATCTTGCGCGTACCCCGCCAGATCATCTGGGTATAATGGCCGACATCCTGCCAGCGCCCGGTGCTGCTCATGTCGGGCAGCTTGCCCGCGATCCGGGTCAGCCGCTTCTCCTCCAGAAACGACCCGACCATGGCCTGATAGGCAAAGAGGCGGGGCGACCCCATCCACAGATTCTCGCCACTGGGTATGGCGCGGTCGACGCGCGGCGAATGACGGAACAGACCGCTACGCGCCATATCATCGGCATAGCGGGCCGCATCGGCCGCCAGCGCTTCGTCCCAGTCCAGCAGTGGCAGGCCGAGCGAGGCGCGCTCCCCATTATGCGCTTCGAGCATGACGGTCCGCAGCAAGGCCTTGCCGCGCGGCGCTTCCTCCATGCCATAATAAGCGGGCGGCATGGCCGTGCCGGCGGCGACGGACGCGGTCGGTGCGGCACGCTCCGACGCCGCCTGTGCACCCGTCGCACCGAGCGTGAGCGCCACCCATAGCGAAGCGCGCAAAAATTCTTTAGGGCTGCCCCCAGCCATGTCGTCTCTTAGCCCCCAACGCGTAACGGCTCCAGCCTCTGCCAGTGCCGACGCGCAAGCCTTATATATCCATTGGCCCTTTTGCGTATCCAAATGTCCCTACTGCGATTTTAACAGTCATGTCCGCGACGGCGTGGACATTGCCGCATGGGAAGCCGCGTTGCTGGCGGACATGGCGCATGAGGCGGCGCTGACGCCGGGCCGGCCGCTATCCTCCATCTTCTTCGGCGGCGGCACCCCGTCGCTAATGCCCCCCGCGCTGGTCGAAACGCTGATCGGCGCGGCGCAGCGCCATTGGGGCTTTACCCCGGACATAGAGATCACGCTGGAGGCCAATCCCAATTCGGTCGAAGCGGCGCGCTTTGCCGATCTGGCCGCCGCGGGGGTCAACCGCACCTCGCTCGGTCTTCAGGCGCTCGACAATCAGGCCCTCCTTTTCCTCGGCCGCGCCCATGACGTCAGCGAGGGACTGGCCGCGCTCGACACGGCGCAGCGGGTGTTCGACCGGGTAAGCTTCGACCTCATCTACGCCCGCCCCGACCAGAGCGAGGCGGATTGGGAGGCCGAACTGACGCGCGCCTTGTCGTTCGGCACCGGCCATTTGTCGCTTTATCAACTGACGATCGAGCCGGGCACCCGCTTTGCTACTTTGGTGGCGCAGGGTAAGCTGACGCCCGCCGATCCCGATCATGGCGCCACCCTTTATGAACTGACGCATGCGATGACCAATGCGGCGGGCATCCCCGCCTATGAGATCAGCAACCATGCCCGACCGGGGCAGGAGAGCCGCCATAATCTCGTCTACTGGCGCTATGGCGACTATGCCGGGATCGGGCCGGGGGCGCATGGGCGGCGTGGCGGCATGGCGACATTGCGGCACAAGAAGCCGGAAAACTGGATGGGCGCCGTAAGCCGCAACGGCCATGGCATCCAGAGCGAGGAGCCATTAGTGCCGGAGGACCGTGCGCGTGAAGCGCTGCTGATGGGATTGCGCCTCGGCGAAGGCGTGGACCTCGCCCGCATCGCTGCCCAGTCCGGCATCCGGGCGGACCGGCTGGTCGACGATCGGGCGATCGCCCAACTGACCGATCTTGGCCTCATCCGCCTGACCGGCGACCATTTGCAGGTGGCGCCGGCAGGGATGCTCCTGCTCGACGCCATTCTGCCGGAGGTGGTGGCGGTCTGAACAATCAGTTCCTGTCGCGATCCAGCGCCGCAATTTCATCATCGATGTCACGCAGAGCGTCGGCCTGATCCTTGGCGGGCATCCGGCTGTTGGCGATCTGAACCCGCGCATTCATCAGGCCACGCCGCGCCGCCAGCTTGCCCATGCGTTCGGCATAGGCACCATTGCGTTCCGCAACGGCAGCCTGTCGCTCGGCCAAAGCCTCAGCGCGGGCGGCCTGCCGTTCGGCCAGTGCTTCGGCCCGGCTGGCTTGCGCTTCTGCGCGGCGAGCCTGCGCTTCGATCGCGCTATTGCAAATGCGGATGCGGATCTGACGCTGGCCACTGGCATCCACCCATTCGCGGCGCGTTTGCATCTGGCCATTATGGCCATCGCACCCATCGCGAACATCGACATTCGGGACCATCCGCGCAATCTCGGCCTGCGTCGGGATGCGATGCGTTTCGACGCGACCATCGGCATGGGTGACGGTGATCCGGCCCTTTTCGCTGCGTACGATGGGCGGCGCCGGCGGTACGGGCGCAACCGGCGCGATCATATCGGCGGCGGGCACGATCGGTGCAGGCGGGGCCATGGGCGCAGGCGAGGGCCACGCGTCATCGCTCGCCTTTACGGCGGGGACGGCTGGAACCGCAGGCACGGCCGAAACAGCCGACACCGCGGCGGCGGCCGGTGCGCTGGCGGCGGCAGGCTGGGCCACCAGATCGGTCAGGCGGGCGAAGTCGGCGCCCTCCACCTTGTCGGTGATGCTAGCCATCTGCTGCGCGGCGCGGCTGCCCGATGCGGTGAGCGCCAGGCCAGCGGCGGTAACGATCGCGACGGCGGCCATGCCCCAGCTGATGCGCTGGAGCGAAATGTCATGGTTGGACAGCATTTTCAGCCTCCCCTTGAGCGTGGTGATACGGGTGAGATGGCAGGCGCCGGCAAATTGCCGACCGCCGGCCGCCTTCAATATGGCGCGACCATAGGCATGGGCCTGATCGCGGCCGTAGAGCGAAAGGACGCGGGCGTCGCAGGCGGTTTCCTGATCGGCGCGATAGGCGCGATAGGCGATCCAGGCGACCGGATTGCACCAGTGCACCGCCAGCAGCAGCAGCGCGACCATGTTGGCGGCCAGATCGCGCCGCTCATGATGCGCCCGTTCATGGGCGATCGCCATATCCTGTTCCTGCGCGTCATAGCGCAGGGCGAAATCGGCGGGCAGCACGATGTAGGGGCGCAGCACGCCGAAGGCGAGCGGACCGGACGCATGCGGGCTGGTGATGAGGCGGATGCGCCCTTCCTCCCCGATCGGGGTGGCGCCATCCAGCATATGACGGCGAAAACGGCTGTACCCCACGGCCTGCACGATCAGAAAGCCGATCATGCCGACAAACCAGAGCGACAGGCCAGCCTCCAGCCAGGGAAAGCCCTGCGCCGTGGCCACGACGGGCGCTGCGGGCGTCACGGCCAGCAGGTCGGGCAGGCCCGCCTGATCCACCGCCAGATGCAGCGGCGAAGGATCGACATCGTTCGGCAGCGCCGGCAGCAGCATCCGCGCGAGCGGCAGCGCCCAGAGCAGATAGGCCGCCCCCGCCCCCAGCCAGCGCGCCACCGGCCGCCGCAACATCATGACCAGCGCCATCAGCAGGGTGGTGGCGATCAGCGTTTCGGCCAGCCAGACGCTCATGATTTCAGCCCTTTCAGGATCGCCTCAAGCTCGGCGATATCGTCCGCCGTCAATTGATCCTGCTGCGCCAACTGGGCCACCAGCGGCGACACGCGCCCGCCGAACAGCCGGTTGACGAGACGCCCGGATTCACCCGCGACATAATCGTCGCGCGCCACCATCGGGCGATAGAGAAAGCGGCGCCCATCCTGATCGGCGGCGATGATATCCTTGGCCATCAGCCGCGACAGCAATGTCTTGACGGTCTGAAGGCTCCAGTCGCGTGTCGTCGCGACGCGATCGGCCACGTCATTGGCGGTCTGCGGCGCGGCTTCCCACAGCGCCTCCATCACCACCAGTTCCGCTTCGCTGATCTTCTCGCTCACGTCTTTTTACCCGACTCGATGTTTAACAACCACAGATGTAGTCGCATTGATTACAGATGTAGTCAATAGCCGTTCGAAGGTGGCAATCTTTGGGTCTATCCGTTGAAAAGGCGCAAAAATGTCGGAAATTTTGACAGATGGCGCTGGCGGGATCGACGCGTTAACCTTTGGAACCCGCAGCTTCCCGCGATCGCCCCAAATTGGCACGGCCATTGCGGCTTTAGTCGCGTTCCCACCGTTCAACTACCCGGGGGATGCAGGCAGGTCTCCGCAGGCATCCCCCACCCGGTGGCCCTCCCCCCATCCATCACAGCGACGCGACAGGCGAAGTTCATAGTGTCGTGCGGCTTTTGCGCCGGAAGCATTCGTGAAGCGCTCGCGAGGCTCTCGCAAAGCGTCACAGACGCGTCACGCACGCGACAGACGCGCGCCATCACGGCGACAACAGCGCACCACCCGCGCGCTCGCTCGTAACGGGCCGTGGGGGATCTGCGAAAGAATGAGGAAGGCTTCATCCCGCAGGATAGATCAGAGAAAATCCTACATTGGAAGGATGACAGCAGCTGTGTAACCAAAGTAAACATCGTCGCCCCGGGCTTGACCCGGGGCCCCGCTTTTCTGAAACTCGGATGATGGAGCGATCTCGAAAGGGCGGCTGGGTTTACATCATGGCCAACCGTTATCGCGGCACTATGTACGTGGGTGTAACAGCCGATTTGACTGCCCGCGTGAGCCAGCATCGCTCCGGCTCAGGGTCTGACTTCTGTTCCAAATATGCCTTGTTTCGCTTGGTATGGGCCGAGCGATGCGACGACATCATTTTGTGCATAGAGCAGGAGAAACGCGTCAAACGCTGGCGGCGAGAATGGAAATTTGAGCTGATAGAGCGAGGCAACCCAGAATGGCTCGACCTGTTTCACGTGCTACACTGAAATAGCGGGGCCCCGGGTCAAGCCCGGGGCGACGACCTGAGTGTAAATCAGCGTGCTCCCCAACAAAAAAGGCGGCCCGTTCCCGGACCGCCTTCCCTGTTATCTATCCGATCCCGCTCAGTTGGCGGCGGCAATGCCCTGATCGGCCATCAGCTGGCTCAGTTCGCCGGCCTCATACATTTCCATCATGATGTCGCTGCCGCCGACGAACTCGCCCTTCACATAAAGCTGGGGGATGGTGGGCCAGTCGGAGAAGGCCTTGATGCCCTGACGCACGGCCTGGTCCTGCAACACGTCGACCGTTTCATAGGTCACGCCCAGATGCTCCAGGATGGCGATGGCGCGGCTGGAAAAGCCGCACTGCGGGAAAAGCGGCGTGCCCTTCATGAAGAGCACCACGTCGCTGCCCTTGACGATCTCGGCGATCCGCTGCTGCACGGCGTCGGTCATGTGAAAATTTCCATTCCTGTCTGGCGCCCGGTCGCGGGCGCAAATATCTGGCCCGTTAGTTGGGAACGGCGGTGGTCAGTTGCAAGGCGTGAAGCACGCCCCCCATGCGCCCGCCGAGCGCGGCATAGACGGCGCGCTGCTGCGCCACCCGCGTCATCCCGCGAAAGCTTTCCGCCACAACTTTGGCCGCATAATGATCGCCATCGCCGGCCAGGTCGGTAATTTCGACCTGCGCATCGGGAATAGCGGCCTTTATCATGTCCGCAATATCGTCAGCCGCCATCGGCATCGTCGCGTGGTCCTTACTGCGCTTCGATGAACATGCGGCGGGCGATCACCGCCTGCTCGTCCAGCGCGGTGCGCACGCCGGCTTCGTCGATGTCGATGCCGGCCGAGGTCAAGTCGCCCAGCAGCTTGCGGATGACATCCTCATCGCCCGCTTCTTCGAAATCGGCCTGCACCACCGCCTTGGCATAAGCGTCGGTTTCTTCCGGCGTCAGGCCCATCTTCGCGGCAGCCCATTCGCCCAGCAGCCGATTGCGGCGCGCCTGGATGCGGAACTGCATTTCCTGATCATGGGCGAACATATTTTCGAACGCCTTTTCGCGATCGTCAAAGGTGGTCATGCGTCAAAGCCCTGTTGCAAGCGGTATCTGAACTAAGAGATAGGCAGAAGCGCGAAATTACGCAACGGCAGCGGGGACGATCCAGGGACGGTCCTGCGCAACTTTCGCTTCATAGCTGTCGATCACATCGCCCTGATCCAGCGTCAGGCCGATTTCGTCCAGGCCCCCGAGCAGGCAATGCTTGCGAAACGGGTCGATCTCGAAGGCGAAGCGATCCTGAAACTGGGTGGTGACGGACTGCGATTCCAGATCGACATGGATCGGGTCGGTCTTCGCCACTTCCAGCAGCCGGTCGACTGCCTCCTGCGGCAGCACTACGGTCAGGATGCCGTTCTTGAAGGCGTTGCCCGAGAAGATGTCCGAGAAGCTGGGCGCGATCACCACCTTGATGCCGAGGTCGCCAAGCGCCCAGGCGGCATGTTCGCGGCTGGAGCCGCAGCCGAAATTGTCGCCCGCGATCAGGATCGGACTGCCGGCATATTCGGGATCGTCGAAGACGTTACCCGGTTCCTTGCGCAACACTTCGAACGCGCCGCGCCCCAGGCCGTTGCGCGAAATGGTCTTCAGCCAATGCGCGGGGATGACGATGTCGGTGTCGACATTCTTCATCCCGAACGGATAGGCACGGCCGTCGACGGTCGTCAGCTTGTCCATCAGTGAACCTTCTTTACCTCAGCGGCCGGCGTGTCTTCGGCGCGGCCCAGGGTCGCGGCCATCGCCGCGCTCGCCAGCGCGCCCAGCGTCAGCAGCCAGAAAATCTTCTTCATGCGACCAGCCCCTTTTCTTCATTCAACAGTTCGCGCACG
Source organism: Sphingobium sp. RS1 (assembly GCF_056156825.1). NCBI lineage: Bacteria > Pseudomonadati > Pseudomonadota > Alphaproteobacteria > Sphingomonadales > Sphingobiaceae > Sphingobium > Sphingobium sp. RS1. The sequence continues at coordinate 3,238,098 of NZ_JBLZXE010000002.1, read as the reverse complement.
TCGGTCAGCCGGCCGGTGATGGCCGCCGCCGCCGCCATTTCGGGCGATACCAGATGGGTGCGCGATCCCGGTCCCTGACGGCCCATGAAATTGCGATTGCTGGTCGATGCGCAGCGCTCGCCCGCCGGCACCTTGTCCGGGTTCATGCCCAGGCAGGCTGAACAGCCCGGCTCGCGCCATTCGAAGCCAGCGTCGAGGAAGATGCGGTCCAGCCCTTCGGATTCCGCCATCTGCTTGACCAGACCGGAGCCGGGCACGACCATCGCATGCTTGATGCCGGCGGCAATATGTCGCCCTCTCAGCAGCGAAGCGGCCGCGCGCAGATCCTCGATCCGGCTGTTGGTGCAACTGCCGATGAAGACATGCTCAATGGCGACGTCGGCAAGTCTCTGACCCGCGGTCAGACCCATATAGTCCAGCGACTTCTGCGCCGCCGCCTGCTTGGACGGGTCGGCGAAGCTGCGCGGATCGGGCACCACGCCGGTCACGGCCACGACGTCTTCCGGGCTGGTGCCCCAGGTGACGTTGGGCACGATATCGGCGGCGTCGATCACGACGGTCTTGTCGAAGACGGCGCCTTCATCGGTGACGAGCGCCTTCCAATAAGTCACGGCCGCGTCGAAATCCGCCCCCTTGGGCGCCATCGGGCGGCCCTTGATATAGGCGAAGGTCTTTTCGTCCGGGGCGAACAGGCCGGAGCGCGCGCCCGCCTCGATCGACATGTTGGCGACGGTCAGGCGACCTTCGATCGACATGTCGCGGAACACGGAACCGCGATATTCCATGACATAGCCGGTGCCGCCGGCCGTACCGATGGTGCCGCAAATGGCCAGCGCGACGTCCTTGGGCGTGACGCCGGGCGCCAGTTCGCCATCGACCACCACGGCCATCGTCTTCGATTGCTTGAGCAGCAGCGTCTGGGTGGCCAGCACATGCTCCACCTCCGACGTGCCGATGCCGAAGGCCAGCGCGCCCAGCGCCCCATGCGAGGATGTATGGCTGTCGCCGCAGACAAGCGTCGTGCCGGGCAGCGTGAAACCCTGTTCCGGGCCGACGACATGGACGATGCCCTGTTCCAGATCCGCGTCACCGATCAGGCGCACGCCAAATTCGGGCGCGTTGCGTTCCAGCGCGGCCAGCTGCTGTGCGCTTTCCGGATCGGCGATCGGGATGCGATGGCCGTCCGCGGCGCGGCGCGGCGTGGTCGGCAGGTTATGATCGGGCACCGCCAGCGTCAGATCGGGCCGGCGCACCTTGCGGCCGGCAAGGCGTAGCCCCTCGAACGCCTGCGGACTCGTCACTTCATGGACGAGGTGCCGGTCGATATAGATGAGGCAGGTGCCGTCAGGACGCCGTTCGACAACGTGCGCGTCCCAGATCTTTTCATACAGGGTGCGAGGCTTGACCATAGTGTCCACCCCCTAGACCCGTCGGGCGGATCGGGAAAGGGGGTGAACGACCGATTTGCCCTGTTTTTCCTATCAGGCAGGCAAGAATGTTACACTGCCCGATAGTCTTCCACGATCCGGCCCGCCGCGCCGATCTCCGCCTCGTGACTCTCCTCGCGCCATGTTTCGGCCAACGCTTCCTCTTCCCACTGCTGCATCGCCGGATGAGCAAGCATATGATCGACCCAGCGCTGCGCGACGGGGCCAACGTCCAGCCCATAAGTGCGCACGCGGAAGGCCACCGGCGCGTAGAAGGCATCGATCGCAGTAAAGGCCTTGCCAGCGAGGAACGGCCCGCCGAAGCGATCCAGCCCCTGCTCCCACAATTCGCGCAGACGGGCGATATCCTTGTTCAGCGCGGGCGAGTGCATGTGCGGCTCGACGCGAACGCCGACATTCATGGTGCAATCGTTGCGCAGCGTCGAAAAACCACTGTGCATTTCGGCAGCGGCGCACTGGGCGAAAGCGCGCGCAGCCTCATCCGCCGGCCAGACGCCGGGATGACGATCGGCGAGGTAGAGGATGATCCCCAGCGAATCCCAGACGGTGCGCTCCCCGTCGACCAGCGCGGGCACCTGTCCGGTGGGTGAGAAGCTGCGGAACGCGGCATAGTTGGTGGCCGACGCGAACGGCTCGATCCGATCCTCGAACGGGATGGCCAGCGCCTTCATCAGCAGCCAGGGGCGCAGCGACCAGCTGCTATAGTTCCGGTTGGCGGTGATGAGCGTGTAGGACATCGGCTTTCCCCTTTCTGTAAGGCACGCGCGCCATATCGCAGGAAGAAACGGCGGGACAGCCGCAACGATCCATACAGCTCACAAGCTGGACTTATCAAACCTGAAGGCTCGTTCGGTTCGAGCCTGTCGAGAACCCTGCTCCCCAGTTCTCGACAGGCCTGTCCTGAGCGTGTCGAAGGGTTCGAACCGAACGGAGGCGCGGGTGGGCTAGCCAAGCTGTTGCACAGCCGTCAAAAGAGCGCGTCGCGGGCGGCGCCCCCTTGCCGCCTCTCAATCCCATAATGGAGCATCCTGTCGTGAACCGACGCCAATTTCTCGCCACCAGCGGCGCCACCGCGCTTGTTGCTGCCACCCCCAACGTCTTTGCCCAGACGAACAGTGCCGACGCCCGCTTCCGCGCCATGCTGGACGATTTCTTCTACGGCCGCCTGGACGAATCCCCGGAAAGCGCGACGCGGCTTGGCCTCGACACCGGCGCGCGCGCGGCGCTGCGCGGCAAGCTGTCCGACACCAGCGCAGCCGGCGCGGCAAAGGATCTCGCCCGTACCAAGGCACAGGCGAAGCAACTCGCCAGCGTCGATCGTGCCAAACTCAGCCCCGCCAGCCAGCTCGACTATGACGTCGTCGGCTATCAGCTGGACCGCGCCGTGGGCGGCGAACGCTTCGGCTATGGCGAAACGGCGGGCCGCTATGCCCCCTATATCCTCAGCCAGCTGACGGGCAGCTATCGCGAAGTCCCTGACTTCCTCGATTCCCAGCATCGCGTGAAGAATGCCGCCGACGCCGACGCCTATCTGTCGCGCCTCGAAGCCTTCCCCGCCGCGATGGATGGCGAACTGGCCCGGCAGAAGGCGGATGCGGCCAAGGGCGTGTTCGCGCCCGACTATATTCTCGACACCACCATGAAGATGCAGGCCGCGCTGCGCGACCAGCCCGCCGCGCAGACCGTGCTCGTCGCATCTTTCGTCAAGAAGCTGGCCGCCGCCGGCCTGCCGCCGGAACGCGCCGCACAGGCGGAAAAGATCGTCGCGGAAAAGATTTTCCCCGCCGTCGATCGCCAGCGCGAACTGGTGGCGCAGCTGCGCGCCAAGGCCAGCCATGATGCCGGCTGCTGGCGCCTGCCCGATGGCGAGGCCTTCTACGCCGCCGCCGCCGAAGCCGCGACTACGACCCGGCTGACCGGCGATGAAATTCATCAGATGGGTCTGGATCAGGTGGCCGACATCTCCGCCCGCATCGACGCGATCCTGAAGGGTCAGGGGATGAGCCAGGGCAGCGTCGGCGACCGGCTGGTCGAACTCAACAAGCGCCCCGACCAGCTGTTCCCCAACACCGATCCGGGCCGCGAGGCGCTGCTGGCGCAACTCAACAGCCAGATCATCGCCATGAGCAAGCGCCTCCCCGAAGCCTTCAACACCGTGCCCAAGGCGCCGGTGGAGGTCCGCCGCGTGCCGGTGACGATTCAGGCTGGCGCGCCGGGCGGCTATTATCAGAATGCCTCGCTAGACGGGTCGCGCCCGGCCATCTATTTCATCAACCTGCGCGACACGTTCGACCGGCCGAAATTCGGGCTGGCGACGCTCAGCTATCATGAAGCGGTGCCGGGCCATCATTTGCAGGTGTCGGTGGCGCTAGAATCCGATTCCATCCCCATGATCCGCCGTCGCGGCTTCTACAGCGGCTATTCGGAAGGCTGGGCACTCTATTCGGAGCAGCTGGCCGACGAAATGGGCATGTATGAAGGCGACCCGCTGGGGCAGGTCGGCTATCTCCAGTCGCTGCTGTTCCGCGCAACCCGTCTGGTGGTGGACAGCGGCATGCACGCCAAACGCTGGAGCCGGGAAAAGGCGACCGATTACCTCATCGCCACCACCGGCATCGCGCGCGGCCGCAGCCAGGGCGAGATCGATCGCTACACCGTCTGGCCGGGTCAGGCGTGCAGCTACAAGATCGGCCATACCGTGTGGACGCAGTTGCGCGACGCGGTGAAGGCGAAGCAGGGCGACAAGTTCGACCTCAAAGCGTTCCACGACGTGCTGACGCTGGGCGCGATGCCGCTCGACATTTTGAAGCAGACGGTGCGTCAGCGGGCGGGGATAGCTTAATCTCTGCCCCCGTTCGGGCTGAGCTTGTCGAAGCCCCTTACTTCTTAAAGAAGTGCCCTTCGACAGGCTCAGGGCGAACAGATTTTTTTGGGTTAGTTCAGTCAAAAAACGACCCGGCGGTGCGCCGCCGGGTCGTCCAGTTCCTTCCACCCAAAGACGCGAAGGGAGTGTCGAAGTCCCCGCGCTTTTGGCCATTGTCACGGCTTCCGCCGCAAATTTCATCGGCCGATCCACCTCCCCGGCCAGCATCGGGTTCCCGCCGGGGAGATGGAGCGCCTGCGGCCTGCACGCCGCAAACTCCTGCGTCATTCCCGCGACCCGAAGGGCGGCCGCAGGCCAACGCGGGAACCCATCTCCCAACGTTGCGCCCGGATGTTAGGTCGGAGGATGACGCGTATAGAGATCAGGCACCTTGCATGACCCACCTCATCCCAGTGACGCTGGGATGAGGCTATTGGTCTTTAGGCCGCCAACTGGTTCCCCCGCGGCCTTTAGGCCGCAAACTGGTTCATCGTGTTGTGGGCGCCACCAGCCTTCAGTGCAGCTTCCCCGGCGAAATAATCCTTGTGATCGTCGCCAATGTCGCTGCCCGACATATTCTGATGCTTCACGCAGGCGATGCCCTGACGGATTTCCTTGCGCTGCACGCCCTCGACATAGCCCAGCATGCCCGCCGCCCCGAAATATTCCTTGGCAAGGTTATCGGTGCTGAGCGCCGCCGTATGATAGGTCGGCAGGGTGATGAGGTGATGGAAGATGCCGGCCCGCGCCGCCGCATCCTTCTGGAAGGTGCGGATCTTCTCATCAGCCTCGACACCCAATTCCGTGCCGTCATAATCCGCGCTCATCAGCTTCGCCCGGTCATAGGCGCTGACATCCTTGCCGGCTTCAGCCCACGCATCAAACACCTGCTGGCGGAAATTCAGCGTCCAGTTGAAGCTGGGCGAATTATTATAGACCAGCTTGGCATTGGGGATGACTTCGCGGATACGGTCGACCATCGAGGCGATCTGCTCGATATGCGGCTTTTCCGTCTCGATCCACAGCAAGTCCGCGCCATTTTGAAGGCTGGTGATGCAGTCGAGGACGCAGCGATCCGCACCGGTGCCTTCGCGGAACTGGAACAGGTTGCTGGGCAGCCGCTTGGGCTTCAGCAGCTTGCCCCCACGATTGATGATGACGTCGCCATTGGCCTGCGCAATGTCGCTAATCTCTTCGCAGTCGAGGAAGCTGTTATACTGGTCGCCAATGTCGCCCGGTTCCTTCGAATAGGCAATCTGCTTGGTCAGGCCCGCACCCAGCGAGTCGGTGCGGGTCACGATGACGCCGTCATCGACGCCCAGTTCCAGGAAGGCATAGCGGCAGGCGCGAACCTTGGCCAGAAAGTCCTCATGCGGCACCGTGACCTTGCCGTCCTGATGGCCACACTGCTTTTCGTCCGAAACCTGATTTTCGATCTGGAGCGCGCAGGCGCCTGCCTCGATCATCTTCTTGGCGAGCAGATAGGTCGCCTCCGCATTGCCGAAGCCCGCGTCGATATCCGCGATGATCGGCACGACATGGGTTTCATAATTGTCGATGGCGTGGGTCAGGCGCTGGGCCTCGACTTCGTTGCCGGCCTCGCGTGCCTTGTCGAGATCGCGGAACATCATTCCCAGTTCGCGGGCATCGGCCTGCTTCAGGAAGGTGTAGAGTTCCTCAATCAGCGCAGCGACGCTGGTCTTTTCATGCATCGACTGGTCAGGCAGCGGGCCGAAATCGCTGCGCAGCGCGGCGACCATCCAGCCGGACAGATAGAGATACTTCTGCTTCGTCGTGCCGAAATGCTTCTTGATCGCGATCAGCTTCTGCTGGCCGATGAAGCCATGCCAGCAGCCAAGCGACTGGGTGTAGTTGGCCGGGTCCAGATCATAGGCGGCCATGTCGCGGCGCATGATGCCCGCGGTGTACTTGGCGATGTCGAGGCCGGTGTTGAAGCGGTTCTGGAGCTTCATGCGGGCAACGGATTCGGCGTTGATGCCATCCCAGGTGCCGGGGTGGCTGCCGATGAGGCTTTGCGCCTGCGCGATGCTGTCCTGATAGGTCGTCATGGGCCTTGTCCTTTGGATTGGGAGTGAGCTGTTGCGCCCGACCTAATCGCCCCTGTTGCAGTGCGGCAGTCCTCCTGAAGTTCAGTTGTCGATCTTTACAAAAATCTGCTGTAAAGTTGTAAAGCCTGCACAGGAGTCGGATGCCATGGCCAAGGATCGCCCGGTTTACATGGGGCCGCGCCTGCGGCGGTTGCGGCGCGAACTCGGCCTGACGCAGGCGGACATGGCCGCCGACCTCGACATTTCGGCCTCCTATGTCGCGCTGCTGGAACGCAACCAGCGGCCGCTGACCGCCGACATGCTGCTGCGCCTCGCCCGCACCTACAAGCTCGACATGGCCGAAGTGGCCGGGGATGGCGGCGCGGAACAGACGGCGCGGTTGCAGGCGGTGCTGAAAGACCCGATGTTCGCGGACATAGACCTGCCCGCGCTTGCGACTGGCGATGTGGCGGTCAACTATCCCGGCATCACCGAAGCGCTGTTGCGCCTCTATACCAGCTATCGCGAAGAGCATCTGGCGCTGGCGGATCGCGGGGCGGATCAGAGTGCGGGGTCCGAACCTGTCGAAGACGTTGCCGATCCCGTCGCCGAATCACGCCGCTTCCTCGCCGCCCGCCGCAACAGCTTCCCGTTGCTGGATGACGCGGCTGAAAAGCTGGCGGCCGAAGCGGAGGCCGAAGGCGGCCTTGCCGCCTGGCTCAAGGCCAAACATAATCTGCGCGTGCGCCGCCTGCCCTCCGACGTGATGGCCGGCTCCATGCGCCGGCTGGACCGGCATCGCGACGCGGTATTGCTGGACGATGCGCTGGACGGCGCCAGCGCGCAGTTCCAGCTTGCGCTCCAGATCGCCTATCTGGAAATGCGCAAGGCGTTCGATACGCTATTGAAGGACGGGCAGTTTAGCGGGGAGAGTGGCCGACGCCTCGCCCGCCGGGCGCTGGCCAGCTATGCCGCCGCCGCCATCCTGATGCCCTATACCGCCTTTGCCAAAGCGGTGGAGGCGCGCCGCTATGATGTGGAGGCGCTGGCCCGCCAGTTCGGCGCCAGCTTCGAACAGACCGCCCATCGCCTGACCACGCTGCAAAAGCCGGGGCAGGAGCGCGTGCCCTTCTTCTTCCTGCGGGTCGATCCGGCGGGCAATGTGTCCAAACGACTGGATGGCGCAGGCTTCCCCTTTGCCCGCCATGGCGGCTCCTGCCCGCTCTGGTCGGTGCATCGCGTGTTCGAAACCCCGCGTGAGGTAGTGACGCAATGGCTGGAACTGCCCGACGGCCAGCGCTTCTTCTCCATAGCGCGCACGGTGACGGCGGGCGGCGGCGGCTGGGGCGCGCCGAAGGTGGAGCGCGCCATTGCCCTATGCTGCGCGGCGGATCATGCGCACCGGCTGATCTACACGCAGGATGCGCCCGCGCCCGATCCCACGCCGATCGGCGTCACCTGTCGCCTGTGCCACCGCGCGCAATGCATGGCCCGATCCGCCCCGCCGATCGGCCGCGACATGCTGCCCGACGACTACCGCCGCACCCGCGCACCCTTCGGCTTTGCCGATGGTTAACGGCTTTTTAGGTCGGCCAAGCGAAACAGGGGCATGACCGCCGACCGCCCCCGCATCGCCGCGACGCTCATCATCCGCAACGAGGCGCGCTGCATCGCCCGCTGCCTGGACAGCGTGCGGCCCCATGTCGACGCCATGGTCGTGCTCGACACCGGATCGACCGACGACAGCGTCGCCATCGCCCGGCAATGCGGCGCGCAGGTCCATTATCTCGACTGGCCCAGCGACTTCTCGGCGGCGCGCAATCATGTGCTGGCGCTGGCCGATGCCGACTGGAATCTGGTGATCGACGCCGACGAATGGATCGCGGAAGGCGGCGAGGCCCTGCGCGACTGGTGCGACGGCCCGGCGCGGCTAGGCGCGCTCTGCATCCGCAGCAGCTTCGACCTGCCGCAGCAGGCTGGCACCGTCCTGCCCTCGACCCGCAACTGGATCGCCCGGCTGCTGCCGCGCGGCGTCCGCTATGCCGGGCGCATCCATGAACAGCCGGTATCGGACCTGCCGGTGGAGCGGACCGCCCTCATCCTCGACCATGACGGCTATGAGGAGGCGCAGGCGGCGGGCAAGCGCGATCGCAACACGCCGATGCTGCTGGCGGAATTGCAGGCCGAACCCGAAAACCCCTACATCCTCTACCAGTTGGGCAAGGAGGCGGAGACGGCGCGCGACTATGCGCGCGCGGCGGACTGGTATGCGCAAGCCAGCATCCGCACCCCCGATGGCGCGCCATGGACCCATGCCCTGCTGATCCGCCGCCTCCACTGCCTTGGCCAGTCGGGCGCGTCGGAGGAAGGCATTGCCATCGCCGGGCAACAGATGGCCCATTGGCAGGAGTCGCCCGACTTCTTCTTCGTGCTCGGCAACCTCGCCATGGACCGGGCGCTGGCCGAGCCGGCGCATGCCCTGACCGAATGGCTGCCGCTGGCCGCAACGGCGTGGGAACGCTGCCTGGAAATTGGCGAGCGCCCCGATCTGGACGGGTCGGTCGCGGGACGCGGCAGCCATCTGGCCCGGCATAATCTGGACGTCATCCGTCAGCAGTTGGCGCTGCTGGGCGGGTGATTACTCCTCGATCAGGTCCAGATAGGCGATCACGTCATTGTCGGTTGCCAGGAACAGCCCGTCCTGCACCTCCGCCGGCTGCTGCTCGGCGACATGCAGCGCCTGGCTCAGCGGGCCATACATGATCGTCATGGCCGCGCCGTCATCGCCCAGATGATAGAGACGGACGGTCGCGCTGTCATAAGTGGTTCGCATGGGCTCACCCTTATCAGATCAGCGCACGCAAGTCAGCGCCCGGACTAACGACGATCCTTGACCTTCATGGATGGCGCCAGTTCATTGGCTCCGATCCGTACCGCATCATCCGTGAAATTGGCGACGAAGGTGGAGCCGCGCTCCAGCCCCGGCACGAAGCCGGCCTTGTTGCCCTCGATCACCAGCCCCGCGCTCGAATGTTCCCGCCCTTCCGGCGCGACGGTGATGAAGGCGGACCAGTTATCCTTGTCCTTGCCCTGTACCATTTCATTGCCGGTGATGGTGCCGGTCGCTCCGTTGGACAGGTCGATCATGTAATTGGTCAGGTGCCCGCCGCTATCGTCGAAGCTGTTGCCGCTGATGGTGACGCGGGCGGTGCGGGTCTTGAGATAATGGCCGCCGTCACCCTGGTCGAAGCGGCTGTTGGTGACGGACAGGCTAGCAAGGCGGCCGATATAGATCCCATGCGCACAATCGAGATCGCGGTCGCAACGGCCGAGCTTGCGGAAGGTCGACTTGTCGATCACCACCTGCCCGCCGTCATAATCGCCGGTGAGGATGCCTTCCTCGCTGTTGCGGAACAGGCTGTTGCGGACGGTCAGGTTCCCGCTTTCCAGACGGATGCCCGCGCCATTGCCGTCGGGCACGCGGACATTTTGAAAGATGATGCCATCGACCGTGCTGGCCCGACCGCGCAGCACGAGCGCGCCCTTGCCCTCGCACGGCACCCCGTCGAAGATCACCGTACCGGGCGTGGCGGCGCGGATGGTGACGTCGCCACCCTGCTGCACGCCGCATTGACGATAGCTGCCCGGCGCCACGACCACCGTGCCGCGCGCATCGCCGATCGCGGCCAGCGCGTCGCCGATGGACGCGAAGCCCTGCCCGGTTTCGGCAACGGTGAAAGGAGCGGGACGGCCCTGCGCCAGCGCGGTCGACACGATCGCGACGGAGACGAGGAGGCTGGTGGACAAGATGCGCATGGGGACAGGCTATAGCGCCCGCCCCCAGGGGCCAATGGTCCGGCAGGCCCCAATATGCCACTGCCCCATAAAGGGACGGACCGGGCCCGCCGGGTTAACCGCGCGACATCACTCCCATTTCGCAGTCGCCTTCTGCGTCTTGGCGTTCCAGAAAATCTGGATCTTGCTGATCGTGCACAGGTCGAAATTGGTCCAATAGGCTTCGTCGCCGTCGGTGAAGATGACTTTCAGGTCGTAATTGCAGATCGCATTCTTCGCCTGAAAGGTGATGGGCACGCTATGGGCATCCTCCAGCACCTCATCCTCCATCACATCGTCGCCCCAATTTTTCGACTTTGCGGGCGAGACATAGACTTCGGCAATGTCATAGCCGGTCTTGTTGTACAGGGTGAAGTCCTGATCCCCGGCAAAGGCAGGCGCGGCAAAGGACAGGGCGCAAGCGCCCATGACGATGGCAATGGCTTTCATGATATTCCCCCCGACCTGGCAGGGCTGCCGGTCCGGGACGAAGATTAACCATATAAAATACGGTGGGAATAGGCGGATTCCGACAAGACTAACCTGCATTGTGCAAATAATGCGGACAGCCGCTGCTTAATCCACGAACAAATCCACCCGTTCAGCCTTCGGCATCACCGCATCCAGCAACAGCGAACGATGACAGCCTGACGGATCGCGTTCGAAGCACAGCAAGGCGGTGGGCGTTTGCGCCGCCATATCCTTCAACTGCTCGGCCTGGACGATCGCTTCGGGCAAATCGAGCTGGCGGGCGTAAATCTCCGCGAGACGGGCGCGGTGCCCCTTGCGCGCAGCTTCGCGCCCCTCCGCCGGGGTACCCAGCGCCTTGAGGCCGACATAGGCGATGCCGGCCTCCCGCAACCCGGCCGCAAGGATATTCTTCGAAAAGCCCGGCCGCCGCGACAGCGGCACCGCCCGGACATCGGCAAGGAGCCGCACGCCGGCGGCTTGCAGCGTGGCGACCTGTTCCGCCTGCGTCGCGCCTTCGTAGCCGATAGTGAAGATCTTCATGGGAGAGAGATAGGGATAGGCACCGTCGTCATCCAGCTCATATATGCCGCGACGCATCCATGCGCTGATGAAGAATGCGGATCACTGCGATTCCATAGTCGGTCTGACAGAAATAGAGGATGTGCTGCCCGACACTGCGCCGCCGATAGCCGGGTCGGATCGAGGCACAATCCTGCGAAAGATGCGGTGTCTGCACGAGGCTGGTAAAGGCCGCTTCGATCAGGTCGGCATAACGCAGGGCCTGTGCCAGCCCCCACTGGTCTACACTATAATCGAAAATGGCCTCCATATCGCGCAGCGCCCGAGGGCTGAGGCGATATTCAGCCATGTTCGGCAATTTTGTTCTGGCGGAAAGCGGCAAAATCAAACCGTTCCGGCTCACCGCTCTGCTCGCCTTCGATCAGCGCCTGGCGGATGGCATCCCGCTCGAACCCACGCTCCTGTTCGCGCCGGATCAAGTCGCGGATCGCTTCGCTGTCATTGGTGTAATGTCCCGCAGCGACCTGTGCCGCGATCCAAGCATCCTGCTGCTCCGTCAGGGTGATCGTCTTGCGAACCGCGCCCATGAGTTCTCCACAATTGGCATCATATGATATTTTCATACCATTGGCGCCGGGCAGAGGGAAGGGACGGACGACCGGCGCGCATCCCCTCGCCACGGCAACTCAGTCCAGGTTCGGCCGCAAATAGCGTTCCGCCGTGTCCAGATCGATGCCGCGCCGCTGCGCATAATCTTCCAGCTGGTCGCGGCCGACCCGCGCCACGCCGAAATATTCCGCCTGTGCATGGCCGAAATAGAAGCCGCTGACCGCCGCCGTCGGCAGCATGGCGAAGCTCTCCGTCAGGGTCGCGCCGGTGGCATGATGCGCATCCAGCATGTCGAACAGGATCGGCTTCAGGCTATGTTCCGGGCAGGCGGGATAGCCGGGCGCCGGGCGGATGCCGCGATACTGCTCCTTGATGAGCGCTTCGTTGGTGAGTTGCTCACCCTCCGCATAGCCCCACAAAGCGGTGCGGACATAATGGTGCAGCCGCTCGGCAAAGGCTTCGGCCAGACGATCGGCCAGTGCCTTCAATAGGATGTCCGAATAGTCATCAATCGCATTTTTGAACCGCGCCAGATGCGGTTCAATGCCATGGATCGACACGGCAAAGCCCCCCATCCAGTCGCCATCGGGACTGATGAAGTCGGCCAGGCACATATTCGCCCGCCCCTCCCGCTTCTGGATCTGCTGGCGCAGCATCGGCAGGCGGACATGTTTTTCATCCTCGACATGGACGATGATGTCGTCGCCATCCCGGCGGCAGGGCCACAGGCCGCACACGCCGCGCGCGGTCAGCCATTTGTCATTGATGATCCGGTCCAGCATCTTCTGCGCATCGGCGAACAGACTGGTGGCGCTTTCCCCCACCACTTCGTCGGTCAGGATCGCGGGATAATTGCCCGCCAGCTCCCACGCGCGGAAGAAGGGCGTCCAGTCGATATAATTGACCAGATCCTTCAAATCCCAGTCGGGGAATTTATGCACGCCGGGCAGGCGCGGGCGCGGCGCCTTCAGGCTCTCGTCGATTTCAAAGCCGTTGTCGCGCGCGTCGGCGATGCTGATGAGTGCGCTCTGCCCCTTGTTGGCGCGAGCGACGCGGACATGCTCATAATCGTCCTTGGTCTTCTGGACGAAATCATTCTTCTGCGTTTCACTGACCAGCGCGGTCGCCACGCCCACGGCACGGCTGGCGTCAAGCACATGGACGACCGGGCCGGTAAAGGCGGGATCGATGCGCAGCGCGGTATGCACGCGCGACGTCGTCGCCCCGCCGATCAGCAGCGGCATGGTCATGTTGGCGCGCTGCATTTCGGTGGCGACCGTCACCATCTCGTCCAGAGATGGCGTGATGAGGCCGGACAGGCCGATCATGTCCGCATCATTCTCGTTCGCGGCCTTGATGATGTCCTGCCAGGGGACCATCACGCCCATGTCGATGACTTCAAAGCCATTGCACTGGAGCACGACGCCAACGATATTCTTGCCGATATCATGCACGTCGCCCTTCACGGTCGCCATGATGATCTTGCCCTTGCCCTTGGCGCCCGGCTCCTTTGCCGCTTCGATGAAGGGCAGCAGATGCGCCACCGCCTTCTTCATGACGCGGGCGGACTTCACGACTTGCGGCAGGAACATCTTGCCCGCGCCGAACAGGTCGCCGACCACGTTCATGCCGTCCATCAGCGGGCCTTCGATCACCTGGATGGGCTTTTCGGCGGCGAGGCGGCATTCCTCCGTATCCTCGACCACATACATGTCGATGCCCTTGACCAGCGCATGTTCCAGCCGCTTGGCGACCGGCCAGCCGCGCCATTCCTGCGCGGCCTTTTCCGACGCGGCATCCTTGCCCTTGAAGGACTCCGCCAGCGCGACGAGGCGGTCGCCCGCTTCGGGATCGCTGTTCAGCAGCACATCCTCGCACGCCTTGCGAAGCGCCGGGTCGATCGCGTCATAGACGTCGAGCTGCCCGGCATTGACGATCGCCATGTCGAGGCCGGCGGGAATGGCGTGATAGAGGAACACGCTGTGCATCGCCCGGCGCACCGGCTCATTGCCACGGAAGGAGAAGGAGAAGTTCGACAGGCCGCCCGAAATATGAACATGCGGGCAGCGCTTCTTGATCTCCCGGCAGGCTTCGATGAAGTCGACGCCGTAATTATTATGCTCTTCGATCCCCGTCGCCACCGCAAAGATATTGGGGTCGAAAATGATGTCCTCGGGCGGGAAACCGATCGTCATCAGCAGCTTGTAGGCGCGCTCGCATATCTCGACCTTGCGGGCCTTGGTATCGGCCTGCCCCGTCTCGTCGAAGGCCATGACCACCACCGCTGCGCCATAGGCCATGCACAGGCGCGCATGATGCAGGAAGGCTTCCTCGCCCTCCTTCATGCTGATCGAGTTGACCACCGGTTTGCCCGAAACGCATTTCAGCCCCGCCTCGATGACTTCCCACTTGGAGCTGTCGATCATGACCGGCACGCGGCTGATATCCGGCTCCGACGTCATGAGCTTCAGGAAAGTGGTCATCGCCTCGACCGCATCGAGCAGACCCTCGTCCATGTTCACATCGACGATCTGCGCGCCATTCTCGACCTGTTCGCGCGCGATGTCGATGGCGGCGGCGTAATCGCCCGCCATGATCAGCTTCTTGAACTTGGCCGAACCGGTGACGTTGGTACGTTCGCCGATATTGACGAAGGTGGCGGTGGAGGTCTTGGTCATTCTATCGTTCCGTTCGCTTCGAGCCTGTCGAGAAGCGTTGCGCGCCCGGTTCTCGACAAGCTCGAACCGAACGGAGGGTGGTTTACGCCGCGATGTGCATCGGTTCGAGGCCCGCAAGCCGCGTCACAACCGGCAGTTCCGGCACGACGCGCGGCTTGTGCCCGTCCAGCGCCTTGGCCACCGCGCCGATATGCGCGGGCGTCGTGCCACAACAGCCCCCAACCATGTTGACCAGCCCCTCGTCCACCCAGTCGCGGATCAGCTTTGCGGTGGTTTCGGGCAGTTCGTCATATTGGCCCAGTTCATTGGGCAGGCCGGCATTGGGATAAGCCAGGATCAGCGTGTCGGCATTCTTGGACAGTTCGCTGAGGTACGGCCGCAGCAAATCCGCCCCGAACGCGCAGTTCACGCCGATGGTCAGCGGCTTCAAATGCCGGAGCGAATACCAGAAGGCGTTGATCGTATGGCCCGACAGGTTGCGGCCGGACATGTCGGTGATGGTGAAGCTGAGCATTAGCGGCACCGAACGGCCCGCCGCCGCTTCCGCCTCGCGCGCGGCCATGCCGGCGGCCTTGGCATTGAGCGTATCGAAGCAGGTTTCGACCAGCAGGAAATCCACCCCCCCCGCGATCAGCGCCTCGCACTGTTCACGATAGTCGGCCTTGAGCGTGTCATAATCGACCTCGCGATAGGCGGGGTCGTTGACATCGGGCGAGATCGACAGCGTCTTGTTGGTCGGGCCGATCGAACCGCACACGAAACGCGGTTTGCCGTCCTTGGCCGTCGCTTTTTCGCAGGCCGAACGGGCCAGCTTCGCCGCCGCGACATTGATGTCCCACACCAGATGCTCGCATCCATAATCGGCCATCGCGATCTTGGTCGAGGAAAAGGTGTTCGTCTCGATCATGTCTGCGCCGGCTTCCAGATAGGCGCTATGAATGCCTTCCACGATGTCGGGGCGCGTGAGGCACAGTAGGTCGTTATTGCCCTTCTGATCCTTGGCGAGGTCCAGATCGCCGCGATAATCGGCCTCGGTCAGGCCATGTTTCTGGATCGACGTACCGTACCCGCCGTCGAAGATCAGGATCTTGTCAGCGGCCAGCGCGCGCAATTTCTGTTCAGCCGTCATAATCTTTTCCCTCGTTCCATTCGGTTCGAGCTTGTCGAGAACCCTCGCGCAACCGGTTCTCGACAGGCTCGAACCGAACGGAGGGGGTTGATCCATTTCAGGCGTCGGTCATCACCTTCGCCCGAAGCCCGAGCAGGTGGCAGATCGCAAAGCTGAGTTCCGCCCGGTTGAGCGTGTAGAAATGAAAGTCGCGCACGCCGCCTTCATACAGTTTGCGGCACAGTTCGGCGGCGATCGTCGCCGACACCAGCTGGCGCGACGCGGGATGATCGTCCAGCCCCTCGAACAGCCGCGCCATCCATAGTGGCACGTCCGTATTGCACATCGCCGCCATGCGCTGCGTCGCGGCGAAATTGCTGACCGGCATGATGCCCGGCACGATATCCGCCGTGATGCCCGCCGCGCCGACCTTGTCCATGAAGCGGAAATAGGCTTCGGGCGAGAAGAAGAATTGGGTGATCGCGCGGGTCGCCCCGGCGTCCAGCTTGCGCTTCAAATTATCGAGGTCGCTCTGCGCGCTCGCAGCATCGGGATGGACTTCGGGATAGGCCGATACGCTGATTTCGAAGGGATGGCGCTTCATCAGCCCTTCGACCAGATCGGCCGCGCCCGTATAACCGTCCGGATGCGGTTCGAACATGCCGCCGACTTCGGGCGGATCGCCGCGCAGCGCAACGATATGGCGCACGCCCGCTTCCCAATAGGCGTCGGCAATCTCGCCGATCTCGTCCTTGCTGGCGGCCACGCAGGTCAGGTGCGCGGCGGCGGCCAGCGACGTTTCCCTGGCGATGCGCGCGACCGTATTATGGGTGCGTTCGCGCGTGGAGCCGCCCGCGCCATAGGTGACGGACACGAATTTGGGCGCCAGCGGGGCCAAAGTCTCGATCGCCGACCAGAGCTGCGCTTCCATCTTCTCCGTCTTGGGCGGGAAAAATTCGAAGCTGACGCGGGCGTCGCCGGCCAGATCCGCATAGAGCGGGGCAGCTGGATCATTCAGAGTCATGCGGAAATCCGTCCTTCGATGGGCAGAACCTTCGCGCTCTGGCGCCGGCCCAGCCACAATACTACCGTCAATTCCTGGCCGGGCAGCGTTTCCACCCGTTCCAGCGCCAGGCCCGCCTGCGCGAACCAGCCGGTCATCTGCTCTTCGGAAAAGCCCAGCCGCGCATGCTGGTCACGCAGGCGCAGCTCTTCCCGTTCATGGGCCGCGAAATCGGCGATCAGCACCCGCCCGTTCGCCGCCGCCACCCGCGCCGCTTCCGCGATCACCCGTTCGGGCGCCTGCGCATAATGCAGCACCTGATGCAGCACCACCGTATCGGCGCTGCCCGGCTCCAGCGGCAGGTCCAGGAAATCGCCCAGCAGCAACGCATATTTGTCGCCGGCATCCTGCGGCAGCTTCGCCCGGGCCAGACGCAGCATGTCCGGGCTGCGATCCAGCGCCGTCACCTGATCCGCGTCGCCGCCCAGCAGTTCGATCATGCGGCCTGTGCCGGTGCCGATATCGAGCAGATGGCCGATCGGCTCACGCCCCAGCAGCGCGACCATGGCCGCCTCCACCTTCGCCTCCGCCACATGAAGGGAGCGGATCGCGTCCCATTCCTCGGCATGTTCGGCGAAATAGCTTTCCGCCGCCCGTGCCCGGTCGGCGCGCACCGCCGCCAGCCGGGCGAGGTCCGCCGCCTGCCACAGGGCTTCGCTGTCGGACGGGGTCAGACGGTCGAACAGGGTGAGGAAAGGCACGACCGACCGGTCCTTGCCCAGCCGCAGAAACACCCAGTTGCCTTCCTTGCGCCGCTCTACCAGCCCCGCTTCGGCGAGAATGCGGACATGGCGCGATACGCGCGGCTGGCTTTGCCCCACGACCTGCGCAATCTCCCCCACGGCCAGCTCCATCGCCCGCAACAGGTGGATGATGCGCAGCCGCGTCGGGTCGCCAAGTGCCCGGAATATGTCGAGTGCCGCATGCATGCCCATGTCATATAAAGAAATCTTTATATACGTCAATGCCAGTGAATTTTCCGTGCATTTTTCATCCATAAAGCGATGAAATGGCGGGTATCCGACCTTTCAGCCCCATGAATGGGATTGCCTTGCGCATTCCAAGGCAGTACGAATCGGCCCGCAGGCGCAATGGGGGGTGAGCTTTTCTCCGAGAGTGGTCTGCATTTTTATTTTTCTCAGAGAGGGGTTTAAACCCATGACCAAGTCGATTGCTCTTTCGCTCGTTCTCGCCGCTTCGCTGGGCCTGGCTGCTTGCTCGGGCGGCGCTGAAAACGCTGCCAACAACGCCGCCAACTCGGCCGAGAACGCCTCGAACGCCGCCGACAACGCCATGAACGCCGCGCTAAACGCTGCCGACAACGCCGCCAACGCTGCGTCGAACGCGACCAACAACGCCGCGAACGCGATGTAATTCGGTCCCGTTCGGGTCTTGAATTTAGGAAAGGGTCGCACCGGCAACGGCGCGGCCCTTTTTCTGTTGGAGCAAGCCATGGTCCGTCCTCTCCTCCCCCTCGCTGCCCTCATCGGCCTGGCCGCCTGTGGATCGGGATCGCAGGATGGCGTCGGCGGCGTCAGCGCCGGCGAAGCCCAGGCCTTGAACGATGCGGCAGCACAGCTCGACGCGCGCACCGGCGCTGCACAGAGCGGCGAGCCCGGTCTCAACCCCGCCGCCGTCACCGCCGCCCGCGCCGACCGCAAGCGCATCCCGCCGCAGCCCGCACCAAAACCCTGACGCAAAAAAGGGCCGCCCCACCGGGACGGCCCTTCTCATATCCAGATCAAACCGGATTTAGCAGTTGCGGTCGATCGCCCGGCCGGCCAGCGCACCCACGCCTGCGCCGATGATGGCGCCCGTGGTGCCGTCGCCGCGACGACCATAGCGGCCCGAACCCTTGCCGATTTCGTTACCCAGCAGGCCACCGGCGATCGCCCCGATGATGGTGCCGCCCGTGCCATTGTCCCGGCAACGATAGCCGCCGCGATAGCCACGATAGCTGTTGCGATAATAGCCGTCGCCGCGATAGCCGCGATTGTAACCGCGATAATAACGATCGCCGCGATAGCCACGGTCATAGCCGCGATAATAATCGCCACGCTCATAACCGCGATAATAATGGTCGCGTGCTGCGGCCGGGGTTGCCGTCACGGCGAAGGAAGCGGCGCCCATGGCCAGAGCGGCTCCCAGATTGACAAGAAACTTCATCTTCATGGCGTTGCTCCTCATAATGCCATCCTCTTGGGCCGGCCGTTGAAAAGGAACGGGATTGCCCATCGATTGACGTCTTTATGACCGATTCGCCTTGAGCCGAGCCTGAATGGGGGTGTCAGCCGCCGTTCACCTGCGCACGACCCGTCACGCCGCTGCTGCGCCCTGCCGGATTATGCCCTATGGCGGGCGGGATGCAGCGAATCCTGATCGTCCTCCTCCTTGCCGTCCTGCTGCTGCCGGCTCCGCATATGGGGAAGCAGGAGATGGTGCGTCCCGGCACGTTGCTGGTCACCGCGCGCGCGCTGCCGCTCAGCAGCATCGACCCCGGCCTTACCCATGTCGGCGCCCTGACCTATCTGGGCGGCTGGCAGCTGGAGAGCGACAATCCCGGCTTTGGCGGCATTTCGGCGCTGC
Organism: Sphingobium sp. RS1; assembly: GCF_056156825.1. Classification (NCBI taxonomy): domain Bacteria; kingdom Pseudomonadati; phylum Pseudomonadota; class Alphaproteobacteria; order Sphingomonadales; family Sphingobiaceae; genus Sphingobium; species Sphingobium sp. RS1. The sequence continues at coordinate 3,218,871 of NZ_JBLZXE010000002.1, read as the reverse complement.
TGGTGTCACCCGTCGGCGACCTGTTGGGGCTGAGCGATTCCGGCATATTGATGGGGTTTCGCATCGCGCCGGGCGACGGACAGGGCCACCCCTTCATCGCCCCGCTGCCGATCCGCCCGCAGGATCGCTATCGCCCATGGTGGGCGTGGGATTCGGAAAGCATGACCCATGATCCGGCGACCGGCCGCTATTGGGTGGGGTTCGAACTGCAACAGGCGATCTGCCGCTATGGCCCCGGCTTCGCACGGGTGGAGGCATGCCGCACCTGGCCGGAAATCATGGCCTGGCCCAAGACCGGATCGATCGAATCCCTCGCCCGCCTGCCCGACGGCCGGTTCCTCGCCATTGGCGAGATGGGGATGACCGCGGACGGGCGACATGACAGCCTGCTCTTCGCCGGCGATCCGGCGGAAAAGGACACGCCCAGCCCCATCCATCTGCGCTACACCGCACCACGCGGCTATCGCCCGACCGATGCCGTGGCGCTGGACGACCGGCACCTGCTGGTACTCAACCGCCGCCTGACCGTGGAGCAGTTGTTCACCGGCGTGATCGCCATCGTCGACCTGCCCGAAAAGCTGGAGCCGGGCACGGAACTGAAAGCCCGGACCCTCGCCCGGCTGGCGCCGCCCCTTCTGGCGGACAATTTCGAGGGGCTGGCGGTATCCCATGAACATGGCCGGCCGGTCATCTGGATCGTGTCCGACGACAATCATGAATTTTTCCAGCGCACGCTTCTGTTGAAATTCGGCATGGATGGGCAGGCCGGCCAGCAACCCTGACCGGCCCGGCGCGCTCAGATTGCCAGCGCCACCTGCGGCAACGCCCGCAGCCGCCCCATGTCCCGCTGCGGCGGGGCGCCGAAGAGGCGGCGATATTCACGGCTGAACTGCGACGGACTGTCATAGCCGACGCGAAACCCCGCCTCCGCCGCATCCAGCCGGTCGGCCAGCATCAGCGTGCGCGCGGCCTGCAACCGCAACTGCTTCTGATATTGCAGCGGCGTCATCGCGGTCGCGCGGCGGAAATGCTCGTGAAAGCTGGACACGCTCATGCCCGCCAGGTCCGCCAGGCCCGGCCCGTTGAAGGGCTCGCGAAAATGCGCCTTGAGCCAGCCGATCGCCCGCGCAATCTGCCCGGTACGGCTTTCGCCGGCCGCGATCGCGCGCACGATGCCGCCGCTCGGCCCGGTCATCAGCCGCACCAGTAATTCCCGCTCGATCAATGGCGCCAGCAGCGGTGCCCCGGCCGGGTCGCCCAGCAAAGCCGTCAGCCGGCTCGCCGCGTCCAGCAATTCGGGCGTGATCGGATGCAGCGACAGCGCACGCCCTTCCGTCACCGGCGCCATCGGCGGCGTCATGGGCGGCAAGCTGATGGCGATGTCGGACAGCAGCACCGGGTCCAGATAGAGACAGAAGCAGAGATAGGGCGCGTCGTCGCTGGCCTGCGTCACCATGCCGGTGATTGGCAGGTCGAGGGAGGCGACCAGATAGCTGGCCGGCCCATAGGCGACCACGCTATCCCCCAGCATCACCCGCTTGGCGCCTTGCGCGATGATGCAGAGCGCGGGCCGTTGGAGCATATGCACCGGCTCGTCCGCATGGCTCCAGCGTACCAGCGTCAGGCGCGGGATCGCCGTGTCCAAGATCCCGTCGCCATCGGCATATCGGGCAATCTGCTGACCCAGGGCATCATGGGACATCTGACTCTTCCCGATCTCCAACTCCACTCGTCATTGCGAGCGTAGCGAAGCAATCCATCGGCACAACATGGATTGCTTCGCTACGCTCGCAATGACGAAACAGCTAAACGCATCGGCGAGGCATGAACAGCCCGCCGACCTCATATCTGGAAAATCGTGCAATCATCGCGCAAGCCCACTCTACCGCCTCCACGCCATGATGGCGCATCCATGGCCCATCGGATCGACGGTCGATCCGCCCAATCAGGAGACGGGATATGGCAATCGACAACAAGGTCATCGCGATCACCGGCGCCAGCAGCGGCATCGGCGAGGGCACGGCGCGGCTGCTGGCGGGGCGCGGCGCGAAGCTGATGCTGGGCGCGCGGCGCACAGACCGGCTGGCCAGCCTTGCGGACGAACTGAACGCCGCCGGCGGCACGGTCGCCTTCCGCGCGCTCGACGTCACCGACCCCGCCGATGTCGAAGCCTTCATCGCCGCGGCGGAAGCGGAATTTGGCCGCATCGATGTGCTCGTGAACAATGCGGGGCTGATGCCGCTCTCGCGCTTCGACAGCCTCAAGGTCGAAGAATGGGATCGGATGATTGACGTCAACATCCGCGGCGTGCTGCACGGCATCGCCGCCGCCCTGCCCCGCTTCAAGGCACAAGGCAGCGGCCATTTCGTCAATATCTCGTCGATCGGCGGCTACCGCGTCTGGCCCGCCTGCGGCGTCTATTGCGCCACCAAATATGCCGTGCGCGCCATTTCCGACGGACTGCGCATGGAACATGACGACATCCGCGTGACGATCGTGTCGCCCGGCACCGTGGAATCGGAACTGGCCGACAGCATCACCGAAGCCGGCGCGGCCGCCGCCATGGTAGATTTCCGCGCCATCTGCCTCACCCCGGACGCGATCGCCCGCGCCATCGCCTATGCGGTGGAACAACCCGACGACGTAGACGTCAACGAACTGATCGTGCGCCCGGTCCGTACGATGGAGTGATATGCTCAACTCCGTTCGTTTCGAGCATGTCGAGAAACGAGAAGCACAACGCTGGCCGCTTCTCGACTTCGCTCGAAGCGAACGGGCCTGCTAAATGGCCCGCACGAGCATCAGTGCACGAACCGCGCCACCACGTCGCGATAGGAGCGGCTGACCTTCACCTGCGCGCCGCTTTCCAGCACCAGGAAACATTCGCCATTGGTATGCGGCTTCACCTGCCGCACCTGGCTCAAATTCACGATGGTCGAGCGATGCACCCGCTGGAAATTGCGCGGGTCCAGCCGCTTTTCCAGATCCTTCATCGTCTCGCGCAGGATCAGCGAATTGTCGGCGGTATAGATGCACATATAGTCGCCCGCCGCGTCGATCCGCTCGATCGAATCCACGTCGACGCGGAAAATCTGGCCGCGATCCTTGATGTTGATGAGCTTTTCGAACCGGCTGGACGCGGGCGAATCATCGTCGGCGACGAAATCGCTCATCGCCTGCGGCGCAACCTCGGCCAGCACTTCGCGCAGCTTCTCGACTTCCTGCACCTGCCGCTTCTCGTTCAGGCGCTGGCGCACCCGGTCGAGCGCATCGGCCAGCCGCCCTTCGTCCACCGGCTTCATCAGGTAATCGACCGCCTGCGCCTCGAACGCGCGGATCGCATGGTCGCTATAGGCGGTGCAGAAGATCACCAGCGGCGGTTCGACCTCCATCAACCCCTGCACGACGGAAAAGCCGTCGAAACCGGGCATCTGAATGTCGAGGAACACAAGGTCGGGTTTATGCGTCTTGATCGCACGGATGGCTTCGCGGCCGTTGTTGCAGGTTTCGATAATTTCGACATCCTCATGCGCTTGCAGACGCAGCTGGAGCCCTTGAATGGCCAGGCTTTCGTCATCGACGAGGATTGTTCTGATGGTCATGCGGCCACTTTCGATGTTTCATCCATGTTAAGCGGAAATTCGATGATGACCGAAAATCCGCCCGGCGTGGAACGCGTTTCGAAGCTCTGTCGTTCCCCGAAGGCCTGAATTAATCGGTCCCGGATGTTCGGCAGGCCCACGCCCGTCCCCTCGCTCATGGGAATGTGCGGCTTCATTCCGCCTTCGTTCAATCCCGGTCCGCTGTCCGATACGACGATCCGGACATTATCCCCGGCAGGCTGCGCGCTGACCGATATTTCGGCCCCCTCTTCCTTGGGCGTGACCGCATATTTGATCGCATTTTCGACCAGCGGCTGAAGCAGGAGCGAGGGCAGCCGCGCCCGCGCGACCGCCGGATCGATGGTGAAGACCGGGCGCAACCGGTCCTCGAACCGCATCTTCTCGATCTCCAGATAGAGTTTCAGCGTCTCGATCTCCTGCTCGATCGTCACCTGCGCGGTCGGCTCGTTGATGAGCGTGTAGCGCAGGAAGGAGGATAGCCGCGACAGCATCGCATTGGCGCGATCGGTCTGCTTGAGCAGCACCAGCGTCGAGATCGAGTTGAGCGTATTGAACAGGAAATGCGGGTTCAGCTGGTAGCGCAGCATCGCCAGCTGGGCATTGGCCGCCTGATTTTCCAGCCGCAGCAGCTGGTCCGCCTGCTCCTCCACCGTCAGGTAGAAATTGATCGCATAATAAAGCGAGGACCATGCCCCCAGCAGCGTCATCGACAGATAGAAGGCGCCCAGAAACAGTTGCAGCCCCGCCGTCTCGCTCGCACGGTTCTGGGTTGAAAAGACCCAGGCGTCGATGAACGCGACCAGCGCAGCGGCCGCCACCACCGTCACGATCGACACGCCCCATGTTATGATCGGCCGCTTCTTCACCAGAAAACGGAACATCACCGCGATCAGCAGCGTCACCGAATAGCCCGAAACGGTCGAGATCAGCACCGGCACCAGGCTGGACAGCGGCTGGCCGTTGGCGATGGTGGACGATCCGCGCAGCAGGAAGGCCCCGGCCCAGCCCAGCGACTGGAGGTTCCAGAAAGCACGATTCTTGTCAGCGAAGAAAGGCTGCGGCTTGATGCGGGGGACGGTGACGGACATTGCCCCCAGACTTAGAGTGATTTCGAGTGAAATGGAACATTTCACGGCTCGGAAATCACGGCAGGCAAAAACTAGATCGCGATTTTGATTCAATCAAAATCCAACGACGCCCAGCCGATTTGTGCCCGGGTCAAAGACGCTTTGATCGTCCGCTCTCAGGCAGCCGCAGCCGGCTCCTCGGCCATTGGCGTCACTTCATCGGTGCACAGCCAGACCAGATCGGACAGATCCAGCGTGCGCCCGTCATGCGCCTGGATGCCGATGGTGCGGATCGGCTGGCCATCGCGCTTGTCCGCCAGAACCTGACAGGCGGGGGTGCCGCAGCCCCATTTTTCGCCCCACTGGCGCAGCGCGATCATGGCGGGGGCCAGCCCCTGCCCCTTTTCGGTCAGGCGATATTCCACCTTGCGCCGGTCGCACTGCATCGGCTGGCGGATCAGGATGCCATTTTCCACCAGCCGCGACAGCCGGTTGGCCAGGATGTTGCGGGCGATGCCCAGCGTCGACTGAAATTCCTCGAAATGGCGGATACCCGACAGGGCGCCGCGCAGGATGAGGAAGGACCAGCGTTCGCCCATCATCTCCAGCGCGCTGGGCAGCGCGCATTGTTCCAGATCCTGAGCCAGATTATGTTTCATGGGTCCAACCCATAGCGTAAAGTCACAGGCGTTGCAAAATCGCCGCCTTATTCGCTCAAATGGGATTTTTTTGTTGCACCGCAAGCCCGTTCTCACACAATCGGGCAACGATGCTGCGTCAATATGAACTTGTCGAACGGGTAAAGCGCTACGATCCGGATGCGGACGAAGCGATGATCAATCGCGCTTATGTGTTTTCGGTCCAGAAGCACGGCTCGCAAAAGCGCGCCAGCGGTGATCCCTATTTCAGCCACCCGATCGAGGTGGCGGGCATCCTGACCGATTTCAATCTGGACGACCAGACGATCGTGACCGCGCTGCTGCACGACACGATCGAGGATACGCTGGTCACCTATGAGGAGATTGAAAGCGCGTTCGGCAAGGATGTCGCGCGCATGGTCGACGGCGTGACCAAGCTCAGCAAGATCGAGGCCATGTCCGAAAATGAGCGGGCGGCGGAAAATCTGCGCAAATTCCTGCTCGCCATGTCGGACGATATCCGCGTGCTGCTGGTGAAACTGGCCGACCGGCTGCACAATATGCGCACGCTGCACTTCATCAAGAATCCCGACAAGCGCCGCCGCATCGCGCGCGAGACGATGGATATCTATGCCCCGCTGGCGGAGCGGATCGGCATGTATGATTTCATGCGCGAAATGCAGCTGCTCTCCTTCCGCGAGATCGAGCCGGAAGCCTATGCCAGCATCACCAAGCGGCTGGAGCAGCTGAAGGAAGGCGGCCATGACAAGGTCGACCGGATCGGCGCCGAACTGCAACTGCTGCTCGCCGGCAAGGGCATGACGGTCAGCGTGTCGGGGCGTGAGAAGCATCCCTATTCCATCTGGAAGAAGATGCAGGAACGGCATATCAGCTTCGAACAGCTGACCGACGTCATGGCCTTCCGCGTCATCACCGACAGCCATGAGGATTGCTACCGCGCGCTGGGCATCATCCACCAGACGTTCAAGATGGTGCCGGGCCGGTTCAAGGATTATATCTCCACGCCCAAGCGCAACGGCTATCAGTCGCTGCACACCACCGTCATCCATCAGGACAATGCCCGGATCGAGGTGCAGATTCGCAGCCGCGACATGCATAATGACGCGGAACTGGGGCTGGCGGCGCACTGGGCCTACAAGCAGAAGGGTGACGCCACCGACCATCATGCCGCCTGGCTGCGCGACCTCGTCGAAATTCTGGAACAGAGCCAGGATGCCGACGAACTGCTCGAACATACCCGCATGGCGATGTATCAGGACCGCATCTTCGCCTTCTCGCCCAAGGGCGAACTGCACCAGATGCCCAAGGGATCGACCCCGGTCGATTTCGCCTATGCGGTGCACACCTCGCTCGGCAACCAGACGGTCGGGGCCAAGGTGAATGGCCGGGTGGTGCCGCTGCGCACATCCCTCGAAAATGGCGATCAGGTCGAAATCCTGAAATCGGAGGGGCAGGAGCCGCAACCGGGCTGGCTGACCTTCGCCATCACCGGCAAGGCCCGCGCCGCCATCCGCCGCTATATCCGCCAGAAACAGCGCGGCGAGGAGATCAAGCTCGGCGAGAAGCTCTATGAGGAAATCGTCGGCCGCTTCTCGCCCGACCTCGCCAAGGAACTGGGCGACAAGGCGCTGACCGCCGCCCTGAAACGCCTCAAGCTGGACGATCGGGCCGCGCTGATGGTGGCGATCGCGACCCATCGCCTGCTCGACAGCGAGGTGATGGAGGCGCTGATCCCCGGCTCGACCACCGCCGCAGGGATGGAGGAAGCCCACCCCCGCCAGCATGAACCCGTGTCGATCCGTGGCCTGACCCCCGGCATCGCCTATAATCTGGGCGATTGCTGCCATCCCGTCCCCGGCGACCGCATTGTTGGCGTGCGCCGCACCGGCGAACCGATCGAGGTCCACACCATCGACTGCCGCTCGCTGGAGGTGGACCAGGACGATGACTGGGTCGATCTGTCCTGGGACAGCAAGTCGAAGGGCGGCACCGCGCGCCTCTCCGTCATCGTCAAGAACCAGCCGGGTGCGCTCGCCGCCGTCGCCAATGTGTTCGGCGCGACCAAGGCGAACATCCTCAACCTGCAACTGGTGAACCGCGAAGGCCCGTTCCACACCGACATCATCGATCTGGAAGTGGCCGACGCCCAGCATTTGAACCGCATCCTGTCGGCATTGCGGGCGATCGACGTGGTGGTGCAGGCGGACCGGGTCTGACCGGGCCGCCCACCTCCACGCTTATTTTTCGGCCGGCGCCTTCACCCCGGCCTCGGCCATCAGCTCGGCCCACCGGGCCTTGTCCAGATGATTGCCCAGGTCCGACATATAGGCGCTCGTGCTGTCCTCGCGCATCAGGTCCGCCATGGCGATCTGCCCCAATGTGCCGAACGCCTGCTGGATCGCCCCCGCACCCTCATATTTGATCGCATCGACCGTCTGCTTGTGACAATCGGTCAGCATCAGCCGCTGGATCAGCAGCGCCGCGTCCTTGCTCAGCCCGGTTGCCCGCTCGGGCGACACCTGCGCCATGTCCTTGATCTTGGGATTGGACGCCATGGCCGCAAATACCCACCGCAACAACATGGTGCGATCCTCCGGCTTGGCCCCGGCGACGATGCAACGGCTCAGGTCGTCCTGATACAGGCCCGCTCTTGCCGGAACCGCGCTGCCCGCCATCGCCACGGTCGCTATCGCCAGCATCGCCCGGCGACCATATCGCAAATCCATATTTCCTCCCTGTAAAACCACTATCGCTATTCCCCGTGCCGGCCCGGCGCGCAATGGCAGAATCCGCGTGACATCGCCCTCCCTTTCCCCTAATGGCGCCGGCAGCAGATCGGTGGGCCAGTCCCGTCGATCTTCCGTCCGAGACAGTTGGTGAAGGGAATTTGCCCTTCTTAATGTCCAGCCTAGACGGGGAAAAGTTCTTTACCGGTCGGGTCACGCACCCGATTCGGGTCTGCCTGCTTCCTTTTGAGGATAGGCCAGTCGATCTCTCCCCTTCGGACTTAGTGCCCCGCGCGCCCAAAAGGCCTGCGGGTTTTAGCCGTTCGCTTGGTCCCTAAACCCGGCGAAGCGAACATGAAGTGGAGTAATGGCATGGATCGTAATCAGAAAGCTGATGTCGTCTCCGCGCTGAATGCACAGCTGAACGAAGTTGGCGTGGTCGTCGTGACCCGCAACCTCGGCATGACCGTCGCCCAGTCGACGGTCCTGCGTCAGAAGATGCGCGATGCCGGTGCGACCTACAAGGTTACGAAGAACCGCCTCGCCAAGATCGCCCTCGAAGGCACCAGCTACACCGGCCTGAGCGACCTGCTCACCGGCCCGGTTGGCCTCGCCTCCTCGGTCGATCCGGTCGCCGCCGCAAAGGTTGCGATCGATTTCGCCAAGACCAACGACAAGCTTGAGATCGTTGGCGGCGCGATGGGCGAAGTGCTGCTCGATGCGGAGGGCGTCAAGGCCCTGGCGTCGATGCCGTCGCTGGATGAACTGCGTGCGAAGCTGGTCGGCCTTCTGGTCGCCCCGGCTACCAAGCTCGCAACCGTCACCCAGGCACCGGCTGCGCAGCTTGCGCGCGTCTTCAACGCCTATGCGGAGAAGGAAGCGGCATAAGCCGTTCCGGAACCGATTTTTTGACCCTCATCTGACGGGGCATTTCGCCCCAATAAAGGAACTATATCATGGCAGACATCAACGCTCTGGTCGACCAGCTCTCGGCCCTCACCGTCCTCGAAGCCGCTGAACTCTCGAAGGCTCTGGAAGAAAAGTGGGGCGTTTCGGCCGCCGCCGCTGTTGCCGTTGCCGGCCCCGCCGCTGGCGCCCCGGCCGCTGCCGCTGAAGAAGTGAAGGACGAATTCGACGTCGTTCTGACCGGCGACGGTGGCAAGAAGATCAACGTCATCAAGGAAGTCCGCGCCATCACCGGCCTGGGCCTGACCGAAGCCAAGGCTCTGGTCGAAGGCGCTCCCAAGGCCGTCAAGGAAGGCGTGAACAAGGAAGAAGCCGAAAAGCTGAAGAAGCAGCTGGAAGAAGCCGGCGCGACCGTCGAGCTGAAGTAATCGGAACTTGCCCCATCCCTATGGGTGGGGCGAACCGATCCGGTCCAGCCGGACAAGGAGGCGGCACCTTTAAGGTTGCCGCCTTTTTTGTGCCTGCTTGCGATGGGGATTTTTGGGCCGGGTAGCGAGGCAGGCTCGCACCAGATTGTACCGTCTGGAGATATGACCGCCGACGACCAACTTCCGTCACCCCGGACTTGATCCGGGGTCCGGCTTTTCATCTTACGTCACATCTCGATAGAAGCGGGATGCCGGGTCAAGCCCGGCATGACGAAAGAATCTATGGCGGTTGACGACCAAAAGTCGCCGATTAGCTTCTACCAATCCAAGCCCGGAAGCGGTCTAATGCTCCCGCCTTCTGAACCTGACTGATCGAGTGCCAATCTGTAGTATATTTTTGAACGAACTCGGTGAAGCTATCAGCAACATATCCGTCAGATGCACCACCTCCACCTATTATGGCGACCTTTCCATGCGTATCATCACTCGCGCACGAAATTGCCCACGCCCAGCTCCAAATGCTGAAATCGAGAAAAACGAGATGTTGAATCGCATTCGGCGCTATTTCGTCGCCGACCGGGTGCGGGTATTCGTCAGGAATATTCTTTATGCGCTCCATTGGCCACCAGTTGCCGTCCTCTGCATCCCAATTTGGTGCAGCGGGCCCTCCGGCACGCAGATATTCTCGAAAGTCATCGGGCAGGCTAACGCCATAGTGCTGTTCCAAAGCGGCTATTTCCGCTTCAGAACTCGATCGCGTTGTTATCCCTGCTTCGGTCTGGAACCACCAACTCTGTAGGGTCAAATGCGGCTGCATATCTTTGGATCGTACATTGCAAGGTGCGCGTCAATGTCCGCGAATATCGAACGATCCCCAAAACCAGCCGTTCCGCTTCCCACCCAAATCAGTCATCCACGCTCCGGTATCCTCACCCCTCAATAATTCCACTGCACCTGCGTGCGGATCAGATTGCCTTCGGCGCGACCTGTGCGGCGTTCATCCGCCTCGGCACGTTTCATCCGCGCATAGGCGACCGTCAGTTCGAACGCCTTCCAGATCTGCCATTCGACGCCCAGCTCGAACTCGTCGGTTTCCAGCCGCGGTGCGTTGGTCCCGGCCTTCCACCCGCCGCGATAATGTTGCCAGCGGCCATAGGGCATGAGCGTGCCGACCGTTTCGGTGGGCAGGCGGTACATCATCTGGACATAGCCGCCATTCAGCGTCTTCGTGTCGATCGACTGGCTGTCCAGGTCGAACTCCGGCCCCTTGCCCCAATTCCATTCCGCCTGGATGCCGAAGGGCTGGGGATAGAGCATGGCGTGCAGGCCGACGCGATTATCCTTGTAGGCAACGGGGCTGATCGATCCGCTGCGCAATTCGGGCTGCACGTCGTTCAGCATCGCCGATCCGCCGAATTCGAACACCTGCCCCTCAAAGGCCCCGCCCAAACCATCCAGTTCGAACGGCCAGGTGGCGAAGGCGACCTTCATCAACCCGCGATTCTGCTCGGTCCGGTTCGTCCCCTGCCCGTTGAAGACACCCAGGCCAAAGGCGCCATAATTGCCGAACAGCTTCTGCCCGCCCTGCTCCAGCCGGTCCCAGATCCGGTCCACCGACGCCGGCGTATAATAAGCGACGATGCCCAGATCGCGCTCGCTCGGCACCGCGCTGTTGATCGCGTCGCTGCGATCGAGCGTCAGCCGGTTGGACGAGGATTGCATATTCTCCCAACCGAAGGGCACCTTGGACTGGCCGAAACGCAGGCGCAGGCTCTTGCCCTTGTCGATGAAGACGTCGGCATAGGCATCGCGCAACTGGGCAAAGCCTTCGCGCCGCTCGGTCCCCGCCTGATTGTTCACGGCGGTCGCGAAATCGGACTGGAGGTAGAGCGATACGCGATCGGACACATCGCCCTGCAACACCAGGCGCGCCCGGCGCAGCGAAAAGCCGCCGCGATCCGAAATGGAGCTGTCATGGACCGAGCGCAGGCGCGACACGCCTGCCGGCGCGCTGTCGTCCCCGGACAGGAAAGCGTTGTAGCGCATCTGCGTATAGCCGCGCAGCGTCAGCTTCTCATACCAGGCCTTCGATCTGGGCGCTGGCGCGGCGGCGGCGACCGGTACGGCCGGCGGCGGGGATGCGGCGGCCAGCGCGGACGGGGCCGCATCGGCCGCAGGCACGGGTGCCGCTGCCGGTACGGATGCAGGCGAGGGCGCGGTCTTGCTGGCGGCCAGCGCAGCCGTCAGCGCCTGTACCTGCGCCTTCAACTCATCGATCTGCTGCTGCAACGCGGCATTGCTCTGCGCCTGCGCCACCTCCGGCATCAGGGCGATCAGGCTCACCGCCACCATCGCGCGCTTCAGTCCCGTTCCTGCCATTACCCGCCTCCGATCCGCATGCGGCGGAGCGCTATGGCAGTTTGATGACGCCAAAATGACGTTTATATCTCAGTTTGATGACAGTCACGCCGCGACGCCGACTGTTTCCCCCCGCGCCGAAAATGCTTTAAGCCCTTGCCCAGCATGTCGATCATCCTTGCCTCCGCCCGGTCCTGCCGCCGCATCATCCTGATCGCCGGAGCGGGACTCACCCTGCTGGCGAGCGGCTGCTCGGACGAAGGCCGCGATCCCGTCGTCGTCAGCGTATTGGGCGATCGCGACGATTTTGCGAAACCGCTGCCCAACCTGCCCGATCCCGGCGCCAAGCTGATCCTGGAAGCGACCGCGCAGGGGCTGGTCGCCTTCGATGCGGGCGGGGAAATCCTGCCCGCGCTGGCGCAGCGCTGGATCGTGGAGGATGACGGGCGCTCCTACATCTTCCGCCTGCGCCGCGCTTTCTGGGCCAATGGATCGCGCGTCACCGCGCCCGATGTCGCCCGGATGCTGATGGCGCGAATCGAATCGCTGCGCCGGCTGGACCCGGACGGCCCGCTCGATGCGGTGCAGGCGGTGGTGCCGATGACCGGCGAAGTGATCGAAATCCGGCTCGCCGCGCCGCGCCCTTATGTGTTGCAGATGCTGGCCCAGCCGCAAATGGCCGTCCTGTCGCGCGATGGCGGCACTGGCCCCTATCGCCGTGCGGCACGGGGCAATGCGCTCGTCCTCACCCCGGTCGACCGGTCGACCGGCGATGATGCGAGCGACGAGCCGGTCCAGCCCTGGCAGACCCGCGTGCTGCGCGCCGAACGCGCGGCGCTGGCCATCATCCGCTTTCGCGAAGGCGATGCCGCGCTGGTGCTGGGCGGCCGCTTCACCGATCTGCCACTGCTGGTCCCCGCCGGCATCGACCGTGACAATGTCCGGGTCGACCCGGTGCGCGGACTGCTGGGGCTGGCGATCACCGGCCGGGGCAAGTTGCTGGACGATCCCGCCATCCGCGCGGCGATCAACATGAGCATCGACCGCAGCCAGTTGCCCGCCATCTTCCCGCTCGGCGGCTGGGCGACCAGCGAACGCCTCCTCCCCGACCAGATGGACCTTGGCCGCCCGCCCACCGATCCCGACTGGGCCGCGCTGCCGCTAGACCAGAGGCGCGCGCAGGCCGGGGCCAGCGTCACCCGCTGGCGCGCAGACAACGGCCCGCCGCCACCGCTGCGCATCGCCCTGCCGCGCGGCCCGGGCGCCACGCTGCTGTTCGGCATGCTGCGCCGCGATCTGGCCAGCATCGGCCTGCCGGTCCAGCGCGTCACCCTCACCGCAGAGGCCGACCTGCGTCTGGTCGATGAAGTCGCCGCCTATGACAGCGCGCTCTGGTATCTCGGCCGCATCGGCTGCGCGCGCAAGATTCATTGCAGCGACATTGCCGATGCCCAGTTGCAGGCGGCCAGCCTCGCCAGCACGGCGGACGAACGCGCTGCCCGCATCGCCGAGGCGGAAGCGCAGATGGTCGCCCATAATGGCTATATCCCGCTGGGCGCGCCGGTGCGCTGGTCGCTGGTGTCGAAACGGCTCAGCGGCTTCCAGCTTTCGGCCCGTGCGCGCCACCCATTGAACCATCTCTTCCGCGCCACCAATTAGGACTTGGAGCGTTCGAACCGTGAATGCGCCGGCGTGCCGGTTCGGACGTGAATCAGGCTCCCATCGGAAAGGGGGCGAGGAGTTCAGACAAGATGGCGATTTCGCAGGACCAGTTCGACCGCGTTGTGCGCGACATGCCGGGTTTCGGCCGCGACCCCGCCTCGATCCGCCGCCGGATCGAGACGATGGAAGCCGTGCTGGAGGGATTGTTCGTCATTCCGGGCACGCGCTTTCGCGTCGGCCTCGACAGCATGGTCGGCCTCGTCCCGGTGGTGGGCGATCTCGCCACCGCCGCCATGGGGGCGTGGATCGTGTGGGAAGCCCGCAACCTCGGCATGTCGAAATGGCAGATCACGCGCATGGCCGCCAATGTCGGCATCGACACGCTGGTCGGCGCCATTCCCTTCGCCGGCGACCTGTTCGACTTCCTCTACAAGTCGAACACGAAGAATCTGCGCATCATCCGCAAGCATCTCGACCGCCACCATCCCTCGACGGTGACGATCGACGGCTGATTATCCGGCGCCGTTGGCGATCGGCTGGACCTTGGGATCAAGGTCTAGGATCAGGCCGGGCTTGCGCGCGGGCTGGCTGCCCGGCCTGACGGGCGCAGCGGCGGGCCGGCGCGCATTGGGGATGTTCGGCCCCGGTTCGATCCGCAGATAGCTGGACGTCGGCGCACCGCCCTGATGCGCGGGGCAGCGGGTGAATTCCAGCGCCTTGTCCATGCACAGCCAGATTTCGCTCAGCCAGTTGCCCCGCACCGTCGTGACGCGCAGCATGTCGGCCCGCAGCCCCTTGTTGGCGCGGGCAAAGGCTTCCGCAAACTGTCCGACCGTCAGCGTCTTGCGCTGTGCCAGCGCCGCCATGTCGGGATAACGCATCGACTGGTAGAGCGCGCGCGACAGGTTGAAATACAGCTCCGGCTTGGTTGTCATGCAGGTGCCATGCTTGGCCCATTCATGCTGGAGCAGCTGGACCGAAGGCGTGGTGCAGAGATTGTCGCGCAGCACCTCGCGCGGCAGCAGGTCGGTCGACCGGCAATATTGCGGCCATTCCTTGCCCACGCCATCGGGCCACAGGCCATGCAGGGTGAAGCCGAATCGCCCATTGCCGCCGCCACACTGGAGCCGGCTGGAAGCCCCGCGCGCGGTCGAGCAAAATTGCGGCGACCAGCTGATCGCCAGCGTATAGCTGCCGATCGGCAGGACGCGCTTGGGTTCCTTGGCGCTCGGTGCCTCGATCTCCGGCCGTGGCAACTGGCCGGGCATGCTGCACTGGGCCGACTGGGCAAAGGCTGCGCCGGGAACGGCCAGCAGCGCCAGCGCGGTCAGGGCGGGGGCAATCAGCGGCTTAAGCATAAGCGAAGTCCAGTCCGATGTCGGCCGCCGGCGCCGACTGGGTCAGCCGGCCGACGCTGATATAGGTGACGCCGGTATCCGCCTTCGCCCGGATGGTGTCCAGCGTGACGCCGCCCGACGCCTCGGTCGGCACGCGCCCGCCCACCAAAGTCACCGCGCCGCGCAGCGTCGGCGCATCCATATTGTCGAGCAGCAAATGGGTGGCACCGGCGGCCAGCGCCGGTTCGATCTGGTCGACCCGGTCGACCTCCACGATGATGCTGGCGATCCCGGCGGCGGCCGCGCGGCGCACCGCTTCCCCGACCGATCCGGCGACCGCGACATGATTGTCCTTGATCATCGCCGCGTCCCACAGGCCCATGCGATGATTGGTCGCCCCGCCCTGCCGCGTCGCATATTTTTCCAGTACCCGCAGGCCCGGAATCGTCTTGCGCGTATCGAGCAGGGTCGCGCCCGTACCCAGAATGGCATCGACATAGGCCCGCGTCATCGTCGCGATGCCGGTCAGATGCTGCACTGTGTTGAGCGCCGACCGCTCCGCCGTCAGCATCGCCCGCGCCTTGCCCCGGATGCGCAGGATGTCGGTCCCCGCAGACACCCGATCGCCATCGCGATGCAGCAGCTCGATCTCGACGTCGGGGTCCAGCGCCCGGAAGAACGCCACTGCAATCGGCAGTCCGGCCAGCGTCACATCGTCCCGGCTGTCCATCACCCCGTCGAAGATCGCATCGGCCGGGATCACCGCCTCGCTGGTCACGTCCCGGCCATCAGGGCCGAGGTCTTCGGCCAGCGTGGCCGCCACAAAAGCATCAAGGTCGAAACCGGGAAGGGAGAAAGTCATGAGGCTTCTCTAACTATCTTGCGTCTACTCGCAAGCTTTCTCGAAACTTGACTTAGTCCACGGACTTAGTCCATTCTGCACCCATGACCGAAATCGTCAACGTCCATCAAGCCAAGACGCATTTTTCCAAGCTGCTGGAACGCGCCCATGCCGGCGAAGAAATCATTCTGGCAAAGGCTGGCAAGCCTTACGCGAAGCTGGTGCCGATCGCGGCGGATCAACCGCAACGCAAACCGGGGCGGTTCGAAGGCCAGATGGTGTATGACGACTCCTCTTTCTTCGATCCACTGCCGGAAGATGAATTGCGCCTCTGGGAAGGACGCGACGATTGAATCTCTTGCTCGACAGCCATGTGCTGATCTGGTGGTGGGCGAATGATCGCAAGCGCCTGGGCAAGGCTATGGAGCATTTGCTCTCACCGTCCGGCACATTGTTCGTCAGCGCCGCTTCGGCGTGGGAAATCGCGACCAAGCAACGCCTCGGCAAATTACAGCCCGGCGTTGCGATGACAGCCTTCGAAGATGCGTTGGAAGCGGACGGTTTCATCCCGCTCGATATAAGCACGGCTCATGCGCTGCATGCTGGCAGCTATAGCATGACACATGCCGACCCGTTTGATCGCCTGCTCGCCGCACAGGCAGAACTGGAAGGCCTGACGCTCCTGAGCTGCGACAAGGCCTTCCGTGACTTTCCCTGCATGACGCTCTGGGATTAGAGCATCGTGTGCAAAAGTGGGAACCGGTTTTGCGCTTAAAATGATGCGACAACAAAACTTGGAGCGCGCGGCTTGCGTCAGATTTAACGCGGCGCGCTCTAAGGCCGCGCGCCCACATCCCCCTGCCCCACCGTGCCGCTGGCCATTTCCAGCATCCGGTCCAGGCTCTTCTTCGCCGCGACGCGCAGCGTCTCGTCCATTTCGATCCGCGGCGTCAGGTCGCGCAGCGACAGATACAGCTTCTCCATCGTGTTGAGCGCCATATAGGGGCAGATATTGCAGTTGCAGTTGCCGTCCGCACCGGGCGCGCCGATGAAATTCTTGTCCGGCACCGCCTTTTGCATCTGGTGGATGATATGCGGTTCGGTCGCCACGATCAGCGTGTCGCCGGGCATGGTCTTGGCAAAGTCCAGGATGCCGCTGGTCGACCCGACATAGTCGGCATGGTCGACGATATAGGGCGGGCATTCGGGGTGCGCGGCGATCGGCGCATCGGGGTGGACCGCCTTCAGCTTCAGCAATTCGGTTTCGCTGAACGCCTCATGCACGATGCACACGCCCGGCCACAGCAGCATGTCGCGGCCCAGCTTGCGCTTGAGGTAACCGCCCAGATGCTTGTCGGGGCCGAAGATGATCTTCTGCTCCTTGGGGATCTGCGCCAGGATCTTCTCGGCTGAAGAGGACGTCACGATGATGTCGGACAGCGCCTTCACCTCGGCCGAACAGTTGATGTAGCTCAGCGCAATATGATCGGGATGCGCCTCACGAAACGCCTTGAACTGGGCCGGAGGGCAGGAATCTTCGAGGCTGCAACCGGCATCCATGTCCGGCAGCACCACGATCTTTTCGGGCGACAGGATCTTCGCCGTCTCCGCCATGAAGCGCACGCCGCAAAAGGCGATGACGTCCGCATCCGTCTCCGCCGCCTTGCGCGACAGTTCAAGGCTATCGCCGACGAAATCGGACAGATCCTGAATTTCGGGCGACTGGTAATAATGGCCAAGGATCACGGCGTTGCGCTCCTTGCGCAGACGCTCGATTTCAGCGCGCAGGTCCGTGCCCTGCGGAATCCCGGTGAAAGCGTTCATACCCTGTAACTCCTGCGTCCCTGCAAAACGGGCTTGACCCGCGCCCTAGCGCTGCGGTCGCCGGTTTGCCAGTACCTCGTTGATCGGCGTAGTGACGTCCCACCGTTCGCGACTCTGATCCTTGCGCTCCGGCGGGAACGTCACGATCACACGCGCATCGCCAAGGCCCATCGCGGCGAGCGGCGCGCCCATGACCTTCACGACCGCCGAGCGCCCATATTCGCGCGCCTGCGCCATGCGTTCGGGCGACCGCGCGGAGGCCTCCGCCCGCGCCTGCGCATGGGCCGACGCCTTACGGCTCAATGCCTCGCCAGCCTCGCGCGTCACGAACATCCCGCTCGTGCGCACCAAAGTCCGCCGCGCTTCATCGACATTGGCCTTGTCCGGCTTCACGTCGGGCGCATTGACGATCAGCGTCCGTCCCTTCTCGTCCCATTCCAGATCGTCTGGCGAAAGCCCCGACAGGTCGATGAAATAATCGACCGAATAGGGCATTTTTACCACCTGATCGGACTTGAGCCAGCCAAAGCCGCGCACATCCCGCGCCGTGCTCTGGACCACGCCGTTCAGTCGCGACACGCGCAGGTCGCTGGTGCCGGCGATCTTCTCGGCGATGATCTTCGTCACCGCCGACCCGTCATCTTCCACCGTGACGACATAGTCGCGATTATAGCGTTGCCAGCCGACCAGCATCGCCGCCCCCACGAACAGAATCAGCAACGCCGCGCCGACCGGGCCGGCATAGCGCCTGACCATGGGCTTCAACGCATCTGCCATCGCCCGTCCCCAGTCGGTGCCGCCAGCCCCCGGCCGTCCAGATCAATGAGATGCGCCAGCACCGATCGCCCCGCAGCCCCATGCAGGCGCGGATCGACGCCCTTGTACATGTCCGCCACCATGTCCGGAATGGCGCTGTCGCCGTTCCGCTCCAGGAAGCGCAATATCTGCCCCTCGCGTTGCTTGCGATGCCCCATCATCCCGCGCACCAGCCGCTGCGGATTTTCGATCGGCTCGCCATGGGCGGGATAATAGATCACGTCGTGGCGCCCCAGCAGCAATTGCATGGAGCGCATATAGGCAGTCATGTCGCCATCGGGCGGGGAGATCACACTGGTGGACCAGCCCATCACATGATCGCCGCTGAACAGCGCTTTTTCTTCCAACAGGGCAAAACACAGATGGTTGGACGTATGGCCCGGCGTCGCCACCGCTTCCAGCGTCCAGCCCGGCCCGCGCACCTGCTCGCCATCGCCCAAAATCCGATCGGGGCGATAACCCGCATCGAACGCCGCATCGGCGCGCGGCCCGTCATCGTCCAGCGTCAGCGGCGCGCAGCCGATCACCGGCGCACCGGTCAGGTCGCTCAGCGGCCGCGCAGCCGGGCTATGGTCGCGATGGGTATGGGTGCACAGGATCGCCACCACCGGCCGCCCCGCGATCGCGGCGATCAGCGCGGCCAGATGATCGGCATCGTCCGGCCCCGGATCGATCACCGCCACGGCCTGCGCCCCGACGATATAGGTCTGCGTGCCGGTAAAGGTGAAAGGCGACGGATTGGGCGCCAGCACACGATGAACCAGAGGGCTGAGCGGCATCAGGAGGCCGGTCGGCAGGTCGGCCGGATCGAAGGGAGGTGCCATAACCACCCATGTGCCCATTTACGCGCGGATTTCAAGGGCGGGCATGGGTGGGCGGCGAAGGCCGCATGTGCTGAAACGACCATTTGCGGACACCCCTCTCCGTTCGGGCTGAGCCTGTCGAAGCCCTGCTCTTTCTTTTGGGCTTATGTTGAAGGAAAGTGCGCCCCCCTTCGATGCCGCCTGCGGCGTCGCTCAGGACAGGCTTCGACAGGCTCAGGGCGAACGGATATTTATGTCTGGAAACGACCAATGACGGGCAATCTGTGCTCCTGCGAAAGCAGGAGCCTAGGGGCGGCCTAGCGCTTCTTTGCCCTGGGTTCCTGCCTTCGCAGGAACACGGCTGAGTTTAACCAAGATCGTCCCCTAACCAACCTTTTGTCATTCTCGCGAAAGCGGGAACCCATCTCCTGACCTTGCCTCCAGCGCAACGCTGGGAAGATGGCCCCCGCCTTCGCTGGGATCACGGTATTGGAAAGGCGCGCCTGAACCCCCTCCACGCCATCCACCTGTCCTACTCTGCCCCCCTCTGCTATGCTTCTCCCATGCCGACCCCGCCCCTCTCCTCCCATTCCCCCGCCTCGCAACAATATTTCCAACTCCTGTTCCAAAATGTCGAAATCAGCGGGAAAAGTGCGAAGTGAAGCGCGGCTTTTCCAACATGAGCGCCGCCCTCCCCGAACGCTGGCGCCAGCATCTCAGCCTCGACCGCCGCCGCTCCATCCACACGGTGCGGGCCTATGTCGCCACCGCCGAGCGGCTGATCGCCTTCCTTGCCGAGCATCGGGGCGAGGCCGTTACCCCGGCGCTCCTCGCCAGCCTCGATCAGGCGGACCTGCGCGCCTTCCTGTCCAGCCGCCGCGCCGACGGTATCGGCAACCTGTCCGCCGCGCGCGAGCTTTCCGCCGTGCGTGGTTTCCTGAAGTTCGTCGGCGGCGATGAAGCCCGCCTGCCCGCGCTCAAGGGGCCACGGGTCAAGCGCGGCCTGCCCCGCCCCGTCTCCCCCGACGAAGCGGTCGCGCTGGCCGCCGACATCGCCGAAACCGCCCGCGACGGCTGGATCGGCGCGCGCGACTGGGCAGTGTTGCTGCTGCTCTATGG
Organism: Sphingobium sp. RS1; assembly: GCF_056156825.1. NCBI lineage: Bacteria > Pseudomonadati > Pseudomonadota > Alphaproteobacteria > Sphingomonadales > Sphingobiaceae > Sphingobium > Sphingobium sp. RS1. Next base: position 3,198,702 of record NZ_JBLZXE010000002.1, on the reverse strand, counting down.
CGCAGGCCTGCGCATCGGGGAGGCGCTGGGATTGCAAGGCGACGTCCTGCCGCTGGCCGACACGCTGCGCGTTACCGGCAAGCGCAACAAGACCCGCATCGTGCCGCTGCTGCCGCAGGTGCGCGACGCGATCGCCGCCTATCTCGATCTTTGCCCCTATCCCCCGTCCCGCACCGAACCGCTGTTCCGGGGCGCACGCGGCGGAGCACTCTCCCCCGCGCTGATCCGCCGCGCGGTGCAGGGCGCGCGTGGGCGACTCGGCCTGTCGGAGCGGACAACGCCCCACGCGCTGCGCCACAGTTTCGCGACCCACCTGCTCGGTCGCGGCGCCGACCTGCGCTCCCTTCAGGAACTGCTGGGCCATGCCAGCCTGTCATCCACGCAAATCTATACCCAGGTGGACGCCGCCCATCTGCTCGATATCTATCGCAACGCCCATCCCCGCGCCTGAAATCGCCTTATATCGGCCTTAATCCCACGCCAGCCTGCGCTTGCCTCGACCCAAAGGGGAATGCGATCATGCTGCGTCTGATACTGGCCTTGCAAAGCGTGGGCGGGGCCGACATTCCCGCCGACTTCGACCTTCAGAAGGTCAAGCCGTCCCCCGATGCCAACGCCATCGTCGTCACCGCCCGCCGCCAGAGCCAGCGGGTCGATCGCAGCCAGCCGCCCGATACCGAACCCCCGCTCGGCCGTGCGGAATTCGGCCTGTTCGGTCAGGCAAAGGGCAATGTCCATGTCGAAAGCCAGGGCTTTAGCAACGGCACCGCCTCCCAGCGGGTGATGGTGGGGGTAAAGATCCCCTTCTAGAGCGCGCTGCGTTAAATCTGACGCAGTTCGCGCGCTCTAGTTTTTTGTTATCGCATCGTTTTAAGCGCAAAACCGGTTCCCACTTTTGCGCACGATGCTCTAGCCCTTGGGCCGCCAGGTCGCGAGCCGCCACAGATAGATCAGCACCGCGCCGATGACGCAGGCAGTCGCGGTCGGCCCGACATAATGGTCGATATCGCGGAAATTCTGCCCCAGAACATAGCCGGCATAGGCCAGGATGACATTCCAGATCAGCGCCCCCCCGGTGGTCCATAGCAGGAAGCGGACATGCCCCATGCGGAACAGCCCGGCCGGCAGCGATATCATCGTGCGAAACGCCGGCATGAAGCGGAAGACGAAGACGACGATCTGGCCATATTTGCCGAACAGATGGTCGAGCGCCTCGACATCCCGCCATTCCAGCGTCGCCCAGCGGCCATAGCGATCCACCAGCGGCTTCAGCCGGCCAAAGCCCAGCACATGCCCGATCAGATACCAGAAGTAATTGCCGATGGTCGTCCCGATCGTGCCGGCCAGCAGCAACCATTCCATCGCCATCCGCCCCTGACCGACGCGGATGCCGCCAATGCCCATGATGAGTTCGGACGGGATCGGCGGAAAGACATTTTCAAGGATCATCAACAGGAAGATCCCCCAATATCCACCCGCGTCGATCAGGCGGAGCACCCAGTCGGTCATCCACCCAACTCCGTCATCCCAGCGAACGCTGGGATCTCACTTTTCTTGTCAGCCCCGAAAGAAGAAGAGAGATGCCAGCCTGCGCTGGCATGACGGACGGTAGGCATCAGATCACGCCGCCGCCCGCGCCGCCAGCCTTGCATCGATCGCATCCCAGATCATGCCGCCGGTGTCGGTGCCGTCGAACGCATCGATCGACACGATCCCGGTCGGCGACGTCACGTTGATTTCCGTCAGCCATTCGCCGCCGATCACGTCGATCCCCACGAACAGCAATCCGCGCGCCTTGAGTTCCGGGCCAAGCGCGGCACAGATCTCGCGCTCCTTCTCGGTCAGCACCGTCTTCGCCGCCGACCCGCCCACGGCCAGGTTGGACCGGATTTCGCCCTTGCCAGGAATGCGGTTGACCGCGCCCGCGACCTCGCCGTCGATCAGCACGATCCGCTTGTCGCCCTCCGCGACGCCGGGGATGAAGGCCTGTACCATGAAGGGTTCGACCCATGAGGCGTTGAACAGTTCCACCAGCGACGACAGGTTCGCCCCATTGCTGCCGACATGGAAGACCGCCACCCCGCCATTGCCATAAAGCGGTTTCACCACGATCTCGCCATGCTCGGCCAGGAACGCCTTCACTTGGCCCAGATCGCGGGTAATCATCGTCGGCGGCATGAAGCGCGCATAGTCGAGCACGAACAGCTTTTCCGGCGCATTGCGGACGCTGGCGGGATCATTCACCACCAATGTCTCTGCCTGCACCCGCTCCAGCAAATGCGTGGCGGTGATGTAACTGAGGTCAAAGGGCGGGTCCTGCCGCATCCACACGACATCGACGTCCCGGCCGAGGTCCAGCACTTCCCATTCGCCGAACGCGAAATGGTCGCCCTGTACCTTCTGCACTTTCACCGGGCGCGCCTTGGCCAGCACGCGGCCGTCGCGGAAGGTCAGGTCGGGCGCCAGATAATGATAGAGTCGGTGCCCCCGCGCCTGCGCCGCCAGCATGATGTGAAAGGTCGAATCGCCCCCGATCTTGATCCCCTCCATGGGGTCCATCTGCACGGCAACGGTCAGGGGGTTGAGTTGGGTCATCTAGAAGCCTTCCGCTAACAACAGCCGTTCGCTTCGAGCCTAGTCGAGAAGTGGCCAGAACTGCGCTTCCGGTTTCTCGACTGCGCTCGACACGAACGGGATAGATTGATGGGGCATATGCTCACCCCCCATGCCAGACGTTCGCCAGATGGCGTGGCGCGCGGCCCGGCGCAAGGAGGATGACGTCGATTCGCATGTCATCGCCCGGTTTCGCCAGTTCATGCCACAGGATTTCCGCCGCCGCGGCGACCCGCGCCAGCCTTCGTTCGTCGATCGCCAGATCCAGTTCCGCCGCGCTCCCCCGCGCCTTCACCTCGACAAAGGCGATCATGCTGCCCCGCCGCGCGACCAGATCGACCTCGCCCGCCGGCGTGCGCATCCGCCGGCCTACAATCTGCCAGCCCTTCAGGCGCAGCCACCAGGCGGCGATGCGTTCGGCCTGTCGCCCCCGCTTCTCCGCCGCCTCTCTCTTCACCCCTTCAATTCCATCGCCCGGTCGTAGAGCGTCCGGCGGTCCAGCCCCAGCTTCTTGGCGACCTCACCCGCAGCCTTCGACACCGGCAGCCGCGCCATCGCCTCCAGCAGCGCCGCGTCGGCATCCTCCGCGCTGGCGGGCGGCGCCTCACCGGGCGGGCCGACGATCACAACGATCTCCCCCTTGGGCGGCGCATCGGCATAGCGGGCGGACAATTGCGTCAACGTCCCCGTCGCCGTCTCCTCATAGGCCTTGCTGATCTCGCGGCTCACCGCCGCCTCCCGGTCGCCCAGATGCGCGGCCATCGACGCCAGACTGTCCGACAGGCGCGGTCCGCTTTCGTAGAAGACCAAAGTGGCCCGCAGCGCCGCCACCTCGTCCAGCGCATCGCCCCGCGCTTTCGCCTTGCTCGGCAAAAAGCCCATGAACAGGAAACGATCGGTCGGCAGGCCCGACAGCGTCAACGCCGCAATCGCCGCACTGGGTCCGGGCAATGTCGTGATCTTGCGCCCCGCCGCCCGCGCATCGCGCACCAGCTTATATCCGGGATCGGAAATCAGCGGCGTTCCCGCGTCGGACAGCAAAGCGACCGATTCGCTCGCCATCCGCTCGATCAGCCGCTGCCGCACATTTTCGGCGCTATGGTCGTGATAGGGGACCATCGGCCGGTCCGACCCGGCATGGCGCAGCAGCCGTGCGCTCACCCGTGTATCTTCCACGGCGACCACATCGGCCAGCCGCAGGACTTCCGCACCACGCGGCGTAAGGTCTCCGAGGTTGCCGATCGGCCCCGCAACGATATAAAGCCCGGGTTCAAGCCCTGAAGGTTCAGTTTCCATAAGGACGCCAGATGACAGAGACGGATGCCCCCCGGCAAGCAAACATGTTCGCCGCCGCAAAAAGGGGCGCACGGATCGCCTTCATGGGCGCCGCCCTGTTCCTCGCCGCCTGTCAGTCGATCGTGCCCAAGGGGCCGGGGCCAGTCGCGCCCACCGGCCCCGCCCAGCCGACCGGCCCGGAAGTGGTACAGGGCCTGCCGACCGATACGGCGCGCCATCGCGTCGCTTTGCTGGTGCCGATGACCGGCAACAATGCGGGCGTGGGCCAGTCGATCGCCAATGCCACCACGCTGGCGCTGCTGGATACCAGGACCGATCGGGTCCGCATCACCACCTATGACACGGCGCTGGGTGCGGCGGCGGCGGTGAACAAGGCGCTGGCCGACGGCAACCGCCTGATCCTTGGCCCCCTACTGGCGGAGGATGCCCGCATCATCGGGCCGATCGCGGCGCGCGCCAATGTGCCGGTCATCAGCTTCTCCAACGATGCCAGCATTGCGGGCAGCGGCGTCTATGTGCTGGGCTACAACACCGCCCAGTCGATCGACCGCGTCGTCGATTATGCCAAGGACAAGGGCCTGACCCGCTTCGGCGCACTGGTGCCGCGCGGCGTCTATGGCGAACGCGCCGGCAACGCCATGCTGCGCGCGGTCGAGCAGGCCGGCGGCACGGTCGTGTCGATGCAGACCTTCGACCGCTCGCCCGCCTCGATCACGGCCGCAGTGAAGAAATTGCAGGCCTCGTCCAGCTATGACGCGCTGCTGATCGCCGATAGCGGCCGGGTTGCGCTTCAGGTCGCGCCGATAGTGCGGAAAAATGGCGGCGCCACCGCGCGCCTGCTGGGCACGGAACTGTGGAACACCGACGCCTCGCTCGCCGCCAGCCCGATCCTGCGCGGCGCCTGGTTCGCCAGCGTATCGGACACGCTCTATCGCCAGCTCGCCAACAAATATCGCGCCCGCTACGGCAGCGCGCCCTTCCGCCTGTCCTCGCTTGGCTATGATTCGGTGCTGCTGACCGTGCGCATCGCGCAGGACTGGAAGCCCGGCACGCCCTTCCCGGCGGCCCGGCTGCGCGATGCCGGCGGCTTTTCCGGCATCGACGGCGCCTTCCGCTTCAACCGCGCGGGCGTTGCCGAACGCGCGCTGGAAGTCGGCGAAGTAGGCGCTGGCGCCATCGCCGTGATCGACCCCGCCCCGCGCGGCTTCGGCGAGTAACTGACCAGACGCGGGATAGCTCCCGGTCAATTCACCTCATTCCGTTCGCTTCGAGCGAAGTCGAGAAGCAGCTAGCGCCGCACTTATCGTTTCTCGCCTACGCTCGAAACGAACGGATCAAAATGCAATCATCTCGCTCTAGGTGCCACTCCTGACTCTCCCCACCGGCAGGATCAGCGGCACGTCCCCGTCCCGCTCGATCCGCGCGGTCACGCCGTAGACCCGCGCCAGCATGTCAGGCGTCAGCACATCCATCGGCGCACCGTCAGCCACCAACGCGCCACCGTCCATCAGCAGCAGCCGGTCGCAATAACGCGCCGCCATGCCCAGGTCGTGCAGCACCGTGACGACCAGCGCGCCATCCCGCGCCTCGGCCCGCAGCAGGTCCATCACATCGATCTGATGCCCCGGATCAAGCGCGGCGAGCGGCTCGTCGGCGATCAGCGCTGGCGCGCCCACCGCCAGCGCCCGCGCCAGCAGCACCCGCGCCCGTTCCCCGCCCGACAATTCGGTCGCGACCCGGCCTTTCAGATGCAGCACATCGGCCCGCGCCATCGCCGCCTCGATCACCGCCTCGTCCGCCGCCGACAGGCGCGACAGCGGCCCCAGATGCGGCAACCGCCCCAGCGCCACCAGCCGCTCGACGCCCAGCGGCCAGTGCAGCGTCTGCCCCTGCGGCAAATAGGCGACGGACCGCGCGATCGTCTGCCGATCCAGCCCGGCGACATCGCGCCCGTCCATCTGCACCCGCCCGACTTGCGGCTTCACCAGCCCCAGCAGCGCGCGGATCAGCGTCGACTTGCCCGCGCCATTGGGACCGATCACCCCCACCAGCGTTCCCGGCGCCAGCGTCACGCCGACATCCCTAACTGCCGCATGGCGCCCCAGCCGGACCGACAGCCCGTCCGCAACAATCGTCACCATAGCCGCCGCTCCCGCATCAGATGGACAAGGAAGACCGGGACGCCCAGCAACGCCGTCACCACGCCCAGCTTCAGTTCGTTGGTCGACGGGATCAGCCGAACGCCGATATCCGCCAGCGTCAGCAGCGCCGCCCCGCCCAGCAGCGAAGGCAGCAGCACGGCCGAGGGCGACCGGTCGGTCAGCGGCCGCACCAGATGCGGCACGATCAGGCCGATGAAGCCGATCGATCCCGACACCGCCACCGCGCCGCCCACGCCGATCGCCACGCCCAGCATCATGCGCAGCCGCGCTGCCGACAGGTTGACGCCCAGCGCCTGCGCGCCTTCCTCGCCCAAAGTCAGCGCGTCCAGCGTCCGCCCGTCCGCCACCAGCAGCGCCGCGCCAACGACGACACAGGGCAGCGCTATCCAGACATGGTCGTAACTGCGATTTTCCAGGCTCCCCAACAGCCAGCTCATGATTTCCATCGCCGCAAAGGGATTGGACGACAGGTTGAGTGCCAGGCTGATCCCCGCCCCCGCCAGCGTCGACACAGCGATACCCGCCAGGATCAGCGTCAACGGGCTTTCCGCCGATCCCGACAGCAGGAACAAAGTCAGGATCGCGATCGCTCCGCCCACGATCGCCAGCAATGGCAAAGCCAGCGGATGCAGTTCGGACAGCCCGAAATAGAGCGCACACACCGCCCCCAACGCCGCCGAATTGGACGCGCCCAGCACGGACGGCTCGGCCAGCGGATTGCGCAAATAGCCTTGCAACGAAGCGCCTGCCACGCCCAGCATCGCGCCGACCAGCAGGCCCAGCAGCATGCGCGGCAATCGCAGGTCCAGAATGATGGTGCGCGCGATCATGTCGCCGCCGCCGGTCAGCACCGCCATGATGCGGGCCGGGCTGATCGTCACCGCACCCAGAAATATGGAGCCAAAGGCCGCACCGATCAGGATCAGCGACAGGCCGGGAATCAACAGGGGATGATGGCGGCGTGCGCTCATGGCTTGCCTCCTTGCCTGTGCTTGTTAAGGCGATGGGAATGATCGGCCGGATGATCCTTGCGGCAACCGCCCTGTTCGCGCTCGGCGGCGCTGCACCCGCGCCACCGCGCCGGATCGTCTCGCTCAATGTCTGCGCCGATCAATATCTGCTCGCGCTGGCCGACCCGAACCAGATCGCCGCGCTCAGCAGCAATGCCCGCGACCCGGCCTTGTCGGCCGCGGCGGACAAGGCGCGCACTTTCCGCACGCTGCGGCGTCCATTGGAGGAGGTGCTGGCGATCCAGCCCGACCTGATCCTGGGCTATCCGATCGGGCCCGATAAGGTCGCTGGCGCGCCGCCGGGCGACTGGCGCACGCTCGGCCTCGCCAGCGCGGAAAGCTATGGCGCGATCCTCGACCAGATCCGGCAGGTCGCGCGCGCCGTGGGGCATGCCGACCGGGGCGAGGCGCTGATCGCGCGGATGAACCGCGATCTTGCCGCCCTGCCCCGCACTCGCCGTGGCAAGGTGGCGGCCTATTATCAGCGGCGCGGCTATATGACCGGCACCGGCACATTGATCGACGATCTCATGCATCGCACTGGCCTCACCCATCTCGCTGCCCGGCTCGGCAAGCCGATGCTGGCGCAGATATCGCTGGAGGAAATGGTCGCCGCCCGGCCCGACTGGCTGATCGTGGAAAGTGCGACCGACCATGTGGTCGATCAGGGCACGGAAATGCTGCACCATCCCGCGCTGCGCACCATCCCGCGCATCAGCCTGCCGCAAAGCTGGACCGTGTGCGGCGGCCCAGCCTATGTGCAGGCGGCAAGGGCCATCACGGCGCGCCTGAACGCGCCGCGCTGACCCCGGCCAAAAGCCCTCAGAAGCGGACACGCACGCCACCATAGGCCGCGCGGCCATAGGTGCCATAGCCATAGGCCGTCTGGTAATTCTCATCGGTCAGATTGTCGACGCGGCCATAGACTTCCAGATGATCGCCCACAGGGAAGGACGCCCGCACGCCCGCCAGCGCATAGCCGTCGAGCCGGCGCGTGTTCGCCGCATTGTCGAAACTGTCGCCGACCATCGTGATGGTCGCGCCGGTCGACAGGCCGAACGGCCAGACATAGTCGGCCGACACGCTCACCGCATTGGCCGCGCGGCGGGCCAGGCGATTGCCGAAATTGGCCGACCCGGCCGACCGGTCACGCGCGTCGACATAGCTATAGCTGCCCGTCACGGTCAGCGCGTCCACCGGCTTCAGCGCGATCGAGGCTTCCACGCCCTTGGCACGGGTGCGGTCCAGATTGCCGTAGCGGAACGTGTCATTATCATAATTGATCTGGTTGCGGGTATCGCGCTGGAAAGCCGTGACCGACAGCACAGCCCGCCCCCCGTCGAGGCTCTGGTCGAAGCCGATATCATAGCTTTTCGACCGTTCGGGGGTCAGCGCCGCATTACCGCTCCAGCTATCATAAAGCTGATAGAGCGAGGGCGCCTTGAACCCCTCGCCATAGCTCAACCGCACATTGGTGGCGCCGCCATTGGGCGAATAATTGGCGTTGGCGCCAACGGTGGTCGCGCCGCCGAACTGGCTGTGATCGTCATGGCGCAGACCGCCGGTGACGGCCAGGCCGGTGAAGGGCTTCACGATCGCCAGCGCATAGACGCTGTCGATGTTGATCTTCGCACTCGTCGTGCTGCCAAAGCCGAAATAATCATAGTCCGGCCGTTCATGCTCATAACCGAAGACCAGCTTGGCCTGATCGACCGGCGCATAGACGCCTTCATATTCGAAGCGCAAATTGGTGCCCGAATAGCCGTAATCGACATCCGCGCCGCGCGCCGAATAATAATCGCGATCATTGCGCATCCAGGTGACCGCCGCGCGATTGGTCAGCTTGCCGTCCAGCAGCGCCAGATTGAGGCCGGCATAGCCGACATATTGATCGGTGATGGCCACTTCGGGCGTATCCGCCAGCGCATAGGTCGGCGCCGGGAAGCCATCCACATCCAGATCGGCATGGATATAATAGCCGCGCAGGTCGAGGCTCAGATTGTCCGAAAAGGCCAACTTCACCCGCGCATTGGCGGCGATATTCTCGGTGCCGTCCCGCTCCGTACCATTGGCCGCCGACGAAATGCCGTCGGTGCGAAAATAGGCCGCGCCCACGCCACCCGACGCGATGCCAGCCGTGCCGGACACATCCGCCTTGGCACTGAACGTGTCGGCATAGCCGTATTCGGCCGACGCATTGGCGCCGAAGCCTTCGGCCGGCACGCCGGTCATGATGTTGACCACGCCGCCAATCGCCTGGCTGCCATGCACCACCGAGTTGGACCCGCGCAGCACTTCGATCCGGCGGATATTGCCGGTCAGCAGCGGGCCGAAATCATAGCCGTCACCGATGCCGCTGGGATCGTTCACCTTCACCCCGTCGATCAGCACCAGAGTCTGGGTCGTTTCGGCGCCGCGCAGCGACACGCCGGTCTGCGCGCCGACGGTGCCGTTGCGGTTGAACCGCACGCCCGGCGTCGTCGCCAGCAGGTCCACCACGTCGATCGCCTGCCGCGTCCTGATCGTATCCGCGTCGATGATGGTGATCGCCTGCCCGACCTCGTCGCGCGACTGTTCGATGCCGGCAGCGGTCACGACGATCTCGTCATCCGTCTGCGCAAAGGCGGAGTTCGCGGCCATCAATGCTACGAGCGAAAGTCCATATTTCAACATTATCATTGCCCCTCAAGCGTCACAGCGACGTTGGCTGGGGCGTCCGCCTGACAGCGGTCGGGTCGCGAAGGGATGACGCCATGTCCCGTCCGCGGCCCGATGCGGCCCCGGCCGCATGGCGTCGCTCGACGGAAAAACCACCGTGCCCCGACCATCCCCTGGACCAAAGCAGAGCGACCATGCGCCGGCCGGTCTCCTGGCTCGCGGGTCGCAGCACGATGCACACCTTCCCGGATCGCTCCAGTGGTTGCCCTTGTTGGGGGCCAGTGCATCGCGCTATCCGCTTACAGTTGCAGGGACAGCCGTGGATTAGGGCACTTGCACGCCCGCACCACATTCCCGATTAACCCGTTACCGGGCACCGGCGCGATCATATTGCAGGAAAGCCAAACCTCCCCACGCCGCGCGCCATAAGGGAAAGCGGGGACGCTGCCAAGCGGGCGCGGGTTTAGATCCGGTCGCTGTGTCCCCGCAGCAACAGCGCGTCGGACCGCGCCAGCACGACCAGCAGCAACCCCGCCGCCTCGGCCCGCTCCGCCGCCAGCCGGGTCGGCGCGGAAATGGTGACCAGCAGCGGGCAATCGGCCAGCACCGCCTTCTCCACCAGTTCATAGGAGCAGCGCGACGACAGCAGCGCAAAACCGCCATCCCAGCCCGCACCCATCCGCGCCATCGCGCCGATCAGCTTGTCAAACGCATTGTGCCGCCCGACATCCTCCCGCACCAGCCGGATCGCCCCGTCCGCGCCCACCCACGCCGCCGCATGCGCTGCCCCAGTCGCGCCATTCAACGGCTGATGATCCCGCAAATCCGCCAGCGCGCGGAAGATGGCCGCCCGGTCCGCCTGCGACGTCGTCGTCACGCGCGGCAGCGGCCGGATCGCCTGCTCCAGATTCTCGATCCCGCACAGCCCGCAGGAAGAATCCGACGCACGATGCCGCACCCGCTCCAGCAGCCCATCGGTGCGATGCGGCGGCAATGTCGCGCGGGCGATGACCCCTGCACCGGTATCATGCACATCCACGTCCAGCAGCGCATCGTCCCGGCCCACCAGTCGCTCGGCCAGGCTGAACCCCTGCACCAGATCACCGATATCTGCCGGCGTCGCCATCAGCACGGCATAGCCCGCGCCATTATATTCGATCGCGACCGGCACTTCCTCCGCCAACGGTCGGTCGATCGCCTGCGTGGCGCCGTCGGGCGTCAAACGATCGAATGTCAGGGAACTGGAGGCAGGCTCATCCATCATCATGGCCTAGCGGTGGATGGCCTGCCGCTCAACCGGCGTCGCAATGGCCCGCCTGGTCCACCGCGTTGAACTGCGTCGCATCGACATCGGACGCCGGCCTGCCCTGCGCCATTCGGGCGACGGCGGCAGCCACCGTTGGCGACAGTCGTTCAGGCTGATCCTGCGCGATCGCGATGATCTGCGTCTTCATCCGCGGATCCCAAAAGCGGGCCAGATGTTCGGCGAGCGCTTCCGTCGCCTTCGCCTCGCCCATCATCGCCATGTTGCGGGCAATCTGGTGCGCCATATAGATCAGCCGATCCGTGGTCGACATGACATGCGCGTCGTCGCTCATATGCTCCGCCTATTCCGCCGCTTCCAGCGGCGCAATGCGGCGGCTGTTGCGGGCCTGCTCGGCATAGTCCTGCTGCCAGTCGCTCGGCCCGTTGCTGGCCATCACCTGCACCGCCGTCACCTTATATTCCGGGCAATTGGTGGCCCAGTCCGAATAGTCGGTGGTGATGACATTGGCCTGCGTCTCGGGATGGTGGAAGGTCGTATAGACGACGCCCGGCGCCACCCGTTCCGTCACCAGCGCGCGCAGGGTCGTCTCCCCGGCCCGGCTGCGCAGCGTCACCCAGTCGCCATCCTTCAGGCCCCGGTTGTCGGCATCGCTCGGATGCATTTCCAGCCGGTCCTCCGGGTGCCAGGCGGTGTTCGCCGTCCGCCGCGTCTGCGCACCGACATTATAATGGCTGAGGATTCGGCCCGTCGTCAGCAATAACGGGAAGCGCGGCCCGGTCTTCTCGTCGGTCGGCACATAGTCGGTGACGACGAACTTGCCCTTCCCCCGCACGAAGCCGCCGATATGCATGGTCGGCGTGCCGTCCGGCGCGGCATCATTGGCCGGCCATTGCAGCGATCCTTCCGCTTCCAGCCGGTCATAATGCACGCCGGCGAAAGTCGGAGTCAGCGCCGCAATCTCGTCCATGATCTGCGACGGATGGCTATAGTCCCAGTTCAGCTCCATGGCCTGCGCCACCAGCTGCACGATCTCCCAGTCGGCATAACCATTGAGCGGCGCCATCACCTTGCGCACGCGCTGGATGCGCCGCTCGGCATTGGTGAAGGTGCCGTCCTTCTCCAGGAATGTCGATCCGGGCAGGAAGACATGCGCATAATTGGCGGTTTCATTGAGGAACAGATCCTGCACCACCACGCATTCCATCGCCGCCAGCCCGGCCGCGACATGGTGCGTATTGGGGTCGGACTGGAGGATATCCTCACCCTGCACGAACAGCCCCTTGAACGTGCCGTCGGTCGCGGCGTCCAGCATGTTGGGGATGCGCAGGCCCGGCTCGGCATCCAGCGCAACGCCCCATGTCCGCTCGAACAGGCTGCGCGTGGCATCGTCCGACACATGGCGATAGCCGCTGAATTCATGCGGGAAGCTGCCCATGTCACAGGCGCCCTGCACATTATTCTGCCCCCGCAGCGGGTTCACGCCCACGCCTTCGCGCCCGACATTGCCGGTCGCCATGGCGAGATTGGCGATCGACATGACGGTCGAAGACCCTTGCGAATGTTCGGTGACGCCCAGCCCATAATAGATCGCGCCATTGCCCCCGGTGGCATAGAGCCGCGCGGCCGCCCGCACATCCTGCGCCTTCACGCCCGTCAGCGGCTCGATCGCCTCGGGCGAGCGCGCCGCTTCCGACACGAACTCCGCCCAGTCCTGAAACTCATCCCAGTCGCACCGTTCGCGGATGAAGGCTTCGTCATACAGCTTCTCGGTCACGACCACATGGGCGATCGCGGTCAGCATCGCGACATTGGTGCCGGGGCGTAAGGGAAGATGATGTTCCGCCGCGATATGGGGCGACTGGACCAGATCGGTGCGCCGCGGATCGATGACGATCAGCTTCGCGCCCTGCCGCAACCTTTTCTTCATGCGGCTGGCAAAGACAGGATGCCCGTCGGTTGGATTGGCGCCGATGACGAGAATCACGTCGGCCTGCATCACGCTGTCGAAATCCTGCGTCCCCGCCGACGTGCCGAAGGTCTGGCTGAGGCCATAGCCGGTCGGCGAGTGGCAGACGCGCGCGCAGGTATCGACATTATTATTGCCGAACCCCTGCCGGATCAGCTTCTGGACGAGGAAGGTTTCCTCATTGGTGCAGCGGCTCGACGTGATCCCGCCGATCGAGCGGGTGCCATATTTCGCCTGTATACGGCGAAACTCGCTGGCGGTATGCGCGATCGCCTCCTCCCACGACACTTCGCGCCAGGGCTGGTCCACCGATGCGCGGATCATGGGGTTCAATATGCGGTCCTGATGCTGGGCATAGCCCCAGGCGAAGCGCCCCTTGACGCAGCTATGGCCGCGATTGGCCTTGCCGTCCTTCCACGGCACCATCCGCACCAGTTCCTCGCCGCGCATTTCCGCGCGGAAGGTGCAACCGACGCCGCAATAGGCGCAGGTGGTGACGACGGCCCGGTCGGGCGTACCGCTTTCCACCACCTTCTTCTCGATGAGGGACGCGGTCGGGCAGGCCTGCACGCACGCCCCGCAGGACACGCATTCGGAGCCGAGGAAATCCTCACCCTGCGACGGCGACACCTTGGACTCGAAGCCCTTATTCTCGATCGTCAGCGCAAAGGTGCCCTGCACTTCCTCGCACGCACGCACGCAGCGCGAACAGACGATGCACTTGCTGGGATCGAAATCGAAATAGGGGTTCGACTGGTCCTTCGCCTGCCCCATATTGGTCGCGCCGTCATAGCCATAGCGCACGTCGCGCAAGCCCACCGCGCCGGCCTGATCCTGCAATTCGCAATCGCCATTGGCGCCGCAGGTCAGGCAATCCAGCGGATGATCGGAAATATAAAGTTCCATCACCCCGCGCCGCAATTGCTTCAGCCGGTCGGTCTGGGTGCGCACCACCATGCCCTCCGCAACCGGCGTGGTGCAGGAGGCGGGATAGCCGTTGCGCCCCTCGACTTCGACCAGGCAGAGGCGGCAGGAACCGAAACTTTCCACGCTGTCGGTCGCGCACAGCTTGGGGATGGAGCCGCCCAGCAGCGATGTGGCACGCATGATGCTTGTGCCTTCGGGCAGGGTCACGCTCTGCCCGTCGATGGTCAGGGTGACAGTCTTGCCAGTCGCCAGCGCGGGTGGCGTGCCATGGTCGGTTTCGCGGGAAAAGCTCATTCCGCGGCCTCCTTTACGGGCGCAGATGCGCCAAAATCCTCTGGGAAATAATCAAGCGCACTCAGCACCGGATAAGGCGTGAAGCCCCCCAGCGCGCAGAGCGATCCATATTTCATCGTATCGGCCAGATCGCGCAGCAGGTTGGTCTGCGCTTCGATCGACACATCGATCCGATCCGGCGCGCGGGAATAGAGCGCCTTGCCCAGATACCCCCCCGTAACCGTATCCACTGACCCAGCAACATCATTCCGCGCCCCGATAATCCGATCCATGATCTCCACCCCACGGGTCGATCCGATCCGGCACGGCGTGCATTTGCCGCAGCTTTCCGCCGCGCAGAATTCCATCGCGAAGCGGGCCATATGCGCCATGTCGACACTATCGTCGAACACCGTGATCCCCGCATGGCCGATCAGCCCGCCCGCCTGCGCAAAGGCTTCATAGTCGAACGGCAGGTGAAACATGGATGGCGGGAAATAGGCACCCAGCGGCCCACCCACCTGCACCGCACGCACCGGCCGCCCGCTTGCCGTGCCGCCGCCAATCTCGTTCACCAGCTCCCCCAGCGTGATGCCGAACCCAATCTCGTACAGCCCGCCATGCCGCACATTGCCGGCCAGCTGCACCGGCATCGTCCCGCGCGACCGCCCGAAACCGACCGCCGCATAGGCCTCCGCCCCCTCGGCCATGATGAACGGCACGGCCGCCAGCGACAGCACATTGTTGATGACGGTCGGCCGCCCGAACAACCCCTGCAAGGCCGGCAGCGGCGGCTTGGCCCGCACCTGCCCACGCTTGCCCTCGATACTGTCGAGCAGCGCCGTCTCCTCCCCGCAGACATAGGCGCCCGCGCCCTCGCGCACCTCCAGCACGAACGGCGCGACCAGATGCGCCGACGCCTCGATCGCCGCGCGCATGATCGCGATGCAGAACGGATATTCGGACCGGATATAGATATAGCCACGCCCCGCGCCGACCGCATGGGCCGCGATCGCCATGCCCTCGATCAGGCAATAGGGGTCGCCTTCCATCAGCATCCGGTCGGCGAAGGTGCCGCTGTCGCCCTCGTCCGCGTTGCAGACGATATATTTGTCGCCAGCGGGGGCATCCAGCACCGTCTGCCACTTGATCCCGGTGGGGAAGCCCGCCCCGCCGCGCCCGCGCAGGCCCGACGCCTTGACCGCATCGACCACCTGTTGCGGCGCCAGCGCCCGCGCCTTTTCCAGTCCCTGCCAGCCGCCATGCGCGGCATAGTCGGTCAAGTCGACCGGATCGATGATGCCGCAACGGGCAAAGGTGAAACGCTGCTGCCCGGCAAAGAAGGGCAAATCCTCGATCCGGCCCAGCCGATTGGCGTGACTGCCATCCAGCACCGCCGCCACGTCATCCGGCCCGACCGCCCCCCAAAGCGGACCAAAGCCGATCCGCCCTTCGTCCGTCTCCACCTCGACCAGCGGCTCGATGCTGAACAGCCCGCGCGATCCGGTGCGCACCACCTCGCACCCCGCCTCGGCAAAGGCGCGCGCCACATCGTCCGCGCCCAGCGCGACCGACGCCATGTCGCGGCTCACAAAGACCCGGCTCATGCCGCCACCTCCAGCGCGATCCGCTCCAGCGCCGCCGCGTCGATCCGCGCCACCGGCCGGCCGTCGACCAGCGCATTGGGGCCGATCGCGCACAGGCCCAGGCAATAGACCGGCTCCAGCGCCACCTGCCCATCGCCTCGCGTTTCGCCCATCGCCACGCCCAGCCGCTTGGCCGCCGCCGCCTCGATTGCCGCGCCGCCCCGCGCCTGACAACTTTCCGCCCGGCACAATTTCACGACATGCCGCCCCGGCGCGGTCCGGCGAAAATCATGGTAGAAGGTGATGACGCCATGCACGTCCGCCCGGCTCAGGTTCAGCGCCTTCGCGATCGCCGGGACCAGCGCATCGTCGATATGCCCCGCCTCTTCCTGCATCGCATGGAGCAGCGGCAACAGCCGGTCGCGCGTCGCGCCATGGCGCGCGGTCCATGCGCTGATAAACTCTTCCATCACCTTACCCTGCCTTTTGGCTCATTTTGCGCGCAATTCTGCGCCCGCACGGTCACGGGGTCAAATCGAACTCCGGCATCGATGATAGAAATAATCTATCACACTGCCCGAAATCCGGGCGGCAGCCGCAGCGATCGCGCCACGCCCAGCACCGCCTGCGCCAGCGGCCCCATCGGCGCGCTGTCGGATACGATCACCCCGACCCGGCTACCTTCGCCCATATCGGGCAAGGGCCGGGTCCGCGCCCAGTTGAGTCCGTCGAGCAGGGTCGCGTGACTGTCCGGTATGATCGAGCAAAGCCGCCCCTGCTGCACCAGCCCCAGCAGTGCGACATAGGAGTCCGCCGTCACCAACGGCCGCAGCGCCAGCCCGCGCTCGGCCAGCCGTGCGTCCAATATCCGCCGGTTCTGCATCCCCTGATGCAACAGGCACAGCGGCAGCATGGCCAGTGCCGTCCAGTCGAGCGGATCGGGAATTGGCACGCCATCGACGGCACTGACCAGCATCGTCCGCTCGACATAGAGCGGCGCCGACAGCGCATGGGCAGGCGGCTCGAAATCCAGATAGGTCAGCCCCGCATCCAGTTCGAACGCCGCCAGCTCCCGTTCGATCTGCCGTGACGTCAGCGCCCGCACCGACACGTTCAACCCCGGATGGCGCGCCAGCATCGCCGCAACCAGACAGCCGATCGCCGGCATCGCGGCGGGAATCGCCCCCAGCCGCAACTCGCCTTTCAGCGGCCCGCGCGCCGTTTCCGCCGCCTGCCCCAGCGCCTCTGCCGCTGCCACCAATTGCCGCGCCCAGGGCAATATCGCTTCGCCCTCGGCCGTCAGCCCGGCATATTTGCGGTCGCGCCGGATCAGCCTTTTGCCCAGTTGCGCCTCCAGCGCGGCGATGCCGGCGGACAGGGTCGGCTGGGATACATGGCAATAGGCGGCCGCCCGCGCAAAATGGCCTTCGCGCTCCAGCGCCAGAAAATATTCGACAAGCCGTGTCTGCATAAAGCTGCTATAATGACAGCCTGCCCTCCTTGATAGAGGAGAGCTATGACGGGAGGCGCATATGCGCAACGGGCCGATTTTGGGCGCAGTGCTGGCCGGCGGCCGTTCCAGCCGCTTCGGCAGCGACAAGGCCATGGCCCTGCTGGATGGCCGAACGCTGCTGGATCATGCCATGGCAGGGCTGGCGCCGCATGTCGCGGACATCGTTATATGCGGCCGCGACGGCGGCCTTGCGGACCGGCCCCGTGCCGATATGGGGCCGCTGGGCGGCCTCAATGCGGCGCTGCATCATGCACTAAGCCATGGCCATGTCGGCGTGCTGACCACCGGCTGCGACATGCCCTGTTATCCCGCGGCTTTGCCCGCCGCGCTGATCGGCGACGGCGCAGCGATCCTGCTCGGCCAGCAACTGCTCGGCTGGTGGCCCGCGACGCTGGCCTTCGACCTCGACACCCATCTGGGCGAGGAAAATAATCGCTCCATCTTCGGCTGGCTCGACCGTATCGGCGCGCGCATCGTGGAACTGCCGGACCTCATCCTGCCCAATATCAACCGGCCGGAGGATCTGGCAGCGCTGGCCTGATCGCGCCCGCTTCCGTTCGTTCCGATCGAAGTCGAGAAACGGGAAGCACCGTTCTATCCGCTTCTCGACACGCTCGAAGTGAACGAAGAGGCTAGGGCCTATCGACATTCAGGAGATGGTGAGCCGAAAATGGTGCTTTTGCGTGACCCGGAGCGCAGCGGACTAAATGTCCGTGAGCACCGGAAGCACGGAAAAGTGCCATTTGCAGGCCGCCAGAACTGAATGTCGATTGGTCCTAAGCGGGGAGCGCCACACTCGCCACGACTTCCGCCGGGCCATGCGTCCCCGCGATCGCTTCGCCGATGAGCAGCAGGGTCGGGTCTTCATCGCTGATCGTCTGCACCAGAAAGGCGAGCGCCGACAGCTTGCCGCGGATCAACCGCTCATCGGGCAGCGAGACATTGACCGCCACCATCACCGGCGTTTCGGGATCGCGACCGGCGGCGATCAGATTGCGGCTGATCTCGCCCGCCGCCGCGCGCCCCATATAGATGCCGAGCGTCCCGCCCGGTCGCGCCAGCGCGTCCCAGTCGAGCTTGAGCGGTTCGCCGGCCTTCAGATGCGCCGTCACCAAAGTCAGCCCCCGCGCCACGCCGCGCAGGGTGAGCGAGGCATGACCGCTCGCCGCCGCTGCGCTGGCCGTGGTGATGCCGGGGCAGATGCGAAAACGGATGCCGTCAGATGCCAGATGCGCCATCTCCTCGGCAGAACGGCCAAACACCGACGGGTCGCCCCCCTTCAGCCGCACGACGCGCTTGCCCGCCTTCGCCGCCGCCAGCAGCAGGTCGTTGATGCTCTCCTGCGCCTTGGAATGACGACCGGAGCGCTTGCCGACGCTTATCCGTTCGACCCCGGCCGGGATCAGGTCCAGTACGCCCGGCCCGACCAGCGCGTCATAGAAGACGATCTCGGCGGCCGCGATCAGCTTTTCGGCCTTGCGGGTCAGCAGGTCCGGGTCGCCGGGGCCTGCGCCCACCAGCCAGACTTCGCCCGGCGCGATAAGGTCATTCGGCTGCATGAAGCGTCTCCTGCGTAGCTTGGGCAAGAATGTTGGCGATGGCCGGCCGGCACGATCCGCAATTGGTGCCCGCGCCCAGCGCCTTGCCGACCGCCGCGACATCGACCAGTTCCTGTTCACGGATGGCGGCGACGATCTGGTTCAACCCGATGTCGAAACAGACGCAAATGGTCGCCCCCTTGTCCGGCTGGCTGCCAGGACCGCGCGCGGCGAGGACGGAGCCGCCCACCCCTTCGACCTCCAGCTGCCGGATCAGCCAGTCGCGCGAGGGCAACAGGCCCGTGCGCGTCACGAACAGCACGCCGTTCAGCCTGCCTTCGCTGATGGTCGCGATGCGGCGGGTGCCGCGCGACGCATCCATCGCCTCGACCCGGTCGCCCTTGGGCAGGAATGCTTCCAGCCGCGCCGGATCGCCATTGCCGGCAACCTCATAGAGCGCGCCTCCCGGCACCGCCACCTTGGTGGCCCACAGGCAGGGCAGCTTCACCGCATCCTGCCCGCGCAGGATCAGGAACCCCTTCCATTCGGTCGCCACCCGCTCGACGCTGGCCGGGGTCGCCTTGAAGCCCGGCTGGCCCGAATGGGGATCGACCAGCGGCCGGGGCAGCAGACCGGTGCGGCCGCCATTGGACATCTGGTCGGTCCAGTGAATCGGCGTGAAGATTTCGCCTGCACGCTGGCCTTCGCTATAGGCGACGCGAAAGATGCTGTTGCCCTGCGCGGTCTGGACGCGAGCCAGATCACGGTCGGCGATGCCCAATGCCTCGGCATCGCGCGGGTGGATTTCGACCAGCGGTTCTTCGCGATGGCGCGCCAGCTTTGGCGACAGGCCGGTGCGGCTCATCGTGTGCCACTGGTCGCGATAGCGGCCGGTGTTCAGCGTCATCGGCCATAGTTTCAGCGGTGCCTGAACCTCCATCTGCTTCGTCAGCACCAGCCGCGCCTTGCCGTCCGGCGTGGTGAAGCGCCCGTCGGCAAAGGGCTTGTCACCGCCCCAGCGAAACGGGGCCATCGCCTCATAGGCGTCGTTGCCGATCGTCGCATGACTGCGCAGGTTCAGCACGCGCGCGCCGTCATTCTGATAGGCGGTCAAGCGCGCATGTTCGCGCCAGATATCGGCGGGCCGGTCATAGGCGAAGGCGTTACGCCAGCCCATGCGCCGGCTGACTTCCTTGACGATCCACCAGTCCGGCTTCGCCTCGCCCGGCAGCGCCAGGAAGGGACGTTGCCGGCTGACGGTGCGGTCCGAATTGGTGACGGTGCCGTCCTTCTCGCCCCAGCCGGCGGCGGGCAGGCGGACATGGGCATGGGTGCTGCTGTCGGTGTCCGCCATGATGTCCGACACGACCAGAAAAGGGATCGACTCCAGCGCATCCCGCACGCGCCCCGCATCGGGCAGCGAGACGGCCGGGTTAGTCGCCATAATCCACAGCGCCTTCACCCGCCCCTCATTGATCGCGCGGAACAGGTCTACGGCCTTCAGCCCCGGCTTGGTCGCCATGGTCGGCGCGGCCCAGAAGCGACCGACCCGCGCCACATTCTCTGGAGCAAAGTCCATATGCGCCGCCAGCGTGGACGCCAGCCCCCCCACTTCGCGCCCGCCCATGGCGTTGGGCTGGCCGGTGATCGAGAAGGGCGCCGCGCCCGGCTTGCCGATGCGGCCCGTCGCCAGATGGACGTTGATGATCGCATTGACCTGATCGGTGCCGCGGATCGACTGGTTGATCCCCTGGCTGAACAGGGTGACGGTGCGCGGGGTCGCCGCGAACAGCTCGAAAAACTGCTTCAGCAGCGCCGGTTCGAGGTCGCAGGTCGCCGCCGTGGTCCACAGGTCATGACCAGTGCGGACATGCTCCCAGAACCCTTCGGGCGCATTCAGATGGTCGGCGATATAGACGGGGTCGGTAATCCCTTCCGCATCACACCATGCCAGCAGCCCGTTCATCAGCGCAACGTCGGCGCCGGGCTTGACCGGCAAATGCAGGTCGGCGCCCTCGCAGGTTTCGGTGCGGCGCGGGTCGATCACGACCAGCTTCGTGCCGCGCGCGGCGCGGGCGGCCTGGATGCGCTGATAGACGATCGGATGGCACCAGGCGGTATTGGAGCCGACCAGCACGATCAGGTCCGCGTCCTCCAGATCGTCATAGGTGGCAGGCACGATGTCCTCGCCGAATGCCCGGTTATGCCCGGCGACCGCGCTCGACATGCAGAGGCGTGAATTGGTGTCGATGTTCGCCGATCCGATGAAGCCCTTCATCAGCTTGTTGGCGACATAATAATCCTCGGTCATCAACTGACCGGAAACGTAGAAGGCGACGCTATCCGGGCCGTAACGGTCGATCGTTTCCTTGAAGCGCTTCGCCACCAGGTCCAGCGCCTTGTCCCAACCGGTGCGCTTGCTGCCGATCATCGGATGCAGCAACCGGCCGCTCAGCCCGACGGTCTCGCCCAGATGCGTGCCCTTGGAACAGAGGCGCCCGCCATTGGCCGGATGCGCCTCGTCGCCCTCGATGACCACCGATCGCGGCCCTGTCGGCGTGGCCGAAATGCCGCAGCCGACGCCACAATAGGCGCAGGTGGTGCGGATGGCCTCTCCCATCAGGCCGCAGCCTGCATCGCGGCCGGACGGGCGATCAGTATCCGCTCGCCGTCCATCCGCACCGCGATAGTGGGCGTGCAGCCTTCATCCGCGCCCTGCGCCTCGCCCGTCTTCAGGGCGATGTTCCAGTTGTGCAGCGGACAGGCGACGCTGTGGCCATGGACGATGCCCTGGCTCAGCGGGCCTTTCTTATGCGGGCATTCATTGACCAGCGCGAACACATGGTCGTCGCCGGTGCGGAACACCGCGATTTCCTTCTCCCCCGCAATTTGTACAGTGCGGGCGCCGCGCTGGGGAATGTCGGCCAGCGTTCCGATGTCGATCCAGTCGGTCATGTCGTTCACTCCGCAGCGATGGCAATAGGGGCGAGCGGCTGGTGCAGTTCGGCCTGCGCGCCGGCGGCACGCTCTGCCCATGGGTCTTCCTGGCTGAAGCTCTGCGAATAGAGGAAGCGCGCGCGCAGCGCCTCCCGGCCCGCCTCGTCGTCCACTATTCGGCTCTTGATATAATCGACGCCGACCCGCTCGATCCAGGGCGCGGTGCGCTCCAGATAGCGCGCTTCCTCACGATAAAGCTGAGTGAAGGCGGCGCAATAATCCATCGCCTCCTGCTCGGTCGCGACCTTGCACAACAGGTCGGTGGCACGGACATGGATGCCGCCATTGCCGCCGACATGCAGTTCATAGCCGGAGTCCACGCAAACCACGCCGAAATCCTTGATCGTCGCTTCGGCACAGTTGCGGGGGCAGCCCGATACCGCGATCTTGAACTTGTGGGGCATCCACGATCCCCAGGTCATCCGCTCGATCTTGACGCCAAGGCCGGTCGAATCCTGCGTGCCGAAGCGGCACCATTCGGACCCGACACAGGTCTTCACCGTCCGCAGCGACTTGCCATAGGCATGGCCCGACACCATGCCCGCGGCATTCAGGTCGGCCCAGACGGCGGGCAAATCTTCCTTCTTGATACCGAAGATATCGAGACGCTGACCGCCCGTCACCTTCACCATCGGCGCGTTGAACTTCTCGACCACATCGGCGATCGCCCGCAATTCGCGCGGGTTGGTCAGGCCACCCCACATGCGCGGGACGACCGAATAGGTGCCGTCCTTCTGGATGTTGGCGTGCATCCGTTCATTGACGAAGCGGCTCTGCTGGTCGTCCTGATACTCACCGGGCAGCGCGCAGAGCAGATAATAGTTGAGCGCAGGGCGGCACGAGGAACAGCCGTCCGGGGTCGACCAGTGCAGCAACTGCATCACTTCGGGGATCGAACGCATATTCTGCGCCACGATCTCGCGACGGACATCGTCATGGGTGAAGCTGGTGCATTTGCACATGGTCTTGGGGCCGGATTTCACATCGTCGCCCAGCACCACGGCCAACAGATTTTCAACGAGCCCCGTGCAGCTGCCGCAGCTGGCCGACGCCTTGCAGGTGGCGCGAACCGCGTCGAGGCTGCAATTGCCTGCTTCGATGCACGACACGACCTGGCCCTTGCTGACGCCGTTGCAGCCGCAAATCTCGGCATCGTCCGAGAGCGCCGCAACGGCCGCCTTAGGGTCCAGCGCGCCTCCTCCCGAGGCGAAGGCCTGACCGAAGATCAGCAGGTCGCGAATGTCCGCAACATCCTCTTCGCGCTTCAGCAGGTCGAAATACCAGCCGCCATCGACGGTATCGCCATAGAGCACCGCGCCGACGATCCTGTCGTCCTTGACGATGACGCGCTTGTAGACCCCGCGCGAGGCATCGCGCAGGACAATGTCCTCGCAGCCTTCGCCACCCGAAAAATCACCGGCCGAGAAGACGTCCAGCCCCGCGACCTTCAGCTTGGTCGACGTAACCGACCCCTTGTAGCCCGTGTGCTGGTCGGTCAGGCCGTCCGCGAGGCTGCGGCACATGTCCCACAGCGGCGCGACGAGGCCGTAGACATTGCCGTCATGCTCGACGCATTCGCCGACCGCGAGCACATCGGGGTCGCTCGTGACCATATGGTCATCCACCTTGATGCCGCGATTGACCTCCAACCCGGCTTCGCGCGCCAGCGCGGTGGCCGGGCGGATGCCCACCGCCATCACGACGAGGCTGGCCGGGATTTCGCGACCGTCCTTCAGGCGGACGCCCTCAACCTTGCCGTCGCCATAAATGGCTTCGGTATTGGCGCCGGTCAGGATGGTCTGACCGCGTCCTTCCAGCGCGCTCTTGAGCAGCCAGCCGGCCGCTTCGTCCAGCTGCCGCTCCATCAGAGTGTCCATCAGGTGAATGACCGTCACCTTCATGCCGCGCAGGGTCAGGCCATGCGCCGCTTCCAGGCCGAGCAGACCGCCGCCGATCACCACCGCGCTGCCACCGCCTGCGGCCTTGCCGGCTTCGGCCGCGGCCAGCATCGTGTCGACATCCTTCATGTCGCGGAAGCTGATGACGCCGGGCAGATCCTTGCCCGGCACCGGGATGATGAAGGGGTCCGATCCGGTAGCGATCAGCAGCTTGTCATAATGAACCGTGCGACCGCTCTGTGCGGTTACGCATTTGGTCGCGCGATCGATCGACGCCACCGGATCGCCAGCAATCAGTTCGATGCCGTTGTCATTGTACCATGCGCGGTCGTTGATGACGATCTGCTCGAACGTCTTCTCCCCCGCCAGCACCGGCGACAACATGATACGGTTATAGTTCACATAGGGTTCGGCGCCGAAGATGGTGACGCGATAGCGTCCCGCATCCCGCGCCAGCAGTTCCTCAACCGCGCGGCAACCGGCCATGCCGTTGCCCACGACCACCAGATGCTCCCGCACATCGTCGGCGGGGACGAGGATATCCTCCTCGCAGTCCGTCACCGCGCCTGTCTCGATCTGAAATTCCATCCCCGTGACTCCAGAAAAGAAAAAAGCCGCCATCCTGACCCCCCGGTCAGAACCGAGAGTCAGGATGGCGGCTTTGCCATCATATCGCGCCTTGCCGGTTCTACCCTGAACCGCCGCGGCTATGTGAAGGAGGACATCCTTGTCCCTTGCAGCGCAGCATATGAGGAATCGCCTGACGGCTCAAGCGATTCCTCTCGCTGTTTTTCAATCAGATGGTCCTGTGGGTTCAAATGGCCCAGTCGGCCTGAATCCACAGCTTGTCGGTATCGGTAGCCATCGCCCTCGCGTCATAATGGGCATAGCGGACCGACAGGCTCGTCTTCTTCACCTTCGCAGATGCGAGAAGGTCGATTTCATTGCCATAATGCTGGTCCAGCCGATCGCTGTCGAACCGGTGCCAGCTGGCCGACAGCGCCACGCCCGACAGCGGCCCCAGCTGCTTCCAGCCATAGCCGCCGCCGACATAGAGGTCGCGGATGCCATTGGCCGGCGTGGTCAGGAATTTGTCGGCCCAACCCTGAAACTTGAAATTGGTGCCCAGCGGCGTCTGGAAACTGGTGAAGGGCAGGCCATTGCTGGCACCCAGCACCTCATAGCCGCCATTCAGCTTCCATCCCTTCACGTCCAGCGTCGCGTCGGCCAGCCAGTAGTCGGCGCTATACTCATTGGGGTTGCGGTGCGCGTCGGACTGGCGTGCATAGCTGAACTGATAGCTCAGCTTCGCGACCTTCGACAGTGGCCGCGCGCCTGCCAGCCGCAGTCCGTATGTCTGGCTCGACAGGCGAAACGCCTGCACTGCCGCCTCGTCCTGGTCCACCAGATAGGCAAAGCCGCTCAGCGTGCCGACGGGCGTGGCATAGGAGAGGTTGGCAAGGATATTGTCGCCGCTCACTGCCTGCTGCCGCGCGCCCTTGCCCTGGAATCCCCAGATGGTCCGCACGCTCCACGCATAGGCGATGTCGAGTTTCAGACCCTTGGCCGGGGTCAGCTCCGCCCGCACCGCGTCGAAGGTCTGCGCATTGTCGCGAAAGGCGACATTGCCCACGAACCGCTCGTCATCCAATAGGATCTTCTGCCGCCCGGCGGTCAGCGTCAGCGCCTTGGTCTTATATTGGAGCTGGGCGATGTAGAGCGCGATATTCTCCGGATCGGCGACGATCGGCCGGGTGGCCGCGCCGTTCAGCCCGTCATGATAATCGTCGACGATCGCCAGCGTCCCCTGCCCGACGATGGTCGCCGACAGCGCGCCGCTGGTCGCGACCAGCCCGGCGCGGGCGCGGACGGTCAGGGCGTCGGCCTTTTCCTCCGCCAACCCGTCCTGATCGGCATGTTCGTAGCGCAGCCGCGCTTCGGCGACGGGTTTCAGGCTGATGGTCTGGGCATAAGCGGGCCCTGCGACGGCCAGCACGGCCGCCGTTGCGAATAGAGTCTTCATGGAAAATCGTCCCCCCTCGGACGAATGATGGTGCGACCGAAACGGGGCGGCGGTGATTCCCGCCGCCCTCCTCTCCAACCCTCAGATGCGGGCGCCCGTGCTCCAGGTGGCGCGCCACTTGGCCTTCACCATCGTCAGGCCCAGCAGGGCGACGACCGCAAGGCCGGCAAAGATCAGGAAGCCCGGTGCGAAGCTGCCGGTGATCTGCTTGGCCAGACCCAGCGAACTGGCGAGGTAGAAGCCGCCAATGCCACCGGCCATGCCGACCAGGCCCGTCATCACGCCGATTTCCGCCTGGAACCGCTGCGGCACCAGTTGGAACACCGAACCATTGCCGGTCCCCAGCGCCAGCATCGCCAGTACGAACAGGCCCAGCGCGCCGCCCAGCGTCGTCGCATAGCCCACCCCGGCCAGCGCCAGCGCCGCCACGACATAGACCATCGACAGCGCCTTCACGCCGCCGATCCGATCGGCCAGCGCGCCGCCCATCGGCCGCACCAGCGACCCGGCGAAAACGCAGCCCGCGGTGCAATAGCCCGCGATGATCGGGGTCAGGCCGAACTGGTCGGTGAAGTAGATCGGCAGGCTGGCGGCCAGGCCCACGAACCCGCCGAAGGTGACGGCGTAGAAGGCCATCAGCCACCAGGCGTCGGCCTGCTTCAGCGGCTGGAAATAATCGACCATCTTCTTGGCCGGCGGTGCATTGGGCGCATCCTTGGCCATCAGCATATAGGCAAAAAACACGATCGTCAGCGGGATGCAGGCGAGGCCCAGCACGGCGTTCCAGCCGAACAGCTTGGCCAGCATCGGCGCAAAGAGCGAAGCGAGCACCGTGCCCGAATTGCCCATGCCGGCAAGGCCCATCGCCTTGCCCTGATGTTCGGCCGGGTACCAGCGGCTCGCCAGCGGCAGCGCGATCGCGAAGCTCGCGCCCGCAAAGCCCAGGATCACGCCCAGCGCCAGCGTCCCGCCAAAGCTGTTGACGCCCATCACCCAGGCGGTGAACAGGCCGGCGATGACGATGATCTGGCTGATCGCGCCGGACCGCTTCGGCCCGATCCGGTCGACCAGCAGGCCATTGACCACGCGCAGCAGCGCCCCGGCCAGCGTCGGCGTGGCGACCATCAGGCCCTTTTCGGCCGGGGTCAGCATCAGCGTCTTGGAAATCATGGGCGCAAGCGGCCCAAGCAGCACCCACACCATGAAGGCGAGGTCGAAATACAGAAATGCGGCGATCAGGGTCGGCGTGTGGCCGGCCTTCCAGAAACTGGTTGCGGGCGCCGGTGCGGCGCCTTCCCCTTCGCGGTCCCAATAAGCGGTTGCCATGGTACGTCCCCCAATAAACGGAAAATCGACATGAAAAAAGCCGCAGCCCGGACGTACCCTTGCGGTAGTCCGGTCAGCGGCTTTGCTGCGAAATATGGTGAGGACGGCGATCCCACCCTTGGGACGGCACATCCGGATAAGCGCGCTTCGGTGCGCGACTCCTATATCATCATGCAGAACGCATCATGTTGCAAGGCACAAAATTCAGCGGAAAATCAACGCGCCTGCACAAATTCCGCCAGATAGGCCTCGATCTTTTCCGGATCGAACACCCGCCCGTCGAAGAAGCGGTCCGGCCCCAGCGTCAGTTCCCCCCGGCGCGATCCCACCGCCAGCGGCAGGTCGACCGCGCCTTCCAGCTTCATGCTCGCGCCCGGCATCGGCATGTCGCTGTCGGCCAGCGCGCGGCGGAAGATATCGGGGCGGAACACCGCGCCTGCCCGCGCGGCGGTCGCCGCGTCATGCGCCACCATGTCCCACCGCACCAGCTGCGAATAGATCCACAGCGCCTGGCTGCGCCACGGAAACGGCGTCGCTTCCCGGCTGAACAGCATGAAATCGGGGTTGGCAATCGCCGCCTCCCCTGCCCGCGCGACCACCTGCCCCGACAAGGCGCGCCCGATCAGGTCGGCCGGCTGGTCGACATAGCGCGGATCGGCCAGCAACGCCGCCAGCATGTCATGATTGGCCGGATCGTCGCACCAGGCCGCCGCTCGCGCCAGCGCCCGCAACAACCGATCGACCGTCTGCGGATTTTCCTCCAGCCAGGCTTCACGAAAGGCCAGCACCTTCTCCACCCCGCGCCGCCAGATACGCTCGCCGATCGCCACCGTCTCGGCCAGCCCCGCCTCGACCGCCGCGCTGCCCCACGGCTCGCCTGCGATGAATCCGTCAATCTCGCCCGCGCGCATCGCCTCCACCGTCAGCGACGGCGGCAGCACGCGCAGCACCACATCCCGGTCCGGGTCCACTCCCGCGCTCGCCAGCCAGTAGCGCAGCATCAGCGAATGGCTGGAAAAGCGATGCACCACGCCGATCACCGGCTTGCGCCGCCACAGCCCGATCGCGGCGGCAAAGTCATGTGCCGTGCCCAGCGGATCGGCCAGCCGCGCCGCCACGTCCGGCTCCAGCGCCTTGGCGAAATCGCTCGCCATCACCAGCATATTGCCGTTGACGCCCAGCTTGTAGGGCGCGGCCAGCGCGGCGGGCTGCTGGCTCAGGCCCAGCGTCACCGCCACCGCCAGCGGCGCCAGCATCTGCGCGGCATGGACCTGCCCATAGACCAGCCGGTCGCGCAACGTCGCCCAGCTCGTCGTGCGAATGAGGTCGAGGCTCAGCCCCTCCGCCTCGGCAAAGCCCTTTTCGCGCGCGGCGACCAGCACGGCCGCGTCGGTCAGCGGCAGGAAGGCGATCTTCAACTCGGTCGTCATATCCCTCCTCCCAACAGGTCGCTGGCGGTTATCAGCGCCTGCGCCACATCCACGATCTTCTTGCCCTGGTTCATCGCACTCGATCGCAGCAACGCATAGGCGTCCTGCTCGCTCAGCTGTCGCTGGTTCATCAGGATCGACTTGGCCCGGTCGATGATCTTGCGGTCGGACAAGGCCGTGCGCGCCTCATCCAGCTCTGACTGGATTTTGGCGAACGCGTTGAAACGTCGCACCGCCAGTTCCAGCACCGGCTTCACCCGCTCCTTGCGCAATCCGTCCACGACATAGGCGGACACGCCCGCATCGATCGCCGCGCCGATCATGCTGTCGTCCGACTGGTCCACGAACATCGCGATCGGCTTGGCCAGCGCCCGGCTGACGATCAGCATTTCTTCCAGCGTGTCGCGGCTGGGACTCCCCAGGTCCATCAGCACGACATCGGGCGCCATCCGCTCCAGCCGCGCGACGAAGGCGCCGCGCGGGGGCACGATATGGATATCGTCATAGCCTGCCTCGCGCAGCCCCTCTTCCAGGACGGTCGCGCGCAACCCGCTGTCGTCGATGATGACGATTCGCATCTACCCTTGCCTCTTTTGCCCCGTGAGTGACGCCAATGCTGCGCCGCGTCAATCGGTGGGGCGGGGAAGGCCGTGCGGGAAAGGCCGGGATGGGTGGTTAGGCGACAGGCCGGTTTCGGGTGCCCCAATAGGGTTAGCTGCCGTCGATCACCGTCGCCTCGCCTATAAAACTACCCTCCCAAAGGTAGAAGTGGCCGGCGTTTTGCATCAGCGGCACAGCCTCTTCGTAGGAAAGAAAATAGAAGCCTAAACGGCGGGTCTCACCCGGCAGGAGGTTGCCATCGTCCAAAAAAGGCAAAGCGTCATAGCCGATTAGTGGCTCTGCCTTCGATAGCATGCAGGGGCACCCCCAGCCCGGATATGCCGGGCCTTTCCTGCCGCCATCAGCTGTATCGAACATCCGAACCTCAGCGACTAGATGCGGCGTTTGGGTGCGTAAAAAGTCTGCGCGGCTCATTCCACAATAGTGACCCGAGTGTGCAATGTCCGCAATCAGGAAAGTTTGATCGTGGCCTGCACGGCGACGATTGGTCGTTTGCAGCCAATCCGTACCCATTTCCCGCACGGCCTTTTCCTGCTAAACGCCGCTCCCAAGAGGCGGCGTTCATCATCGTCGCCCAGTTTCGGACCGCCAGAGGATAACCGCCATGGACTTCATCCTGACCGCACAGCCCACCTGCTCTGCCTTCAGGAAAATCATCGTCCATGCCTGCCATCTCTCTCTCGCAACTCTGCTGGTCCGCGCCTGACGGAACCCCCGTCCTTTCCGGCCTCGACTTCCGCTTCACGCCCGAACGCATCGGCCTGATCGGCCGCAACGGCGTCGGCAAATCGACCCTGCTCGCCCTGATCGCTGGCGACCTGCGTCCAACAGCCGGCGAAGTCCGGGTCAACGGCAGCATCGCCACGCTACGCCAGACCCGCGCGCCAGCACCCGACGACAGGCTCGCCGACCTGTTCGCCGCCCGCGCGGCCCTCACCCTGCTCGACAAGGCCGAAGCGGGCAACGCGACCATGGACGAGCTTGAGGCGTGCGACTGGACCCTGCCCCCGCGCCTGGCCGATGCGCTGGCGGAGGTCGGCCTGACCGCCGACCCGCTGACTCCGCTCGCCAGCCTGTCGGGCGGCCAGCAGACCCGCGCGGCGCTGGCGGCAACCATCTTCGCCCGCCCCGACTGGCTGTTGCTGGACGAGCCGACCAATCATCTGGATGCCGACGGCCGCGATGCGCTGGCCGCCCTGCTCCGCCGCTGGCGTGGTGGTGCGATCATCGTCAGCCATGACCGCGCCCTGCTGGAGCAGGTGGATGCGATCGCCGAACTCACCAGCCTCGGCCTCTCCCGCCATGGCGGCAACTGGTCCAGCTGGCGTGCACACAAGGATATCGAACTGGCCGCCGCCCAGCATAGTCTCGACCATGCCCAGCGGCAGGCGTCCGACCTCGCCCGCAAGATCCAGGTCGCGACAGAACGACAGCAACGCCGCGACGGCGCCGGCGCGCGTCAGGCGGCCAAGGGCGGCATGCCCCGCATCCTGCTCGGCCGGCGCAAGCAACAGGCCGAGCAATCGAGCGGCAACGCCGCCCGCCGTGCGCAGCAACAGGGCCTTGAAGCACAGGCCGCCATCGCTGACGCGCGCGCGAAAATCGAAATCCTCGCCCCGCTCACCGTTACCCTGCCCTCCGCCAATGTCCCGCCGGGCCGCATCCTCCTGACGCTGGACGGGGTGACGGCTGGCCATGATCCCGCCCGTCCGCTGCTGCGTGACATTAATCTGACCATCGCCGGGCCGGAACGCATCGCCGTCACCGGCCCCAACGGCTCCGGCAAGTCGACCCTGCTCCATCTGATCGCCGGCCAACTTGCCCCGCTCGCAGGCGAAGTCCGTCGCCCCGCCGCCAGCGCCCTGCTCGACCAGCATGCCAGCCTGCTCGATCCTGCCGTCAGCATCGCCGACAATTTCGCCCGCCTGCATCCTGCCGCCACCCGCAATGCGATCCATGCTGCGCTCGCCCGCTTCCGCTTCCGCGCGGACCTGGCGCTGCAACGGGTGGAGAGGCTGAGCGGCGGGCAGCGGTTACGCGCCGCCCTCGCCTGCGTGCTGGGCGGAGAGGCACTGCCTCCGCTGCTGCTGCTGGACGAGCCGACCAACCATCTCGACCTCGACTCCATCGCCGCGGTCGAACAGGGGCTTGCCGCCTATGACGGCGCGCTGGTCGTGGTCAGCCACGACCCCGCCTTCCTCGACGCGATCGGCATCACCCGCCACATCAGTCTGGGTTAATGCGCCGACGATGTATCGACATTGGCGCGCGGCTTGGGCGCGATCCACACGATCACGGCGGCGGCAAACAGGATCAGCGCCGACAGGTAGAAGACATGGTCGACCGCCATGACGACCGCTTCCCCTTCGACCAGATTGGAAATGGTCTGCCGCGCCTGCTCGGTGGAAAAGCCAAGGCTCGACAGCGCCGACTGGGTCTGGTCGGGTTGCAGCACGCTGGCCATGTCGCTGCGCGACACGCGCTGGCTGTCGCCCCAACTGGTCAGCACCAGCGACGTCGCGATCGCGGTCGCCATGGTCCGCACGAAATTCTGGAGGCCGGCGGCTGATGCCGTCTCCTCCGGTCGTACCGAACCCAAAGTCAGGGTCGTCAGCGGAATGAAGAAGAAGGGCAGCGCAAAGCCCTGCACGAATTGCGGGATCGCCATGGTGGTGAAGTCCACGCCGCTGGTCCAGTGCGCGCGCCACAGAGACATGATCCCGATCCACGCCACCGCGCCGGAAATCATCAACCGCACATCGACCCGAGAGATCAGCATGCCGGCGATCGGTGCCGTGAACAGCGCGGCAAAGGCGGTCAGCGCGGTAATGATGCCGGCCCATGTCGCAGTATAGCCCATCGACATCTGCAACCATTGCGGGATGACGACAATGCTCGCGAAATAGGAACCGAAGCAGAGCGACATGGTGAACAGGCCGGAACTGAAGCCGACATGGCGGAACACGCGCAGGTCCACCACCGGATGCTCCTCGGTCAGCTCCCAGATGACGAAGGCGACAAAGCCGATGATCGCCATCAGCGCCAGCGCCAGGATCATGGGGTCGGCAAACCAGTCATGGTCGCGGCCAATGTCCAGCATGACCTGCAAGCAACCGATCCAGAAGACCAGCAGGAACAGGCCCACCTTGTCGATCGGCACATTGGCGGTTTCCGTCTCCACCGGCTTCAACAGCGCCTGCGCCGCCAAAATACACACTACCGCGATCGGCAGATTGATGAAGAAGATCCAGTGCCAGCTCCAATTGTCGCTGATATAGCCGCCGACGATCGGCCCCAATGCCGGCCCCATCAGCGTCGTCATCGCCCACAGGCCCATGGCTCGCCCGCGCGTTTCCGGCGGGAAGATGCGCATCAACAGCGTCTGCGACATGGGCATGATCGGCCCGCCGCAAATACCCTGCCCGATCCGGCAGGCGACCAGCATGCCCAGCGTCGACGACAGGCCGCACAGCACCGAAAACAGGCCAAAGCCGATCATCGCCCAGGTAAACATGCGCACCACGCCGAAACGCTGCGCCAGCCACCCGGTCAGCGGCACGCAGATCGCCTCCGCCACCGCATAGGATGTGATGATCCAGGTGCCCTGATCGGGCGAGATACCGAGGTTGCCGGCAATATGCGGCACGGACACGTTGGCGATCGTCAGGTCGAGCACGACCATCAGATTGCTCATCGCCAGCACCAGGCCCGCCAGCGTCCGGCTGCGCGGGGACAGCCGCGAGAAGATATCGTCGTCGCCGCTCATCGCCGGGGGTTCCTTGTCTTTGGCCTTACTTGCCGCTCAGGTCGATCTCGACATCCATGGACAGGCCCACGCGCAGCGGATGTTCGGCCAGTTCCTTGGGGTCGAGCGCGATGCGCAGCGGCAGGCGCTGCACCACCTTGATCCAGTTGCCGGTCGCGTTCTGCGCCGGGATCAGCGACATGGACGCACCGGTGCCGCCCGAAAAGCCGACGACCTTGCCATGATAGACGACGTCACCGCCATAGAGGTCGGACGTCACCGTGGCGGGCATGCCGACCTTCACGTCGCGCAGCTGGCGCTCCTTGAAGTTAGCGTCGACATAAACCTGACTCAGCGGCACGATGCTCATGATCGGGCTGCCCTGCATCACGCGCTGGCCGACCTGCACCTGCCGCTTGCTGATGACGCCGTCGATCGGCGCGCGGATGACGCTGCGGTCCAGATTGAGCTTGGCCGTATCCAGCTTCGCCTGCGCCGCCATCACCGCCGGATCGGTATCGATCGTCGATCCGCGCACCAGCGCATCATTGGCCGCCAGTTGCCCGCTTGCCGCGCTGCGCGTCGCCTGCGCCGTCTGCACGCCGGCCCGCGCCAGTTCCAGCGCCGCCTTCGCGCTGACATAGGCCTTGCGCGCCGTGGTCACTTCGTCACCCGACACCGCGCCATCGCCGACCAGCGCCTCGCGACGTTGAAGGTCGATCCGCGCCTTGTCGAAATCGGCCTGTGCGCTCGTCAACTGCGCGCGCGCCTGCACGATGTCCGCGCCGCGTGCATCGACCTGCGCCGCCAGCGAGGTGCTGGTCGCGCTGGTCTGGCGGAACTTGCGCCTGGCTTCGGCCAGATCGGCCTCCGCCTGCGCCACCGCAATCTTCGCGTCGGTCGGGTCCAGCTTGACCAATATGTCGCCGCGCTTCACCGCCTGGGTATCGCTCACCAGCACTTCGATGGCCTGCGCCGACATCAACGGCGTGACCTGCGCCAGTTCGGCGTTCACATAGGCATTGTCGGTGCTGACATGGGTGCGCCCGACCAGCAGATACCAGCCGGCCCACAGCACGCCGCCAATGACGACGACCAGCGCCAGCCGGGTCAGCCATGTCTTGCGCGCCGACTGGCGAGCGTCCTGCTGCGCGTCATTGTCCGCAGCGGTGGTTTCGGGCGTGGCGTCAGCCATTGGGACGATCCTTGGACTGGAAGTCGCTGGCGGCAAAACCGCCGCCCAGCGCACGGATGAGGGCAATATCGGTGGAGAAGGCGCTCGCCTCCAGCCCGGCAAGGGACTGGCGCGCACCCAGCAACTGATCCTCGACATTCAACACGTCGAGATAGGTGGACAGGCCACCCTTGTAGCGCTTCTGCGCCACGGCATAGGCATCTTGCGACGCCGCAACCGCCGCCCGCGCATCGATCAGCCGCTGGTCCAGCGTCTTGCGCGTGGTCACGGCGTCGGCCACCTCCTGATAGGCGGCGAGCACGGTCTTGTCGTAGGATGCGACCGCTTCGTCATAGGTGGCGCGCGCGCCGCGATACTGGCCCTGCAACGCCCCGCCATGGAAGATCGGCAGGCTGATTGCCGGGCCGACATTGCCGAACAGCGATCCCTTGTCGAACAGGCTGTTGATGAAGGGCTTGGACGTACCGGTCGCCGACGTGCCGTTGAATACGGTATCGTAACCGAGCGACTGGAAACCGATCAGCGCGGACAGGCGAATGGCCGGGAAGAAATCGGCCCGCGCCACCTTGATCCGCTTGGCGGCCGCTTCGGTCCGCGCCAGCGCGGCGGCGATGTCCGGGCGGCGGGCGACCAGATTGGTGGTGACGTCGGCGGGTAGCCCCAGCGGCGCCAGCGCGCCGACCTTCGGCCGGCCGATCGACAGGCCGCGATCCGGCCCGGCACCGATCAGCGCCGCAATCTGATGCTGGCGCAGTTCGATCGCCATTTTGGCGGCGGCCAGTTGCGCCCTGGCGGACGACACGGTGGCGTCGGCCTGCCGCACGCTGCCGCGCGTTTCCAGCCCGTTGTCGCGCCGGTCGGCGACCAGCTTCTGACTGGCCAGCCTTATGTCCAGCGTGCGCTGCGCAATATCGGCCTCGTCATGCAGCCGCGCCAGATCGGCATAGGCGTCCGCAATGCCCGTGGTCAGCGCCAGCCGCGCCTGCTGCGCGTCGATCTCCGCCGCGCGCGTCTCGGACGTGGCGGCGGCCAGCGACGCCTTGTTCTTGCCCCACAGGTCAAGGTCAAAGCCCAGGTCGAGCGCCGTGCGCCCGGTGCCCAGCCAGCCCTGCGGCACGAACGCCTTGGGCATGCCCATATTGTAGCTTTGCTTGGTCGCGTTGGCGCTCGCCTCCAGGTCGACCGACGGCAGCAGTGCCGCGCCCGCCTGCTGCGCCATGCCCGCCGCCTTGCGGAAACGGGCGCTGGCGGCGGCGACGTCCGGCGACGCGCGCAGCCCTTCGGCAATCAGCTGGTCCAGCTGCGGATCGCCATAGGCGGTCCACCAGCCATCGCCCGGCCAGGCGACCGGCGCGGCCGCCAGACTGCGCTCGGCGGCAACGCTCGCGGGCGCACGCAATTCGGGTTTCGCGCCCAGATCGGGCACTGCGGCGCAGGCAGCCAGCAGCAAAAGGGAAGAGGCCATGCCGCCCAGACGGGCAGCTTTGGCAATGCGACTCACGGGCATATCTAACCGTACCATATAGTATGAATATCGCCCTTGCGCCTCGCGCCGAGCCTTGTCAACCGAAATAGCGTACTCTATAGTATGATTTCATGACACCGCCTGACTGCCCCCTGATTCCCACCAAAAGGGAAGCCCGCCGCATGGATCGCCGCGACGCGATCCTGACCGTGGCGCAGGGCTATTTCCTCAAACATGGCTTTGCCGGCACCACCATGTCGGGCATTGCGGCGGAACTGGGTGGGTCGAAGGGAACGTTGTGGAATCACTTCCCTTCCAAGGAGGAATTGTTCGCCGCCGTGCTCGACCGGGCAGCAACGGCGTATCGCGCGCACCTGTCACAACTGCTCGATCCCAGCGGCCCCTTGGAACCCACGCTCAAGGATGTGTGCCGCAGCCTGATCCAGAAGGTAACGTCGAGTGAAGCAGGCGCGCTGCATCGCCTCATCATCTCGGAAAGCCGTCGCTTCCCCGAACTGGGCCAGATTTTCTTTGACCTGGCCCCGCAAAATACCCGGCTGTTGTTGGCGGACTTTCTGCACGGCGCGATGGAACGCGGCCAAATCCGCAAGGGTGACCCGATCGACGCCGCCCGCGCGCTGCTCAGCCTTTCGCTATCGGGCTGTCACCAGCAGATGCTGATCGGCCGGATCGAGCATCCCGCCCCGAACGAGATCGCCGCCGACGCGGAGTTCGCGGTCGACATCTTCCTGCGCGCCTACGCCCTTCCCGCCTGACCAACGCGCATCAGCTTTCGTCGGGCCAGCATCCATCCGGGCACAGCGCATAGCCCCGCCCCTTGATCGTCCGGAGCATCGCGGTGGCAAAGCCCCGGTCCAGCTTCGCGCGCAACCGCGACATATGCACTTCGACGCTATTGGTGCCGGGGTCGAAATCCAGCCGCCATACCGCGCGCAGCAGGTCCGCCCTGCTCACCGCCTGCCCCGGCCGCCGCGCCAGATTCAGCAACAGCTCATATTCGCGCGTCAGCAGCGCAATGGCATGGCCGTTCCGCCGACTCGCCCGCCCCCAACCCGATTGCCTCGCCGATCGCGTGCCAGGTGGTCGCGCGCATGGCATCGACCGGATGCCGGGCGGCAAAATCCTGCGCCAGGTCGATCGCATTGCCGGTGCCGCATCCCACCGCCAGTTCCAGCAGCATTTGCGCACTCGCCAATATGTTCAGCGATACCGACATGCTTTCCGCCGGCAATTGCGCATGGACATCGCGATTGGCACGATACAGCAGCATCCTGCCTTCCGACAGGCAACTGCGCTCGACAAAGTGCAGCGCCACCGCCTCCCCATTCGCCCCGGCAACCGCGTTGGGATCATAGTCATAATAGTCCGACGCATAGCCCGGCCCGAGATAGCCGACGGTCAGGAAGTCGAAGCTGTGATCGTGCGGCACATGATAGAGGAAGGCAGACGCCCCGCTCATCCGCACCACATGGTCGCGCTCCGCCGGCCAGAAGGCGGCACGCAGCACATAGCGGTCGGTCGGCGGATGCAGCAGCAATACCTGCGCCGAATAAGGGTTGGCGTGCCTTTGCCCGGCGCAGCGCGTCTTGAGTTCCGCCACCGCCAGGTTGGACAGGAAATGGCGGTTGCGGGCCAGCGCGGCCAGCATCGGCGCAGCCTGTGCCAGCCCTTCCTCGCAATGCGGGTCGAAATCGGCGCTCTCGCACCAGCAGATCAGGACATCCAGTTCGATGACATGGTCGTCGGCCGGCGATGCGATCAGGCGGGGCATGCAGCGCCTTCCACCTGCGCCAGCGTTCGCATCGCCAGCCCGCGCACAGCCGGATCGAACTCCCGCCCCGCCATCGTCCGCAATGCAGGCATGTCGGTGGCAGGGCCGGATCAGGCCCACCGCCTCGGCCAGCGGCGCTGATCCGGCCGCCTCGACCGCCGCGACCAGCGCCGCCGGGATCATGGCCGCACGATCACCGCGATCACCACATCCATCACGCTGATCTCCAGCGCGTCACGATCCTCCAGTCCGAACAGGCTGGCCCCCACATGCCGGTCCGCAATATCCTCGATGGCAAGCTGGATCACTGGTTCCGACATGACGACCTCCTCCGGTTGTTGCCGGTGGAGGCTATGGCGCAGCGCGGCCGCGAACCAATTAAATCCAATTAATCGCATCGCGATCGGGCCGGCCCTCATTAACCATTTCTTCGGGCACGCTTTCTATTCTGCACCACCATGGCCGGATCAGGGTCCGACCGTGAAAGTGGGACGACATGCCAATCTTCAAGCGCAATCGCATCCGCCATGCCGAACCGGACAGCGCCGTCGACGCGCGGCCGCAACGCCGCCTGCGCCTGTTGCTGATCGACGAAAATCCGACCGCGCGCGCCGTCGCCGCCCGGCGCCTCTCCCACCTCGACTATGATGTCGTGCTGGCGGAAAATGGCTTTATCGCCCTCAATCTGCTGGTCACCCGCCCGGTCGACATCATCCTGGTCGATATGGGCCTGGCCATGCTGCCGGCGGTTGCCGTGATGCAGAAGATTCGCGCCGCCAATCTGGCCGGCAATGCCTGTTTCGTGATGATCGCCGGCCGGCTGGACAGCCAGTCGGTCATCGAAGCACTGGACGCGGGCGCTGACGACCATGTCGTCAAGCCCTTCGATTTCGACATATTGGATGCACGCATGCGGCACCTGTGCCAGCGTGCCGAACAGCTAGGCGCCCTCACCCGCCACAATGCCGAACTCGACGCCCGCATCGCCCGCCGCGCGGTGGAACTGGGCGAAACCCGCGAAGCGCTGCGCGAAATGCAGATCGACCGCGCCCGCCTCGTCTCCTCGATCCAGGCGCTGCATGACGAGGTCGAACGGCTACAGGCCGCGCAGGGCTAAAGCGTCACCCAGACGGTCAGCCCTTCGCCCCGCTCGTCAGGCGGGCCGTCCGCCATCACCCGCACCGCATCCGCCCGCGCCCGGTCGAGGATCGTCGCCGGCACATCGGCCGCATGACAAACCCGGTCCGCCATCGCCAGCATCCGTGCATCGCGCAGCGTCAGATCGTCCGGGTCCGCAGACCGCAACTGTACGACATACAGCTCAGCCCCGGCCACGGCGCTCGCATCCGCCAGCCAAAAACCAACATCGGGATCACGCCCCAACGGGTCGATCGCGCCACCCGGCGCCAGCGCCTTGCCAATCGCCTGTCGCCGCTGCCCCGCATCGGGCCATAGCCGCCGCAATTCCCCCCGTGCCGCAAACAATGCGCGCGCCAGATCGCCCAGATGGACCGGCAACAGCGCTTCCAGCCGCTGCCGCAAAGCCGCCGCCAGCCCTGCCGACGCCCCGCCGGTGCCGATGGCAATCAGCACCGGATCGCGATCCACGATCGCCGGCAGGGTGAAATCGCACAAGGCCGGGCGGTCGGTCGCATTGACCAGCACGCCCCGCGCCTTCAGCCGCGCAACGACCGCCTCATCGCCATCCGAAACGATGGCGATTTGCGCGTCCCCATCATCCTCGCCGACGATGATCGCGCCCGCCCGCTCCAGCAGGCGGCGCTTGGCATCGGCCGCCTCGCCTTCGCCGGTCAGGATGACCGGCCTGCCCGTCAGTGCCAGAAAGACGGGCAGGCTCTGCATCAGTTGCCGACCCAGTCGGGGATGATGTCCGCCGCGATCAGCGCCTCGACCGGTGGCCGCTCGCGCACCACTGCCCATTTGTCGCCCGACACCAGCACTTCGGGGGTCAGCGGTCGGCTGTTATAGGTGCCCGCCATCGTCGCGCCATAGGCGCCCGCCGTCATGAAGGCGACCAGATCGCCCGCCTGCACCACGTCCATGTCGCGGTGCATGGCAAAGGTATCGCCCGTCTCGCACACCGGCCCCACGACATTGGCCGTCTCGCGCGTACCCGCCGGCTTCACCGCGCGGATATCATGCCATGCATCATAAAGGCTGGGGCGCATCAGGTCGTTCATCGCCGCATCGACGATCACGAAGGGCGCCTGCGCACCCTGCTTCACCCGCACCACGCGCGACACCAGCGCGCCGGCATTGCCCACGATCACCCGGCCCGGCTCGAACATCAGCCGCACGGGCCAGCCCTGGGTCACGCGGCACACCATCGCGCCATAGTCGGCGGGGCTGGGCGGCAGAGGCTGGGACGGATCATAGGGGACGCCGAGGCCACCACCCAGATCGGCGGTGCGGATATCATGCCCGGCCGCGCGCAGCGCCTCGATCAGCACGCCGACCTTGGTGAAGGCGGCCTCCAGCGGGGCGAGGTCGGTCAGCTGGCTGCCGATATGCACGGCCACGCCCTGCACATCCAGGCCCGGCAGGTCGCGCGCGGCGGCATAGCTTTCCAGCGCCCGGTCATAGGGGATGCCGAACTTGTTTTCCGACTTGCCGGTCGAGATCTTGGCATGGGTGCCCGCATCGACATCGGGGTTGATACGATAGGCGACCGGCGCCCGCTTCCCCATGGACAGCGCGACCTCGGACAGCATTTCCGCTTCCGGCTCGCTCTCCAGATTGAACTGATAAATGCCCTTGTCCAGCGCCAGCCGCATTTCCTCGGCGGTCTTGCCGACGCCCGAAAAGACTATGCGGCTGGCCGGGATGCCCGCCGCCATCGCGCGCAGCAACTCGCCGCCCGACACCACATCCGCGCCCAGTCCCAGCTTCGCCAGCGTCGCGAGCACCGCGCCATTGGGATTGGCCTTCACCGCAAAGGCGATCAGCGGATTGTCGAGCGCGCTCAGCCCTTCGCGGAACACGCTGACATGGCGTTCCAGCGTCGCGGTCGAATAGACATAGACGGGCGTACCGACCGCATCGGCGATCGCATCCAGCGGCACCTGCTCCACATGCATGGCGCCGTTCACATAATCAAAATGGTCCAAAGTCGGATTCCTGGCTTATTGCGGCTGCTTTTCGGGCGGCAGGTCGAACGGGTCGTCGCCCCGTTTGCGGGACTGGGTCAGCAATTCCACATTGCGCTCGGGCCGCGCCTGAATGGATGGCTGCATCAGTTGCGCAGCGGTCGGCGCGGTCGCGGCGCCCACCGGCACGGCAGGCAGGCTCTGGCCCTTGACCGGTTTCAATGGCTGGCGACCGCCGCATCCGGCCAGCGCCACCGCCATCAACCCCAGCCCGACCAGCGCGCGCGTCTTCATGATCCCAGTTCCTTCCTTGCGTCGGCGATCCGCGCCCGCACCTGGGCAGGCGCCGTGCCGCCATGGCTCTGCCGGCTGGCGACCGATGCATCCACCGTCAGCACAGCATAGATGCGATCGTCGATCCGCGCGTCGATATCCTTCAGTGTCTCCAGCGGCAACTGGTCCAGCGGCACCGCCGCCGCCTCCGCCGCCGCCACGGCGCGGCCGGTGATATGATGCGCCTCGCGGAACGGAATGCCGCCCTCGCGCACCAGCCAGTCGGCCAGATCGGTGGCAGTCGCAAAGCCGCTTTCGGCCAGTCCGCGCATGCGGTCGGTGCGGAACGTCACCGTCTCGATCATCCCGGTCATCGCCGCGATCGACAGGCCGAGCAGGTCGTGCGCCTCGAACACCGGCGGCTTGTCGTCCTGCATGTCCTTCGAATAGGCGAGCGGCAGGCCCTTCATCGTGACGCACAGCGCGTTCATGCAGCCCATGATCCGCCCGGCATGGCCGCGCACCAGTTCGGCGGCATCGGGATTGCGCTTTTGCGGCATGATCGAACTGCCGGTCGAATAAGCGTCGGGCAGCTTGACGAAACCAAAGGGCTGGCTCGCCCAGATGATGAACTCCTCCGCCAGCCGCGACAGGTGCAGCGACGCCTGCGTCGCCGCCATCAGATAGTCGAGCGCGAAGTCGCGATCGGACACGCTGTCCAGGCTGTTGTCGGTCGGCTTGGCAAAGCCCAGCGCCGCCGCCGTCATGTGGCGATCGGTCGGAAAGCCGGTGCCGGCCAGCGCCGCCGCGCCCAGCGGGCATTCGTCCGCCCGCGCCCGCGCATCGGCAAAACGGCTACGGTCGCGGCGCACCATTTCATAATAGGCCATCAGATGATGGCCCAGCGTCACCGGCTGCGCCGATTGCAGGTGGGTGAAGCCCGGCATCACCGCATCGACATGCTCTTCCGCCCGCGCCACCAGCGCGCGCTGGAGACCGAGCAGGCCCGCCTCGACCTCGTCGATGGCGTCGCGCACCCACAGGCGGAAATCGGTCGCCACCTGATCGTTGCGGCTGCGCGCGGTATGCAGCCGCCCGGCCGCCGGGCCGATCAGTTGCGCCAGCCGCGACTCGGTGACCATATGGATATCTTCCAGGTCCAGGTCGACCGGCACGCCATTGGCCTCATATTCGGCCGCGATCCTATCAAGGCCCGCGCTGATCGCGTCGGCATCCGCCTGCGAAACGATGCCCTGCTTCGCCAGCATCGCGACATGCGCCTTGGACCCGGCGATATCCTGTTTCCACAATCGCTTGTCGAAGGGGATGGAGGCATTTATCTCACGCATGATCGATGCCGGACCGGCCGCGAACCGGCCGCCCCACATGCTGTTGGAGCCCTTTCCAGTGATCTCTTCTTCACGCGCGCTAATGATACTGCTCCTGCCTGCCGCTCT
This sequence comes from Sphingobium sp. RS1, assembly GCF_056156825.1. Taxonomy (NCBI): domain Bacteria; kingdom Pseudomonadati; phylum Pseudomonadota; class Alphaproteobacteria; order Sphingomonadales; family Sphingobiaceae; genus Sphingobium; species Sphingobium sp. RS1. The sequence goes on along the minus strand of NZ_JBLZXE010000002.1, from coordinate 3,156,564 downwards.
GGCGGCCTGCGATAGGCAATCGCCGCCCCCGGAGCAAGACAATGCGCAAGCCAATGCCGCCATCAGCGGCGAGGTTCCGGCCACCTCGGGCGAAGTGAAAGGGATCGGCAGCAAGGACGGCACGTTCGACTATCGGCTCGATCGCAGCAAGGCAGGCACCCCCGCCCCCGACTTCGCCTTCCTCGATCCCGATGGCGGTGAAAAGACGCTGAAGGATTTTGCCGGCAAGCCGCTGATCGTCAATCTCTGGGCGACATGGTGCGCGCCCTGCATCGCCGAAATGCCCACGCTCGATCGGATCGCGGCGACCTATGGGCCAAAGGGCCTCGCCGTCCTCACCATATCGCAGGACAATCAGGGGCTGAAGGCCGCAAAACCCTTCTTCGAAAAGCATAAGCTCCCCCACCTGAAGGGCTGGGCCGACCCGGAAACCAATTTCGGCTTCCATTATGCCACCGGCCTGCTGCCCACCACCGTCATCTATGACGCCCAGGGCAAGGAAATGGTGCGCGTCATCGGCGCGATGGACTGGGAAGGGGCGGAGGCCAAGGCCTTGATCGACGCAGCGATGCAATCCTGATGGTCTGTCCGGATATGCGCTAAGAGTCTGTTTGGAAATGCGCCTCTGGCGCATCCGCACCGGCCCGCACCCCCACCCGACCACCCCGACCTGGTACCCTGATGGGCGGTCGGGTGGGGGTGCGGGCCGGTGCCGCATCGAAAATGCGCCCTTCCGCGCATTTTCCAAACAGACTCTAAATCATATCGGAAACTGCAAAGACGAATGAAGACCAAAAACCCGCCATGCCAGCTGATTGCAAAATGGCATGACGGTCATGTGCAATCATCAATTGCACCATTTCGTACATCGCCAATATCCTGCCCTGCTTGCCAGCAGAAATAATTGAGAAATATTGCATATTTGATTCATTTTTTTGCGGTGCGGTAGAGGATTTCACAAAACCGTCCGTCGTTCCCCTTGTCATAGATAATGCATAAACAGGGGGCATGAATGACAAGACTGTCTGCACTGAAGCTTTCACTTATCCTCGCCTCGTCCTGGTCGGCTTGCGCACTCGCACAAGAAGCTCCGCAGGAACCGCAGGCTGATGATGGTACCGCCATCATCGTTACCGGCACCCGTGCCGTTGGCATGTCCGCCGCGGAAGCCGCTGCACCGGTGCAGGTGCTGAGCGAAGAAGCCATCAGCCATGTTGGCCAGCCCAACCTCAACCAGGTTCTGACCCAGATCGTGCCGGGCTTCACCGCCCAGACCCAGGGCACCGACATGTCGAGCTTCTCGCTGTCGGCTCGTCTGCGCGGCCTGTCGCCCAACCACACGCTGCTGCTGGTCAACGGTAAGCGTCGCCATGGCTCGGCCATTCTTCAGGTCGCCAGCGGCCCGTTCGGCGGTTCGGCCGCGCCCAGCATGGACCTCATTCCGCCCGATGCCATCGCCCGTGTAGAAATCCTTCAGGAAGGCGCTGCGGCCGTTTACGGTACCGACGCAATCGCCGGCGTTATCAACCTCATCCTCAAGGATGATAATGAAGGCGGCAGCTTCAAGGTCACCGGCGGCCAGAACTATAACAGCGAAGGCGAACTCTTCTCGGTTTCCGGCAATGTCGGCTTCAAACTGGGCGAAGACGGCTATTTCAACCTCAGCGCCTTCCATCGTCGCCAGGATTACACCACCACCGGCACCGGCCAGGTCCAGGTCACGCAGCTGGACGGCACGCTCCAGCCCAACGCCCCGGCCCAGTGGTCGAACCTGACCGGCGACGCGCTGGCTCATATCAACGGCGGCCAGCCCAAGACGTACCTCACCAACGTCTTCTACAATATGGGCTATGACTTCGGCGGCGTCGAACTCTACAGCTTCGGCGACTATGCCCGCCGCGTCGGCTATGCCAAGCAGGGCTACCGTCATCCCAAGCGCGTCTGCTACGAAGCCGGCAATATCGGCGGCAGCGTGACGTCAGCGGCCTATGACGCCAGCGCCATCTGCTACGGCAACACCGGCGTCGTCGGCATGGTCCCGCTGCAGCACGTCGCACAGGAAGAATATAGCTTCACCGTCGGTGCCAAGGGCGAATTCGGCGGCGGCTGGAACTACGACCTCTCCACCACCTACGGCAATGACAAGACCGAAATCTGGACCGAGAATTCGGCCCATCGCGAAGTCTGGCAGGAAACCTATGCCCAGTATCTCGCCGGTTCGGGCGTTCTGCCCAACACGCCCAGCTCGGCCTATGACGGCGGCTTCCGCCTGAGCCAGACCACGGTCACGGCCGACATGCGCAAGGAATTCGACGTCGGCATGGCCGAGCCGCTGACCTTCGCCTTCGGTGGCGAATATCGCCGCGACACCTATAAGATCGTCGCCGGCGACTATTACTCGACCTACAAGACTGGCGTTCAGTCCTTCCCCGGCTACAAGCCCAGCGATGCAGGCGACTGGAGCCGCAGCTCGAAGGCCGGCTATATCAACTTCATCGCCAAGCCGGTGGACGCATGGTCGATCGACCTTGCTGGCCGTTACGAAGATTATAGCGACGCCGGCGACACGCTGATCGGCAAGGTCACCAGCCGTTACGACTTCAGCGATGCAGTTGCGCTGCGCGGTACGGTCAGCACGGGCTTCCGTGCACCGACGCTTGCCGAACAGCATTATTCGACCGTGGCGGTCGGCCCGACCAGCGCCGTTGCGGTGCTGCCGGCCGGTTCGGCGGCGGCCAGCCTGCTGGGCTTCTCCGCACTGAAGCCGGAAAAATCGACCAACTTCTCGGGTGGCTTCGTCTTCCGCCCGGTGCCGAAGCTGACCGTGACGCTTGATGGCTATCTCATCAAGATCAAGGATCGCATCGCGCTGACGGCTGCCCGCTACGCGGTTCAGGGCGGCGTCGCCACACCGGAAGCCCCGGCCATCATCTCGGCGCTTCAGGCGGCGGGCGTGGTGTTCGATGCCGCCTTGCCGAACATCGGTGCGCAAAGCTTCACCAACGGCATCGACACCCGCACCTGGGGTATCGACTTCTCGGCCGCCTATCCGGTAGCTCTGGACTTCGGTAGCCTGAACCTGTCGCTTTCGGCCAACTACAACAAGACGAAGATCACGAAGAACAAGATTCCGACTGTCTTCAACGCCATCTCCGAAAGCAACATCGAAGATTCCTCGCCGGAATATAAGGTCGTCCTGGGCGCTCTGTTCAAGAGCGGCCGGTTCACCCTGAACGCCCGCGAGACCTTCTACGGCAAGTCGAGCCTGCTGGTGCAGCCGGGCGTATCCGCAGCGACCCTGACGGCGGCCGGTTTGCCGACCATCTATACCGCAGAGGTCAAGCCGGCGGGCATCACCGATCTGGAAGCCAGCTATGACTTCACCGATGCGGTAACCGTCTCGATCGGCGCGAACAACCTGTTCAACAAGAAGCCGGAAGTGCCGGCCCTGTTGCAGGGTGTGACCATCCCTGCGGGTACCTCGCCTTACATCAACGGCACGGCTACCTATAACAGCCCGTACAACTTCGGCCCCTACGGCACGGCGGGCGGCTACTACTACGCCCGTATCGACTTCAAGTTCTAAGCGAAGTCACGAAGGAGGGCCGGTCCGGCAAGGACCGGCCCTTCACTCTTTTGGAAGGGGGATTGTCATGAAAGCAGCGATTGCCGCATTGATCCTGGCCGCCATGGGCGCCGGATCGGCTTCGGCCGCCACCGTCGAACATAAGCAGGCGCCCGGCGCCATGATCGCCAGCGCCGCCATCGTGCCGCCCGGCAGCACCTTCTACTATCTGTCCGGCGCCACCGCCGCGCCGATCAACCCGGCCGACACCGACAGCGCGGACGCCTATGGCGATACCGAAGCACAGGCCATGTCCATCTTCACCAAGATGAAGGCGCAGCTGGCCGAAATGGGCCTGACCATGGGCGATGTGGTGAAGCTCACCGTCTTCCTGGTCGGCGATCCCAAAAAGGACGGCAAGATGGACCGGGACGGCCTGACCCGCGCCTACAAGACATTCTTCGGCACCACCGACCAGCCCAATCTGCCGACTCGCTCGGCCTTCCAGATCGCGGCCCTCGCGCGGCCGCAGCAGCTGATCGAGATCGAAGGCATCGCGGCAAAAGCCCCCTGAGCCGTTCGGGTCGCACCGACGGACGAAGACAAGACAGGGGCCATAACGGCAGGGGACAAGGGGGCGAGACCCCTGCCGCCACAACACTCGCCCGTAAAAACGGGAAGCCAGCATGACAGACAGCACAGCACCCAGCCGCCGCGACCTTCTCACCATGATCGGCAAGGTCGGCGGCGCCGCGGCCATGTATCAGGCGATGACCGCGCTTGGCCACGCTGCCGAAACGCAGTTCACCGGCCCGCCGGTGCTGAGCGGCGCGAAGCCTGGTGCCTCCGTCATCATTCTGGGCGCGGGTCTGGCCGGCATGGCCGCCGCTTATGAGCTGCAAAAGGCCGGCTATGCGGTCAAGATCCTGGAATTTCAGAATCGCCCCGGCGGGCGCAACTATTCTCTGCGCGGTGGCGACACCTTCACCGAAAGCGACGGCACGGTGCAGAAGGTGCGGTTCGCGCCCGGCAACTATATCAATCCCGGCCCCTGGCGCATCCCGCACCATCACAAGGCGCTGCTCCATTATTGCCGCCAGTTCGGCGTCGCGCTGGAGCCCTTCATCCAGCTCAACCATAATGGCTTCATCCATTCGACCGAAGCCTTTGGCGGCAAGCCGATGCGCTACAAGGAGGTCGCAACCGACTTTAAAGGGCACACGTCCGAACTGCTGGCCAAGGCGGTCAGCGCCAAGGCGCTGGACGACAAACTGTCTGGCGAGGACAAGGAAAAGCTGATGGAGGCGCTCCGCAGCTGGGGCGTGCTGGACAAGAATCTGGCCTATACCAGCAGCCTGAAGGTGTCGGCCCAGCGCGGCTATGATCAGGCGCCCGGCGGCGGCCGCAACGGCGCCCCCACCCCGTCGCAGATCGCGAAGCTACAGGATGTGCTGGACCCGCAGGTCTGGACCGCCATGTCCTTCTATTTCAGCTATGTGATGCAGACGACGATGTTCCAGCCGGTCGGCGGCATGGACATGATCGGCAAGGCGTTCGCGAAGAAGATCGGCAAGATCGTCACCTACAACGCCAAGGCGACGAAGGTCGCCCAGTCGGACAAGGGCGTGACGGTCAGCTACAAGGATGTCGCGACCGGTCAGATGCACGATGTCAGCGCCGACTGGTGCGTCTGCACCATCCCGCTGTCGATCATCAGCCAGGTCGATATGCAGGTGTCCCCGGCGCTGAAAGCCGCGATGAAGGCCGTCCCCTATGGCGGCCATGCGAAGATCGGTCTGGAATTCAAGCGCCGCTTCTGGGAAGAAGACGACAATATCTATGGCGGTCACAGCTTCACCGACCAGACGATCACCCAGCTTTCCTACCCCAATGACAAGATGTTCGGCCAAGGCCCCGCGGTCTTGCTGGGCGCCTTTGCCCGTGGGCTTGCCGGGTTCCAGATCGCCAGCATGACGCCAGAACAGCGCATCGAAACCGCGCTGAAACAGGGCGAGGTCTTCCATCCCCAATATCGCAAGGAATTCCTCAGCGGCGTGTCCGTGCCATGGACCCGCGTGCCGTGGATTTTGGGCTGCACGTCCGAATGGAGCGAGGAAAACCGCAAGGCGCATTACAAGAATCTGGTCACGCTCGACAATCGCGTCGTTCTGGCGGGGGAACATGCCAGCTACTATGGCGGCTGGATGGAAGGATCGATCCTGTCGGGCATCGACGCCATCACCCAGATTCACGAACGCGCGCAGGCGGCATAGACATGCGCGGCCCGATCCTGCGCCTTGGCGCGCTTGCCATTCTCGCCGCCACGCCCGCGCTGGCGGATTCGCCCGGCGGCAGGCCTGCAAAGGTCGCGCTGCCCGATGGGGAGCAGGTCTATAACCAGATCTGCGCCGCCTGCCATCTGGACAAGGCGCAGGGGTCGCCGGACGGCACCGTCCCTGCCCTCGCCCATAATGCCAAGCTGGCCGACCCCGATTATCCGGTGACCGTGGTCATGAAGGGTCAGGGCGGCATGCCCTGGTTTTCGGAAATGCTCACCCCCGCGCAGGTCGCGTCGGTCGTCGGCTATGTCCGCACCCATTTCGACAATGCTTATCCCGAACCGATCAGCGAAGCGGACGTGAAGCGCATCGCGGCAAAAGGAAGCGAAGAATGACGGATAGCAGCTTTTCCCGCCGCATGCTGATGCGCGGCGCCATCGCGGCGGCCGGCGCCGCCAGCGCCGCCCCGGCTCTGGCCCAGCGCGGCCGCAAGGTCGCCCTGCCCGAAGACCCGGCCGGCATGGTGTCCACGCTGACCGACGCGGTCTATATCAACAGCAACGAAAATCCGCTCGGCCCCTGCCCCGCCGCACTGGAAGCGTTGAGCGGCCTCGACAGGCTGTCCGGCCGCTATGGCATGGCCTTCGCCGCGCAGCTGGAGCGGCTGTTCGCCCGGCAGAACGGCCTGACGCCCGAACAGGTGCAGGTCCATCCCGGCTCCTATATGACGCTCCGCTCGGTAGCCCTCACCTATTCGTCGCAGGACCGGCCGATCGCCTTCTTCGAACCGACCTTCGACAGCGGCTTCGTGGGCAAAGGGAACAAGGTCGTCACCAGCGCCGTCCCCATTCCGCTGTCGGGCGATTTCCGCGGCGACCTGCGCCAGATGCTCGCCGCCGCGCCCAATGCCGGCGTCTATTATATCTGTAATCCCAACAATCCGACCGGCCTCGTCACCCCGCGCGCCGACATCGAATGGCTGCTCGCCAACAAGCCGGCCGGGTCGCTACTGCTGATCGACGAAGCCTATATCCACTTCAGCGAGGCGCCGTCCTGCCTCGATCTGGTGGCCAAGGGCGCGGACGTGCTGGTCACGCGCACCTTCTCGAAAATCTATGGGCTTGCGGGACTGCGCTGCGGGCTCATCGCCGGGCGGAAGGATCTGCTCGACGGCATGGCCGATTATGGCGTCAACATCACGCCCATGCCTGCCGTGATCGCCGCCGAAGCCAGCCTGCTCGACCCCAAATTGCTGCCGGAGCGTAAGGCTTATAACCGGGCGGTGCGCGACGATCTCTTCGCCTGGCTCGATCAACGCGGCATCCGCTATCTGCCGAGCGAAGGCAGTTTTGCGATGATCCATGTCGGCCGATCCGGCGCGGACGTCACCGCCGCGCTCGCCGCGCAGAAAATCTTCATCGGCGGCGCGCGCAAGCATATGGACGACTGGGTCCGCGTCTCCTTCGGCACGCCGGCGGAAATGCAGGCGTTCAAGCTCGCCTTTGCGAAAGTCATGGCATGACCCTGTCCCGCCGGCAGGCGCTGGGCGCGGCGATCGCCGTTCCGCTGGTGGCGCAGGCCACCCGCGCGGCCGCCACTCCGCCCAGCCTGCCGGACCGGGCCAGCTTCGCGCCCACCCCCGTCGCCTATCTCGACAGCGCCTCCACCCACCCGATCAGCCTGGGTGCGCGGGCAGCGATGGACGCCTATGTCGCGGGCCGCACGCTCGATCCCGCTGCCGCCGCGCGCAAGCCGGTGGATCGCGCCGCGACCATCGCCAAATTCGCCCGACTGGTGAATGCCGACCCGGACGAACTCTGCTGGGTCCAGTCCACCACCATGGGCGAACAGGCGGTGCTGCGCGCGCTCGGCTTCCCGCACGGCAAAGGTCGCATCGTCACCGACCCGCTCCATTTCTACGCCGGCTTCCCCATGTATCAGGAACTGGCCAAGCAGGGCGTCGACGTCCACTGGGTGCAGGCCCGCGATGGCCGCATCGTCCTGGAGGATATGGCCAAGGCCATCACGCCGGCCACGAAGCTGGTCAGCCTCTCGCTCGTCTCCACCTATAATGGCTTCCAGCATGATCTGAAGGCGGTCTGCGACCTCGCCCATGCCGCCGGCGCGCTGGTCTACGCCGACATCATCCACGCCGCCGGCGCGGTTCCCGTCGACCTGCATGACAGCGGCGTCGATTTCGCCGCCTGCGCCACCTATAAATGGCTGATGGGCGATTTCGGCCTCGGCTTCCTCTATGCCCGGCGCGGCGTGCTGGACAATCTGCCACTCGCGGATTTCGGCTATTATGGCTTTGCTGCACCCGGGGCCCCGCCGGGCATCGGCCTGTCACCGCCAGCTACCCATATCTACCCCATGGACCCGCCCGGCGACACCCCGGTCAGCTACAGCATCCGCCCCGGCGCACTCGGCCATTTCGGCACCGGAACCTATGCCCAATCGGTTATCGCGGCGATCGACCACAGCCTCGATTACATCAGCACGCTCGGCGTCTCTGCGATCCAGGCTCACGCCCAAGGCCTGATCGCATCGCTGCGCGACGGCCTCACCGCCAGGGGCTATACCATCATCACCCCGCCCGGCACGAAGACCCCGATCCTGACCGCCCTGCACCCGCAGGCCAAGGCCCGCCTGACCGATCCGCTGGCCAAGGCCCAGGTCCGCATTTCGCTCCATGACCATCATTTCCGCATCGCGCCGTCGGTCTTCAACGATAGCAATGATGTGGACCGCCTGCTCGCCGCGCTCCCCCGCGCCTGATCTTTCAACGGAGACATCTATGAAACGCCTTCTTGCCGCCGCCCTGTTGCTGGGCGCCCCGCCCGCTCTGACCACGCCCGCTCTGGCCCAGCCCGCCGCCGCACCGCAGCCCCTGCCCGCCAAGCTACCCTTCTCGCCCTCCATCCGCGTGGGCGACCTGCTCTTCATGTCGGGCCAGATCGGTCAGGTACCCGAAGGCATGGACAAGCATAAGGAAGGGTTCGACGCCGCCGTCAAAGGCGCAATGGATTCGATCGGCAAGATATTGGCAACCAATGGCCTCGACTATGGCCATGTCGTCAAATGCACGGTGATGCTGGCCGACATGGCCGACTGGCCCCGCTTCAACGCCGCCTATATCCCCTATTTCGAAGGCAAGCGCCTCCCCACCCGCAGCGCCTTCGGGGCCAGCGGCCTGGCACTCGGCGCCCCGCTCGAAGTGGAATGTATCGCCGCGTTCAAATGACCGTCAAAATCCTCCCCAAGCCTGCTTGGGGAGGGAGACCGCCGCCGCAGGCGGGGGTGGAGGGGAAAAAGCGCAACCTCGACCCTGAAGCCTAAATCTGCCGTTTGGCGTCAAAAGGCGCGACGATCTCGCAACGGTAGGATCGGGCCTCGTCGATCAGCCCGGTATGCAACTGCGTCGACAGCATCAGCGTCGCCCGGTCCAGCTTCTCCACCCGGCGCAGGTCGCTCAATATCCCGCCCAGCATGCCGCCGCCCTGATTGACCAGTGTGATGGTCGCATCGTCCTGCGCGGCGATCTTGTTCCAGTCGCCCCCGGCATCGCGCCAGCGCCCGCCAGTAAAGTCGATCACGATCTCCCGCACCGACCGGTCATCGGCGGTGCAGGACAGGCCCCGACTGTCCGTCAATGTCGGCACAGCGATGGGGGGCGCAGCGACGGGCGGCCCGGCAACAGGCGGCGCCACGGGCGGGCTGCCGGCTACAGCCGGCGCAGCCAGCATGTTCGCCAGAAGCGTCAGCGCAGGGGGAACCAGTCTCTCATGCATGGGCCCTCTTTATCAGACCCGCAGGACAAACGATAGCGCTGGTCAGAGTGCCACCGCTTCCCGCACCAGCAGCACCGGCACACCATCGCGCACCGGGAAGGCAAGACCGGCCGCATCGGACAGCAAGGCCCCCCGCCCGGCGTCCCAGCGCAGTGGCGTGCGCGTTACCGGGCACACCAGCTTGGCCAGCAACCACGGGTCGATCGGTGCATCGTCACTCATGTCGTCAATCACAGCCCACACTCATTGCATCGTCGCGCCGCCGTCGCGCTCGATCCGGCCGACAATCTGCATCAACTGGATGATCCGCTCCGACCGTTCGGACAGGCTGTCCGCCTCCAGCAGGGTCTGCTTGGCCGCCGGGTCGAACGGCACGATCTGGGCGATACCATTGACCAGCGCAGTATCGTCCAGCCGCGACACCGCCGTCCAGTCCACCACATAGCCCAGCGCATCGGCAAAGCGCCGCGATTCCTGCTCCAGCGCCGCCCGCTCCACCGCGTGCAGCACCTCATCCTCCTGCGGCGCCTGCTCGATATCCGCCTCGATCTGGCGAAACTGGGTCGGCACGGACAATTCCCGCACCACCCGGAACCGGGCAAGGCCGGTCAGCACGATATTGAACCGCCCGTCCTCCAGCGCCTCGATATGGCTGACATGGCCCAGACATCCGACATCGAACAGCGGCGGCACAGGGCCTTCGCCGCGCGGCTGGATCATGCCGATCCGCCGGTCGCGGGCCATGACGTCATAGATCAGCGCCCGGTACCGCGGCTCGAAAATATGCAGCGGCAGGTCCATCCCCGGCAGCAGCAAGGCGCCGGACAAGGGAAAGATCGAGACGCGCGCGACAGGCATGGGCTTACGAGAACAATATCTGCGACAGCTTGCGCCGCTGCGCCGACACCCATGGATCTTCCAGGCCCACGGCGTCGAAGATGGTCAGCAACTGCGCGCGCGCCGCGCCGTCATTCCATGCCCGGTCGCGCCGCACGATCTCCAGCAGCGCTTCGGCCGCACCGTCGCGATCGCCATTGGCCATCAGCCCGCCGGCCAGCTCGAACCGCGCCTCATGATCGTCGCCATCGGCATCGACCCGCGCCTGCACGCCCGACAGGTCGTCCACCGGCCTTGCGTCCCGCGCCAGCGCGATCGCGGCGCGCGCCTGATCGATTGCCACATTCTTCGCCACATCGGCGGGCAGCGCGGCCAGCACCGCCTCCGCCTCGTCCAGCTGGCCCAGCGCCACCAGCGTCCGCGCCAGCCCCGACGCCACCTCGACATTGTCGGGCACCATCTCGGCCAGCTGGCCGAACACCGACAGCGCCCGCTCGGCGTCACCGGCCGCCAGCACTTCCTCGCCCATGGCGATCAGCGGCGCGATTTCCTGCAACTGCGCCTTTTCGTCGGATTCGATCGGCAATTGCGACAGCAGCTGGTCCAGATACTGCTTCAGCTGCCCTTCGGTCCGCGCCTGGCTGAGGTCCGCGACCGGCTGGCCCTGAAACACGGCATAGACGGTCGGGATCGACTGCACCCGGAACTGGCTGGCGATAAAGCCATTCTCGTCGACATTCACCTTGACCAGCTTCACGCCCTTGGGCGCATATTCCGCGCACACCTTCTCGATCACCGGCGTCAGCTGCTTGCACGGCCCGCACCATTCGGCCCAGAAATCGACGATTACCAGGCTCGTGCGCGACGGCTCGACTACATCCTGGCGAAACGCCTCCACGGCCGCCTTGTCAGCCTCGCTCAATCCCAGGGTCGCCACGCTTCTAATCTCCTGCCAATGCGGTCATTCGCCGCCGTCATACCGCGCCTTATGTGGGGCGTCACCCCTTGCGGACAAGACGAAAGGGCAGGAAAGCGTCAGAAGGTATAGCCGATGCCCAGTGCGCCGACGAACTGGTTGCGTGATCCGGCATCCGCGACGATCGGCGAATCCGCATATTTGCCCAGCACGCGGGCATAGCCGGCCACGCCGAAGATCGCCCAGCCCTTGCGCAGGTCGCCCGACAGCGACTTGCCGGCCGACATGTTGACGTTCAGCCGCTTGAAGCCCGACCCGCCAGCCCGGTCATAGACAGCAAGTCCGCTCGCCGCGCTCTCCGTTGGTGTGATGTCGAAATAATAGCGGCCATAATTCTTGCCGACATATTCCGCCGATACGCCCATGCCGACGAAACTCGTGGTCGACAGCGGCGTGAAATATTCGATCGTCGGGGTCACGACATAGCTGCCATGCGCGCCCGCCACATCCTTGGTCACCGCCACCCGCGCCGACAGATTGTCATAGTCGCTGGTGATGACCCCGGTCTTGCCGACGCCGACAAAGCCGCCGACCTCCACCGCCACGTCGCGCTTGCCCAGCAAACGCACGGCATCGTCCTTGATATTCTTGCGGCTGGTACGGTCCAGCCGGACATTGACCACCGGTCCCAGTTCGAAATCCACGCCCGTACCGGTCGGATCGGGAATGGCATCGACATAGAGCGCCGTGCCGCGCGTCCAGAAGGCAAAGTCATGTACCTTGCCCCGCGCCTGGACCAGCGGCATCACCCGATAATCGTCGGACCCTTCATAGCTGGGGATCGCCGCGATCCCCGCACCGATGGTCAGCGTGCTATGCTGCTCCTCTTCCTGCGCCATGGCAGGCGCGACAAGCAGTTGAGCCACGACGAATGTCGCGGCCAGTCGGCAGCGGAGATGATCCATGATGACCCTGTTTATGAAGATGCGTTCAGGGCCTAGAATGTTTCGAGGGGCTTAGCGGTTCCGCTGCCCCGAAAAACGGCCCTGCATCACAGGAAATATTTGAGTTTTATCGCCTGCTCCACCGGCACGCCCGCGACCGGAAAACTGGCCGACTTGAAGCTCGGCGCGCCGAAGCGCAGCACCGGATTGCGCGAAAAACCCACGCCCTCGCGCGGGATGCCGGCAAAGGTATCCAGCTTCCCATTGCCATTTTCGTCATGGATGATCGCGATGGCATAATCGCCCGGCGCCAGCGTGCCGAGCGGGATCGGCCCGCTCTTCGACGCCACGGTGAAATGGCGCTTGTCCGGGTCTTTCGTGCAATCGGGGAAATAGGCTGCCGTCCGCGTCACGCACACCAATATCTGTCCCCTGGCGGATCGCAGCCCGTCCAGCGTCATGCTGAGCGACTGCCCCGCCGGCGCCGCGCCGGTCTGCCCCGCCATCATCGCCAGCACCGCGACCCCGATTGCTCGCTTCACCCGTTCACCTTCTTGAAGTCGCCCAAGCCCTTGTCCGTCCCGCACAGCCGGTCCCAGACGCGAAAATAGAGGCCATAATTGCAAACATACTGGTCATGATGCCGCTGATGATGGGTCGCGGTAATCAGCCACCCGCCCAGTGGCCCGCGGACCATCCAGCGCGGGAACATCTCCCACCCCATATGGTTGCTCACGCCCATCACCGTCATGATCGTCAGCACGGCGCCCAGCACCCCGACATGGATCGGAATCAGCAGCACCAGCACGGGGATCACGAATGCCCCGGTCAGCGCTTCCCAGGGATGAAAACTCATCGCCGCCCAGGCCGTCGGCGGGCGGCTGGCATGATGCACCGCATGAGCGACACGAAACAGGCGCGGCCGGTGCATCCAGCGATGCGTCCAGTAAAACCATGTGTCATGCAGCGCGAGATAGAGCAGCAGCGAAACCGGCATCCACCAGAGCGGATAATCGCCGACATCTGCATAGATGCGCGTCCAGCCCCGCGCCTGCCAGCCCCAGGCGACCACGCCGGCGGGCACGCCATAGATGATCGCGGACAGCAGCGACCAGCCGATCTCCCGCCCCATCTGGGCCTCCAGCCCGCGATAGAGGCCCGGCTGCCGTATCCGCGTCGCCAGCGCAAAACCCCCGCTCGCCAGCAGATAGCGGACGCCGACAATGGCGCTCATGGCAAGAGCGGACAGAAGGATGGCTGCGACCATGGCAGCGGCTATAGGCGCGATCCCGCACGGGCGAAAGCACAGGAATGACGCCCGAGAAGCGACAATCTGCAAACGACATTTGAGGACACCCAACATCCGTTCGGGCTGAGCCTGTCGAAGCCCTGCTCTTTCTTTTGGGCTTATGTTGGAAGAAAAGTATGGCCCTTCGACAGGCTCAGGGCGAACGGATGTTTAGGTCTGGAAACGACCATCTATTGTCGCTCCGCCAGATTATCCGCATCCCTGAAACCGGCCATTTATTCAGGAGGCACGTAGAAGGCTGGATGACGAAATCTGGTGGATAACGGACTAACTGCTTGGCGTTGGCTCTGATCGCCTACGAGGCTGGGTCGACCACGTGAACAATCTCGTCCTCTCCCTCAGAGGCCAAGGCCCTTTCAAATACCGCCTCGTATTGTTTTTCGTGACTGGAACCACGCCAGTTTACAGCGAAATCGCCCTTCAGGTCTTCGACCGAGATGATGGCTTGCAGCATCGCATCCCCCGCGCCGCCGCCCAGACTGAAATCAGCGATAGCCTTCGCGGCCCCAATAATTCTGGCCAAGCGAAGGAACCTCCACGGCTCCGGTCGATGTGCAACTAGGTCAGGTAGGCCCTGACCGGCAAATGCTTCTTGTCGAACTAGGCCGCTAAAGCGCCGCTCGTCGAGCTCGATGGGTATGTGATCGATATCCATGCGGACAGAATGACAGCGACAGGCAATGTCCGCAATTGGGCGAATGTTGCCGAACGATTTTTCCGTGCCTCGTCCGCTATCGCCGGTCATCGCTCCAAAAGCTGACTGACTGAAATCCACCCCTTGTAGACGTTCGACGCCGCAATCCCATCTCTCAGGTGCGGACCGGTCGCTTTGCGGGCGCATAAGCCCGATCGTCTGACACGCGACAACGCCCCTCCGAAAGAAGAGAGGATGAGCGCCTGTCCTAACCGCCCAGCCAATCGCATATGATCTCGCCCTTATGCCCTTCGGGCGCCAACGCGGCGCGCAATGCTTCCAACAGGGGCGGCAGCGCCTGCGTGAAAGCGTAGGGCGGATTGACGATAAAAAGACCCGCGCCGTTGTAGATGCCGGGTTGCTCGCTATCGTACAGCCAATGCTCCACCAGCAGCAATTTCGGGATGCCGATCTTGCGCAACTGCTTCTTCCACTGTCCATGCGTGGCCTGGTCTTTCAGCGGATACCAGATCACCGTCACGCCATGCGCCCATTTGCGTTGCGCGGCGGCGAGGGTGGCGGTGATGCGCGCGCGTTCGTCCGTCTGCTCATAGGGCGGGTCGACCACCACCACGCCGCGCGGGGTACGGGGCGGCACCATGGCCAGCCAAAGTTCGTAGGCGTCGCGTTCATGCACGGCCGCGCTGGTGCCCCGCATCACGCCGCGCAGGGTATAAGCGTCTTGCGGGTGCTTTTCGTTGAGGATCAGGGCATCCTGCGGGCGCAAAAGCTGCGCCAGAAAGCGCGGTGATCCGGGGTAAAGCTGCGGCCCGCCCTCCTCATTCACCGCCTGCACGGCCGCGCGATAGTCGTCCAGCAAGGGGTTCGGGTCGGCAAAGGCCCGCCGCACGCCCTGCGTGGCTTCGCCGGTGCGCTGCGCGTCATCGCCGCCAAGGTCGTACAGCCCGCAGCCGGCATGGGTGTCGATCAAGGTCAGCGCGCCCGGCTTCTGCTGCAAGGCCCGCACCAGGGCAATCAACAGGCTGTGCTTCACGACATCGGCGCTATTGCCGGCATGGAAGGAATGGCGATAGTTCATTGTGGTTCAAAATCCTGACGTTCGGCCGTCGCGCGAATATTGCCAGATGCGTTTTTACCATCCGGCGCAGATATTGCCGCCAGTTTCAGTAAAAGCAGACCCTCGCCCGCTCAGCCATCCGGCAACCACAGGTCAGGTTCTGGGCCGCGCCTGCCGATAGCTGCCCAGTTGCCGCACCCATTTGGTATGGAATTCCAGCTCCGCCAGCGCGCGATCGACCGCCGGGTCGCCCGGCATCCCCTCGATATCGCAGAAAAACTCGGTCGCCGCGAAGCTCGCCCCGCGCTGATAGCTTTCCAGCTTGGTCATATTGACCCCGTTGGTCGCAAAGCCACCCATCGCCTTGTAGAGCGCGGCCGGGATATTCTTCACCTCGAACAGGAAGGTGGTCATGACCGGCCCGACATTGGCGGTCGGCACCTTGGGCTCGCGCGCCAGCACCAGGAAGCGGGTCATATTGTCGTCGCTATCCTCGATATTCTCGGCGATCAGGCGCAGGCCATACAGCTCCGCCGCCAGATAGGGCGCGATTGCTCCTTCGCCCGGCGTGCGCGTCTCCGCCACCAGCGCGGCGGCACCAGCCGTATCGGCATAGGCGACCGGCTGGATGCCGCGCTCGCGCAGATAATGGCGGCACTGGCCCAGCGCCTGCGGATGGCTGATCGCGCTCTTCACCGGGCTGTTGTCCGGCGCCATCAGGCAATGGCGGATGCGCAGGAAATATTCGTCGATGATCGACAGGCCCGATTCGGGCAGCAGGAAATGCATGTCCGCCACCCGGCCATGCAGGCTGTTCTCGATCGGGATGATCGCCCGCGCCGCCAGGCCGCTGCGCACGGCATCAATCGCATCCTCGAACGCGAAACAGGGCAGCGGCACGCAATCGGGGGCGTAGCCGAGCGCCGCCAGATGCGAATTGGCGCCGGGCGCGCCCTGATAGGCGACGGCACGGGCCGGATCGATCGCGGCCTTGGCGGCCAGGTCCGCGACGATCGCGCGGGCGGGGGCGGGATAATTTTCCATGGGTGCCCGCGCGCTTAGGATTTCCCCCGTCCCCGCGCAAGTATTGGCAGGCACTTCCATGACAATAGGGATGAACCCGGCTTGCGCCTGCGCGTATCCGCCATTATGGCAACCCACAAGAGGGGGCGCGGAAGACAGCCGCCATAACAATAAGGCAAGGGAAGTCGAGCGAGATGGGCGATCGTTTCAATACCGCAGCGGGTTGGGCGTTGTTTGCAGGGATCGTAGCGCTCGGCGGCGCGATCGTCAGTTCCAAGATCTTCCATGAAGAACGGCCCGAAAAGATGGGCTATGCCATCGAAGGCGTCGAGGCAGAGGGTGAAGGCGGCGCGGCCAGCGGTCCTGGCCTCAACACTCTGCTCGCCAGCGCGGACGTCGCCGCCGGTGAGAAGGTCTTCGCCAAATGCGCTGCCTGCCACACCGTCAATCAGGGCGGCGCCAACGGCATCGGCCCCAATCTCTATGCCACCGTCGGTGAGGAAATCGGCCATGGCAAGGCGGGCTTCGCCTTCTCCGAAGCGCTCAAGGGCAAGGGCGGAACCTGGACCTTCGAAGCGCTGGATCACTGGCTTAAAAGCCCTCGCGAATTTGCCCCCGGCACGAAGATGACCTTCGCCGGCCTCGGCAACCCGGCCGACCGCGCCAACCTGATCGCCTGGCTCAACACGCAGGGGTCCAACCTGCCGCTGCCCGCCGCCGACGCTGCGCCGGCTGCCGAAGGCGCGAATGCGGCCGAAGCCGGCAATGCCGCCAATGCGGCGGAAGCCCCGGCGGAGAACGCCGCCAACGCCAGCGAGTAAGCGGCGATCGCCGACAGCATCGAAATACGCGATCTGACGGGCGCGGCACTGGTTGCCGCGCTCGATTCATTGGCGCAACTGCGCATCGCCGTCTTCCGCGACTATCCCTATCTGTACGAAGGCAGCGGCGGCTATGAGCGCGGCTATCTGACCGCCTATGCGGAAAGTCCGGGCGCCCTGATCGCCGGTGCCTTCGCGCAGGTCGATGGGCGCGAACAGATCGTCGGCGCCGCCACCGCCGCCCCCATGGCCGATCATGCCGCTGCCTTTGCCGAGCCTTTCCGCGCGCGCGGCATGGATATCGGCACTATCTATTATTTCGGGGAATCGGTGCTGCTGCCGCAATGGCGCGGCCATGGCGTCGGCCACGCCTTTTTCGACCGGCGGGAGGCCAAGGCGCGCGAACTGGGCTTCGCCATGGCCAGCTTCTGCGCCGTGATTCGCCCCGCCGACCATCCGGCCCGCCCGGCCGACTATAGCCCGCTCGACTCCTTCTGGCGCAAGCGCGGCTATGCGCCCGTCGATGGCCTGATCGGCCATTTCAACTGGCGGGAACCGGGCGACGCGGCCGAAAGCGACCACGCCATGCAATTCTGGGTCAAGGCGCTGTAACTGCCGGCTTCCGTTTCTCCGACGCCGGCATGCACGCAGTTAATCCGCGATCAAGCAACCACCTCCGTTCGGGCTGAGCCTGTCGAAGCCCTTTTCTGCTCTCCCAAACGAGACACAGAAAAGCCGTCCTTCGACAAGCTCAGGACGAACGGTTCTGAATGATGTGGGCGAAGCCTTACTGCGCCGCCACCAGCAGCTTGTCGATCTTGCGCCCGTCCATGTCGACAATCTCGAATCGCCACCCCTGATCGTCGACATAATCGCCGACCTCCGGCAATCGGCGCATCAGCCACAGCGCATGGCCCGCCACCGTCGCATAGTCGCGATCCTCGGACAGGGTGATGCCGATCCGCTCGGCCAGTTGGTCCATCGGCATCTGCCCCGACACCAGCAGGCTGCCATCCTCGCGCTCGACCATGTCCGGCTCGTCATAGGCGTCACGGTCCGACGCGAAATGGCCTGCGATCGCCGACAACAGGTCCGCCGGGGTCACGATCCCCTCGAAATGGCCATATTCGTCGTGGACCATCACCATCGGCACATCGGACCGGCGCAGCACTTCCAGCGCGTCCATCGCATCGACCTGGTCGGGCACGACCTCGGCCCTGCGCATCAGGCTTTCCAGATTGAGCGATTCGCCCCGGAACAGCGCGGTCATGATGTCGCGCGCCTGGACGATGCCGATAATATCCTCCACCGACCCGCGCCCCACCGGCAGGCGGGTATGCGGCGTTTCCAGCAAGCGGCTGCGGATGGTGGCGTCGTCGGCGGCGATGTCGATCCAGTCGACATCCATGCGCTGCGTCATCACCTCGCGCACCGGCCGGTCGGCCAGCCGCACCACGCCGGAAATGATCGCCCGCTCGCTTTCCTCGATCACACCGGACTTGCTCGCCTCGGCAACGATCAGGTGCAGTTCCTCGGCGGTGACATGGCTCTCCGATTCGCGGGTCAGGCCCAAAGCCTTGAAGATCAGCCCGCTCGATGCATCCAGCACCCATACGACCGGCGCCGTCAGCTTGGCCAGCCATTGCATCGGCACCGCCACCAGCACCGCAATCGGTTCGGGTTGGCGCAGCGCGAACTGCTTGGGCACCAGCTCGCCGACGATCAGCGAGGCATAGGTGGTCAGGCCGATGACGATGGCAAAGCCCAGATTTTCCGCCGTGTTGGGCGCCAGGCCCAGCCCCTGCAACCGCTCGCCGGTCGGCCCGCCCAGGCTCGCGCCCGAATAGGCGCCCGATATGATGCCGATCAGCGTGATGCCGATCTGCACCGTGGACAGGAAGCGGCCCGGATCGGCCGCCAGCGCCAGCGCCGCCTTCGCCCCGCTGCGCCCGGCCTTCTCCATCGCCTGCAAGCGCGGCTTGCGCGCCGACACGATCGCCAGCTCGGACATGGCAAAGACACCATTCAGCGCGACGAGCGCCAGAATGATGACAAGGTCTACCCAGGGAAAGGGCGTCGGATTGGGAGGGGGGATCGTGGCCATGGTGGTCAGTTTCCCCCTATAACCGCTATTCTTTCAATTTCACAACATTGCCATCATCATCAGTTCAGTTCGGATGTGGAACAAACCTCCCCGTTCGGCCATTGAGGGGTACAGTCGCCCCCGAACGGACGAAAAGACAAGGGAACAGGATCATGAGGATTTCTCACCGCATCATCGGCGCAGCCGGCCTTGCCGCCATGCTCGCCACCACCGCCTGCACCACCGACCCCCAGACCGGCCAGCGCAGCATATCGAAGGCCGCGATCGGCGGCATCGGCGGCGCGCTTGGCGGCTATCTGCTCGGCGATCTGGTCGGCGGCCGCAACGACCGCACCGAAAAGATTCTGGGCGCGGGCATCGGCGCCGTCGCGGGTGCGGGCATCGGCGCCTATATGGACGCCCAGGAACGCAAGCTGCGCGAAGAAACCGCCGGCAGCGGCGTGGACGTGATTCGCGATGGCGACAATCTGCTGCTGCGCATGCCCTCGGGCATCACCTTCGCCTATAACAAGGCGGACGTGCAGCCCCAGTTCCAGCCGACGCTGAACGACGTCGCCTCGGTCCTGGCGCAATATCCCAAAACCTATATCGACGTGTACGGCCATACCGACAGCGACGGCGCCGACGCCTATAACCAGACGCTGTCCGAACGCCGTGCCCAGTCGGTCGCCGCCTATCTGACCAGCAAGGGCGTCCAGTCCGCCCGTATCGGCACCCGCGGCTTTGGCGAGACGCAGCCGATCGCCTCCAACGCGACCGAGGAAGGCAAGGCCGCCAACCGCCGCGTCGAAATCAAGATTGCCCCGGTGACCGAAGCCGACGTGAAGGGTTAAGCCTTTCAATCGTCATCCCAGCGGATGCTGGGATCTCTTTTTCTTGATCCGTGCGCGACAGGAGAAGGGAGATCCCAGCCTTCGCTGGGATGACGTACAAGGATGAAGCGTGCCCTGCCCGGCCACTTCACCCCGACCCTCTAAAAACTCGCCTTCAACCCATCGATCACGAACTGCGCCGCCAGCGCCGCCAGCAGCACGCCCAGCAGGCGCGTAATCACCGCCTCGATCTTGTGGCCCAGCATCGCCATCAGCGGTCCCGCCGCGATCAGTGCGCCCAGCATCAGCGCCAGCGTCAGCACCACCGCGCCCAGCACCACGCCGCGCTCGGCCATGCCATTGGCCCGCGACATCAGCAGCATCACCGTCGCGATCGATCCCGGCCCGGCGATCATCGGCATCGCCATCGGAAAGACGGAGACGTCCTCGACATGCGGCTCTTCGCTACTGATCTTCTGCGCCCGGTCCTCGCGCCGCTGGGTCCGCTTCTCGAACACCATGTCCATCGCGATCATGAACAGCATGATGCCGCCGGCAATGCGGAAACTGTCGAGCGCAATGCCCAGAACGCCCAGCAACTGCTTGCCCCACAGGGCGAAGACCAGCAGGATCGCCGCAGCGATGCCGACCGCGCGGATCGCCATCGCCCGCCGCTGCGCATGGCTCGCGCCGCTGGTCAGGCTGGCATAGATGGGCGCGCAGCCCGGCGGGTCGATGACCACGAACAGCGTGACGAAGGCAGAAATGAACAATTCGATCATGATCCGGCCTTTACCTGATCGTCTATCACGGTTTCATAGGCGGCGCCGGTCCACATCCGCACCGTGACATGGCGGCTGCCGTCGGTTGCCACATCGGCGCTCCAGACCAGGCTTTCGTCAGGCGGTGGCGGCGGGGCACCCTTCGCCGGCTTGCCACCGGGCGGCGGCCCCATGGGCGCACCTTCCACAGGGGGCTTGCAGGTGGCGACCTTCCCGGTCAGGAATTCCGGCGCCTCCCGCGCAACGCTCAGCGTGTCGCCATGGTCCATGATCCACTGCCAGCGCCCCTTCTTGTCGCGCCGCCAGATGGTCGTGAAATAACCGACCGATCCGTCCGGCCGCTTCCAGTTGCCGGTGCTCGCCGCCAGATTGCCGTCACACGACACATAGACGATGGACGGCGCCCAGCTGACCGAAGCTGCCGGATTCGCCTGCTTCCTCAGCCACTCCTTCGCCACCACTTTCTGCGGCACGAACATCACGGCATCGTCGGCGGCGGTCTGGGCAAAGGCGGTCCATTGCCCCTTTTCCTGCGCCAGCCGGTTGAACGCGATCTCCGCCGCGATCACGCTGCTGGGATCGGGCTGGAACCGCAAGGGCGGTTTCGCGGCGACAAGCGCCACCGCCCCCACCATCAGCAGCGCCAGCCGCGCCCTCACAGGCCCGCCGGTTTGGTCAGGCCCGCACGCGCATGCGCCGCGACCAGCGTGTTGCGCAGCAGTACGGCGATCGTCATCGGCCCCACGCCGCCCGGCACCGGGGTGATGGCGCGCACATGGGCCAGCGCTTCGGCGGTGGCGACGTCGCCCACGATCCGGCTCTTGCCATCCTCGGTATCGGCGATGCGGTTGATGCCGACGTCGATCACGGTCGCGCCAGGCTTGATCCATTCGCCCTTCACCATCTCGGCGCGGCCTACGGCGGCGACGACGATGTCGGCGCGATGCACCACGCTGGCCAGATCACGGGTACGGCTGTGCGCGATCGTCACCGTCGCGCTTTCTGCCAGCAGCAACTGCGCCATCGGCTTGCCGACGATGTTGGACCGGCCCACCACCACGGCCTCCAGCCCACTCAGGTCGCCCAGCTCGTCCTTCAGCAGCATGATGCAGCCCAGCGGCGTGCACGGCACCAGCGCCTCCTGCCCGGTCGCCAGAAGGCCCGAATTGACGACATGGAAGCCGTCCACATCCTTGGCCGGGTCGATCGCGCCGATCACCGCTGCCTCGTTGATATGCTTGGGCAGCGGCAACTGCACCAATATGCCGTCGACCCGCTCGTCGTGATTGAGTTCCTCGATCAGGTCGAGCAGATCCTCCTCGCCGATGCTGTCCGGGCGCTTGAACTCGAAACTTTCCATGCCGGCCGCGACCGTCATCTTGCCCTTGGACCGGACATAGACGCTGCTCGCCGGATCTTCGCCCACCAGCACGACGGCGAGGCCCGGCTTGCGCCCGGTCGCCTCGACGAAAGCGCCGACGCCGTCGGCCACCTTGTCGCGCAGGGTGGCGGCAAAGGCCTTGCCGTCGATGATCTTGCCGATGGTCATGTCTGTTCTACCCATGTTGTAATGAGGGCGGTCAGGCGCGCCGACGCCCCGCCACCGCCGATAATCCGCAATCGCTTTAGCCGGTTGGTATCGCCCGATTCCAGCAAAATCGCGCTGCGCGGCCAATCCAGCCGCTTGGCCAACAACGCGATCAGCGCAGCATTGGCCTTGCCCTTCTCCGGCACCGCCCGCACCCGCACTGCCAGCCAGCCCGCGCCCTGCGCATCGGTCCAGCCACCGCCGATCGCCTCCTTCGCCGATCCCGGCGTCAGCCGGACGCTCAGCAGCAGGTCATCGCCCGCCGCGCTCCATACAGCGTTCAGGCCACGGCCCGCATCAGCGCCGCGAACAGATTCTGCCGGATCGGCCCTTGCAGGATGATGATCGCCAGCAGCACCACCATCGGCGCCAGGTCCAGCGCGCCCAGGTCGGGCATGAACTTGCGCACCGGGCGATAGAGCGGCTCGGTCATCCGGTCGAGCGCATAGAGGCCGTTGCGGACATATTCGTTGGAGGTGTTGATGACGTTGAACACGATCAGCCAGCTCAGCACCGCCTGCACGATGATGATCCACCAGATCGCTTCCAGCACGATGTAGACGATGCCGTTCAGGGCGTTGAGAAGTTCGAACAAGCTACCGGCCTTCCATGCTGCGCTGCCGCGAATGTGACGCTATATCTAGCGGCGGGGCGCCGCCGGGACAAGCATCGGCCGACGCTTATTCCACCAACATCGCGTCGCGTCGGCCAGCGACGGGTCGCCCATAGCCGACGGGAAGGGCCAGATCACCCGGCTTGATCCCCCTGCCCCCCGCGCCTACACCCGCACGCATGACCTACGCACCCTATCCGGCGCTGCGCCTGCGCCGCACCCGTGCATCGGCCTGGAGCCGGGCGATGCATGCCGAAAACCGCCTGTCGCCCAGCGACTTCATCTGGCCGCTGTTCGTGACTGAAGGCAAAGGCGTGGAAGAACCGATCGGCGCCCTGCCCGGCGTGTCGCGCTGGTCGGTGGACCTGATGGTCGAACGGGCGAAGGACGCGCGCGATGCCGGCATCCCCTGCCTTGCCCTCTTCCCCAATACGCAGGCGGACCGGCGCAGCGATGACGGGGCCGAAGCGCTCAATCCCGATAACCTCATGTGCCGGGCGATCCGCGCGATCAAGGATGCGGTGCCCGATATCGGCATCCTGACCGACGTCGCGCTCGACCCCTACACCGCCCATGGGCAGGACGGGTTGCTGGACGACACCGGCTATGTCCTCAACGACGCGACGATCGACGTGCTGATCGGCCAGTCGCTCAATCAGGCGGCGGCGGGTGCGGACATCATTGCCCCCAGCGACATGATGGACGGCCGCGTCGGCGCGATCCGCGCCGCGCTGGAACAGAGCGGCCACGCCAATGTGCAGATCATGGCCTATGCCGCCAAATATGCGAGCGCCTTCTACGGCCCGTTCCGCGATGCGGTGGGATCGCGCGGCCTGCTGAAGGGCGACAAGAAAAATTACCAGATGGACCCCGCCAATGGCGAGGAAGCCCTGCGCGAGGTCGCGCTGGATCTGGCCGAAGGCGCCGACAGCGTGATGGTGAAGCCGGGCTTGCCCTATCTGGACATCGTCGCGCGCGTGCGCGACCGCTTCGCCGTGCCGGTCTTCGCCTATCAGGTGTCGGGCGAATATGCGATGATCGAACATGCCGTCGCCGCCGGATCGGCGGATCGCGATGCGATCGTGCTGGAAACGCTGATGGCGTTCAAGCGCGCCGGCTGCGCGGGCGTGCTGACCTATCATGCGCTCCACGCGGCACGGTTGCTGGGCGGCTGATTCAAAACCGCCTTCGGTGATCTTCCGCTTGTCTCCTGTCTGCCTGCTGCCCCATGAAAGGGGCCGGGGCGACAGGAGGACAGGCATTTGATCGGCACGCGCACCCGCTTCGTCATCACGATCTGCGCGGGGTCGTTCCTGCTCTTCCTGGTCCAGCCGATGATCGCCCGCATGGCGCTCCCGCGCCTCGGCGGCGCGCCGTCGGTCTGGAACTCGGCCATGCTGGTCTATCAGGCGCTGCTGCTGGCGGGCTATGCCTATGCACATCTGCTGGGCCAGATGCCCGCACGGCGGCAGGCGCTGATCCATCTCGGTCTCTTCCTCCTCTCCGCCATCTTCCTGCCGATCGGGCTGATGGACTGGCAACCACCCGCCGCCATGGAACCGGCCATCTGGATATTGTGGCTGCTCGGCGCATCGATCGGCCCGCTCTTCTTCGTCGTCGCGGCACAGGCACCGCTGCTGCAACGCTGGTATGCCCTGTCGGAAGGGCGCGATCCCTATCCGCTCTATGCCGCGTCGAACCTCGGCAGTTTCGCCGGCCTGATCGCCTATCCCCTGCTGGTCGAACCGCTGCTGGCGCTCAAGGCGCAGAGCATCCTCTGGTCGCTCTGCTATGGCGCGCTCTTCTTCCTCGTCTATCTGAGCGCCCGGCGCCTGCCGGC
Organism: Sphingobium sp. RS1; assembly: GCF_056156825.1. Classification (NCBI taxonomy): domain Bacteria; kingdom Pseudomonadati; phylum Pseudomonadota; class Alphaproteobacteria; order Sphingomonadales; family Sphingobiaceae; genus Sphingobium; species Sphingobium sp. RS1. The sequence continues at coordinate 3,131,628 of NZ_JBLZXE010000002.1, read as the reverse complement.
CGACAGCCCCGGCGAAGTGGCTGTGGCGGCAAGCGACGCGCCGCCGCCCGACCGGCGACGCAGGCTGCACTGGCTGGCATTGTCGGCCGTGCCATCCGGGCTGATGCTGGCGACCAGCCTCTATCTCACCACCGACATCGTCGCCATGCCTTTGCTGTGGATCGTGCCGCTCGGCCTCTATCTGCTCAGTTTCTCGGTCGCCTTTTCGGCGCGGCGCGGCGCGGCCGACCTCTGCCTGTCGATCGCCCCTCTGGCCCTGCTGATCGGCGCCTGCATCGCCTTTACCGGCGGCGTGCATTTCCCGGTCTTCATCGCGCTCGGCATCGTGACCGTGCTGTTCGTCGCCGCGACCGCGCTCCATGCCCGGCTCTATGACCTGCGCCCCGCACCGGCGCATCTGACCCGCTTCTATCTGCTGATGTCGGTCGGCGGCATGTTGGGCGGGCTGTTCTGCGCGCTGGTCGCACCGCTGATCTTCGACTGGACCTATGAATATCCGATCCTGCTGGTGGCCGCCGCGCTGCTGCTGCCCGATCGGGAGGCGATGTTGCGCCTGCCCCGCCTGATCTGGAAAAATCCGCACAGGCGAGTCTGGCTGGCGACGATCCTGCTGCTGCTCGGCCTGGCCCTCTCGCTGGTCGGCGGCGGGCTCGTGCCCGATCTCAAGACGCCGGTCATCAAGACTATCAGTTTCGTCACCATCATCGCGCTGGCGGTGCTGGCGCTCGGCCATCGCTGGCTGACGGCCGGCATGCTCGTCTATCTGATGCTGTGCCTCAGCGGATGGGAGAAGCTGGCTCAGTCGGCCAGCGGCATGCTGACGCGCAGCTATTTCGGCGTCTATGGCGTGGCGAACAAGGGGACGGGCGAACGCATCCTCTTCCACGGCACCACCCTGCACGGCATCCAGAACCGGGCAAAGGATCGGGAACTGGACCCGACCAGCTATTATGCGCCGGCCTCCGGCGTCGGGCTGGCGATGCGCCATGCGCCCGCCTTGTTCGGCCCGACCGCCCGGATCGATGTGGTGGGCCTCGGCGCGGGCACGCTGGCCTGCTATATCCGGCCGGGGCAGCGATGGCGCTTTTACGAGATCGACCCGGCGATGGCGGCCATCGCCCGCAACCCGGCCGACTTCACTTTCCTCTCGCGCTGCCAGCCGGACGCGGACATCGTCATCGGCGACGCGCGCATGACGCTGGCGCGGCAGCCGGCCGGCGGCGCGGACCTGCTGGTGATCGACGCCTTTTCCTCCGACTCCATTCCCATGCACCTGCTCACGCGCGAGGCGCTGGACATTTACGGCCGCCGGCTGGCGCGCCATGGCGTGCTGCTCATCCATATCTCCAACCGCTATCTCGACCTGCGGCCGGTGGTCGCCGGCGATGCCGCGGCGGAAGGCTGGCATGCCCGGCTGCGCCATTATGTGCCGGACAAGCGTGACGAGGGACGACATTATACCGCGTCGATCTGGGTTGCCTTGTCCCGCGATCCCGCGCAACTGGATCATCTGGTCCGCCTGTCCGGCTCGAACAACTGGCAGTTGCTGCCGGTCCGGCCGGGCTTTACGGCCTGGACCGACGACCATGCCAGCATCCTGCCCGTGCTGAAGATCAGACCTTGAGAGGAGAGCCATAATGGCCGCGACCGATTATCCCGATGCCAGCATCATCCCCTTCAACGGCAAGACCCCACGCATCCACCCCAGCGCCTTCATTGCGCCGGGATGCCGGATCGTGGGCGATGTCGAAATCGGCGAGGATGCGAGCATCTGGTATAATTGCGTCATCCGCGGCGACGTGAACCGGGTGCGGATCGGCGCGCGGACCAATGTGCAGGATGGCACCGTCATCCATTGCGACAGCCCCGGCGACCGGGCCGACGGCCGCCCCGCCGACGGCTGGCCGGCGATCATCGGCGACGATGTGCTGATCGGCCATATGGCGATGATCCATGGCTGCGTGCTGGAGGATCGGGCATTCGTCGGGCTGGGCGCGATCGTGATGAGCGGGTGCACGGTGGAATGCGACGCGATGCTGGCCGCCGGCGCCCTGCTGTCGCCGGGCAAGCGGGTGCTGCATCGCCAGCTCTGGGCCGGACGCCCGGCCAAATATATGCGCGACCTCAGCGATTCGGCGCTGATCGACATGCGCGAAGGCGTCGATCATTATGTCCATAATGCCAAGGCGCATAAGGGCGCGGTCAAGGCCAGCCTGGAATAGCCGCCAGGATTCCGGCCGCGCTTCGGGTTCGGGTCGGGCGGCCCCCGACCCCACGCCTGATCCTATTTGCGGACCAGCGTACCCGCACCGCGATCGGTGAAGATTTCCAGCAGCATCGCATGCGGCACCCGGCCGTCCAGGATGACCGCCGCGTCCACGCCGCCTTCGACCGCGCGGACGCAGGTTTCCAGCTTGGGAATCATGCCGCCGCTGATCGTACCGTCATTCTGCAACACATCGATCGCTGCCGGATCAAGGTCCGTCAGCAACTGGCCCTGCTTGTCCAGCACCCCCGCCACATCGGTCAGCAGGAAGAAGCGCGATGCCTTCAGCTCCGCTGCAATGGCCCCCGCCATCGTGTCGGCGTTGACATTATAGGTATGGCCGTCGGTGCCGATGCCGACCGGCGCCACCACCGGAATGATGCCGCTGGCCGCCAGCGTATCAAGGATGCGGCGGTCGACCGACACCGGATCGCCGACGAAGCCCAGGTCGACATTGCGCTCGATCCCCGAATTGGGGTCCGCCTCGCGCTTGCCCGCCACCTTCTCGCACAGGACCAGACCACCATCCTTGCCCGAAATGCCCACGGCCCGGCCGCCCGCGCCAGCGATCCAGGCGACGATTTCCTTGTTGATGGACCCGGCCAGCACCATTTCGGCGATCTTGGCGGTTTCCGCATCGGTCACGCGCAGCCCGCCTACGAACTGCGATTCGACGCCCAGCTTCTTGAGCATCGCGCCGATCTGCGGCCCGCCGCCATGGACGACGACGACATTGATGCCCACCGCCTTCATCAGCACAACATCCTCGGCAAAGTCGCGCGCGGCTTCGGGATCGCCCATGGCATGACCGCCATATTTGACCACGAAGGTCTGGCCGGCATATCGCTGCATATAGGGCAGCGCCTCGACAAGGGTTTCGGCCTTCGCGAGGAGCGCGGGATCGGGAGCGTGCTTGCTGTTCATGCGCGCGCGCATAGGGCTATATGGTGCGCACCGCAAGTTTTGCGCACCGATCCTGATTTAATTAGTTAGCTAAGCAATGAAATTGCCGTAGCAATTCACCTGTCTAAATCGCTGTCTCACTTATGCGCCCGGACGATCCAGCCGCCGCCCCAGCCCCACCAGCAGATAGATGACCGGCGGCACCAATATGGCGGACAGCAAAACCTTGGCCAGCATCTGCCCCAGCAGCAGTTCGCCGATCGGAAACACGCCATAGAAAGCGATCGACACGAACAGCAACGTATCCACGATCTGCGACAATATGCTCGCCGTCGCGGCGCGCAGCCACAGCATCCGGCTCCCCTCCCGCCCCTTGAGCGCCGCGAACAGGGTCACGTTCAGCGTCTGCGAAATGCCATAGGCGATGATCCCGCCCAGCCAGATGCGCGGCGTACCGCCCATCATCATGGCAAAGGCTTTCGCCCGTTCCGGGTCCATGTCCCCCGCTGCCGGTGCGGCCAGCACCAGGATGGAAATCAGGATCGACGCGATCAGCGGCAGGAAACCGATCTGCACCAGCCGGTTGGCGGTCTTGCGGCCATGCAGTTCCGCCACGGCGCTGGAAATGGTGACCAGTAGCAGGAAGGCGAAGATGCCCGCCTCCACCGCCAGCGGCCCCAGCCCGACCATCGGCCCGATCGCCGAGAGCGGCCCCAATGCCACCTGCTTGTTCCCCAGCACGCCCGCAATGCAGACCATGCCGCCATAGAAGATCGAAAAGGCGAAGAGCGAACGGCTGATGGGCGCGGGCGATGCAGTCATCGGCCGCCCTTACCGGGATTCATCCGCCGGGGGAAGATGGGGACTCGTCACGCCGCCGACCCGATTTTGCCTTGGCGGTCGCCCGGCGCTTCGCCTATCCCTCTGCCATGAAAACATCGCTGACCCTTCGCTCCGCCCTTGCGGCGATCGCCATCGCCTCCACCCCGGCCCTGATCGCCGCCGCCCCGGCCACCACCGACGACCCCTTCCTCTGGCTGGAGGATATTGAAGGGGCAAAGGCCATCGCCCAGGTCGAACAATGGAACGGGCAAACCGACCGGCTGCTGCGCGCCGCGCCCACCTTCGAACAGGATCGCGCCCGCGCCCGCGCCATCCTCGACGATGAAAGCCAGATCGCCCTGCCCGACCGGGTCATGGGCGACCGCGTCACGAACCTGTGGCGCGATGCGAAGAACCCGCGCGGCCTCTGGCGCTCCAGCGACCTGGCCGCCTATCTGGCCGGCAAGCCCAACTGGAAAACGATCATCGACGTCGATGCGCTCGGCAAGGCAGAGGGCAAGAGCTGGGTCTGGCACAATGCCGACTGCCTCGCCCCCGATTACAGCCGCTGCCTCGTCTCGCTCAGCCCCGGCGGCACCGACGCTGACGTCGTGCGCGAATATGACCTGGCCACCGGCCAGTTCGTCAAGGACGGCTTCACCCTGCCCGAAGCCAAGAGCAATGTCGCCTGGGCGGATCGGGACACGTTGCTGGTCGCGACCGATTATGGCGCCGGCTCGCTCACCGATTCGGGCTATCCGCGCATCGTGAAGCGCTGGAAGCGGGGCACGCCCCTGTCCGCCGCCACGCTGGTGAAGGAAGGCGTCGCCGCCGACATCTCCGTTCGCCCCCGCGCCGAAATGGATGGCGACCGGCGCTGGACCTTCATCGACCGGGGTTTGAGCTTCTACGCCAGCGAACTCTATGTCGAGGGCAAGGACGGCACGCTGATCCGCACCCCGCTCCCCGAAACCGCCGATTTCCGCGGCCTGTTCGACGGCCAGATGATCGTGCTGCTGAACGATCCGCTGGGCAACATCCCGGCCGGGTCGCTCGTCTCCTGGCCCATCGCCGACGTCGCGGCGGGCAAGGCCGGCGCGCCGCAAGTCGTGCTCAAGCCCACCGCGACGACCGTGGTGGAGGAAGTCCGCGCCACCGACCATATCCTCTGGGTCAAGCAACTGGACAATGTCTCGGGCGCGCTGCTCGCCATGACCCGCGACGCCGCCACCGGCCGCTGGACCAGCCGCCCCGTCCCGCTCGCGGACAAGGCGACCGTGCATCTGGTCGGCACCGCCGACAGGCAGGACATGGTCTTTGCCTCGGTCGAAGGGATGCTGACTCCGCCCAGCCTGATGGCGGCGGGCGCATCCGGTCCGGCCCGCACCGTCCAGCAACTGCCCGCTCGCTTCGACGCCAGCCAGTTCACCGTCGAACAGCGTTTCGCCACGTCGAAGGACGGCACCCGCATCCCCTATTTCCTCGCCCGCAAGAAGGGCGTGAAGGGTCCGGTCCCCGCCTTCATCCATGCCTATGGCGGCTTCCGCGCGGCGCAGACGCCCACCTACCTCACCACCGAACCCTATCGCGCCGGGCCGCTCGGCCTGTTCTGGGTGGAGGATGGCAATGCCTATGTCCTCGCCAACATCCGGGGCGGCGGCGAATATGGCCCGACCTGGCATCAGGCGGCGCTGCGCGAAAAGCGCCAGAACGCCTTTGACGATCTCGCCGCCGTGGCGGAGGATCTGGTGAAGACCGGCGTATCTACGAAGGGCCGCATCGGCATCTCCGGCCGCTCCAATGGCGGCGTGCTGGTCGGCGCGGCGATGACGCAGCGCCCAGACCTCTATGGCGCGGTCATTGCCGGGTCGCCGCTGGAGGATATGAAGCGCTATTCGCACCTCTCGGCCGGCGCCTCCTGGGTCGCGGAATTCGGCGATCCCGACAATCCGTCCGACTGGGCCTTCCTGTCGAAATGGTCGCCCTATCAGAATGTGAAGACCGGCGTGACATATCCGCCCGCCTTCTTCTACCTGTCGACCAAGGATGATCGCGTCCATCCCGGCCACGCCCGCAAGATGGCGGCGAAGCTGATGGGCACCGGCAGCGCCGTTTATTATCATGAATATCGCGAAGGCGGCCATTCGGTCGGCGCCGACCATGCCGAAGACGCGGTGCGCGCCGCCCTGCTCCACGCCTTCCTGACGAAGGAACTGGTGCAGAAGAAATAAACGGAAATGGGGCGGCCAACCGGTCGCCCCGACCTTTTACGCCTGCACGCTCAGCAACTGATATTTCAGCCCCATGGCCTGCGCCAGATTCTTCAACCGCCGCTCGACCGCCTCGCCATAAAGATCGGCGTCGCCATCGCGCAGATGCAGGTCGATCCGGTCCCCCTGCCGCTCCAGATGCGACACCGCCAGCGGCCCTTCGACCCCACCCGACAGCCGCTGCGCCAGCCGGATCGCCAGCCCCCACCAGGCCGCCCGGCGCAGCCCATCGGCCGGCGCGATTCGATCCAGTTCCATCGGCGCCGTCATCCCGCCACCGAAATGGCTGTGCAGCGCCTGCCCCAGCATCGCCCGCTCTGCCGCTGTGATGCCCACCCAATTGCTGTGCAGCGCAATCTCGACACCCCGCTCCGCCCGAAAATCCGGGTTGGCGCGCCAACTGACATCGGCCAGCAGACAGGCGGCACGGCGGATGCGCCGGGCGGCGGCATCGTCATCGGGGAAGAGCGGCGCGATCCAGCGGTCGATCCGGTCGCCATGGCCGCGGAAGCGCGCCTGCGCCTCCCCTTCGGCCTCGGCCGCAACCAGCAGCGGGTCATGCGCGCGGATATCCTCGGGCAGATCCTCGTACAGCAGCCCTTCGCGCAGGCCATAGGCCGACACGATCATCCGGCTGGACCGCAACTGCCGCACCACGATCGACAGCAAGGCGGTCGCATCCGGCATGGTCGGCACGCGCGATCCGGTCATCGCCGGTATCTGCTTCAACCGGGTCCGGTCGACATGGCTGACGATCCGCGTCAGCTGCTCGGCCCGCGCCGCGCTCATCTCATATTGATGGACCACGGGCAGCGGGAAACTGGTCAACTGCATGTCGAACCGCGCCAGCGCCCGCCAGGAACCACCCACCAGATAGAAGGGCAGGTCCGGCTCGACGGCCCATCCCGCCTTGTCCAGCATCTTGGCAACGGTCCGCTCCAGCGCGCGCGCCCCCTTTGCGCGTATCTGCGGCAGGCGCAACACACCCAGCGGCAGCGATATGGTCTGCTCCACCGCGCCATTGCGCACCCGCGCCAGTTCCAGACTGCCCCCGCCCAGATCGCCGACGATCCCGTCCGCGCCGGGAATGCCGGACATCACCCCCATCGCCGCGCCGATCGCCTCCTGCGCGCCGGTCAGCAATTCGACGGTCAGGCCCATATCTTTCGCCCGTGCGATAAACTCGGCCCCATTGGTCGCGTCCCGCACCGCCGCCGTGGCGACGCAGCGTATCTCGGTCACCTTCATCGCCCGACACAGATGGGCAAAGCGCCCCACGGCGCGCAGCCCGCGATCCATGGCTTCGGGTTCGATCGTGCCGGTCCGCGCCAGCGACGCGCCCAGCCCCGCCATCACCTTTTCATTGAACAGGATGAACGGGATGCGCCTCGGCCCGTCATAGACGACCAGACGCACGCTGTTCGACCCGATGTCGATGATCGCGGTGCGCGCATGCGCCGGTTCGGGCGATGTCGTCATCTGCTCGGCGACGGCCCGCACCCGGCTCAGCATCGAATTCATGCTGTCAGGCCCCGCAAGCGCAGCGTCGGCACCGCCTCATTGTCGAACGCCGCCCCGCGCCCGGACAGGGACGGATTGGTCATGAAATAGCGGTGCAGGTTGAACGGCTTGTCGCCCGGCTCCAGCCGCGCATAATGGCCATCGCTGTCCAGCGACCAGCTTTGCTCGGTGTCGATCAGATTGGCGACCATCACCTGATCCAAAATCTGGTCATGGACCGTCCGATTCTCCACCGGCGCCAGGAATTCGACCCGCCGGTCGAAATTGCGCGGCATCCAGTCGGCCGAACTGATGAAGACCTTGGCGCCATTATTGGGCAGCGCCTTGCCATTGCCGAACACCGCGATGCGGCTATGCTCCAGGAAGCGGCCGACGATCGACTTCACCCGGATATTCTCCGACATGCCTGGCACGCCCGGCCGCAGGCAGCAAATGCCCCGGATAATGAGGTCGACCTGCACCCCGGCATTGCTCGCGGCATAGAGTTTCTCGATCATCGCCGGATCGACCAGACTGTTCATCTTGGCCCAGATCGTCCCCGGTCGCCCGGCGCGCGCATGTTCGATCTCCGCGTCGATCAACTGACATAGCGTATTGCGCAGGTCGCGCGGGCTCATCACCAGCTTTTCCAGCTGCTTGGGCTCGACATAGCCGGTGATGTAATTGAACAGCGCGGCCGCGTCGCGGCTATAGGCCGGATCGGCGGTAAAGAAGCTGAGGTCGGTATAGATACGCGCCGTGATCGGGTGATAATTGCCCGTGCCGAAATGACAGTAGCTGCGGAACTGCTCGCCCTCGCGCCGGATCACCATCGAAATCTTGGCGTGGGTCTTCCAGTCAATGAAGCCATAGACCACCTGCACGCCTGCCCGCTCCAGCGCGTCGGCCCACATCAGGTTCTGCTCTTCGTCGAACCGCGCCTTCAGCTCGACCACGGCGGTCACGGACTTGCCCGCCTCCGCCGCGTCGATCAGCGCGCGGATGATCGCCGACTGCTTGCCCGCGCGGTACAGCGTCTGCTTGATCGCCACCACGTCCGGGTCGGATGCCGCCTGCTTCAGGAAGGATACGACGACGTCGAACGCCTCATAGGGGTGATGGACGACGATGTCCTTGGCCCGGATTGCGGCAAAGCAATCGCCGCCATATTCGCGGATACGCTCGGGAAAGCGCGGGACATAGGGTTCGAACTTCAGGTCCGGGCGGTCCGTATCGACGATACCGGACAGGTCACCGATGCCGATAAAGCCCTCCACCTCATCGACGATCGCCTCGTGCCCTTGCAGCATGTCCTGCAACATCTCCTCGACCGGTTCGGGGATGCGCTCTTCTATCTCCATGCGGATCACGCGCCCGCGCCGGCGACGCTTGATCGCGCTGCGGAAGTAACGGACCAGATCCTCCGCCTCTTCCTCGATCTCGATATCGCTGTCGCGGATGATGCGGAACACGCCGCTGTTGCGCACCCGATATCCAGGGAAGAGATCGGCCGAAAAGCGCCGGATCACCGCTTCCAGCGCCATATAGCGTACCGGCTCGCCCGGCACTCGCACGAAGCGGGCGAGCGAGGACGGGATCATCACCAGTTCGCGGATCGGCTGCTTGTCCGACAATCGCTCCAGATCGAAAACGATCGACAAACCCTGATTGGGGATGAAGGGAAAGGGATGGGCCGGGTCCAAAGCCTGCGGCGTCAGGATCGGGAACACCTGCGTCAGGAAATGCTCGCGCAGCCAGCCAGCGCACACCACATCCATCTCGGCGGACGGGCCGATCACCTCGATCCCGACCTGCGTCAGTTCGGCATGGACTGCGCCCCACACCTTCTGCTGCGCCCGCATCAGCCGCGCGCTTTCCTCGGTGATGGCGGCCAGTTGCTGCCCCGGAGTCAGCCCGTCGGCGGAGCGCAGGTCGACATCCTGCAATTGCTGCCCCTTCAGCCCCGCCACCCGGACGGAGAAGAATTCGTCCAGATTGGCGCCCGAAATCGACAGGAAGCGCAGCCGCTCCAGCAGCGGATGGGCGCGGTTCATCGCCTCCTCCAGCACCCTCTGGTTGAACGCCAGCCAGGACAGCTCGCGATTGAAATAGCGGTCGCTGGGCAGCGCCAGGCTGGCGGAGGGATCGGCTTCGGCCACGGATTACTCGCGTTGCGGAGGGGGAGGATCGGACGGGACTATAGGCAGAAAGCCTGCGGATTGCAGGGTCTCTTTCGCCATTGCGACAGAAATCTTGCGTCCAGATGACAATGCAGCGCGATCAAGCAGCCCCGTCACCTGCGCAATCACGTCATAACGGCGCTCGACCCGGCGCAGCAGCCAGTCGGGCACATCCGGCGCATAGCTGGCCCCCGCCAGATCGAATGCACGGCAGATCAGCGCGCGCGCCAGCAACTCGTCCGGCGCCTCGATCGCGACATGCGGCACGGCGGCCAGCCGCGATCGCAGGTCGGGCAGCTGCACGTCCCAGCCGGACGGCGGCGTATCGCCCACCATCAGCAACGGCCGGTGCGCGGTCTGCGCCTCGTTCCAGGCATGGAAGAGGAAATGGTCATCGCGCCGCCCTTTTATCCCTTGGGCATCGTCGATCACCTCGCCCCCGCTCATCTGCGCGAAATGACGGGCCAGGATGGATCGGCCGGACAGCGCAGGCCCGGTCAGCACGCTGATCGACAGCGGCCATTCGCGCCATCTCTCCAGATGGGCGACGGCGATGCGATTGGCATCGCTGACCAGGAAATCACCTTCGCTTGATCCCCCATGCCGTTCGAAGGGCAGGCTGATCTGGCTCATTGCGGCGGCGGGGATGCCTGACGCCGCGTAATCCGCAGCGTGTTGCCGGACGCCGCGACGGTAAAGCCACGCGCCTGCAAGCCCGCCCGCAGCATGTCGACCGTGCCGTCGAAGCTGACCTGCATCACCGACGTACCGCCCAGCGCCAGGCTGCTCGTATTGGCCAGCCTTACGCCGGGGATCGACCGCACGCTCGCCTCGCCCGATCCGACCGACGCGACGTCGGGCGTGTCGAACTGGATGGTGAAGCTGGCGCCGCTAGTGGCCACGGTCGGCAGGTCGAGCGCCTCGACCGGCGCTTCCACCGCATTTTCGATTTCCAGCGCGGCAGGATCGACCGGCTCCTCGATGACCAGCGACGGATCGGGGCGCAGGCGACCATCGTTCAGCGCGCGGATATAGAGTTCGTCGATCCGGCGCGCGCCCTCGTCCATCATCTGCGGGATGCCGCTGTCATTGGACGCGCGCAGCGTGACGCTGCCGATCAGGCTGTCGTCAGGGCCATAGCGCGCGGTGAAGGTGCCGGTGACGGGACCGCCGGGATAGGCCCGGTCCAGCCGCGCGATCGGCACGACCACATCGGCCGCGCCATATTGGTCCAGCAGCACGCGCCACCACAAGCGCCCGCGCCGCCCGGTCTGGCCGGCATTCAGCAGGATCGGATCGGCGATGGAGCCGGCCACACGCACATAATCGATCGCGCTGTCCCCGGTGCGGTATCGCGCCCAGGCCTTTTGCCACTCATTCGTCCGCTCATAGGATACGGCGCTGCCGCCATCCCACAGCACTGGAATCACCAGCAACGGGGGCGATCGCATCACATTGCCGGACACGCCCAGCAACTGCCCGGTCCGCGCGCGATCGAACAGGATGCCCAGCGTCGCGACATAGCGATTGGGGCCATTCTGCTCATATTCCACCTCGATGCCCGACACCATCGCCTCGATCTGCGAATCGGACAGGGCCGGCGCGCCGCCGCCGCCATGGGTGCGGGTCCACAGCATCCGCCACGCCTGCCGCTGCGCCATGCGCCATCCGGCATAGCGGGCGCTGTCGGCATCCTTGGCGAACACATCGACCTTGACCCCGCGCACCTCGAAGTCGCCGCCGCTGGCGATCGGCGGCACGCCGCGCTCGCCTTCCATCTGCGCGAACAGCGCCGCGGCGGCGAGGCCGATCAGAATCGCGATGATGATCTGGACGGGCCGCGAAAGCAGCCGAACAAAGGCTGCCGGGCGGGGAAGGGTCTGGCTCAGGCTCACGGGCGCCCTTTTGGCGAACATTGCCCGCAATGCCAAGCGGCAAGGCGTGACTTATCCCCACCTTTCGCCTCAGCGCTCTTATATAGGAAAGCTTCTCAACCTCCGTTCGTCCTGAGCCTGTCGAAGGACGCGGGCACGCCCTTCGACAGGCTCAGGACGAACGGGTAGATGCGTATGACGGCGCAAAACTCGACATTGTGGCGTTTCGACCGTAGAGCGCTGCCTCATGAGCGACAACGAATCCTACAGCTACGCCAAGGCTGGCGTCGACATCGCCGCCGGCAACGCCCTTGTCCGTGCCATTGCCCCGCTGGCCAAGGCCACCCGCCGCCCCGGCGCCGACGCCGAACTGGGCGGCTTTGGCGGCTTCTTCGACCTCAAGGCCGCCGGCTATGACGATCCCCTGCTGGTCGCGGCCAATGATGGCGTCGGCACCAAACTCAAACTGGCGATCGACCATGACCGCCACGACGGCGTGGGCATCGACCTCGTCGCCATGTGCGCCAACGACCTGATCGTGCAGGGCGCCGAACCGCTCTTCTTCCTCGACTATTATGCCACCGGCAAGCTGGAGTCGGGCGTGGCCGAGCGCGTCATCGCCGGCATCGCCGACGGCTGCCGCATCGCCGGCTGCGCGCTGATCGGTGGCGAAACCGCCGAAATGCCCGGCATGTACAGCGATGGCGACTATGATCTTGCCGGCTTCTGCGTCGGCGCGGTGGAACGCTCCAAGGCGTTGACCGGCAACAAGGTGAAGGCCGGCGACGTCCTCATCGGCCTCGCTTCGTCGGGCGTCCACTCCAACGGCTTCTCGCTGGTCCGCCGCCTCGCCACCGACAAGGGCTGGAAGCTCGACCGCCCCGCCCTGTTCGACAATGAGGTGCTGCTGATCGACGCGCTGATGGCGCCCACGAAGATCTATGTGAAGAGCCTGCTCCCGCTGGTCCGCGCCGGCATGATCAATGCCCTCGCCCACATCACCGGCGGCGGCCTGCTGGAAAACATCCCCCGCGTCCTGCCCGACGGCGCCCATGCCACGGTGAACGCCGATGCGTGGGAACAGCCGCGCCTGATGGCCTTCCTCCAGGCCCAGGGCAATATCGAGCCGCAGGAAATGGCGCGCACCTTCAACTGCGGCATCGGCATGGTGCTGGCCGTGGACGAAGCCCATGTCGCCGCCGTCACCAAGGCGCTGGAGGATGCGGGCGAAACCGTGTTCCGCATCGGCGCGGTGGAAGACGGCGAGAAGGGCTGCACCGTCAAGGGCAGCGCCGAGACCTGGAGCGCCAAGGCCGACTGGTCCGCCACGCATCTGGGCTGACAATTACGCAACCTCCGTTCGGTTCGAGCTTGTCGAGAACGGCGCGCAGGGTTCTCGACAAGCTCGAACCGAACGGGGTTGGTTATGCAAAAGGCAAAAGTCGGCGTCCTGATTTCCGGCCGTGGCTCGAACATGGCGGCTTTGCTCTACGCGGCCAAGGCTGACGACTGCCCCTATGAGATCATACTGGTCGCCGCCAACGATCCGCAAGCCCCCGGCCTTGCTCTCGCCGCCGCCGAAGGCATCCCCACCTTCGGCCAGAGCCACAAGGGCCTGAAGCGCGCCGAATTCGACCGCATCATCGACGCGCAGCTACGCGAAGCCGGCGCCCATTATGTCGCGCTCGCCGGCTATATGCGCCTGCTCTCGCCGGAATTCGTCGCCGGCTGGGAAGGTCGGATGCTCAACATTCACCCCAGCCTGCTCCCCAAATACAAGGGCCTCGACACCCACCAGCGCGCGATCGACGCGGGCGACAGCCATGCCGGCTGCTCGGTCCATATCGTCACCGCGCAGCTGGACGACGGCCCGGTGCTGGGTCAGACCCCGGTCGCGATCCTGCCCGGCGACACCGAAGACAGCCTTGCCGCCCGCATCCTGATCGCCGAACATCAACTCTATTCCCGTACCCTCGCCAGCTTCGTCACGCGCGAACGGCAACCCGACTGGCTGCTCAACAAGGTCCGCGAAGCCGCCCTCGCTTTGCCGCAGGCGGATGAGATCGTCTCCCACGGCATGCCCTGTTTCGGCGTCGTGAAGGGCAAGAAATTCGCTTATTTCACCCGCGACCATCATGGCGATGGCATCATCGCCGTCCTGGTGAAGACCACCGCGCCGGAAGAACAGGCGACGCTGATGGAAGCGGACCCGGAACGCTATTACCGCCCGGCCTATTTCGGCACCGACTGGGTCGGCATCCGCCTCGACCTCGGCGACACCGACTGGGACCATATCGCCGACCGCCTCCGCTCCAGCTGGCGCGAGATCGCGCCGAAAAAGCTGCTGGGCCTGATGGATATCGCGGACGAGTTTTGACGGGGCAGGAAGGCCGCGTTTTTAGCCCTCTCCCGCTTTCCGTGGGATAGGGTCTTTCTTCCGGTATCTCTGCACGAATTTATTCGGTCCGGCGCCAGATCAGTCTGCCCTTTCCTACACGCGCCTTTTCTGATCCATACTCTCGGATGGACCAGCCCCTTCTCCCCCAGCCGCCCGCCCCCGCAACCCGCGCCGCGCGCGCCCGCTGGACACCAGCGAAGCAGCGGCTCTTCCTCGCCGCCCTGCTTGAATTTGGCAGCGTCGGCCGCGCCGCGCAGGCGGCGGGCATGTCACGGTCCAGCGCGCACCGGCTGCGCGCGCGCCTGCCTGGCAGCGCCTTCGACCGCATCTGGGCCAACGCACTGGCCCTGCACGCCGCGCGGCTGGCCGATCCCTTCGCCCCGCCAGCACCCCGCCAACCCACGCCCCGGCCAGTCCGATGAAAATCGCCCCGCCCGGCGTCCCGTTCCGGTCGCTTACCTGTCGCGTCAGTGGCGCGCACCTGTCGCGTCAGGAGCGCGTTCGTGACGCGCGCCGGTCGCCTCGCGGGCGCTTCCCTGACGCAATGGCCCCGAAATGCCCCCGCAGACCCCCGCAACGGTGTGAACTTCGCCTGTCGCGTCGCCTCAGCCTCTTTCTTTCCCCTGCTTCCATCCCCATAGAGCAAGCATGACCGACGCCCCGCAAGCCGCAATCGAGATCCGCAACCTCACCAAAGTCTATAAGGGCGGCAAGCGCGCGCTCGACGGGATCAACCTCAGCATTCCGCGCGGCCAGATTTACGGGCTGCTCGGCCCCAATGGCGCGGGCAAGTCGACCACGATCAACATTCTGGCCGGCATGGTGAACAAAACGGCGGGCGATGTCAGCATCTGGGGCTTCGACATCGACGCGCACCCGCGCAATGCGAAGAACAGCATCGGCATCGTACCGCAGGAAATCGTTTTCGATCCCTTCTTCACCCCGTTCGAGACGCTGGAAAATCAGGCCGGCTATTATGGCGTGCCCAAGGACCGCCGCCGCTCGATGGAATTGCTGCGCGCCGTCCATCTGGACGACAAGGCCAATGCCTATGCCCGCACGCTCTCGGGCGGCATGAAGCGTCGCCTGCTGGTGGCCAAGGCAATGGTCCATTCGCCGCCCATCCTGGTGCTGGACGAGCCGACCGCCGGCGTCGACGTGCAACTGCGCCAGCAGCTCTGGGAATATGTTCGCGAATTGAATGCACTTGGCGTCACGATCGTGCTGACGACGCACTATCTGGAAGAAGCCGAGGAACTGTGCGACCGCATCGGCATCATCAACCATGGCAAGGTGATCACCGACAAGCCGACCCGCGAATTGCTGGCGATGGCGCAGGAAAAGGTGGTGCAGGTCACGGTCGACCGCGACGTGACGGTCGCTCCTGACGCGCCCTGTTTCGAAAAGGTCGAACTTTCGGGCGAGCGCACGCTCACCATCACCTATATGAAGGACCGCGCCAATGCCGGCCAGGTGTTGAGCGCCGTGCAGGCCAGCGGCCTTGCCATTGTCGATGTCGTCACGCGCGACCCGGATCTGGAGGATGTCTTCCTCAACCTGACTGCGGCTGCATAAGGCCCATTCAATCCCCCGTTCGCCCTGGGCTTGTCGAAGGGCATCACTTGCTTGAAAACAAGGGCTGGGCTTCGACAGGCTCAGCCCGAACGGACAGAGAAGTCGGAGTTTAGTTGATGCCCACCATCACCCATGACGTCATCATCATCGGTTCCGGCGCGGCGGGGCTGACGGCCGCCATCAACCTGGCGCAGGACCGCAAGGTGCTGGTGCTGGCCAAGGGCGCGCTCGATGGCGGGTCGACCAACTGGGCGCAGGGCGGCATTGCCGCCGTACTCGACGCGGGTGACAGTTTCGAGGCGCATGTCCATGACACGATGGTCGCGGGCGCGGGCCTCAACAATCTGGACACGGTCCGGTTCGTCGTATCCGAAGCCCCAGCCGCGATCGAGCGGCTCGCCGACCTCGGCGTCCCCTTCAATGGTGGCGAAGCCTTCGGCAAGCGCTGGGATCTGACCCGCGAAGGCGGCCACAGCCATCGCCGCATCGTCCATGTCGATGACGCCACTGGCCATGCCGTGCAGGTCGCGCTGCTGAAAGCCGCCCGCGCCAATCCCAACATCACCCTGATGGAGGACATGGTCGCCATCGACCTCATCACATCCCGCCATGGGGAACGCTATTCGGGCGACGGCCATGTCTGGGGCGTCTATGCCTTCAACCGCGCGACCAAGCGGGTGGATGCCCTGCTCGGCCGGGCAACGATCCTGTGCACCGGCGGCGCAGGCCGCACCTACCTCTTCTCCACCGCGCCCCGCGGCGCGACCGGCGACGGCATCGCCATGGCCTGGCGCGCGGGCTGCCGCGTGTCGAACATGGAAATGAACCAGTTCCACCCGACCTGCCTCTACGATCTGGAGGTCAAGAATTTCCTGATCACAGAGGCGGTGCGCGGCGAAGGTGGCCATCTCAAGCTCCCCCCCGGCGTCCCCGGCGGCGGCGAGCGCTTCATGCCCCGCTTTGACTCACGCGCCGAACTCGCCCCACGCGACGTGGTCGCCCGCGCCATCGACCATGAAATCAAGCGCTTGGGCCTCGACTATGTCCATCTGGACATCAGCCACAAAGACCCGGAGTTCGTGAAGCATCACTTCCCGACCATCTATGCCCGGCTGCTGGACCTCGACATCGACATCACCAAGGAGCCGATTCCGGTCGTTCCGGCGCAGCATTATACCTGCGGCGGGGTGGTGATCGACCTCGACGGCCGCACCGACCTGCCCGGCCTCTATGCCGCCGGCGAAGTCAGCGAAAGCGGCCTGCACGGCGCCAACCGCCTCGCGTCCAACTCGCTGCTCGAATGTTTCGTCTTCGGTGAAGCGGCGGCGAAGCATATCCGCGCCAACTGGGAAGATTTGCCGTCCCCGCCGCCGATCCGGCCATGGGACGAAAGCCGCGTCACCAACAGCGACGAAGAGGTGATCGTCCAGCATAACTGGAAGGAAATCCGCCGCTTCATGTGGGACTATGTCGGTATCGTCCGCACCACCAAGCGGCTGGAGCGCGCCCAGCACCGAATCGATCTGCTCTCGAAGGAAGTCGATGATTATTACGGCAATTTCCGGGTGACGCCTGACCTGATCGAACTGCGCAATCTGCTGGAAGTGGCACGCCTGGTGGTCCGCTCCGCCCTCCACCGCAAGGAAAGCCGCGGCCTCCATTACACGCTCGACTATCCCGAAACCCTGGCCGAGGCGGTCGACACGGTGCTGACACCATAAAAAATGACGCGGTCGTCCGGGGGGACGCCGCGCCATGAGGTGGAGGAGGGAAGCGCTGAAAGCGCATCCGGTTCTGCTTTCCTACTTACCCTTTCCCCGTCATGGTTTGACCGGTGTCAAAGGGCGAGAAAATCCTTCAGCAAAGCATTGAAGCGGGCGGGTTGGTCGGCCATCACCATATGGCCGCTAGGCCCCAGCGCTTTCAGCACCGCGCCTTTCTTCCCCGCATAGGCGCTCTGGAAACTGCGTGTAATCGACGCCGCCTGCTGCGCATCGCTGCCGACGGCATAGACTACCTCGAGCGGTGCGCCCAGCCGCGACAGCTGCGGCGCCAGATCGATATTCGCCAGATCGCGCAGCGCATTGGCGATGACGTCGGGATCACTGCCCTTCGCGCCCGGCGCCTGCGCGACGATTTGCGCCAGATAGCGGCGCCCCGCCTGCGTGCCGGTGAAATAGCCGCTCAACTGATCCGCCAGATAGCCCATGCCGCTGGCCGTCCCACCGACCATCGCCGCGCCGGCCGGCAGCATGTCGACCACCATGACCCGGCTCGCCAGCCCCTTGAGGCCCAGCAACATCGCCAGCGTACCGCCCATGCTATGCCCGACGATTGCCGGACGCTTCAGGCCGGCGGCGGTCGCATAGCGGGCAATCTCGTCGGCGATCGGCTGGAGCAGCGTCCCGCTGGCGTTGCCGTCAGGCGCCAGCCCGGCGAAGCCCCGCACATGTACCAGATGATAGCGATATCCCGTCACCCCGCCCAGCACCCCGTTCCATATGCCGGGACCGCTGGCGAGACCGGGGATCAGGATCACGTCGCGGCCCGCGCCCCGTACGGCCATGGATATCCGACGCGACACGAAAGGTGCTGCCCACGCCGTTCCGCTCCGCATCATCATGCCAGCCGCAATACCCAGCAGCAGCGCCCGTCTATCCAGTCCGTCCATTGTCATATGTCCGCCATTGCCCGTCTGCTCCTGAACCGCAACGGAACGATCTTGCGCCGGATCAAGCGGTTGCGTCGTTCATCCTCCTTACATCGCATTTGTGGAATCATTCGTCGCATGAGTCTTGCCGGGCGAGCGGCAGGCCGCCCCTATTGTGGCTTGAGAGAGTGCGGGGACGCTAATGACATCGAATGAAAGCCGGGCAGCTTCGGCGCGTCTGGTCCTGCTGGTAGCGGCGCTGTCCGCCTGTGTAAGCGCACCCGAACCACCCCGTGCGCAAGCCGCCGCGGCGGTACCACAAAAGCCGATCCCCGGTCGGCCACAGCCGACCACCAACACATGGCCGATCCGTGCCGTGGCCAATCCGCCGCTGCCCTATCGCGACATCGACCAGAATGAAACGCCGCCGCCCGCGCTGGTCAGCGTCGTGCGCAACCTCGGCCAGAGCTTCCGGGGCAAGGTCGGCATCGCGGTACGCCGCGTGGGTGCCGACTGGACCGTCGCCTGGAACGGCACCTCGCTCTTCCCGCAGCAGAGCGTGTCGAAACTCTGGGTGTCGATGACCTTCCTCGACGCGGTCGATCGCGGCAAGCTGCGCATCACCGACACCACCACCATCACCCGCAACGATCTGACCCTGTTCCATCAGCCGTCCGCCGCCCTGGTTGCCCAGAATGGTGGCTGGACCACCAGCTATTCTGATCTGATGCGCCGGGCGATGACGCAAAGCGACAATACCGCCAACGACACGCTGCTGCGCGCCGTCGGCGGGCCGGACGCGGTGCGCGGCTTCCTGGCGCGCCGGATGATCAAGGATATCCGCTTTGGCCCCGGCGAACGGCTGCTACAATCGGCCACCGCCGGTCTCGACTGGCGACAGGATTATTCGATCGGCCGCAACTTCTACACCGCACGGTCGAAGCTGCCCATGTCCGTGCGGCAAAAGGCGCTCGACAATTATCTCGCCAGCCCACCCGACGGCGCAGCGCCCTCCTCGATCGTGCAGGCGCTGGCGAAACTGAAGCAGAATGACATGCTCTCCCCCGCGTCCTCGCGACTGCTGCTCTCGATCATGTCGGAAGCGAAGACCGGGCCGCAGCGGATCAAGGGCGGCGTACCGCCCGGCTGGTCCTATCTGCACAAGACCGGGACCGGTCAGGATCTGCCGCCTCGCTCCACCGGCTTCAACGATATCGGCATCATGACCGCACCGGACGGCACCAGCTATGCGGTGGCGGTGATGATCGGATCGACCACCGTCGCCATTCCCGAACGCTGGGCACTCATGCAGGCCGTGGCCAAGGCCGTCGTGGCCAACCACGAACCGCGCTGAGTCAGAAACGCCGGACGACGCCGAAATAGACTTCCCCATCCGGGCTGTCCGCATTCAGCCCGGCATTGACGCCGATGTCGAACTGCATGTCGCCATTGGGCTGCCAGGCGAAGGACAGGCCGGCCAGCGTCTCAGTGGTATGGCCGGACGGATCATCGTCGCGAATCAGCGACGCTTCGATGGTCCCGGACAGGCTATCGCTCAGGTCAAAGCCCAGCCCGGCGACACTGCCATAGGCGACATGCCGGCCGGACCGGTCTTCGTCGACCGCGGCGTCGATCTCCGGCACCCATTCCAGCGACAGGCCATGGCCGATATCGAAGCTTACCGGCAGCAACAGCCCCGCTCCCCAATCGCCATCCCCGATCGCCGATCCGCCGGTCGGCACAGAGGCATAGGGCATCAGCGCCACCGAAAAGCCCGATCCATCCGGGTTACGCAGGTTCCGCCGCAGCGCCACCCGCATATCCCCGACCCCGCCATCCGTCTCAATCGCACCGCTTACCCGGTCGCGCGTGCGAACATGGCCATAGGCGGTCCAGCCGACCTGCGCTTCCAGATGCTCGGTCAGACCAAACCGCACCAGCATGTCGCCGGTCTGGATCATGTCGGTCCGACTTGCCCCGTCCTGGTTCTGCGCCCAGTCGCCCAGCCCCAGTTCCACCACGACACGCCTCTTGTCGACCGTACAGGCCGGCGTGCCCAGCCCCGGCCGGTCCGCACATAGATCGCGTGGTTCGTCCGTCTGTGCGAACGCCATCCCCGGCATCAGCACAGCCAACAACATGCAAATCCGCTTCACCCTCATCCCCCTCTTGTTGCCAGGCAGCATAGCAGGAAACAGACTGGAAATAATCGACTTCCTGCACGCAATCTGGCCAAAGGCGCGCCGTTGCGGCATGAACCAGCGATGGCATGGGCCCGATCTCTGTCGAAGCCGATCAGCGCGCGCACCATTGATGAGGGCGAATGCGTCACGTCGGTCCTGCTGGCGATCCTGGTCGCCCATCTGCTTGGCGCAACCCACATCTCCTGGGCCGCCTTTGCCGGCTATATGGTCATACGCGGCCATGCCGCCGAAACACTGATACGCGGCGCGCTGCGGATCGTCGGCACGCTAGCCGGCGGCCTGCTGGCGCTGGGCGTTGCGCCGCTTATCCTCCCCTTCTGGCCGGTCGTGGCACTGGCGATGATGCTGGTCGGCACCGTCAGCCTCTATGCCGCCATCACGTCCCGCCGTTCCTATGCCTGGCTCTTCTTCGGCCTGACCTTCGCCATGGTGCTGCTCGACAAGCTGGAGCATCCGGACATCGCGCTCGCCGCCTTCGTGCAAACCCGCATCCTCGAAACGGTGGCCGGCATCGCCGCCTGCCTTACCGTCAGTCTAATCAGCACGCTCACTCTACGGCGACGCTGGCCCGCCCCACCTACGCCACCGCCGGTCGGTGCGCGCTGGCACCGCGATGCCTTCCGCCATGCCTGTCAGGCCGGCGTCGCGCTCGCCTTGCTGGTAGCGCTCGGTACTTTCCTTCCCATTCCCGCGCTCGCGCAAGGCGCAATCATGATCATGGCAGTCATGGTCCTCCCCGCGACCGGCATCGGCCAGAGCAGCCTTGCCCCGGTCAGCCGCCGCATTCTCCAGCGCACCATCGGCTGCGGCATCGGCGCACTCTTTTCCGCCGCTTTCCTGCTGGGGGCTGGCGGGTCGGCCCTGCCCCTGCTGGTTGGCACCGCCATCGGCACGGCGCTGGGGCGGCATCTGGAAAATGGTGAGCCGGCCCATCGCTATATCGGCACGCAATTCACCCTCGTCGTGCTGGTGACGCTCGTGCCTGACCGCTACGACGCTGCCGAACTTCTGCCGGCGCTGGAGCGGCTGACCGCTATCTTCGTCGGCATCGCCATGCTGCTGCCGGTGCTGCTGATCGGCCATGCAATCGGCTTCCGTCGGCCACCCACGCCCGCACCGCAACCGCAGGATGATGCCGGCGGCGTCTGATGGAATAAACATGAGTCGGCAGGCGTATGCCCGGCATGAACGCCTTTTCCCCTACTGCCATTTCTTCCAGCGTCGTGCCGATCCGGCCGATCGCAACCAGCCGGCCGCCGCTCCGCATCGCCCTCTTTTCCGGCAATTATGACTGCGTCCGCGATGGCGCCAACCGCGCACTTAATCGGCTCGTCGCTCATCTTTTGCACCGGATCGGCGCGCAGGTCCGCGTCTATTCGCCCACTGCGCCCCGGCCCGCCTTCGCCTCGGTCGGCGACGTTCATTCTGTCCCCTCGCTCAGCCTCCCCGGCCGGCCGGAATATCGGCTCGCCATCGGCCTGACGCGCGGGGTGCGCCGCGATCTCGACGCCTTCGCGCCGGACATCATCCACCTCTCCGCCCCTGACCTGCTGGGCCGACAGGCGCAGAAACATGCACAGGCCCGTGGCATACCGGTCGTCGCCAGCCTGCACACGCGGTTCGAAACCTATCTCGATTATTATCGGCTTGGTTTTCTGCGCGGGACGATGGAGCGTTATCTCGATCGCTTTTACGGCGATGCCGACTGCATATTGGCACCAACCCCACCGATCCGCGACGAAATGGCCGCCCGTCATGGCATGGCGAAGGTAGCTGTCTGGGGCCGGGGCATCGACCCGACCCAGTTTGCCCCGACATTGCGAGATCCCGCATTGCGGTCTGCGCTCGGCTATGAGGATCGGGATGTCGTGCCGCTCTTCTTCGGCCGGTTGGTACTGGAAAAGGGATTGGCCATCTTCGCCGATGCCATCGCCGCGATCCGAGCGCGCGGACATCAGGTCCGCCCGCTGATTGTGGGGGAAGGGCCCGCCCGGTCCTGGCTGGCGCAGCGCCTGCCCAATGCCAATTTCATGGGCCATCTGAGCGGCGCCGACCTCGGCCGCGCGGTGGCAAGCGCCGATCTGCTCATCAACCCCAGCGTCACCGAAGCCTTTGGCAACGTCAATCTGGAGGCAATGGCCTCCGGCCTCGCCGTCCTGTCCGCTGACGTCCCCAGCGCTGCCAGCTTGATCGACGCCGGCCATACCGGGTTGCTGCTGCCCCCAACGGACGCGGACGCCTATGCCGATGCCGCCGCGATGCTGATCCGGACGCCAACGCGCCTCGCCGCCATGCGCCGGGCGGCTGCCAATGCCGCCAGTCGCCATCGCTGGGATGATGTGCTGCAATCGGTCGTGCAGGCCTATGCGCGCCTGCTCGGCATTCCGACGCCCGCCGATCGCCAGGCACTAGCGATCGCCGCTTGCCCCGCCCGCGCCGGCACGGGATAAGCCGCCCATGGACGACCCGCGCGACATGGAGGCGGACCTGCTGGCGATGCGCCGCTATGCCCGGTCGCTCGCCCGCGACCATGTGGATGCCGACGATGTCGTGCAGGACGCGCTGCTGCGCGCGATCGAGCGCAAGGCGACCTATCAGCCCGATCGCAGCCGCACCCGCTGGTTGCTGGCGATCGTCCATAATGTGTTCGTTTCGGGCAAACGGCGCCAGGCCGCCGAAACGCGCCGGAACGACCGATTCGCCGAAACCCTGCTATCCAGTGTCGATCCGCAGCAGGAAGAGCATGTGCGGCTGGCGGAGATTGCGCAGGGCTTCGCCGCCCTGCCCGACGCCCAGCGCGCGGTGCTGCATCTGACCGCGATCGAGGGGCTGAGCTATCAGCAGGCGGCCGACATATTGGACATTCCGATCGGCACCGTGATGTCGCGGCTGTCGCGGGCGCGGGCTGCGCTTCGAGAAGGGCAAACAGGGAAAAGCCAGCCGCACCTGCGGCTGGTGGGAGGACAGGATGAGCAATGACGTCAACGCGCTGGAAATCGACGCCTATGTCGACGATCAGCTCGACTTGTCCCGCCGCTTCGTGGTGGAGACGCATCTGTCCCGCCATCCCGATCAGGCGGCGCAGGTCATGGCCGATCTTTCGACCCGCAGCGCCCTGCGGATGATGGCGCCGCGTCCCGATGCGATCCCGCCGGCCATGGCCGACGCAGCCGCCCGGTTGCAGGCCGCTCCCACCCGGCCACGCTGGCGCCGGGCCCTGCCGCTGGTGGCCCCGCTCGCGGCGGCGGCCGGTCTGGCTCTGGCCTTTCTGCCTCCGTCCGGCCCGCCCGACTATGTCGATTATGCGGTCAATTCGCACCGCATCGCGATGATGCGCGCGGCCATGGTATCGCAGGTGGAAACCCCCAGATATGACGCCCGCGAAATCGCGTCCAACACCCGGATCGCCATGCCGCATCTGCCCGACGACTGGCGGGTGACCGACGTCCAGCTCTTCCCCACCGAGCGTGGCCCGGCGCTGGTGGTGGCGGTGAAGACGGAAGGGGGCCAGAATTTCTCGCTCTTTGCCCTGCGCGATCGCAGCCGTGCGCCCGAACGGCCCGACGCGGTGCAGGAAGGCGCGGAATCGGTCGCCTATTGGCGGCGCGGCGACATGTCCTATGCCCTGACCGGCAGCGGCGAACCGCGCCTGATGGACGCCACGGCAGAGGCTTTGACGCGCGACTGGTCCTGAAGGCTGGAGGGGATAGACGTTAAGGGACTTTTTGTCGTCGCATCGCTAGAGCAGAAAACCGGTTCCCACTTTTCTGCGCGATGCTTTATCGCTCTCCCCATGACCCAGAATCATCTCTACCTTGTCGACGGCAGTGGCTATATTTTCCGCGCCTACCACCAGCTTCCCCCGCTCACCAACCAGCATGGCCAGCCGGTCGGCGCGGTCTATGGCTATACGACGATGCTGTGGAAACTGGCCGAGGATCTGGGCAAGGCGGAAGGCCCCACCCACCTCGCCGTCGTGCTGGACAAGGGATCGCACACCTTTCGCAACGACATGTACGACCAGTATAAGGCGAACCGTCCGCCTGCGCCGGAAGACCTCGTCCCGCAATTCCCCATGATCCGCGACGCGACCCGCGCCTTCTCCCTCCCCTGCATCGAGGAAGCGGGGTTCGAGGCCGACGACATCATCGCCAGCTATACGCAGGCCGCCGTGCGCGCAGGATGGCATGTCACCATCGTCAGCTCCGACAAGGATCTGATGCAGCTGATCCAGCCTGGCGTCGACATGTACGACACGATGAAGAATGAACGGCGCGGCGCGGACTATGTGGTCGGCAAGTTCGGCGTGCAGCCGGAGCAACTGGGCGACGTCCTCGCGCTGATGGGCGACAGCGTGGATAATGTCCCCGGCATCCCCGGCATCGGCCCCAAGACGGCGGCCAAGCTGATCACCGAATATGGATCGCTGGAGGCCGCACTGGAGGCTGCGCCTTCGATGAAGAAGTCGAAGATGCAGGAAAACCTGATCGCCCATGCCGACATGGCCCGGCTGTCGCGGCGGCTGGTGGCGCTGCATGACAGCATGGATCTGCCCGAACCGCTGGACGACCTGACGCTCAAGGGCATTCCCAAGGAACCCTTGCAGGAGTTTCTGTCGCATCATGGTTTCAAGACGCTGCTCAATCGTCTGGGGGCGCCCGCTGCTGCCGTCGCGGTGGCAGCCACAGCTGCGACCAATGAGGCGATCGCTCCCGCGGCCCCGGCGCCTGTAGAAGAACCCGCTATCGACCGCAGCCTTTATGAAACGGTCGTGACGCAGGATGCTCTGGATAGGTGGATCGCCGCTGCCTATGCCGAGGGGCTGGTAGCCGTCGATACCGAGACGGACATGCTGGATGCCATATCCTGCCAACTGGTCGGCATCAGCCTGGCCACCGGCCCGAACAAGGCCTGCTATATCCCGGTCGGCCATGGCGGCACCGACATGTTCGCCGAACGACCGGAGCAGTTGGACAAGGCGCTGGTCATCGCGAAGCTGAAGCCGCTGCTGGAGGATGACTCCATCCTCAAGATCGGCCAGAATCTGAAATATGACCTGACTGTGCTGCGCCGCCACGGCATAGAAATCGCGCCCTATGACGACACCATCGTCATGAGCTTCGATCTGGACGCGGGGCAAAGCCTCGCCGGTCATGGCATGGACGAGGCGGCCAAGACCCACCTCAATCACATCTGCATCAGCTTCAAGGAGGTGGTCGGCACCGGCAAGAGCCAGATCAGCTTCGCCGAAGTGCCCCTGCCCCGCGCCACCGAATATGCGGCCGAGGATGCCGATGTGACGCTGCGCCTGTGGAAGCGGTTCAAGACGCGCGTCGCCAATGAGGGCGCCAACCGCGTCTACGAACTGGTCGATCGCCCGCTGGTCGGCGTAATCGCCGCGATGGAGCATCGGGGCATCAAGGTCGATCGCGAGCATCTGTCGCGCCTGTCGGCCGAGTTCACCGCCGGGATCGCCGCGCTGGAAACCGAAATCCACGAGATTGCGGGGCAGCCCTTCGCGATCGGATCGACCCAGCAGCTTGGCGCGATCCTGTTCGACAAGATGGGTTATAAGGGCGGCAAGAAGGGCAAGTCGGGGGCCTACTCCACCGACGTTACGATCCTGGAGCAGTTGAAGGCCCAGGGCGCGCCGATCGCGGACAAGGTGCTGGAATGGCGGCAGCTATCGAAGCTGAAGTCCACCTATACCGATGCGCTTCAGGCGCAGATCAACAAGAATACGGGCCGCGTCCATACCAGCTACTCGCTGACCGGCGCGCAAACCGGTCGCCTGTCCTCGACCGACCCGAACCTCCAGAACATCCCGATCCGCACCGAGGTCGGTCGGCAGATCCGCCATGCCTTCGTCGCGGAGCCGGGCAATGTCATTTTGGCGGCGGACTATAGCCAGATCGAATTGCGGCTGGCGGCGCATATGGCCGATGTCCCGGCGCTCAAGGACGCCTTCGCAAACGGCGAGGATATTCACGCCGCCACCGCGATGCAGCTGTTTGGCGAGGTCAATCGCGACACGCGCGGCCGGGCGAAGACGATCAACTTCGCGATCCTCTACGGCATTTCGCGCTGGGGGCTGGCCGGCCGGCTGGAGATCAGCGCGGACGAGGCGCAGGACATGATCAGCCGCTATTATGAGCGCTTCCCCGGCATCAGCATCTATATCAACGAGACGATCGAGAAGGCTCGGGAGCGCGGCTATACCGAGACATTGTTCGGCCGGAAGACATGGTTCCCCCGCATCAAGGCGTCGATCCAGCATGAGCGTCAGGGCGCCGAACGCGCCGCGATCAACGCGCCCATTCAGGGCACCAGTGCCGACATCATCAAGCGGGCCATGGCGCGCATGGGACCGGCGCTGGAGGCGGCGAGCCTGCCCAATGTGAAGATGCTGCTGCAAGTGCATGACGAACTGGTGTTCGAACTACCCGAAGACGATGTGGATGCGGCCAGCGCGGTCATCCGGCAGGTGATGGAGAGCGCCGCAGAACCGATCGTGAAGCTGAGCGTCCCGCTGGGCGTGGAGATCGGCACGGGACCGAGTTGGGGCGCGGCGCATTAATGGCAAAAGGCCGGCCCCATCGGGACCGGCCTTTCTTCAATCGAACAGCTCTTCCAGAAAGCTCTTCTTGCGCTTCTTCTGATAGTGGCGCCCATCATCGCGATAGTCCCGGTCCGGGCGATAGCTTTGTTGGGCGAAAGGGGCGGGCTGCGGCGTGGGGGCGCTCGCCTGCCCGGATCGTTCGATGATCTTGTCCAGTTCGCCCCGGTCCAGCCAGACGCCCCGGCATTGCGGGCAATAGTCGATCTCGACCCCCTGCCGGCCCGTCATCGCCAAACCGACATGACAGACCGGGCAGAGCATCGCCGACACCTGAGCGGGATCGCGCATTATTCGCGTTCGCCCGTCAGGCTGAGCAGCATCTGGAACAGGTTGACGAAGTTCAGGTAAAGCGACAGCGCGCCCATCACCTGCATCTTCCCTGCTACTTCATGGCCGGCATAGTAGAAATATTCCGACTTGATGCGCTGCACGTCCCAAGCGGTGAGGCCGGTGAAGACCACCACGCCGATGATCGAGATGACCATGGCCATCGCCGACGAACCGATGAAGATGTTGATCAGGCTGGCCACCATGATGCCGATCAGGCCCATGATGAGGAAGCTGCCCATCTTCGTCAGGTCACGCTGGGTAGTATAGCCCCACAGCGCCATGGCGAGGAACATGACCGCGGCCGAGAAGAAGGCCTGAGCGATGCTGCCGCCGGTGAAGACCAGGAAGACGCTGCCCAGCGACACGCCCATGACGGCGGCGAAGGCGTAGAAGGCGGTACGAGCGCCCGAGGTCGTCATCTTTTCCATACGGAAGCTGAAGAAGAAGACGAAGGCCAGCGGCGCGAAGATCGCGACCCACTTCAACGGCGTGCCATAGATGGCGGCGGCCAGCGCCGGGGTATTGCCGACCAGCGCGGCGACCAGACCTGTGATAACCAGGCCGATACCCATATTGCGGAAGACGCCCAGCATGTGCGCGCGCAGGCCGGCGTCGGTCTGCGCCGTCTGGCTGGCACCATAGCCGGGCATGCGAACGGGATTATTCATCGGAAACACTCACTCCAAAAAAGTTGGTTCGAGTGGCCCGGTGCGGTCTCCTGCGGCGACGAGAGGGGGCAAATCGCCGCAAAACCTGCACCGGGCACACCCGATGCGGTCCGACATCGCGACAGGATAAAGGGGGAATCCATGTCGCCAGAGGGGCCCGGCCCGCATCAGCAATATCGGGTGGCCAACGCCAGGCTGCAAGGGATCGGCCCGTCCGCAACATTTTATTACAATCGGACTGGGTCGCCCCGCCACGAAGGGGGCGGCGGTCACGAATGAGACAGCGAGTTAGACACCTAAAATTGCCCGTGCAGTTTCGTTGCTTAGCTAACTAAATAAATCTCTGCCTTGCGATGTGCGGGAAGGATTGACCCCCGTCCCGCTTCGCGACATGGCTTGCCACCATGTCCGACGACCAGCATATCCCCGCGCCGCTGCGCCTGTTCAACAGCCTGACCCGCACGATCGAGCCGTTCACGCCGATCGAGGGCCATCATGCGCGCGTCTATAGCTGCGGCCCGACCGTCTATAATTACGCCCATATCGGCAATTTGCGCGCTTACGTCTTTGTCGACACGCTGCGCCGGACATTGTTGTGGAAGGGGCTGGACGTCACCCAGATCATCAACATCACCGATGTCGGCCATTTGACCAGCGACGCCGATGCAGGCGACGACAAGATGGAGGCAGCGGCCAAGGCCAGCGCCAGGAGCATCTGGGACATTGCGGCGCACTATACCGAGGCGTTCAAGTCCAATATTGCGGCCCTCAACATCATCAGCCCAAGCGAATGGACGGTTGCAACCGACTATGTGCCGCAGATGATCGAATTTGCGGAGAAGATCGCGCCGGATCATTGCTATGAACTGGAGAGCGGCCTTTATTTCGACAGCAGCACTGTACCTGACTATGGCGCGCTGGCCGGTGGCCGCGATGACGCGGCCCATGCCCGCATCGATCCGGTGGCAGGCAAGCGCAATCCGTCCGATTTCGCC
This sequence comes from Sphingobium sp. RS1, assembly GCF_056156825.1. Taxonomy (NCBI): domain Bacteria; kingdom Pseudomonadati; phylum Pseudomonadota; class Alphaproteobacteria; order Sphingomonadales; family Sphingobiaceae; genus Sphingobium; species Sphingobium sp. RS1. The sequence goes on along the minus strand of NZ_JBLZXE010000002.1, from coordinate 3,102,374 downwards.
ATCTGGCGCAAGTCACCGCCGGGCGAGCAGCGCCAGATGGAATGGGACAGCCCCTGGGGCAAGGGGGCACCGGGCTGGCATCTGGAATGTTCGGTCATGTCGCAAGCCCGGCTTGGCCAGCCGTTCGATATCCATACCGGCGGCATCGACCATCGCGAGATTCATCATCCCAACGAGATCGCCCAGAATCAGGCATATCATCAGGCTGGCCATAGCTGCTGCGGCGAACCCAGTGCGGCGGAAGCCGGCTTCACTGGCGCGCGCTGGTGGATGCACAACAACTTCCTCGTCGACCGGCAAGGGAAGATGTCGAAGTCGAAAGGCGGCTTCACCACCCTGTTCAGCCTGATCGACGCGGGGGTGCATCCGATCGCCTACCGCCTGCTGTGCCTTGGCGCGCATTACCGGTCGGAACTGGAGTTCAGCGCGGACAATCTGGCGGCGGCGCTGACACGGCTCAAGCGACTGGTCATGGGCGTCGAGGGGCTGAAGGCCCGCGCCGAGGGCGTGACCTGGCAATCGCCACGGCTCGACTATCTGCGCGCCAATCTCCATCCCAAGCTGGCGCCACTGCTGGAACAGTTCGATGCGGCGATCGCCGATGATCTGATGACGCCGCGCGCGCTGCCGCTGCTGGAGGAAGCCATTGGCATGAAGAAGGTGCCGGTGGATGAGAAGCTCTGCCTGATCGCCGCTTTCGATGCTGCGCTTGGCCTCAACCTGCTGACGCTCAGCCGCGCCGACCTGCGCCTCCAGCCCAAGGATGCACAGATTACGCCGGAGGCGATCGAGGCCGAACTGGAGCGGCGCACCGCCGCGCGCGCGGAAAAGGATTTCGCCCTGTCGGACGAGATTCGCGACGCGCTGATCGCGCGCGGGGTCGAGGTGATGGACGGCGATCCGCTGCGCTGGGACTGGCGGCTGACACTGGCCTGAGGGGATATGGGCGCGGCGTCCTCTTGACGCCCGCCTGCACCGGACCCATGAGACGCAAAGGTCGCGCCATGGTGGGGGTAAGATGAGACTTTCCGCTGCTGTTTCGGCTGTCCTGCTGACGCTGGCCCTGCCTGCGCCGATCGCCCTCGCCGCGCCGCCCGCCGGCTTTTCCGCGACCGACCCCCGCCATGCGCGGCTATATGCGCTGGAGCGGCAGGCGTCGGACCTGTTCAACAGCGACGATTATGCCCTGTCCATGTCGCAAAAGACCCGCGACGCCTGGACCCGCCTGCATGGCGCTGCGGCAAAGGTGAAGGTAGACGGCAAACCGCATCCGCTCGCCGGTGTCGCGCTCATCAACCTGTCCTCCATGGACCAGATTGACGGCAAGAATACCGATGCGCTGGCCCGGTCGAGCGAGGGCCTCGCCCTGCTCGCCCCCTTTGCCGATGCCTATCCCGTCGCCTGGATGCAGGGCCTGTCGATCAAGGGGTTCATCCAGGCGGCTCTGGGCGACGTGACCGGCGCGGCGGACACGCTGGCGCAGGCGAGCGCCTATATGGACGGCTATATCGCCCGCACCCCGGCCGGCCAGCAGGATGAATCGACCCAGATGCTGCGGTCGAACATCGCCTTCTCCCATGCGCAGGCCCTCACCCGCCTTGGCCGCAATGACGAGGCCGTGGAGGCGCAGAAGGCCAGCATGGAGGCGCGCATTCTGGCGGCGGGGCCGAACAGCGCCGACACGATCGGTTCCTATTACAGCTATGCCCAGATGCTCGCCCGCGCCGATCGCGACGCGGAAGCGGAAAAATATGCGCGCATGGCGGTGGAGATCGCCACCGACTATGTCGATCGCAAGCATCCCAGCTACGCCCGCGCGCTGGAGGCGCTGGGCCTGCTCCTGTCCCGTACCGGGCGCCGAACCGAGAGCCTGGACTATCTGCAACGGGCCATCGCCATCAAGCGCGAGACGGTCGGCACCAGCAGCCTCTATTTCCAGTTCGGGCTGCAAAATCTGGGTACGGTGCTGCTGCCGCTGGAACGCTATGCCGACGCGGAATCGCTGTTCATGGAGGCGGAGCGCGGCTTTCGCGGGCTGGAGGGCGAGGATAGTCCGCAGTCCGCCCGTGCGCTGGCGTTCGCCGCATCGGCCGCGCTGGCGGAGGGGCATCGCGAGCAGGCGATCGAGCGGCTGACGGATGCGCTGGCGCGCGTGCATGCAGGGTCGGACAAGGACCGCGACATCGGCCAGCGCGTCTATCCCTATCTTGTCCCGGCCCTGATCGCGGCGAAGCGGGGCGACGATGCCCGCCGCGCCGCCGACGCCTTTGCCGCTGAGTCCCGGCAACTCGACAATGCCCCTGCCATTCCGCTGGCGCAGGCGGCGATGCTGGTCGCCTGGACCCGGCAGGATCAGGCCGCGCTGGGACCGGCCGCGCGCCAGCTTGTCGGCCTGCTGCGCGACAATGCCAGCGTCAATGACGATGGCGAGTTGAACGAGGAGCAGCGCGCCGCGCTCGACACGGTCCTGGCGGTGGCAGCCGAGACTCAGGACGGGGCGCTGGCGCTGGATGCGATGGCGATCCTGGCCGGGTCGCGCATCGCGCAGGCCAACCGGCTGGTGGCGCAGCGACTGGTCGCCGATCCGGCGCTGGCCGCGCGCGTGCGCAGCCTTCAGGACCGGACCAAGATATTGCAGGCGGCCGACAGCCGGCTGCTGAAAGCGCTGGCGATCGACAGCGGCGTGGCCGAGGCGCGCGCGGACCGTGCCGCCGTCGCGGCGGCGGTGGACGCCGAGCGGGCCGCCATTGCCCGCGACTATCCGCGCTGGGTGGAGGCGCATGGCGGGGAGCGGCCCGATCTTGGCGCTCTGCGTGCCAGTCTGGGCAAGGATGAGGCGCTGCTGGCGGTGATGCCGGCGTTTGATGGGGTCTACCTGCTCGCGGTCGGCCAGGACGCCGTGCATGTCGAGCGGGCGCAGATGGACCGCGCCGGGCTGGTGGCGCTGGTCGGGAAACTGCGGGGGTCGCTTACGCCGGCCGGGTTCGACCAGAGCAGCGCGCACAGCCTGTATCGCCAGATCTTCACACCCGGCATCCTTGCGACGCTGGGCAAGGCAAGCAGCCTGCGGATCGTGCCGACCGGTGCCTTCGCCTCCCTGCCCTTCTCCATGCTGCCGCAGCGGCCGGTGGCGGCGGTGACGCGCACGACGCCCTGGCTGATCCACCGCTTCGCGATCGAGGTGCAGCCCGGCTTCTCGACCGGCGGGCAGCAGCGGCACCAGCTTGCAGCGCGCGACCAGCGCTTCCTGGGCATCGGCGCGCCGCAATTGTTCGGCGATGTACAGTCGGCGGATGCGCCGCGCGGGAGCGGCACGCTACTGGCGGCCAGTCAATATTTCCGCAATGGCGCCGCCGATGCGCAGGCGCTGGCGCAACTGCCGCCGCTACCCGGATCGCAGGCCGAGTTGCAGGCGGTCGCGCACCGGTTCGGCGCGGCGCGCACCACCTTGCTGCTGGGCGCACAGGCCAATGAGCGGGCGCTGCGCACGCTGGACCTGTCGGGCTATGGCGTGATCCTGTTCGCGACGCACGGGCTGGTCAGCGGCGAGATGGAGGGCGTGACCGAGCCGGCGCTGGTCCTGTCGCCGCCCGGTGCCGATGACCACCAAGATGACGGCCTGCTGACCGCGTCGGAAGTGGCGACGATGCGGATCGGCGCCGACTGGGTGATCCTGTCCGCCTGCAACACAGCGGCGGGCGACAACAGCCAGTCGCCGGCCTATTCGGGACTGGCGCAGGCGTTCCGCTATGCCGGGGCGGGATCGCTGCTGGTATCGCACTGGCCGGTGCGGGACGATGCCAGCGCCTTCGTAACGCTGGAAACGGTCAAGGGCGCCAATCGCGGCCTGCCCCGGCCGGTAGCGCTACAACGGGCGATGCTGAAGCTGATCGCGTCGAAGCGGCCCAATGCGGTGCAGCCCTATATCTGGGCGCCGTTCATCCTGATGGGGCGGTGATAGGGGATAGTCCTTATAGGTTTCCGTACGCGGAAGGCGGATAGGTCGGGGCGACCTTTAAGCAAAGGATTATCCCATGATCGCGCTTGAAACCCGTTATGGCTTTCGCATCGACATTCGCGTCGCCAGCCATGCCGACGAACCGGCGCTGGCCGATTTCTTCGCCGCCGTGACGGACGAGGACCGGCGCTTCCGTTTCCTGTCGGCGGTGCGCCATGTCAGCCGGAACCAGCTGCACGACATCACCGCCTTCGACTATCACCGGCACGAGACGTTCGTGGCCTTCGCGCCGGGCGGGGACGAGATCATCGCCGCCGCCACGCTGGCCGCCGACCGGGAGGGCGGCACCGGCGAGGTGGCCATCTCCATCCTGCCCGACCACAAGGGCAAGGGGATCGGCTGGACCCTGCTGGACCATGTCGCGCAGGAGGCCAAAGGCTGGGGCATCCGCCGGCTCCAGTCGATCGAGAGCCGGGATAATCGCGCCGCCATCGCACTGGAGCGGGAAATGGGCTTTTCCGCACGCGCCGTGGAGGGCGACGCGGCGCTGGTGCTGCTGGAGCGGGTATTTTAAAACAGCGCGCTTTAAATATGATCCGTTCGTCCTGAGGACGAACGGAAATTAAGTGATCCAAATTTAACGCTCTATGCTCTAACCCGCTTCCAGCGCGGCGCCGGCTTCCATCCAGACTTCCTCGGCGGCTTCCAGCTTCTTTTCGACTTCGGCGCGCTTCATCATCAGCTGGCTGCTGGTCATCTTTGCCTCAGCACCCGTCGCGGTCTTGGGGTCTGACAGGGCGGCGTCGATCCGGCTGCGCTCATTGGACAGCGCGGTCATTTCGCGTTCCGCCTTGTTGACCGCGTTCTTCAGTACCTTCTGCTTTTCGCGCCATTCGGCGGCGGCTTTCTTGTCCGCCTTGCGGTCCACTTTCGGTGCGTCGCCGCTGCTGCTGTTGCCGTCCGCCTTGCGCAGAATGATGTCGGTATAATCATCCAGGCTGCCGTCGAACGGCTGGGCGGTGCCATTGTCGACCAGCACCAGCCGATCGGCGACCAGTTCGATCATGTGGCGGTCATGCGACACAATCACCACCGCGCCCGAATATTCGTTGAGCGCCTGCACCAACGCCTCGCGACTGTCGACGTCCAGATGGTTGGTCGGTTCGTCGAGGATCAACAGATGCGGCGCGTCGCGGGTGATGAGGGCGAGGGCCAGACGGGCGCGCTCGCCACCCGACATGGAGCCGACCTTCTGCGTCGCGCGCTCGCCCGAAAAGCCGAAGCGGCCAAGCTGGCCACGCACCGCGCCGGGGGTCGCGCCCTTCATCACGCGGGTCATATGTTCCAGCGGCGTGTCCGTGACGTCCAGTTCTTCCACCTGATATTGGGTGAAATAGCCGACATTCATCTTGGGACTGGAGGCCATGTCGCCTTCCATCGGCTTGAGCTGCGCGGCGATCAGGCGGGCCAGCGTCGTCTTGCCGTTGCCGTTGCGGCCGAGCAGCGCCAGCCGGTCGTCCGGGTCGATGCGCAGGTTGACGCGGCGCAGGATCGGCGTGTCGGTATAGCCGACCGAGGCCATGTCCATGGTGATGAGCGGGGGCTTGAGTTCCGCGGGGCTGGGGAAACCGAAATGCAGCGTCGGGTCTTCGATCGCCGCCGCAATGGGCTGCATCTTGGCCAGTGCCTTGGCACGGGACTGGGCCTGTTTCGCGGTCGAGGCGCGGGCCGAGTTGCGGGCGACATAGTCCTGCAACTTCTCGCGCTCCGCCTGCTGCTTGGACCGGGCGGCTTCCTGCTGGGCGAGCCGTTCGGCGCGCTGGCGTTCGAAGGCGTCATAGCCGCCGGGATAGAGGGTGATCTTCCCCCCTTCCAGATGGAGGATATAGTCGACCACATTGTTGAGCAGGTCGCGTTCGTGGCTGATGACGACCACGGTGCCGCGATAGGCTTTGAGGAAATTCTCCAGCCAGAGCGTCGCTTCAAGGTCCAAATGGTTCGACGGTTCGTCGAGCAGCAGCAGGTCGGGATTGGAGAAGAGCAAGGCGGCCAGCGCCACGCGCATTTTCCAGCCGCCCGAATAGCTGTCGAGCGGGCGGCCCTGCATTTCCTCGTCAAAGCCGAGGCCGACGAGGATGCGGGCGGCGCGGGCCGGCGCGGTATAGGCGTCGATCGTCGTCAGCCGCTCATAGATATGGCCGAGCCGATCGGGATCTTCGGTATGCTCCGCCTCCGCCATCAGTTCGGCGCGTTCCTTGTCGGCGGCCAGCACCGTGTCGAAGGGGGTCGCGGTGCCCGACGGGGCCTCCTGCGCGATATAGCCCAGCCGCGTGTCGCGGGGCATGTCGCATGAGCCCTCGTCCGGGTCGAGCTGGCCGATCATCACCTTCATCAGCGTGGACTTGCCCGCGCCGTTGCGGCCGATGAGGCCGACACGGCTGCGCGGCGGCAGCGCGGCGCTGGCACGATCGAGAATGGTGCGGCCGCCCAGGCGCACGGTGATACCGTTGAGGTTTAGCATGGGCGCGCCTGTAGCAGAGGTGTGGCGGGTGGCAAAGGCGCGAGGCGGCCTTTTGCAACAGGGTCAGGGATTGCGAAGTTCACACCGTCGTGGCTGACGCAAAAGCGTAGGCACGGACGGGTGGCGTCGATTTCGCAATAGGAAAATTTCTGCAAAATCAGACCCGCGCCGGTGCGAAGGCGCCGCGGGGTGGATGAAGCCGACGGTGGGAAAGAGCCGGCGGGAGGATGGCATGAAATGGGGGTGTAGGACAGGCGGCGATTGACCGATTGCAGAACGGCTGGCTTGGAGGGGATAGCTGATGTTCATAGGTATCTGCTGCCGACCAGAACCGGCGTTAGCGCAAGCGCCCAGCGTTGATTGCTTGGTATTTTCCGTGCACCTACTCAAACTTCACAGCGGGGAGGATTTGCGGACGCATGAAGAACATCTGGAACCTGATCGCTTTGGTAGGATCATCCTTGCTGGCGTTAATCACCTTCATGGCGAACCAGTCCGCAAGCGAGATGCAATCCAACATCGCGAGTTACGCAACAAACCCGCTGGTCCGCTCACTGCCAAACTGGCTTTTCAGGGTCGTACAGACTGACTGGTTTTTAGCTTTCGCATTTTTCGCACTAGGATGCGTCGCAACTGTGTTTGTTCGTCGTTGGCTGGGAAAGCGAAATCGTCCGAGCCCGCTTGAAGCTTTGGCCACTGATGTATCGCTTGCCGCTTACTCGCTCGATAACAGTAGCGCTATTTTCGCAAATCCAGCAGTCATCGCCAATCTCAATGTAGTAATGAATAAACTCCGTCGGCATGGCTTTTCTACTCCACCCGCCAACAGTGGCGGCTTCGCGAAAGACAAAATCTCCTACTATCTCCATCAAGTAGCGGCATACATGAGGGCGGATGGCATCGCCTCTGCCAAGCTATCCGCACAGTCTATTGTGGACGGCTGGAACAAGTAAGCTTGCTTTAGCGAGAGTAGAGTTGCCATTCGACGTATCGCTCGGAGACGATAGGAATCCGCTAGAGCCTACCAAGAATTTTTGACGTCCACCTCCAAGCATGAAAGAATCGCTGCCCGACGCCGACAACGGGGTACAAACCATCCCCTCACCCGCTCCCAAACATCTTCGTCCCCACAACCCCCACCACGATCATCGCCATGAAACCCGCCTGCACCGCGTTTACGCGGTCGCCGAAGAAGATCATGCCGCCGATGATGACGCCCACGGCGCCAAGGCCGGTCCAGACCGCATAGGCGGTGCCGGCGGGGATGCCTTTCATGGCGAGGGCGAGCAGCCCCATGTTGAGGAAGCTGAGCGCAATCGGTACGGCACTGGCCTGCCAGCTGCCGATGGTGGCGGCCCATTTCAGGCTGAGCGCCCAACAGATTTCGGTGAAGACGGCGATGCCGAGGATGAGCCACGCCATAGGGCGCTTCCCTTTCAGACGGGCGGGCTCGAAAAGGCGACGCGGTGGCCGGAAACCCGAAAGAGGCGGCGCGCCGGAGGACCGTTTTTCTGGGGAAAGGCTTGGTGGACGCACTAGGGCTCGAACCTAGGACCCGCTGATTAAGAGTCAGCTGCTCTACCAACTGAGCTATGCGTCCACACTGGCCTGTTTCCGCCCCTTCATGAAGGGGGTGACTGCATCGGCCCGATGCAGTGGTGGACAGGGCTGGATTCGAACCAGCGTACGGGAAACCCGGGCAGATTTACAGTCTGCTGCCTTTAACCACTCGGCCACCTGTCCAGTGCCCTACGCTTTGGAAAACTGCGTTCCCGCTGCGTTGGAGGCGGCCTAATGGCGAATGGAGACTTGCCTGTCAATGGCCTGATGTGAAAAGAGCGAAATCATGAAAAAGCCCAATCGCTCCACCAAGCCCAAGAGCGCCTTTCCGCGCTTCTATGGCCGTCATGCCGTTATCGCGGCGCTCGCCAACCCCGACCGCATCGTGCGCAAGATATGGGGGACGCGCGAGGCGCTCGGCGCCCTCGACCTGCCGCCGGTGCTGCCGATCGTCTATTCCGACGTCGCCGACATGGGCCGCATGGTCCCGTCCGACGCGCCGCATCAGGGCATCGTCGCCGAAGTCGAGCCGCTGGACGATGTGTGGCTGGGCGAGATTCTGGAACAGGGTCAGGATGACAAGCGGCCGATTCTGGTGCTGGATCAGGTGACGGACCCGCATAATGTGGGCGCGATCCTGCGCTCCGCCGCCGCGTTCGACGCGCTGTGCATCGTCACGCAGGACCGGCATGCGCCGCCCGAATCGGGGGTGCTGGCGCGCGCGGCGTCGGGCGCGCTGGAGAGCGTGCCATGGGTGCGGGTCGTCAATCTGGCCCGCGCGCTGGAGGAGATTGCCGAGGCCGGTTACTGGCGCATCGGGCTGGACGGCGAGGCAGAGACGACGATCGGCGAGGCGATCGGCGAATCGCGGGTTGCGCTGGTGCTGGGGGCCGAGGGCGAAGGGCTGCGCCACAATACGATCGCCCATTGCGACATCATCGCCAAGCTGCCGATCAGCCCGCGCATGGAGAGCCTGAACGTCTCCAATGCGGCGGCGATCGCGCTCTACGCCGCTACGGTCGGCTGAGAGGGGCAAGAGGGGGGAGCGTGACCATGGACCGGCTGTATCGCACTTTGGGGGCGCTGGCGGGCTTGCTGGCGCTCTCCGCCTGTCTGGTGACGCCGGGCCGGTTCGAATCGAGTCTGGATATCCGCGCCGACCGCAGTTTCAGCTTCGCCTATAAGGGCGAGATACTGGCGTCGGACATGGGCAAGGAGGCGCTGACGGGCGCTTCCTCCTCATCCGGCGACGATGCGACAGAGGGCGAGGCGGAGAACAGCCCGACCTTGATGCAGATCGCGGCGCAGGAGGAGGATTTCAGCGACGCGGCCGGCGACAAAAACGATGACGCGCAGATGCAGGCGATCGCGGCGGCGCTGAGCAAGGAGAAGGGATTTCGGTCGGCCCGTTACATGGGCCATCACAAGTTCGAGATCGACTATGCGATCGCGGGCCGGCTGGACCATGCCTTCCTCTTCCCCTTCAACATCGACGCGCAGATCATCCTGCCCTTCGTCGCGGTTGAGATGCGCGGGGACGACCGGGTGCGGGTGAAGGCGCCGGGCTTTGCCAACGGCTTCGACAAGAGCCAGGGGCCTGCGGGGATCGGCAGCACGGGGGATGAGGCCGCGAAGGCGCTGAACGGAACCTTCACGCTCACGACCGATGCGGAGATCGTCAGCCAGAACCAGGAAGAGGGCGCGCAAAGCACGCCACAGGGCAAGCGGATCGTCTGGGCGATCACGCCGCTGACCAGCGACGCGCCGGCCGCGACGTTGCGGGTGAAGCATTGATCTGGTTCAGCAAAGCTGAACGGTACGGCACCGGCCCACACCCCCACCCGGCCTCCCACAGCATAACTGGACGGGAAACCGGGTGGGGGCGTGGGCCGGAGCGACTATATCAAAGGATCAGTCTTCCGGTGCGATGGTGACGCGCAGGCCGTCCAGCGCGTCGTTCAGCACCAGCTGACAGGACAGGCGGCTGCTGTCGTTGCGATGGTCGCTGCTGTCGAGCAGGTCATTCTCATCCTCGCTCATGGCCGGCAGCGCGTCGGCAAAGGCGGGATCGACATAGATATGGCAGGTCGCGCAGGAGCAGCAACCGCCGCACAGCGCGAGCAATTCGTCAAAGCCGTTGTCGCGGATGACTTCCATCACCGACAGGCCATTGTCGCCATCGACAGCCTGTTCTTCACCCGCACGGTTGACCACGATCAGTTTCGGCATCTACCCTGTTCCCCTAAAATTTTTTCCGCTCTGACCGACAGGGACCGGGAAATCAAGGGGTCAATCCATCAGAGGTCTTGGCGCAGCAATATGGTGAACAGTGTCGATCAGTTGCGTGACAGCCTGGACGCGATCGCCGCGCTGGAGCCGGGCTTCGTCGCCGCGATCGCGCGGGTCGGCTATCCCGCGCCACGGGTAAGGGAGCCGGGCTATGAGACGCTGCTGCGCACGATCGTGGGCCAGCAGGTGAGCGTCGCGGCAGCGGCGGCAGTGTGGCGCAAGCTGGAGGCGGAACTGGGCGAAGGCTGCGCACCCGCGGCATTGCTGGCGCGGGATTTCGACACTTTGCGGGCGTGCGGCCTGTCACGGCAGAAACAGGGCTATGCCCGCAGCCTGGCCGAACTGGTCGTGTCGGGCGAACTGGACCTGCACGCGCTGCCGGCCGATGACGAGGAAGCGATCGCGCAACTGGTGCAGATCAAGGGGATCGGCCGCTGGTCGGCGGAAATCTATCTGTTGTTCGCGGAAGGACGGCCCGATATCTGGCCCGCCGGCGATCTGGCTGTGCAGATCGAGATCGGCCGGATATTGGGAATGCCCGAACGGCCGAGCGAGAAACTGACCCGCGCAGTCGCCGAAGCCTGGCGCCCGCATCGTGGCGCTGCCGCGATCATGGCCTGGCACCATTATAACACCGAGGTACTCTGACCCATGCCCCTGCCCCACGCCCGCTACATCGTCCTCCAGCACGAGGGCGTCTGGAAGATCAATCTGGACAATAAATATTATGGCCCCTTCCCGACACAGGCGCTGGCGGTGGACAGCGCCACCGGCACCGCGCGCAAGGCAAGCGAGGCCGGCTATCCCGCGTCGGTGCTGCTGATGCAGGGGACGCAGTTCGAGACGCTGTGGACCAGCGTCGCCGAAGGCGAAACCAGCGCGCCGTAGAGGTATTTTAGCGCTCAATGGGAACCTAAGCGCTGATCCCGAATTTAATTGATCCAGATTTATGGGTCATGGAATGCGCAAGAAGGTTCTGATCGTCGAAGACGAGATTTTCGTCGCACTGGAAATCGAGCAGATTGTCGAGGATGCCGGATTCGCGGTCGGGGCGATCGCCGCCGATCGCGAAAGCGCCCTCGCCAGTGCCGATGATTGCGACATCGCGCTGGTCGACCTCAACCTGCGCGACGGGCCGACCGGGCCGCAGATCGGCATGGAACTGGCGACGCGCCATGGCATCCGCGTGATTTATGTGACGGCAAATCCGGCGCAGATCGGCGAAGCCTCGGTCGCTGCGCTGGGTGTCATCACCAAGCCGTTCCGCCCCCAGAGCATCAGCGCTACGCTGCAACTGGCCGCCGCCGAACAGCCTGACCTGACCGATGCGGAGATTGCCGGCTTTACGCCCTTCCGCCCGCACGGCTCATGGACCGGGATGGAATCCAGAGGCTGATGCGCAGCCCGTCGGGCTGCCACTGACGTTCGATCCGCCCACCCAGTTGCCGTTCGACACTGAGCGTCATCAGCCGGCTGCCAAAGCCGTCCACGCCGCCGGGCACGACCGCCGGGCCACCCATTTCCTGCCAGTCGATCCGCACCGCATCGCCATCCAGCGATATGTGCAGCGCGATCGATCCGTCGGCGACGGACAAGGCGCCATATTTGGCGGCATTGGTCGCCAGTTCATGAAACAGCAGCGCCAGCGGCGTCGCCGACCGATCATCGATCGAGGGATTTTCACCCGACAGGATGATGCGGCTCTGGTCATCGCCGCTGCGATAGGGCGCGAAAATCTGGTCGAGTATGCCCCAGAGCCGCCCTTCCCCATCGCCGATCTGCGCCGCCGATTCGATACTGTGCGGCCGGACGAAATCATGGGCACGGCCCAGCGCGAGAATCCGGTCGCGCAGATCGTCCGCCACATCGGCGATGACCGGGTTCTGCCGCGCCGACAGGCCGATGAGGCCCGCGATGACCGAGAAGATATTCTTGATCCGGTGCGACAGTTCGTGCGCGATCATCTCGCGCTCGTCGATCATCAATTTCTGTTCGTGGATGTCGGTGCAGGTGCCGATCCAGCGCACGATCAGGCCGTCAGCATCGCGGATCGGCAGCGCGCGGCCCAGCGTCCAGCGATAATCGCCGCCATGATGGCGCAGACGATATTCGATCTCATAGGGTTCGCCGGAGGACAGGCTATGGCGCCAGCGCGCCCAGGCCCGGTCCTGATCGTCGGGATGGAACATGCCGTTCCAGCCGGCGCCGTCGGTCGATCCGGCCGGGACGCCGGTATATTCGTACCAGCGGGCGTTATAATAATCATGATAGCCGTCTGGCAGCGTCGACCAGACCATTTGCGGCATGGTGTCGGCGAGCGAGCGGAACATCCGGTCGCTTTCGGCGACGGCCGCCGCATCGAGCCGCTGACGCATGATCATGTCGCGGTCGCGGCGGCGCCCCTCCAGTTCCACCATCACCTGCCGGGCGAGCAAGGTCAGCCCCTGCCGTTGCAGCGGGGTCAGGTCTGCGCGCGGCAAAGTGTCGATGACGCAGATCGCCCCCAGCGGCTCACCGTCCGCCCCCACCAGCGGCGCACCGGCATAGAAGCGGATATGGGGTGCCCCCGTGACCAGAGCGTTATCGGCGAAGCGCGGATCGCTGGTCGCGTCGGGCACAATGAAGATGTCGTCGCCGAGCATCGCCAGCGCGCAGAAGGAGACGTCGCGCGGCGTTTCCTCCGCATCCAGCCCGACGCGCGCCAGGAAGCGCTGGCGCACATCCTCGACAATGCTGACCAGCGCGATCGGCGCGCCGCACAATTCGGACGCGAAGCCGGTAATGTCATCGAGATTGCGGAAGCCGCCGGCGTCGAGGTCGTACAGCGCCAGCAGCGCCGCGCGATCCGTTGCCAGCCCCCGTCCGTCAGCCATTGCGGGCTTCAGCCATCACTGACCCGTTCGATATCGGCGCCAACGGCGGACAGCTTCTCTTCCAGCCGTTCATAGCCGCGATCGAGATGATAGACGCGCTGGACCTGCGTTTCGCCCTCGGCAGCCAGACCGGCGAGGATGAGGCTCATCGAGGCGCGCAGGTCGGTCGCCATCACCGGCGCGCCGACCAGTCTGTCGACGCCGCGCACCACGGCGGTGCGGCCGTTAACAGCGATGTCCGCGCCCATACGCGCCAGTTCGGGCACATGCATGTAGCGGTTTTCGAAGATGGTTTCGGTCAGCACCGACGCGCCATCCGCCTTCGTCAGCATCGCCATGAACTGCGCCTGCATATCGGTCGGGAAGGCCGGGAAGGGCGCAGTCGAGAGCGTCAGGGGTTTCAGCTTCCCATCCGACGAGATGCGGATGCCGTCCTTGTGCGGATCGACCTGCACCCCCGCGTCGCGCAATGCGGCGAGGATGGCGTGCATGTCGTCGGCATTGGCGCCGACCAGATCGACCGAGCCGCCGGTGATGGCGGCGGCGCAGGCATAGCTACCCGCCTCGATCCGGTCGGGCATGACGCTGTAGGTCGCGCCGTGCAGCCGCTCGCGGCCGTGGATGATGAGCTTGTCGGTGCCGATCCCTTCAATGTCCGCGCCCATGGCGACGAGCAGGTTGCACAGGTCGACGATTTCCGGTTCGCGCGCCGCATTTTCGAGGATGCAGGTGCCCTTGGCGAGCGAGGCGGCCATCACGGCGTTCTCGGTGGCGCCGACCGACACGACCGGGAAGGTGTAGATGCCGCCGGGCAGGCCGCCATCCGGCACGCTGGCGCGGACATAGCCTGCGGTGGTTTCCAGCGTCGCGCCGAACGCTTCCAGCGCCTTCAAATGGAGGTCGATCGGGCGGTTGCCGATGGCGCAGCCGCCCGGCAGCGACACGCGCGCTTCGCCGACACGGGCGAGCAGCGGACCCAGCACCAGGATCGAGGCGCGCATTTTCCGCACGATGTCATAGGGCGCCTCGGTCGAGGTGACGCGGCCCGCGCGCATGGTGAGGACGCGGCCGAAATCCTCCGGCCTTGCCCCCTCGATCATGGTCGATACGCCCAGCTGGTTGAGCAGATGACCGAAACTGTCGACATCGGCGAGGCGCGGCAGGTTGCGCAGCGTCACCGGCTCGTCAGTGAGCAACGCGCAGGGCAGCAGCGTCAGGGCGGCGTTCTTCGCGCCGGAGATGGGAAGGCGGCCGTTGAGCGTGTTGCCGCCGCGAATGTGAATGCGGTCCATTGGGCAGGGTTAATAACGTCTAATGCGGCCCGCGCAAGGCGGCTGCTGGGTCATTTGACGCCGCAAACCGGCCGGGATGACCGCAATGTGAAACATTATTGCAAAGCGCGGCCCGACCTTGATCGAGTTTAGTGCGCGTTCTGAAAATGCAGCCAAAAGGCGGATAGGGCGTTCTGCCATCGTAACGACAACAGGAAAAAGGTGTTTTTGGTGGCAACGAGTTGTTTCGCGGAAAGGCTGGCAAAACAGGTGCCGCTGTCCGATGCGGAAAAGAAGGCATTGGCCCGGCTCGAAGAAAATCCGCGCAAGGTGAAGCGTGGTGCGATGATCCAGCGGGTCAACGACACGGTTACCGAGCTGTTCGTGCTGCGCGAAGGCCGGGTGATGAGCTTCGTCATCCTGCCCGACGGCAGCCGCCAGATCCTGCGCGTCTATTTCCCCGGCGATTTTATCGGATCGGCCAGTACCATCTACAGCAAGGCGCCCGAATCGCTGGTCGCGCTGTCGGATGCGATCGTCTGTCCGTTCGACAAACATGCGTTGCGCCGGCTGCTGGACGAATATCCGCGCGTCGCGGCGCTCTTGTTCCTGCTGTCCAATGCGGAACGGGTGGCGATGACCGACCGGCTGGCGGCGCTGGGCCGGACATCGGCCAAGGCGCGCGTCGCGTCCTTCCTGCTCGACATGTTCGACCGGCTGCGCGTGACCGACGACAGCATCACCGACAGTTTCGACCTGAAGCTGACGCAGGAGGAGATCGGCGATTCGATCGGCCTGACATCCGTCCATGTGAACCGCATGATCCGCCAGATGGAGCAGGAGGGCCTCATCAGCCGCTCCAATGGCCGCATCATCCTCAATGACATGGCGCGGCTGGAAGAGATCGGCCATTATACCAACCGGCACAAGGACATGGATCTGGACTGGCTGCCGACGAGCTGAGCCGCCGCCCCTGCCCGTCAGGCATATCCGTCAGGCCAGCAGTTCGACATCCCAGTAGAGCCAGTCGTGCCAGCTTTCGTGCAGATAGCCGGGCGGGAAGGCACGGCCATGTTCCTGCAACTGCCAGCTGGTCGGTCGGATCGGCGGGATATGCAGGCTCATGCCCGCTTCCTTCGGCGTACGCCCGCCCTTTTTGAGGTTGCAGGGCGAACAAGCGGTCGCGACATTTTCCCATGTGGTGCGCCCGCCCGCGCGGCGCGGCACGACATGGTCGAAGGTCAGGTCGCTGGTCTTGCCGCAATATTGGCAGGCGAACTTGTCCCGCAGGAACAGGTTGAAGCGGGTGAAGGCAGGATGTTCGGACGGCCGCACATATTGTTTGAGCGCGATGACCGAGGGGATCTTCATTTCCAGGCTGGGGCTGTGGACCTGCCGTTCATAGCTGGCGATGATGTCCACCCGGTCGAGGAACACCGCCTTGATTGCCGTCTGCCAGGGCCACAGGCTGAGCGGATAATAGCTGAGCGGCGTGAAATCCGCATTGAGAACGAGCGCCGGGCAATTTTCCGGATGCCGTATGAGGTCGGGATGGTACATAAAAACCTTCTTCCCCCTGGTCGACGCCGCTGATCGTCCAGCAACGTGACAAGGGCATGACAGCATTAACGAATATCTCCCGTCAAGAGCCTGTATGACTCATCTTGCCGCACCACAGCATATGGTGACCCGCTTCGCCCCCAGCCCCACGGGATTGCTGCATGTCGGCCATGGCTGGTCGGCGCTGATGGGACATGACATGGCGCGCGCGGCCGGCGGCGCCTTTCGCCTGCGGATCGAGGATATAGACGGGACGCGGAGTCGGCCGGAGCATGTCGCGGGGATATTGGCCGACCTGACATGGCTGGGCGTGGCGTGGGATGGCGAGGTGATGTTCCAGTCGCAGCGGCTGGACCAATATGACGCGGCGCTGGACAGGCTGCGCACGGAGGGGCTGCTCTATCCCTGTTTCTGCACCCGCGCGGACATACAGGCCAGCCTGACCGCGCCGCACGGGCCGGAAGGACCGGTCTATCCGGGAACGTGCCGGGGGTTGGACGAGCAGGAGCGGGCGCGACGGATCGCGGCGGGCGAGGCGCATGCCTGGCGGATCGACATGGGACGGGCGGTGGAACGGGCGGGCGCGCTGGAATGGATATCTTTGCCAAGTACCGTTCGTGCTGAGCCTGTCGAAGCCTCTTCCTCTTCTTCAAAGAAGTACGGCCCTTCGACAAGCTCAGGGCGAACGGTGCAAATAGCTGCCGCCCCCCTCACTCATGGCGATGTGGTGCTGGCACGCAAGGATGCGCCGGCCAGCTATCATCTGTCCTGCACGCTGGACGATGCCGCGATGGGCGTGACCCATGTGCTGCGCGGCGACGATCTCTATGGCGCCACCCATGTCCACCGGCTGATTCAGGCGCTGCTGGGCCTGCCCAGCCCCGCCTATGTCCATCATCCGCTGCTGCTGGGGGCCGATGGCAGGCGGCTGGCCAAGCGCGACGGGGCGATCGCGCTGGCCGATCTGCGCCGCGGCGGCATGGACTCGGCGATGCTGGCGGCGGACCTGCGCGCGGGACGCTTTCCCATTGGCATAAGCATCGCAAGCGCCTAGCATCGCGCCATGAACACGGTCCTCGTCATCGCCCTGATCCTTGCCATGGCCGCGACGCTGTTCGCGCTGATCCGCGGCATCATCGCCTTCCTCCAGACGACGAAGGAGGATCTGAACGCGCCGGAGGGCAGCGGCCCCAGCCCCGCCCGGCTGAAGCAGAACAAGATGATGATGAACCGCATCCTGTTTCAGGCGGCGGCGATCATCATCGTCGCCATATTGCTGATGTCCAAGGGGCACTGAGCGTTTTGAAGTCGGCTGGAACAGCCGACGGCGCGCAAAACGCGACACAAAAACGCTGCCAACAAACTCTGACAGACGAGCTACCCCGCCATGGTCAAGCTGAACAAGATCTACACCCGCACGGGTGACAAGGGGACGACGGGTCTGGTCGACGGATCGCGCCTGCCCAAACATGCACCGCGCATGCAGGCGGTGGGCGATGTGGATGAAGCGAACAGCGCGATCGGCCTGGCCATCGTCGCCATGGGTGCGGGCGAGGAAACGGACTGGCTGACGACCATCCAGAACGACCTGTTCGATCTGGGCGCCGATCTGGCCACGCCCATTCCCGACGGGGCGGACGAACCCTGGGCGCTGCGCATCGTGGCGAGCCAGGTCGCGCGGCTGGAGCAGCAGATCGATGCGATGAACGCGGATCTGGCGCCGCTGGACAGCTTCATCCTGCCGGGCGGATCGGCCGCGGCCGCCGCCGTCCACCTCGCCCGCGCCATCACGCGCCGGGCCGAACGCAGCGCCACCGCCGCCGCGGTCGAAGTGGCGCTGAACGGCCAGGCGCTCGCCTATCTCAACCGATTGTCCGACCTGCTGTTCGTGCTGGCGCGGCGGATCAATGACAATGGCGCAGCCGACGTCAAATGGGTACCGGGTGCGTCGCGCTGAACGCCGGCAACCGTCTGGAAACACGGCCCGACTCTCCACCGGCACGGCTTGCCGTATGCCATGGCATTAACCCTGTTTCTTCAGGCGGTATTTAGAGCCGGCCGGAAATTTGGCACCCGTTGATAATAAGCGGGGATCGCCATGCACTTTTATCTGGCCACTTCCTTCATTTTTCCGCGATCGTTGCGGCTACGCCTGTTCGCGCTTTGCTTCGTCGCGACGCATCTGCCGCTGATCGGCTATCTGGGCTGGGGCTTTGCCAGCGGGCGCATCCAACTGGCCGAATTCGTGCTGCTGACCACGGCCACGGTGGTCGGCACCGGCATCGCCTTGCTGGGCATCGGCGCGCTGCTCAATCCGATTCACGCGCTGGCCGACACGCTGCACCGGGGCGAGAGCGAAGCGCCCGCCCTGCCGGAGGTCGGCGACGTCATCCATACCCTCTATGCCGGGGTGCAGCGCGTCGCCACCGCGACCCGCGACCGGCTGGACCATCTGCACCAGGCCGCGCATGAAGACCCGCTGACCGGCATCGCCAATAGGCGTGGCTTTCTGACCCATATGGAGGCGCTGCCCGAAGAGCGGCGCAAGGGCTGTATCGCGATCATCGACATCGACTATTTCAAGCGGGTCAACGACCTGATGGGCCATGAGGAAGGCGACCGGGTGCTGGCCGCCTTCGCCACGCGCCTGTCCGCGCTGGTCCGCCGCGTCGACATGGTGTCGCGCTGGGGTGGCGAGGAGTTCGCCATCTTCTTCCAGGATTGTATCGAGGATGAGGCGAGCTGGTCGCTCGCCCGGATCGCCAGCCGGATGCGCAGCGACCCGATCGGCGAGGTGAACGACC
Organism: Sphingobium sp. RS1; assembly: GCF_056156825.1. NCBI lineage: Bacteria > Pseudomonadati > Pseudomonadota > Alphaproteobacteria > Sphingomonadales > Sphingobiaceae > Sphingobium > Sphingobium sp. RS1. The sequence goes on along the minus strand of NZ_JBLZXE010000002.1, from coordinate 3,083,538 downwards.
GGCCGATCAGCTTTTCCGCCGGCATATGCCGCTGGACCGGCGGCGATCTGGAGGACGCGCTGCGCCGCGCCGACGATGCACTGTACGAGGCCAAGCAATCGGGCCGCGACCGGGTGTGCCGGGCCGCGCCAATCCTGCAAGAGGTCTGACCCCCAAAGCTTAGAGCCTGTTTGGAAAATGCGCCTCTGGCGCATCCGCACCGGCCCGCCCCCCCCACCCGACCGCCCAGACATGGTATCCTGATGGGTGGTCGGGTGGGGGCGCGGGCCGGTGCCGCATCGAAAATGCGCTCTTCCGCGCATTTCCAAACAGTCTCTTAGCCCAAGTCATTATGAAGGCGGCCGGAACCCCCGGCCGCCTTCATGCGCTTGTCCTTTCGAGAGCGGCCAACCGTATCGGAAAGGGCAGGCATGGCAAGAAGCTGGACAGAGGCCCATCAGGACGACCTGGAAGAGCGCTATCGCACGGTGCGGGCGCTGACGCAGGCGCTGACCGCCCCGCTGTCCGACGCCGACGCCACCGTCCAGTCGATGCCCGATGCATCGCCCGCCAAATGGCATCTGGCGCATGTAAGCTGGTTCTTCGAGACGTTCATATTGCGCGATCATGTGCCGGGTTATCGCCCGTTCGACCCGCGCTATGCCTTTCTGTTCAACAGCTATTATGAGGCGGAGGGCGCGCGCCATGCCCGGCCGCTGCGGGGCATGCTGACCCGTCCGTCGCTGACCGATATCTATGCCTATCGCGCCCATGTCGACGCGGAGCTGATCGATGCGCTGGGCATGTTGCCGCAGGCGGCGCGCGCGCTGGTGACGCTGGGCCTGCATCATGAGCAGCAGCATCAGGAATTGCTGCTGACCGACCTGCTCCACCTCTTTTCGCTCAACCCGCTGGAGCCGGCCCTGTTCGAAGCGCCCAGCGCCGTGCCGGTCGACCTGCCCGGCCCGCTCCACTGGATCGAGGGGCGCGAGGGGCTGGTGGAAGTGGGCGAAGATGGCCGCAGCGCCTTCGCCTTCGATTGCGAGGGGCCACGGCACAAGGCGGTGTTGCGCCCGCATGCGCTGGCGCACCGACCCATTAGCAACGGCGAATGGATCACCTTCATCGAGGATGGTGGCTATCGCACGGCCGCCCACTGGCTGTCGGACGGCTGGGCCTGGGTGCAGGCCGAAGGGATCGACGCGCCGCTCTACTGGAAACAGGGGGAGCAGGGCTGGACCCGGTTCGGGCTGGACGGGCGCCAGCCGGTCAATCCCGCCGCCCCCGTCACCCATATCAGCCTGTATGAGGCCGACGCCTATGCCAGCTGGGCCGACGCGCGCCTGCCGACCGAGGCGGAATGGGAATGTGCGGCGCAAAATGTCGCCGCGATCAGCGGCAACCAGCTGGACGGCCCCGCCTGTCCCCAGCCCCGCCCTGCCAAAGCGGGGACCAGCCTGACCCAGATGTTCGGCGATGTGTGGGAATGGACCGGCAGCGCCTATCGCCCCCATCCCGGCTTCCGCGCGGCACCGGGCGCGGTCGGCGAATATAATGGCAAGTTCATGTCCGGCCAGTTCGTGCTGAAGGGCGGCAGCTGCGCCACCCCACGCGGCCATGGCCGGGCCAGCTACCGCAATTTCTTCTACCCCCATCAACGCTGGCAGTTCACCGGGCTGCGGCTGGCCAAGGATCTGTAAGCCCCATGTTGCTGACCGACGACGCCCCCGCGATGCACCACGCCATCGACCCGGCCTTTCGCCATGACATCATGGACGGCCTGTCGCGCAGCCCCAAGGCGACGCCGCCCATCTGGTTCTATGACCGGCGCGGGTCGGAACTGTTCGAGGCGATCACCGACCTGCCCGAATATTATCCCACCCGCACCGAAACCGCACTGCTGCGCGACCATGGCCCGGATTTCGCCGCCGCGATCGGCCCCGGCCGGGCAGTGGTGGAGTTTGGCGCGGGCAGTTCCCGCAAGACGCCGCATTTGCTGCGCGCCATCGCACCGGCCGCCTATGTGCCGATCGACATCAGCGGCGACTTTCTCCATGCGAGCAGCGCGCAACTGGCGCAGGCCTTCCCCGCCCTGCCGGTGCTGCCGGTGGTGGGCGACTTCAACCGGCCGCTCGCTTTGCCCGCCGCGATCGAGGGGATGCCCCGGCTCGGCTTCTTTCCCGGCTCCACCATCGGCAATATGGAGCCGGACGCGGCGGTGGACCTGCTGCGCGCGATGCGCCGCCTGCTGGGCGATGATGCGCAATTGCTGATCGGCATGGACCGGATCAAGGATCGGGACCGGCTGATCGCCGCCTATGACGATGCGCAGGGCGTGACCGCCGCCTTCAACCTGAACCTGATCGCGCGGATCAACCGCGAACTGGAGGGCGATTTGCCGGTCGAGGGCTTTGCCCATCGCGCGGTCTGGAATGACGAGAAGGCGCGGATCGAAATGCATCTGGAGGCACGGCGGCCGCTGCATTTCCATGTCGCGGGGCAATGTTTCCACATGGACGCGGGCGAGACGATCCATACCGAAAGCAGCCACAAATATGGCGCGCGCGACGAACGCCTGCTGCTGCGCGCCGGCGGATGGGAGCCGGCGACGGAGTGGATGGATGACGAGGGCCTGTTTGCGCTGGTGCTGGCGGAGGCGGGGTAGAGGGAGGATCTTGGAAAGAGGTGGTCAGGCGCGGACGTATCGCGGTCTTTCCCATCTGCCCCATAGCCGTCACCCCAGCGCAGGCTGGGGTCTCAGGCGATAGTAGAAGGAGGCGGGCCACCTTGCGCTATCCGTTAGCGGAGTGCGCGCCTGCCTGAGATGCCAGCCTTCGCTGGCATGATGATGAAGGTCGGCTGACGACCAGAAGCGGATCTTCGCTGAGGCGACAGCAAAGGCCAGAATGTTCACGCGGAGGCGCGGAGACGCGGAGATTTCACCGCGCCTCCGCGTGAATCTAAAATCAGAAAGAATTTCGCGCAAAGGCGCAAAGGCCGCAGAGGGAAAGCGAGAAGCTGCTCTACGATCTCTGCGCCTCTGCGCGAACAAATATAAGCGCCTCCGGCGCGAAACCGGACCATCTCATTCCCACCCTACCCCGTCGCCAGCAGCAAATCGCGCAAATCCGTGAGGCTGGGCAGCACCTGCGCGCAGGCGAGCACCAGTTCTTCGGTCGGGGGCAGCAAATCAGGGACCATCACCGTCGCCATGCCCGCCGCCACGGCCGATCGGACGCCGGCATGGCTGTCCTCCACCGCGACGATATCGGCCGGGTCGATGCCCAGCCGCTGCGCGGCCAGCAGATAGGGTTCCGGGTGCGGCTTGGGCTGGTCGACGTCGCTGCGGGTGACGATGACGTCGAAATAATCGAGCAGGCCGCTCTTTTCCAGCCGTTGCTGCGCATAGGGCGCGGCCGTGGAGGTGGCGAGCGCCATGGGGATGCCGGCCTGTCGCAGATGATCGAGCAGCAGCAGCGCGCCGGGGCGCAGCGGGATGCCGGCATCGACCGCCGCCTCGAACAGGGCGTCGCTGTCGGCGTAGAAGCGGGCGAGCGGGAAGTCCGGTCCCAGATGCGCGGCCAGCATTCGCTCATTTTCGTCGCGATGGATGCCGACCATGGACAGGAGCAGTGCGTCCGACATCGGCCAGCCGATCGCCTCGCCCGTTTCCGCGAAAGCGCGACGGTGCGCCGCTTCGGTGTCGATCAGCGTCCCGTCCATGTCGAAGATGACCGCACGGATCGTCTCCGGCAGGTTGGAGGGGCTGGACGATGGGGCGGATTGGCGCAGCGGCTGGATCATGGCACCGATATGGCGGCGCCACGTTCAGATTCCATTGCAAAATCGGGTGAGGCGATTGCGGATATTGCCTTGGAAGACAGATTTATTCCGTCACCTGCGCCGACCATGTCCTGATCCAGTGCCAGGCGCCGCGGCATTCGCCCATGCTGGTCGCCTCGATCAGGCGGAAGCGGGTGCCGTCCCAGACATAGGCTTCGCTGCCGCCGCAATCGCCCAGCCCGCGCCCCTTGGCGAAGCTGTCGAGCCGCAGCTTGTCAGGGGTCCAACCCACATTGACCAGCATCGGCCGCGCCTCCTCCTCGCTCCAGCCCGGCTTCATGTCGAAGCCGGCCAGACGGAAGGCGCGGCGGCCGGGGTCGCCGGTCGCGATCACGGGGATGGAGGTGAAATTATAGGCGCCGCTGCCGCAAGGGACGAGGATCAGCGTCTCACCCTTCGACAGGCGGTAAAGCTGGGGCGGCTCGGCGCCCTTCATCTCCTCGGCGCAGCCGGTGAATTTGCCGATCGCGGTCAGTTCTTCCCGCCACAGCGCGGCGGGCGCGCTCGTGCCCGGCAGCGGGGCGCGGCGGATGGTGGGAGCGGTCGGCGCGGCGCGCACGGCGATCGGCCCCATGGCGCCGGTCGCGACCAGCGCGGTGCTGGTGCCCGCCCGCCCCTGCCGCGCGTCCATATAGCGCAGCGCCGCGCCCGATCCGGCCAGCGACGGCTTGCCGAGCGAGCGGTTGCCCGCCTTGATCTCCAGCACGCTGCCGCGCGCCATGGCGATGGCCAGCGCCGACGCCTGCGGCCCGCGCAGCGTGGCGTCGCCATCGCGGCTCATGGCGCTGGCGACCTTGCGCCCATCGACATGGAAGCTGAATTCGCCGCCGCCCTTGGCATCGCGGCTGACCCAGACTTCGGCGGCCCCGTCCGGCCCGGCGTCGCGGACCACGCCGACCATGATCGGACTGTCGGGCCATTCGCCGCCTTCGGGCAGCAGCGACACGGCTTCACAGCGGTTGCGATTGTCGCACCCGATGGTCCAGTCCTTGTAGGTTTCCAGCGTGCCGGGTTTCGGACCCGCCGGGCTTTTGATCGCTTCGGGCGCAGCCGCATGTACGGCCAATGCGCCCGTCGAGCCGAGTGCCGCCAACGCGGCCAGGAAAAAATGCTTTGCCCCCATGGGTTAACCATAACCGATTTGCATCGGCGGCGGTAGGGGTAACGTTACCGGGCCGTCACGACCGCCCCGGTCAGAGGCTGAGCATCAATCCTGCCAGCGCCGCGCTCATCAGATTGGCCAGGCTGCCGGCGACCAGCGCCTTCAGCCCCAGCTTCGCGATCATCGGTCGCTGATTGGGGGCGAGGTTGCCTGTCACCGCCATCTGGATCGCAATCGAGCTGAAATTGGCGAAGCCGCACAGCGCGAAGGTGATGATGGCGATGGTCGCGGGCGACAGCGCGCCCTGCACCTGGCCCAGGTTGATATAGGCGACGAATTCGTTGAGCACGACCTTCGTACCGAACAGGCCGCCGGCCACCTGCGCCTCGTTCCAGGGGATGTTGAGCAGATACATGACCGGCGAGAAGACATAGCCGAGCAGCATCTGGAAGCTGAGGTCGGGATAGCCGAACCAGGCGCCGATGCCGCCCAATATGCCATTGGCCAGCGCCACCAGCGCGACGAAGGCCAGCACCATGGCGCCGACCGCGACTGCAAGTTTGACACCCGTCTGCGCGCCCTGCGCCGCGGCCATGATGATGTTGGCGGGCTTTTCCTCGTCATGGGTGGCGACCGGCATCGGCTCGCCCGGCGTGGTTTCCGCGTTCAGCGCCTGCGATACCGCCGCGCTGCGGCGCGTTTCGGGCAGGTGGATATCGTCTTCCAGCGGCAGTTCCGGCTCGCACTCCGGTACGTCGGGCATCATGATCTTGGCCATCAACAGGCCGCCGGGCGCCGCCATGAAGCTGGCCGCGAGCAGATAGTCGATCTTGATCCCCATCGAGGCATAAGCGGCGAGGATGGTGCCCGCGACGCCGGCCATGCCGCTGGTCATCACGGTGAAGAGCTGCGGCGGGGTGAGGCCGGCGAGATAAGGGCGGATGACGAGCGGGCTTTCGCTCTGTCCCACGAAGATATTGGCGGCGGCGCAGAGGCTTTCGACCTTCGACACGCCCGTCACCTTCTCGATCGCGCCGCCGACCCAGCGGACGATGAACTGCATGATGCCCAGATAATAGAGGATCGACACCAGGCTGGCGAAGAAGATGATGACCGGCAGCGCCGCGATGGCGAAGCTGGCCCCGCCGATTTCCGGCTTGGCCAGCGGGCCGAAGATGAAGTCGGTGCCCGCCTGCGCATAGCTCAAGAGATTGGCGACGCCGTGCGACATGCCGCCGATGATCGCCCGGCCGGCCGGGACATAGAGGACCAGCACCGCGATCCCCGCCTGCAACAGGAAGGCCGCGCCGACGACGCGCGGACGGATGGCGCGGCGATCGGACGAGAGGGCGAAAGCGATGGCAAGAATGAGAAGAATGCCGGCGAGGCCGATAAGAAGATGCATGAAGCGCTTTCGCGGGAAATGACAAACCGCGCGACTATATGGCCCCCGACGCCTGGAGGCCAGCCCCGTTTGCCTTCCCTTTCCTACCCGTCCTACTGCTACAAAGCCGCTACATTGGGCAATCGGCCGGAGACATGGCGCGCCTAGGGACGGTCCTTGAGGGTCTTTACACAAGACAAGAGGGACTAGGGTAGATGGCTGACATGGATGACGCGCACGACCATGGGTTGATGCACGATCTGGAACAGATGCGCGCACTGGCGCGGGAGAAGATCGGGCGGCGGCGGACCTTGCGGCTGCTCTTTTCGGCGAGCGGCGCGGCGCTGATCGGCGCCTGTGGCGGCGGATCGGGGTCTTCGAGCGATTCGACCGCGACTCCGACACCCACGCCGACCCCGACGCCTACCCCCACGCCGACGCCAACCCCGACACCCACCGGCACCTGCATCGCCGATCCGGAAGAAACCAACGGCCCCTATCCGGCCGACGGATCGAACAGCAGCAATGGCAGCGTGGTCAATGTGCTGGACGACACCGGCATCGTGCGCACCGACATCCGGTCGAGCTTCGGATCGTCCAGCGGCACGGCGGCGGGCATCACCATGACGCTGACCCTGACGGTCGTAAATGTGAACAGCGGCTGCGCCGCGCTGGAAGGCTATGCCGTCTATATCTGGCACTGCACCCGCGACGGCCTCTATTCGCTCTATACTGTGCCGGGCGAAAATTATCTGCGCGGCGTAGGCGTGACCGATGCCAATGGGCAGGTGACCTTCACCAGCATCTTCCCCGGCTGCTATGACGGGCGCTACCCGCATATCCATTTCGAGGTCTATCCCAGCCTGGCGCGCGCGACCAGCTATGCCAACCGGGTGCTGACGTCGCAGTTCGCGATGCCGACCGACGCCTGCAACACGGTCTATGCCACCAGCGGCTATAGCAGCAGCAAGACCAATTTCGCCAAGATCACCACCAGCAGCGACAATGTGTTCGGCGACAACACATCGGCGCAGGTCGCGGCGATGACGCCGACGATGACCGGCGACATCACCAACGGCTTCACCGGCACCGTCACGGTGGGTCTGGCAATCTGAAGGAAGGAGCGGGATGACTTTGCAGGAGGCGCTTTGTGCCGATATGCTGGCCGTCATGGACGGTTCACGCATATTGGTTGTCGACGACGATGCGGATATCCGCACGCTCCTGTCGGATTTCCTGGAGCAGCACGGCTTTGCCGTGACGGCGGTGCCGGACGGCGCCAGCATGGATCAGGCGATGGCGACGCAGGAGTTCGACATCGCCGTTCTGGACGTGATGATGCCGGGCGAGGATGGCCTGTCGATCCTGCGCCGCCTGTCGGCGCGGGGCGGCCTGCCCGTCATCATGCTGTCGGCGATCGGCAGCGACATCGACCGGATCGTCGGCCTGGAAATGGGGGCGGAGGATTATCTGCCCAAGCCCTGCAACCCGCGCGAGCTGCTGGCGCGCGTACGCACGGTGCTGCGCCGTCACCGGCGGCAGGTGGCCGAAACGCCGGACGCCAACGGCAAGCGCCTGCGCTTTGCCGGCTGGCAGGTCGACATGGGCGCGCGCCTGCTGACCGATCCCGACAATGTCGTCGTGACCCTGACCGATGGCGAGTTCCGCCTGCTGCGCGCCTTTATCGAGCATCCGCGCCGGGTGCTGAGCCGCGACCAGCTGCTCGACTATTCGGCCGGCAGCGAGAGCGAAAGCTATGATCGGGCGATCGACGTGCAGGTCAGCCGCCTGCGCCGCAAGCTGGAGCGGGGCGCACGGACGGAAGGGACGGACGAACTGGTCCGCACCATCCGCAACGAAGGCTATATGTTCACGGCCGAGGTCCGCCCGGTTTGACGCCGCCCAACCCGTCCATCCTGACGCGCATCGTCGCGCTGGTCGCGGCGACGCTGCTGCTGGCGCTGGGCGCGATGATGCTGGTCGCCTTTCGCGGCCCCCCGCCCCATGCCCGACCGATGATGCTGGGCGAGGCCGCCGCGCTGATGCAGGGCGGCACCGTCCCGACCGGCAGCTGGACCGTGACGCGCTACCGGTCCGATCCGCCGCCGCTGATGGAGGCGGGCCAGATGGAGGATCGGGCCATGGCAGCGCAGATTGCCGGCCTGATCGGCGCGCGTGCCGCAGATGTCCGCGTGCTGCGCGAACAGCCACCGATGCGTATGCCCGACCCCGACCGGAAATCCTGGCCCCAGCCGGGCTTCAACCCTGAACGGATGATGCTGCACGGGTCGGCCCTGCTGGCGCACCGCACGAACGATGGCTGGCAGGTGGTGCAGGCGCGCCAGGGCGCCAACCTGCACTGGTACGCCATCACCCTGTCGCTGATGGCAGGTATCTTCATCCTGCTGCTGCTTCCGGCCTATTGGGTAGCGCGGCGCATCACCCTGCCGATCCGCCGACTGGCCGAGGGCGCAGCGACCGAGCGGCCGGAGCGGGCCGATCCGCTGCCGCTGACCGGCCCGCCGGAGGTGCGCGCGGTCGGCGCCGCCTATAATCATATGCGCGCCCGGATCGCCGACTATCTCAATGAACGCACGGCAATGCTGGTTGCAATTGCGCATGACCTGCGCACGCCGATGACCCGGCTTTCCTTCCGGCTGGAGGCATTGCCCGACGGCCCGCGCGCCAAGGCGCAGGCGGATGTCGAGGAAATGCGGGCAATGGTTACCGACCTGCTCGACTTTATGCGCGGTCAGGGCGACGCCGCCGCCCATGTGCGGGTGGACCTGAGCGCGATCGTGGAAACGCTGGCGGACGATCTGGCCGATATGGGGCAGGATGTGGCGGTCACGCGCAGCACCCGCGCGGTGATCCGCGGCGATGCCGTTGCGCTGCGCCGCTGCGTGGCCAATCTGGTGGAAAATGCGGTGCGCTATGGCGGTTCGGCGCGGATCGCGCTGGATGTCGCCGGGGGGCGGGTGACGGTGGCGGTCGAGGATGACGGGCCGGGTGTGCCTGACGAGGCAATCGAGCGGTTGTGCGAGCCCTTCTATCGCGGCGAGGCATCGCGCAACCGGGAAACCGGCGGGGTCGGACTGGGCCTGGCGATCGCCCGGCGGATTGCAGACGATCATGGCGGGCGGCTGGACTTTGCCAACCGGGCCGAGGGCGGGCTGCGCGCGAGCGTGACCCTGCCGCTGGCACGGCAGGGCTAAGGCGCCCCGCCTCACTCCTCGAAGGCGAGCGAGAACCAGGAGGCCATGGCGTCCATCGCGAGCGGCGACAGGCGGATCGCGCGACGACGGCGACTGTTGGGGGAACTGCGATGCTCATCCAGCAGGCCGCGCCGTTCCATCGTGCCGACCTGCCCCACGACGACGCTGAGCGACAGGCGCAGCGTCTCGCTCAATTGCTCCAGCGTCAGCGCCCCGCCCTCCAGTTCCGCCTGATAGAGGGCCAGCAATATGTCCCAGGCCGGGTCCGAAAAGAGATTCTGCCCGAACAGCATCGCCCGCACGCGGCGGGCCTCCAGATAGCGGGCAAGGGCGGGAAGCTGGTCATTGCCGTCCCCGTCCAGGATGGCGGGTTCTTCCTTGCGGGCGTGGAAGTTGGTCAGGCAGCGTTGCAGCGCGACCACCAGGTCCACCGCTTCCTGGCTCGGCAGGTGGCGGTCAGGCGGGATATGCGCGGTCATTGATCTTTTTCCGGTCGAGTTCGATACCGATGATGGTGAAGAGCAGTAGCGGGATCACCCAGACGGTGCTGAGCCCGGCATAGATGCGCTCCGAAAAGCCGGGCAGCATCATCGTCACCACATGGGTCAATACAGTCATCAGCTGGCTGGCCGTCGCCCAGATCGGCCAGTAGCGATTGCTGCGCATCATCAGCCAGATGAGGCAGCCCAGCAGCAGGGCGTCGACCAGCATCAGCCATATCTGGGTCGCGTGCCACGACCCGGCCAGTTGCGCCGGGATGGTGAGCAGGACGCAGCCCAGAAAGGCGGCGGTGAACCACCGGCCGTCCCGGCCGCCGAAGACAACAGCAAAGACGCAGCCGAAACCGGTCAGCATCCAGAAGAAAAGGGTCAGCCAGAAGGAAGCCACCGTCATCCACATTTCCGATTGAGAGGGGGGGCAAAGGTCATGCGGACGCGGTGGCCTCCACCTGAGCAGGGGCGATGCGATTGCACCGGACCACCTGCTCGGGTCTGTTGATTAGCGGGTTTTCGTCAGGCGACCAGGGTCAGGTGGCGCGCCGTTTCCTGCTGTTCCAGTTCCAGGCCGATCGGGCAGCCGACCGACGTGACCGGAATGGCGCTATGTTCGAGGCAGCGGGTCAGCAGCGCGGTGGCGCGGATCATGTCGCTGCGGCCCTCGATGATCTTGGTCGCGCTGTCGTGAATTTGCTTCAGGATGCGCTGGCTTTCGCTGGCGGTCAGGCCCGAACCCTGCGACGCGGTGAGGAAGGCCGTGGTCAGTTGCGCGGCATCGACCAGCGCGCTGTCGAAAGCGGCGAAAGCCTGGCGGGTCTGATCGGCGACGGCCTGGGTCTTGATGGGGTCGAGGTTGAGCACAAGTCTTCTCCTTCGCACCAACCCTAGCCCGGCGGTGCGTTGTTCGGCGTAGCGATGTTCGGATGGATCAGCCCAGGACCGTAAAGGCCCCGGCAATGAGCAGCAGCAGAGTGACGACACCGACCCCGGTGAGTACCGCGGCACGGATCATCGCCAATATGCGGCCATCTTTACTCAGTTCATTGGTCGATCCCCCGAGCGGCGGGCCGAAGGCGAGGATGCGGCGCAGAAGCGTATCAGGCTCCGTCTGCGCATCCGGCCTGTCCGGCTGAACAAGGGATGACGCAGGTTCGGGATCGGAGGCAAGCGGCTCCGGTTGATATATCAAAGGCTGATATGTGTCACTTTGGGGCGGCTGTTCCACGACCGAAACGAACAGGCGCGCGGCTTCCTTGCGCGATGGCACGCCGAATTTGCGCAAACTGGTGCGGACGCGCTGGTCGACCGTATGCTCCGACACTTCGAGCTTGCGCGCGATTTCCTTGGAATTGAAGCCCTGCGCCACCAGCCGCAGGCACTGCTTTTCCCCCTCGCTCAAGGCCGGAAGGGTTTCCGCCACGTCTTCATTCCTCCTGCGTGCGCCTCCGGTCTGCGACATCGACCGGCATCGAAAGGCCCCACGCCTTCCCTTAGCTTGCGAACCAGCCGTTATGATTCGGTTCACGCTGGACATGAATTCGCACGATATGGGCGACAGGTGCAATGCAGATGGCCGGCGCGGTTGTCCACCGCGCCGGCCATGGCAGAATGATAATGTGCGGGACGCGCCCGTACGGATGGCGAAGGCTTAGGTGAATATGTCGGCGACATCGGCCGCCGTCTGCTTGGGGTCCGGGCCGAAACGGTTTTCGCCACGTGTCCCGTCCAGACACATGAAGACCAGCACGATCAACCCGCCGACATAGGGAATGAAGTTCAGCAGGACGAACCAGCCGCTCTTGTCCTGATCGTGGAACCGACGGACCTGCACCGCCAGCGAGGGAATGATGAGCCCCAGCATCAGCAGCATCAGCAACCAGAAGAAGGGGCCGGACGGCGAGCCTTCGCTGAAACCACCCGTCGCGGCGGCCAGAACACCGATAATGATCGCGAGCAGAATATAACCAAGGGCGAACATCCAATATTCCTTGCGCCGCGAGCGGCCCGAAAAGTCGGCATAGCGCTTCAATGGCAAGAGCATATATTCCATCGGCATTCCCCTGAATGGTGAGGGGAAGCAGGATAGGAAGGCTTATTGCGTCTGTCTTGCAAAAATCGCTGTTAGGATTTCAGCCGCCCTTCTTGCCGTCCTGCTTCGCCTTATGCGCGGCGAGCAGAGCGTCGATTTCGACGATGCGCTGGCGCTGGGGCGTGTCCTTGGCCAGGCCCTTGAGGCGGCATTCGGCCCAGAGCGCCTTGCGCTCGCTGTTGAGCGCCTTGAAATAGAGATCGGCCATGGTGATGGCTCCTGTTCAAAAGCAAAGGGCCGGCGCCTTTGCGACACCGGCCCTTTCATACATTGTCAGTCCTGAAAAATCAGGCGCTCTTGGCGCGGCTCATGCGCTTGCGCTCGTTCGGGTCGAGGAAGCGCTTGCGCAGGCGGATGGTCTTGGGCGTCACTTCGACCATTTCATCATCGTCGATATAGGCGATGGCCTGTTCCAGCGTCGCCTTCTTCGGCGGGGTCAGGCGGACGGCGTCGTCCTTGCCGCTGGCGCGGAAGTTGGTCAGCGCCTTCGACTTCATCGGGTTGACTTCGAGGTCTTCCGGCTTGGCATTTTCGCCGATGATCATGCCTTCGTACAGCGTTTCGCCCACGCCGACGAACAGAATGCCGCGTTCTTCCAGCGGACCCAGTGCATAGGCATTGGCTTCGCCCGCGCCGTTCGAGATCAGCACGCCATTCTTGCGGCCTTCGATCTTGCCCTTGTGGGGGCCGTACTTTTCGAACAGGCGGTTCATGATGCCGGTGCCGCGCGTGTCGGACAGGAATTCGCCATGATAGCCGATCAGGCCGCGCGAGGGCGCCGAGAAGGTGATGCGGGTCTTGCCGCCGCCCGACGGGCGCATGTCGGTCATTTCCGCCTTACGGATGTTCATCTTGTCGACGACCGTACCGGAGAATTCATCGTCCACGTCGATGACGACGGTTTCATAGGGTTCGGTCTTGCCGCCATTTTCGTCTTCGCCGAACAGCACGCGCGGACGCGAGATGCCGAGTTCAAAGCCTTCGCGGCGCATGGTTTCGATCAGAACGCCAAGCTGGAGTTCGCCACGGCCGGCGACTTCGAAGCTGTCCTTGTCGTCCGATTCCGTCACCTTGATGGCGACGTTGGATTCGGCTTCGCGGGCCAGACGATCGCGGATCATGCGGCTCGTCACCTTGCTGCCTTCACGGCCCGCCATCGGCGAATCGTTCACGGCAAAGCGCATCGACAGGGTCGGCGGATCGATCGGCTGCGCCTTGATCGGCGTGTTGACCTGCGGATCGGCGATGGTGTTCGACACGGTCGCGACGGTCAGGCCGGCAAGGCTGATGATATCGCCAGCCTTGGCTTCATCCACGGGCACGCGGTCCAGGCCCTGAAAGGACATGATCTTCGACGCGCGGCCGGTTTCGATCACATTGCCTTCGGCGTCGAGCGCGTGGATCGGCTGGTTGACCTTCACCACGCCCGACTGGACGCGGCCGGTCAGGATACGGCCGAGGAAATTGTCGCGGTCGAGCAAAGTCACGAGGAAGCTGAACGGCGCATCCTGATCCAGCGACGGCGCGGGCACATGGTCTACGATCTTCTGGAACAGCGGCTCCAGCGTGCCTTCGCGGCGCTGCGGATCTTCGCTGGCATAGCCATTGCGGCCCGACGCGTAGAGGACGGGGAAGTCGAGCTGTTCGTCATTGGCATCCAGCGTCACGAACAGGTCGAACACTTCGTCCAGCACTTCCTGGATGCGCTCGTCGGGGCGGTCGACCTTGTTGACGACGACGATGGGCTTCAGACCCAGCGCCAGCGCCTTGCCGGTCACGAACTTCGTCTGCGGCATCGCGCCTTCCGACGAGTCGACCAGCAGGATCACGCCGTCGACCATCGAAAGGATGCGCTCCACTTCGCCGCCAAAGTCGGCGTGGCCGGGCGTATCGACGATGTTGATGCGCGTGCCGTTCCATTCGACCGAGGTGGGCTTCGCCAGAATGGTGATGCCGCGTTCCTTTTCCAGGTCGTTCGAGTCCATCGCGCGTTCCTCGACGCGCTGGTTCTCACGGAAGGTACCGGACTGACGGAAAAGCTGGTCGACAAGGGTGGTCTTGCCATGGTCGACGTGCGCGATGATCGCGATATTACGCAGGGACATGAATCTGCCTTTGGGATCGGGTTTCCCGGCCGGCACCGTGCCTGTCCAGGACTATCGGGCGCGCCCCTACAGGAAATGATGCGTTGCGGCAAGGGTAACGGGCAGATGGCGGATCGCCCTGCCCGATCCGTCCATCCTTCTGCCCAAGAAGGAGACATGCGTGACCGACAGCCCGCTCATCAGCCGCCGGACCCTTATGCAGGCCGCTGCGATCGCCGCCCCCTTGGCGCTGACGCCCGATATGCTGAGCGCAGCGGGCAAACCCGCGCTGCGCGAGGCGATGATCCTCGATCCGGCGATCCGCTATTTCAACGCGGCGAACATCGCGCCGACCTTCCGCAGCGTGGCGGCGATCCATGAACGCGAAACCCGCGCGTTCCAGACGGACCCGTCGGTCGAGCGGCGCGCGCTTTATCCCAGGGCCGCCGACGCGCTGCGCGAACGGCTGGCCAAGCGGCTCGCCGTCACGGCGCAGGAAATCGCGCTGGTCCGCAATAGTAGCGAGGCGAACACGGTCGCGGTGCGCGGACTGGCGCTGAAGGCCGGCGACCGGATCATCCTGACCGACCATAATCATCCGTCCACCTGGGACAGCTGGAAGCTGCGGGCGGAGCGCGAGGGGCTGGACCTGCATGTCGTGCCGGTCCCGGTCGAGGCGCAGTCGGCGCAGGAACTGTTCGACAGCATCGCCGCCGCCGTGACGCCCAATACCAGGGCGATCTTCCTGTCGCACATGAGCAATATCAGCGGCATCGTCTATCCGGTGGCCGAGATCGCGAAGCTGGCGCGGTCGAAGAATATCTGGCTCCACGCCGATGGCGCGCAGACCTTTGGCTGGATGCAGCTCGACCTCGCCGCGCTGGGCGTCGACAGCTATTCGGGCAGCACGCATAAATGGCTGATGGGGCCGCTGGAGGGCGGGATGCTCTATGTCCGGCGCGAGCGACAGGCGGAACTCCAGCCGATCATGATGAGCCATGGTTATTGGCTGACCGATCCGGCGAACCTCAACACCGCGCAGAAATATGAGATATTGGGCCAGCGCGACGATCCGCGCCTGATGGCCTTCGCCGCGACGCTGGATGTGCTGGACGGTGTGGGACAGCCGGCGATCGAGCAGGCGGCGCGGCAGCGGGCGGCATCGATGCGGCAGGCATTGGCCGCCGTGCCGGGGGCGAAACCGTTCGGCAGCGGCGTGGATGCAATCACCGGCCCGGTCATCACGGTCGCCTTCCCCGGCCGCGATGTGCCGGCCCTGCGTGCGAAACTGTGGCAGGCGAAGATCGCGACCGCTGCGTCCAAGATCGGCGGCGGCGCGGCGATCCGCTTTTCGCCCCATGTCTATAATAGCGATGACGATGTGGCGGCGGTGATCGAAGGGCTGCGCGTGGGGTAAAGGGGGTGCTGCCACCATCCGTCACCCCAGCGAAGGCTGGGATCGCACGCGGCGTAGCGCTACGTGGCCTGAGATCCCAGCCTTCGCTGGGATGACGGTAACAGCATGGTTCACCCCCTTGCTTTACAACAGCGCAATATCTCCTTGCCCCACCGGCCGACCTTTCTATGGTGCGCGCCGTCGCCAACAATATACCATATCCTAGCAAGGAGCTTTTACCCCATGCGGTTTGCCGCCACGCTTTGCTTCGCCTCCCTGATCGCCCTCGCCTCCCCTGCGCTCGCGCAGAAGGATGGCCCCGACGCCGCCAAGCAGCATGCCGACAAGGTCGCCGAAGAGGTCGCGGCCAACTGGGCCAGTGCGCCGGTCGAGGAAGTGACCCAGAGCAGCAAGGGCACCGCCCGCGTCGATGGGAAAGCCATCCCCTATACCCAGACCGCCGGTACGCTCACCATCCGCGACGAGAAAGGCAAGCCGGTCGCGAGCATGTTCTACACCGCCTATACGGCGGCGGGTAAGAACCGCCCCGTCACCTTCTTCTATAATGGCGGCCCCGGCTCCTCCTCGCTGTGGCTGCGCATGGGCAGCTTTGCGCCGGAGCATGTGCGCACCGGCAATCCCGAAGCCGTGAAGCCCGCTCCGTTCGACGTCGGCCCGAACAATGACAGCCTGATCGGCAGCACCGACATGGTGTTCCTCGACACGATCGGGTCGGGCTATTCGCGCATCCTAGGCGACGCCAAGCCGTCCGATTTCTACAGCGTCGATGGCGATGTGGATGCCTTTGCCAAGGCAATCATCCGCTACACGACGAAGAATGCCCGCTGGGCGTCGCCCAAATATATTTTCGGCGAAAGCTATGGCACGACCCGGTCGGGCGCGCTCGCCTATCAGCTCGAGGATCGCGGGCTGACGCTGAACGGCGTGGTGCTGCTGTCGTCGATCATGAATTACGGCATCCGCCAGTCGGGCTTCGACGCGATCCATGTCGGCTATCTGCCGAGCTATGCAGCGACCGCCTGGTATCATAATCGCGTCCCCGGCGGCCGTCCCGAAAGCCTGGAAGCCTTTGTCGAGGAAGCCCGCGTCTTTGCCAACGGCGCCTATGCCACGGCGCTGCTCAAGGGGTCGGACATCAGCGCGCAGGAAACCGACCAGATCGCCCAGCAACTGAGCCGCTTCACCGGCCTGTCGGTCGATTATCTGAAGCGCGCCAATCTGCGCGTCAGCCTGTCCCGCTTCCGCAAGGAATTGCTACGCGACGGGCATGAGACGATCGGCCGCTTCGACAGCCGCTACAAGGGCATCGACGCCGACGCGGCGGGCGAGGAACCGGAATATGATCCGTCCAGCACCGGCATCACCGGCCTCTATGTCGGCAGCTTCCTGGATCAGGTGACGAACAAGATCGGCTACAAGACCGACCTGTCCTACCGCCTGAGCGCGCGCGAAGGCGGCGACTTCAAATGGGACTGGAGCCATTCGCCCCCGGAAGGCGGGAAGCAGAATGTCGCGGACGTGACCGCCGACCTCAGCGCCGCGATGCGCACCAACCCGCATATGCGCGTGTTGTCCCTGAACGGCTGGTACGACATGGCGACGCCCTTCTTCTCGACCGAGCGTGACCTCAAGCACATGATGCTGGAGCCGCAACTGCGTCAGAACCTCCAGTTCAAATATTATCCGGCGGGCCACATGGTCTATCTGAACCCGGAGGCGCTGCACCAGATGCGCCTCGACATGGAGCGTTACTACGCCGAGGGCGCGCGCTGAACGATGAAGGGGGCGGTGGCGACACCGCCTCTTTTCAATAGCGTAGTTTCGGATACCAGTCCGCCGGCCGGCCTTCGGGCGTCAGGTCGAGGATCGACCAGAGCGCGGCGATATCAGGCGAATCGCGCGGGTCTTGCCCCGGATCGGCCATCTCGCCCGTCATCTCGCTCATCCAGAAAAGGCGGATGCCCTCGCCATCCTTCCGGAACACGACCAGCGCAGGATATTCGCCGTCGGGCGTCAGCAGGCCCAGATCATTGGCATAATCGTCGCCGATCGTCTGGACGAAGTCGGTGTTGCGCCAGCCCCGCTCCTGCGCGAAGGCGAATTGCCGCTCGACCGGACTGCGGCCGAAAATCTTGTAGGCGACCCGCTGCTTGATATCGGCGGCATTACCATCGACCGATCCGATCCAGTTGGTACACATGGGGCAAGGCCGCTCGCGTTCCGGCCCGTACATCCAGAAATAGGCGACCAATACGTCCTTGTCGCCGAACAGGTCGGACAGGCCGACTTCGAACCCCTGTTCATCCTTGAAGCGATAGTCTTTTTCGATCAGCGGGCCGGGTGGCAGCGCCTGCCGCTGCTCCACCAGCCAGGTCATGTGACGGCGAAATTCTATCTCTTGCCCCAGCAAGGCCATGCGAGCGTCGCGATAGGCAGCGCTTTCGCCGGGAAAGCGGGGCTTGCGATGGGTGACGAGGTCGGCGACGGGTTTCAGACTGGCCATGACAGCTTCCTCTCCGGTCAAGATTGCCAAGCAATCGCCTTCTTTATTGCCAGCGATTGTCAAGCAATCGCCGGAGGCCCTATATCGTTCCCCGGACCAAGGCTTGCGCCCCAGTGTATTATTACCATATTACACAGCAAGCCGCTCATGGCGACTGGAGACGATATGGCCACCACTGCGCCCACCACGACTGCTGATACGCTGAATCTGACGCCGCCCGATCCGGTGCCGACTGTCGCGCCCGAAAAGGCGGCGGGCCTCGTCCCGATCGAGGATGAGAAGAAGTCGAAGCTGGACGAGAAGGTCGATGCTTTCATCGCGGACCTCGTCGCGCAGGACGCCAATTCGCCCGAATTCGGCGCGCGGGTCGATCAGTTGACCAATATGGGCCGCAAGGAAATCGCCGAAGCGGCGGGCCACTCCAACCGCTTCCTCGATCGCCCGGTGCGCGCGATGGACAGCGATACCAAGGTCGGCGCCGACCTCGCCGAACTGCGCCGCACGGTGGAAGACCTCGATCCGGGCAAGCGCGGCAATCTGCTGGCGCCCAAGAAGCTGTTCGGGATCATTCCGTTCGGCAACAAGATGCGCGACTATTTCGACGGCTATAAGAGCGCGCAGGGCCATATCAATTCGATCCTGGGATCGCTGGCCAGCGGCAAAGACGTCCTTATCAAGGATAATGCCGCGATCGACGTCGAGCGCCAGAATATGTGGGCCACCATGGGTCGTCTGGAACAGATGATCCATATCAGCAAGACGATGGACGCGCGGCTGGAATCCAAGGCGCTGGAGCTGGATTCGACCGACCCGGCCAAGGCCAAGGCGATCCGCGAAAGCGCGCTGTTCTACATTCGCCAGCGCACGCAGGATCTGCTGACGCAGATGGCGGTGACGGTGCAGGGCTATCTGGCGCTGGATCTGGTGAAGAAGAATAATGTCGAACTGGTCAAGGGCGTGGACCGCGCCAGCACCACGACGGTCGCGGCGCTGCGCACGGCAGTGACGGTGGCGCAGGCGCTGGCAGGGCAGCGGCTGGTGCTGGAGCAGATCAGCGCGCTCAACACCACCACCGCGAACATGATCGACCGGACCGGCGAGTTGCTCAAGAGCCAGACCGCGCAGATTCACGAGCAGGCGGCCAGCAGCACGATCCCGATCGAAACGCTCCAGCGCGCCTTCCAGAATATCTATGATACGATGGACAATATCGACGCCTTCAAGCTGAAGGCGCTGGAGAATATGAAGACCACGGTGAACACGCTGTCGGGCGAGGTGGAAAAGTCCAAGGGCTATATCGCCCGCGCAGAGGGCCAGGCGCAGGCCGCCAAGGAAGTGCGCGCGGACAACCCCCTGCTGAGCGCGATCGAGGGGTGAACCAAATGTATCCCCTCCTTTCGTTCGGGCTGAGCCTGTCGAAGCCCTACCCTTCTTGCAGAAAAGAAGAGGCCCTTCGACAAGCTCAGGGCGAACGGATTTTGGAGAAAGACCTGTGAGCCGGTCCGACCGCGTGCTGGCCGATGCGGAGGCGGTGCTGCGCCGCCATAGCGAGCGAGGGCAGAGCCTGTCCACGCGCGCGCGGGCGCGGCGCAATGCCGGGCTGATGCGGAAGGTCAAATATGCCTTCTGGGCGGTGCTGGCGATCCTGTTGGGCAGCGCGGTGGCGGGCTTCGTCCTGCCGCTGGGTACGACCGGCGTCATGGTCGTGCTGGCCGTCATGATCGCGGCCGTGTTGCTGATCGCCCTCGCGCCGACGGAAGGCCGGGTGAAGACCGAAGCGCTCGCGCAGACCGAACTCGCCGCCCTGCCGCTCAAGACCGAAATCTGGCTGGAAAACCAGCGCAAGGCCCTGCCCGCCCCCGCCGTCACGCTGGTCGACAGCATCGGCGTAAAGCTGGAAACGCTCGCGCCGCAACTGGAGCGGTTGGGGGAGCAGGAGCCGGCCGCGCAGGAAATCCGCCGGCTGCTGGCCGACCATCTGCCCGAACTGGTGACCGGCTATCAGTCGATCCCCGAACCGCTGCGCCGGGAAGAACGCAATGGCCGCGTGCCCGAAAAGCAGCTGGTCGAGGGCCTGTCCGTCATCGACGCTGAGATCAGCCGGATGAGCGAGAGCCTGGCCAGCGGCGACCTTGACAAATTGGCCACACAGAACCGCTTTCTTGAACTGAAATATCAGGAAGCCAAGGAACTCGGGGCTTAGCGCCGTCTTGTCCCTATCATGATCCATCTGACGCTCATCATCGTCGATTTCCTGACGGGCCTGCTGGCGGCCGGTGCCTGGGCGCTGGCCTCCGCCGGCGGGGCGATTGCGGCCGTGGTCGGCGGCGGCTTTCTGGGCGTGTCGCTGCTGCGCCGCCTGCGCCGCAAAAGCTGACGCCTTGCGGGAGCGCCCGTCGCGCTACTGATCTATCGATATCGGAAAAAATCGTCCCGGACGACTGATGACGCGTGCAGTTCGCCAGCGGGCCGTCCGGGATCGCAACATCGCATGACTTTGGAGAGGGCATGACAACGTTGTCCCGGCGCTCTAGCCGATTCGTCGGGAGCGTGCAACCGGATTTGCATGCGGCCGATATGCGAAGGGCGCGGCTGCCTGATGACAGCCGCGCCCCGATCGACACGATGATGATGAAGGTCAGCCCGCGTAGAGGTTGGTCGGCAGACCGCGTACGCCGCTGTCCACCTCGAAGAAGCCGCCGTCAAATTCGGTCGGATCGTCGAGGCCCACGGTCGCGCTGCTGACGAACATGCGGTCGAGGTTGGGGCCGGCGAAGGTGATGTTCGTGACCTGCCGCGCCGGCATGGCGATGGCGCGGTCCAGCTTCCCTTGAGGCGTGAAGCGGCTGATCCGGCTGCCGCCCCAATGGGCGACCCAGATATGCCCTTCCGCATCCACGGTCATGCCGTCGGGATAGCCATCCTCCTCGCCGAACTGGATGAACGGCTCGCGCTCGATCGCGCCATCCTGTGTCCGGCGGAAACGGTACATCTGCTTCTTGGCCGTATCGCTATGATAGAGCCACTGGCCACAGGGGGAGAAGCAGGGGCCGTTGGGCACGCGATAGTCGCTGTCCACTACGGTCCAGCGCCGATCGGGCGCGAGGCGATAGAGCGCGCCGCGATCATGCTCTTCGGCCATGTCCATCGTGCCGCACCAGATGGCGCCCTGCGCATCCGCCTTGCCGTCATTCATCCGGTTGCCGGGGAAATGCGGTTCGGGGTCGCCAAAGGGGGTGATGGTCAGCGGATCGAGGCTGATCTCGGCAAAACCGCTCTGGAAGCCGCCGATGAAGCCGCCCGCCTCACGCTCCGCGACCCAGCCCAGCGGTTCGGGCATGGCAAAGCGCTCGACCGCGCCGCTTGCCAGCGCCCCATCCTTCAACGAAAGCCGGTTGAGCGCCGGGGCGAGGATGTCGACCCAGTAGACGGCGTTGCCGCGCGCCGACCAGAGCGTCCCCTCCCCCAGCGTATCCGCAACGTCACGGTCGATCAGCCGCCATTCGGGCATCAGCGGGCCACCGACAGGCGATAGATCATTTCATGATGATAGGGCTTGCCGGGATCGACGCGGGCCGACAGGAAATTGGGCTTGTTGGGCGCATCGGGGAATTTCTGCGGCTCCAGCGCGATGCCGTCGCCCATGCGATAGACATGGCTCTGCTTGCCGATGAAGGTGCCGTCGAGGAAATTGCCGGTATAGAATTGCACGCCCGGTTCGGTCGTCAGCACTTCCAGCACGCGGCCCGACACCGGGTCTTCCAGACGCGCGGCCAGTTCCGGGGTCTTTGTCGCGCCCTTGTCCAGCGCCCAATTATGGTCGTAGCCACGGCCGGCGACGATCTGCGCATCGCGGCCGTCGCGCAGCCCATCCGCCACGCGGCGGGGTGCGCGGAAATCGAACACGCCGCCTTCGACGGGCTTGAGTTCACCGGTGGGGATCAGGTTCGCGTCGACCGGCGTATAGGCCTTGGCCGGGATCGTCAGCAGATGGCCCATGGCGCCATCTGGCGATCCTTCGCCCGCCAGATTGAAGATCGCATGGTTGGTCATGTTGACGATGGTCGGCTTGTCGGTCTTCGCGTCGAAGGCTATGCCAAGGTTGCCGGCCTCGTCCAGCGTGTAGGTGACGGTCACGTCCAGCTTGCCGGGATAGCCCGAATCGCCGTCCGGGCTGGTCAGGCCCAGCACCAGGCTGGCCTTCGGCCCGCTCTTGATCGACACGACCTTCCACAATTGCTTGTCGAAGCCCTTGCCGCCGCCATGCAGCGTATTGACCTTGTCGTTCAGGGGAAGCTGATAGGATTTGCCGTCGAGGCTGAACTTACCGCCGGCGATGCGGTTGGCATAGCGACCCACCGTCACCCCGAAATAATTGGGGAAATCGACATAGCCCTTGAGGTCGTCATAGCCGAGTAGCACGTCCGCTTGTCGGCCGTCCTTGCCGGGGCCGGACAGCGACTGGAGCGTCGCGCCATAGGTCAGGATCTTTGCGGAGACGCCTGCGCCATTTTTCAGCGTGATCGCCTCGACTGCGGCGCCGTTGACGTCGCCGGCCGGTGCGCGGCTGGCCTCTGCCGCCATCGCGGTTCCGCTTGCCATGGCGACAGCCAGAGCGCATGACAACGCTGTTTTAAAATCGACGACCTTTCGCATGGACTTCCTCCCGATAAGCTGCGCCCATTGACGGGCGGTTGAGGGGGATATACTCCGACAAAATAAGCAGGCGCAACCCTTGATCGGATCGGCCTGCTACTGGAACTGCACTGGAGAAGGATGAATGGCAGGACCGATCTCGTCTGGCGCTGCGCCTGTCGCAACGCATAACCCCGGCACGCGCTACGGCCCTGCGCTCGCGCTGCTCGCCAGCCTCTTCTTCATGTGGGGCTTCATCACCGTCATCAACAACACGCTGCTGCCCCACCTGCGCAGCGTGTTCGACCTCAGCTACACCCAGACGACACTGATCGAATCAGTCTGGTTCATCGCCTATTTCTTCGCCTCCATCCCCTCAGCCAAGCTAATCGAGCGCGTGGGCTATCAAAAGTCGATGGTCATCGGCCTGCTCGTCATGGCGGCGGGCGCGCTGGGCATGACGGTCGCGGCGTCGATCCCCTCCTATGGTGTAACTCTGGTCATGCTGTTCGTGATCGCCAGCGGCATCACCCTGCTTCAGGTTGCGGCCAACCCCTATGTGGCGGTCGTCGGCAAGCCCGAAACCGCCTCCTCGCGCCTGAATCTGGTGCAGGCGATGAACTCGGCCGGCACCATGCTGGCGCCCATGTTCGGCGCCTATCTGATCCTCGGCCGGTCGAAGGGCGGCACGGCGCAGGGCGAAGTCGTCCTGACGCAGGCCGAACGTTTGGCCGACGCGCAGTCGGTGGTCCTGCCCTATGTGATCGTCGCCGTCGTGCTGGCGGTGCTTGCCATCGTCATCGCCCGCTTCCCGCTGCCCGCCATGGGCAATGCGACGCAGCGCCACAACAAGGAAGAGCGCAAGAAACATTCGCTGTGGAACCACCGCAATCTGGTGTTCGGCATCCCGGCGATCTTCATCTATCTGATCGCGGAAATCGGCGTCGCCAACCTTTTCATCAACTTCGTCAGCCAGCCGACCATTGCCAACCTGACCCACGAGCAGGCAGGCAATTATCTGACCCTGCTCTGGGGCGGGATGATGGTCGGCCGCTTCGCCGGTTCGGCGATCATGCAGAAGTTCGATGCGGGCCATGTCCTCGCCGCCTTCTCGATCGGCGCCTTCATCGTGATGCTGGTCACGGTCTTCACCACCGGCCCGGTCGCCATGTGGTCGCTGATCCTGGTCGGCCTGTTCCACTCGATCATGTTCCCGACCATCTTCACGCTCGGCATCAAGGGGCTTGGCCCGCTGACCGAAGAAGGATCTGGCCTGCTCATCATGGCGATCGCTGGTGGTGCGCTGGTGGTGGTGCAGGGCTGGCTGGCGGACCATTATGGGTTGCAGACCAGCTTCCTGCTGACCGCCGCCTGCGAACTCTACATCCTCTTCTACGCGCTGTGGGGGTCGAAGACGACCCACGCGCTGCCGGATCAGGTGATCGAATAAAGCGCCGGGGTCACATCCCGATGCCTGAGAAAAGGCCGGAGCGGACACACCGCTCCGGCCTTTTTCCTTTGCGGCCACCGCGCATCGGCCTATCGGCAAGGCGTCCGCCCACGATATTGGGTGGCGAGCAGACGTAGCCGTTTCCCAAACTCCATTCGCCCTGAGTTTGTCGAAGGGCTCTACTTCTTTTTCAAAAGGCAAGGCCTGAAAGAAAAGCAAGGGGCTTCGACAGGCTCAGCCCGAACGGATTTCTTATGGCTAATTCTGCCCGTCAGCCGCCCATCGCGCTGGCCGTATCCTCCAGCGCGAGGTCGACCAGAACGCCCATCGCTTCGGCCGCCGCGACCGGGTCGCCCGCCGCGATCGCATCATAGACGCGGACATGATCGGGGATCGGGTTGCGCGGCAGGGCGCGGGCGCGCTGCTTGAACTGCGTGGTCCAGTTGACCGCCGCGCCGATGCTGGCGGTCAGGGTCAGCAGCGCGTCGTTGCGGGTGGCGTTAAGGATCGCATTGTGGAAATCGCGGTCGGCCGCACGCCCCGCCTCGGTCGCCAGCGTGTGCCGGCGCATCGCGGCGAGCGCATCCTTCATGATCTTGAGGTCGTCCTTGTCGCGCCGCTGCGCCGCCAGCCGGGCGGCCGCCGGCTCGACGATGGCGCGCAGTTCGAATAGGTCGCGCACGAACTGCACGTCCGGCTCCCCGGCAAAGGCCCAGGCCAGCACTTCGGGGTCGAGCAGGTTCCAGCGGTTGCGCGGCAGCACGCGCGTCCCCGCCTTGGGCCGGCTTTCGACCAGCCCCTTGGCGGTCAGCACCTGAATCGCCTCACGATAGGCGCTGCGCGACACTTCCAGTTCCTCGGCAAAGGCGACTTCGCCGGACAGCGTATCGCCGGGCGCATATTGGCCGGACAAGATCGCCATGCCCAGCTTGTGCGCAATCGCGCCGTGCAGCCGACGCCCCGGCCCCCGCACTGCCTTGGCGCTGCCTTCCTTGTCCGTCTCACCATCCTGCAAAGACGGATTTTCCTGTCCCATTCCTGTTCCTCTCGCCTTTCCCCAATCAGGCATATCCGTCCCTATAATACAAGCATTGCCATTACCATCATCCTGTAATATGTCGGAGTAATTACCGGATTCACCGCCGCCGCCCTCGCCACCATGGCGATAGCGGGCGCGCGGCGAACCGTCTTGCAATTTGGATTGGGCGCCATGGTCAGGCGCGCGGGAGGAGAGTTTTCATGACATTGCGCCTGTTGCAGCACCGTTCGGACAATGGCGAACGGTCGGTCATCGCCGCTCAGGGCGACGCTGCCTGGTTCGTGCCCGGTTTCACCACCATCCGCGCGCTGGCGCTGCATGCAATCGCGCAGGGCATCGATCTTTCCGCCGCCGTCGACGCCGCCGGCAAGGGCGACACCATCGACATCGCCGCCGAATTTGAAGCCAACCGCCTGCTTGCTCCCATCGATCATGAAGATGGCGCGCATGTCCAGCTGACCGGCACCGGCCTCACCCATCTTGGCTCCGCCGAAGGCCGCGACAAGATGCACCGCGAAGCTGCCGCCGTCGAAAAGCAGACCGATTCGATGCGCATGTTCCTGGAAGGGCTGGAAGGCGGCAAGCCTGCTGCGGGCGAAACCGGCCAGCAGCCCGAATGGTTCTACAAGGGCGACGGGTCGCAGTTGGTCGGCCCGACCGACGCGCTCACCATGCCCGCCTTCGCCAAGGATGGCGGCGAGGAACCGGAGCTGGCCGGCATCTACCTGATCGGCGAAGACGGCACCCCCTATCGCCTCGGCCTCTCGCTCGCCAACGAGTTCAGCGACCATGTGACCGAGCGCCATAACTATCTGTGGCTCGCGCACAGCAAGTTGCGTCAGGCCGCGCTCGGCCCGGAACTGCTGGTCGGCACCCCGCCCGAGCATATCGAGGGCGCCAGCCGCATCATCCGCAACGGCGAAACCATCTGGGAAAAGCCGTTCCTGTCGGGCGAAGGCAATATGTCGCACAGCTTCGCAAACCTCGAACATCATCATTTCAAATATGATCTGTTCCGCCGCGCGGGCGATGTGCATGTCCATTTCTTCGGCACCGCGACCCTATCGTTCAGCGACGGCATCGTGCCGGAAGAAGGCGATGTGTTCGAAATCATCGCCGCGCCCTTCACCCTGCCGGTGCGCAATGCGCTCAAGCGCGCGGCTCCCGTTCAGGTCGCCGTCAAGCAGCTCTGACCGCATAGCATGGACCCGATCCGTATCGCGATCGTCGGCATAGGCAAGATCGCCCGCGATCAACATGTGCCGGCGATCAGGGGCAATAATGCCTTCAGCCTGGCGGCCACCGTCAGCCCGCATGATGCGGGCCTGGACGGCGTGCCGCACCATGCCAGCCTGGATGATCTGCTCGCCCAGGGCCCGGCGGTGGACGCCATCGCGCTCTGCACCCCGCCGCAGGTTCGTTATGACCTGGCGACGCAGGCGTTGAAGAAGGGCATCCACCTCTTCCTCGAAAAGCCGCCCGGCGCGACCTTGGCGGAAGTGGAAGCCTTGAAGGCGCAGGCCGACAAGGTCGGCGTCAGCCTGTTCGCCGCCTGGCACAGCCGCTTCGCCGCCGGGGTTGCCCCGGCGCGGGCATGGCTGGCCGAACGGCGGATCGACAAAGTGTCGATCGTCTGGCGCGAGGATGTACGCGTCTGGCATCCGGGTCAGGCATGGATCTGGCAGCCCGGCGGGCTTGGCGTGTTCGATCCGGGCATCAACGCCCTGTCGATCGTCACCCATATATTGCCGCGCCCCTTCTTCCTGAAGGACGCGGCTCTGGTGCTACCGGAAAACCGCGCCGCGCCGATCGCCGCCGACCTTGCCTTCCGCGACACGGCAGGCGCACCGATCCACATGGATCTCGACTGGCGCCAGACCGGCCCGCAAAGCTGGGACATCGTCGTCGAAACCGACGCGGGCACGTTGAAGCTGTCCCATGGCGGCGCGGTGCTGACTCTGCCCAGCGGCACCGAACATGGCGAAGATGTCGAATATGCCGGCCTCTATGCCCGTTTCGCGACGCTGATCCGGGGCGGTCGGTCGGATGTCGATACCAGCCCGTTGCGGCTGGTCGCCGACGCCTTCCTGCGCGGCACGCGAGAGACGACCGACGCCTTTCACGACTGACTTATCCACAATTTCATTCACAATTTTATCCACGGGGAGAGGACGGACATGACAAAAACCTTGCGCCGCACCGCCGCTGCGTTGCTGCTCTGCGCCAGCGCGCTGACGACCACCACCGCTGTCGCCGACACCAACGGCAAGCCGACCACCGCGACCATCCATGCCGACAAGCCCGGCGCGGTCTATGACAAGGCGATCTTCACCCAGTTCGCCGAGCATCTGGGCACCGGCATCTATGGCGGCCTCTATGTCGGCAACGACAAGTCGATCCCCAACACCAACGGTTTCCGCAACGACGTGATCTCCGCGCTGAAGGCGCTGTCGGTGCCGATCATCCGCTGGCCCGGCGGCTGCTTCGCCGACGAATATCACTGGCGTGAAGGCATCGGCGCGAAGAACAAGCGCCCGGTCAAGATCAACACGCATTGGGGCGGCGTGACCGAGCCCAACAGCGTCGGCACGCACGAATTTTTCGAACTGATCCGTCAGGTCGGGGCGCAGGCCTATATCGCCGGCAATGTCGGCAATGGCACGCCGCAGGAAATGGCGGAATGGGTCGAATATATGACCTCGCCCGCCGGCTCGTTGGCCGACGAGCGTGCGAAGAACGGCCATAAGGAACCCTGGGCCGTGCCCTATTTCGGCGTCGGCAATGAACTGTGGGGCTGCGGCGGCAATATGCGGCCTGAGTTCGCGGCGGACGAAACCCGTCGCTACGCCACCTTCGTCAAGGCGCCCGCCGGCACCAGGATCATGAAGATCGCCGCTGGCGCCAATGTCGACGATTATAACTGGACCGAAACGATGATGCGGGTCGCGGGCAGCCAGCTCGACGGTCTGTCGCTCCATTATTATGTCCACCCCGCCGGTGGCTGGCCGCCGCGTGCGCCCGCCGTCAATTTCGATGAAAATGGCTGGGCCGATGCGCTGAACGGCGCGCGCAAGATGGACGAGCTGATTACCAGGCACAGCGCGATCATGGACAAATATGATCCGGCCAAGCGCGTCTTCCTGGCGGTGGACGAATGGGGCAGCTGGTATGCGCAGGATGAAGGCACCCATCCGGGCTTCCTGCGTCAGCAGAACACGCTGCGCGATGCGCTGATCGCGTCGATCCACCTCGACATCTTCGCCAAGCATGCCGACCGCGTCCGCATGACCGCGATCGCGCAGATGGTGAACGTGCTTCAGGCGATGATCCTGACCGAAGGCAAGAAGATGGTGCTGACGCCCACCTATCATGTCTTCGAAATGTACAAGCCCTGGCAGGATGCGACGGTGCTGCCGATCGACATCCAGACGCCCTGGTATGCCAAGGATCAGTTCACCATGCCGGCGGTCAGCGGATCGGCGGTGAAGGGCAAGGATGGCAAGGTCCATGTCGGCCTGTCCAACCTCGACCCGAACCAGTCCAATACCGTCACGGTGAAGCTGGACGGCCTGAATGCCGCCACCGTTACCGGCCGCGTCCTGACCGCGGCGGCCATCAATTCGCACAACACGTTCGACGCGCCCGAAACCGTCAAGCCCGCCGCCTTCACCGGGGCGCAGGTCAGCGGCGGCACGCTGACCGTGACGCTGCCGGCCAAGTCGGTGGTCGTGCTCGAACTGAACTAACCTGTTTGGAGCGGGCGGTGGGTGGAATTACCGTCCGCTCCATCCCTTGTCAGCAAGTGCTCCTGCGAAAGCAGGAGCCCAGTTGAGACGTCAGAACTGGGCTCCTGCTTTCGCAGGAGCACGGCGTTTGTATATGGAGAGGTCACAATGGCCCGACAGATCATCTCTGCGTTGACCGGCATTATCCTGTCCGTAGCCGCCTTTCCCGCCATCGGTCAGCCAGCCACCACCCCTGCCGCCGGGACGCTGAACGACCGGCTGACCGGCGACCTTGTCCCCACCCATGACCCGGTCATCGCCCGCGAAGGCGATATCTATCATGTGTTCAGCACCGGCCATGGCAAGCGACTGATCGAAACGCGCACATCCGCGGACCTGATCCACTGGACCGCTGGCGACCCGATCTTCACCGCGCTGCCAGCATGGGCGAAGGACGCGATCCCCGGCAGCGACGGCATGTGGGCGCCCGACATCAGCTACGTCAACGGCCGCTATCGCCTTTATTACAGCGTCTCCACCTTCGGCTCCAACCGTTCGGCCATCGGCCTCGCCACCAGCCCGACGCTGGACCCCAAGGCGAAAAATTACGGCTGGCGCGACGAGGGGCTGGTCGTCCTGTCCACCAGGGACGATGATTACAACGCCATCGATCCCAATTTCATCATCGACCGGGACGGCCGCCACTGGCTGAGCCTCGGCAGTTTCTGGACCGGCATCAAGCTGTTCGAACTGGACCCGAAGACCGGCAAGCCCAAGAACGCAAAGCATCCCGTCTCCATCGCCCGCCGCCCCGCGCCCGCCGGCGGCCCCGCCCCGGTCGAGGCGCCCTTCATCATCGACCATGGCGGCTATTACTGGCTGATGGTCAGCTACGACTATTGCTGCAAGGGCGCGAACAGCACCTATTATACCGTCATGGGCCGTTCGAAGGACATCACCGGTCCCTATCTGGGCAAGGATGGCAGCCCGTTGATGGAGGGCGGCGGCAGCATCTTCCTGCGCGCCGATCTCCAGGAACAGCAGCGCTTCCGTGGCCCCGGCCATGCCGGCTGGCTGCACGATAAGGACGGCAAGGATTATGTCGTCTACCACGCCTATGACAAACAGGCGAACGGCGCCCCTACCCTGCGCATCGCCCCGGTGCATTGGGGGGCTGACGGCTGGCCCCAGGCCGAATATTGACCGCTTTTAGTCCGACTAACCCCCTCGGAGAGATTCTGATGCCCTTCCACCTGTCCCGCCGCGGCTTCATCGGCACCGCCGCCGCCCTCTCTGCCGTACCCGGCATTGCCCGCGCCGCGTCGGACACCGCCGTGCCCGCGCCGATCAACCCGCTGGTCAAGCAGCGCGCCGACGCGCAGGTCTTTCGTCATGACGATGGCTATTATTATCTGACCGGCTCCGTGCCGGAATATGATCGCCTCGTCCTGCGCCGCTCCAGGACGCTGGCCGGCCTTTCCACCGCCAAGGAAGCGGTGCTGTGGCGCCATGAAGCCAGCGGCCCCCGTTCCGGCTTCCTCTGGGCGCCCGAACTGCACCAGATCGACGGCCAGTGGATCATGTATTTCGCCGCTGGCCCCAGCGGTGGGGGCGACGATGTGTTCCGCATCCGCACCTATGCCATCGTTTGCGACGGCCCCGATCCGATGACCGGCAAATGGAGCGTGCTGGGCGAACTGCAAACCCCCTGGGACAGCTTCAACCTCGATTCGACCAGCTTCGTGCACAAGGGCGTGCGCTATTTCGCCTGGGCACAGCGCGAGCCGGGGATCGAGACGAACAGCAACCTCTATATCGCCAGACTGGAGTCGCCGCTGAAGCTGGGCGAAAAGGTCACGCGCCTGACCGTCCCCACGCTCGACTGGGAAGTGCGCGGCTACAAGGTCGCCGAGGCGCCCGCCGTGCTGCACCGCAACGGCCGCCTGTTCATGACCTATTCGGCCAGCGCCACCGACGCGCGCTATTGCCTCGGCCTGCTGACGGCGGACGAGAATGCCGACCTGCTGGACGCGAAGAGCTGGACCAAGTCGCCCCAGCCGGTGTTCGTCACCAACACAGCCACCAGCGTCTATGGCCCCGGTCATAACAGCTTCACCGTGGACGAGCAGGGCCGCGACATCCTCGTCTATCATGGCCGCGACTATGAGGCGATCCAGGGCGATCCGCTGTTCAACCCGGACCGCCACACCCGCATCCAGCGCCTCTATTATACCGCCGACGGCACCCCCGATTTCGGCGTGCCGGTGGGCAATGGCCCGCTGCCGGAACGTTTCATTTCGTCCACCGACCCGACGCGGCTGATGGCGCATGACGGCGCCAGCCTGATGCTGGGCAATCCGTCGCTGGCGCAGACCCAGTTCCGCCAGACGCCGGGCCGCGCCGGCGCGCGCAGCGTCATGCTCTCCCCGATCCTGATGCCGGATCATTATCTGGTCGCGGGCAAGGACGGATCGCTGAGCCTGCAACCCGACAGCAAGAGCGCGGACTTCGCCCTGCGCAGCCAGTTCGTGCGCTTCGATGAAAAGACTCTGCACGCCGCACGCTTCGTGTCGATCGCCGTGCCGGGCAAGGCGATCGGCATTTCCGCAGACCAGCTGACGCTGGTGGCGAGCCGCGATCCGAGCGCTTGGTGGCATCTCGACTGACCACATAAGTCTGACTATTCAAAGGCAAACGGGCGTCCCGCAACCAGCGAGGCGCCCGTTTTTCATGGCTAACGTAACGGAAACAGACCGGAAACTGCCGGATTATCGGGCTGCGGCATTAATATCACATCGCTGAAATTTCGCTGCAATGAAGTGTAAAATTCCGCTTGCGATTCATTTGTCGGAGCAATAATTAGTCCGAGTAATTCATGCATGGCATAGATATGCCAGCTCAAATGGGGAGGATATCCAAATGGCTTTCAAGCCGGTCGCACTCGCTTCCGCTTCGATCTTCGCACTGATGCTGTCGGGCGCCGCCCACGCACAGGACGCCGCCGCCGCACCGCAGGCCGCCGAAGATGACGCCGCCGACATCGTCGTCACCGGCGTCCGCGCTTCGATCGTCGGCGCATTGAACGTCCGCAAACAGTCCACCCAGATCGTCGATTCGATCGTGTCGGAAGACGTCGGCAAGCTGCCCGACAATAACGTCGTCGAAGCATTGCAGCGCGTGACCGGCATTCAGGTGACGGACCGCGCCGGTGGTGAAACCGCCGGCATCACCATCCGTGGCCTGACCGATCCGCTGACCACGCTGAACGGCCGCAATATCTTCACCGCCGCCGGCACGTCCTTCGCCTTGCAGGATATTTCCGCGAACCTCGTCAAGCAGATCGACGTCTACAAGACCCGTTCGGCCGATCAGTTGGAAACCGGCCTCGCCGGCCAGATCGATGTCCAGACCCGCCGCCCGCTCGACTTTGACGGCTTCACCATTTCTGGTCTGGCGCGTGGCGTCTATTCGGAACTGGCCGACAAATATAATCCCAACATCTCCATGCTGGTCAGCAACCGCTGGGAAACCGGCATCGGCGACATCGGCTTCCTGGTGAATGCCAGCTACACCAAAGCCCAATATCGCAACCAGAATCTTCAGGCCGGCGCGATGATCCCGTTCGCCACTGAAAATCCGCCGGAAGGTTCGGGCCTGACCCCGTTGCAGCGCATCTTCCCCGGCGCTACCAACGAAAACTGGACGCCCGGCCTCGATGCCGGCCTGCCGACCGCGCCCGGATCGACCCTGAATATCAATGGCGTCGAAACCCCTTATTATCTGTCGCGTGACGCCGTCATCGCATCCGATCTGTACGGCAAGCGTGAGCGTCCCTCGATCAACGCCGCCCTCCAATGGGCGCCCAATGACAGCTCGGTTTACACCGCCGAAGTCTTCTATACCGGTTTCCGTGGCGAAACCTTCAACAGCCTGCATTTCAGCTTTGCCGACTGGTGGGGTGATCTGCCGACCGACGTCGCCAACAGCTTCGAACTGTATGAAGGCACGAACATCATCAAGTCGCGCCAGATGGGGTCGGTTGCCGGCTTCAATAGCGGCGACATGGCCACTAACAAGACCGACAGCTATGTCTATGCGCTGAACGCCAAGTGGGACGTTGGCAGCAACGGCAAGATCGTGGCCGACATCGCCTATCAAGACAGCAAGAACGAAACCTCTTTCTTCGCTATCCGCACCGATCGCGGCCCGCTCGACCTCGACATCGACTTCAACGCTGGCGGCGGCCTGCCTTCTTACAGCTTCGGCAATCAGGGCGTTCTGACCGATGCGTCGGCCTGGACTGTCGGCAACCTGTTCGACAGCGGCACGAAGAATACCGGCAACGCGCTGACCATGATGCTGGACGGCGAATATAAGTGGGACGATGGCTTCCTGCGCCGCATCAAGGCGGGCTTCCGCTATGACAACCGCAACGCCGACAGCTATGTCCGCGATCAGGGCGCCGGCGCGCTGACAGTGGCTATCCCCGGCACCGACCAGCGCCGCGCTGTGACGCTTGCCGAATTGAGCCAGGGCAGCCCCTTCACCAACAGCGGTTTCTTCGACGGTCGCGCCGACATTCCCACAAGCTGGGTGCTGGCCGATCCGCGCAGCATGGACAAGGATGCCGTCCGCCAGTTGTACCGTGCCGTCGCGCCCGGCCTGCTGCTGTCGGATGAAATGACCTTCGGCCATGTCTTCGGCATCAACGAAAGCAATCTGGCCGCGTACATCATGGCCGACGGCGAACTCGAAATCTTCGGCCGCCCGCTTCAGTTGCAGGCCGGCGTGCGCTTTGTGGCGATCGACACGCTCTACGACTATTTCGATCGCGGCAACAATTTCGCCCGCACCACCGTGTCGACCGGGTCGGAAAAGTTCCTGCCGTCCTTCACGGCACGCTACAACATCACCGACAATCTGCGTATCCGCTTCAACTATGGCGAAACGCTGCGCCGTCCGGCATTCGGCGACCTGAATCCCAATCTGGCGCTCGGTGGCGATCTGTCGCGCGTCGGCTTCGGCACGGGTTCGTCGGGCAATCCTAATCTGCGGGCGACCCATTCGAAGAATATGGACCTTGCGATCGAATGGTATTTCGAACGCAACAGCGCCATCTACGCGACGCTTTTCCAGCGGAAGATCAACGGTCTGGTCGTTCCTTTGACCGTGCGCGAGTTCATTCCGAACAATTATCTGCCGCGCAACGAAACCTACACCGAATATTTCAACATCACCCGTCCGGAAAACGCCTCCAACGGCACGCTCAAGGGTCTGGAACTGGGGCTGACCTACTTCCCGTCCTACCTGCCCACCTTCCTGGACGGTCTGGGCTTCACCGGCAGCGCGACGATCCTGGATTCCGAACAGACCATCCCGGTCGTCAACAATGAAGGCGAAATCACCGGCACGGCAAAGTCGGCCTTCTTCGGCGTTTCGAAGCTGTCTTACAACGCGACCCTCGCTTATGATAAGGGTCCGGTTGGCGCTCGCCTCTCCTACATCTGGCGCAAGGGCTTCCTGAACAACAACGAAGCGCGGGCTTTCGCCAACCCGATCGGCATGTGGCGCGCACCGGAAAAGAGCCTGGACTTCCAGCTGACCCTGAACGTCAACGAGGACATCGGCATCACCTTCGACGCGGTGAACATCACCAAGGCGAAGCAGCAGAACTATTACAAGTTCGGCGATGTCGGCAATCCGACAGAGTTCAACTCCAGCACGCTGCTGATCGACCGCACCTTTGCTCTGGGTGTCCGTTTCAAGTTCGACTGAGTGCCCATGGGGTGCGGCGTCTCCTCGCCGGGCCCCATAGATGGCGGCCGTATCGGGATGCTCTCCAGTCCCGCTACGGCCGCCATTCTTTTTGTGATGCAAGGGAGGACGAGCGATGCGCGCGATGAAGATGATCCTGCTGGCCGGGGCCGCGCTGATGGGCATCGGGGCCGCGTCGGCGCCGCAATCCACGATGGACACGCGCGCCATCGCAACCCAACGCTTCGGTAACGACGCCCCCTGGTATCGGGACCGCATCCCCTTCTTCGAATCCGCCGACCCGCAGCTTGACGCGGTCTATTATTATCGCTGGGCGCTCTATCGCGGGCATCAGCGTGATCTGGGCGAAGAAGGCTATATCACCACCGAATTTTTCGACGATGTCGACTGGCAACGCCAGCCCTATGCCAGCCTGAACGACGCCAGCGGCTTCCATATCGGCGAAGGACGCTGGCTCAATGATCGGCGCTTCGCCGACGACTATATCAATTTCATGTATCGCAGCGGCGGCAACGACCGGCATTTCACCGATCATATGGCCGACAGCGTCTGGGGCCGCTATCTGGTCGATGGCGACCGGGCGGACGCGATCGAACATCTGCCGGTGATGAACCATATCTATCGCCTGTGGGACGATAAATATGACTTCGCCAAGGGGCTGTATTTCGTCGAGCCGCTGCTGGACGCCACCGAATATACCGTCTCCTCGATCGACGCATCGGGCGGCAAGGACGGCTTTAGGGGCGGCGATGCCTTCCGTCCTTCGGTCAACAGCTATATGTTCGCCAATGCCCGCGCCTTGTCGAAGATGGCGGAGATGGCCGGCGACAAGGGCCTGTCCGCCGACTATACCGCCCGCGCCGACGCCCTGCAAAAGCGCGTCCTCAATGACCTGTGGAGCGACAGGCTCGGCCATTTCATCGACCGCCACCAGTCGAAGACCGACTTCGTCAATTACTGGGAGCCGATCCGCAATCGCGAACTGGTCGGCTACCTGCCCTGGATGTTTGACCTCGTCCCCGACGACGCCAAATATGCGCGGGCCTGGGCGCATCTGCTCGACCCCGCCTCGCTCGCCGGCAAGGCGGGGATGCGCACGGTCGAGGCCAGCTACGAATATTATATGCGGCAATATCGCTATCTGGGCGATGCGCCGGAATGCCAGTGGAACGGCCCGGTCTGGCCGTACCAGACGACGCAGGTGCTGCACGGCATGGCCAACCTGCTGGACCATTATAAGGACAACGGCCCGGTCACGCGCAGCGCCTATATGCGGCTGCTGCGCCAATATGCCGCGCTCCACTATCAGGGCGCTGGCCAGCATAGGCGCCTCGATATCGAGGAGGATTATCATCCCGAAACCGGCAAGCCGATCGTCGGCCTCGACCGCAGCCACCATTATTTCCATTCGGGTTTCAACGACCTGATCCTGACCGGTCTGGTCGGCATCCGCCCGCGCGCCGACGATGTGCTGGAGGTGAACCCGCTGCTGCCCGACAATGGCGATCCGCAGGCGCTCGCCTGGTTCCGGGTGCAGGACGTCCCCTATCATGGCCACAAGGTCGCGGTGACATGGGATGCGGACGGCAGCCATTACAAGCGCGGCAAGGGCCTCTTCATCGAAGTGGACGGCCGGCAGGTCGCCCATCGCGATACGCTGGGCCGGGTGGAAGTCCCGGTGACGCGCGCCGCCACGCCCCCTATCCAGCGCCCGATCAACCGGGCGGTGCAGTTGCTGCGCGGGCAATTCCCGGTCGGCTCTGCCTCCAGCAATAGCGATATCGAAAATGTCCATGACGCGATCGACGGGCGCGTCTGGTTCTTCCCGGAACTGCCGAATGGCTGGTCCTCTGCCCCTTCGCCCGCCGACCAATGGTATGCGATCGACATCGGCAAGCCCACCGACCTGTCCCGCGCCGAACTCGCC
The DNA here is from genome assembly GCF_056156825.1 of Sphingobium sp. RS1. Taxonomy (NCBI): domain Bacteria; kingdom Pseudomonadati; phylum Pseudomonadota; class Alphaproteobacteria; order Sphingomonadales; family Sphingobiaceae; genus Sphingobium; species Sphingobium sp. RS1. Next base: position 3,046,874 of record NZ_JBLZXE010000002.1, on the reverse strand, counting down.
TTCTTCGCTAATGGCAAGGTCTTTGCCGTGCCGCAACGCTACCGGCTTCAGGCCTGGGTGGATGGCGACTGGCGCGACATTGCCGTGCCGAATGGCAGCCCGGTCGCCAACGGCATCACCGACGTCCGCTGGCCCCGGCTCCAGACAAGCAAGGTCCGCCTGCTCTTCACCCAGCCGCGCGGCAAGGCGACCCGCCTCGCCGAATTCAAGCTGTTCGCGGAGTGATAGAGAGCAAAAAGCCCGGTACGCTTGCACGCACCGGGCCAGTCGTGAAGTCTCACCTGATAAGGCAATTCTTCGGGTCGCAGAATCGCTTTATCACGGGCGAACTCCGCTTGAATAACCCGATGGGGTTATGCCCTCACCCCGCCTCGGTCGCGCGGCTGGCGTTCAGGAAGGGCTGGACCCGCAGGCGGGGAAATACCTCTTCGATCGGCTTGCTGTCGGGCAGGATGTAGACATAGCCGCCCTTGCGCCGGAATAGCGGGCTGACCTTGGCATAGAAAAGCTTTGGCACGTTGATGCAGCCAAATGTGATGCGATTATCCTCGATCTCCGGCGAGAGCATGCGCTCCGTGCGTTTCTCCTTGGAGTTTCCCGGCGGAATGGTGTGCAACGCGACCGACGTGGCATAATCGACCCACAGCACCCGCTGCTTGCCCGCCGCCATGCCGAATTTCGCCAGATAGCGCCCGGCCGGCGTCGTCTTTTCCGCGGGGCCGATCTCCGCCAGGCTCTTGGCGCCGATCCCCGGCGTCGCATCGTCGCCCGGCGCGATGCCGATCAGCACCGGGGCATGGCCCAGCATCTTGCCCTTGCCATCATAGAGATAGGCGACCGCGCCCGGCTTATCGATGACGATATAGGGCAGCGCATGATTGTCCTTCGCCGACCCCACCCAGTCGACCACGCGGGTCGCGCCGTCCGACAGGACAGGCGGTGGCTCCTCCGGCTCTGCCTTCGCGGCAGCGGCCGGCTTCTTCTTCGCCGCGGCTTTCTTCTTGGCAGCGGCAGATTTGGCGACGGGCTTCTTGACGGCGGCCTCGGCCGGAACGGCGGTGACGAGCGCAAATCCCGCCAGCGCCAGAAAAGCACGGATCATCTTGTCTACACTCATAAATGGGGTCTGGCACAAAAGGGCCGGCGCCTAGGGGGAAGCGCCGGCCGGAAAGGTCATGATCTTATGGCACGGACGCACACCGACGGGGGTCGGTCGCAAGGGAAGCCGCGCGTCCGCTTTATGGGTGCATCGTCATGGGCGGACGGGCATGCCGCGCCGTCCATGCGATGCTTGGGGTCTGCCCGCAGCGTCAGTTGCGCGCGCGCTTGCGCTGGGCGGCCTGCATCTGCTGCTCCACGCCATCGACGCGGCCGTTCAGCTGGTCGAGACGCTGGCTGTTCTGCTGCGCCTGGCCGGACGCCGACTGCGCCTCTGCCAGCGCCTGCTGGGCGGTGCCATCGGTGGTCTGCAATTTCGCATCGAGCGCATCGACACGCTGGTTCACGGTCGCGACCTGCTCGCGGACGAACCCCTTCGTGGCACAGCCACCCAGGCCCAGCGAACCGATCAGAACCACGGCCAGCGGGGCCATTTTCGTCAGGGACAGCGACATGTTTTTCTCCTTATTGGTAACACAGCCGCAACAGTCGAAGCTGAGCGCGGAAAGTCCGACAACGCAATTCTGACCGGCCGTGCGTCCCGCCAGTCGAATGGAAGGGTTGAGTGAAACCACGCTATTCCGCCAAAAACCGACATGAATTGCGGATTAACCCGGATGGAAATACACCCTTCTGCTGGTCCCGTGACAGCAACGGCCCGTCGAGGGGGCGCATCCCCCATGCGACGGAATGCAGCGATTCGGGCGCGTAGTGGCGGCCCCGGTCCCGGCCACCGGAAAAGACCGTCCGCCCACCCCCTCTGCGGCCCATGCCGCCATTTTCCCCTTGCCCCGGCGGCGATCCCATGCACAAAGCTTGCCAACTGCCGTGCGCGCTCCAGTTTTTAAGGGGTGCTTAGTCAAACGGCTGCAAGGATAGACGCATGGACGACGTGATGACCCCGGACCGGACGGCGCAACGCCCGCAAATCCCGCAGGAGGTGGGGGAAGGCCTGTCCGTTATCTCGATCGCCAAAAGCTATGACAAGCGGGTCGTCCTGTCGGACGTGTCGCTGACCGTAGGCAAGGGCGAAGTGGTCGGCCTGCTCGGCCCCAACGGCGCGGGCAAGACGACCTGCTTCTATTCGGTGATGGGCCTCGTCCGCCCCGATCATGGCCGCATCGTGCTGGACGGGCAGGACATCACCAACCTGCCCATGTATCGCCGCGCGATCCTGGGCCTGGGCTATCTGCCGCAGGAAACCTCCATCTTTCGCGGCATGACCGTCGCGCAGAATATCGGCGCCGTGCTGGAACAGGCGGAGCCGGACAAGGGCGCCCGCGCCGCGCGCCTCGAACAATTGCTGTCCGAATTCGGCCTCACCCGCCTGCGCGATTCCGCCGCGATGGCGCTGTCGGGCGGTGAACGCCGCCGCTGCGAAATCGCCCGCGCGCTGGCCGCCAATCCGTCGATCGTGCTGCTGGACGAGCCCTTTGCCGGCATCGACCCGCTGTCGATCGCCGACATTCGCGATCTGGTGAAGGATTTGAAGACGCGCGGCATCGGCGTGCTCATCACCGACCATAATGTCCGCGAGACGCTGGAAATCGTCGATCGCGCCTGCATCATCTATGGCGGCCAGGTGCTCTTTGCCGGCAATCCGACCGAACTGGTCGCCAATGCCGACGTCCGCCGCCTCTATCTGGGCGAGAATTTCCAGCTTTGATATGATGACCGCGCGCGCCCTTCTTCATGATCGGAGCGGCGGCTGATGGCGCTCGGCCCACGGCTGGACATTCGCCAGAGCCAGTCTCTGGTGATGACGCCGCAATTGCAGCAGGCGATCAAGCTGCTCGCGCTCTCCAATCTGGAGATCGACGCTTTCGTCGCGGGCGAACTGGAAAAGAATCCGCTGCTGGAATCGGGCGGCGGCGATGACGGCCCGCCAGCGCCCGACGGTATCGACCAGGTGATCGAGGCGCCAACCCTGTCCGCCGAGACCGGCGGCGCGGACGATCTGATCGCGCAGGGGCTGGGCGCGGCGGACAGCCCGCTCGATGTCGATCATGGCGCGGACAGTTTCATCGACGATGGTCCCGGCGACCGGATGGCAGAAGGCATGGCCGAAGCGCATGGCGCCAGCGGCGGCGGCACGGATGCACTGTCGGGCAGCTATGCCGAGGATGCGCCGGACTTCGACAGTTTCGCCGCGCCCGATATCGGCTTGCAGGAACATTTGATGGGGCAGGCCCGCGCCACGCTGTCGGGCATAGACCTGCTGATCGCCACCCAGTTGATCGGCCAGATCAGCGAGGCCGGCTATCTGGAGGCGAATTTGCTCCAGACCGCCCATGGCCTTGGCCTGCCGCTGTTCGACGTGGAGCGGGTGCTGGGCGTCATCCACACATTCGATCCCACCGGCGTCGGCGCGCGCAGCCTGTCCGAATGCCTTGCCCTGCAAGCGAAGGACGCCGACCGCTACGACCCCTGCATGGCGCGGCTGCTCGCCAATCTCGACCTGCTGGCCAAGGGCGCCCTGCCCCAGCTGCGCCGCATCTGCGGCGTGGATGAGGAGGATATGGCGGACATGATCGCCGAACTGCGCGGTTATGATCCCAAGCCGGGCCTGCAATTTTCCAGCGACCGGGCCGCGCCGGTGACGCCCGATCTGTTCGTGCGGCCGACGCGCGAAGGCTGGGCGATCGAGGTGAACAGCGCCACTTTGCCCCGCCTGCTTATCAACCGCAGTTACTATGTCGAACTGGCAAGCGGCCCGCAGGACAAGACGGCAAAGGCCTGGCTCGCCGACTGCCTCGCCAGCGCCAACTGGCTGGTGAAGGCGCTGGACCAGCGGCAGAAGACCATCATCAAGGTGGCGAGCGAAATCGTCCGCCAGCAGGAAGCCTTCTTCCAGCAGGGCGTCGCCCATCTGAAACCGCTGACGCTCAAAGCCGTGGCGGACACGATCGGCATGCACGAAAGCACCGTCAGCCGCGTCACCTCCAACAAATATCTGTCCTGCCCGCGCGGCCTCTACGAACTCAAATATTTCTTCACCAGCGGCGTTGCCTCATCGGGTGGCGACGGCGGCGCCGTTTCGGCCGAGGCGGTCAAGAGCCATATCAAGGCGCTGATCGGCGCCGAAGACCCGCAGGCGATCCTGTCCGACGACACGCTGGTCGACCTGCTCCGCGCCAAGGGCATGGACATAGCCCGCCGCACCGTCGCCAAATATCGCGAGGCGCTGGGCATCGGCTCATCGGTGCAAAGGCGGCGGCAGAAAGCGCTGAAGGGCAAGGCGGCGTGAGCATCGCTTGGGCTGATTTCGACCATTTGAGGACACCCAACATCCGTTCGGGCTGAGCCTGTCGAAGCCCTGCTCTTTCTTCTGGGCTTATGTTGGAAGAAAAGTGCGGCCCTTCGACAGGCTCAGGGCGAACGGATGTTTGGGTCTGGAAGTGACCATTTCTCGCCATTAGGATTAGCGAAAAATACCTTTAAAAGCAGACCACAGGCTGGGAGATTTGGGCGGTAAGACAATGGGATATTTGAAATCCCAACTACGGTCCTTAGCAGGCACATCATTGACGTAATATTCTATGGCGTCGATGTTGCCTTCCGGCCAAACGACGATCTCCCTATCGCTGATCAATTCAATTTGTGCAGCGTCGCCAGTTTCGGGAGCATCCCACGCCAATGTCAGCTTCTCACTTGGCAGCAGTTCAAAACAATGCGGCCATGGCTCCACTGAAATGTAGATGGGCCAAGGCTTTTCATTAAGGAACGTTTGCTGGATTCGCGCCATGGATATGGCCTAGCGTATTACTTTGAGCACGCCAAACGTCTGGATCGACGATGGCCTGACTATAAAGCCGCCATTCCGCTTTCCACCCGTTGTCGTCATTCCCGCGAAAGCGGGAACCCATCTCCTGACCTTTCGTCAAGTACAACGCTAAGGAGATGCCCCCGCCTTCGCTGGGATGACGGTATGGGTTTGGTGCGTTCGCTACCCACCCAAGTCCATCAATTCTGTCCTACTTCGCCACCACCCGCTATGATCCCCCTGGCGCTTTCCAACCCCTACTCGGAGACGGAAGGCGTCCTGCGCAACAAAATGTCCAACATAGGAAATGCAATGTCGGAATGTGCGGGAAATGTGCGAAGTTAAGCGGGCGCAATCCTATTTTCGGGCCGCGCCGGCCTGCCCCTTGACCCCGCCGGCATGACCGGCAAAAGCGGCGCCCTGAACCACCCGATAAGGATCGCGCCCATCATGTCCGTCGCCTATCTGAACGGCAGCTTCCTGCCCCTCGAAGAGGCCCGCATCTCTCCGCTCGATCGCGGCTTCCTCTTCGCCGACGGCATTTATGAAGTCGCCGCCGTGATCGACGGCAAGCTGGTCGACAGCGCCAGCCATCTCGCCCGGCTGGAACGCTCCACCGCCGCGATCGGCATTGCCCTGCCCCTGTCGCTCGACGCGATCGAGGCGGCGCAGAAGGAACTGGTGGTACGCAGCGGCCTGACCGAGGGCCTCGTCTATCTCCAGATCACCCGTGGCGCGGACGCCAGCCGCGACTTCATCCCCGCGCCCGGTACCCAGCCGACCCTGTTCATGTTCATGCAGGACAAGGCCGTGGTCGACCTGCCCGGCGTAAAGACCGGCATATCCGTCGCCACCATGCCCGACCTGCGCTGGGCACGGCGCGACATCAAGAGCGTCGGGCTGCTGGCGCAGGCCATGGCCAAGCAGGCCGCCAAGGAAGCGGGCGCGCAGGAAGCCTGGATGATCGAGGATGGCTTCGTCACCGAAGGTGCCTCCTCGACCGCCTTCATCGTCACCGACGAAGGCATCGTCACCCGCCCCTACAGCCAGTCGGTGCTGGCCGGCTGCACCGGCGCGGCGCTGACCGCGCTGGCGGAGGAAAGCGGCCTTGCCGTCATCCGCCGCCCCTTCACCGTCGAGGAAGCGCTCGCCGCAAAGGAGGCCTTCATCACCAGCGCCTCCACCCTCTGCCTGCCGGTGGTGCGGATCGACGGCCAGCCGATCGGCGACGGCACGCCCGGCCCGGTCGCCACCCGGATGCGCAGCCTCTATGTCGACTTTGCGCGCCGCACCGGGGTCTGACATCGGACGCGGGAAATGACTCCATAATGGAGGAAGTGTCATCCTTTCTTGAGAGATAGGAAACTTGCTTCATTGTGGCGCCGAAATGGCGGCAAGCTGGACGCAATGACTTGCCCACCTGCCGCTGGATCGCGACCAGACGTCGGCTTTGCTCCAGAGCCGCTCCATTATGGCCGATTTGCCGGCTGAAACGATCCGTTCTTGCTTTATTCTCCGGAACGAAGATAGAACGGGAGTCGGACCATGATGGAAGATTTTTCCTACGCCCTGCCCCAGACGGGTTCTGCCGTGCCGCTGGCGCCGCGCGACGAGCGCGCCAGCCTGCTGGTGGTGGCGGACCGGATGGAGGCGGCCGACCTGGAACCGGTGGCCAACGCGGCGGGTCTGCGCCTGCTGGGTGTCACGCCGCTGGCCGACGCGCCGATCCGGCTCGATCTTCAGGCGCAGTGCGATACCGTCCTGCTCTTCTGCCCGACCCTGACGCCGCTACTGGAACGGCTGCTGGTACAGGTCGAAACACAGGCGATCCAGAACGGCATGGCGGTGATTCTGGTCGCCGGACTTGAAACGGTCGACCTCGCCTTCGCCTGCCTGCGCAGCCCGCATAGCCAGTTGCTGTGCGACCCCGACCGGACCGAACTCGCCGCGGCGCTGGTGGCGGCGGCCGAACATCGGCCGGCCGCCGGGCAAGTGCATGAAGTCGATCGCGAAGGCGCCCGGCTCCAGCAATTGAGCGAGGAGGTCGGCCGCCTCGCCCGCACGCTCGACGCGCTGACGGAACGGACGCGGATGGCCGTGCCCAGCTTCGACCTTGGCCCGCGCATTTCCGACCGGCCCAGCGATTATATCGGCATGCCGGCCCTCGCGCCGATCGGTGCCCCCGCCGACATCGTGGCGCCGTCAGCGGACAAGGCGGCCCCGGCCATCACCGCCACCCAGGTCCGCGACCTGCTGCGCGCCCGGCGGATTCGCGCCGACTTCCTGCCCGGCGACCTGTTCGCCGATCCGGCATGGGACATGATGCTGGACCTGCTGGCCGCGCGGCTGGAACATGAGCGGGTGTCCGTCTCCAGCCTCTGCATCGCCGCCGCCGTCCCGCCGACCACGGCGCTGCGCTGGATTCGCACCCTGACCGACAAGGGGCTGGTCGAGCGCCAGGCCGATCCGCATGACGGCCGCCGCGTCTTCATCGCCCTGGCGCAGGAGGCTACCGACGCGCTGACCCGCTGGTTCGGCGCCAGCCGCCGCCTGCTCGCCAGCTGACAGGCGAAAGCCGGCTTGACGGCCCGACTTTTTCCCGTAGATAGGCGCTCTCCCGAACGGGGGCGATTAGCTCAGTTGGTAGAGCGTCTCGTTTACACCGAGAATGTCGGCGGTTCGAGCCCGTCATCGCCCACCAGTTTCGCCGATAACGAAGCCATCCGGGGGATGGCTTCCGGCGAAACTCCCGAGCGAAGCGACGGGTGTTCTAGCCCCGCCACGGCATCATCCAGTTCGCCCCCGTAACGTTCATCGTGCAGCAAGCATCGCCATAGCATTGTTACTGCATGCCATTCGCAGCCCTTTTCAACGGGACGATCCTGCCGCTCCTGCTGATGCTGTCCCCGCTTGCGGTGATGGTCGCGGTGCCTTGCGATGGATGGCATCCGGTCGCCAGGGCATCCGGATCACCCTCACAAAAGCCCTGCAACCGGCATCAACTGCCTTTGATGTAATCGCGGATATTGCAGCGCAGCGGCACCGCTGCTAACCGCTGGACCATGATCCAGCCGCCCGAAACCATCCGAGTCTCCAAGTCCCGCGTGTCCTGCGATGGCAGCGGCGACATTCCCGCCGCACTCGGCCACCCGCGCGTCTTTCTGGAAATCGACGAACATGGCTATGTCGACTGCGGCTATTGCGATCGGCGCTTCGTGCTGATCGGCGGCGTGGCTGACCATGGCGACGTCGCGACGAAGCCGGATATCGCTTCGGGCGCCAGCCTCTAAAATTTCCGTTGGGCTTGGGTCGTGCCGCCCCTATATCGGGCGCATGACCGAACTCGCTCCCCTCTTCACCGATGCCCGCGGCCTGCTCTATCGCCCGGGCCTGCTCGATCCCGACGGCGCGCGCCGCCTGACCGCACAGGCGCTGGGCGCCTGCGACGATGGCGAACTCTATCTGCAATATCGGGCGAGCGAGAGCTTCGGCTTCGACGATGGTCGCCTCAAGACCGCCGATTATTCGACCGACGCGGGCTTTGGCCTGCGCGGCGTATCGGGCGAGATGACCGGCTTTGCCCATGCCAATGACATCAGCGAGGCCGCGATCGCCAAGGCGGCGCAGACGCTGACGCTGCTGGACCCGGCCAAGGGCCAGCCGGCGCCCCCGCCCCAGCGCACCAATCGCCATCTTTATACCGATGCCAATCCGCTGGAGATCGTCCCCTTCGCCGAGAAGGTGAAGCTGTGCGGCGAAGTGGATGCTGCCGCCCGCGCCCGCGACCCGCGCGTGGCGCAGGTATCGGTCAGCCTGGCCGGCAGCTGGTCGGTGGTCGAGATCGTCCGTGCCGACGGCTTCACCGCGACTGACATCCGCCCGCTGGTGCGTCTCAACGTCTCCATCATTCTGGAGGAAAATGGCCGACGCGAAACCGGCGTGTTCGGCATTGGCGGCCGCTATCTCTATGACGAGGTGATGGACCCCGCGATCTGGAACCGCGCCATCGACGAGGCGCTGGCCCAGGCGCAGGTCAATCTGCGCTCCATCGCCGCCCCCGCCGGCGAAATGACCGTGCTGCTCGGCCCCGGCTGGCCCGGCGTGCTGGTGCATGAGGCGATCGGTCATGGCCTGGAAGGCGATTTCAATCGCAAGGGCACCAGCGCCTTTTCCGGTCGCGTCGGTCAGCGTGTCGCGGCACCCGGCGTGACCGTCGTGGACGATGGCAGCATCCTCAATCGGCGCGGTTCGCTTTCGATCGATGATGAAGGCACGCCAACACAGGAAAATATCCTGATCGAGGACGGCATCCTCAAGGGCTATATGCAGGATCGCCTGAATGCCCGGCTGATGGGCGTCGCGCCGACCGGCAATGGCCGCCGCGAAAGCTATGCCCATGCCCCGATGCCGCGCATGACCAATACCTTCATCAAGGGTGGCCATGACGATCCCGAGGAACTGCTGAGCCGCATGAAGTCCGGCATCTTCGCCAAAAGCTTCGGCGGCGGGCAGGTCGATATCGTATCGGGCAAGTTCGTCTTTTCCTGCACCGAGGCCTATAAGGTCGAGAATGGCAAGATCGGTGATCCGATCAAGGGCGCGACCCTGATCGGCGACGGACCGACCGCGCTGACCAAGGTGATCGGCATCGGCAATGACTGGGCTTTGGACGAAGGCATCGGCATGTGCGGCAAGGGCGGGCAGAGCGTGCCGGCCGGCGTGGGTCAGCCCACTTTGCTCATGGATGGCCTGACCGTGGGCGGCACGGCGACCTGAACGAGCGATGGTCGCCGGGCCGCGGCACGGCGACCCGAGCCTGCGACGGCATGAATGGCGGAACGCGGCCCGGCGTCCGTTGTTGATCGGGTATGAACATGCTGACCGACAGCCATGACGCAGTGACGGACGACTGGGCCGCTGCCTTGCTCGATTTCTGGTTCAACCAGGTGGGCGAAGAGGGCTGGTATAGCCATGACCGCGAACTGGACCGGTTATGCACCACCCGCTTCCGGACGCTTTGGCTGGAAAAGCAGGCACTGCCTGCCGAAGGCTTTCTCGATCGCGCCGACGATGCCCTGGCGGCAATCCTGTTGTTCGACCAACTGCCCCGCAACATGTTCCGGGGCACGGCGAACGCCTTCGCCACCGATGCGCTGGCGAGGGATGTGGCGCGGGGCGCCATCGCCCAAGGCTATGACATCCAGATTGGCGGCGCCGGGCGACTCTTCTTTTACATGCCGTTCCAGCATAGCGAAGCGATCGAGGATCAGGACTTGTCGCTTACGCTGTTCGAAGGGGCCGGCGACGAGCGTTCGCTCAATTTTGCCCGCCAGCATCATGCAACCATCGCGCGTTTCGGGCATTTCCCCCATCGCAACGCCGCAATGGGACGCCCCACTCCAGCCGAAGAAGCGGCCGCGGTCGCAGAGGGTGCACGGTGGTAGGCACATGCTGCCCATTTTTTAGGCAGCAAAGTCGCGCTGCACAATTTTTTGGCGCCAGTTGCGACCGGCTGGTCGCATAACCCCGCATTAACGCGTCTTTAGCGTTTTGGCACGCCTCTTGCTGAGTATGTCCCTGCACACCAGTAACAGGGGGCGACATGAAACTTGTCATGGCTATCATCAAGCCGTTCAAGCTTGACGATGTCCGCGAGGCACTCTCCTCGCTCGGCATCGCAGGAATGACGGTCAGCGAAGTGAAGGGCTTCGGCCGCCAGAAGGGGCAGACCGAAATCTACCGCGGCGCCGAATATTCGACGAACATGGTCCCGAAGATCAAGATCGAGGTGGTCTGCGACGACGATCTTGCGCCGCGCGTCGTGGAAGCGACCCAGGCGGCCGCCAATTCGGGCGCCATCGGCGATGGCAAGATCTTCGTCCTCGATGTCGGTCAGGCCGTGCGCATCCGCACCGGCGAGACCGGCGAAACCGCGCTGTAAGAAGGGGGGAATAATGACCTTTTCCAAGAAAATTGGCGGCGTGGCGGGGGCAGCGGCCCTTTCGCTCTTCACCGCCCTGCCCGCCTGGGCGCAGGACGCTGCGGCGCCCGCGGCCACGGTCGACAAGGGCGACGTCGCCTGGATGATGACCTCCACCGTCCTGGTGCTGGCCATGATCCTGCCGGGCCTGGCCCTCTTCTACGGCGGCCTGGTCCGCACCAAGAACATGCTGTCGGTCATGACGCAGATCGGCGCGGTGGCCTGCCTCGCGATGCTGATCTGGGTGATGTATGGCTATTCGATGGCCTTTGGCCCCGACTATACCAGCGGCGTAAGCAACTTCATCTCGACTTTCGACAAGGCCTTCCTGAAGGGCATCACCCCGGCCTCGCAGGCCGCGACCTTCACCGCCGGCGTTGAAATTCCCGAATATGTCTTCGTCTGCTTCCAGATGACCTTTGCCGCGATCACCGTGGCGCTGGTGCTGGGTTCGGTCGTGGAACGCATCAAATTCTCGGCCGTCATGGTGTTCGCCGCCATCTGGCTGACGATCGTCTACTTCCCGATCGCGCACATGGTCTGGGCGGCGAGCGGCCTGTTCTTCAAGGCGGGCGCGCTGGACTTCGCCGGCGGCACCGTGGTGCATATCAATGCCGGCGTTTCGGCACTGGTCGCCGCGCTGATCCTGGGCAAGCGCATCGGCTATCCCAAGGAGCCCATGCCGCCGCACAGCCTGACGCTGACCGGCGTCGGCACCGGCCTGCTGTGGGTCGGCTGGTTCGGCTTCAACGCCGGTTCGGCGCTGGAAGCCAATGGCTCCGCCGCGCTTGCGATGATCAACACCTTCGTCGCCACCGCTTCGGCCGCTCTGTTCTGGATGCTCGCCGAGCGCATCAACGGCCACAAGGGTTCGGCCCTGGGCTTCTGCTCGGGCATCATCGCCGGCCTGGTCGCCGTCACCCCGGCCGCCGGCAACTCCGGTCCGTTCGGCGCGATCATCCTGGGCGCCGTCGCCTCGATCGTCTGCTTCTACGCCGTTACCGTCCTCAAGCCGAAGCTCGGCTATGACGACAGCCTGGACGCCTTCGGCATTCACGGCATCGGCGGCATGATCGGCGCCATCGGCACCGCCATCGTCTACTCGCCTGCCTTCGGTGGCCCCGGCGCCGAAGACTATGAGATCGGCGCCAAGCTGATCGTACAGATCGAAGCGGTCCTGACCACTATCGTCTGGGCATCGATCGGTACCGTCATCGCCATCTTCATCGCCAAGGCCGTCACCGGTCTGCGGGTCAGCCAGGAGGTCGAATATGAAGGCCTCGACCTCGGCGAACATGGCGAGCGCGCCTACAACCAATAAGTTTTACCAATTGGCCGGGCGGCATGTTCCGCCGCCCCGCCCTCCGATGTTCCTCCTGCGAACATGCCTTGGGGCCGGTACGAAAGTATCGGCCCTTTTTTGTGGGCGGGTAAACCTTGACGGTGAAGGCGGACATGCCACCGTTGCAACCACTGCCGCTCATGCCGAGGATACGATAATGGCTGACCTGCCTAAAATGATGCGCTGGTTACTCCTGCTTGCTTATGCAGGACTGTTCGCAAGCCTCGGACTGCAACGCCTTGAGGGCGGATTTTCAGGGAACTGGTCGCTTGTTCTGATGAGTTTCGTGGTTTTCAATCTGGCACTTGGATGGGAACATATCATCCGCCTTGTTAGAAAATAGCAGACGATTCGTTTCTCTCGGACACCTCAACCCGGCCGCGTCCATAGCCCCTCGGCGCGCGCCGCATCCGCCGGCCAGCGACGGCCGCGACCGATGACCTGAACCGCCGCGCGCACGACCCAGCCCAGTTTCTCGCGCCTGGGAGTCACGACGCGATGGTCCCAGGCATGCTCACCGCGACGGGCGACATCGCGGGCGATGTCGCCATAGATGCCCGCCGCCGCCAGCACCGCCCAGGCCGCGCGCGGCGGCAGGGCGCCGGTGCCGTGGCGAGCGCTCGCCTCATAGGCGGCGGCCATGTCGGCGAGGCGCCGCGACAGGATTGCCAGACGCGGCCGGACCCACGGCTTCATATGCTCGCCGGGCGGGATATCCATTTCGACCAGCCATTCGACCGGGAGATAGCAGCGGTCGGCAATTTCATCCTCGCTGATGTCGCGCGCGATGTTGGCAAGCTGGAAGGCCAGGCCAAGATCGCATGCCCGATCGAGCGTCGCCTGATCCTCCGGGTCGACACCCATCAGCACCGCCATCATGCAGCCGACCGCACCGGCGACATGATAGCAATAGCGCAGCATGTCGTCCTGGCTGCGCGGTCGCCAGTCGCGAGCGTCGAGCGCGAAGCCTTCGATCAGATCATGGGCATAGCGGGCGGGGATCGCACATTCGCGCATCACCACGCCAAAGCCGTCAAAGGCTGGGTCGCCGGTCGGCTCGCCACGCAGCGCCTTGTCGGTCAACACCCGCATCATCGACAGCCGGGCCTGCGCATCGGACACGCTGGTCATTGCGCCGCCATGATCCTGTCCGTCAGCGATATCGTCGCACTTGCGGCACCAGGCGTAGAGCAGCCAGGCCCGCTCGCGGGTCACGCGGTCGAACAGCGTCGAGGCCATGGCAAAGGATTTGGAGCCGCGCGCGATACTGTCGCGGGCGTGGGCGACGAGAGCGGAACGGTCTAAAAGATCGGATGGCATATCAGGGACATGCCCTGCCTCGCTCCGAATGTCACCCGACCTCCGTTCGTTTCGAGCGTATCAAGAAACATATGCCGCTCCGCCAGCGTGTCTCGGCTTCGCTCGAAACGAACGGATGATATGTTTAGAGCCGCGCTGCCTTCATTGCGAAGATCGTTTCGTGCGGTTGATAGGCGGCCATTGCGTTGAGCAGCGCTTCGATACTGTCCTCATGGATCAGGATGCCGGCATGCTGGGCGCGGATGAAGCCCGCCTCCACCATCTGCCGGTTGAAGCCGATCAACTGGTCGTAGAAACCCGCGACGTTCAGCAGACCCACCGGCTTGCTATGATAGCCCAGTTGCGCCCAGCTGATCGCTTCCCACAATTCGTCCATCGTGCCGACACCGCCCGGCAGGGTCACGAAACCATCCGACAGGTCGGTGAAGAGCTGCTTGCGCTGGTGCATGGTCTGCACGACATGCAGTTCGGTACAGCCGCGATGCGCGACTTCGGCGCCAACCAGCGCTTCGGGAATCACGCCAATCACCTCGCCGCCGGCTTCCAGCGCCGCATCCGCCACCGCGCCCATCAGGCCGAGCCGGCCGCCGCCATAGATGACGCCAATGCCGCGCTCCGCCAGCGTGCGGCCCACATGGCGCGCCGCATCGATATAGGTGAGGTCGGCCGGCGTCGCCGAACCACAATAAACCGCCAGTCTCTTCATTATGCTCAACCCAAATCCTGTAACATCAGCGCCGCGGTCGCCTTGGCGCTACCCACCACGCCAGGGATGCCTGCCCCCGGATGGGTGCCGGCCCCTACCAGATACAGGTTGGGAATGACATCATCGCGATTATGCGCGCGGAACCAGGCGCTCTGGGTCAGCAACGGCTCCAGGCTGAAGGCGCTGCCCATATGGGCATTGAGATCGCGGCCGAAATCGCTCGGCGCATAATGGAAGCGGGTGACGATCCGCGACCGAATATCGGGGATCAGCCGATGCTGGATCTCGTCCAATATGCGTTCGGCATAGGCGTGGCCGAACTGGTCCCAGTCGATCGGCAGCTTGCCCATATGCGGCACGGGAGCGAGTGCATAGAAGGTCGAATGCCCCTCCGGCGCCATCGACGGATCAGTGACGGTCGGATGGTGCAGATAGAGCGAGAAGTCCTGCGGCAGCACGCCATGATCGTAAATGTCGGTCAGCAGCCCTTCATAGCGGGGTCCGAACAGGATCATGTGATGCGGAATGCCGGGCCAACTGCCCTTGATCCCGAAATGGAGCACGAACAGACTGGGCGACCAGCGCTTCTGCGCCAGCTTGTCCCCCTGCTTCTGGCCGCGGGGATGATGGCCGAGCAGGTCGCGATAGCTGTGCATCAGATCGGCATTGGTGGCGATCGCATCCGCCTCCCCGCGCCAGCCGGATGCGGTATGAACCGCCGTCACCTTGTCACCATAGGTTTCAATCCGGGTGACGGCGTCCCCCAGGCGCATGGTGCCGCCCAGCCTTTCGAAATGGGTCGCCATCGCCTGCACCAGCCGATTGGTGCCGCCTTTCGCGAACCAGACGCCGCCATCCTTTTCCAGCTTGTGAATGAGCGCGTAGATGGCGCTGGTCTTCATCGGGTTGCCGCCGACGAGAAGCGTATGGAAGGAGAGCGCCTCACGCAGCTTTTCATTCTTCACATGGGATGCGACGACCGAATAGACCGAACGCCAAGCCTGATATTTGGCAAGACTGGGCGCAGCCTTTATCATCGAGGCGAAGTCGAGGAAGGCGACCGCGCCAAGCTTGCGATAGCCCTCTTCATAGACGCCAGCGGCATAATCGCAGAAGCGGTCATAGCCGGCCACGTCATTCGGATCGAGCTTGGCGATCTCCGCCCGCAGCGCCGCTTCATTGTTGGAATAATCGAAATTGGTGCCGTCGCGCCAGTTGAGCCGGTAAAAGGGCGACACCGGGACCAGCCCGATATCCTGCGCCATGTCATGACCCGACAGCCGCCACAATTCGGCCAGGCAATCGGGATCGGTAATGACGGTCGGGCCGGCATCGAACGTGAAGCCGTCCTTTTCCCACATATAGGCCCGGCCGCCGGGCCGGTCGCGCGCTTCGACCAAGGTCGTGTCGACACCCGCCGATTGCAGCCGGATGGCCAGCGCCAGGCCGCCAAAGCCCGCGCCAATGACGATCACGCGTTTGGGATTTGGCCTGTTCATCAGGCGGGCGGGTTCCACAATGTTCGCATGGCATCCCTTATGGGCACGGGGGGCCGCCCGCACAAGATGCGGATGCGGTCTGCCATGGTCGAACGGCCGGCATAGAAGCGCTGGATGAGCGCCGGGCGCAGTTGATAGAAGCGGGCGAAGATGCGCCAGCGCTGGTCGGGGCGGGCCGCGCCGAACAGCATTTTTCCGAGCAGGCGATAATAGCCGCCGCGCCGCCAATGCGCCCTGGCATAGGCGCGGGTCGCAGCCGGCAGTCCGTCCAGCGGCTGATTGGCGAGCCACAGCGCGAATCGCACGGCATCCGGCAAGGAATAGCCCGTCATCGGCTGGAACAGGCCGGCCCGCACCCCGGCGCGGGCAACAGGATCGTCCTTTGGCCAATATTGATCGAAATCACCGCCATGGACGACCGGCAGCACGCCCTGTTCGCGATGCACCACTGCACCCTGCCACCCCTTCGCCTGCGCATAGGCGGCGATGCGTGCGTCAAGGGCAGCGACGTCGAGTTCCGACCCGTCGCTATAATAGGTATCCTCAATGAAGATGGTCCGATCGTCCCAGGGCAGCAGATAGACGAAGCGATAGCCGTCATGCTGGTCGACCGTCGCGTCCATGATGACCGGGCGGTCTATGCCATGGGGCATGTCGAGTCGGAGGGCGTGACCGACGAACTTCTGCCAGCCGCAACGCAAGGCGGTCAGGTCGCCCGCGCCCCGGGCATCGATCACTGCCCGTGCCCGGATCGTCCGGCCGTCGGTCAGCGCGACATGGTCGGGGGCAAGTGTCGTGACCGGCGCGCTGGCAAGCAGCCGGTCGCCAAGCGCGCGTTCCAGTGCGACAGCGAGTTGGACAGTATTTACGCTGTTATAGGGCGTGTCCATATCCCGGCTGTAGCCCGGAAAATCGACATGATGGCCCTGCGGCCAGCGATGGGCGATCAGCGGATCGACCAGCCAGCGATCGGCCGGTGCGACATCGCCGTCGAAGAAGGACCAGATATGGTTGCCGCCGGGCCGGGCGCCCTGTTCCACCAGCGACAGCCGAACCTCCGGGCGCAGGGCGGCAAAGGCCAGCGCGATCAGGCCGCCGGCCAGGCCGCCGCCGATGATCGCAAGGTCACAGTCGAGGTCGTTGGTCATGCCCCCTGTTAGGCGAAAGGAGGGCTAGGCGTCTCCGGAAATATAGTATAGGGGGGTATCCTATGCACATCATCGCGGATCGAGACAAATTGCTGGCGCGGGTGCGCCGCATCGCGGGCCAGGTCGCCGCCGTCGAACGGCAACTGACCGGCGACGCGGGCTGTTCGGAAACGTTGCAACTGGTCGCGTCGGTGCGCGGCGCCGTGGGCAGCCTGATGGAAGAACTGATCGAGCAGCATATGCGCGAGCATGTTGCCCGGCCGGGCCTGTCCGATGACGCACGCGCCGCCGCAACCGAGGAAATGCTGGCGCTGATCCGCCGCTACGGGAAATGACAATGCACGACGATCATAATCATTCCGGCGGCCATCATCATGGGCACGGCCATGATCATGGCGACCATAGCCATGATGCGCCTGCCCTGCCCGCATCGGACGATGGCGAGGAAAGCCATTATTTCGATCATATCTATCTGTCCGCCGGGCATGACCAGAATGCGAAGCGGACCCTGTGGGTCGTCTGGCTGACCGCCGCGACAATGGTGGTGGAGATCGTCTTCGGATGGATCACCGGATCGATGGCGCTGCTGGCTGACGGTTTCCACATGGCGACCCATGCGGGCGCGCTGGCGGTCGCGGCGGCAGCCTATGGCTATGCCAAGCGCCATGCTCGCAACCCGCGATACACCTTCGGCACGGGCAAGGTCGGCGATCTCGCCGGCTTCGCCTCCGCGCTGCTGCTGATGGGCACCGCCCTGTTCATTGCCATCGAATCGGGCATGCGCTTTTTCCAGCCGATCCATGTCGCCTTTGGCGAGGCGACGCTGGTGGCGGCGGTTGGCCTCATCATCAACATCATCAGCGCCTTCCTGCTGGGGCATGACCATAGCCACGATCACGGGCATGGGCACCATGGGCATGAGCATGGCGATCATGACGGGCACGATCATGAGCAGGGGCATGGCGACAATAATCTGCGCGCCGCTTATGTGCACGTGCTGACCGACGCGCTGACATCGGTGCTGGCGATCGCCGCACTGCTGGCCGGACGTTATCTGGGCTGGTGGTGGATGGACCCGGCGGTCGGGCTGCTGGGCGCGGTCGTCATCGCGCGCTGGGCCTGGGGGCTGATGAAGGATACCGCAGCGATCCTGCTCGACACCGCCGAGCCAGCCCTGATGGCGCGGGTGCGCGGGTTGGTGGAGGCGGAAGGCGCAACCATCCGCGATTTGCATGTGTGGCGCATCGGGCCGCATGCCCATGCCGCGATCATCAGCCTGGCCCCCGGCGCCGACGCGCCCAGAGTGCGGGCGCGGGTGCGGGCGCTGCCGCGGATGGAGCATGTCACGGTGGAGTGCGGCTGAGCGCGTGCCCCTTCGACAGGCTCTGGGCGAACGGATCTTGTGGAAGAAACCACCTTTCAGAGTGGCTAGGGTCGCTCGTCCCAGCGGATCAGCGTGACTGTGCCGTTATCATCGACGGCCAGTTCGCCAAAGGCCCCGGTCCGCAATTTGAGCGTACCGAGCGGCAGGCCGGCGGCTAGCAGGGCGAAGCGGGCGGCGCCGTTGCTGGTCACCAGCAAGTCGATGCCCGCCCTGCCCTCCGCGAAGAAGGCGCGCCAGGCGGTGATGCGCCGGTCGGCGTCGACGATCCAGCCATCTGGCGCGATGCCTCGCTCATCCCAGTCGGCCAGCGCCTGCACCCCGATCCGGGCCAGCACTTCGGCCTCCGGCCGCCCCTCGTCCGGGCCATGATCGATCTCCCCCAGCCAGTCGAGACTAGCGTCGCGCGCATGGCCTGTCGCGGTCGCGATATGATCCGCCGTTTCGCGGGCGCGCAGCAAAGGGCTGGAATAGAGACGGTCGATCGGCAGCGCCTGCACAGCGAACCAGTCCCCGAGGCGGTCGGCCTGGGCATGGCCGCTTTCCACCAGCGGAATGTCGGTGCGGGCACCAACGCGCCGCGCCTCGACGCTGCTGGCGAAGGTGTTGCCGTGGCGAATGATGAAGATACGGCGCATGATGACTGGGCTCAGAGCGGCGGCGTCGGATCGCCATGCAGCGCGATCAGCGCCTCGACCCGGCTGATGTCCGCTTCGGTATCGATACCGCTGCTGTCGAAACGCGGCGGATCGACGGCGACGGTCACGACCGGGATGCCGAGTTCGAGTAGACGCAGCTGCTCCAGCCCCTCCAGATTTTCGAGCGCCGTGGGCGGGCAGGCCTCGAACCGCCGGAGCGCATCCAGCGCATAGCCATAAAGGCCCACATGCCGCCAGACCGGCGAGCGGGGCGTCGTTTCGCGCAGTTTTTCCTCGCCGCGAATGGCGGGGATGATCGTCTTGGAAAACCAGTGGGCATGGCCATCTGGCGCACGGGCGCAGGTAGTGCCGCTGAACGGCGAACGGGTCTTGTGGTCGCGCAGCGCATCGAGCGCCGGCCAGTCGAGTTGGATGACCGGCGTCGCGACCGGCGCGCCCGCCTGCAACGCGGCGATCACCGCGCCCAGCGCACCTTCCGGCTGAAAGGGCGAATCCCCCTGAAGGTTGACGATGAAACGGGGTGGCTCCGGCTGCGCCAGCGCGGCGGCGAGCGCACGCCCCGATCCGGTGGCAATGGCACTGTCCGTCATCACCGCATCGCACCCGACAGCGCGGGCGTGATCGGCGATGGCATCATCATCGGTGGCGACGGTCAGCGCCACATCGGCGCGCGCACCGATCGCGGCGCGCGCCATGGCGATGGTGCGATGAAGCAAAGTCCGCCCGGCGATCAGGCGAAGCGGCTTGCGCGGCAGGCGGGACGATCCGGCCCGCGCGGGAATGACGACGAGAAGGCTCAGGCAACCCCGGCGTGCAGCAGATCATGCATGTGGACGGCGCCGATCAGCCGACCATTGTCGCAGACGAAGAGCAACATGATGTTCCGTTCGTGCATCAGGTGCAACGCTTCGGACGCCAGTTCGTCCGGGCTGACAGCCAGCGGCGTCATGGTCATGAAACGGCCGACCGCTTCAGTCAGGTTCTGCTTGCCTGTGACCGTGCGGCGCAGATCACCATCGGTGAAGGCGCCGATCAGCCGGCCGTTGCGATCGACGATCGCCGTACCGCCAAGGCGGGCACGGGTCATTTCAATGGTGGCGTCCAGCAGCGAGGCATCCTCGCGCACCATCGGCACATCGTCACCCTGCGCCATCAGTTCGCGTACCTTGAGCAATTGCGCACCGAGTCGGCCATTGGGGTGGAACTTATGGAAGTCGTCGGCCGAAAAGCCGCGCATTTCCATCAGCGAGATAGCGAGCGCGTCGCCCAGTGCCATCTGCACCGTAGTCGAGGTGGTGGGCGCCAGCGAATTGGGGCAGGCCTCTTCCACTTCGGGCATCAGCAGCGACATGTCGGCCGCCATCGCCACCGTGCTCTGTTCCTGTGCGGTAATGGCGACCAGCGGGATCGCGAAGCGCTTGCAATAATGAATGATCGGGCCGAGTTCGGTCGATTCGCCGGAATGCGACAGCATCAGCACGACATCGTCCGGGGTAATCATGCCCAGATCGCCGTGGCCCGCATCGGCCGGATGCAGGAAAATGGCGGGGGTGCCAGTGGAGGTGAGCGTCGCCGTCATCTTGCGCGCGACGATGCCGCTCTTGCCGATGCCAGTCACGATCACGCGACCACGCACCTTCATGATGACGCCGATGACTCGCAAAAAGGTCGCAGCAAAATCGCGCTCAGCGAACTTCGCCTCCAGCGCATTGAGCCCGAAGGCTGCAATGGACAGACTGCGGCAGGCAGTCTCCACGATACGGCTACCGGAGCCGAACGGGACGATCTTCGAAGCTGGTGTCGACACGCGTTTGCCCTTTTATCCGTTTCAACCGACCGGAAGACCCCGATCGGATCCACGGCGACGAACCATCGTATTCGATGTGTCGTCTTTCCCTCGTTCCGCGACCCCTAGCCGGTTTCACAACCAGCATGGGATGATGGCTTACGCCGTTTCAGGCACTTATGGCAATATATTTTGCAGGTGCGAAAGAAAATTTGAAGCGATCAAATCACTAAGAACCAGAATGGCGCAAGATGAAGCGACTTTTTTCAGCGGTGAGCCGTGGAACTTTTTATCGTTTCACGAATATGCCCAGTCATTAACGTCATGATGCAGCATGATAGTCGCGATACCATTGCACGAATCGCGGTACACCCGACTCGATTCCGGTCGTCGGCGCGAAGCCGATATCCTGTGAAATGGCGCTGATGTCGGCATAGGTGGCATGGACGTCACCCGGCTGCATCGGCTGAAAGTCGATCTCCGCCTTTTTGCCGATCGCGTCCTCCAATATGGCGATGAGGTGCATCAGCTCTTCGGGCTGATTATTGCCGATATTATAGAGGCGATGCGGCGCGCGGCTGCCGCCGGCCTTGATCGCGCCGTCATCTGCGGGCGGATGATCAAGGCAGCCGATGATGCCGCTGACGATATCGTCGATATAGGTGAAGTCGCGCTGCATCCGGCCATGGTTGAAGACGGGGATCGGTGCGCCGGCAAGAATCTTCGAGGTAAAAATCCACATCGCCATGTCCGGCCGCCCCCAAGGGCCATAAACCGTGAAAAAACGCAGCCCGGTCATAGGGATACGGAAGAGATGGGCGTAGGTCTCGCTCATCAGTTCATCGGCCCGCTTGGTCGCGGCATAGAGGGAGACGGGATGCTCGACCCGGTCCTCGACCCGGAACGGCAGGGTGTCGTTGCCGCCATAGACGGAGGAAGAGGAGGCATAGACCAGGTGCCGCACCCGCCGCTCCCGCGCCAGTTCCAGCATGTTGACATGGCCGGCCAGATTGGAGCGGACATAGGCATGAGGATTGATGAGCGAATAGCGCACCCCTGCCTGGGCACCGAGATGGATGATCGACTCAATCACCTGGTCGGCAAGCGCAGCATGCAGCGCATCCAGATCGGCAAAATCCAGCTCGTGAAAGGTGAAGAGCCGGCCATGGGTCGCCTGTAGCCGTGCGATGCGATCGCGCTTCAGCGAAACGGGGTAATAATCGTTCATATTGTCGATGCCGACGACGGCATGGCCCTGCGCCATCAGCCGATCGGCAACATGCATGCCGATGAATCCGGCAGCTCCGGTAACGAGGATCGTCATGCATCTCCCTCTCGGCATGGGTGCAGTTGGGCGGCCATCGCGCCCGTTTCGTCCCATTCCTCTCGGACAATCGGCGGCGGCTTGTAAAGCCCCTTCGGCTATCAGCCCGCCATGACCGGTGCACGACAGGCAGGCTTTCCGGCATCTTTACCGCACCCTAATCTTTGTCGCCTATGGCAGGGCCATGGACATGGCATCCCATCCTACGCTCCCGACCATCGCCCCTGCCCCCGACACCAGCGGGCCAGGCGAGCGTGCGCGCTGGCAGGCGTTGGCGCAGGAGGCAGCGGAGGCCAATGCCTTTTACGCGCCCGACATGCTGGGCGCAGCAATCGACCATCTGGCCGCCGGGCAGGATGTGCATCTGATCGAGGCACGGGATGGCGAGGAGACGATCGGCTTGTTTCCGGTGGTGCGCCGGACGCGGCATGGCCGCCTGCCGATCAGTTGCGTTTCCAACTGGATGCACGATCATTGCTTCTTCGGCGCCCCGATCATTCGCCGGGGCAAGGAGATTGCGGCATGGCGCGGGTTTCTGGCCCAATTGGACGCAGCGCCCTGGGCTGGGCGCTTCCTGCATCTGGAGGGGCTGGATGCGGCCGGCGCCAATGCCGCCGCGCTGGAGGCGCTGTGCGTCGAGCAGCGGCGCGGAAGGCTGGAAATCCATCGGTACGACCGGGCGATGCTGCGGTCGGACCTGAGCGCGGACGCCTATTGGGACACGCATGTCCGGTCGAAGAAGCGCAAGGAATTGCGGCGCCTGCAAAAGCGGCTGGCAGAACTTGGCACGGTCGAGACACGAATGCTGAGCCAGCGAGATGATCTCGGGCCATGGTGCGACGATTTCCTGGCGCTGGAGGCATCCGGATGGAAAGGACAGGAAGGCACGGCGCTCAGTTGCAAGCCGGCCGACGCCGCTTTCTTCCGCGCGGCTTGCGCCGCCGCCTTCGATGCAGGGCGCCTGCACATGCTGCGGATCGATCTGGACGATCGGGCGATCGCGATGCTGGTCAATTTCCGCCATGGCGACGGCGCCTTTTCCTTCAAGATCGCTTTCGACGAAGCGCTGGGTCGCTTCTCGCCGGGCGTACTGATCGAGATCGCCAACCTCCACGCAGTGCAGGCCGACCCGACGATCGGCTGGATGGACAGTTGCGCCGCCGCCGACCACCCGATGATCGACAGCCTGTGGGCCGAACGACGGACCATCGTACAATATCGTATCGCGCTGCACGGCAGCGGCATGGCACGGATGCAGCGCAGCGCCGCCTTCGCCATCGCCAACGGCGTCGAAGCGCTCGCCCGAAGACTGAAAGGACAGGCATGACCGCCCATAGCCCGATCGCGCCGGCCGCCGGCGCCACCTTCCCCGATGCCGCGCGCGCCATCTTCGCCGCCGCCTATCCCGACCAGTCGACCAAGCTGAGCCACGGCCTTACAGGCCATGGGCTGCTGACGCTGGACGCACTGGCGACGCTGGCCGAACGGATGCCGGCCAGTTCGGTCGAATATAATCTGGGCAAGCTACCGTTGGGCGTGACGGCCGAAGAAACGCCGTCCAACGGGCTGACCTTGGGCGAAACGATCCGCACGATCGACACGAATGGCAGCTGGGCGGTGCTGAAGAATGTGGAGCGTGACCCGGCCTATGCGGCGCTGCTGGACGATGCGCTCGCGGAACTGGAGCCGATCGTCACGCAGAAGACGGGGCCGATGCTGCACCGGGAAGCCTTCATCTTCCTGTCCTCCCCCGGCAGTGTGACGCCGTTCCACATGGACCCGGAGCATAATATCCTGCTTCAGATCATGGGGCAGAAAACGATGACCGTCTTCCCCGCGCGCGACGAGGATCTGGTTCCCGCGCAGAAGAGCGAGGATTTCCATGGCGGCGGCCATCGCAACCTTATCTGGCAGGACGGGTTCAAGGCGCGCGGCACGGCGGTGCGACTGGAGCCGGGCGACGCCATCCATGTGCCGGTGAAGGCGCCCCATTTCGTCGAGAATGGCCCGACCGTATCGGTCAGCCTGTCGGTGACATGGCGATCGGAACGCAGCGTGGCCGAAGGCGAACTGCACAGCTTCAACGCCCTGTTGCGCAAGCGTCACCTGCCGGTCGGGAAGGTCAGCGCCAAGCCCGAGACGCAGGGTATCCGTCGCCTCGTCTACCGCATCATGCGGAAGCTGGGCGCCTGAGCAGACGGCGGAGCAGGGCTTCGGCTTCGAGCCGGGGACTGAACCGTTCCAGCACCCACCATTCGAGGGCTTCCTCGCAGGTGGCGAGGCTCTGCTTGTAGCGATCCTTGCCTGCGAGCAGCGAATATCGGTTGAGGTCGCGCGCGGCATAATGGCCGACGGCTGCGGCATGGCAGAGCAGCCCCGGCTTGTCCTTGGCCGTGCGCGGCGCCGCAAAGGCTGACTGATAATTCATCGCCACGCCGCGATGGACGAAATTGACCAGCAGCCCCACCACGCCGCCGGCATCGGTAAAGCGCAGCAGTTCGACCGCGCCGCTGGGCAGGCCCCGCGCAGCGATCGCGCCGACGAAGCCGCGGAAGCCGGCATCGTCCCACGCATTGTCGGCATGGCGACCGCCGTTCAGCGCCGCCATCTCGTCCAGCCAGGGCGCGATATCGTCCAGGCCACCGACGGTAACATCAGGGAGCGGGCCGCCATGATCCTTCATCGCGCGCCGGATCTGGCTGCGCGTATTGCTGCTGAGCAGGGAGAGATAATCGCCGTCGGCGGCACGCACGGCGTCGAGATCGACCTGATAGACCGGCGACTGATCGACGCGGGTGCGACGGCGGGCCGGCAGGGCGAGCAAGGGCGAATCGGGCATGACGCCGCTGAGGCGCAGCGCACGCCAGTCGCGGCGACGCGTGAGCGCGGCCAGCGCAGCGGCAGTGGCTTCCACTTCCCGCCCCCTTTCCATCAGCAGTCCATTATATTCGACATAAGGCCGGTCCGCCTGGCGATCGCCCGACTGGTTCAGGCTGAGCGTCGCAGCCGGCCCCAGCAGGCGCGGCTGCATCGCATGGCCGACCAGCGCCAGCGCGACATCGGTTCCCGATGCGTCGGTAACGGCCAGCAGGTCGGGCCGGACGCCATAGCTGTCGAGCCAGGCCGAAACCCAAGTCCAGCCGAGGAAGAAGCTGCCGTCCGACCGCGCCTCCAGCGCCTGCCAGCGCTGCGCCAGGGTCGCCCGATCAGGCTGCGAGAAGGTCGCGGACAATGTCATCGCGCCCCTTGTGGCAGAGCGCGGGGACGGGTCAAGCCGGTCGGCGCGGGTTCAGGCCGAAAGGCGCCGGGCAGGATCGACCGTGCCGTCCGGACGCACGCCGGCGCGAGCCAGATCGCGCCCCATGCGGCCGGTAAGGAAGCGATACCACATCACGAAGTCGGCGCGCAGCGACCAGATAGGATAGCGGAAGGTCGCGGGGCGATTGCGCTCGATCAGGCCATGGCCGGCCCAGGCGAAGCCATAGCCGGCCAGCGGCACGGCCGCCGCCATCCACCAGCCGCCGGCAAAGGGCAGGCTCGCGAGCAGGCCCACGACCAGACTGGTGCCGGCATAGTGCAGCGCGCGGGTACCCGGCCTGGCATGTTCCTGGAGATAATAGGGCCAAAAATCCCGAAAACGGGTGATGCTGCTCATGCTCTTCTCTTTCGGCATCCTCTATGTAGGCAGACTAACGGTCGGATTGATCCATGTTAACCGTTATGCGCCAGACCGTGCGCCCGATCGGGAGCGTAGAGGAAATAGTCGTAGGCAGCACGCGATGCCTCCGCGATGATCCGGTCACGCGAGACATGGCCCTTGCTGTCCTTCATGACGAAGGCGACGACGGCGAAGCGGCGACCGTCAGGCAGGCGGACGATGCCAACGTCATTGCCGGTGCCGTTGAGCGATCCGGTCTTGTGCGCGACCGCCGTGCCGGGCGGCAACATGCCCATGATCCGCTTCTTGCCCGTCTCGCAATGGGCCATGATGGTGAAGAGGCGCTGGGTGCTGGCCGCCGACAGGGCGCGGCCCGATTCATAAGCGGTGATGAGATCGAGCATCGCCGTCGGCGTCGACGTATCTTCCTGCTCCATCGCAAAGGCCAGATTGGGCAGGTCGCGAATATCGCGCGTCACCAGTTGCGGATTGGCCCGGCGGGCCGCGTCGGCGTTCTGGCGGAAGCTGCCCGAAAGCGGATGAATGCCCATGGCGCGATAGAGAAGATGCGCGGTATCATTATCGACGCGCAGGCCGGTGACGCCCAGCTTCTGCACGAAGGCGGTGATCGCCTGTGGCCCGCCTGCGCGCGCGACCAGCACGTCGGTCGCATTATTGTCGCTCTTTTGCAGCATCAGTTCGAGCAACCGGTCGACCGACAGGGTCGCGCCGGGGCGGTTGAACATCCAGGCGATGCCACCTTCGCTGGCCAGCGCGGGATCGAGCGCAAGCTGGTCGTCCAGTCGCACTTGACCGGCATCGACCAGCGCGAAGATGCGGCCAGCCACGGCGACCTTGTAGGCGCTGGCCATGGGGAAGAGCGTGTCGCCGTTGAAGCTCTGCGTCTCGCCGGTCTGGAGATCGCGCACGGCAATGCCGACGGTCCCGTCGGACAGGGTGGCGAATCGGGTGAATTCGGCCAGCAGCTTGGCTTCAGCCGTCTGCTGGATCAGCGACTTGGGCGGCGGGCCGAAGGCGTCGGCACTGGGCAGAGGGGCGAAGAACAGGCCAAAGGCGGCCAGCAGGCTGAGTGAACGGTGAAGCGGCATGGTTCTGCTGTTACGGATCACGGCGCGCGAGGCAAGGCCGTTTACCGCGATCCAGCCCCGCATATGCGCCCAGTTGATGACCCAAGTTGACAGGGCTCTGCGCCGCGCGCCATCTGGCGGGCATGAGCGATACCATCAAGCTGGACGAAAGCTGGCGCGCGCCGCTGGCCGAACAATTTGCCGCCCCGCATATGCAGGGGCTGAAAGGCTTTCTTCAGGCCGAAAAGGCGGCCGGGAAGCGCATCTTTCCCAAGGGCAGCGAATATTTCCGCGCGCTGGACCTGACGCCGCTGGATCAGGTAAAGGCGGTGATATTGGGCCAGGACCCCTATCATGGCGAGGGGCAGGCGCATGGCCTGTGCTTTTCGGTGCAGCCGGGGGTGCGGACGCCGCCGTCGCTGGTCAACATCTACAAGGAGATGGAGACCGACCTGGGTATTCCGCGGGCGCGCCACGGTTTTCTGGAACATTGGGCGAGACAGGGCGTGCTGCTGCTGAACAGCGTGCTGACGGTGGAAATGGGCCGCGCCGCATCGCATCAGGGCAAGGGCTGGGAACTGTTCACCGACGCGATCGTCCGCCTCGTCGCACAGAAGGAGGAGCCGGTCGTTTTCCTTTTGTGGGGCGCCTATGCGCAGCGCAAGGCGGGCTTTGTCGACCAGAGCCGGCATCTGGTCATCAAGTCCGCTCACCCCTCTCCCTTGTCCGCACATAACGGTTTTCTGGGATCGCGGCCCTTTTCCAAGGCCAACGCCTTTCTGGAAGCGAAGGGACGCGGGGCGATCGACTGGGCCTTGCCGGACCAGGGCGCAGGGCAGCAGGCGCTGTCGCTATAAGTGTCTATATTGCTTAGCTGAACAGTAGATAACAGGCCGGTTCAGGATCGTAACAAGCCGCGCGTGCCATAACTTCAATCACAGACACACAGTGCAGGTTCGAGGAGAAGCACCATGTTCATTCGTAAGGCCATCATGGCCGCCGCTATGGCCGCCGCCACCATGACCGCCGTGGTCCCGTCGGCCTCCTATGCCCGCGATCATGATCGTCGCGGCTATCATCGCGACTATCGCGGCGACCATCATTATCGTGGCTATCGCTATGCCGACCGCCGCGATTATCGCGACGACCGCCGCTATCGCTGCCGCAAGTCGGGCGGCACCACCGGGCTGCTGCTGGGCGGTGTAGCGGGCGCTCTGCTGGGCCGCGCAGTCGACACCCGCGGCGACCGCGCACCGGGCACGATCATCGGCGCAGGCGCAGGCGCGCTGGCCGGCCGAGCAATCGATCGCAATTCGAGCTGCTAAAGGCGTTATAAAGTCATCTGGACAGGATGCGGTTCAATCCAACCGCATCCTGTTTCAGGAGCGCAAATATAGAAAAGGCGCGGAGGAGATATCCCCCGCGCCTTTCTTCCTGTCCAAAAAGGTCGAGGCCCGGTCCCGCTTGCGCAGGCCGAGCCTCATTCCCTCTCCAAACTCTTCAGGCGATCAGCCGTCGTAGTCGCCGCCAATATTCTGGTTACGCGGCGGCGCGGCAGCGGTGAGGCGCAGGGCCTCCGCCGACTGGGCGATCGAGCCGATTTCGTCCGGCGTATCATCATCGTCAATCTGCACCTTCTGCAGCGACGCGACGACCGAATCATGAAGATCGGCAGGCAATACGGTTTCTTCGGCGATCTCACGCAGGGCAACGACCGGATTCTTGTCACGGTCGCGGTCGAGCGTCAGCTCGGCACCGCCGGAAATTTCCCGCGCGCGCTGGGCGGCGAGAAGGACGAGATCAAAGCGGTTGGTAACCTTGTCGACGCAATCTTCGACTGTAACGCGGGCCAAACAGGGCCTCCTGCTCACAAGGAATGGAAAATTCAGAACTGGCGGCCTAGCAGCGCCCCTCCCAAGAGTCAATGAAAAGGCCATAAAGCCATGGCGGGCCGCCATTAAAAGGGGCATGAAGAGGCCATGGCGACCGTCGAGCCTGCTGCTGCCTGCACCGATGCGGATGATATCCGCCTTGCCCTGCATGGCAATCACCTGCGCCTGATCGCCAACGGGCCTGCACTGCGCGATACCCTGATCACGCTGATCGACGGCGCCCGCCACAGGCTGAAGCTCTATTATTATATTTTCGCGGCCGATGGCAGCGGGACGCTGGTGCGCGATGCGCTGATCGCTGCGCGCCGGCGCGGCGTGGCGGTGACGCTGATGGTCGACGGCTTCGGATCGTCGCACACGCCCGACAGCTTCTTCGCGCCACTGATCGAGGCCGGCGCCCATTTCGCGCGATTCGGGACCAGCCGCACCACCCGCTATCTGATCCGCAACCATCAGAAGATGGCAATCGCCGACGACAGGCGATTGATGATCGGCGGCTTCAATGTCGAAGACGGCTATTTCGGCATTCCCGCCGGCGATTGCTGGCGCGATGTCGGCCTGCTGATCGAGGGCGAGCAGGTCGAGGCGATGACGCGCTGGTATGGCCAGCTATGGCGCTGGACATCGACGCACAGGCAGCGTTTCCGCACGCTGCGGCATATGGTGCGACAATGGCATCCCTCGCTGCATCATGAGGCGGCGGACCCGTTCCGCTGGCTGATCGGCGGACCGACCCGACGCCTGAGCCCTTGGGCGCAGGTGGTGAAACATGATCTGGAGCAGGCCGGCCAGGTCGACATGATCGCCGCCTATTTCTCGCCGGGGCGGGGCATGCTGAAGCGCATTGCGCGCGCGGCGCGGCGCAGGGGTGCGCGCCTTATCCTGCCCGCCAGATCCGACAATGGTGCCACCGTGGCGGCGGCCCGGCTGCTTTATGGGCCGTTACTCAAGCGCGGCGTGGAGATTTTCGAATATCAGGCCTGCAAGCTGCACATGAAGCTGATCGTCATCGACGATGCCGTCTATGTGGGATCGGCCAATTTCGACATGCGCAGCTTGTTCATCAACCTGGAGGTGATGCTGCGGATCGAGGATGCCGGCTTTGCGGCGCAGGTACGCGACTTTATCGGGCGGGAGGCCGGGGCGAGCCGGCAGATCGAACTGGAGGCCTATCGCGCCGGGCGGAGCGGCCTGACCCTGCTGAAACAATGGATCAGCTATCTGCTGGTGGGCGTGCTGGACTATACGGTCACGCGACGGCTGAATTTCCGCGACCCCGGAGACGATTGAGGGGGCAGGCCGCGCCTGCCCCTTCGATTATCGATTATCGATCAGCGTCCATTATCCGTCAGAACTCGCACTTCGCCGACCGGATAGCCCTTTTCGGCCATTTCCTTGGCATAGTCGCCCCGGGCATCGGCCAGTTCGGCGCGATATTCCTCCCAGGCGTCGCGATTGTCCTCCGCATCGGAGGAATGACGCAGATCCTTGGTCAATTCCTTGCGCGCCTCGGCCAGGTCGGTCTGATAGTTGAACCAATAATTGTTTTCGACCCCGGCGATCGGGGCTTGATAGACCAGCTGGGTTTCGACCTGCGCCAGTTGCTCCTCATAGCTGACCGGGCCTTCCTGCGCGATTGCGGCCGCGGGCACCATGGCCAGTGCGACGGCGGCGGCGAGAATCTTCGAACGAGTCATGGGCTCTTCTCCTCTTTCGATCTGAACCATGACCATCACAACGCCCCACCCCCCGGTCTTTTCGCCTGAACGGATGTGCAGAATGGATGAAGTGAGCAGAGGAGACGACGGAGCGTTGCGCGAAAAATGCTCGAAAACCCGTTTTTATGCCGTCATATCAGCCAGGTAGAGTTCAGCGCACGACCAGATAGAAGGCCGCGGGCGCGGTGCCGCCATTTTCGATGACGATATCATAGCGATCGGTGAAAAGCGGCAGCCAGGCACAATCCGCCTGGACCCCGCCGATCGGCTTGGCGCAAAGCGTATTGCCGTCCGCCCCCTGCACCCGCAGCGACAGGTTGGCAGCCCCCCGCGCCGGCGCGACCGATATCTGGGCGCGTTGTCCGGCAAGGAAGAGCTGGCGCACGGTCATGCTGCCGCGGGCGCCGATCGATCCGTGGCGATAGGCCGGTCCCAGCGCGCGGCCGCGAAAGCCGAGGCCGGAACGGGTGACGCCATGGTCGCTGGCCTCCTGCGTCCATTGGGTCGCGAGATCGGCCTGCCCGTCGGCGGGTGTCGCCCCCAGCGCCTTCAGAATCTGCGCGGTGTCGAGCAGGGCCGCATGATTGCCGGCGCCTTCGGCCGCCTCCCCCTCCAGCAGGGTGCGCAGCACCGGATCGGACGGAGACAGGTCCGCAGCCGGCGCAGCGGGGCCGGTAGCGAGCAGCAATCCTGGCAAGAGCAGCCTAATCATCGCGGTCCTCCGGCTGGAGCACGAAGCGCGCGCCGGGCGCGGCGTCCTCCACATGCAGCGACAACTGGTGCCGCTCTGCGATCGCCCTGGCGAGCGCAAGGCCAAGGCCATGCCCCCCGCCCCGCGCGCCGTCAAGCCGGACATAGCGTTCGAACACCCGCTCGCGGTCGGCGGCCGGGATGCCCGGCCCGTTATCCTGTACCACGATATGCGGTCCGGGCGCCAGTTCGAGGATGATCGATCCCCCGCTCGGCACATATTTGAACGCATTGTCGAGCAGGTTGGACATGAGCCGCGTCATCTGCATCGGGTCAGCGCGGCTGCGCACGCCCGGCGCGATCCGCGCATGAAAACCAATGCCCAGATCCTCGGCGCTGGCGCCATAAAGGTCGGCCAGGCTTTCGGCGATATCACTGAGGTCGACTTCGGCCAGGCCGCGCGGGTCGCCCCGCATCGCCTGGGTGCCGGCAATGTCCAGCAGCGAATCGAGCAGACGGACGACGCCACGAATTTCCGCCCGCGACTGGTCCAGCGTGCGCAGCAGGGCGACGTCCTGCGTACTTTCCATCGCCTTGAGGATGCGGGTATCGAGATGCATTAACGGGGTGCGAATCTCGTGCGCGGTCTGGTCCGACACGGCGCGCTGCGCCTCCACCAGCCGCTGGAC
The DNA here is from genome assembly GCF_056156825.1 of Sphingobium sp. RS1. Classification (NCBI taxonomy): domain Bacteria; kingdom Pseudomonadati; phylum Pseudomonadota; class Alphaproteobacteria; order Sphingomonadales; family Sphingobiaceae; genus Sphingobium; species Sphingobium sp. RS1. The sequence continues at coordinate 3,015,073 of NZ_JBLZXE010000002.1, read as the reverse complement.
CTGATCGAGCATGTCGTTGGTATTGGCCGCCAGTTCCGCCAGTTCGTCGTTGGACCCGGCACCGGGCGCGCGCGCGGCAATCCGCCCGGCCCGTACCGCGGCGAAGATGGCATTCACCACCTCCACCCGGGCGCGCAGCCGCCGGGCGGCGAAATGACCCGCCACCAGGCTGAGCAACGCGATCCCCGCCCCAGCAACGGCGAAGGCAGTAGCGAGGCGACCGAGCAGCGCCTGCCCACGATAGCTGCTGCGCCCCACCAGCAGGCGGGCGCCGGTGCCCAATTGGGTGGCGCGGGCGAACATGCGATCGCCGTCCGGCAGGGTGATATAGCGCGCCTCCGACACTTCAGAGGCGATGACGGGCCAGCGATCAAGATTACCCGCGAGGCGTCGGCCAGCCGGATCGGTCAGCAGATACCAGCTGCGTTCGCCATCCTCCCGGTTCATCGCGAGACGATCGGCGATTCGTTCGCGCAGTTCCACCACGTCGCTGCTGAGATAGATATCGGCCAGACCGGCCAGATCGGTATCGACTTCGCGCGCCAGCATGGCCCGACCGTCATCATCGACGATCTTCTGCACCACCAGGAACAGCGCCAGGGTAGACAGCAGGCTGACCAGCAGCGCCGACAGGGTGACCCGCCCGAAGACCGAGCGGAACAGATCGGGTCTAGGCAAGGCCCGGTCCCGTCGCCGCGATCAGCCGATAGCCGGTACCCCAGACGGTTTCCAGCACCGGCCCGTCAAACCCGTCCTCCAGCTTGCGGCGCAGGCGACCGACATTGACGTCGACCACATTGGTCTGGGGATCGAAGCTGAGTTTCCAGACTTGGCGCAGCAGCATTTCGCGCGTCACCACCTCACCGGCATGTTCCATAAGATAGCGGAACAGCTCGAATTCCTTGGGCGAGAGCGGCAGATGCTTGCCCTGGCGGAAAGCCGTCCGCGCCTTCACATGGCATTCCAGATCGCCGAACAGCAGCACCGGCTCATGGCTGCGGCGGCTGGCGCGGCGCCACAGTGCGCGGACGCGGGCGACCAGTTCGTCCGGCTCGAAGGGCTTGGCGAGATAATCGTCGACGCCGCTTTCCAGCCCCTCCACCCGATGCTCGCTACGTCCGAGTGCGGACAGCATCAGGACCGGCGCACCGACGCCCGCAACGCGCAGGCGGGTAACGATGTCGATGCCCGACAGATGGGGCAGCATGCGATCAAGGATGATGACGTCGTGGCTGCCGCCGCCGGCGCGATTGAGGCCGGTGGCCCCGTCTATCGCCTGTTCCACCACCATGCCGGCGCCACCGAGGATGGCGGCGATATTGGCACGCGCCGCTTCGTCATCCTCCACCAGCAATACAGAAATTGCGTCCGCCTGCGCCATCATGGTCCCCCCGCTCGCAGATAACGCGAAAGGCCGCCAGTGACAAAGCCTGTTAAAGCGTGTCGCTGGCGGCCTTCCGCACTATCAGATTTGGGGAGTTTAGAATCTGTTTGGAAATGCGCCTCTGGCGCATCCGCACCGGCCCGCCCCCCCACCCGACTGCCCAGACATGGTACCTGATGGGCGGTCGCGTGGGGGGGCGGGCCGGTGCAGCGTCGAAAATGCGCGCTCTCGCGCATTTTCCAAACAGACTCTTAGAACTTCAGGCCAGCGCGCAGCATGAGGGCGCCGATAATGAGGAGATAGATGCCAAAGATCTTCTTGAGCGGGCCGGCCGGCAAGCTGTGCGCGGCGGCGACGCCGAGCGGTGCGGTCAGCATCGACATGGACGCGATCGCCAGCGTCGCGGGGATGTTGATATAGCCGAACGATCCCCAGGGCAGGCCGCCTTCCTTGAGGCCGATGATGGCAAAACCGATGGTGGTCGGGATGGCGATCAGCGTGCCGATGCCCGAGGCGGTGGCGATGGCGCGGTGGATGGTGCGGCCGCACAAAGTCATCACCATGATCGCGATGGTGCCGCCGCCGATGCCCAGCAGCGACGAGAAGGTACCAAGGCCGCCCGCGATGCCGACGCGCAGGATGCCCGAAGGCATATGGTCGCTGACCACCTTGCCGCTGACCTTAGGCAGCAGGAAGTTGAGCGACATGAGGATGACGCCGCCGCCGAAGATCATCTTGAGCGTGGTGCCGTCGACATGGCTGGCGAGCATGACGCCCGCGCCGCAGCCCAGCACGATCCAGGGCGCCCAGGTCTTGAGCACTTCGAACTCCACCGCGCCGCGCTTGGCATGGCTGAGCAGCGAGCGGATCGAGGTGACGATGATGGTCGCGGCCGAAGTGCCGATCGCGACATGGGCAATGGCATCATGGGTGCCGCCCAGCAGCGGCAGAACGACCAGCAGCGCCGGCACGACGACGAAGCCGCCCCCGATTCCGAAGATGCCGGCGGCAAAGCCCGCCAGCAGGCCCGCAGCCAGCATCGAGACGAGCGGGACAAGCCAGGTCATGACATCAGCGTGCATCAGCGTGCCCCCTCCTGACCAATGCGGCCAGCGCGCATGTTGCTGCGTTCGCCTTTGCGGATCAAGGCGGCGAAAGTGGGGTAATCGACCATGATGTTAGACCATGCCTCTCTTCGGCGGAATCAAGCTGCATGGGGGGCATGTGGTCATGTCCCCCTGCCCCGCTCAACGAACGAAGGTCGCTAACCCGCAAGCCCCTCTTCCAAAGTAGGAGACACAGGAGAAACAATTTCGCTCCGATGATCTATGAGAAAGAGCAGCACCATAGTCGTCGGGAGTGGCGCTCCCCGGCCCAGCGCGCGCAACGCAGCGCATGGCGCTGCCTCAGTTCAGCGCATCCTCCGCCGGCGTGTAGGGCAGGCCCAGATCCTCCGCCACCGCCCGGTAGGTGACCTTGCCGTCCCACACATTGAGGCCCGCGCGCAGGTGCGGATCGCGCCGCAACGCATCCTTCCAGCCCAGTTCGGCGATGTGCAACGCATGGGGTAAGGTCACATTGTTGAGCGCATAGGTGCTGGTGCGCGCGACCGCGCCGGGCATATTGGCAACGCAATAATGGACGATGCCATCGATGATATAGGTGGGATCGGCATGGGTGGTGGCATGACTGGTTTCAAAACAGCCGCCCTGATCGATCGCCACATCGACCAGCACCGCCCCCTTCTTCATCGTCCTGAGCATGTCGGCGCTCACCAGCTTGGGTGCTGCGGCACCGGGGATCAGCACTGCCCCGATCACCAGATCCGCCTCCGCCACGCATTCGGCGAGGTTGGCGCGATTGGAAAAGCGCGTCTTGGCCCGCGCCTCGAAATACATGCCGAGCTTTTCCAGCACTTCGGGGCTGCGATCGAGGATAGTCACGTCGGCGCCCAGCCCCGCCGCCATCTGCGCCGCGTTGAAGCCGACCACGCCACCGCCGATAACCACAACCTTGGCCGGGAGTACGCCCGGCACGCCACCCAGCAGCACGCCGCGCCCGCCATGCGCCTTTTCCAGCGCTGTGGCACCCGCCTGGATCGCCATGCGACCGGCGACCTGGCTCATGGGCTTGAGCAGCGGCAGGCCGCCATGACTATCCGTCACCGTTTCATACGCGATGCAGGTCGCGCCCGATGCGATCAGATCACGGGTCTGCTCCGGGTCCGGTGCGAGATGCAGATAGGTATAGAGGATCTGGCCGGGACGCAGCATGGCACGCTCCTGCGGCTGCGGTTCCTTCACCTTCACGATCATCTCCGCCGTGGCGAAGATATCGGCAGCGGCCGCGACGATCTCCGCCCCTGCCCGCTCATAGAGCGCGTCGCTGGCGCCGATCCCTTCACCGGCGCCGCTTTCGACCAGCACCCGGTGGCCATGCGCAGTCAGTTCATGCACGCTCTCCGGGGTCAGGCCGACGCGATATTCGTGATTCTTGATCTCCTTGACGGTGCCTGCGATCATCATGCCTCTCCACATCGGGGCGCGGTTGGCCCGCACCATTCCGGCCCGACCATAGCGCAGGCCGGGCGGCGAATGTTCCCCGATTTGTTGACGTGCGGGACGATAGTCCCGTCAGGGCAGCGACTTGACCGGCACCGGTGCATTGCAGATGTCGACACCACCGGCGGGCCGATCGTAGAAATCATCCTTCCGATTGGCGCGCAGCCGCAGATAATCCGCAAAGCTGGACGACAGCGTGTCCATCATCGCGAAGCGGGGCCGCTGTGCTTCGGGCAATTCGCTGGCGAGGCGGACGCTCAGGATCGGCACCTGATGCTCCTGCGGCGTATAGAAGGCCAGTTCGCCCGATCCGCGCGGCAGGCTGGACAGCACTGCCATCCCCTCGATCACCCGTCCGACGACGGCGATGTTGCGATCCAGTTGGCGCGGCGCCTGCCCGATCACGGCGTAAAGCTCCGCTCCCGTGCCGGCATCGGGCGACAGGTTGCGCCCCACGCCGACATAGCCGTAGCAATGCGGCAGCCAGGCCGCAGTGCCATCCATCGCGACCGGCCATCCGCCGACGAAACCGGTCGAAGGCGCGTAAGGATCGGGATAGGGCAAAGGCGTGATCGCCAGCCGGCGGTTCGCCAGCGGCAGGCCATAATCGTCCGGGCTGGTCGCGGACAGGCCGGGCGGCATCGGCTTCTTCTCGGTCGCATCGCCCCACTGCACGACATAATTGTCCTGCACCCGGTTGATGCTGGTGCCGTCCCACCAATGCGCCCTGGCCAATTTGACGATGTTGGCGACATGGCGCGGCGACAGGCCGGGCGCGAGCTGGATCACCACGCGCCGCCCTCCCTCTACCGTCATGACCAGCAATTCGTCGGCGGGGATGGGCTGCCAGGCGGCAGCCGGCGCCTGCGCCACCACGGCCGCAGGCGTGGTCGGCGGGTCGGCGGCAAAAACAGGGGTTGCGGCAGCAGCGGCGAGCAGCAAAGCGCTAAGACGATGGATCATGCCGCGATCAAACAGGGCGCGCGCGATAATGTAAAGCCTTGGCGCCAATGCCCCTTGCCTAGCGCGACGCGCCACGATAGGGAGCCGCCTCCAGTGCGATTGGAATAAGAACCCGATTCACGCCGCTTACAGCGACGGCAGGGGTTCATGCGGAGCGGTGGCCGAGTGGTCGAAGGCGCTCGCCTGGAAAGTGAGTATACGTCAAAAGCGTATCGAGGGTTCGAATCCCTCCCGCTCCGCCATTTCACACCCCGGACTATCTGCCGTCGACACTGTCCGGCGATCGGGCATGGCTGCTATTTTTGCAGCACATCATGGCGCATCTGCGCCAGTTTCGACAGGAAGCGGTTCTGCGCCTGGAAATCGACGCCTTCGGCCGTCATGGCGCCTTGCAACACTTCGACCAGACGGTTCATGTCGGCCTTCTGGATGCCCATATCCTTGTGGGCGGTCGCCATGTCGCGGCCGGTATAGGAACAGCCCGCATTCAATATATAGCAAAACTGTTCGAAGATCGTACGCTTCAGCCGAACCTTGTCCTGATTGGCGAAAATCTCGCCGATGACCGGGTCCGCAAAGTTGGTGTCGACCATCCGATCGACGATACGGCGGATACCGTCCTGCCCATGAAAGGCCCCGGCCATGGCAGTGCCAGTGAAGGGCATCGCGCCGGCATTGCGGTTGTCGACGGTATAGGGATCGACCACCTCCTCACCGGGCATGGCGTTGGGCGCGGCGGCGGGTGCGGTCTGGAGCAGGAGCAGGGACAGAAGGATGGACATGGATGTTTATCCTGGAAAGATCAGAAGGCGGCCTGGAGTTGCAGGAAGACCCCGCGCTGATTCCTGACCGTCGCGATAGAGCCAAGGTCGACATAGGCGACCGACGCGGTCACATGACGATTGACCGCATAGGCCACGAAGCCGTCGAACCAGTCATCTTCGCGCGCGATGCCCAGATTGTCGGGCTTGGAGCGATATTCGCCGCCGATGGCCAGCTTGCGCGACAATTGCCACGCCGCAGACCCTTCGAACTGAAGGCTGTAATGGTCATGCTTGTCGCCGCCGAACCCCAATATGCCAAGCTGGTTCGCCTTGGTCAGCCGCGCCGTGCCTGACAACAGGATCGACCGGGACAGGAACAGCCGGCTGACCGAGGCATAATAATCGACGCCTTCGTCATGCTGCGCACCGATTGCCCGAACGATGGTGGCATTGTTGTTCTTCTTATACTGGACGCCCACGGCAATGGCGGGCAGCGCGTCATAGACCAGGTCGCCCGCCACCCGCAGCTTCGCGCCGATCACGTCCTGCGAAAAGGCGTAATCCTTGCCCAGACCGAGCGCCAGGCCGATCTCGTTGGTGTTGAAATCCTGATGGGCGTAGCTGATCTCGACCCTATCGCGCCAGCCGATCGCGGCGCCGGCGCTCTGATAGTCATAATCCTTGACCTCGACCAATGTGCCATGGGCCGACAGGCCGATGCCATCGCTGGTTTCATTGCCGGCAATCACCGCCCAGGGAGTAAGGCCGCCGCCGCTGGCCCCTTCCAGCGAGGATATACCGTTGGTAAGCAACAGCTTGCCACCATTGCGAAGCGGTCGGGCATCGACGGCTGCCGGCACAAAAGCGGTTAATGCAAGTGCGGCAATCAGGGCATGTCTGGTCAGGTCCATGCCCGGCGTCTAGCGCAACAAGATTAATGTGAAGTTAGATCGGACCTTTTTCGACCTCCAAACACCAAGACACGCGCCAAATTGGACTAAGCATTTATTTATCCTTCTCCTTTACCGCGGTGCCTCATGCGCACCCTCCATTTCCTGATTCTGTCCGGCTTCGCCCTGCTGCTGGGCACTTCTGCCGCCCATGCCGGCGATCTCGACCTCAAGATCGTCGATGCCACGGGCAAACCGGTCAGCGATGCCGTCGTCACCGTGCGGCCGGCCGGTGGTGTGCCGGACGGGCCGATCCGCTTCCCCTGGGGCACGACCATGGTGCAGGAAAATATCGCTTTCTCCCCCCATGTGCTGATCGTGCCGGTGGGGGCGACCGTGCGCTTCCCCAATCATGACAAGGTGCGGCACCACATCTATTCCTTCTCCAAACCGGCCAAGTTCGAGATCAAGCTGTTCGGCAAGGACGAGACGCGCAGCTACACGTTCAAGTCGGCGGGCGCGGTCGCGTTGGGGTGCAATATCCATGACCAGATGAGCGGCTTCATCAAGGTGGTGGACACCCCCTTCGCGGCCAAGAGTAGCGCGAACGGACAGGTGCGAATCCCCGGCCTGGCCGCTGGCACGGCGCAGGTCACGATCTGGCATCCGTTAATGAAGGCCAAGAATAACGAGCAACTGCTGCTGGTGCCTATTCCGGGCAGCGGCTCTGTCGGACGGAGCGCCAGCGTGGCGCTGCGCGCGAGCCTCTGATGAATAGCGCCGTCCTTCGGCGGCGATGGCGGCGCGGGCTGCTGCGCATGCGGTCGGCCCTGACGGTCAAGATGACGTTGCTCTACGGCGCGCTGTTCGTCGCGGTGATGGGCGTATCGGTCTATGCCACCCGCAATGCGATCGAAGCCTATGCCGATCGCGCCGTCCGTCAGGAAATGGCGGCGGGCAGCGCCCTGTTCGCGCGCATGGCGACCCTGCAATTCCGCCAACTCGACCAGAGCGCCACCGTGCTTGCCAGCGACTTCGGCTTCCGCACGGCGGTGGGCACCAACGACGCACCCACCATCGCGTCGGCGCTGGACAGCCTGAAAGGGCGGTTCGGTATCGATCACGCGCTGTTCGTGTCGGTCGACGGCTCATTGTCCGGCGACACGGGCGAATTGTCGGAGACGGAATCCAGCCAGCTTTACGATGCGCTCGACAACGGCCAGTTGCAGGGCATCGTCGGCTGGGGCACCCACAGCCATATGGTCGCCGCCTCGCCGGTACGGGCACCCAATCTGATCGGATGGGTGGTCTTTTCCAAGAATATGGGTCCGGCCGAATTACAGCAGTTGGCGCAGCTCTCGACGGCCGACCTTCATCCCAAATTGCTGCCGATCGCGGCATTGCCCGCCAGCCTGCGCGCGGCGAAGAGCGGGGAAATCACCACGCGCGAATGGAAGCGCGGATCGGAAGACATGCTGGTCCAGGCGCGACCGGTGGAAAATCTGGTGCCCTCCGCACCGCAGATGCTGGTGCTGGAATATAGCCTGACCGATGCGATGGCCGCCTATTCGCCGATCCTGACCGCGCTGATGGCGTTCGGACTGATCGGCACGGTGCTGGCGATCTGGGGTGCCTTTGCCATGTCCCGCAACCTCGCCCGGCCGATCATCGCCCTGGAAAGCGCCGCCCGCAAGGTCAGCTCAGGCGAACATGCCGAGGTAAAGGTCGAGACGCGCGACGAAATCGGGCGACTGGCGCGCAGTTTCAACCGGATGGTCAACGCCGTCGAGACGCGCGAGCGGCAGATCGCCCATATGGCGTTCCACGACGATCTGACGGGTCTGGCCAACCGGACTCTGCTGCGGGAACAGATTGCCGTCTTCCTGCAACGTGCCGGCAAGGACGGATTCGCGCTCTTCTGCATCGACCTCGACAATTTCAAGGCGGTGAACGACACGCTGGGGCATCCGATGGGCGACGCGTTGCTGTGCGAGGTCGCGGCGCGGCTGGCACAGGTCTGCCCGACCGGCTTCGTCGCACGGCTCGGCGGCGACGAATTTGCGATCGTGGTGGAGGATGGCGCCGGCAATGCCGACCAGATCGGCCGCGCCATCGTCAACGGTCTGACCCTGCCCTTCCAGGTCAACGGCCATCGCATCGTCACGGGAACCAGCGTCGGCATCGCGCTCACGCCGCAAGACGGGGCGGATGCAACCACATTGCTGAAAAATGCCGACCTCGCCCTCTATCGCGCCAAGCAGGATGGCAAGGGGAGTCACCGCTTTTTCGAAGCGGCGATGGATGCGGAGGCGCAGGCGCGCCGGGCGATGGAAGTCGATCTGCACGACGCGCTGCGCAACGGCGAACTGGAATTGCATTTCCAGCCGCTGTTCGGCCTGTCGCAGAACCGGGTAACCGCGTTCGAGGCACTGCTGCGCTGGAACCATCCGGTTCGCGGCACCGTCTCCCCGCTCCAGTTCATCCCGCTGGCGGAGGAAACCGGGCTTATCATCCCTATCGGCGAATGGGTAATTCACGAAGCCTGCCGGGTGGCATCGTCATGGCCCGACCATATTCGCGTCGCGGTGAACGTGTCCCCGGTGCAGTTCCGCAGTTCCACCCTCAACAGCATCGTGTTGCAGGGCCTGTCGCGATCGGGGCTGGAGCCGCAGCGGCTGGAGCTGGAAATCACCGAGAGCCTGTTCATCGACAATGTGGAAGCGACATTGGCGTCGCTTCATTCGCTCCGTGCCCTGGGCGTGCGCGTGGCGCTGGACGATTTCGGCACCGGCTATTCGTCGCTCAGCTATCTGCGCAGCTTCCCCTTCGACAAGCTGAAGATCGACCGCAGTTTTATCGTCGATCTGCTCGCACACAAGGGGGCCACCGCCATCATCCGGGCCATCACCACCCTGGCCGACGCGCTGGGCATGGAAACCACCGCGGAAGGGGTGGAGAATAGCGACCAGCTGGACATATTGCGCGCCGAGGGTTGCGGGCAAATCCAGGGCTATCTGTTCAGCAAGCCGATTCCGGCCAGGGACGTCGACAGATTGCTGCAAAAACTGGATCAGAACCGCCTGGTGGCGTGACGCCGGCACATGCTGGCGCCATCAGATTCGCGCGCTCAGGCCGCCGGATGCGTCGCGTCGGGACAGCCTACGCTGGTTCTTCCGTACCGCCTTGCGATAATGTGCCACCGATGCGTTCAGCATGGCGGGAGCCGACGTGCCCAGCCCACCCGTCATCATCTTCCATTGCAGCATGGCGGCGGCTTCGACCTTCTCGCTGACCATCAAATGCGCTTCCGCCATCGCCGCCGCATTGCCGACCATCAGCCGCGGCAGGCGCATGCCGATCACCGAACAGGCCTCAAGACCAAGGCTCCAGCAATCGAAGGTGAGGGACAGGGAGGTTGGATTGCGCATGTCTGTGAAAGGCTCCTTGATGTTGCGCTGCCCCGCCGATCCGGGCTTTCCTTGACTGGCCTGAACCCGGCTCAGCCCTGCCACTTGGCTCCGGCAGGGCTATTTTATCCCGATGGCGGCACAGGCGCAATCGGCCACGCCCAGCAGATGTACGAAAAGAGCCGCCCGCGCCCGCTCAGCGCGCCAGGCCGCAACTCGAAAAAGCCTTGTTGTAGAAGCTGTTGGACGGCGATCCTTCATAACGCCCCTGCCCGGCGCATTGCATCTCGGCGCTGGACATCCGCTTTGGGCCGGCAAAGGCGGTCAAGGTCTGGTTCGCCTGCATCAACGGCGAACCGCATGACAGGGCCTGTCCCTTGACGAGGCCGTCGCCATAATTTTTGTTCGTCAGAATAGCGTAAGCCAGATTCATGCTGTGCATGGCGTAATGGCAATTCTTTCCCTTGTTAGGGAGAAAATATCCGTTGAACTTACTCTGCTTGTTAAAGAAGCCATAATAAAGTAACCGGCTTCCGTCATTTTGCTTCACCACAAAATTCGAAAATGACGGCGCCCGATTGGTATCGCCAGCGCCGATGAACAATTGGGCCATGCCGCTATAGGCATAGTCCCGCAGATAGGCGAGATCGTTCGACGACGCGGACAGGTTCAGCAAGTCCCTGATAATGTGCAGATCCTGATTGAGCGCGCCGCTGTTGGATGGATCGGCGTTCATATTCGTGACGGAATGGAACCAGGCGCATTTGCGGGATTTGTCCCGACATTGCGACTGGGTCATCAGCCCACCCTGCCCCACAGGCGCGATAACCACATTGATGAAGCTTCGCGACAATTTGTAGAAAAGGTCAAACGTCTTTCGGTCCATCGCTTTGGCCGATGGCAGATTCACCATCCCCACCATCGAATTGGCCATGTCCATCTGGCTCATGCCGTTGAATGAACGACCGCCGTTATTCAGTATCGCGACCTTTGACTTGGTATCGATCGGCACGTTGCCAATGGGGACATATTTGCGGCCGGACGGATCCCATATGCCAACATCCGGCTTGGTCAATTCGTTGATGAGGCTGTTTCTGGCGAGGTCCATGGCGGGATAGGCGCGGCCGTTGCCGACGGATACCTGGGCGTTCAGCCCACCCTTTCGCATCGCCTCGCGCAACTCGCGAAAGCAAAGGCCCAGCCCATGCCAGCGTCGACGATGTTCAATGGCCATGCCGTTGGCGCAGACGCCGCCCACACAGGCCTTAACCGGTTTGACGGGGCCGGAGCAATTGGACCTGGCCGGCGCGGCGGGCTTGGCAAGGGCACCGGCGGGTAAGGCAAGTGCGAACATCATTCCAACATAGGCTGCCTTGCGACGCATCCTTGATTCTCCGTTCCTGTCGACCACCGTCGGGACATTGAGCAATACGCTTCCGGCGCCATGGGTATCCCGGCAGGCTGAAATAGCATAGCAAGGCCAAGACGGATGGCGAAAGCGCGCCCGCAGACAAGCACCGATCGCCTCGACCAAAGAGCGCCCGATCATAAAACTGCCTTGGAAGAGGCGTTCACAGCTTTACCCCAAGCCGATCAATGGGTAGCGACTTCACAAGATCAGATGGGAGGCCAGTAAATTGGTAACGCATGATTGTCGTCCTGCTTGCCCGACAGGGAGCACAGCCAGAATGTACCTATCCTGAAGGCGAACCTTTGACGCCTGCCCTTCCGCCCCCTTGGCACTCTGTCCTCGATCGCGGGGAAGCGGACTTCATCATGCTATTCCTGAAATGCTCGGAAGGTAGAAATGGGAAAGATTCATCTTCATATCGGAACGCACAAGACCGGCACGACTACCATCCAGCGATCCCTTTCCGCCAGCAGGGTGCATTTGCGCGAAATGGGCATCTGCTACCCGGATTATAGCGTGATCAACGCGCCACCCCATTATGCTCATCTGGGTGCCGCCAACGCACTGGCAGGCGGTCATGATTCCATCACGCAGGCCCAGGCCGAGAAGTTCTTCCGCGACACGCAACGGCTGAGCGCGGAATTCGACCATGTCATCATCAGCGCCGAACCCATGTGGCGTCAGGTTCTGGGTGGCGGCCGCCCTTCATCCATGCGTTCGCCGGATCAATATTGGGACGCCCGGAACGCCTATATCGCGCACCTCAAGGACTGCGTCGGCGATGCGCAAATCATATTGGTGCTCCGCAACCAGGCGGATTTCGCTCAGTCCATGTACCAGGAGCATGTCAAGGTAACGAAATATACGTCGGATTTCGAAACCTTCACCAAGGAATTCTGGTTTCATTTCGATTATTACGGCCAATATTGCGCATGGAAAGCATATTTCCCGGATATCAAGGTCATCCGATTTTCGGACATCATCGGCCCTGAGATAACCAAGAAATTTCTCAACAGAGTGGGACTAAAGCCGGGTCGCATAAGATCAGTCGGCGCCACCAACGTCGGAATTTCAGTCGATGCGGTAATTGCCAAGAGATTTGCCAATCAATCTTCGAAAAGTAAGAACGAACTAAATAATTTTATCAAGAATCTTGATCGCGCCATTGCCGAAAAATCTCCGTCCGGTCGGCGGTCTTTTTTCCGTAACTGGAATCATTTAATGGATTTTCAGAATTCATTTTCTGATGCAAATGACAATTTGGCGCTAGAGGCTGGTTATGATCGATTGTTCGATCCCTTCATTCTTGACGATGACGAACGCGTTTATGGCGATCTCCTCCGTCCGGAAGTCGCGGATATAATCATCAACCACCTTGACAAAGAGCTGGCCGTTTAGCTTTTTCAAATGCCGTGCGGGACGGGGCATGCCGATCCCGCGGGCCTGTTGGCGATTAGCGGAAATACCCGACATTCGGTGCTTTGGGGGATAGAATAATGCTTGATACGGACGAAGGAACAGCGAGCGTCAGCCCGCCAGTCACATCTGCCACGCCCGATGTGACCGGCGCAGATGTCCGTCGTTGGTTCGACCACCCCATTCGCGGCGGCAACCGGGTATTGTTCCGCGAAGGCCTGGCCGTCGAATGGAAGATGCTGGATACCGCAACAGCAGAAGACGAGGCAGTGGAGGCCAAGCTGTTCTGGCATGACGACGGCGCGGTCATGACCGTCCATGCCCCGCTCAGCACCAAATGGTGCCGCATATCGGGTTCCGCTCCCGCCCCCAAGGCCGCCAGCAATGCCCTTGTCGTGCAGGTTCTCATTCATGTCGACAGTTTCGAAGGGCAGCAATGCTGGGTCGAACCCAAAATGGCGTCGCGCGGGCAGGACGGCGGACGGCATAAGGTCGGCATTGAAGGCACCGCTGCGCGCCTGTCGCTGGAAGCGGGTCGCTGGTATGCCGTAGAGGGCGTATTTCAGGTCGCGGGCGACAGTCTCGCCGATATCGACTATGATTTCCTTCTCCTGCTCTCGCGCGGCAGCCGGATCAAGATTGCGCAACTCGACGTTAGCACCGTTCCCCTGGGCGAATGCGCCCCGGATACTGGCCATCTTACTGCGATTAAAGAATTTTCGGCTCGTGAAGTCGCGTTGATAGACGATGCGAGTCGCATGGACGTGACCTCCCCGTCCGACGCGGTCCGGAGCGCCGGCCTGGCGCTGTCTGCCATGCCCTGCAATCCGGTGGATCTGGCCACGCAGCTCATCCTGTCCCAATCATTGCCCTGGTCCGGCCATTTCCTGCGCGCGCTCATCACCATGATGGGCTTTGGCGGTGAGTTTGCGCAGGACGCGCACAAATTCTCACACACGCTTTCGAACGATCTCGTCACCAGCCTGCTCAAATGCCACCTGAGCCAGACGCTTGGGACGCTAAGCGGTGCCGATCGGCTGGCGTTCGTCCATCTGGCGCAATATGTCGCGGACGGCGGCAGGCTTCAGGCCGAGCCGGCAACCCCGCTCCACATCCAGCTGACGTCCAGCACCCCGACAGAGGCTGACGCAGCCTTCTGGCAGAGCCTGGGCGATCGCGACTTCGTCACACTATCTTCCAGCAAGGAGGACGGCACCGATCTGCGCAGCCTGTCCATAGCTGCCAATGTCCGCGTCTCGCCGGTGACCCTGGCTATGCTCTGCGCTATGCCGGAGGCCGCCAACGGCATCAATCTGGGCGCCTATCAGGTCAACACGCAATCCACATGGCGATCCAAGGTCGTCGGCTTCCCGAGCGGCGAGGCACTGGTTCAGGTAGGAACGCTGAGCGGTGACGACGGCAAGGGTTCTCCCAATCCGCCGTTGCCGCTTGCGGAATATGTCACGGACCGCTCCCGCAGCCAGCTGCCCCAGTCCAATGTGGACATGGAGCACAGCTACGCGCTGGTCTGCCTCAACGGCATGAGCGTTCAGAATGCGTCCCAGCTGGTCAACATCGAAAACTGCATCGTCTTCGAATCCATCGATGACGTCCGCAAGGCGCTCGACCGTCTTTCCTATCCCGACCTGAACAAGCCGATCATATTCCTGCGGCCCTGGGCAGGCGATGACGAACAATATCTGCTGCGCGCGGTGGCGCGCCACTGGACCTATGGTGGACGCTATCCGGTCAGCCCCATCCAATGCAAATATCTAGCCGATAGCGGTGCGATGGATATCTCGGTTGGCAGCCGGGACGATATCAGTCGTTTCACACTGACCGGCGCACTTGCATCCGTGCCTGCGTCCGAAATTCGCGATGGCGATTTCGGCAGCGACTATTTCATTCCCTCCTCCGGCATTTGCATCACGCATGCGGAGCAGACGCTGGAGGCGGAAGCCTTCCACCGCCTCTATCGCCCCGCCGCCCTGGCCGCCGCCGATTTCGAAAAACTGACCGCTAACGGTGACGTCGACGCCCAATATATCAATGGGCTGGATAGCAATATCCATTGGCCGATCGCTCACATCATCTCGCGGCACCGTCGCAAATATGTCCAACTGGTAAGCCAGATCCGGATCGCCCTGAACCGGCAGGATGTCAGCGCCTATGAGATGGTGTTCGAGGCGCTGAAGGACGATAGCCTGGACCGGTTCTTCCTGCGTGATGAAGTCGATCGCTTCCTGCTGGCCGCCAGCTTGCGCAACGATATCCTGCTCGAAATCCGTCCGAGCTTCCTGATCGATTATCTGGGTTATGTCCGCCAGTCGCGTCATTGCGATATGATCGCCCAGAATATTGCCGCCGCTGCCGACAAATTCTGCCAGCGCGACTTTGCGGTCATCTTTCCCTTCTTCGACCTTCTGGCCTTCAGTCTCGACGGACTGGAACTGAGTGCGGTTCTGGCCTTCTGCGCCGCGCGCTGCGCCGGCGCGTCTGACCGCTACACTTTCCGCATCGCCGAATGCCTACGCAAATTCGGAGAGCCGGTGGTGCAATCACTGCTGTTGACGAGCCTGGCCCGCGAGGCCCCCGCCAAATTGCAGAAGCGAGAACTGCTGCGCAGCTTCGTCCCGCTCATCAATTCCTACCTCAAGGACAGCGTCGTCCATCAGGTCGGACGCGATATCGTGCGCGCCATCGAGGCGACGGCTGAAGGCGTCGATGTTATCGAGCGGAATATTCGTGCCCTCGAAAGAGACGATCTGGTCCGCAATCTGCAGGATCCGCTGAAGCTGTCGCGGATCAACCTGTACAAATGGCTGCATCAACTGCGCGGCCTCTCCAACGAACTGCGGGAACTGTCGATACCGATCGGCACGATCGGTCTTGAGGGACTCGATCGACAGCCCAATCAGGTGCTGGCCGCCGCCATCTTCTCGGATAAGGCGGTCATCAGCGATTTGTACGGGAAAGGGCTGCTCGACTATAATAACGACGTCAATGCGGTCGCCCGAAACATCATGGGCGACAATGTGATGCTCAATACGGTCATCGCCCGCCGATTTGACGATGTGGATGCCCGGGCCTTCACGATCGAAGGCGACGATGTCAGCCAGATCTTCTCCAACGCCAGCCGCATTGAGGGCACGCCCAGCGACGATAACCGGGTGGTGACGGTCATCATGTCCGCGTTCAACCCGGACATCTCATTGATGGAAATCGCTGCGGCGTCGGTGATGCAGCAGTCGCATCGCAACGTCGAACTCATCATTGTCGATGATGCCAGCAACGACGATCTCGCGAAGGAAATCAAGCGCATCGCCGATTCCTACGAAAAGTGCAAACTCATCCGGCTGGACCAGAATTGCGGTCCCTATGTCGGCCGCAATCTGGCCATCGAAATTGCGGCAGGCGAATATATCGCGATCCAGGATGCCGACGACTGGGCGCATCCCGATCGGCTTCGCCTGCAACTCGCCGCATTCGACGCGCATCCCCACGCCCGTTTGTTGTCCTCCGACCATATCCGTATCGACCGCGCCGGCAAAGTACAGTTCGAAGCCGATTTCGCGATCTTCGGCGACGGGCCCATGACTTCCATGTTCAAGAAGTCCGTGTTCGATGAGGTCGGCACCTTCTCGCATGTCCGCTCGCGCGGCGACGTGGAAATGCGGGAGCGCATCCGTGGCTTCTACGGCCATCATGCGATCACGGTCCTGCCCCTGCCGTTGCTGCTTTGTCTGGCCGATTCGGGCACCCTGTCGCAGCGCACGCTGCTGAACGACGGGGAGCATCTGCAACTGTTCCGGACCAATATCGCCAAGCGCAACTCGCTGGGTGCGATCAAGCGCACGACCGACCGTCTGCTGGAAGACAATATGATATTGGTGCCGCGTAAATTGCGGGCGCCGGTGCCGTTCAAGGAGAATGCAGCGTGAACCTCGGCCGCATCGACATTTCGCTCACCACGATCAGTTCGCGCATCGACTGCGTGGTCGACACGATCCAGTCGCTCCTGTCGCAATCCTACAAGGATGTGCATGTGCGACTCTATATCTCGCGCGAGCCCTATCTTCTGGATGAAGGCATTCCGGAAATCCCCAAGGGCATCGCCGAACTCGCGCGCAAGAATGCAGGGCGGTTTTCCGTTTCCTATTGCCCCAATATCGGTCCCTACCGGAAGCTTCTGCCCTTCCTTTACGAATTTTGGGGCCAGTCGCGAAACGTCGTCACCGTTGACGACGATACCATCTACCCAAGCTATTGGCTGGAAACGCTGCTCGATGCCTATGCCCGCTATCGCTGCCAGATCGCCTATCGCGGCCACCGGATCGCGGTATCCGAAAATGGCTTCGCGCCCTATCGCGCATGGATGAAGAGCAAGCTGGAAGAAAATCCCGGCCTGCTGATCCTGCCCACGGGCAAGGACGGGGTGCTGTACAACACCTCCTTCTTCCCGCTTGAGGTGCTGAATATCGATGCTGCCATGAAACTGGCCCCCACAGCGGACGATCTGTGGTTCCGCTGGCATCTGATGCGTAACGGGATTCCCGTCTTCATGATCAAGACGGACTATCGCGACGCCTTCCTGGAAGGCGACTATAGCAGCAGCCTGTACCTGAACTTCAACCGGGGCGGCAATAATGACCGCGCCATCCAGGATCTGGATGAATATTTCAATTCCAGCTTCGGATTTTCGGCCATAGCGGCCCGCTGACACGGACATGGCCGGCAGCCATCCGCAGGCCCGCCGGTCATATCTGACGCAGCCAACAAGGCGGGCGAATGCAAAATTTTTGCGATTTCATCCAGGATACTGGCAACCATCGACTCGAATTCGAACGGCGCGGCGATACGCTGATCGTGTCGTTCGACAATGCCGGTACGCCGCACAGCGAACCGCGAGACAGAAGAGGCTGGGGCCACAAATTCTTCTCTGAAGAAGGCCATTCAACGCTGGGCGTGATCGCCTATGGTTCGGACTGGTATCGATGCCCGGCCGTGATTGATGCGCTGGTTACGCTGCAGCGGTCCGGCTTCTTCGAAAGCTTCGCCCGTGTCGTGATGACGGGCAGTTCGATGGGCGGATTTGCGGCCACGGCCTTTGCCAGCCTGGCGCCGGGGTGCATCGTCATCAGCTTCAACCCGCAAAGCACGCTGAATGCCGGCCTCGTCCCATGGGAAACCGGGCACGAAAATGGACGCAAGCAGGACTGGATCGGCCCTTTTCATGATGGAGCCGTCGAATGCCGGTCCGCAAGCCGCGCCTACATCCTCTTCGATCCCTATCATCGCGATGATGCGCGGCATGCCGCACGCTATCAGTGGGACAATATCGTCTATTTGCGCGCGCCCTTCCTGGGGCATGGCCTGCCGGTGTCCTTCGTCGAACTGCGCATATTGAAATCCATCATGCGCACCGCGATCAGCGGCGACCTGACGGAAATATCCTTCCGATCCATGCTGTCTCACCGGCGGTCGCTCGGGAAATATTTCAAGATCATGATACCGCTGCTGGGCACGGAGCGGCATCGCAGGATGGGGTTATCCCTGTGCGAAAAGGCCGTAGCCACATTTCCGGAAGATATCTGGTTCAGGCAACGGCTGGCCCTGTTTCTCGCCGCCAATGCCCGTATCGGGGAAGCGATGGAGCATCTGGCGCAACTGGACAAGGAACGACGGCGTCGTCAAAAAGCCAAGCGGAAGGCCAAGTTGCAGGCGTGAAAGGCTTTTATCACCAGGATTGACCGAACTGACAAAGTCCGTCCAGCGGCTCATATCCCGCTCTCGCTGGCGGCACGGCGCACATTTCCCGCTTGCCCTGCGCGCCCCTGTTACGGCATGCAACAGCCGGACACGACCCGCCAGGCACCGCCTGAAATTTATTTCGCGCAGCATAGATGCCGAAATATCCGGTAAAATCAAATAGATGTATCTTAAATGATCCGAAGATGAAGATCTGCCGTCGCGCCTGTCTTCAATCTTGCATCCAACTGTCTTGTTCGCGCCATATCAGCCTTTTCGACGCATAAAGAATCGTTGAAAAGGGGTTTGTTTTCATCATGTTAAACCGATTCACTCGGGCGACCTTGCTCGCCGGGGCCGCACTCGCTTGCCTCAGCGCGCCGATGGCTTTTGCCCAGACCGCCACGCCCGATGCCACCGCCGCCGCCGAAACGCCCGGCGACGCTGGCCTGGGCGAAATCGTCGTCACCGCGACCAAGCGCGAGACGAACCTTCAGGAAACGCCGATCTCCATGGCGGTGATGAGCACGGAGGCGCTCAAGGACCGCCACGTCGCCAGCCTGTATGACCTCGCCGATGGCGCCGTGCCCTCGCTGCGCATCGCGACCTTCGAAGCGCGCCAGTCTGCGCTCACCATCGGTATCCGTGGCATCGTGCCGCTCGACGCCAACCAGCCTGCCCGCGAGCAGGGCGTGGGCATCTATGTCGACGGCGTCTATATGGGCCGCCAGCATGGCCTGAACGCCGCGCTGTTCGACATCGAGCGCGTCGAAGTTCTGAAGGGCCCGCAGGGCACGCTGTTCGGTCGCAACACCGAAGGCGGCGCGCTCAGCATCGTCAGCAAGGCACCGACCGGCGAATGGGGTGGCCGCGTGGAAGCGGGCGCCGGCAATTATGGCGGCCGCACCGCCAATGCCCATATCAACCTGCCCTCGATCGCCGGCTTCTCGATCAAGCTGGACGGCGTGATCCAGCATCAGGACGCCACCACCAAGAACCCGATGGAGGGTCAGGCCGGCTGGAACTATTATAACCGCAAGGGGATGCGCGCCGCGGTTCGCTGGCAGCCGACCAGCAATATTACCAACGACTTCTCCTATGATGTCGCGAAGGACGAGAATACGCCCTTCTACAGCCAGTTGCTGAACTACAACCCCAATGGTTGCGCCACCGGCACCCAGGCATCGCAGCCCGCCTGCACCCTGCCCGGCACCGCCTACACCAACCTGACCGGCGGTCCGGTCAAGTCGCTCCTGCCTGGCGTCACCGTGAACGGCAGCAGCCGCATGAGCGAAGCCGATATCGGCGTGCCGCAGCAGGTCAGCGTCGACAAGACCCATGGTTTCACCAACTCGCTGAAGTGGGAAATCTCGCCCCAGATCGAGTTGCGCTCCATCACTGCATGGCGCGGCGTCGATGCGACCCAGTGGGACAATAGCGGTGGCGCCCACCGTCCGCCGCTGGTGAACCTGGGCCTTGGCACCGCCACCAGCGCCTGCACCGCAACCTCCCCCTGCGCCTTCAGCCGCTACAGCCTGGCCGACCTGCGCCAGCGCCAGTTCAGCCAGGAATTCCAGGCTGTCGGCACCTTCGGCAATATCGACTATGTCGCCGGCCTGTTCTACTTCAATGAACATGTGAGCGACGACGCTGCGACCCCCAGCTCGATGGGCGCTGTCGCCACCTACACCAATGGCATCGTTACCGGTGCAAACTATGTGACCATTCCCTTCTGCACCGCCTCTACCCCGGCGTTCGCGGGCAAGGCTGTGAATGGCTGCTCGATCGACCGTGCTTCGGAGGTCTGGTCGAAAAGCTATGCCGGCTATGGCCAGCTGACCTGGAACGCCACCGATGCGCTGCACATCACCGTCGGCGGTCGCTACACGCATGACGAGAAGAAGGGCGTGCTGCACTATTCGCGCAATGTGAATTACGACACGAACCCGCCCGCCGCCAGCGTCGGCTACAAGCCGCTGGATGCCAGCTGGAACCGCTTCAACCCGATGGCGACCGTCGCCTATGACGTCAGCAATGACCTGCACGTCTATGCCAAATATGCGACCGGCTATCGCGCCGGTGGCGCCAGCTCGCGCACGTCCAACTATCAGGCGTTCGATCCTGAAGATGTGAAGTCTTACGAAGTCGGCCTGAAGTCGGACTTCTGGAACAGCCGCGCCCGCTTCAACCTGGCCGGCTACATCATGGACCGCAAGGACAGCCAGGTGGACATCAGCTCCATCCAGTTCGTCGGCACCAGCAGCTTCAACAACCTGGTCACGATCAATGCGCCCGGCACCACCAAGATCCGCGGGATCGAAGCGGACCTGACGCTGAACCCGGTCGAAGGACTGACGCTGAACGCCTCCTACGCCTATACTTATACGAAAATCCCACCGGTGCTGATCACCGCTACCGACACGACCGGTGCGTCGACCAGCGTTTATCAGAATTTCTACATCGTGTTCACGCCGCGCAACGCCGCGAGCGGGTCAATCGACTATGCCGTGCCCGTCGGCGGTGGCGACACGAAGCTGAAATTCCACTTCGACGGCAATTATTCGCAGGCCACCCAGGCCTTCGACCAGTTCGCCACGAAGAATGACAGTTCGCTGATCTTCAACGGCCGCATTTCGCTGGCAGATATCGAGGCCGGCAATGGCCGCAACCTGACGCTCAGCCTGTGGGGTCGCAACCTGTTCAACGAACAATATGTGTTCCGCCGCGATCCGTCGAACAGCCTGCCGGCCGCGCCGACCAGCAGCGTGTCTACCGGCAGCATTGCCAACGTGCTGGGCGACTATGGCAACTTCAACGCGCCGCGCACCTACGGCGTGGAAGCCAGCTTCAAATTCTGATCTTTCAGGACTATATCCTGGTCTGAACCGGTGTGGCGGACATCCGCCACGCCGGTTTTTTATGCGGGAAAGGTCATGACGATGCGCAGGCCCGGCTCCGCATCCTCCAGCGTCAACTTGCCCCGATGCAGCCGCACGATCGCGTCGGCCAGCGGCAGGCCAAGCCCATATCCCCCGCCATTGCGGCTGGCATCGGCCCGGCCGAAACGCCGCATTACCAATGATCGCTGCTCGGCCGGGATGCCGGGACCATTGTCGGCGATCGCCAGCCTGATCCCTCCGCTGCCCCGCTCCAGCGATAGCCGGACATCCGCGCCCGCCGGCGTATGGCGCACCGCATTTTCCAGCAGATTGACCAGCATTTGCGACAGCAACTGACGGTCGCCCTCCAGCCGTACCGGCTCGTTCAGAATGATAGCGATGCGCTGGTCCCGTTCCGCCGCCAGCGGCCGGACCATCTCGACCATTTCCTCGGTCAGCCTCTCCAGCGCAATCGACTGGAAGCCAGCCCGACGCGCGCCACTCTCTATTTCCGCGATGCGCAGCATGGCTGCGAACATGGCGAGCAGATCGTCCGCTTGCCCGATCGCGCGTTGCAGTGCATCCCGCACAGGCTCCGCCGCCGGCTGTCGCTCCAGCAATGCCAGTTCATTGCGTAGCCGCGCCAGTGGCGTGCGCATGTCGTGCGAGATGTCGTTCGATACGTTTCGCACTTCGGCCATCAGTTGCCCCATGCGATCCAGCATGCGGTTGAGCACGGCCGCCTGCTGGTCGAATTCTCCACCGTCCCCTGCCAACGGCACCCGGCGGGCGATATCTCCGTCGATGATTGATTCCGCCGTCGTGCGCATCTGTTCGATTCGCTCGCCGATCAGGCGCCGAAACAGCAGAAGACCGGCCAGCACCACAATCACGATCGCACCGAATCCGGCGATATAGATGCGCCGGCGCATCGCGAAATAATCGTCAATCGGCTCGGTTTCGGCGAACACCGCCAGCCGCACCCCCTGCCCCAGGTCGCGGACCAGCACCCGTCCGGCGCTCAGTCCCTCGATCCGGTCGCGCCGGTCGAGCGAGGAAAAGCCCAGCGGCAATGGCCGGGTGAAGCGGACATTGCCAGCGATCCGCCGCCCCTGCGCATCGGTCAGCAACATGCCAAGGTCCGCCGTGTCGCGTTGCCGCGCCATCAGGGTGATGCGCTCCTGCCATTCGTCCCGGTCGAATGCAGCGCCGATCGGGGCGATGGCATGGCTTTCCGCCTCGACCCGCTCGTCCACCAGCGCGATGACCATCGACAAGGTCGCAAAGAAGGTGCCGAGTCCCGCCGCCATCGTCACGGTCAGGAACAGGGCGAGAAAGGCGATGGTCAGCCCGCGCAGCGATTGCGGACGCCATGTCATGCGCGCAGCAGATAGCCCATGCCGCGCTGCGTGCTGATCGGATCGTCACCATGTTCGGTCAGCTTGACTCGCAAATGGCGGATATGGGCATCGACCAGATTGGTCGTCGGCATGAAGTCCAGACCCCAGATGCGCTCGATCAGCATCGGCCGGGTCACGATCGAGCCGGCATCGCGTGCCAGTTCCAGCAGCAGCTTGAATTCGGTCTGCGACAGGTTGAGCGGTCGGCCGTTGCGCCAGGCACGCAAGCGGGACGGGCTGATCGTGATATCCCCCGCGCTCACCGTGTCGGATGGCTGGTCATTGGTACGACGTGCGCGGACCAGCGCGTTCAGCCGCGCATTCAATTCCAGCGGATCGACCGGCTTTACGACATAATCGTCAGCGCCGGCCTCAAATCCCTCGACCTTGTCGAACACCTGCCCCAGCGCGGTCAGCATCAGCACCGGGACATGCATCCCCCCTTCGCGCAACTGGCGCAGCACCGTGACGCCGTCGACGCCCGGCATCATCCAGTCGAGGATGACGACATCGAACGCCTTCTGGCCGATGATCGCCAGCGCCGCCAGCCCATCATCCGCCGTTTCCACCTGATGCCCGAACTGCGACAATTGCTCGGCCAGTTGCCGTTGCAGCGGCTTGTCATCCTCGACCAGAAATATCTGCATGGCCATGTCTGCGTCGAGCCCGTTTCCACCCTATTTTCAAAGGTGAGAAGATAATGCCGTCGCCGGTCGATGGCCATAGCTAAGAGCGCGCTGCCATAGTCAGCTAGGCCTGTCTGAGCGCCTGTTCCGCCCAACGGCCAAAGACGATTCCGATCGTCGCCCACAGCACGGCCTGGCTGGCGATCGACGCGATGCGGAAATTCCATAACAGGGTCGCCGGGAAATCGGCCGGCACCTCATTGATGGCCGGCAGCAGATATTGGCCGATGCCCACGACCAGCCCGTAGACACCGACGGCGAGCAACGTCGCGTCAAGCGGGCGCAAGGATCGCAGCAGCGCGGTGCGGACATGGGCGGCGATCACCGCCGCCGCAATCGACAGGCCGGTCATCATGAAATAGGCGGCGGTGCGAATGCCCACCGTTTCATGCTGGCCCACGGCCGGCGGGGTCTGGGGATATTTGATCCCCGGCACGATCACGATCAGCAGGAAGGCGAGACCGGCGAGCAGCAGCGCGAAACTGCGCGGCCCCACACGGCCGAACCGACCATAGCCATAGGCGAAGACCAGCGCGAATATGCCGCCCACCGCCGCGCCATAGAGGGCGAGCGCCGTGAACAGGCCCGCCCCCTTCTGCGTGTCGCGACTGACCAGTTCCGGCTCACCACCCGGCGCCGGGGCATGATGCGCGGCATGCGACGCCTCATAACCGATCGCCAGATCGATCTGCGGTTCAGCGATCGCGCGCGCGACCAGCGTGGCAAGCAGGGCCGCGAGGATGCCGGCCAGCATCCCGCGCCACAATAATGTCCGGGTCATGACCGGGCGTCAGTGGCAGGGAAAGCCGAGCAGGTGCCGGCCGTCATGCACATATTCATGCACATACATGCCGTCGAACAGAGCGAAGGCGCCCTGTTCGGTGCTGACGAAATAGAGGAAGATGAGCGCGATCAACGTGCCCAGCACGGCCCAGGGCGCGATATCCGCGATCGGAATGGCGGCATCGCCGCGTACGGGGATGAAAGGATCGTCGAACAGAACGGCGCTAATCGCCATGGCCTGATACTCCTGCACGGGATTGCGCGTCCCCGGGATATTGTCGCAGTCCGGGAGGAAGGTCTGGCTCTCGACGTCGGCAATCGACGGCGATAACAGTGGCGCGACCGCGCCGGAATTGCACCGGCTTCTTCATCCTGAACGATCCGTCCTTTAGGCTGAGCGAAGGGATGGCGTCAATCATCTGCTGGAGGCCGTGCTGACGACATCGCTGCTGCTGCTCTGCGCCGGTGCGACGCGCTCCAGCCGGCAGGGGGGCTTTCCCGCCCCTGGCGAATCGCTGGACGATCACGGCCGGCGCGATGCCGCCGCGCTCGCCCTACCGACCCACTTTCGCGAGATAGTGGAGGTCAGCCCTTGCCTCTCCGCCATCGAAACGGCGCAGGCGATGGGCGTCACCCCCCTGCCCCAGCCGGCATTGCGCGACGTCAGCCATGGCCGCTGGGCCGGGCGCAGCTTCACCCGGCTATCGGCGGAGGAACCCGATGCTCTTGCGCAATGGCTGGCCGATCCGGCGCGGGGCAGCCCGGACGGCGAGAGCCTGCATGGCTGCCAGTTGCGCATCGGTGTCTGGCTCGATGCCCTTGCCGGCACGAGCGCGCGCATCTGCGCCTTGTCCCATCCTATGCCGATCCGTGCTGCCATCGCCCATGCGCTCGACATGCCACTACATGCCAGTCTCGGGATCGACATCGCCCCGCTGTCGCGCACGATGCTGTCCTTCAACGGCCGCTGGCGGCTACAGAGCCTCACCCCTTTGTGAAAAGAGTTGCGGACCGGCATTGCCGTCTCTATCCGCAATCCCGTCCATGCATCTTATGATGCGCGGGCGAAAAGATCGCGCCGGTGCCTCGCAAGAGGCTTAAAATGGGAACGCGGTGCGGACGGCGAGAAGCCGTCCTAATCCGAGGCTGTCCCTGCAACTGTAAGTGGCGAGCGCGATACACAAAAGCGGCGGGGCAAGGCGCCCCGTGCCGCAGCCACTGGGCCGGACGCTGCAACATGCGAGGCCCGGGAAGGCCGTGTATCAAGCGATGACCCATGAGCCAGGAGACCTGCCGGCGTCTGGTCGCTCTTGCTTTGGTCCAGGGGATGACCGGGGCACGGTCCAACCCGTCTGAGCGACGAACGAAGCGGCAGGGGCCGCACGATGCGCGAGGCCGGCTGTCCTGATGCGGGCGCCCGACCGCTCCCGCGCATCGGCCGTTCGCGAACGGTACGTCCCTGCCTCGTTGTTTTGAGGCGCGCGACAAGGGACAAGATCATGAGCAAAGTGCCAACCACCGTCATCACCGGCTTTCTGGGCGCGGGCAAGACCACGCTGATCCGCCATCTGCTGCAAAATGCCCAAGGGCGCCGGCTGGCGCTGGTCATCAACGAGTTCGGCGATGTCGGCGTCGATGGCGAACTGGTGAAGGGCTGCAATGACGCGGCTTGCCCGGAAGAGGATATTGTCGAGCTGGCCAATGGCTGCATCTGCTGCACCGTGGCCGACGATTTCCTGCCGACCATGCAGAAGCTGCTCGACCGGCCCAATCCGCCCGAACATATCATCATCGAAACCAGCGGCCTCGCTTTGCCCAAGCCGCTGGTCAAGGCGTTCCAGTGGCCCGATATCCGCACCCGCGCCACGGTGGACGGGGTAATCGCGCTGATCGACGCGGACGCGGTGGCGGCCGGCCGCTTCGCCACGGATGAGGCGGCGCTGGCGGCGGCGCGCGCGGCGGACCCGAACCTCGATCATGACAGCCCGTTGGAGGAGTTGTTCGAGGAACAGCTGGTCTGTGCCGACATGGTGGTGCTGAACAAGACCGACCTTGTCGACGCCGATACGCTGATCGCGGTCGAAGCGCAGGTGAAGGCGGAAACCCGCCCCGGCGTGGCGATCATCCACAGCGCGCAGGGGGCAGTCGATCCCGGCGCGCTGCTGGGCCTCACCGCTGCCGCTGAGGATGATCTGGATGCCCGCCCATCACATATCGACGGGATGGAGGAGCATGACCATGATGATTTCGACAGCTTCACCCTGTCGGGCGGCGACATTGCCAACGTCGATGCGCTGATCGCGCAGTTGAACGCGACCATCGCCGCGCACGACATTTTGCGCATCAAGGGCATGGTGGCGGTAGCGGGCAAGCCCTCGCGGCTGGTGGTGCAGGCGGTCGGCCCGCGCATCCAGCATTATTTCGACCGTGGCTGGAAGGCGGACGAAGTCCGGCGCACCCAGTTGGTCGTGATCGGCCAGAAGGGGCTGGATCACGCCGCAATCGAGGATGCACTGAAGCCGGTCATCGGCTGATGCATCTTCTGTCCGCCACGCCCGGCACGATCTCCAATGGCGAGGAGGCGATCGACCTCGACCAGTCGCCAGGCGATATCGTGATTCTGACGGTGGCGGACAGCGAACTGGCCTGTTTCGCCAAGGCGGCGGCGCGCCTGATCGACGAGGCGCCGGCAGCCGGCGCGCCCAGCGTGCGCCTCGCCAATCTGCTCCAGCTGCGGCACCCCTATTCGGTCGACCTCTATGTCGAAAAGGTGATCGCCCACGCAAAATTCGTCTGCGTCATCCTGCTCGGCGGCAAAAGCTACTGGCCCTATGGCATAGACGAGATCGCACAGCTGGCGCGGGAGCGGGGCATCGCCTTCGCCGCGATCGCCGACGGGCGGGAGGATGATCCCGCGCTCGACCGGGCATCGACCGTGCCGGCCGACCTGATCGCCCGGCTGCGCGACTATCTGCGGCAGGGCGGCATGGCCAATGCGCTGGGCTTCCTGCGAACCGCCGCGCGCACGATCGGGCGGGATGCGGGCATGCCCGATGATCCGGTGCCGGTGGCAGATGCGGGCCTGTATCTGCCGGGCATCGATCGCCCTGCACTGTCGGACCTGCGCGCGCGCTGGAAACCGGATGCGCCGGTCGCCTGCCTGATCTTCTACCGCGCGTTGATGGTGGCCGGGACGCTGGACGCAGTCGATGCGATGATCGCGGCACTGGAGGCGCGCGGCTTCAATGTCGTGCCGGTTCATGTCCGGGCCTTGCGCGAGCCTTTTGCGATGGACTGGCTGACGGGCGTGTTGGCGCAGGTGCGGCCGGACGTGATCCTGAACGTGACCAGCTTTGCTGCCTCCACCTCGTCTGAACCCCGCACGCCGAGCGTGCTGGAGCAGGCCGATTGCCCGATCCTCCAACTGGCCTTTGCCGGCGTCGAGGAAAGCGAATGGCAGGATGCTGCACGCGGCCTTGGCCCGCGCGACCTGGCCATGAATGTCGTGCTGCCCGAAGTGGACGGGCGCATCTTCACCCGCGCCGTCGCCTTCAAGGCGGCCGAGCGGTTCGATCATCTGACCCAGTGCGGCATCATCGTCCCGCGCGTGGCGCCCGGCCGCGTCGCCTTCGTCGCCGACTTGGCCGCGAACTGGGCGCGGTTGCGCCGGACCCCGGTGGACGAACGGCGGGTGGCGCTGGTGCTGGCCAATTATCCCAATCGCGACGGGCGGATCGGCAATGGCGTGGGGCTGGATACGCCGGCCAGCGCGGCGGCCATCCTCGCCGGACTGGCGGCAGCGGGCTATGCTATTGGCCATGCGCCCACGAGCGGCGTGGGGCTGATGCGCCTGCTGACCGGTGGCGTCACCAATGCGCTCGATTCGCTCGATCGACCCGGTGAGGTCGCGCTGTCGCTGACCGACTATCGTGCCGCTTTCGCCACCATTCCGGCAGTAGCGCGCGCCGCCATGCTGGAGCGCTGGGGAGATCCGCAGGCCGATCCCTTTGTACGCGACGGTGCCTTTCGTCTGGCGGTACACAGATTTGGCCATATCGCCCTCGCCGTCCAGCCGGCGCGCGGTTACAATATCGACCCCAAGGCCAGCTATCACGATCCCGCGCTGCCGCCGCCACACGCTTATCTGGCCTTTCACATCTGGCTGGACCGGCATTTCGGCGCGCAGGCGGTGGTGCATGTCGGCAAGCATGGCAATCTGGAATGGCTGCCGGGCAAGGCGGTGTCCTTGTCGGAGTCCTGTTTCCCGGAAATCTGCGCCGGACCGGTGCCGCAACTCTATCCCTTCATCGTCAATGATCCGGGGGAAGGCACGCAGGCGAAGCGGCGGATCGGCGCGGTGATCGTGGACCATCTCACCCCGCCGCTGACCCGCGCCGAAACCTATGGGCCACTCAAGCAGCTCGAAGCGCTGGTCGACGAATATTATCTCGCCGCTGGCATGGACCCGCGCAGGCTCAACCGGCTGCGCCGCGACATTATCGACCTCGCCCGCAGTCAGGGGCTGGACAAGGATGCGGACGCGCAGGGCGATGACGAGGACGCGCTGTCGGCGATCGACAATTATCTCTGCGAACTGAAGGAATTGCAGATTCGTGACGGGCTGCACGTCTTCGGCCGGTCGCCGGAGGGGCGGTTGCGGCGCGACCTGCTGATCGCGCTCGCACGGACGCCGCGCGGATATGATCATGGCGGGCAGGCGTCGCTGCTGCGGGCAATGGCGCAGGATCTGGGGCTCGACTTCGATCCGCTCGATTGCCGGATGGGGGATCGCTGGACCGGGGTGCGGCCGGACGCGCTGGCAGGCGTGTCGGACGAACCCTGGCGCACCCATGGCGATATGGTGGAACGGCTGGAGTTGCTGGCGGCAACGCTGGTGGACAGCGATCAGCGGCCGGCGTGGGGAAAGGCGACGGCCAGCGTGCTGGACATGATCGCCGGCGATCTCGCGCCCCGCATCGATGCCTGCGGCGAGCGGGAAATGGCGGCGCTGCTGCGCGGCCTCAATGGGCGTTTCGTCATGCCCGGCCCATCCGGCGCGCCCACGCGCGGGCGGCCCGATGTGCTGCCGACCGGGCGCAATTTCTTTTCGATCGATACCCGCGCCGTGCCCACCGCCGTCGCCTGGGAATTGGGCAGGAAATCGGCGCAGTTGCTGGTCGACGATTATTTCCAGCGGCAGGGCGACTATCCCCGCGCCATGGCGCTGTCCGCCTGGGGCACGGCGAACATGCGCACGGGTGGCGATGATATTGCGCAGGCGCTGGCATTGATGGGCGTGCGGCCGCGCTGGGACTGGACATCCGGCCGGGTCGTCGGGTTCGAGATGATGACCCTGGCGGAACTGGGCCGGCCGCGCGTAGACGTAACCTTGCGCGTGTCGGGCTTCTTCCGCGATGCCTTCCCCGAACAGATGGACCTGATCGACAGCGCCGCCCGCGCCGTGATGGCGCTGGACGAGCCGGAAGAGGATAATCCTGCCGCCGCCCGCCACCGGCGCGAAACGGCCGCGTTGCTGGAACAGGGGCAGGAAGCCGCCACCGCCGCCCGGCGTGCGGGCGCGCGGGTCTTCGGGTCGAAGCCTGGCGCCTATGGTGCGGGGTTGCAGGCGATGATCGACGAAAGACTGTGGCACAGCCGTGCCGACCTGGCCGATGTCTATCTCGACTGGGGCAGCTATGCCTATGGTGCCGGGGTGGAGGGTGACGCCGAACGCAGCCTGTTCGCCACGCGGCTTGGCCAGGCGGACGCGGTCGTCCAGAATCAGGATAATCGCGAGCATGACCTGCTGGACAGCGACGATTATTATCAGTTCGAAGGCGGCATCGCCGCGGCGGTCGAACATCTGAAGGGCGCAAGGCCGGTCAGCTACCATAATAACCATAGCCGCCCCGAACGCCCGGTCATCCGCACGCTGGAGGATGAAATCGGCCGCATCGTGCGCGGGCGCGTGACCAATCCCAAATGGATCGCCGGGGTCATGCGCCACGGCTACAAGGGCGCGTTCGAGATCGCCGCGTCCGTCGATTATCTCTTCGCCTTCGCCGCCACCACCCATGCGGTGCGCGACCATCATTTCGACGCCGTCCACGCCGCCTTCATCGAGGATGAGGCCGTGCGCGCCTTCATGGCGGATGCCAATCCCGCCGCGCTACGCGAAACTGCCGCGCGCCTGAACGAGGCGCTGGAGCGCGGCCTGTGGAAACCCAAGTCCAACAGTGCGGGCCTGCTGCTCGCCAGCCTTTTGATTTAACGCGTTTTCTTAACCAGCAGATGAAGCCATCTGCTTGGAAAACGCTCTAGCAGGAGCATGAAGATGGTGGAACGCACCGAGGAACAGCATAAGGCCAAGATGCAGAAAAAGCAGGCCGCGCATGACCGCATCATCGCCGGCAAGACGGTGGAGAAGGGTCTGCTGATCGTCCATACCGGCAAGGGCAAGGGCAAGACCACGGCCGCGCTCGGCATGGTGGTCCGCGCCATCGGCCATGGCAAGAAGGTCGGCATCGTCCAGTTCGTGAAGGGGGCGATGACCACCGGCGAAAGGCAAGTTTTCGACGCTTTCCCCGATCAGGTCGAATTCAAGCCGATGGGTGAAGGCTTCACCTGGAACACGCAGGACCGCAGCCGCGATATCGCGCTGGCGCGGGAGGCGTGGGCGGAGGTGAAGCGGATGATCGCAGACCCCGCTTACGCCATGGTGCTGGCCGACGAACTCAATATCGTGCTGCGCTACGACTATCTGCCGCTGGACGAGGTGCTGGCGGTGCTGACCGCGCGACCCGAGATGAAGCATGTCATCGTCACCGGCCGCAACGCGCCCGAAGCGCTGATCGAGCAGGCCGATCTGGCCACCGAGATGACGCTGCTGAAGCATCCGTTCCGCGAACAGGGCGTCAAGGCGCAGCCCGGCATCGAATTTTAGGAGGAAGTCGCCGCCGCCAGCGCGCGCGCGGCCTTCACATAGGCCGGGCCGCCGCACACGGTCCAGGCCTGCGGGATGCCGATCCGCCGGATGCTCCGGAGCGCGGGATGATGCATCATTTCCGTGCCCTGATCGGTCACCCGGTCGGTCGCGCTGTCCACGATCAGATAATCCGGGCGGGCCGCGACAACCTCCTCCAGCCGCATCTGCGACAGGGACGGCCTGCCCAGCTTTCCGGCCAGATTGGTAAGGCCCACCCGCTGCATCAGGTCATCGATCAGCGTACCGGTCCCGGTCAGATAGCCGCGCCGCTGATAATAGGCCGCCACCCGGCCGGCACCGGCCCTGCCGATGGCCCGCATGTCGGCATCCATCTGCGCGATCAGCGCTTCGCCGCGTGCCGGTTGGCCCACCGCCTTCGCCACGTCGCGGATGGAGGCGACGATCGCGTCGTAGCTGTCGGCGCCTTTGAGGTCCATCGCCGGATAATGGCGCGCCTTGAGCACCGCGATCGCCGGATTGCGCCGCACCGGCATGCCGATCATCAGGTCGGGATCGGCCGCTAGCACCGCTTCGGCCGAGCCGTTCAATATGGGCAGCCCCCCCACCTGCGCGGCCACGGCGGACATATGGGGATCGGCCGCATTATGGGTCAGCCCGGCAATCTGATCGCGATCGGCCAGCGCCACGACCAGCTGGTCCGCGCACAGGTTGAGCGAGACGATGCGGCGCGGCACGGCTGGCGCCTTGCGCACCGGCGCGGCCGCCATGGCCCAGCCCGCAATGCCCGCCGCCACAGCAAGGATCAGGCCGCCCAGCAGCCGGGGTGACGGGATAGGCTTCATCGCACCAGCCCCATAGCGTGCCGTTTCGACGGCGCAACCGTGACGATGCGATGGCGCGCTATCCGCCGGCCGGCGCGAGCGCGATCAGCGCTGCTTCCCGTCTTGGTCCGATCTCCACCGTCTCGACGTGCGGGTCGCGTCGCACGCCGCCCGGCAAAGGCATCTCCGGTGCCGGGGTCCAGCTTTTGTTGGCGGGCGGCATGACCTGTCCCACGATCGGCCGGGAGGCGGCGCGGAGCTGATCTTCGGACCTGTCCGCCGCCGCCATTACCGGCCGCGCACTGTCCCGATGCGCCAGCGACAGGCGCGCGATCCGACCGACCAGCGGCTCGGCGCCACCGGCCGATGCCTGGAAGGCCGGCGGCGTTCCCCACCAGCCGGTCCAGCGGAAGAAGAGATGGGTGCCGACCTTCGCCGTCTTGTCCAGACTGGCGCTCCAATAGGGTAGGACCCAGTCGGTATGATAATGGGTGGCAAGGCCCACCGGCCGGAACACCGCGCCTGACAACGCGCCCTTTGCGATCGTCCGCGCACGCTGCCAGGCGGCCGGCGACGGCGTCCGGGCCAGGGCGCCATCACAGGTGAAGGTGAACTGGCAGCCGGTGCGCCGTTCCTGTCCCTGAAAGACGACGCCGCACACCGATTTGGGAAAGGCGGGATGGCGCACGCGGTTGAGCACCACTTGCGCCACTGCCTGTTCGCCGACCCTATCGTCGCCCGCCTCGTATATTTGCGCGGCGGCCAGACAATCGGTGGCGCGTGCCAGATCGTCCGCCCCGCCGGCGAAGCGGAAGGGGCTGGCCGCCGGATTTGGGCGCGGCGACATGGGAATGGCGGCGTTCACCGTCCGCGCCTTGCCCATAGGCAGCGCATAGAGCTGCGACGGCTCCACTCTGGGGAGGGAAGGCGGTTTTCGGTCAAGGGCCGTCTGGTCCACTGCCTGCATTCTGTCCGGCACCTGCGCCATCGTCGGCGCTGGCGCCTTTTGCCCCTGCGACAGCGCCAACGCGGCCAGCAGGAAGGCCAGCCCCATCAGGACGGTCCCCGCCACCCGGCGCGAGGCGAAGGCCGTGGCCATCGCGTCAGCTATTGTCGCGCAGGCCGGTGCCGGGCCGGCGCGTGGCCAGCGGCACGAAGGAAACCGGCTTGATCGGCACACCACCATGCGAAGCGGCCTCGCCAACCTCGAACAGATGGTAGAGGAAGGATATCATCGCCTCCCGCCCCTTGTCGCTCAGTTCCACCAGCATGCGGCGATGATCCCGCGGGTCATACCGGCGGACGACCAGGTCGGCATCCTCCAGGCTTTCTATCCGCCGGATCGTGCCAGTGGCGCTCTCGCCGGAGATCGCCATCGTATCCTTGACGCACAGGGTCCGCCCCTCTTCCGCAACGACGAACAATTCCAGCATGATGTCCCAGGCGGAATCGCGGAACACATGTTTGGGGAAATGCTGGGAGCAATGAATCCGCGCCTGCTGCGTTTGCCGGGCGAGGGCAAGCAGCGACATGCCGGACATATCCGGTGTCGATGATCCCTCTCTGCGTTCGCGCGAAGCCATGCTTACATCCTTGCACTGCATTCTCTTCGATCGAGTCAAAGGCTGACCCCGCCACCTTAACGAACCCTAAACAGCGTAATTTTCTTGCGGTCACGCGACCGAAACTGTCTCCATTTCCGACCGATCCGGTCCCTGCGCCTCGGCCTTCAACTGGTCGACCAAAGCGTGCAGCCCACTGCCATGCGACCCTTTGACCAGGATGATATCGCCCTCGCGCATCGTCTGCTTCAGATGCGCGTATAATTGCCCGACATGGTCCGCGTGCAGGCCATGGCAATCGGGCGGCAAGCCGGCCCATAATGGCGCGTACAGCGAGCCAAGGGCATGGACGCAGTCAAGCTTATGACGCCCTATCCGGGGCGCCAGCGCGGCATGATAGCGCGCCGCATCCGGCCCCAGTTCCAGCATTTCGCCCAATATCGCGATGCGCCGACCGCCCGATCGCGCGCCCAGCAGGTCCAGCGCAGCGGCCATGGAGGCGGGATTGGCGTTATAGGCTTCGTCGATCAGCGCGATCCGCCGGCCATCAATGGTCAGCGCCAGTTCCTCGCCGCGCCCGGCCAGCGGACGGAAAGCGGCCAGCGCCTCCAGCCCCCGCCCGAAATCCCGGCTTGCGTCCAGCGACAAAGCGGACAGGGTCGCCAGCACCGCCAGGCTGTTGAGGGCCATATGGCGCCCCGGCGCCTGCAAGCGATAATGGAGCATGCCCATGGGGGTCTTCGCCTGCATATGGTCGCCCTGCCGCCCGACCAGCCGGAAGTCCGCCTCCGCAGCCTCGCCATAGCTGATGATGCGCAGATCATGTGCCAGCGCCAGCGCGCGCACGCGCGGCAGTTCCGCCATGTCGGCGTTCAATATGGCCACGCCACCGGGCGCCATTCCTGCGAAGATCGCGCTCTTGCGCCGCGCCACAGTGGCCAGATCATGATGAAATTCCAGATGCGCCGGTGCGATATTGGTGAATACCGCAATGTCGGGCCGGGTAAGCGCTGCATTCTGCTGCATCCGGCCGATCGCCAGTTCCATCACGATATGCGGCGTATTCCACGGGATAGAGGCGAGATTCCAGGCAATGCCGTGCGGCAAATTGGCGTTCAGCCGGGTTTCGCCCACCGCACCCCATGGCCGCAACGTCCGCGCCAGCATCGCGACCATGGTGGTCTTGCCCGCGCTGCCGGTCACGCCGATCAGCTTGCCGGTCATCGCCGCGCGGGCATGCCGGCCGAGCGCCAATATCGCCTCGTCATTATCGGGCACCGCCAGCACCGGCAGGCCGGCACCGGCAAAGCGTTCGGGCGCGCTGGTGATGATCGCCGATGCCTGCGGCTTCAGGCGATCGATCAGGCGCGGGGGGATACCGCGCTCCCCCTCCCTGCCCCGCATCACGACCATCTCGCCATCGCGCAGGCTGGGTGGGAAGATGCACAGCCCCTCCGCTTGCCAGTCGGCAGGCGGCGGCACGGTCCAGCGTCCGCCCGTCGCCTGGCAGACACTGCGCGCGGTCCATCCGGTTTCGGCGGGGAGCGCTGCCTCTTCCGCCTGTGTCTCCAGCAAGTGCCGGCGATAGGCGACGAGGCCCGACAGATAATGTTCGACGTCATCGATGCGCACGCGAAAGGCATGGTGGCGGATGAAGAAGCTGCCGACGATCCGACGCGGGTTGGCGAAGAACATCGCCAGTTCGGGCCAGAAATGACCGTTCAGCAGATAATGGGCACGGGCATGCAGCGCGCGGTGGAATTTGCCGAGGTCGATCGTGTCGAGCAGGTGGCGGTGGTCTGGGTCGGCGGACAGGCGCGCGATCATATGCTGCGCCGCCATCATAAGTTCCAGCAGCGTCGGGAAGGTAGTGATGCGATTTTCCACGAAATCCAGATGGTCGCGGACATTGTCTAGCCCGAAGCGGAACCAGGCCTCGTCCGCGCGGTAACGGGTCAGTTCATTGACGCAATAGCTCAGCCAATGGTCGTGCGCCGCCGCATGGCCCGCCGCGATGAAATGGGTGAAGGCCCGCGCCACCGCTTCGATCCAGCGCGGATCGCCGGTCAGGCCATAGAGGCGCATCAGCCCGAAGGCGGCCTCCCCATCATAATAGATGATGCGGAAGTCCTGCTTCACCGTCAGCGTCGGATAGTCGAGTATATGAACGAAGCGCCCGCTCACCTTGTCCTGCATATGCAGGATGCCGGCGGCGAGTTGATCGAGCAGCGGGCGATAGCGGTCGGTCGCCATCAACTCGCTATATTTGACCAGGGCGAGCAGGCAGACGGCGTTGCCACCCAGCTTCGCCTCATTACCGGGATCGACCAGGAAAGCGGCCTGCGTGCCGTCCGGCAGGGTGGCCGGGCGGATCAACTCGTGCTCCAGACAGGCCAGCGCCCGTTCGATCGCGGCGAGCAGCGTGGGCGATCGCGTCACCTCCCAGCTTTCCAGCATGGCATAGGTGCTGCTGGCGTGGCGCAGGCTGTTATAGGCGGCGATCGGCCGGTCGAAACAGGGGTGCCAGCCATAATGGAAGCGGCCGTCCGGCTGCACCTGCGACGCGAGATAGGCGCTGCCGTCATCGATCAGGTGCAGCAGCAGATCGGGGTCCAGCCGCTCCACCGTCCGCCGCCCGGCATTGCGGCCCTGCTCGCGGATCGCGTGGAGGACGCCATCGGCGCCCATGAACAGGCCGGCGGTGGAAAAGAGCCAGACCGGCGTTTCATCGCCGAAGTCGATCGCCCGGATGCCATGGCGCAGCCGGGCGTAGCGCCGGATGTTGCCTTCATTGACGATGGCGGTGGGATGGCCATTGCCACCGTAAAGCATGGCGTTGGCGTTGATTTCCGTTTCCAGAAAGGCCTGTTCCAGCGCCGCGTCGAGCGAAATGCCGAGGCGGAAATAGTTGCGTTTCGTGACATCCAGTCTCTGCCGCAGGCTTTGCCAATCGGCCTTTTCGACCGCGCGGACCCAATCGACGCGCAGCCAGTCCAGCCGGTCCGCCGCCGCGCGGAGCAGTGGTAATGCCTTTTCCCAGCACCGCGTCGCATCCGGCGCGCTGACGCTGATGGTCTGCGCCCGCGTCGCGCCATCGGTGAAGGACAGGAACAACACGACCGTCGGCGCGCCATCAACCGGCACCGCCGCCACCTGCCGCACCCGATCGCCGATTGCGGCCAGCCTTTCTTCCAGCGGTCGGCTCATCGTTCGCGCAACGCTTCACGGGCGCGGTTCAAAGGCTTCAGCAGATATTGCATCACCGTCTTGCTGCCGGTGTGGATATCCACCGTGGCGATCATGCCCGGCACGATCGGGAAGCGCTTGCCCGCCTTGTTGACGACGGCAACCGATTTGGTCCTGACGAAGACCCGGTAATAATAGATTTCCGGGTTCACCTCATCCTTGATCGTGTCCGGCGATATGCTCGACACCGTCCCTTCCAGCCCGCCGTAAATGGCATAATCATAAGCGGTGATCTTGACCGTCGCCCGCTGGTTGGGATGGATGAAGGCGATGTCGCGCGGCGAAATACGCGCCTCGATCAGCAACTGGTCGTCCAGCGGCACGATCTGCATGATCTCGCCATTGGGCGACACCACGCCGCCGATGGTGGACACCTCGATACTCTTCACCACGCCGCGCACCGGGGATCGCAGGGTCAGGCGCTTGAGCGTATCGGACCGGCCACGCACCACCGGCGCCAGTGCCTCCACCTCCTCGCTGACCTTGGCCAGATCCTGCTGTGCCTCGACCAGATATTGCGATCGCAGATCGGATTTCTTGAGCGCCAGTTCGGCCTGCTGCCGCTTCAGCCGGAGCACTTCCACGCTGCTGGCAGCACCAACGGCGATCAGGGATTCGCCGATCTTCACTTCCTTGCTGATGAGGGTCAGGGATTCGTCGATCAGCCGGTCGGAACTCATCAGGCTGTCGCGCCGGTCGCGATAGAGGCGCGTTTCAGCGGCCTTCGATTCAGGATAGCGGTCGAGTTCTGCGGGGAAGACGATGGCGGTACCGCCAACCTCGGCCCGCAATCGTGCGGCGCTGGCCAAGGCGGCGCGATATTTGGCCGCGCTTTCATCCACTGTCGATCCGGCCTGGGTGGGGTCCAGTTGCGCCAGGATTTGCCCCGGCTTCACGATATCATCCTGCTTGACCATCAGCCGGGCCAATATGCCGCCTTCCAGCGACTGAATGACCTGTTCCCGGCTGGTAGGAACGACACGTCCGCTGCCGCTGGCGACCTCGTCCAGCTTGGCGAACCAGGCCCAGGTGAAGGCGGCAACGAACAATGCCGTGACCAGCCACAATAGCCGCTTCGCGCCGGCGATGCGGCTGCGCCCTTCATCGTCGAACTGCCATTCGTCATCGATGACCGCGACGCCGCTCATGCTACCCTCGCCCGATTGGCCTGCATGGTGCGGAGCGCCGCATCCTTGGGCTGGTCCAGCAAGATGCCGCCGTTGTCGATCACGATCACCCGGTCGACCAGTTCCAGCACCCGCATCCGGTGGGTCGCGATCACCATCGTGCGTCCCTGCCCCCAGTTCTTGAGGCCGTCGATGAAATGGCGTTCCGACACTTCGTCCATCGCGGCGGTCGGCTCGTCCAGCAGCGCGACGGTCGGGTGCCGCAGCAACAGCCGGGCCAGCAGCAGCGACTGGATCTGCCCACCCGACAGGCCGTTCCCGCCCTCCAGGATGACATGTTCCAGCCCGCTGCGCAGGCGCCGGACGAACTGAATCGCGCCGGTCATCGCCAGCATGGACAATATCTCCTCATTGGACACGTCCGGCGCGCCCAGCGTCAGATTTTCGCGGATGGTGCCGTGGAACAGCCGGCTGTTCTGCGACAGGAAGCTGACGTCGCGGCGCAGGTCGTTGGGGTCGATATGGTGGAGCGCCAGATTGTCGACCAGCACTTCGCCCGACACCGGCTGCATCATGCCCGACAGCGCCTGCAACAGGGTCGATTTACCCGCGCCGTTGCGGCCCAGCAGCGCCACTTTCTCGCCGGCCTTGATCTCCAATTCCGGAATCGTGAGCGCCGGCGGGCTGTTCGGGTCGGCATAGCTGAACACCCCACCATGGATGGTCATCGTGCCGGCGATCGCATGCACGGAAATACGATGTTCCGCATCGGGCCGGTCTACCGGCAGGCTCATGATCTGATTGAGGCTGCCGATCGCCACGCGCGACTGTTGGAAGCGGCTGAGCAGCGACGTCACCTGCGACATGGGTGCCATCATCCGCGACCCCAATATCGAGGAAGCGACCAGCGCGCCGGTCGTGATATCGCCCGCAATCACCATCGGCGCGCCGACGCACACGATCCCGGCATAGACGCCATTCTGCACATTCTGCGTCCAGACGGTCAGGCTGTTGGTCAGGCCGCGCAGTTTCAACTGCTGCTCCCCCGCTTCGGAATTGTAGCGGTTCCAATGCTGCTGAAACCGCTCCTCGGCCTGTAACGCCTTGATATCCTCTATCCCCTGCACGGCCTCCACCAGCATGGCGTTGCGCAGCGAGGCTTCCCGCATCGACGCGGTGGCATAGGCGCGCAGCTTGCGCTGGGCGAGCAGGCCCGGCACCAGCAGCAGTACCAAAGCGGCCAGCGGCACCAGCACCAGCGGCCCGCCGATAAACCACAGGATCACAAGGAAGATGAGGAAGAAGGGCAGATCCGCCATCGCCGCCACGGTGGTGGAGGTCAGCAGTTCGCGCACCTGATCCAGATCGCGCAACTGGGCGATGAACGTGCCGGTGGACGTCGGCCGCGCCCGGTTGCGCACGCGCAGCGCATGGCCGAACACCTTGTCCGACATGCGCAGGTCCGCGCGCTTGCCCAGCACATCGACGATGTTCATGCGCAGCCGGCGCAGCAGGAAGTCGAAGCCGATCGCCATCGCCACGCCCAGCACCAGAATATAGAGCGTCGGATAGGATTCCGCCGGGACCACCCGGTCATAGACCTGCATCGAGAAGATCACGCCGGACAGGCCCAATATATTGGCGATGCAGGACGCCACCATCACATGCACATAGGACCGGCTGTCCTGATGGATGATCCGCCGCAGCCAATTTTCTTCCTGTTGATGGATATAGGGGTCGACACGGGCATCGGGGGCCGCGCGCACCGGGCGGGCGATGACCAGCAGGGTCGCGCCCCGCGCCACGTCCGCGATCGGCATATGGGCGCGCAGACCGCCCTCGCCCGCCAGAGACAGCGTCGCCTCGCCATCCTCGGCTATGGCCGTGACCAGCGCCAGTGCGCCGTCGCTCATCCGCACGATCATCGGCAGGCGCCAGCCGGACAGCTTGTCGCGCGCGTCGGGGGTGCGGAACCGGATCGACAGGCCCAGCGCGCGCGCCATGCCGCGTATCTTGGCCTGCTCGCCGTCCATCCCGGCCCACAGGCCCGCCAGCTTGGCGCCCTGCTCGCTATTGGGCAGGCCATAATGGCGCGCCACCTGCTGCAACAGGTCCAGCCAGGCGTCGATCGACACCGCGGCCGACGGCGTTGGATCGGCGGCCGCGCCTGCGACCGGCTTGATCGGCGGCATCATGTTCATAGCGTCACCCCGCGCACCACTGTGCCCGTGAGGTGAAAGGCGGCGCGGGTCCGGCCCGAATTATAGAGGCAATCCATCTGCAACCGCCGCAGGTCGTGGGCGGTATTGGCCGCCTCGAACCGGACCTGCTGGAATTCCTGCTCGGCATTGAGCAGGTCGACCAGCGTGCGCGTGCCCATTTCCAGATATTGCATGCGATAGAGCTTGCCGGTTTCGTCCATATTGCCCTCTCGCGATGCCAGCGTCTTGAGCAGCGCACCCAGACTGTCGATCTGCTGCTGCGCCTCGGACAGGCGCTGCGCCGTCTCGTTGCGCGCCCGATCGGTGGCGGCATCGGCAGCCTCCAGCGCGAAGGCCGCGCCGCGCACCCGTGCCCTGGTGATCCCGCCGCCGAACACATTGCTGCTGACGTTGAGGCCCAGCGAATAGGCGCTGCGCCGGCTGGACAGCGGATCGGACACGTCGATCGTGCTGGTGCCGGCGATGGAGATGGTGGGCATTTGCTCGGCCTTGCGGCGTTTCAGATCGGCAACGGCCTGATCCTTCTGTGCCTCTGCCACCATGACGGCCGGCACGTCGGCCCAGTCGGGCGGCGGTTGGCGGCAGGCCGCCATCAACCAGCCCGGCACATCCTCATCGACCTTGGCCGGCGGCGCCGTGCGCCCCAGCAAATAGGCCAGATTGCTGGACCAACGGCGGCGTGCCGCCTCGATCTGCGACAATGTGGCGATCGCGGCTTCCACGCGGGCCTGCGCCTGCAAGCCATCCGACCGGGTCGCCGCGCCCTTTTCCACGCGGCTGTCGACCAGATCGCTGATCGCCCTGACCCGCTCCAGTTGCTCCAGCCCGATCCGGTGCAGCGCTTCACCGCGCTGCACCTCGACCATGGCATAGCCGGTGTCGCGGATCAGTCCGTCCACCGCCAGCAGCATCTCCGCCTCGCCAACCCGCGTACCCGCGCGCGCGCCCTCTACCGCGCTCGCCACCTTGCCGAAATCATAGAGCATCTGGGAGGCATTGATCTGCGGGCGGGGGCGCCAGTCGGCGGTCAGGCGGCTATCATAGCCGGTGGCGAGGCCAGCGCTGATCTGCGGCGAATAGCCGGCGCGGGCGACATCCACTTCGGTCGTGCGGGCGTTGAGTTCGCCCGCCGCCTGGGTCAGCACCGGGTGCCAGGCGATCGCCTCCCGGGCGGCTTCTTCCAGCGTCACCGGATCGGCGAGGTTTACCGCCGGGTCGGTCTGTGCAGTTGCGGCCGAAACAAGCAGGCCGCCGGCGAGCAATAGATAGGCTCTGCCGTTATGGAACCATGTTCCCATGCCGGTCATATCCTCATCCAGTTATGACCAGCATGGGTGGCATTGGTTACGAACATGCTAACATGATGAGATTGTTATCATGTCGCTATCGCAATGGATTTCACCTTTCTCTATTCATAACAAACCCTGTCATAATGCATGACCGTTATTCATATTATGCTTTTCGATATCGTCCGATGTCGTGAGATATCCAAGCGGATCCTGAGGCACATCCACCGACGTCAGATCGACGCTTTCGGGTCCGGTAGCCGTCCCTGTATCAGCCAGTTCCACCCGTTCTGGCAGAGGCTGGCGGTCGAGATAGGCCGACAGGACATTTTCCAACACGCCCTGCCCTTCGAACATCTGATAGGCCAGTTCGCCCAGCACCTCGTTGGACACGGGCACGTCGGTCTGGTCCGTATCGGACGCAACCGGCTGATCGACGCTCGTCGCCTCGACCGGACCGGATGCCGATGCCGCCGCGACCAGATCGGTGCCCGAAGTGCTGCTTTCCTGCACCGTCGGTAAGGTCGCATCCTCGGAAGCCGCACTGACGGCCGGTTCGGACGCCTGGCTCGCGGTGTGATGCGTATCATCGCTGACGGCCGCTGACTCATCCATACGCAGGCTCGCCTCCTCGACCGACATCACCGCCGACGTCGCGCCGGAACCGACATTGATCGTCACATCCAGCGTGGCCGTGGCCGTCACGCCATTGGGCTGGACGATCTGGTAGGTGAAGCTGTCAACCAGATTGACGGTCGAATGTGGGATCGTTGTGCTGGGCGTATAGC
Organism: Sphingobium sp. RS1; assembly: GCF_056156825.1. Classification (NCBI taxonomy): domain Bacteria; kingdom Pseudomonadati; phylum Pseudomonadota; class Alphaproteobacteria; order Sphingomonadales; family Sphingobiaceae; genus Sphingobium; species Sphingobium sp. RS1. The sequence continues at coordinate 2,972,783 of NZ_JBLZXE010000002.1, read as the reverse complement.
TATAATGGCCCGTCTCGTTGACCGTCAGCTTGCCATAGGTGCCCTGGACGGTCACCGCCGTCTCGCCCACTTCCACGAAGCCACTGCCCGTCCCGACCTTCACCACCGGGAAGGCGGTGCCGGTCACGTCGTTGGCGAGCAACTCGCCCTGCGTCCCGGTCACGCTCGACACCGTATATTGGTCGAAATGGGTGATCGACTCGCTGATATAGACGGTCGATCCATAGGCCGTTCCCAACCCGTTGGTGCTGGACACCGTATAGGTATAGGTGCCGGCCGGCAGATCCTCGAACGTATGGGTGATGCCCGATCCCAGCGGCAACCCGGCGACCGATACCGCCGTATAGTTGCCCACCGTCGCGCCCGCCGCATTCTTTACCGTGATGGTGTAGCTCGGCAACAGGGCGATCGCGCCGCCGCGAATGACGGTGATGGTGACATCCGGCTGACTATTGGCGGCAACGGTGAAGCCGTCGCTGCCCGACCGGGTGCTCAGGATCGGCGTGTTGAACGAGAATTCGACCGTCGGCGCCACCGTCTCCACGACATTCTGATACTGGACCCCGGCGGTCGCGACATCATGATTGGCGATCGGAGCGGCCGTGATGTCGTCGCTGCCGATCGTGATCGACAGGTTCGCCGTCTCCGTCTCGCCATCGCTCTTGTCGATCAGCGTATATTGGAACACGTCGGTCTTGCCGATCGACGCAGCGGTCGGCGACGGGGTGTAGGTGTAGCTGCCGTCCAGATTGATGACCAGCCGGCCGAAGGCACCGTTCACCACCGTGCCATTGGCATTGACCGCCGTCGTCACCCCGTTGACGGTCACGCTCTGGATCACCGTTCGCGGACTGATGATGTCGATATGGCCGTCAGGGCTGGGATCGGTGATGACATTGCCGTGGATCTGTTGGGGCACGATGCCGCCAATGTCGGTGAAGTCCGAATCGGTCCCCGCCACATTGAGCGCCCCCAGCAGGCCGACGCCCGCCGCTCCGTCGAACGTGACGAAGGCACGATACTGGCCCGGCCCCAGCGTTTCGGTGCTGACCAGATTGCCGTTCAACAGGTTGAGTTGCAGCAGCGACGCGCCATTGCCGCCGCCCACGGCGACCCAGGCCGACCCGTTCCAGCGCTGCACCGCAACCGAATAGCCGCTGAGCACGCCGATGCTGAGCGTCGCATCATAGGTGAAGACGGCGTTCAGGCTATGGCCGTCCGCCACGGTGAAGCCGACGCTGGGGGTCGCCAGTACCTGCGCATTGAGGTTGAGCAGGCCGAGCGACACCAGCGCCAGATAATTGGCCGTGCCATGGTTCACCGCCGTCGATATCGGCAACAGGTCGATCAGGGCGACCGTGCTGTTGTCGAATGCGGCGATGTCGAACGGCGCACCCACAATACCGGGCTGCGACTGGTTGCCGGCCGCATCGGTCTGGGTCACGGTCAGATTCTGACCGCCGACCTGCGGACTGGACAGGGTGACGGAGAAGCGACCGTCCGATCCGACCTGAGCGGTGCCGATCACCGTGCCGGTTCCATCGCGGACCCGCACCGTCGCTCCGGCTTCACCAATGCCGGTCAGCGTCGTGCCGGCAGTGTTGACCGCCAGATTGACCGGCGCATTGGGCGCCGTGATGTCGGGTGCGATGGCGCTGGTCGAAGTAGACGGATTCCCGGCAACATCGGTCTGGATGACGCCGATCGTCTCGCCATTGGCCTGCGCCTGGGTCAGCGTCACCGAATAGCTGCCATTGGCCGCGACTACCGCCGTGCCGATCACGGTACCCGCGGCATTCGTGATGGTGACGGTCGCGCCGGCTTCGCCCGTGCCGGTCACCACTGTACCGGTGGCCGATACGCTGGCGGTTGGTGCGGCAGGCGGCGTATGGTCAGGCGCGGTGACGGCGGTATTGGGCGATCCGTTGCCCGCCGCGTCCGCCTGGCTCACGCTTAGCCGCTCGCCATTCAACTGCGCGGGGCTGAGTGCCACGGTGTAGCTACCATTGGCGGCTACCGTGGCGGTGCCCAGGATCGTGCCGTCGGCGGCCCGGACGGTGATCGTCGCCCCGGCCTCGCCCGTCCCCGTCACCGCCCCGCCATTGGCGGAGACGGCGGCAGTCGGCGCCACCGGCGCCGTCGTATCCGGCGCGGTCAGCGGTACGGTCGGCGAGACATTGCCTGCCGCATCGCTCTGCACCAGCGTCAGCCGCTCGCCATTGGTCTGTGGCGTCGTCAGCGTGGCGCTGTAGGTGCCGTTGGTGGCCACGACCGCCGTGCCCAGCAGCGTGCCGGTGGCATTGGTGATGCGGATGGTTGCGCCAGCCTCGCCCGTGCCACTGACCACCGCGCCATTGCCGCTGATCGTCCCGGTCGGGGCCGCCGGCGGCGTGCTGTCCGGCGCCAGCGCCGTCGCGCGGGGCGACACATTGCCTGCGGCATCCGCCTGCGTGATGCCTAGCGTCTGCCCATTGGTCTGCGGTGTCGTCAGCGTGGCACTATAGGTGCCATTGGCCGCCACCGTCGCCGTACCGATGACGGTACCGGCCGGACTGGTGATGCTGATCGTCGCACCCGCTTCGCCCGTGCCGTTCACAACCGTGCCGTCGGCGGTAACGGTGCCGGTCGGCGTGGCCGGCGGCGTGATATCCGGCGCGATCGTCGGCACACGAACCGACACATTGCCCGCCGCATCCGCCTGCGTGATGCCAAGCGTCTGCCCGTTGGTCTGCGGCGTGGTCAGGGTGACGCTATAGCTGCCATTGCCTGCCACGACCGCCGTGCCGATGACCGTGCCCGCCGGATTCGTGATGCTGATCGTCGCACCCGCCTCTCCCGTGCCGTTCACTACCGTCCCATCTCCGGTAACGGTGCCGGTCGGTGCAGCAGGCGCGGTAATGTCCGGCGCGATAGTGGGTACACGGACCGACACATTGCCCGCCGCATCCGCCTGGGTCACGCCCAGCGTTTCGCCATTCACCTGCGGCGTCGTCAGGGTCGCGCTATAGCTGCCATTGGCCGCCACCGTCGCGGTGCCGATGACCATGCCGGCCGGGCTGGTGATGCTGATCGTCGCGCCAGCCTCGCCCGTGCCGGTCACCACCGTGCCATCGGACGATACCGTACCGGTCGGCGGGGTCGGCGCCGTCGTATCGGGTGCCGTAATTGGCACGGTGGGCGACACATTGCCCGCCCCATCCGCCTGCACCAGCGTCAGTCGCTCGCCATTGGTCTGCGGCGTCGTCAGGGTGACGCTATAGCTGCCATTGCCAGCCACGACCGCCGTGCCCAGCAGCGTGCCGGTCGCATTGGTGACGCGGATGGTCGCGCCGGCCTCACCCGTACCGCTGACCACCGCACCGTCGCCGCTGATCGTCCCGTTCGGGGCGAGCGGCGCTGTGATGTCCGGCGCGATCGTCGGCACGCTTACCGACACATTACCGGCGGCATCCGCCTGAGTCACGCCCAGCGTTTCTCCATTCACCTGCGGCGTCGTCAGGGTCGCGCTGTAGCTGCCATTGCCCGCCACCGTCGCGGTGCCGATGACCGTGCCAGCCGGATTCGTGATGCTGATCGTCGCGCCAGCTTCGCCCGTGCCGGTCACGACCGTGCCGTCGGACGATACCGTCCCGGTCGGCGCGGTCGGCGCGGTCGTATCCGGCGCCGTGATCGGCACGGTGGGCGACAGATTGCCCGCCCCATCCGCCTGCACCAGCGTCAGTCGCTCGCCATTGGTCTGCGGCATATTCAGCGTCACCGAATAGCTGCCATTGCCCGCTACGACCGCCATGCCCAGCAGCGTGCCGGTCACATTGGTCACGCTGATCGTCGCTCCAGCCTCGCCGGTACCGCTGACCACCGCACCGTCGCCGCTAATCGTCCCGGTCGGGGCGAGCGGCGCTGTGATATCCGGCGCCGTCACATCGACATCGACCGAGTCATTGCCGGCTGCATCGGTCTGCACGATGCCCAGCGTCTCGCCATTTACCTGCGCCGGGGTCAGCGTCACGACATAGCTGCCATTCGCCCCCACGGTCGCGCTTCCCAGCACTGTCCCGGCGGCATTGGTGATGCTGATCGTCGCGCCAGCCTCGCCCGTGCCAGTCACGACCGTGCCATCGGACGATACCGTGCCGGTCGGCGCAGCGGGCGCCGTGATATCGGGCGCGGTGATCGCCACGGTGGGCGACACATTGCCCGCCAAGTCCGTCTGCACCAGGGTCAGCGCCTGGCCATTGGCCTGCGGCGTATCCAGCGTCACCGAATAGCTGCCATTGCCCGCTACGATGACGGTGCCCAGTACCGTACCCGCGGCATTGGTCACGCTGATCGTTGCACCGGCTTCACCCGTGCCACTGACCACTGCACCGTCGCCGCTGATCGTCCCGGTCGGGGCGACCGGCGCGGTGATATCCGGCGCCGTCACATCGACCTCGACCGAGTCATTGCCGGCTGCATCGGTCTGCACGATGCCCAGCGTCTCGCCATTTACCTGCGCCGGGGTCAGCGTCACGACATAGCTGCCATTCGCCCCCACGGTCGCGCTTCCCAGTACCGTCCCGGCCGCATTGGTAATGCTGATCGTCGCGCCAGCCTCGCCCGCGCCGGTCACGACCGTGCCATCGGACGATACCGTGCCGGTCGGCGCACCGGGCGCCGTGATATCGGGCGCGGTGATCGCCACGATGGGCGACACATTGCCCGCCAAGTCCGTCTGCACCAGGGTCAACGCCTGGCCATTGGCCTGCGGCGTATCCAGCGTCACCGAATAGCTGCCATTGTTCGCCACAACCGTGGTACCCAGCACTATTCCCATGGCATCGCTGATCGTGATGGTCGCGCCGGCTTCGCCGGTCCCGGTCACCTCCGCGCCATCGGGCGCGATCGTCCCGGTCGGAGCGAGCGGCGCAGTGATATCCGGCGCCGTCACATCGACCTCGACCGAATCATTCCCGGCCGCATCGGTCTGCACGATGCCCAGCGTCTCGCCATTCACCTGCGCCGGGGTCAGCGTCACGATATAAGCGCCATTGACGCCTACCGTCGCCGTGCCCAGCACCGTGCCGTCGGCTGCTGTGATGCTGATCGTCGCGCCAGCCTCTCCCGTGCCGGTCACCGCGGTACCATCGGACGTTACCGTGCCGGTCGGCGCATCGGGGGCCGTGATGTCGGGCGCGGCGATATCGACCTCGGGCGAAATATTGCCGGCGCCATCGGTCTGCACCAGGGTCAGCGCTTCGCCATTGGTCAGCGCCGGGTCCAGCGTCACGCTATAGCTGCCATTAATCGCCACGACCGCCGTGCCCAGCACCGTACCATCCGCGTCGATGACGCTGATGGTCGCGCCCGCTTCGCCGGTGCCCGTGACCGCACTGCCGTCAGGCGTCACCGTTCCGGTTGGGGCATCGGGCACCATCAGGTCCGGCGTCACGACGATGGTGGGGTCGGATTCATTGCCCGCCGCGTCGATTTGCGTGACGGTCAGTTCCGATCCATCGGTCTGCGGCGGGGTCAGCGTCACCGCATAATGGCCATGGCTATCGACCGTTCCGGTGCCGATCAGCGTGCCGTCAGCATCGCGCACCGCAACGGTCGCACCCTTTTCGCCTGTGCCGGTCACGACCATGCCGGTCGGATCGATCTGAGCCGTCGGGGCCGTCGGATCAGTGATATCGGGCGCAGTGATGATGACCGGGACAGAAGAATTGCCCTCTGCATCGTTCTGCACGACGACCAGTTTCTCGCCATTGGCCTGCGCCGGGTCGAGGGTAATGCTGTAATTGCCATCCCCATCCACGGTTGCAAAACCAAGCGAGGCACCGCCGGGACCGGTGATGGTCACCGTCGCGCCGCTCTCGCCCGTGCCCGATACGGTCACCCCATCCGGTGTGATCGTGGCGGTCACCGGATCGGGGGCATCCGGCCCGTTCAGATTGGGTGCGGTGACCGGCACTTCCGCCGATTCATTGCCCGCCGCATCGCTTTGCACGACGATCAACGGTTCGCCATGGACCTGCGGCGGCACGAGCGCGCTACTCCAATTGCCGTCGCCATCGACCGTGGCGATGCCGATCACCATGCCGGTCGGATCGGTAATGGTGATGGTCGCGCCATTTTCACCCGTTCCGCTCATTGACGCGCCGTCTGCGGCGATGTCGGCGGTCGGCGGTTCCGGTGCGGTCAGGTCGGGCGCGGTCACATCCGTCTCATCGGATATATTGCCGGCCGCATCCGCCTGGGTCACGACCAGCGCTTCGCTGTTCACCTGTGGCGGAGTCAGCACGACCGAATAATTGCCCTGCGCGTTGACGGTAGCGCTGCCCAGCAGCGTGCCACCCTCTGTCCGCACCTCGACCGTGGAACCGGCGACACCCGTGCCGGTCACGATCCGGCCGGTGTCGTCGATCGTCGCTGTGGGCGGAGGCGGTGCGGTAGTGTCATCGGCCGTCACCGACGCATCGGTCGATTCATTGCCAGCGGCATCACTCTGGGTGATGGTCAATGTTTCGCCATCGGTCCGGGCCGGGCTCAGCAGGAAGACGTAATTGCCATCCTGATCGACCGTTGTCGTTCCAATGACGTCTCCCGAGGCATCACGCACCGTGACGGTCGCGCCAACCTCGCCCGTCCCGCTGATCGACGCGCCATCGGTCGCGATCGTCGCCGTCGGTGCATCGGGTGCCGTCAGGTCCGGCGCGACGATGTCGGTCGGATCGGACACATTGCCTGCCGCATCCACCTGCGTCACCGCCAGCGGTTCGCCGTCGACCTGCGGCGTCGAAAGCGTGACGGTATAATTGCCCTGCGCATCGACCACGCCGCTGCCCAGCAGCGTCCCGTCCGCCGCGCGCACCTCGATCGTGGAGCCGGCAACACCGGCGCCCGTGACCACCGATCCGGTCACCACCGTGCCCGTCCCGTCGATCGTCGCGCTCGGCGCGGGCGGCGGCGTCGTATCGGGTGCCGTCACCGACACGCCGGTCGATTCGTTGCCGGCGACGTCGCTCTGGGTGATGGCCAGCAATTCGCCATCCACCAGCGCAGGGTCGAAATCGACCACATAATTGCCGTCCGCATCCACCGTCGCCGTGCCGATGATCGCACCGGACGCATCGCGCACCGTGACGGTCGCGCCAACCTCGCCTTCGCCACTAACGGACGAGCCGTCGGTTGCGATCGTCGCCGTCGGTGCATCGGGCGCCGTCAGGTCCGGCGCGACGATGTCGGTCGGATCGGACACATTGCCCGCCGCATCCACCTGCGTCACTGCCAGCGGTTCACCATCCACCTGCGGCGTCGAAAGCGTGACGGTATAATTGCCCTGCGCGTCGACCACGCCGCTACCAAGCAGCGTCCCGTCCGCCGCGCGCACCTCGATCGTGGAGCCGGCAACGCCAGCGCCCGTGACTACCGATCCGGTCACCACCGTGCCCGTCCCGTCGATCGTCGCGCTCGGCGCAGGCGGCGGCGTCGTATCGGGTGCCGTCACCGACACGCCGGTCGATTCATTGCCGGCGACGTCGCTCTGGGTGATGGCCAATATCTCGCCATCCACCAGCGCAGGGTCGAAATCGACCACATAATTGCCGTCCGCATCCACCGTCGCCGTGCCGATGATCGCACCGGACGCATCGCGCACGAGGATCGTCGCACTAATTTCGCCGGTCCCGCTGACGGATGACCCATCCATCGCGATCGTCGCCGTTGGTGCGTCGGGCGCCGTCAGGTCCGGCGCGACGATGTCGGTCGGATCGGACACATTGCCTGCCGCATCCACCTGCGTCACCGCCAGCGGTTCGCCGTCGACCTGCGGCGTCGAAAGCGTGACGGTATAATTGCCCTGCGCATCGACCACGCCGCTGCCCAGCAGCGTCCCGTCCGCCGCGCGCACCTCGATCGTGGAGCCGGCAACACCGGCGCCCGTGACCACCGATCCGGTCACCACCGTGCCCGTCCCGTCGATCGTCGCGCTCGGCGCGGGCGGCGGCGTCGTATCGGGTGCCGTCACCGACACGCCGGTCGATTCATTGCCGGCGACGTCGCTCTGGGTGATGGCCAACACTTCGCCGTCCACCAGCGCGGGGTCGAAATCGACCACATAATTGCCGTCCGCATCCACCGTCGCCGTGCCGATGATCGCACCGGACGCATCGCGCACCGTGACGGTCGCGCCAACCTCGCCTTCGCCACTGACGGACGAACCATCGGTCGCGATCGTCGCCGTCGGTGCATCGGGCGCCGTCAGGTCCGGCGCGACGATGTCGGTCGGATCGGACACATTGCCCGCCGCATCCACCTGCGTCACTGCCAGCGGTTCACCATCCACCTGCGGCGTCGAAAGCGTGACGGTATAATTGCCCTGCGCGTCGACCATGCCGCTACCCAGCAGCGTCCCGTCCGCCGCGCGCACCTCGATCGTGGAGCCGGCAACGCCAGCGCCCGTGACTACCGATCCGGTCACCACCGTGCCCGTCCCGTCGATCGTCGCGCTCGGCGCAGGCGGCGGCGTCGTATCGGGTGCCGTCACCGACACGCCGGTCGATTCATTGCCGGCGACATCGCTCTGGGTGATGGCCAGCAATTCGCCATCCACCAGCGCAGGGTCGAAATCGACCACATAATTGCCGTCCGCATCCACCGTCGCCGTGCCGATGATCGCACCGGACGCATCGCGCACCGTGACGGTCGCGCCAACCTCGCCTTCGCCACTGACGGACGAACCATCGGTCGCGATCGTCGCCGTCGGTGCATCGGGCGCCGTCAGGTCCGGCGCGACGATGTCGGTCGGATCGGACACATTGCCCGCCGCATCCACCTGCGTCACTGCCAGCGGTTCGCCGTCGACCTGCGGGGTCGAAAGCGTGACGGTATAATTGCCCTGCGCATCGACCACGCCGCTACCAAGCAGCGTCCCATCCGCCGCGCGCACTTCCACGGTCGATCCCGCAGCAGCCACACCGCTTACCACCGTGCCTGTCCCGTCGATGACCGCACTCGGTGCCGGCGGCGCCGTGATATCGGGTGCTGTTACGGAGATTCCGGGTGACACATTGCCGGCCGCATCGCTCTGGGTGACATCCAGCACTTCGCCATCCACCAGCGCAGGGTCGAAATCGACCACATAATTGCCGTCCGCATCCACCGTCGCCGTGCCGATGATCGCACCGGACGCATCGCGCACGATGATCGTCGCACTAATTTCGCCGGTCCCGCTGATGGATGACCCATCCATCGCGATCGTCGCCGTCGGTGCGTCGGGCGCCGTCAGGTCCGGCGCGGTGACCGACGCCGGGTCGGACATGTTGCCAGCCGCATCAATCTGCATCACCGTCAGTGCTTCGCCCTCGACGCGTGGCGGTGAGAGAACGACGCTATAGCTGCCGTCCGGCCGCACCACGTCGCTGCCGATCAGATTGCCGTCCGCGTCCCGTACATCGATTATGGCACCGGGCTCGCCCGTGCCGGACACGGTGGCGCCATCCGCCGAGATGCTGGCGACCGGCATGTCGGGTGCGTCCAGATCAGGCGCAGTAACGGGCACTTCTGTCGATTCATTGCCCGCCGCATCGGTCTGCGTGACGGTCAGCGCTTCACCGTTGGTCTGCGCGTCAGTCAGCGTGGCCGAATAGGTGCCGTCGCCCTGGACGACGGCCGTGCCGATCAGCGCGCCAAAGCGGCTATAGATGCGAATGGTGGCGCCGCGTTCGCCCATACCGCTGACCGATTGGCCATCGGGGGATATGCTGGCGATCGGAGCTTGCGGCGCGGTGCTATCCGGCGCCGTCAGGGTAACCGGATCAGACACATTGCCTGCCGCATCCGTCTGGCTGACGGTCAGCGTCTCGCCATTATTCTGGGGCGGACTGAGCGCGACACTGTAATTGCCGTCGATACCGACCTGCGCCGTGCCCAGAACCGTGCCGGCCGCATCATAGACCGTGATCGTCGCGCCGGGCTCGCCAGTGCCAGTGACGCTGCTGGACGTTTCCAATGTGGCATCGGGTGCGTCGGGCGCCGTCAGATCCGGCGCGATTGCCAGCGCCGGCGGCGACACATTGCCCGCAGCGTCCATCTGCGTGACCATGACCGTCTCGCCATTGGCCAGCGCCGGGTCGAGATCGATCGCATAATTGCCGTCGGCATCGGCCGTTCCGCTGCCGATCAGATTGCCGTCCGAATCCCAGACCTGAACCGTCGCATGCGCCTCCGCCGTGCCAGCGCAAACCGTCCCGGTCGCATTCAGCCTGGCCGTAGGCGGCGCAGGTTCATCAACGTCGGCATCA
>NZ_JBLZXE010000002.1:2455000-2957500 GCF_056156825.1 Sphingobium sp. RS1 | reverse complement strand
CAGAGACAGCGAAGAAAGTGCAGCACACCGACCTGACGCCGGCTGCCCGCACAAATGGCACCGTCCGTACCCATGGAACACAGGCCGGACGGCGCAAGATATCGACATGGTCCCGCCGGCCTGTCGGGGGCGGGGCCATGCAATCCCGGATCAGCCGTTCAGGCGGTCCTTGATGCCCTTGGCGGGCGCAAAGGTCAGCTTGCGCGAAGCGGCGATCTCGATGGTCGCGCCCGTGGACGGGTTGCGGCCCTGGCGAGCCGGGCTGTCCTTGACCTTGAATTTGCCGAAGCCGGAAAGCGACACTTCGTCGCCCTTGGCGGCCGCATCGGCGATGGCGCCGATGACGGCATCCACCAGCTTGCGGGCTTCGGTCTTGCTCAGATCGTTCGACGCCGCGATTGCATCGGCGAGATCATTGTTGTTCATAAAACCATCTGCTCCTGATTATGGGCCGTTTCAGGTAACGCCCTCACGGCCGCTCGTCCATGCCGGACAAGCCCGAAACGCTGTAAATATATGCCAAATGGCCCATTCTGCCGGCTCAGACCGGCCGATCACCACCGAGTGCGCCGCAACCGTACCGGCGCGCCATCCCAAAAAACTGCCGCTTTGCCGAAGGCCAGTGTCGAATCAATCGCCTTGCCCTTCGTGCCGCTCGGGCTAATCTGCCGCCATGTCGGAGCGGAAACTCAGGGCATGGCAGGCGGCGGGGCTGATCGACGCCGACACCGCCAGCCGGATCAGCGCGTGGGAAGCGGCGCATAGCCGGCCGATCGGCGTCTGGGCGATCGTAGGGCTGGGCGCGCTCACAATCGGGCTTGGACTCGTCTCGCTGATCGCCGCCAATTGGGAGGCGATTCCCGGCATCACGCGGCTGGCGCTCCACATGCTCCTGATGGCAGCGCTTTCCGCCTGGATCTGGTGGAGCTTGCCCAGAGGCCGGATGCACGATCAGGTGCATGACGCGCTGCTGTTCGTCGCGGCCGTGCTCGGTCTGACCTTTTTCGGCCATCTGGGGCAGGTCTACCAGACCAGTTCACCGCTCTGGCAGCCTCTGCTTGCCTGGCTGCTGCTCTTTTCGCCGCTCCTGCTGCTGTTCGGGCGCGGCTGGCCGGTCGCGGGCCTGTGGATGACCGGCCTGCTCGGCACATTATGGGCCCACGCCGACGATCACGGCCATCTCTGGCAGATGTTCGGCCGCGCCGTTCCTCCCTATCCGTCGCTTTACTGGGGCCTGATCGCCTGCCCGCCGATGATCGTCGCCGGCGCCGCAGCGCTGCTGCGCGGCCGGAGCCAGCGCCCCGCCTTCTGGCGCCTGCTCGAACAGATGGCCATCGCCACCATCTTCGCCAGCCTCAGCCTGCTCATCCTGCTCCATGGCTGGGATGGCGACGGCAGCATCCGATCCGGCAGCGCGCTGATCCACGGGCTCGCCCTGATCGCAGCGGCGGCGGCCATCGCCTACGCGCGGCGCACCGCATCGGGTCAGGCAACCGCCGCACTGTTGCTGGTCGCGGCGGCCCTGCACCTGATTCAAGCACTGCTTCCCCATGACCATGGCGCCACCCGCGCCTGGATCAGCAGCCTGCTCTTCTGCCTGCTCTGGGGTTCGGCCGCCGCCGCCGCCATCCATGCCGGCTGGCGCCGGCTGTTCCAGCTTGGCGTGGCGATGGTGGCGCTGCGCATCATCATCTTGAGCTTCGAACTGAACGACGATTTGCTGGGCAGCGGCGTCGGCCTGATTCTGTCCGGCCTGTTCGCCATGGCGGTCGCCTGGGCTACGATCCGCCTGTCGCGGCGCTATGCTCCTGCGCGGGGGGACGCCGCATGACGCCCCGCCGCACCCGTCTAAGCCTCGCCGCCGCATTGCTGCTGCCACTCATCGCTTTGGCCGCCAGTTGGGCCGTCACCCAGCATCAGGCGCAGCAGGGCCAGGAATGGCTGATCCCGATCCGGGGCTATGACCCGCGCGACCTGCTACGCGGCCATTATGTCCAATATCGCTATGACTGGCCGGCACCGCCGCATCAGCAGACGGAGAGCGCCGTGACGCCCGGCAGCGCCGACGCGCTCTGCATCACCGGCAGGGCCCCGCATATCCGCACGGTCTGGCCCTTGCAAAACAACGCCGATCCGGCCGTGGAAAAGAATTGCGCCATCGTCCTGCGCGGCACGCTGGGAACCCGGCGCGAGATACGCGGCCTCGACACCGGCATCTTCTACGCCTCGCAATCGGAAGCGCTGGTTCTCTCCCGCAAGCTGGCCGATCCCGATGTGCGGGGATTGATCCGCGTCCGGGTGCGCCCTGACGGCATGCTGCGCCCAATCGCGATGGAATTCCGCCGCCGGCCGCGCCCGTCGCCTTGAAGCATGAAGCGAACCGTCATCCAGCCCAGATGACGGTTCGCTTCATGCTCTTAAAGCTCCAGCCCGATCAGCGTCCCGCTGCCGATCTTGTCGACATAGCGCTTCCCGTCGATTTCCAGCCAGTCGGGCGTCACCTCCAGCCGGCGACCGTTGATGGTGGTGCGCAGATGCTCCACCGCGATCCGGTTGCGCGCGACGATCCGCAACACCGCCAGCCCGTCGCCCCGCGCCGCCATCATGCTGTAACGATCGCCGCGCAGCAGGAAATGCCAGCTGCCGTCGGTCGGCTTCCATTCATTGCCATCGATAATCTGGGTCGCGACACCATCGGGCGATCCCAGCCGCACGCTGATCCGGGTCGCGCCGTTCATCCGGCGCGGCGGCGCAAAGATCAGGATCGGCTCGCCCTCCAGCGTGATCGGGATCGGCGTATCGCGCAGCAGCCGCGATCCCCCCACGATCAGTTGCGGCAGTTCGGCCGAGAAGGGCAGGCGATCCCGCGCGAAATGGCGCTGCCGCACCACCGGGTTGGCGTGGAAACTCTGCACCTGCGTGGCGGTCAACCGCCCCTCTTCGACCAGCCCGTGACAGGTCGGACAGAGCAATGTTGCCCCCGGCCCGTCCGGCAACCCCAGATAGCGATAGATGGTCACGCCGCAGCGGACGCAGGCAAAGCCACAGGCCTGCCGTATATCGGCGCGCTGCTCGGCCGTCAGATCCGGCAAAGACGGCATCACTCGCAAGCCTACCATGGACGACCCCTTTTCCCGCCGTTCACCCTCTTGTGAACGGACGTTCCTGACATGGCGTCCTCTTGCGAATATGGGGCTCTTCGGCCCCTCCCTTGTTAACCCTATCGTTTAAATTAATCGGCCCAAGTCAAGGGCCTGAACGAAATTCCTCATCTTTTCCGCTATCGTTGCGGCAACAGATCGACATTGCGCGCAGCGGCGATCGCGCGGATGCGGTCTGGCCGCGGCATATTCTTGATCGCAATCTCGGCCATATCGCCGGCACTGAACAACTCGACATGGCCGACGCCGAAGATGCGTTGGCCCAGAGTCTGCGTGATCCGTACCGACCGGATGCTGGTCAACGCGATCTCGGTCCGCTGCTTGGCCAGCAGACCGCGCTCCAGCAGCACCTCCCGTTCGCTCAGCGCCAGCCGCTCGCCCTTGTGCAGTACCCACCAGATACCAATGGCGATAATCCCCACCACCGATACCAGCAGCAACAGGAACAGGAACGGGTGCGCCCGGAACATGGCGGGATGCTCGTCATACAGCCAGATGTCGCTCACGCCGTCTCCCTCGCTACAGCATGCAGACTTCACCATGGCCCGGCGCGTCCGTCAAGCCGCCGACACACCAGCATCAAACTGGCTGGTTAACCGAAATTTTCCATAAGCCATGGTAAAGCATCCGCTCCAATTGGGACGGATCATGGCACGCAATCTCTACGACGTCGGCGATCGCACCCCGGATGAAGTGGGTAGCTGGCTGAACGAGAAACAGGAAAAGCGCGCGCGCCTGATACCGGTCGGCATGCTTCTGCTGGCCCTGGCACTTGCCGCGGGCGGAGCGATGCTGCTGCTCCAGATTCTTCCCGGCACCGGTGAAAGCTCCAGGCCGGTCGCCACGCCTGCCACCATATCCGAAGAATTTGCGCTGTGCGACGACAGCAAGGGCGATGCCTGCGTGCTCGGCGCGGATGCCTATGCCTGGCGCGGCCGGCGTTATCATCTGGCGGACATCAGCGTCCCCGGTGAGATCGACCCGCGATGCCCGCAGGAAGCCGCACTGGCGCACAAGGGCCGCGCGGCGCTGCTGGCGATGATGAATGGCGGCGCGTTCGAGGCCATGCCCGACTCCGCCGACACCGATCCGTCCGCCCGCATCCTGCTGCGCGACGGCGTGTCGATCGGGCAACTCATGATCCTGAAAGGCTATGCAAGGCCCTGGTCACGCCAACCAATCGACTGGTGCAAGGGCAGTTGATTCAGCCCGGTTTCTCAGTTTACGGCCACCACGACCTTTATCGTCAGCGGATCGCCGCCGGCCATAATGGCGAGCAGCCGATCGACATTGGGATGCGCGCCGGGACGATTGCGGGCATCGGGGACATGTTCGGCAAACAGCGCCAGCCCGTGATCGGCCGCCCGCGCGTCCAGTGCGCCAAAAGTCCCGGCGAGATAATGATAGACCGCCAGCGATCCCTGCTTGCCCGGCTGGTTCTCGATGCTGCCAACCACGGCACCCTGAACGTCGATCAGGTCGATGCGGGCCACGCCCGCGATCGACGGCAGCTGCGCCAGATTATCCTTGAAGCTGGTCCCCGGCTGAATCATCGCTCGCATCTTTCCTGTCTTTGAACTCTCTGGGCGCGGGCCTCTAACAGCTTCCGAACATATCCGCCATCATATGCCTGTCGGCTGGTGCAGCGCAGACATCGCCCTTCCTCTGACAGCCGCCAGCACATCGCCCGCCAGCCGCGCATAATCGGCGCAGGCGCGCTGCATCGCCGCTTCCGCGCCGTCGCCGCGCAACTGGCCGAAACATTGACGGTTTTGCGCCGCGCGCATCTGGCGCAGGCGGGCACGGCTCTCTTCTGCCAGCCCCAGTTGCGGCCCGGTCCGCCGCCACGCCTCTGCCGCGCTGAAGATGCGGCGGCCCGGATGGATGCCGGGATCGCGTCCCGCCGTCGCACCCAGCCGGTCAATCCGGCCCGCTTCCACGATCAGGTCGGTCAGGAAGAGGTCCAATTCGCGCAGGCCATTGCCGATCAGCTTTGCCGACATGGCATCGCGACGGCGCATCGCGGCATCGGGACAGAGGCCCAGCGACATGCCGTTGGCCAGAAAGGCGGCGGCGCGCTGGATATGAGCGACCTGCCCCGCAATGGCTGCGCAGCGGTCGCCCATGCCGGTCAGCTTTCGTCGCCCATGCGCAGGGCGGCGATGAAGGCTTCCTGCGGAATCTGGACGCTGCCATATTCGCGCATGCGCTTCTTGCCTTCCTTCTGCTTGTCCAGCAGCTTCTTCTTGCGGCTGATGTCGCCGCCATAGCATTTGGCGGTCACGTCCTTGCGCATCGCGGCAATGGTCTCACGCGCGATCACCTTGCCGCCGATCGCCGCCTGGATCGGGATCTTGAACAGGTGGCGGGGGATCAGATCCTTGAGGCGCTCGCACATATGGCGACCACGGGCTTCCGCCGCCGAGCGGTGGACGATCATGGACAAGGCATCGACCGGCTCGTTGTTGACAAGGATGCTCATCTTGACGAGATCGCCTTCCTGGCTACCGGTCTGGTGATAATCGAAGCTGGCATAGCCGCGGCTGATCGACTTCAACCGATCGTAAAAGTCGAACACGACTTCGTTGAGCGGCAGGTCATAGGTCACCTGCGCACGGCCGCCGACATAGGTCAAATTCTTCTGCACGCCGCGCCGGTCCTGGCACAGCTTCAGGATGGAGCCGAGATATTCGTCGGGGCAGTAGATCACCGCCTCGATCCACGGCTCCTCGATCATCTCGATATGGTTGGGATCGGGCATGTCGGCCGGATTGTGCAGGTGGAGGATGCGACCATCCTTCATATGCATGTCATAGACGACCGACGGCGCGGTGGTGATCAGGTCCAGATCATATTCGCGCGTCAGACGCTCCTGGATGATTTCCAGATGGAGGAGGCCCAGGAAGCCGCAGCGGAAGCCGAAGCCCAGCGCGGCCGAGGTTTCCATTTCGAAGCTGAAGGACGCATCGTTCAGGCGCAGCTTGCTGATCGAATCGCGCAGCTTTTCAAAGTCGTTGGCGTCGACCGGGAACAGGCCGCAAAACACCACCGGCTGCACTTCCTTGAAGCCCGGCAGCGGCTTGGCCGCGCCATTCTTGACCGTGGTGATGGTATCACCGACGCGGGTCTGGGCGATTTCCTTGATCTGCGCGGTGATGAAGCCGATTTCGCCGGCAGCCAGCTCCGGCAGCGCCTCGATCTTCGGGCGCATGCAGCCGACGCGATCGATGAGATGTTCGGTGCCGCCGATCATGAACTTGATCGCCTGCCCCTTCTTGATGACGCCATTGACCACGCGGACGAGGATGACGACGCCCAGATAGGGGTCGTACCAGCTATCGACCAGCATCGCCTCCAGCGGGGCATTGCGATCGCCCTTGGGCGGCGGGATCTTGGTGACGATGGCTTCGAGAATATCATCGATGCCGATGCCCGACTTGGCGCTGGCCAGCACCGCTTCAGACGCATCGAGGCCGATCACGTCCTCGATTTCCTTGCGCACCTTTTCCGGTTCGGCGGCGGGCAGGTCGATCTTGTTCAGTACCGGTACGATCTCATGATCATGCTCGATCGACTGATAGACGTTCGCCAGCGTCTGCGCCTCCACGCCCTGCGCGGCGTCCACGACCAGCAGCGCGCCCTCGCACGCGGCCAGGCTGCGCGACACTTCATAGGCGAAGTCGACATGGCCCGGCGTGTCCATGAGGTTCAGCTCATAGGTTTCGCCATTTTTGGCGGTATAGTCGAGGCGCACCGTCTGCGCCTTGATGGTGATGCCGCGCTCCTTTTCGATGTCCATATTGTCCAGGACTTGCGCGCTCATCTCCCGGTCGGTCAGGCCGCCAGTACGCTGGATCAGGCGGTCGGCCAGCGTCGATTTGCCATGGTCGATATGCGCAATGATCGAAAAGTTACGGATATGGCTAAGGTCAGTCATCGGCGCCCGATAGCAGCGATTCGCTGCGCTGTCAGCAGGATCGCGCACAGGCGGGATTCGATGACAAAGCCCGTCATTTCCACGCCCCTTTGCTTGGAAGCGATTGACCCCTGTGATAAGTATTCGCAGGAACGGGGCAACGATTTTCAAACTCAAGCAACAAACGGGGTTCTTGAAATGCGTGCAATGAAGAAGCTGACCGCGGCGGCTGTCTGCCTGGCCATGGTCGCACCGCAGGCGATGGCGGCGGACAAGGGTTCGTCGGGCCGCCAGGCCCAGACCAAGAAGCAGATGGAAATCCCGCGCTGCACCAAGCGCCTCGGCACCGTCGCGATCGTGGAACCGGACAATCAGTGGTGGCGTGAGCTGAACCTGGGCAGCCCCGAAGCGATCATCAAGCTGTTCGTGCAGCAGTCCGGCTGCTTCGGCATCGTCAACCGTGGCCGCTCGATGGCCAGCCGCAACATGGAACGCGCCATGGCGGATTCGGGCGAATTGCAGGCCGGATCGAACCTGGGCAAGGGTCAGGTCAAGGCGGCGGACTATTTCATCCAGCCCGACATCGTGACCACCAACAATAATAGCGGCGGCAACGCCATCGGCGGTCTGGTCGGCGGCTTCCTGGGCGGACGTACGCTCGGCGCGCTGGCTGGCGGCATCTCGGTCAAGAAGAGCGAGGCCAATGTCATGCTCTCCGTGGTCAACGCCCGCACCACCGAAGAAGAAGTGATGGCCGAGGGCTATTTCCGCAAGTCGGACCTCAGCTTCGGCGGTGGCGGCGGCCTTGGCTGGATGGGCGGCCTCGCCGCTGTGGGCGGTGGCGGCTACCAGAATACCGCGATCGGCCAGGTCATCGTCCTCGCCTACCTCGACGCCTATACGAAGATGGTGACGCAGATGGGCGGCCTGCCTGAAAATGCAGCCGCTGCGGCGCCCGTCGCCCAATAACGCGCATTGATCGAAACAGGAAAGGGCGCGGCCGGCGACGGCGGCGCCCTTTTGCTGTCAGCCCTGGCTGGGCGCCACGTCCGTCGGCACCGGTTGCACCTCGCGCCGCCGCTTCCACCAGGCGATGATCGCCTCCCCCGCCGGGCGCTCCACCACCCGGTTGATCGCCGTCCCCAGCGTCAGCGCGACCAGAAAGGCGGCGGCAAAGCCGATCCAGGGACTGTAGCCCGCCTTGGCGAACTCCAGCATCACGACGAAGCCGACATGCTGGTGGATCAGGTAAAAGCTGTAGCTGATCCCGCCCAGCCACACGAGCGGGCGCAGGCTGAGGAAGCGCAGATGGCCGTGGATCAGCGCCACGAAGCTAACCACCAGCACGCAGCCGACGATCGCCACGTCCCATGTCTCCATGGTCGCGATCGACAGCAGCGCAAGCGCCGCATAGGGCGCCTGCTGCCCCAGCGTCCGCTGCCCCGACCAGACACGATAGGCCAGCATGCCGATGACGAAGAAGGGCGTGTAGCGCAGCACCAGCAGCATCACGATCCGTTCGGGCATGTCGGGCCACAGCCAGTATAGCCAGCGCGCCGCCAGCCACAGGACCAGAAGCGGCTCCAGACGGCGGATGCCGAAGAATTTCCACATGGCGATCATGCAGAAATAGAAGGCGATCTCCACCGTCAGCGTCCAATAGGCGCCGTCCACTTCCGGTATGAAGGCAAAGCCCTGCAACATCGTGAAATTGGCCAGGATGTCGACCGGGCCGATCAGCAATTGCGTCGCATGGGCCAGATATTCGATCGACAGCGTCAGCAGCATCGCCACCAGATAGGCGGGATAAAGGCGCGCGAAGCGATTGACCACGAAGTCCGCGACGGTGCGGATGCGATCGAGCGTGAAGAAGATGGCGAAGCCCGAAATGGTGAAGAACAGCAGCACCCGATAATTGCCGCCCGGAAAGCTGAAGGGCACATGGCTGGCCTGCGGGAACAGTTCATGGAAGCGGGTGGAATAATGGAAGATCAGCACGCACAGCGCGCCGATCCCGCGCAGGGCATCCAATTCCGTCAGACGGCCACGGGAAGGCTTTGCTCCAACCATGCCGCCTCATAGCAACAACGGAGCAACGAATCCGTTATGATCGTGGTTAACGTGGCCTTCTGCCGCGCTTTTTCTTTGCTGCTGTCTTTCCGGCGATGTGCCGGTTCAGGACGGTCCCGTTTCGGCCGCGCGCTTCAGGCCCTGCAACTGTTCAGCCAGCACCTGATCCACGACAGGCGCGATCGCAGCGGCACCCCCGCGCAGATAGCCCCCGACCACATAGGTTATCGCCACCTTCACGCCCTTCCCCGCCGGCGTGATCGTGAGGTCCAGCGTGCCGACCACGGCTTCCGCCTGTAACGGCCCCAGCGCGCCCGACAGACGCAGCCGCTTACCCGGCATGGCCTGAACCACTCGCGCATGTTCGACCGATCCCTGCGCCGCCGGCAGCGCCTCGCAGAAGCAACCGCCCGCCCGCGCGTCGATCGTCATGTTCGCCGAATCGCCGCTATAGCTGTGCGCATCGCTCCACCAGCGACCCGGCTGGATCATCAGCGCATAGACGCCGGCGGCATCGGCCGCGATCTCCACGCTGCTTTCGGTCACGAAGCCCGCATCACTGCTGGCCGTAACAGCAGCATGGGCCGGCGCAGCCATCGCCGCACCAGCCCATGCCAATAGTCCGATCATGCGCACATCATCCCTCCCCGGTTCGGGCAGGGAGATTAGCTCAGGCCGCGTTGCCGTCCAAGATGGCGGCGATGGCGACGGTCACGTCGCTCATATCCGCCATGCCGTCCACGCGCGACACGATGCCGCGCGCTTCGTAGATCGGCAGGATCGGCGCGGTCTTGGCGCGATATTCGGCCATGCGCGTGCGCACCGTTTCCTCGTTGTCGTCGGGCCGGCGCTTGAACTCATGCCCATGGCACTTGTCGCACTCGCCTTCGACCTTGGGCTGCTTGAAGCTGTCATGATAGCCCGCGCCACAGCTGGCGCAGGTGAAACGACCGGTGATGCGCTCGACCAGCGCATCCTCGTCCACTTCCAGTTCGATCACATGGTCGAGCGTGCGGTTGCGGTCGGTGAGGATCGTGTCGAGCGAATGAGCCTGCGCCTCCGTCCGGGGATAGCCGTCGAAGATCACGCCGGTATCCGGTGCCAGCGCGTCGAGCGCCTCGCCGATGATACCCGACACCACTTCGTCGGGCACCAGCGCGCCCGATTCCATCAGCGCCTTGGCCTGAAGGCCGACCGGCGTGCCGGCCTTCACCGCCGCGCGGAGCATGTCCCCTGTCGACAGCTGCACCATGCCACGATCGTCAACCAGACGGGTCGCCTGGGTGCCCTTGCCGGCCCCCGGAGGGCCAAGCAGAATGATATTCATTGCGCGCATACTCCCCTGTTCGTTGCGCTGTAATCAGAGTCTCGAAACGCCCCTCAGCGCAGTCGACCCTTGAGCTTCGCCTTCTTGATCAGATCGCCATATTGATGGGCGAGCAGATGGCTCTGAATCTGGGTCACGGTGTCGACCGTAACATTGACGACGATCAGCAGGCTAGTCCCACCAAGGTAGAAGGGAATGCCCGCCCGCGCGATGGCGAATTCCGGCACCAGGCAGATGAAGGCCAGATAGGCCGCGCCGATGACGGTGATGCGCGTCAGCACATAATCCAGATAATTTTCGGTATTCTTGCCCGGACGGATGCCAGGGATGAAGCCGCCATTGCGCTTGAGATTGTCAGCCGTCTCTTCCGGATTGAACACCACGGCGGTGTAGAAGAAGCAGAAGAAGACGATGCCGAGGCCGTAAAGGCCCATATAGACCGGGCTGCCATGCGACAGATACTGGTTCAGCGTCAGGACGAAGTCGCCCCACTTGCTTTCACCCGCGACGGTCTGACCCGCGAATTGCGAGATGGTCAGCGGCATCAGCAGCAGCGACGACGCAAAGATCGGCGGGATGACGCCGGCGGTGTTGACCTTGAGCGGCAAATGGCTGCGGTCCGCCTGCATCAATCCCTGTCGCGTTTGCCGCTTGGGATACTGGATCAGGACGCGGCGCTGGGCGCGCTCCATGAAGCAGATCAAAAGTATGAGGCCGACGGCCATCACCATGACCAGGAAGATCAGCAGGCCGGAGATCGAGCCTTCGCTGCCCGACTTGAACAGGTTGCTGAGCGTCACCGGCAGCTGGGCGACGATGCCCGCCATGATGATGAGCGAAACGCCGTTGCCGATCCCACGCGAGGTGATCTGCTCACCCAGCCACATCAGGAACATGGTGCCACCGATCAGCGAGACGACGGCGGTCAGGCGGAACAGCAGGCCCGGCTCGATCACCGCCTGCATGCCCTGCTGGGCACCAAAGCCCTCCAGGCCCACGGCGATGAAATAGCCCTGCACCGCGGTCAGGCCGACAGTGCCATAGCGGGTCCACTGGTTCATCTTCTTGCGGCCGCTTTCGCCTTCCTTCTTGATCGCCGCGAGCTGCGGCGAAAGGCTGGAAGCGAGCTGCACCACGATCGACGCGGTAATATAAGGCATGACGCCCAGCGCGATCAGGCTCATGCGCGACAGCGACCCACCCGAGAAGGTGTTGAAGATGTCGAGGATGCCGCCGTTGGTCTGGCTGTACAGCTGCGACAGGGCGGTCGGATCGACGCCGGGCAGCGGCACAAAGCTGAGGAAACGGAACACGATCAAGGCGCCCAGCGTGAACCACAGGCGCTTCTTGAGGTCGGTCGCCTGGCTGAACTTCGCGAGGCTGAGATTGGATGCGAGCTGGTCGGCTCTCGATGCCATGGTGGCTGCCCTTCAAATCACTCATGCCCGGATGGAAGTCCGGGCCGGAATCGGAACCCCCTTAGCGGGGGCTTGGGGCGCTGTCGAACCGGGAATCACCGCCCATGCGGCAAACAGCGTCCCCCGATGCACAAGACCCCGCCGACCCATATCGGGCAGCGGGGTCATGCTTGCAAGACTGTCAGACCGAAATCAGGCCTTCGCAGCGGCCTTCTTGGCGGCCAGGGCGGTGCCCTTCTTGGCCTTCGCCTTGTCGGCAGCCGGAACGACTTCGATCACGTCGACCTTGCCACCGGCCTTTTCGACGGCTTCGACGGCGCTCTTCGACGCGCCGGCCACCAGGAAGCTGACCTTGGCGGTCAGTTCACCCTTGGCGAGCAGACGGACGCCGTCCTTGCCACCGCGGGTCAGGTTGGCGGCGTTCAGAGCGGCCTGGTCGATGGTCGCGTTTGCATCCAGCTTGCCGGCGTCGATCGCCTTCTGCACGGCGCCCAGGTTCACGATCGCATAGTCGTTCGCGAAGATGTTGTTGAAGCCGCGCTTCGGGATGCGCATGTGGAGCGGCATCTGGCCACCCTCGAAGCCGTTGATGCTGACGCCCGAACGCGCCTTGGCACCCTTCTGACCGCGACCGGCGGTCTTGCCCTTGCCCGAGCCGATGCCGCGGCCTACGCGCATGCGGCCCTTGCGGGCGCCGGCATTGTCATTGATGTCGTTGAGCTTGAAAGTCATGTGTGCACTCGCTTTCGCTTGGTTCGCGCTGAATGGGAGCGGCGCCCATAGCGGGATGCAGGATGCTTGTCACCCCCTAAAGCGGCGGATGCCCCTGCGCGGCGATGGCAGGCGATGACCGGTTAACTTCGCACATTTCTCGCTTGTTCCGACATTTCGTATCCAATGTTGAAAACTATGTTTCAAAGACTTGGGTTGCCTTCGCCGCTTCTCGACTTCGCTCGAAGCGAACGGAGGCAAGGCCACAATATCCTGTACGCGCCATGTAGGACAGCAGTCCCCTTCCCTCACGCCCCTGAACGCAGAAAGGGCCGATTCGCCTGCGCGAATCGGCCCTTTGCTGTTTTGTCAGAAGTGGAAAGGCTTAGCCTTCGACCACTGCAACCATGTGGGGCAGCTTCTTGATGGCACCGCGGACTTCCGCCGTGTCTTCCAGTTCCACCACGCGGTTCATCTTGCCAAGGCCCAGGCCGATCAGAATCTTCTTCTGGTCGGCGGGACGACGGATCGGCGAACCGATCTGCTTGATCTTGATCTTCGCCATGTCAGTTACTCCGCAATCGCTTCGGCATCAGCCTGCGCGACGTCAGCCGAGGCACCACCGCGACGCAGAAGGTCGGCGACCTTCTTGCCACGACGCTGCGCCACCGACTTCGGGCTGGTCTGTTCGACCAGAGCCGCGAAGGTCGCACGGATCATGTTGTAGGGGTTCGACGTGCCGTTCGACTTGGTCACGACGTCCGCGACGCCGAGGCTTTCGAACACGGCGCGCATCGGACCACCGGCGATGATACCCGTACCGGCCGGAGCCGAACGGACAGTCACCTTGCCGGCACCGAAGTGGCCCAGGCCGTCATGATGCAGGGTGCGGCCTTCCTTCAGCGGAACGCGAACCATTGCCTTCTTGGCAGCGGCAGTCGCCTTGCTGATGGCTTCAGGCACTTCGCGGGCCTTGCCATGGCCGAAGCCCGCACGGCCCTTGCCATCGCCGACGACGACCAGAGCAGCGAAACCGAAGCGCTTACCGCCCTTGACGGTCTTCGAGACGCGGTTGATGTGAACCAGCTTCTCGATCAGCTCTTCGCCCTGCTCCTCGTCGCGGTTGCCGCGACGGTCGTCGCGACGACCACGGCCGCCACGCTCGCCACGGTTGCGATCGCCACCGCCACGGTTGCCACGGCCACGGCCGGGACCACGACCTTCGGTCGGTGCGCCTTCGCCACCCTCGACGGGTGCGACGACTTCGTTGGTGTTTTCGTCAGCCATGATCAGAACTCCAGCCCGGCTTCACGGGCCGCATCGGCCAGCGCCTTGACGCGGCCATGGAACAGGAAGCCACCACGGTCGAACACGACCTGGGTGACGCCAGCGGCGGTCGCCGCAGCGGCGACGCGCTTGCCGACATCAGCCGCAGCTTCAGCGGAGGCGCCGGTCTTGCCCAGAGCCTTCGAACCGACTTCCTTGTCCAGGGTCGACGCGGCGGCAACGGTCTTGCCCTGCGCATCGTCGATGACCTGGGCGTAGATGTGACGGCCCGAACGGTGGACGCTGAGGCGCGGGCGGGTGCCCGAAACAGCCTTGAGCGCGGTGCGAACGCGGCGACGACGCCGCGCGAAGAGGGAAAGCTTTGCCATCTTACTTCTTCTTCCCTTCCTTGCGGAAGATGAACTCGCCGGCGTACTTGATACCCTTGCCCTTATAGGGTTCGGGCTTGCGCCAGCGGCGGATCTCGGCAGCAACCTGACCCACCTTCTGCTTGTCGATGCCGCTGATCTCGACCGTGGTGTTATCCGGGGTCTTGATCTCGATACCTTCGGGGATCTCGAAGTCGACATCATGCGAATAGCCGAGCTTCAGGTTCAGAACCTTGCCCTTCGAATCCGCGCGATAACCGACGCCGGTGATCAGCAGCTTCTTGGTGTAACCTTCGGTCACGCCAGTGACGAGGTTGGCGACCAGGGTACGCTGCATGCCCCAGAAAGCGCGTGCGCGCTTGCTGTCATTGGCAGGCTTCACCGCGATCACACCGTCTTCGATGCTGTAGGTGACTTCGTCAGCCAGCGGCAGCGACAGGGTGCCCTTGGGGCCCTTCACCGACAGCTGACCGTCGGCGATGGACGCGGTCACGCCCGAAGGCACAGTGACCGGCTTCTTGCCAGTGCGGCTCATCAGAACACCTCCGCCAGCACTTCGCCGCCGACATTCTGTTCACGCGCTTCGGCGTCGGACAGAACGCCGCGAGGCGTCGAGACAATGGTGATGCCAAGGCCATTGCGGATCACCGGCAGTTCCTTGGAACCCGAGTAAACGCGGCGGCCAGGCTTGGACACGCGGGCGACATGCTTGATCGCCGGCTGACCTTCGAAATATTTCAGCTCGATGCGCAGACCCGGGTGGTTACCCAGGACTTCTTCGGAATAGCCACGGATGTAGCCTTCGCGCTGCAGCACGTCGAGCACGCGGGCGCGCAGCTTGGAAGCGGGGGACACAACGCTGTCCTTCTTCGCCTGCTGCCCGTTGCGGATGCGGGTGAGCATATCACCCAGGGGATCGGTCAATGCCATCTCAAATGATCCTTACCAGCTCGACTTGGTGACGCCGGGGATCAGGCCCTTGTTGGCCAGATCACGCAGCTGCACGCGGCAGAGGCGGAATTTGCGGTAGTAAGCGCGGGGACGCCCCGTCAGTTCGCAGCGGTTCCGAACGCGGGTCGGATTGCCGTTGCGGGGGATCTCCGCCATCTTCAGACGCGCGATCAGACGATCGCTGTCATCGGCCGCGGTATCATTCGCGATCGCCTTGAGCTTCGCATAGCGGCCGGCATATTTCTTCACCAGCTTCTTGCGGCGCTCGTTCTTGTTGATCGAACTCAGTTTCGCCATGACTTAAGTTCTCTTCCTTAGCTTAAGCGTTGGGAGAGAAGCGGGACCTAAATTAGGCCGCCTGCTTCTCTTCAATCGGGAAGGGGAAGCCGAAGAGGCGCAGCAGTTCGCGCGCTTCATCGTCCGTCTTCGCCGAGGTGGTCACGATGATGTCCATGCCGCGCACCTTGTCGACGCGGTCATAGCTGATCTCCGGGAAGATGATCTGCTCCTTGATACCGAAGGCATAGTTGCCACGGCCATCGAAGCTCTTCGGGTTGAGACCACGGAAGTCGCGCACGCGAGGCAGAGCGATGTTGATCAGGCGATCAACGAACTCGTACATGCGTTCACGACGCAGCGTGACCTTCGCACCGATCGGCATGCCTTCACGCAGCTTGAACTGCGCGATCGACTTCTTCGCCTTGGTGATGACGGGCTTCTGACCAGCGATCAGTTCCATCTCTTCGGCGGCCGAGGTGACCTTCTTCTTGTCCTGGGTCGCTTCGCCCACGCCCATGTTGAGCGTGATCTTTTCGATCCGGGGGATTTCCATGACGTTTGTGTAACCGAACTTCTCGGTCATCGCCTTGACGATTTCGGCGTCATACTGCGCCTTCGAGCGCGGCGTAAACTTCTCGGCCATTACAGCACCTCACCGGACTTGACGGCGACGCGGACCTTCTTGCCGTCGCGATCCTCGAAACGGACGCGGGTCGGCTTGCCATCCTTGTCGGCGACAGCGACGTTCGAAATGTGGAGCGGCGCAGGCTTGCGCTCGATGCCACCCTGCGGGTTCGCCTGGTCGGGCTTGCGATGCTTCGCATGCACGTTGATGCCTTCCACCAGGACCTTGTCGTCCTTCGGCATCACCTGGAGGACGGCGCCGGTACGGCCCTTGTCCTTGCCAGCCAGGATGACGACCTTGTCGCCCTTCTTGATCTTAGCAGCGCTCATTACAGCACCTCGGGAGCAAGGCTGATGATCTTCATGTGCTTCTTGGCGCGCAGTTCACGAACCACGGGGCCAAAGATACGGGTGCCGATCGGCTCCTCGTTCTTGTTGATGAGCACAGCGGCGTTGCCGTCGAAACGGATGACCGAACCGTCTGCACGGCGGATATCCTTGGCGGTACGCACGATGACGGCGCGATGCACGTCACCCTTCTTCACCTTACCACGAGGCGCAGCTTCCTTGATCGAGACGACGATGATGTCGCCCACGCCAGCGAAGCGACGCTTCGAGCCGCCCAGCACCTTGATGCACTGGACGCGCTTGGCGCCGCTGTTGTCAGCGACGTCAAGATTGGATTGCATCTGGATCATTGGATCCGGTTCCTTCTTATTTGGCCTACCGGGACAATTCCCGGCGGTTCCGAATTCATCTGCCTAGAGCCCGGTGACTCTACGCGAAGCGCGGGCCTGTAACCCTTTCCGAAGGAAAAGGCCAGCCCCGCGCCGCATTTTTCACCTAAGGCTCAGCGAGCCCGCCCTTAAGCGGCCGTTTCCGGCGACTTGTGGGTGTCCACGCGCTCGATGACCTTCCAGGTCTTGAGCTTGGAAATCGGAGCGGTCTCTTCGATTCGGACCGTTTCGCCTTCCTTGTAGACATTGCCCTCGTCATGGGCATGGTACTTCTTCGAACGGCGGATGATCTTGCCGTAGAGCGCATGCTTAACCTTGCGCTCCACACGAACCACCACCGTCTTGTCGGTCTTGTCGGAAACCACCGTTCCCGTCAGCACGCGCTTGGGCATCGTGTAGTTTCCTTTACTTCGCAGCCGAGCGGGTACGCTCGGTCTGCAGGGTCTTGATCTGAGCGATCGACCGACGGACTTCCTTCACGCGGCTGGGCTTTTCCAGCTGGTTGGTGGCCGCCTGGAAGCGCAGATTGAACTGCTCACGCTTCAGGTTGTTGAGTTCGGTCGACAGTTCGTCGTCCGTCTTGGTCTTGAGGTCTGCGACGTTTGCCACGGCTTAACCCTCCAGGTGCGAGGTGTCGCCGAGGCGGGCAACGACCTTCGTCTTGATGGGCAGCTTCATCGCGGCGCGCGAGAAGGCCTCTGCTGCGAGCGGACCGGGTACGCCGTCCAGTTCGAACAGGATGCGGCCCGGCTTGACGCGAGCAGCCCAATATTCGACCGAACCCTTACCCTTACCCTGACGGACTTCGGCAGGCTTCTTCGAAACCGGCACGTCGGGGAACACGCGGATCCACAGACGGCCCTGACGGCGAAGGTGACGCTGGATCGCGCGGCGGGCCGCTTCGATCTGGCGTGCGGTAACGCGCTCGGGTTCCAGAGCCTTCAGACCATAGGCGCCGAAGTTCAAAGCCGAGCCACCCTTGGCATCGCCCTTGATCCGACCCTTGAAGGTCTTGCGGAACTTCATTTTCTTCGGTTGCAGCATGACGCTATTACCTTCTTATCTTCAGCGCGCCGGGCGCACGCCGGAGGTCTGAGCCTCCAGCATCAGCCGGTCGGTGGCCATCGGATCATGACCAAGGATTTCGCCCTTGAAGATCCAGACCTTGATGCCGCACACGCCATAGGCGGTGTGTGCCGTGGCTTCGGCATAGTCGACGTTCGCACGCAGCGTGTGCAGCGGAACGCGGCCTTCACGATACCATTCGACACGCGCGATCTCTGCGCCGCCCAGACGGCCGCCGCAGGTGATCTTGATGCCTTCGGCGCCGAGACGCAGAGCCGACTGCACCGCACGCTTCATGGCGCGACGGAAAGCAACGCGGCGTTCCAGCTGGTCGGCGATGCCCTGAGCGACGAGCTTGGAATCGACTTCCGGCTTGCGGATTTCGACGATGTTCAGCGACACGTCGGACGAGGTCAGCGCGCCGAGCTTACGACGCAGCTTTTCGATGTCCGCACCCTTCTTGCCGATGATGACGCCCGGACGGGCGGCATAGATCGACACGCGGCACAGCTTGGCCGGACGCTCGATGACCACCTTCGAGATCGCTGCCTGCGGCAGGTTCTTGAAGATGAACTGGCGGATCTTGAGATCTTCCAGCAGCAGGCGACCATAGTCGGCGCCTTCGGCGAACCAGCGGCTGTCCCAGGTACGGTTGATCTGGAGACGCAGACCGATCGGATTGCTCTTGTGACCCATGTGCTTACGCCTCCGCTTCTTCGCCAGCTTCACGCACGACGATACGCACGCGGCTGAAGGGCTTGAGGATACGGGTCGACTTGCCGCGGCCACGAGCGTGGAAGCGCTTCAGGGTGAAGCTCTTGCCCACCGATGCTTCCGCGACGACCAGCGAGTCGACGTCGAGATTATGGTTGTTTTCCGCGTTGGCGATGGCCGAAGCCAGCACCTTGCGCACGTCGACAGCCATGGCCTTCTTCGAGAAGGTCAGGATGTTCAGCGCGTCTTCGACCTTGCGGCCACGGATCAGCGTAGCAACCAGGTTCAGCTTCTGGGCCGAACCGCGGATCTGCGTGCCGACGGCCAGAGCCTCATTGTCGGCGACGCGACGGGGTGCCTTAGGCTTGCTCATTAGCGCTTGCCCTTCTTGTCGGCGGCGTGGCCGGGGAAGAAGCGGGTCGGGGCGAATTCGCCCAGCTTGTGACCCACCATTTCCTCGTTCACGGAGACCGGAACATGCTTGCGGCCGTTATAGACGTTGAACGTCAGACCGACGAACTGCGGCAGGATGGTCGAACGGCGCGACCAGGTCTTGATCGGACCAGAGCGGCCATTGGAATCCTGCGCGGCTTCCGCCTTCTTCAGAAGGCTGAGGTCCACGAACGGACCTTTCCAGACGGAACGAGCCATCTCGCTTACCTCTTCTTCTTCGCGTGGCGGCTACGGATGATGAACTTGTCCGTCGCCTTGTTGTGACGGGTGCGTGCACCCTTGGTCGGCTTGCCCCAGGGGGTGACCGGATGACGGCCGCCCGAGGTCCGGCCTTCACCACCACCATGCGGGTGATCGACCGGGTTCTTCGCAACACCGCGCGTCAGAGGACGGATGCCGTTCCAACGGTTGCGGCCAGCCTTGGCAAGATTGGTATTGCCATTGTCGGGGTTCGACACGGCACCAACGGTGCCCATGCAGTCCGAACGGATGTAGCGCTGCTCACCCGACGACAGACGCACCATGACCATGCCACGGTCGCGACCGACCAGCTGGGCGTAGGTACCTGCCGAACGGCAGAGCTGCGCGCCCTTGCCCGGCTTCATTTCGATGTTGTGGATGATCGTGCCGACCGGCATCTGACCCAGTTCCATCGCGTTGCCCGGCTTCACGTCGGTCTTCTTGCCGGCGATGACCTTGTCACCGGGGGCAAGACGCTGCGGCGCGATGATATAGGCCTGCGACCCGTCGGGATAGTTCACCAGCGCGATGAAGGCGGTGCGGTTGGGGTCATATTCCAGACGCTCGACCGTACCTTCGACATCCCACAAGCGACGCTTGAAGTCGATGATACGATAGCGCTGCTTATGACCGCCACCGATACCACGCGAGGTCACATGACCCTTGTTGTTACGACCACCGGTCTTGCGCTTGCCTTCGGTCAGCGCCTTGACGGGCTTGCCCTTGTGCAGGCTGGACTTGTCGACGAGGATCAGGCCACGCTGGGCCGGGCTCGTCGGGTTATAGTGCTTGAGTGCCATCTATCCTGCCCTCAGATACCGGTGGTGATGTCGATCGACTGACCTTCGGCCAGCGTGACAATCGCCTTCTTGACGTCGTTGCGCTTGTAGGGCTTGCCCTTCCAGCGCTTGACCTTGCCCTTCTGCACCAGCGTGTTGACCGCCTTCACGGTCACGCCGAACAGGGCTTCAACGGCAGCCTTGATTTCCGGCTTGGACGCATCGCCCGCAACCTTGAAAACCACGGCATTGTTTTCGCTGAGAAGAGTCGACTTCTCGGTGATGTGCGGGGCGACAACAACGTCATAATGACGGTTGGCGACGACCGCGGCTTCTTTCTTAGCCATTGAAACGGGCCTCCAGCTTTTCGACCGCGGCGCGGGTGAGCACCAGCGAGTCGGCCTTCAGGATGTCGTAGACGTTGGCGCCAACGGCAGGGAGCAGGTCCACGCCGATGATGTTGGCCGAAGCCTTTGCGAAGCTGACGTTCACGGCGTCGCCGTCGATGAACAGCACCTTGTTCAGGTTCAGCTTGGCCAGGTTGGCGACCAGCGCCTTGGTCTTGCCTTCGGCAACGTCCAGGCTGTCGATGATCGTCAGCGTGCCGGCCTTCACCTTCGAGGACAGCGCCATCTTCAGACCCAGCGCGCGAACCTTCTTGTTCAGCGAGGGGTTGAAGTCGCGGACGCGGGCACCGTGAGCCTTACCACCGCCGATGAAGACGGGTGCGCGGCGATCGCCGTGACGAGCGGTACCGCCGCCCTTCTGGCGACCGAACTTCTTGCCGGTACGGGCGACGTCGGAACGCTCGCGGGTACCGCGGGCGGTGCCACGACGCTTTTCGAGCTGCCAGGTGACGACGCGGTGCAGGATGTCGGCGCGCGGTTCCAGACCGAACACGTCGTCATTCAGCTCCAGTTCGCCGGCGGCCTGCGCGTCGAGGGTCTGTACATTGACCTTCATGATTAGCCCTCCTGGCCTTCGGTCGCTTCGGGAGCGGCTGCTTCAGCAGGCGTCTCGGCAGCGGTGTTGCTGTTGGCGGCAGCCTTCAGGCTGGCCGGGTACGGCGCGTCGGCCGGGCGCTTCACCTTGACGGCGTCGCTGACGGTCAGCCAGGTGCCCTTGGCGCCCGGAACCGAACCCTTGACGAACAGCAGCCCGCGCTCGACGTCCGTGCGGACGATTTCGAGATTCTGCTGCGTACGCTCGCGGTCACCCATGTGGCCGGCCATCTTCTTGTTCTTGAAGACGCGACCCGGATCCTGGCGGTTACCCGTCGAACCATGGGCACGGTGGCTGATCGACACGCCGTGCGTGGCGCGCATACCGCCGAAGCCCCAGCGCTTCATGGCACCGGCAAAACCCTTACCCTGGGTGTGCCCTGCAACGTCGACCAGCTGGCCGGCGATGAAATGGTCAGCGGCGATTTCGGCGCCGACGTCGAGGAGTGCATCCTCGGCGACGCGGAATTCGACCAGGCGAGCCTTCGGCTCGACTTCGG
Source organism: Sphingobium sp. RS1 (assembly GCF_056156825.1). Taxonomy (NCBI): domain Bacteria; kingdom Pseudomonadati; phylum Pseudomonadota; class Alphaproteobacteria; order Sphingomonadales; family Sphingobiaceae; genus Sphingobium; species Sphingobium sp. RS1. Next base: position 2,935,899 of record NZ_JBLZXE010000002.1, on the reverse strand, counting down.
CCTTGGCGAAATGGCCACGCTGCGGCTTGGCGACATTCTTCACCTTGGCAACGCCGGCACCGAGCTGGACGGCCACATAGCCATCGCTGTCGACATCCTTGCGTGCCACGACCTGATTGCCCTCGAGGGCCAGAACCGTAACGGGAATATGACGTCCGTCCTCCTGGAACAGACGGGTCATCCCGACTTTCTTTGCGATCACGCCAGTGCGCATCACTTGTTACTCCACATAGAGGCCCGCCTTAGCAGCGGGCGTATCCAACGAAAAAACCGCTCGGCATCTCTGCTTCGCGGCCCAACCCAAAATATAGATCACCCCGTCCGGGTTGGATGCCGATCCCGCCAGGGAAAGGCGACGGAGGACCAGAACCACGCGCCTTTCCGGTTTACCGGAGAGGCCGTGCGGTATCCCTGTGTCGTGTGAGCTTCCGCCTCATCCAAAAGGGAGAGGCAGAATACCCGATACCCTGCCCTCCAAAGGAAGGCAGGGACTTGCCGGCTTAAGCCAGCTTGATCTCGACGTTCACGCCGGCAGCCAGGTCCAGCTTCATCAGCGCGTCGACCGTCTGCGGCGTCGGCTGCACAATGTCAAGCATACGCTTGTAGGTGCGGACCTCGAACTGCTCGCGCGACTTCTTGTCGATGTGCGGACCACGGTTGACCGTGAACTTTTCGATGCGCGTCGGAAGGGGAATCGGACCGCGGATAAGGGCGCCGGTGCGGCGGGCGGTGTCGGCGATGTCGCCGGTCGCCTGATCGAGCACGCGATGATCGAACGCCTTTAGACGAATGCGGATGTTGCTGTCCATAGTTCCTGTACCGATGCGAAAGAGCCAAAACGCAGCGCGCTTGTGAAAATCAGCCGGAGCAGCCGATGATTTTCAAAAATGCGCCAACCAAAAAATATCCGCCCCGCAAATGCCCTTCTAGCTCGTGCGAGCCGGAGAAAGGCGATCCGGGGCGGTTAAAATCCTCAGCGGCGCGAATCAGGCGATTCGCGCCGCTGCGGTCCTATATTACTTCGAGATCGTGCCGACAACCCCTGCGCCGACGGTACGACCGCCTTCACGGATGGCGAAGCGCAGACCCGGATCCATGGCGATCGGGGCGATCAGCTTGATGCCGAGCTTCACGTTGTCGCCAGGCATGACCATTTCGGTGCCTTCAGGCAGGATCACTTCGCCGGTCACGTCGGTGGTGCGGAAGTAGAACTGCGGGCGATAGTTCGCGAAGAACGGGGTGTGACGGCCGCCTTCTTCCTTCGACAGCACGTACACTTCGGCGTCGAATTCGGTGTGCGGGGTGATGGTGCCGGGCTTGGCCAGAACCTGACCACGCTCAACTTCTTCACGCTTCGTGCCACGAACCAGGGCGCCGATGTTGTCGCCTGCACGACCTTCGTCGAGCAGCTTGCGGAACATTTCCACGCCGGTGACGGTGGTCTTGGCGGTGGCCTTCAGGCCAACGATTTCGACTTCTTCACCAACCTTGATGATGCCGGTTTCGACACGGCCGGTGACGACGGTGCCGCGACCCGAGATCGAGAACACGTCTTCGATCGGCATCAGGAACGCCTTGTCAACCGGACGCTCCGGCTGCGGGATGAAGCTGTCGACAGCCTGCATCAGCTTCAGAACGGCGTCGTGGCCGATTTCAGGGGTCTTGTCCTGAAGGGCAGCGGCAGCCGAACCGGCGATGACGGGGATGTTGTCGCCGTCGAAGTCGTAGCTGCTCAGCAGTTCGCGGATTTCCAGCTCGACCAGCTCGAGGATTTCCGCGTCGTCGACGAGGTCAACCTTGTTCATGAACACGACGAGCTGCGGCACGCCGACCTGGCGGGCGAGCAGGATGTGCTCGCGGGTCTGCGGCATCGGGCCGTCGGTGGCCGAAACGACGAGGATGGCGCCGTCCATCTGGGCCGCACCGGTGATCATGTTCTTGACGTAGTCAGCGTGACCCGGGCAGTCGACGTGCGCGTAGTGACGGGCTTCGGTTTCATATTCGACGTGGGCGGTCGAAATGGTGATGCCGCGCTCGCGCTCTTCGGGAGCCTTGTCGATGTTGGCATAGTCAACGAAGGTCGCGCCGCCGGTTTCGGCCAGCACCTTGGTGATCGCTGCGGTCAGCGAGGTCTTGCCATGGTCAACGTGACCGATGGTGCCGATGTTGCAGTGCGGCTTGTTCCGCTCAAACTTAGCCTTAGCCATTTTATCCTACCTTCTAATCAAATCAGCTTTGGTCTGACCGCTCGGCCGCGCCTCGCGAAGGCGCGTCCATAGCAGCAAATTCACAGATTACCAGCCCCTAACCGAGCCGCTTGCACGGCTCGGCCAGAGAAACTCATCAGGCCATCTTCGCCTTGACTTCGTCCGCAACATTCTGCGGCACTTCGTCATAATGCGAGAAGGTCATCGAGTAGTTCGCACGGCCCTGGGTGAAGGAACGCAGCGAGTTCACGTAACCGAACATGTTCGCCAGCGGCACCATGGCCTCGACGATCTGCGCGTTACCACGCGTGTCGGTGCCCTGGATCTGGCCACGGCGGCTGTTCATGTCGCCGATGACGTCACCCAGATATTCTTCCGGGGTTACGACTTCAACCTTCATGACCGGCTCCAGCAGGGTGATGCCTGCCTTCTGCGCCGCTTCACGCATCGCTGCGCGACCGGTGATTTCGAATGCCAGCGCCGACGAGTCGACGTCATGATAGGCACCGTCATACAGGTTGATTTCGAAGTCGATGATCGGGAAGCCGATGAGCGAGCCGGTGGCCGCCGTTTCGCGCATGCCCTTTTCAATGGCGGGGATATATTCCTTCGGAATGTTACCGCCCTTGATCTCATCCTTGAAGATGATGCCCGCGCCGCGTTCACCCGGCGTCAGCTTCACCTTGATGCGGCCGAACTGGCCGGTGCCGCCCGACTGCTTCTTGTGGGTATAGTCGACGTCGACGGCCTTCTTGAGATATTCGCGATAGGCCACCTGCGGCGCACCGACATTCGCCTCGACCTTGAACTCGCGCTTCATGCGGTCGACCAGGATTTCGAGGTGAAGTTCGCCCATGCCCTTGATGATGGTCTGGCCCGATTCGTGATCGGTCGAGACGCGGAACGAGGGATCTTCGGCGGCCAGACGATTGAGCGCGACGCCCATCTTTTCCTGGTCGGCCTTGGTCTTGGGTTCCACCGACAGTTCGATGACCGGCTCGGGGAATTCCATCCGTTCCAGAATGATCGGCTGGCGCTCGGCGCACAGCGTATCACCGGTGGTGGTTTCCTTCATGCCGGCCAGCGCGACGATGTCGCCGGCATAGGCCGCATCGATGTCTTCACGGCTGTTCGCATGCATCAGGAGCATACGGCCGATCTTTTCCTTCTTGTCCTTGACCGAGTTCAGATAGGTGCCCTTGGTCAGGGTACCCGAATAAACGCGCAGGAAGGTCAGCGAGCCGACGAAGGGATCGTTCATGATCTTGAACGCCAGGCCCGAGAAGGGCGCGTCGTCCGCGGTCGCACGGCTGTCAGGCTCTTCCGAATCCGGGTTGATGCCCTGGACGTCGGGAATGTCGAGCGGCGAAGGCAGATAGTCGACGACCGCGTCGAGCAGGGGCTGAACGCCCTTGTTCTTGAACGCCGAACCGCACAGCACCGGCACGAAGGCCTGACCCAGCGTACCCTTGCGGATCAGCTTCTTGAGGGTCGCGGTGTCGGGCAGATTGCCTTCCAGATAGGCTTCCATCGCCTCGTCGTCCTGTTCGACGGCGAGTTCGATCAGCTTTTCGCGATATTCGGCAGCCTTGTCAGCCAGGTCGGCCGGAATCTCTTCATAGGAGAATTCGGCGCCCAGGCTTTCATCCTTCCAGATGATCGCACGATTTTCGACCAGGTCGACCAGGCCCTTGAAGTCCGCTTCCGCGCCGATGGGCAGATAGAGGACAGCCGGGACGGCGCCCAGACGGTCGATGATCGTCTGCACGCAATAATAGAAGTTGGCGCCGGTACGGTCGAGCTTGTTGATGAAGCACATCCGCGGAACCTTGTACTTGTCCGCCTGGCGCCACACGGTTTCCGACTGCGGCTCAACGCCGGCAACGCCGTCGAACGCGGCAACCGCACCGTCGAGCACGCGCAGCGAACGTTCGACTTCGATGGTGAAGTCGACGTGGCCGGGGGTGTCGATGATGTTCAGGCGATGCTCGGGGCCCTTGCCCTCAGCCGCCTTCCACACGCAGGTCGTCGCAGCCGACGTGATGGTGATACCACGCTCCTGCTCCTGCTCCATCCAGTCCATCGTGGCGGCGCCGTCATGGACTTCGCCGATCTTGTAGGACTTGCCGGTGTAATAAAGGATACGCTCGGTCGTGGTGGTCTTGCCGGCGTCGATATGCGCCATGATACCGAAGTTACGATAATGTTCGAGCGGATGGCTGCGGGCCATGATGCTTCTCCGTTGCCGGCGCACCGGCGGTGAGGGGATTCGTGAATTCTGGGCGTGGCCCCTAAACCAATCCGTTCGCCATGGGTAGATACCCCCGGCGAACGGACCGATTTTGAGTGCCGAATGACGAAACGGGCACCGATGACGGCGCCCGCCTGTCTATTACCAGCGGTAGTGCGAGAAGGCGCGGTTCGCTTCCGCCATGCGGTGCGTATCTTCGCGCTTCTTCACGGCATTGCCGCGGTTGTTGGCGGCATCCAGCAGTTCACCCGACAGGCGCGCGGCCATCGTGGTTTCGCTGCGGTTGCGCGCGGCGGTGATCAGCCAGCGGATCGCCAGAGCCTGCGAACGTTCGGGACGAACTTCGACAGGAACCTGGTAGGTCGCACCGCCGACACGGCGGCTGCGGACTTCGATGCCGGGCTTCACATTGTTCAGCGCATCATGGAACAGACCGATCGGGTCCTTCTTGGCGCGGGTCTCGACAGTGTCGAGGGCACCATAGACGATCGATTCGGCAACGGCCTTCTTGCCGTCCTGCATGATGCTGTTCATGAACTTCGACAGCACGATATCACCGAACTTGGGATCGGGCAGGATGATGCGCTTTTCGGGGCGACGACGACGTGACATATTCTAGTCTCCCTTACTTCGGACGCTTCGCGCCGTACTTCGAACGGCTCTGCTTACGGTCCTTGACGCCCTGGGTATCCAGAACGCCGCGCAGCACGTGGTAACGCACACCGGGAAGGTCGCGTACGCGGCCGCCGCGGATCAGCACAACGCTGTGCTCCTGAAGGTTGTGGCCTTCACCCGGAATGTAGGTGATGACTTCGCGCTGGTTGACCAGACGCACCTTCGCCACCTTACGGAGAGCCGAGTTCGGCTTCTTCGGGGTCGTCGTGTAGACGCGGGTGCAAACGCCGCGCTTCTGCGGGTTCGCATCCATTGCAGGGACCTTGGACTTGGTCTTCTGCAGCTCGCGGCCCTTGCGGACCAGCTGGTTGATTGTTGGCATGAAGCCCTTCACCTTTTTCAGTTACTTTACCTGGACGTCCCCGCGTTTTGCACTGTCGGGAGGCAAGATTCCTCCAAACAGCAAAGGCCCCGGTGGGCATAAGCCCCCTGGAGCCGCAAGAGCACCCGGCAATGTTCAGCTCTAAAAAGTGCCCGACGGAAAGGACGGAAAGAGAGCGAGTCTCCGCACGTCCGGGCCGCTGGGCAGCCGCGCCTATAGCGATGCGCGCCGATCCGGTCAAGCAAGGCGGCCGGACGCCCCCGACCACCGTGTCCGCCGTTGAAAAGGACGGCATCCAACGCTGACAAAATATGACGGAGAAGTGAAAAATTCCGTCATCCGTACGGAACCGGCGTGCCGAATCTTCGTTTCGTCCCATTGGACCTTCGACTCGTCACGAGTCCGCAGTGGCGGATTCGCGCGAAAGGCAAAGCTTTGCTACCGGCCCCAGCGGGCAAAAGAAGCATCGTTTAGAGTCGCGGGGTCGCATTGTCGCATCAGAAGAAGAAGGGAATGGCCGGCCTCCGGGACCGGATCAACGCCCTCTGCCCTGAGCGGGAGATTTTCCTGCGCTCCGGTGGCCAGGTCAAGTTCATCCGTATTTCCCGCCGCGTGCAGCTTGGTGCCGCCGGCGCCCTGTCCGCCGCACTGATCGGCTGGGCCGGCATCACCGTCTCCATGCTCGCCAGCAGCGCCGCGGTCGAACAGCAGCGCGCCGCCCTCGCCCAGCAGGGCAAGTCGGTCGCCAGCGCCGCCAGCAAGGTCGAGGGCTATCGCCAGTCGGTCGAGGATCTGGCGCAGGATCTGGAAGCCCGGCAGGACTTCATGGACGATCTCTACAAGACCCATTTCGGCGCCGAAGACGGCAAGGATGCCGGCGCCGATCTGGTCGGCGAAGAGAAGGCCGACTCAAAGACCGGTGGGACGGAAAAGCTCAACACCAAGATCAGCATGGCGCCCGAAGCCGCGCCGCTGGTGAAGCTGGAACAGCGCCAGCGCCGCTTCGCCCTGCTGCTGACTCATGCGGTCGAGCGCCGCGCCGACAAGGCGGCGGCCGCCATCCGCAGCTTCGGCCTCAATCCCGACAGTCTCGCCCGCAGCGCCGCCCGCGCGCAGGGCGGCCCGTTCGTGCCGTGGAAAGGCGACAAGGGCGCGATGACCGGCGAACTGGAAGATCTGGCCGACGCCATGTCGCGCATGGAGTTTCTGGAACGCAGCCTGCTCACCATCCCGTCGGGCCAGCCCACCGGATCGCCGATGCTGACCAGTTCTTATGGCTATCGCCGCGACCCGTTCAACGGCCATGCCGCCTTCCACGCCGGGCTCGACTTTCCGGGCCGCTACGGCCAGCCGATCAACGCCGCCGCCGACGGCAAGGTCAGCTATGTCGGCCAGCGCCAGGGCTATGGCAATGTCGTCGAGGTCGAACATGGCAACGGCATCATGACCCGCTATGCCCACCTGTCCGGCTTCGCCAGCCGCGTCGGGCAGAAGGTCACGCGCGGCGACACGATCGGTCGCATGGGCTCGACCGGCCGCTCAACCGGCACCCATCTGCATTTCGAGGTCCGGCTGAACGGCCAGGCCGTCAATCCCCGCCCTTTCCTGGAGGCCCGCAAAGATGTTCTCCAAGTCCAGCAAATCGCCACGGCCCGCTTCGCCGATGTCCGCGACCGGGGGTAAGTCCATCCCCTTCTCGCTGATCGGCGGCGACGTCACCATAGCCGGCAATCTGACCGCCAGCGTCGACCTGCATGTCGATGGCGCGATTGAGGGCGACATCAGCTGTGCCGCTCTGGTGCAGGGACCGGACAGCCGCATCACCGGGCATGTCACCGCGCAGAGCGCCCGTCTCGCGGGCCTTGTCGACGGGTCGATCACGGCGGGCGAACTGGTGGTGGAAAGCACCGCGCGCATCACCGGCGACGTCGTCTATGAACGGATCACAATCGAACCGGGCAGCCGCGTCGAAGGCCGCTTCCGCCCGAAGGACAGCGATGCTCCGGCCGCCGAACTCAAGCTGATCGCCAACGACAGCGCGGGTTGAGCGGCACGCCGCGATATATTGCCCCGTTCGCCCTGAGCCTGTCGAAGGGCCGTTCTGTTCTGTTTGACCTTATGTTATGCGGAACAAGAACGGGTCTTCGACAAGCTCAGCCCGAACGGATATGGGGTGGCGAGCTCTAACCATATTTGTCACTGGCAACCTGCCTGCCGCGCGCCTAACCGCGCCCTCATCCCAAAGGGAAGAGGTGCGCCATGGAACGTCCCGACTTCTGGCCCGACATCCGCCGTTTCCTGCTCGGTTTCGCCGTCAGCGGCCTCCTGATCGGCATCTGCACACTGGTCAGCGTCAAGCCGGTGCCCTGAACGCCCATAGCGCCAGCAGCACCGCTCCGCCGATCCAAAGCAGGATGATCGCCGCCGCGCCCGCCCGGCTGACCGGGCGCGCCAGCATTTTCTCCGCCTCATCCCGATAGCGGGCCATGAGAGGCGCCGGGATGCACGCAACCGCCAGCGCAATGCCCAGCGGCACGATCAGCAGATCGTCCAACAACCCCAGCACGGGGATGAAATCCGGAATCAAGTCGATCGGGCTGAGCGCATAGCCTGCGACCAATATCGCGATGATCCGTGCGATCCAGGGCGTATCGGGGTTACGCGCCGCGATCCACAGCGCCACGACATCGCGCTTCAGCCGCTTCGCCCAGGCCTTTATGCCGCCCAGCATCGGATCAATTCACCGGCGCTCGACGGCGATAGCTCAGCGCCTCTGCCACGTGCACCCGCCCGACCCGCTCGGCCCCGGCCAGATCGGCGATGGTACGGGCCACGCGCAGCACACGGGTATAGCCGCGCGCCGACAATTTCATCGCGGCGGCGGCCTGCGCCAGCAATTGCCGCCCTGCCTCGTCCGGCCCGGCCACATCCTCCAGCCGTTCGCCATCCACCTCGGCATTGGTGCGCGTGGGCGTGCCGGCATAGCGCGCCGTCTGCACGCGTCGCGCCGCCGCGACCCGCGCCGCAACCTCGGCCGACCCTTCGGCAGGGGGCGGCAGGACGAGATCAGCCGCCGTCACCGCCTGCACCTCGACATGCAGGTCGATGCGGTCGAGCAGCGGCCCCGATACCTTCGCCTGATAATCCGCCGCACAGCGCGGCGCGCGCGAACAGGCCAGCGCCGGATCGCTGAGGTGCCCGCAGCGGCACGGGTTCATCGCCGCGATCAACTGCACCCGCGCCGGGAAGGTCACATGCGCATTGGCGCGCGCCACCGTCACCTCGCCCGTCTCCAGTGGTTGCCGCAGCGAATCGAGCACGGTGCGCTGAAATTCCGGCAACTCGTCCAGAAACAGCACGCCCAGATGTGCCATCGACACCTCACCCGGCCGCGCCTTCAGGCCCCCACCGACCAGCGCCGCCATCGACGCGCTGTGATGCGGGTTGCGGAAGGGCCGCGCCCGGCTGATCCGTCCGCCTTCCAGCGTGCCGGCGACGCTCGCCACCATCGAGCTTTCCAGCGCCTCGGACGGGGTCATGTCCGGCAATATCCCCGGCAAACAACTGGCCATCAGCGACTTGCCCGCGCCCGGCGGCCCGACCATCAACAGATTATGTCCGCCTGCCGCCGCTATCTCCAGCGCGCGCTTGGCGACCTCCTGCCCCTTCACCTGCTTGAGGTCCGCGGTCCGCACCGGCGCATCGACTATGCCCGGCTGCGGTGGCGACAAAGCGGACGTGCCCTTGAAATGGTTGAGCAGGCTCAGCAGATCGGGCGCCGCAACCACTTCCACCTCGCCCGCCCAGGCGGCTTCTGCCCCTTGCGCGACCGGGCAGACCAGCCCCTTCTCTTGCTCGCCCGCATGGAGCGCGGCCAGCAGCACGCCGGGCGACGGCGCGGTCCGTCCGTCCAGCCCCAGTTCACCCACCACCACATAGCCAGACAGCATTTCCGCATCGATCACGCCCATTGCCCCCAGCAGGGCCAGCGCGATGGGCAGGTCGAAATGCGATCCCTCTTTAGGAAGGTCGGCCGGCGACAGGTTCACGGTGATCCGCTTGGGTGGCAACGACAGGCCGATCGCGGCGATGGCATTGCGCACCCGCTCGCGGCTTTCGGCGACAGCCTTGTCGGGCAGGCCGACGAGGATAAAATTGGGGAGGCCGGGGACCAGCTGGCACTGCACCTCCACGGCGCGCGCCTCCAGCCCCAGATAGGCGACCGTCGAAACCGTTGCGACCAAATGCCCCCCGCTATGCTGCTATCAGGTCGGATCGGTCCCTTCGTCCGGCCTACCTTTAAATCCTTGCGCCACGACATACCATTCGACGCTGCCCTTGCGGCTGGCTGGCGGCTTGGCGTGCTTGACCGTCGTGAAATTCTTCTTGAGCAAGACCAGCAGGTCGCCGTCCGTGCCACCCGCGAACACCTTGGCGACGAAAGTGCCGCCCTTGCGCAGATTTTCCACCGCGAACCAGGCTGCCGCCTCGACCAGCCCCATGGTGCGCAAGTGATCGGTCGCGGCATGGCCGACCGTATTGGCCGCCATGTCGGAAATGATGAGGTCCGGCGCCTGCCCCAGCGCCCCGCGTAGCAACTCCGGCGCCTTGTCGTCCATGAAATCCATTTCGAACAGAGTGACGCCCGGCAGCGGATCGACCGGCAGCAGGTCAATGCCCACCACGGCGGCCTTCGGCGCCATTTTCCGGACCACCTGCGCCCAGCCGCCCGGCGCGACGCCGAGGTCGACGACCGCCTTGGATCCCTTCACGAAATGGAATTTCTGGTCCAGTTCGATCAACTTGAAGGCGGCGCGGCTGCGCCAGCCTTCCTGTTTGGCCTTATGGACATAGGGATCATTGAGGTGCCGCTCCAGCCAGCGGACCGACTGCGCCGTCCGCCCCTTGGCCGTCTTGACCCGCACCTTGCCGGCGCCACTCCCTCTCACATCACTCTCCCATCGCGGTCCATCAGCCCGCGCAATATACCCTCGCGAATCCCCCGGTCGGCCACGCCCAGCCGCTCCGCCGGCCAGATGTCGAGAATCGATTCCAAAATGGCGCAGCCAGCAACCACCAGATCGGCGCGCTCGGTACCGATGCAGGGCAGCTTCTGCCGCTCCGCCAACCCCATGCCGGACAGGCGATCGGAAATCGCCCGCATCGATTCGCACGGCACGATCAGCCCGTCGATCGCCTGCCGGTCATAGCGCGGCAGGCCCAGATGCAGGCTGGCCAGCGTCGTCACCGTGCCTGACGTACCGAGCAGGCGGATGCCTTCCGCCCCCTTGGGCAGACGACGGGCCAGCGGCGCGAAGGCATCGCTTATCCGCGCGCGCATCCGTTCATAGGCGGCCAGCCGGTCGGCGGCATGGCCATGGTCGAACGCCTCGCTCTCGGTCAGCGACACGACGCCCCAGGGCGCGCTCACCCAGTCGACGATGCGCGGCGCACCGGTCGTGCCATGCGAATCGACCAGCACCAGTTCGGTCGACCCGCCGCCGATGTCGAAGATCAGCGCCGGCCCGTCGCCCGGCTCCAGCAGCGCATGGCACCCCAGCACCGCCAGCCGCGCCTCTTCCTGCGCGCTGATGATGTCGAGCGCGATGCCGGTTTCCTTGTAGACGCGCCGGATGAACTCCGCACCGTTGGACGCGCGGCGGCAGGCTTCGGTCGCGACCGACCGCGCCAGCGTGACATGGCGACGGCGCAGCTTGTCGGCGCAGACGGACAGGGCCGCAATGGCCCGGTCGATCGCCGCGTCGCTGATTCGACCCGTGGCCGCCAGCCCCTCGCCCAACCGCACGATCCGCGAAAAGGCGTCCACCACGATGAAGCCATCGGCGGACGGCTTGGCGATCAGCAGCCGACAATTATTGGTGCCCAGGTCGATCGCCGCATAGGATTTGCGATCACGCGCGCCATGGGGCGAAAAACCCCGCTGCACCGGCGGGGGCGGAATGGCCGCAGCCTTGCTCCCATCGCCCGGACCGGTACGGGGGCGCTTGCCCGCATAACGGCCGGCCGGGCCGGAACTCTGCGGCGATGGGCGGCTCTGCTGCACCATGCCGTAACTCACTTCTGCACTCGCCAGCCCCCAAAAGTGGAGCCGGAACTTGCCTCCATGCTTAGGGAGATATGCCGCGATGCGCAAGCGGGCCACCGGTCGGTCGCCCCATCGACCGGATCGGCGCCTGTTCCACATCCCCAGATATGCAGAACGGATTTCATTCCGCGATAGGAATGAATGACAATTATCGTTAGTAACGCTTTAATATGGGATAAATCAGTCATCATTGTGACCTTTTTGAAACAAGTCGCGACTTTCTTCATGTGACTGATTGTCTTGCGCATTTCAGTTGACTAGCCTCCCCTCGGTCTTTGGGGAGTTTCATATCATGCACATTCGCAAGAATGGCGTGGGCCTTTTGGCGCGCGCCGGACGTACCGCCCTTCTCGCATCGGCGGCCGTCGCCGCACTCAGTATCGCACCGGCTGCACAGGCCGTCGTGCCGACCGACGACAAGACTCCCAGCGACATCATCGATGGCAGCGACGTCAATGGCGTCGGCATCATGTACCGCGCCGATGGCTATGTCTGCACCGGCACGCTCATCAATCCGCGCACGGTCATCTTCGCGGCGCACTGCGTCAACGATCTGACCTCGGCCGACTACAGCACCGTCAATGGCGGCGTCCCGGTCGCCTTCGCTTTCCAGAACGACGCCCGGCCGGGCCTGATCGACTGGCTCAGCAACGGTTTCCAGACCAACACGGCGCTCAGCGTCTATAATGTCAACAATATCGCCTATCATCCGGACTCGCTCGATCCGCCGGCGCTCAGCTTCCTCTATGGCGACGTCGCGATGGCGACGCTGGACACGCCCGCCGCGGACGTGCCGACCTGGACCATGCTCTTCTCGGCCCTGCCCGCCCCGTCCTCGATCAGCGACACCACGGGCACCGGCTATCATGTGACCATCACCGGCTATGGCCGCAGCGGCAGCGGATCGACCGGCAACAGCTATGGCATCGATTTCCGCCGCAAGACGGCGGAGAATTTCCTCGGCCTGCTGGGCTCGCTGGACGATGTCGACAGCTTCCTGTTCGGCGGCGCGAGCGGCTACACGCAAAATCTCTATCACACCGATTTCGACGATCCGACGCGCGAAAACCCCTTCGACTTCAACCTGTTCAAGGATGACGCCCTGCCCAATGAAGGCAGCACCGCAGGCGGCGATTCGGGCGGTCCGCTGATCCTCGATCAGGCGTTTGACGAAAAGACGGTGATCGGCGTCCTGTCGGGCGGCAGCCGCTATTTCCTCGATCAGCCGGCCAGTTCCTATGGCGGCTCCTCCTTCTACCAGCCGCTCTATCTCTTCTGGGACTGGATCGCGGAGAACAACCCCTATCGCTACGCCACCAACCGGGCGGGCGACGGCAAGTGGAGCGACGCGAACCACTGGGTCACGGCGCTCGACCCCAATTACCGGATCATCGACAGCACGGGCCAGCTGGTGAACGGCGTGCCCACCACGCCAGGCGCAGGCGCCTTTGGCGAGGACAGCGCTCAGAAGTTCGGCCAGCTCTGCTACCAGCCCGACGGCATCTGCTATGATGTCGGCACCGGCACGCTCTATGTGAACGGCGTCCCCGTGGACGAAAGCGACCGCAGCGCCACGCCGGCCACCAGCACGACCGCGTCCGGCACCACCACCCTGTCCAACAACAAGGGCAAGGTGGAGATCGCCGAGCGCAGCCCCAATGGCGAAAGCGTCACGCTGGCCGGCGGCGCCATCCATGAAGCGCAGGCGGAAGGCGACGAGGAAGCCGCCGTCCTGCCCAGCCCGACCCTGGCCAACGGCCTGCCCGGCGCGACCGACTTCGTCCCCAACAATATCGATCCGGTCGCCTCGGCCGGCATCGTCGGCCGCTATTATGACGTGACGCTGAGCGCCGCTGGCAAGACCACGCTGGACATAGACGCCACCGTCGATCGCTTCACCATTTCGGGCAGCGGCGCCACGCTGGACGTCACGGCGGACGGTTCGCTGACCAGCCTGATGGACATTTCCCATCTGGCCGGCGTGGTGAATGTCGACGGCACGGTCGAAACGCCCGGCGACTATTTCCTGATGACCGGCCTGCTGTCGGGCACGGGCACGCTGCGCGCGCCCTATTTCACCAACATCCTCGGCACCGTGGCGCCCGGCGGCATCGGCACGATCGGCACGCTGAGCGTCGAAGGCAATGCGATCCTGACCTCGGGCAGCACGCTGCACATCGACTTGGGCGCCAATGGCGTATCGGACGTGCTGGCGGTCAAGGCCACCCGCTTCGTCGAGGATGATGGCGAGGGCGAAGTCGAAACCCCGCCGACCGAAGGCGAAGGCGGCGGCGAAGACCAGCGTCAGGAACAGCGCAGCGCAGCGGCCATCACCGCAGCACAGGCGGACGGCGACGTCTCGCTGCTCGCCGTGGGCGATCCGATCGACGGCATCGCCGCAGTCGGTGGCCAGGTCGTGTTCGGCGCCACCGCCGGCACCAAGGTCCGCTATGGCAACCAATATACGTTCCTGACCGCCGAAGGCGGCGTAGACGGCACCTTCACCGCCCCGGCGCAGCTGTCGGCGATCCTGAAGCCGGTGCTGATCTATGGCGACAACAGCGTCAGCGTACGGATCGACGCCGGCCTCTATGCCGACGTCGTCAACGGCGCATCGCCGAACCAGACCAGCTTCGCCCAGCTGCTCGACCAGAACCGCACCCTCTACGCCAATTATGCCAATCTCTATGGCGAGGCGGACCTGCTGAGCGTGGCGGGCATTCAGGCGACGTTCGAGGCGATGGCGCCGCGCACCGAAACGCTCAAGACGTCGATGGCCGAAGTGCTGAACGACAATATGGCGCGCTTCTACCGCGATCGCCTGACCAAGCTGGACGGCGGTTCGCTCGGCGGCACGCTGACCATGACCGGCCAGCCGATCCAGCTCGCCGCCGCCAGCCTGAACAATATCGACCTCGGCATGGACCAGAGCGGCAATAGCGACACCACCACCCGCGAAGGCGTGCTGCCCGACGATATGAGCGCCTTCCTGGCCGGCGGTTATATCGACGGCAAGGCGGCGCCGATGCGCACGGCCGTGCCGCTGGGCAACGACCAGTTCGACGGCTGGTATGCGGCACTGGGCGTCGAAAAGGCGTTCGGCGACAATGGCGTGATCGGCCTTGCCGCCTCCTTCAGCGAGTTGAAGGGCAATACCGGCGCCAATGACTGGGCGCGCGCGCGCCTCTATCAGGGCACCGTCTATGGCGCCTTCGACCTGGGCGGGATCAAGTTGGATGCGGTCGGCAGCGCCGGCACGCTGGCCACCCGGTCGCGCCGCTCCTTCGCGGTCGGCGTGAACCCCTACACCCTCTATGCCGGCGATCAGGAACTGGCGCTGTCGGGTGAACTGGGCCTCAGCAAGGCGCTGGGCAGCGACGCTTTCAGCATCGTGCCCCGCGCGTCGATCCGCGGCGCCTATATCAGCTCGGGCAACCTGTCCGAATATGGCGGCGACGCGGCGCTGGTCATCAAGCGCCATGCCATCCGCAGCGCGCAGGGTCGCCTGGGCGCCACGGTCAAGTCCAACAGCGGCGGCTTCCGGCCTTATCTGACCGCCAACTTCGTCCATGAATTCAACGACCAGCCGGCCTGGTTCCTGGCCAATCTGGTCGGCGGCACCGGCAGCCTGGCGCCCTTCGCGCTGGGCGGGCAGGACAAGAATTGGGGCGAAGTGGGTGGTGGCCTGACGCTGACCACCGGCTCGATCGACCTGACCCTGTCGGCCGACACGACCGTGTGGCGCAACGACGTCAAATATCAGAGCTATCGCGCGGGCGTGAAGTTCCGCTTCTGATTTCCGGCTCCCAGCCGAAAGGAAAGGGCCGCCCGATCGGGCGGCCCTTTTTCGTTGGAGTGGCGGAGGCCAGAGGCGCACTTACCTCCGTTCGCTTAGAGCCTAGTCGAGAAGCGGATAGCGCATTACTCGCGTTTCTCGACTACGCTCGTAACGAACGGTAGTGGCTTTGCATCCGCCGACCGCTCCTTACTGCGTATAGAGCTTCACCAGCCGGTAGAGGAACGCCCGCCCGTCCAGCAGCGACTTGACGCGGATGCGCTCATTGAGGCCATGAACGCCCTGCCCGTCCGGATCGGCGAACATGCCCGACACGCCATAGGTCGGGATGCCTGCCGCATTGGTGAAGCGCCCGTCGGTTGCCCCGGTGGCGAGGCGCGGGATCACCGGCACGCCCGGCCACATCTCCTTGGTCAGCACCTCGATCGGCCCCATGATCTGCGGCGTCAGTGCGGGCGCGGAGGATTTGGGCTGCGGCGGATCGGCCAGCGTCACCTTTACCTTCGGATCGGCCGCCACTTCACCAAGGCGCGCCAGCACGGATTCCACGCTCTCACCGGGGATGATGCGGCAATTGACATTGGCGGTCACCGATTGCGGCTGGGCATTGGGCGCATGGCCGCCGCTGATGAGCGTCGGGATACAGGTGGTGCGCAACGTCGCGTTCCAGCTGGCGCTTTCCGCCGACACGGCCGCATAATCCGCCTCCGTCGCCTTGCCCATACCGACGGCCGCCATCGCCGCCGACACCTTGGCCGGATAGAGCGGCGCCGACGCCCCGAAATAGGCCCTGGCCGCAGGCGTCAGGTTGACCGGGAAATCATAATCGTTGATCCGCGCCAGCGCCGCCGCCATCCAGCCGATCGCATTGACATGCGGCGTCTGGCGCGAGCTGTGCCCGCCCGGCGCAGTCGCGGTCAGGGTGAAGTCCTGATAGACCTTCTCCCCCGCCTGTACGCCCTGGCTGACCGGCTTGCCCGCCTCGTCCAGCGACCCGCCGCCACCCTCGTTCAGCGCCCATCCGGCCTTCAACGCATCGGGGCGGTTCTTCAGCAGATATTCAACGCCATTCAGCGCCTTCTCCGTCTCCTCGCCACAGGTCAGCGCCAGCTTGATCGTCCGCTTGGGCTTATAGCCTTCCGTCTTGTAGCGGATCATCTGGTCGGTGAAGGCCGCCGCCATCGCCTTGTCATCGGATGTGCCGCGCCCATAGAAATAGCCACCCTCCTCGATCAGGGTGAAGGGGTCACGCTCCCAGTCGCTGCGCTTGGCCGCGACCACATCGATATGGGCGAGCAGCAGGACGGCGGGCAGCTTGGCATTGCTGCCGCGCAGGATGGCGGTCAGATTGCCTTCCTTGGGATGGGCCGGATCGGTGACGATCTGCACATCGCTTTCGGCATAGCCCGCTGCCTTCAGCCGCGCGCCCATCCGCTCCGCCGCGACCGTGCAGCTTCCGTCCGGCCAGCTGGAGTCGGTTTCCACCAGTTCCTTGTAGAGCGCACGAAAGGCCGGCTCCTCCCCGCGCGCCTGCGCATCCGGGGTCGCAGCATGCGCGCTGGTGGTGACGAGCAGCGCCGCGATCAGCGCGGCGGCGGGACGGCGAAACGACATGAAAAAGCCCCCTTGGTTTCAGCAAGGAGGCAACATGGGCCAAAGCAGGGCAGGAGGGCAACCAAAACAGTCCGTTCGCTTCGAGCTTGTCGAGAAGCGGCTGGCACAGCCTATCCCGTTGCTAGACCCTGCTCGAAACGAACGGCTGTACCTTTACAGCGGCAGCAACGCCGCCACGATCTGCCGCTCCTCGGCACGCAACACGCCCCAGGCGCGGGCGGCGGCGCGGCTGTCCATCGCCTCCACGCCGATGCCCAGCGCTTCCACCGCGCGGACGAAGGGGCGTGGCGGCTGGCGCAATCCCGCACCGGTGCCCAGCAGCAGGAACTCCAGGCGCGGATCGGTGGCGAACAGGTCGCCCAGCGCCTCCACGGTCAGCGCCTCCACCGATGCCGGCGCATCGGCCCAGGCCAGCGCCCGCACCGGGCTGAGCAACAGGCCGTCCGGGAACACATCGTCGCGCACCCGGAAGCCCCGGCCCTGAAAGCCGGTGACGATCGGCCCCTGCCCGCTATCGTCGCGGCGGAGCTTGATACCGGAATCGCTCAGGGCTTGGCCCCATCGTCGCGGGGACCAACCCGCTCGGCCGTCCCGGCATAATCGCCCTTCTTGGCCGCCTTCTTCTCCGACGTCTGCGGGCTGAGGCCCAGCGAGATGAGGAGCGAGGACGACACATAGACCGACGAATAGGTGCCCACGATGATGCCCAGCATCATGGCCGCGGTGAAGCCGCGCAGCACATGGCCACCCAGCAGCAACAGCGCGCCCAGCGCCAGCAGGATCGTCACCGACGTCATCACCGTGCGCGGCAGTGTCTCGTTGACGGACAGGTCGATCAGCGCCTTCATGTCCATCTTGCGATATTTGCGCATATTTTCACGGATGCGGTCGTCGATCACCATCTTGTCGTTGATCGAATAGCCCACGATCGTCAGCACTGCGGCGATGATGTTGAGGTCGAATTCCAGCTGGGTGATCGCGAAGAAGCCCAGCGTCATCAGCACGTCGTGGACGATCGCGACGAAGGTCGACACGCCGAACTGCCATTCGTAGCGGAACCAGCTGAAGACCGCGATGCCCAGGATCGCCAGCACGACCGCCAGCACACCATTCTGGATCAGTTCGCCCGACACCTTGCCCGACACCGTATCGTAGCGGGAGAAGGTGACGCCGGGGAACTGCGCCGTCATCGCCTTGCGGGTCTTTTCCACGACGGCATTGGCCGCGCCCGCACCGCCCTGTTCGGGCAGCGGCAAACGGATCTGCACCGTCTTGGGATCGCCAAACTGCTGGAGCGAGCTTTCGCCCACGCCCAGCGTGCCGATGGTGGCACGGACCTTGTCGGTTTCCACCGCCTGCGGGAATTTCGCCTCGATCATCAGGCCGCCGACGAAATCGACGCCCAGGTTGAGGCCCTTATGGGCAGTCGCGCCGACCGCCAGCACCGTCAGCAGCGCGGTCAGGGCAAAGGCCCATTTCCGCACGGCGACGAAGCCGATATTGGTATTGTCGGGGACGAGCTTGAGAAGTTTCATGGGTCTTTCCTCCCGCCCCTCTTAAATATGGATGTCCGTCGGACGGGTGCGACGCACCCAGCCAGCGACGATCATGCGGGTGAAGGTGACGGCGGTGAACACGCTGGTCGCGATGCCGATCAGCAGCACGATGGCAAAGCCCTTCACCGGGCCGGAGCCCAGCGCGAGCATAATGCCGCCGGCGATGGCGTGAGTCACGTTCGCTTCGAAGATGGTGCGGCTGGCTTCCTTATAGCCATGTTCGATCGCCGCTACGACATTGCGTCCGCGTCGCCGTTCCTCACGGATACGTTCGTAGATCAGCACGTTGGCGTCCACTGCCGTACCGATGGTCAGCACGAAACCGGCGATGCCCGGCAGCGTCAGCGTCGCGCCCAGCATGCCCATCACGCCCAGGATCACCATCACGTTGATGGCCACGGCCAGGTTCGCATACATGCCGAACCGGCCATAGCTGACGAACATGAACGCGGCGACCGCGATCACCGCGACGATCGAAGCGATCAGGCCGGCGCGGATCGAGTCGGCGCCAAGGCCCGGCCCGACGGTGCGTTCTTCCACCACGGTCAGCGCGACCGGCAGCTTGCCCGACCGCAGCGCGATCGCCAGCTGGTTGGCGCTTTCCACGGTGAAGCTGCCGCTGATCTGCGCGCTGCCGCCCAGGATCGGTTCGTTGATGTTGGGCGCCGACAGCACCTTGCCGTCCAGGATGATGGCGAAGGGGCGGTTGACATTTTGCGATGTCACCTGCCCGAAACGGCGGCCACCCGCGCTGTTGAAGCGGATGTTGACGATCGCCTGGTTGCTCTGGTCATAACCCTGCGTCGCGTCGGTCAGGTCTTCACCCGACACCATCACCTGCCGCTTCACCGCGATCACCGGCACGCCGGTCGGGTTGGCGGCATAGGGCAGCACTTCGCTGCCCACCGGCGCACGGCCCTGCGCCACTTCGGACGGATTGGCGGTCGTATCGACCAGCTTGAATTCCAGCTTGGCGGTCTGGCCCAGCAGATCCTTCAGCGCCTTGGGATCGCCCAGACCCGGCACCTGCACGACGATGCGATTGTCGCCCTGCTGCTGGATCGTGGGTTCGCGCGTGCCCATTTCGTCGATGCGCTTGCGGATCACTTCGGTCGCGACTTCCATCGCGCTCTTGACCGCGCTCTTGATGCCGGCATCGGTGGGCGTGATGACGATGGTGGAGCTGTTCACCACCTCGACATTGAAGTCGCGCTGGCCGGTCAGGCCCGCGCCCTGCGTCAGAGGGCGGATGCGCTCGACGGCGGCATCCACCTGCGACGGCTCACGGACCATGAAGCTGAGCTTCCCGTCGCGGCTCGAAATGTCGCCGATCGCGATCTTGGGATCGCCCCGGCGCAGTTCGGTGCGCACCTGCTCCTCCATGTTGGTCAGGCGCTGCTTGGCGACATCCTGGGTCGACGCTTCGAGCAGCAGATGGCTGCCGCCCGACAGGTCGAGGCCGAGGTTCACGCGCGTCTGCATGAAGCGGGGGAGCTGCGCGACGGTGGCGTCGGGCAGGAAGCTGGGGACGGCGCACAAAACGCCGATCAGCAACGGCAGGATGATCGCGGCGATCGCCCAGCGCGAGAAGTTCAGCATGGAGGCGCTCAGTCGTTCGCGGGCTTGGCGGCGGTCGGGTCGATCACCTCGGTCAGGGTCGACTTGACCGCCTTGACCTTCATGCCCGGCGCCAGTTCGATATCGGCGTAGATGTCGTCGACGCGCACGACCTTGCCGACCAGGCCGCCACCGGTGATGACCTGATCGCCCTTCTTCACGGCGTCGATCTTGGCCTTATGCTCCTTCATCTTCTTTTGCTGCGGACGGATCAGCAGGAAATAGAAGACCACGAAGATCAGGACCAGCGGCGCCATCTGCACCAGGATTCCGGCGCCGGAGGCTTGCCCGCCCGCGGTCTGGGCAAAGGCTGGGGTAATGAACATGGGTGGGACTGCCTTGTTTTCTGTCGGTCGCGCACGCCCTTTCGACATGCACGGATCAAGGGCGGGCGGCTAACATAGATGAGGGGCAAGAGGCAATATGATTAGGGATTCGGACGAGACGCACAAACTTGTGCGATTGAACGCTTGCGCTTTTCTTTTCTGCCCCCTATTGGGCGCCCTCCGGTCGGGACGTAGCGCAGCCTGGTAGCGCATCACACTGGGGGTGTGGGGGTCGGAGGTTCGAATCCTCTCGTCCCGACCAAGGAAATCAGCTTTTGCGATGGGTTGCAGAGCATCCACTGACAGCGTCAGCGGCCTCCCCATACTTCGTCCAGCGCATGTCTAGCAGCCGGTGAGAAATGGCTGGCCCACGCGCCCGAATCCCACCCTTCTGCTAATCCATAATCTATGAAGCGGCTCGCTTGAGGAAGAACTCAGCCCGCTCGCGGACGGATGGCGATTTATCCGTCATCATCAAAGCGGCTATTTTGGGCGCCACGCCAGGCTCAAGCTCGTACTGGATGATGCTCGAAGCGGCCACTCGGCGCACAATGGCAGAGCGATCACAGGCGCTGACCTCAATCAGACGAGCGCGATCAGCAGCGTGGCCCAGCATTCTTTTGCTGTAGGTTGTTTCACGACGGCGGATTCCCATCGGCTTGTTGACCCAGCGCCAAGTCCACCCGCTAGGCCAAGTTGCATAACCATCTATGAGGGCCTGAACGGCAGTCGCTCTAACTGCCGGTTGAATAGCTTCACAGGCCAGACCTTCCAGATGACCATCAAGACCGCCTTCCCGAAGCGCGTATCTTAAAACGGTTGCCATCGGGCCAGTCCGACTAGCTCGAATGAGTTGAGCAAGATGTTCTACGACATCAGGCCGAGCAAATGCGTCGGCCAATGCGCTCCGCTCCTCAGACCAGCGCCCCCAACTATTCTCTCTCGCAAGGAGTGCAACAGCGGCTTCTGCTACGATGGTTGGAGACGTCATCGGGAAACAACGGAGCGCGCACTCCGCGGCCGCTTTTCTCACCGGCAAAACCCAATCATTCAGTCGCCATGCGATAGCCGCAAACAGGAACGGGCTTGGTATTGCAGACGCTATGCGTTTGAGCGCCGCTTCCCGAATATAACCATCGCGATGGAACAGGAAAAGATATTCGAGGTTCGGTATTCTACCAAGCTGGTCAACATCTACCATTCTGGGGGAAAATAACCGCACGATAAGCGGATACCGCCGCCTCCATTTCTGCAAGTTCGCAGAATACGCAATTTCACTATCTGCCCGAACAATAACGCTGGCCTTAAGGCCATTGATCTCATCCAGAATTCCATCGAACTCGTGACCTATGGCTATTTGCTGTTCCAGCTTGGCGCCGAGATCAACTAACTTCGCACGCAAAGATTCGGGGAGGACGGATTTTGGCGTAAGCATGGCTCAATCTGCAATTGCTCGTCGGATGGGTCAATTGTTATGCGATGTGGCTGTTGCCGCCCGAGGTGAAAACGCAGGTCGAACGGCATGTCCGACGCACACAAACTGCCTCCTCCTCAAATTCCCCCTGTCCTACAACGAACCATATGGGATAAATGATTCGCCTCTTTTCCCTACAGGAGGCGTATCATGGACATTCACGACCTGATTGATGAGGTCATTGCCCGCGAAGGTGGTTATAGCGATCATCCCGCCGATCGCGGCGGCCCCACCAATATGGGCATCACGCTCGGCGTCGCCCGCGCCAATGGCTATATCGGCGACATGAAGGCATTGCCGCGCAGCGTCGCGGAGGCGATCTATCGCCGCCTCTACTGGGAGCGACCGGGCTATGCCTTCATCGCGGAAATGAGCGGACCGATTGCAGCGGAACTGTTCGATACCGGCGTCAATATGGGCGTCGCGACCGCGACCGGCTTTCTCCAGCGCGCGCTCAATGCGCTCAACCGCAACCAGCAGGATTATCCCGACCTCAAGGTCGACCGGCAGGTCGGCGCGCGCACCCTCGCCGCGCTGGCCGCCTTTCGTTCCGTGCGCGGGGCCGCCGGCGACAAGGTGCTGCTCAAGGCGCTCGAAGCACTGCAAGGCGAACGCTATGTCGCGCTGGCGGAGCAGCGCCCGGCCAACGAAGCCTTTCTCTATGGCTGGCTCGCCAACCGGATCGGTTAAGGGAGGCAGGACATGCAACAGGATGGCGAAGCCGAACCGACCGACATCTGGACGCAGCGGGCGCGCCCCGCCTTCCTCTATGTCATGTACGCGCTGCTGCTCTGGTCGCTGCCCATGGGGCTGATCGCCGGGGTCCGGCCGGACATGGCGGTGGCGATCACGGCGGGCATGCGCGCCTATCTCAACGCCCTGCCCGAACCGCTCTATGCGCTCTTTGGCACCGGCTATCTGGGCTATACCGCCGCGCGCGCTTGGGGGAAGGCGAAGGGCAGCGAACGATAGGGCAGCGAACGATAAGGCCCCTACCCCTCCGCCGGGAAATGCGCCTTGATGAAGTCCAGCACGATCCGCGCACGCGGCGGCAGGCGACGGCGCGAGGGGTGGACCACGAAAATGTCGAGCGGGGCGATGGCGCTGTCGGGCAGCACCGGCACCAGTCGCCCCGCCGCCATGTCGCCCGCCACCCGGATCGCTGGCAGCAACGCGATACCCAGGCCGCTCAGCGCCGCACGATGCACCGCCTCGCTATTGTCCGACCGGACCAGCCCTTCCACCAGCCGCTCACGCCCATCGATCGTCCAGCGCGCGGGCATGTCGCCATAGGCATAGGCGATGCACTGATGATCCTTCAGCGCCTCCGCCGACGCCGGCATGCCTCGCGCGGCCAGATAGTCGGGATGCGCCACCAGCCGCCGCGCCAGCCGCCCCAGCGGATGCGCGACCAGGCTATCGTCGCCGATCGGCCCGACCCGCACCGCCAGGTCGAGCCGGTCCTCCACCACGTCCCGCTGCCAGTCGGTCATCGCGCAATCGATCTGCAACCCCGGATAGCGCCGCCCCAGTTCGCCCAACCGCGCGACATAATGGAGGCCGAGCGCGGTCGTCAGCCCGATCCGCACCAGCCCATGCGGCTGGTCCCGCTCCGGCCCGAAATCCGCTTCCGCCAGATCCAGCGCGTCCAGCATCGTGCGCGCATGGACCAGCAATTGATCGGCATCAGCGGTCGGCACCAGCCGCCGGGTCGTGCGATGGAACAGGCGCACGCCGAAATGCGCCTCCACCAGATCCAGCCGCCGGGCGATCGTCGTATGGCTGGCATGCACTTCCTTCGCCACGCGCGAGAAGCTGGGCACCTCGACCAGACGGATGAATGTTCGCAAGGCGATCAGCAGATCGGACATTTACACGACTCACGCACAGAATTTGTGCAACCAATCCTTATTGTCCCCGGACCCAAAAGGCCACACCTGCATGCCCACGCCCTGCAATGCGGGCGAAGGAGGATGAGAGGATGACTGCAAGCCGTATCGCTCACGCCGGACTGGCCGCCAAAGGCCAGACCGCCGCAGAGGCCGCCGCGCTGATCCATGACGGCATGACCGTGGGCATGAGCGGCTTTACCGGCTCGGGCTATCCCAAGGCGGTGCCGCTGGCGCTGGCCGACCGCATCACCGCCGCCCATGCCGCGGGCGATCCCTTCCGCGTGAAGATCTGGACCGGCGCATCCACCGGCCCGGAACTGGACGGCGCGCTGGCCAAGGCCGACGGCATCGAATATCGCCTGCCCTACAACAGCGACCCCATCGCCCGCGAACGCATCAATGCCGGGCAGATGCATTATTTCGACATGCACCTCAGCCAGGTCGCACCGATGGCGTGGCAGGGCTTCCTCGGCGATCTCGATATCGCCGTCGTGGAAGTCACCGGCATCACCGCCGATGGCGACCTTATCCCCTCGGCCTCGGTCGGCAACAACAAGACCTGGATCGACCGCGCCAAGGGCGTGATCCTGGAGGTCAATCGCTGGCAGAATCCCGCGCTGGAGGGGATGCACGACATTTATTACGGCACCGCCCTGCCGCCCCATCGCCAGCCCATCCCGCTGGTCCGCGCCGACCAGCGCATCGGCCAGCCGACCTTCCGCTGCGATCCGGCCAGGGTGATCGCGGTAGTCGAAACCGACGCGCCGGACCGTAACGCCCCCTTCTCCCCGCCGGACGCGACCGCCCATGCGATCGCTGGCCACCTGCTCGACTTCCTCAGCCATGAAGTGCGCCAGGGCCGCCTGCCCGCCTCGCTCCTGCCGCTGCAATCGGGCGTCGGCAACATCGCCAATGCGGTGCTGACCGGCCTGATCGACGCACCCTTTCACGACATGGTCGCCTATACGGAGGTGATTCAGGACGGGATGCTGGACCTGCTGGATTCGGGCAAGCTGCGCATGGCCAGCGCCACCGCCTTCTCGCTCAGCCCCGAAGCCGCCACGCGCCTGAATGCCGATATGCACCGCTATCGCGACAAGATGCTGCTGCGCCCGCAGGAAATCAGCAACCATCCCGAACTGGTCCGGCGCCTCGGCTGCATCGCGATGAACGGCCTGATCGAGGCGGACATCTATGGCAACGTAAACAGCACGCACCTGATGGGATCGCGCATCCAGAACGGCATCGGCGGATCGGGCGACTTTGCCCGCAACGCCTATCTGTCGATCTTCATGACACCGTCCACCGCCAAGGGCGGCAAGATTTCCGCCATCGTGCCGCATTGCAGCCATGTCGACCATATCAACCAGGATGTGCAGGTGATCGTCACCGAACAGGGGCTCGCCGACCTGCGCGGCTTGGCCCCGCGCCAGCGTGCAGAACAGATCATCGCCCACTGCGCCCATCCCGATTACCGGCCGATGCTGGCGGATTATTATGCCCGCGCGATGAAGGGCAGTTTCGGCCTGCAATCGCCGATGTTGCCGGGCGAAGCGCTCGCCTGGCACCAGCGCTATATCGAGACAGGCACGATGCGGGGGTAGGCGCGGCGGCGCGCCGGATGGACACCCCGCCGGCGCGCCATCGCATACATCATGAAGGAGCGGAATCGGTGGCCCCTCCGCCGGTTCCGGACCGCATCATGCCCGGCGGGCCTGCGAGCGCACACGCAGGCCCGCCTTTCCATATGGGCGCGCCTCACCCCTCCGCCTTGTCCTTTGCCGGCAGGATCTTCTCCACGATCACCGGCGCCGCAGCTGGCGGGGCCACAGGCACCGGATCGACGGCGCTCTTGACCAGCGTGTCGAGGCTGGAGCCGTCGAGGCCCAGTTCCTTCATCAGCCCGTCGATCACCGGCGCCTGCGCACGGTAGCGCAGCGCGGCGGAGACGGCGGCGCTGGCGAGATTCTGGTCGTTGCCAGCGCTCACCAACCCGTCGCTGCCGGTGCTTCCACCGGTGATGCCATCGACCTGCACGATCTTGATCGAATCGATCGATTCCATGGGCTTGGCGGCTTCGCGGATCAGATCGGGCAGCACCTTGAGCAGCGCCAGCTTGGTCTGGAGCGACATCTGGTCGGACGACAGCAGGTTCGCGGCCTCGTTGACGGCGCGCTGGCCGGCGGCCTCCACCTCAAAGCGGACACGGTCGGCCTCGGCGCGCAGCTTGGCGGCCTCCGCCTCACCTTCGGCCGCGACGCGCAGCGCTTCGGCACGGTCGGCGGCGGCCTGCTTCTCGGCCTCGGCCTCGACCCGCACCTGAATCGCGGCGCGCTCGGCCTCACGCGCGGCATCGATCAGTTCGATCCGCTTGGCGCGCTCGGCGACCTCGGTGGCGCGGCTGGTCTGCACCTGTTCCTCGGCGGCGACCGCCTTGGCGCGGGCCTCGTCGGCCTCGGCCTTGGCCTGACTTTCCTCGCGACTCTTGTTCTGGACCGCGATCTGCTGTTCCTGCCGGGCGAGTTCGAGCGCCTGCGCCTGCGCGATCTTGGCCTGCTGCACGGCGCGGTCGGCCTCGATCTGCTGGCTGTCGACCAGCTTCTTCGCCTCGATCCGCGCCTGATCGGCCTCCTGCTGGCGCAACGACTGTTCACGCGCGACTTCGGCGACCTGCGCGGCGCGGCGCATCTCCACCTCCCGCTCCTGCTCCAGCCGGGCGAATTCGCCGTCACGCTGAATGAGCAGTGACTGGCGCTCGGCCTCCAGATTCTTCGTTTCGATCTGGACGCGGGTTTCCTGCTCGATGTCGTTTCTGGTCTTCTTCCGCAACTCGATCTGCTCGGTCAGCTTGGTCAGGCCCTCGGCGTCGAAGGCGTTGTTGGCGTTGAAATGTTCGATCGAGGTCTGGTCGAGGCCGGTGAGCGAGACGCTTTCCAGTTCGAGGCCGTTCATCGCGAGATCGACCGACGACACCTGCTGCACCTTCTGCACGAAGTCGCCGCGCTGTTCGTGCAGCTGGTTCATGGTCATGCCCGCCGCGACCGAGCGGAGCGCATCAACGAACTTGCCCTCGACCAGTTCCTTGAGCGCTTCCGGGTTCATCGTGCGCATGCCGAGCGTCTGCGCGGCGGTGGCGATCGACTGGGCATCGGGCCGGACGCGGACGTAGAATTCGGCCTTCACGTCGATGCGCAGGCGGTCGAGCGTGATGAGCGCGTCGCTATTCTTGCGCTCCACCGCCAGACGCACCGTGTTCATGTTGACCGGCATCGTCTCATGGAAGATTGGCAGCACCAGCGCGCCGCCGTTCATGACGACCTTTTCCCCGCCAAAGCCGGTGCGGACAAAGCCGATTTCCTTCGATGCCCGTTTGTAGAGGCGGGCGATCACAATCCCCAGCACGATCAGGACCAGCAAGCCGCTGCCTGCGATCATCGCATAGGGAAGGATGGAAAAGCTTTGCTGGACGGCAGGCAGGTTCATGTCTGTCTCCTGGACTTTGGGGGAACTTAAATTCGGGGCAGATAATGGTCGCCATGGGAAATGGCGCGGAAGATATGGGCGTCACGGCGTACGAGCAGGATGGTTTCGCCCTCCTCCAGCGCCTGACCGGCATTGTCGGGTTCGACCATGACATAATGGGCCTGGCCATGATGATCCTCGACACGGGCGCGGGCGGGCGATCCGCTGGTGGCGCGGCCGGTGACGATGCGGGCATGGCTGCCGACCAGATGGTCGAGCGGGATGGCGGTGGTGTGATCCTGCGGCAGGAGCGGCGCGACGAGGCGCGCAGCGATGCCGGTGGCGGGAAGCGCGGCGACGCCCGCGGCGGGGACGGCGATCCAGGGGGTAATCATGCCGCCCCACAGGTCATGCGCTGCCTGCTGGCCCAACAGGCCGATGATCGCAAAGAGGGTGAGGAAGAGGGCGACCAGCGCCAGCAGAGGGAGGCGACCAAGACCGAGCCAGCCAAGCAGGTCGGCGTCGCTATCGAGATCCAGATCGGCATCACCGGCAAAGCCCAGCGCCTGCACGGCACCGATCAGCAGCATCAGCACCAGCGCCGACACGAAGACGATATTTTCCGGCGCGAAAAGAAAGGCCTCCACTCCCTAACCTCCTGATTCGCCAGCAATGCTAGACGACGAATGGAGGCAGGGACAGGACAAAGCGACTGGACTGGTCGTTATTCAGCCCAGGCGGGCCTGCAAAACGCGCCTTCCTGCGCTCCGGTGCTCACGTACTTGAAGTACGCTGCGCTCCGGTGCTCGAAACGCACGTTTTGCAGGCCCCCCTGAACTAAATCCCGACCAGTCCTGTGCTTGCGTGAGACTATTGCATCACCAGATCGCGGCTGATGTAGACTTGCGCCACCCGGCCATTCTTCATGGCGCAGGTGAAGCGGCGGCTGGCGCCGTCATTGGCGCGATAGCTGGTACGGCTCTCGACATAGCCGTCAATATTATAGCCGTCCGCCGTGGCGATCGGCGTTTCCATGTGGCGCACCTCGGCATAGCCGCCATGTTCCTGCTCGGCTTCGTCGCGGGCGGCGAGCGCGCAGGCGTCGGTCATCGCGTCGTCCCGGCCATTGCCGTCGGCGATGTCGGAGAAATCGGCGTCGTTGCGCGGCGGGATGCCATTGCGAACGTCTGTGCCATAGTCGGTGCCGCTGCTCGGCGGAGGGGCGTCATATTCGCCGCCGCTATTGGGATCGCGCGCCTTCTTGTCCTTCGACATGGCGTTGGCGACGATGGCGACCGCGCCGATGATCGCGGCCACGCCGATCGCATCGCCCACGCCAAAGCCGTCACCCTGCCGATGATGCCGGTCCCAACCACCATGACCCCAGCCATTGCCATAGCCGCCGCCATAGCCCCCACCATAACCATAGCGCGGACGCGCCTCGGCCGCGCTGACGCTGCCCAGCAGCAACCCTGCGCCAACCAGCGCACCTGTCATCCAGCGGGTCTTGGGTCCGATCTTCATGCTACGCCTCCTGCGATGAAGAGAGCCATAGCTGCGATCGGCTGTCCAGAGGGTGAACGGGCGATCGCCTTGTCGTCGCGATGAGGCGGGATTAGCCTCCGGTCATGTCCGACGACGCAATATTGATCCATGCGCGCATCCATATGCTGACAGCCGCAGAAGGAGGACGAAGCACGCCCTTGATTGGTGGCGTCCCCTATCGTCCCAACCATCATTTCTTTGATGCCGGAGACAATCGCATGTGCGTGGGGGCGATCGATCTGGCCGAGGGCGAGAGCCTTGCGCCGGGTGGAACGATCGAGAGGGATATTCTCATGTGGATATGGCCGGAACTGAAGGGGGCCATTCAGCCGGGGCGAAAATGGGCCATCCGGGAAGGCGCACAACTGGTCGGCCACGGAACGGTGATTGCGGTGCTGGAATCCGGGTGAACGAGCGATTGTCAGCGCTGATAAGCAATGACTTGGTTGGGAGCAAACGCCTCGACCATGACGCTTTCATACCAGTCAGCCAGAAAGCCAGGCAACTGGCTGAGATGGCGGATCAGCCTGTCCCAATCCTTCATGTCTTCGTGAAAACTATGAACGATGCCTTGCATCACGACATCGCAGCAGATCAGGTCCGTCGTCAATTCGTCTCGCTGAAAGAAGACAACGCGGTCGATCGCTGGCAGCGCTATCTGATCTATGATGTCCCGCCTGCTGGTCATCTGCCCTCTATTCCGGCTTCGCCCTGATCTTCAGTCCGGTGAAATAGGCCGCGAAGCTGTAGCTGTCGGCATATTCCGCGATCAGCTTGTCGACCGGCTTGCCCGACCCATGGCCGGCACGGCTTTCGACGCGGAGCAAATGGGGCCTGGCGCCCAGATCGGCGGCTTGGAGCGCGGCGGCATATTTGAAGCTGTGAGCCGGCACCACCCGGTCGTCGGTGTCGGCGGTCGATACGAGAATGGCCGGATACTCCTTGCCGCCCAGGATATTGTGATAGGGCGAATAGCCGTAGAGCAGCGGGAAATCCTGCGCGCTTTCGGGCGACCCATAGTCGTCGACCCAGTAGCGACCGGCGGTGAAACGGTCGAAGCGCAACATGTCCATCACGCCTACGGCGGGCAGCGCGGCAGCGAACAGGTCGGGCCGCTGGTTCACCACCGCGCCGACCAGCAGGCCACCGTTGGAGCGCCCCTCGATCGCAAGGCCATCCTTGGTGGTGAAGCCGTTGGCCTTCAGATATTCCGCCGCCGCAATGAAATCGTCGAACACATTCTGCTTGTTTGCGCCGCGCCCGGCCTCATGCCAGGCCTTGCCATATTCGCCGCCGCCGCGAAGATTGGCGATGGCATAGACGCCGCCCTGCTCCAGCCAGGCCATGCGCGTGGCCGAATAGCCCGGCGTCAGGGATATGTTGAAGCCGCCATAGCCATAGAGGATCGTCGGCGCGGCGATCGCCCGGTCGGCCAGCGTCTTGCGCCGGATGATCGTCATCGGGATCAGCGTGCCGTCCTTCGACGGATAGACGCGCTGTTCCACGCCGAAGTCGTCCGGGTTGAAGGGCAAATCGGGCTGGGCGAACAATTCGCTCTTCAGGCTGTTCGTGTCGAACCGATAGATGCTGGCCGGGGTGGCGAAACCGGAGAAGCTGAAGAAGGTTTCGGGATCGCCCTCCCGCCCGCCAAAGCCCGCCGCGGTGCCCATGCCCGGCAAGGGCACGTCGCTGACCTTGCGCCCGTCCAGCTCGACCAGTTCGGCGACGGTCTGCGCGTCGCTCATATAGGCCAGGATCATGCGATTGCCGACCAGCGATCCGCCGGCCAGCGTTTCAGGCCGTTCGCGCACCACCTCGCGCGGCCGGCTGCGGGGCTTGGCGGCGTCCAGCGTCACCACCCGCATATGGGCGGCATGATCGTCGGTCAGGAAATAGAGGCTGCGGTCGCGGCTGCCGATCAGGCGCCAGTCATGGTCCAGCCCCTTGACCAGCAGCCGCGGCTTGACCGGGCCGCCGGTGAGTTCGGCGACATGGAGTTCGCGGCGCGGATCGATCCCCTGAAAGCTGCTGATGAGCAACCAGCGGCCGTCGCTCGTCACCTGCGCCTGATGGCTGAGCGCGGGCCGGTCGGGCGTGTCGTAGATCAGCTGATCCTGCGCCTGATCCGTGCCGACGCGGTGATAATAAAGCTGCTGGTTCCGGTTGGCTGACTGATAGGCCTCGCCATCCTGCGGCGCGGCGAAGCGGGAGTAGAAAAAGCCCTCTGCCCGGCCATCCCAGGCGATTTGCGAGAATTTGACCCACTCGATCCGGTCGTCCAGCGGCTTGCCGCTGTCGACGTCGATCAGCTTGAGCGTGCGCCAGTCGCTGCCCGCCTCCTGCACCGCATAGGCGAGAAAGCGGCCATCGGGCGAAGGCGCCCATTCGGCAAGCGCGCTGGCATTGTCCTTCGCCCAGCCATTAGGGTCCAGCAGCAGGCGTTGCTTGCCGGCCAGCCCTTCGCGGACATAAAGGGGGGTCTGGTTCTCCAGCCCCTTGTTATAGCCGTAAAAATAGCGGCCACCGGCCTTGCGCGGCACGGTGAAGCGGCCATGCGACAGCAGCGCCTGCATCCGCCCCTTGAGCGCCTCGCGGCCGGGCAGTTCGTCAAGATAGCGGCGGGTCAGGCTGTTTTCCTGATCGACCCAGTCGCGCACGGCAGGATCGGCGCGCAGATCGTTTTCCAGCCAGCGATAGGGATCGGCGACCTTCACGCCGAAATGATCCTCGACCAGATCCAGCCTTTTCGCGACCGGGTAGCGCAAGGTCGCATCGCCCGCGTCGATGGCGGCGCCCTCCGGCCCGGCAAGGACAGGCGCGGCCGCCAGCATCAGCGGCAGGATCAGGGCAGCGGCGCGCATCCTCTCTTTCGACTCTTCTTTCCAAACGACAACAGGCCGTGGCTCCCTAAAGAGCCACGGCCTGTCGGTAAAGCGCCGGTCCGATATTAACGGACCGCTCAGATCAGGCTTCTTCCAGCTCGTCACTGCTGAAGACCGGACCGCTGTCCTGGCCCTTGGCATCAACGTCGCGGTCGACCAGCTCGATGATCGCGATCGGCGCCGCGTCCGAAGCGCGGAAACCGGCCTTGATCACACGGGTGTAACCACCGTTGCGGTCCTTGTAACGCTCGGCCAGAACGTCGAACAGCTTGGTCAGCTGCGCATCGTCCTTCAGGCGGGCGTCGGCCAGACGACGGTTGGACAGGCCACCCTTCTTGGCGAGGGTGATCAGCTTTTCAACGTAAGGACGCAGTTCCTTGGCCTTGGCAGTGCCGGTCAGGATCTGCTCATGCTTGATGAGCGAAGCGGCCAGGTTACGAAGCAGGGCGGTACGATGACCGGTGCTGCGCTGAAGCTTACGATGACCAACTTTATGACGCATGTGTCTTTCCTTCGTTCGTTAAGGGACCGTGCAAGGTATCCCAGACCAGGCGGTTTTTGCGGGGACCGCCCCGTGCCCCTGTAACCACATCCGTTCGCTTCGAGCGTGTCGAGAAGCGTTCAGCGAGCGCCTCGCGTTTCTCGACTTCGCTCGAAACGAACGGAAGTTGGCTGTTAGCCCAGCAGCTCCTGTTCGAGCTTCTTGGCCATTTCCTCGATATTTTCCGGCGGCCAGCCGGGGATGTCCATGCCCAGGCGCAGGCCCATGGACGACAGCACTTCCTTGATTTCGTTCAGCGACTTGCGGCCGAAATTGGGGGTGCGCAGCATCTCGGCTTCGGTCTTCTGGACCAGATCGCCGATATAGATGATGTTGTCGTTCTTGAGGCAGTTGGCCGAGCGGACCGACAGTTCCAGTTCGTCCACCTTCTTGAGCAGATAGCGGTTGATCTGGTTCGTGTCGCTTTCGCCTTCCGAAGCGGCAGCCGCAGCGGTGCCGGCAGCCGGCGCCGCGACGGGCAGCGCGTCCTCGAAATGGACGAACAGCTGGAGCTGGTCCTGCAGGATACGGGCGGCATAGGCCACCGCGTCTTCCGGCGTGACGGTGCCGTCGGTTTCGAGCGTCAGCGACAGCTTGTCATAGTCCAGTTCTTGGCCGACGCGGGTGTTGTCCACCTTGTAGGCGACCTGACGGACGGGCGAATAGAGCGCGTCGATCGGGATCAGACCGATGGGGGCATCGGCCGGACGGTTCGCCACGGCGGGGACATAGCCCTTGCCGATGTCGGCGGTCAGTTCCATGTTCAGCGTCGCGCCCTGGTCCAGGTGACAGATCACCAGGTCCGGGTTCATCACTTCGATGTCGCCGACGACGCTGATGTCGCCAGCCTTCACCACGGCGGGGCCAGTGGCGGACAGCTGAAGGCGCTTGGGGCCTTCGCCTTCCATCTTCAGCGCGACCTGCTTGATGTTCAGGACGATGTCGGTGACGTCTTCACGCACGCCGGCCAGCGACGAGAATTCGTGCAGGACGTTCTCGATCTTGATCGAGGTGACCGCCGCGCCCTGAAGCGAGGACAGAAGAACCCGACGCAGCGCGTTGCCGAGCGTCAGGCCGAAGCCGCGCTCCAGCGGTTCGGCAACGAAGGTCGCCTTGCGCTTGCCGTCACCCGACGCCTTGATCTCAAGGCTGTTGGGCTTCTTCAATTCCTGCCAGTTCTTCATGTTGACAGTCATGTATTTCCCCTGGGGATGGGCCGAAACGCTTGTGAAATCCTGACCCGACAGGAACGTTCCGGCGATGCAAACGGGAAAACGGGCGACGCGTCCGCCGCCCGCATGTCATGCAGCGCTGCGTTTAGACGCGGCGACGCTTGGACGGACGCACGCCATTGTGCGGGATCGGCGTGACGTCGCGGATCGAGGTGATGTGGAAGCCGACGGCCTGCAGTGCGCGCAGAGCCGATTCACGGCCCGAACCGGGGCCCTTGACTTCGACTTCGAGGGTGCGGACGCCATGTTCGGCGGCCTTGCGGCCGGCGTCTTCGGCGCACACCTGGGCGGCGTACGGGGTCGACTTGCGGCTGCCCTTGAAGCCCATCATGCCGGCCGAGGACCACGAAATCGCGTTGCCCTGGGCGTCGGTGATGGTCACCATGGTGTTGTTGAAGCTGGCGTTGACGTGCGCGACGCCGGCCGAGATGTTCTTGCGTTCGCGGCGCTTAATGCGCTGGGGTTCGCGTGCCATTTTGCTCTAATCCTACAAAAATCTGGTTGCGCAGGAGGCGTCTTCCTTGGGGAGAGCTGCCTCCGGCGGAGTAATTCGTCCCCCGGACGAATTACTTCTTCTTGCCGGCGATCGGCTTCGCCTTGCCCTTGCGGGTGCGCGCATTGGTGTGCGTGCGCTGACCGCGGACCGGCAGGCCCTTGCGATGACGCAGGCCGCGATAGCAGGCCAGATCCATCAGGCGCTTGATGTTCATCGCGGTGTCGCGACGCAGATCGCCTTCAACGGTCAGGTCGGCGTCGATCGTTTCGCGGATCTGGAGCACTTCGGCGTCCGAAAGATCCTGCACGCGACGGCTGTGGTCGATGCCCAGCTTGTCGGCGATGTCGATGGCGGTCTTGCGACCGATGCCGTGGATGTAGGTGAGCGCGATGATTACGCGCTTGTTGGTCGGGATGTTGACACCCGCAATACGTGCCATGGTATTAGTTTCTCCTGCTCCACAGGGTCGGCTTTCGCCGTCCCTATCTCAAAGCGTCAAACCGGATTTCCCTGGCGAGGAAAAGCGGCCAATTACAAGGCCCCCAGACGCAAAAAAGACGGCCAGTGCCAAAAGCACCGCCGCTCGCCGCATGCAGGGGAAGGGGGCCTTTAGCGATTCGGCGGAAAATAGTCAATTGGCGTGCGACCGAACCCGCCTGCTCTGCGGCTCACCCCTTTCCGGCGCCTTTTCGGGTTGAGCGGGGCCACCGCCTCCGGCATGGAAGGGGGCATGCGCGCCATACCCTCCACGCCCCGCTCCCTGACGGCCTCCTTCGCCGCCCTCCTGCCCTCGCTGGCCCTGCTCGCCTCCTGCGTCGGCCCCGGCACCGGACCGGCGCGACCGGTTCCCGCGCCGACACCTGCACCGGCCCGCCCCACGCCTGCGCCACCCGCGCCAGCCCAGCCCGTGCCGGCCGAGACAGAGTGGCAATATCGGCCCGCCACGCCCGGCAGCTGGAGCTATCGCCCGGAAGCAGCGGGCGCCGTCGCGATCTTCGGCACCGGCGCGGCCGATGCGCGCCTGACCCTGCGCTGCGACCGGGCAAGCCGCCGGGTCAGCCTGGCGCGCGCCGGCACCGGCGCCGCCAGCGCGATCACCGTGCGTACCAGCTATGGCGCGACCAGCTGGCCCGCGACCGCGTCCAGCGGCGCGACGGCGCAGATCGTCGCCTTCCGCGCGGCGTCGGACACGGTGCTGGACCAGCTCGCCTACAGCCGCGGCAAGTTCGCGGTCGAAATGTCCGGGCAGGAAACGCTGATCGTGCCCGCCTGGGCCGAAGTGTCGCGCGTGATCGAGGATTGCCGGGGATAGGGTGCCGGGTGCGTTGCGGGCCATCCGCCCCTGTTCCCGGCAAGGACGCGCAAGTATGATTCCAAAAAAGAAAATTACAAGACTTGATCCTGCCCCTCGTCTGATTCACAGTCCATCTCGTGGCCGATCAGAGGTTACATCGAAGTCGGCCACGCGGGCTTCAACATAGCGAAAGGAGGTGATCCGATGTCTCATGGTTCAGCAATGGGGTCGGTTCAGTCCATTCGGGAAACGCGCCGCTGAGCGACGCCTTTAGCGTCGATCCTTCACCTGCCAGCACATAAGCGCCGACACACAGGCCGTGTCTGCGGGTGATCGATAGCGCGACCAACCGTTTTCCTTCTGGCGGTGCTTCCGGCCGCTGACCATGTCAATGATGGGCCGTCGGGGCGCAAGCGCCCGGCGGCCCCTCTCATGCGTGGGGTATGGGGGGATGGGTGGAAGGCAACTGTCTGCTATTAAAGTCGAACGTCATAAAAAGGCGTCATCCCAGCGAAGGCTGGGATCTCAGGCAGGCGTAGGCTGGGTAAACCGATAGCGCTAGGCGGCCGGCCTCATTCTACTACCGCCTGAGACCCCAGCCTTCGCTGGGGTGACGGCTATGGGGCAGGCCAAAATGTCCGCCGGACGTCCACTTCTGGTCGTTATTCGCCCTCCACTCTTTCGTCATGCCGGGCCTTCGACAGGCTCAGAGCAGAAGAATCCGTGGCGATGCAGGATTTTCCTCATCTATCCGTTTGGATGGACACCTCCTCCGCCTTCCTGTGCGCCTTCATCCCGGCGCATCGGTAAGCGCTTCGCAGGCGCTTTCCTGTCGCAATCGCCGACATCGCCCGGCATCACGGCGACCTTCGATGCCCTGCCCCTTGGCATCGCCCTCCCGCCACGATAGCCCCGCCGCCATGACCGCTTCCGCCTCCCCGCGTCGCACCGCCGCGATCCTCTTCATCCTCATCACGGCGCTGCTCGATGTGATGTCGATGGGCATCGTCATCCCGGTCCTGCCGCAGCTCATCGAAACCTTGTCCGGCTCCAATGCAGCGGCGGGCATGTGGAACGGCCTGTTCGTCGCGCTCTGGGCAGGCATGCAATTTCTCTGCTCACCGATCATCGGCTCCCTGTCCGACCGGTTCGGCCGCCGCCCGGTGATCCTCGTCTCGATCGCCGGCCTGGCGCTCGATTTCGTGCTGATGGCGCTGGCGCCTGATCTCTGGTGGCTGGCGCTGGGCCGCATCCTGGCCGGCGTCACCTCGTCCAGCTTCACCTCCACCTTCGCCTATATTGCCGACATCACCCCGCCGGAGGGCCGGGCGAAAGGCTATGGCCTGATCGGCGCGGCGTTCAGCGCGGGCTTCGTCGCCGGGCCGCTGATCGGCGGGGTGCTCGGCGAAATCTCGCACCGGGCGCCCTTCTGGGCGGCCGCCGCGCTCTCCGGCCTCGCCTTTCTCTACGGCCTGTTTGTCCTGCCCGAATCCCTCGCGCCCGAAAAGCGCATGGCGTTCAGCTGGCGCCGCGCCAATCCCTTCGGGGCGCTCAAGCTGCTGCAATCGCACCCGGAACTGTCCAGCCTCGCGGTCGGCAATTTCCTCCTCTATTTCGCCCATCATATCTTCTCGGCCATCTTCGTCCTCTATGCCGGCGACCGCTATGGCTGGGGTGCGTGGCAGGTCGGCACCCTGCTGGCGCTGGTCGGCCTGCTCGACATGGCGGTGCAGGGGCTGGCGGTCGGCCCGGTCGTCAAGCGGCTGGGCGATCGCCCGACCATGGTGCTGGGCCTCTGTTTCGGCGCGATCGGCCTGTCCGCCATGGGCCTGGCGCCGACGGGCTGGCTGTTCGTCGCCGCCATGTTCCCCAATTGCCTCTGGGGCCTCGCCATGCCGACCATTCAGTCGCTGATGACGCAGCATGTTTCCGAGTCCGAACAGGGCCAGTTGCAGGGGGCAAACAACAGCGTCGGCGCGATCGCAGGCATCATCTCGCCGCTCTT
Source organism: Sphingobium sp. RS1 (assembly GCF_056156825.1). Taxonomy (NCBI): domain Bacteria; kingdom Pseudomonadati; phylum Pseudomonadota; class Alphaproteobacteria; order Sphingomonadales; family Sphingobiaceae; genus Sphingobium; species Sphingobium sp. RS1. Next base: position 2,898,606 of record NZ_JBLZXE010000002.1, on the reverse strand, counting down.
CTTCGGCGCCGTCTATTCGCTGTCGGTCGGGCCGACCCCGACCCTGCCCTATATCGGCAGCGCCTTCCTGATCGCGGCGCTCATCCTGGCCGGTGCAGCGCTGATCGGCTGGCGCGCGGGCAGGCAGTTCCCATCTTAGAGTCTGTTTGGAAATGCGCCTCTGGCGCATCCGCACCGGCCCGCACCCCCACCCGACCACCCATCAGGGTACCATGTCTGGGTGGTCGGGTGGGGGTGCGGGCCGGTGCCGCATCGAAAATGCGCCCTTCCGCGCATTTTCCAAACAGACTCTTAGCGTTTCAAGGCATAACTGGACATATCGGGGCCGGACGACTAACCGGGCGCGAATCCCTTCCACCGCTCGATATAAAGGCGATTCGATGACGCTGCCCCTTCAGGATTCCATCCTCATCGTGGATTTCGGCAGTCAGGTGACACAGCTCATCGCCCGCCGCGTCCGCGAAGCCGGGGTCTATTCCGAGATCGCCCCGTTCAACGCCGCCGCCGAAGCGTTCGAGCGCATGAAGCCCAAGGGCATCATCCTCTCGGGCGGCCCCTCCTCGGTCATGTGGGAAGACAGCCCCCGCGCCCCGCAACATTTCTTCGACGCAGGCATTCCGATCCTCGGCATCTGCTACGGCCAGCAGACGATGATGCAGCAGCTGGGCGGCAATGTCGAAGGCGGCGAAAGCGGCGAATTCGGCCGCGCCTTCATCGAGGTGAAGAAAGGCTGCGCCCTGTTCGACGGCCTGTGGACCACCGGCGAAAGCCATCAGGTCTGGATGAGCCATGGCGACAAGGTGACGCAGTTGGCCCCCGGCTTCGAGGTCGTCGCGACCAGCGAGGGCGCGCCCTATGCCGTCACCGCGAACGAAGCCAAGCGCTTCTACGCCACCCAATTCCACCCCGAAGTCGTCCACACCCCCGACGGCGCGAAGCTGCTCGCCAATTTCGTGCGCCATGTCTGCGGCCTTGCCGGCGACTGGACCATGGCCGAATTCCGCGCGACCAAGATCGCGGAGATCCGCGAACAGGTCGGTGAAGGTCGGGTCATCTGCGGCCTGTCCGGCGGCGTCGACAGCGCGGTCGCGGCCGTCCTGATCCATGAAGCGATCGGCGATCAGCTGACCTGCGTGTTCGTCGACCATGGACTGATGCGCTTGGGCGAAGCCGAACAGGTCGTCAGCCTGTTCCGCGAACATTATGGCATCAAGCTGGTCCATGTGAATGCGGAGGAACGCTTCCTCGGCGGTCTCGCCGGCCTCACCGACCCGGAAAAGAAGCGCAAGTTCATCGGCGGCGAATTCATCGCCGTGTTCGAAGAGGAAGCCGCGAAGATCGGCGGCGCCGACTTCCTGGCGCAGGGCACCCTCTATCCCGACGTGATCGAAAGCGTCAGCTTCACCGGCGGGCCTTCGGTCACGATCAAGTCGCACCATAATGTCGGCGGCCTGCCCGAACGCATGAACATGAAGCTGGTCGAGCCGCTGCGCGAACTGTTCAAGGATGAAGTGCGTGTGCTGGGCAAGGAACTGGGCCTGCCCGACATTTTCGTCGGCCGCCATCCCTTCCCCGGACCCGGCCTGGCGATCCGCATCCCCGGCGAAGTGACCAAGGAACGCTGCGACATATTGCGCAAGGCGGACTTCATCTATTTGGAGGAAATCCGCAACGCAGGTCTGTATGATGCGATCTGGCAGGCCTTCGCCGTGCTGCTCCCCGTCCGCACCGTCGGCGTGATGGGCGACCACCGCACCTATGACAGCGTCTGCGCCGTGCGCGCCGTCACCTCGACCGACGGCATGACCGCCGACATCTATCCCTTCGACGCCGCCTTCCTCAGCCGCGTCGCGACCCGCATCATCAACGAGGTGAAGGGCATCAACCGCGTCGTCTACGACTATACCTCGAAGCCGCCCGGCACGATCGAGTGGGAGTGAAGGGTACTGTGGCGTAGCATAGTGTAATCTGGCGCATATATACGCCAAATTGCTGCCGGCGTCGCACCCGACAACATCCACGATAATCGTGCATCCGGCATCGGAAGGCGACGACGCTGCGGATGCTCTCCTCCGCATGCATCGGGCCGAACGCCTTATTGATCTCCTCCAGCCTCATGACATGGATGATCATCGGGTCGATCTCGATCTTGCCGGTCATGTACATGTCGGCAATCTTGGGCACGTCCGTGTGCCCCTTCGCCCCACCAGAGGCTGTGCCGCGCCAGTCGCGCCCCGTCACCTGCTGGAACGGCCGTGTCTCGATCGTCTTGCCCGCTTCCGTCACGCCGATGATGATGATGCTGGTGCCCCAGCCGCGATGGCAGGCCTCCAGCGCGGTGCGCATGCCTTCGGCATTGCCGGTCGCATCGAACATATAGTCCGCGCCCGTGGTCACGCCGCAGCCGATATAGCGAAAGATTGCCTGGCCCTTGCAGGAAGAGCGGCTCGTCCCGTCCGGCCTCAGCCCCGGCCCTGCGTCGCGCGGATCGCGGTGCACAGGTTCGCCTTACCGCCGAGACAGCTTTTGCACTGCCGGCATTCGGGGCTGTAGAGCGGGATCACATGACCGCCCGGTTTCACACTGGTGACGTCCGGCCTCCCCTCGCGCACGATGCCGGCGCCCTCATGCCGCAGGATCGAGGGGAAGATGCCCTCGCTGTCGAAGCCGTCCCGCGTATAGGCGTCGGCATGGCAGGTGCCCGTCGCCATGATCTCCACCAGCACCTCGCCGGCGCGCGCGCCCTCCAGGTCGACTTCGACGATCTCCAGCGGCGTCTTGGCTTCGAACGCGACGGCGACACGGGTTTTGATTCATGCAATTCTCCTGTGCGAACGGGGCGATTATTCTGCGGCTGCCGGATGGCCCGACACCTGTCCTTCGGCATCGATCATGCGTTGCAACCGGCGGCGCACTTTCACGGCCGCCAGGTCGTTCGACAGCAGCATAGGCCTTAGGTCGAAGAAATCCTCGCCGCCCATTTCCTTCTGTGCGGCCGCGATGATCGGACCGTCCTCGGTCTCGAAGGCGGCATGCATAGCCTGTGTCTTGAACGCATTATAGTCGCCATCTTCCTCGACATGGTTGCGGCGGGTGGCGAAGAAATAATGGGTTTCGTTGTTGTCGCCCGGCGTGCAGCTGTGCAGGTCATATTGGCTGATGCCCTCGTCGCACGGCGTGTCGCCCTGCGCGGCGGCGATCGACAGCTGGATATTCGCGGGCGCAGTCCAGGTGACGCGGATATGGTGCCGCGCACTTTCTTCCGGACATGGCAGGAAAGGAGCGAAGATCATGATTGGCGGGGTCTGGCTGTAATCCCAACTGGCCGACACGCTGGATGCTGTCTCTTCCACCTGCGGGATCAGGGGGGAGAGCTGGCCGCGCGTCGTGATGATCTCGCCATGGACATAGTCGACGTGGCTGAGGTCCATGACATTGTCGAGAATCATGCGATAGTCGACCGGCAGCTTCATATAGGTGTGGCCGACGCCATTGGGATGGCCCTCGTCCAGGAGTGAGAAATCGGTGAGCAGCGCCGGATCTGCGGCTTCTTCCGCCATCCATATCCACAGGAAGCCGTGGCGCTCGATCAGCGGAAAAGTGCGCACGACAGGCCCCTTGGGCAACTGGCCGCGACCATGGGGATTGTGCACGCAATGACCCGCGTGGTCGAAGCGAAGGCCGTGATAGGGGCAGGCAATCGTGTCGCCCACCCGGTTGCCCATGGAAAGCGGCGCGAAGCGATGGGGGCAGCGATCCTGCATGGCGACTGGCTCGCCTGCTTCGTTGCGATAGATGAGAACGGACGTGCCCAGGATGCGGCGGTGAAAGAGTTGGGTCGCATCGACCTCACTCGACAGGGCGGCGACATACCAGGCGCGCTTGAGACAGTGCATGATGATCCTCTTCCCAGTTGGGCCGCATCGTAGGCGGCATATGGAGACGGACATCGCAAGGGGTGTGCCATCCGTCCCATCACCCTGCCCTCGTACGGGTTGAGCGTGTCGAAACCCTGCCTTCCCCCTTGAAACTGCGAAAGAAAGTTCAGCTCTTCAACAGGTTCAGGGCGAATGAAGGTGAGGCGATAATCTGCCGTGCCTGTTGAATTTTATCGATATCCCGCTCATGATTGCAGAATATTCTACACACTGGAGCGGCCATGCCTGCCAAACCCACCGGCTTGACCCGAGCCTTTCACGAAGGTGCAGCCACCCTCGTCGAACCGTCCGATCTTGCCGACCTGCTCGACAGCTTTCATTTCGATCCTGCCCGTGCCGAAATCCGGCTCGGCGACCGGCGGATGTTGCTGGTGGACGATATCGGCTTCGGGATCCTGCGTCGCGAACTCATCCACGCCCTTGGATATGAACGCGCGCGCGGCGCCATGTCCCGTATCGGCTATGGCATCGGCGCGGCGGACGCGGAACTCGCGCAACAACTGCGCAAGGATGCCGGCATCGATCAGGTCTATCGTGCCGGCCCGCAATTCCATGCGCTCAAGGGCGCCGTCCGCGTCGAGGAGCTGGCGTTCGAGGCGGATTTTCAGGCGGGGCATTTTTACGGCGAATATGTCTGGCACAACTCTGCGGAGTGCCAGTCGCACCTTCACGAAATGGGCATCGGCGCGCATCCGGCGGGGTGGCAGCAGGCGGGCTATGCGTCCGGCTACGCCTCCACCTTCTTCGGCCGGCCGATGGTGTTCCGCGAACTGGAATGCATCGCGATGGGGCATGATCGCTGCTACCTCGTCGGGCGGCCGGCGGACGAATGGCCTGACGCGGACGCAGAACTGCGCTGGTTCCGCGCCGACACCTACAGCCACCGCCCGGTCGCGCCGAACGCCGCGCCGCCAGTGGACGCGGACCTTCAGATTGGCGCGCGGGCGATCGTCGGCGCGTCGGCGGGCTTCAACACCGTGCTGCATCTGGTCGACAAGGTCGCGCCGACACTGGCCCCGGTCCTGTTCCTGGGCGAAAGCGGCGTCGGCAAGGAAGTGTTCGCGCGCGAACTGCACAAGCGCAGCCGTCGCGCCGACCGCGACCTGATCGCGGTCAACTGCGCCGCCATCCCCGAAACGCTGCTGGAGGCCGAACTGTTCGGCGTGGAGAAGGGCGCTTTCACCGGCGCAGTCGCGACCCGCTCCGGCCGGTTCGAGCGGGCGGCGGGCGGCACGCTGTTCCTGGACGAGATAGGCACATTGTCGCTGGCGGCGCAGGGCAAGCTGTTGCGCGTGTTGCAAGAGGGGGAATATGAGCGAGTCGGCGGCGCGAAGACGCTGCGCGCCGACGTCCGTCTGATCGCCGCGACCAATGCGGACCTGCGCGCGGAGGTGGAGGCGGGGACATTCCGCGCCGACCTGTTCCACCGCCTCAGCCCCTTCCCCGTCTATATCCCGCCGCTGCGTGACCGGCGGGCGGATATCCCCGTGCTGGCCAATCATTTCCTGGGGCGGCTGAGCCGGCGGCATGGCCGCGAAGGGTTGCGCTTCGATGCGGAGGTGATCCGGCTGTTCCACGATTATGGCTGGCCGGGGAATATCCGCGAGATGGAAAATCTGATCGAGCGCGGCATCATCCTGGCGGATGCGGGCGAGGCGATCGGCGTCCATCATCTGACTCTGGGCGTTGGCAATGCCGCGCCGGGCGGGCAGAGCGGCTTCCGGCCTGACCCGTTCCGCGACTTCGTGGCGCAGCGCTTCCGCGAGGGGCGACGGGATGCAGGGGCGGACATTGGCGTGCTGCTGCTGGAGAGCGGCCTCAGCCAGCAGGAGGTGACGGACCGCCTGATCGCGGCGGCGCTGGAGCGAAGCGGCGGCAATATCAGCGCGGCAGCGAGTGCGCTGGGCATGACGCGGGCGCAGGTGCAATATTGGAAGAAGGGACGGGGTTAGCCGATCATACCGACCCATTGCACTCGGTTGTCAATATTTTGTCCGATGCCACATCATAGATGATCGTGACCTGGCTACAGCCCCCATCGTTGATGCCCGGGAAATCTTGATCCACTGACACAAACCATCGGCGCTCGTTCGCTTTGGCTTGCGATTCAATCAATTGCCTTTCCATATCGGCAATCTCTTTCAGGTCCTGCGCCGAACATGGTTCCAGTTTGTCATCATCCCCAATCGCCGAGCAACCCTCGTCTGGGTCGGATGGTTTGGGTGGGATCAGATAGACGCCCATTACTTTCCCATCTTTCAGATAGGTATAGTTCCGACCATATTCGGAATATGGGAAAGCGCCATCGGGCAGCTTCGCCTGTTTTTCGATACCGTCCATAATATGTTCGCGGCGCAATGCTTCTGATGGCGCAACGGAAGCTGACATGAGTGTCAGCAATAAGACGAACAGTTTCATTTAGCTGTCTTAGCCGTTTCCCAAAGGCTGCGTCACCCCGTCACCACCTTAACCGCCTGCCGGAACCCCTCGATCAGCGGCGACTGGTCATCCGACCGGTAGATCATGCAGAGGTCAAACGCCGCCGGCCCGTCATCCTCCGCCAGCGGCACATAGACCACATCGGGCAGTTGCAGCGACCGCGCCGATTCCACCGCCGCCGCCAGCCCCACGCCGCTCGATACGAAGGCGACGGCGGTGACGACATCCTCGACCGTCTGGATGATCTTCGGTTCGATATTCAGGTCGTGGAAGGCCCGCAGCAGGAAGTTGGAGAAGCCGCCCGGCGCGGTGGCGCGGGGGTAGAAGATCATCGGCTCGCCGGCGAGGTCGGCCAGCGTCACGCTTTCCCGCTCCGCCAGCCGATGATGGCGCGGCATGGCGATAATCATCGACTCATGCACCACCGTTTCCCAGGCAAGGTCGGGATATTCCAGGAAAAAACGGTTGAAGCCGATGGCAATGCGCCGTTCCTGCAAGGCCTTCACCTGCGTCTCGCGGTCCATATTGTGCAGCACCACCTCCACATTGGGGTAGCGCTTGCGGAAATCGAGCACGATGCGCGGCACGATGTCGAGCACGGCGGAGCCGAACACGCCCACGTCCAATCGCCCGAGCGCGCCCTGTCCGATCAGCTGGGTGGTGGCACAGGCCTGCTCCACCAGATTCAGGATATTGACCGCCTCGGTATAGAGCGCCTGCCCCGCCGGGGTCGGCTCTACGCCATGGCGCTTGCGCACCAGCAGCGGCACGCCCAGCACTTCCTCAAGATACTGGATCTGGCGCGTCAGGGGCGGTTGCGACAGGTTGAGTTCCTGCGCAGCGGCGCGGATGCTGTCATGCTGCACGGTGGCGACGAAATAGCGCAGATGCCGGATGTCGATGCGGTTCGCGAACATGGGTTTGACCTCTCTTTTTGTCCCCCACTCCGCTCGTCCCGAGTAGCCATTGAGCCCGTCGAATTTAGCAGGTGAAACGTCCCCCAGACGTTTCAGGATCATCCGGGGGATGATCCGACCTGCTAAACGTATCGAAGGATCAGGCACGGCGCTGGACGCTTCGAAACGGGCCTTAGAAACGCTCAGTCCCTACTCAGCACGAACGGATGTGGGTGATACTGTCGAGATATGCCTGTCAGGTATCTCCAAAGGCATAAAACAGTATTATTGGGTTTCGCTCAAGCCCGTTAGACAGGATCCCAACGAAGCGGAGAGGACGAGTTGACCCAGTTCCAGCATTTCATCGACGGCGCCTTCACCGGGGGGACGTCTGGCAAGAGCTTCCCCAAGATCCGCCCCAGCGACGGTTCGCTGGTCGGCACAGTGCACGAAGGTGGTCGCGCGGAAATCGACGCGGCGGTGCAGGCTGCTCGTGCGGCGCTTAAAGGTCCATGGGGCAAGCTGACGGTCGATGACCGTTCCGACCTGATGCGCGCCGTCGCGGACGGCATCACGAAGCGCTTTGATGATTTCGTCGAGGCCGAGATGGCCGACACCGGCCAGCCCAAGTCGATGATGGAACATGCCTTCATTCCGCGCGGGGCCGCGAACTTCAAGATTTTCGCCGACGTCGTGAAAAATGTCGCGACCGAAAGCTTCCAGACCCCCACGCCGGACGGTCGCGGCGCGCTCAACTATTCGATCCGCAAGCCCAAGGGCGTGGTCGGCATCATCTGCCCGTGGAATGCGCCGCTGCTGCTGATGACGTGGAAGGTCGCCCCGGCGCTCGCCTGCGGCAACAGTGTCATCGTCAAGCCCTCGGAAGAAACGCCGGGCACCGCGACTCTACTGGGCGAGGTGATGAACGACGCGGGCGTGCCCAAGGGCGTGTATAATGTCGTCCACGGCTTCGGTCCGGACAGCGCGGGCGGCTACCTCACCCAGCATCCGGGTGTCGACGCAATCACCTTCACCGGCGAGACGCGCACTGGCACCGCGATCATGCAGGCGGCGGCGCATGGCCTGCGCGACGTATCGTTCGAGCTGGGCGGCAAGAACAGCGCGATCGTCTTCGCCGACGCTGACCTGGACGTCACGCTGGAGGCGCTGGGGCGCTCGGTTTTCCTTAATTGCGGGCAGGTGTGCCTCGGCACCGAACGGGTACTGGTTGAACGGCCGCTGTTCGACAAGCTCGTCGCGGGGCTGAAGGCCAAGGCCGAAAGCCTGAAGCATGGCACCAGCATCGGCCCGCTCATTTCGGCAGAGCATCGCGAAAAGGTGCTGTCCTACTACGCCAAGGCCGTGGCCGAGGGCGCGACGGTGGTGACGGGCGGTGGCGTGCCAACCATGTCCGAAGAGCTTGCCGGCGGCCATTGGGTGCAGCCGACGATCTGGACCGGACTGCCCGACGGCGCCGCCGTCTGGAACGAGGAGATTTTCGGCCCCTGCTGCCACATCCGCCCGTTCGATACGGAGGAGGAGGCGATCACGGTCGCCAACGCCACCGACTATGGCCTTTCCACCTCGATCTTCACGACCGACCTGTCGCGCGCACATCGGGTCGCGGCGGAGATCGACGTGGGCATTACCTGGGTGAACAGCTGGTTCCTGCGCGACCTGCGTACGCCCTTTGGCGGCACGAAACATAGCGGTATCGGTCGGGAGGGCGGGGTCCACTCCCTCGAATTCTACACCGAACTGCGCAATATCTGCGTGAAGCTGTGACCATGGACAGCGCAGCCATCCGCTATCATGGCGACGAACTCTACGAAGCGCTGGTCGCCGGCACGACCGTTCCGAATCTGCGGGATCGCGTGCCGGGTATCACCATCGTGGACGCCTATCATATTCAGGCCCGCATGATCGAACGGCGCATCGCGGCGGGCGAAACGGTCGTCGGCAAGAAGATCGGCGTCACGTCCAGGGCGGTGCAGAACGCCATCGGCGTGTTCGAGCCCGACTTCGGCATCCTCACCTCCGCCATGGCCTATGACGACGGCGCGACCGTCCCCATGGACGCGCTGATCCAGCCCAAGGCCGAAGCGGAAATCGCCTTCGTTTTAAAGCGCGACCTCAAGGGGCCCGGCGTCACGGCGGCGGACGTGCTCGCCGCGACCGACCATGTCCGGGCCTGTTTCGAAATCGTCGACAGCCGCATCACCGGCTGGGACATCAAGATACAGGACACGGTTGCCGACAATGCCTCCTGCGGCGTCTACGCGCTGGGGTCCGAGAAGATCGACCCGCGAGACGTGGACCTCGCGCTGGCCGGCATGTGGGCGGAGCGCAATGGCGAGCAGGTCGCGGTCGGCGTCGGCGCGGCGGTGCAGGGCTCGCCGGCCAATGCCGTTGCGTGGCTCGCCAATACGCTGGGCCGGCTAGACATGCCTTTCCTTGCCGGCGAGGTGATCCTGTCCGGTGCGCTCGGGCCCATGTTCCCGGTCGAGGAAGGCGACGAAATCGCCATGCGGATCGGCGGCATCGGCGACTGCAAGCTGACATTCGGACGGAGGACCGCCCATGCTTGATGCAACCGCCGTCGCAGACCTCGCTGATCGCGTGGATGGCGCGCAGTCGAACGGCCACACCATCGCGAAACTGACCGACGATTATCCCGCCATGACCGTGGACGATGGCTATGCCGTGCAGGACGAATGTCTGCGCCGCTGGCAGGCGCGGGGCCGCACGCTGATCGGCTACAAGGCGGGGCTCACCTCCCGCGCCAAGATGGTGCAGATGGGGGTCACCGTGCCGAGTTTCGGCCTTCTCATGCGCGACACCTGCGACATGGAGGGCGGCGTCATCCCGACCACGGGCCTTATCCACCCGCGTGTCGAAGCGGAAATCGCCTATATCATCGGCACCGACCTCGCCGGGCCGGACGTGACCATCGAACAGGTTCACGCCGCCACCGACTTCATCCAGCCAGCGATCGAAATCCTCGACAGCCGGTTCGAGAAGTTCAAATTCGACCTGCCCAGCGTCGTCGCCGACAATGGCTCCAGCGCCCGCTTCGTGCTGGGCGGTCGGATGCGGCGGCCAACCGATGTCGATCCCGCCACGATCGGCATCGTGCTGGAAATCAATGGCGAACAGGTCGCCCTTGCCTGCTCCGGCGCGGTGCTGGGCCATCCGGCGCGCGCAATCCAGATGCTAGTCGGTTGGCTGCACGGCCGGGGCCAGATCCTGCCTGCCGGCGCCATCGTGCTGACCGGCGCCGCAACCGAAGCGGTACCGATCAAGCCGGGCGACAGCATCTGCGCCCGCTATCAGGACATGGGCAGCATCAACATGAGGGTAAGCTGATGCCAATCATCTCTGTCGTGATCGGCGAGGGCCGGTCGCCGGAAAAGAAACGCGCGCTGATCCGGGCGCTGACCAATGCCGCAATCGAAAGCTTCGAGGTGCGGCCCGAACAGGTGCGGGTGATCCTCAACGAAACCCCGCTCGATCATTATGCCGTCGCTGGCGTGACCTTTGCCGAGCGCGAGCAGCAGAAGCAGGACGAACCGTCATGACGAAAGTAAAATGTGCGATTATCGGGCCGGGCAATATCGGCACCGACCTGCTCTACAAACTGCTGCGCTCCGACGTGCTGGAGCCAGTGTGGATGGTGGGTGTCGATCCCACGTCCGAAGGCCTGGCCCGCGCCCGTGACCTGGGCCTCAAGACCACCGATCAGGGCGTGGACGGCATGCTGCCCCATGTCGTAGCGGACGGCGTCCAGATCGCCTTCGACGCCACATCGGCCTATGTCCATGCGGAAAACAGCCGCAAGCTGAATGCGCTGGGCGTCCTCATGATCGACCTGACGCCGGCCGCGATCGGCCCGCTTTGCGTGCCCCCGGTGAACCTCGCCGCGCTGGCGCAGGCCGCCGCTGCCAACGTCAACATGGTAACCTGCGCGGGGCAGGCAACGATCCCGATGGTCAACGCCGTCGCCCGCATCCAGCCGGTCGACTATGCCGAGATCATCGCGACGGTGGCCTCGAAATCGATCGGACCGGGCACCCGCAAGAATATCGACGAATTCACCCGCACCACCTCCGGCGCGATCGAGAAGGTCGGCGGCGCGGCGAAGGGCAAGGCGATCGTAGTTGTTAACCCCGCCGAGCCGCCGCTGATGATGCGCGACACCGTCTATTGCGAAACTGCCGAGGAGCCGGACCGCGAGGCGATCACGAAATCGGTCCATGACATGATCGCGCAGGTCCAGAATTATGTCCCCGGCTACCGCCTCAAGAACGGCCCGACCTTCGAGGGACGCAAGGTCTCGATCTTCCTGGAGGTCGAGGGGCTGGGTGACTTCCTGCCCAAATATGCCGGCAATCTCGACATCATGACCGCGTCCGCCGCACGTACCGGCGAGATGTTCGGGCGGGAAATACTCGCAGGAAAACTCAATCTGGCCGTGGAGGCAGCAGCATGACGACGAGCGCAGAGGTCAAGGGCCGCAAGGTCAAGCTGCATGACATGTGCCTGCGCGACGGCATGCACTCGATGCGGCACCAGATCAGCGTCGAGCAGATGGTCGAGATCTCGACCGGGCTGGATGCGGCGGGCGTGCCATTGTTGCAGGTCACGCATGGCGACGGGCTGGGCGGTTCCTCGCTCAACTATGGCCGGGGCGCGCATAGCGACCGGGAGTATATCAGCGCCGTCGCATCGCGGATGAAGAATGCGACCGTTTCGGTGCTGCACGTCCCCGGCATCGGTACGCTGGACGAACTGCGCATGGCCGCCGACTGCGGCGCGGGTTGCGTGCATGTCGCCTCGCACTGCACCGAAGCAGACGTGACCGAACAGCATATCGGCCTTGGCCGCAAACTTGGCCTCGACACAGTCGGCTTCCTGATGATGGCGCATATGACCGGTATAGAGACGCTGGTCGAACAGGCGCTGCTGATGGAAAGCTATGGCGCGACCACCGTCTATTGCGTGGACAGCGCGGGCTATATGCTGCCCGAACATGTCACCGCCCGCGTTGCCGCTCTGAAGCAAGCGCTCCAGTCGGACACCGAGATCGGTTTCCATGGTCACCATAATCTCGGCATGGGCGTCGCCAACTCGCTGGCCGCCATCGCGGCGGGCGCCAGCCGCATAGACGGGTCTGCCGCCGGCTTTGGCGCAGGCGCGGGCAACACGCCGCTGGAGGTGTTCGCCGCCGTTTGCGAGCGGATGGGCGTGGAGACCGGCGTCGATACCTTCCGCCTGATGGACGTGGCGGAGGACAAGGTGCTGCCAATGATGGCCAAACCGCCCCGCGCCGACCGGGACAGCCTGACCCTGGGCTATGCCGGCGTCTATTCGACCTTCCTCTACGCAGCCAAGGACTGCGAACGCAAATATGGCCTGCCGGCACGCGATCTGCTGGTGGAACTTGGGCGCCTCAAGATGATCGGCGGTCAGGAAGACATGATCGAGGATACGGCGCTGACCATGGCCAAGGAGCGCGGGCTGATTTCGGCCTGAACGTGCGCTGCTGATCGAGGAAGAACAGATGTCCCAACCGGACGATTTCGCCGAGCATGTTGTCGTGGTCGGCGCCAGCGGAGCCTTGGGTGCCGCGATCGTGGCAAAGCTGGTCGCGCGCCGCAAACATGTGATTGCCCTCGCGCGGTCCATCGCGCCGCTGAACAGGCTGGTCGAGCGGCATGGCGGATCGGTGGTATTGCCGGTCGTGGCTGATTTTTCGACCGATGCCGCGATCGGCATGCTGAAGGAGCGGCTCGACCGTCCCGTCGCGATGGTCATCCATGCGCCCGGCGTTCCCGTGGCCGGCGGCATTCGCACCGCGCCGACCGATGCGCTGGTGGAAGCCTGCAATATCAAGGTCGGCGGCTTCGTCCGGCTGGTTCGCGCAGTCGAGGCACGTCTGCGTCGCCACAGTCGGCTGGTCGCGATCGGTGGCCATTACGGGTTCGAGCCGACCGCCTATGCCGCGACCGCCGGTGTCGCCAACGCCGCGCTCGCCAATCTGGTGCGGCAGATGAGTTGGGCCTATGGCGGCGATGGCGTGACGGCGCATCTGGTCGCGCCCGGTCCCGCCGACACCGAGCGGCTGCATCGGGTCGCAAATGCACGGGCCGCGGATAATGGCTCTTCCGTCGAATCAGAACTGGACGCGATGCGTGGCGAGTCCGCCATTGGCGCGCTCACCACGCCTGAACAGGTCGCCTGGGGGATCGCGATGCTGCTGGATGAAGAAGCCGACGCGATGGCCGGTGCGTCGCTGATGCTCGACGCCGGTCGCCGTCGCGGCTTGCCCTGACAGGAGATGCGCCATGCCCATCGTTCAGTTCCATCTGGTCGCTGACCATTATCCCGATGCGGCGATCGCTGCGCTGCTGGAGGAGGCATCGACCTTCTACGTCGATACGCTCTATCCCACGCTCGACCCTCGACCGATCGAGCGCGTCAGGGCTTTCGTCTCGCCTGTTCCGGCGGAACATTTCGCGACCGGCGGACGGCTCGTCAGCCTGGGGGGAACGGCTGCCCCCTATTTCACCTGCCTGTCACTGGAGGGGCGTCCGGTTGAGCAGTTGCAGGCCTTGCTGGCCGGTTTCACCGATCTGATTGAACGGCATCTGTGCTGTGACCGCGCGACCATCAGGGGCACGGTCGTGGAGATTGCGCCGGCGTTCTGGAGCATCGGCGGCGTGCCCGCGAGCCAGGCGCGTGATACCGAAAAGGCGCTGCGGGCAGGCATTTCGGCATAGGGTGATACGGATTGGGCATCATCCATTAGCCCAAAGGGTATTTGTCGGTAATTCATAACCTGGTTATGCCAGTAAAAAACAAGACCAGTCTGGAGCGAGAGGACCGATGGAAAGGCGGGACGACAAGAAGGATGGCGCGGCGACCGTCTTCTCGATCGAGATTGCCGGTAGCGATGTCCGCTTTCCATGCCGCGCCGACCAGAGCCTGCTGGCGGCGATGATGGCAGCGGGCCATCGCGCACTGGCCGTAGGTTGCCGCAGTGGCGGTTGCGGCGTCTGCCGCGTACGCATTCTGTCGGGTCGTTTCACCACGGGGCATATGAACCGGGCTGTAGTGAGTATCGCCGACGAGCTGGCGGGGAGCCTCCTGTCCTGCCGCACTTTTCCGCGCAGCGATATCCGGCTGGAGCCGATGCCGCGCGCGACCGGCACGGCGGTGATCATAGAGCGAGCGGCATGAGCTTGGCGACCGCCATCGCTGCGCCCACGGTCGAAACGATCGAGCGGCTGCTATCGGCTGCGCGGGAGCGAGCGGACGCGATCAGCATCTGCGTCAATATCGGCATCGTCGATGGCGCAGGTAATCTGGCGGGTTTCCTGCGGATGCCGGGATCGTTCCTGAGTTCAGGCGAACTTGCCATCGACAAGGCCTATACCGCCGCCAGCTTCGGCATGACGACGCGCGGCTTCGGCGTATTGCTGGAAGCCAGCCCGCGCGCGGTGCGAGACGGCCTGCTGCGTCGGCCACGCCTGACCGAGGTGCCGGGCGGCCTTCCGATCCTGATCGACGGTCGACTTGCCGGGGCGATCGGTGTGTCAGGCGGTAGCGACGAAGAAGATGAAGATATTGCGACCTACGTCTTGGCAGCGGTCGCGCATGAGAATTCCGGGAGAGTGTGAATGGCGATTAGAGGACTGCTCCGTGTTGGCGAAGTCTGCGTCCGCGTGTTCGATCTGAAGGAATCGCATCGCCATTATGGCGAGCGCATGGGCCTGATCGAGACGTATAAGGGTGACCCCGACAAGCTCTATTACAAGGTCGCGGACGAGCATGACTGGTATTCGGTCGTGCTACAGCAATCCGATACGCCCGGCATCGAATATTTCGCTTTCCGGACGTTCGAAGACAAGGAGATAGACGAGTTCGCGGCGGCGCTGACCGACTATGGCCTTACCGTCGAGCATATCGAAGCCGGCGTCTATCCCAAGAGCGGGCGACGCATCCGCTTTACCCTGCCGTCCGGCCATGTCATGCACATCTACGCCGACAAGGAGAAGATCGGCAACGGGATGCCGACGCGCAATCCGGGCACCATCCCCGACGAAGGCTATATTCGCGGCTTCCGCTGCGTGCGGCTCGACCATGTGCTGATGGGCGGCACCAACATCGTCGAAAATCGCGACATCTTCACCAACATCTTCGGCTTCACCATCAGCGAGGAACTGGTGACGCATGGCGACGAGATGCGCCTGGCCGTCTTCCTCTCCTGCTCCAACAAGCCGCACGACATCGCCTTCATCCTCCAGCCGGAGGAGAGCAAGTTCCACCATGTCTCCTTCCTGCTGGATTCGGTGAACGACCTGTTCCACGCTGGCGACCTGATCGGCAAATATGAGATTCCGGTGGACGTGTCGGTGAACCGCCATGGCGTGACGCGCGGCGCCACCATCTATTTCTTCGATCCGTCCGGCAACCGGAACGAGGTCTTCACCGGGGGCTATGTCCATTATCCCGATACGCCCACGCTCATCTGGGACACGTCCCAGCTGGGTAAGGCGACCTTCTCGCAGGATAACACGCCGCGCGAGAGTTTCCTCAACGTCCTGACCTGAACTGCTGAACCAAAACGGCCCCTGTGGGGTGGCCGATAAGAATAGCGAGGGGAGTATTTCCATGAAGTCCGTGATTTTCAACAGCGCTTCGGCGCTGGCGGTGGCGCTCGTCCTGACGACACCGGCCGCCCACGCCCAGGATGCCGCGCCGCAGGACGGCAATGTGGGCCTGGAGGATATCGTCGTCACCGCGCAGAAGCGCTCCGAAAGCGCGCAGCAGGTGCCGATCGCCATCTCCGCCGTCACCGCCGACGCGCTGCAGTCCAAGGGGCTGACCGACATTGCCAGCATCAGCGGACAGGCACCCAACGTCACGCTCAAAAGCTCCGGCGCATTCGGAGGATCCAGCTCGACCCTGTTCACCTATATTCGCGGCATCGGCCAGAACGATTTTGGCTTCAATCTGGAACCGGGCGTCGGCGTCTATGTCGACAACGTCTATCTCGCCCGTAACATCGGCGCCAATGTCGACCTGCTCGATCTGCAACGGGTGGAAGTCCTCAAGGGGCCGCAGGGCACATTGTTCGGCCGCAACACGATCGGCGGCGCGCTCAACATCGTCACCTCCGATCCGGGCGATGAGTGGAAAGTGAAGGGAGAGGTCACCACCGGCCGCTACAACCGGATCGACGTGCGCGGCGCGATCGAGGCGCCGCTGGCACCGGGTGTGCTGCACATGGGGCTCGCCTTCTCGACCAAGCATCGCGACGGCTGGCAGACCCGTATCCCCTACACCGGCGACACCGGCAATAATCCGATCTGGCTGCTGGCGACCGGCGGCGCGTCGGGCGGCCCCACCAACAGCAACACCGACGGCGCCCATCTCTTCCCGGTCACGGCACAGGATACGCCGTCCAGGTCGGGCAACATGAACCAGACGGCGGTGCGCCTCAAATTCCTGTTCACGCCCAATGACCGGCTGACCATGCGCCTGATTGGCGACTATCTGAACGCCGACGAGCAGGCGACCCCCTTCTCGCTGTTGCAGGTCAACCAGAACGCCTATGTCGCGCTCTACAACACATGCATCTCCGGCAACCCCGGCTTCTACGCGCCGGTTGCGGGCCTCGCGGGCGTCCCCGCCGCCGGCGTCACCGACCTGTGTCAGGGTATCAGGGGCAATGCCGGTTCCCCCGCCGGCACCCAGCCATCACTGGAAAGCCAGGCCGGCAGCAACCTGCCCTATGACAATCGCTACGTCATCCGCAACGCGGACGGCAGCATCAACCCGAACCTCAGCTACGCCAGCGGCGCCAATTACAACAAGATCGACAATTACGGCATCAACGGCCAGATCGACTATGAACTGTCCGACGCGCTGACGGTAAAGTCGATCACCGCCTATCGCCGGCTCGTGTCGAAATTCGGCGCGGACATTGGCGGCGCGCCCTTCTCGGCCCTGTCGCCCACCTTCGCCGACTGGGAAAACCAGTTGAGCCAGGAACTGCAACTGGTCGGCAATGTCTGGGACGATCGCTGGAAATTCGTCGTGGGCGGCTATTATTTCCACGAATATGGCCGCCATGCCGACCGCGTGCCCTTCACCGGCGGCATGATCCAGATCGTGTCGAACGACACCTACGACACCAAATCCTACGCCGCCTTCATGCACAATAATATCGACGTCATCCCCGATAAGCTCGGCCTGACGCTTGGCATCCGCTACACGAAGGACAAGAAGCGTTTCACCGGCACCCAGCGCGACGAGAATGCCTTCGGCCTGCGCCTGACCCAGGCACCGCCGGGCCTCGTCCTGCCTGATCCCAGCGACATCTACCGCGTCTATCCCATGGGCGAGAACCGGATGGCGTTCGAAAATGTGTCCTACCGGATCGGCGCGGAATATCACATCAACCGACGGGTTATGGCCTATGCCTCCTACTCCACCGGCTACAAGGGCGGCGGCTGGACCACGCGCCTGACCCTGCCCAACTTCACGGTCGATTCCAGCGGCAATTTCGTGAAGCTGCCCGCCCCGACCTTCGGTCCGGAAAAGGCTTACACCACCGAAATCGGCCTGAAATCCGAGCTGTTCGACCGTCGCGTGCGCCTCAACATCGCCGCCTTCAACACCGAATATAACGGCATCCAGCTGACCTTCCAGAACGGCTCCTCGCCGGTCACGGCCAATGGCGGCGATGGCCGCATCCGGGGCGTCGAGGCAGAGGTTAACATGGCGCTGGTCCGCAACTGGACGCTGGACGCGAGCATTGGTTACATCGACGCCGAATATCAGAGCATTCGGCCCGGCGTGCCGCTGACGGGCAACGAGAAATTCGTCAACACCCCCAAATGGCAGGCGCAGGCCGGCACCGGCTACACGTTCGACGTGGGTACTATCGGCTCCTTCACGCCGCGCATCGACTGGACGTTCGCCAGCAAGACATATAATGACGAGGCGAACACCGAACTGCTCGCCACACCCAAGGGCAGCTTCTTCAACGGATCGGTCACATGGCGCGCACCCGACGAGCGGTATGAACTCCAGGCCGGCGTCACCAACATCGCCAATCGCCGCGCGGTCGTGTCGGGCTATACCAATGCCGAAGCCATCTATTCAGGGGTCTTCAGCCGCCCGCGCGAATGGTTCCTGACCCTTCGGGTCCGCAACTGACAGGAAACCGGACGCTCCACTCTCTCTGAAAGCCCTGCGTAATAAGGCCGTCCGAAGCAATGCCCTGCACAGGCATCCGCTCCGGGCGGCCTTTCTTTTTGCCCGCTTTGCGCCGCCCTCTCCACAACTCACGCCGTCATCCCGCGCTTGATGCGGGATCCATTCGGAGCAGCGGTGCATGAGAAGGCTGCGTCGACCTGGATGGATCCCGGATCAGGTCCGGGACGACGCCGGTGCGGGGGGCAGGCCTCACCCCTGATGACAAATTTGTCGAGCACCACAGCCCCCATGACAAAATCGTCAACCGCCCCGTCCCAAAACTCTTAAAAACCCAGCAAAATCAAACTGGCACGCGCCTTGCTAAAATAAAATCACAGAGCAACAAGCCCATGGAGAGGACGATGGCGACCCAGCCACAATCCGACATATTGGACGCGAAATATATCCGCGTCCGCAATCGCCGCGCCAACGGCCTCGTCGAATTCGACTTCGCCATCGGCGCGCCGGAAATCTTCGTGGAGCTGCTGATGCCGGTGGCCGAATTCGACGAATTCTGCGCCGTCAACCGCGTCATCGACGTCACCGGCCAGCCACTCGAACATAACGACTTCGAAGTGCGGCTGGCGCGCGTGCTCGCCGGCGAAGCACGATAATCAAGGGGAGAGCACAGACATGCAGATGGACCTGCGCACCGTCACCATCACGCCGCAGCGACAGACTTACGGCCATGTCGCCCGCCATATTGGCGGCGACAAGCCGGCCAGCCGCTATCAGGAGGGAACGATCGGCCTCCAGACCACGGGCAACCAGCATTATCGCCCGCTCTGGGATCCCAAGCATGACTATTTCGACGAAAGCCGCACGCGGCTCACCATGGCGGACTGGTACGCCTTCCGCGACCCGCGCCAATATTATTATGGCAGCTACGTTCTGGCCCGCGCCAAGCAGCAGGAAGCCGCCGAAGCCGCTTTCGATTTCGTGGAGACGCGCGGCCTTGCCGATGCGCTGCCGGACGATATCCGCGCCCTCGCGCTCGACCTGATCCTGCCGCTGCGCCATGTCGCCTGGGGCTGTTCGATGAACAATGATTTCGTCGCAGCCTATGGCTATGGCACCGGCATCACCCAGCCGGCGCTCTATTATGCGATGGATCAGCTAGGCATTGCCCAGTTCGACACGCGGCTCGGCCTGCTGCTGGCCGAAGCAGATGCGCTGGACAAGGCGAAGGATGCTTGGCTGAACGACGTCCGCTGGCAGTCGTTGCGCCACCTCGTAGAAGACCTGTTCGTCGAGCAGGACTGGTTCGAGCTGTTCGTGGCCCAGGACCTTGTCCTCGACGGACTGCTCTATCCGCTGGTCTTTCAGGCGATCATCGACGACGACCTCGCATTGCGCGGCGGCGCGGCGGTCGCCATGGTGACGCAGTTCCAGAATGAATGGGCTGCCGAAACCCGTAAATGGGTCGACGCACAGATCAAGGCCGCCTGTGCCGACAATCCCGCAAACGCGGCGCTGATCGGCCGGTGGATCGCGAAGTGGAGGCCCCGCGCCGCCGCCGCTCTCTGCCCGATCGCGGAACTGGGACTTGGCGAGCGTTCCTCCGCGACCATGGATGAACTCTGCGCTGCGCTCGACGCCCGCGCCGCCAAGGCGGGGGTGAAGCCATGAGCGAGGTCCGTTCCACCGTGTTCCTGGCACTCCAGGCCAATGACGACACCCGCCCGGTCGTGGAAGCGATCATGGCGGATAACCCCGAGGCCAAGCTGGACCACCAGCCCGCCATGGTCCGCATCAGCGCGCCAGGCACGATGATCGTGCGCCGCGAAACAGTCGAGGAACTGATGGGTCGCGATTTCGACCTTCAGGAACTGCACATCAACATCATCTCGCTGTCGGGCCATGTGGACGAAAGCGACGACGAACTCACGCTTAGCTGGGAGCGGTAAGCCATGGATATGCCCGTCGCCAAAAAGAAAAAACTCGGCCTCAAGGAACGCTATGCGCTGATGACGCGCGGCTTGGGCTGGGAACCGAGCTATCAGTCGATCGACGACATCTTCCCGATGGACCAGTTCGAGGGGATCAAGATCCACGACTGGGACGCATGGGAAGACCCGTTCCGCCTGACCATGGACGCCTATTGGAAATATCAGGCGGAAAAGGAGCGCAAGCTCTACGCCATCGTCGACGCCTTCGCCCAGTCGAACGGCCATCTGACGCTGTCGGACGCCCGCTATATCAATACGGTGAAGCTGTTCGTGAACGGCTTCGCGCCGCTCGAATATATGTCGCACCGGGGTTTTGCCCATATCGGCCGCCAGTTCCGCGGCGTCGGCCCGCGCGTCGCCTGCATGATGCAGTCGCTCGATGAAATGCGCCATTCGCAGACGCAGATCCACGCGATCAGCAACTATAACCGCTATTATAGCGGCATGGCGGAGTTCCGGCACCACCATGACTATCTGCCCTATCTTCAGGTGCCCAAAAGCTTCTTCGAGGATGCGGCGACTGGCGGCCCGTTCGAGTTCATCGTCGCGATCGGCTTTGCGTTCGAATATGTGCTGACCAACCTGGTCTTCGTGCCCTTCATCTCGGGCGCGGCCTATAATGGCGACATGGGCGCGATGACCTTCGGCTTCTCGGCCCAGTCGGACGAGGCGCGGCACATGACGCTGGGCCTGGAAGTCATCAAGTTCGTGCTGGAACAGGATCCGGCCAATGTCCCCATCGTCCAGAAATGGCTGAACAAATGGACCTGGCGCGGGGTGCGCCTGCTCAGCCTCGTCGCGATGATGCAGGATTATATGCTGCCCAAGCGGGTCATGAGCTGGGCCGAAGCGTGGGAAATCTATTTCGAGGAAAATTGCGGCGCCCTGTTCCGCGATCTCGCCCGCTACGGCATCACCATGCCCCCATGCGTCGAGCAGGTCCGGCAGGAACGCGATCACCTCAGCCACATCGCCTGGTGCCATTTCTATCAGGCGCGCGGCACCAGCGACTTCCATGTCTGGCTGCCGTCGAAGGAGGATATGGACTGGCTGTCGGCCAAATATCCCGACACGTTCGACCGCTATTACCGCCCGCGCTTCGAATATTGGGCGCAATGCGAGGCGGAAGGGAAGCCGTTCGAGGCGACCGCGGTGCCGATGCAGTGCCAGGTGTGCCAGATTCCGACCATCTTCCCCGAGCCGGGCGACCCGACGACGCTGTGCCAGCGCCACTCGCACTATAAGGGCGAGCAGTATCATTTCTGCTCCGATCATTGTCAGGCGATCTTCGAAGACGAGCCGGAGAAGTTCATCCAGGCGCATATCGCCGGGCATGAAGTGTTCAAGGGCAACGCCTTCCGCCCCGGCACCGATCCAACCGCCGAAGGCTTCAACCCCGCTGCCGAGGCGCTCGCCTTCTTCCGGATCGAGCATGGCCGCGACAACGGCCTGCACAACGGCTCCACCGACGAAGCGAATTTCGACCTGTGGCGCGGGCTGGCGAAGGCCAACGACTGACGAGCGCCCAATACCCCCACCTCCGTTCGTTTCGAGCGTAGGCGAGAAACGCAAAGCACAGCGCTAGCCGCTTCTCGACTAGGCTCGAAGCGAACGGAAGGGGGAACCAGAATATCCAGGAGAGAGCCCATGGCCGTCACCGCCATCGACACCTATGAATTCGAGCCATCCGACAAGGTCGAAAACTTCCACGGCGCGCACCTTCTTTACGCCGGCTGGGACGGGCACCTGCTCTTCTCCAGCCCCTATGCCTGGCCGCTCCCGCCAGACCTGCCCTTCGCCCATTTCGTCGCCGGCCCCATGGCGAACATCTTCGGCCAGCATCCCGACTGGGCAAAGATCGAATGGAGCGCGGCCATCTGGACCCGCAACGGCGCCGCCTTCACGCCGGACATGGGGGCAAGCCTCGCCGCCAACGGCCTCACCCACAAGGATTCACTGCGCTTCCGCACCCCCGGTCTCGACGGCCTTGCCGGAGCCGGCCTCTGATGAGCTACACCCTCACCATAGACACCACCGGCGACGAGGTGGAGGTGGAAGACGGCCAGACCATCCTCGACGCCTGCCTGCGCGCGGGCATCTGGCTGCCTCATGCCTGCTGCCACGGCCTGTGCGCGACCTGCAAGATTCAGGTCACGGACGGCGAGATCGACCATGGCGAGGCGTCCAGCTTCGCACTCATGGATTTCGAACGCGACGAGGGCAAGACGCTGGCCTGCTGCGCGCGCCTGGAAAGCGACGTCACGATCGAGGCGGACATAGAGGAAGACCGCGACGCGCTCGGCATTCCGGTGGAGGATTATGAAGGCATAGTCACCCGCATCGACCCGCTGACCCCGACGATAAAGGGCATCCACATCGCCCTCGACCGTCCGATCCGCTTTCAGGCCGGCCAATATGTAAGCCTGACGCTGGGGGAAGAGGGCGTCCTCACCCGCGCCTTCTCGCTTGCCAGCGACCCGAACCAGCCCGAGCGCATAGAACTCAACATCCGCATCGTTCCTGGCGGCATCGGCACCACCTGGATCCACGAGCATCTGAAGGAAGGCGACCGCGTGAAGCTGTCCGGTCCCTATGGCCGCTTCTTCGTCCGCCACTCGGCGCAACTACCCTTGCTGTTCCTAGCTGGCGGCTCCGGCCTGTCTTCGCCGCGATCGATGATCCTCGATCTGATCGCCCGCAACGAAACCCTGCCGATCACGCTGGTCTATGGAGCCCGCAGCCTCGAGGAACTCTATTATCACGAAGAGTTCGAAGCCCTCGCCCAAAGCCACCCCCATTTTCGCTACATCCCCGCTTTGTCGGATACCCCCGCCGACAGCGACTGGCCGGGCTATCGCGGCTATGTCCACGATGCCGCCAAGGCCGCCTTCGACAACGACTTTCGCGGCCACAAGGCCTATCTGTGCGGGCCTCCGGTGATGATAGAAGCCTGCCTTTCCACCCTGATGCAGGGCCGCCTGTTCGAGAAAGACATCTACACCGAAAAATTCTTCTCCGCCGCCGACGCGCAACAGGTGCGTAGCCCGCTTTTCAGGCGCATCTGACCGGTTTTTGCGTTACTACCGACACAAGAGCCGCCGATAACAGTGGCCAGGAAGATGAGAGGGTAAGGCATGGCAAGCAAGGCGGTCGCCGATCCGGTGGATCGGATCGACCTCTGGTCCAAATTGCGGTTCGACCCCGACACCGGCACCGTGTGGCTGGACGAACAGCGCATGCTCCTCCTCCATGCCGGATCGCTGGGCGCCCTGCGCGCGGAAATGGTCCGCACGCTGGGTGAAACCCGCGCCGGCCCACTCCTCATGCGCATGGGCTATCAATCCGGCATCCAGGACGCCGAAATCGCCCGCAAGCTGGTGGGCGACCGCGATTATGAGGATGTCTTCCTGCTTGGCCCCCGCCTGCACAAGCTGGAGGGCCTGGTGCAGGTCGAAACCATCTGTTGCGACCTCGACCTCGACGCCGGCAAGTTCCACGGCGAATTCCACTGGACGCAAAGCTGGGAAGCGGAAAGCCAGATCGCCCATTTTGGCCTGGGCGATCACGCTACTTGCTGGAACCAGCTGGGCTATGCGTCGGGCTATGTCAGCGCCTTCATGGGCCGCCCGGTCATCTTCCGTGAAACGATGTGCAAGGCAAAGGGCGACCCGCATTGCACCATCATCGGCGAGATCGCCGCCGACCTGCCGCAGGACGACCCCTATCTCAAGGCCATGCACCCGGACGATATCGCCGGCCAGTTGCGCGCCATGGCGGAAGAGATCGGTGAACTGCGCGCGTCCCTGCGCCGCGAAAAGCAGACGGGTTCACTGATCGGCCAGTCTCCCGCTTTCCTCAAATCCCTCAATCTGCTGCGCCGCGCCGCCGACAGCCCGATCACCGTGCTGCTGACCGGCGAGACGGGTGTAGGCAAGGAGGTCTTCGCCCATTGGCTGCACGAGAACGGTCCGCGCCGCGACAAGCCTTTCGTCGCAATCAACTGCGGTGCGATCCCCCACGACCTTGTCGAAAGCGAGCTGTTCGGCGCGGAAGCCGGTGCCTATACCGGGGCCGGCCGCCAGCGCATCGGCCGGTTCGAGCGCGCCGATGGAGGCACCCTCTTCCTCGACGAAGTCGGCGACCTGCCGCTCTCCGCGCAGGTGAAACTGCTCCGCGTGCTCCAGACCGGTGAAGTCGAGCGGCTGGGCGGCGAAAAGACCCGCCATGTCGATGTCCGCATCGTCGCCGCGACCAATTTGGACCTGACCGCCGCGATCGAGGCGAAAACCTTCCGCGCCGACCTCTTTTACCGCCTCAACCCCTTCCCCATCCCGATCCCCGCCCTGCGCGACCGGATCGCCGACATCCCCCTTTTCGTGGAAGCCCTGATCGAGCGCCTGTCCAAACGCCACGGCAAGCCGGTGCGCGGCATCTCCGATCAGGCGATGCGTGCGCTCACCGCCTATCGCTGGCCGGGCAATGTCCGGGAACTGGAAAATGTGCTGGAGCGCGGCGTGCTGCTCGCCGAACCGGGCGGGCGGATCGACGTGGATACGCTCCCGATCTTGCCGGAACCCGATGCCCGCGAACAGGCCCTTGTTCGTCCCGACGGCCGCCTGGCGCTGACCGGCGCAGCATTGATCCCCGACATCGAAAATGCCCCGCTCATTCTCGCAGACTATGAGGGTGCCCTCGTCGCCGAAGCGTTGCGCCGAAGCGAGGGCAATATCGCCGACGCAGCCCGCTTGCTCGGCATGACCCGACGACAACTCGACTATCGTCTGAAGCAGGATCAGGGGACGTGACGCTTGTCGCAGACCCTCGCGACTGGACATGGTCCGCCCGACCGGCGTCAAGCCAGTCCACTCTACACCAATGGGCTACGCTCATTTCGCAGGAGATTGCCGAAATGGCTATCGACAGCGATGTCGGGTCGCATTTCTCCGCCAACTGGACCCGCTACGGGCTAGGTCCAGTGGAACTCAACTTCCTGCGCTGTAGCCCGCAAACCGTGACACGGTCGCTCGAAATGATTGCGCGTGGCAGCTTGCGCAACTTCGAACTGCTATACGCTCGCAGTGGGATGATAGGTGTCGAGCATGGCAACAGCAGGGGCCTTGTACCGCCAGGCTGCTTCGTGCTGCTGGACGACCAGCAAGCCTACCGTCTCGACTTTCCGCAGGGCAGTGACTGTCTGACGGTGCGTATGCCGGAAGATTGGTTGCTCGACTGGATGGCCGGCGCGCATGATCTGATCGGGCGCACGATCGGCCTGCTATCGCCTTGGGGACGGCCGCTTGCCGGACTGCTCACAGCGATAGCCGACGGGGGTCTGACGCAAGCCAGTCTGTCGCGCGCTGTGATAGCCGACCAGCTGGGCGGCATGGCGGGCATGCTGGCGGGCGATGCCGAGGACGCCGGGCGCGCGCGCCCCAGCCTCGCCAGTCGCGCGCGCGACGTGATCCATGCCCTGCATGCCGATGCGGAACTGACCCCCGCGCGCGTGGCCGCCGAACTGTCGGTAGGCGTGCGACACCTGCATCGCGTGCTGGCGCGATCGGGCGACAGTTTCGGCCGATGCCTCAACGCCGCCCGCATCGCCGCCGCGCAGGGCATCCTTGCAAGTCGTGAAGGCCGCGACATGCCGATCGGCGAAGTCGCCTGGCGGGTCGGCTTTGCCGACCAAAGCCATTTCGCGCGGCTTTTCCGGGCAGCGCACGGATGCAGTCCGATGCGTTATCGCCAAGGCAGCAGGTCGCTGACATCCTGAAATCAGGTCACTGTCAGGCGCGCCGAACGACATCCGCCATGGCAGAATGCTCCCAATGATGAGGGGAGGACGCGGCCATGTTCCTGCGCAATGCCTGGTATATCGGCGGCACGTCCACCGCGCTTGACGCCGCGAAGATGCTGGCGCTGACGCCGCTGGGTGAATCGGCAGCGCTCTGTCGCAAGGTCGACGGCGCGCCCGTGGCGCTGGAAAATCGCTGCATCCACCGCATGACGCCGCTGTCGCTCGGCTGGGTCGACGGCGACAATCTGCGCTGCATGTATCCCGGCATGCTGTTTAACGATCGCGGTCGCGCGCTGGAGATACGGCGGAACGCTATGGCGGCGAAGCGTCCGATCGCGACGATCCCGCGCTGCTCTACGAACATTATGTCCAGCAGGCCGTCACATCGATGACCGCGCTCGATTTTACGCGCCAGCCGATGCCACCCGTCCGGTCGGCCGCATGACGCTGATCCGGCGCTTGCTCCATCGACTTGCCCTTTGGCTCGACGCCTATGGCCGCATCCATCTTTCCGCCCATGCCGCCCCCGGCGATGGCCCCGCACAGGAAGACTGACCCCTTATGTCCAGACAGGCGCTTCTCGTCCACGCCCATAGCGAAGCGGACAGCTTCGTGACCGCCATGCGCGATCGTATCGCCGACACCCTGACCGCGTCGGGCTATGGCCTGCTTCAGTCCGACCTCTACGCCATGGGCTGGAACCCGGTGCTGTCGCCCGCTGATTTCGGGTCGCGTCGCGATCCCGATCATCTGACCTATGCGCTGGAGCAGCGGCACAATCATCACGCCGGAACGCTGGCATCTGACATAATGGTGGAGATAGAGAAGGTGCAGGCGGCCGACTTGATAGTCTTCACCTTTCCGCTGTTCTGGTTCAACCTGCCCGCGATCCTGAAAGGCTGGATCGATCGCGTTTTTGTGTCCGGTCCTTTCTATGGCGGCAAGGCGATCTACTCGCGTGGCGGCATGGCCGGCAAACAGGCGACGGCCGCCTTCAGCCTGGGCGGTCGGGACTATATGTTCGGCCCGCAGGGATTGCATGGCACGCTGGTGGACGGCTTCCTGCGGTCTTTCTTCCAGGGTACGCTTGGCTATGTCGGCTTCGAAGTGATCGCGCCTTTCGTCTCCTATCATGTGCCCTATCTGACATCGGAACAGCGTGGCACCCTGCTGGACGATCTTGGCACTCGTTTCGGAATGCTGGACCAGCTGCCCAGAATCACCATCCCGGACCTGTCACAGTTCGGGGATCGCTTCGAACGGCTCTGAGGTCGACAAATGCCGGGCCGGTATGCCTCGGCTTCAGGGTTCCCAACATTCCGTCAGTTTGAGGAGGTAAGCCTTGCGTTGCCGAGGCAGGCCGGACAGCACCGTAATGGGGCCGGCATAAATGTCAGGATGGTCGTTCTCGTCCTGCCGGCTGGCCGGCATGAGAATGGGTATAGGGGCGCCCGGCGATGTCATCGCCAGCAATTGCGCCGGCACACGGAGCGCCGGTCCGGCCTTGGCGAGCCGCTGATCCAACATATGCACTGTGGCGCCATGTTCCGACGCGGCAGCGAGATGCAGGGCGTCGCCGGCGCTAAGCCCAAGCTGTACTGATCGGCAAACCGCGCCGCCGTCCGAAACTGCCCGCCCGTCACGGGCAGCACGGTGACGCTCTCCGCAACAAGCTTGTCGAACATGGCGGGTGCCGCCGTCAGCGTTTGAAGCAACGCGGCGTCGATCGGCTTGCGGGGTCCGGCCACGGCCGTGAGTCGCGCAACCGGCGTGCCATCCTCGCTTGACCCGTCTCCCTCCATCGGGAACATCCTGTCCCATGACCGACACGCCGCCCCTCGGCCATCCCGTCTATCGGGACATGCCAACCACCATCTTCGAACATATGTCGGCCCGCGCGCGGGAAACGGGCGCGATCAATCTGGGGCAGGGCTTCCCCGAAGGCGCCGGGCCGCCGGACGTTCTGCACGCCGCCGCCGACGCGCTGCTCAGCAAATCCAGCCAATATCCGCCAATGCCCGGCCTCATCGAACTGCGCAGCGCGATCGCCGCTTATTATGCCCGCCACCAGCAGCTTGACCTGACCCCGCAGGAGGTCATCGTCACCTCCGGCGCGACCGAAGCGATCGCCGCCAGCCTGCTCGCACTGGTGCAGCCCGGCGACGAGGTGCTGATGCTCGCCCCGCTCTACGACGCCTATCTGCCGCTGGTGGAGCGCGCCGGCGGCGTGGCGAAGGTGGTGAAGCTGACCCCGCCCGACTGGCGCGTCACCCGTGAGGCGCTGGCGGCGGCGATCGGCCCACGCACCCGCCTCCTCCTCATGAACAACCCGGTGAATCCCACCGGCATCGTCCTGCGCCCCGAAGAGCTGGCGCTCCTGGCCGATCTGTGCGTCGCCCATGACCTGATCGCCATCTGCGACGAGGTCTGGGAGCAGACCGTTTATGACGGCGTCGCCCACCAGCCGCTGATGGGCTTTCCCGGCATGCGCGACCGCACCGTCAAGATCGGGTCGGCAGGCAAGGTCTTTTCCGTCACCGGCTGGAAGGTCGGCTGGATGTGCGCCGCGCCGCCACTCGCCACCCTGCTCGCCCGCGCGCACCAGTTCCTGACCTTCACCACCCCGCCCAATCTGCAATGGGCCGTGGCGGAGGGCCTCGGCTGGCCCGACGCCTGGCTCGACAATCAGCGTGCCACGTATCAGGCATCGCGCGACCGCTTGGCGAAGGGCCTCGAACAGGCGGGCTATGTCGTCCAGCCCAGCGGCGCCACCTGGTTCCTCTCGATCGACCTGCCCGCCTCTGGCATCGCGCTGGACGATGTGACCTTCTGCAACCGCATCATTGAGGAAGCCGGCGTCGCGGCGATCCCGATCAGCGCCTTCTATCCGGCGGACCCGGTCACGCATCTCGTCCGCCTCTGCTTTGCAAAGACGGACGCGACGCTGGATCAGGCGATCGAGAGGCTGGCGACTTTCCGCGCGGCGCTTGGCTGACGCAGGATCGCCGCGCCCAGCAGCAGCATCGCGACCAGCAGCAGCCCCTGCGCCACGAGGAAAGGCGGCTCGGTCCCGGTCGGCGCAAAGACATTGAGCGCCGGCACCTTCTGGAAGCCCTGCACCATCAGTACGAACAGGTTCATCCACAGCGCGGCAGTGGCGCTCACCGCGTAGACGCCCCGCGCCCGGCCGCGCAGCTTCAGACCATAGAGCGCGACAAAGGCAAGGGTCAGCACCAGCGTTGAGACGATCCCCACCCCGATCGCCGGCGTGAAGCCCCGGAACGGAAAGAGAAAGCCCGTCAGGCTGGTGAGCAATGTGGTGACGAGGAAGATCGCCTGCGTCCGGCGCAGGAAAAGCCCCTTCGCCTGAGCGCCCAGCGCCACCACGCCAGCGACGATGCCGATCAGGCTGATCGCGACATGCAGCGCGATGAAGGCGGGAATGGAAAGACCGAGGATCATGATATGTCTCCTAGTTTCCAGAAATCCGTTCGGTTCGAGTAGCCCCTTCGACTGCCTGCAAGGCAGGCGCTCAGGACAGGCTTCGAGCGAAGCCGAGAAGGCGTATCGAGAACGGGTTCTCGACAAGCTCGAACCGAACGGAGGATTGGGTTCACGCCCGATAGCGCGCCGCCGCATCCTTGCGCGACAGGTTGGGCCGCAACGCCACCCGCGCCGCCAGATAGGCATCGAGGTCGCCCCGGTCGGGCAGCGCCGGAATGGTGATCGGCTCGCCCATGTCCAGCCCGGCCAGCGCGGCGTCGACCATCACCTCGACATCCATCACCATCGCAGGCGGAATGCTGGCGATCTGCTCTGCGGTCCAGATGGCGGTGCGGGTGATGCCCGGCAGCACCGCCTGCACCTTCACCCCCTTGCCGCCCAGTTCGACCTGCAACGCCTCGGTAAAGGCCAGCACATAGGCCTTGCTCGCCGGATAGACCGCCGTGAAGCCATCGGGCATCAGCGCCGTGACCGACGTGATGTTGATGAGCGTCCCCGCCCCCTTTGCCGCGAAGCGCGGTGCCACCGCACGCGACAGCCGCGTCACCGCCAATATGTTGAGGTCAATGAGGCCGGTCAGATAGGCCGGGTCCGTCTCGACGAAACTCTTTTCCCCGGCGATCCCCGCATTGTTGATAAGGCCGGTAATGGCGTCGTCATCGCGCAGCCGCGCCTCGATCCGGGCGAGATCGTCCGCCTTGGACAGATCGGCCGCGATCACCTCGACCGCAACGCCGGTGCCACGCAAATCAGCGGCCAGCGCCTCCAGTCTCTCGGCCCGCCGGGCGACGAGGATCAGATTGGCGCCGCGCCTGGCAAAGCGATCGGCATAGACCGCGCCGATGCCATCCGACGCGCCAGTGATGAGGATGGTTTCCTGAGTCATGTTCAATCTCCTTCGATTCATACCCCTCCTCCGTTCGTGCTGAGCTTGTCGAAGCACGCGCGCGCACGGAGGAAGTGATGGGTTTTTCAGCCGTTAATGAAATCGAGCAGGTCGGCGTTGAACCGATCCTGATGCGTCTGGGTCAGCCCATGGTCGGCGCCTTCATAGACGATCAGCACCGCTTGCCGGACGATCTTCACGGTGGACAGGGCAGACGCACCGATCGGCACGATCTGGTCGTCATCGCCATGCAGGACGAGCGTGG
Source organism: Sphingobium sp. RS1 (assembly GCF_056156825.1). Lineage (NCBI taxonomy): Bacteria > Pseudomonadati > Pseudomonadota > Alphaproteobacteria > Sphingomonadales > Sphingobiaceae > Sphingobium > Sphingobium sp. RS1. The sequence goes on along the minus strand of NZ_JBLZXE010000002.1, from coordinate 2,867,670 downwards.
GCACATCGACCTTGGCAAGGTCCGCATGGAAATCGCTTTCCGAAAAGGCGCGGATCGAGTCGAGCTGGCCTTTCAGGCCGCCCGTCATCCCCTGCCGCCAGAACTCGTCCCTGATGCCTTCGGAAATCACCGCTCCATTGCGATTATAGCCGTAAAAGGGAATGGTCAGATCCTTGAAGAACTGGCTGCGATTGTCGAACGTGCCCTTGCGGATGCCGTCGAACACATCGATGCCCAGCCCGCCCGGATTGGCTTCGGTCTTCAGCATCAGCGGCGGCACCGCGCCGATCAGCGCCAGCTTGGCGACCCGCGCCGTACCATGGCGGCCAATATAGCGGGTGACTTCGCCGCCGCCCGTCGAATGACCCACCAGCACAACGTCCTTCAGGTCCAGCGCCGCGATCAGGTCCGCCAGATCGTCGGCATATTGGTCCATATTGTTGTTGTCCCACACCTGATCCGACCGGCCATGGCTGCGGCGGTCATGGGCGATGGTGCGGAAACCCTGATTGGCGAAAAACACCATCTGCGCGTCCCAGGCATCGGCCGACAGCGGCCAGCCATGGGAAAAGACGATCGGCTGGCCATCGCGCGGCCCCCAATCCTTGTAGAAGATGCGGGTGCCGTCCATGGTGGTGATGTAATTGCTCATGATGAAAGTCCCTTCTGTCTCGCAAAAGAGCGTCCTCACGCCCTGTGCTTGCAGAAATAGGGGGAATGGCAGAGGATCGGGATTGGCGGTTCCGACATTAAGCGGGCCGATTCCGACAAAGGGGCTATCATGACCGCTGCGCAACCGCCTCGGGCCGAAATCGGCATCCTTCTCTATCGCGACTGCCAGCAGGCGATGGTCCATGGCATGACCGACCTGCTCGCCATCGCGGGCCAATATTCGCGCCAGCATGGCGGCCCGCTGGTCCGGGTCAGCCATTGGCAGATGCGCAGCGACGGCGGCTTCGCCCGCTGCCACGACACGCATGACGGCCTGCCCGGCACGCCCGACATCTGGCTCATCCCCGGCCGCCTGACCGGCGTGCCGGAGGCTGAGGAAGCCGCGCCCTATGCCCGCTGGCTGCTCGATCGCCATGCACAGGGCGCCACCCTCGCCTCCAATTGCGGCGGCGCCTTCCTGCTCGCCGCCACCGGCCTGCTCGACGGCAGGCCCGCGACGACCCACTGGTGGTTCGCCGAAGCCTTCCGCACCCGCTTCCCTGCCGTGAAGCTGGATTGCGACCGGATCGTCATCGACGATGGCGACATCATCACCGCCGGCGGGCTGATGGCCTGGACCGATCTTGGCCTGCGGCTGGTCGACCGGCTGCTCGGCCCCACGGTGATGCTCGACACCGCCAAATTCCTGCTGGTCGACACAGCCGGGCGCGAACAGAAGCATTTCGCCCGCTTCATGCCGCGCATGACCCATGGCGACGAAGTGATCCTGAAGGTGCAGCACTGGCTCGCCGCCCGTGAAGCCAGGCCGCTCAGCGTCGGCGAGATGGCGGCACAGGCTGCCTTGGAGGAACGCACCTTCCAGCGCCGTTTCAAGGCCGCGACCGCGATGACGCCGATCGAATATGTCCAGCATCTGCGCATCGCGAAGGCGCGCGAGCATCTGGAATTTACCCGGCGCAGCATCGACCAGATCGCCTGGAGCGTGGGCTATGAGGATGCCGCCGCCTTCCGCAAGCTGTTCCACCGCCTCGTCGGCCTGTCGCCGGGCGACTATCGCCAGCGCTTCGCGGCGCCGGCCATGCAGGCAGCCTGATCCTATATATAGTTAGCTAACTATCGAATTTACCCTGTGCGATTTACCTGTCTCACTCGCTGTCTCACTTGCGGCCACCGCCGCCGCCCGCTAGGTTCCCGTTTCGTTCCAGACAAGGATATGCAATGGACAGCCTGGCCGCCCTCTTGATCGTCATCGCCCTGCTGATCGGCCTCGCCGTCGGCTGGCTGCTCCGGGGCAAGGCACTGGCACCGCTGGCCGCCGAAAAGGCCGATCTCGCCGGCAAGCTGGACCTCGCCACCAGCCAGCGCAACGGCGCCATCGCCGAACTGGCGGTGGAACAGGAACGCGTCCATCAGGCCGCAACCCAGATTGCTCGGCTCGAAACCGCACAGCAGGCCGCCGACCAGCGGATCGACGCGATGCAGACCGCCGCGACGCAGAAGCATGAAGCGCTGCAAGCCGCCGCCGCCCAGCGCATCGAAAGCATTCAGGCCGACCGCGAAGCTGCCCTGCGCGAACTGGCCGCGCTCAAATCCGACACCCAGGCCCGCACCCAGGCCTTCGAACAGCAGATCGCGGCGCTCAGGGACGCCAAGGAACAGCTGTCCGCCCAGTTCAGCGAGATTGGCGGCAAGCTGCTGGATCAGGCCCAGACCCAGTTCCTCACCCGCGCCGACCAGCGTTTCGCGCAGGCTAACGAGAAGAGCGAGGCGCAGCTGAAAACCCTGCTCAATCCGGTCGAAACCACCCTGAAACGCTATGAGGAAGGGCTGGCCCGCGTCGAGAAGGATCGGGTCGGCAGCTATGCCGAACTGCGCGAGGCGGTGCAGCAGGTGCATCTGGGGCAGGGACAGGTGCGCGAGGAGACGGCCAAGCTGGTCAATGCCCTGCGTGCCGCGCCCAAGACCCGCGGCCGCTGGGGCGAGCAGCAATTCAAGAATCTCATCGAAACCGCCGGCCTCTCCCCCTTCGTGGACTTCAAGGAGGAAGTGTCGGTCGCGGTCGAAGCCAATGGTTCTGAAACTCGGATGCGCCCCGACTTCGTCATCAACCTGCCTGGCGATCAGCAGATGGTGGTCGACGTCAAATGCTCGCTGGTCGCCTATCTGAACGCCGTCGATCAGGTCGATCCCGCGCTGCGCGACGCCCATATGCTCGACCATGCCCGCGCCATGCGCACCCATGCCGACGCGCTGGGGCGCAAGGCCTATTGGGAACAGTTCGACAAGGCGCCCGACTTCGTCATCATGTATGTGCCCGGCGACAATTTCGTCACCGCCGCGCTGGAAGCCGACATGGACCTGTGGGAACGCGCCGCCAAGAATCGCGTCATCATCTGCGGCCCCGCCACCTTCCTCCCCCTCGCCCGCACGCTGGCGGGCCACTGGCGGCAGGCCAAGATGCAGGAACAGGCGCAGCAGGTCGGCCAGCTCGGCAAGGAATTGTATGAGCGCCTCTCCGTCGTCGCCACGCATCTCAAGCGCCTCGGCTCCGGCCTCAACAGCGCCGTCTCCAATTACAACAGTTTCATCGGCAGCTTCGAAAGCCGCGTCCTGTCCACCGGCCGCAAGTTTCGCGACCTCGACATCGAAACCGGCGGCAAGGAGATCGAGGCGATGGAGCCGCTCGACGTCATCGCCCGCGACGCACAGGCGGACGAAGCCAAAGCGCTGCCGGCCGCCGAATAAATAAAGCAGGAACAAGCCTCCCCGCCCCGCGTATCTTCATCAGAAGCGGCACAGACAAACATGTCGCGGGTCGGAGAGTATCATGTGGAAGGCCATATTATTCCGCCGCCCGTTGCGGCGGCCCAAAGACAAGGCAGAGACTTTGCCGCCACCGCACCGGCCCGCAACTAGGGCGGACGGCCCCTTTGCGGACCTGATGGCGAAGCTTTACGAGATTCCGTATCAGCGCCAGTGGAAGCGCGCTCCGGGTCATTGACCGACCCGCTTTTCATTACGCCCCATTGCCGCGCCGATCCCGCGCTGGCATGGCAGGGTCATGAAAAAGATCGGCCTGCTCGGCGGCTCCTTCAATCCGGCCCATGACGGCCACCGCGCCATATCCCTCTTCGCCAAAGCCGCGCTCGACCTCGATGAAATCTGGTGGCTCGTCTCCCCCGGCAATCCCCTGAAACCCGCAAAGGGGATGGCCCCGCTCCCCGCGCGCCTCGCCCATGCCCGCAAAGTCGCCCGCCGCGCCCCGATTCGCGCGACCGCGATCGAGCGTGATCTGCGCACCCGCTACACCGTCGACACCCTCCGCGCCCTGACGCGGCGCTACCCGTACAACCGTTTCATCTGGCTGATGGGCGCCGACAATCTGGCGCAATTCAGCCAGTGGCGCGACTGGCGCGGCATCGCCCGGCAAATGCCCATTGCCGTGATCGCCCGTCCGGGTTATGATAGGGGTGCCCGTGGCTCTACGGCCATGAGCTGGCTGCGGCGCTTCGTCCGGTCCGCGCGCCAGAGTGCAGACTGGACGAATTGGAGACCACCGGCGCTCGTGCTATTGCGCTTTCGCCCTGATCCAAGATCGGCGACCCTGCTGCGGCAGGCGGACCCCCTCTGGCATCGCGAATATGAAGCAACGTGTGTGCGCGATCCGCTCACGCGTCGGTACGTCATCTAGATTGGAGTTTAATTGTCTAACCTCGCCCCTGCCAACGATACCGCGCTCGGCGCAGAATCCGTGGCCGCCCTGCACGCCCTTGTCATGCAATCGCTCGACGATGACCAGGCGCAGGAAACCATCTCCATCCCGCTGGAAGGCAAGAGCAGCATCGCCGATCATATGGTGATCGCGAGCGGCCGTTCGTCGCGTCAGGTCGCGGCCATGGCCCAGCACCTCGCTGAAAAGATCAAGAAGGAAACGGGTCGCTCCGCGCGGGTCGAGGGCCTTCCGGTCGCCGACTGGGTGCTGATCGATGCCGGCGACGTGATCGTCCATCTGTTCAAGCCGGAAGTGCGCAGCTTCTACAATCTGGAACGGATGTGGGGCTTCGTAGACGCACCGATCGCGGGCAACGCCTGACGGCCCTCTGACCGTTCAGTTCGAGCAGCATCGAGCGAAGTCGAGATGTCGAGCCGAGCCGCGTGGCTCGTTTCGACGTCGAGAACCCTTCTCGACTTCGGTTCTCGACACGCTCGAACCTGCGCTCGAAGCGAACGGAATTTGTAATGCTCCTCCACATCGTCGCGCGCGGCAAGATCGGACGCTCGCCCGAGGCCGACCTGGTCGACCGCTATGTCAAGCGGCTGACCATGCCGCACAAGATCACCGAAATGCCCGACCGGGGTGGCAAGCTGCCCCCCATCGGTCCCGGCACCGTCACGGTCATGCTGGACGAAAAGGGCAAGCAGCTCGGTTCCATGGACTTTGCCCGCCGGATAGAGGGCTGGCGCGACGCGGGCACCCGCGAATGCCGCTTTCTGATCGGCGCGGCGGACGGCTTCGATGACGCCGACCGCGCCAATGCCGACCTGCTGATCGCCTTTGGCGCGATGACCTGGCCGCATATGATGGCCCGCGCGATGCTGGCCGAACAGCTCTGGCGCGCCTGCTCGATCCTCGCCAACCATCCCTATCATCGCGAAGGCTGAAGCATTCTGAAGTCGGCTGGCACAGCCGACGACTCGCAGAATGCGACCGACAAAAGAAAGAGCGGCAAATATCGTTCGCCGCTAGAAAGGCACCCACTTTCCGCCTAGGCAGAGGCCATATAGGGACAGGGCATCGGGTGAAACGCAACATCCTCATCGCAGGCGGACTGGCGGGCTTTCTGGCCCTCGCCGCCACACGCCTGCCCGCTGCGGATGACAGCGCCATCATCCTGTCCGGCACCGCCGGCACTACGCTGGCGCAGGAGCAGCGGGCCCTGAAAAACGCCCGCCGCCAGTCGGACGAGGCCCGCGACCGCTCCGCCCGTCTCGAACAACAGGCCGGACTGGCCCGCGACGAGGCCGAACAGGCCCGCCGTCGCGCCGCCGCGGTCGCCGCCCGCATCCAGCAGGCAGAGGCCGACATTCAGGCAGCACAGGCCCGCATCGCCATCATCGCCCGGCTGCAACGCGCCCAGACCGCCCGCCTCGCCGCCAAGCAGGAACCGGTCGTGCGCCTGACCGCCGCGCTTCAGATGATGGCCCGCCGGCCGCTGACGCTGGCGCTGGTGCAACCCGGATCGGTGGCCGACGCCGTGCATATGCGCGCTGTATTGGGACAGGTTCTGCCCGTCATCGAACAACGCACCGCCGGCCTGCGGCAGGAACTGGACAAGAGCCGCGCCCTGCGCGCCACCGCCCAGCAGGCCGCCGACGCCCTCACCAAAGCGCAGTCCGATCGCAAGGATCGCCAGACCGCCCTCGCCGCCCTCGAAGCGCAAAAGCGCCTCGCCGCCCGCGACTATCGCGCCAATGCGGGGTTGGAAAGCGAACGGGCGCTGGCGCTGGGCGAACGGGCGCGCGACATTGTCGACCTGATGGACCGGCTGGAGGAAGCCGGCGACCTGCGCGACCGGCTGGCCGCTTTGTCCGGCCCGCTGCTGCGCCCCGCCCGCCCCGATCAAACCGGCACGCCCGCACCCGAGCGGGAAAGCGCCACTGACGGCCCGCCGCCCTATCGCCTGCCGGTGATCGGCCAGCTCGTCACCGGCATGGGCGAAGTGAATGACGGCGGCGTCCGCTCCCGCGGCCTGACCCTGGTGACACAGGCGGGCGCGCAGGCGATCGCACCCACCGCCGGCCGTATCGCCTTCGCCGGCCCCTATCGCGACTATGGCCAGATTCTCATCATCGACCATGGCCAGGGCTGGACCACACTCATCACCGGCCTCCACCGCGTGACCGCGCAGGTCGGGGATAGTGTGCGACAAGGCGAGCCGGTCGGCATCACCGGCGCCGAACGCCCGAACATCACCGTAGAACTGCGCCGCAACGGTCGCCCGGTGGATATCGTGCCGCTGGTGGGATTGGGGTGAGGCATTGAAGGCAGCATCATATGATGCTAATTTTGGTGCCTCGCGGAGAAAAGATGATGCGCACGACCGTCGTTCTTGATGACGAACTTATGGCGAAGGCCCAGCAATATACTGGCCTGACCGAGAAATCGGCACTGCTGCGGGAAGCCCTCAAAGCATTGGTGAACCGCGAAGCAGCGCGGCGCCTTGCCCTTTTGGGCGGCTCTGATCCCGATGCCGAGGCAGCACCCCGTCGTCGTTCATCCATGCCGTGATCCTGATCGATAGCTCGATATGGATTGACCATCTGCGCAGTGAAAACCCGCTGTTGCAAGCGCTGCTCAATGATGGCCAAGTTCTTGGGCATGCCCTCGTCACCGGAGAGGTTGCCATGGGTAGTTTGCGGCGACGGCAGGAAGTTCTGGAGATGCTTGATGATCTGCCCCAAGCAATTGAAGCGGACCATGGCGAGGTTAGATTGCTGATCGAGAAAGCGACGCTTTTCGGTCTGGGCATTGGCTATCTCGATTCGCATCTGCTGGCGTCCACCCGGTTGATGCCCGGGGCAAAATTATGGACGCGTGATCGCAGACTGCATGGTACTGCCACTCGTCTGGGCATCGCCTTTCAATCTGATCGGTCCCATTAACCCGACGCTCATCGACGCTGCGCAACATTCATCGAAGCGCGCTTTTGCGTTGGCACGCGAATCGGCCTATATCGGGGATCAGATGCCGGAATCTAGGACAGCCATGAAATCCACCTTCCTCCAGGGCGCGGTTGCGCTCGGGGCGCTTGCGCTCATCCCTGCTACGACCGCCGCTCTCGCCGATGGGGAAGCGTCGAGCTACAAGGCGCTCGATGAATTCATGGATGTGTTCCAGAAGGTGCGCAGCGACTATGTCGAGAAGGTCGACGACGAAAAGCTGATCAAGGGCGCGATCGACGGCATGCTCGCCAGCCTCGACCCGCATAGCAGCTTCCTCGACGCGCGCGACTTCCAGAATCTGCGCACCCAGACCGAGGGCAGCTATGGGGGCCTCGGCCTGTCGGTCACGCAGGAGGATGGCGCGGTGAAGGTGATCGCCCCGACACAGGACACCCCGGCCTGGCGCGCAGGCATCAAGGCGGGCGACTATATCACCCATATCGACGGGCAGCTGATCTATGGCGGTACGCTGGACGAGGCGGTGGACAAGATGCGCGGCGCGCCGGGCACGTCGCTGAAGCTGACCCTCGTCCGCGCCGGCCGCGACAAGCCGATCGAACTGACCCTGACGCGCGAGATCATTCAGCTCAAGCCCGTCAAATGGGAAGTGAAGAACAATATCGGCGTCATCAATATCGTCAGCTTCTCGGCCAATACCGGGGCGGACGTGCGGTCGGCGATCCGCAGCATCGACAAGAGCCTGGGCCACAAGCCCACCGGCTACATCCTCGACCTGCGCTCCAACCCCGGCGGCCTGCTGGACGAGGCGGTCAGCGTCAGCGACACCTTCCTGGAACGCGGCGAGATCGTGTCGCAGCGCGGCCGGGCCAAGGGCGATGTCGAGCGCTATTATGCCAAGCCCGGCGACGATGCGAAGGGTCTGCCGGTAATCGTGCTGGTCGATGCCGGATCGGCTTCGGCGTCCGAAATCGTGGCCGGCGCGCTTCAGGACCAGCATCGCGCGCTGGTGATGGGCGAACGCAGCTTCGGCAAGGGCAGCGTCCAGACCATGCTGCCGCTCAGCAACACCACCGCGCTCAAGCTGACCACGGCACGCTATTACACGCCCTCGGGCCGCAGCGTGCAGGAAGGCGGCATCCAGCCGGATATCCGCGTCCCGCAACTGTCAGACCCCGATTACAAGAACCGGCCGAAGTTTCGCGAAAGCGACCTGCGCCGTCACCTGATCAACGAGATCAAGACCGACGACAAGGCGCTGGAAGAGGACACGAAGGACGATCCGCGCTTCGCCATGTCGGCCGAGGAGCTGAAGAAGAAGGGCGTGGAGGATTTCCAGCTCGACTATGCACTCAAGACGATCTCGCGCCTCGCCAGCACGCCCGGCGCGACCATCGCCCAGGCGCAAGCGACACGGAAGCCGGGGGCGAAATAATCTTGCCGTCCCGGGGACAGGCGCCTGCAAGTTCAGCATGACGAAAGCATGGCGAGGGTTTAAGCGGCTGATATGAACAGCCTGTCCCCCTCCCTTGCCAAGGCCCGTGCGCTGGCGCTGCTGGCCCCGATCGTCATGCTGGCCGGCGCCTATGCCTTCCAATATATTGGTGGCCTCTATCCGTGCGAAATGTGCTGGTGGCAGCGTTATGCCCATTTCGCCGCCATTCCGCTGGCGCTGGTGGCCTATGCCGCGCGCGGCCGGGCCTGTATCAGCGGGCTTTTCGCGGGCTTTGCGGGAATCGCGGTCGGTATCAGCGGCCTCATCGGCCTGTTCCATGCCGGCGTCGAATATGGCTGGTGGGAAGGGCTGACCACCTGCTCCACTGCGCCTGCCGGTGGCAGCGCGGCGGACATGCTCAATCAGATCATGGCCAGCCCCATCACCCGCTGCGACGTCGCGGCGTGGAAGATGGCCGGCATTTCGATGGCGGGCTATAACGGCCTCTTGTCCAGCGCCGCCGCACTCGCCATCTTGGCGCTGCTGCTGAAAGCGAGGAAGGCATGAGCGCTGCCAAGGATTTCCCCAGGCCGGGCAAACGGTTGAGTGACGCCGATCGCGCCTCCATGGTGCGGGTCGATCAGGCGGGCGAGTTCGGCGCGGTGCGCATCTATGCCGGGCAACTGGCGGTGATGGGCGATCGCCATCCCTATGGCCGGCTGATCGCCGGCATGGCGGCGCAGGAGGAACGGCATCGCGACGCCTTCGACGCTATGATCGCAAGGCGCGGTGTACGGCCGACCATCCTGTCGCCCTTCTGGCATGTCGCCGGCTTCGCGCTCGGCGCGGTGACCGCCGCCATGGGGCCAAAGGCGGCCATGGCCTGCACCGCTGCGGTCGAGACGGAAATCGACAAACATTATGCGGACCAGCTGGAAGCGCTGGGCAAGGAAGATCCGGAACTCTCCACCGCCATCGCGGATTTTCAGGCGGAGGAGGTCGAGCATCGCGAGGCCGCCATCGCCCATGGCGCGCAACAGGCCCCCGCTTACCCTCTCTTGTCGGGCGCCATCCGTTTGGGATGCCGGGCCGCCATCGCGCTTTCCAAGCGCATCTGAAAAGGACGGACTGATGATGAAAACCCCGATGATCGCAGCGTTGCTGATGCTGGGCACGTCCGTCCCCGCGTTGGCTCAGCCCGCCTCCGCGCCGACCGCCGTGACCGATCCGGCTTCGGAGAAGGTCAATATCGTCATCGTCTATGGCGACGATGCCTGTCCGCAGAGCCAGGGCGACGACATTGTCGTGTGCGCGCGCAAGGGTGAGGAAGAACGCTATCGCATTCCCGAGCCGCTGCGCGGCGATCCCAATATGCCGAGCAAGCAGGCCTGGGGCGAGCGCGTGCGGTCGATGGAATATGTCGGCCGGTCCGGCACTGAAAGCTGCTCGCCGGTAGGCAGCGGCGGCGCGACCGGCTGTTTCGCGCAGCTCTCACGCCTCGCCAAGGCCGAGCGGCAGGCGCTGGACAATGCCAGCTGGAAGGATCTGGTCGCGGCCGAGCGGGCCAAGCGCCTGTCGACCATCGACGCCGACAGCGAAGCGATCGAGGCACGGGTAAAGGCCGAGGAAAAGGCGGCAGCGCAGCAGACGCCGGCCGCAGACACCACGACGCCGCCGCAATAAGGACGGTTTCGGGGCGCCGGTGGCGTCCCGCCATTGAACCGCCGGGCTATGGGCAGGCCCCGGCATGGAACAGGCCAGAAGGCAACGGGGACATTAAGGATTTTAGCGATGCGTCACCCCGTCCTCCCCCTGATTGGTCTGCTGCTGGTCCCGTTGCTGCCCGCCCCTGCCATGGCGCAAGCTGAACCCCCGCCTGAGCGTATCATCAACCTGCTGGTTTATGGCGATGATCCCTGTCCGCAGGGCAAGGGCGACGAGATCGTCGTATGCGCGCGCAAGCCTGAATCGGAACGCTATCGCATCCCCAAGAAGCTGCGCGAAAAGCCGGCCGTCGCCGGTGGTCCCGGCTGGGGCAGTCAGGTGGCGACGATGGAACAGGTGCAGCGCCAGAATCTGCCCAACAGCTGTTCGGTGATCGGCAGCAACGGCTTTACCGGCTGCACCGCACAAATGCTGCAACAATGGTTCGCCGAACGGCGGATGCAGCAAAGCGCCGGCGAGCCTTAGTTGCGCCCCTCCAGGTCCGGCCCGCTATCCACGGTCGGCCGGAAATCGGGCCGCAGCTTGAAACCCGCCGCCTGCTCATAGGCATAGCCGGCATCGAGCAGCGTCTGTTCGGCATAGGCACCGCCGATGAAGCTCAGCCCCACCGGCAATCCCCGCACCTGCCCCATCGGCACGGTCAGATGCGGATAGCCCGCAATCGCCGCCGGCCCGGTCGATCCACCCGGCCCTTCATATTGATCGCCCCAAACGGTATCCGATGGCCAGGCCGGGCCGTAGCTGATCGTCACCAGCAGGTCGACACGATGATCGGCGAGCATGGCATCGATCCCTTCCCGGCCCGCCAGCCGCAGCGACTTCTCTCGCGCCGCGCGATAGGCTGGATCGTCAAGCCCCGCCTTGGCCTGTGCCATGGCGAAAATATCCTGCCCGAACAGCGGCATTTCCGCAGCCTTATGCGCTTCATCGAAAGCGATCAGGTCCGCCAGCGTCCGGCTGTCCACCTGATCTGGTCGGGTGGAGGCAAGATAGGCGTTGAGGTCGGCCTTGAACTCATATTGCAGCACGTCGTAGCTGGCGGCGGACATGCCATCCATGGCGGGCTTCGCCACTTCCACCAGTGTCGCGCCCAGCCCCTTCAGCACCGCCAGCGCCGCATCATAGCGGGCCAGCAGGTCAGGCTGCGCCCCGCCGCGCAGCACGCCGATCCGCATGTTCCGTATCTTCGCCGGATCGAGCGCGGCGGCATAATCCTGCGCGTGGGCCATGGCGTCGGCGGTGGTCGGATCGCCGGGATCGCTGGCGATCAGCGCCGACAGCAGGATCGCGACGTCGCGCACGCCCCGCGCCATCGGCCCGGCTGTGTCCTGGCTATGGCTGATCGGCACGATATGGGTGCGCGGGATCAGGCCGATCGTGGGCTTCAGCCCGACCAGCCCCATCATGGATGCCGGACAGATGATCGACCCGTTAGTTTCGCTGCCGATCGCAGCGGGCGCGAAGCCGGCGGCCACCGCCGCGCCCGATCCGCTGGACGATCCGCAGGTGGTGCGATCCAGCGCATAGGGATTGCGGGTCAGGCCACCGACGGCGCTCCAACCGCTCATTGATCGTTCGGACCGGAAATTGGCCCATTCGCTCAGGTTCGTCTTGCCCAGGATGATCGCGCCCCTGGCTTTCAAGGCAGCGGCCACCGGCGAATCGCGATCCGGGGCGTTGCGAGCGAGCGCCAGTGACCCGGCGGTGGTCGGCATCCCCGCCGCCTCAATATTATCCTTCAGCAGGATCGGCACGCCATGCAGCGACCCGCGCAGCTTCCCGGCCCTGCGCTCGCTATCCAGCGCCCGCGCCTCTGCCAGCGCCTGCGGATTGAGCGCGATGATGCTGTTGAGGCGCGGCCCGTTGCGATCCAGCGCGGCGATCCGTTTGAGATAGGCGCGCACCGCCTTCTCGCTGGTGGTTCGCCCGGCGGCGAGATCGGCGGAAAGCGAAGCAATGCCCTTCTCTTCGACCTGCGCCTGCACCGGCGGTGCGGCCAACAACAGGGCGATACAGAACGGCCATGGCTTCATCGCGGATAGATCCTGTCCATATGGTCGACACTCTGGACGATCAGCCGCTCCAGCACCGCCATGTCGACCTGCGACAGGCGCTTGATATAGAGACAGCCCTTGCCGCACCTGTATTTGCCGAGCGGCGCGAAGTCCGCCTCGTCCAGCCCGGCGAGATAGAAGACCAGTTCCGCCTTGCGTGGCGAAAAGCCGATCCGGCACATGTCCCCTTCGCGCCCGCTGTCATAGCGATAATGGTAGCGGCCAAAGCCGATGATGCTCGCCCCCCACATATGCGGCGGCTCGCCTGACAGGCGCGCCATCAGCGCCGCGACGATGCGCCCGTCCGCCTGCCGCTCGGGCGGTTCCACCCGGTCGAGAAAATATTCGACCGCTGCGTCACTTTCGACCGTCTTGTTGGGCTGCACCATGGCTTGCCTTCCCCGCCTGTCTGGACTAGAGGCTAGCCCGTCATCTGGGGAGTAGCCAGCCGTTCCCGACGGAACGGGCCATGCGTCAACATATTTGGTCGAGAGGCCATGGCGTATGGGATGCGGATACGAAAGCATCGCGCGTAAAAGTGGGCACCGGTTTTACGCTCACGGCGATGCTTCAATGACGTTCCGCATCGGGCGAGACCAATGGCATCGGCACTTTCCTGTCCGGCCGGGCGGAAGGTGACGATGGCATTGTGTCTGTTCAACCTGCGCCCGGCCCGGAAATATGATGATGGAAGCTCTCTTCACCTCTGCCGCGCTCGTCGCGCTCGCCGAAATGGGCGACAAGACGCAGTTGCTCGCCATGCTGCTCGCCACCCGCTTTCGAAAGCCGGTACCGATCATTCTGGGCATTTTCGCCGCCACCGTCGCCAATCATTTCCTGGCCGCGCTGGTCGGCCATTCGATCGCCGGCATATTGACGCAAAACTGGTTCCGCTACGCCGTTGCCGCCTCCTTCATCGCCATGGCCGCCTGGACGCTGGTGCCCGACACGATCGACGAGGATGCACCGCTCAAGGCCCCGTCCAAGGCCGGCGTGTTCGTCACTACGCTGGTCGCCTTTTTCCTGGTCGAGATGGGCGACAAGACGCAGGTCGCCACGGTGGCGCTGGGCGCCCGCTTCGACAATCTGATCGCCGTCACCATGGGCACGACGCTGGGCATGATGATCGCCAATGTGCCGGCCGTGCTGTTCGGCGAGGCGCTGGCCAAGAAGGTGCCTATGCGCGCGCTCCAGATCGGTGCGGCGCTGCTGTTCCTGTTCCTCGGCCTGTGGATGCTGGCCGATTTGCGAGGCTGGCTGGGTTAAAGTCAGTTGTCAGCGCGCGGTGGCTGTTGCAAGGGGAAGGGCAGAGTCATTCCCCTTATATTTGGACATGGGACGCGCGTGATGAAGGACAGTCTGGTAACGATCTTCGGCGGCGGCGGCTTTCTGGGCCGACAGGTCACGCAGGCACTGATGGCGCGGGGCGCGCGCGTGCGGATTGCGCAGCGCGACCTCGCCAACGCGGTCAAGGTGAAGGCTCTCGGCAATCTGGGCCAGTCCCAGTTCGTCGCGGCAGACATCCGCAAGCCGGTGACGGTGGAGCGCGCCATTCAGGGCAGCGACATCGTCATCAATCTGGTCGGCATCCTGTCCGGTGATTTCGACGCCTTCCATCGCGAAGGCGCCGCCAACGTGGCCAAGGCCGCCGCAGCGGCGGGCGTTAAGGCGCTGGTCCATATCTCGGCGATCGGCGCGGACGCAGAAAGCCCCAGCGCCTATGGCCGGTCGAAGGCCGCCGGTGAAGAGGCGGTCAAGGCCGCCTTCCCGACCGCGACCATCATCCGCCCCTCGATCATCTTCGGACAGGAAGACCAGTTCCTCAACCGCTTCGCCCAGATCATCGGCTCCGCGCCGGTGATTCCGGTGATCGGCGGCGCGACGAAGTTCCAGCCCGTCTATGTCGCCGACGTTGCACAGGCGATCGCCAATGCAGCAGAACAGCCGGGCGTCTTCGGCGGCAAAACCTTCGAGCTGGCCGGCCCGCAGGTGATGAGCATGAAGGAGATCAACGGCTGGATCGCGAAGGCGATCGGCCGCGACAAGGCGCTGGTGGATGTGCCGGGCGGCTTCGCCTCGCTGTTGGCGCTGCTGCCGGGCGGCCCCATCACCCGCGACCAGCTCGCCATGCTGGGCCGTGACAATGTCGCGGCACCGGGCAGCGAAGGGCTGGCCGCGCTCGGCGTCGATGCCACGCCGCTGGGCGCGGTCGCGGGCAAGTGGATGGTCCGCTATCGCCGCCATGGCCGCTTTGCCGGTCGGGTCAGCGCCTGATTATAGTCGAGAAAGGCGGGACAGTCATTCCGATGTCCCGTCCAAGCTACTCCTCCCCGTAACCAGCGAGTTGGTCGGGGGGGATTTTTTTTGCCAAGCCATTAGGGATCACCCATGGACCTGCATTATCTGACCGTCATCCTGCTAGGCATTGTCGAGGGGCTGACCGAATTCCTGCCCGTCTCCTCGACCGGCCACCTGATTCTGGCCAGCGAATTGCTGGGCTATGACAGCTCTACCTGGGCAATGTTCAACGTCGTCATCCAGTTGGGCGCGATCCTCGCGGTGGTGGTGCTTTACTGGCGCACTTTCTGGGCGGTGGGCATGGGCCTGTTGCGGCGCGAGCCGGTGAGCTGGCGCTTCCTGCGCAACCTCATCATCGCCTTCATCCCTGCCGCCGTCATCGGCCTTGCCGTCCACGACTATGTCGAGATGCTGCTGGGCGCGCCCAAGGTCGTGGCAACGGCTTTGATCGTCGGGGGCATCGCTATCCTGTTGATCGAAAGGGCAGTGAAGGAACAGCGTTTCCACGGCATCGCCGACATTCCGGTCGTCCGGGTCATCGGCATCGGTCTCATCCAGTGTATCGCGATGATCCCCGGCGTCAGCCGGTCGGGCGCGACCATCATGGGGGCACTGACGCTGGGGGTCGAACGGCGCACCGCCGCCGAATTCAGCTTCTTCCTCGCCATTCCGACCATGCTGGGCGCAACCACGCTGGAACTGCTGAAGAAGGGCGATCAGATCACCAGCGCCGCCGTGGGTTGGGACAGTATCGCGCTGGGCTTCATCGTCTCCTTCATCGTCGCCCTGCTGGTGATCAAATGGTTTGTGGGACTTGTGTCGAAACATGGGTTCGCCCCCTTCGCCTGGTATCGAATCATTGCCGGCGCCGCAGCGCTCATTTGGCTCGCGGCAAGATAGGTCCGTATCGGCCTAAAATATCATGCAATATTTGCGATTCATTCTCAACAATGGGATAAACGCACTTATATTAGGTTAGGTTTGCTTACCTAAATGCTAGAATCCACGTGACTCCGTGGGTTTTCCTGCTATGCGCGCTTCAGCAACATAGTAGGGACAAGGGTATGGGCGACAATCCGATGCTGAAATTCGTGGGTAAGGCGCAGGCCTATCCGGAAAAACGCGCGGCCGACGATCGTGCCGACGATTTTCTGGAAATCAGCAAGTCCTTCATCCTGGACAAGGCCGAGGAACAGGCGTCGCGCTGCTCGCAATGCGGCGTGCCTTATTGCTCGACCCATTGCCCGCTGCACAATCATATCCCGGACTGGCTGCGCCTGACCGCCGAAGGTCGCCTGCGCGAAGCCTATGAACTGTCGAACCTGACCAGCACCATGCCGGAAATCTGCGGCCGCATCTGCCCGCAGGATCGCCTGTGCGAAGGCAATTGCGTCATCGAATTTTCGGGTCACGGCTCCGTCACCATCGGCAGCGTCGAAAAGTACATCACCGACACCGCCTGGAAGGAAGGATGGGTCGAACCGCTGGTCGCCGGCGCGGCGCGCGGCCAGTCGGTCGGCGTGATCGGCGCGGGTCCGGCGGGTCTGGCCACGGCCGAATATCTCCGCGTCGCGGGCTATGAGGTCCATGTCTATGACCGGCACGACCGCGCCGGCGGCCTGCTGACCTATGGCATCCCCGGCTTCAAGCTGGAAAAGGACGTCGTCATGCGGCGCATCCAGCGGTTGAAGGATGGCGGCATCGTCTTCCACGAGAGCTTCGAGGTCGGCCGCGACGCCACGCTGGAACAGTTGCGCCAGAAGCATGACGCGATCCTGATCGCTACCGGCGTCTACAAGCCCCGCGACATCAAGGCGCCGGGTGTCGGCGCTGCGGGCGTGGTCAAGGCGCTCGACTATCTGACCGCCTCCAACAAGGCCGGTTTTGGCGACGCCGTGCCGGAACATGAGGATGGCACGTTGCTGGCGACGGGCAAGAATGTCGTCGTCATCGGCGGCGGCGACACGGCGATGGACTGCGTCCGTACCGCGATCCGCCAGGGTGCAAAGTCGGTGAAGTGCCTCTATCGCCGCGACCGCGACAATATGCCGGGGTCGCAGCGCGAAGTCGCCAATGCCGAGGAAGAAGGCGTCGAGTTCGTCTGGCTGACCGCGCCGATCGCCTTTGAAGGCACGGAGCATGTCACCGGCGTCAAGGTGACTAAAATGCGCCTGGGCCAGCCCGACGCATCCGGCCGCCGCGCGCCCGAACCCGATCCGGGCAGCGAGCATACGCTGGAAGCGGACCTCGTCATCAAGGCGCTGGGCTATGATCCGGAAGAACTGCCCAAGCTGTTCGGCGCGGACGACCTGTCGGTCACCCGCTGGGGCACGCTGCGCGTCGATCACAAGACGATGATGACCAGCGTGGACGGCGTGTTCGCTGCGGGCGACATCGTGCGCGGCGCATCACTGGTCGTCTGGGCGATCCGCGACGGCCGCGACGTCACCGACCATATGCACCGTTATCTGAAGGCAAAGGCCAAGGCAGCGGCTGGCGAGAAGGTCGCGGCGTAAGCCGCCACACCCTCCCCCCTGCCTCATCTCATCATCATCGGAAGGAAGGCCCGATCATGACCGACACCAATTTCATGGCCAGCCCCGAAGAGCGCGCACGCATCGCTGCCGAGGGCATGTATCATCCCGATCTGGAAGGCGACGCCTGCGGCGTGGGCCTCGTCGCCGCGACCGACGGCCGCGCCAGTCGCCGCGTGGTCGCCAGCGCGATCGATGCGCTCAAGGCCGTGTGGCACCGTGGCGCGGTCGATGCGGACGGCAAGACCGGCGACGGCGCCGGCATCCATGTCGACCTGCCGGTTCGCTTCTTCGATGACGCCATCGCGGATTCGGGCCACAAGCCGCTGCCCAACCGCCTCGCCGTCGGCATGATCTTCCTGCCGCGCACGGACCTGAGCGCGCAGGAAACCTGCCGCACCATCGTGGAAGCGGAAATCATCGACGCCGGTTACACCATCTATGGCTGGCGCCAGGTACCGGTCGACGTGTCGGTCATCGGCGAGAAGGCGCAGCGCACCCGCCCCGAAATCGAGCAGATCATGATCGCCGGCCCGATGCCGGAAGAGCGCGATCAGGCCGAGTTCGAAAAGGATCTCTACCTCATCAGGCGCCGGATCGAGAAGAAGGTCATCGCCGCGCAGATTCAGGATTTCTATATCTGCTCGCTGTCCTGCCGCTCGATCATCTACAAGGGCCTGTTCCTGGCGGAATCGCTGTCGGTCTTCTTCCCCGACTTGCAGGACGAGCGGTTCGAAAGCCGCGTCGCGATCTTCCACCAGCGCTATTCGACCAACACCTTCCCGCAATGGTGGCTGGCCCAGCCGTTCCGTACGCTCGCCCATAATGGCGAGATCAATACGATCCGCGGCAACAAGAACTGGATGAAGAGCCACGAGATCAAGATGGCCTCGCTGGCCTTTGGCGAGCAGTCGGAAGACATCAAGCCGGTGATCCCGGCCGGTGCGTCCGACACCGCCGCGCTCGACGCCGTGTTCGAGGCGATCTGCCGTTCCGGCCGCGACGCGCCGACCGCCAAGCTGATGCTGGTGCCCGAGGCATGGCAGGCCGACAGCGCCGACCTGCCCAAGGCGCATGCCGACATGTATGAATATCTCGCCTCCGTGATGGAGCCGTGGGACGGCCCGGCCGCGCTGGCGATGACCGACGGCCGCTGGGTCGTGGCCGGCGTCGACCGCAACGCGCTGCGTCCGCTGCGCTACACGCTGACCGGCGACAATCTGCTGATCGTGGGGTCGGAAACCGGCATGGTCGTCGTGCCCGAAACCACCATCGTCAAGAAGGGCCGCATGGGTCCGGGCCAGATGATCGCCGTCGATTTGCAGGAAGGCGAAATCTATGACGATCGCGCGATCAAGGACCAGATCGCCGGTGAGCGTCCTTATGGCGACCTCATCAAGGACTTCCTGACCGTCGACGATTTGGCCGATGCGCCCACGGCGCTTCCGGCCTGGGACAAGGCGGAACTGACCCGTCGTCAGGTCGCCGCCAACCTGACGCTGGAGGATATGGAACTGATCCTGTCCCCCATGGTCGAGGACGCCAAGGAAGCCATCGGGTCGATGGGCGACGACACGCCGCTCGCCGTCATTTCCGACAAGCCGCGCACGATCAGCCATTTCTTCCGCCAGAATTTCAGCCAAGTCACCAACCCGCCGATCGACCCGCTGCGCGAACGGCACGTCATGAGCCTGAAGACGCGCTTCTCCAACCTCCACAACATCCTGGAGGAAGGCGCGCAGAACAGCCATGTGCTCGTATTGGAATCGCCGGTTGTGACGAGCGGCGAATGGGCGCGGCTGAAGGCCTATTTCGGTCCGGCCGTAGCCGAAATCGACTGCACCTTCCCGGCGTCTGGCGGGCAGGAACAACTGCGCGCCGCCATCGCCCGCATCCGGGAGGAAGCCGAGCAGGCGGTCCGTGAAGGCCGCACCGAAATCTTCCTGACCGACGAAGCCGTCAGCGCCGATCGCGCTGCCATCGCCGGCGTGCTGGCGGCCGCGGCCGTGCACACGCATCTGGTCCGCAAGGGGCTGCGCAGCTACGCCTCGATCAACGTGCGGTCGTGCGAGGCGCTCGACACCCATTATTTCGCGGTGCTGATCGGCGTCGGCGCAACCACGGTGAACGCCTATCTGGCTGAAGCCAGCATCGCCGACCGGCACAGCCGCGGCCTGTTCGGCGACCTGTCGCTGGACGCCTGCATCGACCGCTATCGCGTGGCCATCAACGAAGGCCTGCTGAAGATCATGTCCAAGATGGGCATCGCGGTGATCAGCAGCTATCGCGGCGGCTATAATTTCGAGGCCGTCGGCCTGTCCCGCGCACTGGTCAACGATCTCTTCCCCGGCATGCCGGCGAAGATTTCGGGCGAAGGCTATGCCTCGCTCCATTACAGCGCGATGCTGCGCCATGAGCAGGCGTTCGATGCGGCTGCCGTGCGCCTGCCGATCGGCGGCTTCTATCGCCAGCGTCAGGGTGGCGAGAGCCATGCCTATTCGGCGCAGCTAATGCACCTGTTGCAGACGGCCGTGGCGACCGACAGCTATTCAACCTATCTGCAATTCTCGCGCGGGGTCCGCGACCTGCCGCCGGTCTATCTGCGCGATTTGATGGAGTTCAACTTCGCTCGCGAAGCCGTCCCCATCGACGAAGTGGAAGCCACTACCGAAATCCGCAAGCGCTTCGTGACGCCGGGCATGTCGCTGGGCGCGCTCAGCCCCGAAGCGCATGAAACGCTGGCAATCGCGATGAACCGCATCGGCGCGAAGGCCGTGTCGGGCGAAGGCGGCGAGGATGCGAACCGCTTCAAGCCCTATGAAAATGGCGACAACGCCAATTCGGTCATCAAGCAGATCGCGTCGGGTCGCTTTGGCGTCCATGCCGAATATCTGGCGTCTGCCGAAGAAATCGAGATCAAGGTCGCGCAGGGCGCCAAGCCCGGCGAAGGCGGGCAGTTGCCCGGCTTCAAGGTGACTGAGTTCATCGCCAAGCTGCGCCATTCGACGCCGGGCGTGACGCTGATCTCGCCGCCGCCGCATCACGACATCTATTCGATCGAGGATCTGGCGCAGCTCATCTACGACTGCAAGATGATCAACCCGCGCGCGCGCGTGTGCGTGAAGCTGGTCAGCCAGGCCGGCATCGGCACCGTCGCGGCGGGCGTGGCGAAGGCGCATGCGGACGTCATCCTGATCGCCGGCCATGTCGGCGGCACGGGCGCGTCGCCCCAGACGTCGATCAAATATGCCGGCACGCCGTGGGAAATGGGCCTGTCCGAAGCGAACCAGGTGCTGACCCTCAACGGCCTGCGTCACCGCGTGAAGCTGCGCACCGACGGCGGCCTCAAGACCGGCCGCGACATCGTGATCGCGGCGATCCTGGGCGCGGAGGAGTTCGGCATCGGCACGCTGTCGCTGGTCGCCATGGGCTGCATCATGGTCCGCCAGTGCCACAGCAACACCTGCCCGGTGGGCGTGTGCGTGCAGGATGAGAAGCTGCGTCAGAAGTTCACCGGCACGCCGGAGAAGGTCATCAACCTGATGACCTTCATCGCGGAAGAAGTCCGCGAAGTGCTGGCGCGCCTCGGCTTCCGCAGTCTGGACGAAGTGATCGGGCGGACGGAACTGCTCAAGCAGGTCAATCGCGGGGCCGAGCATCTGGACGATCTCGACCTCAACCCGATCCTGGCCAAGGTCGATGCGCCCGACGATCAGCGCCGTTTCAGCCTGACCGAATGGCGCAACGAAGTGCCCGACAGCCTGGATGCGCAGATGATGCGCGATGCCAAGGCCGTGTTCGAGCGTGGCGAGAAGATGCAGCTGACCTATACGGTGCGCAACACGCACCGCGCCGTCGGCACCCGCCTCTCCTCCGCCGTGACCGACCGGTTCGGCATGTCGACGCTGGCCGACGGCCACCTGACCGTCCGGCTGCGCGGGTCCGCCGGCCAGTCGCTCGGCGCGTTCCTCTGCAAGGGCATTACCCTTGAAGTGTTCGGCGACGCCAATGACTATGTCGGCAAGGGGCTGTCGGGCGGCATCATCAAGGTGCGCACTACGGTTTCCAGCCCGCTCTCGTCCAAGGACAATACGATCCTTGGCAATACCGTCCTCTATGGCGCGACCAGCGGCAAGCTGTTCGCGGCGGGTCAGGCCGGCGAGCGCTTCGCGGTCCGCAACTCGGGCGCGCAGGTCGTGGTCGAGGGCTGCGGCGCCAATGGCTGCGAATATATGACCGGCGGCACGGCGGTGATTCTGGGCAAGACCGGTGCCAATTTCGGCGCCGGCATGACCGGCGGCATGGCCTTCATCCTGGACGAGGATGGCAGCTTCCCGGCACAGGCCAATCCGGAAGGCATCGTCTGGCAGCGACTGGACAGCAAGCATTGGGAAGCGCAGGTCAAGGCGCTGATCGCCGAACATGCGGTGGCGACGGACAGCAAATGGTCCAACACCATATTGGACGACTGGGATCGCTGGCGCCGGTATATCTGGCAGGTCTGCCCGAAGGAAATGCTCGGCCGCCTCGCCCATCCGCTGAGCGACAGCCCGGCAGAGACGGTCGCGGCCGAATAATCAGGGCCAAATAATCATTGGGGCAGGATGCTCTCCGCCGCCGTGGGTAACAAGATCTGCGGCGGCGGGGTGGCATCCTGCCCTTCGCGCGTCATCGTCACAGGCGGTGGCGGCGTATCGCCCGACGCGAATCGCGTAACCTTTGGCGGCATCGGGTGAACCGGCGCAGGCGGTTCGACGGCAGCCTCCATGGCATAATCGTCCGGTGGCACGTCATAGTCAGTGGCAATGGGTGCCGCTGCGTCCAGTTCCGCCATGTCAGCCTTCCAGCGCCGGTCGGCCAGCGTCGGCCCGCAGCCTGTACAGTGAATCACGCCCGGCCCCTTGTCGGCAGTGAAATGCGCTTCTTCCATACCGCTGTCGTCAAGGCTTTCGTCGATCGTCGCGCTCGCTACCCGTGCGGGCGCCTGCGGGCTGGTGACGTAGCTGCCAAGGCCAAGGCCGAGAACCGCCGCCGCACCCAGCGTCACGCCTGTACCCATCCAGAAATGTGCCGACAGCATGCGACTTCTCCCGCGCCGGCGGCATCGCTGTACCGAACCGGCATCACCTTCTCCAATCAATCACAACGCAGATGCAGATCACTTGTTGCATGACCCAAATCGCTTTGCTAAGGGCCGCCTCCTACCAAGTCACCGGCCCCGCCGGTTTCCTGTTTGATGTGCGGTCATGGCGGAATTGGTAGACGCGCAACGTTGAGGTCGTTGTGGCCGAAAGGCCGTGGAAGTTCGAGTCTTCTTGACCGCACCATCACCCCGCCGGGCCTGTTGGCCCGGCAGATAACTCCCCTTACGCAAGATTGGCTGTTGCATTGCAACAAGGGCTGGCGTTTGATCGCGCCATGCTCAAGGCCGCCCTGCACCACCTCACCGCCTATCGTTATAACCGCCCGATCCGGCTGGGACCGCAGGTGGTTCGATTGCGCCCCGCGCCGCACAGTCGCACCAAAGTGCCCAACTATGCGCTGAAGATCGAGCCGGCGAACCATTTCCTCAACTGGCAGCAGGACCCCCACGGCAACTGGCTGGCGCGGATCGTCTTTCCCGATCCGGTCGATCATTTTTCGATCGAGGTCGATCTGCTCGCCGATCTCGACATCATCAATCCCTTCGACTTTTTCGTGGAGCCTTATGCGGAGGATTATCCCTTCGCCTATGACGAGCAGTTGAAGACCGATCTGGCCGCCTATTTCGATCTGGAGGATCAGGGGCCGCTGTTCGATGCGCTGGTCGCCGAATATGACGGCTTCCAAAGTCGCACCGTCGATTTCCTGGTCGAGGTCAACCGCCGCCTGCAACAGCGGGTCGGCTATGTCATCCGCATGGAAGCGGGCGTCCAGACGCCGGAGGAGACGCTGGACGTCGGCACCGGCTCCTGTCGCGATTCGGCCTGGCTGCTGGTGCAACTGCTGCGTCGCCTTGGCTTTGCCGCACGTTTCGTGTCGGGCTATTCGATCCAGCTGGTCGCAGATGTCGCGCCGATCGAGGGGCCGAAGGGCGTCACGCAGGACGTCGTGGACCTCCACGCCTGGGCGGAAGCCTATGTGCCCGGTGCCGGCTGGGTCGCGCTCGACGCAACCAGCGGCATGTTCGCGGGTGAAGGGCATATCCCGCTCTGCGCCACGCCCCATTATCGTTCCGCTGCACCCATCAGCGGCATGGCCGAACCGGCCGAGGTCGATTTCAATTTCGAAATGAGCGTCAGCCGCATTGCCGAAGCGGTGCGGATCACCAAGCCCTTCACCGACGCCCGCTGGGCCGCAGTGATGGCGCTGGGCGCGCAAGTGGATGCAGATCTTGCCGCGCAGGATGTGCGCCTGACCACCGGCGGCGAGCCGACCTTCGTGGCCGAGGATGGCGGCGATGCCGGCGAATGGAATGGCGATGCGGTCGGCCCGACCAAGGCTGCCTATGCCGACCGGCTGATCCGCAAGCTGCGTGGTGAATTTGCGCCAGGCGGCCTGCTGCACCATGGGCAGGGCAAATGGTATCCGGGCGAAAGCCTGCCGCGCTGGGCCTATGCCGTCTATTGGCGCAAGGATGGCGTGCCATTGTGGCGCGACGAAAGCCTGATCGCGCCGGACGATGCCCCCGAAGGCGCGGCAGCGGTGACGGCGGCCGATGCGCAGGCATTCCTGGCGCATATGGCCGGCAATATGGGCTTTTCTGCCGACTATACCCATGCCGTGTATGAAGATCCGGCGGTGTGGGCAGTGAAGGAAGCCGACCTGCCGGTCAACACCAGTCCGGAAGATCCCAAGATCAGTGACCCCGAAGCCCGCGCCCGCATGGTGAAGGCGTTCGAGCGCGGCCTCGACCAGCCGGTCGGCTATGTCCTGCCGGTGCAGCGCTGGCAGACGCAGGCCACGACGCCGCGCTGGCAGAGCGAAATCTGGCAGCTCCGGCGCGGCAAGCTGTTCGCGGTGCCGGGTGATTCGGCGCTGGGCTATCGCCTGCCGCTGGGATCGCTGCCCTATGTGCCGCCGTCCAGCTATCCCTATATCCACCCGCGCGACACCAGCGAGCCGCGCGGGCCGCTGGGCGACTATCGCGCGCAGGTCAGCGAAGCTGCCAGCCACGAGGAGGTGCAGGCCCAGCCGGTCCAGCGCGTCGGCGCGGTAGAAGGTGGTGCCGCCGCGCAGGAACGGGTCGAGCAGGTCATCATCGAAGGCGCCGTCCGCACCGCCGTGACGGTCGAACCGCGCGGCCATTATCTGTCCGTTTTCCTGCCGCCGGTACAGGCGCTGGAAGATTATCTGGAACTGATTGCCGAGGTCGAAGCCGCTGCCGAAGCGCTGCGCATCCCGGTGCGGATCGAGGGCTACGCCCCGCCGCCCGACCCGCGCATCGACGTGCTGAAGGCCACGCCCGATCCCGGCGTGATCGAGGTCAACGTCCAGCCCGCATCCAGCTGGGACGAGACGGTCGCCATCACCGAACGCCTCTATGCACTCGCCCGCGAATGTCAGCTGACGGCCGACAAGTTCATGGTCGACGGCCGGTCGGTCGGCACGGGCGGGGGCAATCATATCGTGCTGGGCGGGGCGACGCTCAATGATTCGCCCTTCATCCGCCGCCCGGACCTGCTCAAGAGCTTCGTCCTCTACTGGCAGCGGCACCCCTCCCTCTCCTACCTCTTCTCGGGCCTGTGCATCGGCCCGACGAGTCAGGCGCCGCGCATCGACGAGGCGCGGCATGATGGCCTGTATGAGCTGGAGATCGCGCTGGCGCAGGTGCCCAACCCGTTTGCGGGCGATGGTGCCGCGCCGCCGCCATGGCTGGTCGATCGCCTGTTCCGCAACCTGCTGGTCGACGTCACCGGCAACACCCACCGCACCGAAATCTGCATCGACAAGATGTTCTCGCCCGACGGGCCGACCGGGCGGCTTGGCCTGCTGGAGTTTCGCGGGTTCGAAATGCCGCCCGAAGCGCGCATGAGCCTGGCCCAGCAATTGCTGATCCGGGCGTTGGCCGCCTGGTTCTGGCGCCAGCCGCAGCAGGGTAATCTGGTCCGCTGGGGTACCACGCTGCACGATCGCTTCATGCTGCCCCATTTCGTCTGGGCCGATTTCCTGGAAGTGCTGGGCGACCTGAAGGGCGCGGGCTATGACTTCGATCCCAACTGGTTCGAAGCGCAGCGTCAGTTCCGCTTCCCCATCCATGGCGCGGTCGATGCGGGTGGCGTGGGGCTGGAAATCACCCATGCGCTCGAACCCTGGAACGTGCTGGGCGAAACCGGAGCAATCGGCGGCACGGTCCGCTATGTCGATTCATCGACCGAGCGGTTGCAGGTGCGTGCCACCGGCCTGGTCGCCGGGCGCCACATCATCGCCTGCAATGGCCGGCAGGTACCGATGACCGCGACCGCTGTGCCGGGCGAGGGCGTAGGCGGCGTGCGTTACAAGGCATGGGCGCCAGCCAACTGCCTGCATCCCAATCTGCCGGTCAATGCGCCGCTGACTTTCGACGTGCTGGATAGCTGGAGCGGGCGGTCGCTGGGCGGCTGCGTCTATCATGTCGCGCATCCGGGCGGGCGCAATTACGACACGCTGCCGGTCAACGGCTATGAAGCGGAAGCCCGGCGCAAGGCGCGCTTCCAGGACTATGGCCACACGCCGGGTCAGGTCGATATGCCCGCTCCCGAAGCCGCCGCCGAATTTCCCATGACGCTCGACCTGCGTTTCCAGCATCACGGGCTGTGATGGCTGCCGATGCCCTTGCCCCGCCGCGTAGCGGTGAAGCCTGGGCCGACGCCTATCTGGCACAGGCCCCCGTGGGCGACCTGTTCGCCGGGGCCGCGCCGGCCATAGCGGCGCGCTGGCGCGCCATGCTCGATCGACTGTCCACACAGGCACAGGGCGACCCGGCCATATTGGCCGACCATGTCGCGCGGCAGGCGATCGACCTTGGCATGGCGTTCCGTCATACCGGGGATGAGGAAGAGCGGTCCTGGCCGCTCGGCCCGGTGCCGCTGCTGGTCGACGCGGCGGAATGGGCGCATATCGAACGTGGCCTGATCCAGCGCGCCGACCTGCTGGAGCGTATCGTCAGCGACGTCTATTCTACGCAATCGCTGGTCCGCGACGGCAAGCTGCCAGCCAGCATCATCACCGGCAGCCCCCATTATTGGCGGGTGATGACCGGCACGCCTCCCCCGCGTGGCCATCATCTTCATTTCTATGCTGCCGATATCGGGCGCGGCCCGACCGGGGAATGGCGGGTGCTGGCGGATCGGGTGCGCACCCCCGTGGGCGTCGGCTATGCGCTGGAAAACCGGCTCGCGCTGTCGCGCGCCACCGGCGACATGCTCGGCGCCATGAACACGCGGCGGCTCGCGCCCTTTTTCGACGAACTGCGCCGGGGCCTCGCCGCCGACTGCGCCCGGGCCGATCCGCGCATCGGCCTGCTGACGCCGGGCCGCTTCAACCAGAGCTATGCCGAACAGGCTCATCTCGCCCGCTATCTCGGCCTGCTGCTGGTGGAGGGCGACGACCTGATCGTGTCGGACGGCCGCCTGTTCGTGCGCACCATTCAGGGTCTGAAGCGCATCGATGGCCTGTGGCGCTGGATGGACAGCCGCTTTCTCGATCCGCTGGCGTTCGACGGCCAGTCGCGCATCGGCGTGCCCGACCTGTATGACGCCTGCGCGCGCGGCGGCCTGATGGTCAGCAACTGGCCGGGCGCCGGCGTGATCGAATCGCGCGCCTTCGCCGCCTTCCTGCCGCAACTGGCGCAGGCGATGCTGGGCACCGACCTGATCCTGCCCAATATCGCGACCTGGTGGTGCGGCCAGCCGCGCGAGCGCGACCATGTGCAGGCGCAGATCGACAATCTGGTGGTCGGCTCCGCCTTTGACCAGCCGGTCGCCGGCCTGCCCCACACGCACTTTACCCCCGGATCGTTGCTCGCCCCCGATCAGCGCGCCATCCTGTTCGACGCCATGGCGCGCCGGCCGATGGACTATGTCGGGCAGGAAGTGGTGAAACTGTCGACCACGCCCGCGATCATCGACGGGCAACTCACCCCCCTGCCCTTCACCCTGCGCATCTTCGTCGCGCGCGACGCGACCGGGCGCTGGCGGGTGATGCCCGGCGGCTTCGCTCGTCTGGCTGGTCATGGCGACATTCGCGCTGCGCTGATGGGCCGGGGCGACATGTCGGCGGACCTCTGCGTGGTCGACAGCAGCCCGGTGCCGCCCGACAGCCTGCTGGGCGGTGGCACCCCCGCCATCCGCCGGGTCGGCGGCATGTTGCCGGCCAAGGCGGCGGACAATCTCTACTGGCTCGGCCGCTATATCGAGCGGGCGGAAATGACGCTGCGCCTGATCCGCGCCATCGTCGGCGGATCGATCGAGGCCGATCTTGGCCCCTCGCTCGCGTCCCCCACCATGGCGCGACTGGTCGATCAACTGCTACTCTGGGGCGCGGTGCCCGATCGGAATGGCGCAGTCGGTCCGCTCTGCGCCACCGCACTGGGCGATGCGCGCCAGTCGGGCAGCGTGCGCGCACTGATGGCGACGGTCGCCAATATCGGCGAAGGGCTGCGCGACCGCCTGTCGAGCGACGTCTGGCGGCTGGTGCGCCTGCCCCTGCCCGGCTTCGATCCCGCCGTGACGGAAACATTGCTCGACGCCTCCTCCCGCCTGATCGAACGCATGTCGGCGCTGTCGGGGCTGGCGGCGGAAAATATGGGCCGGACCGAAGGCTGGCGCTTTCACGATATGGGCCGGCGCATGGAACGGGCGGTCAATGGCTGCCGCCTCATCACCCTGTTCGGCAGAGACGACGCTTCGGCCGACGACCTGATGGTGCTGCTGGACCTTATGGACAGCCAGATCAGCTACCGCACCCGCTACCTGACCGGCCCGGCACTGCCGCCGGTGCGCGATCTGGTCGCACTGGAACCGCATAATCCCCGCGCTATCGCCTGGCAGGCGTTGCGGCTGGCCGAGCATGTCGCGGCGCTGCCGCCCCTGCGCGCCGACGGGATGCCGGAGGAACCCCGGCGCCTCGCCGATGCGCTGGCCGCGCGACTGGCGCCGCTGACCGGCGACATGCTGGCAATGGCCGACATCGCCGACGTCGAAAGCCGGCTGCTGCGCCTGTCCGATGCGATCGGCCAGCGTTACTTCCTGCAACTGCGCAAGACGCAGGATATGGACATGCTGTCATGATCTACCATGTCCGCCACCGCACCCTATTGCGCTATACCAGCCCCGTGCGGGTCGCCCGTTTCAACCTGCGGCTGCGGCCCGCGCCCTGGATGGGCCAATGGACGTCCGACTATGCATTGAGCGTCGATCCCGCGCCCTCCGTCATCGAATCGCGCCCCGCCGCCTGGCCGGTCCATGTCGCCCGGCTGGTGATCGAAAGCCCGATCCGCCAGCTGACGATCGAAAGCAGCTTTCGCGCCGGGGTGCAGCATGGCGCGCCAATCCTGCCCGATGCGGGCGATCCGACCATTGCCGCCGTCGCGCAGGCCGCGATCCGGGATCGCGACATGGGACCGTCCGCGCCCGCCCATTATCTCTTCGCCTCGCCCCGCGCGCCGCTGCTGGCGGCGATCGGCGACTGGGTCGGCGACGCGCTGGCACCGGACCGACCGATCGTCGCCGCCGCGCTGGACTTGGCGCTACGCATCAAGGCGGAGTTCGCCTATCAGCCCGGCGCCACCACCGCCGCCACGCCCGTTGCCGACGCCTTTGCCGCGCGCCATGGCGTGTGCCAGGATTTCGCGCATGTCATGGTGGTGGCGCTGCGCCTCGCCGGCCTGCCCGCCGCCTATGTCAGCGGCTATCTGCGCACCCTGCCGCCGCCGGGCATGCCCCGGCTGGTCGGCGCGGACGCCATGCACGCCTGGGTCATGCTGTGGTGCGGGCCGACGCGCGGCTGGATCGGCTTCGATCCGACCAATGGCGTCATCACCGGCGATGATCATCTGTTCGTCGCCATGGGCCGCGACTATGCCGATGTCGCCCCGATGGACGGACTGTTCGTCGGCGGCGCGGGGCAGAGCCTGTCGGTGATGGTCGATGTCGCGCCGGAAGAGGAAAAGGCCATCGCATGACCGCCATCATCCTGGTCCTGGCTGGCATTTACTGTCTGGCGCGCGGCGTGCTGGACCTGCGTGCGAAGCGCTGGATGTGGGGCATGCTGGGTCTTGCCAGCGGCATCGCGATCATGGCCGCGCCGGTCCCGACGCAAGTGCAGGTGACCTTGCCTGCCAATGCAGTGCGCTGATCAGACCCGCTCGAACATCAGCATCATGCCCTTGCGCGGGCGCACGGTCAGGCGGCTGATCGGCTCAGCCTTGAAGCCCTTGGCCACCGTCAGCCGATAGCGGCGCAACGTCGCGGCGATCACCGTCATCACCTCCTGCTGGGCAAAGCCCGCGCCGACGCAGACGCGTGGCCCCCGGCTGAAGGGGAACCAGGCCTGTTTCGCCATTTCCGCATTGGCCGGATCGGCAAAGCGATCGGGGTCGAAGGCATGCGGGCAGGCCCAATTATCCTTGTTGCGCTGGGTCAGCCAGGGGGCGACCACCAGCATCGCACCCGGCTCCAGCTGCTTGTCGCGCATCTGCATCGGGCAGGGTACTTCGCGTGGGAAGAAGGCGAGCGGCGGATAGAGGCGCAGCGTTTCCTTGAAGACATTGCGCACCACCGGCATGTCCTTCAGCATCGCGGCAGTGAAGGGGTCTTCGCCCGCAACCTGCGCCACCTCGGCCCGCGCGCGATCCTGAATATGGGCGCATTCGGCGAGCAGATACAGCGCCCAGGTCATCGTGCTGGCCGACGTCTCATGCCCCGCCAGAAAGATGGTCGCGACCTGGTCCATCAATTCCTTCAGCGTGAAATGCGCGCCCGTCTCGGGATGCTTCGCCTCCACCAAAGATTGCAGGATATCCTTATATTGCGCCGGTTCGCCCGCATGAAAGGCGTCGAAACGCGCCGTCACGATCGGACGGAAGACATCGCGGATCGCTGTCGCCGGGCGCTCCGACCATTTTTCGAACCAGCGACTCGGCAAACCATAAAGGCCCAGCATGGACGCGCTGTGGGAATAGCGCTGGAAACGGCCGAACGCCTTGTGGATGATCGCCGACCGCTTGAGATCCAGCGTCTCGGAAAAGAGCGTGCGGAAGATGATGTCGGCCGCCACATGGGTCATCATCGGATCGACGTCGAACGGCTTGTCCGTCCCCGCCGCCTCGATCCGCGCGAGGAAGGCATCGGCTGCCCCGACCATCAGCGGCATCGACTTGGCCAGCGCGGTATGGGCGAAGGCCGGATTGACCATCGCCCGCTGATTTTCCCAATCTTCGCCATTGGCGGAAAAGACGCTGTTGCCGATCAGCGGCCACAGCCCCTTCACCAGTTCATGATGTTTGGGGAATTCGGTGCCGCCCTTCAGAATGCGGTCCACCAGCACCAGTTCGTTGGCGATATACATGGTCTGGCCGCGTCCGCGCACCTCACCCATCTTCATCGTGTAGCTTTTCTCGAACAGCACATGAATCCAGCTGTGCCAGCCGATGAAGAAACGCCGCATCATCGTGCGCTTGTTGCGAGTAGGCTGCGGAAAGGGCGGGGTGAAGAGCGGATCGGTCATGGGATCGTCCTGAAGGCGGCGATGGACTCGTCGAGGCGGCGGCGACCCGCTGTCAGACTGATGAAATCGACCGGCGACAGGCGGTCCCCGACGCGCAGATAATCGAAATGCGCCTCATATTTGTTGGACCAGCCGCCATGGTAATTTTCCGGTTCGTAGAAGAGGTGGAAGCGCGGCGATAGCATGTCGACCCGCGCCGCATGTTGATCGGCGACAAGCAGCAGTGGATTGACGTTGAAATAGGCCGCGCCATCGGGCGGAAAGGACAGGTCGACATAGCGGAAAACCTTGTCGGCCAGCGCACCGAGATCCGCATGATACCAGCGCGCATCGGTGCGCAGCGCCACCACCGGCACCACCTGGCCCAGCCCGACCATGGCGAAATGGGCCGGCAGTGTATTGCCGCGCCGGTCGAACAGGCGACGCATCACCGACATGCCCAGGATCGTGCCGGCGCTGTGGGTGACGAACAGGACTTCGTCCCATGGCTCGTCCAGCTCATCCGCGATCCGCTGTGCAAAGGCATCGAGCCGCTCGTCCAGCGCTTCGCCGGGGCCACCGGCCGCCAGCGTGTGATGATAATAGGTAAAGCGCAGCAGCCAGGGCACGACCAGCTTGTTGAGCCACTTGCCCGACAGCAGCGCGCTCACGCCCATGCCCACCAGCGCCGCCGCCCAGAAGGGCAGCACGATCCACAGCAGCAGCGCCGGGATCAGCGCGAACAGCAGCGGGATCATCACCGCCAGGAAGGGCGGATAGCATATGGTCAGCACCGGGCCGGGCCGCAGCTTCTTCATGCGGCCGAACTGCATGAAGCGGCCATGGCCGACATAGGTGGCGATGGAGCGCCAGGCGAGTTTCAGCGGATTGCGAATCCACACCTTCCCGACCAGATCCTCCCAGCGCAGATATTCATAGTCGGTCCGGGTGCCGGCTGCGTCATTGTCCACGCTCCAGGCCGCCGACACGGTCGATCCGGCCGCGCCGGCGCGCCGCCCGCTCACCACCAGACTATCGCCGGTCAGGGCCGCATGGCGCGCCGCCTGATCGCGATAGAGCTGATGATAGAAACGCACGCCGCGCGGGTCGAACCCGCCCAGATAAAAGACTTTACGCTTGAACTTTTCCACCGCCCCCGCCCTAATCGGATCCATGAGTATATCCGAACGCGACTATTGCTATTTCATCGACCACCGCAAATACAACCGCAATGTCGGTTGCCGCAAACATGACAATATGTACGGCATCAATGGCGGCGGCGGCGAACGGGACCGGTGGCGGGCCGACATGACCTTCTACCGCCATATGAAGGCCAATGGCGATCCGATGGCGCTGCCTGCGCTGCTCGCCTGCCTGACCTTCGGCTGGTTCTGCTGGAACTATCATCCGGGCAAGGGGCTGTGGCGCGGTCAGCTGTTGCGCCGCTTCGCCAAAGCGCCCAAGTGAGCGGCATGACAGACAGCAAGCATGTGAAGGTCGGCCCGATCAGTTTCGGCAACGACCTGCCCTTCGTCCTGATTTCCGGGCCCTGCCAGATCGAAAGTCGCGACCATGCGCTATTCATGGCGGAGGCTCTGGCGAAGGCGGCAGCGGCAGCGGGTGTGCCCTTCATTTTCAAGAGCAGCTTCGACAAGGCGAACCGGACTTCGGTATCGGGCCGGCGCGGCGTCGGCATCGATGCGGGGCTGGCGATCCTGGCCGAGGTAAAGGCGACACTGGGCTGCCCGGTGCTGACTGACATTCACGGCCCCGAACAGGTGGAAGCGGCGGCGCAGGCGGTCGATATCCTCCAGATTCCGGCCTTTCTCTGCCGCCAGACCGACCTGCTGATCGCAGCGGGGCGGACCGGCGCGGTCATCAACGTCAAGAAGGGCCAGTTCCTCGCCCCTTGGGATATGGCGGCGGTGGCGCAGAAGGTCGCCTCTACCGGAAACGAGCGCATATTGCTGACCGAGCGCGGCGCCAGCTTCGGCTATAACACGCTGGTCAGCGACATGCGGGCGCTGCCGACCATGGCGCAGACCGGCTATCCGGTCGTGTTCGATGCCACCCATTCGGTGCAGCAGCCCGGCGGCCTTGGCTCCGCCTCGGGCGGGCAGCGCGAATTTGCCCCCCTGCTCGCCCGCAGCGCGGTGGCGGCCGGGGTCGCGGCAATCTTTGCCGAAGCCCATGACGATCCCGACAATGCCCCGTCCGACGGCCCGGTGATGCTGCCGCTCGACTGGGTCGGGCCGATGCTGGAGAAGCTGGTCGCGATCGACGCGGTGGTGAAGGCCGGATAGGAAAATCCGGGCTTAACTTCGCACTTTTCCCGCACATTGCGACATATCGTTGCTTGGGTCTGATCCTATCGGAAAGTCAGGCCCGCGCATCACAGGTTCGAACATCGCAGAAAAGGCCCGTGTAGGACAGAGTTGTCAGGCCACATCCCTGTCAGGGCCGCGTCTGGCCCCGGCCGCGCACGATCCACTTGTAGGTGGTCAGCCCTTCCAACGCCACCGGGCCGCGCGCATGCAACCGGCCGGTCGAAATACCGATTTCCGCGCCCAGCCCGAACTCGCCGCCATCGGCGAACTGGGTGGAGGCGTTCCACATCACGATCGCGCTGTCGACGGCGTTCAGGAAATGCTCCGCCGTCGCTGCATCCTCGGTGATGATCGCATCGGTATGATGGCTGGCATGGGCGGCGATATGGGCGATCGCATCCGCCACGCCATCGACCAGCCGGACCGAGACGATCGCGTCGAGATATTCGGTATCCCAATCCTCTTCGCTCGCCGCCGTGACGCGCGCGTCCATCGCCTGCACCGCATCGTCGCCGCGCACGGCGCATCCGGCGTCCAGAAGCGCAGCGATCAGCGCCGGTGCCGCCCCATAGGCGCGGTCGATCAACACCGTTTCGGTCGAACCGCATACGCCGGTGCGGCGCATCTTGGCATTGACCACCAGCGCCTGCGCCATGGCAGGGTCCGCCGCGCCATCGACATAGCTGTGGTTGATGCCGTCCAGATGGGCGAGCACGGGCACCCGCGCTTCCTCCTGCACCCGCGCGACCAGGCTCTTGCCGCCGCGCGGCACGATCAGATCGACAAATTCCGACGCCTTGAGCAGCGCACCCACCGCCGCGCGATCGGTGGTGGGCACCAGTTGCACGACTTCGGCGGGCAGGCCGGCGGCGACGATGCCGTCCACGATGGCGGCATGAATCGCGCGATTGCTTTCCTTCGCCTCGCTGCCGCCGCGCAGGATCACGGCATTGCCCGCGCGCAGGCACAGGGCAGCGGCATCGGCCGTCACATTGGGGCGGCTTTCATAGATGATGCCGATCACGCCCAGAGGCACGCGCACCCGGCTGAGCTCCAGCCCGTTGGGCCGCACCGACGTGTCGATCACGCTGCCCAGCGGATTGGCGAGCGCCGCCACCTGATCGACCCCGTCGGCCGTGGCCGCGACGCGATCCTCGTTCAGCTTCAGCCGGTCGAGCATGGCGGGCGACAGGCCGTTAGCCATCGCATTGTCCATGTCGCGGGCATTGGCGGCGATGATCGCCGGCGCCTGATCCCGCAGCGCCTGCGCGGCGCGGCGCAGCGCGTCCGCCTTCTGCGCGTCGCTCGCCTGCGCGATGATCGCAGCGGCGCGGCGCGCACGAGCGCCCATCGTCGCGATCAGCATTTCGGGAGTCTGGGTCAGGTCGTTCATGGACACTCTCGGCCGAATTTGGCCGCGCCTTAGCATGAAAGCACGCCGTAACGAAAGGCGTGGACGCTCTGGAGCGTAACGGAAAGAGAGGAGAGTGCCGACGACCGAACCATGGGTCGCAATATGATCCGGTCGTCGGCAGGCAGAGCAAGTCCGCCCCGCCCCCCGTCTAGCGATTCGGTCGGTGCGCCACATACCCCAACCGGGGTAAGGACCAGAAAAATCCCATGCGATCAGTGGCTGATGAGGCCGACGATCCGGACAAGCTGCGATTCCCGGTTGCAGCCGGTCTTGTCATATATGCTGCGCAGCTGGACCTTGAGCGTTTCGACCGACACGCCCCGCGCCGTCGCGATATCCTTGCGAGACTGCCCCGCCGCCAGCCGGATGGCGATATCCGCCTCCGCCGGGGTCAGGCGGAAGGTGCAGGTCAGCAATTGCACATGGCGGTCGGTCGGCTCTCCCACCCGTGCGACGACGATCGCGCGCGGGGCGAAGGGCAGCGCCCAGGGCCGCACCGGCAGCGGGTGGAATTCCAGCATGATCGCCACGCCGCCGGCCTCGTCCGCCAGCGCCACCGGATCGGCAGTGCGGCCGGGCGGTTCGATGACGCTGCGCATCGCCCGAAGGATGGCGCGCGTCTCGTCCGCGCGGTCGCTCGCCAGCCAGCCGTCGCTGACATGGATGCGGCTGGTGGACAGCAATGTTTCGGCGCGCGGGGTCATCCCCCCGACCCGGCCAGTCGAATCGAGCAGCCAGCAGGCCCGGTCCATCGTCTCGAACGTGCCGGACAGAAGCGCAAAGCCCTGCTGTTCGATCGCCTGCTGCAACCGCACCGCGGACCGGGCATGGCCTGCTACCTGGGCGAAAATGTCGCGCTGTTCCTGGCTGGTCCGGCCATCCTTGCCGTTGCGCAGCAGCGCCAGCCCGACCATCTGGTCGGCATTGCCGATCAACCGGGTCTGGCAACCGTCGAAAATGTCGAAATCCGAACAGAGGTCGAGATAGTCATCCGATCGGAGCGTCGGGCGGGCCATGTCATAATGGGCCTCATGCACTACGGCCGGCCGATCCGGCAACCGGTCGGCGGCGATGCGAAAATTGAGATCGGGCTTGGCCTGGTCGATCGCCGCGCCCTTCGGCACGATGCTGGCGTCGATATCGCTGATCCAGTTGAAGCCCCAGGCGCCCGGCCCGAAGCCGATCATCTGGCCATGCCCCGATCCGGTCGCGCGGGCCATCGCCTGTATCGCCGCGTCCCATTTTTCCGGTTCCAGTGCGGCGGACAGGAACAGGTCCGCCCATTCCGCATCCGCCTTGGCGCGAGTCGCCATGCTTCATTCCCCCATGCCCTCAATTCGCCTGATCCAAAGGCGGGGGGAAGTCAAACGGGCACAGCAGCAGAGCCCTGAATCCAGCCCATATATTGATCTATATCAGGACAAATCAGGCCGCCTGGGCCAGTTCCTCCTCCCGCACCGCGCAAATCATGCGGCAGGGCGGGATGTTGCGCCATTCCAGCGCGTCGCTGACATTGTCGAAGAACGGCGCGAGGTGACGCAGGACATAGCGGGAATATTGGTAGATGAGGAAGGCGCCGCCGGGCCGCAGCGCCTTGCGCGTTTCGGCACAGATCATGTCGGCCACACCATCGGGCAGGGTCGAAAAAGGAATACCCGACAGCACATAGTCCGCCTGATAATAGCCCGCTTCCTTGATGAAGCGGCGCACATCGGCGGCCGAGCCATGGACGACGCGCAGACGCGGATCGTCAATCTCCGCCTCCAGATAGGCGACGAAATCGAGATTGAGGTCGATTGCCAGCAATGTGGCGTCGGCCGGCAACCGGTCGAGGATCGGCCGGGTAAAAGTACCGACGCCCGGCCCATATTCCACGAACAGCCGTGTCCCCTGCCAATCGACCTGATCCAGCATCCGATCCACCAGCGTCGCGGAGGACGGGATGACCGAACCGATCATGCCGGGATGCTTGACGAACTGGCGGAAGAACATGCCCCACTGGCTGAAAAAGCCGGGCTTCCCTGCGCCCGCCTTGGCCTTCTTGGTCTTCTTCAATGGAATGGAGGCCATCAACATCCGCCTGTGTGAATCATCCAGAACGCCTTGCAAATCCCGACCTTGCTGGCAAGCGGCTTTGCAACATGCCTGTCATGAACGCGGGCGGCGGCGGAAGGGTTCATTCTGTCCCCGGCCCACCACCGCCCGCTTCTCACACCGCAATCAATCCGCCCGATCGCGCGACCGCACCATGCCCGGCGCGATGAAGCCGATCGGATCGACCTGCATCGCCCGCTGTTTCAGCTGCGACTGGATCTGCTCATATTCGCGTTCCATCTCCGGCGTGACGGAGGCACGGGTGTCCTCCAGCGCAGCCTCGAAATGCGCCTGCCCGACCTTGTCGACCGACAGCGACTGGCGCAGCGCGAACAGGCCGGCGCGGCGGACCAGATCCTCCAGATCGGCGCCGGTGAACCGCTCGGTCTGCGCCGCCAGCCGGTCCAGATCGACATCGTCGGCCAGCGGCATCTTGCCGGTATGGATGCCCAATATGCGCCGCCGCCCCGCTTCGTCGGGGACCGGCACATAGATGAGCTCATCGAAGCGACCGGGCCGCAACAAGGCCGGGTCGATCAGCGTCGGCCGGTTGGTCGCGCCGATGACGACGACGGATTGCAATTCCTCCAGCCCGTCCATCTCGGCGAGGATGGTGTTCACCACCCGCTCCGTCACCGCCGGTTCGCCAAGGCCACCGCCGCGCGCGGGGACCAGACTGTCCAGTTCGTCGATGAAGATCACGGTCGGCGCCACCTGCCGCGCGCGGGCGAACAGGCGAGCAATCTGCTGCTCGCTCTCGCCATACCATTTGGACAGAAGGTCGCTCGACTTGGTGGCGATGAAATTGGCCTGCGCTTCCCGCGCGACCGCCTTTGCCAGCAGGGTCTTGCCGGTGCCGGGTGGGCCGTAGAGCAGAAAGCCCTTGGCCGGGCGAATGCCGATGCGGCGGAAGGCGTCGGGGTCTTTCAGCGGCAGTTCGACCCCTTCCTTCAGGCGCATCTGCGCATCGTCCAGCCCGCCAATATCGGCCCAGCCGATATTGGGCGCCTGCACCATCACTTCGCGCATGGCCGACGGCTGGACCCGCTTGATCGCGGACAGGAAATCCTCCCGCGTGACGGACAATTCCTCCAGCACGTCGGGCGGGATCGTCCCGTCCTCCAGGTTCAGGCGCGGCATGAAGCGGCGCACCGTCTCGATCGCCGCCTCGCGGGTCAGCGCGGCAAGGTCCGCGCCGACAAAGCCATAGGTCATGCGCGCCAGTTCGGCGAGGTCGACCTTGTCGCCCAGCGGCATGCCGCGGGTGTGGATGCCCAATATCTCGCGCCGCCCGCGCTCGTCGGGCACGCCGACGATAATCTCGCGGTCGAAGCGACCGGGCCGCCGCAGTGCCTCGTCAATCGCTTCGGGCCGGTTGGTGGCGGCGATCACCACCAGATTGGTGCGTGGCTCCAGCCCATCCATCAGCGTCAGCAGTTGCGCGACGAGCCGCTTTTCCGTCTCGCCGGTCACATTGCCGCGCTTGGGCGCGATCGAATCGATCTCGTCGATGAACAGGATCGACGGCGCGGACTTGGCCGCCGCCTCGAATATCTCACGCAGCTGCTTTTCGGACTCGCCATAGGCGGAGCCCATGATCTCCGGCCCGTTGATGAGGAAGAATTCGGCGTCCGATTCATTGGCGACCGCGCGGGCCAGCCTTGTCTTGCCGGTCCCCGGCGGGCCGTGCAGCAGCACGCCCTTGGGCGGATCGACGCCCAGCCGCGTGAACAATTCGGGATAGCGCAGCGGCAATTCCACCATCTCGCGCAACTGGTCGATCGCGTCCGCCATGCCGCCTACATCGTCATAGGTCACGTCGGCGCGGCGCGATTCGCGCGGCTCCTCATATTCGGCGCGCAGCTCGACTTCGGTTTCAGTGTCGATATGGACCATGCCCTTGGGCACGGTAGACACGACGACGAGGCGGATTTCCTGCAAGGCATAGGCCGGCGCTGCGAGCATCTGACGCAATTGCGGCGGCATGTCGTTCGGCGGCACCTGCTGCTGCCCGGCGGTGGCGACGACATCGCCGGCGGTCAGCGGCCGCTGGTAGAAGACCCGCTTCAGTGCATCGGGATTGCCCTGGAGCCGCAAATTATTTTGTGCGGGTGCGAACACGACCCGCTGGGCGGGGCGCGGTTCGACCTTCATGATCTGCACGAAGTCGCCCGATCCCACACCGGCATTGGCACGCTGCAACCCGTCGAGGCGGAGCACGTCGAGCCCTTCATCCTCCTTGTACGGGCGCACCACCCGCGCCGGCGTGGCGCGCTTGCCGACGATCTCTATGACGTCGCCCTCGGCCAGTTCCAATTGCGCCATCACGGTCAGCGGCAAGCGCGCCAGACCGCGCCCGGCATCTTCCGGCCGCGCATTGGCGACCTGAATGCGGCGCCCTTCCTGTTCCTGATCGGCCACGCATCATCCCCGTCTTTGTCGTTCCGTAACGATGTAGGAAACACCGGGGCGGGGAAAAAGGGGCAAGGCTTCGGACAGCGCGACCAAAAAAAAGGGCCGGTCGCAAGACCAGCCCTGAAAGTTTTTAGGAGAGGATGCCTGAAAGGCACTCCCTATGTGCAGTGCGGCATGATTTTTTGCAAGTGCGAAAAGAATCGCCGAGTTGCAAAAATTGCATCTTGCCATCCGGCCTATTTTCCTGCTCTGTAGGGAGAGGATGCTTGGACCCCGGTTCGCGCAGCGCACGACAATAATCAATGACGCGGCGCAGCGCACCGGCATAGACATTGACGAGATATGCGCAGATTGCCGCCCCTTACGGCCCTGGAGGCCTTTGTTCAGGTTGCCCGCCTGGGGTCCGTCAAGGCGGCTGCCGAGGAACTCGCGCTTTCGACTCCGGCGCTCAGCCGCCGCGTTCAGGCGCTGGAGCGCTTCATCGGCCGCCCCCTGTTCGACCGCAAGCATCAGGCGCTGGAGATCAATGCCGAAGGGCAGCGACTGCTAGACGACATCGCCCCCGCGCTCGATTCGCTCAGTCAGGCGCTGGAAAATATCCAGAGCGGGGGCAATCAGTTGCGCCTGCGACTGGCTGTCATGCCGCTGTTCGCGACCCAGCGGCTTTTCCCGCATCTGGGCAATCTGCGCAAACAGCATCCGCAGCTGCATATCGACATCGAAACCACGCCTCACGCCGTTGCGCGGCTGGGCGAAGGGCTGGATGCGGCGATCGTGCTGATGGCCAAGGATATCGATTCGGCCCTCTATGCGCATGAACTGGACCATGAGCAGGTCTATCTGATCGGTCGGCGCGAATTGCTGGAAGGGCCGCATGCCCTTACCTCGCCGGAGGAACTGGCGCAGCAGACCGTGCTGCTTCACCGCGACATGGCGCTGTCCTTCGACGCCTGGAAGGAAGCGGCGGGCCTGCCCGACCTGCAACCGCTGGCGGTGGACAATTATGATTCGGGCCAGCTGATGCTGGAGGCCGCCGCACAGGGGCTGGGCGTCGCGGTGATGCACGCCAGCCACTATGAACAATCGCATGATCCACGGCTGGTGCGGTTGTTCCCGATCCATGTCGATAGCCCCTATCGCTATTTCTTCGTCTGCCGCCCACGCGCGCTCCAGACCCGCGCCGTGCGCATTTTCCGCGACTGGCTGGTCAGCGCGGACATCTGAGAGACTGTTTGAGAATGCGCCATCCGGCGCATTCCGGCACCGGCCCTCTCCCCACCCGGCCACCCATAGAATATTGCCGTTGGGTGGCCGGGTGGGGGAGCGGGCTGGTGCCGTATCAGAAAGCGCTCTTTCGCGATTTCTCAAACAGTCTCTGACTCCGATTATTTCGCTGCCAGCCCCTTAACCTTGTTTCGCGCCGGCCGTTATGAAGGCCATGAACGGGGCACAACCATCTTCCGCGAGCCCACAACATGGGCTGACCGATCGTCTGGCACGTTGGGCCAGGGGGTTTTCCGGCAAATCCGAGGAGGGTGTCGTCGAAGACGAAGAAGAGCAGCGGCCGCGCAGCGGCACCGCCTCCAACCGCGAGATTAATCGCCGCAAACAGCTCTACAGCGACATTGGCGACTTTCTCTTCGCCCATGATCTCGATCTGACGCCGATCAACTTCAGCGTCGCGCTGGACTATCTGACCGGCGCAAATATCGGCGTCGAAAAGGCGATCAAAGCCGTGATGATGGAACGCGGCAAGATCACTAACAGCTGGATCGAAACGATCGCGGCAGAACAGCGCGCCGACGAAGTCACGCCCGAATCGCTGGCCTCCATGCTGGACAAGGTGGAGGAAAACCTCACCCAGTTTACGGGCCTGATGCATGAATCGCGCAACAGCGCCAAGGATTATGGCGCAGCATTGCAGGAACAGGCCAAGGATCTGGGCGAAGGCCGCGACAATGAGCCGGTACTGGCCCGTCTGGTCGGCCTGACCCGGTCGATGGTGGAAAAGACCCGCCAGGTCGAAAGCCAGCTGCGCGAGAACCAGAAACAGACGCAGGCGCTCAAGTCGAGCCTGGAAAATGCCCGCCGCGCCGCCGAACATGACCATCTGACCGGCCTGCCCAATCGCCGCGCCTTCGAAGGCGTGCTGCGCGAGGAAATGGAGCAGGCACAGGGCAATGGCGAAACGCTCTCGGTCGCCTTCTGCGACATCGACCATTTCAAGCATATCAACGACACCCATGGCCATGACACGGGCGACCGGGTACTGAAATTCGTCGCTGGCCTGCTGGCCAAGGCATCCAACGACCGCTGCCATGTGGCGCGGCATGGCGGCGAGGAATTCGTCATGCTGTTCCGCGGCAAGACGGCCGCCGAAGCCTGCGAAGTGGTGGACAGCGTGCGCGAGGATCTGGCCAATCGCAGCCTGGTCAACCGCACCAATGGCGAGCGGATGGACCGGGTCAGCTTTTCCGCCGGCGTCGCCAATGTACTGGCTTATGACGACCCGCGCGGCGCGCTCAAGGCCGCCGACCGCGCTCTCTACCTCGCCAAGGAACATGGCCGCAACCGCGTCTACCTCGCGGCCGAGGTAGATTGAACAACCCTAGTCCGTCATTGCGAGCGCAGCGAAGCAATCCATCTGACGCGACATGGATTGCTTCGCTGCGCTCGCAATGACGAAATTCCGATTTTACTCAGAAATCCGGCTTTTCATAATGGGCCGGCGGGGTGATGACCTCCATCCGCTCCGACAATAAGGGGCGGAAGGAGGGGCGCGATTTGAAGCCGGCATACCAGCGCCGGACCGGTTCATGCCCCTGCCAGTCGATCCCGCCCAGATAGTCGGCCACCGACAGATGCGCCGCCGCCGCGATGTCGGCCAGGCTCAGCGTCCCGCCCGCCATCCAACTGCGATGGTCGAGCAGATAGTCCATATAATCCATATGGACATTGGCGCGCTTCATCGCCTCGCGCAGGATGCGCGCATCGGGCGGCGCGCGCTCGATCAGCCTTTTCTTCATCCGCTCGTGCAGCAGCGGGCCGACCACATCGCCATAGAAATTCTGGTCGAAAAAGGCGGTAAGGCGTCGCACCTCGGCCCGCCCGGCGGCGGTGCCGGAGATCAGCGGCACTTTTTCCACCGTCTCCTCGAAATATTCGCAGATCGCCTGGCTGTCGATCAGCGTCACGCCCTTTTCCGCATCCGCCATCACCGGCGTGGTCCCGGCCGGGTTCAGATCCAGAAACTCGTCGCGCATCGCCCAGGGCGATTCACGCACCAGGTCGTAGCCGATCCCCTTCTCACCCAGGAGAAGCCGGACCTTGCGGGAAAAGGGGCAGAGCGGGAATTGATAGAGCAACCACATAGACGATCCCTGTTAGGCGCGGGCGCGCGCCGGGGAAAGCGGCAAAATGCGGTCAGCATAGCTTCGTGACGCGGTGATATTGTCCAAAGGGATGGCAAGATACGGCATGGTCCGGCCTTTCGGTCGCGTCGGGCGCGCGATAGAAGAGACAGCAATAATGGTTTCGTGATGGAAAGGATGCCCGATGTCTGACGATTTCTTCCCGGTACCGGAGGAATGGGCCAAGGGCGCACTGCTGGACCGGGCCGCCCGCGAAGCCGACTATGCACGGTCGATCGATGACGCCCATGGCTATTGGCTGGAGCGGGCGCAACGGCTGGACTGGATCACCCCGCCGACGAAAAGCAATGAAAGCAGCTTCCACGAAGCTGATTTCGGCGTGCGATGGTTCGCCGACGGCGTGCTGAACGTCAGCATCAATTGCATCGACCGCCATCTGGTCGAGCGGGCGGACCAGACCGCGATCCTGTGGGAACCCGATTCGCCCGAGGAAGAGCCGCGCCGCTACACCTACCGGCAGGTCCATGAGCAGGTCTGCCGCTTCGCCAATGTGCTGAAGGGCGCCGGCGCGAAAAAGGGCGACCGCATCACCGTCTATATGCCGATGATCCCGGAGGCGGCCTTTGCCCTGCTCGCCTGTGCGCGGATCGGCGCAATCCACAGCGTCGTGTTCGGGGGCTTTTCGCCCGAAGCGCTCGCCGGCCGTATCATCGACTGCGATTCGACCCTGGTCATCACCGCCGACGAAGGTCGCCGCGCGGGCAGGAAGGTACCGCTC
The DNA here is from genome assembly GCF_056156825.1 of Sphingobium sp. RS1. Classification (NCBI taxonomy): domain Bacteria; kingdom Pseudomonadati; phylum Pseudomonadota; class Alphaproteobacteria; order Sphingomonadales; family Sphingobiaceae; genus Sphingobium; species Sphingobium sp. RS1. Next base: position 2,824,207 of record NZ_JBLZXE010000002.1, on the reverse strand, counting down.
AAGGCCAATGTCGATGCCGCGCTGAAGGAATGCCCCGGCGTCAGGTCGGTCGTGGTGGTGCAGGCGACAGGCGGCGCGATCGCCATGCAGGACGGGCGCGACATCTGGCTGCATGAAGCGGCCGCGCGCGTCGATGCCGATTGCCCGGCCGAACCGATGCAGGCCGAAGATCCGCTCTTCATCCTTTACACCTCCGGCTCCACCGGCAAGCCCAAGGGCGTGCTGCATACCACCGGCGGCTATCTGCTGTGGGCGGCGCTGACGCACGAACTCTGCTTCGATTATCGCCCCGGCGACATATACTGGTGCGCGGCCGATATCGGCTGGGTCACGGGGCACAGCTATATCGTCTATGGCCCGCTGGCCAACGGCGCGACCACCCTGATGTATGAAGGCGTGCCCAACTACCCGACAGCCAGCCGCATCTGGGAGGTGGTCGACCGGCATCAGGTGCAGACCCTCTTCACCGCCCCCACGGCGCTGCGCGCGCTGATGAAGGAAGGCGATGATTTCGTCACGCGGACCAGCCGCGCCTCGCTCCGCCTGCTCGGCACGGTGGGCGAGCCGATCAATCCGGAAGCCTGGCGCTGGTATCATGGCGTGGTCGGTGAAGGTCGCTGCCCGATCATCGACACCTGGTGGCAGACCGAAACCGGCGGCGCGATGATCGCCCCGACGCCGGGCGCCACCGACCTCAAGCCCGGCTCCGCCACCTTCCCCATGCCCGGCGTCGTGCCGCAGATCGTCGATGGCGAAGGCAAGGTGCTGGACGGCGCGACCGAGGGCAACCTGGTCGTCGCGCAAAGCTGGCCGGGGCAGATGCGCACCGTCTGGGGCGACCATGATCGCTTCTTCCAGACCTATTTCACCACCTTCCCCGGCAAATATACCACCGGCGACGGCGCACGGCGCGATGCCGACGGCTATTACTGGATCACAGGCCGGGTAGACGACGTCATCAACGTGTCGGGTCACCGCATGGGCACGGCCGAGGTCGAAAGCGCGCTGGTGCTGCATGAAAGTGTGGCGGAGGCGGCGGTCGTCGGCTTCCCTCACGACATCAAGGGGCAGGGCATCTATGCCTATGTGACGCTGAACAGCGGCGAGGAAGCTACCGACGAGTTGCGCAAGGCGCTGGTGGCATGGGTCCGCACCGAAATCGGACCGATCGCGACCCCGGACGTCATCCAGTTCGCGCCGGGCCTGCCCAAGACCCGGTCGGGCAAGATCATGCGCCGCATCCTGCGCAAGATTGCGGAGGGCGAAGTCTCCCCGCAGGCGCTCGGCGACACCAGCACGCTGGCCGACCCGTCGGTGGTGGAAAATCTGGTCGCCAATCGTCAGAAGTAGGCAGAGGGGATCGCATTACGGTGCGATCCGTTGGACATAGGGCCATCGCCGTCGGGTAGGACGGCCATGGCTGTTTCAGGGACATATCCGAAAAGGAGACCCCATGGTCCGTTACACGACCGTTGCCCGCGCCCTGCACTGGATCATCGCGATCCTGATCCTGGGGAATCTTGTCTTCGGCTTTGCCCATGATGCCCTGCCAAAGGATTGGGCGGTGATGCCGGTGCACAAATCGATCGGCCTCACTGTGCTGGCGCTGACGCTGCTGCGGATCGTCTGGCGGCTGACCCATCCGGCCCCACAACTGCCCGCCGCCATGCCGGCATGGGAAAAGGGCGCAGCCCATCTTACGCACATCGTCTTCTACGCGCTGATGCTGATCCTGCCGCTGTCGGGCTGGATCATGTCGTCGGCTGGCACACGGCCGCTGAACTGGTTCTTCCTGTTCGACGTGCCGAAATTTGGCGTGGCGAAGGGCGACGCGATCGTCGGCCTGTCGCGCGGCGCGCATGAGTTGCTCCCCTGGCTATGGGTCGCGCTGATCCTGCTGCATGTGGGCGCGGCGCTGCGCCATCATTTCATGCTGAAGGACGATGTGCTGCGGCGGATGCTGTGACCGGCATTGGTGGGAAGCGGACCTATTCTCGCCGCCTGATTGCTTTCCCAACCTGTCTCACTCGCTCGTTGAACTGTGAGATGGCGATCAACTCTTCATAGGCGCCATACTGGTCGCTGATATGCCATCCTAAGGTGTGGCAGGCTCGCTCGATGCCAGATGCAGATGCATCTGCTTGCAGTGACGCGATAAAGCGGCGGAAGTTATTAAACCCACACCAAGTAGCAGAGCTTGGCACTGGTTCTGGCTGGGCGGCAAGCCAGCGCTGAGCGTCGACCAAGATATCATTCAAATGACTCACTGGATAAGTGATACCATCAGCGCTGACTGTCCGCAAAGGGGGGTGTTTGCTGCCCTACACCATCTCACCCGTCAGCAGCCGGGGCAACGCGCCGGACTGACCGCGGGCTTCGGCCATGAAGCGCCCTTTCAGCATGCCGCTGCGCTGCACCGCCGCCAGCCCTGCGCGGCGCACCAGCGACGGGATCTTGCCCGGCACGTCGAACAGGCGCACCAGCCCGTCCATCGCCACGCTGGTCATCATCGAATCGAGGCCACGCCAGCGCTGGTAGCGCGCCAGCAACTGCGCATCGCCCGGATCGAGGCCAAGACGCATCCCTTCCACCAGCACTTCTACCAAAGCGGCGACATCGCGGAAGCCAAGATTCACCCCCTGCCCGGCAATCGGGTGGATGGCGTGCGCGCTGTCGCCCACCAGCGCGAGGCGCGTGTCGGTGATGCGCGCCGCATGATGGAAGCCCAGCGGGTAGGAGGAGCGCGGCCCGGCCAGCCTGATCTCGCCCAGGAACCCGCCGATCCGCTTCTGCGCCTCGGCCAGCCATGCGCGTTCCGACAATTTCATCATCGCTGGCGCCTGCTCGGTCGGCACCGTCCACACCACGGCAGACCGGGTGCCCGGCAGCATCGGCAGCAGCGCGAAGGGGCCGCCGACATAGAAAATCTCATAGGCCGTATTGGCGTGCGGCACCTCATGGTCGATCGCCGTGACCATCGCGGTATGCTTATACTGCCAGCGCGTCGTGTTGATCCCGGCGGCGTCGCGCGTGGGGCTGTTGCGCCCCTCCGCCGCGACCAGCAGCGCGCCATGAAGGCGCACGCCACTCGCCAGCGTCAGCGTGACGCCATCTTCATTGCGATCGACATGGGTGGCGCGATCGGGCTGATAGCGGGTGAGGTTGGCGGCCTCGTCCGCCGTCCTGGCCAGCGCGACGCGCAGGTCGCGATTGGGAACCATCGTCCCCATCACGCCATCATCGGCATCCGGCGCGAAATCCAGCGCGCCCGGCTCCAGCCCGTCGCTGACCCAGATGCGGTCGATCGGGCAGCCCTTGCCTTCCAGATGCTTGCCCACGCCAATGGCGGTCATCATCGCATAGCTGGTGGAGCTGATCGCCGACACCCGCCCGTCAAAGCCGGCGGCGGTCACGCCCGCTGGATCGGCCGGGTCGATCACGGCGGTCTTCACGCCATGACCCGAAAGAGCGATGCCAAGGGTCAGGCCGACAAGCCCGCCACCCAGAATAACGACGTCGAAGCGTTCCATGGGCCTGTGTCTAGGCGCTTGGGATGAGATTGGGAAGTATGGCTAAACCCTAATTCCGTTCGGGCTGAGCCTGTCGAAGCCCCTTTCTTCGACAGGAAGGAGAGGTTCTTCGACAAGCGCAGGACGAACGGATGATAGGAAGGAACTAACTTAAAGCGTGCGGACCCAGTTGGCCGGGTCGGCCACCACGCCGCGCTGGATGCCGGTCAGTTCGCCACGCAGGCTTTCCGTCACCAGACCGCCATCGCCATTGCCCACGGTGAAGTCGCCGTCGCGGCTCTTGACCGTGCCGATTGCGGTGACGACTGCCGCCGTGCCGCAGGCAAAGGCTTCGCGCAGCTTGCCGCTGGCGGCGTCTTCGCGCCACTGGGCGAAGCTGTAGGGCTCCTCGCGCACCTCATGCCCCTTGGCGCGGGCGAGGTCGATGATCGAATTGCGGGTGATGCCGGGCAGGATCGTACCGGTCAGCGGCGGGGTCACGATCGACCCGTCGTCCATCACGAAGAAGACGTTCATGCCGCCCAGTTCCTCGACCCACTTATTTTCGGCGGCGTCGAGGAAGACGACCTGGTCGCAGCCATGGCCGATCGCTTCCTTCTGCGCGACGAGGCTGGCAGCATAGTTGCCGCCGCACTTGGCCGCACCGGTGCCGCCGCGTGCGGCGCGAGTATAATGTTCCGACACCCACAGGGTCACGGCCTTCTTGCCGCCCTTGAAATAGGCGCCGGCGGGCGAGGCGATGACGCAGAAAATATATTCGTTCGACGGGCGCACGCCCAGAAACGCCTCGCTCGCGAACAGGAAGGGGCGCAGATAGAGGCTGCCTTCACCGGTCGGAATCCAGTCGGCATCAATCTTCACCAGTTCCTCGACCGCTTCCAGGAACAGATCCTGCGGGATTGCCGGCATCGCCATGCGCTCGGCCGATTCGGCGAAGCGGCGGGCATTTTCTTCCGGGCGAAACATGGCGACGCTGCCATCTTCCAGCCGATAGGCCTTCATCCCTTCGAAGATTTCCTGCGCATAATGTAGCACGGCGCAAGCCGGATCGAGCATGAAGGGCGCGCGCGGCTCGACCTTGTGGCTGTGCCAGCCCTGCCCTTCGGTATAGCGGATCGTCACCATATGGTCGGTAAAGAGCCGGCCGAAGCCCGGATCCTGGAGCAATACCGCGCGCTCGTCCGCCGACACAGCCTGGCTGTTGCGGGTAACGGTGAAACGCGACGTCTGCTCGGCGGCCATGGTGAGTCTCCTTTTCTGGCTCGGAAGGGCGCCTATGTCACAGAGCGACCGGGGAAACAATGGGTCACATATACTGACCCATTTTACAAAAGGGCCAGCGGACCCGCGCTGGCCTCTTCCCGCGTCGCGGCGGCCCGGCTATCGCTGGGCGATGCATTTCTTCTCCGACAACGCCACCCCGGTCGCCCCGCAGATCATGGCCGCCATCGCCGCTGCCGACCGGGCCGACCATGGCTATGATGGCGATGCGTGGAGCGCGCGGCTGGACGGCGCCTTTTCCGACCTGTTCGATACCCCGGTCAGTGTGCTGTGGGTGTCGACCGGCACGGCGGCCAACTGCATCGCGCTGGCGACGCTCTGCCCGCCCTATGGCGGCATCCTCTGTCATGAGGAGGCGCATATCGTCGCCGACGAATGCGGTGCGCCGGGCTTCTTCACCCATGGCGCGACGCTGATGCCGCTGCCGGGTGAGGGCGCGAAGCTGACGCCCGATCGCGTGACAGAGCGGCTGAAGGCGATCCGCCCCGACGTGCATCAGGTGCCGGCGCGCGCGATCAGCATCACCAACGCCACTGAATATGGGCTGGTCTACACGCCCGATGAAGTCGCCGCGCTGGGCGATCTCGCCAAAGCCAACGGCCTTAGCTTCCACATGGACGGCGCCCGCTTCGCCAATGCGGTCGCGCATCTGGGCTGCGCACCCGCCGACATCACATGGCGCGCGGGCGTGGATGCCCTGTCCTTCGGCTGCGTCAAAAATGGCGGCATGGTGGGGGAAGCGTTGCTCTTCTTCGGCGAGACTGCCCCCGCCCGCGCGGCCGAAGCAAAGCGCTGGCGCAAGCGGTCCGGCCATCTTTTCTCCAAGGGCCGCTATCTCGCCGCGCAGATATTGGCGATGATCTCCGACGGTCTGTGGCTGACCAACGCCCATGCCGCGAACGACGCGGCCAAGGCACTGGCGGAAGGCGCGGCCGGCCGGCTGATGCACCCGGTCGAGGCGAACGAACTGTTCGTGCGCCTGACCGCCGAAGACGCCGCCAGCCTGCGCGCGCAGGGCTTCGACTTCTACGATTGGGGCGAGGGCGCGGCGCGGCTCGTCACCAACTGGGCGCAGGATGCACAGAGCGTCGCTCCGCTGGCGGCGGCACTCAAGGCGCTTTCCCATGGCTGAGGACAGGAAGGGCGGCATCGCGATCCCCTTCATCCTCGTCACCCTGATCTGGAGTTCGACCTGGATCGTCATTCGCGACCAGATCGGGTCGGTGCCGGCCAGTTGGTCGGTCTGCTACCGTTTCGCGCTGGCCGGGGTCGCCATGGCGATCTTTGCGCGCTTCCGGGGCGTGTCGCTCAACATCGGGCGCAGCGGCCTGCTCTATGCCGCGCTGCTCGGCATCGCGCAGTTCGTGCTCAACTTCAATTTCGTCTACCGGGCGGAGCATTATCTGACCTCCGGGGTGGTCGCGGTCGTCTATGCGATGCTGCTGATCCCCAATTCGATCCTAGCCTTCCTCATCTTTCGCCAGCCCGTCAGCCGCGCCTTCATCGGCGGATCGGTGGTGGCGGTGACGGGGATCGTGTTGATGCTGCTGCATGAATATCATGGCGCGCCGTTGGAGTCCGGGGCCGTCCGCCCGGACATGGTGTTGCTGGGCGCGGCCTTTTCCTTCGCCGGGCTGATGAGCGCGTCGGCCGCCAATGTGATGCAGGGCATGGAGATTGCCCGCCGCCTGCCGATGGTGGCGGTGCTGGCCTGGGCGATGCTGATCGGCGCAGGAGTCGATGCGCTCTATGCCTGGGCGACGCTCGGGCCGCCGACCTTCGACACCCGCATCGGCTATATAATGGGCGTGGGCTGGCTGGGCATTGCCGGGTCGGTCGTGACCTTCCCCCTCTATTTCACCCTGATTCAGCGGATGGGCGCCGGCCGCGCAGCCTATACCAGCGTGCTCATCCCGGTGATTGCGATGCTGATCTCGACCATAGTGGAGGGCTATCGCTGGTCGGCGCTGGCCATCATCGGCGCATTGCTGGCGATAGCGGGCATGGCCATGGCCCTGCGATCGAAGGCGGGTTAACGCCCGCCTGGCTGGTAACGCAGCTTGGCGGCATTGACCTTATCCAGCAGGCTGGCGATCGAGGGCGCCGCCGCGACCGATCGACCGGGCACGACCAGATCATGCATCCGGTGGCTAAGTTCCGAAAATCTCTGGTCGATGCGGGTCATGGCGCGGTCCTTATGCGGCGATGTCCCGCTTGTCGACCGCCTCGGTTAACAAGGCGTAAACCACGCGACGGATTGCCCTACAGACAGGCACGCAACCCCTGCACATAGGTGGGATAGAGCGGCGACCAGCCCAGCAACCGCTTGGCCCGGCCATTGGCGACCCGCCGGTTTTCGGCATAAAAAGCCCGCGCCATCGGCGACAGGCCGGCTTCGTCCAGCGTCTGCAAGCACGGCCATGACAGCCCCAGCAGGTCGCAGGCCGCCTCTATCACGTCATTCTGCGCGCAAGGCAGGTCATCAGCCAGATTATAGGCGCCCGCCGGCCCATCGAACGACGCGATCACACCCGCGACGATATCGTCCACATGGATGCGGCTGAAAACCTGATCCGGCAGGGCGATGCGATGCGCCTTCCCCTCCCGCACTCGCTCCAGCGCCGACCGGCCGGGACCGTAGATGCCGGGCAGGCGAAAGCGGCGCATGTCGGGGCGCAGCGCCCCCCATGCCAGATCCGCCACCGCCCGCGCGGTACGGCGCCCCTGCCCGACCGGGCTGGCTTCATCCACCCAGGCCCCGGCCGCATCGCCATAGACGCCGGTGGAGGAGAGATAGCCGGCCCACAGTGCAGGCGCAGCGGCGATCGCATCGCCATAGCGAGCCAGCACCGGATCGGCATCGCCTTCGGGCGGGACGGAGGAGAGGATATGGGTTGCGCCCGCAATGGCGGCGCGGACGGCGCGCTCGTCGTCAAAGGCCAACACCTCGGCATCCGTGCTACGGCGGACGCCGGTGACCTGCCAGCCATCGGCGCGCAGGCGGGTGGCGAGGCGAGAGGCAGTATAGCCCATGCCGAGGATCAGCATGTGAGGCATTACGTCATCTCCGTTCGGTTCGAGCTTGTCGAGAACCCTGCGCGCCGTTCTCGACAAGCTCGAACCGAACGGAAGGAGCGATTAGACCGTAAAGCTCTCGCCGCAGCCGCAACTGCCCTTGGCATTGGGATTGTTGAAGACGAAACCGGCGGTGAAATCATCCTCCACCCAGTTCATCGTCGACCCGATCAGATAGAGCACCGACGCGCCGTCGATATAGAGGACGCCGCCGGGCGTCGCGATCTTCTCGTCGAACTTCGCCTCTTCCGTCACATAATCGACCGAATAGGCCAGGCCCGAACAGCCGCGCTTGGGCGTCGACAGCTTGACGCCGATCGTGCCTTCGGGCGCCTGGCGCATCAGATCGGCGATCCGCTGCTCCGCGCTTGGCGTCAGGAGGACGGCAGCGGGGCGGGCGCGGGCCTTGGTCGTGGTGTCGGTCATTACAACATTCCCAGTTCGAGCTTCGCCTCGTCGCTCATCTTCTGCGGGTCCCATGGCGGGTCCCAGACGAGGTTGACCTGCGCATCGCCCACGCCCGGCACCGCGCCGACGCGCAGTTCGACTTCACCCGGCATGGATTCGGCGACCGGGCAATGCGGCGTGGTCAGCGTCATGGTGACGACGACATGGCCGTCCGTGGTGACATCGACGCCGTAGATCAGGCCGAGGTCATAGATATTGACCGGGATTTCCGGGTCGAAAATCTCCTTCAGGGCCTCGATCACGCCATCATAAATGTCGCCACCCGGTTCGCCGGCCGTAACTTCGGCGGGCTTCTGCGACAGGAACCCGTCCAAATAGTCGCGCTGGCGCGGCGCAGCCTCGGCGGCATCGTCCACACGCACCTTCGGCGGCGCATCCACCGCGTCCACTTCTTCCACCATGATCTTGCGTTCCTCGGTCATCCGAAGATCTTCCTTACCCGTTCAAGTCCCTGGACCAGCGCATCCACATCGCTGTCATCGCTGTAGATGCCGAAGCTGGCCCGTGCTGTCGCCTCGACGCCCAGATGGCGCATCAGCGGCTGTGCGCAATGATGGCCGGCCCGGATCGCGACGCCCGTTTCGTCCAATATGGTGCCGACATCGTGCGGATGCACCCCCTCCACCTCGAAAGAGAGGATGCCGGCCGAATTATCGGGGCCAAAGACGCGCACGCTGTTGATCTGCTCCAGCGCCGCGCGCGCCTTGGCCACCAGCGCGCATTCATGCGCGTGGATCGCATCCAGCCCGATGCCCTGGACATAGTCGATCGCGGCGGACAGGCCGACCACGCCGACGATATGCGGCGTACCAGCCTCGAACCGGGTCGGCGCGGGGGCATAGGTCGTCTTTTCGAACGTCACCTTGTCGATCATCGATCCGCCGCCCTGATAGGGGGGCATGGCGTCCAGCAGTTCCTGGCGGGCCCACAACGCACCGATGCCGGTCGGACCATAGAGCTTATGCGCGGAAAAGACGTAGAAGTCGCAATCCAGCGCCTGAACATCCACCGCCAGACGCGGCACGGCCTGGCAGCCATCAATCAGGATCTTCGCGCCCACGCCATGCGCGATGTCCGCTGCCCGGCGCACGTCGAGCACGCTGCCCAGTACGTTCGACACATGGGCCAGCGCGACCATCCTGTGCGCGGGCGTAATCATCGCCGCCATCGCGTCGAGATCGATCTGGCCATCCGCCGTCAGCGGCACGACGTCGATCGATGCACCGACTTTCTCCGCCACCATCTGCCAGGGCACGATGTTGGAATGATGCTCCAGCATGGATAGCAGGATACGGTCGCCCGCCTTGAGCTGCGTCCCCGCCCAGCATTGCGCGACCAGATTGATGCCCTCGGTCGCACCGCGGACATAGACGATCTCGCTGTCGCTCGCCGCGCCGATGAAGCCAGCGACCTTCCGACGCGCCGCTTCATAGGCGAGGGTCATGTTCGCCGACCGCTCATAGACGCCGCGATGCACCGTCGCATAATCGGGGCCATAGGCGCGCGCGATCGCGTCGATCACGGCATGGGGCTTTTGCGCGGTGGCGGCGCTGTCCAGATAATGCCAGTCGCCGACTCCGGGAAAATCGTCCCGCAGACGCAGGCCCTGCGCGAGGTCGGTCATACCAAAGTCCCCAGCTTGGCGAGCGCGGCCGCTTCAAGGCTGTCCTTGACCGCCTCGTCCGCGACATCGTCGAACACGCCGGCGACAAAGGCTTTCAGCAGCAGCGTCTTGGCGGTTGCCGGGTCCATGCCGCGCGAGGCCATGTAAAACAGCGCTTGGCGGTCCAGTTCGCCGACGGTCGCGCCATGGGCGCATTTCACGTCGTCAGCGAAAATTTCCAGCTCCGGCTTGGCATTGGCCGTGGCCGTGCGATCCAGCAGCATCGCCTTGATCGACTGGAACGCATCGGTGCGCTGCGCATCGCGCGCGACATTGATGCTGCCCAGATAGCTGCCCGTCGCCCGCTGCCCCAGGATCGACCGGATCGTCTGGCCGCTGGTCGAATCCGGCTTTTCATGGGTAACGCTGGTGATGATCTCCAGCGTCTGATCGCCGCCGCCCAATATCGCGCCATTCAGTTCGAAATGGGCGTTGCTGCCGATCGTGACGGTGAAGGTCACGCGGCCCAGCTTGCCGCCGATATTGAGCACATGGAAATCGCACCGCGCCCCGTCCGCGATGGTGATGACATAGTCATGCACCGCCGCTGCGCCGTCGGCTGCATCCTGCAACAGATGATGGCGCACGCTTGTCCCCGCCGCCACGTCGATGCGGGTCGGCGCGGGCACGGGCCATACGGTCACCAGCGCCTCAAGGTCGCTATAGCGCCATTCTTCCGCCTTGCGGGTCGGCAGGGTAAGAGCGTTCACGCCGCCACCACCTCAGCATAGCCTTCGCGCTCCAGTTCCAGCGCCAGTTCGGGACCACCCGACTTGACGATCCGGCCAGCGGCCAGAACATGCACGAAGTCCGGCTTCACATAGTCGAGCAGGCGCTGATAATGGGTGATGAGCAGCACGGCCTTGTCGGGCTTGCGCATGATCGCGTTGATGCCAGCGCCCACGATCTTGAGCGCGTCGATGTCGAGGCCGGAGTCGGTTTCGTCGAGGATCGCCAGCTTGGGGTCGAGAATACCCATCTGCACCATTTCGGCGCGCTTCTTTTCGCCGCCCGAAAAGCCGACATTCACCGGACGCTTGAGCATTTCCATGTCGAGGCCCAGCAGCCCGGCCTTTTCCTTGGCCAGCTTGATGAACTCGCCGCCGTTCAGCTCCTTCTCGCCGCGCGCGCGGCGCTGGCTATTCAGGCTTTCGCGCAGGAATTGCAGGTTGGACACGCCGGGAATCTCGACCGGATACTGGAAACCGAGAAACAGGCCCGCTGCCGCGCGCTCATGCGGCTCCATCTCGAACAGGTCCGCGCCTTCGAAGGTCGCGCTGCCGCCCGTCACTTCATAGTTCGGGCGACCGCCCAGCGTATAGGCCAGCGTCGACTTGCCGGCGCCGTTCGGGCCCATGATCGCGTGGATTTCGCCCGCATTGATCTGGAGCGAGAGTCCTTTCAGGATCGCCTTGCCGTCGATTTCGTTGGTCAGATTGTCGATCGTCAGCATCTGTCTTTAGTCCTTATGCGCGCGCTGGAGCGTCCGCGCGGTCCAGAAGGCCATGTCGCGCACGTCGCCCGGCGCGGGGAACAGCGTGTCGATATGGCGCTTGATCGGCATATAGGGCCACCAGTCGGCCCCCGGCTCGGGCGCGCCCTTTTCCAGCAGCGCGACGACGAATTCGCTGACCGGGCCCATGCGGGCGAGGTTGGGCGCCTTCGCCTTGTGGAACGCCTTGTCGCTACGCAACTTCTCGGTAAAGGCGACGTCGCCCTTCTCCAGCGCGGCCCGGCTCTCCGCCTCATAGGCGTCGAGGTCGCCGAAATCCTTGGCGGCGCGGGCCTGCAACTCGCCCTCTTCCAGCTCATAATCCTCGGTCAGGATACGGATCGCGGCGGTCCATGACTGGCCATTGCCGACATCCTCCGCGAAATCGGCGAGGGCATCCTGGATATCGTCTTCGTCGCTCATTTATTGCTCGTCTTTTCATTGACCTGAAAAAGCCCCTCCCCTTCAGGGGAGGGGTTGGGGAGGGGGCTGGCCCAACGATCCGGCGCCTGATCAAGGGCGCCAAGAATCGCCGCACAAACCCCTTCCATATTCTGCATCACCTCATGATTGGCGATGCGGATGATCTGATACCCTTGCTGTTGCAGCACTTGATCGCGAGCCGCGTCGGAACCTGCAACATGGGTGTCACCATCGACTTCCACGATCAGCGCCTTTTGCGGACACAGAAAGTCGACGATGAAAGGCCCGACCACGGACTGGCGGCGGAATTTAAAGCCGCCGATCTGCGAGCGAGACAATTTCGTCCAAAGGCGCTTTTCCGGCTCGGTCGGTGCACCGCGCATTTCGCGTGCAAAGCCCTTCAACTGGCCAAGACGACCAGCCGATAGCCCCCACCCCCGGCCCCTCCCCTGAAGGGGAGGGGAGTTTAGGCGGCGTGCCTGATCCAGAGGTGTCTGATCGATCAACCGACCGAACCCTCCAGCGAAATGCCCAGCAGCTTCTGCGCTTCCACCGCAAATTCCATCGGCAGCTGTTGCAGCACTTCCTTGGCAAAGCCGTTCACGATCAGCGACACTGCGCTTTCCTGATCCAGCCCGCGCTGCATCGCGTAGAAGAGCTGATCGTCGCTGATCTTGCTGGTGGTCGCTTCATGCTCGATCTGCGCGCTGGGATTGCGCACTTCGATATAGGGCACGGTGTGCGCGCCGCACTGGTCGCCCAGCAACAGGCTGTCGCATTGGGTAAAGTTGCGCACACCCTCCGCGCCCGGCGCCACGCGCACCAGCCCGCGATAGGTGTTGTTCGAACGCCCCGCGCTGATCCCCTTGGACACGATGGTCGATCGCGACCCCTTGCCATTGTGGATCATCTTCGTGCCCGTATCAGCCTGTTGCAGATTGTTGGTCAGCGCCACCGAGTAGAACTCGCCGACGCTATTCTCGCCATTCAGCACGCAGGACGGATATTTCCAGGTAATCGCGGAGCCGGTTTCCACCTGCGTCCACGAAACCTTGCTGTTGCGCCCCTGACACAGCGCCCGCTTGGTCACGAAATTATAGATGCCGCCCTTGCCATTCTCGTCGCCCGGATACCAGTTCTGGACGGTGCTGTACTTGATCTCCGCATCGTCGAGCGCGACCAGTTCCACCACGGCGGCATGGAGCTGATTTTCGTCGCGCATCGGCGCGGTGCAGCCTTCGAGATAGGAGACATAGGCGCCCTCATCCGCGACGATCAGCGTGCGTTCGAACTGGCCGGTATTTTCCGCGTTGATGCGGAAATAGGTCGACAGCTCCATCGGGCAACGCACGCCCTTGGGAATGTAGACGAAGGTGCCGTCGGAGAAGACCGCGCAGTTGAGCGTCGCGAAGTAGTTGTCGTGCATCGGCACGACCTTGCCCAGCCACTTCTTTACGAGGTCGGGATATTCGCGCACCGCCTCGCTGATGGAACGGAAGATGACGCCCGCTTCCTCCAGCTCCTTGCGGAAGGTGGTGGCGACCGAGACGCTGTCGAACACCGCGTCCACCGCGATCTTGCGGCTGCCCTTCACCCCGGCGAGCATCTCCTGCTCGGCGATCGGGATGCCCAGCTTCTGATAGGTGGCGAGGATTTCGGGATCGACCTGATCCAGCGAATCCAGCTCCACCTTCTTCTTGGGCTCGGCGTAATAATAGGCGTCCTGATAGTCGATCGGCGGGACGTTCAGCTTCGCCCAGTCCGGTGCTTCCATCTTCTGCCACATGGCGAACGCCTTCAGCCGCCAGTCGAGCAGCCATTGCGGCTCGTTCTTCTTGGCCGAAATGAAGCGGACCGTATCCTCGTTCAGCCCCTTGGGCGCGAAATCCTGCTCGATGGCCGACGACCAGCCATGTTCATAGGTCGACGCGCGCTGGGCGGCGTCATACGCTTCCTGATTGCGAACTGCGGTCACTTCTTCGGTCATGCCATTTCTCGTGTCAGACTGGCGATCGTCACCCCCGCGAGTGCTTCGCGGATGGCATTGTTCGCCACATTCATATGCGGGCGGATGCGGCAATCGCTTTCCAGATTGCAGTCATGCGCGCCCATTTCCGTGCAGGCGGTCATGGCGATCGGTCCTTCGACCGCCTCTACTACATCGGCCAGCGTGATGGTCGCGGGCGGCCGCGACAGGCGCACGCCCCCACCGGTGCCCCGGCTCGATTCGAGCAGCCCGGCGGCCGACAGGCGGCTCACCAGCTTCTGCGCGGTGGGCAACGGAATGCCGGTTTCGCCCGACAGAGTCGTCGCGTTCATCTTCGCAGCGCCGCAATGGCGCGCGGCGGCGGACATCAGCACGACCGCATAGTCAGCGAAGCTCGACAGTTTCATCCCGCGTGACGCATCCCAAATTGCGAACCATTCTCAAATCAGACCGATTCCGTCCGATTGGGCGCATGTGGTCCGCCGGGCGCGGATAATCAAGGAAATTTTACTTTGGGCCGGTCAACTCAGCCGGTTCAGCACGGCCACATCGCCACCCAGCGAACGCCGCAACAAGGTGAGTTGCGCGACCGCCGATGGCTCGGTCTGCAACTGATGCGGGGTCAGGCCGATGAAATGCTTGATCTCGCGAATGAAGTGCGACTGGTCGTAAAAGCCGCCTTCCTCGCACAATTGTTGCCAGCTTGTGCCGTCCAGCGCGATCCGCGCCGAACAGCGCAGCGCCCGATATTTGCGCGCCAGCAATTTGGGCGGCGCGCCATAATATTTATTGGCCAGCCGGGCGAGCTGGCGCGGCGACAGCTCGGTCGCCTCCGCCAGCGTCTCGATCTTCGGCGACCCTTCATCCACCAGCCAGGCGTCGATCGCCGCCAGCAAGGCCCAGGTCGCCGGGCGCAGCGGCCGGACCAGCTTTCCCAGTTCCGCCCAGCACAGGGCCGCCATTGCATCGGCATCGTCGCCCAGTGCACGCACAGCTTCGAGCAGGCGGTGATAGACGGCGCCCCGCTCCGCCGCCAGATCGCACAGCCGGTCGGCCAAAGCGCTGGCGTCGCCGCCATGCAAGGACATCCAACCCGCCGGCAACAGCGAAATGCCGATCACGCGGGCCGGCCGATCGAGCGCGAAGCGCGTCGCGCCCATGGTCGGCCCCAGCAGGCAGACATCGGGCGTTGCCATGACGGTCCCGTCCTGAAAATGATAATGGCCCCCGCCGTCGAGCATCAGCCGCAATTGCGGGACGTCGGCCCGCGTGGCGTCGGCATAATGGTCGGCGGACACGGTGAAGAAATAGAGCGAGCCGAAATAGGACCGCAGATGCGCGGGCGGCGCGAAATAGCGCAAGCGCACCGGCCCCTGCGCCGCATCGACGGCATAGGATAGCGGCCCCCGGTCGTCCGGCAACGCGATGGCGCGCGCCGCATTTTCGCTACGATGCGACCCCATGTTTTCACCCCTGGCGATCACTATGCGCCAACGCGGCGACGGTGCAAGCATCCGAAAGGAAAAATCGTAAAGTTTTTCGACAGCTAGCAGTCATCGATAAAAAATGACCCGGCAGTTTTCACTGCCGGGTCAGTAAAAGGTCTCATAGGCCATAGGCCTGAGAGCCTTCGGGTCGCAAGCCGGCTTTACGCCCGAATCGCAGCAACTTTATTGGATGAAACGGACATTTTTCGGCTGCAAACGGTCTCAATCATGACGTTTCTTGTCATGAAATAACCAAGGGTCGCCGCTGTTGCTGCATAGCAACAGCCACTCGACGGATGCGCGGTCCGCTGGCATAGGCCGATCCATGTCCTACCGCCTGATCCGCCCGCTGCTCTTCGCTCTGGATGCCGAGCGCGCCCATCATCTCTCGATCGCTGCGCTGCGATGGATGCCGACGCCCGCGCCGCTCACGCCCGACCCGATGCTGGAGTCCGTGGTGGCCGGAATCCGTTTCCCCAATCCGGTCGGACTGGCCGCAGGCTATGACAAGGATGGCCGGGTCGCGCACAAGATGCACGGCCTCGGCTTCGGTTTCGCCGAACTGGGCACGCTGACCCCGCTGGCCCAGCCGGGCAATCCCCAGCCCCGGCTGTTCCGGCTGGTCGAGGATCGCGCCGTCATCAACCGCTTCGGCTTCAACAATGGCGGCCAGGGCGCAGCGGCGGACCGCATCGCCCGCTATCGCCGGCCAAAAGGTGAAGGCCCGGTCATCGGCATCAATATCGGCGCGAACAAGGAGGCTACGGCGACCGGGCGGGGCGTGGCCGATTATGCCACCGGCGTGCGCGTCATGGCGCCGCTGGCCGATTATCTGACCGTCAACATCTCCTCCCCCAACACGCCGGGCCTGCGCGCCTTGCAGGGCCGAGCCGCGCTGGACGACCTGCTCTCCGCCGTGATGGCCGCGCGTGGCGCCGACAGCACGCCCATTTTCCTAAAGGTCGCGCCCGATCTGGAACCCGCCGATGTCGAGGATATCGCCGCCGCCTGTATCGACCATCGCGTCGATGCGCTGATCGTGTCCAACACCACCATCACTCGCCCGGCGCTCAAATCGGCCCATGCGGGCGAGGCCGGCGGCCTGTCCGGCGCGCCGCTGACCGACCTGTCGCTGGAACGGCTGAAGGATTTCCGCCGCCTGCTGGGCACCCGCCTGCCGCTGATCGGCGTCGGCGGCATCGCCAATGCGGATCAGGCCTATGCTCGCATCCGTGCCGGCGCGTCACTGGTCCAGATCTACAGCGCGCTGGTCTATGAAGGCCCCTATCTCGCCCGGCGCATCAATGCCGGGCTGAAGGCGCTGATGCAGCGCGACGGGGTGAAGACGGTGGCGGAAATCGTCGGCGCCGACATCTGAACCGGCGCAAGGCCGCGCCCGGCGATCCGGGCGCGCGCTCAATTCTTGCGTTGCGGCACCGTGAAGGTGCCCGACACGCGGCCGCTCGGGCTGGTCGCGGTGCCGGCGGCGCTGCCGCCCGAGGAACGGCCGTCGACCGTCGATCGCCCGCTGTTGAGGTCCATCACCAGCCGCCCGCCGGTCAGCCGGTTCGATCCCTGCGTCAGCGTGACGTTGCCCAGCATGGTGATGAGCTTGCTGTTAAGGTCGTAGATGGCGACATTGCCGCGCGCGGTCTGATCCGCCTTGGTCACGACGACATTGCCCGATGCATCGATCCGGTTGATCTGGATGCCATCGGTGCCCGTGCCGCCGCCCGGCTGGTTGTTATAGGCCACGGTCATGCGTGCCGCGGTCAGCGTCATGCCAGCCTGCGTCACCACGACATTGCCCGACACGACGACGCGGTCGGCGCGATCCTGCACCTCGATCCGGTCGGCGTTGAAATTGACCGGGGCGTTACTGTCATGATTCTTGAACACCTGCGCATTCGCGCCGGCGATCATTACGCCGGCTGTGCCCAGGAAGCCGATCGACAGCAGGATCAGGGTGCGTTTCATCAGTTTCGCCCTTTGAGACCATTTTGCTCGATGCGCAAGCTTGCCCGGCCATTCAGCGTCACCGTACGCGCGCCCATATCCGCTTCCAGATGGTCGCCGCTGAAGGTGCCGATCGGAATGCGCCCGTCGACCCGGCCCGCACTCTTCATCCGCCGGGTCTTGAGGTCGACGCCCACGTCGCGCGTGGTCAGCCGGTATCCGCCCGACGCTTCGAACTGTACCGGCCCCTGAATGCCGACCCGCTCCGTTTCCATGTCATAGCGGCCTTTTTGCGCGGTCAGCACGGCCGGGCCGTCCGACAACAGGATGCGCGCGGACATGGTGTTGAGGTCGACGATCGGTTCGCGCGAACTCTTCTGCACGGCAGAGCCGGCGCGCAGGGAGAAGGGCTGACCCTTGCTGTCTTCCCCGCGATACAGCGCCTCGGTCAGCCGCATCCGGTCCTTCGCCACCTCGACCTTGTTCTTGTCGAGGACGAAGCTGACCTTGTCGCCGCCGGTGAAGGGCGCGGTCGCCAGCAGCGCGGCCAGCACCCCGACCGCGACCGGCAACCAGTTCTTGAGCAGCCCGACCAGCCGGTCATGGCTGCCACCCGGCCGCGCCCAATGGCGGCGTACGTCGCGTTGCTGATCGGCCTGGACGGACACGAAGCGGCGGCTCCCTTACATATGCGCGAAAATATCGATTTCCGGCCAGCCGGCCAGATCGAGTTCGGCGCGGTGCGGCAGGAAGTCGAAACAGGCCTGCGCCAGTTCCATCCGCCCTTCGCGGATCAGCCGCTTGTCCAGTTCGGCCTTGAGCGCATGAAGATAGCGCACGTCCGATGCGGCATAATCCTTCTGCGCGTCAGACAGGACCGGGCCGCCCCAGTCGCTCGACTGCTGCTGCTTGCTGATGTCCTGGCCCAGCAATTCGCGGACCAGTTCCTTCAGGCCATGGCGATCGGTATAGGTGCGGATCAGGCGCGAGGCGATCTTGGTGCAATAGGCGGGCGCGGCCACCACGCCCAGATAATGTTTGATCGCGGCGATATCGAACCGGCCGAAATGATAGAGTTTCAGCCGTTCGGGATCGGCCAGCACCGCTTTCAGGTTGGGCGCGGCATAATCGCTGCCGGGGTTGAAGCGGACGAGATGCTCGTCACCCTTGCCGTCGCTGATCTGGACCACGCACAGGCGGTCGCGCGGGGTGATAAGGCCCATCGTTTCGGTGTCGATGGCGATCGGGCCGGGGGCGAGCACGCCGGCGGGCAGATCTTCTTCATGGAAATGCACGGTCATGATTTCCCCTCTATGGCGAAACCGGTTCGACCGCAATCGGCCCTTTTGCCCGCGCAAGTCCTGCGGCGAAGCGCTGTGTTGATACGTCGAACCGTGGAATATCCTGACTTTTTACGTTATTGGAACGGAACAGGACCACAACAGTGAAAATCATTCGCGCTGCCCTGAAAAGTTGATATAGTGATTCCCAAACCCGCCTTTGCGGTGGATTCTGCATGTCATTCGCCCGACATGTTTGTCCGATTGTCTTTGGGGCGAAGCGAAAGTGACTAACAGGGCATGAGTTTTGATAGAGGTCGCCGCGGCGGGCGCGGCAAGGACAAGCGCGACGGTTTCGGCGACGACAACTTCTACGGCGGTGGTGATCGCGGCGGCTTCGGCGGCGGTGGTTTCGGCGGCGGCGATCGCTTCGGCGGTGGCGGCTTCGGCGGCGACCGTGGTGGTTTCGGCGGTGGTGATCGCGGCGGCTTCGGTGGCGGCGGCGGTGGTCGCGGCGGCTTCGGCGGCGGCGGCGGTGGTTTCGGCGGTGGCGGCGGCGGTGGTCGCGGCATGCCTGCCCAGGTCGTCGGCGAAGGCAAGGGCGTCGTAAAGTTCTTCAACGGCCAGAAGGGTTTCGGCTTCATCGTTCGTGATGACGGCGGCGAAGACGTGTTCGTGCACATCAGCGCGGTCGAGCAGGCCGGCCTGACCGGTCTGGCCGAAGGTCAGCCGCTCGGCTTCACGCTGGTCGATCGCGGTGGCAAGGTGTCGGCGACCGATCTGGTCATCGACGGCGAACCGCTCCCCGTCACCGATCGCGGCCCGGCTCGCGAACCGCGCGAACCGCGCGGTGGTGGTTTCGGTGGTGCCGACCGTGGTCCGCAGCGTCAGCTGACCGGTGAACGCTCCAGCGGCACCGTGAAGTTCTTCAACGCCATGAAGGGCTTCGGCTTCATCCAGCGCGACGATGGCCAGCCCGACGCCTTCGTCCATATCAGCGCCGTGGAACGCGCCGGCATGGCCGCCCTGAACGAGGGCGACCGCCTCGACTTCGAACTGGAAGTCGATCGTCGTGGCAAATATGCCGCGGTGAACCTCCAGTCGAAGGCCGAATAAGGCCAGACGGACCATCCCTGTTTAGGGAGAGGATAGAAAGGGGCTGCCTGAAAGGGCGGCCCCTTTTTCTTGGCCTTCGCATTTTACCGCGATCGCCCCCGCCTGATGCCATCGCCCGCGACAAAGGGTTGCGGCGCGCAACCTTATGGCTAGGGTGCGCTGTCATGACATCCCGCCTTTCCGGCCTGCTGGCCCCGCTCGCCCTCTATGCGCTCATCCCCGCTCCGCTGCTCGCCCGCGAGCCCGTAACCGCCCCAACATCCACCAATGCCACCGTCTCCGCCGCCGATCCGCGCGCGGCGCAGGCCGGGCAGGAAATATTGCGCAAGGGCGGCAGCGCCACCGACGCCGCGATCGCAATGATGCTGACGCTGAACGTCGTGGAGCCGCATAATAGCGGCATCGGCGGCGGCGGCTTCCTGATGCATCATGACGGCGCGACCGGCCTGCTGGAATCGATCGACGGTCGCGAAACCGCGCCGGCCGCCGCACGACCCGATCGCTTCATGGGGCCGGACGGCAAGCCCCTGCCCTTCATCCAGGCCTGGCCGGGCGGCTATTCCGCCGGTGTGCCCGGCAATCTGCGCATGGCATGGGACGCCCACAAAAAATGGGGCAAGCTGCCCTGGGCCGACCTGTTTGCGCCGGCCATCCGCTATGCCGAAGACGGCTTCGACCTTGGCGAACGCACCGCCACGGCGCTGCGCGCCACGCAGGGCATCTGGGCAGACTTCCCCGAAATCCAGAAAGCCTTCTGGGTCGACGACGCCCCGCCGCCGGTCGGCACGCACCTTAAAAACCTGCCGCTTGCCGCCCTGTTCAAACGGATCGCCGCCGAAGGCCCGGACGCCTTCTACAAGGGCGAAAATGCCCGCCTCATCAGCGAAGCCGTAACCGAAGCACCTAAGAATCCGGTGCCGATGACGGAAGCCGACCTCGCCGGCTATCAGGCCAAAGCGCGCAAACCGGTCTGCGGTCATTATCGCGCCTATACCGTCTGTGGCATGGGTCCGGCGTCGGCCGGCGGCGTCACCGTGCTGGAAATTCTGGGCATGGTCGAGCGCTTCCCGCTGGCGCAATGGGGCAAGGATGATCCGCGCAGCTGGCACGTCATCGGCGAAGCGATGCAACTGGCCTATGCCGATCGCGACACATGGCTGGGCGATCCCGATTTCGTGTCGGTGCCGGTCAGCGGCATGATCGATCCCGCCTATCTCAAGCAACGCTCATCGCTCATCCGCCTGAATAAGGCGCTGAACGTCTACAGGCCCGGCACGCCCCCCGGCGCCCAGCCGCGCACCGCGTCGCTGCCCCAGCCCGAAAGCGGCACCAGCCATTTCGTCGCGGTAGACCGCAATGGCGATATCGCCGCCTGGACCTCCACGATCGAGAGCTTCTTCGGCAGCCAGCTGATCGCCAACGGCGTGATCCTGAACAATGAACTGACCGATTTCAGCTTCACGCCCGAAAAGGACGGCAAGCCGGTCGCCAACCGGGTGGAAGCGGGCAAGCGCCCGCTCTCCTCCATGTCGCCGACCATCGTCTATGACGACAAGGGCACACCGATCTTCACCGTCGGCGCGGCGGGCGGCAAGACCATCATCATGCAGGTCGCCAAGGCGCTGATCGCCCATTTCGACTGGGGCCTGTCCGCGCAGGAGTCGATCGCGCACGGCCTGATCTTCTTCAATGGCGAAGGGCTGGTGCTGGAACAGGGCACGTCGCTGGAGACGATGAAGGCGCCGCTGGAGAAACTGGGCCACCGGGTCAGCGTCAACCGCATGGGCCTCAAAGCCAATGCCGCCGAACGCCTGCCCGACGGCCACTGGCAGGGCGCCGCCGATCCGCGCAGCCCCGGCGTATCCTTGCAGGAATAAAAGCTACAACTTCCGTTCGGGCTTTAGCGTCTACCCCTTCAGATCCAACCCCGCGACGTTGAACTCGAACGGTGCGGTCTGGGTCTTGCCGTCCACGATCAGGTCGACCTTCAGGCGCTTGGCGTCCTTGATGATGGCATAGGCACCCTGCGACGGCGCGATGGCGATGCCATCGTCATTGGTCGCCATTCGCCCCTGCCACTCATGTTTCTTGCCATCATCGGTGGTCGCCGTAACGCGGCAATCCGACAGGTCGCAGGTGAAGGGCGCGCCGACCAGCTTGACCGTGACGTCAGCGCCGCCCTCCTTCAACGGCTGGATCAGCAGGACGGAAAATGTGTCGGGGGCGGTCATCGTCTGCACGCTGTTGGCGCTGCCGATATAGGCAACCTTGGGCCGGCCGCCGCCTTCCGCGCCCTCATATTTCCACATCTGGCCGATCTGCTCGCGCTGGGTCGGCTCCTTGGGTTTCTTGTCGCCGCAGGCCGCCAGCGTGGCAACGGCTGCGATCATCATGATGGCGCGCATGGCGTCATGTCCTTCCGATATAGTTACGGAAGGATAATGTCTGAACCGGCCTGCGGTTTCCTCAGGCGGTGTAGCGGCCCGCCGTCTCGCGGATCAGCGCGATCATGTTGGGAATGCCCTGGGTCCGGTTGGAGCTGAGCTGGTTCTTGAGGTCGAACGGCGCCAGTGCGCCCTCGATATCGGCCGCGGCGATCTCCGCCGGCGCACGATCCTGCACGGTCAGGAGCACCAGAGCGATGATCCCCTTGGTGATCGCCGCATTGCTGTCCGCCAGGAAATGCAGCCGCCCGTCATCCAGTACCGTGGGATAGACCCACACCGCCGCCGAACAGCCCCGCACCAATGTCGCGTCGGTCTTGAGTGCGTCGGGCATATCCTCCAGCCCGCGCCCCAGGTCGATCAGCAGGCGATAACGATCGTCCGCATCCAGAAATTCATATTCTTCCTGAAGATCGGCGAGAGTGGGCAGGTCGGTCATGCCAGCCATATAGGGGTAAATGGGCCGAGCGGAAGCGCGATTTAAAGCAATGTGTCATTGCAAGCGCAGCGAAGCAATCCATGGGCGCA
Source organism: Sphingobium sp. RS1 (assembly GCF_056156825.1). Taxonomy (NCBI): domain Bacteria; kingdom Pseudomonadati; phylum Pseudomonadota; class Alphaproteobacteria; order Sphingomonadales; family Sphingobiaceae; genus Sphingobium; species Sphingobium sp. RS1. The sequence goes on along the minus strand of NZ_JBLZXE010000002.1, from coordinate 2,801,477 downwards.
CCAGTGGATTGCTTCGCTGCGCTCGCAACGACGAAGGTCCCTAACTCGCGACCTTGCATCCCTTGGCAGCCGCCATCCCGCGCAGATAGCCGCGCCGCGCGATGCCCGCCGTCACCGCCGCCTGCAAGCGCCGCTCGGCCGGGGCCGCGCCGCTGATCTCGCGCACAAGCCCCCGGAAGGGGATCAGCGAATTGACCACCGTCTTGCCCACCGCCTCGGCGATCTTGCCGGTGCGATTCTCGTTCGCCTTTGCGCCCACGGTGAAATCGTCGCCCAGCACGGCATTCAGTTCGCCCAGCGACGCCTTCAACCCCTTGCAGGTGCGCGATGGCGGCGCGGCATAGGGATTTTCCACCGCCTTCACCAGCACCGGCGGAATCTCTTCCTTGTCCAGCCCGACGTCGCGGGCCGGCTGGGTGGCGATCTTGCCCGCCTTGTCCAGATTGCCTTCCTTCTTCTTCGCCTCTTCCTGATTGGCCTTGTCCGCAGACTGGTCCTGATTCTGAGCCAGCGCGGCACAGGGCGTCAGCAGCGCCAGCGCGGTGATGATTGCGATTGATTTCATGATGATCCTCCGCTCCGCAAAACCAGCGATCGACGCCGTCGGTTCCCTTCCGAAACGAACAGCGAAGGAGACAGCTACGCGCAGCCCCGCTATGCGAAACCGATCCCCAAGCCGGAGGCCATGACTTGTCCGAATCCGATCCGCGTTTCACCATCGCTTCGCCGGCCCTGTCCGCCACCATCGACCCGCTCGGCGCGGAACTCTGGTCGCTGACGGACGGCGAGGGCCGCGCGCTGATGACCGATGCCGATCCGCGCTGGTGGACCGGCCACGCCCCTCTGCTCTTCCCCTTCGTCGGCCGGTCGCGTGGCGACGTCTATCGGCTCCACGGGCAGGAACATTCCATGCCGCAGCATGGCTTCGCCCGCCGCCGCCCCTTCGCTCCGGTGGCGCAGGACGATGCCAGTATCACCCTGCGGCTGGAGGCGGACGAGGACAGCCGCGCCATCTATCCCTTCGACTTTCGCCTCGACATGCGCTTCGCGTGTCAAGGCGCCACGCTGCACATGACCGCCACCGTCAGCAACCGGGGGGAGGCGCCCATGCCCTTCTCCTTCGGCTATCATCCCGCCTTCGCCTGGCCGCTCCCCTATGGCGGCGCGGTGGAGGATCACCGCATCCTGTTCGAAAAACCCGAACCCGCCCCGATCCGCAAGGTCGGCGACGAACCCGGCCTCATCGCCCGCGAAAGCGCGCCCTCCCCGGTGGACGGCGACATGCTCGCGCCCACTTATGCGATGTTCGAGGGTGACGCGCTGATCTGGGACGATCTTGCCAGCCGCTCATTGACATGGGGCGTCCCCGGCCGGCCGCAGCTTCGCATCGACTTTCCCGACACGCCGTGGCTCGGCCTTTGGCAGAAACCCGGCGCCCATTATCTGTGCATCGAACCCTGGGCCGGCATGGCCGATCTCGTCGGCTTTACCGGCGACGTCTGGGACAAGCAGGGGATCATGACGCTGCTGCCGGGCGACTCCCGCAGCTTCCGCATGGACGTGACGCTGGCAGGCGTGTAACGGGCCCCCATAACCAAAATCCGTTCGGGCTGAGCCTGTCGAAGCCCGCTCGCGCCCTTCGACAGGCTCAGGGCGAACGGATGTTTTGCCCAGATAGTGACGCATAACATGACCATCCCATCCCGCCGCACCTTCGCGATCATTTCCCACCCGGACGCCGGCAAGACCACGCTCACCGAAAAGCTGCTGCTGGAAGGCGGCGCCATCCACCTTGCAGGCGAAGTCAAGGCGCGCGGCGCCAATCGCCGCGCCCGGTCCGACTGGATGAAGATCGAGCAGCAGCGCGGCATTTCCGTCACTTCCTCGGTCATGACGTTCGAGCGGACCCGCGATGGCGAAACCATCACCTTCAACCTGCTCGACACGCCTGGCCACGAAGATTTCAGCGAAGATACCTATCGCACCCTGACCGCCGTGGACTCGGCCGTCATGGTGATCGATGCGGCCAAGGGCATCGAACCGCAGACCCGCAAGCTGTTCGAGGTCTGCCGCCTGCGCAACCTGCCGATCATCACCTTCGTCAACAAGGTGGACCGGGAAGGCCGCGAGGTGTTCGGCCTGCTCGATGAGGTCGCCGACCAGCTGCAACTCGACGTCTGCCCGATGAGCTGGCCCGCCGGCATGGGCGGCGAATTCGAGGGCATCTACGACTTCGCCACCAACCGGCTGATGCAGCCGACCGGTCCCAGCCGTGAATTCGACGGCACCCGTCACCAGTTTAACGGCCTCGATGATCCGACGCTGGCCGATCATCTGTCCGACCGCGCGCTCGACAAGCTGCGCGAAGAGGCCGAGCTGGCGCAGGGCGGCTATGCCGAATTCGACCATGACCGCTATCGCGCGGGCGACCTGACCCCGGTCTATTTCGGATCGGCACTCAAGCTGTTCGGCGTTACCGAACTGATCGACGCCCTGTCTGCCCATGCCCCCGCGCCGCGCCCGCAGCCGGCCGAACCGGCCGCCGTCGAGCCGGAACAGAGCGAAGTCACCGGCTTCATCTTCAAGGTGCAGGCCAATATGGACCCGATGCACCGCGACCGCATCGCCTTCATGCGCCTCGTCTCCGGCAAGTTCCGCCGCGGCATGAAGCTGACGCCCTCGGGATCGGGCAAGCCGCTCGCCGTCCACTCGCCGATCCTCTTCTTCGCGCAGGACCGCGAACTGGCGGACGAGGCGTTTCCGGGCGATATCATCGGCATCCCCAATCATGGCGCGTTGCGCGTAGGCGATACGCTCTCCGAAAAGCCCGGCCTGCGCTTCACCGGCCTGCCCAATTTTGCGCCGGAAATCCTGCGCCGCGTCCAGTTGAAAGACCCGACCAAGACCAAGCAGTTGCGCAAGGCGCTGGACGACCTCAGCGAAGAGGGCGTGATTCAGGTCTTCTACCCGGAAATCGGCAGCAACTGGATCGTCGGCGTCGTCGGCCAGCTTCAGCTTGAAGTGCTGATCTCACGCCTTGAGGCCGAATATAAGGTCGCGGCGGGCCTGGAGCCCTCGCCCTTCGACACCGCCCGCTGGATCAGCGGCGATGAGGCCGCGATGAAAGACCTGGTCAGCTATAATGGCGCCAACATGGCCAAGGATCGCGACGGCAATCTCGTCTTCATGGCGCGCAGTGCCTGGGACATCGGCTATCAGCAGGAACGCCACCCTAAGGTGAAGTTCAGCGCGACGAAGGAACGCTAATCCGTGATTGAAAATCATGAATGGGCGGATTGCTTCCGTCCATTCATGAAAAACCTCCTATCGTTTCAGCTGTCCAACTCGCTGTCTCACTTATGCGGCTCAGGCCGTCACCCAATCCTTGCGCAACGCCTTGCCCGCTAGCGCCATGAACAACCCCGCAAGCAGATAAAAGCCCAGCGCCGCGACGATCGCATAGCGCAGCGCTTCATGGCCATAGGTCGGTGTCAGCGCGTCGGACAGCGCGCCGACGCTCCATGACCCAAGGCCCAGCCCGACAAGGTTGTTGATGAGCAGGAAGGTCGCCGACGCGCTGGCCCGCATATGCGGCGGCACCAGATGCTGCACCGCGGTCAGCACCGGCCCCAGCCAGACATAGACCAGCGCCTGCGGGATCAGGAACAGGGCGAAGGCGAAGGTCACGCTGCTCGACAGCACGCCGATCACGAACAAGGGCATGCCGACCACATAGCTGATCGCCGGCACCCAGGCGAACCAGGCCTTGTCCTTGCCGCCCATCGCATCGCCCAGAAAGCCGCCCAGCAACACCCCGGCGACCCCGCCGATCAGCAGCAACCCGCCCAGAAACTGCCCCGCGCCCATCAGGTCCAGCCCGAAACTGCGCATCAGCAGGCTCGGCAGCCAGAAGGCGACGCCATAGCCGCACATCGAACTGCATGCCGCGCCCAGAGCCAGCATCCAGAAGCTGCGCTTGGCCGCAAGGATGCCGAACACAGCGCTGACCGGCACCGCCTCGCCCGTCTGCACCGGCCGCGCCGGCTCCCGCACGACAAGGCGGAAGATCGGCGCGATCAATATGCCCAGCACGCCGACCGCGATGAAGGCCGTGCGCCATTCCACCGTCTGCGCAATATAGCCGCCCAGCAGCACGCCGCCCGCCGATCCCAACGGAATCCCCAGCGAATAGATGGACAGCGCCCGCGCCCGTTGATGCGCCGGAAAATAGTCGGCAATCACGGCATAGGATGGCGCGACGCCGCCGGCCTCCCCCACGCCCACGCCGATGCGGAACAGGAACATCTGCATGAAATTGCCCGCCATCCCGCACAAAGCGGTAAAGCCGCTCCAGATGGCGAGGCTGACGGTGATGACCCATGTCCGGCTGGTCCGGTCGGCCAGCAGCGCCAGCGGAATCGCCAGCGTCGAATAGAGCAGGGCAAAGGCGATGCCGCCCAGCGCGCCCAGTTGCGTATCGCTCAGCCCCAGTTCCGCCTTGATCGGCCCGGCGAGGATGCCGAGAATCTGCCGGTCGAGGAAGTTGAACGTATAGACCAGCAGCAGCATCGCCAGCACGAGCCTGGAGTAGCCGGGGCGATAGGCGGGGGAGGTGGTTCGGTCGGTCATAAGGCTTCACCCTCTCCGTTCAGTTCGAGCTTGTCGAGAACCGTTGTGCGCGGGTTCTCGACAAGCTCGAACCGAACGGATGGGAGTGAGCAAATCAGAATTTCAACGTACCCGTCACGAACACCTGTCGGGGGTTGCCGTAGAAGGCGGTCAGCGTGCCTTCCTTGCCCAGCGACGGGGTCGGGAAACCGGCGGCATTGTTGATGATGGCGCCGGTCACCGGGTTGGCCGCGACGAAGGTATAGCCCGACGTCTTATATTCCTTGTCCAAGATATTCTTGCCATGGACCCCCAGCGACCAGCGATCGTCGGGTGCTGTATAGACGATGCTGGCGTCCCACAGCGCATAGCCCTTCTGGTCGATATAGGGGTTGGGGATTTCGAACTGATAGGTCTTCGACCGCCAGGAAAGCGTGCTACCGACATAGAGGCTGCCATCGCCCACGGGGCTATTGTAGCTCAGCGTCCCGCTCGCCGTCCATTTCGGCGTATTCTGCACCCGGCGATATTGCGCCACATCGGTCGGTACGCTGGCAATATTGGCGATATATTCGCGATATTCCGCGTCGATATAGCCGATCGCGGTGGACAGGTTCAGCCGGTCGCCGCTCGACAGCAGGTCGCGGCCAAGGCGGGCGTTGCTCTCAAACTCCAGCCCCTTGAACCGCGCCTTGCCTGCATTGGACACGATGCCGCAGAAGGACGGTGTCGCCACGCCGCCGACATTGACGGTGCAGGCGACCGATCCCGGAATCTGCACATCCTTGTAATCGGCATAGAAGCCGGCGACCGCGACATAGAGCGCGCCGTCCATGAAATTGCCCTTGTAGCCGACCTCATAGCTATCGACCTGTTCCGGGCGGAAGCTGAGGAAGGAGGCGACTTCGCTGTCCTGCCTTATGCCGTCGCCATTCAGGTCCGGCGCATTGGTGCCCACGCCGCGCGGGTCGAAGCCGCCGCCCTTGAAGCCCTTGGAATAGCTGGCATAGATATTGTGATCCTGCGTCGGCTTGTAGCTGACGGAGAAGCGCGGGGTGAATTTCTTATACTTCGCATTCCCGCGGAAATCGGTGCTGGGCGCGCCGAAGGGAAGGCCCGCGCCGCCGAACACCGGCGACCCGCCACCCAGATAATTCTGACGAAGAATGTCCGCGCGCCGCTCGTCCCAGGTATAGCGGCCACCGGCCGACACGCTGAACTGCGGGCTGAAATCATAGGTGAAGTCGCCAAAGATCGCATAGGTTTCGGTATCGACATCCGCCTGCGTGAACGCCGTCAGGCCCGCCAGCGTGGTGAAGATGCGCGTGTCGAACTGGGTGTCGGCGCTGGCGTCCAGATAATAGAGGCCGATCATGCCCTTCAGCGGCCCGGCATCGACCTGCAACTGCACTTCCTGACTGAGTTGCTCATTGCGGTAGAAGGCCGGCACGTCGACATCGACGGCGGGCAGCGCGTCGAAATCGATCGGCGATGCGCTGTCATCCTTGCGCCAGGCGCTGATTGATTTCAGCGTGAACATATCGTTCAATTCGGCCGATATGTTCATCGACAGGCCGTAGCTTTTCACCTGCTGCCGGGGATCGACCAACCCGCCGCGCGTATCGAACACATTGTCCAGCACCGGCGCGCCGGATGCCTGTCCGGGGATCAGGCGATGGCCGCCGCGCGGATTGCTCTTGTCCTTGGTATAGTCGCCGGTGATCCGCACCAGCACCGGCTCTCCATATCCGCCCATTTCGAAGGTGGCGCGCCCGGCCCAGATATCCTTGTTGTAATTTTCCTGACCGGTGGTGAGGTTCTTGCCGAACCCGCCGCGCGACAGGCGGGCAAAGGCGCCGCCGACGCGAATCAGGTCGCTGATCGGGGCGGAGACGCTGATCAGGCCGTCCGCCTGATCGTAACTGCCGTAAGTGCCCTTCACCTTCAGCGAAAAATCCTGCGGCAGCAGCTTGGTCACATATTTGACCGCCCCACCAATCGTGTTGCGGCCATAAAGCGTGCCCTGCGGCCCGCGCAGCACCTCGATCCGCTCCACGTCATAGATGTCGAGCAGCGCCCCCTGCGGCCGGTTCAGATAGACATCGTCCAGATAGATGCCGACGCCCTGTTCGAAGCCCGATACCGGGTCCTGCTGGCCCACGCCGCGAATGAAGGCAGTCAGCGTCGAATTGGTGCCGCGCGACGCCTCCAGCGTGGTGTTGGGGGTGACATTGGCGAGGTCGGTAATGTCGATCGCGCCGCCCTTCTCCAATGCCTCGCCGGAAAAGGCGCTGACCGCGATCGGCACGCTGACCAGAGTCTCTTCACGCCGGCGGGCGGTGACGACGATCGCCGCGCCATCATCGTCGGCGGCAGCCTGCGGCGCGCCCTCCTGCGCCAGCACGGGCAGGGCAATGATACCGCCCCAGGCGGCGGAAGCGAGCGCAAGGGCGCGAATGGTCTTATGGGCCTTCATCGGGTCGGTCCTCTCCTGAAAAATGGCGCGCCCGGTCTGCCGGGTCGCTCTGCCTTGCTCCAATCGATAATGAAAGTTGAACCGGCTTTCAACTTGAAATAAGAGGCTGGAGATGAGAATGCGCCGGTGCGGCCAAAAACACACAGGATCAGGAGTGGACATGACCGAGCAAGGCGCCGCCAGGGACGACAAGACGCCCCGTACCGCGCGCGGCGAACGCACCCGTCGCGCCTTGTTGTCGGCCGCTGCGGAGGAGTTCGGCGAAAAGGGATTTCATGACGGCTCGATCAGCGGCATCACTCGCCGCGCCGGCTGCGCACTGGGCAGCTTCTACACCTATTTCGATACCAAGGACGATATTTTCCGAGCGCTGGTGAACGACATGTCGGGGCAGGTGCGGGACTATGTCTCCCCCCGCATCGCACAGGCACGCGACGGTATCGACGCGGAACGGATCGGGTTGCTGAGCTTTCTGGAGTTCGCCCGCGCCCACAAGGAAATCTACCGCATCATCGACGAGGCGGAGTTTGTCGACGCCGCCGCCTATCGCGCCCATTATGACAATACCGCCAGCCGCATGGCCGCCCGCCTGACCGCCGCCGCCGCGCGCGGCGATGTCCGCCCGGACGTCGAAGAAGTCCATGCCTGGGCGATCATGGGCATGAACGTCTTTCTGGGCCTGCGCTATGGCGTGTGGGACGACAGCCGCCCGGTTGAGGAGATCGCCGCCATCGCCAACGCCCTCATCGAAAAGGGCATCGGCCCGCAGCGCTGATTGTCTACACAACTCGCCGCAGGGCAGCCCCGGTCTGGCGAGGCGCCTGCAACCAGCAGCCCCGCTCGGGACTCCTTCCCATGACCAACATCATGCGAGAAGGATCATGGACCTCCCCCCGCGCGCCAAGCGCTCCAATGTCTTCATGGACGCCCACCTCAATCTGGGCGAGCCGCTATCGGCCAAGCAAGTCGTGCGCATCCGCGACATTTCCCCAGGCGGCGCCCGCATCCAGGGTAAGTCGCCGGGTGTGGGCGCCCGCATTGTCGTGACGCGGGGCGAAACGGAGATGCCGGGGCGGGTCGTCTGGACGGCCGACCGCCATTTCGGCATGGAATTTGACGAGCCAGTCGATGTCGACGCGGTGCTGAAGGCCGCCCCGCCCAAGTCGCCCGACCGCCCGGTCTATGCGGCCGCCCTGACCTCTGGCCTCACGCATTTCCGTAGCCAGCCCCAGCGTGGGCGAACGGGCTTTGGCCTGCGGATGGCAGGCGCAACGCGCTAGGCTATTTGCGCAGGAGGAATACCGCATGCTCGGCGAACAGGTTCGCGTTCGCATGGGTGGTTTCCTTGTCCCCTTTGAGGAACCACTGGCCGTCGATGGTCCAGCCCCGTTCTTTCACCAGCGCGCGGAAATCGTCCACCGTCACATGATGGATGTTGAGCGTGTCATACCAGGTGTCGGGCAATAGCCGCGTCACTGGCATCCGCCCGCCCCACAGCAGCGAGATGCGCCCGCGCCAATGCGCAAAATTAGGGAAGGACACGAACGCCTGCCGCCCGATGCGCAGTAATTCCTCCACCACCAGATCGGGCCGGCGCGTCGTCTGCAAGGTCTGGCTCAATATCGCATAGTCGAAACTGGCGTCGGGATAATAGCGCAGGTCCGTGTCGGCATCACCCTGCACCACCGACAGGCCACGCCCCACTGCGGCGGCGACATTCGATCCGTCAATCTCCAGCCCGCGCGCATCCACCTGTGCATTGTCGCGCATCGCCGCCATCAGCGCGCCGTCGCCGCAGCCGACGTCCAGCACGCGTGCACCCTGTCGCACCGTTCGCGCAATCAGGGCGAGGTCGGGGCGCAACGTCTCACTCATGCCCGGCCGCCCTTCAGGAAGCCATCCACCACCCGGTTGAGTTCGGGACATTCCAGCAGGAAGGCGTCATGGCCGAACGGGCTGGACAGTTCCACGAAACTGGCCTGCGCGCCGGACGCATTGAGCGCATGGACGATGATCCGGGATTCCGTCGTGGGATAGAGCCAGTCGGTATCGAAGCTGACAAGGCAGAAGCGCGCCTTGCTCGCCGTGAACGCCTTGGCCAGCGACCCGCCATGATCTTCGGCAATGTCATAATAGTCCATCGCGCGGGTGATGTAGAGGTAGCTGTTCGCGTCGAACCGGTCGACGAAGCTTAGCCCCTGATGGCGCAGATAGCTCTCCACCTGGAAGTCCGCGTCGAACCCGAAGGTTTTGGCGTCGCGCCCCTGCAGACGCCGCCCGAATTTCTCGGTCAGCCCCGCTTCGGACAAATAAGTGATGTGCGCTGCCATGCGCGCGACGGCGAGGCCCGCGCTCGGCACCTGCCCGTCGGCATAATAATCGCCGCCGCGCCAGTTGGGATCGGCCATGATCGCCTGCCGCCCGACCTCGTGAAAGGCAATATTCTGTGCGCTGTGCCGCGCGGTGGAGGCGATGACGACGCAGCTTTCCACCCGGTCGGGGAACAGGGTCGGCCAGGTCAGCGCCTGCATGCCCCCCATCGATCCGCCGATGACCGCGGACAGGCGATCGACGCCCAGATGATCGAGCAAAGCCGCCTGCGCCCGAACCATGTCGGCGACGGTCAGCACCGGAAAGCGCATCGCGTGCGGCTCACCCGTCGTGGAATCGATGCTGGCCGGGCCGGACGATCCCATGCAACTGCCGATGACGTTGGAACAGACGATGAAATGGCGCGCCGGATCGACCGGCTTGCCTTCGCCCACCAGCCGCCACCACCAGCCCGGCTTGCCGGTGACGGGGTGGTCGGACGCGACATATTGGTCGCCGGTCAGCGCATGGCAGATCAGGATGACGTTGGATTTGTCCGCGTTCATCCGCCCATAGGTTTCATAGGCGATGTCGACCGGGCCGAGCAGCGCGCCGCTCGACAGATGCAGGGGGCCGGTCAGGCGGGCCTGCCGACGCAGGCCGAAACGGCTGTCTTCGCTGATGGGAACGCTGGCCATGATGCAGGCGGGGCTAGGACCGCCGTCCCACTCTGTCAATCTGGCGCATCGGTGGCACAGTCCCTAGATGGTCGGCATGACCGATAGCCCCCTCCCCCCGATCATCGCCTATGGCCCCCTCTACCCTTATCTGACCGAAGCCCTGCACCGCCGCTTCACCGTCCATGCCGTAGCGGCCGATGCCGATCCCGCCACCCTGTCGCCGCTGGTGCGGGAAGCGCGCGCACTGGTCAGCTTCGGATCGGTCGGCGCCTCGGCCGCGATCATGGACGCGCTGCCCAGGCTCGAAATGATCGGCCTCTTTTCGGTCGGTTATGACAAGGTCGACGTCGATCATGCCCGTGCGAAGGGCATCCGCCTGACCAATACGCCCGACGTGCTGACCGACGATGTCGCCGACCTTGCCGTCGGTCTGCTCTACGCCACGGTGCGCAACATGGTCGCCAACGACCGGCTGGTTCGCGCGGGCGACTGGGCGCGCGGCATCAGGCCCGCCTTGTCCGGCCGTGTCACGGGCCAGCGTATCGGCATATTGGGCCTTGGCCGCATCGGCCGCGCCATCGCACATCGGCTGGAGCCGGTGGCCGGTGAGATCCTGTACCATAACCGGCGCGAGGCGGCGGACGCCCCCTATCGCTATGTCGCCGACCCGATCGATTTCGCCCGGCAAAGCGACGTCATCATCGTCGCCACATCGGGCGGCCCGGAAGCGGCGAAGCTGGTCGATGCCGCCATGCTTGACGCGCTGGGGCCGGACGGGGTGATCGTCAATATCAGCCGGGGCAGCGTGATCGACGAGGATGCGCTGGTCGCCGCGCTGGCGGACAAGCGCATTGCCGGCGCCGGGCTGGACGTCTTCGCCCATGAACCGCATGTGCCGGAAACGCTGTTCGCCATGGACCATGTCGTGCTGCAACCACATCAGGGCAGCGCCACCATTCCCACGCGCAAGGCGATGGCCGACCTCGTCCTTGCCAATCTGGACGCCTGGTTCGCAGGCAAGCCGCTGCTTACGCCGGTCGTGTAAGCCTTTCCTATTTCGCGCTTTTCTGGTCCACCCTGCCCAATGCAACCTGCCTCGGCACCTCTTTGCGCGCCGCCGCGCCCGTCGCCTTCCTGTCGCGCCAGCGTCGCGGTGCTGACGCGCAGGTGGCGCGTCGGTAGCGCGTTGCAGGCGCGTCGCGAGAGCCTTGCGAGCGCTTGCGCCCCTTTTACCCCGACGACAGTGTGAACTTTGCCTGTCGCGTCACCTCTTTCCGCCACTTTGCCTTTCGCCAGGAAGCCGCTAAAGCCCGCAGCCATGACAAAACCAGCTCCCAAGGATTGGATTCTCGGCATTCACGCCTATGTGCCGGGCAAGTCGGCGGCCGATGACGGCCGCCCCCTCATCAAATTGAGCGCGAACGAAAATCCGCTCGGTACCGGTCAGGCGGCGCGCGACGCCTTCCTGGCGGCGACCGGCGACATGGCGACCTACCCCGATCCCTCCGCCGCGAAACTGCGCGAAGCGATCGGCGCGGCCCACGGCCTTGATTCCGACCGGATCATCTATGGCACCGGGTCCGACGAACTGCTGCATATCGCCGCTTCCGCCTATGCCGGGCCGGGCGACGAAATCCTCTATGTCCGCTATGGATTTGCCGTCTACGACATCGCTGCCCGCCGCGTCGGCGCGACGCCGGTGATCGCTCCGGACAAGGATTATGCGACGGATGTCGACGCCCTGCTCGCAGCGGTGACGGATAAGACCAAGCTGGTCTTCCTCGCCAATCCCAACAACCCGACCGGCACCATGACCAGCCGGGAGGAAATTGCCCGTCTGCATGCCGGGCTGCGTCCCGACATTCTCTTCGTTCTCGATCAGGCCTATGCCGAATATCTGGACGATGGCGAAGATGATGGCGGCCTCGAACTGGCGAAAAATGCCGCCAACGTCTTCGTCACCCGTACCTTCTCGAAGATTTACGGTCTTGCCGCCGAACGGATCGGCTGGGGCTATGGCTCGCCCGAGGTGATCGACATTCTCCACCGCATCCGTGCCCCGTTCAACGTGACGACAGCGGGGCAGGCGGCGGCGATCGCCGCGATCGGCGACACCGCATGGGTCGAACAGAGCCGGTCGCATAATGCGCAATGGCGCGAATGGCTGACGGCTGAGGTCAGCGCCCTGTCCAACCACGGCCTGCGCGCGGTGCCCAGCAAGACCAACTTCCTGCTGATTCTGTTCGACGGCAGGCTGACCGCCGAAGCCGCAATGAAGGGGCTGTGGGACGAAGGCTATGCGACCCGCTGGCTGCCCGGACAGGGGCTGCCCAATGGCCTGCGCATCACCATCGGCACCGAAGACCAGACACGCGCCGTCGCGGCGAAGCTGCGCGCCCTGGCGGAGGCGGCCTGAACCCATGCTGCCCTTTGCCCGCGTCACCATCATCGGCCTGGGGCTGATCGGCTCCTCGCTGGCTCGCGCGATCCGGGCGAACATGCCCACCGTGCGCGTGACCGGCTATGATGCCGATCCCGCCGTGCGCGAAACAGCGCGGCGGATCGACCTGACCGACGATGTCACCGATACGGCGGGCGCATCGGTCACCGACGCCGATCTGGTGATCCTGTGCGTGCCGGTGCGGGCGATGGGCGCGGCGGCGGCGGAAATTGCCGAAGACCTGCCGGCCGATGCGATCGTCAGCGATGTGGGGTCCTGCAAGGCGGATGTGCTGGCGCAGTTGAGCGTCGCGCTGCCGGGGCGGACCATCATCCCGGCGCATCCGGTGGCCGGCACGGAAAATAGCGGGCCGGAAGCCGGCTTTGCGACCCTGTTCAAGGGCCGCTGGTCGATCGTCACCCCGCCCGCCGATGCCGATCCCGCCGCCGTGGAGCGCGTCGCGGAGTTGTGGCGGCGCGTCGGCGCCGACGTGGAGATGATGGACCCGGCGCATCATGATCTGGTGCTGGCGGTGACCAGCCATCTGCCGCATCTGATCGCCTATACCATCGTCGGCACGGCCAGCGATCTGGAGAATGTGACTCAGTCGGAAGTGATAAAATATTCCGCCGGCGGTTTCCGCGACTTCACCCGCATCGCGGCGTCCGATCCGACCATGTGGCGCGACGTGTTCCTTGCGAACAAGGACGCTGTGCTGGAAATGCTCCAGCGCTTTTCGGAGGATTTGTCGGCGCTCCAGCGGGCGATCCGCTGGAATGACGGCGACGCCCTGTTCAACCTGTTCACCCGCACACGCGCGATCCGCCGGTCGATCATCGAACAGGGCCAGGACGACGCCAAGCCGGATTTCGGCCGGTCACATTAAGGGCTGTCCTACTGCACGGCGCTCTGTCTAATTGAGCGCGTTGATCGCCGCATGGACCCGTGCCTCGGCTTCCTTGCGGTCGAGGCCGACCGGAACGATCTCTCCCACCTTGTAGGTGATGGTACCGGGGCGCTTGAGGAATTTGCCGCGCGGCGACACCCGGCCGCTGTCGATGGCAATCGGTACGACGGGCAGGCCGAGCAGGCTGTATAGCCCGGCAAAACCGGACTTGAGCGGCGGCGACTCCCCGTGGGGCACACGCGTCCCTTCGGGGAAGAGGCAGATGGCGCGGCCCTGCGCGATCCGGTCCTTCGCCGCAGCGCGCAGGGCACGCAGGGCACTTGCGCCGGCGGCGCGCTCGATCGGGATAAGGCCATAACGGCGGGCGATGCCGCCCCAGAGCGGGATATCGAACAATTCCCTCTTGGCGCCGATCGCCGGCCGATCGAACAGACAGAGCATGTCGATCGTCTCGAACATCGATTCATGCTTCGCAATGTAGAGATAGGGGCCGATCGGCAGCTCGCCCTCCACCACGATCCGCTGCCCCAGCAACCGCTGGACGCACCAGCGATGAAAGCGACTCCAGTTGGTCGCGGTCCGCTGCACCATCAGTGGCGTGGTCCAGCCGAAAGCCATGGCCCACAGCACAAAGATCAGGCTGCCGGTGTAGAAGGCCAGCGCGAAGAGAAGCGAACGGATGACGGTCAAGGTTAAGGTCCGATCAGATACCGATGAGCGCGGCGATGCGCCGCAGCAGATATTTATTATATTCCCGCGCCAATATGGTGAGGCTGGGGCGGCTGGGCACGGCGTCATAGACGATCGTCACCTTGCCATCGGGCATCGACTGCCGCAGTTCCAGCGCGGCGCGACGCATATGCCAGTCCGTAGTGATAAGGCGCACCGTCTTATAGTCGCGCCGTTCCAGCCAGCGCGCCGTTTCCAGCCCGTTGGAACGGGTATCGATCGCTTCGCGACCCAGCGTGATGCAGCAGCTGAACAGGCTTTCGGGCGCCTTATATTGCACCGCCAGCTCAACCGGGCGGACCGATCGGTCGACGCCGGAAATCAGCATCCGCTTGGCCGCGCCGTCCTGCAACAGGGCGATGCCCCGGTCGATACGCCCCGCCCCGCCGGTGAGCACGACGATCGCATCGGTCTGCCGTCCGTCCAGCGGCTGCGGCAGGAAAATCGCGAACCAGACAAAGCCCAGCATCCAGGCCAGCAAGGTGACGGCGACGAAGCGGACGATCACAGCGCCCGCCCCAATGCCCGCAGCACCGTCCAGCGCGCCGTCAGGGTCGCCAGCAACACGCCGAAGATCGGCAAAGCCGCAAGGATCAACCAGCCGCGCATGTCCAGTTCGACCGCGCCGATCAGGTCCGACCCGGTGGCGGCAAGGCGCAGGCCGATCAGCAGGATGACGAACGTGGCGAAGGAAAAGCCGAGCGCACTGCCCATCAACGCATCGAGACCGATACGGCGCTGGAACAGCCGGGCGATCTGCACATCGGTCGATCCCATCAGGTGCAGCACGTCGATCGTCCCGCGATGGCTGTCATGCGCGCCGCGCGCGGCCAGCACCACGACCGCGCCGGTCGCCAGGATCATAAGCAGCACGACGCCCGCAGACAGCCAGCCCAGCGCCGTCAGCAATCCCGCCAGCGGCAGCAGGAAGGCGGCATGCGGTTCGATCCGCAGCTTGGGCGACAGGTCGGCGAGCAGGCGACGCAGGCCACCAATCTTCACCTCCGCATCGCCGGGCGTCAGCATGACGTCGATCAGGGCCGGTACGGGCAGGTCGCCGCTGGTCGCAGCCTCCCCAAGCCAGGGGCGCAACTGGTCCGCCAGCACGGCCGGATCGACCGGTTCGGCAGCACGCACGCTATGGGCGGAGCGCAAAGCCGTCAGAGTCCGGGCGGCCAATTCCGCACGGACCTGCGCATCGGCCTCCACCACTTGCACGCTGGCGCGCCCGGCAAGGTCCGCGCTCATGGATCGGACCGCCGCGCCGAGGCCAAGGCCAGCGGCCGCCGCCAGCACGGTCAGAAACATCATGATCGCGATGATCCACGGCATCGGCCCCGCCAGACGACCGCCGGGCAGCAGGCGATGGCGCGCGGCAGCGGCAGCCTTGCGGTCGGCACGGCTGGCCATCAGGCGTTGCCCTGCGGCTTCGACTGGGATTGGGGCGGATAGCGCAGCGTACCGGTGGGGTCGGCCAGCCGCCCCTTGTCCAGCCGCATCATCTGCGCGCCGGATACCTGCGCGATGAGGGGCAGGTCATGGGTAGCGACGACGATAGTGGTGCCGAGGCGATTGAGCGCTTCGAACAGGGTCATCAGGCGACGAGCCATGTCGGCGTCGACGTTGCCGGTCGGTTCGTCCGCAACCAATATCTCCGGGCGGCCGATCACCGCGCGGGCGATGGCGACGCGCTGCTGTTCCCCGCCCGAAAGCGTGGCAGGCCGCGCCTGCCCCCGGTCACCCAGGCCTACCCAGTTCAGCATCTCCACCACCGGGGCGTCGATCTCGCCCTCCTCCATACCCGATACGCGCAGCGGCAGCGCGATATTGTCATAGGCGGACAGATGGGGCACGAGCCGGAAATCCTGAAACACCACGCCGATGCGGCGGCGAAAGCCGGGCAGCCGCTTGCGGGGCAGGGTCACTACATCCTCGCCGAACAGGCGGATCACGCCACGGCTGGGCCGCTGGGCAAGGTAGAGCAATTTCAGCAGCGACGTCTTGCCCGCGCCCGACGCGCCGGTCAGGAAATAGAAGCCGCCGCTGGCCAGCGAGAAGCTGACATCGGACAGTGTTTCGCTGTCCAGACCATAGCGCAGGCCGACATTTTCGAACTGGACGATGGCCGACATGGCTGAATGTTATCGCGCCGTCGCGCTCCCTGCTTCCCGGAGCATCAGCCATGGCACAGCGGGCGCCCTGCCGTAAAGCCCGCGCCGCACGATGCCACGAGTCGCGGCAGAATGACTCGGGTCGTCGTTGGCATCTTGCGCCCGAGTCCCTGCCATGCCTATGAAGCGAAATGATCCTGGTGTGCCCCAATTGCGCGACGCGCTATGTCGTGCCCGACACTGCCGTCGGCACCAACGGCCGCCAGGTCCGCTGCGCCGCCTGCAAACATAGCTGGTTCCAGGCTCCGCCGGTCCTGCCGGAACGCGAAATGCCTGTCGCTGCCGCATCGGTCGAAGCGCCAGTGGCCCAGCCCGAACCCGTGGCGCCGCCTCCCCCGGCTCCTGTGCCGACACCGGTAATCGCGCCTGAGCCAGTCGTCACCGACCCTGTCGTGGAGGAAGACGCTGCGGTGGCCGTCGAACCGTCGGCCCCTCCTCCCGTCGAAGCGCCGGTTGCGCCTCCGACGGATCATCGTTTCGATGATATCTATGCCGGCGCGCCTTCCGATCCGGTTGAACAAAGCCGCTTCGTCCCCGCCCCACCGGCCAAGGCGCGGCGCAATCCGATCAAGCTGTGGACCTATGCCGCGATCGGATTCTGCCTGATCGTCGCCGCATTGGGCGGCGCCTTCACCTATTTCGGCCCGCCGGCCTGGATGGTGTCGATGGGCCTGGTTGCCGAAGAGGGCGACCCCGATCTGCTCTTCTACCTCTCCAAGCCGGCGGAGCGGCGCAAGCTGCCGACGGGCGAGGAATATTTCGCCTTTGGCGCGCGGATCGTCAACAGCGGGACGCAGGCGCTGCCGGTGCCACCGGTGCTGGTGCAGTTGCGCGACCGGCAGAACCGGCTGGTGTTCAGCTGGACCACCAAGGCGGACAAGACGCGGCTGAAGCCCGGCGAGGAAGCGTCGATCAACGAGAGCCGGATCGACATTCCGAAAAATGCCGAGAATCTCTCGCTGACCTTCGTGCAGTAAGGCAGTCGGTCAGGGATAACTGACCGTCTTTGGGCGCCCCTGCGGAATCGGGATAAATTCCTGATCGTCACCGGGGATCAGCGGGAAGCGCATCGCGTCCCAATCCTCGCGCGCCTGCATTAGCCGGTCCTGGGTCGAGGCAACGAAATTCCACCAGACATGGCGCGGGCTGGTGAACGCCTCCCCACCGCACAGCACGACACGGCCACCATCGACGCTCATCAATGTGGCGGATGTGCCGGGGCGCAGCACATAGAGAGTCTGCGGTGCCAACATCATGCCGTCGAGCGCGGCGTCGCCACCCGACACATAGATGGCGCGTTCGTCGGCGGACGGGTCGATGGCGATCCGGCCACCGGGCGACAACTGGATATCGGCATAGATGGTCTGGGCATAGGTGGTGACGGGCGAGGTTTCGCCCCAGAGCGACCCCATGATGACGCGGGCACGGACATGGCCATCGTCGATCACCGGCATGCCGCCTTCGCTGACATGCTCGAAGGCCGGGTCCATTTCCTCGAAGCGGTCGGGCAAGGCGAGCCAGGTCTGGATGGCCGAGAGCTTCGACAGTTTCGCGCGATCCTCGTCCGGCGAGCGTTCCGAATGGACGATCCCCTTGCCAGCGGTCATCAGGTTGACCGCGCCCGGCTCGATCAGTTGCTCGGTGCCCAGCGAGTCCCGGTGGAGGAAGGCGCCTTCATACATATAGGTGACGGTGGCGAGGTTGATGTGCGGGTGCGGCCGCACGTCGATCCCCTGCCCCGCGCCGATCTTCGCCGGGCCGGCCTGATCGAAGAAGATGAAGGGGCCGACCATGGTGCGCCCCTTGACCGGCAGGGACCGGTGCACCCGGAAATCACCCAGATCATGCGTGGTGGGCGTGATTGTTTGGAGGATGAGGTCGTCCGGCGCCATCAGGCTTCGCCCGGCGCGCGGGCCTTGATGGCGAGGGCATGGACCTTGTCGCGCAACAGGTCGGCGAGCGCAGCGTTGACGAGGCGCTGGCGCGCGACGCGGGCCTGGCCGGTGAAGCGGCCGGACACGATGTCCACCGTGAAATGGCTTTCGCCCGAGCCGTCATGGCCGGCATGGCCGCGATGCTTTTCGCTGTCGTCGATGACAGCGAGATGGTCGGGCAAGAGGGCAGCGCGCAGGCGCGCCTCGATTTCGGTGGCAACGGGGCCTTTGAGGTCTGTGGTCATCTTTCCTATATAGGCTGCTTTGCCAGCAGATCATCAGGACAATCTTGAGCAGCGACCCTTTCTCGTCCCGTCGTTTCAACCGTTTCCATGGCCGGGTGGAAAGCGACCGCCCCTGCGCGGTGCCGGGCTGCCCCGAGCCGGGCGAATTCCGCGCGCCAGCCAATGACGGTAGCCAGTCCAACATGGAGGGGCCGCGCTGGCGCTGGCTGTGCCTGGACCATGTGAAGGCGTTCAATCAGGGCTATAATTTCTTCAACGGCATGTCGCCCGAAGAGATCGCGGCGGCGCAGCGCCCCTATGCCGGGTGGGAGCGGGAGACGCGGGCCTTTTCCTCCAATGCGCACAGCCCGCCGCCCAAATGGTCGGATTTTTCTGATCCGCTCGACGCGATCGGCGCCAAGTTCAAGGAGCGGATGGCCAAGGCGAAGGCAGACGCGCAGGTGCGGCAGGACGGGAAATTTCTGTCGCCAGATGACCGCAAGGCGCTGTCGGTCATGGGCCTGCCGGTGGACGCCGACCGCAAGGCGCTGCGCAGCCGCTATACCGAGTTGCTGCGCCGCTATCACCCGGACCATAATGGCGGCGACCGGACCCAGGAAGGCGCTTTGCAGGCAGTGATCGAGGCCTATGCGCATTTGCGCAAGGCATCGGTCTTTGCCTGACATCCTCGCTTAACTTCGCACTTTTCCCGCAAGTTTCGACATTATCGTACGGGAATAGGAAATTTTGCTGCGCGGGCGGAGGGTTAGCCGACGGGGAGAAAGAGCCGGCTACCTTTGTACCAGAAGCCCTTGATGTAGGACAGCGCAGCCCCCTTGCCCCCATCCGGCAGGACTGTCATAGCGCCCGGCCTTTCAGAATCCCGGAGACTTTTCATGCAGCAGGTGCCGCGCGCGCTGGGCCTCGATTTTGGCACGACCAACAGCGTGGCCGCGCTGGCGACGGACGGGGAGTCGCAACTGGTGGAATTTACCGGCGAACAGGCGACCGGGGCGGTGTTTCGCTCCGCGCTCTGTTTCTGGCATGACGACGGCGTGAAAGGCGGCATGGCGCATGAGGCGGGGCCATGGGCGATCGCCGAATATATGGAATATCCCGAGGACAGCCGCTTCCTGCAATCGTTCAAGTCGGTGGCGGCCAGCCCCATTTTCGAAAGCGCCAATGTGTTCGAGAAGCGGTTCCGCTTCGAGGAACTGGGGCAGATGTTCCTGAACCGGATGATCGGCCATGCCGGCGGCATGCTGGACAAAAGGCCGGAGCGGATCGTGGTCGGCCGGCCGGTCGAATATGCCGGATCGCGGCCGGATGAGGCGCTCGCGCGCAAACGCTATGACGCGATGTTCGCCGGGTTCGGCACCGAGGTGCATTATGTCTATGAACCGCTGGGCGCGGCGTTCAGCTATGCCAGCCGGATCGACCACGCCGCCACCATCCTGGTCGCGGACTTTGGCGGGGGTACCAGCGACTTTTCGCTGGTGCGGATCGAGGCGCCGGGCGCGGCGCGGCGGGCGACGCCGCTGGGGTCGGCGGGTATCGGCCTGGCCGGGGACCGGTTCGATTATCGCATCCTCGACAATCTGGTGCTGCCGATGCTGGGCAAGGGCGGCAGTTATCAGAGTTTCGGCAAGGAACTGGAGATACCGCGCAGCTATTTCGCCGATTTTGCCGACTGGTCGCGCCTGGCGCTGATGCGCAACCGGCGCACGATGGACGAACTGGCACGGTTGCAGAAGACGGCGAAGGAGCCGGCGGCGATCGGCCGGATGATCACGGTGATCGAAAAGGAACTGGGCTATCCGCTCTATGATGCCGTCGGTGCGCTGAAGCGGGCGCTGTCGGATCAGGAGGAGGCGATCTTTCGCTTTTCGGGCGGCGGGCTGGAGATCGAGCAAGCGGTGTCGCGCGCCGAGTTCGAGGGCTGGATCGCGCCGGATATCGCCCAGATCGAGGCAACGGTGGATAAGGCACTGGCCAAGGCGGGCGTGACGCCTGATACTATCGACCGGGTGTTCCTGACCGGGGGATCATCGCTGATCCCGGCGATCCGTGATATTTTCCGGGCGCGGTTCGGGCAGGACAGGCTGGCTACCGGCGGCGAACTGACCTCCATCGCGCATGGGCTGGCGCTGATCGGCGAGGAAGCCAATTTGGCGGAATGGGCCGCTTGATCGTCGCGTTGCGAAGCGCCACTCTATCGACACGCGCTTTGAATCTGGGTTAGGGCGCGACTGACTCGCAGAAAGATGACGGACCCGATGACTGATATTTCCAACGTCCAGCCTGACACCCGCGCCGAAACGCTGCTGGAAGCGCCCGACCGCGAAGTGGATGCGCGGGAAATCTTCGGCATCGATGTCGACATGAAGATTCCGGCCTTTTCGGAGGCCGACGAGCGCGTGCCCGACCTCGACCCCGCCTATGTGTTCGACCCGGACACCACGCTGGCGATCCTGGCGGGCTTTGCGTTCAACCGCCGCGTCATGGTGCAGGGCTATCATGGTACCGGCAAGTCTAGCCATATCGAGCAGATTGCCGCACGCCTGAAATGGCCGTGCATCCGCATCAACCTCGACGCGCATATCAGCCGTATCGACCTGGTCGGACGCGACGCCATTGTGCTGCAAGACGGGCAGCAGGTGACGCAGTTCAAGGAAGGCCTGCTGCCATGGGCGTTGCAACGTCCGGTCGCCCTGGTGTTCGACGAATATGATGCCGGTCGCCCGGACGTGATGTTCGTGATCCAGCGCGTGCTGGAGACGGACGGCAAGATGACGCTGCTCGACCAGAATCGCGTGATCCGGCCGAACCCGCATTTCCGCCTGTTCGCGACCGCCAATACGGTGGGTCTGGGCGACACGACCGGCCTCTATCACGGCACGCAGCAGATCAACCAGGGCCAGATGGACCGGTGGAATCTGGTCGTGGCGCTGAATTACCTGCCCGCCGCGACCGAGGCGCAGGTGGTGCTGGCGAAGTCGGGCGAATATGATCATGAGGGCGGCCGCAAGGAGGTCGAGAATATGATCAAGGTCGCCGAACTGACGCGGCAGGGCTTCATCAACGGCGATATTTCGACCGTCATGTCGCCCCGTACCGTGATCAGCTGGGCGCAGAATGCGCTGATCTTCAAGAATGTCGGCTTCGCCTTCCGCCTGAGCTTCCTCAACAAATGCGATGAGGCCGAGCGGGCATTGGTCGCCGAATATTATCAGCGCGTGTTCGGCAAGGACTTGCCGGAAAGCGTGGCGAGCCGGGCGAACTGACCGTTCGCCCTGCTAGTGGCGCTTTTGGCACGGCAGGGAGACAGAAGATGATCGTCGTCGAACGGATCGACCCGACAGGCGGGACCGCGCACCGGATCAGCATCCGGGGGCATGAGATCGTGGCCGACATGTCGGCGCCCGATGGCCATGATGCCGGGCCGGACCCGCATGACCTGTATGATACGGCGCTGGGCGCGTGCAAGGCGATGACGATGCTCTGGTATGCGCAGCGCAACGCCATTCCGGTGGAGAATATCCATGTCGGCGTGGTTCGCGATGCTAGCCAGGAGCGCAAGGGCATCTACAAGCTGACCACGCGCATCGCGCTGACCGGAGACATGAGCGACGAGCAGCATGACAAGCTGATCGCGGTGGCGGCGAAATGCCCGGTCCACAAGCTGATGAGCGAAGTCGAGACGCAGATCGAGACGATCGCGGTGCCCCGCGTCGGGGAGCCGGAGCGGCCATGAGCGAGGAGGCGGTGATGGAACGCAGCGGATTGCCATTGGCCAGCGCGTTCAACCTGCGCGATTTCGGCGGTTATCCGACGGCGGACGGCCGCACGATCCGGCGCGGCATGCTGTACCGGTCGGGCACGATGGCGCTGCTGACGCCGGAGGACAGCGCGCAATTGCAGGCGCTGGGCATTCGCGCGATCTGCGATTTCCGGCGTCCGGCCGAGCGCATTTCGGAGCCGACCCGCTGGCATGACGCCACGGTCGATTATTATTGCCGCGATTATAGCGGGGCGACCGGCGTGCTGGTCGACATGCTGCATGAGGGGCGCGTTACGGCCGAGGATATGCGGACGGCAATGCTGACCGTCTATCATGAGATCGCGACCGAGCATGCCGAAGCCTATCGCGCCATGTTTGCGCAGATGCTGGCCGGCCATCTGCCGATCCTGATCAACTGTTCGGCGGGCAAGGACCGGACCGGGGCCGGTGCGGCCATGGTGCTGGCGGCGCTGGGCGTGTCGCGCGAGGTCATCATCGAGGATTATCTGCTGACCAACAGCCATGCCGACTGGACATGGCGGCTGGCGCAGGGCGAAAGCCATCTGAGCCGGCTGAAACAGGCGCGGGCGGACCTGCTTAAGCCGTTGCTGATCGCCGATGCCGCCTATCTGGAAGCGCTGTTCGACCATTTCGACCGACTGCATGGCGGCGTCGACGGCTATCTGCGCGATGTGCTGGGCGTGGGCGTAGCCGAGCAGGCGGCGCTGCGCGAGGTATTGCTTATTCCATGAGCGAACGGTCCCCCATCGACGCCTTCAAGGATGTGCTGTCCGGCGTGGCGCGCGCGATCACCCGCGATGCCGAGGTCGAGGTCGGCTTTACCGCCGATACGCCGCACGCCGTGGGCAAGGCGATCAAGGTGCCGACGCCCGGCCGTACCCTGCCCGCCGATCAGGTGGCGCTGGCGCGCGGTTTCGCCGATGCGTCCGCGCTGAAGCTGCGCCACCATAATCCCAAGATCCATGCGGCGTCCGCGCCGGGCGAGGCGGTGGCGCGCGCGGTGTTCGACGCGGTCGAGCAGGCGCGGGTCGAGGCGATCGGCGCGCGGTCGATGGAGGGCGTGCGCGCCAATCTCAATCACGCGCTGGACCTGCGGCTGAAATCCGACGCGATCCGTCGGGCGCGATCGGCCGACGAGGTGCCGCTGTCCACCGCATTGGCGCTGAAGGTGCGCGAGCGGCTGACCGGGCAGGCCATCCCCAAGGATGTGGCGGCGGGCGTCGCCATGGTCGAGCAGTGGATCGAGGACAAGGCTGGTGCCGATCTCGACGCGCTGACCATGGCGATCGACGACCAGCGCGCGTTCCAGAAGCTGACGACGGCAATGCTGGAACATCTGCAACTGATCGACGCCGATGTGCCGCCTGATACCGAAGAGCCGGAAGCCGAGGATGAGGGCGAGGATCAGGAAGACCAGCAGGAAGAGGGCGAGAGCGGCCAGGAGGAATCCGGCGACAGCGACATGAACGCCGAGGCGCGCGCCGAGGACAAGGGCGGCGACACCGAAGAGGGTGAAACCGACTATAGCGACGAGTTCGACGCCGACAGCGACGAAGGCGCGGACGATATGGGCGAGGAAGGCATGATGCCGGTCCGCCCGAACCGGCCGATGTCCGACCTGCCGCCCGGTTTCGACTATAAAAGCTATACGACCAAGTTCGACGAGGTCGTCGCGCCGGAAGAATTGTGCGACGAGGATGAACTGGTGCGGCTGCGCGGGTTCCTGGACCAGCAGCTCGTCAGCTTGCAGGGGGCGGTGACGAAGCTCGCCAACCGCTTGCAGCGCCGCTTGATGGCGCAGCAGTCGCGGTCGTGGGACTTCGATCAGGAAGAAGGCATGCTGGACGCGGCGCGGCTGGCGCGGATCGTGATCGATCCGACCCGGTCGCTGTCCTACAAGATCGAGCGGGACACCGAGTTTCGCGACACCGTCGTCACGCTGCTGATCGACAATTCAGGATCGATGCGTGGCCGGCCGATCAGCATCGCGGCGATCAGTGCCGACATCATGGCGCGCACGCTGGAGCGGTGCGGGGTCAAGACCGAGATTTTGGGCTTTACCACGCGGGCGTGGAAGGGCGGGCAGAGCCGCGAGGAATGGCTGGCCGCCGGACGTCCGCCGATGCCGGGGCGGCTTAATGACCTGCGCCATATCGTCTACAAGAAAGCGGACGATCCGTGGCGTCGCGCGCGCAAGAATCTGGGCCTGATGATGCGCGAAGGGCTGCTCAAGGAAAATATCGATGGCGAGGCGCTGCTATGGGCGCACAGCCGGCTGATCGCGCGGCATGAAGAGCGGCGCATCCTGATGGTGATTTCCGATGGCGCGCCGGTGGATGACAGCACCCTGTCAGTGAACAGCGGCACCTATCTGGAGCGGCATTTGCGGCAGGTGATCGACTGGATCGAGAACCGGTCGCCGGTGCAGCTGGTCGCGATCGGCATCGGCCATGATGTGACGCGATACTATCGCCGCGCCGTGACCATCATGGACGCCGAGCAACTGGGCGGCACGATGGTCGAGCAGTTGGCGGGCTTGTTCGACGAGGATTGATCCCGACATAGGGACGCGTTGAACCATGCGCCGGACAGCGTTCGGGGCATGGTTCGCTATTTCAGGAGAGTGATGACGTGAGTGTCGCCTTTCGTCGCGAGAGCGATGATGAGCATATGGAGCCGAAGTTCGAGCTGCCGATCCCGCCCGGCCCCAATTGGGTGACGGCGCGCGGGTTGCGGCTGACGCGGGAGAAGGTCGAGGCGCTGGAAGCCGTCGATACCGCCGGTATGGAGGAAGAGGCCGCCAAGAAGCACAAGCGCGAATTGCGCTATTGGCGCACGCGGCTGGCGACGGCGGAATTGCGGCCGGAAGCGGATGGCGAGGTGGTCGCGTTCGGCACGCGGGTCACCTATCGACTGAACCGGCAGGAGAAGACGATCGCGCTGGTCGGCGACGATGAGGCGAATCCGCATGAGGGGCGAATCAGCTTTTCCTCTCCCCTTGCCCGCGCGATGATGGATGCCGAGGTCGGCGAGAAGGTCGATTTCGCCGGGAAGCTCGAGGCGGTCGAGATCATGGCGATTGCGGTGGTCAGCGAGGATTGAACTAGCCCCCTAACCGATACGAAAAAGCCCGCCGGTTTGCGCCGGCGGGCTTTTTTATGTGCCAAAAGGCGAATCAGGCGCCGCGAGCGGCCTCGAACAGGAACCAGGCACGCTGTTCGGCCTGATCGGTCCAGTCGTCGACAATGCCCTCGGTCGCGTTGTCGCCGGCTTCGGTGGCGGCGGCCTTCACCGCGCGGAAGGTTTCGACCAGCGCCAGATTGTCGTCACGCAGTTCCTTGAGCATATCGGCCGGGCTGACGAAATCGGCGTCATTATCCTTGACCGTCTGGTGGCGGGCGATGTCACCGATCGAGCGCAGGGTAACATTGCCGGTCTTGCGCACGCGCTCCGCAATCAGGTCGGTCACGCCCAGAATTTCGGTCGCCTGCTCATCGAACATCAGATGATAGTCGCGGAAATGCGGGCCGGAGACGTGCCAGTGGAAATTCTTGGTCTTGAGGTACAGCGCATAGCTGTCGGCCAGCGCACCGTTGAGCGCTTCGGCGACGGACTTGGTGGCATTGCTCTTGAGGTCGGTCGGCGTCTTCAGATCGGGGGCGGTCATGCAATGTCCTCCTGTTCGCGGAAATGATTTCGGACATATAATGATCGCCAGCGGAGTTGGTGCCATTTTTTGCAGTGCAAAATCCCGATCAGGCTGATCCAGGCTTTCGATCAGGGACTGGCGATCAGGAACTGGCAATCAGAGGCCGGCGATCAGAGCAGGCCGACCGCCGACAGCGCCATGAGCGCGCCCGCGACGATCATCAGCACGCCGCCGCTCCAGCGAATCGCGCGCAGCGGCAGGACGGCAAGGAGACGGTCGCGGGCCACGACCACCGGCACCAGCGCCGCGATGACGCCGATCGCGCCGCCGATGCCGGCCAGCCAGGGGTCGGCGGTGCGCGTGGCGATGCCCAGCACCAGAAATTGCGGCCCATCGCCGAAGCCCAGGATGAAGAGGCCGATGGCGGTGGTGAGACAGGCGCCGAGCCGCCAGCCGACGAGCGTGTCGGGTTGGCTGACCGGCCAGAACAGGCCCGCACCCAGAAAGAGGACGGAGAGCGCCATGAACAGGAGCCGCGCATCAGATCCCAGCATCGGGCCGATCCAGGCGCCGGCGAAGGCGGATAGGGCGGCGTTGGCGATGGCGGCGATACAGATGCCGGCAATAATCGCGCCGTTGCGGTTGTAGCGGGTGGCAAGCGCGAGGACGAGCAACTGGCTCTTGTCCCCCATCTCGCCAAGCAGGCAGCCGAGCAAGGCGATCAGCAGTGCGTCCATCAGGTCGTGCGTATCAGGCGCGCAGCGGCAGGGTGGCGACCGCAGCGGTGCGCGGGATCATCGGGATGATCGCGGCGGTAGGGCAGTCGGGCGGCATATCCTCCGCCAGCGAATCGCGCATCAGGTCGAGATAGGACAGGACGATCGCCCCCAGGCCATGCAGCGACAGCGCCGATTCGAGCGTGCCGGCCAGCCCTTCGATCGTATCGAGGCGAAAGGCGCGAGCGATATGGCGTATCTGGGCCAGTTCATCCTGCATCCGGGGCGCGGAAACATGGCCACGCTGGCTTGCAAGACCATCCACTCGGCGCATAAGGTCCGCCAGAATGGCCAGTTTCGGATCATGTCGCATGGGAAAGTCCCCCGTCTGTCGCCCCATGAGAGATCATGCGCCTGATTGATTAAAGCCGTGTAAAGCGTGGTTGCAGATCGCCGATTCCTGTCCCCAGCCTTGACAGGGAGCCGAATCTGCCCCATGGGCCACCGCTGAAACGGGGCGGTCCGCTTTGGGCCGCTTTTCTTTTTACGCATTTCAAGACCAGGGAATAGGGCCATGGCCAAGCCGGCAACCGTCAAGATCCGTCTCGTCAGCACGGCTGACACTGGCTTCTTCTATGTCACCAAGAAGAATCCGCGCACCAAGACCGAGAAGTTCAGCTTCAACAAATATGATCCGGTCGTGCGCAAGCATGTCGAATTCAAGGAAGCCAAGATCAAGTAAGCCGCTTGCGGGCTTAATGCCTGCGCGCTTGATCCGTCGCTTTTGACGAACAGGAAAAGGCCCGCCCCATCTGGGAGCGGGCCTTTTCCTGTTGCTGGGTGTGCGCGTTAGAAGGGCACAAAAAAGGGAGAGCCCGAAACAGGCCCTCCCCTGCCCCCTCCCGCATGCGGGAGGGGAATTTACGGCCTTTAGTTGCCGACCGGCTGATTGTCGGTGCGGCGTACGACGATGGTCGAGGACCGCGGTTCCTGACCCGACACCGGCCAGTCGCCCGTGGGATGCTGGATGTTCACGAAGAAGGTCTTAAGATCCGGCGTATAGGCTAGGCCGGTGATCTCGCAACCCTTCGGCCCGACCAGGAAGCGAGAGGACTTCTTGGTGGTCTGGTCGATGTAGAACATCGCATTCTGGCCGAAGATATCTTCGATCGTGCGAGCCGAATCGCCCGAATTGCCCGGCACGCTGTGATCGGTCTGGACCCACAGGCGGCCCTTGGGGTCGATGCGGATGCCGTCGGGGCTGGAGAAGGTATCGCCGTTGATATTGCCCTCCAGCTTGTCGCCGAAGCCGGCCAGCGACGGATCACCCGCCAGCAGGAAGATTTCCCAGCTGAATGTCATGGCGAGCGGCGAATTGCCCTCTTCCTTGAACTTGATGATGTGGCCGTGACGGTTCTTCGTGCGCGGATTGGCGGCATCGACGACTGCGCGGCTGCTGTTGTTGGTCAGGGTCACGAAGACGGCGCTGTTGTCGGGCGCAACCGTGATCCATTCCGGACGGTCCATGACGGTACCGCCAGCGACGCGGGCGGCCGAGATGGTGTTGATGAGCACGTCCGCCTGGTTGCGGAAGTCGACCGCGGCCGGGGTCTGCGGCCCCTGGCTGACATTGCCCGGATCGCTGGCACCCACGACCAGACCATTCTGCCCCTGCACCAGCGCGCGCCATTCACCCGTACCATCCGCGTTGAAGCGGGCGACATAGAGGGTGCCATGGTCAAGCATGTCGCGGTTCTGGCTGCGATTGCTGCTGCTGAAGGCACGATCGCAGACGAATTTGTAGATGCAGCCCGGCGTGCCGTCATGGCCCATGTAAAAAGCGACGCGGCTGTTGGCGTCGGCCATGTAAGCGGTGTTTTCATGGTCGAAACGGCCAAGCTCAGTGCGCTTGGTCGCCGCATCCAGTTCCTGATAGGGGTCGATTTCGACCACCCAGCCGTAATTTTCCTCCGGCTGCGTCGGATCGATATAATTGTCGGTCGATTCTTCGCAGGTCAGATAGGTGCCCCAGGGGGTACGACCCGACGAGCAATTGTTGAGCGTGCCCTTGATCGATGTCGAGAGCAGGCCGGCGGCGCGGCCGCTGGCGCGGTAGGCGCTGTTGCCGGTATAGCGCTTGTTGTACTTGGAGCCGGCCTTGACCGCCCATTTGCCGTCCGAGCCCTTGGCGATTTCGACCACGCCCACGCCCACGCCCGACAGGGCGACGGCCTTCTGCTCGGCCGTGGCGGTGTCGGCATCATAGTCGCCACCGGAGAAGAGGATGTTATAGTCGGGCAGTTCGAAATTGATCGCCAGCAGGCCGCCGGCATTGGCGTCGGTGCCGGACAATTCGAAATATTCCATGCCGTCATGGTTGCCGCCGGCCCATTTTTCGGCATCAGCCGCGGTCGGGAAACTGCCCGCATAGGCGGTGCCGGTTTCGACCGAATCGCCGGCCTTGAGCAGGATGTCGACGGTGTAGCCGGTCGGCACGGTCACGGTGTCGTTCATGTTGGCGGCGACGGGCGCGAAGCTGATCGCATAGCTGTCCGTCGGAGTCGGCGTGGGGGTCGGCGTCGGCGTGGGGCTGCTCGAATCATCATCGTCACCGCAGGCGGCGAGCGAGCCGAGCAGCGGCAGGATGGAGAGGCCCAGCAGGCCATTCTTCAGCACCGAGCGGCGGGCCGGATTGGCGGCGACGATTGCTTCGAGGCTCTGATCGCCCATATCGATGGTGGGCTGCGCGGCGCGATAAGGCGCGCGCGCTTCGTCGGTCAGGTGAGACATGTGAAACTACCCCTGTGCGTACGGGCTGTCGGCAACGCGCCGCGCCCTTGCGCAGCGGGGGATGGCGCAGAAGAATGACGCACAAAGGGCGGGTTGATGAAGCCCGCATGAAAGGAAAATGACGATCCCGTGAAGTGCGTTGCGGGCGCGTTACAGACTGTTTGCAAAATGCCCTGCGGGCATTTTGACCCGTACCGGCAAAATTTGCTGTCAGCGAATTTTCATAGGAGTGCGTTCACCTGCTCGACAAAGCGCAGCACGGAAATGGGCTTGGATACATAGGCCTGCGCCCCGGCGGCGCGGATGCGATCCTCATCCCCCTGCCCGGCATAGGCGGTGACGGCCATGATCGGTACGGCCGACAGGCGCTCGTCCGCCTTTAGCGAAATGATGAGGTCCAGCCCGCTGACATGGGGCAGGTGGATGTCGGTGATGACGAGGTCGGGCAGGAAGCCCTGCGCCTGCGCCAGCACGTCGCGCCCGTCGCGCAGCGGCAACACCTCATGCCCGTGCGCGCGCAGCAGGTCGCAAAAAAGTTTGAGATTGAGTTCGTTGTCCTCGACAACGAGCACGCGCTTTGCCACCAGTCACCCGCGGTCCGAAAATGCCTTTTGGAGCGCCCAACCAGCCGCTCCGCCCCGAAAGCCGATCATGCGACCCGACACAGAGAATGGCAAGCAGGATAGCAATTCCGACCCCGCGACCCTGGCGCTGATGGCGCTGGGATGGACGCTGAGCGACGGGTCGCGCGCCGACCGGCTGCTGTCGCTGACAGGGCTGGATGTCGATGCGTTGCGCGCCGGGATCGGCGATCCCACCATATTGAGTGCGGTGCTGGCATTTCTGGCCGACCATGAACCGGACCTGATCGCCTGCGCCGCAGCGATCGACACCACCCCTGCCGCGCTGATCGCGGCGCAGGAGAGATTGAACCGATGACCCGCCCTCTCATCATCACCGATTGCGATGAGGTGCTGCTGCACATGGTGGTGCCGTTCCGGCAATGGCTGGACGAAACGCATGACGTGCATTTCGACATGCGGACACGCGGTTTTGCCGAGGCGCTGCGCCACAAGGATAGTGGCGTGGTGGTGGAGCGCGAACTGGTGTGGGAGCTGCTACTGGGCTTTTTCGAGACGGAAATGCACCGGCAGACGCCGATCGCGGGCGCAGTGGAGGCCCTGCACCGCCTGTCGGCCACCGCCGACATCGTCGTTCTGACCAATATCACCGAGCGGCACCAGCAGCCGCGCGCCGACCAGCTGGCGACCCATGGCCTGCATTTGCCGGTCCAGTGGAACCAGGGCGGCAAGGGACGGGCGCTGGCGAAAATCGTCGCGGAGCGGCAGCCGAGCGTCGCCCTGTTCGTCGACGATCTGGCCGAACATCATCATTCGGCGGCGATCCACGCGCCCGGCATATGGCGGCTGCATCTGGTGGGCGAACCGGAAATAGCAGAATATGTCGAGGATGCGGCCTATGCTCATGCCCGGATCGACCATTGGGCGGCCGCCGAAAGCTGGATCACCGAGAAGCTGGCGCAAGGGCCGGCGCCGATCGACACGCATAACAATCAAGGAGTGTTTTCATGAGCATCGAAGCCCGCCTGAACGAACTGGGCATCTCCCTGCCGCAGGCGGCCGCACCCGTCGCCGCCTATGTCGCCACCGTCGAAGCGAACGGCCTGCTGCATATCAGCGGTCAGATTTCGCTGGCGCCCGATGGCCTGATGACCGGCCGTCTGGGTGAAGATCGCGACCTGGACTATGGCGTTACGGCTGCGCGCATCTGCGGCCTGAACCTGATCGCGCAGATGAAGGCCGCGCTTGGTAGCCTCGACCGGGTCGAGCGGATCGTGAAGCTGGGCGCCTTCATCAGCAGCGCGCCGTCCTTCACCGACCAGCCCAAGGTTGCCAATGGCGCGTCGGAACTGATGGTCGAAGTGTTTGGCGAGGCCGGCAAGCATGCACGCAGCGCGGTCGGCGTGCCGGTGCTGCCGCTGGGCGCGGTGGTCGAGATAGACGCGGTCGTGCTTGTCAAAGCGACGGCCTGACGGGTTGGCGGCCTTCGGCCACTGGGCTGATTGGCTGACGGCCCGGCCCTTTGCCCATCGCGGACTGCATGGCCAGAAGGACGGGCGACGGTTGACTGAAAACGGGATGGCGGCGTTCGATGCCGCCATCGCCGCAGGATATGGCATCGAATGCGATGTCCGGGCGAGCCGGGATGGCGTCGCCTTCGTCTTTCATGACGCCGCGATGACGCGGATGACGAGCCGCGCCGAAACGGTCGCGGCGCTGGACGCCGCCGCATTGGACCAGATCAGCCTGCCTGATGGCGGCGCGATCCCGCGCCTGTCGGCGCTGCTGGTGCGATGCGGGAGCCACACGCCCTTGCTGGTCGAGATCAAGGCGGAAGGGCGGCGGGTCGATGCGGTCTGCGCCGCCGTCGCGCGCGATCTGGCCGCATGGCCCGATGCGCCGGTGGCGGTCATGTCCTTCAATCCATGGGCGGTGCGCTGGTTCGTGCGACAGCGAGTTGGACAGGTCCATGGCCTTGTCCTGACGCAGCAGGGCAAGGGCCGGTTACGCGGGCCGATCGAACGCGCTCTTGCACTTTGGCTGTCGACACCCGATTTTCTGGCCTGTGATATTCGCGACCTGCCATCCCGCCTGTCCCGCCATGCCCGCCACAAGGGGATGCCCGTGCTGACATGGACCGTGCGTAGCGAGGCCGAGCGCGCGCGCGCCGCCGCCCATGCCGACCAGATCATCTTCGAGCGGCCCCGTGGCTGACCTGGTGGCGCGCATCGCGTCGGGGGTCGCGGATTTCGACCGGGCGCAGTGGGACGCCTGCGCAGGAAATGACAACCCATTCATAAGTTGGGATTTTCTTGTCGCGCTTGAGCGATCCGGCAGTGTTGGAGAGGGCAGCGGCTGGCAGCCCTTGCCGATCGTGATCGACGGGGCGGATGGGCAGATCGCCGCTGCCGCGCCCGCCTATGGCAAGAGCCACAGCCAGGGCGAATATGTGTTCGACCATAGCTGGGCCGACGCCTGGGAACGGGCGGGCGGGCGCTATTATCCCAAGATCCAGATCGCCGCGCCCTTTTCCCCCGTGCCCGGCCCCCGGCTGCTGCTGCGCGACAAGGCGATGGCGCCTGCGCTGATCGCGGGGATCGAGACGCTGGTGCAGCGCAACGAACTGTCGTCGGCGCACGCGACCTTCATCGATCCCGATGAGGTGCCGCTGTTCGAGGCGGCGGGCTGGCTGATCCGGGAGGACAGCCAGTTTCACTGGAGCAATCGCGGCTATGGCAGCTTCGCCGATTTTCTCGCCGACCTGTCGAGCGAGAAGCGCAAGAATATCCGCAAGGAGCGCGCCCGCGCGGTCGAGGGGCTGGAGATCGTCCATCTGACCGGCAGCGACCTGACCGAGGCGCATTGGGATATTTTCTGGCTATTCTATCAGGATACCGGCGCCCGCAAATGGGGGCAGCCCTATCTGACCCGTGCCTTCTTCTCCCTGTTGGGGGAAATGATGGCGGAGAAGATATTGCTGATCCTGGCGTTGCGCGATGGCCAGCCGATTGCGGGCGCGCTCAACCTGATCGGCGGTGACACGCTATATGGCCGCTATTGGGGCTGTACGCAGGATGTGCCCAACCTGCATTTCGAGCTATGCTATTATCAGGCGATCGACGCGGCGATCGCATGCGGCCTGAACAAGGTGGAGGCCGGCGCACAAGGCGGGCACAAGCTGGCGCGGGGCTATGCGCCCGAGCCGACCTTTTCCGCGCATTTCCTGCCCAATGCCGGCTTTCGCCGGGCGGTTGCCGATTTTCTGGCGGCTGAACGGGAAGGCGTGCAGCGCGACCGGACATGGCTCGCCGAGCGGACGCCGTTCAGGAAAGGCGGCTAATCAGGCGGCGCGCAGCAGGCCAGCGGCGATCAGGGCACGCGCCTGACGCTGGGCCTCGGCGATCTGGCGGGCGGTCATTTCCTCGGCGATTTCGGCACGCATCGACTGCCCCTGCTCGCTGCCACGCAGCGCGGCGAGGTTGAACCATTTATGCGCTTCAATGAGGTCGATCGGCAGGTCGCCGGTGCCGCAGCTATAGGCGACGCCGAGATCGAAACAGTCTTCCGCCGAACCATAGGTTGCCCGTGACAGACGGGCCTGCATGAGAAATTGTGCGCTCTTGATACTGTTAGCCATGATGTTTCCCCCGTTTCCAAACTAGCTCAATGGATCTGGACCCCTTTTTTCATGAGCAGCAGATTGGCAGGCGAAGCGATAAAAAATGGTTAACGGCATTTTTGCCATTGGAATGACTGCATTAGACTTTCCGCTAACCGGCCGCTCACCGGCAAAATGATGATCCTGCGCACTTCTTATGGCCAGTGGCGGATTGGGACTGGCATCGGCGGGTCATTGCCCGCATAGCCCCCGCATGAGTCCCGTTTCCCCCGTTTCGCCCGGCCCCGCGCGCAAAGACATCCAGTTTCGCGAATTCGTGCTGCTGTGCGCCTGCCTGATGGCGATGAATGCGCTGTCGATCGATCCGATGCTGCCGGCCCTGCCGGAGATCGGCCGCGACCTGGCGATCCCTCATCCCAATGATCGCCAGTTCATCATCAGCATTTATTTCATGGGGCTGGGCTTTGGATCGCTGCTGTTCGGCGTCTTGTCCGACCGGTTCGGGCGCAAGGCGGTGCTGGGCAGCGCGATGGCGCTGTTCATCATCTCGTCCATCGCCTGCGCCAGCGCGCAAAGCTTTGCCATGCTGCTGGCGGGGCGCGCCTGTGCCGGCTTCTTTGCAGGGGCGAGCCGGGTCATCACCGTGGGCATCGTGCGCGACCGGTTCAGGGGCGACGCGATGGCGCGGGTCATGTCGCTGATCTTTGCGGTGTTCATGCTGATCCCTGTGATGGCGCCGAGTTTCGGGTCGGCGATCCTGCTGATCGCGCCGTGGCGCTGGATATTCTGGGCGCTGGTCATATTGGCCAGCCTGATCCTGATCTGGATGGTAGCGCGGCTGCCCGAGACGCTGAAGCCGGAAAATCGCATGCGGATCACGCCCGGTGCCCTGTTCCAGACGGTCGGCCTGGTCATCCGCACGCGCAGCTCGATCGGCTATATGCTGGCGAGCGGGGTGGTGATGGGCGGCCTGATCGGCTTCATCCTGTCGATCCAGCAGATCTTCTTCGACGTGTTCGACGCAGCGAAAATCTTTCCGCTTGGCTTTGCCGCGATCGCCGGTTGCATGGGGATCGGCAGCCTGATCAACAGCCGGCTGGTGTCGCGCTTTGGCGCCCGGCGGATGAGCCAGAGCGCGCTGGTCGCCTTCATCTTGATCGCCGCGGTACATCTGGCCGTGATTCTGGCGGGGCTGGAGACGCTGGTCACCTTCATGGTCCTGCAGGCGATGACGATGATGACGGTGGCGTTCACCGCGTCCAATTTCAGCGCCATTTCGATGGAGCCGTTCCACAAGGGGGCCGGCGTCGCCTCCTCCTTCCAGGCGTTTCTGACGACGGCGCTATCGAGCGCGCTGGGCAGCATCGTCGGCAGCGCCTTCGACGGCACCACCCTGCCCTTCACCATCGGCTTGCTGGTGTTCGGGATCAGCTCCTTCCTGATCGTGATCTGGGCGGAGCGCGGCAAGCTGTTCACGCGGCCGCACCATGGCGCGATGCGGGAAGCCGAGGTCGATTTCCACTGACCGGGGACGCCCTTACCAAGGGGCTTCGACAGGCTCAGCCCGAACGGGTGCGTGGGTGATCCAAAGCCTATTCAGACAAAGAAAAAGGGGCGGTTTCCCGCCCCTTCTTTTTGTCCGGATCTGCCTGTCGGATCAGGCGTCCTTGCCGCCCGGCGTCGGTGCGCCCGGCAGCGGCGGCACCGGCTGGGGCGGGACGTCGGCATCCCCTTCCGCCACATCCACCACGCCACGGCCGACATGGCTGCGGCTGCGGCTGTAGGCGAAATAGACGATCAAGCCGACGGTCGCCCAGCCGACGAACATCAGCTTGGTTTCGACGCCCAGGCTCCAGAAGAGATAGACGCAGCCGGCAATGGCGATCGGCGCCGTCACCATGATCGCGGGCGTGCGGAACGGGCGGGCGCGGTTCGGATCGGTCTTGCGCAACTGCATCACCGCGATCGACACGGCAGCGAAGGCGAAGAGCGTGCCGGAGTTGGAGATGTCCGCCAGGATGCCGACCGGGAAGAAGGCGGCGAAGAGCGCGACGAAGATGCCGGTCAGGATGGTGATGACATGCGGCGTCTTGTAGGTCGGATGCACCTTCGAGAACATCGCCGGCAGAAGGCCGTCACGGCTCATGACGAAGAAGATGCGGGTCTGGCCGAACATCATCATCAGAATGACCGAAGGCAGAGCGAGGCCAGCGGCAAGACCGAGCAGGTTGCCGATCTGGGGCCAGCCGATTTCACGCAGCGTCCAGGCCAGCGCTTCCTTCGAGCAGGTGACGGCTTCGGTACCGGCGGCCGCCAGCGCGGCGCATTGCTGCGACAGGGCGGTCGACCCGGGGGCCAGCACTTCGCCGGCCGGGCCAGCGACGGGTTGCGCGCCGACGGTGCCGATGACGCCGGCCGCGACCAGCATGTAGAAGATGGTGCAGATGCCGAGCGAACCGATGAGGCCGATCGGCATGTTGCGCTGCGGATTCTTGGTTTCTTCGGCAGCGGTCGAAACGGCGTCGAAGCCGACATAGGCGAAGAAGATCGAGGCTGCGGCCGCCGAAATGCCCGAGAAGCCGAGCGGAGCGAAGGGGGTGAACTTGTCCATGTTGATGACCGGCAGCGCCAGCACGATGAACAGGGTCAGCGCCGACACCTTGATCGCGACGAGGATGGCGTTGACGGTCGCGCTTTCCTTCGTGCCGATGACCAGCAGCCAGGTGACGAGGCTGGCGATCAGCATCGCTGGCAGGTTGACCATGCCGCCGTCGAACGGCCCGCGCGTCAGCAGGTCGGGGATGTCGAGGTGGAACGTATGTTCGATGAGGCCCACGACATAGCCGGACCAGCCCACCGACACGGCGCCGGCGGCGACCGCATATTCGAGGATCAGCGCCCAGCCGACCATCCAGGCAATGAGTTCGCCCATCACGGCATAGCTATAGGTGTAGGCGGAGCCCGAGACGGGAACCATCGCCGCCATTTCGGCGTAGCAGAGCGCCGCCACGGCGCAGACGAAGCCCGCGATGACGAAAGAGAGCATCATGCCGGGGCCGGCCTTCTGCGCCGCCTCCGCCGTGAGCACGAAGATGCCGGTGCCGATAACGGCGCCGATGCCCAGCATGGTCAGCTGGAATGCGCCCAGCGACCGATGCAGCGATTTCTTCTCGGCCGTCGCCAATATGGCGTCGAGAGGCTTTACGCGCCCGAAAATCATGAATGGATGCCCTTTACACTCATTTGTTTTGCTCGGGCAGCGTGACGCCGCCCCCCTTGAGCTATGAACGCGAGACTATCGCCTAATCCGCCACGCGCAAGTATGTTGCGTTCACGCGACATTCCGATGCAGTAGCGACGCGGACTGACATGGGACTGACTGGAGCTTTGCCGATGATCGAATTGCTGCGCGCGCCGGGGCTGGAGAGCGTGCCCCATGGCTTTGCCGGGCGGCGCGGCGGGGTGTCGGGCGGCATCCATGCGGGGCTGAATGTCGGGCTGGGATCGGCCGACGAACGCGAGGCGGTGCTGCGCAACCGCGATCTGGCGCGCGATGCGCTGCTGCCCGGCGCGACTCTGGTCACGGTGCATCAGGTCCATTCGCCCGATGTGGTGACGGTGACGGGCGGGATTGCGGAGGGCGATCGCCCAGCCGCCGACGCGATGGTGACCGACCGGCCGGGGCTGTTGCTGGGGATATTGACCGCCGATTGCGTGCCGGTGCTGTTCGCCGATGCACAGGGCGGCGTCGTAGGCGCGGCCCATGCCGGGTGGAAGGGCGCGATCGGCGGGGTTACCGACCGGACGATCGAGGCGATGGTCGCGCTGGGCGCCGACCGGAGCCGAATCGCCTGCGCCATCGGGCCGTGCATCGGCCGGCTATCCTATGAGGTGACGGACGATTTTGCGGTGCGTTTTGCCGAGGCTGATGCCGCAAACGAGCGGTTCTTCACGGCCGGCCGGGCGGGCCATTGCCAGTTCGACATCGCTGCCTATGTCGCGGCGCGGCTGGCGGCGGCCGGGATCGGGCGGATCGCGATGCTGGACGAGGATACCTATAGCCAGCCCGACCGATTTTACAGCTATCGCCGCTCCTGCCACCGCAGCGAAAGCGACTATGGGCGGCAGATTTCGATGATTGCGCTGCCGGGATAATCAAGCATCCATTCGTTTCGAGCTAGAGCACGCCGCGTTAAATCGGACGCAAGTCGCGCGCTCTAAGTTTTTGTTGTCGCATCGTTTTAAGCGCAAAACCGGTTCCCACTTTTGCGCACGATGCTCTAGTCGAACAACGATAGCGTAGCGCTGGACACTTCTCGACTTCGCTCGAAGCGAACGGGGATGGGATTAACGCCGCGCCACACGCGCATGCTTGTCCTCGCGGCGGCGGCCGACCAGCATGCCGCGCTCCAGCCGGGCGCAGAGCGCCGCATAATAGTCGGAAAGGAAGGCGTAGTCGTCGCCATCGTCGGGCAGGCCCGCCTTGTTGCGGATGGTTGCGGCGACGGTGACGATCGCGTCATCCTGTCCGTTGCGCAGGACATTTTCCAGCGTCTGCAATTCATAGATGCCATAAAGGTCGAGCGCGGCGTCGGTGAAGATGCGGCGCGGTTGCTGCGCGCGGGTGGCGACCAGATCATCGCCCAGCTTGGCGCGGACGGTGTTCACGACCCAGGTGCCCGCCAGCAAATCCCCCACGCGCAACCGATCCCGGTTGAAGAGCGGGAAGAAGAGGAAGATGCCGGTCCAGCAGAGCGCGAACAAAGTGAGGAAGCCGTCCGCCGCGCCATCCGCCGCCTGCATGCCGAGAAAGGAGAGCGGCAGGAAAATCTCGATCTCGCGCAAGGCATTGCGGGCGATCACCGCGCCGCCGGTCAGCCGGCCGCCATCGCGCGCGACGACGCGAAGGCCGAGCAGCCGTTTGCCCGGCGTGGCGCCGCGCCCGCCCATTTCGAACAGGATGAACCAGCCGTTGCGCAGCATGAAGGCGCCGATCAGCCAGAGGATCATGAAGATTTCGGCACGCGCCTTAGCAATGCCGAGCAGGCCGATCGCGACCGTGGTGAGGATCAGGCTGATGAAGAGGATGAGGATGTCGAGGATGAAGGCCGACGCCCGCGTCCCCGCACTCGCCAGTTCGAGGCGCAGATCGACACCTTCGGGCGTGACGAAGCTGCGCCGCAGCGAGGCGGGCGCTTTCCTTTCCCGCTTACGCCGCCAGCGCATCGCGACCCTCCTGCCGGCGGGGGAGGTAATAATAGGCCAGCCAGCCGGCGAGCGCAGCGAGGCCGATGCCGTAGCGCATGGCGTCCTGCTGGATCGTCTGGCGCCCGATCCCTTCGAGCAGCCCGGCGACCAGTAGCATCAGCACCACCCCGGCCATGGCGATGGCAGCGCTGCGCCCGGCGATGACGGCGGCTTCCGTCCGTTCATGGCGGCCGGGGAAGGCGACGGCGGTGCCGATCTTCATGCCCGCCGCGCCGGCCAGGATGATGGCGAACATTTCGGTCGAACCATGGATGGTGAGCCAGCCGAGAAAATTGAGGCCCAGCCCCTTGCTGGCGAACAGGCAGAGCAT
Organism: Sphingobium sp. RS1; assembly: GCF_056156825.1. Taxonomy (NCBI): domain Bacteria; kingdom Pseudomonadati; phylum Pseudomonadota; class Alphaproteobacteria; order Sphingomonadales; family Sphingobiaceae; genus Sphingobium; species Sphingobium sp. RS1. The sequence goes on along the minus strand of NZ_JBLZXE010000002.1, from coordinate 2,762,263 downwards.
CGCGCCCAGGGTGAGGCCATTATAGAGCAGCAGCAGCACGGTCGGCACGGTGAAGGCGAAACCCAGTGCGAAGGCGAAGATCGCGACCTGGCTGTTATGGGTGAAGAGATAGGCGGCGAAAGTGGCAAGCCCCCCGCCCTCCTGCGGGCCGTAGATGGTGGCGCGCAGCGTTTCCACGCTGGCGGCGGGATCGCGTCCGCTGGCCATTGCGTCGGGGATGATGCTGTAATACCAGCTGGCATCGGTCGCCACGAGCCACCAGCCGGCGATGACGCCCGCCAGCGTCAGCACGAAGCTGACCAATGTTTCGCGCCACAGCCCCTGTACCGCGAGCGGCCAGTCGGTGCGGAAGAAGCGGCCAAGCTGGCGCATCGCCGTGTCCGGCACGCCGTAAAGCTGGAAATAGGCGCGGGTGCAGAGCTGCTCCAGATAGGTGGTAAGCGCCCGGTCGAGCGAGGTTTCCCGCGCCACCGACAGGGAAGAAAGCGCCGAGCGGTAGAGCAGGGGCAGCGCCAATATGTCGTCGTCCGACAAGGCGCGGACCGAGCGTTTTTCCATGCGGGTGACGAGTTGGTCGAGCCGGTCCCATTCCGCTTCATGGGCGGCGCGAAAGCGGCTGGCATTGACCAGTGGGGCGGCAGAGCCATGGACAAGTGCGCTCATAGCAGGTTCCTCCGCTTGAGATCGACATAACCCTGCACCAGCCGGTCGGCGACGCGATCATGCTCCGCCTCGATCACATGGGCGCCCAAATGGCGCAGGCGGGTGAGCACCATCAGCCGGTCGCGCAGCAGGGCGGCGGCGGTGACGGCGCGGGTGACGTCATCGGCGCTGGCAGGGCGGCGGTCGATGATGGATTCCAGTTCCTCGTCGCGCAGCACCACGACCAGCAACAGATGTGTTTCTACCAGCCGGCTGGCGGCGCGGACCAGAAATTCGGCGGAGGTCAGGTCGGTAAATTCGGTGAAGAGCACGATCATGGAGCGGCGGGTGAGCCGGGTCGCGAGCGTGGTAAGGGCGTGAGTATAATTGCTTTCCTCGCCGCTATAGTCGATCTGCGCGGCGAGCCGCTGAAGTTCGCCGAACGCCGCCGCGCCCGAGACGAGGCCGCTGGCGATGCGCGGGCGCGAATCGAAGGCGTGGAGCGCGACGCGATCGCCCAGTTTCAAGGCGACCCATGCAGTCAGCAGCATCGCCGAGACGACCCGGTCGAGCCGGGGCAGGCCGGCCACCGGCTCGCTCATCTGGCGACCGGCGTCGATCGCGAAGACGATCTGGTTGTTGCGTTCGGAGCGGAATTCCTTGGCGTGCAGCTTGCTATGGCGGGCGGACTGTTTCCAGTCGATCGCCCGCCGATCCATGCCGGAGCGAAATTCGACCAGCGCGTCGAAATCGGCGCCGTCACCGCGATCGACCTGCGCCATCAGGCCGGACAGCGCGTGGCGCTGGAAAATCTGTGCGCCGCGATCATGAACCGGGCGGATGTCGGGCAGGATCGCCATGCTGGCGTCGAGCGGCACTATGCGCTGTTTCCAGACGAGGCCAAGCGGCCCCTTCCAGCGGAGCCAGCCGCGTGTGACCCGTGCGGTGCCGCGCCGGGTGGTTTGCAGGGGAATGGCCGCTCCCCCCTTTCCTTCGGTCAGGTCGATCCAGAGGCCGTCCTCATCCTGAGTCAGGAGCGGGCCAATATCCAGCAGCAGTTGCGCGCGCGCTGTGCCGGGGATGGTGACCGTCGCCCTGCCCTCCACGCTCGCGCCGACGCTGGCGGTCTTGGGGAGGCTGAGGTGCAGCTGCGCCCGGCCCGGCCGCACCCCGCCCAGCGCGTCGGCCAGGCAGGCCAGCAGCACCGCGACCGGCCATGCCAGCGCGGCATACCAGCGGCCGGGCAGCATCAGCGCGACCAGCAGCGTGACGGGCACGCCGGCCGCCGCGCAGAAGATCGCGGTGCGGGTGGGGTAGATCATCGCGGGGCGCTCAGCGCGGCGCCTCGATCGTGTCGATGATGCCGGTCACGACATCCTCGATCCGGCGGCCATCGATTTCGGCGGCGGGCGAGAGGATCAGGCGGTGGCGTAGCAACGCGGGCGCAAGCGCCTTCACATCGTCGGGGATGACGAAGTCGCGGCCATCAAGCGCGGCGCGGGCGCGCGCAGCGCCGGCCAGCATCGCGCCAGCGCGCGGGGATGCGCCGCTTTCCAGATCGGCGACGTCGCGCGTGCCACGGACAAGCGCGAGGATATAGTCGATCACCTCATCGACCAGACGGACCTCGTTCACGACGGCGATGGCTTGCGCAATGCGGGCGGCGTTGGCGACGGGGGTGACGCCCCATGTTTCCGGCGTCATCGCATAGGTGCGCGCGCCATGGGTGGCGACGATCCGTCGCTCTTCCGTGGCGCTGGGATAATCGACGCTCTGCTTGAAGAGGAAACGGTCGAGCTGGGCTTCGGGCAAGGGATAGACGCCCTGCTGCTCGATCGGATTCTGGGTCGCGACGACCATGAAACGGTCGCTGAGCGCCAGGCTTTCGCCGTCGATGGTGACGGTGCGTTCCTGCATCGCCTCCAGCAGGGCTGCCTGCGTCTTGGGCGGGGTGCGGTTGATTTCGTCGGCCAGCAGCAATTCGGTGAAGATCGGCCCGCGCGTCAGGGTGAACTGGCTGGTCTGGAAATTGAACAGATTGGCACCGATGATGTCGCCGGGCATCAGGTCGGGGGTGAACTGGATGCGGCCGAACCCGAGGCCCAATGCACGGGCAAAGCTGTGCGCGATCAGCGTCTTGGCGGTGCCCGGCGGCCCTTCCAGCAGGATATGGCCGCCGGAGAAGAGCGCGACCAGCATGAGGTCGACCGTCGCCTCCTGCCCTACGACCGCGCGGGCGACCTCCTGCCGGATGCTTTGGCTAAGCGCCTGGACATCTTGTACGTTCACCGGGTCTTCTCCCCTTGCCAATCATGGAGCGCCTGCGCGGCATCGCGCAGGCTGTGTCGGTCGCTCGCTGCATCCGCCGCCTGTGCGAGGTCGGTGAAGCGGTGCGCCCCCTTCAAACTGTCGAGATATTGGTCGAGCGCCTGATCGCGCAGCCGTGCAGGCGCGCCAAAGGCGCGGGCTGCCCGTTCGCGGATGACGGCGGCATAGCGCCCGCCGAGGCGCGATTCACGGCCGGCCTTGCGGATCAGCAGCGCGCTGTTATCGACCAGTGCCGCCTTGCCGAAAGCGACCGCGCGGGTCCGCGCGCGCGGCGGGCCGAAGCGGCCGAAGGCGTGGAAGCCGGCGAGCAACAGGGTCGCTACGATCGCCAGCGTCATCGCCAGGAAGGGCGGCTCGAACAGCAATTTCAGCGGACTGCGCGAATGGCCGAGGCCGTTCATCGACACATCAAAGGCGATGCCTTCGGGATCGGTGCTGTTCAGCCAGTCGAGCAGCGCCAGCGCGGACCGCGCCTGCGCCAGATCCTTCATGCCGCGATTGTTGAGCAGGTCGGGATCGGCCAGCACGAAGAGCGGCCCCTGCCCGACCTGCGCCAGCACGATGCCGCCATGCCCGTCGGTCAGCAGCGGATGAAGGTCGCGCCACTGGTCCTGCTGCTGCTCATTGTCCGGATCGATGCCAGTGATGACCTGCACCGGGCGCGGGGTCCAGAAGCGGCCCGGCACGCCATGGGAGGTCAGCACGCCGCCGCCGCTTTTGCTTTGCCGCATGGTGAAGCGGACGCCGGGGGCGAGCACGCCGATCGGCTCGTCGAGCGGAAGCAGCCCCTGATAGCGCGCCCAGCCGGCATGATCCTCATCCGGCACGGTGCGCCATTTGGGCAGGACGAACAGGGTCGGCCGGGTGGCGCGCTGGATCAGCGCCTGGCTGATGTCGGTCGCGCCGGTTTCGGGCGTGACGACCAGCAGATCCTCCGTCTCGAAATCATGGGCGCTGCGGACGATGCGGGGATTGCGACCGGTCGCCTCCGCCAGCCTCACCAGCGCGGCATAGCCGGTGACGGCATTGGACAGGGCATGCGCGCCGCCATTGCGGCCCGACCGCAGGTCCGGCGCATAGGCGCCCAGCACCAGCATGCCGACAAAACCGGCGATGCCTATGGCCAGCATCAGCGCAACGGTGCGGCCCCGGAACAGGCCAGCGTCGCTCGTCTGGCGAACATTGCCGATATCGCTCATGCCGCCCAGTTCCGCGTCTGGGCGAAATCGGCATAGGCGTGGCGGCAGCGATCCCATTCCACCGCGTTGATCGGGCGGCCGCCAAACAGGCTGCGTTCCACCGCCTGCGCAATCTCGGCAAAGAGGCGACGGGGCGCGGACGGGATGCCGGGCGCACGGGCGAGGTCGCGGCTGGTCAACGCGGGTCGGACGATCTGTGGCCGGCGACGGGCCATGTCCTCGACGCTGCGCAGCAGCAGATGATGCACCGCTTCGGCATAGCGGCCCTGCCCGGCGAGTGCGTCCGCCTCCTCCAGCCAGGCGCGGGCCGGGGCAGCGTCGGGCGTCCAGTCTTCCTCCGCTGCGTCGACCGACCGGGCGGTACGGCGGCGGCGCCAGCGCGGCAGGCGCCATTCGCCATGGCGGAACCGGTCCACCACCATCCACAGGACCAGCAGCGCCAGCACGGCGATGATGGTCCACAGGAATATCCGGGCATAGGGCGCGTCGGGCATGAAGCTGCCGATCCAGCGCAGGAAGCGGCCGACCGGCGCCAGCACCTCTTCCAACCATTCGCCCAGCGCCTTGAGCCAGGCGGGCGGCGGCTGGCGGCCGGGCGCTGGCATCATGTCGAACTGGATATCGCCACCGGACCGCAGCGCGTCATGCGCCGCAGCCAACCTGTCGTCCGATTGCGAATCTGGTCCGGCCATTGCTGCCCACCCCCGTTGACCTGCGACCCTAGCGACTGGGGACCACGGCGCAAGTCATTCAAAGGATGACAAAGTCCGTCAGATGGGACAGCATGGCGCCGGGGTTATCAACAGGGGTATTCGCATGGCGACGCAGGCAATGGCAGATGAAGGGCCATCCTTTTCGGTTGGAACGGTATTGGGGCGCGCTTTCGGCACGCTGGGCAGCAATCCGATCGCAACCTTCGGCATCGCCTTCCTGTTCGGGGCGTTGCCGCAATCGCTCTACAGCTATTTCATCGGCTCTTCGCTGGCCGCTGCCGATCGGGCCAGCACCATCGCGGTGATCGCCGTGTCGATCGCCTCCTTCGCCATCTACATGCTCCTGTCGATGCTGGTGCAGGGCGCGCTGGTCCGCGCGACACTGGCCCACACGCAGGGGGAGAAGGCAAGCTTCGCCCAGTGCATCGGCACCGGCCTGTCGATAGCAGTGCCGCTGATCGGCCTGACATTGCTGCTGGTGCTGGCGGTCATGGCGGGCATGCTGCTGTTGCTGGTGCCGGGCATTATCCTGTTCATCATGTGGTCGGTCGCCGCCCCTGCGCTGGTCGCGGAGGAAAGCGGCGTCTTCGCGGCCTTGTCGCGCAGCCGCTACCTGACCAAGGGCGCGCGCTGGCGCATCTTCGGCATGCAGATATTGGTGTGGGTGCTGATCTGGCTGGTGTCAGGGGTGCTGGGCATCATCATGGTGACGGGCGGGATGCTGCCGACGGTCAGCAATGGCGCGATGCAATTGTCGCCTTCCTATCTGGCGCTGTCGGCGGTCAGCAACACGATCATCATCGCTTTCTGGAGCACGGTGCAGGCCAGCCTCTACACGTCGCTGCGCAACTGGAAGGATGGGCCGCAGTCGCAGGATCTGGCGAATATCTTTGCCTGACGCCGACCAGCGCGGGCGCCGTTACGCACCCGCGCAAACCCTGCTGCACCGTCGCTGAAACGCCCTTGCGGTGGCGCGGGCTGCAAGGGTGCCGGACAACAAAAAAGCGGCTGCTTCCAGCCGCTTTTGAGTGTTTTTGGACCCGCCAAAAAAATGGTGCCCGAGGAGGACTCACAATTACAGTTTATGTAATTGTTTTAAATACTTAGTCTCCAAAAGACAGCTTGGTTCGTACCCTCATTTGTACCCGCTTAGGAAAACGCGGAGCGGTTCGATGCCCCAAATTCGCTTTTTGATGATTTTTTTCTATCTGTGTGAAGCTACCATAATCCACCTGCGTTTGCAGCGATCATTTCAAACATAATGCAGCTCCAACGGCTGGATCATATCGGCTTCATAGGACTGATGGCCGATTGCGGCATGTCCGGTTCAGAGCGCTTCCACCGCGAAAGCTGCGGTCTCAGCCACGACGGCTCCCGACCAACATTGGCCATTCCGCTCAGGTAAAAGGAAGGTCGGCTTCTGTCGAAACCGACCGTTCATATGCACCCAGTGTCGGATCGAATGGCTTTCCACCGACCTTGGAAAGCCCGCAGCGGTAGCGAGTAATTTGCCGTAGACAGCGTTGCGCGACAGCGGCTGATCCGACGCCGCCGTTCTCGCTCATTTATTTAGTCTAGTGGAACGCCGTGCCTCGCGCGCAGGGCTACGACATCAACCTCGCCTGCCAGCATTTTCGCCTCCGCCTGACGAATGACAGCGGCTGCAAACTCCGCAAGAAAGGGATCGTAAGAGCACGGCGTCGCGACCTTGGTGTAAACGAGATTGAAGCGCCCCGGCTTTTCAGGAGGCAGTTTTCATTGGGCTATGCAGCCATATCGAGGTTCTCGAGGGCTGCATAGTAATTGTCTTCGGCCTCAGCGGGCGGGATGTGCCCGATAGGGCCGAAGAGCCGGTGATTATTGTACCAATCGACCCAGCGCAGTGTTGCCATTTCCACGGCCGAAACGCTTGGCCATGACCGCTGCCGCCAGATGACCTCGGCCTTGTAAAGGCCGTTGATCGTCTCAGCTAATGCATTATCATAGGAATCGCCGACGCTGCCCACCGAGGGAACGAGCTTGGCCTCGGCCAAGCGCTGGGTATAGTTCATCGCAAGGTATTGAACTCCCCTGTCGCTATGATGGATCAGCCCATCATCGGGACTTGGCCTGCGGGCATGAATCGCCTGCTCCAGGGCATCCAGAACGAAGCCTGCAGTGGCTGACGTGCTGACCTTCCACCCCACAATCCGCCGGGCAAAAGCGTCAATCACAAATGCGACATAGACGAAGCCCGCCCAGGTATGCACGTAGGTGAAATCGACAACCCACAGAGCGTTGGGCCGGCTGACGCGAAACTCCCGATTGACCTTGTCCAGCGGACACGGTGCCTTCGGGTTGCTGACAGTGGTGACTGTCTTCTTTCCACGCCGGACGCCCGCCAGTCCCATGGCGCGCATCAATCGTTCCACCGTGCATTTCGCCACCATGATGCCGTCACGCCGCATCTGGTGCCAGACCTTGCGTGCGCCATAGAGGCCGAAGCTGGCCTCATGGACTCGCTTGATCTGCTCCCTGATCTCCTCATCGCGCCGGGTACGTGCCGGACGCCTCCCGGGATCGGCACGGCGTGCAGCATGTTCATGGTAGGAGGAAGGGGCGATCGCCAGTTCGCGGCAGATCGGCTCGATCCCCAAATCCTCGCGATGGGCGTCGATGAACGCCATCATCATCTCCCGGGGCGGTCGAGCTCCGCCAACGCAAAATATGCTGATGCCTTGCGCAAAATCTCGTTGGCCCGGCGCAACTCCTTCACTTCGCGCTCAAGCAATCTCAGCCGCTCACGGTCATCGGCAGCCAGCGCCGCTGGTCCCGCTCGTCGGCTCGCCTCCTCCCGGCACCAGCGGCGCAGCGTCTCCAGCGAGCAGCCGATCTTCGCCGCGATCGACTTCATCACTTCCCATTCCGAGCCATATTCAGCTCGCTGCTCCGCGACCATACGGACCGCGCGCTCCCGGACTTCAGGAGAAAATTTGTTCGTCGTCTTGCTCATCACGGATGCTCCTTCTCACAAGTTGGAGCCTCCTGAAAAGCCGGGGCGCTTCAGATCGAACTCACGAGGAATCCAGGTATCGATCGCGGCGAGGTTGTGCTGGAGTTGGACCTCAAGCGTGTCGAGTGCGCAGCCGAACTTAGCCTCAGGGGTCTCGCGGGCCTCGAACTCAAGCCAGAGCGACTCTATTTCCGCGCCGACCACTGGGGGCAACATCAGCACGATCTCTGCCATCGCCGCCGTCTCAAGCGCGACCTTGTTGGCTTTACGATCGCTCGTCTCGAAATAGGGGATATCGCCGGCGATGCATTCGACCAGATCGTGAACGATCACCATCTTGAGCACCTTGCCTAGATCGACCGGCTTCTCGAGCCGGTCGGCCATCAGCATGGCGAGAAGCGACATCATCCAGCTGTGCTCTGCAACGCTTTCCTGCCGTCCATCGGACGTCCAGCTGTGCCGCAGTTCCCTTTTCAGCCGCTCTGCTACGGCATAGAAGGAAAGGATCGAGCCGATATGCTTGGCGCCGCGCTCAGCCATGGCTTCGTTCCGCATAGGCATCCGCGAGCCGATCGAGAAAGCCGTGGAGCTTGTCGTTCATATCGGTCCAGTCCTGCGCGCGCAGCACCTCGGCCTGTTGCACGAAACGATGTGCGATCAGGGTAGGCAGCGTGTGTTCTGCCTTGATCAGCAACTCGACCACATCGGTGGTGAACTCCATGTGGCACTGAAAGCCATAGACTAGAGGGCCATATTCGACGATCTGGCGTGGGCATCCCTCACTCGTCGCAAGGATCACGGCATTATCGGTGAGGCCGGGCATGTCATTGTGCCAATGACCGACTGCCAGTTCGCTGCCGAAATGGGCCACTTTGTCGTTGGACAGCCCCGCTTCGGTAAGCGCGATCGGAAACTTGCCGATTTCCTTCTCGGGGCTGTGACCAAAAGCGGCGCCAAGCGCCTCGCCAATCAGCTGCGAGCCGAGGCAGATTCCGACGACCGCTTTGTTGGCCTCAACGAACCGGGCGATCAAGGCGCGCTCTGCCAGCGCGTCGAAGTGTGGGCATTCGTCCGTCGTCGTTGCTGGCGACTGCGGTCCGCCCATAACGATGAGCATGTCATGATCGCGCGCTGAAGTCGGAAGGCGATCGCCATCATACAGCCGCGTAAACGAGACCTCATGGCCTCGCGCCCGCGCCCAAGTCTCATAGGCTCCTGGCGCCTCGAAAGCCTCGTGAATGACGAAATGAATCTTCATTTTCCAACTCCAGCAAGAGCAGCGCTGCCGAACTCAGTAAGTCTCCACGTCCGGTCGGGTTCGGACGCCGAGATGCAGTTGATGCCGCAGGGATCTTGGCAGCATCCTTCGCCAGGGATGCCCTGCAACAGGACGGCTCGCCACAGAGCGTCTGCGGCGAGGTCAAACCGCTCCCGGTCGAGACCGGATCGCTCGCGTAGTCGCTCGCCGGTTCGCGGCTCCTGATCCAGCAGGCCGAGGAGCGTTCGTTTGTCCACCGTCAGCGCCATCGAACGAACGCCCATGGTCAGCCGCCGATCGCTGGCAGGTCGAACCCGCTCAGTAACTTCGACAGGGTTTCCGTTCCCGCTGCCGGCAGCGGCTGAAGAGGAAGACGCGGAGGGCCCGCCTCAAGGCCACGCATCGCCAGCCCGGCCTTTACGGTGGTCGGCAGGCCGCCTGTCACGATGAACTGGAGAATGGGGAGGATGCGATAGAAGAGCTCGCGCGCGCCACCGATGTCTCCGGCCGCCATCAGATCGAACAGCTGCCTGGGCAGATCGCCGAGCAGGTTCGGCGCGGCGGTGCACCAGCCCGAGGCCCCGGCGGCAAGCGCCTCCAGCGTCATGTGATTGGCGCCGTTGTAGAAGGGGATCGCGCCGTCGGACAGCGTGCGGATAGCGTGCATCCGGTTGAGATCGCCACTGCTCTCCTTGATGTAGTGCACGGTGGCGATCTCGCGCACTAACCGGACCAGCAGCGCCGGGGGCATGTCCACGCCGCTGGTGGCGGGATTGTTATAGGCCATGATTGGCAGATCGGTCGCAGAGGCGATCGCGGCGAAATGGTCGAAGATCTCCGCCTCGGTCAGCTTCCAATAGGCGATGGGGATCACCATCAGCATGTCCGCGCCGATCTCGGCGGCATAGGTTGCCTTGGCGATAGCCGCCGCCGTGGTCAGTTCGCTGATGCCGACGATCACGGGCACGCGGCCCGCCACCGTCTCCACGCCCAGCCGGGCGCAGTGCCGCCATTCCTCGCCGCTCAGATAGGCGCTCTCACCGGCGCTGCCGAGGAAGGCGATGGCCGACGGAGCATCCGCCAGCAGATTCTCGGTGACGCGGCGGAAGGCCGTTTTATCGATCGCGCCGCTGACGGGGTCGAACGGGGTGACGGGATAGGCGATGATGCCGCTGATGGGGGTGTCGATCTTGGTCACTTGGCTTCCTCCCGGATGGCGAGGCCACCCGCATTCTGCAACATCGGGGCATTCTCGCAGGCGAGATAGCGCGCAGGCTTATCGGCATCGGCATTGACGTGATGGTGCCACGCCCAGACCGGGATGTAGAGCGCATCACCCACTTCCCACTCGATGCGGCGATCCTCGATCATCGAATAGCCGCGCCCTTCAAGCACATAGAGGATCGTCTCATAGGTGTGCCGGTGCCGCCCCGAGCGCCCGCCGGGGTTGAGCCCGCCGATCGTCATGCTGAGCGCGTGGCTGGGCAGATCGACGATATGCACCGGATGCTTGCGCTCGGCCGAGAAGCCGCCGCTGATATCACCCTTCTCGACGCCGGGATGCGATAGGCGCTCCGGCATCTGGACCTGAATGGAGGATGGCGTCTTACCGAAGTCTGCCGATCCGAATTTCGTTTGTGATTGCATGGCTACCTCCGTGTTGGAGGCTTTCTACCGCCCGGATCTTCTATTGGTCCAAGACTATGATCCAATAGAAGGCATTTGCTTTTCCTATGATACAGTGATGCGCTCATTGGCAGCGAGCGGCAGCCGAGCGAGTGGTCAATCTAGCGGAGCGCTCCGTCGTTGTGCCCGGCCGACCAACTCGTTGAAAAGTGCGTCGAGATCGTCACGGCTGATGTCGAGCGCATCGCCATAGTCGGCCAGAACCTCATCTAGATCCGACGGTTCGAGCGTGAGTTCGACGATCGGCGGGTGCGGGTGCAACGGCTGATGAGCATGGTGAGGATATGATCGACCCGTCGAATTGTTGTAGGCCAGTGCGACCAGCACCAGAACCAGCGAGTTGATGCCGACCGGCACCAAAACGAAGCCATAGCCCAATGACTGGATATGTGGGCCGCCTAAGACGGCCGTCAGGGCAACCGCTCCGCTGGGCGGGTGTACGCACCGCAGCGGCGCCATGATTGCGAAAGCAACTCCTATCGCAAGGGCAGCCAGCAATGGAGATCCGATTGCGCGCGCGGCCGTCACGCCGACAACAGCAGCGACCAGATTTCCGCCGATGATCGACCACGGTTGCGCCAACGGGCTGGCTGTCACGCCGAACAACAGCACCGCAGATGCGCCCATTGGAGCAACGAGCAGCGGAAGCGAACCAACCGGTCCAATTAGAAATGTGCTCACCAGCCCCGTCAATGCGATGCCAATGGCTGCTCCGAGACTAGCCCGAAGCCGCTCGGCGTAGCTTGTCGGAAGTGATTCTGGGACGAATCGCCCGAGCCAATCCCATTTCATTCAGTTCACCCAGCGGCGATGCGCTTGGCCGTTGACGATCCCGCTCTGGATCAAGGTCACATCTGCCATGCGGTGGTCCGGTTTTCCGGCCAATAGTGGCTGTTGGCTACAGGGCGCTGGCCGAAAATCGCTTGGCCGACGCGGATCACGTCGGCACCTTCCTCTATCGCGACCTCGTAATCGCCCGACATGCCCATAGAGAGGCCGGTCAGCGCCGGATGACGCCGAGCCGCCTCGTCGCGCAACCGTCGCAGCAATGCGAAGCAGGGCCGAACCCGCGCCATGTCATCGCTAAACACGGCGAGTGTCATCAGCCCGCGCGGGCGCAGGCAGGGGAAGCGATCGAGCATCGCGACGAAGGGGATTAGAGCTTCGGGATGCAAGCCGAACTTACTCTCCTCGCCCGAGGTGTTGACTTGAACATAGACGTCGAGGACGCGATCCTCGCGCTCCAGCCGGGCGTTGAGCATGTCGGCGAGCCGCAGACTGTCGAGCGCGTGAAACTCGCGGGCGAACCGCGTGAGATGTTTTACCTTGTTGGTCTGGAGATGGCCGACGATGGCCCAATCGATCGCAAGATCGGTCAATGCGTCGCGCTTTGCGTCGGCCTCTTGGATCTTGTTCTCGCCGAAGCTGTGAATGCCCGCTGTGTGGGCGATGCGCAGGATGGGTGCAGGCACCGTTTTCGTGATCGGCAGCAGCCGCACCTCGGATCGCGCCCGGCCCGCACGCGCGCAGGCTCCAGCGATCCGTGACTCGACCGTTGCGAGATTGGCGGTGAAAGTGGCGAGCGGATCGCGGCCGAACCGTTCTACGTCCGCGTCGCACAGCGAGTACGCCGTCATTCGGGGATTTCAGGCGCGGCTGCCGCCACCGCTCGTTCGGTGCGCGCGTCGCCGACGCGGGGCAGGAAGCAGGCGAACAGGCCGGCGAGCGGAATGAAGGCGCACATTCGGTAGACCGCCTCGATCCCGAAATGATCGGCCGCTGCGCCCAGTGCTGCTGCGGCGATCCCGCCCAGTCCGAAGTCGAGCCCATAGAAGATCCCGCCGACCAGCCCAACCCGGTGCGGCATCAACTCCATCGCGTAGATCAAGATCGAGGCGAAGGCGCTCGCCATGACGAAGCTGATCGCGACCGTCAACACGCCGGTCCAGAACAGGTCGGCATGGGGCAGCAGCAGCGCGAATGGCAACGGCCCGAGCACCGAGGCCCAGATGATTCGATAGCGGCCGATGCGATCGCCGATGAGGCCGCCCAGTAGCGCTCCCGCCGTGCCCGACGCCAGCAGTGCGAACAACATGAACTGCGAGCTTTGCACCGACAGCCGGAAATGGTCGATCAGGTAGAAGGTGTAGAAGGAGCGAAAGCTCTCTGCATAGGCATTCTTCGACACCATCAGCAGCGTCAGCACGGTCATGCCGACGACCACGGTGCGGGCCGAATGGCGGGGAGCCTGCGCGAGTGCCGACCGGATCCTGCTCGCCATCGCGTCTCCCGTGGCGGCGAGGTGGCGGCGTGCTGTCCAGAACAGGAGCGCCATCGCGACGAGCGCCAGCGCCGCAAACCACGCGATGCTCGTCTGGCCGCCGCTCACGATGATGAACGCCGCCAGCAGCGGTCCCAGCGCACCGCCCGCCTGGCCGCCCAGCTGGAAGATTCCCTGGCCCAACCCCTGCTGCCGGCCGGACGCCTCACGGATCACGCGGGTGGCTTCGGGATGGAAGATCGACGAACCGATACCGATACAGGCCACAGCGACTAGGATCAGCTTGTAATGCGTCGCGAAGGCCAGCGCGATCAGCCCGGCAAAGGTGAAAACCATGGCGCAGACGGCGGAATAGGGCATCGGTCGCCGGTCGATGATCGTGCCCGCGACGGGCTGGAGCAGCGAGCCGGCGATCTGGAAGGTCAGCGATATGCCCCCGATCTGCGCATAGTTGAGTCCGTGGGCTTGTTTGAGGATCGGGTAGGCCGCCGCAATCACGGACTGCATCAGATCGTTGAGCATGTGTGCGGTGCCGAGTGCGATCAGGATAGGGATCGCTGCCCGCGATGCCGTGGGGAATTGCTTCGTCATTGTAGTCCGTGTTTCGTCTATCGCTGCGCAGCTAGCGCCACGCCGGGCGCTCGTAGCACGCAGGCTTTCTATTGATCCAAGACGATGTTCCGATTGAAGCGATTGGTATTTCCTATAGATTGCTCCGATGGATCTACGCCGCCTTGGTTTCGTCGTCCGCGTGGCGGACGAGCACAGTTTCACTCGAGCAGCACAGTCGCTGAACGTCGCCCAGCCGACGTTGTCCCAGCAGATCCGCGATCTGGAGCTGGAGCTTGGTGTTGATCTGTTCCACCGGGGTTCTCGCCGGGTGGACACCACTGAGGCAGGTTCTCTGGTTGTTCAGCATGCTCGTATTGTGCTCGGTGCGGTCGATGCTTTGAAAGAGGCGGTTGTCGAACACAGGGGCTTAAAGCGCGGTCGCCTGCATATCGGCGTGACGCAGACATTCAACGCGCTATACCTGCCGCCGATCCTGACGGCCTTCGCGAGCGACTATCCTGGGATCGATCTAGAGGTCAGCGAGCTGGCCAATGCAGAAATCGTCGACGGGATACTATCGGGAACACTGCACCTAGGGGTCGGCATACCGCAAGCTGCGGAGCTGGAACACGCTGAGCCTCTATATCGCGACCAGTTGATGTTCGTCTGCCATTCGAGCCATCGGCTTGCCCGTGCCAGGACTGTGGCAGTCGATGAAATCTGTGAGGAGAGCTTGGCACTGCTCGGCCCGAGATATCGGACGCGCGCGGCAGTGGACTCCTACCTGGAGAACCACGGTGTCGAGCCCGCTCGCGTTCTCGCCTTCAACACATTCTCTGGCATCCTGCAGACCGTGTCGCTTGGCGGGCATTCAGCAATCATGCCTGCGGACGTCAGCAGAGGTGCTGGAGTTAACGATCTGCGGTTCATACCACTGGAACCCTCACCTCCCGAGCGTGTGGTATGCTTGCTGTCACCCAATTCCGGCCTCCGTTCACCGACCTCCCTAGAGATGGCCGAGCGGATCCGGCTTCGGTTCGCTGTGTGACGCTCGCGAACGGTAGCTCTCGGTCGAACCGGCCGTTCGTCGAAATCGCTGCGGATGACGGTTTCGTCCCACGATGCGGCATTCGGCTTCCGGCAGCACGCGACCAGAACACGACGTTCACCTGTTCTCGCGCCAACGTCCGATAATGGAAGGAGCGGACATTCAGGCTCTGAAACCTACTGGTCCAATTACCCCTGGGTTTGCACCAATGCGGCGCTGCGAACGCCAAATTCAGGCGACGCTCCTTCGCTAAAATAGCGTTGAACGCCCTAAATTGCGGAACTTTGGCAACGGTAACCTCCGCAGAATCCAGATTTTTCGGACTTCAGTTTCACCCAGCGAACCGGGCTCGGATCCGTTCGCCTAGTTCGATAGCGGAAGGCGATCGAAGGCCGGTAGCGGGCGATAGCAAGCATACGACCCGCTCGGGAGGCGTGGGTTCCAGGGGTATAAAGCGCAGATCATGGACCCCCGCGCCTCTGCTGATGTCCGCGGGCATGATCGCCGAATGCCCACCAAGCGAGACGGTCTGGAGGATGCCGGCGAACGTGTTGAAGGCGATCACGCGGGCAGGCGCCACACCGTGATCCTCCAGATAGGAATCCACCGCCGCGCGAGTCCGGTATCTCGGGCCGAGCAGTGCCAGGCTCTCCCTGGCGATTGCACCGACCGCCGCGGTCTTGGCGCGGGCAAGCCGATGGCTCGAATGGCAGACGAACATCAATTGGTCGCGATAGAGCGGCTCGGCGTGCTCGAGTTCCGCAGCTTGCGGTATGCCGACCCCTAGGTGGAGCGTGCCGGACAGGATCCCGTTCACAATCTCCGCATTGGCGAGTTCGCTGACCTCCAGGTCGATCCCCGGGTAATCTCCCGCGAAGCCGGTCAGGATCGGTGGAAGGTAGAGGGCGTTGAACGTCTGCGTCACGCCAATGTGCAGGCGGCCGCGCTTCAGGCCGCGATGTTCGACAACCGCCTCCTTCAACGCCTCGACCGCGCCGAGGACGATGCGCGCATGCTGCACGACCAGCGATCCGGCTTCGGTGGTATCCACCCGCCGCGAACCCCGGTGGAAGAGATCGACGCCGAGTTCCAGTTCGAGGTCGCGAATCTGCTGCGACAGCGTCGGCTGGGCGACGTTCAGCGATTGCGCCGCCCGCGTGAAGCTACGTTCGTCCGCGACACGGACAACGAAACGGAGGCGCCGCAAATCCATCGACGCATTGTATAGGAAATACCAATTGCTTCAATCGGAATATCGTCTTGGACCAATAGAACGGTGGCGCAGTAGAAGGCCTCCATCACGGAGGTAGCCATGCAACCACAGACGAAATTCGGATCGGCCGACTTCGGCAAAACGCCGTCCACGATCCAGGTCCATATGCCGGAGCGCCTGTCGCATCCCGGCGTCGAGAAAGGCGATATCAGCGGCGGTTTCTCGGCCGAACGCAAGCATCCGGTGCATATCGTCGATCTGCCCAGTCACGCGCTCAGCATGACGATCGGTGGGCTGAACCCGGGCGGGCGCTCGGGCCGGCACCGGCACACCTATGAAACGATCCTCTACGTTCTCGAAGGCCGCGGCTATTCGATGATCGAGGATCGCCGGATCGAGTGGGAAATGGGCGATGCGCTCTACATCCCCGTCTGGGCGTGGCACCATCACGTCAACGCCGACCCCGAGAACCCTGCCCGGTATCTCGCCTGCGAAAATGCCCCGATGCTGCAAAATGCCGGGGGCCTGGCCATTCGAGAGGAAGCGAAGTGAAGCACGAAACCCCCATTTCCGGGATCATCGCCTATCCCGTCACACCCTTCACCGCCGATGGCGGGGCCATCGACGAAGCGGCGTTCCGGCGGGTCACGGAAAACCTGCTGGCCGACCAACCCGCCGCCATCGCCTTCCTCGGTAGTGCCGGCGAGAGCGCGTATCTGAGCGGCGACGAGTGGCGGCAGTGCGCGCGGCTTGGCGTGGAGATCGTGGCGGGCCGGGTTCCGGTCATCGTCGGCATCAGCGAACTGACGACGTCGGCGGCCGTCGCCAAGGTGGGCTTCGCCGCCGAGGTGGGGGCCGATATGCTGATGGTCATTCCCATTGCCTATTGGAAGCTGACCGAGGCGGAGATTTTCGATCACTATGCCGCGATCGCCGCGGCCACCGACCTGCCGATCATGGCCTATAACAACCCGGCAACCAGCGGAGTCGATATGGCCCCGGCGCTGCTGGTGAAGCTGGTGCGGGAGATCGAAACCGTCCGCTTCATCAAGGAGAGCAGCGGCGACCTCAATCGGATGCACGCGATCCGCACGCTCTCGCAGGGCGCCATCCCATTCTACAACGGTGCCAATCACATGACGCTGGAGGCGCTCGCTGCCGGTGCCTCCGGCTGGTGCACTGCCGCGCCCAACCTGCTCGGCGATCTGCCACGGCGGCTGTTCGATCTGATGGCGGCGGGTGACATCCGTGCGGCGCGCGATCTGTTCTATCGCATCCTGCCGGTGCTCCAGTTCATCGTGACGGGTGGCCTGCCCACCACCGTGAAAGCCGGGCTGGCGATGCGGGGGCTCGAGGCGGGCGCGCCGCGCCTTCCGCTCCAGCCGCTGCCGGTGGCAGGCGCGGAAACCTTGTCGAGCTTGCTGGGCGGGTTCGCGCTGCCGGCGATCGGCGGTTGACCATGGGCGCTCGTTCGATCGCGCTGACTGCGGATGGGCGAGCGCTCCTTGGCCTGCTGAATCGGGAACAGCAAAGCGGTGCGCGGCTGCGCGAACGCTCCGGTCTCAATCGGGAGCGGTTCGACATCGCCGCGAACGCGCTGTGGAGAGGCGGCGGCGCTCGACTGGATAGTCGAAAAGTTCGGTGTCGAATTTCCGCAGAAGGGCATGGTCCTGGCCATGGGCACCCACCGGCGCTGGGAAGGTCAGTGGTTGATCAATGGCGTCCTGCGGGCGAACCCGGCAACCCAGATGACAATGCTGTAACAGCAGCTTGAATCTGGTGGTGTTTTTGACCGGACGGAGGGACCGGATTGCCTACCCCGAAATACATGTTGTTGGTTGCGAAGTCCCGGGCTGACTGTCTTTCCGCCGTCGAGAGCTACAACAGGGCGTCCTCACTGTATCGCGAGGAAACCTTCGCGATCCTGATGATCAACGCCTGGGAGCTGCTGCTCAAGGCGCGGGTCATGCGCGAACATGGTGGTAAGGCAAGCGCCCTTCATGAATATCGACAACGCAAGAAGAAGGACGGGACGCCGAGCAAGTTCAGGGAGGTGAAGACCACCCGATCCGGCGCGCCGATGACGATCGGCATCGACCGTTGCTGGAACCTGGTGTCAAATTACTCGAAGCACCGCATTGACGCCCACTGCATCGCGAACATCGAGGCGTTGATGGAAATCCGCGACAGCGCCACCCACTTTGTCGCTACCGACGCACTGCTCCGCAAGAAGCTCACCGAAATTTCCCTGGCGGCGGTGCGCAACTATGTGGAGGCGGCCCAGTCCTGGTTTTCGATTTCGTTCTCCGATCTGAACATCGCCTCGATCCCGATTTCTTTCGACCTCGACCAGAAGGAGGTCGATGCCGTGGCGAAGAAATCAGCGGAGGCGGTGACCAAATTCCTGGCGCATATGCAGAGGGTCGAGGCGGCCTTGCCCAATGATCAATCGCCCTATTCCTTCACGGTCCGGGTCGACTTCGATCTGATCAAGAAGAAGGACGGCGCGGCGGTCAAAGCTGCCGTTGTCGGCGGGGCGGAAGCGGATCTGACGGTGACGGTCGAAGGGGACAAGGTCCCGGCCGGGTTCACTCTAACTTACCAGGAACTCGTCAAGAAGCTGCAGGAGCGCTATTCTGACTTCAAACAGAATGCCGATTTCCATACGTTGATGAACGCTGTGAAGCCTAACGCGAAGCTGTGCTACGAGCGCTATCTGGACCCCGACAAACGCAAGGGAACCAAGAAATCCTTCTTCAACCCCAATGTGTTGAAGGAGCTCGAAGCGCATTACACGCGCAAGGAAGCCACGCTATTCGAACCGGCACCATCATAGGGTATCCGGGAACGGTAAGCAGACAGACCGCACCTAGGAACCAAAAAAAGGTGCTGAGCGGCCAGTAAGGGTCGGCCTTCCACAGCCACGCCCCCCCTAAGCTGCGCTCAAACCAGCAAGCCCATCCAGATAGTCGGACCAAGCCTGCATCTGTCAACGGCGGAGCAAAAGTCGGCCATTCGGCGGCGTAAAACCAGGCCATCGTGTTACATGCCGGGGGGAGTGGCGTGAGGGCGTAGCCCGAGGGCCACTCCCCCCGGCATTGGTGTAATTTTCAGGGTCTGGTTTTGGCCTTGCGGGCCCGGCTGTGCGCGAGGCGATAGCTTTCGCCGTTCATCTCGAGGATGCTGACGTGATGGGTCAGGCGATCGAGGAGCGCGCCTGTGAGACGCTCAGATCCGAAGGTTTCGGTCCATTCGTCGAAGGGCAGGTTGCTGGTGATGAAGGTGGAGCCGCGTTCGTAACGCTGGGAGATCAGCTCGAACAACAGTTCGGCGCCGGTCTTGGAGAGCGGCACAAAGCCCAGTTCGTCGATGATGAGCAGCTTGTATCCGGCCATCTGCTTCTGGAAGCGCAGAAGACGGCGCTCGTCGCGGGCCTCCATCATTTCGCTGACCAGCGCTGCCGCGGTGGTGAAGCCCACCGACAGTCCTTTCTGGCATGCTGCCAGTCCGAGCCCCAACGCTACGTGCGTCTTTCCGGTGCCTGATGGCCCCAGAGCGATGGCGTTCTCACGCCGCTCGATCCACTCGCAGCGCGCCATCTCGAGCACCTGCATCTTGTTGAGCCTGGGGATGGCGGCGAAGTCGAAGCTGTCGAGGCTTTTGACGGCGGGGAAGCGCGCGGCCTTGATGCGCCGCTCGACCATGCGACGCTCCCTGTCGATCATTTCCATCTCGACGAGGCGGGCGAGGAAGCGGATATGATCGACGCCTTCAGCGGCACATTGCCGCGAGAGATTGTGATGCTCACGCAGGCACGTAGGCAGCTTGAGCGCCTTGAGATGGTGAGCGAGAAGGATCTCCGGGGCCTGATCGCTCATGCGGCCTCCTGCCGGTCGGAGAGCAGGCTCAGATAGGCTCTGGCAAAGGTCTTCTCGACCGTGGTGCGTGGCAGGAAGGGATAGACGTCCAGGTCCAGCCTGGGCGGTACGCGTTCGATCCGGCACAGGACGAGGTGCTTGACGGCATCGAAGCCGATGGCGCCAAGATCGATGGCCTGTTCGACCGCCGCCTGGAGATCGGCGAGGGTGAACGTTTCCAGCAGGCGCAGTACCTGCACATATTCGCGCCTGCCATGTTTGTGCATGCGCCCTTCCATCAACCGCTGCAGTGTCGTGAACGCTTCGGGCAGGTCCCAGCCCTGCAAAGGCGCAGCCTGGTCGAATGCGTTGATCTTCTGCTCGATCAGCGGGAGATAATGGAGCGGGTCGAAGACAACCTCCTCGCGGGCATAGCAACGAGGATGACGGGCGATGACTTCGCTGCGGCAGCCGATCACCACCTCATCGACATAGGCCCTGATCCAGACCTCCTGATGGCCCCAGGCCACCGGAACCGAATAATCGTTGGTCCTGTAGCGCACCAGGGATTGCGAGGAGACCCGCCCGCCTTTCTGATCGCAGGCCTCGAAGGGTGTAGCGGGCAGAGGCTGCATGGCCGCGAGATCGCGCTGCAGCCGCTCACCGATCGTCTCGCTCTGCCCGCGCACCTTGTCCTGCTGGCGCTTGCGGCATTGCTCCTCCAGCCACAGGTTGAACGCCTCCCAGGTCGGGAACTTCGGGATCGGCACCATGAAGTTGCGCCGGCAATAGCCTACCAGCCCCTCCACATTGCCTTTCTCGTTCCCCTTGCCCGGGCGAGCATAGCGGTCGCGGATCACGTAATGTGACAGGAAAGCGCTGAACAGCGTGGCACGCTGCCGCGTGCCGTCGGGCAGGATCTTCGTCACAAGGCAGCGATCGTTGTCATAGACGATCGAGCGCGGTACCGCGCCGAAAAACGCGAAGGCATGCACGTGTCCGTCCACCCAGGCCTCCGCCACCGCCGCCGGATAGGCCCGCACATAGCAGGCATCACTGTGCGGCAGATCGAGCGCGAAGAAGTAGGCCTTCTGCTCCACCCCGCCGATCTCCACCAGCGCTTCCCCGAAATCGGCCTGCGCATCTCCCGCAGGGTGCGCCAGCGGCACGAACATCTCCCGGCTGCGCTGTTCGCGCTCCCGGATGTAATCCTTGATGATCGTATAGCCGCCGGTGAAACCATGCTCGGTGCGCAAACGGTCGAATACCCGCTTCGCCGTATGGCGTTGCTTGCGCGGGACACTGCGGTCACCCTCAAGCCATCCATCAATGATCGCCACAAACCCGTCCAGCTTCGGGCGCTGCGGTACGGACTGGCGCCGGTAACCCGGCGGCGATGAAAACGACAGCATCTTGCGTACCGTTTCGCGCGACACATTGAAACGCTTCGCCGCCGCCCGTTGGCTCATGCCATCCGCGCAAGCCAGACGGACCTGAAGATAAAGTTCCACGCTGTAGATCCCCACACCTCCCTGACTCGGCAGAAAGGCTTCAAGGTGGACGACTTTTACGCCGCCCGCAGCAGGACTATCCCGCCGCTACCGTGGTCGAATATTGCTCCGCCGTTCTCACTCATGACCGCGACAGCGCACTGAGCGCGAAAATGAATTTTAAAGGGGCTCGGAGGAAACTTCGGGCCCTTCTTGCATCTGGAGGACCTACCTATGCGCAGTCCCCGTAAGCCGTCGCCGTGGAACCTGTTTGGCGTCCTGTTCCCGATCATCGCCCTAAGCGGCATGGCCGCAACCGTGGCGGTCCTTCAAGCCCTCTCGGCACCAGACTATTGTCGTGCCATCCTGGCTCTTGGTGATACCGGGGGCAGCATGGGCAGCAATCCGCATAACAGAACAGGTCTATTCGGCCCACACGCCCGTGTTCGACTGGCAAGCTGTGCGGCGTGATGCGGGCATGGCGGTTGAAGGGCTATGTGAGGTAGCGGCCGGACTTATCGTTCTGCCCATCGCACTGGTAGTTCTTGCGGCCGTCGTGGCTCTGGTGGTCGCTTTCGCGGTGCCCTTGGCCTTCCTGATCGGGGCGCTTATCATCGCGGTGCCCCGAGACGGCAAAGACCACCAAGCGCTTTAACGGCGTAGCGCCAGCGGAGGTTGCAGGCGACGTCCAAGTTATACGGGTGATGACAGCTATATTTTCCGCGTGGATCGCAATACGAATGGTAGCACAGCGTATCCGCTGCTGACGATATGAGTATTCGAAATGCCAACGCCGCTAACCGCTACGCAAGCTCTAGAGCTTGCTACTAATTCGACGGGTTATCCCACCATATCTGTATCGACCTTCACATGCCCGCATTCTAATTGTCGGGCGGTCGCTCTTCATCGGTGGGGATACGTCCCAGGCGTCAATGTCGTTAACGGCAGCAACGGATATAGGCAACTAGCCGCAGATGCGCCGCCGATCGTTTGCGCTGTTTGCGAAGCTTGTTTGCAAGAAGTTATCTTTATCGGAGGGCGCCTGCACGTCCCAAATGAAAGCGAGGCACCAGGCGCCCCCATCGACCTACCACCTGATTTGGCAAGCGATTACGAGGAAGCACGGCGGGTTCTGTCGGTTTCCCCTCGTGGCGCGGCGGCATTGCTACGCTTGCTGGTGCAAAAGTTACTACCCCTGATCGGTGCCGACGAGGACGATATCAATAAGATGATCGGTCAGTTGGTAAGAATGGGCGTTATCAATCCCAAAATTCAGCAAGCGTTAGATTCAGTCCGCGTCATCGGCAATGAGGCAGTCCATCCCGGAACCATGGATTTGAAGGACGATAGCGCCACAGCAATGTCGCTATTCCATCTGATAAATTACATAGTAGAAAAGGCGATCACGGAGCCCAAGGAGATTGACGCCATTTATGCGGGGCTTCCGGCTGGAAAATTGGCGGGTATTGTAAGCCGCGATAGACCAAAGGAGTAAAAGCCCCCAGAGCGACATATCGTCACTCCGGGGGCGGTTAGTTTACGGTAAGATATTGCAGCTGCGAGACCATCCGGCCGGAAGAGGCAAACCCATTGCGGCCGTGCAGGCCTTTATGGGCGAAATGGACCATAAGCCCGACGAGGCAAATTGAGCCAAAGAGCCGCGTATCCGCAGGCGCTCGCTGCCTAGTCTAGACGGTAATGGGGGCATTTGAAAACTGGGCGGGCCGATTTAGACGGCTTCGGATTTAGCAGCTTTCGGTTCCGTACTTGGCTTTGAGGATTTCCGAAACATCGATGAGCTGCGGCCCCTCGTTCTCGCGAACCTCTAGCTCTTCGATGTGCTGCTCCAGCATCTCATAAAGCGCGTCCTCGGAAAATTCACTCGCGGCGAGTTGCTTGATCCAATATTCGAGGGTGGACCACTCGCGCTGATCGGGATCGCTTTCGTCAATGTAACCCGAACCGGCGTCCAACTCAGTAGAAATTTGAAATCCGTTGAGCGCGAGGAAGCGCTGAAGGCAGGCTAGAGCGACTCGCTTGTTCCCGTCTACATAGCCGTGATTCTTGCAGAGCCTAACGCATAGGCGCAGGCCAAGGGCGAGAACATCGTCCTCTTCTTCGTACTCGTACATTTTCTGTGGAGCGTCGATCGCGGAATGGATTCCGCTCTCCTCGCGAGTGCCCGAAGAGCCTCCGAAAAGTTCTATTCCGCGATCGTGTAGGTAGCTAACGTCTTCAAACGTCAGCCAAATGATGTCACTTGGCAAGGCCGTCGAACGTCCGCTTAAAATCGCCAAACATCCGGTCACTCACGGCGTTACGGTCGATTTCGGGACGAGGCTTTGCCTTGAACTTTGCCACTCGGCGCACCGGAGTAGCTATGAATGCACTCGCCATAATATGCTCCTTTGTGAGTGGTGAAACTACGCGATATATCGGTTTGTAGAACGCACAAGTCAACGAATGGTTGAAAAACTCGTGGAAAAACTCGCTCAAAAACCGGGCGCAAAACCACGAGAAAAATCGATTCGCATTTCCTAGTCACTCAAGCACGCAAAAACCAACGGAAAACAGCTCGCATTCTGAAAGCCTAGAATTACACTCTCGCACAGGTGCGTGATTCCGAGCCTTCTTAGGGAAGCCTTGTCCCCGATGGCCCGCAAGGTGCCTCATTGGCCGCTGCGTACTTATCGCGGTCCCCGAGCAGGACGGCCCGATCGGCCAGAACGCGCTTAACGGCCTCAAAGAGCTCGTCGCCCGCCCCACCGGCCGAAGGCAACGGAGAAGGCTGGACCTTCTCGACCTCACAGGGCTGAGGGACCGGAATGTAGACCGGCTTGGCGGGAGGGACTTGCGGCGGCAGCGGGGCCTTAGCGGGCGTAGAGCACGCGGCCAGGGCCAAAAATAATCCCCACGGTCCAGGACGCACCGCAGGGACATGATGAATTTTATTGGCCAGACCGCGCTAGGCGAAATCAGCCAACTTTTTGGATAGACCACCCAGAGGGCGGGGATTTACGCGGTGGGGGCTTCGGGAGACCGCGAGGGCGAGCGGACTTGCTACCCGGCTCCTTCAGAAAGTCACGCTCCGCGATCTGCTGGGCCTCCTCAAACGTCATGCCGTTAGGGGACGCTTGGGATGTGCTGCCAAACCGGCTGATCCACTTGGAACGCAGAAGGTTTCTCGCTTGCTCAAGGCCGCTATCGCGTCGCGCGGCCTCAATGATCCTCAAGTTTTCTTTCACGCCCTTGTAGGGGCTGACGCCAGCCGTCCGCGCCAGTGCCACGTCACGATCTGATGCCGGACCAGGTGGAAGCGTCTGGCCACGGGTAACGCTACGGGCCGCCACCGTGTTGAGCGTATCGCGGGCGTCCAAAGTATCCTGGCTGATAAAGGCACGCGGGATCAGGCCCGCAATCGCCCCAGCCGTATCCCAAAAACCACCCTGCTCCGATGGCGTGATGGCATCCAGAAAGCCCGCTTTCATCGGGCCTGTACTCATCGCCCGCACGGCGCGTTCGGTGACGTCGTAGTCTCGCATGGCGTCACGCTCCGTCTGCGCCTTGGCCGATGCGGCGTTAAGGGCAGTACGGTCTTGAGGGGTGGAGCGGCTGATCGTGGCGGCACCGCCTTCAGAAGCATTATGCCATTGGCCGCCTTGGAACACGAGCCTTTGCCCCGTTTTGGGATTGGTGGCCGTCTGGCCTTCTTGATATTCGTCCATTGACTGAATCCTGGAATTTTATTGTTTAAAGTGGATGGATATGCGCAGCATCGGCCGCAAAGTGCGCCATCTTGCCTAGATTGCGCATGGTGATGAGCGGCGGCGAACCGTCTGGACTGACACGCATTTCGTAGTGAAGAAGCCACCCGCCGATATTGTCGCGCCTGCCAAGCGCCAACTGCCTGTCGGCCGCTTGCTGACCATGTGCGATATCGGACCAATCCGGTTGCTGCTCGTCCCATGCAACGGGGCAGGCAGGCGTCAGCATGTGACCGGAGGGCATCGGCTCGGGCTGGAAATTACTCTCCGCTTTGTAGAGCCAGCCGACAACGTTGTTGGCGCTTTCATCCCATGCAAATAACACAGCCTTCGTATTCGGAAGCGCCGCAGGGCATTGGGGCATTTCGGAGGCCGCGAGGTGCATAACGGCCCCGGCGTATTCGACCATGTCAGACAGAATGGACGGGGCTGCGCCTAGCAGGCAGCGGATGTAGAATTGCAGCGCGGGGTGCGCCCAATCTTTTGCCGCCAGCATTATAGAACGCTCTGGCAAGCACCATCCTTTCGCCATAAACCGCCTAGGCTCGTGGGAAAGGGCATCACTAGCGAGACTGTCACAGACGATTGATGCCCGGTCGGCCAGGGGAGACCAGTTTTGTATGGTCATGCCGCGTCCGCAACGAGGACAGACAGCGGCAGGGTAGATAATGCCATGATGGCTTTCTTTATACGGCGGAGTTGGACACGGCTGGGACGAAGCCGCTGTTTGCGGCCACGCAGGCCAGAAAGCGCTGAATGCCTTCGTCGTTCGTCTGGGTCTCTTCCGACGCGGCGCTCTGCTCTGCCCGGTAGCGCTCCATGGCTATTGCCCTGTCAGTGCGGTAGGCTGGCAAGAGCTTCAGTTCTGTCCATTCAGGGACACGGCCGGTGAAGCGGCTGGGACGTTCGGGCCGAGAGCCGTCAGGACGAAGCGTCAGCCAAAAGCGGGCATCGTTGGCGGCTGGAACGGGGACCAGCTTGGCAGCTTCGCGGCGGGACCATGCGGCAAACTTGGCGTACTGTTCGGACAGGTTTTCTTCCACGAGCTTAAAGTGCCCGATGGGCGAGAGGACAAACACAGGCTCCGCGTCAAAGGCGAATTCCGCGATATCCGTGTCCAGCGCGTCTCTGTTGAAACGGTCTATTTCGGCGGGGTCGATGCCCATGGCGGCGCATAATGCCGTGGCATCGAACCATGGGCACCCATCGGCCATGTAGACGCGAACCGGCTTGCCGTGGCAGTCGAGAGTGAAGGTTAAGCCGTCGATTGATGGCTCAGGGGTCATTGGTATTCCTAGTGATGCTGGGGGTTAGAGTTAGTGAAATGCGCCGTCCCAGATACGGGACAGCAGCGCCTTCGCGTCAACCGGCGCGGACGGATATTCGCTATTCAATTGTGTTCCGGGCGCCTCTCGCTGGAGGCTATTCTGTTATCCTGTTCGCCTTGCGCCCATGCTTGGGGTATGTTTCGCGAACAGTGCGGAGGATGCATGACCTGGAATTTTGATAAAGCGCTGAGCAATCCGCTCGTAACCGTCGATAATCGAATCGATAAATGGGGCACGTTTGAGATTCAGATTGGAACAATTCCTACCATTGTCACCATTGAATTGGGCAGACACATGGATAGCGACGAGACGAAAGTCTGGGTCAGCCATGCAATCCATACGCCACTCCAGGGAGGCCCTTATCGAACCAGCCGGTCCTATTGGGACGACCCGGAATACGCTTTGCAGCGAACCATAAGCGGCCTGACTGACTATTATAGGCAGGCAGTCGCGGCCGGGCATCAGCCTAGCCCCGATTGGTTGGTCCGCTACTAACGACCGGCGATGACATCACTCGCTCAGAAGTCGTTGCCCTCGTAGGGCGTGGGAAAGTGAGGGTGTCTATTCGCGTATCGTAACGCGGAGGGGGAGGGATCAGCTAGCCGCCTGGTCCCAAGCCTTCAGGCCCGAGCGGCCATTTCGTCCACCCAGTCCTCAGCGGTCTTAACGACGCTTTCCGCCCGTACAGTCGGCCGCGTTTTCGTGAAGTCCAGTACGAGCCTAGCGGCGGCAGTGCGCACCGTGGCGGACCCAGGGGTGCGCAGAACGAGCAATGCGGCCTCCAGCGCCTCAACGGCCATCGGGTCGTCCGGTAGCTCCCCACGCTGGCCCATCTTCTTTATGATCTTGGCGACGACAGGGCGTTGTGCATCAATGGCTGCGTCATGCTGCGCATTGGTCAAATGCTTGGGCCGTCCGCGACGGGTGGACTTTCGGGGCCGGTTAGGGTCTCGGGCGGCAACCATGCGCTTTGCGTAGGCGGTGCGCTCTTCAGAGGTCATTCCGGCCATAGGGCCGCGCCGTTGTCGTTCCGGCTGGGTGACGGCGGGAACGAGCGGTGGCGACAGGAGGCTGTCCGTCACGAAGGTTTCAATGGGCGGTATGTTCCTAGCGCCCGGTGGGCGGCCTCTAGGGCGGCCGGTAGGTTTTGATGGCATGTGATCCGATTGTTGGCTTGGTAGCGGCTGGCGGGTCCCATAGGGGACTCCTTGGCCTGAAAGACGGTGAGGCCTTTTGGGGCGCGAAGGGCGGAAGGTTCGGATGGAACCCAGAAGCCCGGGAAGGGACCCAAATAGGGGACCCGCTAAATTATTTCCGTGAATTCCGGGGACGGGCGTGTGTGCGTGGAAGGTCCGAGTTGAAATTATTTCGTTCGAGCGAAGCCGCCAATTTTGAAATGGCTGGCTGCGGTTCGGGCTGGGACCACGGCAGGAGGCCGGAGGGGACCCGTGAAGATTTGCATTCGATAAAGACCACGCCTGCCCCAGCGCCGACGCCCCGGCCCTGCCAATCGCGACGAGCCCCCACCCCCATAGCGCCGATAGGTGGCATGGGGTGACGGTCAGGCCATTAGGCCAGCCGCAAGACCGATGGTCCGCGCCATACATTGGCGACATTTGCCCCCTCCCCTTGCGCATGGATGCACCAAGACATTAGCCTATCGGCATGACTGCGTTTGATCCGCGCTGGGATGGCACGTCGATCCCTGCACACCATTGGCATTTCCATCGGCGACTTCACGAGCGCTACGGTATCATCATGGGTCCGGGCGACTTCGGCGCGGTGGTGAAGGCCATTAAATGCGGGAAGGCCCTGATGGTGAAGCGGCACGGACGGAACCAGCGCGTCTATTGGTGCAAGGTGCCCAGCTGCCATGAGCGCATCTATGTGCTGGCTAGCGGTCCTGCGATCATGACAGCGTGGCCAGCCACCAAGGAGCTCACCTCCCTGCGGAAGCAGGCGCAGGCTCGACAGGAGGCTGAGCGGATCAGAGGAGCCTAGCGCCTGCATCGGAAACGAGCGATTACGATACATACCGCGAAGCTGTATCGGAAAATAGCTTGACCATGATTTAGATGCAGTCCATATATCGATCCACCATTTCGATACAGGATGCACCCATGCCCCGCACCTTCGCCTACTGCCGCGTCAGCACTGCCGATCAGACAACGGACAATCAGGTCCGTGAGATTGCGGCGGCTGGTTTCGCTGTCGATCCCAAGCGTGTGGTGGCGGAGACCGTCTCCGGGTCCGTGGCCGCTAAGGAGCGCAAAGGCTTCTCGCGGCTTGTCGATCGCCTGGAGGACGGCGACGTTCTTGTTGTGACCAAGCTGGATCGCCTGGGCCGCAATGCCATGGACGTCCGCAGCACTGTTGAAGCGCTGGCCGCTGACGGCATCCGGGTCCATTGCCTCGCTCTGGGCGGGGTGGACCTGACAAGCGCAGCAGGCAAGATGACCATGGGCGTCATCGCCGCCGTGGCAGAATTTGAGCGGGACCTTTTGGTGGAGCGTACCCAAGCGGGCCTGAGCCGCGCCAAGGCTGAAGGGAAGACGCTGGGGCGGAAGGTAAAGCTGGACACCGAGACGCAAGCTGCAATCGCTGCGAAGCGGAAGGCTGGCGCGTCATTGGGCGCATTGGCGAAGGAATACGGGACGAACCGCGCCGCTATTCAGCGGGTGGAGAAGCGTTTTTCCGATGCTGTATAGGGTCCGTGGGGGACCGGATGCGGTGCGCTTACTTAAGTGACCCGCTAGGCGGCTAGCCCATAGGATAAGCGCGAGATTTCAACCGGAAGATATTGCATCATAAAATTACCCGTGCTGGTAATATAATTACACAATATCAATGTACTAAGCAACCTATACGGTCGTCCCACTTTGTTGAGGTGGCGGGGTACAGCTCCCCGCGATCAGACGGGACGAGGGACCTCCCCGCGTCTACATGTATCCGGGGGGTGGGCACTATCGGGGCAAGCAACGTCTCTCGAAAATACCGCTGAAATGCTGCGCTCAGGACCGATTGGGCAAGGACTGCCTTGTTCTCAGGGACGATAAGCGCGTCATGCAACGGCAAGGCCGCAACGCCATGCCGGTCCCTCAGCACCTCCAGCGCCGACAAAATTATCTCGCTCTCGTGAAACTGGAGGTCCAGCGTAGTCATTCCCGGCTCCCCTGCCCGCGTCAGGATCGGATGGCGGCTTAGCGCAGCTTTCCGGGCCTTAGCGAACCTTTTGCCACCGATCGTCATATTCCCCGCGCCCATGGCGGTTCGGACCCATGTCTTTACATCCTCGCGGCTGCTGCCCTCAATGTCGTAGGGATCGCGGCCATGATCGAACGAGGCGCCGCATAGCCCATAAAGGAGCGTGAGGTGCGCTGCGTTCATATCGACCTCAACGACGGAGTGGCCGTCTAGGCGTATTCGTTCGCTTCGGGCTTCGCCTGGAGGCACGGGGCGGGCGTTCGGGTTCTTTCCGCTTGGGAAATTCTCGTAGCCTGTCAACGGCGGAGCAAAAGTCGGCCATTCGGCGGCGTAAAACCAGGCCATCGTGTTACATGCCGGGGGGAGTGGCGTGAGGGCGTAGCCCGAGGGCCACTCCCCCCGGCATTGGTGTAATTTTCAGGGTCTGGTTTTGGCCTTGCGGGCCCGGCTGTGCGCGAGGCGATAGCTTTCGCCGTTCATCTCGAGGATGCTGACGTGATGGGTCAGGCGATCGAGGAGCGCGCCTGTGAGACGCTCAGATCCGAAGGTTTCGGTCCATTCGTCGAAGGGCAGGTTGCTGGTGATGAAGGTGGAGCCGCGTTCGTAACGCTGGGAGATCAGCTCGAACAACAGTTCGGCGCCGGTCTTGGAGAGCGGCACAAAGCCCAGTTCGTCGATGATGAGCAGCTTGTATCCGGCCATCTGCTTCTGGAAGCGCAGAAGACGGCGCTCGTCGCGGGCCTCCATCATTTCGCTGACCAGCGCTGCCGCGGTGGTGAAGCCCACCGACAGTCCTTTCTGGCATGCTGCCAGTCCGAGCCCCAACGCTACGTGCGTCTTTCCGGTGCCTGATGGCCCCAGAGCGATGGCGTTCTCACGCCGCTCGATCCACTCGCAGCGCGCCATCTCGAGCACCTGCATCTTGTTGAGCCTGGGGATGGCGGCGAAGTCGAAGCTGTCGAGGCTTTTGACGGCGGGGAAGCGCGCGGCCTTGATGCGCCGCTCGACCATGCGACGCTCCCTGTCGATCATTTCCATCTCGACGAGGCGGGCGAGGAAGCGGATATGATCGACGCCTTCAGCGGCACATTGCCGCGAGAGATTGTGATGCTCACGCAGGCACGTAGGCAGCTTGAGCGCCTTGAGATGGTGAGCGAGAAGGATCTCCGGGGCCTGATCGCTCATGCGGCCTCCTGCCGGTCGGAGAGCAGGCTCAGATAGGCTCTGGCAAAGGTCTTCTCGACCGTGGTGCGTGGCAGGAAGGGATAGACGTCCAGGTCCAGCCTGGGCGGTACGCGTTCGATCCGGCACAGGACGAGGTGCTTGACGGCATCGAAGCCGATGGCGCCAAGATCGATGGCCTGTTCGACCGCCGCCTGGAGATCGGCGAGGGTGAACGTTTCCAGCAGGCGCAGTACCTGCACATATTCGCGCCTGCCATGTTTGTGCATGCGCCCTTCCATCAACCGCTGCAGTGTCGTGAACGCTTCGGGCAGGTCCCAGCCCTGCAAAGGCGCAGCCTGGTCGAATGCGTTGATCTTCTGCTCGATCAGCGGGAGATAATGGAGCGGGTCGAAGACAACCTCCTCGCGGGCATAGCAACGAGGATGACGGGCGATGACTTCGCTGCGGCAGCCGATCACCACCTCATCGACATAGGCCCTGATCCAGACCTCCTGATGGCCCCAGGCCACCGGAACCGAATAATCGTTGGTCCTGTAGCGCACCAGGGATTGCGAGGAGACCCGCCCGCCTTTCTGATCGCAGGCCTCGAAGGGTGTAGCGGGCAGAGGCTGCATGGCCGCGAGATCGCGCTGCAGCCGCTCACCGATCGTCTCGCTCTGCCCGCGCACCTTGTCCTGCTGGCGCTTGCGGCATTGCTCCTCCAGCCACAGGTTGAACGCCTCCCAGGTCGGGAACTTCGGGATCGGCACCATGAAGTTGCGCCGGCAATAGCCTACCAGCCCCTCCACATTGCCTTTCTCGTTCCCCTTGCCCGGGCGAGCATAGCGGTCGCGGATCACGTAATGTGACAGGAAAGCGCTGAACAGCGTGGCACGCTGCCGCGTGCCGTCGGGCAGGATCTTCGTCACAAGGCAGCGATCGTTGTCATAGACGATCGAGCGCGGTACCGCGCCGAAAAACGCGAAGGCATGCACGTGTCCGTCCACCCAGGCCTCCGCCACCGCCGCCGGATAGGCCCGCACATAGCAGGCATCACTGTGCGGCAGATCGAGCGCGAAGAAGTAGGCCTTCTGCTCCACCCCGCCGATCTCCACCAGCGCTTCCCCGAAATCGGCCTGCGCATCTCCCGCAGGGTGCGCCAGCGGCACGAACATCTCCCGGCTGCGCTGTTCGCGCTCCCGGATGTAATCCTTGATGATCGTATAGCCGCCGGTGAAACCATGCTCGGTGCGCAAACGGTCGAATACCCGCTTCGCCGTATGGCGTTGCTTGCGCGGGACACTGCGGTCACCCTCAAGCCATCCATCAATGATCGCCACAAACCCGTCCAGCTTCGGGCGCTGCGGTACGGACTGGCGCCGGTAACCCGGCGGCGATGAAAACGACAGCATCTTGCGTACCGTTTCGCGCGACACATTGAAACGCTTCGCCGCCGCCCGTTGGCTCATGCCATCCGCGCAAGCCAGACGGACCTGAAGATAAAGTTCCACGCTGTAGATCCCCACACCTCCCTGACTCGGCAGAAAGGCTTCAAGGTGGACGACTTTTACGCCGCCCGCAGCAGGACTATCCCGCCGCTACCGTGGTCGAATATTGCTCCGCCGTTCTCAACTAATCGCAAAGCCGATCCGACAGCGATCGAGCGGTTAGGCAGAGTGATACACTGGGCGGTGTTTACGTGGGCTGTGGTTCTCTTGTGCTCTACCCCCCTCGCTCTCTATCAGGAACAAACGGAGGCAATGCCGCTCTTTTATCAGTCTTCGCGTTAATTTCAGCGGCGGTAGGGCGTGCCTTTCTATACATCTTGGCCGGCGAGTAGGCGCCACATGGGCGGCTGTTCGTCGCCGTCAGCTTTTCCCGCTCTCTAAAACAGGATGGCCCAACCGGACCTGGAGAGCGCCACGGGCGAAATCTGCACGGGAAACTGCGAAGTTTCTCCATAGATTCAGTAATATTTCGCAACCGCCTGACTAACGAACGCTCACCGCTTCCCTAGCGCTAAATTATGAACCAGGAGGCGTGTCCGGGGCATTTTCTGCTATAATGCCGGCGAATTCTAACAAGCTTGAGCCGTGCTCGATGGCTGTATCTGCTCCACCTGCAACCGCACCAGCCCAAACCACTCCCGCGCCGATCAGTTTTAGCGCGGAACGCGCCTTAACGAGCCATCCTTGGACAACGGGCTCCTTAGCTTCCTTCGTGCTCCATGCGCGAGCAATCTCTGATGCGGTAGCGCCATAAATTCGGGAAAGGCCTTCTATCCCAATCGCATCGAAAGAGGCTACCGCTTGTAGCATATTTCCAACCTGAATTTTCAAAAACCTGCGCAAAGCGGCATCGATATCGATTGAATCAAGGTCCGCTAGCAATTCAGACAGGCTATTTGTGATATTTTCTAGAGTTATAGGATTAACAACGCTTTCCGCAATCCCTTGAGTTACATCAGCAGCCAAAAACATTAGGTCTATTGAGTCTGCATTTCTCTTAACCTGATCTACATTTACGGAACCAAAACTTGCAATGGCTAGAAACGGCTGTAATTTCCCTGCCGCTTTAGTATAGAGAGCCTTTGCTCTGTCGGAAGCAGTAGACAGTTCCAGCTCGAATTCAAATCTCGTAAAAGCCGAACCAAGACCTAATAGCCCTTCAAAATAAGCGGCAGATGCAACTGGCGCTGCAAAAATCGATGACCACGCCTCAGCTAAATTAGAATTGGGCAAAGAGTGAAATTTCTCGAATTGCTTTGCAATCTTCAACGCTGCACTATTGCTCATCGCTATTCTTTCTAGACAATAAATCTACAAAGAGACGTCATACAAACTGAATAGGCGTGAATCAACGACCTCACGCGTATCTGATTACCCCACGTCGTCGCTTTCCTAACGGCGGCAATCAGTCCTTTACCTCTCCCGCACTACAGCATCTTCAGGCCCGAAGAGGTCAGGTCGCGTCTCATGAAACCATCCAAAGGATTTTTAATGAAGAGGACGCTCATCGCTGCCGGTGTTCTGGCAATGCTTTCCACTTCCGGCGCCTATGCCCAGCGGACCGTCAACGTGCGCGGTCACGGCCGCAGCGACGGGGTCTATGTGCCCCCGCATACTCGCACGGCCCCCAATAGCAGCCGGACGGACAATTGGTCCTCGCAGGGCAACGTCAATCCCCGCACTGGCGCTGTCGGCACTGTGGACCCTTACGCTCCGAAGCCTTTCGGCTCCAGCACGACCACGACGCGGACGCGGAGCCCTTGGGGTAACTAAGTGTCGGGAGGGGCCGCCCCGCCCTCCTGTTCGGTGACGAGAGGCGCTCGCGGCGTAACCGCCTGCTACTGATCGAAATAACAGAATTTAGGATACCCGAAGCAGCCTGGGCGTTAGTGTCGCACCCTACTCCAAAAATGGATTCCCATGCCCCACCATAAAGAAAGGACGCCCAAAACTGCTACCCGCACGCTGGGCACCTATATGATCATCGCTTTCATCCTGGCTATGATGCTGGCAGTGCTATGGGTTGTAATGCACGGCTGACCTTGCTGCACCTTTCTCGGCTTCTTCCGTCATAATGCGCCGGATATCGTCCTCCCCTTCGTTGGCCATCGCAATCAAAGCCTCCGCCGTATGCGGGTCTGTCGTTGTTATGGCCAACTGACGGCAGTGAAGGACCCTGCCCCACATTCGGCGTAACAACTCTTTTCTTTCCATGATCGCGTCACCCCATACTGCCTAAATGCGGCTGGACGAATTCCCCTTCGTCCCATTGGTTCCGAAAGGCTGGGAAGTCAGCCTGACCAATGGTTCACCTGGACAGCGGCCATCACTTCACGCATTTCCGTCAGCGGCGAAAAGTGGATCGCACCGCGCCCTGCCGCCGCCCTCCGTTACCTAGAGACCCCAAGCGTCTCTAGGACCAACTGCCGCATTATCTTCCCATGCGGCGACAAAGTGACAACCTTCTCCCGTTCATCCAGCGGGTTATCGTAACGATATAGAAGCTTGAAGCCCTCCTGTCGGGACCTCCTCCGGTCAGACAGGTCCATCAAGTGCCTTGAGGCCGTCGTGGGGCTCGCGCCTAGTATGCTGGCGTATTCGTTGACGACCCGCCCTTCGTCCAGCGCAACGGCCAAATATGTTTGCACGATTTGACTAGGGACGTTGCCGCCCATCATGTCGCGAAGGTGCTTCAGGGCACGATAGAAGCGCTCCAAGGCTTCGCGCTGTGCCGGTGACATAGTGTCCATTGACGTCCCTTTCGGTGGCGTGTGGCCCCGCAGATTGGCTTGCAGCGGCGATCCATGCTGATAGGCTGTAGAGGCTGCGGGCCTGAGTTTGGCCTCCTCCGGTAAGACGGAGGTGTGGGCGCAGGTAACGATCCCAGGGGGCTCCGCAGCACCCTTACGCCACGTTGCCCTTGGTCGGCCGACACCAAGGCTGTACGCCCGACAGGTCCAAGCCCTCATGAGCGAGCTGATCGATATACAGCCCTAGTGACTTCCGGCTCCCATAGTCCTTATTCGCCGTCGCGCCGGAACTGTAGTGGCCCTGAATATACTCGCGGGCGTCCTCTGGGATGCCGCAGGCACGAGCCGCCGACGTCCAGTTGTGGCGAAACTCCCTGGAGGCTCTACGGCCCTTTCCGGGTGGCAAGATGCCTGCTTCTTGGACGGTCTTATTCCACCACTCCGAGAAGCCGACGAACAGGAGGTTCCTGTCGCCCTTCGTGCGTAGAAGAGGAAAGAGCGCGGTTTCTCCCGCCGCTTTGACATAGCGGACATAGGCAATGAAATTCAGGTCAAGGAGAGCCTTCGGGACAGGAAACTCCCTGCGCCCGCCCTTAGTGCCCTTCGACGTCTTCAGGCG
Source organism: Sphingobium sp. RS1 (assembly GCF_056156825.1). NCBI lineage: Bacteria > Pseudomonadati > Pseudomonadota > Alphaproteobacteria > Sphingomonadales > Sphingobiaceae > Sphingobium > Sphingobium sp. RS1. The sequence goes on along the minus strand of NZ_JBLZXE010000002.1, from coordinate 2,726,667 downwards.
GCGTAGTCCCTTATGCGGATGCTCGCCCTCGTCTGTGATCCTTATGAACCAACGGCCCTCGTCTCGGGCCTCCTGGAAAATGTCCTGCACCATGAGCTGAGCAAGTTCTTCCGGCCGCGCACCTGTCCACAGCAATAGCAAGGGGAGCCAATAAGAGGCCTCACCCTTTCCGCGAATGGGGCGCTCTCCGGCCGTGAAGATCGGAAGCGAGAAAATTGCCTGCATTTCGGCAAGGGATAGCTGTTCCGGCTCTTCGGGCTTATCGGCCACAAGGTACTTTCGGGCTTTGAAGGGATTGGGCACGTCCTCCGGGATCATGCCATCTTCCTCCTGCGCCTTGGTCCACAGGGCCGCCAGCCCGCCAAGATGGGTCATGATGGTCTTGTTGGATATCCGCGCCACGCCCGTCACGCCATCGTACATCGCGACAATCTCAGGGAGCGGCAAGTCCCTTTGATTCGCAGGCAGCTTGGCGGGACGCTGGGCCAGGACCTTCAACCAGTCGGACACAGCGGCCTTTGTAATCTTGGCAGGCACCGGGCGGCCGAAATGCTCCCCGAAGAAACGCAGGGCCGTGCGGTTCGCCTGCTTGGTCGCCGCGCCGATGTTGCGGAGGGGATTAGTCAGGATGCCTTCGGCCATGTCGTGGAAACTGACATCCCGTTCCGCACTCGTCTTGTCCCAGCGCGAATAGTCGGGCGGCGGGGGAGGAGGGGGCACGGCGGTCCCGCCCAGTAGCGATCGGGCCTGTGGCTCATATTCCAAAGCGGCGGCGTTGAGCGCCTTGCATAGACGCTGGAAGCCCAGCCAGTCCTTGGGGTCCCTGACGATGCGCTGCGTGGCCAAGAAGCGCTCTGCGGGCCCGGACCACTCTTCCATGATTTCGTCGGTATCGCCTTCCCCGTGCCAGCGATAGAAATCAGGGCCTTTCTCGTCCCAGAAATTTAGAGCCGGGAGCGCGAAATCATCGCCTTTTGCTTCCAACGCCTTCATGTCCATGAGGAGCCAGTCGTACTTGAACACTTCCGCGAGTTTGGCGACGTTGTTCAGTCCCAGCGCATCATAGCTCTGAGTCTGTCGCTTACGAGCAGCAGCAACATTTGCCTCCCATGCGGCATTGGCTTCGCGCCAAATGTCGAGAGCGCCAGCTTGGGCGATGGAGGAGGCCTGAAGGCTCCGCTTCAGTTCGGTAGGGGCTCTGCGCTTCCCGGCCGGGACATCAAGGAACGGAATGAGCTCCGGGGGATAGGCTCGCCTGTAGGAAAGGCGGCCTGTTTTCTTGTCCTTGAGGATGTGAGCCAAGAGCTGCCCCATGACGCGATATGTACCCTTCCTTGTACCGCATTTTCGGACAGAAGGGTCATATTCTCACGGAAATCCAAGGCTTTCAGGGCCTTGGAGAACAAATGGTGCCCAGAAGAGGACTCGAACCTCCACGACCTTGCGATCGCCAGCACCTGAAGCTGGTGCGTCTACCAATTCCGCCATCTGGGCACGGGGTAGGAGTGCGCCTCTAACGGCGGCCTCTTATGCTGTCAACGCATTGTCCGGATTATTTTTATCGCCATCGAAAAAAGTTCATACCGGCCCGTCGCGGGGTACGCCGTGCCGGTCATCGGCTGTTCCCGACGTCTATGGAAGGCTAAGGCAGGGCCTTGTCTGCCACACTATAAGGATGACGATCGTGACCGACGCCCCCGCTTCCCCGCCCGCGCTGTTTGCCCGGCCCGACGGATTGCGCCTTGCCTATCGGCATCAGGCCGGGACAGGGCCGACCATCCTGTTCCTGCCGGGCTATATGTCCGACATGGAAGGCGGCAAGGCCGTGGCGCTGGATCAATGGGCAGCGGAACAGGGCCGGGCGATGCTGCGGCTGGACTATGCCGGGTGTGGCGCCAGCGAAGGGCGGTTCGCGGACGGCACGCTGGCCAGTTGGCGCGACGATGTGCTGCTGCTGCTCGATAAGATGATCGAAGGGCCGGTTGTACTGGTGGGATCATCCATGGGCGGCTGGCTGGCCCTGCTGGTGGCGCTGGCGCGTCCGGACCGGATCGTGGGTCTGGTCGGTATTGCCGCCGCGCCCGACTTTACCGAATGGGGCTTTACCGATGCCGACAAGGCGTTGCTGAAGACCGAGGGGCGGATCGAGGAGCCGACGCCCTATAGCGACCAGCCCTATGTGACGACATTGGGCTTCTGGGAATCGGGACAGGCGCTGCGGTTGCTGGAAGGTGAGATCGGCATCGACTGCCCCGTGCGGTTCTTGCATGGGCAGGCGGATGGGGACGTGCCGTGGGATGTGGCGATCAAGGCGGCCGGGCGCCTGCGTTCATCCGATGTGCAGACGCTGCTGATTAAGGACGGCGACCATCGCCTTTCCCGCGACGGCGACATCGCCCTGCTGATCCATACCGTCGCCACTCTCCTGGATAGCCTCTGATGCCCTTCTTCTTCCTGCCGGTCCTGCTCCAGGCCTATGATCCCGAGATCGAGGCGGTGATGAACCGCAGCCGCAAGGAAAAGCAGGAACAGCGCGCCGCGGCCGCAGCAGCGACGGCTGCCCCGGCCGCTGCGCCAGCGCGGGAGGATGGCAAGGTGCCCGTCCCGGCCAAGTTCGCCGCCCCTTTTCAGGCCTGCCTCGACCAGGCAATCGAATCGCCAGACGCCGGCATCGCCTTTGCCCAGAAATGGCGGATCGACGGCGGCAGCTTCTATGCCCGGCACTGCATGGGCTTTGCCTATGCGCGGGCAGAGCGCTGGACCCCGGCCATCGTCGCCTTCGAACAGGCGGCAGAGGAAGCCGAGCGCAGCGGCGAAATGGTCGAGGCGGCGCGGCTATGGGCGCAGGCGGGCAATGCCGCGATGGCGAGCGGCGACCTGCCCAAGGCGCGGGGCGATTTCGACGCGGCGCTGGCACGTGGCCTGCCCGACGGGCTGGAAAAGGGCGAGGTGCATCTGGATCGGGCACGCGCGCTGGTGGCGCTGAACGATATGGAGGCGGCGCGCGATTCGCTGGACATCGCCCTGACGCAGGCGCCGAAAGACCCGCTCGCCTGGCTGCTGTCGGCGACGCTGGCGCGGCGATCCGGCGACATGCGGCTGGCGCAGGCGCATATCGCGAGGGCCGTGCAATTGTCGCCCGATGATGCCTCGGTCGCGCTGGAGGAAGGCAATATCGCGGTGCTGACCGACCATGAGGACATCGCCCGCGCTGCATGGGGCCGGGCGATGAAGCTGGCCCCGGATGCACCGGCGGGCAAGGCGGCGGCCGACAATCTGTCGCGGCTTCCTGCAGCAAAAGCCGGTGGTTAGGGCATAAACTCTTACATTCGCTCCGTTCGGACTGAGCTTGTCGAAGCCCCATGCTTCTTCTCATGCTGCAAGAAAGCGCCCTTCGACAGGCTCAGGACGAACGAAGTTGGGTGGGGTGAATATGCGCCTTGGCTCCAGTCCGGCCAGCAAGACTTTGTCACGGAACTGCCGCCGCGCCCGACCCGTTCGCCTGACGATGCGGGATGGGATGAAGGAGACAGCGAGATGGACAGTCATTGGAAGAAGGTTTTGGGCATCGGCCTGCTGGTCGTCGCGGCGACGGCCACCACCGCCTGTTCGCGCGGGGCGACGCGCGGCGGACTGATCGGTGGCGCCGGCGGCGCGATCGTTGGGAGTGCCACGGGCCTGGGCACCGCCGAAGGTGCGGTGATCGGCGGGGCCGCCGGCGCGATCATCGGCGACAAGAGCGATTGTTCGCGCCGGGACCGCCGCCGGGGTCGCTGCTGAGGCCGTTGCTGAGGCTCGCGGCTATTTGAGGTAGAAGTCGACGGTCGTGACGACGCGTACCTTCTTGTAGGGCGTGTCGCTCGATCCGTCGCCGCCTTCGCCATCACGCGCATCGATCGAGAAATAGCCCTGGGTCGCGCTCTTGATGCCACCCACGCCGGCGCCTGAATCCTTGGCGAACTGTTCGGCGGCAGCGCGCGCGTCCTTTGTCGCGGCGGCGACCATCTCCGGCTTCACGTCATTCAGCTTGGTGAAGCTGTAGCGCATGCCCGATCCTTCCTGAAGCGTCACGCCGCGACGGACCAGGTCGAATTGCTGCGCCACCGCCTTTTGTGCGCGGGCAATGTCCGTGGTGCGCAGCAGCATGCGCTGGGTGATGGTGATATTGTTGACGCCATTGTTAAGATATTGATTCACGCCCGCGCCGGTCGGGGTCAGGTCGCCCGCCTTGAAGCCAAGGCTGTTGAAATAGGCCTGTAGTTCCTTCGTATTATTATCGATTTCGCCGCGCACGGTGGGCAGGTCGAAGCCGCTGGCCGAATAGCTGATCGACCAGGTGGCGAGATCCGCCGTTACATCCTTTTCGGCGAGGCCCCGCACCGTGACGGACCGGTCCGCCGCCTTGGCCCGTTTCAGCCCGTCGCCCAGCAGATAGCCGCCTGTCATCACGCCCAGCGCCAGCAGCGCCGCGCTGCCCAGCAAAATCTTGTCCCGCATTTCCAAAGCCATTGTTCGCTTTCCTCTTCCGTCCGGTGATGCGCGACCTTATCTTAAGGGCCTATTTATAATCACCGAGATGAACCGTTGCTTTCCAGCGACGAACGGAGACTATCTTGCCCAAATTCCTGCATAGCATGATCCGCGTGACCGACGTCGACAAGACGATCGCCTTTTTCGCCCTGCTGGGCCTGAAAGAGGTCAAGCGCTTCGACAGCGAACAGGGCCGCTTCACGCTGGTCTATCTCGCCGCGCCGGGGGATGAGGATGCGCAGGTCGAACTGACCTATAACTGGCCGCCGACGGATGGCAGCGCGGGTGAAACCTATGATGGCGGGCGCAATTTCGGCCATATCGCCTATCAGGTCGAGAATATCTACGAGACGTGCCAGACGTTGATGGACGCGGGCGTCACCATCAACCGGCCGCCGCGCGACGGGCATATGGCGTTTGTGCGGACGCCCGATAATATCTCGATCGAGCTGTTGCAGGATGGACGTCTGGAGCCGGCCGAACCTTGGGTATCGATGCCCAATATCGGGAGCTGGTAAGCGCCATGCTGGAGGTCGTTCGCATCCCCGTTCTCAACGACAATTATGTCTGGCTGCTGCATGACGCGGCCAGCGGCGAGACGGTGGCGATCGACCCCGCAGTGGCGGACCCGGTGCTGGAGGCCGCCGCCGCGCGTGGCTGGACCATTGGCCAGATCTGGAACACCCATTGGCATGGCGATCATGTCGGCGGCAATGCGGCGATCAGGGCGGCGACAGGCTGCATCATCACCGGCCCGGCGGCGGAGGCGGAGAAGATCGGCACGCTCGACCGGACAGTGGGTGAAGGCGATCAGGTCCGCATCGGCGACCATGTCGCGACGGTGATGGCGGTGCCGGCGCATACGGCGGGTCATGTCGCCTATCATCTGGCCGACGATCATATCCTCTTCGTCGGCGACACATTGTTCGCCATGGGATGCGGCCGGCTGTTCGAAGGGACGGCGGCGCAGATGTTCGCCAATATGGCGCGCTTTGCGGCCCTGCCCGACGACACGACCGTTTACTGCGCGCATGAATATACGCTCTCCAACGGCCGTTTCGCGCTAGGGGTGGAGCCGGACAATGATGCGCTGTCGCAGCGAGTGGTAGCCGTCGAGGAAGCGCGCGCGCGGGGCGAGGCGACGGTGCCGACCAGCATCGGGCTGGAGCGGGCGACCAACATCTTCATGCGCGCGCGCAGCGTGGCGGAACTGGCGGAACGGCGCACGGCAAAAGACGCGGCGTGACGGTTTTTACGCTATGATGGCGTCCTTAAGGCATGACCATGGAGAGAGTCGCGATGGTGGCGTGGATCGGGCGTGCGGGAATGATTGTCGCACCGCTGCTGCTGGCGGGCTGCACCGGCAGCTATGAACCCAGGCCGCTGACCGAAAAGCAGACGGCGAGCCTGGACAAGGCGCTGGCCGGCAAGGTCGCTGGCGAGAAGGTCAGTTGCATCAATCGCGAACCGCAGACCAACCTGACCGTCATCAGCAACAATGTGCTGCTCTATCGGGTCAGCCGAAAGCTGGTGTACAAGAATGAACTGATCGGCAGTTGCAACGGCCTGTCTGCCGGCGACATCATCATCGTCCGCAGCTTCGGATCGCAATTGTGCCGCGGTGATTTTACCACCACCGCCGACCGGATGACCGGCATGACGTCGGGTGCCTGTGCGCTGGGCGACTTCATCCCCTATCGCGCGCCGGCCAGATAAAGGCGTTCAGTCGCCGATCGCCTTGGCGAGGTCCGCGCGGATGGCCAACAGGCGAGCCAGCAGGTCCGCCTGATCCGGCGGTGCGGGGGCCACGACAGTCGAAGCCGCCATGTCGGATGGCGCGAGGGGCGCTGAACCATTGCCGTCCACCAGCGCCTTTTGCGCGCCCTTGACCGTGAACCCCTCGACATTCAGCAGCCGATGGATGCGGCGCGCCAGCGCGACGTCGGCAGGGCGATAGTAACGGCGATTGCCCGATCGTTGCAGCGGGCGCAGCTGGGGAAAGCGCGTTTCCCAATAGCGCAAGATATGCTGGGGAAGACCAAGCTCGCCGGCCAGCTCGCTGATGGTCAGAAATGCACCCTCTGCCTTTTCCATGACAGGGATGTTGCACCCATGAAGGGGCGAAGGTCAACTATGGTAAAGCCATGGTAATATTGAAAAAGCGGCCAATCGCTTATTCGCGCAGGCAAATGACCGCGTCAGGCTGTTGCCACCATCCCATCGCTGGCAACCCTGAAGCGTGTCCTCAGGCGGAGGCGACCCGGTCGCGCATCGTTTGGCTGGCGCGGAAGGTCAGCACCCGGCGTGGTTCGATCGGCACCTCGACGCCGGTCTTGGGATTGCGGCCCATCCGTTCCGTCTTGTCGCGCAGGACGAAGGTGCCGAAGCTGGAAATCTTCACATTTTCCCCGCGCTCCAGCGCCGAAGACATATGTTCGAGGATCGATTCGACCAGCGCAGCCGCCTCGGCCCGCGAAAGGCCCACATGGCGATTCACGCTCTCTGCCAGATCCGCACGCGTCAGCGTTCCGTTGCCGGTCATCGACCATCCCCTCATTCAAGCCCAGCGACCATCCCCCCCGGACGGTCAACAGGAAATGTGATTGATTCGCGGCGCTTTGGCAAGCGGTAGCTATGGTTTACGACCGATAGGACTACAGGCGCAGGACGCAGGCGCCCCAGGTGAAGCCGCCGCCCATTGCTTCCAGCACGATGAGGTCGCCCGCCTTGATCCTGCCATCACGCACCGCGCAGTCCAGCGCGAGCGGCACGGACGCAGCGGAGGTGTTGGCATGGCGATCGACCGTCACCACCACCCGGTCAGGCGACAGCTTCAGCTTGCGTGCGGTCGCATCAAGGATGCGGGCATTGGCCTGATGCGGGACCAGCCAGTCGATATCCGCCGGGGTCAGGCCCGCCAGTTCCATCGCTTCCTTCAGCACGGAGGCGAGATTCACCACTGCATGACGGAACACTTCCTGCCCCTTCATGCGCAGCTTGCCGACGGTCTGGGTCGTGGACGGCCCGCCATCGACATAGAGAAGCTGGTTATGGCGGCCATCGGCATGCAGCTTCGCCGACAGGATGCCGCGTGCGGTTTTCGGATCGCTGTCCGCGCTTTCTTCCGCACCCAGCACCACGGCGCCGGCGCCGTCGCCGAACAGGACGCAGGTGGTGCGGTCTTCCCAGTCGAGGATGCGGCTGAAGGTTTCCGAGCCGATCACCAGCGCACGGTTGGCGGCGCCCGAGCGGATCATGCTGTCCGCCACGGTCATGGCATAAAGGAAGCCGGAGCAGACGGCGGCGACGTCGAAGGCGACGCAATCGTCGATGCCCAGCGCCGCCTGCACCTTGGTCGCGGCGGCGGGGAAGGTCTGGTCGGGCGTGGCCGTCGCCAGGATGATGAGGTCGATATCCTGCGTGGCGATGCCGGCCGCTGCGATCGCCTTCGCGGCGGCATCGGCGGCGAGCGAAGCGGTGGTTTCCCCCTCTCCGGCGATATGGCGGTTGCGGATGCCGGTGCGCTCGACGATCCATTCGTCGCTGGTGTCGACAGTCTGTGCCAGTTCGGCATTGCTGACCGTGCGGACGGGCAGGGCCGAGCCCGTGCCCAGCAAAATGGAACGGCGGATCACTTGACGGGCTGCTCCAGTTTCGATGCGGCGGCGGACAGCGGCTGGATGCCGGCCATGTCGGCCGCGATCCGGCGGGTAATATCTTCTTCCAGCAGGCGGGCGGCGACATGGACGGCGTTCGCCACGCCCTTGTCGTTCGCGCTGCCATGGCTTTTCACCACCACGCCATTGAGGCCGAGGAAGACCGCGCCATTATGATTGTTGGGATCGAGATGATGCTTGAGCAGGTGCATCGCCGGCTTCGAGATCAGGAAACCGATCTTCGAGCGAATCGAACTGGTGAAGGCCTTGCGCAGCACATCCGTGACGAAACGGGCGGTCCCCTCCGCCGTCTTGAGAGCGACATTGCCGGAAAAACCGTCGCACACAATCACGTCGGCGTCTCCGCGGGCGATCTTGTCGCCTTCGGTGAAGCCGTCAAATTGCAGCGGCAGGCTGGTCGCGTTGCGCAGCAAAGCGGCCGCATCGCGAATCTCGTCCGTGCCCTTGAGGTCTTCGGTACCGATGTTGAGCAGGCGCACGCGCGGCCGATCGAGATCGAAGGCGATGCGCGAATAAGCGGCGCCCATGACCGCGAACTGGACGAGGTTGCGGGCGTCGCATTCGGTGTTGGCGCCCAGGTCCAGCATGACGACGTCATTGTCGCCCAGCGTCGGCAGCAGGGCCGCCAGCGCCGGCCGGTCGATGCCCGGCATGGTGCGCAGGGCAAGCTTCGCCATGGCCATGAGCGCGCCGGTATTGCCAGCGGACACGGCAGCACCGGCCTCCCCCGCCTTCACGGCGGCGATGGCCATTGCCATGGAGCTGCTCTTCTTGCGAATCGCGACGCTCGGCTTGTCCGAGCCATCGACGACCGTATCGGCGTGGACGATTTCCGACGCCGCCCGCAGATTCGGGTGCTGGTCGAGCGCCGCCTTGATCCGCACCTCGTCGCCGAACAGGGTGAAGCGCAGACCGTCATGGCGGCGGCGGGCCAGTGCGGCCCCCGCCATCATCACGCGCACGCCTTCGTCCCCGCCCATCGCGTCGATTGCGATTCGCGGTTGGCCTGACACTTTAGAGCACCCCTTTGCGGAGTAGAGAGACGGGCTTACGCCCCGACGGCGACGATTTCGCGGCCGTTATAATGCCCGCAGGCGTCGCACAGATTGTGGGGACGCTTCAGTTCGCCGCAGTTCGAGCATTCCTGGAATGCTTCGACGCGGAGCGAGTCGTGGCTACGGCGCATGCCGCGCTTGGAGGGAGAAGTTTTGCGCTTGGGGACAGCCATGTCGGCACCTTGTTCCGTATATCAATCAAGTTGTACGACCGGCCAGTTCCCATGGAAAAGCTGACGCCAACGGCGCCGCAGACCCATGCGGCCCGGGTGATCGCGAAGCCCTGCGCCTATAGCGCTTTTTGTCAGAGGTGCAAGGCTTTCCTTCCCCGGACTTGCCCCCTTCTCCCGGCAGACTAGGGTATAGGATGTGAAATAGAGGGGATAATCCATGTTGCTGCCGATCACGCTGACCTTTGCCGCCGCCTGCGCGCTGCTGAACATGTGGCTGGCGATTCGCTGCGCCCGATTCCGGATCAAGGACAAGATATTACATGGCGATGCCGGCAACGGCCTGCTGGCCAAGCGGATGCGGGCGCATGCGAACTTCGTGGAATATACGCCGATCGTGCTGATTCTCTTCGCGCTGGTGGAAATGGCGGCGGGCGCATCGCTATGGCTGTGGATCGCCGCGCTGGTCTATGTGGTGGCACGGGTCGCCCATGCGTTCGGCATGGATGCGGACAAGCCTACGGCGCTGCGCGCGGCCGGCGCGCTGCTGACCTGGGGCGTGATGCTGGTGATGGCAGGCGTGGCGCTCAGCATCGCCTATGGCGCGACGCGGGACATGCCTGTCCCGCCGGCGATGGCGGCACGGGGGTAAAGCCCCTCCCCCTTTGGCGGCAAATTATCCCGCCAGCACCGAATCGGCGACGAAGGGGTTAGTGCGCCGTTCGTGGGCGAAGTTGCTCATCTGGCCATGGCCGGGGACGAAAGCGGTTTCCCCGCCCAGCGGCCAGAGCTTGCCGGTGATGGCGTCGATCAGATCCTGATGGTTGCCGCGCGGGAAGTCGGTGCGGCCGATCGAGCCCTGAAACAGCACGTCGCCCACGATTGCGAGTTTGCTGGGCGCGTGATGGAAGACGACATGGCCGGGCGTGTGGCCGGGGCAATGGAGGACGTCCAGCGTCAGATTGCCGACCGTCACCCGGTCGCCGTCATTGAGCCAGCGGTCCGGCTCGAAGCTCTCGCCCGGCAGGCCCCAGCGCTCGCCATCCTGCGGCAGCCGGTCGATCCAGAAGCGGTCATCCTCATGCGGCCCCTCGATCTGGACATTGAGGTCGCGCGCCAGCACGCCGGCCTGGCCGCAATGGTCGATATGGCCATGGGTGACGAGGATCTTCTCGATCGTGACGCCATGTTGCGCCACCGCCTTCTTGAGCACCGGCAGGTCGCCGCCCGGATCGACGAAGGCGCCGCGCATGGTTTCCGTGCACCAGAAGAGCGTGCAATTCTGCTGGAGCGGGGTGACGGGGATCAGGGCGGCTTTGAGCGGCGGCGTGGTCATGCCGTTTATGTGGCGAAGTGGCGAACGGGGCGCAAGGGCCGCTACCGGCCGAAGGCGCCTAAGCCTCGTCCATCGCCGCGAAGGGTTCCGCCAGACTGATGCTGTCGAGCACCTTGGCGGTTTCGTCGCGGACGCGCAGCATCACGCGATGGAGGCGGCATTCCGATTCGGGCAGGCAGTTGGTGCAGCTTTCATGCGCGAAGCGGCTGGCGCAGGGGGTCAGCGCCAACGAACCGCGCGTCAGGCGTACGATGTCGCCATAGCTGATGTCGACCGGGGCGAGCGCCAGCCAATAGCCCCCGTCCCGGCCGCGCTGGGTTGCGACCAGCCCTTCGCGCGACAATTCGGACAGGATGACCGTCAGAAATTTGGACGGGATATTCTGCCGCGTGGCGATTTCATTGAGGGGGACCGGACCCTGGCGGTAGCGATCGGCAAGATGCTGGAGCGCACGAATGGCATAACGGGTCTTCTGGGACAGCATGGGTCCGTTATTCGCGTGCGGGCGCGCTTTGGCAAGTCGGGCAAGGCCGTGGGACGAGAAGTTTTCCCAATCGGCCCGCCCTGACAGCAATCAGGGGTTGGCGGACGTCAAAGCAGCCTTGGCCTGCTCCGGAAAGTCGCTGAAGATGCCGTCGACGCCGGTATTGGCGATGGCGCGGACATAGCCGGCAAAGTCACCCCGGCCCTGCGGATCGTCTGCACGCCGATATTGGGCGGGCAGAAAGCTGTTTTCCATGCGCAGCGTCCAGACATGGACCTGAAGGCCCGCATCATGGGCGCGGCCGACGAGCGCGGTCGGCCCCTGCGCGTCGATCAGTTGCCCCGCCGAGGGGCCAAGCCCGTCTGCATAGGTGGCGATATCGGTCAGGCCCTGTACCGTCAGCATGTCGGCATAGGTCGTGCCGGGCAGGTCGGCCGGGCCTCCCTCCCCATCGACAAGCTGGATAAGGCGCAGGCGGGTCGCGGTGCGCAACGCTTTCAGATTGCCGACCTCGAAGGACTGGATGAAGACCGGATCGGCCTCGCTCTGATAGCCGTAGCAGCTCAGCAGATCGAGCAGGGCCGCCTGATGCGGCAGGCCGATGCCGGCGAAATAGCTGGGATGCTTGGTTTCGGGATAGATGCCGATGCGGCGATGCGCTTCGGCTTCCTTGGCGCGGACCAGCTTCAATATCTCCTCGAAGGTCGGGATGAGATAGAGGTCGTTGAAGCGCTTGTTGGCCGGACGCATATCGGGGAGGCGTTCGCGCGCCCGCAGCGTGCGCAGTTCGGCGAGGGTGAAATCCTCGGTAAACCAGCCCACCATGTCGATGCCGTCGATCCGCTTGGTCGTCTTGCGGTCGGCAAATTCGGGATGGTCGGCAACGTCGGTGGTGCCGCCGATCTCATTTTCATGCCGGGCGACGAGGACGCCGTCCTTGGTCAGCACCAGGTCCGGCTCGATGAAGTCGGCGCCCTGATCGATCGCCCGCTCATAGCTGGCGAGCGTATGTTCGGGCCGTTCGCCGCTGGCGCCGCGATGGGCGATCAGCAGCGGTTCGGCCCGCACTGTCTGGAGGGGGATGAGGCTCATCAACAGGATCAACCCGATGCGCAGCAGCCCCCGCCCGATCACGCCTTCACGCCTTGCAGCGCGTTTTCGTAAGTCGTCGCCTTGAAGCCGACGATCGTTTCGCCCCGGCCGGTATCGAGGATCGGGCGCTTGATCATCGAGGGGTTGGTGACCATCAGCAGGATTGCCTTGTCCGCATCGATATGCGCCTTGTCGCCCGCGTCCAGCGCCTTGAAGGTGGTGCCGGAGCGGTTGAGGATGGTTTCCCAGCCATGTTCCATCACCCATTCTTCCAGCTTCGCCTTGTCGACGCCGGCGACCTTGTAATCGTGGAAGCTGTAGGGGACGCGCTCATTGTCCAGCCAGTTGCGGGCCTTCTTGATCGTGTCGCAATTCTTGATGCCATACATGGTAATCATGATGCAGCGCTCCTGTTACCCTTTGAAGGCGGTGACTTCGATCTCGATCTTCATCTCCGGCTTAACGAGGCCGGCGATAACGCAACTGGCCGCCGGACGAATGTCGCCGAAGACCGGACCGGCAATGTCGCCCATCACATCCCAATAGGCGGCGTCGGTGATATAATAAGTGACGCGCACGACATCGGCAAAGGAGAAGCCGGCGTCTTCCAGCGCCTTGCCGATCACCTTGAGCGCGTTGCGGCCCTGTTCGACCACGTCTTGCGGCATGGTCTTGGTTTCGGGATCGGTGCCGGTGGTGCCGGCGACGAAGCACCAGTCGCCCTGGACGACGGCACGCGAATAGCCGACCTGCGCCTCGAAGGGCGAGCCGGAGGAAATAAGCTGGCGGGACATGAGGATTCCTGTTGCAGTGCGAAAGGATCGCAGCGGCCTTTGCGCGTTCAGGCGCGGATGTCCAGCATTATTCCCGGAACGGTGGGTCCGGCCGACCGTTGGTGGCGCATAGCCAAGGAGAGACATGATGCCCCCTTCAGAGCCGACGCCGACCCCCGACCGGGACTATGAGGAGAATAGCGAGCAGGCCGAGGCCGGCACGCAGGCGCAGGATGTCGCGGACGATGCCCGGGCGCGGTCGACCGACCTGTCGCAGGATAGTGTGCATGGCGGGCGGACCAATCCGGCGCAGATCATCCCGGACGATACCCCCGACCTGGTCGACAAGATGACCGAAATGGACCGGTCCGGCCGGATCGACATGGATGCCTATGCCGGCGAGCCGCAGATGGATGATGAGGACGACGACGCCTATGGGCCGACCGAGGACGAAGATTAGGCGGCGGCGCTGCTGCCGGGGTTAAGGCCAAAGTTTATCATGCCGCGCGCCATATGGCCGAGCGCTTCCGCCATGGCGTCGCCGAGCGCGGGATCGATGTCGTCGGCACCGGCGATGGCGCAGGCCATGGCGGTCGCCCATTGATCGGCCAGTGCCGGCGTGATCGGGAAGGCGCGGTGCAGCGACATGATGCACGGCCCGCGTTCGAACCAGTCGCGCGGACCGCCGAGCCAGCCGACGAGGAAGCGGGTGAGGCCATGACGCACCGCGCCAAGGTCCGCCGCGTGAATGGCCCGCAAGTCCGCATAGGCAGGATCGCTTTCCAGCAAGTCGTAGAAGCGATCGGCGATGGCGCGGATCGGCCGGTCGCCGCCAATGCGGGCATGGGGGCTGGGCGGCGCGGCAGCGTTCATCAATAGGCTCCGTTTCGGATGGGCCGTCGCAGCATGGCAGGGCGGCGGCGCGCGGCATTGACGGGCGTCAAATGCCGCTGTCGCCGGATCGGCGGAAAGATGGAGCGGCTTTAACCAACCCTTTGCCGTGGCGTCGCTAGAGCGGGGTGATGGCAAGATCGGGAACGGGGCGGCGGCAACCGTCGAACAGGGACAAGGTACAGCAGGCCTGGATCGCGGAGGCGCGCCGCGCGGGTGCCGGGCGCTTTCGGCCTGCGCCCCGGCGACGGGGCGGGTTCAGCGGGCCAGCGCTGATCTATACGCTGTGTCTGGGGCTGTTGCTGGGCTGGTATGGGCCGGACTGGATGAAGCGGTTCGATCGCCCCCTTGCCGATGCGCCGGTGCAGAGCATCGCGACCGACAGCCTGTCCGCCGATTTCGGCTTCTGCCATAGCGGCGGCGGGACCAATTGCGTGGTCGATGGCGACACATTCTGGTTCCGCGGCGACAAATATCGGATATCCGACATCGACACGCCCGAAACCCATGGACCGCGCTGCGCAGCCGAGGGCGAACTGGGCGCGCGGGCGACGCGGCGCTTGCAGGCATTGATGAACGATGGCCCCTTCTCGCTGGAGATCGAGGGGCGGGCGACAGATCGCTATGGCCGGGCGCTCAGGACCGTGACGCGCGGAGGCCAGTCGATTGGCGAACAACTGGTTGCCGAAGGACTGGCCCGACGCTGGGATGGCAGCCGCCATCCCTGGTGTTAAAGCATGAAGCGATCCGGCTGAACCGCACCATGCCCCAAGAGCCTTTTGTTTAGCGGCAGCTGACGCCACCACGGTCGATCTCGCGGCCGAGCAGAGCGCCCGCACCACCGCCGATCAGAATGCCCGCAACATTGGACTGGCCCTGATCGATCTGACTGCCGAGCAGGCCACCCAGTGCCGCGCCGACGATCAGGCCAGTGGTGCCGTCCGACCGGCGGCAATAATAGCGGTTGTCATAGCCGCGATAGATGCGGGTGCGACGGTCGACGCGGATCGGCGCATAGCCGCTGCGATAATAGCGGTCGGCGCGATAATAGCGGCCATAGCGCGGGTCGGGCCGGTTCCAGTCATAGCTGTAGACCGGGCGACCGGGCCGGCGATAATCGACGCGGCGATCCTGACGCCAGTCGCGCCGATCGGCCCGATAGTCGCGATTCGCATTGCGCATGTTACGGCGATAATCCTGGCGCGCATCGCGGACGTCGCGGCGATATTCCTGCCGGGCATCGCGGACGTCGCGACGATATTCGCGGGTATCGCGACCAGGCTGGGCAAAGGCCGGAGTGGCGGCAATGCCGGTCAGCGTCATCGCGCCGAGCGAGAGCGCGGCGATCGCCTGCTTGAACGAGAATGTCATGGGTGAGGCTCCTTCCCTCTATGATCGTGGCGGTAGAACCCGCGACCATGAAGGATGTTGCATGAACGGAACAAAACCGGTCGTTCAGGTATCGGACAGGCGGCGCAGTAGGGTTTGGACGCGGGGCAGGCGTTGCTTAACTTCGCACATTTCCCGCTGATTTCGACATTTCATGTCCTATTGCCGACATATCGTTGCGCGGTAGGCAGACGAGCCAAGCACTGACGCGGATGATAGCGTCAGGCAGTGCAATAGGACAGTGTGTCGACTATCCGCATCCGATATGCGCGGTCGAAAGTCGGCGCGTCTTCTTGTCCCCGCTGGCAAAGGCCGGAGCATGGCGATCGCAGCGCGCGCCAGAGCGATGAGGCGCATTACCGCGCATATGCCGGGTCAGAAGGCGTTGGCGATCGCCTGACGCTGATCGTTGGTGAGGCCGTCGACTGCGGCGGCATTGTCGCCCTGCGCCTGATCCTGCCGGTCGGGGCCAGGGCCGACGAACTGGATCGCGGTCAGAATCACCAGTAGCGCCCAGAGCAGGGCGAACCAGCGGCTAGTGAAGATCGAACGGAGACGGACGCCGAAGAACATGGATGGGAGGATAAGGCCGCGCGGTTAAGGAAGCCTCACCCCAGCGCCGGGGGCCGGCAGGCTTCGGGCGCGGAGAAGGTGACGGCACTGGTCAGGACGACACGGTCGAGGCGGGTGTGCCCCATGCAGCTATGGCAATGGGCATGGTCGAAGGCTGCTTCCAATACCCATTGCTGCGCGGCGACATCCCAGGCCGCCCAGGCTTCGCGCGTGACATGATCGCTGCCGCAGACATTGCAGACATAAGCGTGAAGCAGAGCATTTGGGGGCGCGGCAGGCTCGGTCATGGGGCGAGCATAGCGCGATTCCCGCCGTTTTGGCGGGAGATTGATCCGTTATGGATGCGATGGGTTGCACGGCCCAGGAAGAAGGCGCATCTTTCCATTCATGAAGATGCGCGACACATTGAAGGACAAGCTGGCCGAGCAGGAAGGCCCAGTCGCGCATGGTCATGAGGCGTGGAAACGCACCAAGGTAGAACGCGCCCTTGCCCAAGCGCAGGATCGGGACAGTCTGATCCCGCTAGACCGGATTTTGCGCGACTTCGACCTTGAAGGTTAATTTCACGCCGCAGGCGCGGGACGATCTGGCGGCGATCCGGAACTGGATTGCAGAAGATGACGAGCGGGCCGCTGATAGGGTTGTGGCGCGCATCGTGCAGACCGCGATGATGTTCGGGCAATTCCCCATGCTGGGTCGGGCCGGCGCGGTCCACGGGACACGCGAATTTTCGGTGGTCGGCCTGCCTTATCTGATCGTTTACCGGATCGAGACGGTGATAAGCGAAGTCGATGTGCTGACGATCATGCATATGCGGCGGATGTACCCGCCGGATTAAAATGCTAAGCCCCCCTCACCATTCTGGTCACTAAGAGAGCAAGCGTTTTGACGCTTGCTCTCCCAGATACATTATTGAAATCTTACTCCGCCGCGATGCCCGCGGCCTTGAACATGTCGGGATCGGCGTCGACATTCGCCGCTTCGCCGCCCTTGACCTTCTGGCGGCGGTCGAAGGCGTCCCAGACGTCGTTCCACTGGCCGCGAGTCGCGCCCTTCGAATATTCGGTCGCGCGGGTTTCGAAGAAGTTGGCATGTTCCACGCCGTTCAGCAGCGGGGTCAGCCAGGGCAGCGGATGCTCGTCGATCATGTAGATCGGCTTCAAACCCAGCTGGCCCAGGCGCCAGTCGGCGATGTAGCGGACATATTTCTTAATGTCCTTGGGCGTCATGCCGGGCACCGGCCCCATTTCGAAGACGAGGTCGACAAAGGCATCCTCGATCCGGACGGTCTTCTGGCACATGTCCATGATGTCGTCCTTGACCGAAGCGGTCAGGCAGTCGCGTTCCTTCACGAAGCTGTGGAACAGCTTGATGATGCCTTCGCAATGGAGCGTTTCGTCGCGGACCGACCAGGTGACGATCTGGCCCATGCCCTTCATCTTGTTGAAGCGCGGGAAGTTCATCAGCATCGCGAAGGAGGCGAAGAGCTGCAAGCCTTCGGTAAAGCCGCCGAACATGGCCAGCGTCTTGGCGATATCCTCATCCGTGTCGACGCCGAACTGGGCGAGATAGTCGTGCTTGTCCTTCATCTCCTTGTACTGGAGGAAGGCCGAATATTCGCTTTCGGGCATGCCGATGGTGTCGAGCAGATGCGAGTAGGCGGCGATATGGACCGTTTCCATGTTGCTGAACGCGGTCAGCATCATCTTGATTTCGGTCGGCTTGAACACGCGGCCATATTTTTCGTGGTAGCAATCCTGCACTTCCACGTCGGCCTGGGTGAAGAAGCGGAAAATCTGGGTCAGCAGATTGCGCTCATGGTCGCTGAGCTTCTGCGCCCAGTCGCGGCAATCCTCGCCCAGCGGCACTTCCTCGGGCAGCCAGTGGAGCTGCTGCTGGCGCTTCCAGAATTCATAGGCCCAGGGATATTCGAAGGGCTTGTAGACCTTGCTGGCTTGAAGAAGGGGCATGTGGGTTACTCCGAGCGATCTTTTCTTTCCCTCTCCCACCGGGAGAGGGAGGGGCCCGCGCCGTCAGGCGTGGGAGGGTGAGGGTGTTTGATGGTCCGGCCTGTCGCCCTCACCCTCCCGGCGCTTCGCGCCTCCTTCCCTCTCCCACAGGGAGAGGGAAATCCGGGTCAGGACTCCATCCAGATTGTCCATCACTTCATGGTTCCAGAAACGCAGGACTTGATAACCCTGCGTTTCAAAATAACGGGTGCGGATGACATCGCGTTCGATGCTTTCCGCGTGGGTGGCGCCATCGACTTCGACAATCAGCATCGCCGCGAAGCAAAGAAAGTCCGCGACATAGGCGCCATGGGGTACTTGGCGGCGCCATTTTTTGCCGGGCAGCTTTTCGCGCAAGGCACGCCACAAACGCTTTTCGACATCCGTGGCATTGCGGCGGAGGGATTTGGCTTTGTCGAGCGCGCCGGAAGGAAGCCCTTCATAATGGCGGCGGCTCGTCATCGCCCTCACCCTTCCGCCGCTGCGCGGCTCCCTCCCTCTCCCGTCGGGAGAGGGAATTGGATTACTGACAGGCGAGACACTCGTCATAGTCGGTGGTCTCGCCGATCTGGAATTTGGGCGCGTCGATCGTGTTGTCGGCTTCCACGCCACCGGCGAAGCCCGCGCGCTGGACCGACTTGGACCGCAGATAGTAAAGCGACTTGATGCCCAGTTCCCAGGCGCGGAAGTGGAGCATGAGCAGATCCCACTTCTCGACATCCGCCGGAATGAACAGGTTCAGCGACTGCGCCTGATCGATATAGGGCGTGCGGTCGGCCGCGAGTTCGAGCAGCCAGCGCTGGTCGATTTCGAAGCTGGTCTTGTACACATCCTTTTCTTCCTGGGTCAGGAAGTCGAGATGCTGGACGCTGCCGCCGCGCTCCAGGATCGAGTTCCACACCGCGCTGCTGTCCTTCGCCTTGGCGACCAGCAGCTTTTCGAGATAGGGATTCTTGACCGCGAAGCTGCCCGACAGGGTCTTGTGCGTGTAGATGTTCGCCGGGATCGGCTCGATACAGGCCGATGCGCCGCCGCAGATGATGGAGATCGACGCGGTGGGCGCGATCGCCATCTTGCAGCTGAACCGTTCCATCACGCCCTGATCGGCGGCGTCGGGGCACGGCCCGCGCTCATGGGCGAGCAGCATCGACGCTTCGTTCACCTTGGCATTGATATGCTTGAAGATGCGCAGGTTCCACGATTTGGCCATGGCCCCTTCGAACGGAATGTTGCGCGCCTGAAGGAAGCTGTGGAAGCCCATCACACCCAGGCCCACCGAACGTTCGCGGCTGGCGCTATATTTGGCCCGGGCCATTTCCGGCGGGGCGCGGTCGATATAGTCCTGAAGCACATTGTCGAGGAAGCGCATGATGTCTTCCGCGAAGGTCGGATGATCCTTCCACTCGTCCCAGGTTTCCAGGTTCATCGACGACAGGCAGCAGACCGCCGTGCGGTCATTGCCGAGATGGTCGGTGCCGGTCGGCAGGGTGATTTCCGAGCAGAGGTTCGAGGTCGATACCTTGAGGCCCAGATCGCGATGATGCTTGGGCATCATGCGGTTCACCGTGTCGCTGAACACGATATAGGGTTCGCCGGTGGCGAGGCGCACTTCGACCAGCTTCTGGAACAGGGCGCGGGCATTGACGGTGCCGCGCACCGACTGGTCCTTCGGGCTGCGCAGGTTGAATTCGGCGCCGTCGCGGACGGCCTCCATGAACTCGTCGGTCAGCAGCACGCCATGGTGCAGGTTCAGCGCCTTGCGGTTGAAGTCGCCCGACGTCTTGCGGATTTCGAGGAACTCCTCAATCTCCGGGTGGGACACGTCGAGATAGCAGGCGGCCGAACCACGGCGCAGGCTGCCCTGCGAAATCGCGAGGGTGAGGCTGTCCATCACGCGGACGAAGGGGATGATGCCGCTGGTCTTGCCGTTCAGGCCGACCGGTTCGCCGATGCCGCGCACCGCGCCCCAGTAGGTGCCGATGCCGCCGCCGCGCGATGCGAGCCAGACATTCTCGTTCCAGGTGTTGACGATGCCTTCCAGGCTGTCGTCCACGCTGTTCAGATAGCAGCTGATCGGCAGGCCGCGCCCGGTGCCGCCGTTCGACAGGACCGGCGTGGCGGGCATGAACCACAGTTTCGAGATATAGTCATAGACGCGCTGGGCATGATCGGCATCGTCCGAATAGGCGGCCGCGACGCGGGCAAACAGATCCTGATAGGATTCGCCGGGCAACAGATAGCGGTCGTTCAGCGTGTCCTTGCCGAATTCGGTCAGCAGCGCATCGCGCGACGAATCCGTCACCACCGGGAAGCGGCGCGCCAGCACGGTCGAGGAGGTCACAGGCTCAGCCTGCGCGGCGTCCACCGCCGCCGTTACCGCACCCTTCGCCTCTTCCACCAGATCATCCATCACAGTCGCCACGTCGCCACCTTGTCCACTATCTCGAAAATCCATGCGAGCCCCCGATGTTCCTGTTCCGTTCGATTCGGTCAAGCGGGTCGCGACAAGCCGCGCATCCTAGCATGAACCGTACCGTTGCGGGGACGGAAAAGGGCCCAACCGAGCGGATGCAGAGACAAAAAGCCCCTCCTCACCGGAAAATCATCCAGCGATGCAATCACAATCTGTTGGGTGACCCCCGTTGACCCGATACCACAGATAGTGCCTCCAACTATTGACCGGATCAAGAGCCGAATCATCGCGTCATGACAGGATGATGAAACCGTCCGTCGACAAAATGACTCGTCTCGCCGACAGGATTGTGGACGACGCGCGGACTTGCCTTGCCCCCACAAAAGGCAAGGGGGTCGGGGGCAGATAAAAAATAAAAAGTCCTTGCCACGGATTTTCCGACCAAGGTCTAAAAATCATGGCAGAAATCATCGTCGCGACCGTCATGGCCATGCGCCTATGAACCGGCGAACAGGATGGCAGGCACAAGATATTGTGGTCGACAGGAGGATATCCGATGATTCTCTACTATCACCCGCTTTCTTCCTATTGCTGGAAGGTGCTGATCGCCTTCTATGAAAATGGTGCGCCCTTTGCCGTGCGGATGCTGGAGGATGCGGCCGTGGCGGAGGAATGGCAAAGGCTGTGGCCGGTCGGCAAATTTCCCGTGCTGCATGACCCGGCCAGAGCCGCCACGATCGGCGAGGCGAGCATCATCATTGAGTATATGGCCTGTCATGAAGCGGGGACGTTCCACCCCTTCCCCGCCGATCCCGACGCCGCGCTGGAGGTGCGGCTGATGGACCGGCTGTTCGACAATTATGTGATGGCGCCGATGCAGGCGGTGGTGGCCGATCGGTTGCGCCCGGCGGCACAGCGCGATTCGACAGGCGTGACGCAGGCGCGCGCGCTGCTGGCGAAAAGCTATGCGATGCTGGAGACGCGGATGGCGGGCCGCAAATGGGCGGCGGGCGACGCCTTTACCCTGGCCGACTGCGCCGCTGCGCCTGCCCTGTTCTATGCCGACCAGATACAGCCGCTGGGCAGCGCGCATCCGACACTGGCCGCCTATCTGGACCGGTTGAAGGCGCGGCCGAGCTTTGCCCGCGTGCTGGAGGAAAAACAGCCCTGGTGGCATCTCTTTCCCTTCGCCGGGGGATGACGCGGCGCGAAGCCGCGTTGACGTAGGCCGTTTTTCCGCCAACAGCAGCCATCCCCCGAACCGCCGGAAGACCAGCCCATGCCCGTCCAGATCCATAATGCGCAAGGCAATGATGTCCGCATTCCGGCGGATTTCCTGGCCACCCAGGGCGGCGCGATCAAATTCACCGGCACGGGCGGGTCGATCGAGATTGGCGAGGATTGCCATGCCAGCCAGATCAACCTGACGATCGGCGATGGCTGCGCGGTGCGGATCGGCAACGGATGCCGGCTGGGGTTGCTCAGCATCTACCTGTTTCGCGATTCCACGGTGACGATCGGGGGCATGACCGGCTTCACCCGGACGTGCAGCCTGCAATGCCATGAATCCTTCGATATCAGCATCGGGCATGGCTGCCTGTTCGCCGACGATACATGGATCACCGTCAGCGACATGCATTCGGTCGTGGACCTGGCCAGCGGCGAACGCGTCAATCCCGGCGGTCCGGTGCGGATCGCCGACCGGGTCTGGGTGGGGGATGGCGCCGCCATATTGAAGGGATGCAGCATCGGCACGGGCAGCGTGATCGCCGCCCGTGCGCTGGTAAGCCGGGATGTCCCGGCGCAGTGCGTTGCCGCAGGCGTGCCGGCCCGTGTCGTGCGGACGGGCGCGAGCTGGGATTTTCGCCTGCTGCCGACATCGGTCGCGCCCCCGCCCCCGCCCCCTGCGCCGCGCAAGGATGGATGGGCCGGCCGGCTGCTGCGCATGGCGGGCCTCGCACGTCGCTGAACCCGCCTGCCGACAGGGCGGCAAATTCTGGACTCGGACGATCAAAAGCCTATAGCCGCCCCTGCCAGACCCGCCGTGCAGAGGCGGGCCGCAAGATATAGGGACTTAGGGTAGATGACGCTCATCAAGACCGCCGACCTCATCGAGAGCGTCGCCGACGCGCTCCAGTTCATCAGCTATTATCATCCGATGGATTATATCCGGGCATTGGGCACCGCCTATGAGGCCGAAGCCAATCCGGCGGCCAAGGACGCCATCGCCCAGATCCTGACCAACAGCCGCATGTGCGCCGAAGGGCATCGCCCGATCTGTCAGGACACCGGCATCGTCAATGTGTTCGTCAAGTGGGGCATGGAGTGCCGGCTGGACGATAATAGCCGGTCGATGCAGGAGGTGATCGATGAGGGCGTGCGCAAGGCCTATCTGAACCCGGAAAACCGCCTGCGCGCGTCGATCCTGAAAGACCCCGCTTTCAGCCGCCAGAATACCAAGGACAACACGCCCTGCGTGCTGAACGTGGAAATGGTGCCGGGCAACAAGGTGACCATCGACGTCGCGGCCAAGGGCGGCGGCAGCGAGAACAAGACCAAGTTCAAGATGATGAACCCGTCCGACTCGATCGTCGACTGGGTGCTGGAGATGGTGCCGCAGATGGGCGCCGGCTGGTGCCCGCCCGGCATGCTGGGCATCGGCATCGGCGGCACGGCGGAAAAGGCCGTGGCGCTGGCCAAGGAAAGCCTGATGGACCCGATCGACATGGGCGAGTTGAAGGCCCGCGGCCCGCAGAACAAGATCGAGGAACTGCGCATCGAGCTGTTCGACAAGGTCAATGCGCTGGGCATCGGCGCGCAGGGCCTGGGTGGCCTCGCCACCGTGCTCGACATCAAGATTCACGACTATCCCTGCCATGCGGCGGGCAAGCCGGTGGCGATGATTCCGAACTGCGCCGCCACGCGCCATGCGCATTTCACGCTGGACGGGTCTGGCCCCGCCTACCTCGAAACGCCCAAGCTGTCCGAATGGCCGCAGGTCGACTGGAAGCCGAGCAAGGAAGCGATCAAGGTCGACCTCGACACGCTGACGCCCGAAGTCGTGCAAAGCTGGAAGCATGGCGACCGCCTGCTGCTGAACGGCAAGATGCTGACCGGCCGCGACGCCGCGCACAAGCGGATCGCCGATATGCTGGACAAGGGCGAGCAACTGCCCGTCGATTTCAAGGGCCGCGTGATTTACTATGTCGGCCCGGTCGATCCTGTGCGCGACGAAGTGGTCGGCCCGGCTGGCCCGACGACCGCGACGCGCATGGACAAGTTCATGGACATGATGCTGGAACAGGGCCTGGCCGCCTGCGTCGGCAAGGCCGAGCGCGGCCCGGCGGCGACGGAGAGCATCAAGACGCACAAGAGCGCCTATCTGATGGCGGTCGGCGGTGCGGCTTATCTGGTCGCGCGCGCGATCAAGGAAGCCAAGGTCGTGGGCTTCGAGGATCTAGGCATGGAAGCGATCTACGAATTCACGGTGGAGGACATGCCCGTCACCGTTGCCGTGGATAGCGAAGGCCAGAATGTCCACCGCCTCGCCCCGCTGGTGTGGCAGGAGAAGATCAAGAAAGAAAAGCTGCTCGAAGGCGCGTGACTTTCCTATCCTCCCCATTTGACGATGGGGAGGGGGACCGGCGAAGCCGGTGGAGGGGAAGTGCGATACCGTCGAAAAGAAGCACCGTTGAGAAGGCTCGCAAACTACGGCGTGCCCTCTCCCCGCCTGAAGTGGCGTTGTGGCAATGGCTGCGCAGCAGGCCCAATAGCCTGAAGTTCCGGCGACAGCATCCGGCCGGTCCCTATATTTTGGATTTCTATTGCCCCTCGGCGCGGTTGGCGATCGAGGTGGATGGCGGCGGCCATGATATCGCCGAACAGATAACACATGATATGCGGCGCGATGTCTGGTTGCAGGCGCAGGGGTTTCACGTGTTGCGGGTCCGGGCATCAGACGTTCTGGGCGATCTCGATGCGGTGACACGGCTTATTCTCGACTGTTGCGCTATTTCCCCTCCACCATCGCTTCGCGATGGCCCCCCTCCCCCCGCTTCGCGCGGGGAGGATTAATATAAGCGTCTGGCAAGCGTCATACGGCGCTGATACACTCCCGTCCCATGACAGGGGAAATCGAAGCGGCGGGTGATGCGATCACCGGGGGGATGCTGGCGCGGGCAGTCGAGCCGGCCCATGGCGAAGCCGGGCATGGGGCCGGGCATGGGGCGCAAGAGGCCGGCCATGGCGCCTGCCTCAATTGCGGCGCGACCGTGACCGGCGCTTATTGCGCGCAATGCGGGCAGGCGGCGCATCTGCATCGCAGCTTTGCCGCGATCGGGCATGACCTGGCCCATGGCGTGCTGCATTTCGAGGGCAAGATCTGGAATACCCTGCCCGAACTGGCGCTGCGACCGGGCAAGCTGACGCGCCGCTATATCCATGGCGAGCGGGCGAAATTCGTGTCGCCCTTTGCCCTGTTCCTGTTCTCTGCCTTCCTGATGTACGCGATCTTCTCGCTCACCAGCCACAGCGGCACGACCGACGCGGTCAAGGGCGTGAAGATGAACGAAGGCGCGCAGGCCGAGTTGCGCAGGGAACAGGAGAAGGCCGACGCCCATATAAGCGAGATCGAGGCGAAGCTGAAGGCGCCGGGCCTTTCGGCCGCGCGCAAGGAAGCGCTGACCGAAAATCTCATCGACGCGCAGGCGGAGCGCAAGGGGCTGACGCTGGCGGGCGATCTGACCGATTCGCTGGTGGGCGAAGGCGTGAATGGCGGCATCGCCAAGACTGTGGGCAAGGCGGTGAGCGCCGCCGCAGAGAATCCCGAATTCGCTTATTACAAGCTCAAGGCCAATGCCTATAAATTCTCCTGGGTGCTGATCCTGATCTCGCTGCCCTTCCTATGGCTGCTTTTCCCCTTCAGCCGCCGGTTCAAGATGTACGACCATGCGATGTACGTCACCTATTCGATCACCTTCATGTCTTTGCTCTTTTCGCTGTCGATGATCCTGACCGCGCTGCATGTGACGAGCGGGCTGGTGACGCTGGGGCTGCTGCTGTTCGCCGCCTGGCACATGTATCGCCAGTTCAAGGATGCCTATAGCCTGTCGCGCACCGGCGCGCTGATGCGGCTGCCTTTGCTCTATGGCTTTGCCTGCGTGTCGCTCTCGCTCTTCTTCACGCTGATCGTCTCGCTGGGGTGACGCGGGCGGCCCGGCCTGTATAGGGGCGGGCATGATTAGCTCCCCCCTCTGGCTGCCCGCGACGCTGATCGCGGGCGCGGTGCAGGCGTGGCGCACCGCGGTGCAGCGCCGGGTCAGCCACAGCCTGTCGATCAATGCCGCCGGGCTGGTCCGCTACCTCTATGGCATCCCCTTCACCCTGCTGTTGCTGGGCGGATACCGGTTGCTCGTTCCGGCGCCCCTGCCCGCGATCGGGCCGCTGTTCCTGCTCTTCTGCGTCGCGGGCGGGCTGGCGCAGATCATCGCCACCAACCTGCTCATCATGGCGTTCAAGCATCGCAATTTCGTGGTCGGCACGGCCTATTCCAAGACCGAGGCAGTGCAGGGGGCCGTCCTGTCCTTCCTGCTGCTGGGCGAGCGGCTGCATCCGCTGGCCTGGGCGGGCATTGGCTGTGGCGTGATGGGGGTGATGCTGCTGTCGACCGGCGGCAAGCGGATGGGGCCGGGCGATTTCCTGCGCGCGCTGGGGCAACCGGCCGCGATCACCGGTATCGCGTCGGGATTTTTCTTTGCGCTGACCGCGATCGGCATCCGCCGCGCGACCCAGAGCGTCGGCGGCGACGATCGCATCCTGGCCGCGCTGCTGGTGCTGGTGGCGACGGTGCTGGTCCAGACGGTGATGCAGGGCGCATGGCTGGTGTGGCGCGAGCCGGGCGAGATGCGCCGGGTGCTGGCCAGCTGGCGCGTGTCGGGCCAGGTCGGCCTGCTGTCCGCGCTGGGCAGCGCCTGCTGGTTCACCGGCTTTGCCACCGCGCCGGTCGCGCTGGTGCGAATCGTCGGCCAGATCGAGGTCGCCTTCACCATGGCGTTCGGCCATTTCTACCTGAAGGAACGGATGCGCGGCAGCGAGGTCGCCGGGCTGATGCTGGTGGTGAGCGGGGTAGCACTGGCGCTGATGGGATCGCTCTGACACTGCGGCCCATCGCTAACCCTTATTTTACCATGGTGCGATAGCCCTTCATGCCGTGGGAAAAGAAGCGCAATCCGAAACCGTCGCCCGTGCGGTGATGAAGGTCGCCAAATTGTCTGGCGACCTGGGCATCCGTACGCTCGACCTTCAGGCAGACATCAGCGAACTGGCCGACCGGGTGACACACCAGGCGCGCACGATCGAGGCGATCAACGGCGCCGCGTCGCAATTGTCGCGCGATGGCGACAGCGTGGCGATGGCCGGACAGGCGGCGCGCGAACAGGCGGTCGCCGCCCGCGCCATCATCGACGATTCGAGCCGGCAGCTATCGACCGCCAACCTTAATTTCGTCGACCTGATCGAACAGGTGAGTCGCATCCATGCGCGGCTGGACGGCTTTGGCGAGGCGTTGAAGACCGTCGCCCATGTCACCAGCGTCATCAGCGGCATCGCCAGCCAGACCAACCTCCTTGCGCTCAACGCCACGATCGAGGCGGCACGCGCCGGGGACGCCGGGCGCGGCTTTGCCGTGGTCGCGTCGGAAGTGAAGAAGCTGGCGCAGGAAACCACCGCCGCGACCCATACGATCGAACAGTCGATCGCGGCACTGACCGGCGAGGCCGGCGGGATGCTGTCCAGCATCACCCATGGCGCCCAGACCGCCCGCACCGCGCTCAACGACACCAAGACGATCGAGGCGCTGGTGGAACGGCTCGGCACGCTGATGCAGGGCCTGTCGAACAATAGCGAGACGATGGCCGGCCGCATCGCATCCATGGTCGGATCGGCCAGCGAGATCCGGGGGGACTGGCCGCGCTGGCCAGCACATCGACCGACAATGCCGACGGCTTGCAACGCCTGTCGGGCCGCGTGTCCATTGCCAGCGACGATACCAACGAACTGCTGCAATATCTGGCCGAAAGCGGCGTCGACATTCCCGATTCGCCCTATATCGATTTCAGCCTGGAAAGCGCGCAGCAGGTCAGCCGTGCGATCGAGCGGGCGATCGACGCGGGCGAGGTGAGCGAAGCCGCGATCTTCAGCGAAGATTATGCACCGATCGTCGGGACCAACCCGCCGCTCTTCACCCATCCGGTGCAGGCGGTGATGCTGCCCGCCGCGCGCGCTGCGCAGGAAAGCGCCCGCAGCTTCTCCGGCCTGTTCGGCATGACCTTCACCGATCGCAATGCCTATGGCGCGATCGCCATGCCCGAACGCGCTCAGCAGCAGCGGCCGGGCGATAGCGAGTGGAACATGGAATATGCACGCCAGGGCGTCATGTTCGACTTCCCCGATACGCGCGAACAGGCGAAGATCACCCAGCCCTTCTGCATCAAGGCCTATCGCCGGCTGACCGCACAGGGCGACGTCATCCTGCTGAAGCAGGTGATCGCCTCCATCCATGTGAAGGGCCGCCATTGGGGTATCCTTCAGATGGCCTATCAGGATCAGGGCTGAGGCTGTATCGCCATTCAGCCCTGACGGCCTGCAAATGGCGCTTTCCCGCGCTTCCGGTGCTCACGTACTTTTAGTACGCTGCGCTCCGGTTCGTGAGAAAACACCATTTTAGCTGCGCTGGCCTTACGGCTCGGCACGTCATCATCTGAATGGCGATACAGCCTTGTAGCGTCCATCCTCGATTTTATTTGACTACAGCGTCGCCTCCGCCCGGCGCAACTGCATGAGGCGGCGGCGGGCGCGGATCGCACCGGCGTCGGTTTCCAGAATGGCGGGGCGCGCGTCCCAGAAATCCTGGCCGGCGAGCGCTTCCTGCGCCGCCTCGATCATCGGTTCATCCTCCTCGACAAAGACCTGACGGGCCAGCGCCGCCGCTTCCTCCGTGGCTTCATGGTCGTAGAAATAGTGCGAGCTGCCCAGCGTTTCGGGCGTGATGATGTGCGGGTTGGTCATTTGCGGCACCACCATGTCGCGGCGGCCGGTGCCGGTGCGGGCCAGCCCGACGGTCAGCGCCATGCAGGACGGCGCGTGCCAGCGCATGTGCAGCCACTGGTCGATCGGCGCATCGCAACCCAACAGCGGCAGCGCCCAGTTGGGCGGCGCGACCGCCTCCATATCCCAATTGTTCCAGATCGCGCCGCTATCGTCCTTCGTCACCGACTGCGCGCCCGAGAAGATCGAGCCGTTTACGCCGAAGCTGGTGACATGCAGGAACTCGGCATGGGTCAGGTCCATCAGATTGTCGGTCAGCAGTTCATAATGGCCGTGGATGGTCATATGGCTGCGGCTCATCCCTTCGCGATCGACGAAGGCGAAGTCGGGGATCAGCGCTGGATCGGCCTTGTCCGGGTCGCCGGGCCAAAACCACAGGCCGCGATGGCGATGGACGACCGGCATCGTGTCCACCCGGACATGGGCGGGCGGCGGCGCGGGAAAGGGATTATGGACGCAGGCGCCGCTGCGGTCGAAGCCCAGCCCATGATAGGGACAATGGATGACGTCGCCGTCCAGCCGCCCCTTGCTCAAAGGCACGAAGCGATGCGGGCAACGATCCGCCAGCATGGCATAGTCGCCATCGGGCAGGCGGGCGATCAGCCATTTGCGATCCAGCAGGGTGCGCGAGAGCATGCCGCCTTCGGGCACTTCATGATCCCAGGCCGCCATATACCATAGGTTGCGAACATAATCGGACATGATTCTCTCCCATCATCATCTTCGGGTGACAGAGGGAGCATCAGAAGGCTGCGCCGCTCCATCCCCGAAAGGACCGTCCCGAAGGACAAGCGGCCTGCAGCTGTCGGCACGGGATGTGTCCCCCGTGCCGCCTTCCCAAGCGCGACCATGACGGCCACACTACCAGGCATGGCCGCACGATAAATAGAATCATCATTCCAGTCAAGCATCCACTGCCGACATCCGCTTGCCCGGATGGCCCCATCCGCTATGTCCCCAAGCCATGTCCAATACGGGAATATCCATGGGTCGCCTTGCCAGCATCGTCCGGGGCGTGGGCATCGCCCTGCTGTTCGCCATCGTCGCCCTGTGCCTGGCGATCACGATCGTGCCGCCCTTCCTTGACCGCCTCTATTATGAAGGACCGGTCAGCCGCCATTATGACGGCGCGCATTTCTTCAACCCCGATGGCGCGATCGAGGCGCCCGCGCCGCCGGGGACCAGCCGGCAGGGCTTCATCGCGCGCTGGCTGCTGGGCCATGACGATCGGCCGCCATGGCCGCTGGCTATCGCGGTCAAGCCCGCACGTCCCGCCCCCTTCGCCGCGCCGCGCGGCATGGTGGCCACCTGGGTCGGGCATGCGACCGTGCTGGTGCAGGCGGCGGGCCTCAACATCCTGACCGATCCGATCTGGTCCGACTATGCCAGCCCGCTGCCGCCGCTGGGGCCGAAACGGGTGGCGGAACCGGGCATCCGCTTCGACGACCTGCCGAAAATCGACCTGATTGTCCTCAGCCACAATCATTATGACCATATGGACCTGCCCACGCTGAAAAAGCTGTGGGAGCGGGATCGACCCAGGATCGTCACCAGCCTGGGCAATGACGCGATCCTGAAGGCACAGGGCATCCCGGCCACCGCGCTGGACTGGGGCCAGTCGGTCAGCGGCGCGGCGCTCAACGGCCTGGCACCGCAGGCGGTGATCCAGTGCGGCAATTACGAACATTGCCCCGACTATCGCGTCCATGTGACCCGCAACCATCATTGGGGCAGCCGCTGGGGCACCGACCGCAACCGGGCGCTATGGTCGAGTTTCCTGATCGAGACGCGGGCGGGCAATATCTTCTTCGCCGGCGATACCGGCGCGGGCGACATGGGCTGGCCTTATGAGGCGAAGCGCTACGGCCCGATCCGGCTGGCGCTGATCCCGATCGGCGCCTTCCGCTTCTGGAAGGGGCAGATGGCGTCGGACGCGCATATCGGGCCGGCACAGGCGGTGGAGGTGTTCGAGCGATTGGGCGCATCGACCGCGATCCCGATCCATTGGGGCACGTTCCGCCTGTCCTACGAACAATGGGATACGCCGCCAAGGATGCTGGAACTCTATCTGCGCTGCGCCGGGATCGATCGGAAGCGCTTCGCGCCGTTGCGGATCGGCCAGACGCTGCCAGTACCAAAGGTCAGCCCGGTGCCGGTCGGGACGAAACGCTGCGACGAACGGGCGATCCGGACACTGGAATAATCCCGGACTTATCCACAGGTCATGCACAGGGTCATACAGCGACTGCACACAAGTGATACGCAGGAGAGTCCACAGGCATGCGCAACCGGGCGGTGCACGGCCGGCGCCCCGTCCGGTTGGCGCGCCTTTAGAGCCGTTCCCGATCCGATTGCATCGGCTCGGCTGCTCTAAGTTTTTGGTTTACCGCGTTTTAGCTGCGCTGGCCTTACGGCTCCGAGTCAGCAGGTGATTCCACCTGCTTAGAAAAGGCTCTAGCCGCAATCCCCCAGCCGTTCGATCGTGCGGTGCAGCTTGATGACGGCGCTATGGGTATTGCCGGACGGTTCGGGGATGCGCGCGATACTCTGGATATCGAGGCGGACATAGGTTTCGCCCATGGCGCCCTCTGCCCGCACCGTCGGCGTCACCTCCGTCGTGCCCCATTTGCGCGGGGTGCAGCGGGCCAGACCGGAGACGGCATGACCGTCATGCGTCCATTCCTCCACATTGCAATCGGGAATGCGCGCGCTGATGAGCCGGGTCGCTTCCTCCCGGTCGCGCAGGCGCGGTTCGCCGCATGTTTCCTCGACCTTGGCAGCCTTGTCCAGTTCGGCCGCCAGATTGCGCGGCAGTTCAGTCAGGGGGACCGACCGGTCGTCCAGCGTCAGCCCGACCAATTGGGTCTGGTCGCGCCAGCGGCCAAGCCGGGGCGGATTGGCGGGATCGTCCACCGCCGGTGCGCAACCGGCCAGGGTGCCGGCCAGTACAGCGGCCATGACCAGCCCCACCACCATTTTCGATCCGCATCGCCGCATGACTGTCCCCCGATTGTCCCGGACGGCAATCTAGGCGGCGACGCTTACCCAAGCCCTAATGGCGGCTCGCCCCTTCACGGGACGGATCATCCCGCCTTGGCGCAGTCCCCGGTGCGCGTGCCGGTAAGGTCATGCGTGGTGCGCAGAACAGGGTTGCCGCCCTCCGTCTTCGTCATGGTGGTGCCCAGCGTCAGGGAATCGGCGGTATAATTGCCCTCTACCGCAATTTCCGACGTGCCGGCACCCGACTTGCAACTGAGCGTCGCGATCAGGCGGCCCTTGCGCGCCATCTTGTCCTTATAGCTGCATGCGCTGCCTTCCTTGCCCGCGATCGCATCGGCATCCGGCAGGCCGTCCTTGTCGATGGCGATGCACAGCTTGTCCTCACCGATCTGCTTCAACGCTTCCTGATATTCGGCGGGAGTCACGGTAGGGGTGTTGTAGCCGGTCGTCTTGCGGGTCAGCGTCCATTGCCCGGCCTGCATCAGGACCGGTGCTTCCTCCGCCTCCGGCGCCGGCGCGGGTTCGCTGCCGCAGGCGGTCAGGCCAAGGGTGCCGCCCAATAGGATGGCCAGCGGCCATGCCGCATGCCAGGTCTTTCGCATATCCTCTCCCCTGTTCTCGATGGAACCTGTGCGAAGGCTCTACCGCTTAGCCACGGAGCGCAAGGGAAATTATCGCCGGCGCCGCGTGGGTGCATGCCGCGTGGGCGCATGGAAGTCCGCCGGCTTGTCCGCGATCCATGCCAGGAAGCGGGCGATGGCGGGCTGGGCGCGCAATGCGGCCCGATCGGCATAGGCGCGCGCCAGTTCGGCATTGGTCAATGTCGCATGGATGGTGCGATGGCAGATCGGGTGCAGCGGCACCACAACCCGCCCGCCGCGGCTTTTGGGCATGGGATGGTGCCACTCCACCCGCCCGCCTAGCGGCCGTTCGCACAGCCAGCACCCGTCCGCGACGTCAGTCGGCACCGGTCGATGCGCAATCCGGGCCGATCCACTTGCCTTCCGAGCGGGCGGTCATCGCCATGGTCATATTGTGCGGGCCGCCCGCCATCTTCATGTCCATGTCCATCGCATAGTTTTCCGGCGCATAGGTGCCGGACATGGTGGCGTTCATGGTGCCGCCCTGCGACTTGCAGGAAACCTGCCCCTTGACCGACCCGGCCTGCGCCTCGAACCCGCCATAGGTGCAGTCCTTATTCTCCTGACCCGCGAACATATCCCCGCTGGGATTGGCGGCCTGCTCCGGCGTGATGCAATATTTGAGCGAGGTCTGGCTCATCATGCTCTTCATCTGATCCTTCACGCCGGCCGGCGCGCCGGGCATGTCGATATCCCGCACGGTGAAGCGTCCCTCCCACTGGCCGGGCTTCAACTGCACCTTGTCGACCGCGGCCTTCACCTCCTGCCGGCTCATCGCATCGGTGGCGGCGATCTCGCCCGTCTTGTCGCCGGGCTTGTCCCCGCAGGCGGCAAGCCCGGCGACCATCGCAAGCATCATGACTGTCCGGCGCATCGTCATCCTCCCTGTTTCCATCCCAGGCCGAGCATATCAGCGCTGTTGGCGGGTTCAATGACAGGACGCAAATTGTGATTTGTTCTTACTTTGTTCTTTTGTTTTTGCTAGACGACCTCGGTTGAACTTTGGGGGGAGTTTGCATGCAGCGGACAATGTCGGGCGAACTGGCTGCCTTCAGCCTCTATCTGCGGACCGGGCGTCGTGTTGCACCAGCGGCGGTCGAAGTGAAGTTCAACCCCTGGCATGACGAAGAGAATGGGCGGTTCACCTTTGCAGGACAGGGGCGCTATTTTGGCGCCGGCGGCTATTCCGCCGGTTCGGGGACGACTGACCCTGGAAAGGCACGGAATGATGATGGCCTACCGGCTCGCAGTCGCAATCGGGCGGATCATCCGGATAATCATGCGATCCATATCGTGCAGCCGGGAGACTCGCTGTCCCGCATCGCCGCGCGACGAAAGGGGCTGACCGCCCGCGATCTGGCCTGGCTCAACCAGCATGCCATCGATCAGCCTTTGCGAGTGGGACAAAGGATCAAGCTGCCGCATCAGGCCTATCTGGATGCAGGTCGGGCGGCCAAGAATAATTTCCTTGGCTTAGCCCATCATATGGAACGCCATGACGGCAAGCCGCCGCCAGATCCAAGCAATGCGCCGTCGCTGGAAAGCCAGATTCTCGATCAAAATTGGAGGCGGGAGACGAAAAATGGCTATGATTTCCATATCGATGTCGCCGCGCGCGGTCGGCGGATATTTGGCCCGTTGTCGCTGGCCGTCTCGCCTGTGCGATCGCGCCACAATCAGGCGCAGGCCGGCAAGCCAAACCGGCTTGAGGGCGACGATGGCGGGCATTTCATTGCTGCTCGCTTCAACGGTCCCAGCGATAGCTTCAACCATTTCGCCCAGAATTCCAATTTCAACCGCGGCAGCTATCGCGTCATGGAAGATTCATGGGCCAGGGAACTGCGCGCCGGGCATAAGATATTCGTGGATATCGAACCGCTTTACCACGGCACCTCGAAACGACCTTATCAGATCAACGTCAACTGGGAGATCGATGGCGAAAGAACCAGCCAGAAATTCCCCAATGAAGCGAAAGGCAAAGCCGGTGACAAAAGATAAGCTCGATATTTTGAGCCGTCTCTTCAACCAGATTGGCGTGGAACTGGTCGACATCGTCGGCGGCGATCCCGATGGCATCTTTCTGTACGTCGAGATCGGCGAGGGTTGGATCAGCCCGAATATCTTCAAGGATGACGGCAACCAGATTCGCTATCTCGACGATAATGAAACGCTGTCTGATCTTCTCTGGGAAGCCTGGTATGCCGAGTCTGATGAAGGCGGCATCAAGCGCTGGTCGATCATGGAATATGAAATCAAACAGGGGAAGGTCGATATCAGCTTCCGCTTTCCCGACGAAGTCAATGTCGAAACAATCAGCATGGAACGCCGCCAGGCCGCCCTGCGCGCGCGGTTCGGCGACAAGCCGGTCGTCTATCCGCCCATGCCCAAGACGGCGTTCGAACTGAAACCCTGACCGCAAGCGACGCCGATTGCACCGCAGCCCTAAGTCCCCATATTGCGCCCATGTCGATTCAGATCCGCACCAGCCTCGATGAACCGGAAACCGGCGAGAGTTTTGTCCCGCACCGGCCCGCGCGCCCTGAAAAGAGCGAGGGTGGCCGGCCATTCACGCTGGTCAGCGACTATGAGCCATCGGGCGACCAGCGCACCGCGATTCCCGAACTGGTGGAGCAGGCGCTGGCAGGCGAGAAGGACCAGGTGCTGCTGGGCGTCACCGGCTCCGGCAAGACCTTCACCATGGCCAAGGTGATCGAGGCGTTGCAGCGGCCAGCGCTGATCCTGGCGCCGAACAAGATTCTCGCGGCGCAGCTCTATGGTGAGTTCAAGAGCTTCTTCCCCGATAATGCAGTCGAATATTTCGTCAGCTATTACGATTATTATCAGCCTGAAGCCTATGTCGCGCGGTCGGACACCTATATCGAGAAGGAATCGAGCGTAAACGAGAGCATCGACCGGATGCGCCATTCGGCCACCCGCGCGCTGCTGGAACGGGACGACGTCATCATCGTCGCGTCCGTCTCCTGCCTGTACGGTATCGGATCGGTCGAAACCTATTCGGCGATGACATTCTCGATGAAGAAGGGCGGGATCGAGGATCAGCGGGAGATCATCCGCAAGCTGGTCGCGCTCCAGTATAAGCGCAACGATGCGGGCTTTGCGCGCGGCAATTTCCGCGTGAAGGGCGACAATCTCGAAATCTTCCCGTCCCATTATGAGGACACGGCCTGGCGCATCAGCTTCTTCGGCAATGAAATCGAGGATATCGTCGAGTTCGACCCGCTGACCGGCAAGAAGGTCGCCAGCCTCGACTATGTGAAGGTCTTCCCCAACAGCCACCATGTCACGCCCGGCCCGACGCTGAAGCAGGCGATGGAAGCGATCCGCTTCGAACTTACCGAGCGGCTGAAGGAACTGGTCGAGGAAGGCAAGCTGCTGGAGGCGCAGCGGCTGGAGCAGCGCACCAATTTCGACCTGGAGATGATCGCGGCGACCGGCAGTTGCGCGGGGATTGAGAATTACAGCCGCTTCCTGACCGGCCGCCTGCCAGGCGAGCCGCCGCCGACCCTATTCGAATATCTGCCCGAAAATGCCGTGCTGTTCGTGGACGAAAGTCACCAGACCGTGCCGCAGATCGGTGCGATGGCGCGGGGCGACCATCGGCGCAAAATCACGCTGGCCGAATATGGGTTCCGCCTGCCCAGTTGCATCGACAATCGCCCGCTGCGTTTCAATGAGTGGGATGCGATGCGGCCGCAGACGGTCAGCGTGTCCGCGACGCCGGGCCCGTGGGAGATGGAGCAGACCGGCGGCGTGTTCAGCGAACAGGTGATCCGCCCCACCGGCCTGATCGACCCGCCGGTCGAGATCAAGCCGGTCGAGGATCAGGTCGACGATCTGATAAACGAGTGCCGCAAGGTCGCGGCGCAGGGATACCGTACGCTCGTCACCACATTGACCAAGCGGATGGCGGAAGACCTGACCGAGTTCATGCATGAGGCAGGGATCAAGGTCCGCTACATGCATAGCGACGTCGAGACGCTGGAGCGTATCGAACTGATCCGCGATTTGCGGCTGGGCGTCTATGACGTGCTGATCGGCATCAACCTGCTGCGCGAGGGGCTGGATATCCCCGAGTGCGGGCTGGTGGCGATTTTGGACGCGGACAAGGAAGGGTTCCTGCGCTCCGAAACTTCGTTGATCCAGACGATCGGTCGCGCGGCGCGCAACGTCGAGGGCCGCGTGATCCTCTATGCCGACCGGATTACCGGCAGCATGGAGCGGGCGCTCAATGAAACCTCACGCCGCCGCGAGAAGCAGGAAGCCTATAATCTGGAGCATGGCATCACGCCGACCACGATCAAGCGCAATATCGGCGACATCATCGCCCATGTGGCGTCGAAGGATCAGGTCACGGTCGACACCGGGCTGGAGGATCGCCCGCACCTCGTCGGCCATAATCTGCGCGCCTATATCGAGGATCTGGAAAAGAAGATGCGCGCCGCGGCGGCGGATCTGGAGTTCGAGGAAGCCGGACGGATCAGGGACGAAATCCGCAAGCTGGAGGCGGAGGAGCTGGGCCTGCCGGCACATGAGCAGGTGGCAGCGCCGAGAGGGCGGGCGACCGAGGGAAAGCCGGGGACGCGGAAGATGCGGTACGGGAAGGTGCAGAAGAAGTTCGGGCGATAAAGTTCTAGAACTTTTTATAGAAAGATCGGAACTGTTCTGATATCAGGGTCGGAACAGGATAGGTCAATGCGTACGATCGACATCAGCACGGACGTTTTTGCGAAGATTTGGGCACAACGAATCGAAGGTGAGGAGAGCGAGAATCAGATTCTCCAACGACTGCTTGGTTTGCATGATACTCGCCCTACAAAGTCAGCAACCGCAGAATCCAAGCAACTCAAGTTGAAACGCAAAATCCTGTGGCGTGACGATGTTCGCGAAGCACTCGCGACGTTAGGCGGCACGGCTTATCTACGCGAGTTATATGTAGAGGTTCGGAAAATTCGGCTTTCGGCAGGCCGAAGCCTACCTCTCAATACGGATGCCATCATAAGAAGAGAGCTCGAATATAATAGTTCCGATGCCACGGCATTTACCGGTAGCCGAGATTGGTTTCGAGCCGTCGAAGGAATTGGTGGAGGGAGATGGGCACTTCGCAAGGAAGTTGCGGAATGATCCGCTCCTTCGCCAACCCCGAAACCGAGAAAATCTGGCACGGCGAACGCAGCCGCAAGCTGCCGTCGGACATGCAGGATCGCGCATTTTATAAATTAAAGTTGCTCAATCGTGTCCGGACTCTGGACGACCTGCGCAATCCACCGAGCAATCGCCTTCATGCGCTGAGCGACGACCGGGCAGGCCAACATTCAATTTCCATCAACATGCAATGGCGTATATGCTTCGTCTGGAAAGACGGACACGCGCACAATGTCGAAATCACCAACCACTACCGATAATCCCGACTGGCTGCATAATGCCCATGCTGGCGAAATGCTTTGGCTGGAGTTCATGGAGCCACTGGAGATGACGGCGAAGGAACTGGCAACCGCCATCGGTCTGCCGACCCAACGCATACAATCGGTTATCGATGGCGAAACTCCGATGGACGGCGAACTCGACTTGAGGCTGGCCCGCTATTTCCGCATGTCAGAAGGCTTTTTCCTCGGCCTCCAAATCGACCATGAACTGCTGGAGGCCAAGCGCGCTTTGAAGGGCGCGCTGGACCAAATCGTTCCGCGCGCCGCCTGACCCCTACCCCTTGTACAGCGCGTCCAGCCGTTCCGCGTAGCGTTTGCGGATGACGTGGCGGCGGATCTTCATCGAAGGGGTCATTTCCTCATTCTCGATGGCGAAGGGTTCGTCGGCCAGGATGAAGCGGCGGACCCGCTCCAGCACCGACAGATCGTCATTCACCCGGTCCACCGCCGCGCGCAGCGTCGCCTGATAAGCGGGGTTGGCGGCCACGCTGTCCAGCGCCACGCCCTGTTCGATCGCCCATTCGCGGGTCCATTCCGCGTCCGGCACCAGCAGCCCGACCAGATAGGGACGGCGGTCGCCATGGACCATCGCCTGACCGATTTCGCTCTGGAGCGTCAGCATCCCCTCGACCTTCTGCGGGGAGACATTGTCGCCCTTGTCATTGACGATCAGATCTTTCTTGCGATCGGTGATGCGGATGCGGCCCTTCGCATCGATCTCGCCAATATCGCCGGTATGCAGCCAGCCATCCTTCAGCGCCTTTTCCGTCTCCGCCGGATTGCGCCAGTAACCGTGCATGACCAGTTCGCCGCGCACGAGAATCTCGCCATCGTCGGCGATCCTGACCTCTACACCGTCGAGCGGCGGACCGACCGTGTCCATGGCGATGCCGGCGGCGGGGCGGTTGCAACTGACCACCGGCCCGGCCTCGGTCTGGCCATAGCCCTGGAGCAGCGTCAGCCCCATTGCCTGAAAGAACAGGCCGACATCGGGGTTTAGCGGCGCGCCGCCCGACACCAGCGCCTTCATCCGCCCGCCAAAGCGCGCGCGAACCTTGGGGATGAGGGTGCGCGAGAGCAGGAGCTTCATCGGCGCGTCGAGGATGCTGCCCTTGCCCGCCGCTTCCTTGGCCGCGATGCGGATCGCCTGGCCCAGCAGATAATTGGGGAATTTGCCCTGTTTCTCGATCGACTTGATGATGCGCGTACGCAGCACTTCGAACAGGCGGGGCACGACCACCATGATGGTCGGCCGGGTTTCCTCGATATTGCTGGCAAGCTTTTCCAGCCCCTCGGCATAATAGATCTGCCCGCCCAGCAGCATGGGCAGGAACTGGCCGCCGCTATGCTCATAGGCATGGGACAGCGGCAGGAAGGACAGGAACAGCTCGTCGTCCCAGCCGAAATCCTCCGCCACGACCTTGCCCGCCCCCTCCACATTGGCGAGGATCGCGCCATGATGCTGCATCACGCCGCGCGGGGCACCGCCAGTGCCGCTGGTATAGATGATGCAGGCCTGATCGTTGCGGGTCGCGGCCTGGGCGGCTGCGATCATGTCCACATCGGCGGGATACGCCGCGAGCAGGTCGCTCCACAAATGGCAGGTGCAGGTGCCCTGCGCGCCGCGCAACGGTTCCATGCCGATGACGAACGCGGCCTGCGAGCGGACCACGGCGGGCATCAGCGCCTGCGCCAGCTTGGCGGTCGACACGATGACGGCACGGGCGCCGCTGTCGGTCAGGATATGCTGGTGATCGCGCGTGGTGTTGGTGGTGTAGGTCGGCACGCTGATGCAGCCCGCCGCCATGATGGCAAGGTCGGCGATACAGAATTCGGGCCGGTTTTCGCTGACCAGCATCACCGGATCGCCGGGCTTCAACCCCTGCGCCTTGAGCGCGGCGGCGAGCGAGGCGACCTGACGCGCGACCTCGGCCCAACTGAGCGATTGCCACTGACCGCCAGTCTTGCGCGACAGGAAGGGCGCGTCGCCCTTTTCCTGCGCGCGCGCGAAGAACATCGTTACCAGATTGGGGAATTTCTCAATGGCCCTCAAGGCTCGACTCCTGCGGTTTCCGGCGCGTCTGCTGCGCGCCTCCTCGTTAGACAAGGCTATAGTGACGCCTTGCCGTAACGGCCATGCTTTTCCGTTGGTTTCGTTTAAAGCCGTTCCTAAGCTGATTAGGCCAAACTAGGGCCGGCTTTAAGTTTTTGGGTTTGCCGCGTTTTGGCTGCGCTGGCCTTACGGCTGCGAGTCAGCAGGCGATGCCACCTGCTTTGAAAACGCTTCAGTCGAAAAGCCCGTCCTGCCCACCTGCCGGTGGGTTGAGGCCGAGATGCTTCCAGCCGGGGCCATTGAGGCAACGGCCCCGCGCGGTGCGAGCGATGAGGCCGAGCTGGATCAGATAGGGTTCGACCACTTCCTCGATCGTGTCGCGCGCTTCGGACAGGCCGGCCGCCAGCGTCTCCACGCCGACAGGCCCGCCGCGATAGATATCGGCGATCATCATCAGGTAACGCCGGTCCATCAGGTCGAGGCCAAGATGGTCGACCTCCAGCCGCATGAGCGCGGCATCGGCAACCTTGCGATCGACGCTGGGCGCACCCGCGACATTGGCGAAATCGCGCACCCGGCGCAGCAGCCGGCCGGCGATACGCGGCGTGCCACGCGAACGACGCGCAATTTCTATAGCGCCGTCGGAGGTGATGGCCAGGTCGAGCAGCCGCGCGGCCCGGCGCACCACCAGTTCCAGTTCGTCCACCGTGTAGAATTGCAGCCGCACCGGGATGCCGAAGCGGTCGCGCAGCGGCGTGGTCAGCAACCCCTGTCGCGTGGTGGCGCCGACCAGCGTGAAACGCGGCAGGTCGATCCGCACCGAGCGGGCGGACGGCCCCTCCCCGATCATCAGGTCGAGCGCGCGATCCTCCATCGCGGGATAGAGGACTTCCTCGACCGCAGGATTCAGCCGATGGATTTCGTCCACGAACAGGACGTCGCCCTCA
Source organism: Sphingobium sp. RS1 (assembly GCF_056156825.1). NCBI lineage: Bacteria > Pseudomonadati > Pseudomonadota > Alphaproteobacteria > Sphingomonadales > Sphingobiaceae > Sphingobium > Sphingobium sp. RS1. The sequence continues at coordinate 2,686,087 of NZ_JBLZXE010000002.1, read as the reverse complement.
TCCAGATTGGTCAGCAGCGCGGCCAGATCGCCCGACTTGGCGATGACCGGGCCGGACGTGGCGCGGAACCCCACGCCCATTTCCTTGGCGACGATCTGCGCCAGCGTGGTCTTACCCAGACCCGGCGGACCGAAGAACAGCACATGGTCGAGCGCATCGCCCCGCGACCGGGCCGCCTGGATGAAGATGCGCAGATTTTCGCGCGCAGCCTGCTGCCCGACAAACTCGTCGAGGGACTTGGGACGCAAGGCCGCGTCGACATCCTCGGGGCGTCGCGCGGGGGTGATGAGGCGGTCGTCGTCAGTCACTTCGCCGCCTTCCGCAGCGCCAGCCGCACCAGCGCGTCCAGACTCGCCCCGTCGCCCAGTTCCTCTTCGGCGGCGGCGACGGCGATGCTGGCTTCATGCGGCTTGAAACCGAGATTCTGGAGGGCGGACAGCGCGTCGGCGCTGTGGCCGCCGGTCGGCAGCGGCACGACACCACCCGTGGGGACCGGCCCACCGCCGGGCGCGGCGCCGATCTTGTCCTTCAATTCGTTGACGATGCGCTGCGCCAGCTTGGGGCCGACGCCGTTGGCGCGCGATATCATCGCCTTGTCACCCGCCGCGACGGCGCGGTGCAGGTCGTGCGGTTCCAGCGCGGACAGGATCGCCAGCGCCACGCGCGACCCCACGCCCTGCACATGGGTGAGCAGGCGATACCAGTCGCGTTCGTCCGCACGGGCAAAGCCGACAAGGCGGATCGCGTCGTCCGACACCAGCATTTCGGTATGGATCGTCACCGCTTCGCCCACCGGCCCCAGCGCCGCCAGCGTGCGGGACGAGGCGCCGACCAGATAGCAGACGCCGCCCACATCGATGATGGCATGGTCGATGCTCGTGCTGTCGAGCAGCCCCTTGAGTTTCGCGATCATAGCTTTCGCCCTTTGGTCATGATCTGTTCTTTACAGGCTGTTGCGGTCGGCGCCAGTCAAAAGCGCGGCACCTTTTCCGATCCCAAGCGTAGTGCAGCCCGACATTCCCGCCAGACGAGGACCATTCATGCTGATGACTGCCCCCCTGCTTTCGCCCAAGGATTTCGAATTTCCATCGATCATGCTGTCGGGCGTGGTCGACCATGGCATGTATCTGCATTTCAAAAATTGCCTGTCCACCGCGCCGCAGACCGGCCTTGTCGTGGTGGAACTCTCCACGCTGGGCGGCGACCCGGAGATCGCCCGGCTGATGGGCGAGGATATCCGTTTCCATTCCGACCTCTATCCCGAACGGCGGCTCGTGTTCATGGGGCGCACGGCGGTCTATTCGGCCGGCGCGACCTTCATGAGCTTCTTCGCGACCGAGAATCGATACCTCACGCGCGGCACAAGGCTGATGATCCATGAGCGGATCATCACCAAGAACATCCAGCTGGCCGGCCCGCTGTCCACCTGCATCGCGACCCTGAAGGCGACGCTGAACGAGATCGAATCGTCGATCGCGATCCAGAATGAAGGCTTTGCCAACCTGATCCTGGGATCGCAGGTGACGATGGAGGAGCTTTTGGAGAAGGCGCCGGAGAATTGGTATCTGGAAGCCAATGAGGCGCAGGCGCGCGGGCTGATCGCAGCGGTGCTGTAATCCCTTGCCAGATGGTGCGGAGGCGCGCTTGATGTCGCCTATGCGCGCACCCCCCCTCTTCCCCTGGCGCTATGGCATGTTCCTGACGCTGCTGGGGGCCATGGCACCGCTGGCACTGGTGCTGCCATGGCATGAGGCGGTGATGGCGGGGTTCGACATCGCCGCCCTCGCCTTCATGATGTCGGTCGTGCCGCTGCTCGACGCGGATGCCGCATCGATGCGGCGGAAGGCGCTGGCGAACGATGCCAATCGCGAACTGATGCTGTTGCTGACCGCGATCGTCAGCCTGGTGATTCTGGTGGCGGTGGGTGTGGCGGTCAGCCAGCATGGCGGGCCGGATGCGATCAGCATCGCGCTGCTGCTGGCGACATTGCTGATCGCCTGGCTCTTCTCAAACCTCGTCTATGCGATGCATTATGCCCATATCTTCTACCTGCCCGGCAATAAGGGGCAGGATCGCAGCGGGTTGGATTTTCCAGACACGGACGAGCCGGGCTATTGGGATTTCCTCTATTTCGCCTTCACGCTGGGCATGACCTTCCAGACATCGGACGTGTCAGTGACCGCGAGCGCGATGCGTCGGACGGTGCTGTTCCAGTGCCTCGCCGCCTTCCTGTTCAACCTCGGGATTCTGGCCTTCACCATCAATGTGCTGGGTGGCAGCTAAGGATTAACCATGTTCCCAGCCGAGGCTGTCGGGCAGCGGGATGACCGCGCCGTCGATCTTGAGGGTAAGGCCCGATCCTTCAGCGACATGGCCCACCGGAATGGCGCGTACAGGCGGCACTGCGCCCGGCGGCAGGGCGAAGAGCAGTTCATAATCGTCGCCCGCCCGCGCGGCGGCCAGTTGGACGGCGACGCTGGCGCCGCGCACCTTTTCCAGCGCGATCGACAGCGGAATATGGTCGATGATGATGGCGACGCCGCTGGCCTGCGCCATGCGCGATGCGTCGATCAGCAGGCCATCGGACAGGTCCATCATCGCGTTGGCAACGGAGGCGAGCAGCGCACCTTCCGCCAGACGCGGGCGCGGACGGCGATAGGCTTCGACCAATGGTCCGGAAGCGGCGGGATCGTCGGTGGCGAGGGTGAGGCCGATGCCCGCGTCACCGACCGGGCCGGTGACATAAAGGCGGTCGCCCGGCTGCGCGCCGGTTCGGGTGGGGACCGGGCCGGTCGCTTCGCCCATGGCGGTCAGGCTGTAGCTGCGGGCGGAGCCTGTGGGCATCTTCACCGTGTCGCCGCCCAGCAGCGGCATGGCGTGGCGATCCAGCGCCTCGCCAAGGCCGGCGATAAAGGCCTCGTCCCAGCTTTCATCGCCCGACAGCGCATAGTTGAGCAGGCAACCGACCGGCCGCGCGCCCTTGGCCGCCAGATCGGACAGGTTTACCGCCGCCAGCTTCCAGCCGATATCCTGCGGCGGATCGGTGGGGAGGTAATGAACCCCCTCCACCATCGTGTCGCTGGTGAGGATAAGGCGGCTGCCGCCGATCGGCAGCACAGCGACATCGTCCACCAGCCCCTGCGCGGCGGGATCATGCGCCAGCAGGCGCAACAGGGTGAGGAAGCGGGATTCGGCGGACATGATCCCACTCTATACGGGCGCGCGGGCGCGCGCTTTACTTCCGCACGTCCTTCGACACGCCGTCGAGCAGGCCGTTGACGAAGCCGGACTCGCGCTTGTCGTAGAAGGCGTGGGCGACATCGACATATTCGCTGATGACCGTGCCGGTGCCGACATCGGCGCGGGCGAGCAGTTCATAGGTGCCGGCGCGCAATATCTGACGCATCGGCTTGTCGAGGCGCTCCAGGCTCCAGCCGCTCGACAGGCGGGCGGTGATGAGGCCGTCAATCTCGTCGCGGCGGCGGTCCACGCCCTGCACGATATCGTCGAAGAACGGCTCTTCCGCCTGCGCGTAGGTGACATCCTCGATCGTGGCGCCAAGGCGGTGCTGATGGAATTCGTGCAGCAGCAGGTGAAGGGGCGTGCCCTCCATTTCGAGCTGGTAGAGCGCCTGTACCGCGGCAAGGCGCGCGGCGGAGCGGGATTTGGAGCGATCGTTCATAGCGGTCCTATATAAACCGTTCGGGCTGAGCCTGTCGAAGCCCCTCTCTTCTTTCATGAAGAAAGGGAAGCCCTTCGACAAGCTCAGGGCGAACGGAGGTTATCCTAATCTCAGCGCCACCGAGGCGGCGTGCGCGGGCAGACCTTCCGCCTGCGCCAGTGCGACGGCAGCGGGGCCGATCGCGCCGATGGCATCGGGCGTGAGGCTGAGGAAGCTGGTGCGCTTCATGAAGTCGAGCACCGACAGGCCCGACGAGAAGCGGGCGCGGCGGCCGGTGGGCAGCACATGGTTCGGCCCGGCGACATAATCGCCGACCGCTTCGGGCGTCATGCGGCCAAGGAAGACGGAACCGGCATGGCGGACTTGCGCGAAATAGCGGTCGGGATCGTCCACAGCGAGTTCGAGATGTTCGGCGGCGAGCCGGTCGACCAGCGGCATGGCTTCGTCCAGATCGCGCACGACGATGATCGCGCCATTGGCATCCCAGCTGGCGCGGGCGACGGCGCTGGTGGAAAGCGCCGGAATCTGCCGTTCCACGGCCTGCGCGACGGCATCGGCGAAGGCCGCGTCGTCGGTAAAGAGGATGGACTGGCTGGTCGGGTCATGTTCCGACTGGCTGAGCAAATCGGCGGCGGTCCATTCGGGATCGTTCTGGCCGTCGGCGACGACGACGATTTCGGACGGGCCGGCAACCATGTCGATGCCGACGACGCCGTAAAGCTGGCGCTTGGCTTCGGCGACCCAGGCATTGCCGGGGCCGGTGATGACGTCCACTGGCTTGATCCGGTCGGTGCCATAGGCGAGCGCAGCGACGGCCTGCGCACCCCCTACCCGCCAGATTTCCTCGATCCCGGCAATCTGCGCGGCGGCGAGGACCAGCGGGTTGATCTCGCCATTGGGGGTCGGCGTGACCATGGCGATGCGTCCTACGCCCGCGACCTTGGCCGGGATGACGTTCATCAGCAGCGAGCTGGGATAGGCGGCGCGCCCGCCCGGCACGTAGAGGCCGGCGGCATCGACCGCGCTCCAGCGGGCGCCCAGACGCACGCCGGCGCCGTCCACGCTGTCGCTGTCCTGCGGCTTCTGCTTTTCATGATAGGCGGTGATGCGCGCGGCCGCGAGTTCGAGCGCGTCGCGCAACTCGGTCGAAAGCGTGTCGAGCGCGGCGCGGGTTTCCGCCGGGGTCACGGCCCAGCCGCTAACGTTCAGGTCATGCCGGTCGAAGCGCTGGGTATAGTCGGCCAGCGCCGCGTCGCCCCCGGCACGGACCGCCTTCAGGATCGCGGTAACGTCGCGTGACACATCCTCGTCCGCTTCGCGGCGGGCATCGACCAGCGCGGTGAAGGCGGACGCGAAATCGGCGTCGGTGGTGGAGAGCTTAAGCGGCATCCTTCCCCCCACGGCAGCGCGGAAGGCATCGACCAGCGGCGACAGTTCGGCCGAGCGCATCTTGTAGGCGGCGCGGTTGACGATCAGACGCGCACTGATCTGCATGATGACGTCGGTTTCGACGAGGCCATTGGCTTTCAGCGTCGCGCCCGACGAGACGAGATCGACGATCCGGCGCGACAGGCCGAGCGAGGGCGCCAGTTCCATCGCACCGTTCAGCTTCACGCATTCCGCCTGAAGCCCACGCTGTTCATAATAGCGGCGGGTGAGGTGCGGGTATTTGGTCGCGACGCGGACATGGCTCATCGCCGCCTGATCCTCGTCCCCCGCATCCACCGGCTCGGCGACCGACAGGCGGCAATGGCCGATGTCGAGGTCGACCGGCGCGTAAAGTTCGGAATAGTTGAACTCTTCCACCACGTCGGAGCCGACGATGCCGATCTGCGCCGCGCCATGGGCGACGAAGGTGGCGACGTCGAAGGCGCGCACGCGGATGATCGACACATCGGGCCGATTGGTGGCGAAGCGCAGCGCGCGGCTCTTCTTGTCATGAAACTCCGCCTCCGGCTCGATACCGGCTTTGGCGAGCAGGGGCAGCGCTTCATCGAGGATGCGGCCCTTGGGGATGGCGAAGGTGAGCGAGCGAGTCATGACGCGCGCGCCTTACGCGCGGGGGCGTAAAAGGGCAAGGTTTGGGGGGCTTCTTATCCCCTCCCCTTCAGGGGAGGGGACCAAGGGGTGGGGTCAGGCCGCAAGCACGATCTTTAGATTCACCGCAAGCCCCCACCCCAACCCCTCCCCTGAAGGGGAGGGGCTTATAGCTTCATGACTGTGCGACGGGCTGGATAACAAACACTTTGGTCAGTGTTTCCAATGGCTCATCGTCATGCAGCCAATATGACTTAAACCCTGCGTCCGTATCGAAGTGATAGATATGAGAGCCATCGTATAGGCTATAATCTACGCGCCGAAGCCTCACGATTTCGTCCGCTTCAAATGGGATTTGGGTAGAAGAAGCCACAACAGCCTGGAGCACCTTATAGAAAGCACCGGTTTCCATAGCGGCCGCACGATTATCCCAATCGCTCAACGTCAGGCCGCCTCCGCCATCGCGGCTTCCGTGCTGGCGATCCAGCCGCCGCCCAGCACGCGGTCGCCGGCGTAGAGGACTGCGGCCTGCCCCGGCGCGACGCCATATTCGGGCGCGTCGAAGAGCAAGCGGTCGCCGTCGAGGCGCGCGGGTGTGGGCTTGGCCATGGAGCGGACCTTGGCGGTCAAAGGTCCGCTAAAGTCGCCGCCCAGCCAGTTGATGTCGGAGAGGCGCGCGCCCGACACGGCGAGCGCCGCCTTCGGTCCCACGATCACGCGGCGGCCTTCCGCATCCAGCCGCACGACATAGAGCGGATCGGGCTGACCGCCGATTTCGAGGCCCTTGCGCTGGCCGACCGTGTAGTGGATCAGCCCCTTGTGCCGGCCGAGCGTCCGGCCGTCGACATGGACGATATCGCCGCCCTCGTCCGCATCGGGGCGCAGTTTCCGCACGATCTTCGCATAGTCGCCGTCGGGCACGAAGCAGATGTCCTGGCTGTCGGGCTTCAAGGCCACCGACAGGCCGAGTTCGGCCGCGATCTCGCGCACCTGCGGCTTGGGCAGGCCACCCAGCGGGAAGCGCAGATAGTCGAGTTGCGCCTGAGTCGTGGCGAAGAGGAAATAGCTCTGGTCGCGGGCGGGATCGGCGGCGCGGTGCAGTTCCGCGCCCGCCGCACCCTCGATCCGCTGGACATAATGGCCGGTGGCGAGGCAGTCGGCGCCGAGATCCCGCGCAATCTGGAACAGGTCGGTGAACTTCACCCCCATATTGCACTTCACGCAGGGGATGGGCGTGCGGCCGGCCATATATTCATCGGCGAAATCGGCGATCACCGAATCGCGGAAGGCGGTTTCATAATCAAAGACATAATGCGCAATGCCGATGCGGTCGGCGACCGCGCGCGCGTCGCGGATATCCTGCCCGGCGCAACAGCTGCCGGTGCGGCCCACCGCCGCGCCATGATCGTAAAGCTGGAGCGTGACGCCGATGACTTCGGCGCCGGTTTTCGCGGCCAAGGCTGCGACGACACTGCTGTCCACGCCGCCCGACATGGCGACGACGATACGCCGCTCGCTGAGCGGCTGAGAGAGCTGAAACTGGGGCTGCATGGCGCGCATATAGTGCAAGGTACGCCGGTGCGCAAAAGTTAACAAAGTGTGACGCCCATTCCTGCCCAATCGGGCCGGATCGACGCGAAACGGCGACCGGATGAGTCACGAAACTGTCCCGGAGTTTACGGACCCTTATCCATTGGTCCGTAAAAGAGGGGCATGGATCTGAGTTTCCTTCGGGGCGGCGGGCTGAAGCCCGGCGTTCCCAGACCCCTCAGCCGGCCGCGCGTGCCGGCCTGGCCATTTCTGCGGGCTGCCACGGCGGCCGCGCAGGCGGCCAGTCCCACCGCGCAGGCGGTGGCGGGTGTCCTGCGGGGGCAGGGCGGGAGCGATGACTGGGTCCAGGAACTGGCGGGAATTTTCGCGCCACGTTCCGGCGGCAAGATCGAAGCCGTGCGTCTCGCGGGAAGCTTTAACCCGCTGATCGCGAGCCGTTTAGCCAGGGGGCATGAATGATGAAGGCGATGTTTACCGTGGCGCTTTAGCCGTTCTTCAGGGCTGACGCACATAATTAGGAAACAAGGCCGAAATCGGTAACGCCAGTGCCGCACTTTGAGGGTAAGAATGATCGAGAACCAGAAAATCAAGCCTGCCCAGGTCGTCGGGCCACTCGGAGAGCCCCTGACGCTGGACAGCCTGCCGCCTGCGGACACGACCCGCTGGGTGGTGCGGCGCAAGGCGGAAGTGGTCGCGGCGGTGAATGGCGGTCTGCTGACCGTGGACGAAGCCTGTGCGCGCTACAATCTGACACTGGAAGAATTTGCCGGCTGGCAGCGCGCGGTCGACCGGTCGGGCATGCACGGCCTGCGCGTCACCCGCATCCAATATTATAAGTCGCTCTATGAGCGGCAGCAGAAATATTGATCGTCATCCAGACGATCCAGATACGGATATGAGGGGCCGCCGGACATTAATCCGGTGGCCCCTTTCGCATAGCGACGCGTACAAACAACGCAAAGCCAAGATGGTTTCCGTCCCGGAATCATTTTTACTCCATGGAACGGGACGCCCTTTGTTCCGTTGAATGCAGCACCCAACACGCTGGGGGCGTGGTCAAGGAGAATATCATGGGCATCATCTTGTGGCTTATCGTCGGCGGCATCATTGGCTGGCTTGCCAGCATGGTCATGCGCACGGACGCGCAGCAGGGCATCCTGCTCAACATCGTGGTCGGTATCGTTGGCGCCTTCATCGGCGGCCTCATCTTCAGCGGCGGTTCGATCAATGAAGGTCTGACGCTGTACAGCTTCCTGGTGTCGCTGGTCGGCGCGATCATCCTGTTGGCGATCGTCAATCTGGTCCGTCGCGGATCGGTACGCTAAAAAAAGCGCACCATCACCTAATGCAAAAGAGGCTGCGCCACCGCGCAGCCTCTTTTTTTCGTTTCAGCGTCGCGCCGCGAACCAGCGATAGAGGGCCAGTACGGCCACCGATCCCAGTATCGCGGCGACGAACCCGGCCCTCTGGCCCGGCGCATACAGGCCCGCGAGTCGCCCGACAAAGCCGGCGAGCAAGGCCCCGGCTATCCCCAGCAAGATCGTGACCACGCATCCGCCCGGATCGCGGCCGGGCATGATCAGTCGCGCGATCGCGCCTGCAATCAGGCCGACCGCGATCCATCCCAGCAAGTCCATGCTGCGTTCCCTTTTTATATAATAGCATCGACCCAGCGCTCATTGCGCCACAATCCGGCATTTTTGGCAAGTCAATGTGGCCCCAGGGACAGGAACGGCACGATATGCCGCCACTCCTGCCCCGTCCGCCGCGCATAATCGCTTTGCCGTCCCGCTTTGAACCATGATATTGGGGGTTGAGGGTGGTGATATATTCATATAACACAGCTGCCAACAGGGCGGATGCGCCGGAGAGACGAGAAGCGGGATGAATTACGAAACCCAGTTGGTGGGCGATTCCATGACGGTCATCGACGATGACGATGCGCGTCGCCGGCGCAAGCGACTGCTGCTGATCGGCGGTGGCGTGATCGTGGTGCTGGTGGCAGCGGCGGCAGCGATTTCGATGCGGGGCGGAAAAGCGGCGGATACCACCGCGCCGACCGCTTCCGTGCCGGTCGTGACCGTCGTCAGCCCCGGCCAGTCCACCGTCGCCCGTACCGTCAGCGCGACCGGGTCGCTCGCCGCACGGGTCGACATGCCGGTCGGCGTGGTCGGCGAAGGCGGCATGGTGACGCGCGTGCTGGTGCAGCCGGGCGACTGGGTGCGCGCGGGACAGGTGCTGGCCAGCGTAGAACGCTCCGTCCAGGCCGAACAGGTCCGTTCGCTCGCCGCGCAGGTGGAGGTGCAGCGCGCCAATGCCAAGCTGGCGCAGGCGCAGCTCGATCGCGCCAAGGCGCTGGTCGGCCGCGGTTTCATCAGCGCTGCCGACATCGATCAGCGGACCGCAACCCGCGACCAGGCCGAGGCACAGGTCCGCGTCGCCGCAGCCCAGCTGGCCGAGCAGCAGGCGCGTACCGGCCGGCTGGATATTCGCGCGCCGGCATCCGGGCTGGTGCTGACCCGTACGGTCGAACCCGGCCAGATCGTCCAGGCCGGCGGCGGCACATTGTTCCGCATGGCCAAGGATGGCGAGATGGAAATGCAGGCGCAGGTAGCCGAAGCCGACCTGGCGACCTTGCGCGCGGGCAACAGTGCGACGGTCACGCCGATCGGCAGCACGCAGAAATTTGCCGGCCGCGTCTGGCAGGTATCGCCCGTGGTCGATCCGCAGACCCGGCAGGGCATTGCCCGCATCGCCATCCCCTATAATCCGGCCATTCGCCCCGGCGGCTTTGCATCGGCGTTGCTGACCAGCGGATCGGGCAGCGCGCCGTTGCTGCCGGAATCGGCGGTGCAGAGCGACCCCAAGGGCAGCTATGTCTATATCGTCAATGCCAAGGGCCAGGTGGAACGACGCGATGTGACCGTCGGCCAGGTGTCCGACAATGGCGTGGCGGTGACCAAAGGCATCACCGGCGCCGAACAGATCGTCACTTCTGCCGGCGCCTTCCTGACGCCGGGGCAGAAGGTGAAGCCGGAATTGGCCAAGGGCCGCTGAAGACCGACGCGGGCGCCGGTCCGCATCGGGGCATTGGGAGGAACGGGCGCCTGACCGCGCCCGGTGAAGGAAGCGCGTCATGAATTTTCGCAATATGTCCGCATGGGCGATCCGCAACCCGGTGACGCCGCTGGTGCTGTTCATCGCACTGGTACTGGCGGGCATCGTCAGCTTCATGCGGATGGACGTCAACAATAATCCCGACGTCAGCTTCCCGATGGTCAGCGTGATCGTGTCGCAGCCCGGCGCTGCCCCGACTGAACTGGAAACCCAGGTCACCCAGCGGGTCGAAGCGGCAGTGCGCGGCATCAGCGGCGTGGATGAAATCACCTCCTTCGCGTCCGAAGGCCAGTCGCTGTCCAATGTCCAGTTCCAGATCGGTACCCCGGTCGATCGCGCGGTGGCAGACGTGAAAAATGCCATCGACCAGATCCGCAGCGACCTGCCCGACGGCATTTTGGAGCCGCAGGTCCAGCGCATCGACGTGGATGGCGGCCCGATCGCCTATTTCAGCGCCGAAGCGACCGACATGACGCTGGAGGAACTGTCCTGGTATGTGGACAATACCGTCGCCAAGCGGCTGCTGTCGATCAGCGGCATGGCTGCGGTCAAGCGCGGCGGCGGCGTTAGCCGCGAGATTCGCGTCATCCTCGATCCTGCCAAATTGCAGGCCTATGGCGTCACCGCCGCACAGGTGAATGCGCAGCTGCAACAGGTCAATCTGAATGCGGCGGGCGGCCGCACCGAAATCGCCGGCGCGGAACAGTCCATCCGTGTGCTGGGCAACGCTGCCAGCGCGCGGACGCTGGGCGAGACCCAGATCGCCATTTCCGGCGGCCGCACCGTCAAGCTGGCCAGCCTGGCCACCGTGCGCGACATGTATGCCGAACAGCGCAGCCTGTCGCTAATGAACGGGCGGCAGGTCACCAGCTTCAGCATGGAAAAGGCCAAGGGATCGTCCGACGTCACCGTCTATGACGAGGCGATGAAGGTGCTGGACCAGCTGAAAAAGGAAAATCCCAAGGTTCAGTTCAAGCAGCTCTACACCAGCGTCGAATATACCAAGGGCCAGTATCACAGCGCCATGTCGGCGATGATCGAGGGCGCGGTGCTGGCGGTGGTCATCGTCTTCCTGTTCCTGCGCGACTGGCGCGCGACCATGATTTCGGCGCTGGCGATTCCACTATCGGCGATCCCCGCTTTCTGGTTCATGGACATGATGGGCTTCACCCTGAACGGCATTTCGCTGCTGGCGCTGAGCCTGGTCGCGGGCGTGCTGGTCGACGACGCAATCGTGGAGATCGAGAATATCGTGCGCCACATGCGCATGGGCAAAAGCGCCTATCAGGCGTCGATCGACGCGGCGGACGAAATCGGCCTCGCCGTGCTGGCGACCACCATGGCGATCGTCGCGGTGTTCCTGCCGGTCGCGATGATGCCGGGTCTGGCCGGGCAGTTCTTCATCCAGTTCGGCATGACCGTGGTCGTATCGGTGCTGATGAGTCTCGCTGTCGCGCGCCTCATCACGCCGATGATCGCCGCCTATTTCCTGAAGGCCCATGGCGAGGAAAGCCATGGCGAAGGCTGGCTGATGGACCGCTATATGGGCGTGCTGCGCTGGTCGCTGAAGGATGAAAAGGCGAAGGAACGGCGCGCGCGCGGCGGTTTCCGCAACAAGGTCGCCGGCTTCTTCATCGACCATCGCGTCTGGACGCTGGGCATGGGGTTCCTGGCCTTTGCCGCCACCATAGTTGCCTTCGCGACCCTGCCCATGACCTTCCAGCCGACCACCAACACCGATTTCAGCCAAGTGAAGATCGAGACGGTGCCTGGCAGCACGCTGGAACAGACCACTGCGATCACGCGCAAGGTCGCCGACATGCTGAGCGCCGACAAGGATATGGTGGAAGCCGCCTTCGCCGATATCGAGCCGACCGGCGCCGACATCTTCCTGACGCTCAAGAAGGACCGGCCGATCAGTTCGGTCGACTGGGAACGCAAGGTCGCGCCCAAATTCCAGACGGTCGCCGACGCCCGTGTCAATTTCCAGTCACAGTCGGGCGGCGGCTTTGGCCGTGACATCATCATGATGTTCGGGTCGGACGATCCGGTGCTGTTGGAAAAGACCGCCAACCAGCTGGTGCATGAAATGGCCGGCATCCACGAACTGCGCGCGCCGCGCGTGCAGGGCGATTTGCAGCGCCCAGAAATCATCATCAAGCCGCGGCTGGACCTGGCCGCCAGCATGGGCGTGACGACGATGGCGCTGAGCCAGTCGATCCGCATCGCGACGATCGGCGACATCGACCAGAATGTCGCCAAATTCTCCCTGTCCGACCGCCAGATCCCGATCCGCGTCGCACTGGCCGAGGATAGCCGCAAGGATATCGCCACGATCGAGAATATGCCGGTACCGACCGTATCGGGTGGGTCCGTGCCCTTGAAGGTCGTGGCCGACATCAGCTTTGGCGCAGGGCCGACGCAGATCCGCCGCTACAACCAGATCCGTCGCGTCGTGGTGGGTGCGGATCTTGCGCCGGGCATCGTCACCAGCCAGGCCATGGCCAAGATCAACGCGCTGCCGCTGATGAAGGATATCGTCGCCGGCAAGATCCAGGGCGTGCAGAAGCTCAACGCAGGCGATGCCAAATGGCAGGCGGAGATGATCCAGAACTTCATCATCGCCGTCTTCTCCGGCATCCTGCTGGTGCTGGCGGTGCTGACCCTGCTCTACAAGCGCCTGATGCCGCCCTTCGTCAATCTGGGGTCGCTGTTGCTGGCGCCTCTGGGCGGCGCACTGGCGCTGCATATCGCCGGGCAGCCGGTGTCGATGCCGGTGTTCATCGGCCTGCTGATGCTGCTGGGCATCGTCGCGAAAAACTCCATTCTCGTCATCGACTTCGCGCTGGAGGAAATGGAGAAGGGCGTGCCCAAGAAGGTCGCGATCATCGACGCGGGTCACAAGCGCGCGCAGCCGATCGTCATGACCACCGTGGCGATGGTGGCCGGCATGGTGCCGACCGCCCTGTCGCTGTCTGGCGACGCCGCCTGGCGCGCGCCGATGGGCATCACCGTGATCGGTGGCCTGTTGCTGTCGACCGTGCTGACGCTGGTGATCGTGCCAGCCATCTTCAGCCTGGCGATTGGCCTCGAAAGCTGGGTAGGGCCGCGTCTGGGTCGGGGCCTTTTGACCTACAAGCCCGGCGACGATGGCAAGCCGATTCGGGGCGTGGTGCATCCCGCCGAATGAGGATGATCGTTCAGGCCAGGAAGCCGGACCGAGCAAAAGAAAGCCTTGCCTGAACGAAACGGCAGCGTAACCGTTAAGGGGTCATGACGCTGCTTCGCCTGCCCCGGCCGAAAGACCTTCTGACGCCGCACCCTGCCCGGCGGATGCGGCTGGTGGCGACCGGCATGCTGGTGGCGATGGCCGCGCTGTTCATCGCGGCGCGCGCCACCGTGCATCTCCACCCCGCCATCGGCTTCGTCCAAGCCTTTGCCGAGGCGGCGATGGTCGGCGGGCTGGCCGACTGGTTCGCGGTGACGGCCTTGTTCCGCCATCCGCTCGGCCTGCCCATCCCCCACACCGCCATCATCCCGCGCAACAAGGACCGGATCGGCGACACGCTGGCGCTGTTCCTGCGCGACAATTTCCTGATCCCCGCCGTGGTCGCGCGGCGGATGCGCCATATCGACGTCGCGGCGGCGGCCGGGCGCTTTCTGGCCAGTCCGTCCGAAGGCGACGGGCGGCTGCGCGAAGGTGCGTCGCGGCTGATCGCCGATGTGCTGGAGGCGCTGGATCAGGAGCGGCTGGGCGGCATGGTGAAGGGCGCGATCGGCCAGCGGCTGCGCGCCATCCATATCGGCCCGCTGATCGGGCAGGCGATCGAGGCGGCGATGCGCGACGGCCGCCATGCGCCGGTGATGGACGGTATCATCCACTGGGCCGACCGGACGCTGGAGGCCAATGACCATCTGATCCGCCAGATGGTGCATGAACGGGCGGGCAAGGTGCTGCGCTGGACGGGGCTGGACGAGAATCTGGCCAATGCCATCATCGATGGCCTGCGCAAGATGCTGGCGGAAATGGCCGCCGATCCCGGCCACAGCCTGCGCCTGAAGGCCGAGGAAGGCATGGCAAAGCTGGCCTTCGACCTTCAGTTCGATCTGGAGATGCAGGCCAAGGTCGCCAGGATTCGCGACGAGATAGTAGACAATCCGGCGATGCAGCGCTGGATCGAGGGGATGTGGGAGCAGGCGCGCGGCGGGCTGCTGCGCGCGGTACGCGATCCGGGCAAGGCGATGGCCGGTCGGCTGGGCGAAGCGCTGCGCGCGCTGGGCAGCACCTTGCAGCAGGAGGCGCGGCTGCGGCTGGTCATCAACCGCTTCGTGCGGCGCGCGGCGGTGGGGGCGACGGCCAGCTATGGCGACGCGATCGTGCGGCTGGTCAGCGACACGGTGCGCGGCTGGGATGCGGGCACCGTCACCAGCCGGCTGGAAAATGCGGTCGGCCGCGACCTGCAATATATCCGCATCAACGGGACGCTGGTTGGCGGCCTTGTCGGCCTGGCGATCCACGCGATCGATACATTCTTCTAGAGCGAACCGGCGCCGTGACAGACAGGCGGTTGGCGCATGTCCCGAATAGGTGCCGGGGCGCGTCGGGCCAAACGACGCGCCCCGGCGGAACCAGCCGCGCAGAGGAGAGAAGGCAGCCGGCTCCTGTCTCGATCGCTTATTCCTCCGGTTCTTCGGGCGGTCCTTCACCGCCGCGACCCGGCGGCGGCGGCAGTTCGTCGGCGGTCAGCACGCCGTCGCCATTGCGATCCTGATCGGCGAACATCGCGAGCGCCGGCGTCAGAAATTCGGCACGGTCGATCTGGCCATCATCATTGCTGTCCTCCGGATAGGGCATGGCCCGGCCCGGCGGTGGCGGCGCGCCGTCGGCACGGGCACCGCCCTTCGGCCGGCCGCCCGGCGGCGGACCACCGGCACCACCCGGACCACCCGGCCCACCACGCCCCTTGCCGGGACTGCGCGATGCCGAATCCGCCTGATCGCGGGCCTGCGGCTCATGGCCCAGCATGCGCTGCATCGCCTGCACCGGGACAAGCCCGTCGCCATCCTGGTCCATCAGGCCAAAGCGCCGCTCCATATAGGCGGCCATCTCGTCCCGGGTGATCCGGCCGTCGCCATCCGCATCGGCCGCCCAGGGGCCGCCCTGCGACGGGGCTGGCGGCGGGGCTGGCGGGGCGGATGGCATCTGCGCCAGCAGCGGGGTCGAGGCCAGCAACGCGACAGCGAGTTGGACAGCAGAAAGGCAGTGGCGAAAACGCATGGAGGCTCCTGAAAGCGGGATCGCCCCTCCCCTCGCACTCCGGCTTTGCCGCCATATGTCCCGATGCAGCTTCTATGTTGCAGGCATTGAAAAATGATGTTGCAACATATCATAAAATGATGTTGTATCATTTCATCAACGGTCAAAGCCCGATCGACAGAATTGGGCACCGGCGAGAGGATGCGACACATAGAGGAGCCGGACGATGCGACTCATGACCATGGAAACGACGGGGCAAGTCACGCAGGCGGGTGGACAATCGCGTTATGGCGCGGGGCGCAAATCCCCACTGGGGCTGGGCGGCACTATCGCGGTGCATGCGCTGGTGATCGGCGCCTTCCTGCTGATCCCCAAGGAGGTGATCGAGAGTGTGACCTCCAAGCCGTTTATCGGCAAGAATATCCCGCTACCGCCGCCGCCGGAACCGGTGGTCGAAAAGAAGACCGACGCCAAGATCGAAAATCAGCCGCAGCCAAAGCAGCAGCCCACCGTGACGGACCCGTTCATCGACCTGCCCAGAGGCGATCCGCCGGTCACTGCCAACAAGGATAGCGGGAGCGGCATGGGACCAGTCACGCCGCCCTATATTCCGCCACCGCCGCCCCTGCCCGACCCTGTGCTGACCGAAGCGTCGATCGATCCGCGGGCGATGGCCGCTTTTCAGCCCGACTATCCCGGCACGATGATTCGGCAGGGTGTGGAAGGCGCGGTCACGGTGCGCGTCACCATCAGCCCGGAAGGCCGCGTCACCGCCATCGAGAAGGTCAGCGCCACCGACGAGAGCTTCTGGCTGGCGACGCAGCGCCATGCCCTGCGCAAATGGCGTTTCCGCCCCGCCACCCGCGACGGCGTGGCGACCGCATCGACCAAGACATTGACGGTCCGCTTCACCCTGACCGATCGATAGGGCAATCGCGGCGGCGGCCGGTCCATCCGATACGGTCGTCGCCAATTATCGCGGCCCCACTTGCATGGTAGGGAGGGAACATGCGCTTCACTGCCCTGTCGCTTTCCTGCCTGCTGACCGCCTGTACGCCATCGGCCACAGCGGTCGACGGCTATCTAGCCCAAGTAGGTTATGTCAGCGTCTTTTCAGATGATGCACAATTTGCCGACTGGGCAATCGTCGATGATGGCCCGCCCGCCTACCGGGCCATGACAGAGAAAAATGGAGCGGCTGCCAGCCAGGGACGGTGCGGCGCAACGCTATGGAGAATCGCCGGCACGGTGCAACATGGCAGGCGCGGCTTCAAATTTCTGACAATCACGCAATTGTCCCGCATCAACCGGGAACAGGCCAATCGAATCGCGCGCCAATCCGCACATCCGACCCTGATGACCGTCACATTCTGCTGACGACAGGTGGTAGGGGCGGCCCCCGGTTCACATTATGGAGGAAGGCCAGCATGGACCATTTTGCATTGGCGCCCGCCCTGTCCTATAAGGGCGGCATGGCGATCTTTCCCCGTCCCGTTTCCCCCAAAAGTGCGCTTGGCGACTTCTGGGGCTATTTCAAGCAGCAGCGGCAGCATAAATGGCCGCTGCTGGGCCTGTCCGTTGCCTTTACCTGGGTGATCGTATGGACCTTCGTGATCGACGCGAACACCAATACGATGCCGACCCGCAACAAGATCATCTACGTCCAGAGCTGGGACGCGAACCGGTCCGACGCGGCGATCATCCTGCAACAGAAGATCGACTTTGCGAAGCGCGAGGCCGCGCTCATCAAGCAGCAGAAGAAGATGCAGGGCTTTGCCGACGCCTTCGGCATCGAATGGCGTGATGAGGAAGCCCGCAATACCGCCAAGCGCAAGGAAGCGGTGAAGGCGATCGACGCGATGCTGGACGATCGGCTGGCCAAGGCGGAAGCGGTTGAAAAGACCGGGCCGCAGGCCAGCGCGAAGCCGGCGACCGCCCCCGCACAGCCCTGATACCGGCCTGACCATGCGGCCATCGCCTGCTGACGACCGGCGCTATATGGCCGCCGCCATTGCCCTGTCATCGCGCGGGCGCGGCCTTTCCACCCCCAATCCCAATGTCGGCTGCCTGATCGTCCAGAACGAGTCCGACGGTGGGGGCAAGATCGTCGGGCGCGGCTGGACGCAGAAAGGCGGCCGCCCCCATGCCGAGGCGCAGGCGCTGGAGCAGGCACTGGACCGGGCGCGTGGCGCCACCGCCTATGTGACGCTGGAGCCATGTTTCCATTTGTCCCCGCGCGGGCCGCGCTGTGCCGACCTGATGGCGCGCGCGGGTGTCGCCCGCGTGGTGATCGCGCTGCGCGATCCCGACCCGCGGACCGATGGCCAGGGGGCAAGCTGGCTGCGCGAACGTGGCATCACCGTCGAGATGGGGCTGATGGCGGATGAGGCCGCGCGCGCCATGGGCGGCTTCGTGCTGCGTCAGACGCTGGGCCGGCCGCATGTGACGCTGAAGCTCGGCCTGTCGCTCGATGGCCGAATCGCGCTCCCCGACGGATCGAGCCGCTGGATCACCGGGCCGAATGCGCGTGCCCATGCCCATATGGAACGGGCGCGGCATGATGCCATTCTGGTCGGCGGCGGCACGCTGCGGGCCGATGCACCGCGCCTCGACGTGCGGCTGGCCGGGCTGGAGGCACGGTCGCCGCGCCGCATCCTGCTGAGCCGGGGCGACGTGCCCGCCGGCTGGGACCGGATTGCCGCGCCGGAGGAGATCGCCACGCTGGATCGGGTCGATCATCTGCTGGTGGAAGGCGGCGCGGCGACGGCAGCGGCCTTCCTGCGTGCCGATCTGGTCGACCGGCTGCTGCTGTATCGCGCGCCGATCATCGTCGGCGACGGGCTGGCCGGGATCGGCGACATTGGCCTCACCGACCTGGCGCAAGCGCATGGCCGCTGGCGCCTGACCGACAGCCGCGCGCTCGGCGTCGACCGGCTGGAGGTTTACGAGGCGGCGCGGAGCGCCTAAGTCCTCGTTCCAATGCTCCGTTCGGTTCGAGCCTGTCGAGAAGCGTTGCGCGCGGGTTCTCGACAGGCTCGAACCGAACGGACTTTTGCTTAATAGGATCGATCCATGTTCACCGGCATCATTACCGACATCGGCACCATCCGCAGCCATGAGCAGCGCGGCGACCTGCGCCTCGTCATCGGCTGTGCCTATGCCATGGACGGGGTCGCGATCGGCGCGTCGATCGCCTGTTCGGGCGCCTGCCTGACCGTGGTGGAAAAGGGGGACGACTGGTTTGCGGTCGATCTGTCGGCCGAAACCGTCGCCCGCACAGCATCGGGCCTGTGGGCGCAGGGTGGACGCCTCAATCTGGAGCGCGCGCTCAAGGTCGGCGATGAACTGGGCGGGCATATCGTGACCGGCCATGTCGACGGCATCGGCGCCCTGGTATCCGCCACGCGCGAAGGCGATTCGACCCGGCTGGTCATCAGCGCCCCCGCTGAACTGGCCACGGCGCTGGCGGCCAAGGGATCGATCACGGTGGACGGCATTTCGCTGACGGTGAACAGCGTCGAGGATCAGGCCGATGGCAGCGTGCATTTCGGCCTGAACATCATCCCCCATACCGCCGCCGCGACTACGCTGAACCAGCTGGCGGACGGCCGCGCCTTCAATCTGGAGATCGACGTCCTGGCCCGCTATCTCGACCGGATGCAGAGCCTGCGTGCCCGATGAACGCATAAGCAAAATCAGTAGATTGTGATTTCTCACTTGAAATAATCACATTGCAATGTGATATCGACACCATACCCGAACGGGAATGGAGTCTTTCTCATGTCGTCCGCGCTTCTCGATACCCTCCGCAACCTCGTCACCGATGGCGGCATGTCGCGATCCGGCCTGGCCCGCGCCGCCGGCCTGCACGCCAACTCGCTCCGCAAGCTGGGCGAAAGCGACTGGAACCCGACCGCCGACACGCTGGGCAAGCTGGAAACCTATCTGCTCAAGCGCGAGGGCGGCACCGCGCTCGCCAGCCCCGAGGAAATCATCAACGAAGCCCGCAACGGCCGCATGTTCATTCTGGTCGATGACGAGGATCGCGAGAATGAGGGCGATCTGGTGATCCCCGCGCAGATGGCGACGCCCGATGCGATCAACTTCATGGCCACCCATGGCCGTGGCCTCATCTGCCTGGCGATGACGCGCGACAGGGTCGAGCATCTGGGGCTGGACCTGATGAGCCGCAACAATGGCACCCGGCACGAAACCGCCTTCACCGTGTCGATCGAGGCGCGCGAGGGCGTGACCACCGGGATCAGCGCCGCCGACCGCGCACGCACCATTTCCGTCGCGATCGACGGCGCGAAGGGCAAGGCCGACATCGTCACGCCCGGCCATGTCTTCCCGCTGATCGCCCGCGACGGCGGCGTGCTGGTGCGCACCGGCCATACCGAGGCGGCGGTGGACGTGGCGCGGCTGGCCGGCTTGAACCCGTCGGGCGTCATCTGCGAAGTGATGCGCGACGACGGCACCATGGCGCGGCTCGACGACCTCATCCCCTTCGCCCAGAAGCACAAGATGAAGATCGGCACGATCCGCGACCTGATCGCCTATCGCCGTCGCCACGACCATATGGTCGAGCGCCGGTCGGAAACGACTTTCCAGAGCAAGTGGGGCGGCGACTGGAAGGCGATCAGCTTCTACAACAAGGCGACGCAGAGCGAGCAGCTCGTGCTGCAAAAGGGGCATGTCGTGCCCGACCAGCCGACGCTGGTGCGCATGCACCAGCTGTCGCTGCTGGACGATGTCTATGGCGCGACCGGGCCGCGTGGCGACCTGCTGGCCAAGTCGATGGAGATTATCGGCCGGGAAGGCGCCGGCCTGATCGTCATCCTGACCGGCAATGAGGATGGCGGATTCGTCAGCCGCTGCGTCGATGCCCATGCCGGCAGGGCACCGGCCGGAATGGACGAATTGCGCAACTATGGCGTGGGCGCGCAGTTGCTCGCCGAACTGGGCGTGCATGACATGATCCTGCTGTCCAACACCCAGCACAGCCTGATCGCGCTTGACGGCTATGACCTGTCCGTGGTTGGGCAGCGACCGATCGAGCTGTAAGGAACATCATCATGGCCAAATTCCTGATCGTCGAAGCCCGCTTCTACGACCATCTCAACGACCTGCTGATCGAAGGCGCGAAGGCCGCGCTGGACGAAGCCGGCCACAAATATGAGGTGGTGACGGTGCCCGGTGCGCTGGAAATCCCCGGCGCGATCGCGCTGGCGGCGGAAAGCGGCCGCTATGACGGCTTCGTGGCGATCGGTGTGGTGATCCGCGGCGAAACCTATCATTTCGAAGTCGTGTCGAACGAAAGCGCCCGCGGCCTGATGGCGCTGAGCATGGACGCCATCGCCATCGGCAACGGCATCCTGACCGTCGAGAATGAGGAACAGGCACTGGTCCGCGCCCGTCCCGACCAGAAGGACAAGGGCGGCGAAGCGGCCAAGGCGGCGATCGCCATGCTGGCGCTGCGGGAGCGGTTTGGCGCCTGATCGAGGCGCGACCTGTGGATAAAAAAGGGCGGCTCCCGATGGAGCCGCCGTTTTTTTGTTGGGTTGCAGTTTGTTGCTGTTTTCCATTCGTCATGCTGAACTTGTTTCAGCATCCATCAGCCCCAACAGACCTGCGCTTCATTCGGCAGAATGGACCCTGAAACACGTGCAGGGTGGCGATGATAGTCATGGCAGCGCGTTGGTGTCTTACGCCGCCGCCTTTTCCTCTTCGAGCGTTGGATAGTCGGTATAGCCCTCCGCACCCTGGCTGTACCAGGTCGTCATCGCCTGTGGCGGGTTGAGCGGTGCGCCCTGTTCCAGACGCTCCACCAGATCGGGATTGGCCATCAGCGGACGACCAAAGCTGATCGCATCGGCCAGGCCGCTGGCGAGGTCCGCCTGCGCGCGATCCGCATCATAATCGCTGTTCAGCACCAGCGGCCCCTTGAAATGCTGGCGAATGAGCGGCGATTGGCGCGGTACGTCAGTGGCGCCGAACGTGCCGTCCGGGCCGGGCTCGCGCAGTTCGAGGAAGGCGATGCCGATCGCGTCCAACACATCGGCCGCCGCCGCGAACAAGGTGGCGGGATCGCTGTCGTCGACACCCTGGGAATCGCCATTGGGCGACAGGCGCACCGACACGCGATCGGCGCCGATCGCATCGACCACCGCCTGCGTCACTTCGCGCAACAGGCGGACGCGGTTTTCGACGCTGCCACCATAGATATCGTCGCGGAAATTGCTGTTGTCGCGCAGAAATTCGTCGATCAGATAGCCGTTGGCGGCGTGGATCTGCACCCCGTCGAAACCGGCAGCGATCGCATTATGGGCGGCGCGGACATAGGTGTCGATAAGGCCGGGGATTTCCTCCAGAGCCAGCGGCCGCGCCGTTTCATAGGGCTGCTTGCCTTCATAGGTATGGGCGTCGCCCGGCGCGGCGGTCGCGCTGGCCGATACCGGCTGTTCACCGGTCACCGCGCTGTGGACAGCCCGGCCCATATGCCAGAGCTGGACGATGATCCTGCCGCCCTTGTCATGCACGGCCTGCGTCACCGGCTGCCATGCCGCGACCTGCTCGTCCGACCAGATGCCCGGCGCATAGGGCCAGCCCAGCCCCTGTTGCGAGATGCCCGTCGCCTCGCTTATGATGAGGCCGGCCGAGGCGCGCTGCGCATAATAATCGGCCATGATCGGGGTCGGCACATGGGCGCGCGTCGCACGGCCACGGGTCAGCGGGGCCATCAGGACGCGGTTGGCGGCGCTGACGGCGCCCAGCTGGATCGGATCGAACAGGGTCGTCATCAATAAGGCTCCCTTATAACAAAGTTGCAATTTGCAACGGGACTTGGTGTGCAAAGCCAGCTAGGGAGCCGCCATGTCCAGTTCAACCCCCACCGCGCCTATTATGATCCCGCGCCTCGCCTTTCCGGCGCTGCTGCTGGCGAACCTGATCCTGCCGCTGGGGCCGGTGCTGGTCCGCCTGTCCGACGTGGGGCCGGTGGCGGCCGCTTTCTGGCGGCTGGCGATCGCCCTGCCCTTCCTGCTGCTGCTGGCCCGGCCGGGGCTGACCCGCACGCCGCCGACGCGCGGCGAATGGGGGGCGCTGATCCTGTCGGGCGTGATGTTCGCGGCGGACCTGGCCGCCTGGCATCTGGGCATCCTCTATACCAAGGTCGCCAATGCCACCGTGTTCGGCAATATGAGCGGCCTGTTCCTGCCGGCCTGGGCCTTGCTGGTGCTGCGCCAGAAGCCGAAGGGATTGCAGGCGATGGCGCTGATGCTGGCGGCGGCCGGCGCCGCGGTGATGATGGGCGGCAGTTACGACCTGTCGATCGGCAATCTGAAGGGCGACCTGCTCTGCCTGCTCGCCGGCATCCTCTACACCGCCTATCTGCTGGTCGTGCAGCAGGTGCGCGGCCGGCTGGACAGCTGGTCGATCCTGTCGGTGTCCAGCGTCGTCAGCACGCCGCTGCTGCTGCTTTGCGCGCTGGCACTGGGCGAGCGGGTGATGCCCGGCGACTGGACGCCGCTGATCGTGCTGGCGCTCTCCAGCCAGGTGGTCGGGCAGGGATTGCTGACCTATGCGATCGGCTGGTTTCCGCCGCTGATCGTGGGCGTCAGCCTGCTCCTGCAACCGGCGGTGGCGGCATTGCTGGGCTGGCTGCTGTTCGGCGAGTGGCTGAGCCCGGTCGACATGATCGGCATGGGCGCCGTGGCGGCGGCACTGGTGCTTGTGCGCCTGCCGTCGCGGGCCTAGATAAGACGTCATGAGCGAAGCACAGGACGATCTCACCCTGGACGAAATCCGCGCGCTGCTGGCGCCCGCACTGGCGCGCCACGCCGCCTTTGACGGCTGGCGACCGCAGGCGGTGACGATGGCGGCGCAGGAAAAGGGGATCGACCCGGATATCGCGGCGCTCGCCTTTGCCGATGGCCCGGTCGACATGATCGACGCCTGGTTCGCCAGCATCGACGCCGGGATGGTCGCGGCCTTGCCGGCGGAGGAACTGGCGGCCCTGTCGATCCGCAAGAAGATCATCGCGCTGGTCGAAGCCCGGCTGGCGCTGCTCGCGCCCGATCGGGAGGCGCTGCGCCGCGCCATCGCCATCCTGGCGCTGCCGACCAATGCGGTGCGCGCAGGCAAGCTGGGCTGGCGCGCGGTCGACGCCATGTGGCGCGCGGCAGGCGACACCGCCGCCGACTTCAACCATTATAGCAAGCGCACCACGCTGACCGCCGTCTATGCCGCCACATTGCTGGTGTTCGTCGATGACGAGAGCGAGGGCCATGCCGACAGTCGCGCTTTCCTCGCCCGGCGGATCGAGAATGTGATGCAGTTCGAAAAAGCCAAGGCGAAGCTGAAGGGCGTGGGCGGGGGCGAGCATCTGAGCCTGTCGCGCTTCATCGGCCGGCTGCGCTATCCCGCGATCTGATCGGCCGGTGCGATGGGACGCAGGCGTTTGGGCAATCTGGCGGGCAATCTGGCGGGCAATCTGGCGGAAACGCGTTTTTTCTGGCGTTAACCAGTCGGTATTGATAGTCACTCGCAAAAATAGCCTGTGAGTCCATACCCCTTGCGCCTGACCGATCTGCCGCTGCGGCAACCCGCTTATGTCGATCTGATCGACTGGTCCGCCCTTACCCCGTCCGAAGGCCAGCGCCTGCGTGAATTCGGCCTGTGTGAAGGCGCCAGCGTCGAGGCGCTGCACCATGGCGGTTTCCTGGGCAAGGGGCCGATCGCCTGCAAGGTCGGGCGCATGACCATTGCCATGCGCCACGCCCATGCCGCCGCCATCACGGTGCGCACTGGTCCAGAAAATCCCGGGTCGGAGTTGGGGGCATGAGCGGCCTGCCGCTGGTCGCGCTGGTCGGCAATCCCAATGCCGGCAAGAGCGCCTTGTTCAACGCCCTGACCGGCGCCCGGCAAAAGCTGGGCAATTATCCGGGCGTCACGGTGGAGCGCAAGGCGGGCCGGCTGGCCCTGACCGACGGGCGCCCGGTCGAACTGGTCGACCTGCCCGGCACGTACAGCCTGGACCCCACCAGCCCCGACGAGCAGGTGACGCGCGATGTCATCCTGGGCAAGCAGGAGGGTGAAAGGCGGCCCGACGCGCTGGTCATCGTGGTCGACGCATCGAACCTCGACAATCATCTGCGCTTCGCGATCGAACTGATCGCGCTGGGCCTGCCCACCATCGTCGCGCTCAACATGGTCGATCTTGCCACCCGCGACGGGCTGGAGCTGGACGCCCATATCCTGTCGCGCGAACTGGGCGTGCCGGTGGTGTCGACCGTGGCGGTGCGCAAGCGCGGTCTCGACCATCTGCGGCAGGAACTGGACGGGCTGATGAACGGGGCGCCCCGGCCCTATACCGGCGGGGCAGCGCAGGATTTCGACAAGGTGCGCGGCGAGGCGCGACGGATCGCGCGCGCCGCGATCGTGCGCGAAACGCCGTCGCGCCGGCTGACTGCGGCGGTGGACCGGGTGCTGCTGCATCCGGTCGCCGGCTTCATCATCCTGCTCGCCTTGCTATTCGTGATGTTCCAGGCGGTGTTCAGCTGGGCCAGTGCGCCGGCCGACATGCTGGAAGGATGGGTGACCGCATTGGGCGAGGCGGTGACGAACACGCTGCCGCCCGGCATCGTCCACGACTTCCTGTTGCAGGGCGTGGTCGGCGGCGTGGGCGCGGTGATCGTCTTCCTGCCGCAGATCCTGATCCTCTTCTTCTTCATCCTGATGCTGGAAGCGACCGGCTATATGGCGCGCGCGGCCTTCATCATGGATGCGCTGATGGCGCGGGTCGGCCTGTCGGGCCGGGCCTTCATCCCTTTGCTCTCCTCCTTCGCCTGCGCGGTGCCCGGCATCATGGCGACGCGCACCATTTCCGATCCCAAGGACCGGCTGACGACGATCCTGATCGCGCCGCTGATGACCTGTTCGGCGCGGCTGCCGGTCTATGGCCTCATCATCAGCGCCTTCATTCCGGCGCGTACCGTTGGCTGGGGCGTCGGCTTGCAGGGGCTGGTGATGTTCCTGCTCTATGTCTTCGGCATCGTCGGCGCGCTGGTCGCCGCCTGGGCGCTGCGTCTGACCGTGACCAAGGGGCAGAGCAGCGGCTTCCTGATGGAAATGCCCAAATATCAGTGGCCCCGGCCGCAGGATCTGCTGATCGGCCTGTGGCAGCGCGCGGTCATCTTCCTGAAGCGCGCGGGCACGATCATCCTGTTTACCAACATCGTCCTGTGGGTGCTGATGAGCTTCCCCAAGGCGCCCGATGGCGTGCGGCAGAGCGAATATTCGATCGCCGGCCGGATCGCGGGGGGCATCAATGTGCTGGTCGAGCCGATCGGCTTCAACCGCGACATCAGCCTGGCCCTGCTGCCCTCCATGGCGGCGCGCGAAGTAGCCGTCTCCGCCATCGCCACCGTCTATGCGATCGATGCCGAAGACGATGTCGAGGCGCTGGACAAGGGGCTGGGCGAACGGTTGCAGGGGCGCTGGTCGCTGGCCACGGCGCTGGCCTTCCTCGCCTGGTTCGTGTTCGCGCCGCAATGCATCTCCACCATCGCGGTGACGCGGCGCGAAACCGCCGGCTGGAAATGGACCGGCTTCATGATCGGCTATCTATTCGTGCTGGCCTATGCCGCGGCGGGCATCACCTATTGGGCGGCGGTGGCGGCAGGGCTGGGATAAAGCCGCCGCTTTTTGCGATAGATCCGCCATGCCAGCCCCGAATCACGGCGCCATGCTGCTTCGTGCCGGCTGGATTTGCCGGCTCGCGCCGCTATAAGGGCCAGCTAATATTTCGGAGGAATCATGGCAGGCTCGGTCAACAAGGTCATTCTGATCGGCAATCTCGGCGCCGACCCGGAGGTCAAGAGCTTCCAGAATGGTGGCAAGATATGCAACCTGCGCATCGCCACGTCGGAAAGCTGGAAGGATCGCATGACCGGGGAGCGCAAGGAGCGCACCGAATGGCATAGCGTCGTCATCAACAGCGAAGGGTTGGTCGGCGTCGCCGAGCGGTTCCTGCGCAAGGGATCGAAAATCTATGTCGAGGGCCAGTTGCGCACCCGCAAGTGGCAGGACCAGTCAGGCAACGACCGCTACACGACCGAAGTGGCGCTGTCGGGTCCGGGCGCGGTGCTGACCATGCTGGACGGCGCGCCGGGCGGCGGTGGCGGCCAGGGCGGCGGTTATGGCGGCGGCGGTGGCCGTTCGCAGCAGGGCGTGAGCGACTGGAGCGGCGGGTCGAGTGGCTTTGGCGGCGGCGACTATGACGATTTCGGCGGCGGCCAGGGCGGCGGCGGCTTCGGTGGCGGCAACCAGGGCGGTGGCTTTGGCGGCGGTCGCTCGCAGGGCGGGAACAGCGGCGGTGGCGCCGGCCGCGCCGGCAGCCCCAATTTCGACAACGATCTGGACGACGAAGTGCCGTTCTGAGCAGTCGATTGACCAGATAGTGAAAAAGGGCGACCTCCACCGGGAGGCCGCCCTTTTTTAATGCCCCAAGGCGCTCGGTTCAGCGCGCCAGTTCTTCTGTCGCGAAGGCGCGGATATGGTCGCGCAGGTCTTCGCGCTCCAGCGCCAGCGCCAGATTGGCCTCGATATAGCCGGCCTTGGACCCGCAGTCGAAGCGGCGGCCGTCGAAGGTGACGCCATGGAAGGGCTGCTTGCCGATCAACGAGGCCATCGCGTCGGTCAGCTGGATTTCGCCACCCGCCCCCTTTTCCTGCGTCTCCAGTATCTTCATCACTTCGGGCTGAAGGATGTAACGGCCCGGCAGGATCAGGTTGGACGGCGCAGTGCCGAGCTTGGGCTTTTCCACCAGCCCCTTCACCTCGGTCAGGGCGCCGTCGCGCGCGCCCGGATCGATCACGCCATAGCTGGGCGTCTGTTCCATCGGAATTTCCAGCGCGCAGACCAGATTGCCGCCGACCTTTTCATAGGCATCGACCATCTGCTTCATGCAGCCCTGCCCCGGCGCGCCCTTCATGAACTCGTCGGGCAACAGGATGGCGAAGGGTTCGTCGCCGATGATGTCGCGCGCGACCCAGATGGCATGGCCCAGACCCAACGGCTCCTGCTGGCGCAGGAAGACGGCATTGCCGGGATCGAGCCGCGTGCCTTCCAGCGCGGACAGATCCTTGCCGCGCTCCTTCTGGGTCACTTCGCATTCGAAAGCGATGTCGAAATAATCCTCGATCGCGCCTTTGCCGCGACCGGTGACGAAGATCATCTGCTCGATCCCCGCTTCGCGCGCTTCATCGACCGCATATTGGATCAGCGGGCGATCGACCACCGGCAGCAATTCTTTTGGCACCGCCTTCGTCGCGGGCAGGAAGCGCGTGCCAAGGCCAGCGACAGGAAAAACGGCTTTACGAATCGGCTTAGTCAAGTTGGGATTCCCTTCACGCGGACGCGATCGGGCCTTTGAATTGCCGCCCATGTGGAAAAGGTCAAGCGTCGCGCGGATGTTAGTGCATGTCAAACCGACCAAGCGTCGGTTCAAGACATTGAATGGACAAACAAGGCGACAGACGGCCCAATGGACCTTCCGTCTCCCTAAACAGCGAGTAGACGGTTCGCGACCCCTTCCAGCGCCGAGATTTCACCGTCCAGCTGTTCAAACGCGACATGCTGGATATTGTTGCGTCCATCGCGGCAGGTGAAACCACCCTCCTCGGGCTGGTGGAACCCCTGGATGATAAGCGCGCGGAACCGGTCGATCCGCTGCATGTCGCGCTCGATCGCCGAAATTTCCGTCAGGGCACTGGCATTGCGGCGGTCGCGCATCGCCACCATGGTCCGCAATTCGGTCATCAGCTTGGCCATGCTGGGCCGGGTCCGGGCGCCGACGACACGCACGTCGCCCATGCCTTCCCGCAGCAGGCCGATCTTTGCCTCCAGACTCTGTTCCAGCATGGTCCAGGCGCAGACCAGCCGCCCGACCGCGCAAAGCAGCGCCGCATCCTCCGGCGCATAACCCGAAACAGCCTTCACATTCACATCAGAAACCAGTTGTACACCCACGCCCCGAAATCTCCTCTTGCCCAAGCCTTCAGACTTTGCGGCAGAAAAGGCCAGAGCGTGATGTCTTGGCTCCCCGCAGGCGCGGCACGGGCCATCGGCAGCCGTGCATAATCGACGGTGAGCGGAGGATGGCGCGCGAAATCAGGTGAATGGAGTCAAGGATTTAGCGGATCAGAAGTCGATCGCGATGCCCTTGCGCTCCCAGTCGCCATAGCGAACCGGGCTGAGTTCCTCCTGGTGGCGCGAGGGCGCGTCGAGTGGATCACCCTGCGGCACCGGCGGGTTCTTGGAGAGATGGGCAGGCGGCTTCACATGCGCCGGGCGCTTGCCGTTGAAGGTTCCCATATGCGCGGCCTTTCAATTGCGAACCGGGGCGATCCACCCCATATTCATGGTCTGGCCGCTATCTGGGCCGCAAAGGAGCGAAGTGCAAGTGAGCGGAATGAAGACGACCATGTTGCTGGCGGCGCTGACGGCGCTGTTCATGGCGCTGGGCTATACGCTGGGCGGCAGCGGCGGCGCGGTCATCGCGCTGCTGGTGGCGGCCGGCATGAACCTCTTCACCTTCTGGAATGCCGACAGGATCGTGCTGTCGATGCACGGCGCGCGGGAAGTCGACGCCCAGAGCGCGCCCGATTTCTACATTCTGGTGCGCGAACTGGCGCAGCGGGCCGGGTTGCCGATGCCGCGCGTCTATATCATCGACCAGGATGCGCCCAACGCCTTTGCCACCGGCCGCAACCCGGACAATGCCGCCGTGGCCGCGACCACCGGCCTGCTGGCGATGCTGAGCCGCGACGAGGTGGCCGGCGTGATGGCGCATGAACTGGGCCATGTGAAGAACCGGGACACGCTCATCATGACGATGGTCGCCACCATCGCCGGCGCCATTTCGATGCTGGCCAATTTCGGCCTGTTCTTTCGCAGCGGCGACCGGGAGGGGCATGGCAACATGATCGCCAGCCTGCTGGCGGTGATCGTCGCGCCCTTTGCCGCGATGATCGTGCAGATGGCGATCAGCCGCACCCGCGAATATGGTGCCGACCGCGCCGGAGCGGAGATCAGCGGCAATCCGCAGGCGCTCGCCTCCGCGCTTGCCAAGATAGCGGGGCAGGCGCAGCGCATCCCCAACCCGGTGGCGGAGCGCAATCCGGCCGCCGCCCAGCTCTATATCGTGCCGACCCATGTGAGCGAGCTGTTCTCCACCCATCCTGCGACCGAGAAGCGCATCGCCGCCTTGCAGGAGATTGCGGCGGACATGGGCGCGCCGGCGCTCCGTTCTTCCACAGCGCCCCGCGCCTCGGCGCTCTCGCCCCATGCTGCGCCGCCCAAGGCTCCCCGCAGCCGCAGCGCGCTCGACCCGAACCGGCGCTGATGCCGATCGACGAGGTGATCGAGGCCATTGCCTTCACCGGTCGGCTGGTGGCGGGCGCCGTCGATGCCTTGCAGGCGGTCGGCATGGTCGCAGAGCATATATTTTCGGGCCATACGGCCCGTTTCTTTCATGGCGTGGGCCGACGAGTGATCGCCGTCGCGACCTTCGGCACCAAACGCATCCCTTCCTCTCTGCGGGTCGTGCCCAAGGGCATCCATCCCAAGCCCCGCCGGTCGGACTGGCTGGCGCTGTGGATCGGCATCCTCTTCTGGATCGCGCTGTTCTTCGGAATCGGCCTTGGCGTCTCCCATTTTCTTTGACGGCGAAAGCGCGTAGGGGCCGCTGATGCCCCGTCCCCATGATCGCAGCCGCCCCAAAGCCCCCCGTGCCGACGACGTCCCCGGCTTTCCCGCCCGTCGCGCGGCGCTGAAGCTGCTCGATGCCGTGCTGCGCCGGGGCGATCCGCTGGAACTGGCGCTGCATGGCGCGGCGCAGGGCCTGCCGCCGGCGGACCGTGCGCTGGTCCATGCCATCGCCGCCGAAGCGCTGCGCCATTTGCCCGATCTCGACGCGCTGATCGATGGGGCCACCAAGCAGATACTGCCCGACGATGCCAAGGCGCGGATGGTGCTGCGGATTGCGCTCATTCAGACGCTGGCGCTCGACACGCCGGCCCATGCCGCCATCGCCACCGCGCTGCCGCTGGTCGACGGCGGGCCGCGCAAGCTGGTCCATGGTGTGTTCGGCACGGTGACGCGCAGCGAACCCAGCCTGCCCATCCCCCCGACCCTGCCCGAAGAGGTCCGCGCCCGCTGGGCCGGCCTATGGGGCGAGGCGATGCCGCAGGCCGCCGCCCACGCCTATGCGGTGCGGCCGCCGGTCGATGTCAGCCTGCGCGACGCCAGTGAGACAGCGACATGGACAGCCGAACTGGGCGGCACATCCTTCGCCCCCGGCCATGTCCGCCTGCCGGACGGTGCGGCCATCCCCAGCCTGCCCGGTTTTGCCGAAGGGGCATGGTGGGTGCAGGATATCGCCGCCTCCTGCGCCGCGCGGCTGCTGGGCGCCGGTGAGGGACGGACCGTGCTCGACCTGTGCGCCGCGCCGGGGGGCAAGACGATGCAGCTGGCGGCGGCTGGCTGGCATGTTACGGCCATCGACCAGTCGAAGAAGCGGCTGGAGCGACTGTCCGAAAATCTGGCGCGCACCGGCCTGACCGCCAACATCGTGCAGGCCGACCTGCGCCAGTGGCAGCCCGACGCACCGGTCGATGCGATCCTGCTCGACGCGCCCTGCACCGCAACCGGCATCTATCGCCGCCATCCCGACGTATTGCACCGCATCGGTCCGCGCCAGATTGCGGAACTGGCCGAATTGCAGGGCGAACTGCTCGCCCGCGTCGCCGGCTGGCTGAAGCCGGGCGGTCGCCTCGTCTACGCCACCTGTTCGCTGGAACAGGCCGAGGGGGAGGCGCAGGTCGAACGCTTCCTGGCGGATCATCCCGATTTCATGCTGATCCCGATCGCCCCGGCCGAATTGCCCGAAGGCATGATGCCGGCCACGCAGGGCTGGCTGCGCACCCTGCCCGACATGCTGGCGCAGCAGGGCGGCACCGACGGATTTTTCATCGCCCGGCTTGCCAGAAAGGCAAACTAAGCCTTAACCATGATGGGCCTAGACGGGACATCTTCCGTCTGAAAGTCGTGCCATGCGTCCGATCGAGCCTTTGCCCCTGAACCATAGCTGGCCGCTCTACGACCTGCGCGCGCATCTTGCCCCGGTCCTGCTCGATCCCAGCATTGCCCGCAACGACGCCGCCCTGGCCGAACGGGGGCTGGGCCTGTGGCATTGCAATCTGGCCGACAGCAAGCTGAGCTGGACGGCCGGGGTCTATGATATTTTCGGGCTGGAACGCGACAGCGCCGTGTCCCGCACCCTGTCGGTATCGCTCTATGCCCCGGATTCGCGCGAAGCGATGGAGCGGCTGCGCGCTTATGCGATCCGGCACAAGCGCGGCTTCACGCTGGACGTCGACATCAACCAGGCCGACGGTGTCGGACAATGTGCGATGCGCCTGATCGCCGCGCCGATCCTGAACGAAGCGGACGAGGTCATCGGCCTGCATGGCGTCAAGCAGTTGCTACCCAGGGGCACGGCCGGCTCGCAACGGCTAGACCCCACGATTTTCGTCATGCTTTGAAAGGGGGTAAAGTCGGTTTGATAATGCGCGGAAGGGCGCATTATCATTTGGCATCAGCCCTCTCCTCCACCCGGGCACCCAGCGGCAGTATTTTATGGGCGGCCGGGTCGGGGAGAGGGCTGGTGCGGCTTCCAAACAACAATCGCGAATCGCCTGAAAATGTCCGTTGCCCTGCGCCCCGGCGGTGACTAAGGCGAACGGTTAATGACCCGTCCTATTCTCATCTCGCCCTCCATCCTCTCCGCTGACTTTGCCCGTCTGGGCGAGGAGGTCCGCGCCATCGACGCAGCCGGTTGCGACTGGGTGCATATCGACGTGATGGATGGGCATTTCGTGCCCAATATCACCATCGGCCCCGCCGTGGTGAAGGCGCTGCGTCCGCACACGCAAAAGACGTTCGACGTCCATCTGATGATTTCGCCGGTGGACCTGTATCTGGACGCCTTTGCTTCGGCGGGCGCGGACATCATCACCGTCCATCCCGAAGCCGGGCCGCACATCCACCGCACCGTCCAGCATATCAAGTCGCTGGGCGTGAAGGCGGGCGTGGTGCTGAACCCCGGCACCCCGGCCAAGATGCTCGATTATCTGATGGACGATGTCGACCTGATCCTGGTGATGAGCGTCAATCCCGGCTTCGGCGGGCAGAGCTTCATCGAGAATCAGCTGCGCAAGATCGAGGCGATCCGCAAGATGATCGACAAGACCGGGCGCGACATCCACCTCCAGGTCGATGGCGGCATCGATTTCACGACCGCACCCAAGGCGATCGCGGCGGGCGCCGACGTGCTGGTCGCCGGCACCGCCACCTTCCGCGGCGGGCCCGATGCCTATGCCGACAATATCCGGAAGCTGCGGGGCGGGTGAGCGAGCCGCGGCGCATCTCCCCCCGCTCCGCGCCCGACACCGCCCCGGCGGCGGCAGACGACAGCATAGAGCAGGGCAAGCGGCTCATCCGCGTCGCGGATGACAAGGGGCTGTCGCTGGCCCAGCGCATCGCCAATCAATTTTATCTGCTGAGCTGGAAGACGCCGATCCACGGCCGCAAGCTCAAGGGCAAATATCCGCTCAAGTTGCTGGCCGTGCCGGACGATGCGATGCCGGGCGACGGCCGCGCCGGTGCCGCCATGCGGGCAGGCTATTTCCTGTTCCGGGGACAGAAGCTGCCGATCGACGCGCTGGATTTCGCGCGACTGTCGGTCAGCCCTGCCTTTGCCGACTATCTGCACAGCTTCCGCTGGCTGCGCGACCTGTCCAGCGCGGCCTCGCGCGAACAGGGCGCGCCGATCGCCGAGGCCGTGATGCGCAAATGGCTGGCGACCCATCATGAAACGCCCAGCGAGCCGGCATGGCGCGCGGACAATGCCGGCTGGCGCCTGCTGTTCTGGACCGCTCATGCGCCGCTGATCCTCTCGTCCAGCGACCTGGTCTATCGCTCGCTGGTCCTGAACTGCATCGCCCGCACGGCCCGCCATCTGGACCGCAGCGCCGACAAGGCGCCGATGGGCCTGCCCCGGCTGGTCGGCTGGTGCGGCATCGTCGCGGCATCGCTGCTGATCCCCGGCGGCAACGCCCGCAAGCTGTTCGGCGAAGCGGGGCTGAAGCGCGCGATCGACAGCGGCTTCCACCCCGATGGCGGCATCGTGTCGCGATCCCCGCTGGCGCAGATGGAGGCGGTGATGCTGCTGTCCATGGTGCAGGCCGTCTATGATGTCCGCCGCGAAGCGCCGCCGGCCTGCCTGACCGATGGCCTTGCCCGCGCGGTGCCGGCGCTGCTGGGCCTTACCCATGGCGATGGCGGCCTTGGCAGCTGGCAGGGTGCCGGCGCGATCGACCCGCAGATGGTTGCCGCGGTCGTCGCCGCCAGCCGGGTCCGTGCCCGGCCGCTGCGGCAGGCGCGCGACTGGGGCTATCAGCGGATCAGTGGCGGCGCGACCATCGTGCAGATCGACGCCGCCCCGCCGCCGGTCGCCCGTCTCGCCGAAGCGGGCTGCGCCTCCACCGGCGCGATCGAGATCAGCGACGGGCCGCTGCGCCTGATCGTCAATTGCGGCGGCGCCGCGCTGGAAGGCGCATGGATACCGCGCGATCTGGCGCAGGGGCTGCGCACTACAGCGGCGCACAGTACGCTGGTGCTCAATGACAGCAATTCGACCGCCCTGCTGGCCGACGGCACGCTGGGCAAGGGCGTGACCGAGGTGGAACTCAATCGGCAGGAACTGGACAATGGCAGCCGGCTGGACCTGTCCCATGACGGCTATGTCCGGCGCATGGGCTATGTCCACCGCCGCCTGCTGCTGATGAGCGGCGACGGCAAGGAAATTCGCGGCGAGGATATGCTGACCCCGGCCGAGCGGCGGCGCAAACCCGGCAAGCAGCCGGTGCAGTTGCGCTTCCATCTGGCGCCGGGCGTGGAGCCGACGCTGACCGCCGATAATATGGGCGCGCTGCTGCGCATCGACCTCGGGCCGCTCTGGCAGTTCCGCGCCGGCGCGGGTGCGCTGAGCGTCGAGGACAGCCTGTGGGTCGATGGCGATGGCCGCCCCCACCCTACCCGGCAGTTGGTCGTGACCGCAGAGGCGTTGCCCGGCGGATCGAGCATCGGCTGGATTTTCAAGCGGATGAACTGACGGCCCGGGCTGTTGGCCGCAATTGACGATGGCATCGGGCGGCTACACGGCTTACCAGTCGCGCGGTTCCGGTCCTTGCGAGAAAGCCCCGCTTATGTCCCTGACGTCCCTCCTCGTCCCCACCTATCGCCAGATGCTTGCAGCGCTGTCGTCCTGGCTTGAAAAGGCGCAGGCGCAAAAGGCCGGGTCCGAGGCTGATGCCCTGCTGTCGGCGCGGCTGGCGCCCGACATGTTCCCGCTGGCGACCCAGATCCGCTTCGCCTGCGTGCAGGCATGGGAAGGGGTCCATCGCCTACAGGACATGGACCTGCCTCCGCAGGTTCAGGCCTTGCTGGACGAAGGGCGGCAGGCCGGCGATCATCCCGGCACGATCGCCGACGCCCGCGCGCGCATCGCCGAGACGATCGCCCTGCTGGACGGCATCGCCGCCGACGCGCTCGACAGGGACGGGGCGCAGCCGCTCGCCCATGCCCTGCCCAACGGCATGATCTTCGACCTGACGGCGGACGGTTACGCCCGCGACTGGACGCTGCCGCAATTCTACTTCCATGTGATGACCGCCTATACCATCCTGCGCAAGGAAGGCGTCGCGCTGGGCAAGGCGGATTATGTGGCGCACATGCTGCCCCATCTGCGTCCGGGCACGATACCGGCGGGATAGGCGCGGGATAGACAAGGCTAGGGCTGTATTTTTCCTTCATCTGGCACTAAGGGGCTGGCGCAAAGTCGTCCTGCCCTTTGCCTGTAGAAAGCCCTGTCCCCATGACTGACGTCACCATCAAGCGCGCCCTCCTGTCCGTATCCGACAAGTCGGGCCTTATCGAACTGGGTCAGGCGCTGGGCAAACATGGCGTCGAACTGGTGTCGACCGGCGGAACGGCCAAGGCGCTGCGCGAAGCGGGCCTTGAGGTGAAGGATATTTCCGACCTCACCGGCTTCCCCGAAATGATGGACGGCCGCGTCAAGACGCTGCACCCCAAGGTGCATGGCGGCCTGCTCGCCGTACGCAACAATCCTGAGCATGTGGCGTCGATGAACGAGCATGCAATCGGCGCGATCGATCTCGTGGTCGTGAACCTCTATCCCTTCGCCGCGACGGTAGCCAAGGGCGCCGACCGCGACGAGATCATCGAGAATATCGATATCGGCGGCCCGTCCATGGTCCGTTCCGCTGCCAAGAATCATGAGAGCGTCGCGATCGTCACCGATCCGGCCGACTATGCCCGGCTGATCGAAGAAATGGCCGCAAAAGCCGGCGCGACCAGCTATGACTTCCGCCGGATGCTGGCCGCGAAGGCCTATGCCGCCACCGCCGCCTATGATTCGATGATCGCAAGCTGGTTCGCCTTCGCCGATCAGGGCGTGATGTTCCCCGAAACGCTGGCCGTGTCGAGCAAGCTGGGCACCACGCTGCGCTATGGTGAGAACCCGCACCAGTCGGCCGCGCTCTACTTGCCTGTCGGTCCTTCGGCGAAGGGCATTGCGCAGGCCGAGCAGATTCAGGGCAAGGAACTGTCCTACAACAATTATAACGACGCCGACGCCGCGCTGGAGCTGGTCAGCGAATTCCGCGACGGCCCGCCGACCGTAGTGATCGTCAAGCACGCCAATCCCTGCGGCGTGGCCACCGGCGAGACGCTGATCGAAGCCTATGAAGCCGCGCTTGCCTGCGACAGCGTGTCGGCATTCGGCGGCATCATCGCCGTCAACCGCCCGCTCGACGGCCCCACCGCCGAAGCGATCAGCGGCATCTTCACCGAAGTCGTCGCCGCGCCGGGCGCGGACGAGGAAGCGAAGGCGATCTTCGCCAAGAAGAAGAATCTGCGCCTGCTGCTGACCGGCGACCTGCCCGATCCGGCCCGTCCCGGCCTCCAGATCAAGAGCATCGCCGGCGGCCTGCTGGTCCAGAGCCGCGACAATGGCCAGGTAACCCAGGATGCCCTGAAGGTCGTGACCAAGCGCGCGCCGACCGAGCAGGAATTGAAGGACTGCCTGTTTGCCTGGACCGTGGCCAAGCATGTGAAGTCCAACGCCATCGTCTATGCCAAGGATGGCAGCACGGCGGGCGTCGGCGCGGGCCAGATGAACCGCCTCGAATCCGCGCGCATCGCCGCGTGGAAGGCGAAGGACGCCGCCGAAAAGGCCGGCTGGGCCACGCCGCGCACGATCGGCTCTGCGGTCGCCTCCGACGCGTTCTTCCCCTTTGCCGACGGCCTGCTGGCGGCGGTGGAAGCCGGCGCGACGGCGGTGATCCAGCCGGGCGGCTCGATCCGCGACGAAGACGTCATCGCGGCGGCCGACGAAGCGGGTCTGGCGATGGTCTTCACCGGCATGCGGCACTTCCGCCACTAAGGTTCCGGCGCCGCTGATAGACGCGGGATAGTCATCACATCGTCATTGCGAGCGCAGCGAGGCAATCCATGGGCGCACCAGTGGATTGCTTCGCTGCGCTCGCAATGACGAATTGAGTTATAGCCGGA
The DNA here is from genome assembly GCF_056156825.1 of Sphingobium sp. RS1. Taxonomy (NCBI): domain Bacteria; kingdom Pseudomonadati; phylum Pseudomonadota; class Alphaproteobacteria; order Sphingomonadales; family Sphingobiaceae; genus Sphingobium; species Sphingobium sp. RS1. The sequence goes on along the minus strand of NZ_JBLZXE010000002.1, from coordinate 2,648,729 downwards.
TCAGACGTCAGCGCGGCCTTGCCCTGAGCCAGGCCGCGCAGGCGTCATCCCCGGTGCCCATGCCATCCGGGTCGGTTCCGGCGAGGCCGCCGTTGCAGGGGTAGTCAGGATCGGAATAGCTGTGCCAGTCGTACCGCCGCGGCAAGAAATCAGCCGGGCCATAAGCGAGAGCCAGCCGATGCACATCACGGGTAAGTTGCGACAAGGGATTATCTGATCCCCTTTCACCTGCATTCGCCGTCATGGAACCGATCTTCCCCTTGTGGACCTGCTCAAACTTCAGGCCTGTGCCATCCGTCATCCCGAATCGTCGGCCGCGCCAGTTTGGCAACCTGTCATTGAAAGACTGAATGGCGTCGCGATAATCCTCCTCCGGCACATAAAATGCGCGACGCTCCACCCCAATCAGTTTGCCCTTGTTATCTGTCGCACTGCGCCAAACCTCTACGGCGATCATGCCGCATGGCCGATTCATATCGGCTTCGTGAAACTCGACATCCCGCCACATCATCAGACAACCCGCCGGCTGCGGCGTAAAGTCCAGCACATAGTCGTAAAGGCCAAAGGACGGCGCGACCTGCAACCGCATGGCGCCGTCCTGCGTCAGTGCCGGTAGTTTTAGCTTGGCTCTTTCAACGACATAGCTGTCCTTGAGCGGCCCATCGACATAGTGGCCCGTCCGCTTCGGCCCGCCCAGCATCTCCACCAGCCAGTCCGGCATGGCGCCGTAGGAACAGCCTGCCAACATCGGCAGCAGGAGCAGGGCGGGCAGGAGGCGGGTCAGACGCATGGTCCTGCATCCCGCGACGGCCCGGTCGGGGTCAAGCGCCAAAGCCCTTCGCACCTGCAAAAATCGCGGAAAACCGCCATTTTTTATGAAGTGGCCTCTTTTCAACCCCGCCGGGCGCGCCTATTTAGACAGGCGACCCTACTTCCACGGCAGACGTGGGGCGAACAATAAAAACATGTTCGACAGGAGAATAGGATGACCAAGAAGACGCTGGTGGCGCTGGCCGCCACGATGGCCCTTGCGCTGCCCGGCGTGGCGAGCGCCGGCAGCAACGACATGGATGTGGTGGTGGACGGCCATGCCGGCACCGAAACCCGCAGCATCGCCGTATCGGTGGCCGACCTCAACCTCGCCAGCACCAGCGGCATGCGCCGCGCCGATTCCCGCCTCGTCCGCGCCTCCAAGCAGGTGTGCGGCTGGGTGAACGGATCGGTCCTGCCGATCACCGACGATTATCGCGCCTGCTATGGCAGCGCGATCGACGGCGCGCGCAGCGACCTCAACACCCTGGCGCAGCGCCTGAGCTAACCCTCCGCGCTGCCATACGCCTTCCCCGCACGAAGGGGAACTGCAGGGGGCCGTTCCACCACCGTGGGGCGGCCCTTTGCCGTCATGGCAGGCATCATGCTTACCACCTGTTAACCACTCCTTAGAGGATTTCCTTCAGTTCCGGAGGGACGAAATATCTCTCGGGGAACAGCCTGCCATGCCGCGTACCGATCACAGCGTCGACGTTGCCATCATCGGCGCCGGCCCGGCGGGTCTGACCGCCGCCTATCTGCTGACAAAGCAGGGACTTAACGTGACGGTGATCGAGAAAGACCCGGTCTATGTCGGCGGCATCAGCCGCACGGTGGAACTGGACGGCTTCCGATTCGACATTGGCGGGCACCGATTCTTCTCCAAGTCGCAGCAGGTGGTGGACCTGTGGAACGAGATATTGCCCGACGACTTCATCCAGCGTCCGCGGATGAGCCGCATCTATTATGAGGGCAAATTCTACAGCTATCCGCTGCGCGCGTTCGAGGCGCTGTGGAACCTCGGCATCTGGCGCTCGACGCTGTGCATGGCGAGTTTCGCCAAGGCGAAGCTGTTCCCGAACCGCAATGTTCGCTCCTTTCAGGACTGGACCGTCAACGCCTTTGGCCACAAGCTCTTCTCCATCTTCTTCAAGACCTATACGGAGAAGGTCTGGGGCATGCCCTGCAACGAAATGTCGGCCGACTGGGCGGCGCAGCGGATCAAGGGCCTGTCGCTCTGGGGCGCCGTGACTGATGGCCTCAAGCGTTCGCTCGGCCTCAACAAGAAGCCCAATGACGGCATGGCGACCAAGACGCTGCTGGAGACGTTCCGCTATCCCCGCCTTGGCCCCGGCATGATGTGGGAGGCCGCGCGCGACAAAGTGCGCGAAGGCGGCAACCAGATATTGATGGCGCACAGCTTCAAGCGGCTGGAAGAGGATAAGGCGAACGACCGGTGGCGGCTGATCGCGACCGGGCCGGACGGCGATGTCATAATCGACGCCGCCCATGTCATTTCGTCGGCGCCGATGCGCGAACTGGCCGGCCGCATCCATCCGCTGCCCGACAGCCTGCCGCAGGCGATGGACCTGAAATATCGCGACTTCCTGACCGTGGCGCTGATGGTGAAGGGGGAGGATATCTTTCCCGACAACTGGATCTACATCCATGACAGCAAGGTGCAGGTCGGCCGTATCCAGAATTTCCGTAGCTGGTCGCCCGAAATGGTGCCTGATCCCTCGCTTGCTTGCGTGGGCCTCGAATATTTCTGTTTCGAGGGCGATGGCCTTTGGTCGGCGTCCGATGCGGATCTGATCGCGCTCGCCACCCGCGAAATGGGCCAGCTTGGCCTCTGCAAGGCGGACGATGTCGTCGGCGGCGCAGTGGTGCGGCAGGAAAAGGCCTATCCGGTCTATGACGACGACTATGCCGCCAATGTGCTGGCGATGCGCAGCGAACTGGAAGCGCGCTATCCCACGCTCCATCTGGTCGGCCGCAACGGCATGCACCGCTATAATAATCAGGACCATGCGATGATGACGGCGATGCTGACCGCGCGCAACATCGTCGCGGGCGCGCGCATCCATGACGTGTGGCAGGTCAATGAGGATGCCGAATATCATGAGGCCGGCGATGAGGGCCAAAATGCGGGAACTGATGCCGATACGCAGGCCGCCTTGTCGAGCGTGCGCGCGGTCCCATCGCGGCTGAAGGCCGCCTGACGCCCATGGCGGCGCGGATCGGCGCGCTGCTGGCCCGGCTGATGTTCGCCCGCTATCTGCTGGCCAGCATCGCTGCGCTGGCATGCGACTTCGCCACCTTCCTGATATTGTACCATGGCGGCGCCGCGCCGATGATCGCCGCGCTGGGGGGCTATCTGGTCGGCCTGATCGTCCATTGGGTGATTTCCGTCCGCTTTGTCTTCGATATGGGCAGCGGCCCGACCCATGTGCAGCGCATCGGCTTCGTTGTCAGCGCCGCGATCGGCATGGGCATCACCATGGCACTGGTCGGCGCGTTGAGCGCGGTTGGTGTCGCGCCGGCGATCGCCAAGCTGCTGTCGGTGCCGGTCAGCTTCCTCTCCGTCTATGCGATCCGCAAATATGGCCTATTTGGCAAAGCCTGACGCGCCGCGCGCCGCGCTGTGGGCGCTGCTGCTATGGCTGCTGTGCAGCATGGCGATGCTGTGGCTGTTCCGGGCCGACCTGCCGACGCTGGGTTTTCGCGATCCTGATGACGCGATGCGGCTGGCGCAGGTGCGCGACTGGATCGGCGGACAGGCTTTTTGGGACGTCAGCCAGCATCGGGTGTACCCGCCGGTCGGCGGCCCGATGCACTGGTCGCGGATCGTGGACATGCCGATCGCGGCGCTGATGCTGCTGCTCACGCCGATGATCGGCGCGGCGGGCGCCGAACTGGTCGCGTGCGCCACCGTGCCGATGCTGCTGCTGGGCGGACTGACCGCTGCCCTGTTCGTCGCCGCGCGCCGGATTGCGGGCAGCGGCATCGCCCTGCTGGCCGTGGTGCTGCTGCTGACCAGCCCCAGCATATTGGTGCAATTCACGCCGCTGCGGATCGACCATCATGGCTGGCAGATCATGCTGGCCGCGCTGGCGCTGTGCGGCGCGATCGACAGTCGGCCGCTGCGTGGCGGGATCGTCACGGGCCTTGCCCTCGCCCTCTGGCTCCAGATTTCGAGTGAAGCGCTGCCCTATGGCGCGCTGTTTGCCGCTACCTTCGCGCTGCGCCACTGGCATGCGCGCGATCAGGCGCCGCGCTTCATCGGCTTTGCGCTGACATTGGGCGGCGCTGCCCTGCTGCTGCTCGCCCTGCTGCGCGGGCCGCAGGCACTGTTGGCGCGCCAGTGCGATGCGCTGTCCTTCGTCTATCTCTGGCCGCTGGTCGCGCTCGCGCTGGCGACCGCGCTCGCAGTGCAATTGATCGGCACCACGACCGCCCGACCCCGCTTCCTGATCGCCGCGATCGGCGGCGGGGCGGCGATCGCGACTTTCCTCGTCACGGGCGGGCCGTGCCTGTCGGGCGATCCCTTCGCCGCGCTCGGCCCGGTCGCCTACCGACTCTGGTATCTGCAAGTGATGGAAGGCCGGCCGATCTGGGAACAGAGCCTGTCCTTGCAGGGGGTGATTCTGCTGCCCCCGCTGCTCGGCCTCACAGCCAGCCTGATGGCCGCGCGCGAAGCCCATGCCGAAGCGCGGATGCGCTGGCTGACTTTGCTCCTGCTGCTGGCCGGCGCGACGGCGGTGTCGATGCTGGTGATGCGGGCGCTGTCGGTCGCCCATGTCTTTGCTCTGCCCGGCATCGCCTGGCTGCTGCTGCGCCTGTTCCGTGGGTCGCAGGCATCGCATATGGCGCTGGTGCGTGTGCTGGGATCGGTCGCGCTAGTGCTGCTGACGCCGGCCGGACTATGCGCCGCCTGGGTGGCGGTCGCGGCCAAGCCCGAACCCGCCAAGGCCGCCAGCGCCAATTGCCGCGCCGCGTCCGTGCTGGCGCCGCTCAAGGCTTTGCCGACGAGCATAGTGTTCGCCCCGCTCGATCTTGGCCCCGATATCCTCGTCCAGACGCGCCACAGCGTCATCGGCACTGCCCATCATCGCAACGCGGCCGGCATCACCGCCGTGATCGAGGGCTTTGTCGACGCACCCGATCAGGCCCGCATCATCATCGGCCAGACCAGCGCCCGCTATGTCGTCACCTGCGACGGGCTGACCGAATATCGCCTCTATGGGCAGGAAAATGACAAGGGGCTGGCGGCGCAACTGGCGCAGGGCAAGGCGCCCGGCTGGCTCGACCCCGTGCCCGTGAAGGCGCCGCTGCGTATCTGGCGGATCAGGCCGGAATGAAGCGCAGCGCCACGCCGTTCATGCAATAACGCTTGCCGGTCGGGCGCGGCCCATCGTCGAAGACATGGCCCAGATGCCCGCCACAACGGGCGCAATGCACCTCGGTGCGGATTTCACCCAGGCCAAGGTCGCGGCTGGTGCCCACCCCGCCGGGCAGTGCCGCCCAGAAGCTCGGCCAACCGGTGCCGCTGTCGAACTTGGTTTTCGAACTGAACAATTTCTGGTCGCAACCGGTACAGGCGAAAGTGCCGGCGCGATGTTCGCGGTTCAAGGGACTGGAGCCGGGAAACTCGGTCGCCTGCTGGCGCAGCACCTTATAGGCCCAGGGGCTGAGCCGCTTCTTCCACTCCGCATCGCTGAGCGCAAAGGGATAGGCCGCCTCCGCCCGTTCCGGCATCATCTGCCAGAGCGCGATTCCCACGGCGCCGGTCATGACGCCACCCAGAAAATGCCGCCTATCCATGACGGGCGCCATAGCGGGTTCAGCCTGTCGCGGGCCTGAACAACCGCTTCCACCAGCGGCCGCCCGACTGCATCACATGGCGTCGGAACAGCAGCACGCCGACCCGGATGATGAGCGCCACGAACGCCGCCTGCCAGATGAGTGCCACCAGATGCGGCCACACCGCCCCGTCCTGCGCCGCGCGCGCGATCATGGCGAAGGGAGAACTGAACGGGAAAATGCAGGCGGCGACCTCCGCCGGCGATCCCATATGGTCGACCGCGTAGCTGGCGAAGAAGAAGATCAGCATCTGCGCCATGGTGATCGGCATATTGAGCGTCTGCACTTCGCGCACCGTGGCCGCCTGCGCGCCGATCCCCAGGAACAGCGAACCGAGCAGCGTATAGGCCATGGCGAAATAGAGCACCGCCAGCAGCAGGAACAGTGGCCAGCCCACCGCCGGCGCCGGCAGCGGTCCGCCCCCGCCATGCAGCGCCAGGAAGATGGCGAAGGCCGTGCCGCCCCAGAAGGCGATGCCGACGAAACTCATCGCCAGCATGGCCATCAGCTTGCCCAGGAAGATCGCATCGATCGGCACGGCGGCGGCCAATATCTCGATGATCTTGTTCGTCTTTTCCTCGACCAGATTGGACAGGATCATGCCCGCCAGCAGGATGGTGAGGAAGAACATTACCACCTGCGCCACCCGGCCGATCAGCAATCTCGCCTGCGCCTGCGCGCCAAGGCTGGTGGTCACTTCCTGCCGATCGACGGTCACGAAAGTCAGTGTCCGTTCGGCCAGCGCGGCAGTGGACAGCAGGCTGATATCGCCCTGCAACCGGTCCAGATCCTCCACCTTGCCGGTCAGCACCGGATGGCGCAGCGTCCCCGACAGGATCGCCACCACCGCCGAATCCGGCCGGGCCAGTTGAATGCGCGGCGCGGGCGCGGATGGGACCGGGCGCAGGCGCGGCAACGTCTGGTCCCCCATCCGATCGGCCAGCCGGTCATGCGCCCGCAGCAGCGCGGCGCTGTCTGCCGCCGACATGGCGACACCGACGATCGGGCGCAGGTCGGTGCTGCTGATCTTGTCACCCAGCCCGCCAAAGGCGAAGCCGATCAGGATCGGCAGCAAGGGGCCAAGCAGGAAGAGGATGAAGGTGCGGGACAGCACGACGGCGGTGAAATCCCGTCGGGCGATGACATAGGCGGCGCGCCACAGGGCGGTCATGCGTCCACCTCCGCCGCATCGTCCTGCCCCATCTGGCTGGCCACCGCCGCGCCCGCGATCGCGACGAAGGCGTCATGCAGGCCCGGCCGCTCGATCGACAGGCTTTCGATCCCCGCCTGCCCGTCCAGCAAGGCCCGCAGCAATGGCTCTATCCCCTCGTCGGGCAGGGCGAAATGCCATGCCCCCTCTTCCGCCATGGTGTCGGCCGGCAACGCCCGGCGCCATGCGCCATCGCTGATGCGGGTGCGCAGCCGCACCTGCGGCCGCAGCCGGTCGCGTGCCTCTCCGGGCGTGCCTTCGAACCGGATGCGCCCGCCCGCGACGATGGCGATCCGCTCGCACAGCCGTTCGGCATGGGCGATGACATGGGTGGAAAAGAGGATGGTGACGCCATTGCGGGCCTGCTCGCGGATCAGTGCTTCCAGCTTCTCCTGATTGATCGCGTCGAGGCCGGAAAAAGGCTCGTCCAGCACGATCAGGCGCGGTTCGTGGACGATGGTGCCGAACAATTGCACCGTCTGGGCCATGCCCTTGGACAGTTGGCGGATCGGTTTTTCGATCGACGCCCCCATGCCGTGCCGGTCGAGCATCGCCTTCGCCCGCTCGCGCCCGATCTTCAGCGGCAGGCCGCGCAGTGCGCCCATGAAGGCGATCGCCTCATAGGCTTTCATCGAGGGGTAGAGGCCGCGTTCTTCGGGCAGATAGCCCACCGCACGCGCCATGCGCAGCGGCTGCGCCTCGCCCAGCAGGATGCGATGCCCCTCGTCCGGGTCGATGATGCCGAGCAAGGTGCGCAGCAGCGTCGTCTTGCCCGCGCCATTGGGGCCGAGCACGCCATAGATGGCGCCCGCCGGCACTGCGATGTCGATGCCGTCAACCGCGCGGAAACTGCCGAATGTCTTGACAAGCCCATGCCCCTCGACGGCATAGGCCGGGATGGAGGCGGGGGATGAGGCCGTTATGTCGCCGATCATCCCGCCCTGATAGTCTGGACCCGTGCCCGTGCCTATAGAAACCTTGGAACCCCAAAGCCTGGAACAGGGCCTGAAGGCGGAGGCCGCGCGGCTGGGCTTTGCCGCCTGCCGCATCGCGCCCGCCGATGTCGCACCCAAAACCGGGGAAAGGCTGCGCCAATGGCTCGACGCGGGCCATCATGGCGACATGCTGTGGATGGAGGATCGGGCCGAGCAACGCGGATCGCCCAAGGGGCTGTGGCCCGATGTGCGCAGCGTCATCATGCTGGGGATGAGCTATGCGCCGGGGCGCGATCCGCTGGCACTCGCGGAGGTGCCCGACCGGGCGCGCTTTTCCGTCTACGCGCAGGGCAAGGATTATCATGACGTCGTCAAGAAGGCACTGAAGGCACTGGCCCGCTGGCTGGTGGAGCAGCAGCCCGGCGCGCTGAAGGTGTTCGTGGATACAGCGCCCGTGATGGAAAAGCCGCTGGCACAGGGCGCCGGCCTTGGCTGGCAGGGCAAGCATAGCAATCTCGTCAGCCGCGACCATGGCAGCTGGCTGTTCCTGGGCGCCATCTATACCGAAATGGCGCTGGCGCCCGACAGCGGCGAGCGCGACCATTGCGGCAGTTGCAGCGCCTGCCTGAACGCCTGCCCGACCGACGCCTTCCCCTCTCCCTATGTGGTCGATGCGCGGCGCTGCATCTCCTACCTCACCATCGAACATAAGGGACCGATCCCGGAGGATTTGCGCACAGGGATCGGCAACCGCGTCTATGGCTGCGATGATTGCCTGTCGGTCTGTCCGTGGAACAAGTTCGCCGACCATGCGGCAGCGAACAAGGCGTTCATCGGCCGGGCGGAACTGGCCGCGCCGGCGATCGGCGACCTGCTCGACCTGGACGATGCGACCTTCCGCGAGATTTTCTCCGGATCGCCGATCAAGCGCATCGGCCGCAACCGCATGGTCCGCAACGCAGCGATCGCGGCGGGCAATAGCGGCGACCCCCGGTTGCTGGCACGGCTGGAGGCGCTGGTGGCGGATGAAGATCCGGTCGTGGCGGAAGCGGCGACCTGGGCGATCGGGCAATTGTCAGCCTAGAGGGAGATGATTTTGCATTGAACCGTCATCGCGAGCGAAGCGTGGCGATCCACTGACGCGCCCTTGGATCGCTACGCTTCGCTCGCGATGACGCAGTGAGTCTGTCTCAAATCATCAGACTCTGAGCTGGCGGGCGAGTGTCAGCAGCGGTTTCTTTTGTTTTCCCCATTGTTGAAGTCGCCTGTTCCAGCCGGGTTCAGAATGCTCTAAGGCCGCCCGATGGCGCGCGACATCCCCACGCTTCTCCACGATATTTTCGGTTTCACCGCCTTTCGCGGCGTGCAGGAACAGGTGGTGGGCCGCGTCATGGCGGGGCGGCCGACGCTGGCGATCATGCCCACCGGCGCGGGCAAGTCGCTCTGCTATCAATTACCCGCCGCCGCGCTCGACGGCTGCTGCATCGTCGTGTCGCCGCTGATTGCATTGATGCACGACCAGTTGCGCGCCGCCAATGCGGTGGGCCTGCGCGCCGCCAGCCTGACCAGCGTCGATGCCGACTGGCGCGAGACGCAGGACCGGCTGCGTAACGGTGATCTCGACCTGCTCTATGTCGCGCCCGAACGCGCCAGTCAGGAACCGTTCCGCAATCTGCTGCGCGCTGCGAAGGTCGCCCTCTTCGCCATCGACGAAGCCCATTGCGTGTCCGAATGGGGCCATGATTTCCGCCCCGACTATCGCCTGCTGCGCCCGCTGCTGGACGAATTTCCCGATGTTCCCCGGCTGGCGCTCACCGCCACCGCCGACGCGCATACGCGCAAGGATATTCTCGTCCAGCTCGGCATTCCCGACGACGGCCTCATCATCTCCGGCTTCGACCGGCCCAATATCCGCTATGCCGTGCATCCGCGCGACGGCCTGACCCGGCAACTGGCCGATCTGGTGGCGGCCAATCCCGGCCCCGGCGTCGTCTATGCCCAGACCCGCGCCGCGACCGAAAAGCTGGCCGAGACGCTGGGGCGGGGCGGCCGGGCCGTGCGCGCCTATCATGCCGGCATGGACCCGGCCCAGCGCGCCGCCAACCAGGCCGCCTTCATCGCCAGCGAAGATATGGTGATGGTGGCCACCGTCGCCTTCGGCATGGGGATCGACAAGCCCGACGTGCGCTTCGTCGCCCATGCCGGCCTGCCCAAGTCGATCGAGGGCTATTATCAGGAATCGGGCCGCGCCGGCCGCGACGGCGAACCGGCGGTCGCCCATCTCTTCTGGGGGGCGGAGGATTTCGCCCGCGCCCGCATGCGCATCGCCGAGCTGGAACCGGCCCGGCAACAGGGCGAGCGCGCCCGCATCGCGGCGCTTGGTGCCCTGGTGGAAACGGCGACCTGCCGCCGCGCCATCCTGCTCCGCCATTTTGGCGAAGACCCGCCGCCATCCTGCGGCAATTGCGACAATTGCCTGTCGCCCCCGGCCAGCGTCGACGCGACCGAGACGGCGCGCAAATATCTCTCCGCCGTCTATCGCACCGGCCAGAGCTTCGGCGCCGGCCATATCGAGGCGGTGCTGACCGGCGCGCCCAACGACAAGATCCGCGAGCGCGGCCATGATCGCATTTCCGTCCATGGCATCGTCGCGGGCGATGAGGTCGCGCTGCTGCGCCCCGTCTCGCGCGCGCTGCTGGTGCGCGACGCGCTGGAAACGACGGAACATGGCGGGCTGATGCTCGGCCCCAATGCCCGGCCGATCCTGCGCGGGGAGGAAGAGGTGCGCATCCTGATGCCGCCCAAGCGGGAGCGGCGCGGCAAGCGCAGCGCCCGCAATGGCGCCGACGCCAACCCGGTCGGCGATCCGCTGTTCGACGCCCTGCGCGCCTGCCGCCGCGAACTGGCGCAGGAGGCCGGGGTGCCGCCCTATGTCATCTTCCATGATTCGACCCTGCGCGAAATGGCCGAGCAGCGTCCGTCCAGCATCCGCGAGATGAGCCATATCAGCGGCATCGGCCAGAAGAAGCTGGATGCCTGGGGCGACGCCTTCCTCGCCGCGATCCGCCCCTATCTCTGACCTTTCCTGTCCTATCGGCGCTGCGCCTGCTAAGATCATCGGGTCGATCCGCCCCGTTGAAAGAATATGTCGGCAATAGGATATATAATGTCGAAACATGCGGGAAATGTGCGAAGTTAAGCCCGGCATTTCCTATCCTGCGGCGCTCTGGCAACGCCAAATATCTTGAAACTGCTCCCCGCCCGGCGCATGGCTCGGCCCAAGAAGGAGATCATCCCATGTTCCGCAAGCTGACCGACCGCATCCTCGTATCCCCGCAGATCAGCGTCGAGCAGGTGGCGGAAGCCAAGGCGCAGGGCGTCACCCTCATCATCAACAATCGCCCCGATGACGAGGAACCCGGCCAGATCAACGGCGCGGCGATCGAGGCGGCGGCGCAGGCGGCGGGCATCGCCTATATGGCCGTGCCGGTCGCCCATGGCGGCTTTGCCCCCTGGCAGCTGGACGGGATGGCGCAGGCGCTGGAACAGGCCGGGGATGGCAAGCTGCTGGCCTATTGCCGCTCGGGCACGCGCAGCACGCTCCTGTGGGCGCTGACCCGTGCCCGCGTCGGCGACAATGGCGACGTGCTGGCCGCGCAGGCGGCCGCGGCCGGCTATGACATCGCCCCGGTCCGGCAGATCATGGACGCGCTGGCCGGCCAGTAAGGCCGCGCTCAAGCCTTCCGATCCCCCGCGCGAGACAGACATGGCTCCTGCCCCGCCCGGCGGGACGGGGCAATGCCGTGTTGCGCCCATTTTCGAGCGCCTTTTCCGCCGATATAATCAAGCCTTGGATTTCCCGGTCCCGCCCCTACATGGGAAGCAGATTTGCGATTGATTCTTAACTGGGAGTCCTTCTGAATGTCCGCTACCCGTATCGAAACCGACAGCATCGGCGCCATCGACGTGCCGGCCGACGCCTATTGGGGTGCGCAGACGCAGCGCAGCATTGAAAATTTCCCCTTTGGCGATACGGAACGCATGCCGATCGGCATCGTCCATGCACAGGCGATCGTGAAGCAGGCGGCCGCGCGGGTGAATGGCAAACATGGGCTGGACGGCCAGATCGTCACCGCCATCGAGGATGCGGCGCAAACCATCGTGTCGGGCCGGCTGGACAACCAGTTCCCCCTCGTCATCTGGCAGACCGGTTCGGGCACCCAGACCAACATGAACGTCAACGAAGTGATTGCCGGCTTCGCCAACGAGCAGCTGGCCGGCACGCGCGGCGGCAAGGCGCCGGTGCATCCCAACGACCATGTGAATATGAGCCAGTCGTCCAACGACAGCTTCCCGACCGCGCTGCATGTCGCGACGGTGATCGCCACCCGCGACCGGCTGATCCCCGCGCTGGAAAGGCTGACGAGCGCGCTGACCGCCAAGGCGCAGGCCTGGAGTCATATCGTCAAGATCGGCCGTACCCACACCCAGGATGCGACGCCGCTGACGCTGGGGCAGGAATTTTCCGGCTATGCGGCGCAGCTTATCAGCGGCCGGGCGCGGATAGAGGGCGCGCTCAATGGCAATATCCGCAAGCTGGCGATCGGCGGCACGGCGGTCGGCACCGGGCTCAATGCGCCCGACGGCTGGGCGGAGGATATGGTCGCGGCGATCAGCGACATTGCCGGCACCGATTTTGAAAGCGCGCCCAACAAGTTCGAGCAGCTGGCGGCCAAGGATGGCCTCGTCTTCTTCTCCGGCGCCCTCAATACGCTGGCGGTATCGCTGACCAAGATCGCCAATGATATCCGTTTCCTGGGGTCCGGCCCGCGCTCGGGTCTGGGCGAACTGGACCTGCCCGCCAATGAACCGGGCAGCTCGATCATGCCGGGCAAGGTCAACCCGACCCAGTGCGAATCGCTGACCATGGTGGCGGCGCAGGTGATCGGCAATCATCAGGCGGTGACCGTCGGCGGCATGCAGGGACATTTCGAACTCAATGTGTTCATGCCGCTGATCGGCGCCAATGTGCTGCGCTCCATCCATCTGCTCAGCGTCGGCATGGAAAGCTTCGCCGAACGCTGTGTCGACGGGTTGCAGGCCAATGAAGCGCGGATCGCCGAACTGGTCGACCGGTCGCTGATGCTGGTGACGGCGCTGGCGCCTGAGATCGGCTACGACAATGCCGCCGCCATCGCCAAACATGCGCACAAGAAGGGGCAGACGCTGAAGCAGGCCGGGCTTGAACTCGGGCTGGTCGATGAAGCGACCTTCGACCGGCTGGTGCGTCCGGAAAATATGGTCTGATCCAGATCAACATGGCGGAACCGGCGGGGCTGCGGTACATTAACCCTCTATGAAGAGGAAAGCCCCGCTCCCCGCCGCACCGCTGGTGACGATCCGCCCGCCGAAAAAGGCCGGGCTGCTCCGAAAGGCGGCGCGTGTCGGGGCCACCGTGGTCGCGGCACGGGTTGCCGCAGCGACCGGCAAGAAGGGCGTGTTCGGCCTGATCGCCGGGGCCGGGGCCAAGCGGATCATCATGCGCTATCCCGCTGGCGCGCTGTTCGTTACCGGCGCCTATATGGCCGGCAAATTATATGAGGCGAAGCGGGAGGTCGACCGGAAAAAGGCGACCAAGCTGCTGCCGGACAAGAGCAGCGAGCCCATCCCGATAGAAAGCGCCCGCAAGGCCCAGGGATAGCTGACGAGCGGCGCAACGGGGACAGCCCCCTTGCAAAAGCGCGGCAGTGGAGGCACTAGCGGCCATGGCCGACAGCATTCCTACCGAAACTCCCGACTTCAAGCGCCGCGGCGTGCTCTTCGTGTTGTCCTCGCCCTCCGGCGCGGGTAAGTCCACCATCGCGCGCAAGCTGCTGGCCGCCGAATCCGATCTTTCCATGTCGGTATCGGCCACGACCCGACCGATGCGGCCGGGCGAGGTCGACGGCAAGGATTATCATTTCGTCGATCTGGAAGAGTTTCGCCGCATGACGGCGGATCATGAATTTCTGGAATGGGCGCATGTCTTTGGCCAGCGCTATGGCACGCCCCGCGCGCCCGTCGAAGCGATGCTGAAATCGGGCAAGGACGTGCTGTTCGACATCGACTGGCAGGGTGCGCAGCAATTGCACCAGATTGCCGGTGGCGACGTCGTCCGCATCTTCATCCTGCCGCCGTCGATGGAGGAGCTTGAACGCCGCCTGCGCGGACGCGCGACCGACAGCAACGAAGTCATCGAAGGCCGCATGGCCCGCGCCGCCGGCGAGATCGCCCATTGGGACGGCTATGATTATGTGCTGTGCAATGTCGATGCGGAGGATTGTTTCCAGCGCGTCCAGACCATCCTGCACGCCGAACGGATGAAGCGCAGCCGCCAGACCGGCCTCATCGGCTTCATCCGCAGGCTCGGCCGCTACCATCAGGAAGACTGAGCATAGTCGTGCCGCAGGGTTCAGGGGAACCGCATGCCGATAGACCCTGAAACCCCGATAGACCCTGAAACCGTCGTCAGCGGCAGCCTGCTAAGCCGCCGCTATCCGGTCTATGCGGTGGGTCTTAGCAATGCGCCCCTCGCGGCCAGCATGTTGAGCGTGCCGGCGTTCATGGATACGCCGCTCCGCCATGTCTTCCTGATGAACCCGATGTGGTCGCTGGGACCGGGCGGATTTTCCCAGCGGGTGATCGCAGCGGTGAATGCGGCGGTAACCGCCTTTTCGCACCATGCTTATGTACTGCTGGTCAACGACCCCTCCGACTTCGCGGTTCGCGACCTCCTTCACCCATCCATCTCGCTTTATGCCTGCGGCGAACATGCGCTGGCCGACCCGGACAAGTTCAGGCAGGCCGATATCCGACCGGCTACCAGAATCGGGTGGCCGCGACGGCGCAAGCCGGTGGGACCGGCGACAACAGCCGCTTTCGACGCCGTCTACATCGCCGGGCACCAACCCTATAAACGGATCGAACTGGCATCGAAGATCGCGTCGCTCTGCCTGATTTCCATCGGCATTACCGGCGAAACGGTGGAACGGATGCGCGCGGTGCAGCCGGGGCTATTCTGCCCGAACATAAGCGACGGTGCCTATCGCTGGCTGGGCGTGGAAGACGTCGCGCAGCATCTGCGGGATGCGCATTGCGGACTGATCCTGTCCGAACGCGAAGGACAGAACCGCGCGACGATCGAATATCTGCTGTCGGGTCTGCCGGTGGTAACGACGATGAACAGCGGCGGCCGCGACCGTTATCTGACGCCGGCCAATTCCGTCTATGTCGAGGCGGACGCTGATGCCGTGGCCGAAGCCGTAGCCTATCTCCGCAACGCCGCACCGGACCGCCAGCAGATCGCGGCGGCGGCGCGGGCCGCGGTGGAAGGGGATTTTGCCCGGCTTTGTCATATTGTGGACCGCACGCTGGCGCGGTTCGGCCTGCCGAGCGCGGACATCGCGAAAGGCGAGGTGCCGCATCATGGCTTTTCCCGCCTGGTGGGTCTGGCAGACCTGATCGACCAGCGTGACCGCCTGTTCCTGGCCTGAGTCCGCAATCGCAGAATCAGGCGGCGAACCCCGCCGGGTCGGCCCAGTCGGGATGAGTCCAGGCCATCGCCTTGAACAATGTGCCCATTTCCCCCTCGTCGGTCAGGCGATGACGCGCGGCTTCCACTTCGGCGGCGCGGGCCGGCGCGGTGGCGGCAAGCTGGGCGGCACGGGCATCGATGCCCAGTTGTTGCAGGAACGCCCCCTGCCCCACCGGGCCATGGACCCGCAGCCCCGCCTGCCGCGCCATATTGCCCAGCACCGTGAAGTCCACATGGGTGGTCAGGTCCACCTCGCCCGGATCGGCGAAGGGATCGACAAATTGATGCGCCTTGACCGCCTGTAGCGTGTCGCCGAGCGCCGGACCTTCATAACCATAGTCGATCAGGATCACCGCGCCGCCCTGTTTGGCGATGCGGTGGGCAAGGGCATAGGCAATGCCGGCGCCAACGATGGGTGATTCGAGAATCGCGCCTTCGGGTGCCTCAACGGCGAGCGGAGGAAGGCCCGATTCGATCCGGCGGTAACCCGGCACGGCGAGGAAGCGCCCCTCAGCCTCTCGGCTGACGACGACCCGTTCGCGCCATTCATCCCCGACGCGGATGCATTGGCGTACGGGCAGCGCATCGAAAAATTCATTGGCGACGACCAGCAGCGGACCGGTGTCCGGCAGGTCGTCGATATTGTCATGATGGACGACGTTAGGCAGCAAGGCCCGTTGCCGGTCGCGCAGGGTGGGGCTGGTTTCGACCAGATGCAGCTTGGGCGCCAGCGCGGCGCGTTCCATGGCGCGGATCGCGTCCGACGCCAGCGTGCCGCGGCCCGGCCCCAGTTCGACATAGGCGGGATCGGGCCGGCGACCGGAACGCATCCATATGTCGGCAAGGGCAAGCCCCACCAGTTCGCCGAACATCTGGCTGATTTCCGGCGCGGTGGTGAAATCGCCATCCGCGCCCAGCGGGTCGCGGGTGGCGTAATAATGCTGGTTCGCCTCGCCGATATAATGAGCGACCGAGATCGGCCCGCCCGAGGCGATCTGCCCGGCGAGCCGCCGGGCCAGCGCCGTCTTATCAGCTGACACTGCTGGTGCCGGCCACCGGCTCGACGCGCAGGCGACGGCCATTCGCGGTGACGATCAGGTAGAGGCCACCCAGGATCATCGGCAGGCACAGCCACTGGCCCATGTGCAGGCCGGTACGCTCGGCAAATTCCATCAGCTGAGAATCCGCCTCGCGGACATATTCGACGGCAAAGCGGAAACAGCCATAGCCGAAGACAAAGATGCCCACGAGCATGCCCGGCTTGTAGCGCGCCTTCGTCTTCCAGAATGCGAAGGCGAGGATCAGGAACAGGACGACGCCCTCCAGCGCCGCTTCGTAAAGCTGGCTGGGGTGGCGGGCGAAGGGACCGCCGGTGGGAAAGACCATCGCCCAGGGCACGTCGGTTTCCTTGCCCCACAATTCGCCATTCACGAAATTGGCGAGGCGGCCGAAAAAGAGGCCGAAAGGGACCACGCAGGCGACATAATCGTGGATGCGCAGCCAGCTGAGTTTTTCCTTGCGCGCCATGTAGAGGATGCCGAGCGATACGCCCGCTGCGCCGCCATGGAAGGACATGCCGCCATTCCACAGCTTGAAGATGTCCAGCGGATGCTGAAGAATTTCAGGCTGGTAGAAGATGACATAGGCGAGGCGTCCGCCGATGATGATGCCCAGCGTCGCATAGAAGATCATGTCGTCGGCATGCCGCCGCGCCATTGGCGATCCGGGCTGGTCGACCAGCTTGAGCAGATACCAGTAGCCGATCAGGATACCCGCCAGATAGGCGAGGCTGTACCATTTCAGCGTGAAGAAGCCCAGATCGAGGGCGACAGGGTTGAGCCCCAGATCTTTGAATTGAATGGCGCCCGAAGCGGCGGCGGCGATATCCAGGATCAAAATGGCGTCCTCTTGGGAATTGGATTGCGGGCATAGAACAAGCGGCGGGGAAGATGAAGGGGGGGGTGATGGCACGGCGCGGATTTGCTGATGGGTGACGCCTCCGGAAGCGCGGCACGGGCGCGATCCAAAGTTCACACCGTCACAGCCCCAATTTTGGCCTTTTGCGCCTGCGATGCGCGCTCGAAGCGTCCCCAACGCGCTTGCAAAGCCTCGGCTATGCCAACGCTGCGTGCAACCGGCGCGCCTGACGCAGCAGGCATCGGACAGAGATGGAACGGCAAGATCATCCAGGAGGACAGATCAGAGGAAATCCTATTAGGAAAGGCCCGTATCGCGGCGACGCAACGCCCGCAGGACCGGATTATTTCGTCTGCAACGCCGTGGCGCAGGCGGCAGGATCAACATCGGTGCCGGTCGAACTGCGCGCATCGACATGGGTGACGACCGGCTCCTTCCCCCGCGCGGGCGCATAGAGATAGGCGTCGAGAATGCAGCGACCGTTGGCGAACTGCAATTTGCGCACCGTCGTCTCGCGAATATCGAGCCGGGGCTGGCCGAACATCTGGGTCAGGCGGCGGGCGTCGGCACCCAGCAGCGGCCCCTGCTTCATGAAGGCGCTGGCCGGTGGCCCCGGCGGCGGCGCGATCGGGCGGCCCGGCGGCACCACGCTGCCCGCGCCGCAGGCGGCGAGCGGTAGGGCAAGAAGGGACGTCAGGCCCGAACGGAGGGTCTTCATGATGTCGTCTTTCGTCCCAGCAGCATGTGGACCGCCATAGCCGCGCTGAAGATCGGTGCAAGCAGGTTGACCAGCGGTACCATGAAGAGAAGCGCCGAAACAAGGCCCATGAGCCACCGGCTGCTGCGAGTGAGCGGCGGAAGGGTCGGATGGCGCGGCTCCACCATGTCGGCCATGTCGCGACCGAGCAGATAGGCATTGAGGGCGAGGAACAGTCCGATCGTGCCCACGCCCGTCACCAGCAGCAGGATATAGGCGGGCAGTGCGAGCAGGTTCCAGCCGATCGTCCGCGCAACCGAGCGGCAGGCAAAGCGCAGGCTGCGCGCCCAGCCGACCGGGCGCGCGGTGACATGAGGATAATCGTCCCGCTCGACCGCTTCGATAATATCATCGGCGAACAGGCCCATCACCGCCATCGCGGTGGCGCGAAACAGCAGCCAGCCGGACGCGATCATCAGCAGGGCGGTCGCCGTCGCCTCTCCGTAACCGCCGCCGCCCCAGCCGAAATGCAGCCGCAGCGCATGAAAGCCGAACCAGAATGCCGTCGCCAGTGCAGCGAAGAGCAGCAGGGTCAGGATCAGCGTCTTCATCAGCAGACGCAACGCAGCGCCGTGGAAAATGGAGGGAAAGGCACGAAGGGCAGCGGTCAGGACCATCGCCCTGCTATCCTACCGCCCGGCGGCGAGGTCAATCAGCCCCGTTGCATGCAGCGGACCGGACCGATAAAGGTCGTGAAATTTTATTTCCTCCAAATGACAAGGATATTGCGTGACCGCCACCGCCCCCACGCTTGACGTCGTCGCGATCGGCAACGCCATCGTCGACGTGATCGCCCGCAGCGACGATGCCTTTCTGGCGCAGCATGCGCTGACCAAGGGCGGCATGCAGCTGATCGACGCCGACATGGCCGAAACGCTCTATGCCGACATGCCCCAGGCAAAGGAAATCAGCGGCGGGTCCGCCGCCAACACGCTGGCGGGCCTGGCCGCGCTGGGCAAGAAGTGCGGCTTCATCGGCCAGGTCAATGACGACCAGCTGGGCGGGGTCTTCGCCCATGACGTCCATGCGCTCGGTATCCGCTTCGATACGCCGGTGATGCAGGGTGACGTGCCGACCGCGCGCTGCCTGATCCTGGTGACGCCGGATGCGCAGCGGACCATGAACACCTTCCTGGGCGCCTCGCAATTCCTGCCCGAAGCGGCGCTGGACCTGGGCATGATCCGGTCCGCCGGCATCCTCTATCTGGAAGGCTATCTGTGGGACCCGGCCCAGCCGCGCGCGGCGATGCGCGCGGCGATCGATGCTGCCCGTGGCGCCGGCCGCAAGGTCGCCTTCACCCTGTCCGACAATTTCGTGATCGACCGGCATCGCGCCGACTTCATCGACCTGATCGAGCAGGGGCTGATCGACATCCTCTTTTCGAACGAGGGCGAGATACAATCGCTGGCGCAGGTCGATGATTTCGACACGGCGCTGGCCCGCTTCGCCGACAAGGTCCCGGTGCTGGTGTCTACCCGCAGCGAAAAGGGTGCGGTCGCCATCGTCGATGGCTTGCGCCATGAAGCGCCGGCGGCCCCGGTTGCGCAGATCATCGACACGACGGGTGCGGGCGACCTCTTCGCCGCCGGCTTCCTGGCCGCCCATATCGACGGGCGCAGCGTTGAAGATGCGCTGGCGCTGGGCGCAGCAGCAGCAGCCGAGGTCATTTCCCACTGGGGTGCACGGCCGGAAGAGGATCTGGGCGTGATCCGCGACGCGCTGTTCGCCTGATCCGCGCCTGTCAGAAGGCAGAAAGGCCCGTCTCTCCGGTAAGAGGCGGGCCTTTTTCTATGCCGGTTTCTGCTTGCGGAAGAGCGCCCGGTCGTCGGAGCCGAAGCCCCAGCGCCAGATGACCAGGCCATAGGCGCCCAATATCGCCCAGACCCCGACGGCAAGCTCGACCCATTCGAAACGGGCCGGCAGGGCGACGAAGCCGGCGCCGACGATGCAGGCGACGCCCGCCGCGCTCAGCAGCGGCCAGCGCCAGGCATTGACCGGCGCATCGAGCAGGCGGGACAGCAGCCGTGCCTTGACGAACGCGCTCACCCCCAGCGCCAGGCAGAGCGCCAGCGCGGGCGCCGCGGCGATCCACATGTCATCCAGTTTCATGTCACGACCCAGCAGGATGAGGGCGAAGCTGAAGGCGGCCTGCAAGCCGATCATGACCAGCGAGATCATGAGATTCCTGTGCCGGGCGATATAGACCAGCGCCGATTCGCTGACGACGGCGGTAGCGGCAACCACTTCGGCCAGCAGCAGGAAGGCGAGCGCACCGGTGCCACCGACGAAATGCGGGCCGACCAGACCCATCACCGCTTCGCCGGGGATGCCGAGCGCCAGCGCGATCCCGGCCTGTGCAGCGATGATCCAGAAACCGACCTGACTGACCTGTCTGGCGATGGCAGCGAGGTTGTTCTCCGCCAGATTACGGGTGATGACCGGACCGAGGATCGGGTCGAAGCTGGTCTTGAGCTTCTGCGGCAGCGAGGCGACCTGCTGCGCGACATAATAGATGCCGATCACCGCCGGGCTGACGAACAGGCCGAGAATCGCCATGTCGAGCCGGCGCGACCCCCATTCGACGCCGTCGGCCGCCGCCAGTGGAAGATTGCGCCGGGCCAGGCGCCACAGCCGGCGCGGATCGGGGCGCCAGCCACTAGGCAGGCCATAATGGCGCAGCATCGGGATGATCGACGCGACCAGCGCGGCGATCATCGAGACGGCATAGGAGAGGATCAGGCCATCGCGCTTCGAATAGAAAGCAAAGGCGAAGGCGCCGATGCTGATCGCCCAGGGCTCGATGATCGACCGTGCCCGGACGGTCGCGCCGACATCGAAGCGATAGGCACAGGCGGCCAGCGCCACGTCCGATCCCGCCACACCGATCACCACCAGCGCCAGCAGCCGGTCCAGCCCGTTGATATTGCTGTTGGGGAACATCGCCTGCGGGAAGGCGATCAGGATCGCCGAACCAAACAGCGCCGCCAGCAGAGTCACGACCATCGCGTCGGTCACGACATGATTATGCGGCCGCTCCGTCTGGGCCAGTGCGCCGGCAAGGCCGCGCTTCAGGCCCAACGTCGCAATCTGGGCGACGAATTCGACCACCAGCACGGCATAGGCGAAACGGCCCAGCGCTTCGGCGCCATACCAGCGGCCGGCGATGAACAGGAAGGGCAGGCGCGCGGCCAGCCGCAGCAGGAAGCCAAAGATATTGGTTCGCCCGCCCTTGGCCAGAGCGGCGATATCATCCTGATCCTTGGATGGAGACGCCTCTGTCGCCAACGAACTATGAACCCCTTGTGTCATTCTCTGTTGCTATATCTGTTTGTTGTAGGCGCAATGCAGCCTCAGCGCGACGGGTTATTCCGGCCGCAGCGGCCGGGCGAGCAGCGCGTCGATGACCTGGGCCAGCGGCGCGACGTCGGCCAGCAGGGCGCAGACCGCTTCCACCACCGGCATTTCCACACCGGCAGCGCGGGCCGCATCGCGCAGGACGGGGGCGGTGAAGGCCCCTTCGGCCACGGTGCGGCGGTTGGACAGGAGATCGGCGGCGCTGCCGCCCTCACCCAGCCCCTTGCCCAGCGAGAAGTTGCGCGAGTTGGTGGACGAGCAAGTGAGGACGAGGTCGCCCAGCCCGGACAGGCCGCCCAGCGTTTCCGCGCGCGCGCCACGCGCCAGGCCGAAGCGGGTCATTTCGGCAAAGCCCCGCGATATGAGCGCGGCGCGCGCGTTGAGGCCAAGGCCGGCCCCGTCCGCGACACCGCAGGCGATGGCGAGCACATTCTTGACCGCGCCGCCGATTTCCGCACCGATCACATCGTCCGACAGATAGGGGCGGAAGGCGGGTCGGGCGATCCGGGCAGCGAGGCGCTGGCCCAGTTCCCGGTTCTCGCAGGCCAGGGTGATGGCGGTCGGCAGCCCCTTGGCCACTTCATGCGCGAAGGTCGGGCCGGACAGGACCGCGATGGGCGATGTCGGTTGCGCCTGCAAAGCGACTTCCGACATGAGCAGGCTGCTCCCCGCCTCTATGCCCTTTGAGCAGAGGACGAGCGGAACGCCGGCGGGCGCCTGCGCCACGACGCTGCGCAGATGCTGGGCCGGGCTGACCACCAGCAACAGGTCGCAACCCGACAGGTCGGCCATGCTGGTCGTCGCCGTGATCGAGGGCGAAAGCGGAATATTGGCGAGATAGAGGGGATTTTCCTGGGTACGATTGATCGCATCCACCACATCGGGTTCCAGCGCCCAGAGGGCGACCGGCTGGCCATCGCTGGCCAGCAATTGTGCCAGCGCCGTACCCCAGGCGCCTGCGCCGATGACTCCCGCCTTCATGCCTTCACTCCTGCTCCACGCGCCTTTTCCGCTGCCGGGTCGAGCGGCCAGCGCGGCCGGGCGGGCACGGTCAGATCATCGACAAGGCCCACCGCATAGCGCTCCGCCCCTGCCCAGGCGATCATCGCCGCATTGTCGGTGCACAGCCACAGCGGCGGCGCGACGAAGGGCAGGTCATGCGCGGCCGCCAGCGATTCGAGCGCGGTGCGGATCGGCTGGTTTGCGGCCACGCCGCCCGCTACGACTAGCGCGGTAACGCCTTCGCTGGCCGCCAGCGCGCGACGGGTGCGGTCGATCAGACAGTCGATCACCGCCTGCTGGAAGGAGGCGGCGATGTCTTCGGTTGTATATTGGCCCGACTGGACGGCGCGCATCACCGCGCTCTTGAGGCCGGCGAAAGAGAAATGTGGTTCGGCCGTGCCGACCAGCGGGCGCGGCAGGGGGACGGCCTTGGGATTGCCTTGCGCCGCCGCCTTTTCCACGCGCGGGCCGCCAGGATAGCCGAGGCCCAGCAGCTTGGCGGTCTTGTCGAACGCCTCGCCGGCCGCATCGTCGATCGTGGTGGCGAGGCGCGCATAATCGCCCGGCCCCTTCACATGAAGCAACTGGCAATGGCCGCCCGAGACAAGGAGCAGCAGATAGGGAAATTGCAGCGTCGGATCGGCCAGGCGCGGCGAAAGGGCATGGCCTTCCAGATGGTTGACCGCGACCAGCGGCTTGCCCGCCGCATGAGCGAGCGCCTTGCCAGTGACGAGGCCGACCATCACGCCGCCGATCAGGCCCGGCCCGGCGGTGGCGGCGATCACGTCCACGTCCGCCAGCGTCATCTCCGCATCAGCCAGCGCCGCCTCAATCAAGGGCGCGAGTGCTTCCACATGGGCGCGGGCGGCGATTTCGGGCACGACGCCGCCATAGGGGCGGTGCGCTTCTTCCTGCGTGGCGAGGCGATGCGCCAATATCCGGCCATCGGCCGTCACCAGCGCCGCCGCGGTTTCGTCGCAGCTTGATTCCAGGCCAAGGATGATGGTCATTGCCGCTTCCATCTAATGCCCACGGCTATTAGAGCAAGCCGCATATGCTTTTCACAGATCGACCGTTGCGCCTCGGCACCAGAGGATCGCCCCTGGCGCTGGCCCAGGCCCACATGACCGCCCGCGCCCTGTGCGCTGCCCATGGCTGGGCCGACGATGCCGTGCAGGTCGTCACGGTGCAGACCAGCGGCGACCGGATTCAGGACCGGGCGCTGGCCGAGATCGGCGGCAAGGCGTTGTGGACCAAGGAACTGGACCGGGCGCTGGTGGCGAGCGAGATCGACTTTTCGGTCCATAGTATGAAGGATGTGGAGACGCTGCGCCCGGACGCCTTCCGTATCGCCGCCATGCTGCCGCGCGCCGATGTGCGCGACAGGCTGGTCGGGGTGGAGAGTTTCGATGCGCTGCCGGCTAATCCGCTGGTCGGCACCAGCTCGCCACGCCGGGCCGCGCAGGTGAAGCGGCTGCGCCCCGATGCGACCATCACCCTGTTTCGCGGCAATGTCGCCACGCGGCTGGCCAAGCTGGAAGCAGGCGAGGTGCATGCGACGCTGCTGGCAGCGGCAGGACTCGACCGGCTGGACCAGAGCGATGTCGGCACGACGATTCCGATCGACCTGATGCTGCCGGCGCCGTCGCAGGGCGCGGTGGGGATCGAAACGCTGGCGGACAATGAATCCGTGGTCGCGGCGCTGACGGCGATCAACGACCGTGACACGTTCGACGCCGTGATGGCGGAGCGTGGCGTGTTGAAGGGACTGGGCGGCACCTGTCATTCGCCGATCGCGGCATTGGCGCGGGTGGAGGCTGACGGCCTGTATCTGATGGCTGAGATCATCAGCCCGGATGGGCAGGAAACGGTGCGCGAGGAAGCGCAACTGGCGCGTGCCGACGAGGCGGCAGCGGAAGCGATCGGGCAAGCGCTGCTGGAGCGGGCCAGTCCGGCGCTGCGCGCGCTGTTCGAGGGGTGAGACGCGTCCTGATCCTGCGCCCCGAACCGGCGGCGGGCAGGACGGCGGCCAAGGCCGTGGCCATGGGCATGGATGCACGGGTGCATCCTTTGTTTGCGCCCCAGCCGATCGACTGGACGCCGCCGGTGCCGGAGGATTTTGACGCGCTGTTGCTGACCAGCGCCAATGGCGTGGCCTTTGCCGGGCCAGCACTGCTCCATTATCGCGGCCTGCCTGCCTATGCCGTGGGCGCGGCCACGGCGCAGGCACTGTCGGAGGCCGGATTTCCTTGCATCATCGCGGGCGACGGCGACGGCAGCGCGATCGCGGCACGGATCATCAGCGACGGGCATGGCCGGGTTTTGCATCTGGCCGGCACGACGGTCGCGCCAATGGAAACCGGCGCGCTCGATATCATACGGATCGCAGTCTATGGCATGACCGGCCTGCCGCCAGACCCTGCCCTGCTGGAGGATGCGGTGCCGGGGGCGATCCTGCTGGTTCATTCGCCGCGTGCAGCGGCCCGACTGGCAGAACAGATCGACCGGGACCGGCGGAAAAGCCTGCATATCGTGGCGATCAGCGCGACGACGCTGGCCGCCTGCGGCAATGGCTGGGCCAGTGGCCAGTTCCCCCATTTACCGCGCGATGACGATATGCTGGCCCTTGCCCGTCGATTGTGCGAATGACGGGGCAATGACAGACGAAAGGGTCCGCATGAACGACGAGGATGGGGTCGGCACGGTCGGCGCCGTGCCGCCGCCCGCGCGTCGGCGTAGCCTGTTGCCGCTGCTGATCCTGACGCTGCTGGCCTTTGCCGTGGGCGTGGTGCTGACCGTCTGGGCCTGGCCGCAGGTGCAACGGCGCTGGGGCGATCCGCAGCCCCAGCCAGCTTCGCAAGTCCCGACACAGGGCCTGATCGGGGCCGCCAATCCCGTCACCGTCCGGCCGCTGACCGCCGATGCCGCGCAGATGCTGGACAGCCGGGTCATCCAGTTGGAGGAGCGGCTGAACCGCATCACCGTGGAGGCACAGGCCGCATCGGGCAATGCCGCGCGCGCCGAAGGGCTGCTGGTCGCCTTTGCCGCGCGCCGTGCGCTCGATAACGGAACCCCGCTCGGCTATATCGAGGGGCAGTTGCGGCTGCGTTTCGGCCAGGCGCAACCCCGCGCCGTCGCCGCGATCATCAATGCCGCGCGCGAGCCGATCACGCTCGCTGACCTGCGCGGCGGACTAATGGACGTATCCGTCCAGTTGACGACACCGCCCGCCAATGCCGGATGGTGGGACGCGCTGGAGCATGAGGCGCGCGAGCTCATCACCATCCGCAAGGCATCGACCCCCTCCCCCCGGCCGCAGGTCGCGATGGACCGGGCGCTGCGCTATATCGACGGCGGCCGGGTCAGCGCCGCGCTGGCCGAGGTCGAGCGAATGCCCGGACGGGCAGCGGCCGACCGGTGGATGCAATATACAAGGCGCTATCTGGAGGCCCGGCGCGCGCTGGACCTGATCGAGACAGCGGCCATTTTGGAACCGCGTGAGTTGCGCGGAACCGAAGGCAGCACGGTTAGCCAAACCTCCCCGCTCGCTCCCTGACCCAGTGTCACAAACGACGAACCGTTGATCGCATGAGGCGAAACCCATAGACGCGCTCGGCGTTGTCACGATAATGTCATCGTTTCCCGCGGCGCATCATGCGGCGGGGTTCAGGGATCATCGTCGTCGTGCCGCCTTACGCTCAAGCTGTCAGCACATTCTGGAAGGATCGCCTCGCGTCCGGGCCGCGCGCGGCGCAGCTTCCGCCTGTGCAGCAGTTGCTGGGCAATCTGAGCGTGCCGTTCGACCTGAAGCGGACGCGAGCGCAGGCTGCCCTGCTGGCCGGGCAGATGCAGGGCGACGGGCGCAGCGTGCTGCTGATCCCCGGCCTGATGGCGTCGGAACAGCGCATGGGATGGCTGCGCGATATATTGAACGCGGCCGGTTATGACGCGCATGACTGGGGCATAGGCCGCAATTTCGGGCCGAAGCCCGACAGTCTCGACAAGATCGACCGGCGCGTGGACGCGATTCGTAAACAGACCGGGGCGCCAGTGACGCTGGTGGGATGGAGTTTGGGCGGACTTTATGCCCGCGAATATGCCAAGTTTGCCGCACACAAGGTCGGTGGCGTGGTGACGATGGGCACGCCCTTTTCCGGCGATCCGCGCGCCAACCATGCCTGGCGGCTCTATCAGCTGGTGTCGGGCCATCCGGTCGATCGTCCGCCCTTCCCCTGCACCCGCGAGGCCAAGCCGCCGGTACCGACCGTGGCGCTGTGGTCCAAGCGTGACGGCGTGATCCTGCCGGAATGTTCGCGCGGCCGGGCCGGTGAGCGCGACAAGGCGATCGAGGTGGATTGCACCCATATGGGCTTTGCCGCCTCGCCCGAGGGCATTGCGGCCGTGGGCAAGGCGCTGGAGGCGTTGCGGGCCTGACGCGGCCGGCCTGATCGGGTCACGGATTCGACCGACAGGATCACGGCACCCAAGTTCACACCGTCGATGCCATGCTGTTTCCGGGCTTTTTGGCCAAAAACGCGGCCACCACGCGCCCCCAATGCACCACTGGCGCACCAACCGGGTCATCATGGCGCGCGGCCCACGCACCGGGGATGCGCCACTTGGGTCAAGATGGCGCGTCGCTTTGCGGAATGTCCAACGGGACGGGACATGATGCAGGGCAGCCTGGTCATCCTTGAGGATAGATCAGGCAAAATCCTACATTGGAAGGGAAGTAGGAGGGCAGCCATCCCCTCAGCGATCCGCAGGATATCGGCGCGCACTCTAGCTCTCGGCGCTTTCCGCGAGCGTCAAAATGATTCGCGCGGCGGCGCGGAGAACGCGGAGGAATTGGAAGCCGATGTCAGCGCCGCGGCAGACCGCTGGCGATCAGCGTGGCACGAAGGTCGGTATCCTGCTCTGTTGTCAGAACATGGCGCGGCACGAACTGGTAGAGCGTGTCGTTCAGATAGAGAAGATAGACCGATCCGGTTTCGCGCCAGCGATGATAATGCGACCAAGGCAATCTTTGACTTCCATTCACAGTTTCCCAAAATATGCCTTCGGGAGACCAACCGAACGTCATTTCCTGATGCTGCGATTTGCTCTGCTCAAACAGTTTTTCCACCCGACCCGGCAGCAGCATAAAGTTTAGCGCAACGAGCAACAGGACGCAGACTACGCCTCCAACGGCTCCGATCGCTGCGGAGGGAAACAAACTGTCCAGAGATTCGCCTGCCTGTAGCGTTAATATGACCAGCGCTCCAATCACCAAAGCGCAGCCCACACAAATGCCTATCCATGTCTTCAAAGAGGCAAGACGGCGAATATAATTACCTCTGGCTGCCGCCACATAATGAGGGAGCATCGGCCGAAAAGTGATTTGCATCGTCACAGGTTGCCTCCTTGTGAAGACATTTAAACCGACGAAACGACCAGCCGCTCTAACGCTCTCTCCCGGCCAATCAGGGGCAGCAATTGTGCCATGTCGGGGCCGTGGTCCAGGCCGGTCAGGGCGCGGCGCAGGGGCAGGAAGAGGGGCTTGCCCTTGCGGCCTGTCTCTTCCTTCAGCGCATTAGTCAGCGTGCGCCAGATGTCGGCATCGAAGGCCGTGCCGGACAGGATACGATGCGCGCTGGCGAGAAAATCGCGATCCTCTTCCGCCACTTCGGGTGCGGCGATCGGGCCGGTGACAATGCGCCACCAGTCGGCCGCGCCCGCGACCGTTTCCAGATTGGGGCGGATCGCTGCCCATGCCAGCGCGTCCATGCCATCAGGAAGCCGGTCGGCGACCGCTTCATAGGAGAGCAGATGGACGACCTTCTGGTTGAGGGTCGCCAGTTCGGCTTCGTCGAAGCGCGCGGGCGCGCGGCCGAAATGAGCGAAGTCGAAATGATCGATCAGGGGCGCTGTGTCGGCGAAGGGTTCGACCGGCTGCGACGTGCCGAGCCGCGCGAGCAGGGACACGACGCTCATCGCTTCCAGCCCGATCTCGCGGAAATGGGCGACGCCGAGCGAGCCGAGGCGCTTCGACAGCTTGCCCTCGCTGCCGGTGAGCAGCGCTTCATGGGCGAACGCCGGGAGCGACGCGCCGAGCGCGGTGAACATCTGGATCTGGGTCGCGGTGTTGGACACATGATCCTCCCCACGCAGGACATGGGTGACGCCCATGGCGATATCGTCGATGACGGAAGGGAGCATGTAGAGCCAACTGCCGTCGGCGCGGCGGATCACCGGATCGGACAGCAATTTCGGATCGAAACGCTGATCGCCACGGATGAGGTCGGTCCAAATGATCGGCTGGTCATGATCCAGTTTGAAACGCCAGTGCGGCGTGCGGCCTTCGGCTTCATAGGCGGCGAACTGGTCCCGGGTCAGCGACAGGGCGGCGCGGTCATAAACCGGCGGCAGGCCGCGTCCGAGCAGGATCTTGCGGCGTAGCTCGAGTTCCTGCTGGGTTTCATAGGCCGGGTAGACATGACCGGAGGCTTTGAGCGCCTCGAACCGGGACTCATAGAGGGCGAAGCGGTCGGACTGTTTTTCCTCGCCATCCCAATGGAGGCCCAGCCAGTTGAGGTCCGCCTTGATGCTTTCCGCATATTCGGGGCGCGAGCGTTCGAGGTCGGTATCGTCGAGGCGCAGCAGGAAGCGGCCGCCGGACTTGCGCGCCCACAGCCAGTTGTGGAGCGCGGCACGGATATTGCCGACATGGAGATGGCCGGTCGGCGACGGGGCGAAGCGGGTGATGACGGTCATAAGTCCAGTCCTGAACCCGTTCGGTTCGAGCCTGTCGAGAACTGTTCTCGACGACGCTTCTCGACTTCGCTCGAAGCTGCTCGAACCGAACGGTTTGGGGTTGGTTAGATGCTGCGGAAGCCATTGGTGATCGGATAGCGGCGGTCGCGGCCGAAATTGCGGATGCCGAGCTTCACGCCGGGCGGCGACTGGCGGCGCTTATATTCGGCGATGTAGAGAAGGCGTTCGATGCGGGCGACCGTCTCCTTCTCGAAGCCACGCTCGACCAGCTTGTCGACCGACAATTCCTCCTCGACCAGGCCGTAGAGGATCGGGTCCAACACCTCATAGGGGGGCAGACTGTCGTCGTCGCGCTGGTTGTCGCGCAGTTCGGCGCTGGGGGGCTTGGTAATGACTCGTTCGGGCATGACCGGGCCGGCGGGACCAAAGCCTTCGCCGAGCGACGGCATATTCTCGTTGCGCCAGCGGCAGAGGTCGAACACGGTGGTCTTGTAAGCATCCTTCAGCACCGAATAACCGCCCGCCATGTCGCCATAGATGGTGGCATAACCGACCGACATCTCGCTCTTGTTGCCGGTGGTCAGCAGCATATGGCCATATTTGTTGGACAGGCCCATCAGCGTCACGCCACGAATGCGCGACTGGATATTCTCCTCCGTCAGGTCGCGGCTGCGGCCTTCGAAGACGGGGGCGAGCATCGTGTCGAAGGCAGCGACGGCCGGTTCGATCGGGATCGTGTCGTAACGAACACCTAACAGGCGCGCACATTCGACCGCGTCGTCCAGGCTTTCCTGACTGGTGAAGCGCGAGGGCATCATCACGCACCAGACGCGATCCGCGCCCAGCGCATCGACCGCGACGGCGGCGGAGAGCGCGGAATCGATGCCGCCCGACAGGCCCAGCACCACGCCGGGGAAACGGTTGCGGTTCACATAGTCGCGCAGGCCCAGCACCATGGCGTTGTAGATGTCGGCCGGGCGCGGATCGAGATCATGCCTGTCGCCGGGCAGGCAGACCCACTGGCCATCCCACTTTTCCCATGTCGTGAGTATCAGCGATTCCTCCCAGTCGGGCAGTTGCTGCGCGACGCTGAGATCGCCGTTCATCACGAAGGAGGCCCCGTCGAACACCAGTTCGTCCTGCCCGCCGACGCGATTGAGATAGACAAGCGGCAAGCCGGTTTCGCGGACGCGCGTGCCGGCGACGGCGTTGAGGCGGCGATCGTCCTTGTCGACTTCGAACGGGCTGCCATTGGGGCTGATCAGGATTTCCGCGCCCTCGGCCCGCAAATGGGCGGTGACGAAGGGGAACCAGATATCCTCGCAGATGGGAACGCCGATCTTGACGCCCTTGAACAGGATCGGCGCAGGCAGCGGGCCGGGCGCGAAAAGCCGCTTTTCGTCGAAGGTGCCGTAATTGGGCAGTTCACGCTTCTGCCGGATCGCGGTGACGGCGCCATTTTCCAGCAGGGCGACGACGTTGAAGAGAACCCCCTGCGAGGCGACCACGGTGCCAACCAGCATCGCCGGGCCGCCGTCCGCCGTTTCCTGCGCCATCCGGTCGAGATGATAATTGGCCTGATCGAGCAGGGCAGGCTTGAGCACCAGATCCTCGGGCGGATAGCCGATCAGTTGCAATTCGGGATAGACGATCAGGTCCGCGCCCTTCGCCCGTGCGCGCCATTCCAGCATGGCGTCGGCATTGGCTTTGGGGTCGCCCATATATTGGGACATCTGCGCAAGCGCGATCACGAGTTTATCGGTCATGGTTCGGCCCCTAGTTCATTTTGTCGCAGGGCGCAAAAGCGCCTTTCCACATGGGACATGCGCCGCTAAAGGGGCCGCGTTTCGCGCATCGTCATCCATCTGTCACAGGGGTTTTCGCTATGAAACTCATGACCGGCAATTCCAACAAGCCGCTTGCGGCCGCCATCGCCGACTATATCGAAATCCCCCTGACCGACGCCAGCGTCCGTCGTTTCGCCGACGAAGAAGTTTTCGTTGAAATTCATGAGAATGTCCGCGGCGAGGACGTGTTCGTGATCCAGTCGACGGCCTATCCGACCAACGACAATCTGATGGAATTGCTAATCATGATCGATGCGCTGAAGCGCGCGTCGGCCAAGCGAATCACTGCCGTCGTTCCCTATTTCGGCTATGCCCGGCAGGATCGGAAGCCCGGTCCGCGCACCCCGATTTCCGCCAAACTGGTCGCCAACCTGATCACCACCGCCGGCGCCGACCGCGTGCTTTCGGTCGACCTGCACGCAGGTCAGATTCAGGGCTTCTTCGACATCCCGACCGACAATCTGTTCGGCGCACCGGTGATGTCGGCCGATATTCAGGCCCGTTTCGGTGACAAGAATATCATGGTCGTGTCGCCTGACGTCGGCGGCGTGGTGCGCGCCCGCGCGCTGGCCAAGCGGCTTGACAACGCGCCGCTCGCCATCGTCGACAAGCGCCGCGAACGCGCCGGCGAATCCGAGGTGATGAACATCATCGGCGACGTGAAGGGCCGTTTCTGCATCCTGATCGACGATATCGTCGATTCCGCCGGGACGCTGTGCAACGCCGCCAGCGCGCTGAAGGCAGCAGGCGCAGAGGACGTCATCGCCTATGTCAGCCATGGCGTGCTGTCGGGCGGGGCGGTCGCGCGGGTCGATGCGTCGGAACTGCTGGAACTGGTCATCACCGATTCGATCCAGGGCACCGATGCGGTGAACGGCAGCCAGCGCATCCGTCACCTGCCCATCGCCCCGCTGCTCGGCGAAGCGATCAAGCGCATCGCCGACGAGAGTTCGGTATCCAGCCTGTTCGATTGAAACGAGATTACGCCGCTGGCAGCAAGGCCAGCGGCGTCGCACATAGCAGGATCAGCGCGACGACGATGCGCTGACCGCGCGAGATGCCCAGCATATTTTCGCGCCACAGCATCGGACAGGCCAGAACGGCGAGGCCGATCAACAGGTTGGAGAGCATGGCCGATCCGCCGATCGGCATGTCCTGACGCAGGGCGAGGCCCACGAACAGGGCGATGAAGCTCAATATCCAGCCGACCATGGCCATGGGCATGCCCCTTTCTTATCGCAGGCTAGAACGGCGCGGTTGCGGAAGGCTTAATCCGTCCATGGATCGTAGCTGCCGAAGCTCCAGACATTGCCCTCCGGATCGAGCGCGGTGTAGCCGCGACCGGGATAGCCATCATTGTCATGCGGTTCATCGACCACCACCGCGCCTTCATTGCGGGCATGGAGGCAATGGGCGTCAGGATCGGGCACCACGATATAGACGCAGGCGGTGATGCCGCCGAGGTCGCGGGCGGTGGACCAGGTGTAGAGGGATTCGCCCTCCATATCCTTGACGCTGCCCAACATGACCATGCCGTCGCCCAGCATCAGTTGGGCATGGTGGATGATCGTGGGATCGGCATCGTCGGGATAGACGGCATGACGTTGAAAGCCGAAAGCGGCGCACAGAAAGTCGATGGCGGCAGGCGCATCGGCGTAGCGCAGGCATGGGATGACGGGCGAACCGGGCATGGTCCTCTCCTTCTTCTGTTGCGCCGTTCAGTCTAGCGCAACGGCAGCGCAACCGCTAGGCGAGAGGCATGACGACCCGCGACGATCTGGCCCTTGCCAACCGCCTTGCCGACGCCGCCGGCGCCGCCATCCGCCCCTTTTTTCGTGCCCGCTACGATCTGGAGATCAAGGCGGACAAATCGCCTGTGACGGAGGCCGATCGTGCCGCCGAAGCCGCGATCCGCGCCATATTGGAAAAGGAACGGCCGGACGACGGCATCATCGGCGAGGAATATGGATCGGTGCGGACCGATGCCGAGCGGGTGTGGATTCTCGATCCGATCGACGGGACGCGCAGCTTCATCGCCGGGCGACCGATCTTCGGCACGCTGATCGCACTGACTCAAGCAGGGTGGCCGACCATCGGCATCATCGACCAGCCGATCGCGCGCGAACGCTGGGCCGGGATGAGCGGGCAGCCGACCACCTTCAACGGCAAGCCCGTCCGCACGCGCGGATGCAAGGCGTTGGAGGGTGCGGGCATCGCCACCACCAGCCCGCATCTCTTCGCCGATGGCGACGTGCCGCATTATCTGGCGCTGGTCGCCGCCGTATCGGGCGGATCTCCGCGACAGGGGCCGGTCTATGGCGGGGATTGCTATAATTACGGGCTGCTGTCGTCCGGCTTTCTGGACATCGTCATCGAATCGGGTCTGCAAAGCTATGATTTTGCAGCGCTGGTGCCAGTGGTCGAAGGTGCGGGCGGGCTGATGTGCGACTGGAATGGCGAGCCGCTGACGGCAGATAGCGAAGGTCATGTGCTGGCGCTGGGCGATCCGGCGCGACTGGAGGATGTGCTGGAGGCGATCCATCAGTCCGGGCACGACCATGGGCATGATCATCATCATTGATCGGCCCAGGTCGCAGGTCAGCATGCTCACAAAGCGCCGATCAGCTGTTCAGGCCTTGGGATTAGTCCTGGCGCTGACGATGGGAGGGTGCGACCGCAAACTGCCTTTTTCCCCGACCGTCTTTGAAAAGGCGCAGGCGCGATGCGGCGCGAAGGACGCCTACATCATACCGGATCACCCTAAAGCGATCGCCTTCCATGGCTCTTCGGACGACCATGGGGCGCAGGCGAAATGCCTGAAGGGCATATTGCGGGACACGGATATGGAGCAGATCGTCCTCATCCGCTCGCAAATGTATGTTACGCCTTGACCGGCCCTCCGATCGACCAGACATGGCCGAAGGGATCGACCAGCTGGCCGTAGCGCGCACCCCAGAACTGGTTGTCGAGCGGGAAGCGGATGCTTGCCCCGGCATCCAGCGCGCGGCCCCACCATAGATCGGCATCGTCAACCTCCAGATGCAGGGTGGTGCCGGCCGCGGGCGGCAAGGGCTCGCCATTGGCCATCTCATGAAAATGATCGTTCAGCATCAGCGGCCCGCCATTGATGGTCAGATGGGCGTGCATGATCCGGGCGCCATCATCGGCCAAGTGACGGCTCTGTTCGGTCGCGCCGAATGCCGTCTGATAGAAACGGATCGCCTCGGTGGCCTTGCCGTCGGGGATGACGATATGCGGGGTGACGCCCGGCATGGTGAAGGGTGTGTCGGTCATGGCCCTCTCCGTCTTCGAGTCGTGATGTGCACAGGATAAACCCGGCGGATGACAGGCAGAAGATGCTCCACGACGCCGAATCGCTTGCTTTTCCTGCCATGGCCTACTAAGGGCCGCCCTTCGCGATATTCGGAAGGACCGCCCGGCTAACTAGGGCTGCCGGGGCTGTCTGTAATCGTCGCGCCAACCAAGGAGACGAAAATGCCCAAGATGAAGACCAAGAGCGGTGTGAAGAAGCGCTTCAAGTTCACCGCCACCGGCAAGGTGAAGCACGGCGTCGCTGGCAAGCGTCACCGCCTGATCAGCCACAATGCCAAGTATATCCGTCAGAACCGCGGTACGTCCGTCCTGTCGGATTCCGATGTTGCCCATGTGCGCCTGTGGGCGCCCTACGGCCTGAAGTAAGGAGTAGAGGCACATGGCACGCGTAAAACGTGGTGTAACCACCAAGGCGAAGCATAAGCGGATTTTGGATCAGGCGAAGGGCTATTATGGCCGTCGCAAGAATACGATCCGCGTCGCTCGCCAGGCCGTCGAAAAGGCCGGCCAGTACGCCTATCGCGACCGTAAGGTTAAGAAGCGTTCGTTCCGTGGTCTGTGGATTCAGCGCATCAACGCCGGCGTTCGCGCCGAAGGCCTGACCTATTCGCAGTTCATGCACGGCCTGAAGCTGGCCGGCGTCGAACTGGACCGGAAGGTTCTGGCCGACATCGCGATGCACGAAGGCGAGGCGTTTAGCGCCATCATCGCCCAGGCGAAGGCTGCGCTGCCCGCGGCCTGAGCGGACTGATCGCAAGATCGTCAAAGGGGCGCCGGGGCAAATGCCTTCGGCGCCCTTTTTGTTTTTTCAGTTCCCTTTCCGTTCGTGCTCAGTCGTTCGAGGCGAGCATGCGCCCTTCGACAGGCTCAGGGCGAACGGAGGTTGGTTGAGTCTGAACATCGGGGGCTAATCCCATGTCGCTGCATCTCTGGTGGTTGTACGTTACGGCAGTTTTCCTGATTTCGGCCACGCCCGGCCCCAACATGCTGCATGTGATGACGCAGAGCATCGCCCATGGCCCCCGCAAGGCGACCGCCACGATGGCGGGGTTGATGAGCGCGGTACTGCTCTGCCTGATCGCGTCGGCCCTGGGTCTTGGCGCGTTGCTGAAGGCCTCGCCACGCCTGTTCGACGTGCTGCGCTACGCCGGGGTTGCCTATCTGGTCTGGCTGGGAATCAAGGCCTGGCGCGCGCCCGTCGGCGGCGACGACGCCCACGCGACGAAGGCACGGTCGGTCCGGGCGCTCTACACCACCGGCCTGCTGACCGGACTCGCCAATCCCAAGCTGATCATCTTCGCCGCCGCACTGTTCCCGCAGTTCATCGATCTGGAGCGGCCCTTCTGGTTGCAGCTTGCGATCCTGATCGCCAGCTTCGTGGTGATCGAAAGCTTCTGGTATGGCGTCTATGCACTGGGCGGCGCGCGGCTGGCGCGCTGGCTGGCACCCGCCAACCGGCAGAAACTGTTCAATCGCGGTACGGGCCTGATGTTCATCGGCTTTGGTGGCGCTTTGCTGGGCGCGCGGGCGTAACATCTCCATCTTCGTCATTCCCGCGAAAGCGGGGGCCCATCACCGGAAGATGGGATGATGCGCGAGATCAGCCCAACCGTCTACATACTCGCGAGCCGGAAGAACGGCACACTGTATACAGGCGTCACCGCCGACCTCATAAAGCGCCTCTATGAGCATCGAAACGGCTTGATCGAAGGCTTCACGAAAGACTACGGCGTGAAGCGCCTGGTCTGGTTCGAACCGCATGACAGCATGGACAGCGCCATCCTGCGGGAAAAGCGGAACAAGAAATGGAACAGGCAGTGGAAGATTGAGCTGATCGAAGCCGGCAACCCTAACTGGGATGATCTGGCGCTGGGCTTTGGCTTTGAGCCTTTGTCCTCTTTACGTAGCGAATGACCGGCAGGTCAGGAGATGGGTTCCCGCTTTCGCGGGAATGACGAAGGTTTGGGAAGAATGACCGAAATTAGCGCATTGAAAGCCGGCCTGATCGCCGACATCGCCGCCGCCGACACGCTCGATGCGCTCGATGCGTTGCGGGTGGGCGCGCTGGGCAAGAGCGGGGTCGTGACCGGCCTGCTGAAGACGCTGGGCGGCATGTCGCCCGAAGAGCGGATGGAAAAAGGTCCGCCGATCCAGGATCTGCGCGAGAGCGTGACGGCTGCGCTGGCAGACAGGAAGGCGGCGCTGGAGCAGGCGGCGCTCGACGCCAAGCTGGCTTCGGAGAAGGTCGACATGACCCTGCCCGCTGACATCGGTGCGCAGGGATCAATCCATGCCGTATCTCAGGTGATGGACGAACTGGCCGAAATCTTCGCCGACCTTGGCTTCTCGGTCGCCACCGGGCCGGAGATCGAGGACGATTGGCATAATTTCACCGCGCTCAATATCCCGGAGACGCACCCGGCGCGCGCGATGCACGACACCTTCTACTTCCCGGATGAGGAAGGGCAGAAGAAGATGCTGCTGCGCACCCATACGTCGCCGGTGCAGATCCGCACGATGATGACGCAGGAGCCGCCGATCCGCATCATCGCGCCCGGTCGCGTCTATCGCAGCGATTCCGATGCGACCCACACGCCGATGTTCCATCAGATTGAGGGGCTGGTGATCGACAAGGGCATCACGCTGGGCCATTTGAAGTGGACGCTGGAAACCTTCCTCAAGGCCTTCTTTGAGCGTGAGGATATCGTGCTGCGCCTGCGGCCGAGCTATTTCCCCTTTACCGAGCCTTCGGTCGAGGTCGACGTCGGCTACACCCTGACCAACGGCCAGCGGGTGATCGGCGGCGACGGCGATGCGCAGGGCGGCGGCTGGCTGGAAGTGCTGGGCAGCGGCATGGTCAACAGGCGGGTGATCGAGGCCTGCGGGCTTGATCCCGACGAATGGCAGGGCTTTGCCTTCGGCACCGGCGTCGATCGCCTCGCCATGCTGAAATATGGCATGAACGACCTGCGCGCCTTCTTCGACGGCGATCTGCGCTGGCTGAAACATTATGGATTTTCGGCGCTCGATGTGCCCACGCTGAGCGGAGGAGTCGGCGCATGAAGTTCACCCTGAGCTGGCTCAAGACGCATCTCAATACCGATGCGGACCTGACGACGATCCTCAAGACGCTGAACGCCATCGGGCTGGAAGTCGAGGGCGTCGAGAACCCGGCCGAAAAGCTGGGCGCGTTCAAGATCGCCAGGGTGCTGACGGCCGAGCGTCATCCGCAGGCGGACAAGTTGCAAGTGCTGAGCGTCGACCATGGCGACGGTAATCCGCTGCAGGTCGTGTGCGGGGCGCCCAATGCGCGCGCCGGCCTGATCGGCGTGTTCGGGGTCGAGGGCGCGGTGGTGCCGGTCAACGGCATGGTGCTGAAGAAGACCGCGATCCGGGGCGTCGAATCCAACGGCATGATGTGTTCAACGCGCGAACTGGAACTGGGCGACGATCATGACGGCATCATCGAACTGGCGGCCGATGCGCCTGTCGGGCAGGTCTATGCCGACTGGGCGGGGCTGAACGATCCGGTCATCGACGTCAGCATCACGCCCAACCGGCAGGACTGCATGGGCGTGCGCGGCATTGCGCGCGATCTGGCGGCGGCGGGCCTCGGCACGCTGAACGCCATCATCGTGCCGACGATCGAGGGCGTGGGGCCGGGGCCGGATGTGCGCACGGACGACATGGACGGCTGCCCCGCCTTCTTCGCACGCACCGTGCGCGGCGTGACCAATGGCGCGTCGCCCGAATGGATGAGCAAGCGATTGAAGGCGATCGGCCAGAAGCCGATCAGCACTTTGGTCGATATCACCAATTATATCATGATCGACCTTGGCCGGCCGCTGCATGTCTATGACATGGCGACACTGAAGGGCGGCCTTGTAGCGCGCAAGGGCAAGGCCGGCGAGCAGGTGCTGGCGTTGAATGGCAAGACCTACACCGTCGATGAGAGCATGACCGTCATCGCCGACGATGAAGCGGTGCATGATATCGGCGGCATCATGGGCGGCGAACATTCGGGCGCGCAGGACGGCACGACCGATGTCCTGATCGAATGCGCCTATTTCACGCCGGAACGGATCGCTGTGACGGGGCAGAAGCTGACCCTGACCTCCGACGCGCGCGGTCGATTCGAGCGCGGGGTCGACCCGGCGTTTCTGGACGATGGCCTGTCGATCGCGACCGATCTGGTGGTGAAGCTGTGCGGCGGCACCGCGAGCGAGGCGACCCGCGCGGGCGTCGCGCCCGCCACGCCCAAGACCGTCAGCTACAGCCCCGACCAGTGCCTGTCGCTGGCGGGGGTGGACGTACCGACCGACGAGCAGCAGCGCATCCTCGAAAGCCTGGGCTTTGGTGTCAGCGTATCGGGTGGCGGCGTCGAATATCAGGACGGCATGCCCGTCAGCGTGCCGGCCAGCTGGATCATCACGGTGCCGACCTGGCGCCGGGACGTCGATGGCTGGCCCGACATTGTCGAGGAAGTGGTGCGGATCGTGGGTCTGGACCATGTGCCCTCTACCCCGCTGCCGCGCGTGCCGGGCGTCGCCCGCCCGACCGCCACGCCCGAGCAGTTGGTCGAGCGCCGGGTGCGCCGCACGGCGGCTGCGCGGGGCCTCGCCGAAGCGATCAACTGGTCCTTCCTGTCCGAAAAGGAAGCCGCCGCCGTGGGCGGAGGCGACTGGACGCTGGCCAATCCGATTTCCGAGGATCTGAAGGTCATGCGACCTTCGCTGCTGCCCGGCCTGCTGTCGGCGACGAAGCGCAATGTCGATCGCAGTGCGAGCAGCATCCGCCTGTTCGAACTCGGCCGTCGTTATTTCAAGCAGGGCGAGCGGGCGACCGTGGGCTTTGTGCTGGCCGGCGAGAAGACCACGCGCGGCTGGCAGAGCGGCAAGGCGCAGGCGTTCGATGCGTTCGACGCCAAAGCCGAGGTGATCGCGCTGCTGGCCGCGGCCGGTGCGCCGGTGGGCAATCTCCAGAATTTCGGGGAGGCTTCGGCCGCCTATCATCCGGGGCAGTCGGGCACTTTGCGGCTGGGGCCGAAGGTGGTGCTGGCCGAATATGGCGTGCTGCACCCGTCGCTGGCCAAGCAGTTCGGCCTGTCGGGCACCTTGGTTGCGGGTGAAATTTTCCTCGACGCCATTCCGGGAAAGCGCAAGAGCGGCTTCATGCGCGCGCCCTACGCGCCGCCGGCGTTGCAGGCCGTGAAGCGCGACTTCGCCTTCCTTGTGCCGGAAACGGTCGAGGCCGATGCGCTGGTGCGTGGCGTGAAAGGTGCGGACAAGAAGAGCATCGTTGATGTGCGCCTGTTCGACGTCTTTGTCGGGCCGGGCGTGGAAGAGGGTATGAAGTCGCTCGCGGTCGAAGTGACGTTGCAGCCGGGCGAGAAGAGTTTCGGCCAGGAAGAGCTGGAGGCGATCAGCGCCGCCGTGGTCAAGGCCGCGCAGAAGCTGGGTGGTAGCCTGCGGGGCTGAACGCCCTTTTCAGAGTTATAAAAAGGGGCGCGGTGAACGATCATCGCGCCCCTTTTGCATGTGCCGCTTTCAGACAAGAACGGGACTTCGACAAGCTCGCCTGAGCGAAGTCGAAGGGCCGAACCGGTGTGGGTACTGCTTACAGATCCACCCCGGCTGCGATCGCTTCCAGCTTGCGGATGCGTTCCTTGAGGTCGGCGACCTCGATCCGGGCGGCAGCAGTGGGCGGGCCGCTGTCCTCGCCGTGGCCGTAGCGGATCAGTTCGGCGCGCTTAAGGTCCAGCCAGCCGTTCCAGCCACGCAGACCTGCAAGGGTCAGGATGGTGAGGCCGACCAGGCTGGCCCCGGCCAGAGTCATGTAAAGATAGGGGTCTTGCATATAAGCCTCCCTGTCCAATGGACCGCTATCAGTCGCGGTCCCGGAGTTTTTCGAATTCCCGCTCCAGCGCGGTAGAGCCATCCGTTGCGAGCCGTTCCAGCACGGCGACGCGGTCCTTGAGAGCCTTCACTTCGGCGCGGAGCCTTTCCGTTTCCGGATCGGGACCGCGCTGGATCAGCGCTTCGCCCTTGCCGTGGCGCACGACGCCATATTTGGCGCGGACGACGCTGGCGATGGCGGTGATCGCGACGATGGCGACGACCATTTCAAACGGGCCCATTTTGATCACTCCCTGAAATATAGTGTCGCGCGGTCAGTTGGCGGGGCCGCGCAATTGTTCGATTTCGCGGTTCAGCTGGTGGCTGCTGTCGGTAACGATGCGTTCGACCACGATCAGGCGATCCTTCATCGATCCGATCTCCGCACGAAGCTGGGCATTTTCCTGGCTCAGCAGCTTGATGCGTTCGACCATTTCCTCATTCTTCTGCGGATAGACGGCCTTGCCCCAGCTATTTTCCAGCGGATAGCCATGTTTGATGCGCAGCCAGGTGGTGAAGATCCAGCCGGCGACCGCCAGCGATCCGACGATGACGGCGACAGGCGCGAAAGCTTCGAATGGAAACATCATGGTCTACTCCCTTGCCCGGTCGGTCAGCGCAGCGCGTCGATGTCGCGCGCGGTGCGGGTGGCGGGATCGGTGGCGATCCTCTCCAGCACGGCGATGCGTTCTTCGAGGCGGCTGATGCGGCCAACCAGCTTTTCGTTTTCGCTTGATAAAAGGTCGATTTTTCGACCGGCGTCGGGTTCCGTTCGATGAACGGTGCCGCTCCACTCATTTTCCACCGGATAGCCATGGCGGGCTCGGACCCAGGTGGTGAACATCCAGCCCAGCGTCGACATGGCGATGATGGCGAGGACGAAAGCGGGACCAGCGAAGTTCATGACTGTCTCTCCCTGTTATATGCCCCGGCCGGCGGTTCAGCGCAGGCTGTCAATCTCGTCGGCGAGGCGGGTGTTGCGGCTGGTATAGTAGATTTCGATGTCGGCGAGGCGGCGGTCGATGTCGCGAAACTTGGACCGGACGTCGCGAGTGGAGCGGGTCGGGTTGGTGCGCACGCCCTGCCAGAATTTCTGGTCGTCGCGATCCGCATAGAGGCCCGTCGGCTTGTTATCGGCGAAGTAGACGGCGGCGAAATAGGCGACCAGCGTCCAGGGGAAGGCGCCCATCAGGGTGATGAGCACCGCGCCGACCCGGACCCAGACCACGTCGATCCCGGTATAGTCGGCGATGCCGGCGCAGACACCCATCCATTTGCCATTGGCCTTGTCGAGATAAAATTTGGTGCGGCGGGCGGTCATGTCAGTTCCTCCGGTCGAAGCTGTAGTCGTCCGGCTCCTGGGCCGGGCGCTGCGGACGGAAATCGGGGTTGTCGGCGGCGACGATCCGTTCGACCGTCTGGAGCCGTTCTTCGAGGCGGCGGGCGAGAAGGTGGAGTTCGTCCAGCAGCTTCTCATCCTCGTCGGTGATCTTGGGCGCCTGCTTCCACTTGGTGACATAGTGGAAGATCAGCCAGGGCATGCCGATGAACAGCATGCCGCAGACCATGATGGGCAGAAAGACGTCTTCCATGGGATCACGCTCCCTTGTTCATCGAGGCCTTGAGCGCGGCGAGATCGGCATCGACCTTGTCGGCCGACTTGAGTTCCGCAATCTCTTCTTCCAGTGTCTTGGGCTGACCGCCCAGCGTCACGGCGTCGGCGCGGCCTTCCGCCAGATCGACGCGGCGTTCCAGCATGTCGAAGCGGGCAAAGGCGTCGTTGACCTTCTCACCGGCATAGGCTTCGCGGACGCGCAGGCGATTTTCGGCGCTCTGCATGCGGGTGACCAGGCTGTTCTGGCGGGTGCGGGCTTCGCGCAGCTTGCCTTGCAGCTTGGCGATATCCTCTTCCGAGGCGCGCAGCGCGTCGTCCAGCGTCTCGATCTCATGATTGAGATGGTCGGCCATGTCGGCCGCCTTCTGGCGTTCGACCAGCGCGGCCTTGGCGAGGTCTTCGCGATCCTTCGAGAGCGCAAGCTGCGCCTTTTCGGTCCAGCTGTCCTGCAACGCGGTCAGCTTGGCGATGTGGCGGCGCATTTCCTTCTGATCGGCGATGGTGCGCGCAGCCGAGGCGCGGACTTCCACCAGTGTTTCCTCCATTTCGAGGATGATCATACGGATCATCTTCGCGGGGTCTTCCGCCTTGTCGAGCAGGTCGGTCACATTGGCGGCGATGATGTCGCGGGTGCGGGAGAAAATACCCATTTTAACGTCACTCCTGGTCGTATCTCGTTATCGGGTGCCGGGGCGGGCGAGAGGGGGCAGTCCCGCCCCGGCCGTCTGTGCGATCCTTACGCCAGATAGCGCAGGGTCGCGGGGGTTTCGTGCGTCGCGAGGACCGGGGTTTCGCTGGCGCGGGCCGGGCCGACCGCCGAAAGGATCATGGTCGATCCGAACAGGACGGCGGCAATGGCGACCGACATCAGCTGACCGATTTCGCGAACGCTGTTGCTCTGGTTGGTCATGGTCATACTCCCTGAATCTTGGCCTTCATAGGTTCCGCGATTGGTTGCGGATTGTCCCCAGCATTGCAGAGGCCATGCCAATTTCAGGAAATGGCGGTTTTCCTTAATTTTTTGGCCGCGCGGCAAGGCCATACCAATATGCCACTTGCCAAGGAGTAGGAAATTTCACCATAAGTTGGCACATGGAGAAAAATACGCAGTTTGTCGGTCAAAGCTTCGCCTTTCTCGACGCGGTCGAGCAAGCGGGGCGCGCGGCCGAACTCAACCGGCCGGTGCTGGTGATCGGCGAACGCGGCACCGGCAAGGAACTGATTGCCGAACGCCTGCACCATCTGTCGCCGCGCTGGGGCGAGCCGCTGATCACGATGAACTGCGCCGCGCTGCCCGAGACGCTGATCGAGGCGGAATTGTTCGGCCATGAACAGGGTGCCTTCACCGGCGCGACCAAGGCGCGGCCGGGCCGGTTCGAGGATGCCGATGGCGGGACGCTGTTCCTGGACGAACTGGGGACGCTGTCGATGGCGGCACAGGAGCGGCTGCTGCGCGTGATCGAATATGGCGAGGTGACGCGGATCGGCGCATCGCGGCCGATGACGGTGGATGTGCGGATCGTCGCGGCAACCAATGAGGATCTGCCCGCTGCCGCCGAGGCCGGGCGGTTTCGTCCCGACCTGCTCGACCGGCTGAGTTTCGAGGTCATCACCCTGCCGCCGCTGCGCGCGCGCGAGGGCGACATCACGGTGTTGGCCGACCATTTCGGGCGGCGCATGGCCGCCGAGCGGGACTGGCCGCAATGGCCGGGCTTTACCGCAGCCTGCGCGGCGGAACTGGAAGGCTATGGCTGGCCGGGCAATGTGCGCGAACTGCGCAATGTGGTGGAGCGGGCGGTCTATCGCTGGGACGAACCGGGACGGCCGATCAGCCGCATCACCTTCGACCCGTTCGCGTCGCCGTGGAAGCCCAAGCCGATGATGCCGCGAGTGAGCGCAGCGCCTGTAGGGGATGCCCCTGCCCCGGTTGCCGCCGCCGCGCCGGCCATCGCATTCGAGGATATCAGCGATCTGCGCGCGGCGGTGGACGGGCATGA
The DNA here is from genome assembly GCF_056156825.1 of Sphingobium sp. RS1. Taxonomy (NCBI): domain Bacteria; kingdom Pseudomonadati; phylum Pseudomonadota; class Alphaproteobacteria; order Sphingomonadales; family Sphingobiaceae; genus Sphingobium; species Sphingobium sp. RS1. Next base: position 2,604,869 of record NZ_JBLZXE010000002.1, on the reverse strand, counting down.
GGCGGCGATCATCCGCGCGGCACTGGATCGCTATCGTTATAATCAGCGGGCGACGGCCAAGGGATTAGGGCTGACCTATGACCAGTTGCGCCACTGCATGAAGAAGCATGGCCTGAGCGCGGGTTGAGCGCGAGCTTACACGCCCGCGCCCATGGATGGCTCAGCGGGTCGGAACGGGTTCCGCGCCGCTATAGTCGTAAAAGCCCCTGCCGGTCTTGCGGCCGTACCAGCCGGCCTCGACATATTTCACCAGCAGCGGCGCCGGGCGATATTTAGGGTCGCCGGTGGTGGTCAGGAAGACGTTGAGGATTTCGAGCGCAGTGTCGAGGCCGACGAAATCGAGCAGGGTCAGCGGTCCCATCGGGTGATTAAGGCCCAGCTTGCAGCCCTGGTCGATGTCGGTGACGCTGCCCACGCCTTCGCCCAGCACGAACACGGCTTCATTGAGCATAGGCAGCAGGATGCGATTCACCACGAAGCCCGGCGCGTCGAAGGCATGGACGGTGGTCTTGCCGATCTTCGCGGCGAAGCCTTCGACCGCCGCGACCGTTTCCGGCGTGGTGGCGAGGCCGCGAATGACCTCCACCAGCACCATCACCGGTACGGGGTTGAAGAAATGGACGCCCACGAAGCGGCCGGCATCGGGCGCGGCCTGGGCCAGCCGGGTGATAGGGATGGAGGAGGTGTTGGTGGCGAGGATCGCGTCGGGGGCAAGGATCTTGCCGACATTATTGAAGATTGCGCGCTTCACCTCTTCCCGTTCGGTCGCGGCCTCAATCACCAGTTGGGCACCGGCCAGCGGGGCGATATCGCCCGCCGGGGTGATGCGGGCGAGCGCGGCATCGGCATCGGCCTGGCTGATCTTTTCCTTTTCCACCGCCTTGGCCAGCAGCTTGGCGATACCCGCCAGCCCTTTCTCCGCGCGGGGCAGTTCGATGTCCGACAGAATGACGTCATAGCCCGCCTGTGCCGCGACCTGGGCGATACCCGCCCCCATCTGACCCGCGCCGATCACGCCCACCGTCCGAATATCCGTCATGCCTGTCTCTCCATTCTGAGTGGCATAGCCTTAGCTACACTGCGGCATCGGGGCCACTCTCCATTGCAGCAGGTGCCTTACGGGCGATGGAACGTGCCGTCATGACGGATGGATTGGGCGGGGCGGGCATTTCCGGCTTTGCGCGACGCAGCGGCCATGGTTAAAAGCCCGGCATGTCTGTTTCCCAAATGATGCCCGTGCCGGCCACCGGATGCTTCATTGCCGCCGCGCATCATTTCCCCGTGCGCGTCTATTTCGAGGATACCGACCTTTCCGGCCTCGTCTACCATGCCAATTATCTACGCTATATGGAACGCGCCCGATCCGACATGCTGCGCGTGGCCGGCATCGACCAGCGCGCCCATCATGAAAGCGGCGCGGGCGTCTATGCCGTCACCGACCTTCAGATCAGATATCGCCGCCCGGCAAGGCTGGACGACGACCTGATGGTGGTCAGCAAGGTCGCCGCCGTGGGCGCCGCGACCTGCGCCATTCATCAGTCAGTCAGGTGCGGCGCGGAAGAGTTGACCAACGCCAGCATTTCCGTCGCCTGGCTGACGCCGCAGGGCCGCCCGCAGCGCCAGCCCAAGGCCTGGACCGACATTTTCACTCGCCTGCTCCAAGGGGAAGACCTTCACCCATGACGCTCAACCTGCCTGCCGGCGCCATTACCGACGCCGCGACCATTTCCCCGCTTGCCCTATTCCTTCAGGCCGATATCGTCGTCAAAGGCGTGATGCTGGGCCTGTTGCTGGCCAGCATCTGGACCTGGGCGATCATCTTGTCCTTCAGCTTCAGCCTGCGCAAGGCGAGCAAGGAAAGCCGCAAGTTCGAGGCCGATTTCTGGAAGGCGGAGGATATCGACCGTTTCTATGAATCGCGCGGCAAGGCGGAATTTCCGGCGGCCAAGGTGATGGCAGCGGGTGTCACCGAATGGCGCCGGTCGACCGCGCAGAAGGTCGTCGACCGCGACGGCACGCGCGACCGGCTGTCGACATCCATGTCGAGCACGATCGCGGCCGAGGTAGACCGGCTGTCCGACCGGCTGAACATATTGGCGACAGTGGCATCGGCCGCGCCCTTCATCGGTCTGTTCGGAACTGTGTGGGGCATCATGCGCGCCTTCACCAGCATCGCCGCCGAGCAGAACAGCAGCCTTGCGGTCGTGGCGCCGGGCATCGCCGAGGCATTGTTCGCCACCGCCATCGGCCTGTTCGCGGCGATCCCGGCACTGATCGCCTACAACCGGTTCAGCCATGGCATCAACCGGCTGGAAGCGGTGCTCTCGCGCTTTGCCGACAGCTTCTATGCCACACTGAGCCGTGAACTCGAGGCGCAACGGTAATGGCGATGTCCGGTCCTCCTTCCGCGCGGCGCGGACGCGGGCGCGCGCCCATGGCGGACATCAACGTGACGCCGCTGGTCGACGTCATGCTGGTGCTGCTCATCATCTTCATGGTGACCGCGCCGTTGCTGGTGACCGGCGTGCCGGTGAACCTGCCGGAAACGCGGGCCAAGGGGCTGGACGCAGACGCCAAGCCCACGATCGTGTCGATCGACCGCGACGGCGGCTTGTTCATCAACGACGACCAGATCAGCGACGCCGACCTGCCCGATCGTCTGGCCGAGATCGCATCGGCCCATGCCGGCCAGCCCGAGCCGCCGCAAATCTTCCTGCGCGCCGACACGGCGCTGGACTATGGCCGGGTGATGCGGGTCATGGGTGAACTGAACCGCGCCGGCCTGAACAAGGTATCGCTAGTCAGCACCGATGCTGGTGCGGACAGCGCCAGTTCGGACAGCGGCGGTTCAGAATAGGGGCCATAGGTCAAAGATATGGAGCGTACGGAAAAGATCGGCCTTGGCGTCGCGACGGCAGGACATGTCCTGCTGTTCGGGCTGCTGTCTGCCGGTTTCCTGTCCACCCCCAACCCGTTGAAGCTGAAGTCACCGCCGATGGACATCAGCCTGGTGGACGAGGTCGCGCTGCAATCGACCGCGCCGCAGCTTTCGACCCAGCCGCCGCCAGCCAGCGTGGCGCCGGAGCAGGGACCGACCGAAGACGCCAAGCCCGCCCCCGAGCCGGCCCCGGCGCCCGAACCCACGCCCGCGCCGCCGGAACCCAAGCCAGTGCCCAAGCCCCTTCCGAAGCCGACCCCGCCCAAGGAGGTCGCGAAGGAAGTACCCAAGCCGCAGCCCAAGCCTGCGCCAACCAAGAAGGAAGTGGCCAAGGCGCCGGCCAAGCCCAAGCCTGCGCCGGAGAAGCCCGCGCCCAAGGCGAAGCCTACCCCGGAAAAGCCGGCGGCCAAGGCGAAACCCGCGCCTGAAAAGCCCAAGGCCGCTGCCGCCGCGCCGTCCAAGGCGAAGAGCGATGCCAAGGGCAAGAGCGACGCGCCGGCCAAGGCGTCGGGCGCCGGCAAGGCGGACAAACCCAAGGGATCGTTGCTGGGCAAGGACTTCCTGAAGGGCATCGACACCAAGGACGATGCGCCGCGCAAGCCCGCGCCCCCGCCGGCCGCCGCTATGGGTCCAGCGCAGAAATCGGCTCTGGACGCCGAACTGCGTCGCCAGTTGAAGCCGCACTGGCGCCCGCCTTCAGGCGCGGATGCCGACCAGTTGGTCACGCTACTGGAAGTGCGGCTGGACAAGAGTGGCGCAGTCATCGGCACGCCCGAGGTCATCGACCAGCAGGGCGTGACCGCCAGCAACCGGCCGCAGGCGAAGCTGCACGCGGAGCGCGCGATTCAGGCGGTGAAGCTGGCATCGCCCTTCCGCAACATGCCGCCCGAATATTATGACCAATGGAAATGGCTCCGGCCACTCCGCTTTGACGCGAGGCTGAACCGATGAAGACCACCATTTTGCGCCGCCTGGCTCTTGCGACCGCCGCGCTGGCCGCTGCTTTGTCTGCGCCGGCCATGGCGCAGCTGTCGGTTGATGTGACCGGCGAAATCGACAGCAACCTGAAGGTCGCCGTGCCACCGATGCCCGCGCAGCAGGATGTCGCCACGCCGGCCGGTACGGCCAGCGAACTGGGCCGCAAGATCGCCGAAGTGATCGCGTCGGACCTCAAGGGCTCGGGCCTGTTCGATCCTTCGGGTCCGGGCGGCCTGCCCAATGTGCCCTTCCCCGAAGTCACCTTCCCGGTGTTCGACAAATGGGGTGCCTATCAGGCGCTAGTGCAGGGCTTCGTGCGCACCACCGGGGGCGAGGCGGACATTACCGTGGGCTGCTATCTTTATGACGTGGCGCTGAAGCAGGAACTGACGCGGCAGGGCTATGTGGTGAGCCCACGCGACTGGCGCCGGGCCGCGCATAAGTGCGCCGACGCCATCTATGCCCGCCTGTCGGGCGAAAGCCCCTTCTTCGACAGCCGCATCGCTTACATCGCCGAGAGCGGGCCGAAGGGGAACCGGGTCAAGCGACTGGCCATCATGGATAGCGACGGCGCCAACCATCGCTTCATCACCAATGGTCAGTCGATGGCGCTGACGCCGCGCTTCTCACCCGATTACAAGTCGATCGTCTATGTCAGCTATCTGGGCAGCCGGGTGCGCATCTATGTCTATGACATCGGCGCCGGGCAGCAGAAGCTGGTGACCGAAAGCAGCAATGCCACCTTCGCGCCGCGCTGGTCGCCCGATGGCCGCAATATCCTCTTTTCCATGGCGGTGGCCGGCAATACCGACATCTACCGCGTTTCGGCCAATGGCGGCTCGCCGGTGCGGCTGACCAATTCGCCGGGCATCGATGTCGGCGGCAGCTACTCCCCCGACGGCAGCCAGATCGTGTTCGAAAGCGACCGGTCGGGCGGGCAGCAAATCTATGTCATGAATGCGGACGGGTCGAACCAGCGGCGCATCAGCCATGGTGGCGGCCGCTATGCGACGCCCGAATGGAGCCCGCGCGGCGACCTGATCGCCTTCACCAAGCTGTCGGGTGACTTCAAGGTCGCGGTCATGACGCCGAGTGGCGATAATGAGCGCATTCTGACAAACGGCTGGCAGGACGAGCAGCCGACCTGGTCACCCAATGGCCGCGTGCTGCAATTCTTCCGCACGACGCCGGGCAAGCAGGGCAGCAGCCAGGTGTGGCAGGTCGACCTGACCGGGGTGAACGAGCGCCGGATTCCGACGCCGCTCAGCGGCTCCGACCCGGCATGGGGACCGTTGCTGCCGTAAGGCTGGGTTCAGGCTGGCTTCCCTAGGCGGGAACCTAATCGTCTTGACAGCGTAACGACCTTCACGAAGCATGCGCTCTGTTTTCGCGGGTGGGCATGAGGAATAAAAGGAGACCCCGATGAAATTGTCCCGGACACTGGTCATGGCTACGGCGATCATTGCCCTTGCCGCCTGTTCGAAGAAGCCCCCGGCCGAACTGCCCCCCGCCCCCGGCGGTACCGGCGGCACGACCGTACCGAGCGGCCCGGTTGGCACCAGCGGCCCGGTCAAGGGCAGCCAGGAGGACTTCCTGGCATCGGTGGCGTCGGACCGCATCTTCTTTGGCCTGGACCAATTTGATGTCGATGCCGAGGATCAGGCGACCTTGCAGAGCCAGGCCGCCTGGCTGCGCCAGAATCCGTCGGTGCGCGTCACGATCGAAGGCCATGCCGACGAACGCGGCACCCGCGACTATAATATCGCGCTGGGCGAACGCCGTGCCAATGCGGCCAAGAACTATCTCGCCTCGCTGGGTATCGATCCGGGCCGTCTGACCACCGTCAGCTATGGCAAGGAACGACCGGCAGCACTGGGGTCGGACGAAGCCAGCTGGGCGCAGAACCGCCGCGCGGTGACCGTCACCATCCAATATTGATCGCCTGATCGAGACACAGCAAAAAGCCCGCCGGTCCCCGCGACCGGCGGGCTTTTTGCCGGGCGGATGGGAAGCAGAGGCAGATGATGCAGCGCTTAACTTCGCACTTTTCCCGCAGATTTTGAAATTTCCGAACGATTGTTGGACATTATCCTGCGCCCGCATAGGAAGGGCGCAAGGCTTATAACATGCCGCCAGCTCTATAGGACAGGCGGCAGAAGGACGGAGACGGATATGCGGCAAACCCTGACATGGCCGGCGATGATGCTGCTGGTGCTGGCGAGCGGCCCGGCGCTGGCGGATGGCTGGTCGCGCAGTTGGATGGCGGCGCCGCAACGGTCCAGTACGCCGGCGGAACAGCGCCCCGACCTGAATGACCGCACCGTGCGACAGGTGGTGCGGATCAGCAGCGGTGGCCAGCGCATCCGCCTGCGCCTGTCCAACGAAATGGCGATGCAGGCGCTGACCCTCGGCGCGGTGCATGTCGCGCTGGCCGGGGACGATGGGGCGATCCTGCCCGGAACCGATCAGTTGGTGACGTTCAATGGCGTACAGGGGGCGACCCTGCCGGCGCGCGCGCCGCTGCTGAGCGATCCGGTGGCGCTGAAGGTCGCGCCGCTGACCCGGCTGGCCGTCAGCATCCATTTGCCGCTGGGGGCGCCGGATGCGACAGTGCACAGCTATGCGGCGGCAACCGGCTGGACCGCGCCCGGCGACCAGACCGGCGCCACCAGCCTGACCGACGCCGTGACGATCGGACCGCGCCTGATCCTGAGCGCGGTGGAGGTGGAGAATCGCCGCGCCGCCACTACCGTCGTGACGCTGGGCGATTCCATCACCGACGGGGTGCGCGCCACGCCCGACAGCAACCGGCGCTGGCCCGATTTGCTGGCGGAGCGATTGCAGAAGGCGGGGCGGACGTCGGTGGGGGTCGCCAATGCCGGCATCAGCGCCAACCGGCTGCTGAGCGAGGGCGAGGGCTGTAATGCCCTTGCCCGGTTCGACAGCGACGTGCTGGCCGTGCCGGGCGTGACCCATGTGCTGATATTGGAAGGGGTGAACGATATCGGCGCCGCCTTTGCCCAGAACCGGCCGATCCCGACGCAGGAGGACCTGATCGGCGCCTATCGCCAGATGATCGCCCGCGCCCATGATCGCGAGGTGAAGGTGATCGTGGCGACCATCCTGCCCTATAAGGGTGCCGGCTATTGGAGCGAACAGGGTGAGGCGGTCAGGGTCGCGGTCAACGACTGGATTCGAAGCACGAGGGAAACGGACGGCTTTGTCGATCTGGCCAGGGCGGTCGCCGATCCGGCCGATCCGGCGCGCATGGCCAAAGCCTATGATGTGGGTGATGCGCTGCACCCCAATGATGCGGGCTTCCGCGTCATGGCCGATGCGGTCGATTTGAGCTTGCTGCGATGATCGCGATCCCGGACCGGGGCAGTTCCGCCAATCGGGCGATTTTCCACCGCCGGAAAAGCGGCTAGACAGGCGCGATGCAGAAAAGCGACCCCAGGAAGAAGCCGCCCACGATCAAGGAGGTCGCCGCCCATGCCGGCGTGTCGATCATGACCGCGTCACGCGCGGTTAATGGCAAGGCGCTGGTCAGTGCCAAGGCGAAGCGGGCGGTGGACCAGGCGGTCAAGGCGCTGGGCTATGTCCCCAATGCATCGGCACGGGCGCTGGCAGGCAGCGCCGACCGGCGCGTCGCGCTGCTTCACAGCCATAGTACGACATCGGCCTATCTGGGCGAATTGCTGCTGGGGGCGATGAGCGAGGCGCCGCAGCGCCATCTGCATCTGGTGGTCGAACAATGCGCGCCCGGCGCCTTTGCCGAGGAAATTGTCGAGCAGGTCGCCCATGCCCATGTCGCCGGGGTGATGCTGCCGCCGCCGCTGTGCGACTGGGCGGAACTGGTGGACGGGCTGCGCGCGCGCGACATCGCCATCGTCGCCATCGCCACCGACCAGGACGGGCCCGACATGCTGAGCGTCAGCACAGACGACCGTCACGCCGCCTTCGACCTGACCCGGCATCTGATCGAACTGGGGCACAAGCGCATCGGCTTCATCGAGGGCAATCCGCGCCACAGGTCGAGCGCGCGGCGGTTGCAGGGATTCAGGGATGCGCTGGTGCATCATGGGCTGGACCATGACGAGACACTGATCGTGCCGGGCGACTTCAGCTATCGATCCGGACTGGATGCGGCCGAGCGGCTGATGACGCTGGAGGAACGGCCGACCGCCATCTTCGCCTGCAACGACGACATGGCGGCGGCAGCGATCACCGTCGCGCATCAGCGCAAGATCAACGTGCCGGCCGAAATCAGCATCTGCGGCTTTGACGATACGCCGCTGGCGAGCGCGATCTGGCCGGCGCTGACCACCATCCGCCAGCCGATCCGCGACATGAGCCGTGAGGCGATCGGCCTGCTGGCGATGCGGTTCCGTAGTCAGGATGAGGGGGCGGATGGCATCATCGGCAAGGTGAAGCTGGATTATCAGCTGATCCGCCGCCAATCCGACGCGGTGCCGGCCCGGCATTAATGCCGGGCTCAGCGGTCAGGGGGCGAGGCGATTGCCATAGCCGATGATGATGGTGGCGAAGACCAGCAGGCCAACCCCGGTCCACACCATGCGGCGCACGGCAGGCGCGGCGTCCTTCCACTCGCGGAAGGCGAAGCCCCAGAGCGTGCCGAAGATGATGATCGAGGCCATGTGCAGCGTCCAGCTGGAGAAGCCGAAGCGGCCCATCTGGCTTTCGCCCATCGTGTAGAAGAAGAACTGGAAATACCAGGCCGTGCCGGCGAGCGCGCAGAGCAGGAAATTGGGCAGCAAGGCGGGCCGCTGGCCCGAGGCATCGGCCGCACCGGCCCATTGACCGGCCGATTTGTTGCGAACGATCAGCCAGCCGCACCAGAGCGCATTGGTGACAAGACCGCCGAACATGACGAGGCAGAGGGTCGGCAGGCCGGTCCAGAGCGGGCCGGTGCCGGCGGCGGCGGACAGCGCCTTGACTGGTTCCCCCGCCGCCAGGCCGAAGGCGAAGCAGCTGGACATGATGCCGGAGAAGATGGCGACGGCGATGCCCTTCTTAAAATCGAATTCGGCAACGGCGGCGGCCTTCTGGTCGGCCGATAGCGCTTCATCCTTGCGTGCGCCGGCCCGCGCGACGACGATGATGCCGAGCAGCGTGACGGCAAGGCCCAGCAGGACGATCTGCCCGTGCAGGGTGCCGGCGATTTCCGTCATGAAGCTGCCGTCGAAAATGGGCGGGATGAGCGTGCCGAAGACGGTACACAGGCCCAGCACCACCGCCATGCCCAGCGACAGGCCGAGATAGCGCATGGTCAGGCCATAGGTCAGGCCGCCAAAGCCCCACAGGAAGCCGAAGAAGATGCACCAGCCCATGACGGAGGATGGCACCCGCGCCATGACGCCCATCAGGTCGCTGGTCTGGATAGCGGCGAAGAACCAGGGCGCGATCACCCAGGAAAACAGGCCGCCGGTCAGCCAGAAAATCTCCCAGTTCCAGCGTTTGACGCCGCGATAGGGGACATAGAAGCTGGCCGAGGCGAAGCCGCCGAGCCAGTGGAAGAGAACGCCGAGCAACGGGTTGGCACCCATCATATCCTCCTAATGGATCGCAGCACGATCCTTTATTGCTGTCATTGCAGGTGAAAGACGGTTTCGAGCGGGATGCTGACCGGAGAACCATCGGCATAGACATGCATGAGCGGCGCCATGGCCGCCCACCAGCGCTGCATGACGTCAAGGGTGGGCAGCGCGTCCATGCCATGATCCGTATCCCGCCACAGCGTCGCGAACAGCGCGTCGGTCTGCGGATCGTGATGGATGGAATAGTCGCGAATGCCCGCCTGCCGCAGCGCATCGACAAGGTCGGGCCAGATTTCGTCATGACGCCGCCGATATTCGTGCAGATGGCCGGGCTTGAGCTGCATGCGGAAGGCGATCTTTTCCATCATAGCGTCAGGCCCAGACGGTAAAGGCGATTGGCGTTGCCGGCGAAAAGCGCACGGCGATCGGCCTCCGGGAAATCCGCGACGATGGCGTGATAGGCCTCCATATAGCGGTCGATCGGGCCGAACAGCTTGTCGGTGGGGGTGTCGCTGGCGAAGGCGCAGCGGTCTATGCCGAACAGGTCGATCGCCTCCAGAACCAGCGGCGCGATGCTCTCGCGTGTCCAGTTGTTGCGGATGAAGCCCATGCCAGACAGCTTGACCGCGACATGGGGCAAGGCAGCGAGCGCCTTCATGCCCCGGCGCCAGTCATCCAGGCCATCGGGATCGGTCAGCACCGGCATGCCCATATGGTTGATGATGACCGGGATGTCGGGGTGGCGGGCGATCAGTGCGGCAAGGCCGGGCATCTGGCCCGGATAGCATTGCAGGTCGAAGGACAGGCCATGCTTCGCCAGCAGCGCATAGCCGGCCTGCCATTGCGGATCGACGGTGAGGTCAGCGGGCGTGTAAGTGCGCTTTGAGTCAGCATGCCAGTTGACGATATGGCGGATGCCCTTGACGCGAGGATGCGCCGCCTGTGCGGTGAGGAGGGCGTCGACGTCCGGATCGTTCAGCGCGGCGAAGGCGACCAGGCCGGTGGGCAGCCCCTCCACGGCGGCGAGGCCGTCAAGCCATTGGGTTTCGCGCAGCGCGCTGTCTGCGGTGGCGCCGGCATCGACATGGACGGCGCCCACGACATGCCAGCGGGCAAGATCGGCGCGATAGTGGGCGACGCCATAATCATGGGCGATCGCCTCCACACTGCCGTTCGGCCCGTCATCGGAGAAAGGCGGGCTGAGCCAGTCATAGCGGATATGCTTGAGATCCCACAGATGGATGTGGGCATCGACAAAGGGGATCATCGACCTCTCCGGTGAAAGGCGCTGAGGGCGCGACTTTATGTTATTGGCCGGAGCGACGCCCGCCATGCCCATGGCGCAGGCAGAACCGAGCAGTCCGGTCAGCAGCGCGCGGCGATCATGGATAGGCGTCAAAGACATCGCTCTCCGGGGTGAAAAATGCGGCGCTCCGGCTCTTTCCGACCGGTCGCGCCGCGCAACTTTTGCCTTTAAAAGGTCGTGCGGCCGCCCGACGTGTCGAAGGTCGACGCCGTGGTGAAGCTGCATTCTTCGCTCGCCATGAAGCAGACCATCGCGGTCGATTCCTCGACCAGGCCAAGGCGGCCCATCGGGATTTTCGAGCGCATATAGTCGACCTGGCTTTGCGGCAGCTGGGCCAGGATCGGACTTTCAAAGGTCGCGGGGGTCAGCGCGTTGGCGATGACGCCCTTGCCCGCCAGTTCCTTGCCCAAGCTCTTGGTAAAGCCGATCACGCCCGCCTTGCTCGCCGAATAGGCGCTGGCATTGGGATTGCCTTCCTTGCCCGCGACCGAGGCGAGGTTGACGATCCGGCCATAGCCATTTTCGAGCAGGAACGGCGCGACTTCCCGGTTGCAGTAGAAAAGCCCTTTAAGGTTGATGTCGATCACCTGCTGGAAGCTGTCCACCGGATAGTCCCACACGGTTGCGGTCGCGCCGGTGATGCCGGCCGAGCAGATGAGGATATCGACCTTGCCCAGCACGGCGGCTGTTTCCTTCGCGGCGGCGGCGACGGCGGCATAGTCGCTGACGTCGAGCGCGACGACATGCGTGGCGCCGACCTCTTGCCGGGTGGCGGCGAGCGCTTCGGGATTGAGATCCCAAAGCGCGACTTGCCCGCCTTCCGCGACGATGCGCGCGGCCACCTGCTTGCCGAGGCCCGACGCGCCGCCGGTGATGATGGCGTTACGGCCCGCGAAACGGCCGGCATAGACGCTCATCCCAGCACCGCGTCGCCAAGGTGACGCCATTCAGACACGTTCTGCGTCTGGACGCCCAGCTTTTCGATGCCCAGTTCCATGACGTCGCCGGCCTTGAGGTAGATGGCTTGCGGCTTCTTGCCCTCACCCACGCCCGGCGGGGTGCCGGTAATCATCAGGTCGCCCGGATAGAGGGTGATATATTCGCTGACATAGGAAATCAGCTGGGCGACGTTGAAGATCATCGTCTTCGTGTTGCCGGTCTGCATCCGTGTCCCATTGATGTTGAGATACATGTCGAGATTCTGCGGATCGCCCACTTCATCGGGCGTCACCAGCCAGGGGCCGACCGGGCAGAAAGTGTCGTGGCCCTTGCCCTTGCTCCACTGGGTACCGCGCTGCTTCTGGTTGAAGCGTTCGGACACGTCGTTGACGAGGGTGTAGCCCGCGACCTTGGACAGCGCCTCTTCTTCGGACACGAAGCGGCAGGTTTCGCCGATGACGACGCCCAGTTCGACTTCCCAGTCGCCATGAGTCGAACCCTTTGGCAGCATCACTTCGTCGTTCGGGCCGTTCAGCGAGGACAGCGCCTTCATGAACATCATCGGTTCGGTCGGGATCGGCAGGTTCGATTCGATCGCATGATCCTCATAATTGAGGCCGATGGCGACGATCTTGCCGATGCCCTTGACCGGCACGCCGTAGCGCGGGTCGCCTTCCACAACGGGGAGCGAGGCGATGTCGGCGGCTTTGGCAGCAGCGAGGCTTTCGATGGTCAGGTCGGACACGACGGCAGACAGGTCGCGGATATTGCCTTCGGCATCGATGACGCCGGGCTTTTCCTGGCCACGCTGGCCGAAACGAACGAATTTCATGGGGTCAGTCTCTCTGTCAGGTCAGTGGGTATAGGGGCGGTGCATTTTGATGTCGGGGTTGAGGTCGACGCCGAAGCCCGGCTTGTCGAGCGCGGTCACCTTGAGCCGGCCATTTTCCGGTACTGGTTCGCCCAGCAATTGCGGATGGAACATCGGCACCACCTCCGTCGGCCCCGGATGCATCATCAGGAACTCGGCGAAGGGCGAATTGTGGCGGGTGATGACGAAATGATAGGAGTAGACCGACGAGCCATGCGGCACGACCATCTTGCCATGGGCATCGGCCAGCGCGCTGATCTTCAAAAGTTCGGTCACGCCGCCGCACCAGCCGACATCAGGCTGGATGATGTCGCAGCAGTCCATTTCCATCAGCATGCGAAAGCCCCAGCGGGTCGCTTCATGTTCGCCGGTGGTGACCAGCATGCCCTTGGGCACGTTGCGCTTGAGCTGTTGATAACCCCAATAATCGTCGGGGCTGATCGCTTCCTCGATCCATTTGAGGCCAAGGTCGTGGGCCGCGATGGCAAGGCGGGTGGCATAGTCGACGTCCAGCGCCATCCAGCAGTCCCACATCAGCCAGAAATCTTCGCCGACCTTCGACCGCATGTCGGCCAGTTCGGCGATGTTCTTCTTCAAACCCTCGACGCCCTCGGCCGGGCCGTGGTGCAGCGCCATCTTGCCGCCGATAAAGCCGAATTCCTTGGCCTTGTCCGGGCGCGCGCCGGTGGCGTAGAACTGCAATTCGTCGCGCACCGCGCCGCCCAGCAGATGATAGACCGGTTCCTGTCGCAGCTTGCCCAGCAAGTCCCAGAGCGCCAGATCGACACCGGAAATGGCGTTGATGACCAGCCCCTTGCGCCCATAATATTGGGTCGAGAAGTACATCTGGTCCCAGATCTTTTCATAATCCGTGGGCGCGCGGCCTTCGAGGAAGCGGGCGAGATGCTTTTCCACGATATAGGCGGCCGGCTCGCCGCCGGTCGTCACCGCGAAGCCGACCGTGCCGTCTTCCGCCTCGATCTCCACGACCAGCGTGCCGAGTACGTTGATGCCGAAGCTTTGGCGCGACTGGCGATATTCGGGATATTTCGACATCGGCGTGGCGATATGGTCGTCGATCCAGTGGCCTTCGCCCTGGTCATGATAATCGGCACCGCCGCCGCGCACGGTAAAAGCGCGGACATGCTTGATCTTGGGCAACGTTACGATCGGCACGCAAGAACACTCCCTGGACCTGACCGTCGTTCAACATGTGGGAACGGACGGCAAAAACTTTCAATATATGATCGCCGCACCATGATACGGGATCGAAGCGAAGGTCAGGCGAAGCGGAAAGAATCAGATCGACCCCTCCTTCACCCTTGTTTTTCTCATTTTGTGGGATAGAGTGTTATTAGATGAGACAGAAAACGTCAAATCCAGAATTGGACACCCCCGAAAATTTGGGGCGAGAGGACAAGGCGACCGCGAAAAGCGGGGGATCGCAGACCCTGCATCGCGGGCTGGACCTGCTCGATCAGGTGATCGACGGGCCGATCAAGCTGGCCGACCTGTCCGAACGCATGGGCCTGACCCGATCGACCACGCACCGGCTGGCCAACGCCATGGTGGAGCGCGGTTTCCTGACATTCCTGCCGCGCGAGGGGTATCAGTTGGGGCCAAAGCTGTTGCATCTGGGCTTTCTGGCGCAGGCGCAGGCCGACGTGGTGCAGATCGCGCGGCCGCATCTGGAGATACTCGCCGCGGCCAGCGAAGATACGGTGCATCTTGGTCGGCTGGATGGCGATCAGGCGCTGTATCTCGACAAGATTCCCGGCCGCCGCCGCGTGGATATTTCAAGCCGGATCGGCGACCGCCATCCGCTGACCTCCACTGGCCTTGGCAAGGCGCTGATGCTGGACGAGAGCGAGGCCGGCTGGCAGCGCGCATTCGACAGCGAGCGGGACGCGGGCATCCATTCGGCCGACTATGGCCTCTGGCTGGACCGGATGAAGGATTATGCCGCCCAAGGCCGGTCCTTCGACCTGGAAGAGAATGAGGATCAGATTCGCTGCGTCGCCGCGCCGATCCGCGATGCATCCGGCGCGATCGTCGCCGCGATCAGCCTGTCGAGCGCCGCGCAATATATGGACGATGAGCGGATGCAGGCGCTGAGCATGCAGGTGCGCGATACTGCGCACCGGATCAGCGCCGATCTGGGCTGGACACCCGGCGTCAAACCACCCCGCCGCCCCGTGCGGCGCTAATATCCCAAGGAAGAGCGATCCCATGAAGCTGCTTGAAGGCAAGACCGTCCTCGTCACCGGCGCATCGACCGGCATTGGCCGTGCCGCCGCGATCGGCGCGGCGCAGCATGGGGCCGATGTCGCGATCAACTATGCCCATAGCGACGACCCTGCCCGTAGCTGCGTGGCGGCGATCGAGGCGCTGGGCCAGCGCGCCATCGCGGTGAAGGGCGACGTCGCCGATCCGCAGACCGCGCAGGACTTCGTCGCGAAGGCCGTGGACGCTTTCGGCAAGGTTGACGTCATGGTGAGCAATGCGGGCATCTGCCCTTTCCACGCCTTTCTGGACATGCCGGTCGATGTGGTGGAGCGGACCTTCAGGGTGAACCTGCACGGTGCCTACTTCATGGTACAGGCCGCCGCGCAGCAGATGGTGAAACAGGGGCATGGCGGATCGATCGTCGCCGTTTCCTCCATCTCCGCGCTGGTGGGGGGCGAATATCAGACTCATTATACCCCGACCAAGGCGGGCGTGCATTCGCTGATGCAGTCCACCGCGATTGCGCTGGGTAAATATGGCATACGCTGCAACAGTGTGCTGCCGGGCACCATCCTGACCGAGATCAACAAGGATGATCTGGCCGATGTCGAGAAGCGCGAATATATGGAGGCGCGCACGCCGCTCGGTCGCCTGGGCCAGCCGGAAGATCTGGCCGGGCCGATCGTCTTCCTGGCGTCCGACATGGCGGCTTATGTCACCGGCGCGGCGCTACTGGTCGATGGCGGCATGTATGTGAACCTGCAATAAGGGGAAAAGGCCGAGGGAAAGGGACGGACCGCCGATGACGTCGATGAATCGCCGCACCCTGCTGGCCGGCAGCATGGCGAGCGCCGCCCTCACCCAACCCGCGTTGGGACAGGGAATGTCGGGAGAAGGGGTACCCGAACCGCCGATGAAGACCGGCCCCTTTCCGGCGCCGCAGGGATTTGAACGTTTCGCGATCTGGCCCGGCAAGGCGCCGGGCGGCGACCATGTGACCGTGCAGGAGGTGGAAACGCTGCGCCGGCCGGACAGCGCACCGGACGACAGCATCTTCGCCCATGTGGTGACGCCGACGCTGACCCTGTTGCGCCCGCAATCCGTTGGAGCGAAGCCCAATGGCGCGGCGATGCTGCTGATCCCGGGCGGCGGCTACAGCCGCGTCGCGCTGGGCCATGAGGGCTATCATGTCGCGCGGCGGCTGGCCGCGGCGGGCTACGCCTGTTTCTCGCTGCTCTATCGCCTGCCCGGCGATGGCTGGGCAGCGGGCGCGGAGGCGCCGTTGCAGGATGCGCAGCGGGCGTTGCGGCTGGTACGGGCGCTGGCGCCGCGCGAACGGTTCGACGCCGATCGCGTGGGCGTGATAGGCTTTTCCGCCGGCGGGCATCTGGCCGCATGGCTGACCAGCCGGTCGCCGGTCGAAAGCTATGCGCCGGTCGATGCCGCCGACCGCGAGCCGATCAGGGCGGCGCTCGCCGCCTATATGTATCCGGTGATCCAGATGGAGGGGCCGTTCGTCCATCAGGGATCGCGAACGCAATTGCTGGGGCTGGCGGCTACGCCGGAGCGGATGCGCGCCTATTCGCTGGACCGGGACGTGAGCGCGGAAACGCCGCCCGTCTTCATGGCCCATGCGATCGATGATCCGACGGTGCCGGTGGACAATAGCCTGGCCATGCTGGCGGCACTGCGCGCACGGCGGATTCCAGCAGAATGCCACCTGTTCGACAATGGCGGCCATGGCTTCGGCCTGGTGACGCCGCCCGCCGCGCCGGCGCCATGGCCGGACCTGTTCCTCGATTTCGCGAAACGCCACGGATTATGACCAAGCACGTCGCTCTGTTCGTCACCTGCCTTGTCGACCTGATGCGGCCGCGCATCGGCTTTGCCGCGATCCGCGCGCTGGAGGCGGCGGGATGCACGGTGGTTGTGCCGGAGGGACAAACCTGTTGTGGCCAGCCCGCGCTCAACAGCGGCGACCGGGATCATGCGGCGGCGCTGGCGAAGCAGACGATCGCTGCGCTGGAACCCTATGAAGCAGTGGTCGTGCCGTCGGGATCGTGCGCGGGGACGATCCGCTGCCATTATCCCGAGATATTCGAGCATGACGCGCACTGGCTGCCGCGCGCGCAGGCGGTGGCGGGCAAGACATGGGAGATCATGGCCTATCTGGACGAGGTGTTGGGCTGGCGTCCCGAAGGTGTCGCGCTGGACGCGAGGGCCACCTATCATGACAGCTGTTCGGGGCTGCGCGAGCTGGGGATCAAGGCACAGCCGCGCCGGTTGCTGAAGAGCGTCGAGGGCCTGCGTTTCGCGCCGCTCAAGGGCGAGGAGACATGTTGTGGCTTCGGCGGCACATTCTGCGTCAAATATCCGGCCATTTCCAACGCGATCGTCGGCGAGAAGGCGGACGCGATCGACGCCACCGGCGCGGACCTGCTGCTGGCGGGCGATCTGGGTTGCCTGATGAACATGGCGGGGAAGCTGAACCGACAGGGGAGCAAGGTGCGGGCTTTCCACGCGATCGAACTGATCGCCGGCATGGGTGATGGCCCGGCGATCGGGGAAGAGGCATGAGCGGTTTCAAGGATCGCGCCGATGCAGCGCTGGCCGACCGCATATTGAAGGTCGCGGTCGAACGGACCGCGGGCACGGCCGAGGCCAAGCGCGCCGTGGCGGTCGATGCCTTCCCCGATTTCGAGGCGGCGCGTGAACGGGCGGCGGCGATCAAGGATCATGTCATCGCGCATCTGGGCGCCTATCTGGAACAGTTCGAGGCCAATGCCATCGCCGCCGGGGCAAAGGTGCATTGGGCGAACACGGCGGACGAGGCCTGCCGGATCGTCATCGACATCTGCAAGGCGGCGGGCGCGAAGAGCGTGGCGCGGTCCAAGTCGATGCTGGGCGAGGAAATCGGCCTGCCCCATGCGCTCGCGGAAGCAGGGATCGGCCGGGTCGAGACGGACCTGGCGGAACATATCATCCAGCTGGCCGACGAGCGGCCGTCGCACATCATCTGGCCCGCCATGCACAAGACCCGCGAGCAGGTGTCGGCGCTGTTCAGGGCGAAGCATCGCAGTCCGCATGAGGAAGAGACGATCGCCGCCATGGCGGAAAGCGCGCGGCGCGAACTGCGCACGCAGATGCTGGGCGCGGATGTCGGCATTTCCGGCGCGAATTTCCTGATCGCGGATACGGGTGCCATCTGCACCGTCACCAATGAGGGCAATGCCGAATTGTCGCTGGTGCCGCCGCGCGTCCATATCGTGACGGCGGGGATCGAGAAGATCGTGCCGTCCATGCCGCACGCCATCCATATGCTGCGGATGCTGGCGCGGTCGGCCACCGGCGCGGCGCTGACCCAATATACGACCTTCTATACCGGGCCGAAGCGCGCGGGCGACCGGGATGGGCCGGAAGAGATGCATATCGTGCTGGTCGACAATGGCCGCACGAAGATGCGCGAAGAGGGACTGGCCGAGATGCTGCGCTGCATCCGCTGCGGCGCCTGCATGAATCATTGCGTGGTGTTCCGGCAGATTGGCGGCCATGCCTATGGCGGCACCTATCCGGGGCCGATGGGCGCGGTGTTGACGCCGGTATTCGACGGGCTGAAGCAGAGCCGTGATCTGGCCAATGCCTGTACCCTGAACGGCAAGTGCCAGGAGGTATGCCCGGTGCGCATTCCGCTGCCCACGCTGCTGCGCGGCTGGCGCGAGAAGAGCTGGCGCGAAGGGCTGGAGCCGACATCGATGCGCTGGGGGCTGGGCATCTGGGCATGGGTGGCGCGGCGGCCGGCGCTGTATCGGCTGGGCACCGGGATCGCGGTCCGGGGGATGCAGATGCTGGGGCGACAGAGCTGGATCAGCCGGTTGCCGCTGGCCGGCGGCTGGACCCGCTATCGCGACATGCCCAAGCCTGCGGCCCGGACGTTCATGGAACAATATCGCAAGGAACGCAGCCAATGAGCGCGCGCGATACCATCCTCGCCCGGTTGCAGGGCGCAGCGCCCGACAAGGTCGAGGCCGACGCCCTGCTGGTCGCGCCGGAGCGACCGGGCGTGGACGAGGATGCTCTGGAGGCCGAATTTCTGGCCCGGCTGGCCTTGCCCAGCGTCAGTGCCAGCCATGATGCGATCGCGACCATGGCCGATCTGCCGGCGGCCGTCGCCCGCTATCTGGACGCGCAAGGCGCGGCGCACAGCCTCTGCCTGCCCCCCGACCCGCGCCTGAGCGCCTGCGACTGGCGCGGCTTCACCCTGCATGCGGTGGCCGCACCGGACGAGGTCGCAGCGCTGGCCATCGCCCGCAAAGGCATCGCCGAGAGCGGATCGCTGATCTTCGAGACATCACCGCAGGCACCGATGTTGCCCAATTTCCTGGCGCTGCATCATATCGTGCTGCTGGCCGTGCAGGACATTGCCGCCCATCTGGAGGATGCGCCGATAGCCGGGCCGCAGCCGCGCGCCCATTATTGGATCACCGGCGTATCGGGCACCACCGACATCGAAGGCACCTATGTGCGCGGTGCCCATGGGCCGCGATATCTGCACGTCATCCTGTTGCGCGACCCGGCACAATAACCTCTCTCAGGATGCGCAGCCGCGCGTCACGTCGGGCGGCAGGATGTCGCGCAGCCGCTGGCGCACCACATCAGCCCAGATGCGATAGCCATGCGCGTTCATATGGACGCCGTCTGGCTGATAATTGTCGCCCAGCTTACCGCCGACGAGCAGCGGCGTGGTGATGTCGGCATAATAGGCCGTCTGCATATGGGGCAGGAAATGCCGGGCCGCCGCGTTGAACAACCGCTGCTCACCCAGGAAGGCCGCGCGGCCGGGGCTGGGCTTGGCCGACAGCAATAGCACAGGCACGCCGGGCATCAGCCGATCGCGCAGGTCGAACAGTTGTGCGAGCTGGTGCATCACGGTGCGAACGGGCACGCCGCTGGCAATGTCATTTTCACCGACATAGAGGATGAGCGCGCGCGGGCGGCCTTCGCTGGCCTTGATATTGGCGAAGCGCGGCAGGATGTCGGCCAGGGTCGCGCTGTTGATGCCGCGGTTTTCTGTCACCCAAGGCACCATATCCTGTTCCAGGCTGGTCCAGCGATGGATGGACGAACTGCCCACGAACCAGAGCGCACAGTCCCCCTGTGCCACGCCCGCTTCGGGCAATGTTGCATGGGATTCGCGATAGCGGCCATAAAGCCGCCAGCCGACGATGATGATGGCGAAGACGAGCAATGCCGTGAGCATTTTGGTGAGCGGCGAAGTTTTGCGCAACGAGGCGGCCTCCTTGGATGGTCGGAACGGCGCTTTCCCAACGGGGAAAATCCATATTGGTGCCACATCCTAACCGTTCACCATCTTTTTTAAAGCGTCTGCAAGTACAGGGTGCCAGCTTGGCGTGGGGCCGGGGATTTATCAGCGTGGGCAAGAATCCGTCGATCGACCTCCTCAAAGGGGTACTGATCCTGCTCGTGATGGCAGGGCATGCCATGGAACTGGCCCATGCGCAGCATCTGGCGCTGTGGATCGGATCGGGATTCCGCATGCCGCTGATGATCGGCATATCGGGTTATCTGCTCAATATCAGCCGGCTGCGCAGCGAACCGGGCGAGCATTTCTTCGGCCGCTATGGCGAACGCATGCTGTTGCCATGGCTGGTCGCGATGATCGCCTATCTGCTTATCAGCGGATGGCCACTCTCGTGGCAGACGCCGGTCGAGCTGTTGCTGCGACCGCCCTTCCACCTCTGGTATATCCCTGTCCTGTTCTTCCTGATCCTGGTGGCCCGCGCCGTGCCGCTGCCGCCGATCTGGCTGCTGGCGATCGGCGTGCCGTTCAGCCTGTCGATCATGTACGGCTTTGGCCCGCATCATGGCGCGATCGGAACCAGCCTGTTGTCGCCCGACAGCCGCTATCTGCGTTATCCGATCTATTTCTTCTTCGGCATGCTGATGGCCGAACGGGGATTGCCGACCCGCTATCTGGGCATCGTGCTGCTGGTCGCGGCGCTGGGCATGGGATGGTGGTCGGAACTGGAGTTCAGCGCCAATATCTTCGCCTTCGTATCTGCCCGACTGATCATGTGCCTGGGCCTGATCGCGCTGTTGCCGCAATTTGCGCGGCTGCGCCTGTCCTTCGCCCCGGTCAACCATATCGGCCGGGACAGTCTGTTCTTCTATCTGTGGCATCCGCTGGTGATGGGGCTGGTGATGGCGACCGGGATGAGCGCCGCCGTCACGCTGGCACTGTCGATGCCGATCCTGTTCGGGCTGGGGCGGCTGTCAGCCACCCATGAACGGCTGCGCCGCTGGACCGGCAGCGTGCCGCCGATCCGCCCGCGTGACGAGGAACCGCCGCTCGACCCGGCACCCCAGCCGGCTTAGACTTTTCCGTATTTCGCCTCGAAACCGGCGATGTCGCCGGCGGCGAGATATTTTGCCTGATCGACCCACTGGTCGCGGACGGGGCGGCCCTTGAAATTGCCGAGCTTCGCGTCGATCGTGGCAATGTCCGCATCGGTCCAGGCCGCGATCTGGGCATAGCGGGTGACGCCGAGGTCTATCAGCAATACCTTCAGCTTGGGGCCGACGCCCTTGAGGCGCAGCAGGTCATCCTCTCCATCCGCGACGGCAGCCACGGCCGGCGAGGCGGCTACGGGTGCAGGGGTCGGTGCAACCGAAGCAGGCGCGGGCGCGGCTGGTTCCGGCGGCGCCTCGAAAACCGGTTCGGCGATGGGCGCGACAGGCGCAACCGGTTCGACCACGACCGGGTCGGCGACCACGGGCGACGCAGCGACCGGGGCGGCGATGATCGGATCGACGAAGGGCACGGGCGCGGGCGGCGGCGCCGGTTCTGCGGCGGCAGCCGTTTCGATCGGCTGTTCCGCCTTGCGCCGACCCGACAGGAGGAAGACGAGCGCTATGACGACCAGCAGGCCGACCAGCAGCCACAGTCCATAATCCATGAAGAATTCCTGCATCGCGCGTCTCTCCCCTGCAAAATGCTATGCGCTATTTATGGGCGCTTTCCCGCGCGCCGCAAGGGTTCAGCCCTGCTCCGCCTCACGCGCGACTTCGCGCCAGCCGATATCCCGGCGGCAGAAGCCGGTCGGGAAGTCGATCGCGCCCACTGCCGCATAGGCGGCGGCCTGCGCCGCGCCGACCGTATCGCCGGTGGCCGTGACGTTGAGCACGCGCCCGCCATTGGCGACCAGCACGCCGTCCTTGTCCGCCGTACCGGCATGGAAAATCTTGGCACCATCCTTTTCCGCTGCGTCGATCCCGGCGATCGCGCCGCCCTTTTCAGGCGTGCCGGGATAGCCGTTCGCCGCCATGACGATGGTGAGCGCGGTGCGATCGGCCAGCTGGACCGGCCCCTGTTCGGCCAGCCTGCCCTGTGCCACGGCGAGCAGCAGGTCGACCAGATCGCCGTCGAAGCGAGTCATCAGCACCTGGCATTCGGGATCGCCGAACCGGGCATTATATTCGATCAGCTTCGGCCCCTGCTCCGTCAGCATCAGGCCGGCATAGAGGACGCCCGAATAGGGCATGCCTTCGGCCGCCATGGTATCGACCGTCGGCTGGATGATCGTTTCGATCACCTGGCGTTCCAGTTCCGGCGTCAGCACGCGGGCCGGGCTGTAGGCGCCCATGCCGCCGGTATTGGGGCCGGTGTCGCCATCCCCCACCCGCTTGTGATCCTGCGCCGAGCCGAAAGGCAGGATCGCGCTGCCATCGGTCAGGGCGAAGAAGCTGGCTTCCTCGCCGGTCATGAACTCCTCAAGCACGACCTCTTCACCTGCCGCGCCGAACGCGCCGGAGAACATGGTGTCGAGCGCTTCCACGGCTTCGTCGCGGGTTTCGGCGATGATGACGCCCTTGCCCGCGGCCAGCCCGTCCGCCTTGATGACCACCGGCAGCGCGAAATCGTCGAGCGCGGCGAGCGCGCCATCCTTGCTGGTGACGCGGATATAGGCGGCGGTGGGGATGTTGGCGCGCTGGCACAGATCCTTGGTGAAGCCCTTCGACCCTTCCAGTTGCGCCGCCTTCTTGTTAGGGCCGAAGACCGGCACCCCCATGGTGCGCAGATTGTCGGCCAGGCCGTCGACCAGCGGCGCTTCCGGCCCGATCACCACCAGGGCGATCGAATGGCGGACGCAGAAATCGAGCACGGCGCGATGATCCGTCGCGTCGAGGTCGACCAATGTGGCATGCTCGGCTATGCCCGGATTGCCCGGCGCCGCGAACAGCGTATCGAGCCGGGGCGATTGCGCCAGTTTCCATGCGAGCGCATGTTCGCGGCCGCCGCCGCCAAGCAGAAGGATGTTCATGTCGCCCATGTCCCCGGAATATGATGCCTATGACAGTTCGGGCCGCCTGTTAGCGGAGGATCGCGCGGGGGACAACGCGCCGCCACTGTCGGTGAGCGAATTGTCGGGATTGCTGAAGCGCACGGTCGAGGACCGGTTCGGCCATGTCCGGCTGCGCGGCGAGATTTCGGGCTTCAAGCGGGCAGCGTCGGGGCATCTCTATCTGGCGCTGAAGGATGAGAATGCCGTGCTGGACGGCGTGATGTGGAAGGGCGGCGCGCAGCGGCTGGCCTTCAGTCCGCAGGATGGGGTCGAGGTGATCGCGACGGGCAAGCTGACCACATATCCCGGCCGGTCCAAATATCAGATCGTGATCGACCGGATGGAACTGGCCGGCGAAGGCGCGCTGATGGCGTTGCTGGAGAAGCTGAAGGCGAAGCTGGCGGGCGAAGGGCTGTTCGCGGCGGAGCGCAAGCAGCCCCTGCCCTTCCTGCCGCGTACGATTGGCGTCGTGACGTCGCCTACCGGCGCGGTGATCCGCGACATATTGCATCGGCTGACCGATCGCTGCCCGACCAATGTGCTGCTGTGGCCGGTGCTGGTGCAGGGCCAAGGCGCGGCCGAGCAGGTGGCGCGCGCGGTGCGCGGGTTCAGCGCGATGGACGGCAGTGGGCCGCTGCCCCGGCCGGATCTGGTGATCGTGGCGCGCGGCGGCGGGTCGATCGAGGATCTTTGGAGTTTCAACGAGGAAATCGTCGTCCGGGCGGTAGCCGACTGCACCATCCCGATCATCTCCGCCGTGGGGCATGAGACAGACACGACCCTGTGCGACTATGCCGCCGACCGACGCGCGCCGACGCCGACCGCTGCGGCGGAAATGGCCGTGCCGGTGCGGGCGGAATTGCTGGCGGGATTAAGCGAAATGGGCCTGCGCGCCGGACGCGCAGTGCGACGCGGGGCGGCCCAGGCGCGCGAGCGGCTGGAGACGCAGGCGCGGCTGATGCCGACGCCGGATACTTTGCTGGCGCCGCAGCGGCAGAAGCTGGACCAGTTGTCCGACGGGTTGGTGAACGGCCTTCGTCACCGGCTGGCCGATGCACGCGCCCATCTGGGACAGGCGGGTGGCGCGTTGCGGCCGGCGCTGTTGCAGCAATATGTGTCGCGGGCGGGCGAGCGGCTGGACCGGCTGAGGTTGCGGCCCGACCATCTGCAACGTGCGCTGTCGGAGCGGGCCGTCACCTTCGACCGGGTGTCGCGCCATTTCGCCTCGCTCGATCCCGACCGGCCGTTGCAGAAGGGCTATGCCCGCGTGATGGCGCAGGACCGGCTGGTGCAGTCGGTCGCGGCGGCGCAGGCGGCCGGTGCGGTGACGCTGCATTTCAAGGACGGGACGGTGGACGCGGCAATCGGCGATGCCGTGCTTGAGCCAAAGGCCCCGCCTGTCCTATCCTCCCATGCCCGGCCGGCGCGCAAGACGCGCGAGGCCGATGACAAGCAGCAGCAGGATCTGTTTTCCTGATGTCGTGCAAAGAGGCCTGACCCATGTTGATGTCCAACCGCGACCGGATCGCCCGGCTCCATTATATGCCCTACAGCTTCCGCGTGTTGCAGGCGGGCGACCATGTTCTGTGCGCCGTCACCGGCGAACGGATCGCTTTGCAGGATTTGCGCTACTGGAGCATCGCCCGGCAGGAAGCCTATGCCAGCGCAGATGCGTCTGTACAGGCGGAGTTGAAGGCGCGCGGCGCGCGATGAGGCGGATCGCTATCGTCCTGCTGCTGGCCGGCGCCGGCGCAGCAGTGGCCCAGCCCGGCATGCGTCCGGCGGCGGTGGCGCGCGCCGACTTCCAGTTGACCGGCACGGCGACGCAAGGCGGGACCATGTCCGGCATCGCGCCGGCCGGCACGGTCGCGTTGAAACTGGACGGGCTACTCGTCCCGGTCGATGCCGACGGCCGATTCCTGATCGCCTTCGACCGGGACGCGGGGCCATCGGCGCGGCTGGTCGCCAGACTGCCTGACGCACGCATAGTCGAGCGCAACCTGACCGTGGCCCCGCGCGCCTGGCGGATCGAACGGATCGATGCGCCGATGCGGCCGACCAAGAGTACGGAAGCCTTTCTGGCGCTGCGCAAGCCCGAACTGGAAGCGATCGCCGCTGCGCGCGAGACGGTGACCGACGCGCAAGGCTGGCGCCAGCGCTTCATCTGGCCGCGGATCGGGCGGATTTCCGGCCTGTTCGGGGCGCAGCGCGTCTATCAGGGCACGGCCGGCGCCTATCATGGCGGTGTCGATGTCGCCGGCGCGACCGGCGTGCCGGTGGTGGCGCCCGCCGATGGGGTGGTGATATTGGCGGCGGCGGACAAGCCCTTCACGCTGGAAGGGCATTTGCTGATGATCGACCATGGCCATGGCCTCAACAGCGCCTTCCTCCATCTGTCACGGATCGACGTGAAGCCGGGCGAGCATGTGACGCAGGGGCAGAGAATCGGCGCGGTCGGTGCAACCGGGCGCGCGACCGGCCCGCATCTCCACTGGGGGATGAAATGGAACGATGCCCGGATCGACCCGATGCTGATCGCCGGGCCGATGCCGAACGGGCTGTAGAAGGGCCGCGGCGTTCAGCTCACCCGCTTCATGCGGACGGCACGGCCGCCATCCACCTTGCCGATGAAGCTGCCCATGGCGGCGCGCTTCAGCTCGATCTTCTGCCCGGCCTTGGGATCTCGCCCCGTAATGGCTTCGGTGGTCATCCACTGTGCGCCGTCTTCCAGACCAATCTGCCACTTGCCGTAGCCCAGGCTGCGGACGGAGGCGATGACGGCTTCGATCTGGCTGACCCCTTCGGCCTGCGGCTTGTCGCCGTCATCATCGTCATTCCCGCCCAGGAACGGCAGCTTGGGGAAAGAGAAGCCGAACAGGGTCTTGCGCGTCTTGTTCAGTTCGCTCTTGTCGAGCACCACCACCTCGTCGCGCTGAGCCGCCGCGTCCATGGCACCGACCTGGCGGTCGAAACAGGCAAGACGTTCCACATTGTCCGCAATGGCGCGACACTGGAGCAGGTTGGTGAAGATCTCCGGACGAGGCTGTTGCTGTTTTGGCGCAGCCTGCGCCGGCCCGGCCAGAAGGCCCAGGGCCGCCATCCACAACCAGCCGCGCTTGCCGTTCATATCCGCTCTTCCCTTCCCGAACCGTTCGATAGCTTGTACCATGCACCCGCAGGACATGACGTCAATATGACGTTCCGGCGGATTAAAGAGCGTTCCCACGCCACAATCGGTCCATCGCCGCGCATGGTGATGCATGATTGCTTCATCCTGTTGTAACTTCGTGTAATTATCTTGCAATACGAACGTAAAACAGCGGGCCGGCGAGCTTGTTGCATTTATGATACAGCCGCTTCCAAAAGCGGCTTTCCCCCTTTTCCCCCGCTTTACAGCGCCCTGAAGCCCGCGCAGTTTCGGCCAATCCATATGGGGGGATCGCTGTCGGGCACCATATCCCTCCGTACGGGCACTGATGTGGCAGGCCATCTGCCAAACTCCAGAGCAAGGGACTGGACCGTGAAAACATTTTCGAAGAGGGCACTTCTGCGTGCCAGCGCCGCTCCGGCGATCCTGGGCGCGTCGCTGATCGCGACGGCCGCGTTCGCACAAGACGCGCCGCAGACCGCAGAAGCCGATGCCGGTGACACCATCATCGTTACGGGCTCGCTGATCAAGAACCCCAACCTGGTTCAGTCGACCCCGGTTCTGGCGACGACGTCGGACGAAATCGACCTGCGCCAGAGCAACAACGCTGAACAGCTGCTCCGTGAAATCCCGGGCGTCGTTCCCAGCATCGGTT
Organism: Sphingobium sp. RS1; assembly: GCF_056156825.1. Lineage (NCBI taxonomy): Bacteria > Pseudomonadati > Pseudomonadota > Alphaproteobacteria > Sphingomonadales > Sphingobiaceae > Sphingobium > Sphingobium sp. RS1. The sequence continues at coordinate 2,577,890 of NZ_JBLZXE010000002.1, read as the reverse complement.
CGGCCGTGAACAACGGTAACGGCGGTGCATCGACCCTTAACCTGCGTGGCCTGGGCAGCAACCGCAACCTCGTCTTGATCGACGGCCGTCGCATGGTTCCCTACGGCCTAGGCGGCGTTTTCGATCTTAACAACGTCCCGCTGGCGCTGGTGGAACGCGTTGACGTTCTGACCGGTGGCGCTTCCACCACTTATGGTGCCGACGCGATCGCCGGTGTGGCCAACTTCGTCCTGAAGAAGGATTTCGCCGGCTTCGAAGCGAATGTTTCGAATCAGCTGACCGAAGATGGCGACGGCAACGCTTTCCGCGCCGACGTCACCATGGGTGCCAATTTCGACGATGGCCGCGGTAACGCCGTGTTCAGCATCGGTTACCAGGAAGTCGACCCCGTCTATCAGGGCGCCCGTTCCTTCTCGGACACCTATCTGGAATCCTATCTGGCCGAATGTACCTCGTGCCAGGGTTCGGGTACGTCGACGCCGACCCGCATGTCGCTGCCGGGTGCCGGTACGCGCCAGATCAGCGCAGACGGCAATTCGCTGGTTCCGACCTACCAGACCTACAACTTCAACCCGTTCAATATCTTCCAGACGCCGTTCAAGCGTTTCAACATGTTCGGTTCGGCCAGCTACGAGATCAGCGACTCGGTCAAGGCCTATACCCGTGGCATGTTCTCGAAGAACACGGTCAACACGATCATCGCTCCGTCGGGCGCCTTCGCGCTGGCGGTCACGATCCCCTACAGCAACCCGTATCTGAGCGACGGCATCCGCAACCAGTTCTGTACCGCGAATGGCCTGACCACCGCGCAGTGCTCGGCCGCCGCTGCCGCCACCGATCCGAACAGCCCCGACTACAAGACCTTCAACTCCACGATTTCGCGTCGTGCGGTCGAAGCCGGTCCGCGCATCTCGGAATTCAAGACCACCTTCTTCGACTATGCGCTGGGCTTCCAGGGCGACATCGGCTCGCACCTGAGCTGGGACGTCGGCGGTTCCTATGGTGAATCGGAACAGGTCCAGACGCAGATGGGCTACACGCTCAATTCGCGCGTCAAAAACGCACTGCTGGCGACCAACACAACCACCTGCCTTGACGGTTCCGACACCTGCGTCCCGCTGAATATCTTTGGCCCGACCGGTTCGATCACGCAGGACATGGTCGATTATCTGACTGCCAACAGCCAGATCACGACCAAGACCACACTGGCCCAGGCGCATGCTACGCTGAGCGGCGACTTCGGCGTGACCTCGCCGATGGCGTCCAACCCGATCGGCTTCGCCGTCGGCGGTGAATATCGCAAGTATAAGGCGATGATCCAGTCGGACGAATTGTCGAAGGCAAACGATCTGGGTGGTGCCGGTGGTGCCCAGCCTGATGTGAACGGCGGCTTCGATGTCTATGAAGCCTATGGCGAATTGATCGCTCCGCTGATCGAAGATCGTCCGTTCGCCAAGCTGCTGACGGTTGGCGCCGGCGTTCGTTACTCCAGCTATTCGGTCGACGCACCGACCAGCCCGAGCTACGACACCTGGACCTACAAGTTCGAAGGCAGCTGGGCTCCCTCGTCCGACATCAAGTTCCGTGGCAATTATTCGCGCGCCGTCCGTGCGCCCAACGTTGCGGAACTGTTCACGCCGCTGACCACCGGTCTGACCAACCTGGCGACCGATCCCTGCGCCGGCAGCGCTCCGCTGGGCAACGCCAATCTGGCCGCAATCTGTCTTGCTCAGGGCGCGCCGGCTGACACCATCGGCTTCATCGAACAGCCTTCGGCTGCTCAGGCCAATGCCAGCAGCGGCGGCAATCTGAACATCAAGCCGGAAACCTCGGACAGCTGGGGCGTCGGCGCGACCTTCACGCCGACCTTCCTGCCGGGCTTCAACGCCACGGTCGACTATTACAACATCAAGGTGAAGGACGCGATCACGACCCCGACCCCGGGTGATGCGATGGCCGCCTGCTTCGACAACATCACTGCCGCCAGCGCCACCAGCGCAGCCTGTACCGTCATCGGCCGCGCCGAAGACGGCAGCCTGAACGGTACCGCCACCGGTCTGTTGCTGCCGCTGTCGAACTTGGGCAAGTTGAAGACCGACGGCATCGACGTGTCGCTGAACTACAAGCATGAGTTCAACTTCGCGACGCTGACCCTGGGCTTCAACGGCAACTGGACCAACAGCTCGAAGTTCCAGGCCACCCCGACCTCGCTGAATCGTGAATGCGTTGGCTATTATTCGGTCAACTGCGCATCGATCCAGCCGAAGTTCCAGTGGTCGCAGCGCACCACGCTGACCTTCGGCGACGTCGACTTCTCGCTGCTGTGGCGCCACATCGACAGCGTCAAGTTCGAGCCTCAGCAGCTGGCTGACGATATCGCTTCGGGTATCGACGCTGGTTGCACCGATCCGGGCGGTGCCGATCCGGACGGCTGCACGATCGATCCGCAGTTCCGCAAGATCAAGGCTTACGACTATTTCGACCTGACGACCCGCGCGCAGGTTTCGGATAATGTGACCCTGACCTTCACGGTGATGAACATGTTCAACAAGAAGCCCCCGATCGTCGGTGGCTCGGCCGGTTCGACCAGCTACAACAGCGGCAACACCTATCCGTCGACCTACGACGCGCTGGGTCGCAAGTTCGCCGTCAGCGCGAAGATGAAGTTCTGATCTTCATCGCGACAAGGTGAAAAAAAGGAGAGGCGGACCTGATGGTCCGCCTCTTTTTTGTTGCCCCCATAATGGGAGGGCCGACCGCCGCTTGCCAGACTGATCGCCGGCATGCGGCGAGAGGGACGAGAGACGAGGGAAAAGCCTACCCCCGGCCCGCTACGCAGGATGCGCCTGTCAGCCGGCGATCGGGTGGTCCAATGTCATGGGAATATCGAAACGTATCGCAACTTCTCTCGCCCAATGCAGCACCATCGCGATCTCTTCTCCATGCAGATCTAGCGATTGCTGCCTATGCTGCGTGCGCTGGTCGTTGGCGAAGGCATTTCCGGTCTTGCTGTCGGTCGCCAGTGCAGGGCCGGCCAGCCTCTCGGCGATCGCCTCCTGCCGCGCATCCAGCCCGAAATGGCGAACCAATGCCTCCATATGGATGGGAAGGTCCGCCATCAGATGCTCGCTGTCCAGCGATCGCACCCGCGCCGGTCCCAATGTCCGCAACAACCCGGCAAATTGCTGCTGCTGCACCAGCCAGCCTACGGCCGCAGCCTGAAGATCAGTCAGTTGTAGTAACGCGGTTTCGTCTAGGCCGAGTTGCACCATTCCGTCGTGCAACTGCTTGACCAGCAATTCGCGTACCCAGAGCCGGCTCCACATCCCCTTGCGGGCAATCGAGGAGAGATATTGCTCCAAGGGCGCATGCAGCAACACCGCCCGCGCGCCGGGGCGCATCGCCATCATCACCGGGATCAGTGCGTTCACCAGATTGGACGGCTTGATGATGACCGCTTCGCCGGGTTCAAAAGGGCGCGTCAACAGTTCCAGCCCTTGATCCAGTACCATGGCGATACGGCGCCCTTCGCCGCCGCGATGCCGCCACCCGACCATATCGTTGAGCAGGACCGGTTCCTTGAGCGTGGAGGCGATGCCGGGCATGTCGAGCAGGCGCGCCAGCAAGGTCGAGCAACAATAGGCCGAGTGGAAGATGAAATGGACCGGGGCAGTGGCGGATGCCGCCGCAACGACCTCCGCCCGATCGATCACGAGCGGCTTGCGATCGCCCAGATGTTCGTCCGTCAGGAAAGGGATCGCCCCGCGTCCGGCACGATCGACCTGAAGCAGGTGGAAAGCATCCTGCCGTTCGTCATAGCGGTGCGGTAGCCAGGACGGATCGGACAGAAGCTGACGGAGCGCTAGATTAAAGCCGGTCATGACCGTCCTTCGCATGTTTGCCGGTCGGCCGGCAAGCACCGCCAACGCTTTGCTATTGCGTCCATTCCGTCGTTTCGGCACCTTCGCATCGGGGGATATGATATGGACACTGTCGAAACGTTGCTGCGAGCTGCAGATGAGGCGCGGGCGAAGGGGGATCGGGCGCGCGAAGCCGCGCTGATGGATCGTGCCCTGACGATCGCGCCGGCAAGCCCGCAATTGTTGAACAGCCGGGGCATGCTGGCACTGAATTTGGACCGGGCAGGCGAAGCGGCGGATTTTTTCCGGCGTGCGGCCGGTGTCGATCCCAGACAACCCGCCCTGTGGATGAACCTGGCCACGGCCTGCCGGCGGATCGGGGACGAAGCCGGGGAAAAGGCGGCGCTGGAACAGGCGCTCGATCTGGATCGCGTGCATTTCATGGCCCAGTTGCGCATGGCCGAATGGCAGGAGCGCAATGGCGCACTGGCCGACGCGACGAAAAGCTGGGGGCAAGTGCTGGCGCTGGCAGACGGGCTGAAGGAGCTGCCGGCCGCCCTGCGCGATCGGCTGGACGAGGCGCGACGGTTCGTGCAGGCGCGCATGGTCGACTTTGCCGGCGAGGTGGACGGCCATTTCGAGGCCGAGTTCGTCGGGGCGCTGCCGGCCGACGTCCGGCGGTTCAAGGCGAGCATCGATCATCTGCTGGGGCGTCGGCGCATCTATCGCAACGAATGTTCAGGCCTGCACTATCCGTTTCTGCCGGCCGACGAATTTTTTGACCGGGGGCATTTTCCCTGGATGGCCGAACTGGAGAGCAAGACCGACGTCATCCGCGCCGAATTGCTGAATCTGTTAAAGCAGGGGCCGGACCTGCTGCGCCCCTATGTGCGGCTGGATGCCGGAACGCCAGACAATCCCTGGAGCGCACTGGACCAGTCGCTCGACTGGGGTGCCTGTTTCCTGTGGGAATATGGCGTGCGCAACGATCCGGTCTGCGACCTGTGTCCGCAAACCGCTGCCGCGCTGGAGACATTGCCGCGCAGCGATATCAATGGCCGAGCGCCATCGGCCTTTTTCTCTCTACTGAAACCCGGAGCGCATATTCCACCTCATAGCGGGGTGACCAATATGCGGGCAATCGTGCATCTCCCGCTGATCGTTCCTCCAGATTGCGGATTCCGCGTCGGGGGCGAAACCCGCCCATGGGAGGAAGGCCACGCCTTCGCCTTTGACGATACGATTGAGCATGAAGCCTGGAACAATAGCGACGCCATGCGCGCCGTCCTTATCTTTGACGTTTGGAATCCGTATCTTACAGAAAAAGAGCAGGAACTTTTACGGCGCTATTTCCAGTTTGCGGATCAGAGCGAACATCGGCCGGAATCTTGACGCACGATCATGATTGGCCATTGCCGCGAACCAATATTTATATCACAATTGCACAATAGCCTACCGATCAGGCCGCTCTCTCGAGGAACGGAACGCTGAAGGTCCGCAAAGATGGCTTTATTCCGTTGGGAGTCGTTGAATGAAACTTCGTTTTGGCCAGATCATGCTTGGCCTCTCGATCCTGTCTGCCCCGGCCTATCTTCCCGCGCAGACGACGCAGCCCGCTGCCAAGCTGGACAGGAATGATCCGGGCGCGATCCGCTGCCGCCGTCTGGACGTCACGGGTTCGCTGGTGCGCAAGGAGCGCGTCTGCAAGACCAATGCGGAATGGCGCGCAATTAGTGAGCAACAGAATCGCGATGCCGACGACATGATTACGCGCAGCCGCGCCGGCATGAATCCCAACGGCTGAGCCGTTCCCTGCCGTGATGGAAAGCAAAGGCCCGCCGATCGGATCAGCGGGCCTCTTCGTCATTCAGCCGATGCTGAGCGCCAGCGCGCCGTCGCCATCCTCCACCTTCACCGTAGATCCGTCCGGCACTTCGCCGCGCAGGATCAGGTCGGCGAGCGGGTCTTGCAGATAGCGCTGCACCGCGCGCTTGAGCGGGCGGGCGCCATAGACCGGATCATAGCCGACCCGGCCAAGCCAGGCACGGGCGCCGTCGGTCAGGTCGAGCACGATCTTGCGATCCTTCAGCAGCTTGCCGATACGCGCGACCTGGATATCCACGATCGGCGCCATATGCGCGGCGCCGAGACGGTGGAACAGGATCACCTCGTCCAGCCGGTTAAGGAATTCCGGCCGGAAATGGGCACGGACGATGTCCATCACCTGATCCTCGACCTTTTCCACCGGCTCGTCATCGGCCAGTGCCGTCAGATACTGACTGCCCAGGTTCGACGTCAGCACGATGATCGTGTTGGTGAAATCGACCGTGCGCCCCTGCCCGTCGGTCAGGCGGCCGTCGTCCAGCACCTGAAGCAGGATGTTGAACACGTCGCCATGCGCCTTTTCGACCTCATCGAACAGGACGACCTGATAGGGGCGACGGCGGACGGCTTCGGTCAGCACGCCACCTTCCTCATAGCCGACATAGCCCGGAGGCGCGCCGATCAGCCGGGCAACCGAGTGCTTCTCCATGAACTCGCTCATGTCGATGCGCACCATCGCGCTATCATCATCGAACAGGAAGCCGGCGAGCGCCTTGGTCAGTTCGGTCTTGCCGACGCCGGTGGGGCCGAGGAAGAGGAAGGAGCCGAGCGGCCGGTTCGGATCTTGCAAACCGGCGCGAGACCGGCGCACGGCGGTGGATACGGCCTTGACCGCATCCGCCTGCCCGATGACACGCTTGCCCAGCGTCTCCTCCATCGCCAGCAGCTTCTCACGCTCGCCTTCCAGCATCCGGTCGACCGGGATGCCGGTCCAGCGGGAGACGACAGCGGCGATGTCCTCGCTCGTCACTTCCTCCCGCAGCATCGCGCCGGCGGACGCGGTCTGCGCCGCCTCCAGCTGCTTTTCGAGCGCGGGGATCGTGCCATATTGCAGTTCGCCCGCCTTGCCATATTCGCCTGACCGCTGTGCCTGCTCCAACTGGATGCGCGCGGCGTCCAACTGCTCCTTCAGCTTCGCCTCGCCAGCAATCTTGTCCTTTTCCGCCTGCCAGCGGGTCGTGAGCGTGGCCGACTGTTCCTCCAGATTGGCCAGGTCGGCTTCCAGCGTGGCGAGCCGGTCCTTCGACGCGGCGTCGCTTTCCTTCTTCAGCGCTTCCCGCTCGATCTGAAGCTGCATGATGCGGCGGTCGAGATTTTCGATTTCCTCCGGCTTGCTCTCCACCTCCATACGGATGCGCGAGGCGGCCTCGTCCATCAGGTCGATCGCCTTGTCGGGCAGGAAACGGTCGGTGATGTAGCGGTTGGAGAGGGTCGCGGCGCTGACGATCGCGGCGTCGGCGATGCGGACGCCATGATGCGCCTCATATTTCTCCTTGATGCCGCGCAGGATGGAGATGGTATCCTCCACCGTCGGTTCGCCAACAAACACCGGCTGGAACCGCCGCTGGAGCGCGGGGTCTTTCTCCACATATTTGCGATATTCGTCGAGCGTGGTCGCGCCGATGCAATGCAGCTCGCCGCGCGCGAGGGCGGGCTTGAGCAGATTACCGGCGTCCATCGCCCCTTCGGATTTGCCTGCGCCGATCAGCGTGTGCATTTCATCAATGAACAGAATGATCTGGCCTTCCGCGCCCTTCACCTCGTCCAGTACGCCCTTAAGGCGCTCCTCGAATTCGCCGCGATATTTGGCGCCCGCGATCAGGCTGCCCATGTCGAGTGCCATCAGCGTGCGGTCCTTGAGCGTGTCGGGCACGTCGCCATTGGCGATGCGCAGCGCAAGCCCTTCGGCGATCGCGGTCTTGCCGACGCCGGGTTCGCCGATCAGCACCGGGTTATTCTTGGTCCGGCGGGCGAGGATCTGGATGGTGCGACGGATTTCCTCGTCGCGGCCGATGACCGGATCGAGCTTGCCCGCGCGCGCCGCTTCGGTGAGGTCGCGCGCGAATTTCTTGAGCGCGTCATAGCGATCCTCCGCGCCCGCCGTGTCGGCGGTGCGGCCGCCACGTAAGGCATTGATCGCGGCGTTGAGCGCTTCGGGCTTCACACCCGCCGCAGCCAGCGCCTTGCCCGCCGTCGTGGTGGTAGCAAGCGTGAGGGCCAGAAGCAGCCGTTCGACGGTGACGAAACTGTCGCCGGCCTTGGTCGCGACCTGCTCGGCAGAATCGAGAACGCGCACGGCATCATTGTCGAGGCCCGGCGTCTGTTGCGCGCCACTGCCCGAGACGGACGGCACCTTGGCCAGCGCGGCATCGGTGTCGCGCAGCGCGACTTCGGCGGAACCTCCCGCCGCCTTGATAAGGCCAGACGCCATGCCCTGCTGGTCTTCCAGCAGCGCTTTCAGCAGATGTTCGGGGCCGATGCGCTGATGGCTCATGCGGATCGCCACGGTTTGCGCCGACTGGAGGAAGCCCTTGGCGCGATCGGTGAATTTTTCGAGGTTCATGACATCCCCTTTGGAACGATATGTCGCTGATGTAGTGTTGCCCAAAAGCAACACAAGGCCATGCTGCATTTTTTTGGCACAGGTCGCTCACTCGCACATGTCGTAATTATCCTATGCCATCCCGCCTGACGGCAGTAAACGAGCGCCGTGGGTCGCACCATATTGGGGGATATATGAAGCGACTGCTCGCGCTCGCCGCGACGATGACGGCCCTGTCATTCACGGCACCGTCATCCACGGCCTATGCCAACACGCATTGCAACTATGGCGGTGGCGTCACCGTCGGCCCGTCGACCACCGGCATCATCTATGCACCGCCGGGCACCTATGCCATCGTGCCGCACCCATCCGATGGTGCCGACGCCATCTATGTCGCGCCCAATCCGGCGCTGGGCATCACCGGCTATTATCTGCGCCTGTCGCAATTGCCGATCCTGGGCGTACCGTTCAACGTCGCCCAGGGTGGCAATCCGCTGCAACTGACCTGCGGCAGCCCGGACAGCGCCAATTTCAAGGCGATCGCCGACGCGCTGGACATGGATTTCGACTTCGATGTCGAGGGCGATTCCGACACGATCGGCGGCACCGCGACCTATTGGGACATGGCCAATGAAAATGGCCAGCGGTTCGACCTGAAATATGCCAAGGGCATGCAGTTGAGCGAAGGCAGCCGCACCCGGCTGGTCCTGACCGGCACGGCGCGCTACCTGACCGTGGGGGATACGGTGGGCGGTCTGGCCGGCGGCCATGGCAACCTCAACGCCCTGTCGCTGAGCGTGGGCGCGGGGGTGCAGATCCCGGTGCAGCCTAACTGGTGGCTGACGCCGCGCATTTCCTATACCGCGACGGCGGCAAGCCGGGGCATCGGTGGCGACAATGAAGTGGCGGCAGCAACGCTGGCGAGCAATTATCGCTTCGCCGGCCTTGGTCGCGGCGAGTTCACCATGGGTAATCTGGTCGGCTATACCCAGACGATCCGCACCGGCATCACGGCGCAGGACAGCGCCAATTATGTCAAGCAGCAGAATTGGTGGTTCCGCAACGGCATCGCCTATCAATTGCCGCTGGGGGGCCGGATGTTCGGGCGGCAGACGTCGCTGCGCACCAGCTATGTCTTCACCCAGGGTGTCAAGGACACGATGGCGTTCAAGCAGGTGCATGAAGCCGCGCTCAATTTCGGTTTTCGCATGCGCGAGACGGAACAGCGGGCGGGCAGCGATCTGTTGCGCGTGGGCCTGCTCTACACCCATGCAAAGAACGAATATTTCAAGAATGCGGATTATGACTCGCTGACACTGACGGTCGGCTACCGCTTCTGAATCAAGAAGGGGCGCTGTTACAGCGCCCCTTTTCCTTATTTCGCGGCCTTTTCTGCCTGCGGGGCGAAGAGATCGCCGAAGAAATCCTGCGCAAACCAGCGCGGTGGCGCATCGCCATCAGCCATGGCGCGGGTGATGCGATAATTGGCCTCGGCAAAGCGGGCGCCGGCGGTCCAGTCGATCTTCTGGCTCATATCGTCACCGGGGTGGTGATAGGCGCCGCCCAGAAACTCGCCCCACGCCTTTTCGCCGCCATTGGCATAGCCAGTGGCGAGGAAGACCGCGGGCACGCCCTGCTTCACGAACATATAATGGTCCGAGCGCACGAAGATGGTTTCCTGCGGCATCGGATCGGGCGCGAGTTTCACGCCCATCGGCGCGACCGCCTTCGCGACGATCGGGCCGAGGGTCGAATGGTCGGCGCCGAAGGCGATGACATCAGCGAAGGGATAGAGCAGCAGTGGCATGTCGAGATCGACATTGCCGACGATCTGCTTGACCGGAACACTGGGGTGGCGGGCGAAATAGTCGGCGCCGAGCAGCCCCTTCTCCTCCGCCGTGGAGGCAAGGAAGATGATCGAGCGGCGCGGCTTGTCCGGCGACTGCGCCATGGCGCGGGCGACCTCCAGCATGGTCGCGATGCCGGCGCCATTGTCCAGCGCGCCATTGTTGATCCGATCCTTGTCGGCCGCGTCGCCGGGTTTCGCCGGGCTGATACCGATATGATCGAGATGGGCGGAGAGGACGACATATTCGTCTTTGAGCTTCGGATCGCTGCCGGGCAGGAAGGCGACGACATTGGGGCTGGTCACGCGCTGGCTGACCGTATCGGCCTTGATCGTCACGCTGGTCTTGAGCGCGAAGCCTTTGGGCTTGCCACCGGCCTTGTCGGCGGTCTTGCGGATCGCGGCAATGGTCGCAGGGGCGCCGGCGAACACGGCCTCCGCAGCCGGATCGTTCAGCATGGCGGACGCGCGCAGGCCGGGTGCGGCGTTGAAGGGGATGCCTTCGGGCGACACCCAGGTGAAATCAGGTTCGTCGGCGAACTGCACCATGCGCGCCCAGGGCCGGGCCTTGGCCGACTGGAGCGTATTGAGCGCGATCATGCCGATGGCGCCATGGGATTCGGCGATCTTGCCCTTGGTGGCGGAGAGATGCGCGCCCTCCTCGCTCGGCAGCCCCTTGGGATAGCCGCGCAGGGTGACGACGATCTTCCCCTTCACGTCGAGGCCGGCATAGTCGTTGAGGCCAAGCCGCGCATTTTCAAGGCCGAAGCCGACGAAGACGAGCGGCGCCGTGACGTCAAGATGCGGCTGATCGGCGTTGATGCCGACGATAACATCGCCGGCATGGGTGAAGCTCTTGGCGCCGGCCGGGCCGGTGACGGTCAGGGTGGCGGGCGTCTTGCCGAATTCGGTCTTCTGGAAGGTGATGCGCTGGAGCCAAGAGCCCTTGTCGCCTGCGGGCTTGAGGCCGAGGCCGTCAAACTGGCTGGCGACATAGCGGGCGGCGATTTCATGCCCTTCGCTGCCGGTGTCCCGCCCTTGCAGCAGGTCGTCGGCGAGAAATTCGACATGGGCACGCATCGCGGCCGGGGTGAAGACGGGATCGGCAGCGGCCGGCGCGGGCGATTGCGCCGGCAGCGCCGTGGGAAGAAGCAGCGCGGTCATCGCTGCCAGAGCCATGGGGGTTTTCATCGGGAATAAGGTCCACTGATTGCGGGATGGCCAAGGATTTGCCCCCGGCCCATGCCCCTGTCCAGCAATAAGCGTGTTGCGACTCTAAAACGGCCCGCTATGCTGCGCCATCCATCGCGCCGTCAGCCTGTCGGTGCGCGCAAATTCCCCGTTTTCATGAGGTTCTCATGGCCCTTTCCCCGATGTCGCGCCGCCTGCCCCTGATGCTGGGCCTGTCGGTCCTTGCGCTTTCTCCGGCTCTGGCGCCGGCTGCCCTTGCCGCCACGGCCGCAACAGCTGCTGCTGCCCCCGCGCCGGTCGCCAGCCTCGTGTCGCAGGTCGACATTCCCTATGAGGAATTTACCCTCAAGAACGGGCTGCGCGTCATCGTGCATACCGACCGCAAGGCGCCGGTGGTGGCCGTGTCGATCTGGTACCATGTGGGATCACGCTTCGAACCTGTGGGCAAGACCGGCTTTGCCCATCTGTTCGAGCATCTGATGTTCTATGGCTCCGAAAATGCCGATGGTCCCTTCTTCGGCCGGCTGGAGGATATCGGCGCGACCGACTGGAACGGGACGACCTGGTTCGACCGGACCAATTATTTCGAGACGGTGCCGACCGGCGCGCTGGACCGGGCCTTGTTCCTTGAGTCCGATCGCATGGGTCATCTGCTGGGCGCCGTGACCCAGACCAAGCTGGATACGCAGCGCGGCGTGGTGCAGAATGAAAAGCGGATGGGCGAGAATGAGCCCTATGGTCTGGTCGAATATGCGCAGCTGGACGCGATGCTGCCGGAGGGCCACCCCTATCGCCACAGCACCATCGGGTCGATGGCGGACCTGAACGCGGCGAGCCTGGCCGACGTCCAGACATGGTTCAAGACCCATTATGGGCCGAACAACGCCGTGCTGGTGCTGGCAGGCGATATCGACGTCGCCACCGCCAAGACCAAGGTGGAAAAGTGGTTCGGCAATATCGCCGCCGGCCCGGCGCCCAAGGATGTGGACGCGACCGTCCCGACGCTGGGGCAAGATGTCGAGAAGGTCATGCACGACAATGTCGCGGCAACCCGCCTCTATCGCAACTGGATCGTGCCCGGCGTCAATTCGGACGAGTTGCAGCAACTGGACCTGGCGATGACGGTGTTCGGCGGCCTGGGTTCCTCGCGGCTCGACAATGTGCTGGTGCGTGACGAGAAGGTTGCCGTGGGCGTGAAAGCCAGCATCCAGCCTTTCGAGAAGCTGAGCATCGCCGAGATCACCGTTGACGTGAAGCCGGGTGCGGACCCGGTGGCGGTGGGCAAGCGGCTGGACGCGCTGCTGGCCGATTACCTCGCCAAGGGGCCGAGCGCCGACGAAGTGCTGCGCGCCGCGACGACGCAGGCGGCTGGTACGATTTCGGGGCTGGAGAAGGTCGGCGGCTTTAGCGGCAAGGCGGTGACGCTGGCCGAAGGGGCGGTCTATTCCAACGATCCGGCCAAATATAAGAAGGATCTGGCCGTGTACGCGTCGGCCACGCCGGAAACGGTGAGCGCAGCGGCGCGCAAATGGCTGGGCCGACCGGTGCTGCGCCTGACCGTGGCGCCGGGCGAGCGCAGCGCCGCCGACAATGCGCTGGCGGGCAATGCGACCGCCGAGAATGGTAAGACGGGGACGGGTGGCGCCGGGCACAAGCCGGCCTTCTTCCGCAATCCCGATGCCGCCGCGCCCGCTGCCGCGACGCCGCCGGCGCCGACGAAAATCGCCGAGCCGCCGATCGAGCCGGTCAAGGATCTGGACTTCCCCGATATCGAGCATGCGACGCTGAAGAACGGCATCAAGGTCGCGCTGGCGCACCGCTCCACCGTGCCGACGGTGCGGGTGTCGGTCGCCTTCGACGCGGGCAATGCGGCGGATGACAAGGCCAAGCTGGGCACGGCGGGCCTGACCACCGCGCTGCTGGACGAAGGCACGACGACCCGGTCGTCGGTGCAGATCGCCGAGGAGCAGGAGCGGCTGGGCGCGTCGATCAGCGCGGGCAACAGCATGGACCGCACCAATGTCGGCCTGTTTGCGCTGAAGCCCAATCTGGACGCATCGCTGGGCCTACTGGCCGATGTGATCCGCAATCCCGCCTTTGCCCCGGCTGAGGTGGAGCGACTGCGCGGGCAGGTGCTGACCCGGATCAAGGCCGAGAAGACCGAGCCGATGGCGATCGCGCAGCGCATGCTGCCGCCTTTGCTATATGGGCAGGCGCATCCCTATGGCATCCCCTTCACCGGGTCCGGCACGGAAAGTGGCGTCAAGGCGGTGACGCGGGCGGACCTGACGGCGTTCCATGACGCATGGCTGCGGCCCGACAATGCGACCATCTTCGTCGCGGGCGACACGACACTGGCCGAACTGATGCCGCTGCTGGAAAAGCGGTTTGGCGACTGGAAGGCGCCCAAGACCGCAAAGGGCGTCAAGACGTTCCGCATGGACCGGATGATGCGCCCGGCCAAGATCGTGCTGATCGACAAGCCGCAAAGCCCGCAGTCGCTGATCCTGGCGGGCCTGCTGACCAACAAGGCGGGCACCGACAATCCGGTCACGCTGTCGACCGCCAATGAAGTGCTGGGCGGCAGTACCACGTCGCGCCTGACCATGGACCTGCGCGAGACGAAGGGATGGGCCTATGGCGCCGGCACTGCCCTGCCCGGCGTCAAGGAGACGATCCCGCTGCTGGTCTATGCCCCGGTGCAGACCGACAAGACCGGCGAGTCGATCATTGCGGCGCGGCAGGATATCAAGGAGTATCTGACCACCAAGGGCACGACCGAGGCGGAGCGCAACCAGACGATCAATGGCCAGATATTGTCGCTGCCCGGCAGTTTCGAAACCTCGTCCGACCTGTTGTCCGCGATGATGCGCAATGCGCTGATCGGCCGGCCCGACGATTATTACGAAACGCTGCCCAAAACCTATCGCGCGATGACCGCCGCCGACATGGACAAGGCCGCGCGCGAGGCGATCAACCCCGATCGGCTGATCTGGGTCGTGGTGGGCGACGTCAAACTGGTAAAGCCGCAGCTTGACGCGGTGGGCCTGCCGGTGGAAATGGGCACATTGGCTGATTGACGCCAACGTAAACGTAAGGAGACAGGATATGGCAGCAGTAGATGGCGCCTATGATTGCGTGGCCAAGACGCCGATGGGCGACCAGAAGGGCGTGTTCACCGTCATCAGTAGCGGCGACCGTTTCAACGGCACCTTTGCCGGGATGATGGGATCGCTGGACGTGGTCGACGGCAAGGTCGATTGCGGCAAGTTGACGTGGAAGATGGAAATGACCATGCCGATGCCGATGACGCTGGAGTGCGAGGCCGAAGTGACCGGCGACGCCATCGTCGGCACGATGCAGCTGGGCGCGTTCGGCGCGTCGGCCTTCAACGGTACGCGCCGGGCCTGATCCCGCTTCCCGCATAGGCCGATCGAAACGACGATATATTGGCGAGGCCCGAATCCTGGCGATTCGGGCCTCGCTGCATTTTCGGGGTGAAGCACCTGAGAAGACAGGACGAACCCGCTTGAGTGCGACAACGAGTTGGACAGCAACAATCTGTTGACAAATTTCATTAGTTAGCTATCTAATGAATATGCCTTTATCGGAACCCAAACGCGCGCTGGCGCACAAGATGGCGCCTGTCGCCCGCGCCTGGCGCCAATTGGCCGACAGTGCATTGGCGGAATTCGGCGTGTCGAACAGCACCGCCTGGTGCCTGATCCATATCGACCGGCTGGGCGGCGAAGTGCGCCAGAGCGAACTGGCCGAGTCGCTGGACATCGCCCAGCCATCGCTGGTCCGCACATTGGACCAGGTGCAGGCGGGCGGGCTGGTGCAACGCACCCCCCATCCCGACGACAAGCGGTCCAACATCATCAGCCTGACCCCGACCGGACAGGAACTGGTCGGCCGGATCGAGGGCAAGCTGGACGCGCTGCGCGTCGAATTGCTGAAGGATGTGCCCGAACAGGCGATTGAGGTTGCGGTCTGGCTGCTGGACCTGCTGAGCATAAGGATCGCCGAAAAGCGGAGCCCCGCATGACCGGCGAGCGGTTCGGGGTGCCGGCGGCGCTCTTTTCCCTCAAATGCCTGGCGGCAGGCATGCTGGCCCTGTTCGTGGCGTTCAGCATCGGGCTGGAGCGGCCCTATTGGGCGTTCCTGACCAGCTATATCGTAGCGCAACCCATGGCCGGCGCGGTGATTTCCAAGGCGGTGTTCCGCGCGATGGGCACGCTGGTCGGCGCGATCTTTGCCGTGGCGATCGTGCCGCCGCTGGTCAACGCGCCCGAATTGCTGGTGCTGGCCATGGCGTCATGGCTGGGCCTGTGCGTGTTCGTGTCGCTGCTGGACCGGACGCCACGCGGCTATATGTTCGTGCTGGCGGGCTATACCGCCTGCCTGATCGTCTTTCCCGACGTCGATACGCCACAGACCATCTTCACCGTCGCGTCGCTGCGGGTGCAGGAGATATTGATCGGCATCGCCTGCGGCAGCCTGATCCATGGCGTCATCCTGCCCGGCTCCATCACTGGCGTGCTGCTGGCGCGGGTGGAAGCGATGCTGCGCGATGCAGAACGCTGGACCCGCGACGCCATCGCCACCGAACCGGTTGAAGGGCTGGATGCCGAGCGGCGCCGGCTGGCGCAGGACGTCACCGAACTGCACCAGATGTCGATCCATCTGCCGTTCGACATCAGCCGGCTGGCGCCGCGCGTCCGCACCGTCCGGGCCTTGCAGGACCAGCTGTCGATGCTGTTGCCGCTGGGCGCGGCGGCGGAGGACCGGCTGGCGCAGCTGAAGGCCGCCAATGGCGGCATAGTGCCGCCCCAGGTCGAGGCGCTGATCGCCGATGTGCGGCTGTGGCTGGATACGCCCGCGCCCGACAATATCGTGCGCGCCGAGCGGGCGCAGGCGCTGATCGACCGCTGCACCGCTCTGGAACCGGAGGCCACGGCCGACATGGCCTGGGCCGACATGATGCGCCTCAGCCTCTACGCGCGGATGGCGACGCTGATTGCGGTGCATCGCGATTGCCGCGACCTGTATGACCAGATGGGCACGCACAGCCGTGCCGCCGTGACGCCACGGGTGGCGCAGCTGCTGGAAGGGCGGCGCAACCGCGAACTGCATCGCGACTATGCCAGCGCCGCGCGTGGCGCGTTCAGTGCGTTCATGACGATCGCGCTGGGCTGCGCCATCTGGATATTGAGCGGGTGGAAGGATGGCGGCAGCGCGGTGATGTTGGCCGGCGTGTTCCTGGCGCTGTTCGCGGCGGTCGACAATCCGCTGGCGCCCTTGAAGGGCTTCATGATCGGCACGGTCGCGGCGTCCGCGCTGGGCGCTGTCTATGGCTATGCCATCATGCCGCGCCTCGACGGCTTTGCCCAACTGGCGCTGGCCTATGCCCCCCCGCTGCTGATGCTGGGTGCGATGATGGCATCGCCGCGCTGGATGGGGATCGCCCTGCCCACGCTGCTGGGGCTGGGCAGCCCGGTGCTGCTGTCGGACCATTATATCAACGCCTTCGCCAGCTATGCCAATGGCGCGGTGGCGCAGATCGTCGGCATCTGGTTCGCGATCCTGATGGCCGGGCTGTTGCAGTCGGCCGGTGTCGAGCGAGCGATCCGCCGGACGCTACGCGCGGGGTGGGCCGATATCGCCAATCGCGCGACATTGATGAGTCCGCCCGATGTGCGCGGATGGATCAACCGGATGCTGGATCGAATCGCCTTGCTCGCCCCGCGCCTTGCCGCCACCCGCGCCGACAGCGGCAAGCCGCTTTATGACGCGCTGCGCGACCTGCGCACCGGGGTGGCGATCGGCGAATTGCGGCAGCTCCGGCTCGACCTGCCGGCGCAGGAAGGCGCGCCGCTGGCTGCCGTGCTGGGCGGGGTCAGCCGCCATTATCGCGGGCTGGACCCCGATGCGCCGGCGCCGGCCGACCCGGCGCTGTTGCACGACATCGACAGCGCGATCGCCGACCTGTCCGCCAATCCCCGCCCGCCGGTCCGCCGCGACAGCGTGTTGGGGCTGGTCAGCCTGCGCCGCAACCTCTTCCCCGACGCGCAAGGTTACAGGAGCGCCGTCGTATGACCGGTGAAATCGCCCTGGGCGGGATCTATGTCCCCACGCTGCTGCTGCTGGCGCTGGTCGCGCTGGTCCTGAGCTGGGGCCTGACCCGGCTGATCGGCGCCTTCGGCCTCTACCGCTTCCTCGCCTATCGCGCGGCGGTGGACCTGTCCCTCTTCATCCTGTTGCTGGGCGGCCTCGTCCTGCTCGTCCCCACCCTTGGAATCCGACTATGAACCGCCTGACTACGACGCTGATCCGCAGCGCTGCCACTATCATCCTCGTCATCGCCGCGGCTTTGGCCGCGATCTGGATGTGGAATCATTATGAACGCAGCCCCTGGACCCGTGACGGGCGGGTGCGCGCCGATGTGGTACGGGTGACGCCCGACATCAGCGGGCTGGTGACGTCGGTGGCGGTGCATGACAATCAGACGGTGAAGGCCGGCGACCTGCTGTTCGTGATCGACACGCCGCGCTATTCCATGGCGCTGGAGGAGGCGAGCGCGCGCATCGCCAGCGCACAGGCGACATTGGCGCAGGCCCGGCGCGAGGCACGGCGCGATAGCGCGCTGGGCGATCTGGTCGCCGCCGAAACCCATGAGCAGAATTTGGCCAAGGTGGAGACGGCGCAGGCCGCTCTGACCGAGGCACTGAGCAGCCGCGATGCCGCCGCGCTGAACCTGAAGCGCACGAAGATACTGGCGTCGGTCAATGGCGTCGTCACCAATCTGGACCTGCATCCCGGCGATTATGTCGGCGCTGGGAGTCAGGCGCTGGCGCTGATCGACAGCGATTCGGTGCGGGTCGAAGGCTATTTCGAGGAAACCAAGCTGGGGCTGATCTGCATCGGCGCGCCGGTTACGGTGCGGCTGATGGGCGAGGCGCAGGATGTGCATGGCCGGGTCGAGAGCATCGCCTTCGGCATTGATGACGACAGCCGCAGCAACAGCGGCAACCTGCTGCCGGCGGTCGAGCCGACCTTCAGCTGGGTAAGGCTGGCGCAGCGGATTCCGGTGCGGGTGAAAATCGAGAAGGTGCCGGCGGGGCTGCGGCTGATTTCCGGGCGGACCGCGACGGTGACGGTGCAGCCGGCCGTCAAGGACAAGAATGGCAAGCCGGGGGATTGCCGTCATGCGTGAGGCGACGGGCAAGACGGGCGTGCTTCGACAGGCTCAGCACGAACGGCGGTGGGTGGCGGGAATCGGTACATCGCTGCTGGCGCTGGCATTGACCGCATGCGCGACCGCCGGGCCGGATTATCATGCGCCTGAACAGTCCGTCGCAACCGCGCCGGGAGCGACCGGGGCCTTTCATTCGGGACAAGGCGCGCTGTTCGCGCAGGCCGACCTGCCCGATCATTGGTGGCAGCTTTATGCCGATCCGCAGCTCGACAGCCTGGTCGCGCAGGCGCTGGCGGCCAATACCGACATGCGGCAGGCCGATGCCAATCTGGCGCAGGCGCAGGCGGTGCTGCGCGAGGCGGAAGCGGGGCGGACGATCAGCACCAGCATCAGCGGCGGCGAGACATTGTCGCGGCCGTCCGGCGTGACCCAGCATCTGCCGGGTACGGTCGCCTATGATCTGGGCCTGTCGGCCTCCTATCCGCTGGACCTGAATGGCCGGATCAAGCGGGCGATCGAGGCGAGCAACGCCGATGTCGAGGCGAGCGCGGCGGCGCGCGACTATGTGCGGGTCAGCGTGGCGGCGGCGACGGCCAAGGCCTATGCACAGGTGTGCGCGGCCAATTACAGCCTGGCCATCAACCGCAAGGTGGTGGCGTTGCAGCGCGATACCGCCAATGCCACGCGGCGGCTGGCCAAGGGCGGGCGCGGCACCGCCTTCGACGTCAGCCGGGCGCAGGCGGCGGTGGACAGCAGTGCGGCGGCCCTGCCCGCATTCGAGGCACAGCGGCAGAATGGGCTGTATCTGCTGGCGACGTTGATGGGGCGGCCGCCCGCCGATTATCCGCGCGAGGTGGAAAGTTGCGCCGCGCTACCGGTGCTGCGCCAGCCTTTGCCGGTGGGGGACGGCGCGGCGCTGATCCGGCGGCGGCCCGACATCAGGCAGGCCGAGCGGGCGATTGCCGGCGATACGGCGCGGCTGGGCGTGGCGACCGCCGACCTCTATCCGCAGGTCAGCATCGGCGGATCGGTGGGCCTGTCCGGCCCGCTCAAGGATTTCGGTTCGGGTTCGGCCTTCGGCTTCAGCCTGGGGCCGCTCATCAGCTGGAGCTTCCCCAACCGGCCCGTGGTGCGGGCGCGGATCGCGCAGGCGGAAGCGGCGGTGCAGGGCGATCTGGCCGGGTTCGACGGCACGGTGCTGGAAGCGCTGCGCCAGACCGAGACGGCGCTGGAAACCTATCGCCGCGATGCCGAGCGAGCGGCGGCGCTGGACCGGGCGCGGGACAGCGCGGCGCTCTCTGCCGGCCAGGCGGGCAAGCTGTTCCGTTTCGGCCGGGGCGATTTCCTGTCGCTGCTGGATGCGCAACGGAGCCTGGCCAGCGCGGAGGTCAGCGCTGCGGCGGCGCGGACGCAGCTGGTGCAGGACCAGATCGCTCTGTTCCTGGCGCTGGGTGGCGGCTGGAACTGAGTGGACTATTTCGGCCGTTACATGGAACCGTCATTGCGAGCGTAGCGAAGCAATCCACTGGAGCGCCCGTGGATTGCTTCGCTACGCTCGCAATGACGATATAGAATTAGCTGCCGTTGGGGCCACCGCCGGTCGGGCCGGCACCACCGCCGCCCATGCCGCCGGCGCCGACCGCGCCGATATTGCCGAAGATTTCGTCGAACAGGCTGCGGTTGCGGCCCAGCGTCGGAGTCTTGTCCCCCGTGGGCGAGATGCGGGCGACCTGTTCCAGACCCATGCGGTCGATCGCGGTCACATTGCCCGCCGGATCGAAGCGAACGCGCAGCACCGTCTGTTCGACCGGCTTGGGATTGGAGAAGGCCAGCGAGCGCATGTTGCGCGAGACATAATACCAGTCCTGTTCGCCGAACTGCGACACGAAGCTGGGGCGACCCAGCGTTCCTTCCACCGAGGCGCGATTGTCGATGCCCGGCTGAACGGAATCGACCAGCAGCTTGTCGACCGAATAGCCCTGATGCGTGCGGATGCGGGTACAGCCCGAGGCGCCCAGCACCAGCGCGCTGAGGCCGACAGCGAGCAGGATGCGCCCGCGTGACGAGTGACGGCTGAACTGACGCATGAACTTCTCCTGCGGGAGCGGGCCCCGCGAACCTTCAAGAAACCTGATACCGCCATTGCATTGGGCGACGCCGCGATCAATATGGAAATGCGCAAGCCCCGGCAAGGGGCGCAAAATATCGGACGGCGCACGAGGGCCTGATCCGTATCTGAAAATCCGTATTTGAAAAGCTGTGGTGCCATGTCTGCCTCTCCCTCCTTCATACAGCGCCTGTTCGGTCGCACCGATCCCAAGGAGGGGCTGCGGCCGCTCTATAATGCCGTGATCCGGGAGGGGCGGCAGCCGCACTGGTATGTCGACGGCGCGGTGCCCGATACGCTGGACGGGCGGTTCGACATGATCGTCGCGATATTGGCGCAGGTGCTGATCCGGCTGGAACAGCAAGATGGCGCGCAGGATAGTGTGTGGCTGACCGAATTATTCGTCGACGACATGGACGGGCAGTTGCGGCAGGAGGGCGTGGGCGATGTCGTGGTCGGCAAGCATGTCGGCCGGATGATGAGCGCGCTGGGCGGGCGGATCAGCGCCTATCGCGCGGCGCTGACCGGTGAGGCGGACCTGACCGAGGCGCTGCGGCGCAATCTGTATCGCGGCGCCGATGTGACCGACGCGGCGCTGGCCCATGTCGAGGGTGCGCTGCGGGCGCGCTGGACGCGGCTCGGCTGCCTGTCGCACGACGCGCTGCTGAGCGGAGATTTAGGATGAGCATGATACCGACACCGGAATTTTCCCGCACCCACAAGGCCGATGCGATCGCACGACTGCCCGCGCAGTTGCAGATTGCGGCAGAACCCGAAGAGCGCGCCGCGCTGGCGAAGCGGTTCGGGCTGGCGGCGCTGGACAAGTTGGAGGCGGATTATGGCCTGGCCAGCGAGGATGGCGCGATCGTCGCGCGCGGACGGGTGCGGGCGGCGCTGGCCCAGCCCTGCGTCGCGACCGGGGCGCCGGTACCCGAGACGATCGACAGCGATTTCGTGCTGCGCTTCGTGGTCGAGAGCGGCGAGGCGATGCCCGAGGGCGACGAGCTGGAGCTGGACGCGGAGGATTGCGACACGATCGGCTATGACGGCCATGTGATCGATATGGGCGAAGCGGTGGCCGAGACGATGGCACTGGCGATGGAACCCTTCCCCCGCGCCCCGGATGCGGACGCCTACCTCAAGGAAGCGGGCGTGCTGAGCGAGGAGCAGGCCAGTCCGTTCGCCGCCTTGCTGGGGCTGAAGGACAAGAAATAGGAGGCAGCCCATGTTCGCCGTGCTGATGCTGATCGCCGCCGGAGCGCCAGTCCGCGCGCCGATGATCGCCGAGGATGTGGCGCGGGCGCAATGGGACATGGCCGAGAACCGGGCGCAATGCGCGCCGCTGGCGTTGCTGTCCGATGGCGGGATGACGGGCAAGGCGCGACCGGCGCAGTTTGGCGGCGGCTGGGCGGTGGCGTTCGACCTGCCGGGACTGCGCAGCGCCTATGGCTTTGCCGGGCCGGGCATCATCGGCATGGATGCGGAGCCGGAGCCGGCACAGCGGGCGCGCCTGACGAAGCAATGGCCGCACAGCCGCGACCTGCCCGCTTTGCCCGGCCCCGCTTATGCTGGCTATGGGCTGGTCGGCGCGCAGCCCTATCCGGCGGACAATGTACAGGGCAAGGGACTTGAATCGCTGGCCTATATGCGGGTCGGGGGTCAGGGCTGCACCTATAATGTGTGGAGCCGGATCAGCCGGGCGCATCTGGAGACGTTGCTGGACAATCTGCGCCTGCAAGACTGACAGTCTGTTTGAGAAATGCCCCAACCGGGCATTTCATGCGGCACCAGCCCACGCCCCCACCCGGCCTCCCACAATATACCCTGTTCGGGTGGCCGGGTGGGGCCGTGAGCAGGTGCGATCCACGGATGCAAATCACGCCTGTTTCCCTTTCGTTCCCTACTGTGGCATAGGGAGCGCCATGGACGCGCCGCCGCCAGCCGACCGCAAGATCATCCATATCGACATGGACGCCTTTTATGCGTCGGTGGAGCAGCGCGACGATCCGTCGCTGCGAGGCCTGCCGATCGCGGTGGGCGGCGGCGGGCCACGCGGGGTGGTGGCGACTTGCAGCTATGAAGCGCGCAAATTCGGCGTACGATCGGCCATGCCGGGCACGCGGGCGCGGCGGCTGTGCCCCGACCTGATCTTTGTGCCCCCAAGATTCGAGGTCTATCGCGCGGTGTCGGCGCAGGTGCGGGCAATTTTCAGCCGATTCACCGACATGATCCAGCCGCTGTCGCTGGATGAGGCCTATCTGGATGTGACGGTGAACAAGCCGGGCATCGCGTCGGCGACTGAGGTGGCGCGGGAGATACGGCGCATGATCCGGGCGGAAACGGGGCTGACCGCGTCGGCCGGCGTGTCCTACAACAAGCTGATCGCCAAGCTGGCGTCGGACCAGAACAAGCCCGACGGGATATGCGTGGTGCGGCCGAGCGAGGGGCCGGCCTTCATCGCGGCGATGCCGGTGCGGCGCATCCATGGCGTTGGCCCGGTAACGGCCAAGCGGATGCAGGCATTGGGTATCGAAACGGGTGCGGACCTGCGCGACCGCGACATGCGGTTCCTGCAAAGTCATTTCGGCAGTTCGGCGGACTATTATTATCGCGCGGCGCGAGGGCAGGACGACCGGCCGGTGCGCGAGCGCGAAGGGCGCAAGTCGGTGAGCGTCGAGGATACTTTCTTCGACGACCTGATCGAGGAAGAGGCGCTGGTGGCCGAGATCGAGCGGATCGCCGCGTCGCTATGGACCCGGATCGAGAAGGCCGGGGCCTGGGGCCGAACGGTGGTGCTGAAGGTAAAGTTCGCCGATTTCCGCATCATCACCCGGTCGCGCAGCTTTTCAGCGCCGGTGCGATCGCCGGAATTGCTGGCGCAGGCCGGGCGGGAGTTACTGGTCGCGCAACTACCGCTGCGCATGGGCGCACGGCTGCTGGGACTGGGCGTGCATAATCTGGAGGGGGAGGAAGAGGCGGACCAAGGGGAGCAACTGGCGCTGGGGTTGTGAAAGACGATGGCTTGACCGGATCAGCCTGTCACGATTTTTTGCAGAATATCCCTAACACCTTTCGCCATGGCATTGTTCGTCAAGACATCAAGCTGATGGCCGACACCGGGAATGTCCTGCTTCAAACGTAACTCAAGCTTGTGGTCATCACGGATGCGGACCTGATCCAATCCACCATAACGACCAAATTTCTGATCTTTCACCTCGACATAATGATCAGATCCGAAAAATTCTTCCTCTGACTCAACATGTTGAGGAATGACGATCAGCAAATAGCCTGCCTCCGAGCCAGTAAGATCGAAAGCAATTTGTGTGACGCCATCGTCATTAGCTATCGTTTCGGATTTGCTCTTAACCAACATCGCGCCGCGCCCACCCCGCTGCGGCTACGCTCGCCTACGGCTCGCCAAGCCTCGCTGCCCCTCCCGCAAGCGAGAGGGGCGCCTGTCCTGCTTTAGAAGGGGAGCCAGTTCCGCTTTTCGGTGAACTTCATATAGCCGGCGTTGACGCCCAGACGGTAGCCGACGCCGAGGCGGATCGGGATCAGTACCACACTGCCCCAGCGCAGATAGGAGGCCGTGAAGCCGCCCACCAGATAGGCGGTGCCCTCCGCCGCGGGGAAGCGGTGGTAGAGATCCTGCGTGTCGTAGAGATTATAGACGAGAACGAAGGTGTTGGCCGCATTGCCGCCGACGTCGAAGCCGATCGAGGGACCGGTCCAATAGACTTCGCGCTTGCCCTCCACCTTGTGATTGAGCGTGCCCGAACCGTAGCGCAGGCCGACGACGAAGGCGCCCGATGCCTCACGCCCGGCAATATAGGCGTTGGGACGCCCCTGATCCTTCAGGATCTTCTCGATGATGCCGGCCAGCCCTTCGGCGCCCTTGCCGAACACGCCCTCGGCCGCGCCGATCAGATCATCTTCCTGATAGGATTCGCCCGGCGCCATCGCGGCAGGCGGCGAATTGGTGGTGACGGGTGCGCCAGTCGCGGTGTTCCCGCCATTGGCGACGGGCGGCGCACCGGCATCCAGGTTGGGCTCATAGGGCGTCGTGCCCTGATTCACGCTGGGGTCGACACCGGGATCGGTGGGGTTCGTATTGGCCGGCGGCGGCGGCGCGAGATCGGAATCGATCGCGCTGTTGGGATCGATCGTGCGCACCTGCGCCGAGGCAGCGAGCGGCGTCAGCGCCATGCCCGCCAGCGCGGCGACCAGCGCACTCGCGCGCGCGATGCGGGCGCCCATCTGCCCGTTGATGCCGATCATGCCCGATACTCCCCGAAAAGCGCGCGTCATAGCCATATATAGGCCCAGATAAAGGCATTGCGACCAGCAAGCTGAAACGACAATGAACGAACGGCGACCCGAGTCGATTCCGCGCCGGAACGAAAATCACCTGTCCCATGAAAATTCGTGATCCTGCCCGTTGCCATGCTGCAAAGCCATCGCTATAGCCCCTCCCCAGCCACTGCTCGCCTCCCAAGGGTGGGCAAATTCGTGCGGAGACGTGGGTGAGTGGCTGAAACCAGCGGTTTGCTAAACCGTCGTGGCCTTAAGGGGCCACCGAGGGTTCGAATCCCTCCGTCTCCGCCATTTTTCCTTTTGGGTTCCGCGCGATGATCAAGTCCCGCTTCGGTACCTTTCGCGGGCTGGTTCGGCTCGCTCTCTCCTATCCGCAACTGTTGCTGGGCCGGTCGGCCAGCCTGACGCCCGATGCGGCGCGGGTGCGGCGGCTGGTGTTCGTGTGCCAGGGCAACATCTGTCGCAGCGCCTTTGCCGATGTGGCAGCGCGGCGCGCGGGGCTGAATGTCGCGTCCTTCGGCCTGTCCACTACGTCCGGGCGTGGCGCCCATCCGCCGGCAATAGCGGCGGCACAGGCGCTGGGCCATGACCTGTCGGCGCATCGGGCGATCGACATGCGGGATTATGTGCCACAGGAAGGCGACCTGCTGCTGGCGATGGAGGTGCGGCAATTGCACCGGCTGGCCGCCGATCCGCGCCTGAAAGATGTGCCGCGCCTGCTGCTGGGGCGCTGGACGCAGCCGATGCTGCCGCATCTGCACGACCCCTACAGCCTGGACGATCGCTATATGGCGACCTGCCTCAAGCGGATCGACCGGGCCGTGCCCGCGCTGGTCAGGGCTTTTCCCGGTGCACGGCTTTCCTGACCATCTGCACCAGATCGCGCAGCCAGGGCCGTGGGTCCGAGCGGCTGAACACATAATAGCGGGCGCGCGGGTCGAAAAAGGCCAGCAGATAGCCAGCCAGATCGCCTAGCGGGCGACGGCGGAAGAAGGGATCGCCGATCCGCCCGGGGGCGAAGAGAATGCGGACCAGCCGTTTGGTTTCCGGCACCATATAGCGCGCGCGCAGATCGTCGCGCGGCATCGGGGCGGGATCGGTCTGGCCCAATACGGTGCGGCGATAGGCCTCCCACGCGAATCCGGCGCCGCAATGGAGCGCCAGCGGCAGGCTGCCCCAGAAACGGCCATTCACCTCCATCAGCCAATAATGGCCGCTGGCCGGATCATAGCGATATTCGACCATCGCCTGCCCTTCCCAGTCAAGCACGCGCAGCAGCTTTTCCGAGAGGGCCATTTGCGGGCCGTGGGCGTCGGCGGGTTCGGCGCGACAAAGGGTGGAGACGCCCCCTTCGGGCGGCCATTCATGCAGGCGGCGATGCTGGAAGCGAAGGGTCGCCTGTCCGTTGGCCATGTAGAGCATCTGGCCGAGGCCCACGCCCCGGCAATATTGCTGGATCAGCGGCCAGCGGCCGATCGGCGCATAGCGATCCAGCAGGGCGAGCAACTGGTTCGCGTCACGAATATAGTCGGTCTTGATCCATTCGAGCCCGGCCTGTTCGAGCAGCGCCATGATTTCCGGCGGGTTGGACCATTTGGCGACCAGCGGATAGCGCATCTGCGCCGCGCGGGCGGCAAAATCCTCATGCTCCAGCGGCTGCCAGGTCTGGGGCACGCGCAGGCCGGCGGCGGCGGCGGCCTGTATCGTCTGCATCTTGTCCAGCACCCGGCCAAGCTGATCGGGACGCGGCACGAGGATATGGCAGTCGCCGATCATCGGCGGCAGCGCGGAGAGTTGGAGCAGGTCGGTTTCGGAAATGGCCAGCACCGCGCGCGCGCCGGTACGGGCGATCAGGCCGGGCAGCCAGTCGGCGATCGGGCCCGCCGGGCGTTTGGTCCAGTCGGTGCAATAGCGCGATGTGGTGACAATGGACGTCGAATCGCGCGCGATGCCATGCACGGGCACGCCATGCCGGCCCAGATCGCGCACGACCGCAAGGCCGATGGCGTTTTCCAGACCCAGGACGATCGCGCCGGGCAGCGCCGTCACGCAGGCACCAGCCGATGTTCGTAGCGCCAGGTCGCCCATGCCTGCGCGGCGAGGCGCAGGCCAGTGCGCAGGCGGTTGGGCGCGGCGCGAGTCAGCGTGCGGGCGGATTGGTCGGCAATATCGGCGGGCAGATCGTTGAAACCCGCGCCCCGGACGCCGGGCAGGCGGGCGGCTTCGCGGCACAGCGCTTCGAACCGGGCGATGACGGCGCCGTTGGGGCGCTGGCGATCGCGCGAGAGCATTTCGAAACTGTGGGTGACCACGTTGAAGGCGTCATGGCCATCACGCACCGCATGGCGCAGGCCCGCGCGCATTTCCGCGGCGGACATGGCGCAGATCTGGGCCGGGCGGAAGCCGCCGGGCCTGTCCTCTATGCCCGACACAGGCAGTTCGGCGACGCCCTGCGCGCGGGTCGCGCCGATCTGGGCCGGATCGGCGGATATGCCGCATCCATAGCCGAGATAGGCGGGATTGACGCTGCTGTCCCAGATAACGCCCAGCGAGCCAAGCGCGCGCAACGTATCGTCATTGGCGCCGAAATTGCCGGCGCGAAAGGCGGTGATGGCGGGCGCGCCGGCCTGTTCCAGCAGCTGCTTGGCATGGCCGAGCAGGATGATCTGATCGTACAGCGAAAAGTCGCCGATATTGCGCCCCTGCCGGCCGCCGACGGGCGATTCCTGCGCCCAGGCGAGCCATTCGGTGTGGATGTGCATCTGCACTTCATGCCCGCGCGCGACGATGGCGCCGACGATAGGGGGCAGGAAATCCGCGCCATGGACCAGCGCCGGCATGGGGTCGAGAAAGAAGACGCCCTTGAGGCCATGGCGGTCGAGCAGGTCCATCTGCCAGCCGATGCCGAAGGCGCCGGCCGACGTCCGCGCCCAGATCGACCGATCGACATTGTCGGCGAGACTCACCCCCCGCTGATGCAGCGAGGAGGAGAGTTCGGTATCGACAGTGACGAGCAGCGCGGTCATGACAGGGTCCGGTCCGGGGGCGACAGGCAAAGCCTTAAAAAGGGCGATAGATAAACTGCGTTAAGGAGGGGTAATATTTCCCCCGCATGTCCGATAGGAATTTCTACCGAAATATGCGCCCCTGAACCTTGCTATCCCCTGAAGACGGCGCCCTCGCCGCACATCCTTCATTCCAGCAGCGCAAATTCCCCGTAATTGCCCTGAAAGAACAGCAGGGGGCTGCCAGGCCGATCGACTTCCAGCGCGACCACGCGGCCAAGCGCGATATAATGGTCGCCCGCTTCATGCACGGCATCGAGCGTGCAGTCGATCCAGGCGACGACATCGTCCAGGATCGGCGAGCCATTGGCCGAGACGCGGTGGGACAGGCCGGCAAACTTGTCCGGGCCGGGGCCGGCGATCTGGCGGCAGAGCGGCAGCTGGTCGCTGGCCAGCACATTGACGCAGAATTTGCCGACCGCCTGCAAACGGGGCCAGCTGCCCGAGCTTTTGGCCGGGAAGAAGGCGACCAGCGGCGGATCGAGCGAGACAGAGGTGAAGGAGCCGACGACCATGCCGACCGGCGCGCCATCCGCCTCCACCGCGGTGACGACGCAGACGCCGGTGGGGTAATGGCCCAGCACCCGGCGAAAGGTCGCATTGTCGAAACTGGCCACGCTCATGCCTTGCTCCCGAGACGGTTCATGCCTCCCCCTCTCGCGCAGAATGAGCCCCAAGCAAATGATAAAGCGCGGGCCACCGACGAGAAAATCTCAGTCGATGGCCCGCGGCCGATCAGAGCGCGACGCCGCCGGCGGCGAGAACCGCCAGCGTCAGCAGTTCGGAGGCGTTGGAGGACATGGTGGCGATCTGCACCGATTTTTCCATGCCGACCAGCAGCGGGCCGATCATCGTCGTGCCGCCCAGTTCACGCAGCAGCTTGGCAGAGATATTGGCCGATTGCAGGCCGGGCATGACCAGCACATTGGCCGGGCCCGACAGACGGCTGAACGGATAATTTTTCATCACCGTGGGGTTGAGCGCCGCATCCGGGGTCATTTCGCCTTCAAATTCGAAGTCGACCTGCCGTTCGTCGAGCAGCTTCACCGCGTCGCGGACATTGTCGAGGAAGGCGCCGGGCGGGTTGCCGAAATTGGAATAGGAGAGGAAGGCGACGCGCGGGTCGTGGCCCATGCGGCGGGCGACGGCGACCGTGCCCTCCGCAATGTCGGCCAGTTCGGTGGCCGACGGGCGTTCATGCACGGTGGTATCGGCCAGGAACACGGTCTTGTCCTTGGTCACCATGACATGAATGCCAAAGGGCGTGCGGCCGGGCACCGGGTCCATCACCCGCTTCACCTCGCGCAGCGTCTGGCCATAGGGACGGGTCGTGCCGGTAATCATCGCGTCGGCCACGCCCATCTTCACCAGCAGGGTGCCGAAAATGTGGCGATCGCGATTGACCATCCGCTCGCAATCACGGCGGAGATAGCCGCGCCGCTGGAGCCGGGCGTAAAGCAGGTCGACCATGTCGGGCACCAGCGGCGAATTGACGCTGTTGTGCAGTTCGAAGCTTTCGGGATCGCGCACGCCGAGCGCGCGCAGCTTGTCCACCACATCGCTGCGACCGACCAGCACGGGGATGCCATAGCCCAGTTCGCGGAACTGGATGGCGGCGCGCAGCACCACTTCCTCTTCCGCTTCGGCAAAGACGACGCGCTTGGGATTGGCCTTGGCCATCTCATAGGCGCTGGTGAGGACCGAGGTAGTCGGGTTCAACCGGCCTTTGAGCGACTGGCGATAGGCGGCCATGTCCTCGATCGGCTTTTGCGCGACGCCGGTTTCCATCGCGGCCTGGGCGACGGCGGCGGGTACCACCTCCATCAGGCGCGGGTCGAAGGGCGCGGGGATGATATATTCGGGGCCGAAGCTGTGCGCGCGGCCATAGGCCTTGGCCACTTCCTCCGGCACCTGTTCACGCGCCAGTTCGGCAATGGCATGGGCGGCGGCCAGCTTCATTGCTTCGTTGATGCCGGTCGCCCGCACGTCCAGCGCACCGCGGAAGATGAAGGGGAAGCCGAGGACATTGTTGACCTGATTCGGGAAGTCCGACCGGCCCGTGGCGACAATCGCGTCGGGGCGTACGGCATGCGCGTCGGGCGGCAGGATTTCCGGGTCGGGATTGGCCATGGCGAAGATGATGGGATTGGGCGCCATCGACTTCACCATATCCTGTGACATGGCGCCGGCGACCGAGAGGCCGAGGAACACGTCGGCGCCCTTGACCGCTTCGGTCAGCGTCCGGGTGTCGGTCTTGACCGCATGGGCCGACTTCCACTGGTTCATGCCCTCGGTGCGCCCCTGATAGATCACGCCCTTGCTGTCGCACATGATGACGTTTTCATTGGGGACGCCCAGCGCCTTGATAAGTTCGGTGCAGGAAATTGAGGCGGCACCGGCGCCGTTCACCACCACCTTCATGTCCTTCATGTCGCGGCCGGTGAGCAGGGCCGCGTTGATGACGCCCGCAGCCGCGATAATCGCGGTGCCATGCTGGTCGTCATGAAAGACCGGGATGTTCATCCGCTCCTTCAGCGTCTGCTCGATGATGAAGCATTCGGGCGCCTTGATATCCTCAAGATTGATGCCGCCAAAGCTGGGTTCCATCAGTTCGACGGCGTCGATGAAGCGGTCGACATCCTCGGTCTTCAGTTCGATATCGATGCTGTCGACGTCGGCGAAGCGCTTGAAGAGAACGGCCTTGCCCTCCATCACCGGCTTGGAGGCGAGCGCGCCGAGATTGCCAAGGCCCAGGATCGCCGTGCCGTTGGAGATGACGGCGACCAGATTGCCCTTGGCCGTGTAATCATAGGCGGTCGCGGGGTCGGCGGCGATGGCGCGCACCGGCACCGCAACGCCGGGCGAGTAAGCGAGGCTGAGGTCGCGCTGGGTCGCCATCGGCTTGGACGCGATGATCTCGATCTTGCCAGGACGGCCAGTCGAGTGGAAGAACAGCGCCTCGCGCTCGGAAAATTCCACGTTGGATCTGTCGGACATCGCGGGCACCCATATTTTGGAACAATAGGGCGGCCCTAGCGGCAAGATTATCTTGTGGGCAAGTGCGAGAAGCGCAATTTTCCTGCCGTTCCGGGAAGCGCTGGTTTCGGCCCAAGGTTCAGGCTATCGCCCTGCCCCATGGCTTCTTCGACCGACAATGCCGCCCCGACGCCGATGATGGCGCAATATCTGACGCTCAAGGCCGAGGCGCAGGACTGCCTGCTCTTCTATCGCATGGGCGACTTTTTCGAGCTGTTCTTCGATGACGCGAAAATGGCGGCGGCAACGCTGGACATCGCGCTGACCAGCCGGGGCGAACATGGCGGCCAGCCGATCCCGATGTGCGGCGTGCCGGTACATAGCGCCGAAGGCTATCTGGCGCGGCTCATCAAGGGCGGGCACCGGGTCGCCATTGCCGAACAGACCGAGACGCCGGCACAGGCCAAGGCGCGGGGCGGCAAGGCGCTCGTGGCGCGGGCGATCGTGCGCTACGTCACGGCGGGGACGCTGACCGAGGAGACTCTGCTCGACAGCCGGCGCGACAATATGCTGGTCGCGCTGGCGCAGGTTGGGGGGGACGGGTCAGGCGAGATCGGCATCGCCGCCGCCGATATTTCCACCGGCCGGTTCGAGACGATGACCTGTCCGATGGGCAACCTGCCCGCCGAACTGGCGCGGCTGCGGCCGAGCGAAGTGGTGGTGGCCGAGGGGTCAGGCATCGAGGTCGCGGACATGCACCCGTTCGACAAGGCTGCCTTTTCCAGCAGCCGGGCCGAGGATGCGTTGAAACGCCTGTTCGCAGTGGCGACGCTGGACGGGTTCGGCCAGTTCGGGCGAGCCGAACTGGCGGCGATGGGCGGGCTGATCGCCTATCTCGACCATGCCGGCAAGGGCACTTTGCCCTTCCTCGCCCCCCCGCTGCGCAAGACCAGCGGCGGCCATGTCGCGATCGACGCGGCGACGCGCGAGAGTCTGGAAATCGTGGCGACCATGACGGGCACGCGCGCGGGCAGCCTGCTGGGCGCGATCGACCGGACGGTGACAGGCGCGGGTGCGCGGCTGCTGGGGCAGGATTTGTCGGCGCCGCTGATGGACCTGGCCATGATTGAGGCGCGGCTGGGCCTCGTCACCCTGTTCCATGACGATGCGACGTTGCGGGACCAGTTGCGCGGCGCGCTGCGGGCGTTGCCGGACATCGGCCGGGCGCTGGGCCGGGTGGCGGTGGGGCGTGGCAGTCCCCGTGACCTCGGCCAATTGCGCGATGGGCTGGGCGAAGCGCGGTTGCTGCGCGAGCGGCTGGGGCGGCTAGCCGATGCGCCGCAGATGCTGATGCAGTTGCTCCCCGCGCTGGACGGGCATGGCGCGCTGGTCGATGCGCTGGCACGGGCGCTGGTGCCGGCGCCACCGACCGAAACGGCCAATGGCGGCTATATTGCCGATGGCTATGATCCGGCGCTGGACGAATTGCGGCGGCTGAGCAGCGACGGCCGCCGTGCCATCGCCGCGCTGGAGGCCAGATATCGCGCGCAGACCGGCATAGCGGCGCTCAAGATCCGGCATAATGGCGTGCTGGGCTATCATGTCGAGGTGCCGGCGCGCGCCGCCGACCAGCTGATGCAGCCCGACAGCGGCTTTACCCATCGGCAGACGCTCGCCGGGGTGGTCCGCTTCAATTCGATCGACCTGCATGAGGAAGCCGGGCGCGTGGCGCAGGCGGGCGCGCATGCGCTGGTGGCCGAGGCGGCGCATCTGGAGGGGCTGATCGAGGCAGTGCTGGACCGCAAGGCCGATATCGCCCGCGCCGCCGATGCGCTGGCGCGGCTGGACGTCGCCGCATCGCTCGCCGAGCGGGCGGCCGAAGGCGGCTGGCAACGGCCGCATTTCGTGACGGACGATGGGGCCGGACAATGCCTCGACATCGTCGGCGGGCGGCATCCGGTCGTGGAAGATGCGCTGCGCAAGGACGGCCAGCCCTTCGTCGCCAATGATTGCCGGTTGAACGAGGGCGATCGGCTCTGGCTGGTCACCGGCCCGAACATGGGCGGTAAGTCGACCTTCCTGCGGCAGAATGCGCTGATCGTCATATTGGCGCAGGCGGGTGGCTATGTGCCGGCGCAGGCGGCGACACTGACTCTGGTCGATCGTCTGTTCAGTCGGGTCGGCGCGTCGGACAATCTGGCCAAGGGGCAGTCGACCTTCATGGTCGAGATGGTAGAGACGGCGGCGATCCTGGCGCAGGCCACGACACGCAGCTTCGTCATTCTGGACGAGGTCGGGCGGGGCACGTCCACCTATGACGGGCTGGCGCTCGCCTGGGCGGTGGTCGAGGCGGTGCATGAGGTCAATCGCTGCCGCTGCCTGTTCGCCACCCATTATCATGAGTTGACGCGGCTGGCCGAGACGCTGGCGTCGCTGTCGCTGCACCATGTGCGGGCGCGCGAATGGAAGGGCGACCTTATCCTGCTGCACGAACTGGCGGAAGGGCCGGCCGATCGCAGCTATGGTCTGGCGGTCGCGCGGCTGGCTGGCTTACCCCCGGCGGTGCTCAAGCGTGCCAAGGATGTGCTGGCGCGGCTGGAAGCGGGCAAGGCAAAGACCGGTGGGATCGCGGCCGGGCTGGACGACCTGCCGCTCTTTGCCGCCGTGGCGACGCAGGAGGAAGAAGTGCCCGATCCGTTGCTGGCGGCGATCGCGGCGATCGATGCCGATGCCCTGTCGCCGCGCGAGGCGCTCGATCATATATATCGGCTGAAACAACTGGCCGCCGACATGCGGCAAGACTAGAGCAGGACCATGGGCATACAGTATCCAGCGCTGGGATCGCGGCGTGCGATCATCGACCGGCGCGCCATTTCCGACACGATCAACGCTTTGGCGCAGGAGCATCGGGGCGATGCGATGCGCCTGCGCGGCGCCATCGTGAAGGCATTGAAGGCGGCGCTGGACGAGGGCCGGGCCGAAGTCGCCCGGCGGCTGGAGGCCAAGCCGACGCGCGGACGGGAATCGGTGACGGCCTTTGCCTTCCTGATCGACCAGATATTGCGCCTGCTCTACGATGCGACCACGCATCATCTGTATCCGGCGGGCAATCGCAGCACCGGCGAGCGGATCGCGCTGATCGCCGTGGGTGGTTATGGCCGGGGCGAGATGGCGCCGCACAGCGACGTCGATATCGGATTCATCACGCCATGGAAGCCGACCGGCTGGACCGAGCAGGTGATCGAATCCATGCTCTATTCGCTGTGGGATCTGGGGCTGAAGGTCGGCCATAGCAGCCGTTCGGTCGATGAGACGATGCGGATGGCCAAGAGCGACCTTACCGTGCGCACCGCCCTGCTGGAGGCGCGCTATGTCTGGGGCGACCGGGCGCTGTACGAAGAAACATCGGCCCGCTTCGACGCCGAGGTGATGCAGGGCAATGCCCGCGCCTTCGTGACCGAGAAACTGGAAGAGCGCGACGAGCGGCACAAGCGGATGGGCGACAGCCGCTATGTCGTCGAGCCGAACGTCAAGGAAGGCAAGGGCGGGCTGCGCGATCTGCATACGCTCTTCTGGATCGGCAAATATGTGAACCGGGTGCGGTCGGTCGCCGATCTGGTCGATGTCGGCCTGCTGACCGAAGCGGAACTGCGCCAGTTTCAGAAGGCCGAGGATTTCCTGTGGGCGGTGCGATGCCACCTGCACACCATCACCGGCCGGGCCGAGGATCGGCTGACCTTCGACCTCCAGCTCGAAACCGCGACGCGGATGCATTTTACCGGGCGTGCGGGACGGTCCGGGGTCGAGCGCTTCATGCGCTATTATTTCCTGAACGCGAAGACGGTGGGCGATCTGACCGCCGTGTTCCTGGCGCATCTGGACGACCAGATGGCGGAAAAGGGGCGGCGCTATATCCCGTCCATCTTCCGCCGGCCCAAGAAGCTGGACGGGTTCGTGCTGGAGCGCGGGCGGATCGCCTTGCCGAGCGACGATTTCTTCCAGGCGGACCCGGTGCGGTTGCTGGAAATATTTGCCGCGGCGGATCGCCACGGATTGCAGATTCACCCCAGCGCGATGCGGTCAGCGAGCCGCGATGCAGCGCTGATTTCCGCCAAGGTGCGCAAGGACCCGCGCGCCAACGCCGCCTTCATGGAGGTGCTGACATCCCCGCGTGACCCGGAGACGGTGCTGCGCTGGATGAACGAATCCACCGTTTTCGGCCGGTTCGTGCCCGATTTCCGCCGCGTCGTCGCGCAGATGCAGTTCGATATGTATCATCATTATACGGTCGACGAGCATACCATCCGCGCGGTCGGCCTGCTGTCGCGGATCGAGAAGGGCGACCTGACGACCGATCACCCGCTGGCCAGCGAGCTGATGGGCAAAATCCTGTCGCGCCGGGTGCTCTATGTCGCGGTGCTGCTGCACGATATCGCCAAGGGGCGCGGCGGCGACCATAGCCTGCTGGGTGCGGAGGTGGCGGAGCATCTCTGCCCGCGCCTGGGCCTTACCCCGGCGGAGACGGAGACGGTCGCCTGGCTGGTGCGCTATCACCTGCTGATGTCGGCTACCGCCTTCAAGCGCGACCTGGCCGATTACAAGACGATCCTCGATTTCGTGGACGTGGTGCAGAGTCCGGAGCGGTTGCGGCTGCTGCTGTGCCTGACCGTGGTGGACATTCGTGCCGTGGGGCCGGGCGTGTGGAACAGCTGGAAGCGGCAGCTGCTGGGCGACCTGTATGACGCGGCGGAGGAAGTGCTGCGCCTCGGCCACAAGCAGAAGGGTCGCAGCGAGCGGGTGGCGATGAAGCAGGCGGCGCTGCGCGAGGCACTGGGCATGGACGAAGACATGTTCGCCGCGTTCAGCAAGCGGCTGCCCGAAAGCTACTGGATCGCCGAGCCGGAAGACATACTGGTCCACAACGCGCAGCATATCCTGGCGGCGGGCGACGCGCCGCTGTCGATCGCGGCGCAATATTATCCGCAGCGCGGCGCGACGCTGGTGACGGTCTATGCCACCGACCATCCGGGCCTTTTCTACCGCATTGCCGGCGCCATCCATCTGGCGGGCGGCAACATCATCGACGCGCGCATCCATACGACGCGCGATGGCGTGGCGATCGACAATTTCCTGGTGCAGGATCCGCTGGGCGGGGCTTTCCACAGCGACGACCAGTTGAAGCGGATTCGCGGCGCGATCGAGGATTCGCTGTCGAACCGGCATCGGATGATTACCAAGCTCGCCGCCCGCCCCCTGCCCCGCACCCGCGCCGAGGCGTTTCGTATCGAGCCCAATGTGCTGATCGACAACAAGGCGTCGAACCGGTTCACCGTGGTGGAGGTCAATGCGCGCGACCGGCCGGCGCTGCTGTTCAGCCTGGCCAATGCGCTGTTCCAGTCGAAGGTCACGGTGCATAGCGCCCATGTCGCCACCTATGGCGAGCGCGCGGTCGATACTTTCTATGTCACCGACCTTTTGGGCGGGAAGATCGAGAGCAAGGCGCGGTTGCATACGCTGGAGCGGCGATTGCTGGAGGCCGCTGGCGGCGAAGTTGGCGAGGCGCTGGAGCGGGCTTAAGTACAGCTATCCGTTCGTTTCGAGCCTAGTCGAAAAACGCATGCGATGCGCTGGCCACTTCTCGACTTCGCTCGAAGCGAACGGAATTAAGCGACAATCTCCATAACGTCGCCCGGTGCCAGCAGCGGTAGGAGACGCAGCATGTCGGCCCGGTCCACCGCGACGCAGCCTGCCGTCGGCCGACCTTCGGACAGATGGAAGAAAATGGCACTGCCCTGCCCCGGCACGGGCGGCGCGTCATTATGACCCAGCACCACGATGACGTCATAGGCGTCGTCGCTGCGGATCAGGCTTTCGGCCGAAAAGGGATGCGGCAGGCGGACGGGACGGTTATAGGCCGGGTCGGCTACATCGTCCGACCAGCCGTCATGGGCGCGTATCCAGCGCCAGGGCAGGCTTATGCCGATCGCATCGACCTTGCCGGGGCGTAGCAGGACGCCGCGGATGGGCCATGTGCCGAGTGGGGTGCAGCCATCCCCTTCCCGTTTGTCGGTGGCAGCGCATGTCCCGCTGCGACCGATGGTACAGGCCATGGTCAGGTCGCCGAAGGTCAGGCGCCCCGCGCCGCTTTCGACGCGCATCAAGGTCATAGCTGATGACCGGTGCGGTCGCGCTTGGTGGCGAGATAGCGTTCATTGTGCGGATTGGCGGCGAGAATGATCGGCAGGCGTTCCGCCACCTTGATCCCTGCCGCTTCCAGCCCCACGACCTTGTTGGGATTGTTGGTGAGCAGGCGCACCTGCCCCACGCCGAGCAGATCGAGCATCCGCGCCGCGACCGAGAAATCGCGCGCATCGACCGCAAAGCCGAGGCGGACATTGGCATCGACCGTGTCGAACCCCTGATCCTGCATCGCATAGGCGCGCAATTTGTTGACGAGGCCGATGCCGCGCCCTTCCTGCCGCAGATAGAGCAAGATGCCCCAGGGCGCGTCGGCGATCCGGTGCAGCGCCTCATGCAATTGCGGCCCGCAATCGCATTTCAGGCTGCCCAGCACGTCGCCGGTCAGGCATTCGCTGTGCAGGCGGATGACGGGCGGCGAGCTGTCCCGCTTACCAACGATCAGCGCGACATGCTCGCGCGGCTCGTCCGGGCTGCGGAAAGCGATGATTTCGGCGCTCTCGCTGGCCGATACCGGCAGGCGAGCGCGGGTGGCGATGGCAAGGTGGATGGCATCGTCATAGGCGGCAATGGCGTCCGCGCTGACCTCTGCCTCGACCGGGCCGCCGCCTTCCAGCAGGAAATAGGCGGGCAGGATGCCGGCAAGGCGCGCGAGGCGCAGCGCTGCCTTGGCCGCCTGCGGCGCGGGCAGCGGGCGGGCGCGAAACGGCCCCTTGAGCGGCGAGGCGAGGTCCAGCACCGGATCGGCAATGGCGGTCGCCACATCCGCGTCGATCCAGGGCGTGCGATCGACCAGCACCGGCATTTCGGGATCGGCGGCGGCCAGCTGGTTGGCGAGCTTGAGCGTTTCGGCGCGGGCAGCGGAGATCAGGATATCCGCCCGGCCAGCGGGATCGAAATCCGCCAGCGTCACGGCGTCCGCGCCCTCGATTGCCATCAGCCGGATCGCGCCGTCAGGGGCGGTCAGGCGGATCGCCCAGCCACGGCGCAGCGCGTCGATCGCCCGCGCGGCATCCCGTCCGCTCGCCCCGTGACCGGCCGTGCTGCTCATCAGAAGGCGAACTCGGTGATGATCGGGATATGGTCGGACGGCTTGATCCAGCTGCGCGCCGGTTCGACGACACGATGGCTGACCGCCTTGTCCGCTACGTCCTTCGTCATCCACATATGGTCGAGGCGGCGGCCGCGATCCGATTCCGCCCAGTCCTTCGCGCGATAGCTCCACCAGGTATAAAGGCGCGCGGGCGCGGGGTGGAAATGACGACCGATATCGACCCAGTCGTTCGACGCCTGCAAGCGGGCGAGAATCTCGCATTCAATCGGCGTGTGACTGACCACGTTCAGAAGCTGTTTGTGGCTCCACACGTCGCTTTCCAGCGGGGCGATGTTGAAATCGCCGGTCAGGATGGTCGGCTTGTCATCCAGCGCCGACGACCATTGGATCATCCGTTCGATGAAATCGAGCTTCTGGCCGAATTTGGGATTCACATCCCGGTCGGGAATGTCTCCGCCGGCCGGGACATAGACATTTTCGATCCGCACCCCATTGTCGAGCCGCACGCCGACATGGCGCGCTTCGCCATTGGCCTGCCAGTCGAACCGGTCGTCTTCATGCACCGGCACCTTGCTCATGATCGCGACGCCATGGTGCATGCGCTGGCCGTTCAGCACCTGATGGACATAGCCCATCCGTTTGAACATGTCGGTGGGGAAGATGTCGTTCACCACCTTGGTTTCCTGAAGGCACAATATGTCGGGTGCTTCCTCCCGCAACAGCTGTTCGACGATGTCGATGCGCGCGCGGACGGAGTTGATGTTCCAGGAACAGATGGAAAGGGTATCGGCCATGTTTCGCAACTAGGGTTGCCGGCGTCGTTGCGCAAGCGGAAGACCGAAGCAGCGGGCAAAGTAAGACCCCCGCTCCGGGGGCGTGGAACGGGGGTCTCGATCGCGCCCTTGAAGCGCTTCGCGACGCGAGGGGGGGACCGGGTAACAGGGGGGAAATCCCGGTTTGGTCTCGCGTCTTGGTTTCTGATTAGCGCCCCGGATATGAGCGTCAGATGAACGGCCCGGCAAGATTATGCCCAATGACTCCGGCCGTCTTGCCGGGCACTCGGGTCAACTGCCCGACGAGCGTCCCCTGGGCCGCGGGTCGGTCCAGCGGAAGGCAGAATCGGCGACTGGCGCGCCATAAACCTGATTGGAAAAGCGCACAGCCGTGCGGTTATTCTGCGAATCGAGCATGACCCAGCCATAAAGCTGAAGCCCCGCCGGTGCGGAGGCATTGCGTTTGAAGATCATGGTGATGGTGCCATATTCGGGCCGCTTGGGATCGCGCGCCTCGACGCTCAGCACCGTCGGATCGCCGGTCGGCACCAGCTTGCCATACTTGGACAGATCCTTCGACGGATCAAGCAAGGCGCCCAGCGGGGAATTGCCGATCGGCCAGCGCTGCACCTGGCGCACTTCATAATCGATCATCGTCAGCGCCTTGCCATCGCTGACGATCAGCAGCGGCACGCCCTTCTGATATTGGAAACGGATCTTGCCCGGCTGCTTCAGGGTCAGCTTGCCGGTCAGCGTCTGGCCGTTACGGTCGGTCTGGCTGAAATCGGCGGTCAGGGTGGTGACGCCGCGAATATAGGCGTTGACCTGCGCAAGGTCTGACTGGTCCTGCTGCGCGGCGACGGGCGTGGTCGGGACGACCAGCGGCGCGGTGGCGGCAAGGACGAGTGCGAGGGGCGCAAGGATGCGCTTCATGGCGTTCAACTCCGATTGTTGGGGAGAGAGGGCTAGGCGATGCGGCTTGAACCCGTTCTGAACCCGCCTGTTCCGAAATAGCAAGATTTGGGGAAGGTGATGGGGGAGAGCATCCGCGTGGCGCCGGGACAGCTCGATCCCCCATGCTCCCGCCTCGCCCTGCCGGTCTGACCGGCGGCACCGCTCCAATTATGTTATCGGCGCGGCAGCAGCAGGCAGACCCCTAGTCCTTTCCGAAGACAAAAAAAAGGGCCGATCTGACGATCAGCCCTGAAAGTTTTTAGGAGAGGATGCCTGAAAGGCCTGCTCTCTATGTTCGAACCGGTTCATGACCGCAAATGCGAAGGAAAGCAGTGCGATTGCGTGAAGCGCAATCGTATCCATTACGGCGGATGTCAGATCGGATTCCCGTTCTCGTCGCGCAGCACTTCGCGGCGGCCGACATGGTTGGGGGGACCGACCAGCCCTTCCTCTTCCATCCGTTCGATCAGGCGCGCGGCGCTGTTGTAGCCGACGCGCAATTGCCGTTGCAGCCAGCTGGTCGACGCCTTCTGGTTCTCGAACACCAGCTGGCAGGCCTTGCGGAACAGCTGGGCATCCGGGCTGTCGTCGCCAAGGTCCACGCCGTCGAGGGCAAAGCTGCCCTCCTCCGGCTCCTCGGTCACGGCGGAAATATAGTCGGGCTGGCCCTGCGCGCGCCAATGGTCGGCGACGACGCGGACCTCATCGTCCGAGACGAAGGGACCATGGACGCGGGTCAGGCCCTTGCCGCCGTGCATGTAGAGCATGTCGCCCTTGCCCAGCAGCTGTTCGGCGCCCTGTTCGCCCAGGATGGTGCGGCTGTCGATCTTGCTCGTCACGAAGAAGCTGATGCGGGTCGGCAGGTTCGCCTTGATGACGCCGGTGATGACGTCGACCGAGGGGCGCTGGGTCGCGAGGATCAGGTGGATGCCAGCGGCACGGGCCTTCTGCGCGAGGCGCTGGATCAGGAATTCGACTTCCTTGCCGGCGGTCATCATGAGGTCGGCGAGTTCGTCCACCACCACCACGATCTGCGGCAGAGGCTGGAAATCCAGCTGTTCCTCTTCATAAATGGGCTTGCCGGTTTCGGGGTCGTAGCCGGTCTGGACCCGGCGACCGAGCGGCTTGCCCTTCGCCTTGGCGGCGCGGACCTTCTCATTATAGTTTGCGAGGTTGCGGACCGAGATGGACGCCATCATGCGATAGCGGTCTTCCATCTGCTCCACCGCCCATTTGAGCGCGCGGATCGCCTTGGCCGGTTCGGTCACGACCGGCGAGAGGAGATGCGGGATGTCGTCATAGGTCGACAGTTCCAGCATCTTGGGATCGATCATGATGAGGCGCAGCTGGTCCGGCGTCATGCGGTAGAGCAGCGACAGGATCATCGCGTTAAGGCCGACCGATTTACCCGATCCGGTCGTACCCGCGATCAGCAAATGGGGCATGGGCGCGAGGTCGGCGATGATCGGTTCGCCCGAGATATTCTTGCCCAGAATGATCGGCAGGGTCGCTTCCTGCATGAACTGTTCGCTGGTGATGAGTTCGCGGAAGGACACGCCTTCGCGATTTGCGTTGGGCAGTTCGATACCGATGACGGTGCGGCCCGGAATCGTCGCGACGCGGGCCGAGAGCGCCGACATGTTGCGGGCGATATCGTCGGCCAGCGCGATGACGCGGCTGGCCTTGATGCCGGGCGCGGGTTCCAGTTCGTACATGGTGACGACCGGCCCCGGGCGGACTTCGGTGATGTTACCCTTCACATGGAAATCGTCGAGCACGGATTCGAGCAGGCGGGCGTTGCGCTCCAGCGCGGCCTTGTCGATCTTGCCACCCTGATTGGCGGGGATCGGGTTCAGCAGGTCCGGCGAGGGCAGCGAAGAGTGGCCGAACAGATCGTCCTGGCTGACCGGCGCCATGGCACGCTGCACCGGGGCAGGCTTGGGCGACTGGATGGTGATGGGCGGTTTCGGCTCGTTCGTCACCTGCTTGCGCGGGGCGATGACGCGCTCGGCCGGTTCTTCGTCGTCATACTCATCGTCTTGCGCCACAGCAGCAGCCCCGCCGAAGCCCAAAGTCGGGCGCGGCAGGTTGAGTTTGGGCAGCGAGGGGCGACGCAACGCGATGATCGGCTTTTCCAGCGCGAGGCTGCGATAGCAGGCGAACAGGCCGGCGATCAGCGAAACGACCACCAGCACGCCCTTGATCCACGGCGCGGCAGCCGGCGCCTGCGCGGTCAGGCTGGCGATGCCCTTGGCCACGACCAGACCGATCACCCCGCCCCAGCCGGCAGGCAGGCCGACCAGCGGCGCATCCTGAAACAGCGCCAGCGCGATGCCGACCAGCACGATGCCGAACAGGCATTTGCCGAACTGCGCCTTCCACCCGGCCATGTCCTGATCGCCCCACAGGCGACGGGCGGTGACGGCCATCAGCGGCAGGATCAGCGCGACCGGCACGCCCAGCAGCCAGAGCAGGAAATCGGCGGCCCAGGCACCGGGCGCCTGCATGATATTGGCGACATGGTCACCCGCGACCGTGTTCATCGACGGATCGCTGGGGGCATAGCTGAGCAACGCCAGCGCGAGGAACAGCGTCGCCAGCATCAGCGTGATCGCGCCGATCAGCGCGCCGCTGCGGATGAGGCTGCGCTTGAGCATTTCGCGCCATTCCGGCGAGCGTTTCACGGTGCGGCCGACGGCCATATTCTTCGTTGTCCCCCAAATGTTCCAGAACGGCACAATGCCTCTTCGGGCGACTCCCCGTCAAGGGTGGCGCCCTTCGGCTCGTCCCGGCCCCATCCGTATGATCCCGTATCGCGGGTCCGTCAGTCGGCGCGATACAAGCAGCGCGAAAGGAACCTGTCCCATGATCGCTGCCTATTATCCCGCCTTCGTCGTCCTGGCCTTGGGCGCCTTTGCCGCCGGACTGCTGTTCGTTACGACCGAGGATTGGCTGAAGCACTGATCCCGGCCAGCGCGACCAGCGCATCGCCGTCGAGCCGCTGCACCGTCCATTCGTCCATCGGCTTTGCCCCGATCGCGCGGTAGACGGCGATGGCGGGTGCGTTCCAGTCGAGCACCGACCATTCCAGCCGGGCGCAATCCCGCGTGATCGCCAGCCGGGCGAGGCGCGCCAGCAGCGCCTTGCCCGCGCCCAGCCCCCGCGCATCAGGCAGGACGAACAGATCCTCCAGATAGATGCCGGGCCGCGCCTCGAAGGTCGAGAAATTGTGGAAGAAGAGGGCAAAGCCGATAGCCCTGCCCTCATGCTCCGCGATCAGCACTTCGGCCATGGGGCGCGGGCCGAACAGATGCCGTTCCAGCGTGGCGCGATCGCCCTTCACCTCATGAGCGAGCCGTTCATAATCGGCCAGCGCCAGAATGAAGGCATGGATGGTGCCGATATCGTCGGCCACTGCCTCGCGAATGATGATGCTCATGCTGCGCTTGCCTCCACATGAGCCAGATCGGCCCGTTTCGAGCGGGCGGCGATAAGGCAGGCGACGACGATGAGCAAGGCGCCAGCCACCGTGCTGAACGTCACATGTTCGCCAAAGGCCAGCCAGCCGACGATCATGGCCCAGACGAAGGCGGTATATTCGACTGGGATCAGCCGCTGCGCCTCGCTACGCGCATAGGCCCAGGCGAGGGCTGCAAGCGAGGTGAAGGCCAGAATGGCGGCGAGCAGGACCAGCGGCACCGCTTTGAGCGGCGGCAGGATTGCCAGCCATGGCGCACCGATCGCGAACACGCCCAGCATGACGAGATGCTGGAAGAAGGCGACTTCGATCGGGGACGCGACCTGCGCCTGTTGCCGCTGGATGATGAGGTTCCAGGCAAACAGAACCGCCGAGCCAAGCACCGCCAGCACACCCAGCAGCGCGTTACTCTCGTACCGGCCCTGCAACTTGCCCGACAGGATGACGCCGACCCCGACCAGCCCCAGCAGCGAGGCACCGATTGCACGGCGCCCGACCTTTTCGTGAAGCAGCAAAGCGGCAAGGTAGAGCGCGATCAGCGGCGCGATGAAGGACAAGGCGATCGCTTCGGCCAGTGGCAGGCGCAGGATCGCCCAGAAAAAGAGCAAGGCCATGAAGGCCACGACCGTCCCGCGCAGCAAATGGATGCGCAGCACGGCCCGCGTCGGCCAGCGTTGGCGGGTCAGCAGCATCAGGGCAAGGCCGAGCAGGCTGCCGGTCAGCGCGCGCCAGAACAGGGCGTTGTAGAGGCCGATCGCCAGCCCCAGCCCCTTCATCGCCGCGTCCATCACGGAAAACAGCGCAACGCCCACGCAGCAGACGAGGAAGGGAATGGCAAAACTGCCCTGCTTATGTGCCATCGCCCCCGTCCAGCTGCCTATTCCCCGGCAGCCTATTCCGCCGCTTCGACCTTGCCGGCATCCGTGGATTCCGCTTCCAGTTTCTCCGCCTCGATCGCCGCGGCCTTGGCTTCGACCAGCCGGACGATATGGTCGACCATGTCGGCGTCCTGAATCGTGTGATCGGTGACGCCCGACAGATAGACCATATGTTTGCCATTGCCGCCGCCGGTCAGGCCAATGTCGGTTTCGCGGGCTTCGCCGGGACCGTTGACGACACAGCCCAGCACCGAAAGCGAGAGCGGCGTGTTGATATGCTGAAGCCGTTCCTCCAGCGCCTGCACGGTGCGGATGACGTCGAACCCCTGCCGCGCGCAGCTGGGGCAGGAGATGACCTTCACGCCGCGGGTGCGGATGCCGAGCGATTTGAGAATCTCGTAGCCGACCCGCACTTCCTCTTCCGGTTCAGCGGAGAGGGAGACGCGGATCGTGTCGC
This sequence comes from Sphingobium sp. RS1, assembly GCF_056156825.1. Lineage (NCBI taxonomy): Bacteria > Pseudomonadati > Pseudomonadota > Alphaproteobacteria > Sphingomonadales > Sphingobiaceae > Sphingobium > Sphingobium sp. RS1. Next base: position 2,533,115 of record NZ_JBLZXE010000002.1, on the reverse strand, counting down.
CGATGCCCGCCCAGAGCAAATTACCGATACCGATCGCGCTCTTCACCGTGCCGCCGATCAGGCCGCCGGCCTCGGTAATGCCAAGGTGCAGCGGGCAATCGACCGCGTCGGCCAGCTGCATATAGGCTGCGACGGCGAGGAAGACGTCGCTGGCCTTCACCGCGACCTTATATTCGTGGAAATCCTGATCCTGGAGCAGCCTGATATGGTCGAGCGCGGATTCGACCAGCGCTTCGGGGCAAGGCTCGCCATATTTTTCGAGCAGATCCTTTTCGAGGGAACCGGCGTTGACGCCGATGCGGATCGAGCAACCATTGGCCTTGGCCGCGTCGACCACTTCCTTCACCCGCTTTTCGGACCCGATATTGCCGGGATTGATGCGCAGGCAGGCGGCGCCGGCATCGGCGGCTTCCAGCGCGCGCTTATAGTGGAAGTGAATGTCGGCGACGATGGGCACGCGCACGGCGCGGACGATCTGCTTGAGCGCGGCAGTCGATTCCTCGTCGGGGCAGGAGACACGGATGATGTCGACGCCCGCTTCCTCGCAGCGGCGGATCTGGTCGATCGTCGCCTTTACGTCATGAGTCAGCGTGTTGGTCATGGTCTGCACCGTGACCGGGGCGTTGCCGCCGACGGGGACGTTGCCGACCATGATCTGACGCGACTGGCGCCGCGCTATGTCGCGCCAGGGGCGCAGGCCGGGATTATGGTCGGACATGAAAAAGGGGCTCCGTAAGCTACGGAGCCCCTATAGGGATTTTCGATGACGGTTAGAAGCGTCCCCTGAAAATCAGGCCGTCAGAAGCGCAAGGTCGCAGAGGCTGCGACCTGATCCGCATTGCCGCTGGTCTGGGCCAGCGTGGTGGCGGTGACGGTCGCGGGCGAGGGATAATAGCTGTCCGGGCGAATGATGTTCGCCTTTTCCACGAAGGTGTGGGCGTAGCTGAGGTTCAGCGCGAAATTATCCGACATGTTCCAGGTCGCGCCGCCGGTCAGCCAGACGCGGTCGCCGTCGGGGACGCGGGTGGTCAGATGCTGCGGATTGGTGGGCGAACGGTCGAACATGGTGCCGGCGCGCACGGTGAAGGCCGGGCTGACATCATATTCGCCGCCGACGCTGACCGAATAGCTGTCCTTGTAATCCAGTTCCTTGTTGGTCGTGCCGGCGGCCGAGGTGACGGCGATGCCCTTGAAGCGCGACCAGTTATACCATTTGCCCGTGACCATCGCGCGCAGCTGTGGCGTCAGCTTGTGCATCATCGACACGGTGACGATGTCGGGCAGGTCAAGCGGCGCGGTGGCGGCAAAGTCGCCATTGCCGGCCGCGATCGGGCCGACCAGACCGGACACGCTCTGGGTGCCGGCCAGCTTGTGGCTGATGCCGGAACGATAATGGACGCCCCAATTGGTGTCGCCGGTGGTGTAGAAGAGGCCGGCATTCCAGCCCACCGACCAGTCGTCACCCTTCAGGCTGGCAAAGCCGTCGGTGGTGACGAGCGGCGACAGCTGGGGCAGTGCGTTGGTCAGCGTCGCCTTCACATATTGCACGTCGACGCCGCCGCCGATCGAGAGATTGTCGGTCAGCTTATAGGCGGCAGAGGGCTGGATATTGTAGGTTTTGAGGTTGGTGTAGAGCGAGTCATAGCGGCCGAAGAAGCCGTCATCATATTCCAGCTTCAGGCCGAAGGGCGCGTTGACGCCAAGGCCGACCCAGAGCCGGTCGCTGACCTGCGCGCTGGCATAGAAGCTGGGGATGGGAATGACGCTTTCGAACGGATTGCCGCCGTCATTGCCGGCGATCGGCGTGGTGACGGGCACGCCCGGAATGGTGCGGCGCGACCCGCGATTGGTCTGGTGCGCCGACGCCATCAGCGCGGAGCCGCCGATCGAGGTCTGGATGCCCGACAACTGGGTCATCGCCGCCGGATTGAAATAGATGGTCGAGGGATCATCGCCCGCCGCCGCGCCGCCGGACAGCGCACGGCCGGTTTCGATCGGCGATTGTTCCTGAAGATAGAAGCCGCCGGCCATGGCGGGAAAGGGGGCAGCCATGACCCCGGTAACGAGGAGGGCACGGCTGAGATGGCGGCTAAGGGACATGGTGAATCCTCTGCTAGATGGCGACTCTTCTGCTGCCGTTCGGCGCCCCTGCAACGCGCGAAGCCGGCTTATGAGCCAGCGGGCTTAGCAAAGATGTCGTTAATTTCCAGTGTTGCCGATCGGCCATCGCGCACTTGGTCAGCGCAGACCTGACGTTTACGGAAAGGAAACGCTACGGCTTGGCGGAATCGCGGGGCGCGAAAAAAAGACAAAAAAAAGCCGCCCGGAAGGACGGCCTTGAAGTTTTAGGAGAGGATGCCTGAAAGGCGAGTTCCTTTTGCGGTGCAGCGACGATTGTCGCAAATGCGAAACAGACAAACATGGTTGCGTTTTCTGCAATCGTTATCCTTGCTGACGCTTTCCGTAAGGGAAAATCCTTCATCACATTGCGGACATAAGACCAAAGTATCATCGGAAAAATCGCGAATTCAGCGCGATTCCAGTCTTGTCACGCCTGATTCGGCCAACTGGGCATCGATTTCGCGGATCAGCCGGTCGAGATCGACCTGATTCGTCGATTCGGCGCGTGCCACCAGTGCAGCCTCGGTGTTGGACGCACGCAGCAGCCACCAGCCATCGCCAGACCGCACCCTGACTCCGTCGATGGTGCAGATATCGGCGCCTTCTTTCTCCAGCCGGGCGAGGATCTCCGCGATCACGGCGAACTTGCGGGAATCCGCGACCGGGAAGCGCCATTCCGGAGTGATGATGGTGGCGGGCATAGCATCATGCAGCGCGGTGACGCCGCGCCCCAGCGACCCGACCGCCCGGATCAGGCGGACGGCAGCGTAAAGGCCATCATCATAGCCGGGATACTCATCGGCAAAGAAGAGATGGCCGGTGGTTTCACCACCGAGCGGGCTGCCAATCTGCTTCATTCTGGACTTGATATGGCTGTGGCCGGTCTTCCACATGTCGGGCCGGCCACCCAGCGCGGCGATGCGGTCGAAGATGGTCTGGCTGGCCTTCACATCGCCCACGATCCTGCCGCCGGGGCGGTTTTGCAGCACGACCTGCGCGAACAGGCCGAGCAGCTGATCGCCGGGGAGCGTGCGGCCGAGGCTGTCGATCACGCCGATCCGGTCGCCATCGCCATCGAAAGCCACACCGAAATCGAGCTGCTTGTCGCGGACGAGAGCGCGCAGATCGGCCAGATTCTTGTCTTCGGAAGGATCGGGATGATGGTTGGGAAAATGTCCGTCTATATCGGTGAAAAGCAGATGATGCTCACCGGGGAGCAATTGCGCCAGCTTCTCGACTACCGGGCCGGCGGCGCCATTGCCCGCGTCCCAGCCGATGCGGCAGGCCGGGCCATCGAACCCCTGCACCAGCCGCGCCGCATAGGCGTCCATGATATCGACCGTCTCGACATGGCCCGCGCCGGAGTCCCAGTCGCCCGCTGCCGCCATGACGCCCAGAGTCTGAATGTCGGCGCCGAAAAAGGGGGCATGACCCTTCACCAGCTTGAAGCCATTCTGGTCGCCGGGATTATGACTGCCGGTTATCTGGATGCCGCCATCCACATCTTGCGTTGCTTCGGCATGATATAGCATCGGCGTCGGGCCAAGGCCGATGCGCAGCACATCGATTCCAGTCTCAAGGAGTCCGGCAACCAACGCCGATTCCAGCATCGGCGAACTCAGCCGGCCGTCATAGCCGACCGCGATACGCCCGCCGCCCGATCGGGCAATCACCGTGCCGAAGCTGCGTCCCAGCGCCCAGGCATCGGCTTCGTGCAGCGTATCCCCTACCCGGCCGCGCAGATCATAGTCGCGCAGCAGGGTCGGGTGGAAATGATGGTTCACCGCTGTTTCTGGTCGGCGAGCAGCAGGTCGCGGGCAGCGTTGATCTGCGCCGCCAGCGCTTCGGTGCCGCCCTTGTCGGGATGGACAGAGGCGATCAGGCGGCGATGGGCCGCGCGGATCGCCTTGGCATCGGCATCGGGCGACAGACCCAGCAGCGCGCGGGCCTTGGCGATATCATCGGCGCGCGGCGGGGATGGCGGAACAGCCGTTTTCCGCCCTTTCGCCTTGGCCTTGATATTGCCCTGCTTGGCGAAGAAAAGCGCCGCGCCGATCAGCAGCGGGGCGCCGATCACCGGCTTGCCCTTGGCCGCCAGTACCGCGCCCACGAGCGCCACGCCCAGCGCCATGCCATCCTTTGCCGTCATGCGTTGCAACCTTCCCGTCCAGATCAGCCAGACCGCGAGTGCAGCGATCAGGAGCGTCAACAGGCCCATCAGGCCGCGCCGAGCAGGTCCAGCGCGCCGGTGCCCTCCAGCGTGGGCAGCGCGAGGCCCGACACCATTTCGCGCAACTCCTGCCGGGCGGCGATATGGCTGACGCCCAGCTCACCCAGATGCCCCTTGTCGAGGAGGGTGAGGCCTGAAGGGAAGAGTTCGCGGAAAATGACTCGTTCCGAAAGCCCCGGAATCACGCGGAATCCCACGCGGCGGGAGAGTTCCATGAGCGCGTCGCCGACCCGCTTCTTGTTGCGGGCGTCATGATGCTGCACGCGGTTGCGCAGCACCACCCAGTCGATCGTGACGCCGTCGACCTTGGCCCGCGCCTTGCGCGCGTCGAAGATGAGTTCGGAATAAAAGGAGGGGCTGCGCACCTTGAAGGTTTCCGGATCGACCTGGCCGATCAGGTCGAAATCGACGAAACTGTCGTTCATCGGCGTGACCAGCGTGTTGGCGTGCGGCGCCAGATGGCGGGCATAGACGTCATCGCGACCGGGCGTGTCGACCACCAGATAATCGTTGCCGACGGCGAGCGAAATCACCTGATCGTCCAGCGCGGCGATGCTGTCGCCGGTGAAGACGTCGAACACCGGCATGGGCAGGTCGATGCCGCGGCGCCGGGCCGTTTCCTGCCGGTTTTCCATATAGCGGGTGACGGTGCGCTGACGCGGATCGAGGTCGATCAGGCCAACCTTGTGCCCCAGCGCCGACAGGGCGATGGCGGTATGGACCGCCGTGGTCGACTTGCCGGTCCCGCCCTTTTCATTGGCGAAGACGATAAGATGCGGCTGCGGATTGCCCATTGGCCCCAGTTTACCCCGTTGATTGTCGCAATGCGTGTTGACGGTCGCGCCGGCACGAGCCTAGCAGGACAGCCATAGGATTTTGCCCTTATCGGAGCCGTGACTTCCGTGCAAATATTGCGTGACCTGCCCGCCCTTCGTGCCGCCGTCCAGGCCCTGAAAAGCGACGGAAAGCCGCTGGTATTGGTGCCCACCATGGGCGCCTTGCATGACGGGCACATGGCGCTGGTCGAGGAAGCGCGGCGCCATGGCCGGCATGTCGTCGTGTCGATCTTCGTCAATCCGCGCCAGTTCGGCCCGAACGAGGATCTGGACGCCTATCCGCGGCGCGAGGCGAAGGATGCGCAGATGGTGCAGGCGGCCGGTGTCGACATTCTCTGGATGCCGACGGTCGATGTGATGTACCCGGCCGGCTATGCCACCAACATCAGCGTGACCGGGATCAGCGACGGGCTGGACGGCGCGGCGCGGCCGGGCCATTTCGATGGCGTGGCCACGGTCGTCACCAAGCTGTTCAACCAGGTCCGGCCCGATATCGCCATCTTTGGCGAGAAGGATTATCAGCAACTCGCCGTGATCCGCCGCTTTGTCGCCGACCTGAACCTGCCCATCGAGATTGTCGGCCTGCCGACCCAGCGGGCCGAGGATGGCCTCGCCCTCTCCTCCCGCAACGCTTATCTGAGCGAAGACGAGCGCAAGGCGGCGCTGGCCCTGCCCCGCGCGCTGGGCGAGGCGAAGCGGCAGATCGAGAAGGGCGAGCCGGTCGAGGGCGCGCTGGCACAGGCGATCGCGGCGCTGGCCGCCCATGGTTTTGGGCCGATCGACTATGTGTCGCTGTGCGACGCGGCGACGCTGGAACCGATGACGGTGCTGGACCGGCCGGCCCGGCTGCTGGGCGCGGCGAAGCTGGGGAAGACCCGGCTGATCGACAATATCGCGGTGGATTTCGTTTAACTTCGCACTTTTCCCGCTAATTTTGATATTTTATTGCGCGGACTTGATCCTATTCGTGCGTGCGTCTGTATAGCAAGCCAAGCGGAAATAGGACAGCTTGTGCTGCTTCCCCTCCACCATTGCTACGCAATGGTCCCCCTCCCCAAGCAAGCTTGGGGAGGATTTAAAAGGGCTTCACGATCACGGCGATGACGATGACCGCCGCGGCAACGCCCGGAATCTCGTTCAGCATGCGCAGCTTCTTGTCGCTGAGCGGGCGTTCGCCCCGCGCCAGCTTCTTCGTATAGCCCGCGATCCAGCCATGATAGCCCGACAGACCCAGCACGAAGAGCAGTTTCAGGTGGAACCAGCCGAAGTGCCAGGCGCCGATTTCCACCATCAGCATCAGGCCGAAGAGCCAGACCAGAATCAGCGAAGGGTTGAGAATGATCTTGAGCAGGCGCCCTTCCCGCTCGATCCAGCGCTTATCCTCGGGCGATCCGGGCACGGTTTCCTGATGATAGACGAAGAAACGCGGCATCATGAACAGCCCCGCCATCAGGAAGATGACGAAGATGACATGGGCGGCCTTCACCCAGAGATAGGCGGCGCCAAGATAGGCCATCAGTCGCGCACTCCTTCCTTTCGCACATAGCTAATGAGCGATTCGACATGCGCAATGGGCGTGTCGGGCAAAATACCATGGCCAAGGTTCATGATATGGGGCCGGTCGGCAAAGGCGGCGCGGATCAGGTCGACCGCTTCCTCGACCGCCCGGCCGCCCGCGATCAGCGCCAGCGGATCGAGATTGCCCTGCACCGGCATGCCCTTGGGCAGCGCGACATTGGCCCAATGCGGGTCGATGGTTTCATCAACGCCCACGGCATCCACGCCGGTCTGCGCGGCATAGTCGGCCAGTTTCGCGCCGGCGCCCTTGGGGAAGCCGATGACCGGGATATCGGGATGCAGCGCCTTCAACCGGGCGACGATCCGCTTATTGGGTTCGATCACCCAGCGCTGGAATTGCAGCGGCGACAGGCTGCCGGCCCAGCTGTCGAACAGTTGGACGGCTTCCACGCCAGCTTCGATCTGGCCGCACAGATAGACGACGGTCGCATCGACGATGGCGTCGATCAAGGCGGCGAAGCGATCGGGTTGTTGATAGGCCATGCGGCGGGCCAGCCCATGATCCTTGCTGCCCTGTCCCGCCACCATATAGGTCGAAATTGTCCAGGGACTGCCCGCAAAGCCCAGAAAGGTGACATGGGGGTCCAGAGCCGCCTTCACCTGCCGCACCGTTTCGTAGATCGCCTCGAAACGGCTGAAATCGGGTGTCAGCGCGGACAGGTCGGTTTCGGCGAGGATCGGGGCGAGACGTGGGCCTTCGCCGGCCTCGAACCACAGATCCTGTCCCATCGCATAGGGGACGATCAAAATGTCGGAAAAGAGGATCGCGCCGTCGAAGCCGAAGCGGCGCAATGGCTGAAGCGTGACTTCGGCCGCGGCCGCGCTGTCATAGACGAGTTCGAGGAAGCCACCCTTGTCCGCCCGCAGCGCGCGATATTCGGGCAGGTAGCGGCCGGCCTGGCGCATCAGCCACATGGGGGGGACGGCAGGACGGTCCCCTTTCAGAACGGCGAGGAGCGGCTTGTCCGTCAGGCTCACCGGAGCGTCTTCGCGCATCACATTCTCTCTTATTATTTAGATTCAAGGGATGATGGAGATAGTAGGTCCGTTGGCAGCGGGGTTTATGCGCTGTGCCCGCTTTTGCCAACATATTGACTCAGGAGAGTCACGGAAGACGTGGCGAGTCAGTTGCGTAATCCCCGTTACCCACAGGCTGTGGATGGAATCAGGGGCCTGTTGGGGGCCTGTGGATAAGATTCCGGTCAGTGGGGACGGGAAAAACCCATGAACTTATCCACAATTTCATCCCTTGCTTTATCCACAGGGCTCCAACAGAGATGTCCCCATGGCGCGCATCCACCTGCATCTCCTGTCTGACTCCACCGGCGAAACGCTGGAGAATATCGCCAAAGCGGCGATCGGGCTGTTCGAAAATGTCGAGGCGATCCGCCATTTCTGGCCGATGGTGCGGTCCGACGTGCATCTCGACCGGATCATGGAGGAGATCAGCGCCAATCCGGGGCTGGTGCTGTTCACACTGACCAATCACATGCTTCGGCGGCGGCTGGAAACGCGCTGCCGCGCGCTCGGCCTGCCCCATGTCGCGGCGCTGGACAGCGTGGCCGACGCGCTGTCCAACATATTGGGGCAGGAGACGCGGACCCGGCCGGGCCGCAAGCATATATTGGACGAAGCCTATTTCGCGCGGATCGAGGCGATCCAGTTCACCATCGCCCATGATGATGGCGTGGGGCATGAGAATTGGGAGGAGGCGGACATCGTGCTGGCCGGCGTGTCGCGCGCGTCCAAGACGCCGACCTCCATCTATCTGGCCAATCGCGGCTACAAGACCGCCAATATCCCGCTGGTGCCGGAATCGCCGCCGCCGCGCAGCCTGTACAGTCTGAAGCATCCGATGGTGGTGGGGCTGACGGTCAGCCCGGAACGGCTGATCCAGATCCGCCGCAACCGGCTGTTGTCGCTGAATCAGGCGCCCGAGACGGCCTATGTCGATAATGAGAAGGTGCAGGAGGAACTGGCCTTTGCCCGGCGCATGTTTGCCGACAATGGCTGGCCGGTGATCGACATGACCCGCCGGTCGATCGAGGAAGCGGCCGCCGCCATCATCAACCTGTTCAACGACCGCGAACTGGCGGAAGGACATGAATCATGATCGTACTGGCGTCGCAAAGTGCGAGCCGCCGGGCGCTGCTGAGCGCGGCGCAGGTGCCGTTCGAGGCGCTCTCACCGGGCGTCGACGAGGAAGCGGCCAGGGACGCGCTGCGCGCCGACGGCCTCGACGCGCGGGCGCTGGCCGATGCGCTGGCGGAACTGAAGGCATTGAAAGTGTCGCGCCGGGTGCCGGGGGCGCTGGTACTGGGATGCGATCAGACTCTCAGCATGGGAGACGGCGAGGAACGCGGGGAGATGATCGACAAGGCGGTCGATCGGGCGGATGCAGCGCGAATCCTGCGCTTGCTGTCGGGCCGGGTGCATCATCTGCATAGCGCTGCCGTCATTGCCCTCAATGGCGAAGCGATCTGGCGCCATGTCGAGCGGGTGCGGATGACGGTGCGGCCTTTGTCCGACGCCTTCATCCAATCCTATCTGGACGCCGACTGGGATAAACTGCGCTGGTGCGTGGGCTGTTACCGGATCGAGGGGCCGGGGGTGCAGTTGTTCAGCAAGGTCGAGGGCAGCCAGTTCGCGATTCAGGGGCTGCCACTGCTGCCGCTGCTTGACTTTCTGCGCGTGCGCGGCGTTTTGGCGGCATGAGCGACGCCCTTCCTTATGCTGAAGTCATCGGTGATCCGATCGCGCACAGCAAATCCCCGCTGATTCACAATTTCTGGCTCAATGCGCTGGATATCGAGGCGGAATATAAGAAGACTCATGTGACGCCCGAGGGGCTGGCCGCCTATTTCCTGGTGCGCCGGGCCGATCCCGACTGGCTGGGGTGCAACGTCACCATACCGCACAAGATGGCGGTGCTGGATTTCGTCGACGATCCGGGCGGGGTGCGCGAGCGGATCGGCGCGGTCAACACCATCGCCAGCGAGACGGGCGGGCCGCTGATCGGCACCAATACCGATGCCGGCGGATTCCTCCAGCCGCTGCTGCGCGACAAGTGGAAGGGCCGCAGCGCCGTGATCGTGGGATCGGGCGGCGCGGCGCGGGCGATCCTGTTCGCGCTGGCGAGTCTGGGCGTGCCGGAACTGACCATTATGGCGCGCGATCCGGCCAGGGGGCAGGCGCTGCTGGATCATGGGGGTACCAAGGGCCGGGTGATCGGCATGGGGGATGCGCTGCCCGCCGCCGACCTGCTGGTCAATTCGACCTCGCTCGGCATGGTGGGTCAGCCGGCGCTGGACCTTGACCTGACGCCGCTGCGCGACGAGGCGACCGTCTATGATATCGTCTACGCGCCGCTGGAGACGGGCCTGCTCAAGGCGGCCAGGGCGCGGGGCCTCAAGACGCTGGATGGCCTGGAAATGCTGATCGGTCAGGCGGCGCTGGCCTTCGACATCTTCTTCGATGCGCAGGCGCCGCGCGAACTGGACGAGGAATTGCGCGCGCTGCTGCTAGCCGCGGACGATTGAGGGCGGGCGGATGAAGGTCTACGGCCTCACCGGGTCGATCGGCATGGGCAAGTCGGCGGTGGCGGCGATGCTGCGGCGTGAGGGCGTGCCGCTGTTCGATGCGGATGCCGAGGTCCACCGCTTGCAGGGCGCGGGCGGCGCGCTGTTGCCGGCGATCGAGGCGCGCTTTCCCGGCACGACCGGGCCAAAGGGCGTCGACCGGGCTAAGCTTGGCGCGGCGGTGTTCGGCCATCCCCAGGAACGCAGGGCGCTGGAGGCGATCGTCCATCCGGCGGTGCAGGCGGCCCGTGCCCGATTCCTGCGCCGGCACCGGTCGCGCCGATTCGTGGTGCTCGACATTCCGCTGCTGTTCGAGACGAAGGGGCAGACATGGCTGGACGGCGTGATCGTCGTCAGTGCGCCGGCATGGAAGCAGCGCCGGCGCGTCCTGGCGCGGCCGGGCATGAGTGCGGCAAAATTCCGCCAGATTGTCCATCTGCAAACCCCCGATGCTGAAAAGCGGCGGCGGGCGGACTATATCATCCATACGGGCACGACATTCGCCGACACCCGTGCACAGGTGCGCCGACTGGTCGCTTGCCTTGGCACGAAGACAGGTGGATAAGGGTTGGCCCACAGAGTCGAATGAAGAGGGCGATGCGCGAGATTATTTTCGATACCGAAACGACGGGATTCGACCCGGCATCCGGCGACAGGCTGGTCGAGATCGGCTGTATCGAACTCATCAATCGCGTACCCAGCGGCCGGACCTTCCACGCTTATTATCATCCCGAGCGGGACATGCCGGCAGCGGCCTATAACGTGCATGGCCTGTCGGCGGAATTTCTGGCTAAGCATCCGGTCTTTGCCAATGGCGCGACCGAGTTGCTGGCTTTTCTGGAGGACAGCCCGCTGGTCGCGCATAATGCGCGGTTCGACTTCGGATTCCTCAATCACGAACTGAAGCTGTGCGGCCTGCCCGACATATCGTTGGATCGCATGATCGACACGGTGGCGATCGCGCGCACCCTGCATCCCGGCGCCAAGCATAGCCTGGACGCGCTCTGCACCCGCTACGGCATCGACCGCAGCCATCGCGTCAAGCATGGCGCGCTGCTCGACGCGGAATTGCTGGCGCAACTCTATATCGAACTGACCGGCGGCCGGCAGATCGGCCTGGGTCTGGCACAGGAGGCAGACAAAGAGATCGTCGGGGTGGAACTGACGGCATCAACCGTGGTTCGCCCTGTTCGTCCCGCGCGGGTCTTTGAGGCCAGCGCGGCGGAGTTGGAGCGGCATGCAGCGTTCGTCGCGACGCTGAAAGACCCGCTCTGGCTTCAGGAGGCATAGACCGCACTGGCCTATGCCCTCCCATGCCCACCGGATCGCCCTTCCAGCATCCGGCAAAAATAAGGAGAAGGCATATGGATATTCGTGTTTCCGGACATCAGGTCGAAACGGGCGAGGCGCTCAAGGAGCATGTTGCCGAACGACTGGAGGCGATGGCCGAGAAATATTTTTCCCGCACGCTTTCCGCCCAGGTGACCTTTCGCAAGGCACCGCACGGAGCCTTCCACTGCGACATCGTCTGCCATGTGATGACCGGCCTGATTCTGAAGGGCGCCGGCGAGGCGCAGGAGGCGCATCCGGCCTTCGACCAGGCAGCGACGAAGATCGAGCGGCAGCTGGTCCGCTACATGCGCCGGCTGAAGGATCGCCATGGCCAGGCGGTCGCCGCCGAGGCACAGCGCGTCAGCAGCTACAGCGTCGATGATATCGACGGCGCGGGCTACACCATCTTTGCCGGCCAGGGCGAGGATGAAGAAGAAGCGGCCGATGCGCCACTGATCGTCGCCGAAACGCGGGTCGATATTCCCGAAGCCAGCGTGTCCGATGCGGTCATGATGCTGGACCTGCGCAACACCAATGCGCTGCTGTTCCTGAATGCCGGCACGGCCGCCTATAACATGGTCTATCGTCGCCATGATGGCACGATCGGCTGGGTGGAACCCCGCGGCTGACACCGTTCGCGGCGGCGGGGCATGGCCTTGCCGCCCATGCCGGGGTAGCGGCTGGGTCGCGCCGCTACACCACGCCGGTTCCCGGCCGCCTGTTGACCTGATGGTGCAGGCGGCCTATGGGGCCGGGCTTTGATAGTCCGAGGAAAAGCGCGAATTTTCGCCCGCGCGGCTCGGCCGTTTCGGATTGACCATGGTTAACTTCAACGACATCGTTTCTGCCGAAGCGCTCGCGACGGGCCTGTCGGCGAACGGCAAGAAAGCGCTCTTCCAGAAGATCGCGACCCTCGCCGCCTGCGCCTATGATCTGGACGCGGACGAAGTGGGCGACGCGCTGTTCGAGCGCGAGCGGCTGGGATCGACCGGCTTTGGCGGCGGCGTCGCCATTCCCCATGCCAAGATTGCCGGGCTTGGCCAGATGTGTGGCGTGGTCGTGCTGCTGGACCCGGCCGTACCGTTCGACGCGGTGGATGATGCGCCGGTGGATGTCGTTTTTGCCCTGCTGTCGCCGGTCGACAGCGGTGCCGAGCATCTCAAGACGCTTGCGCGGGTGTCGCGCTATCTGCGCGACGAAGGCCAGGTGGCACGTCTGCGCGGCGCGCAGTCGACGGAAGCGCTGCATGCGCTGCTGGCGGGCGGCGGGGCGCGTGACGCTGCCTGAAGATATCAGCGGCGCGAGTGGCGAGGCGGCGCATTTCCGCGCGCTGGAAAATCTCTATCGCTCCGCGCCGATCAACCGGCTGTTCCGGTCGGAACTGACGATCAGCGAACCGGGCCGGTCGGTGATCGACTTCGATGTCGATGAAAGCCAGTTTCATGCCGCCGGTGCGGTGCATGGCACCGTCTATTTCAAGATGCTGGACGATGCGGCTTTCTATGCCGCCAACAGCCTGGTCAGCGACCGCTTCCTGCTGACCACTGCCTTCAATCTGCTCTTCACCCGGCCGATCGGCCCCGGCCGCATCCGCGCGGAAGGCCGCTGGATCAGCGGCAAGCGCCGCGTCTATGTCGCCGAAGCGAGCCTGATCGACGCGGATGGCGAGGAGGTCGGGCGCGGCACCGGCACGTTCATGCGCTCGCAATTCCCCCTCTCCTCGCTGTCTGGCTATGGGCCGGGCGATGGCCGCTGACGCGCGGCTCACCAGCGCGATGCTGGTGGGGGCGCTCCGGCGGCGGGTGGGGGCTGCCGGCGGCTTCGCCACCATTTTGCGCAAGGGCGATGAGATCAGCGGCGTGATTTTGGTTCAGATACTTGAAAAGGGACAGTTTTCTGCCCTTTTTGAGCGCGTGTCGAACTTTGATGGCGGTCATGCGTTATTGCGCTGTGGTCCTTCCCCTGATGACGGAGCGGAGGCACTGGACGCCTATCTGGCGCGACGGCAGAGGTCGGACCCCGACCTGTGGGTCGTTGAACTCGACGTCCCGGAAGCGGAACGGTTTGCCGTGGAAACACTCTGCTGATCGTTGACACATCGTCATGGTTTCGGCACAGGCCCCCAACGCCAACGCGCAGGTTGCCGAATTCGCCCAACGGGGGGCGGGGCCGGTAAACACGCAGACGGGGGGCGGCCGAACGTCAGAGAATATGAGTTAAAACGACGTTTCCGGCCAAGAACCGCATGATTTTGAGCCGTAATGAGTTTTCGTCTGAAAGCTGCCCTGGTCGCAGCCTTTGCCCTGTCCGCCGCCGCTGCGGTCACGGCCTCCGACATGTCGATCGCCAGCGAATCGATGGCTTCGGTTACTTCTCTTCCGCAGGCTTTCCCTGCCACAGCTTCGACCGGCACCCAGTCTGCCGTCGTTTTTTCCGCGCCGCACGAAGTTGCGCAGTCGCTGGATTCGGCCAAGAAGGCCAACGCATTTTCCACTGATACCGACGCGCAGGCCACCAGCCTCGCTGCTCTGGTCGACGCCCAAGGCGAGCCGGAGGAGCTGGAAGGCGACATGAAGTGCCTCGCGGGTGCAGTCTATTTCGAATCCAAGGGCGAAAGCCTGGAAGGCCAGCTGGCCGTCGCGCGGGTCATCATCAACCGCGCCAAGTCCGGCCGTTTCGCCAGCAGCCTGTGCGGCGTCGTCTACCAGCCGAGCCAGTTCAGCTTCGTGCGTGGCGGCGGCATGCCACCGGTGCGCACCGAAAGCCGCAGCTGGCGCGAGGCCGTCGCCATCGCCCAGATCGCGGCGAACGACAGCTGGGACAGCCGCGCGGAAGGCGCGCTCTTCTTCCACGCCCGCCGCGTTTCGCCGGGCTGGGGCAAGGCGAAGCTGGCGTCGATCGACAATCATATCTTCTATCGTTGAGAGGATCGGCGCGGATAACGCGCCTGTTCGCGCTGGCGAAACTTTCAGGCCGGTTCGGTTTTTCCGAATCGGCCTTTTCATTTGTTCCTGTCTTGTTCTAAGATGCGGCCATGAGTAGCGCCCCGATCGACGCCTGTTCCCCTTTGACCGACGGCACTGCGCTGGCGGTGGCGCGCGGGACGCTGCGGCTCTTCTTCCGCCATGACATGAGCGGGATATTGGAAGTGCCGCTGCCCAACGGGCGCCGGGCCGACATCATGGCGATCGACGGGGCCGGTCGGCTGACCATCGTGGAGATCAAGTGCAGCAAGGCCGATCTGCTGGGCGACATGAAGTGGCCCGACTATTTCGACTATTGCGACCGCTATTATTGGGCAGTGCCGGCCGGGTTCGACCTGACCCTGTTCGACAGCGAGGCGCTGTGGCCGATGCGGACCGGGCTGATCGTCGCCGACCAATATGATGCCGAACTGGTGCGCCCTGCCCCGGTCGAGCCGCTGGCGGCCGCGCGGCGCAAGGCGGAGACGCTGCGCTTCGCCCGGCGCGCCGCACGGCGGTTGACGGCATTGAGCGACCCGGACCATGCTGCGGAGATCGGCTGGTAAGGGCCAGCCATCCACTGCGACAGGGAGCGAGATGCGGTCCCATCTGGAATTTCGATCCGGGGCTTTATGCGATCCGCCCGGCACAGCGTTGCGCGGCGAATTGCTGGCGCGGCAACTGGTGATCGGGCTGCCAGCGCACGGCTATCGCATCCGCAAGGCGGTGGCCGAGGATTGGGGATGGTGCGTGGCGCTGGACAATCCGGGCTTTGCGCTCTGGATCGGCTGTGGCGCGCTGGCCGCCTATGACGACGGGCATCTCTGTTTCATCCAGCCGTCCAAGCCGCGCATATGGACCTGGCTGGGCCGGGTCGATGCGAGCGAGACGGTGGATCGGCTGGCGAGCGCGCTGGAAAGCTGCATTCTGCGCAGTGGGGTCGCCCATCATCTGCGCTGGTGGAGCGAGGATGAAGTGCGGGCCGAGCAAGGCTGAGGCTTCGCCCGGCCCGGCCGAATTGCAATCAGAAGACCGGACCCTGGACCGGGCCCTTGGGCGCGGCGGTCGTCTTGGCGGCGTCCAGCGCTTCGACCAGGCCGGGGGTGCGGCCGTCGCGCTCGGCATAGTCGCGGGCGGACATGCCGGCGATGGTATCGCGCTTGTCGGGATTGGCGCCCTGCGCCACCAGCAGGCGGACGAGGCCGATGTCGCGCAACTGCACCGCCCGGATCAACGGGGTTTCGCCGCTGCCATTCACCTTGTCGACCTGCGCCTTGTAGCTGAGCAGCGCGCGCACGCCTTCCTCGAACCGGCCCTGCACCGCGTCCATCAGCGGGGTATTGCCGTCATTGTCGGTCAGGTTGGGGTTGGCGCCCTTCGACAACAGGAAGGTCAGCCAGGTGGCGTCGCGCCGGGCGACGATGAAATGCAGCGCATTTTCGCCGGTGGACACATCACGGCTGTTGATGACGGTGGAGCCGGGCTTCTGGATGAGGTCGGTGACCTTTTGTCCGTCCTTGTCCTTCACCGCCTTCAGGAAATTATAATTGTCCGAAAACTGCGCCTGCGCCGGGGCGGGCGTCAGCAGCGCCATGGAGATCAACCCCAGGAAAGCGGAAAGGAACTTGCTCTTCATCATACGCCCCGTTGCATTGCAAATCACGTCCTAGCAGGGCATGGCTGGCCATGCCATGAACAAAGACGCCGCCATCGCCGCCCTGCCTTATGTGGCTCTGCCCTTTCTTGCCCTGCTGGCTGCCTGCAATATGGGGGCTGGCGGGAACGCATCAAGCGGGGAGAGCGAACAGGGCGAATTGATCGGCGCGCGCATCGGGGCGCCCTTTACGCTCACCAACCAGGACGGCAAGCCGACGCGCTGGGACCA
Source organism: Sphingobium sp. RS1 (assembly GCF_056156825.1). Taxonomy (NCBI): domain Bacteria; kingdom Pseudomonadati; phylum Pseudomonadota; class Alphaproteobacteria; order Sphingomonadales; family Sphingobiaceae; genus Sphingobium; species Sphingobium sp. RS1. The sequence continues at coordinate 2,516,592 of NZ_JBLZXE010000002.1, read as the reverse complement.
GTATAAGGGCCAGTATCGGCTGGTCTATTTCGGCTATACCTATTGCCCGGACGTCTGCCCGGTCGACCTGCAACGGATCATGCAGGCTTTCGCCAAGTTCGAGAAGGCGAAGCCGGCGCTGGCCGCCAAGGTGCAGCCGATGTTCATCAGCGTCGATCCCGAGCGGGATAGGCCGGCGGTGCTCAAAAATTATGTCGCGGCCTTCCACCCGCGCCTGATCGGCCTGACCGGCACGAAAGACCAGATCGCGAAGGTAGCGAAGGATTTCGTGGTCATATATAATCCGGAGAAAGCCGGCGGCGCCACGACCGACTATCTGGTCAGCCACAGCCGCACGCCCTATCTGTTCGATGGCGACGGCAAGCCGGTGGCGCTGGTGCCGGTGGATGATCCCGCGACGGCAGATGTGGACGAAGGCGCACCCGACAAGGTGCTCGCCTTTCTTGAAAAATGGGTCAAGTGACGCACTTCTGGGAAAAGCCCCTCGACACACTCGACAAGGCCGAGTGGGAAGCCTTGTGCGACGGTTGCGGCAAATGCTGCCTGCACAAGGCGCAGGATGAGGATACGGGGCGTATCTATCCGACCAATATCGCGTGTCGCCTGCTCGACCGGCACAGCGGGCAATGCAGCAATTACAAGGACCGGCGCAAGTTCGTGCCCGATTGCGTGCGGCTGACCCCGGCCAAGGTGCGCCAGATAGCCTGGCTGCCGCGCACCTGCGCCTATCGGCTGCGCGGCGAAGGGCTGCCCCTGCCCGACTGGCATTATCTGGTCTGCGGCGATCGGGAGGCGGTGCATCGCGCCGGCCAGTCGGTACGCGGCTGGACAGTGGGTGAGGCCGACGCCGGCGACTGGGAAAATCATCTTGTCGACCGCGAAGTCTGAGGGTGGGAAGTCTGAAGCCGACGCCGCGATCCTGATCGACGGCGTGGCCATGCCGGTGCTGGTGCGCCGGTCTGCGCGGGCGCGGGCCTATCGGTTGACGATCGACAGTGCGCGCGGGGCGCTGCGCCTGTCGCTGCCGGCACGGGCAAATCTGAACAAGGCGCTGGGCTGGGCGCAGGATCATGAAGGCTGGGTGCGGGCGCAGATGGCCAAGCAGCCGGCGATCACCCTGCTGGGGCATGGTGCGACCTTCCCATTGGAGGGGCGCGACGTCCTGATCCACTGGGTCGAAGGGGCGACGCGGACGATAAGGCTGGAGGGCGACCGGTTGCTGCTGGGCGGCGCGGCGGAATCAGTCGGCGCGCGGGTGCAGCGCTGGCTGGTGGCGCGGGCGAAGGCGGTGCTGGAGACGGAGAGTCACGCACTGGCGCGAGAACATGGGCTGATCGTGGCGTCGGTCGGCGTGGGCGATACGCGCAGCCGCTGGGGCAGTTGCGCCTCATCCGGGGCGATCCGCTATAGCTGGCGGCTGATCCTGGCCCCGCCGGCGGTGCGCCGGGCGACCGTGGCGCATGAACTGGCCCATCTGCTGCACATGGACCACAGCCCGGCCTTCCACGCGGCGCACAGGCGCATCTATGGCGCTGATCCCCGGCCGGCGCGTGAATGGCTGCGCGCGCATGGTGCCGGGCTGCACCGCTATCAGGCCTGATCCTATGGCACGGCAGAAGAAACGCTATCTGACCGCGACCATGCCGGACGGCTATGTTAAGCGGATCGGGCCGACTGCGGACCCCCTCACCCATTATTGGCGGATCGTCGCCATGCTCGAAAATGGCAAGACCGAGGTATTCTGGGGCCATACGCGCTCGCTGGCGGAAGCGAAGAAGCTGAAAGGCCCGGCAGCGGACGGCGCGAAGATGCGCGGCTGGAAAAGCTATGCGTTCGAGATTGCGGAACTGGTGGAGGAGCCGGTTTGAGATAGGCGAAACGGCTTTGAAATTGCTCATTTGCAGACTTTAATGCGATTCGACAGAAAGGCGTGATGGATATGACGTCAGCCCAGATTGAAGAACCGCCTAGCGCTTACAAGGTTGATCTTATTCGACGCTTCTTGGTCGCATCAGGCATTCAGCATCAGATCGATACAGGGAAGTTCGTAACGCGATTTGGCATTCCTGATGGTCATGTTTTTACATATGCGGTTGAGCGCGGTGCGACATTCGGCGAAGCTGTCGATGCAAGTTTTGCAGTGCTTACATCAGCCTATGAAAAGCATCGTCATATCTGGCAGGAGGAATATGAAAGCCATATCAACTGGGAGTTCACTGAAAGCGAACTGGCGCAGATTGTAGCTTTCATCGAAGCACCAGTCGGTCAGCACTTTCTCGATGGGCGCTGGCGCATGGACGCATATATCGGCACAAATACCGAAGATCTGGTCGAGCAGATCGTTGATGAAGCCGAGAAAGCAATAGATCAGGTTAGCTTCAGCATGAATGGCAGGTAATCGCCCATTCGATCATCTCTCTACCCCCGATGCGGCCAGGCACCGAACTCGTCGCCGGGGCAGTCATGGTCTGCATCGCGCCGATAAGGCAGACCGCAGTCCTTGCAGGTGGCATAGTCGCCGACCTTGAGGCCATGGCCCACCGCCACCCGCTCGTCGAAGACATAGCAGTCGCCCTGCCAGCGGCTGTCGGCTTCCGGCATTTCCTCCAGATAGCGCAGGATTCCGCCCTTGAGATGGTAGACATCGTCGAAGCCGCGCGCCTTCACCAGCGCGGTGGATTTTTCGCAGCGGATGCCGCCGGTGCAGAACATGGCGATCTTGGGTGTCCGGCCCTGCGCCTTCAGGTCGGCGGCGAAGGCGTCGAACCAGTCGGGAAATTCGCGGAAGGAACGGGTTTCCGGGTCGATCGCGCGCTCGAACGTGCCGACCGCCACCTCATAGGCGTTGCGCGTGTCGATGACGACCGTGTCGGGATCGGCGATCAGTTCGTTCCACTCGGCCGGGTCGAGATGAGTGCCGGCCTGGTTGGCGGGGTCGAGATCGCCCACGCCCAGCGTCACGATTTCCGCCTTCACCTTCACCTTCATCCGGGCGAAGGGCGCGCCGTGCGCATGGGAATATTTGACGTCCATGGCGGCGCAGCCCGGCAAAGTGCGTAAGTGGGCGATCAGCGCGGCGATGGCATCGGCGCTGCCGGCCACCGTGCCGTTGATCCCCTCCCCCGCCAATATCAGCGTGCCGCAGGTTTCCAGATCCGCACACAGGGCGCGCAGGTCGGCCGCGATCGCCGCGGGATCGGCGAAGCGGGTGAAGCAATAGAGGGCGGCGACGGTGTAGCTGGGCGGTTCAACGGACATGGCGCGCCTATAGGGCTTTGCGCTGCCTCTTGAAAGCCGGGGCGGACAGGCGCATAGGCGGGGCATGGTTCCCCTTTCGTTCGCAGGTCAGGCCTTCATGGCGCTGCCCGAGGCTGCGCTTTACTGGCCGGCGCAGCGGGCGCTGCTGGTCGCGGACCTGCATTTCGAGAAGGCGAGCTGGTATGCGCGGTTCGGCCAGTTCCTCCCCCCATGACAGCCAGGCGACGCTGGACGTGATCGAGGCGCTGGTGGAGCGGACCGGCGCGCAGGCGGTCTGGTCGCTGGGGGACAGTTTTCATGATGCCGATGGCGCCGCCCGGCTGGACCCGTTGGCGCGCGAAAGATTATTTTCCCTTACGGAAAGGCTGGACTGGACCTGGATTACCGGCAATCATGACGCAGCTGTCGTGCATATGCCGGGGGGACGCCGGGTGGCAGAGGCGCAGGTCGAGGGGATATGGTTGCGGCATGAGGCGGAGGCGGATGATCCGCACCCCGAAATTTCCGGCCATTTCCATCCCAAGCTGCGCCTGTCACTCCGGGGCCGGCATGTGTCGCGACGCTGTTTCGTGGGATCGGCCACCAAGCTGATCCTGCCTGCGCTGGGGGCGCTGACCGGAGGTCTGGATGCGGGCCATGGGGAGATTCGCCGGGCGGTCGGGCCGGGTGCGGCTGCGTTGGTGCCGGTCGCGGACAGATTGCTGCGCTTTCCCTTATCGTAAGCTTCCGTTACGGAATTGTGCGTACCCTATGTTGCTATGCTGCAACATAGTTCCTCGCCTTCGTCCCGCAGATGCGGAAAAAGCGCGGAAAAGTGCGCGAGTCTTGCCATGTCCTTGCTGTGACAGCATAATCACCATCATCCCGACATGGCGAAAAGTCGTGCGGGCCAGGAGAGGATCGACATCATGACAGACAAGAGTCCCTTGCTGACGACCGTAGGTGCGTTGGCGCTGTGCATGTTTGCCCCTGCCGCTCTGGCGCAGGACGCGGCCGCGCCGCAACCGGTTGTGGACGATAATGGCGCGAATATCATTGTGACGGCCACCCGCCGGGCCAGCCCCCTGTCCGACGTGCCGATCGCGGTATCGGCGGTGGGCGCACAGGCGATGCAGAATAGCGGCGCGAGCGACATCCGCACGCTGAACCAGCTGGCGCCGTCGCTGCTGGTGTCGTCCACCGGCTCCGAAGCCAATGCGTCGGCCCGTATCCGCGGCATCGGCACGGTCGGCGACAATCCGGGCCTCGAAAGCTCGGTCGCGGTCTTCATCGACGGCGTCTATCGCTCGCGCACCGGCGCGGGCCTCAACGAACTGGGCGAGATCGAACGGGTCGAGGTGCTGCGCGGGCCGCAGGGCACTTTGTTCGGCCGCAATGCGTCGGCCGGCCTCATCAACATCATCAGCAAGGCGCCCGAGCAGACCTTCCATGCCAAGGGTGAGGTCACCTATGGCAATTATGATTATTGGCGGCTGTCGGGCCGCGTCACCGGACCGATCGCCGATGGCATCGCGCTGGCGCTCGATGGCGTGTGGAGCAAGCGGGACGGTTTCTACAAGCTGGTCGACGGCACGGGGAACACAGTCGGCGACACCAATGACCGCGACCGCTATTTCCTGCGCGGGCAGGCACTGATCGAGCCGAACGATGCGCTCTCCATCCGGCTGATCGGCGATTATACCAATCGCGACGAAAGTTGCTGCGGCGCGGCCTATATCGAGGCGCGCGAGCGGCGGCCGGCGGCGGGCGGCGGCTATACCGATGCGCCGTTCAACCGCATCGCCGCGATCCTGGCGGGCCAGGGCAGCGTGATCCCGGCCGATCCCTATGATCGCGAACTGCATGTCACGCCGGGCCGCGACTATGTCAGCAAGCTCAAGGACTGGGGCGTATCGGGCGAAATCAACTATGATTTCGGCGGCGCCAAGCTGACCAGCATCACCGCCTACCGCGACTATAAATCCCGCGACTATGGCGATTATGACTATAATGCTGCCGACCTGCTCTATCGCGATCCCAACACCTATCGCCAGTTCAAGACCTTCACCCAGGAATTAAGGGTGCAGGGGTCGGCCTTCAACGACAAGCTCGACTGGCTGGTCGGCGGCTATTACGCCAATGAACGGCTGACCTTGCAGGATAATATCCGCTTTGGCGCGGATTATGGCCGGTTCGCGGCCTGCCGCCTGATGGCGGGCGCGGGCGTCAACAGCAACCTGACGGCCGGGCAACTGGCCGCCTGCGGCAGCGGCCTTGCCACCCAGCCGCTCATCACGGGCACGCAGGCGAACCTCAATGCCGGCCTGACCGCCGCGCTGATCGCGCGCGGCGTGCCGGCGCCGATCGCGGCAGCGCAGGCCGGGGCGATCTCCACCGGCCTCGGCAATGGCCTGCGCGCGCTGGCGGCGATTCCGGAAGGGACCGGCGACGTCGCCTCCCTCTATCGGCAGAAGAGCGAGAATTGGGCGCTGTTCACCCATAATATCGTCCACATCACCAACCGGCTCGATCTGACTCTGGGCCTGCGCTACACCCATGAAAGCAAGCGCTTCTCCGCCGATTTCAACAATAATAACGCGACCTGCGCAGCGTTGCAGGCGTCCGGCCTACCGGGCATCGCCACCAATCCGGCGCTGGGCAGCGCGGCGACGCTGGCCGGCGGTATCCTGACGCTGGGGTGCCTGGGCAATGGATCGACCGGCCTCAACGCGCTCGACCTGAATGACAGGATCAGCGATGGCGAATTTTCCGGCACGGCGGTGCTGTCCTGGAAACCGATCGACGAACTGCTGCTCTATGGCAGCTATTCGAAAGGCTATAAGGCGGGCGGCTATAATCTGGATCGCTTCCAGCTGGGATCGACCGGCCTCAACGCCATTCCCGCCGTCTTCTCGCCCCGCACCAATGCGGACGTGACCAGCCTGCGCTTTGCTGCGGAAAAGGTCGACAGCTTTGAAATCGGCCTGAAATATGTGCAGCCGAAATGGAGCGTGAACGTCGCCGCCTTCCGGCAGGAGTTCAAGAATTTCCAGCTGAACACCTTCAACGGCACCAGCTTCGTCGTGCAGAATATCAATGGCTGCGACAGCGAACTGAGCGCGGCGCGGACCTGTGACAGCGGCGATGTCGGGCCGGGCCTCATCAGCCAGGGCGTAGAACTGGAATGGTCGGTCAGCCCGGCGCGCAATTTCCGCGTGGCGGGCGGCGCAACCTATGCCCGGGCCAAGTTTGCCAACCGGCTGGTGGGCAGTGGCGACGGCAGCGTGCCGCTCGACCCCGCCCTGTTCCTGCTGCCCGGATCGATCAACAGCAATGCGCCCAAGATGGTGACGACCGCCAGCATGGCCTGGACGCCCGACATCGGGTCATCGGGTCTGTCGGCGCTCTTCTATGTCGACGGGCGCATGACCAGCGACTTCAACACCGGCTCCGACCTGTTCCCCGAAAAGCGGCAGGACGGATTTGCGGTGGTGAACGCCCGTGTCGGCATTCGCGGGCCGGAGCAGCGTTGGTCGGTGGAATTCTGGGGCCAGAATATCTTCAACCAGAATTATACCCAGGTCGCCTTCTCCAGCCCGCTCCAGTCGAGCAGCCCCGGCACGTCGACCACCGGCCAGTTCGCGGCCGGCGCGCCGATGGCGAACCAGCTCATCTCCGCCTATCTGGCGGAGCCGCGCACCTACGGCATCACTTTGCGCGGGAGTTTCTAGGACGGTCGCCATTTAGTTCTGGCGGCCTGCAACTGGCGACTTGCCGCGCTTCCGGTGCTCACGACCTTAAAGGTCGCTGTGCTCCGGGTCGCGACAAGTCACCATTTTCGTCACGCCATCTCCTGAATGGCAATCCGTCCTAGTGCGACGAATTGCGGACCATGCCTCTCCCGCTCGTCGGTACGGGGCGAGCGGGAGATGGCCTTTCTCCAAACAGGGCGGTGCCGACGCGGATGTCGGTCGCGCCCAGCATGATGGCGGTTTCATAATCGCCCGACATGCCCATCGACAGGCGCGGGAGGCCTTCTTCCCGCGCCATTTTTGCGAGCAGGGCGAAGAAGGGCGCGGCCTCGATATCGGCCGGGGGCACGCACATCAGGCCCAGGATCGGAATGTCGGCATCGCGCGCGGCGGCGATCAGGGCTGGCGTGTCGGCGATGGCACAGCCGCCCTTCTGCTCCTCCGCGCCGATATTGACCTGAATGAAGCAGGGGACGCGCTTGCCGGCCGCGTCCATTGCCCTGGCGAGCGCAGCCAGCAGCGACGGACGATCGAGGCTGTGGATCACATCGAACAGTGCCACGGCATCGGCCGCCTTGTTGGATTGCAACTGGCCGACCAGATGCAGCGCCACGCCGGTAAACTCCTCGCGCAGCGCCGGCCATTTTTCCTGCGCTTCCTGCACCCGATTTTCGCCGAAGACGCGCTGCCCGGCATGAAGCAGCGGGCGAATGGCGTCAGCATCATGGGTCTTCGACACGGCGATCAGGTTGATGGCGTCGCCGCTGCGGTCGGTCAGGCGGGCGGCGCGGTCGATCTGTTCGCGCATGGTGGCCAGGCGTTCCGCGGCTTCGATGAGGCTGTCTGTGGTCATGCGGGCTGCTATAGGCAGGGCCATGCAGCGCCGCCACCGCAAAAAGCCGCCAACCCTCTGGCTGATGACCGACGAGCGGGTCGATGATGCGGCATTGCTGGCGGCGGCGACCCGCCTGCCAAGAGGGCGAGCCGGCATCGTGTTTCGCCATTATCGCACGGCGCCGGTGGCGCGGCGCGCGCTGTTCGAGGCGCTGCGGGCGATCGCACGGCGGCGGCGCTTGCTGCTGCTGCTGGCGGGCGATGCGCGGCTGGCGGCGGCGTGGCGGGCGGATGGCGTGCATGACGATGGGCGACGGATGGCGTGGCCGCTCTTGTGGAGCAGAGCCGTGCATGATCGTCAGCAAGCCGTCGCTGCAAGAGGGGCCGACCTCTGCTTCGTCTCCCCCCTCTTCGCGACCCGCTCGCATCCGGGCGCAGGTGCGCTGGGGCGGGTGCGCTTCGCGGCGCTGGCGCGGCAGGTGGAAGCGCCGGTCATGGCATTGGGCGGTGTGACGGGTGAGGATCGGCGCATGCTGCGCAGCCTGGGCGCGGCCGGTTGGGCGGCGATCGACGGGCTGATCTGCTAAACTGAGCTCGTTCGGTTCGAGCCTGTCGAGAACTTGGTCCATGGTTCTCGACAGGCTCGAACAGAACGGACGTGGGAGGTCAGTTCCAGTCTACCCGCGTCCATCCCCGCGCGGTCGCCATTTTCGCCAGTGGCTTGTGCGGGTTGCTGGCGAAGGGGATGTCGGCAAATTCCAGCATCGGCGCGTCCGACACATGGTCGGAATAGGCGCGGATATGGGCCTGGCTGCGGTCGATCGCCTCGGCCGCCATCCAGGCCTTGATCATGCGCAGCTTGCCGGTGTCGTAGCAATTTTCGCCGGCGATCTTCGCGCGGACATAGCGCAGGTCCTGGCTCAGATGGTCGGTGGCGATCACCGCGTCGAAGCCCAGCCGCCGCGCGATCGGCTCGACATAGAGGCGGTAGGAGGCGGTGGCGAGCACCAGCCGATAGCCGTCCGCCCGGTCCTTCGCGATCTGCGTGACCGCGTCGGCGCGCAGATTGGTCGCGACCACCTTGTCGGCGTAGCTTTCGATATGCGGCATCAATTTTTCGCGCTCGACATTATAGCCGATCATCAGCGCCTGATTGAGTTCCTTGAGCCGCTGGCGGCTGATGAGTTTCAGCACATAGGCCAGCATAGCCAAGATGACGCAGGGGAAAAGCACCAGCCGCCATGGCGCCATGTGCCGCGCGACATGGATCAGGAAGCCGGTATAGGTGCCGCTGAACGTCACCGTGCGGTCCATGTCGTAAATGGCCAGCCTGTATGTTGTCATGCCGTTTCCGAAACTTTTCTGTCCGCCCTTCGTTCTGGCTTGCGGATGGGCCGTTTCGGCTTGCCGTGCAACCGATAATGGACCAGTAATCCCATCGCATGAACAAAGCCGCCGATCTTGCAGAGGAAAATCGCGACGGCAGCACGGTGATCCAGCTTTCGGGATCGCTTGCCATCGCTTGCCTGGGTGACCTGCCCGACCGGCTGGATGCCGTGCAGGGGCCGGTATCCGCCATCGACCTGTCCGGGGTCGATCATATGGACACGATCGGCGCCTGGACCATCCATCGCGCCGTCAAACGCCTGAACTGCCAGATCAGCGGGGCCAGCGAGGACGCCGGTCGGCTGATCCATGCCGTTGGCGAACTGGACGAGCCGGTGCCGATCCGGCCCGACCATGTCCACCCGATGCGCCGTGTCGTCGGCCAGATTGGCGAGGCGGTCTGCGCGTCGGGTACGACGCTGATGGGCCTGCTCGGTTTCTTTGGCGCGACCCTGGTCGCGACATGGAGCGTCATTCGCCATCCCCATCGCTTCCGCCTCAATGCCGTGGTGCAGCGGTTCGAGGTGGTCGGCGTGTCGGCGCTGGGCATTATCGGCCTGATGAGTTTCCTGATTGGCATCGTCATCGCGCAGCAGGGGTCGGTGCAGTTGCGCCAGTTCGGCATGGAGATGCTGACGATCAATCTGGTCGGTCGCCTCACCTTTCGCGAACTGGGCGTGCTGATGACCGCGATCATGGTCGCGGGCCGATCCGGCTCCGCCTTCGCCGCGCAATTGGGCACGATGAAGCTGACCGAGGAGGTCGATGCCATGCGCACCATCGGCGTGTCGCCGATGGAGGCGCTGGTGTTGCCGCGCACGCTGGCGGTCGTGGTGATGATGCCGCTGTTGGGCTTCTATTCCTCGGTCGTGGCGGTCGTCGGCGGCGGCTTCCTCTGCGCGGTCGCGCTGGAAATCCCGCCCATCACCTTCATCCAGCGGCTGCGCGAAGTGGTGCCGATCACCGACCTGTGGGTGGGCCTTATCAAGGCGCCGGTCTTCGGCATCATCATCGCCCTGTCGGGCTGTTTCCAGGGTATGCAGGTCAAGGGCAATGCCGAGGAAGTCGGCCTGCGCACCACGGCCGCCGTGGTGCAGGCGATCTTCCTGGTCATCGTCATCGACGCCTTCTTCGCGGTCTTCTTCACCTGGGTGGGCTGGAACTGATGAGCGAGGAAGAGATCATCCGGGCCGAGGAACGGCGCGTCGACGAAGCCGTCGAAAGCAGCGACATCGCCATTTCGGTGCGCGGGCTGCGCAACAGTTTCGGCGATCAGGTCATCCATGACGGGCTCGACCTCGACGTGCGCAAGGGCGAGATATTGGGCGTGGTCGGCGGGTCCGGTACCGGCAAGTCGGTACTGATGCGCACGATCATCGGCCTGCAGACCCCCGATGAAGGCGAGATTCAGGTCTTCGGCGAATCCATGGTCGGCCGGTCGGATGACGAGGCGCTGGCGATCCGCAAGCGGTGGGGCGTGCTGTTCCAGGGCGGCGCGCTCTTCTCGACCCTGACGGTGGCCGAAAATGTCGAGGTGCCGATCCGGGAATATTATCCCAATATCGGGCCGCAGCTGCGTGATGAGATCGCCGCCTACAAGATCCGCATGACCGGGCTGCCGACCGAGGCCGGCCCCAAATATCCGTCCGAACTGTCGGGCGGCATGAAGAAGCGCGCCGGTCTGGCCCGGGCGCTGGCGCTGGACCCGGACCTGCTGTTTCTGGACGAGCCGACCGCGGGCCTCGACCCGATCGGTGCGGCGGCGTTCGACGACCAGACCCGCAAGTTGCAGCAGACGCTGGGGCTCACCGTCTTCCTCATCACCCATGATCTCGATACGCTTTATTCCATCTGTGACCGGGTGGCGGTGCTGGCGGACCGGAAGGTGACGGCAGTGGGGACGATCGACGAGTTGCTGGCGACCGATCACCCCTGGATTCAGGAATATTTCAACGGTCCGCGCGGCCGGGCCGCCACGGCGGCGGTATCGCGCGAAAAGGACCGGGACCAGATAAAGCAGGCGGCAGACGGTCCGCCGGACGGAAGGCGATAGGATATGGAAACCCGCTCCAATCATGTGCTGGTGGGCGCAGTCACGCTATTGCTGCTGGCCGCGATCATGGCCGCTGCCTTCTGGTTCTCGCGCCTGTCGGACGGCGAGAACAAGGAATATGACATCTTCTTCAAACAGTCGGTCAACGGGCTGGCGAAGGGATCGAGCGTCAATTATTCGGGCGTCCCGTCCGGCAAGGTCGAGAAGATCGAGCTATGGGAGCGTGATCCCAGCTTCGTGAAGGTTCGTATTTCGGTGAAGGACGGTACGCCGGTGTTGCAGGGCACGACCGCGACCATTGCCGGCGTGGGCTTTACCGGGGTCAGCGAGATCGTGCTGGACGGCGCGGTCAAGGGCGCCCCGCCGATCGCCTGCCCGGCTGACAATGTGCTGGCCGCCTGCCCCGATGGCGTGCCGGTGATCCCGACCAAGCCGGGTGCGCTGGGCGAACTGCTCAACAATGCGCCGCAGCTGCTGGAGCGCCTGTCGACCCTTACCGAGCGGCTGACCGAGTTGCTGAACGACAAGAATCAGCAGTCGATCGCCGGCATCCTGGCCAATGTCGAACGCGTTTCGGGCGCCCTGGCCGATCGCAGCCCCGAAATCGCTGCTACACTGGCCGAGGCGCGGATTGCGGTGCAGCGTACTGGTGTCGCCGTCGAGCAGATCGGCAAGCTGGCCGCGACCACCGACACGATGCTGAACGAGGAAGGCCGGCCGCTGATGGGCGATCTGCGCAAGAGCGTGCAGGCGGCCACCCGCAGCATCGAGACGCTCGACAAGACCATCGGTGAGGCGCAGCCGGGCGTGAAGGCGTTCAGCACCCAGACCATGCCGGAGGTCAACCAGCTGGTGCATGACCTGCGCGAAATGTCGCGCTCCTTCCGCGGCGTTGCGGAAAAGCTGGACCAGCAGGGCGCCGGATCGCTGGTCGGATCGCCCAAGCTGCCCGATTACAAGAATTGAGAGAGGTGCGGACGATGTTCCATGTGAAACATAAGGGTGCGCTGGCCGCACTGACAGCCGGCCTGCTGTTGTCGGGTTGCGTCTCCTTTGGTGCCAAGCCGCCGGCGCAACTGCTCACGCTGGATGCCGCGCAGAAGGTGCCGGCGGGCGCCGGGCGCGTGGCCGGTGGTGGGCGGACGCTGATCGTGTCCGACCCGGACGCGCCCAAAATGCTGGATACGGTCCGTATCCCGGTGCAGATGGGGCCGACATCGGTGGCCTATGTGACCGATGTGCAATGGGCGGATACCCCGCGCCACCTGTTCCGTCGCCTGCTGGCGGAAACCATTTCCGCGACCACCGATCGGGTGGTGCTGGATGCCGGGCAGTTTTCCGGTGATGGCGGGCAGCGGCTGAGCGGCGAACTGGTTGCCTTCACGGTGGACGAGGCAAGCCATAGTGCGATCGTCACTTATGATGCGGTGCTGACCACCCCCAATGGCGTGGCGCTGGCCCGTCAGCGCTTCACCGCCAGCGCGCCGGTGGGCGGCAAGATCGGGGCGACCACGGTTGGCGCTCCACTCAATGCCGCAGCGAACAAGGTAGCGGCGGACGTTGCTACCTGGGCCGCTGCGGTCAAGGATTGAGCTAATCATTTTCCGTTCGGGCTGAGCCTGTCGCCCCCCTCTTCTGTCATCGACGGAAAAAGGGAGGCCCTTCGACAGGCTCAGGGCGAACGGCTGTCTGTCATCATTCCAGGCTCTTGCCCGCCTGCTCCATCACATCCTTGGACAGGCCGGGCTGGGCGAGGATGCGTTGCAGTTCCGCGCGCATCAGGGCGGCGCGGCCTTCCTCGAAGCGTTTCCAGCGGCCAAGCGGCGGCACCAGCCGCGCGGCTGTCTGTGGATTGAGTTTGTCCAGCGCGATGATGCAGTCGGCCAGCAGGCGATAGCCCTTGCCCGACACATGGTGGAACGCCCATTGGTTTGCCGCAAAGGCGCCGAACAGCGACCGCACCCGGTTGGGATTGGCCAGGGTGAAATCCTTGTGCTCGCCCAGCTGCGCGACCAGTTCCACCGTGTCGGGATGGAAGGCGAAGGCCTGAGTCTGGAACCATTTGTCCAGCGTCAGGGCGTCGTCGCGATAGCGATTATAGAAGATGTCGAGCGCGGCTTCCCGTTCCGCGCTGGTGCCGTTGGCGAGAGTGCCGAGCGCGGCCTGCCGTTCGGTCATGTTGTCGGCGCTGTCGAACTGGGCGAAGGCGATGGCGGGTCCGTCGCTCGCCCCGGACGCCGCGAGATAATGGAGGGCGACATTGCGCAGCTTGCGCGCGCCCTTGGCCGATGGCGACAGGGCAAAGGCATTGGCCTTCGTCCTGGCGTGGATATCGCGCCAGAGCGGTTCCAGCTCCGCGCCGATCTTCTGTTGCAGGGCATCGCGCGCAGCATGGATCGCATCGGGATCGACGACGCGCATCTGATCGCCCAGATAGGCTTCGCTCGGCAGGCGGATGGCCTCGGCGATAAAGGCGGGGTCGAGCGCGGCATCGGTGATGGTGTTGCGGACGGCCTCGATGACCGGCCCGTCGTCCACCCCCTGCCCGGCGATGCGGCCGACCAGCACATTGACCATCAATTGCTGCATCGCCTCATAGCGAGCGAAGGGATCGTCATCATGCGCCGACAGGAAGGCGAGATCGGCCTGGCTGCGGTTGGTTTCCACGATCACCGGGGCAGAGAAGCCGCGGTTGATCGACAGGATCGGCGCGCTGGGGAAGCCGGTAAAGGTGAAGCTCTGCTTCGCCTGCGTCAGCATCAGCAGTTCGTCGCCGCCATGCATACCCGTAATGGGGTCGAACAGCGCGGTGCGCAGCGGGATCGCCATGACCCGCTTGTCGCTCTGGCCCGGTGTCGGCGGGATGCTCTGCTCCAGCGTCAGTTCGACGCTCTGGCTGATCGGATCATGGCTGAGGAGCGCGCGGACATGGGGCGTGCCGGCCTGTTCATACCAGCGGCGGAACTGGCCGAGGTCGATTGCCCCGCCCTCCTCCATCGCCAGTACGAAATCCTCGCAGGTGGCGGCTTGCCCGTCATGGCGGTCGAAATAGAGGTCGGTGCCGGCGCGGAACCGCTCCGGTCCCATCATCAGCGCCATCATGCGGATCAGTTCGGCACCCTTATTATATATGGTGGCCGTGTAGAAGTTGCTGATTTCCATATAGGATTCGGGGCGCACCGGATGAGCGAGCGGGCCTGAATCCTCCTGGAACTGACCAGCACGCAGGATACGGACATCCTCGATCCGCTTGACCGCATGGCTGCCCATGTCGGCCGAGAAATTCTGGTCGCGGAAGACGGTGAAGCCTTCCTTCAGGCTGAGCTGAAACCAGTCGCGGCAGGTGACACGGTTGCCCGACCAGTTGTGGAAATATTCATGCGCGACCACGCCCTCCACGCCATCATAGTCGATGTCGGTCGCGGTTTCGGGATCGGCCAATATGTAGCGCGAATTGAAGATGTTGAGGCCCTTATTCTCCATCGCGCCGAAGTTGAAATCGGCCACGGCGACGATGTTGAATACGTCCAGATCATATTCGCGGCCGTAGATGCGCTCGTCCCAGGCCATGCTGTTCTTGAGCGCCTGCATCGCATGGTCGGTGCGCGGCAGGTCGGCGTCCTTGACCCAGATGCCGAGCGCCACCTCGCGCTCGCTCATCGTCACGAAGCTGTCGGCGTTGCAGGACAGGTCGCCGGCGACCAGCGCGAAGAGATAGCAGGGCTTGGGGAAAGGATCGTTCCAGCGCGCCCAGTGGCGGCCATCGGCCAGTTCGCCCTGCTCGATCGGGTCGCCATTGGCGAGCAGTACCGGGAAGCGCGCCTTGTCCGCCTCCATGTGAACGCTGTAGCGGGACAGTATATCGGGCCGGTCGGGGAAGAAGGTGATGCGGCGGAAACCCTCCGCTTCGCACTGGGTGCAGAGCAGGCCGCCGCTGGCATAGAGGCCCATCAGCTTGCTATTGCCCTCCGGCGCCAGCTCTACCAGCGTTTCGACCTTGTGGGCGGCGTCAGGCAGCGGGACGATGAGCGCACCGGCCTCCAGATGCCATTCCTCCTGCGTCAGCTGGCGCCCGTCGACGCAGACCGCGAGCGGCACGATGCCGTCGCCGTCCAACCGCAGCGGCCGATCATGATCGCCATTGCGCGTGACCGACAGGGCCGTGCGAACGATCGTACGAGCGGGATCGAGATCGAAGTCGAGCGCGATGTCGGGGACCAGCCAGTCGGGCGGACGATAGTCCTGACGGCGGATGACGGTGGGCGCTGCGGCGGTGGTGGAAAGCATGTCGGCCATGCCCCCAAGCTAGGGAGCAAGGGGGCAAAAGACCAGTGGTAGTTATGGCCAGCGGGTTCCTAAAAACCCGCCTGCATTCGATCATGTCAGGTCGGATCACCGTCTCCGTTCGTTTCGAGCGTAGTCGAGAAACGCGGGAGAAGCGGCGTTCACCGAAGCCAAAGGCCGGCACGTTGCTAGCCGCTTCTCGCCCAGGCTCGACGCAAACGGATCTTTAGATACGCTCGCCCGACAGGCGCTGGCACAGCATGTCCAACTGGTCGAGGTTGGAATAACGCAGCGACAGATGGCCGCCGGCCGATCCGCCTTCATGCGCGATGTCCACCTTCAGGCCCAATATATCGGCCAGATGCTGTTCCAGTGCTGCGATGTCCGGGTCCTTGTCCCCCACGACGCCGGTGCTGCCGCTGCGCTTCGCCGCCGGGGCATCCGCGCCGGTCTTGACGCGGCGGACCATCTGTTCGGTGTCTCGGACCGACAGGCCCTTTTCCTCGACCTGGCGGGCCAGCTTCTCGCAATCGGGCAGGCCGATCAGGGCGCGGGCATGGCCCATGCTGATCCGGCTTTCCATCACCTGCTGCTGCACCGTCTTGGGGAGTTCCAGCAGGCGCATCAGATTGGCGACATGGCTGCGCGACTTGCCGACGATCCGCCCCAGCGCTTCCTGGCTATGATGAAATTCTGCGATCAGCTTGCGATAGGCTTCTGCCTCTTCGATCGGGTTCAAATCCTCGCGCTGGATATTCTCGATCAGCGCGATTTCGAGCGTTTCCTGCTCGTCAAAGTCACGGACGATCGCAGGGATACGGTGCAGTTGCGCGCGCTGCGACGCGCGCCAGCGGCGTTCGCCGGCGATGATCTGGAACCCGCCACCATGGGGACGGACGATGATCGGCTGGATCACGCCGCGCTTGGCGATGCTGTCGGCCAGTTCCTGCAACGCGCCTTCATCGAAATGGCGACGCGGCTGTTCGGGGTGCGGCTGGATCAGCGCAACCTCTATGCTTTGCACGGCCTTGCCATTGGCGGGCGGATTAGTGGGGGCAACCGGTTCTTCGCGTGTCGCATCGCCCAGCAGGGCGGAAAGGCCACGGCCGAGGCCATGGGGACGCTTGGCAATCTTGGGCTTGTCGGTCGTTTCGTCGCTCAAGCGGCAACCTCCTGTCGGGGCAGGCGCGCGATCAGTTCACGCGCCAGACGCATATAGGCTTCCGATCCCGAACAGCGGAAGTCATAGATAAGGGCGGGCACGCCATGGCTGGGTGCTTCGGACAGGCGCACATTGCGCGGAATGACGGTAGAGAAGACGAGGTCGCCGAGGCAGGCGCGCACGTCGTCCGCCACCTGGTCGGTCAGGCGGTTTCGGCGATCATACATGGTGAGCGCCACGCCCATGATCGACAGGCCGGGGTTGAAACGGCCGCGGATGCGCTCGACCGTTTGGAGCAATTGGGACAACCCCTCCAAGGCGAAAAATTCGCATTGCAGCGGGACGAGCAGCGACTGCGCGGCGACCATGGCATTGATCGTCAGCAGGCCGAGCGAGGGCGGGCAGTCGATCAGGCAGATGTCCCAGCGACCCGGCTGCGCCTCATCCAGTACGCGGGCGAGCCGATGGGTGCGCTCTTCATATTCGATCAGTTCGATCTCCGCGCCGGACAAGTCCTGGGTTGCAGGGACGAGGTCGAGCTTTGGCACGCGGGTGGTGACGATCGTGTCATCCAGCGCGCAATTGCCGACCAGCAGGTCATAGCTGGACTGGGCGCGTTCGGCCTGCCCGATGCCCAGACCTGTCGATGCATTGCCCTGTGGATCGAGATCGACCAGCAGCACCCGAAGCCCGGTGGCGGCCAGACCCGTCGCGAGGTTGATCGCGGTCGTGGTCTTGCCCACCCCACCCTTCTGGTTGGCGATGGCGATACGGATCATGGGCGACCTTTCTTCTTGCCAGCGGGTGTCAGGCCCCGAGCAATGATGAGGGCGCTATCGGCGTCCGTTACGCTCGGTTCCACGTGAAACACACCTTGCCATGCCGGACGCGCCGCCTCCAGTTCATTTTGCGCATTTCGTCCTTTTGGCAGCACCCAGACGGTCTTTTTATCGGACAGGTGCAGCGCGGAGGCGAGCAGCTTGGGCAAAGGCGCATAAGCGCGGGCACTGATGACGGCGGCCTTGGTCGCGGGCACGCTTTCCACCCGACCGCCAAAGACACGGGCGTTGCCGAGGCCGAGATCGGCGATGACGTCGTTGAGGAAGTCGATCCGCTTGCGGCGGGATTCGACCATCATCAACGGTCGGTCCACCAGACAGGCGATGACGATACCGGGCAGGCCAGCGCCCGAACCCAGGTCGATCCAGTCGCGCCCATCATCGTCACCAGCATGGTTCAGCAGTTGGGCCGAGTCCACGATATGCCGCGCCCAGATATGGGCCTTGGTCGATTCCGCGATCAGATTCTGCTCGTCGGCTGCCGCCAGCAGAATCGCCACATAGCGCTCCAGCAGATTCCATGTTTCACGTGAAACATCGAATTGCGCCTGCAACCAGCCTCGCGCTTCGTCTTCGGTCACGCGGCCACCCGGCGGACATGGACGAGGATCGCGGCAAGGGCAGCGGGCGTGATGCCACGGATGCGGCCGGCGGCGGCCAGCGTGTCCGGACGGGCGGCGTCGAGGCGTTCGATCATTTCGGTGGAAAGACCCCCAATGGTCTGAAAATTAAAATCGGCAGGAATGGCGACCCGCTCGTTGCGGCGCAGTTCAGCGATCTCCGCGTCCTGCCTCTGGAGATAAGGCGCATAATGCGCGTCCTCCAATATTTCATCGCGCAGGTCGGCGGGCGCGTCCTGCAGAGCCGGCGCGAGCGCGCAGATCAAGGTGCGATCGACTTCTGGGAAGCGCGCCCATTCGAACAGACTCCGGCGTGCGCCATCCTGTCGCACGGCGGCACCGGCACGCGCCATTTCGCTGGCGGTCATGGCCTTGGCCAGTTCAGCTTCGATCAGGCTGCGCAGGGCCTGTCGCTCTGCCAGTCGCGCGGCGCGACCCGTGCCGATGACGCCATGCGCCAAGCCAATCGGGCCGAGCCGCGTTTCGGCATTGTCGGCGCGCAGGCGCAGGCGATATTCGGCGCGGGCGGTGAGCATGCGATAGGGTTCGGTCACACCCTGAAGGACGAGGTCGTCGATCATCACGCCGATATAGGAGCTGGCCCGGTCGAGGATCAGCGGCGCTTCGCAGCGAGCGCTGGCGGCGGCGTTGATGCCGGCGATCAGGCCCTGTGCGGCCGCTTCCTCATAACCGGTGGTGCCGTTGATCTGGCCAGCGCAGAACAGGCCGGGCAGTTGCCGCACCTCCAGCGTGGAATCAAGCGCGCGCGGATCGACATGGTCATATTCGACGGCATAGCCGGGCACGGCAATTTCGACCTGCGCCAGTCCGGGCATGGAGCGCACCATGGCGATCTGTACATCAGTGGGCAGCGATGTGCTGATGCCGTTGGGATAGACGAGCGGATCGTCCAGCCCTTCGGGCTCCAGAAAAATCTGATGCCCGTCGCGATCGCCGAAGCGCAGCACCTTATCCTCGATCGACGGGCAATATCGCGGCCCCCTTCCCTCGATCGCCCCACTGAACAAGGGCGAGCGGCCAAGCCCGTCGCGGATGATCGCATGGGTCGCGTCATTGGTCCGGGTGATGGCGCAATCGAGCTGCGGCAGGATGCGCCCGTCGGAGAGCGGGGACATGGTCCATAGCTCGCCATCGGACGGCTGGGTTTCAAGCGCCGCCCAGTCGATCGTGCGGCCATCAAGGCGCGGGGGCGTGCCGGTCTTGAGCCGGGCGATCGGCAGGCCGAGGTCACGCAACTGGATACCCAGCGCGCTGGCGGCGCGTTCACCGATGCGACCGCCCGTCTCGCGCTCGTCGCCGCGGAAGAGCTTGCCGCCGAGGAAGGTGCCGGTCGCCAGCACAACGGCCGGCGCTTGCAGCGTGCGGCCATCGGCCAACCCGATGCCGGCCACCCTGCCCTGCTCGACCAGCAGATGATCCGCTTCGCCCTCGACAATCGCCAACCCGACCTGCGCATCGAGCATCTGGTGGATGGCGGCGCGATAGCGCTTGCGATCGGCCTGCACGCGCGGCCCCTGCACGGCGGCGCCCTTGCTGCTGTTGAGCATGCGATAATGGATCGCGGCAGCATCGGCGGCGCGGGCGATCAGGCCGTCCAGCGCATCGACCTCGCGCACCAGATGGCCCTTGCCCAGCCCGCCGATGGCGGGGTTGCAGGACATGGCGCCGACCGTATCGCGCGCGAAGGTGAGCAGTGCGACCGCCGCGCCCTTGCGCGCCGCCGCTGCAGCGGCCTCACAGCCGGCATGGCCGCCACCGACCACGATCACATCATAGCTTGTTCGCATGCGCCGCCCTTATCAGATTAGGGGCGGCAGGTTAAGGGGGCAGGGTCACGTTCCACGTGGAACAATGTCTATTTGCCGATGCAGAAGCCCGAGAAGAGACGGTCCAGCATATCCTCCGTGCTGGCCTGCCCGGTCAGCGCGTCGATGCTGTTGCGCGCGAGACGCAAATCCTCGGCAATGATGAGCAGGTCATGGGTCGCGCCGGCGGCGTGAAGATGTGCGATCAACTGTCCAACTCGCTGTCTCTGCCGCGCATGCAGGGCATAGTCGCCCTCCCCCGGCAGCAGCGTTGCAGCGCGCGTGCGCAGCAGTGCGACCAGCGCTTCCACGCCTTCCCCGGTGCGCGCGGACAGGGCGAGGCCGGAGCGCTGCGTTTCGACGCGGTCGCTCTGGGCCGCGATCAGAATGGCATCGTGACGCGGCAGATCGGCGGGATCGCCTAGCCACAAGATGATGTCGGCCGCATCGAGCGCAGCGCGGGCGCGATCAATGCCGATTGCCTCAATCGCGTCGCCCGTCTCCTCCCGCAGCCCGGCCGTATCGGTGAAGAGGAAGGCAGTGCCACCGATCGCGGCGGGCACTTCGATCCGGTCGCGGGTGGTGCCGGCGATATCGGACACGATCGCCGCCTCGCGCCCGACCAGCGCGTTGAGCAGGGTGGACTTGCCGGCATTGGGCGGCCCGGCCAGCACGACGCGGACACCATCGCGCAGCCGCTCCGCCGATGGTGCTGTCAGGATGGTGGCGACGTCGTCGGCCAGTTCAGCAATCCCCTCACCGATCCGCTGCTCGATCGCGGCATCGGGCACATCATCCTCATCGGAGAAATCGAGCGCGGCTTCGGCCATGGCAGAAAGGTCGAGCAGGCTGCGGCGCCAGCCGTCGATCCGGCGGGAGAAATGTCCTTCCGCCATCAACAACGCGGCCCGACGCTGCCCCTGCGTTTCGGCGGCGAGCAGGTCGGACAGGCCCTCCACCGCGTTCAGGTCCATGCGGCCATGGGCGAAGGCGCGGCGGGTGAACTCGCCCGCTTCGGCGCGGCGCAGGCCGGACATGGCACCCAGGGCATCCTCGACGGCGGCGACGACGGCGCGGCCGCCATGGCAATGGAGTTCGGCCATATCCTCGCCCGTAACCGTGGCGGGGCCGGGGAGCCAGAGCAGCAGCGCGCGATCGAGCGGGGCGTCGTCGCGCGGATCTTTCAGCAGGGCAAGGCTGGCGGTGCGCGGCGCAGGCAGGCGGCGCGCCAGCGCCTGCAAGGCGGCGCCGGCCTGCGAACCGCTTATTCGGATGACCGCAATCCCCGCCGGCGGCGCGCCGCTCGACAGGGCGAAGATGGTGTCGCCGTCGCGCGCAGACATGGGGCTTATTTCTTGTCGCTGCTACCCGACATGCCTGCCAGGCCCATATTCATCATCTGCTGGAACAGGCGCATGCCCGCGTCGCCCATCGGGGAGAAGCTCTTGAACAGGGTTTCCATCTGCTCGGCACTGCCGATGCCGTCAAAGCCATCCAGCATCGTCCTGATATATTTGTCATGAATCGGCGTCACATCGGGCAGGCCCAGAAAGGCGCGCGCTTCAGCCGGGGTGCAGTCCACATCGACGGTTACCTTCATGTCCCTGCCCTTCCCTGTTGGCATGATGATCGCACTCGCGCCGTCATGCCGCAAATGGCCGCAACAAGGCAAATTTTTAAACGCGACAGGCGGTTGCGCCCGGCCTTGGAACGGCCAATATGCGGCGCATCTTCAACGAAAAGGATAGTGGCATGGGCGATTTCACCCCGATCAGCACATTGGCCGGCGACGGTTCGTTCGACGCCTATGTGGCGCAGCCAGAAGGCGAGGCGAAGGCGGCGATCATCGTCATCCAGGAAATTTTCGGCGTGAACGAAGGCATTCGTCGCAAATGCGATAGCTGGGCCAAGGCCGGCTATGTCGCCTATGCGCCCGACCTGTTCTGGCGGCTGGAATCGCGCGTCGATCTCGATCCGGATGTGTCGGAGGAATTTCAGACCGCGCTTGGCCTGATGCAGAAGTTCAACCAGGATCAGGGCATTCGCGATATCGAAGCGACCATCAAGGCGGCGCGTGCCGCCGGCGCGGAGAAGGTCGGCCTTGTCGGCTATTGCCTGGGCGGGCGGCTGGCCTTCATGGCGGCTTGCCGCACCGATGGCGATGCCTTTGTCGGCTATTATGGGGTCGGTATCGACGGGCTGTTGGGCGAGCAGCATGCGATCGGCAAGCCGGTGCTGCTGCATGTGCCGACCGCCGACCATTTCGTCCTGCCCGACGCGCAGAAGGCAATGCATGAAGGGCTGGCCGACAATCGCCATGTCACGCTGTTCGACTATGACGGGCTGGACCATGGCTTTGCCGCCGAGATGGGCAATCGCCGTGACGAGGCCGGGGCGGAACTGGCGGACAAGCGCACCGCCGATTTCTTTGCCGAAGCGCTCGCCTGATGAGCGGCGCATGGCGGATGGTCGCCCGCAGCCATGGCGGGCCCGAAGTGATCGCGCGCGAGGATTTCGATCCGGGCGAACCGGGTGAAGGCGAAGTGCTGATCGCGCAGGACGCGGTCGGACTCAACTTCATCGATACCTATTATCGCACCGGTCTTTACCCCGCCCCCCTGCCCACGGCGCTCGGCTCCGAAGGCGCGGGTGTGATCGTCGCCGTCGGACCGGGCGTCTCCGGTCTGGCGGTGGGCGACAAGGTGGGCTGCGCCAGCGGGCTTGGCGCTTATGCCACTCATCGGATCGTGCCGGCCGATCGGGTGGTGCGCATCCCCGATGGCGTGTCGACGCAGGATGCCGCCGCGATGATGCTCAAGGGCATGACCGCCTGCTATCTGGCCGAAGACAGCATCGCCCTCGCACCGGGACAGGTCGCGCTTGTCCATGCGGCGGCCGGTGGTGTCGGATCAGTGCTGGTGCCCTGGCTGCGCGACAAGGGCGTGGTCGTGATCGCCCATTGCGGTTCGGCGGAAAAGGCGGCCACGGTGGTCGCAGACCATAGCCTGCATGGGCCGTTCGACGGTCTGGCCGCGCACGTTCGCGATCTGACCGGCGGCAAGGGCGTCGATGTGGTCTATGATGGCGTCGGCAAGGATAGCTGGGGGGCGTCGCTCGCCAGCCTCAAGCGGCGCGGGCTGATGGTCAGCTATGGCAATGCGTCGGGCGCCGTCCCGCCGGTCAGCCTGCTCGATCTCAGCCGGGGCGGATCGCTCTATGTCACCCGACCGACCCTGTTTGACTATATCGCGACGGCACAGGAACTGTCCCATACGGCCGATCGCCTGTTCGACCGGATGCAGCGCGGCGTGGTGGAGGCGGTGATCGGCCAGCGCTTTGCCCTGGCCGACGCGGCCGAGGCCCATAAGGCGCTGGAGGCGCGCCGGACGACCGGATCGACGGTGCTCCTGCCCTGAAGAGCCCATCCGGACACAAAAAAGGGGGCGGAACCATCAGGTTCCGCCCCCTTTTTGCGCCCTGAGGCGATCAGCTGAACAGCGTCAATATGCCGACCTGATGATCGACAAAGCCGTCATAGATCATCTTGACCGCGACATAGAGGATGACGGCGAGGCCCAGATAGGCGATCCAGCGGAACCGTTCGATATAATGGGCGATGACATTGGCGGCGATGCCCATCAGCGCGACCGACAGGACCAGCCCGATCATCAGGATGCCAGGATGGTCGCGGGCGGCGCCGGCCACCGCCAGCACATTGTCCAGGCTCATCGATACGTCGGCGACGGCGACGGCCCAGGCGGCGGCGGCGAAGCTCTTTGCGGGGCGCAGGCCCGACACGTCATCGTCGCTCGGATCGTCGGGCGTGTCGGCGCCGCGCGGCGGATGCAGTTCGCGCCACATCTTCCAGCTGACCCATAGCAGCAACAGGCCGCCGGCCAGGATCAGGCCGACAATCTGCATCAGCTGGCTGACGACCAGCGCAAAGGCGATGCGCAGCACCAGCGCGGCGAGGATGCCGATCAGGATCACCTTCTTGCGCTGGTCGGTCGGCAGGCCCGCCGCCAGCGCGCCGACGACGATGGCATTGTCGCCCGCCAGCAGCACGTCGATCATCAGCACCTGGACAAAGGCCGACAGCGCGGAAGGCGATGTTATATTACTGAAATCATTGATGATATGCTGCCAGATATCGGCGGGTGAGCCGAGTCCCTGGGCAGTTGAAGCGGCGGTGGCGAGAAGGTCGAACATGGCGGCCTGCTAACGTCCCTGTCTGAAAGGCTAAGAAGAAAGCCGGACCATATACATGGCCCGGCTCTGACGGCAAAATATCCGATGGGCTGGGGGCAATCGGTGCGACCGCCCCACCCGCTTACTGGTTCATGGAATCGAAGAAGTCCTCGTTGGTCTTGCTGTCCTTCATCTTGTCCAGCAGGAATTCCATGGCGTCGATCGTGCCCATCTGCATCAGGATGCGGCGCAGCACCCACATCTTGCTGAGCTTGGGCTTGTCGACCAGCAGCTCTTCCTTGCGGGTGCCGGACTTGCCGACGTCCAGCGCCGGGAAGATGCGCTTGTCCGCAACCTTGCGGTCCAGCACGATTTCCGAGTTGCCGGTGCCCTTGAACTCTTCGAAGATGACTTCGTCCATGCGGCTGCCCGTGTCGATCAGCGCCGTGGCGATGATGGAGAGCGAACCGCCCTCCTCGATGTTACGCGCGGCGCCGAAGAAGCGCTTGGGGCGCTGGAGCGCGTTGGCGTCCACGCCGCCGGTCAGTACCTTGCCCGACGACGGGACAACGGTGTTGTAGGCGCGGCCGAGGCGGGTGATCGAGTCGAGCAGGATGACGACATCCTTCTTGTGCTCGACCAGGCGCTTGGCCTTTTCGATCACCATCTCGGCGACTTGGACGTGGCGGGTGGCGGGCTCGTCGAAGGTGGAGGACACGACCTCGCCCTTCACGCTGCGCTGCATGTCGGTGACTTCTTCGGGGCGCTCGTCGATCAGCAGGACGATCAGGAAGACTTCGGGATGATTGTCGGTGATCGCCTTGGCGATGTTCTGGAGCATCACCGTCTTGCCGACGCGGGGCGGCGCGACGATCAGCGTGCGCTGGCCCTTGCCCTGCGGGCTGACGATGTCGATGACGCGGGCCGACTTGTCCTTCTGGGTCGGGTCGCCCGGATCAAGCGTCAGCTTCTGTTCGGGATAGAGCGGCGTCAGATTGTCGAAATTGACGCGGTGGCGGACGACATCGGGATCGTCGAAATTGACCGAGAGCAGTTTGGTCAGCGCGAAATAGCGCTCGCCATCCTTGGGCGCGCGGATTTCGCCTTCCACCGTGTCGCCGGTGCGCAGGCCAAATTTGCGGACCTGGTTGGGCGATACATAAATGTCGTCGGGACCGGCCAGGAAATTGGCTTCGGGGCTGCGCAGGAAGCCGAAGCCGTCGGGTAGCACCTCGATCGTGCCCTCGCCCATGATCTGCTCGCCATTCTCCGCCTCGGCCTTGAGGATCGCGAACATCAGGTCCTGCTTGCGCAGCGTCGATGCGCTTTCGACGCCCAGTTCCTCCGCCATGGTGACGAGGTCGGCAGGAACGGTCTTCTTGAGGTCCTTGAGATGCATTGCGAATCGGTCCGATGGAGAGAGTGGGAATTCAGGGCCGGAAAAGGAAGGAAGGAGCCGGACAGGATGCCGGTCGAGTCCCGCTCCGGACGGACGGGATGAGTTGTCTGGCGTTTAACGATTGCAGGGGCATCAAGTCAAGCGAGGACCGACGCGGACAGCAGCGGAAAATCGCCTTTTTGGCCCCGATGCGGGTCGGGTGGTGGCGCTGGCGCGACAATGGGCTTCCATGATATAAGAACGGCATAAAATGGAAGGATGAGGATATGGGACGGCGCCCGGTCATGCTGGCGGTCCTGCTCGGAATCGGGCTGGCGATCGGCGGTCCCTTGGTGGCGGCGCAGGATCAGGCCGGACCGGTGTCGGCTGCGGCCCTGCCGTCCCTCGATCCGGATGTGCCGCCGACCATCGTGCAGACTGGTCCGCCGATAGACGATCGCGTCACCATTCCCATTTCGATCGACGGCAAGGGGCCGTGGAACTTCATTATCGATACTGGATCGCAGCGAACGGTGATCGCTCGCGATCTGGCACAGAAGCTGGCGTTGCCGCCCCGCGCCAATGTCACGATCCTCAGCATGACCGGCCGGTCGGAGGCGCAGACGGTCGCCGTTCCGCGGCTGGGCTTTGGCGCGGGCACGATCGACGATATCGAGGCGCCGGTGCTGGAGGGCGAAAATCTGGGTGCGGCGGGCCTGCTGGGGCTGGACAGCCTGCATGCCAAGCGGGTGACGCTCAACTTTCGCACGGGCCGCATGGAGATTGCCGGCAGCGGTGCCAACCGACGCCTGGCGGTCGATCCCGATACGATCGTGGTGGAGGCGCGGCGCAAGCGCGGGCAGTTGATCCTGCTCGATTCCGATGTGAACGGCATGCGGGTCAGCATCATGCTGGATACCGGCAGCGTATTCAGTATCGGCAATCTGGCGTTGCGCGACAAGCTGCTGGCGAAGAAGCACGCCCCGGCGATGCTGGAGGCGACGCTGACCAGCGTGACCGGCGGGACGCTGACGGGCCAGGTCGGGCGGATCAAGGCAGTGCGGATGGGGCGCGTCAATCTGGTGGAGGTGCCGGTATTGTTCGCGGACGCCAGCCCCTTTGCCGAACTGGGCTTGCAGGACAAGCCTGCCTTGCTGCTGGGGATCAGTGCGCTCAAGGTGTTCGACCGGGTGGCGATCGATTTCGGCCGGGGCAAGGTGGACTTCCTGCTGCCCGATGCCAGCGCGGCGCCGCCGAGCCGCTGGGCCACCAACGACAAGGTCGAAGGATAGCGATTTTTATCGTCACCCAACCCCATAATGTGAACTGATCCTTACTAATCAGGATTTATCACCAATTAGTTGGAAATATTCCGCACATGAAATGAAGCATATAGGGGAGAATCCACGATTTTCGTGGCTTTCTTCAAATTGGCACGCCCCCTGCAATGTCGTTGGCATGATCCACGACGGATCATCGCAGACATATCAGGGAAGGAATATCATCATGAAGACCATCGCTTTCGCCGCCGCTGTCGTCGTCGCCACCGTCGCCGTTTCGGCCGCCGCCACGCCCGCCTTTGCCCAGTCGCAGCCTGCTTCGAGCAGCGTCAAGGTCCGCTACGAAGCCAAGACCGACCGCTATTGCATCCGTGAAACCCAGTCCGGCACGATCGTCCCGCTGACCCAGTGCCGTTCGAAGGCCGACTGGGCGCAGAATGGCCTGACCATCAGCCACGCCAAGCCTGCCGTCCAGCTGGCCCGCCGCTGATGCGCTGCGCAGGCCCGGCTTTCCATCCCCTTCCCTATCGGTCCAGCCGGGCCGATCAGGGATTGGCGGACGGTCGGGTCGAAGGCTGTTGCTGCTGGCGCTGACGATCGCGCCCCAGCACATTGTCGATCCACTGCTGGTCGATACGCGGCGCCTGCGGTCTGTCCTGCGCAGGACGATCATCGGGATCGACCTCCATCTGCTGCTCATCGTCCGACGCGCCGCCGGAATCGGGCCGGGACCGCTCGATCGGCAGGCCATTTTCGTCGACCATCATCCCGCCGGGCGTGGCCCCATTGTCGGGGCTGCCATAATAGGCTTCCTCGTCCGGCTCCAACTGCCATTCGGGCAGCGTGACCTGCGTCTCGAATTGCTCCACCGGGCGCTTCGACACCGCCACCTTCATATAATCGGCAAAGGCACGGGCGGGCGCACGGCCGCCCTGCAGGCCGCCAACCGTCCTGGCATCGTCGCGACCCATCCACACACCGGTGGTGATGCCGCTGGAAAAGCCCAGGAAATAGCCGTCCTTGTTGCTGGTCGTGGTGCCGGTCTTGCCCGCCACCGGGCGGCCGATTTGCGCTGCCTTGCCGGTGCCGGTCGACACCGCCGTCTGCATAAGGTCGGTCATCCCCGCCGCGACCCAGGGGGCGACCAGCACGCGGCTGGTATCATCCTGATGCTGGTAGAGCATGCGGCCATCCGCCGTCGTCACCTTGGTGATGCCATAGGGCGTCACCGCAATGCCCTTGCGCGCGATCGAGGCCGCAGCGCGGGTCATGTCGATCAGGCGCACATCCGACGTGCCCAGCACCATGGAGGGATGGGTGTTGACCGGCGTCGTGACGCCGAAACGGCGGGCCATGTCCGCAACGGTCGGGAAGCCGACCTCCACGCCCAGCTTGGCTGCGACCGTATTGATCGAATAGGCAAAGGCGGTGCGAATATCGATGTCGCCGGCAAAGCGGCCATTGGCGTTGCGCGGGCTCCAGCCGTTGATCGTCACCGGTTCGTCGGTGATGCCGGTGTCGGGCGTATAGCCGGCCTCCAGTGCCGCCATATAGACGAAGATTTTCCAGGCGGACCCCGGCTGGCGCGTTGCGGTGGTGGCGCGATTATAGTTGGATGTCACATAATCGAGGCCACCGACCATCGCCCGCACCGCGCCGTCGCGGTCCAGGCTGACCAGTGCGCCCTGCGTACCGCCGGGCACATTGGCCTTGATCGCCGCCGTCGCCGCATTCTGCATGCCGAGGTCAATCGTGGTATAGACTTCCAGCGGTTCGTTCGGCTCGTCGATCAGCAGGTCGAGCTGCGGCAGCGCCCAGTCGGTGAAATAACGGACGCTGTTCTGCGGCGGCTCGGGCGCCATCTTCACGCTGCCCAGATCGGCGGCGGCGCGCTCATGCGCGGAAATGGCATCATTTTCCTGCATCAGGTCCAGCACCACGCCCGCGCGGCCGATCGCGGCGTCGGCGTCGGCGGTGGGGGAGTAGCTGGACGGCGCCTTCACCAGGCCGGCGATGATCGCTGATTCAGGCAGGCTGAGGCTGGTAGCGGGATGACCGAAAAACTTCCGGCTGGCCGCGTCGATGCCATAGGCGCCACCGCCGAAATAGACCTTGTTCAGGTAGAGTTCGAGGATCTGCCGTTTGGAGAATTTCCGCTCCAGCGCCAGCGCCAGCACCATTTCGCGGATCTTGCGGCCGAAACTGTAGCTGTTGTTGAGGAAGATGTTGCGCGTCACCTGCTGGGTGATGGTCGATGCGCCCTGCCAGCGGCGGCCGGTGCCGCGCCGTTCCACCGCGACCCAGGCGGCGCGGGCCATGCCGATCGGATCGACGCCGGGATGCAGGTAGAAGCGGCGATCTTCGGTCGACACCATGGCGTCGACCATGACCTGCGGAATCTGGTCGTAGCTCAGCCATTGGCCGAAACTCGGCCCGAGCGAGACGATGACACTGCCGTCAGCCGCATGGACGCGGATCATCTGGCCATTGGGAGAGGATTTCAGGCTGCTGTAATCGGGCAGGGACTGCATCGCGATGACCACCGCGATCACCACCGCCAAAAGTCCTGCGACCGCCGCGGCAAGGCCGATCTTCAGCCCGCGCAACGCCCATGTCTTCGCGCGGCCACGCGGCGCGCTCTTCTTCTTGCCTGATCCTGCCATCTGTGCCGCCCCGGATACGCGCTAATCCCGGCCCCGGCCAGCGCAAATCATGCAACCGGCGCGGAAAAAGACCGTCGCGCCGTCCATGGCGAATGGCGCTTTACCGAGGATGAACGGCCCCTGTGCAGGCATGATGCAGCCATGATGCAGGCGGTGGGGAAAGCGTGCGCAGGCCCGGTCCGGTGTTACGCCTCGTCGCGCGGTTTGAAGGCGAGGCTGGCGCTGTTCATGCAATAGCGCAGGCCGTTGACGCCGGGACCGTCGGGGAAGACATGGCCCAGATGGCCTTCGCAGGTGGCGCAGCGGACCTCGGTACGGATCATGCCATGGCTGGCGTCGCGAATTTCCTCCACCGCGTCTATATCGACCGGCGCGGTGAAGCTGGGCCAGCCCGACCCGCTGTCATATTTTTCCTCGGCATCGAACAGTTCGGCCCCGCAGCCGGCGCAATAATAGACGCCGTCGGCCTTGTTGCCGTTATACTTGCCGGTGAAGGCCCGTTCGGTGCCGGCTTCGCGCAGCACATGATATTGTTCGGGGGAAAGGCGGTCGCGCCATTCGGCTTCGCTCAGGGTCAGCTTGTCCATGGCGGCAATATGGCCCTGTATGACAGGTCGTTCAAGTCCGGGGTTAAGCCCGTTCCCGTGCCGCCTGCCGCGCGATCGCCAGCAGTTCGTGGCGGACCAGCAGGTCGCCGGTGCCCCGGCCCGAGCGGGTGGCGCGCTCGGCGTCCAGCAGGCGCTGGATAACGCGGGCGATGCCCGGCGCATCCCATGTCCGGACCTGGCGCGTGACCAGCCCCTTTTCCTTCCAGAAGACCGCCTTGCCGGCTGCCTCCACCGCCCCCTCCAGCCGGCCGCTGGCATCGAAATCTGTGCGGATATTGGCGATCAACATGGCGCGGCCCAGCAGCGGGCGGATGACTGCCGCCATCGCCGTGCCGGTTTCGCTGAGGCTGGTCAGTTCGCGGTGCATGGCGCGCAGGTCGCCGCCCAGCACGGCGTTGACGAGCGGCGCGACCTCCGTATCGGGATTGTCGGCGGACAGGGCGTCTAGCGCTTCGGCAGTGGCCTCGCGCGGCCGGTCGGGCGCGGCGTCGAGATAGAGGATCAGCTTCTCGATCTCGCCGGTCATCAGCGCCCGGTCGCCATTGGCGAGCGACACGATCCGCCGGGCGAGATCGGTCGACAGGCGCAGCCCGCCATCGCGGGCGATGCCGATGGCAATCTGTTCGGATTCGCGCGCGTCAGGCTGGTAGGAGATGCAGGCCATCGCGCCTTTATGCTCCAGCGCCAGCTTGACCAGCTTGGACGTCGCCTTGAGCGCGCCGGCGACGGCGATTACCGGATTGCCGGCGGCCTCCGCCTCCAGCAGGGCAGTCAGCGCCGGGACCGATTCCTCGCCCATGCCGCTGACGCGAATCCAGCGCTTGTCGCCGAACATGGAGAAGGAGGCGGCTTCGTCCGCCAGCCGGGCAGGATCATCCTTCAGCGTCGCGCCGTCCAGGTCGACTCGCTCTGCCTGCGGCCCCATGGCGCGCTCCAGCCGCTTGGCAAGCGACTGGCTGCCCGCTTCGTCGGGGCCGTAGAGCAGGAAGAAGCGGATATCCGCTGAAGCGCCCTGACCCGGCGCGTCCAGCGCCCGTTCGATCTGGCCGCGATTGGCCTTCAAGGGCGCGTCGCCTTGCGGGAATAGATGGCCAGACGGGTGATGATCTGGTCCGCCACCGTCTGCGACAGCCGCTCCAGCGCGGTATCTTCAGCCGCGATCGTGGCATATTCGCTGGAGGTGACGTCGATGCCGGCGTCCGATCCGGCGGTGTCGTCCAGCAATTGCGCGCCGGTGGTTTCATCCACCAGTTGATAGCGCGCGCGCAAGGTGCGCCGCTCACGGGTGATGGCGGCGTCGGCGCGCAGGCCGAAACCGCTGATATTGTCGTCCAGCTTCACCACCAGCTTGTAGCGCGGGCCGGACCCGCCCTGCATTGCCGACAGCCGGTCGTTCAGCGCATTGCGCATCAGCCAGCCGGCTTTGCCCTCGATCGGTTCGACGGTGACATTGCCCAGCGCCTGCGCCACCGGTCCCTGACTGCCCCCGCCATAGACGGGCCGCAGCCCGCAGGCCGTGAGCAGCAAGGGAAGGGCGATAAGGGGCAGGATGCGCTTCATGCCAACCTCCATAAACGTTCGCTCCGAACCTGTCGAAGGGCTTTCCTTACTCAGGAAAAGTGGCCTTCGACAGGCTCAGGCAGAACGGGACATTATCAGACGACGATGTTCACCAGACGGCCGGGGACCACGATGATCTTCTTGGGGCTAGCCCCATCCAGCGTGCGGACGACGTTCGGTGCCGCCAGAGCCAGCTTTTCCAGCTCGTCCCTGGGCGTATCCTTCGCCACGGTGATGGTATCGCGCAGCTTGCCCATCACCTGACAGGCGATGGTGACTTCATCATCCACCAGCAGCGCCGGATCGACCGCCGGCCATGCCGCGTTGGCGATCAGGCCTTCGCCGTTCATCTCCGCCCAGCCCTCTTCGGCCAGATGCGGCGTCATCGGCGCGACCAGCAGGGCAAGGCCACGGATCGCGGCGGTGCGGCTGGCGGAAGGCTTGGCCTTTTCGATCGCGTTCACCAGTTCGTAGATCTTGGCGACGGCCTTGTTGAAGCCCAGCGCCTCGATATCCCTGGCCACGCCATCGACGGTCTGGTGCAGCTTGCGGTCAAGCGCCTTGTCCTCGCCTTCTGCGGCGGCATCGGCCTCGCCGAACAGGCGCCAGACGCGGTTGACGAAGCGCCACGATCCTTCGATCCCGGCTTCGGTCCAGGGCAGGTCGCGTTCCGGCGGGCTGTCCGACAGCATGAACCAGCGCACCGCGTCCGCGCCGTACTGGGCGATGATGTCGTCGGGATCGACGACATTCTTCTTGGACTTGGACATTTTGATGACCCGGCCGACCTCGACCGGCGCACTGTCCGCGATCAGCGTGGCGCCATCGGCCGTGCGGCTGATTTCACCGGGCGCGAAATAGACGGGGGGCAGCCCCTCGCCCTGTTCGCGGCTGTAGGTTTCATGCGTCACCATGCCTTGCGTGAACAGGCCGGTGAAGGGTTCGGCAAAGCCCAGCTGCCCCATATGTTGCAGCGCGCGGGTCCAGAAGCGGGCGTAGAGCAGATGCAGGATCGCATGTTCCACGCCGCCAATATATTGCCCGACCGGCAGCCATTGCTCGACCGTGGCGCGATCGAACGGCTTGTCCTTGGGCTGGCTGGCGAAGCGGATGAAATACCAGCTGGAATCGGCGAACGTATCCAGTGTGTCGGTTTCACGCACCGCCGGCTTGCCGCAGGACGGGCAGTCGACATGCTTCCAGGTCGGATGGCGATCCAGCGGGTTGCCGGGAATGTCGAAGCTGACATCCTCGGGCAGCACGACCGGCAACTGGTCCTTGGGCACCGGCACCGGGCCGCAAGCGTCGCAATGGATGACCGGGATCGGAGTGCCCCAGTAACGCTGGCGCGACACGCCCCAGTCGCGCAGGCGGAACACGGTCTTGCCCGCGCCCCAGCCTTCGCCCTCGGCGCGGGCGATGACGGCGGCCTTGGCATCCTCGACGCTCATGCCGTCCAGGAAGCGGCTGTTCACCAGATTGCCGGGGCCGGTATAGGCTTCATTGTGGATCGGCGTGTCGGCCTCGCCTTCCAGCGCGACGACGCGCTCGACGGGGAGCATGTACTTGCGTGCAAAGTCGAGGTCGCGCTGGTCATGGGCGGGCACGCCCATGACGGCGCCGGTGCCATAGTCCATCAGCACGAAATTGGCGATGAAGACGGGCAGGTGCCAGTCGGGATCGAAGGGATGCGCAACCGTCAGGCCGGTGTCGAAGCCCAGCTTTTCCGCCGTTTCCAGTTCAGCGGCGGTGGTGCCGCCTTCCTTGCACTTCTCGATGAAGGCGACCGCGTCGGGATTGTTCGCGGCCACGGCTTGCGCGACCGGATGGTCGGCCGCGATCGCGACGAAGCTGGCGCCGAAGATGGTGTCGGGCCGGGTCGAATAGACGTCGATCTGCGAGTCGAACGGCGCGACCGGCTTGAAGTGGAATTGCAGGCCGACGGACTTGCCGATCCAGTTCTCCTGCATCGTCCGCACCTTGTCGGGCCACTGGTCCAGCCCTTTCAGGCCCTCCAGCAGGTCGTCGGCGAACTGGGTAATCTTCAGGAACCACTGGCTGAGCTTGCGCTTCTCGACCAGCGCGCCCGAACGCCAGCCGCGCCCGTCGATCACCTGCTCGTTCGCCAGCACGGTCATGTCGACCGGGTCCCAGTTGACCGCGCTTTCCTTGCGATAGACCAGGCCCGCTTCCAGCATGTCCAGGAACAGCGCCTGTTCCTGACCATAATAGTCCGGCTCACAGGTGGCGAGTTCGCGGCTCCAGTCGATCGCAAAGCCCAGCTTCTTCAACTGCGCGCGCATGTTGGCGATATTGTCGCGGGTCCAGCTGCCGGGATGGACCTTCTTTTCCATCGCCGCATTTTCCGCAGGCATGCCGAAGGCGTCCCAACCCATCGGGTGCAGCACTTCATGGCCGGTCATCCGGCGGAAGCGGGCCAGCACGTCGCCCATGGAGTAATTGCGGACATGACCGATATGGATGCGCCCCGATGGATAGGGGAACATCTCCAGCACATAGGAGCGCGGCTTGGGCGAGGCGTCGTCCGCCTTGAAGCTCTGCTGCTCGTCCCAGGTCGCCTGCCAGCGCGCGTCTGCGTCCAGCGGGTTGAAGCGCCTCTGCATGTCATGTCCTTACAAATGCGGGCGGGCTGGGCCTTTTGCGAAGCCCAGCCCGAAGGGTTTGAAAATCAAGGCGTTGGTTACGCCCCGGAAAGGGAATGGATCAGCCGATCGCCGTGCGGCGCAGGTCGCGCGCCTTGGTGAGGATGATCTCCTCCAGCTTCTGCACGGTGGCGGCGGCGACCGGGGCGTCGACCCACTGGCCGCCCTGATTGACCTGGCGGCTGGCCGCGACGCGCAGCGCGTCGGCGCGCAGATCCTGGTCCAGGATCGACACGGTCAGCTTCATCCGCTCATTGGGCGTGTTGGGGTTCGCATACCAGTCGGTCACGATCACGCCGCCGTTCGAATCGGTCTGCACCATCGGCATGAAGGACAGGGTGTCGAGCGACGCGCGCCACAGATAGGCGTTCACGCCGATCGTCGTCACCTTCGACGCGGCGAGGTCGGCCTTTGGCCGTTCCTTGGACCCGCCACCGCAAGCGGCGAGCGGCAGGATCGCGGCCAGCAGCAGGCCGGCGGTTGCAGGGGCGGAAAGGCGGCGGACCATCAGGCATGTCCTAGCTAGAAAAGACGAAAAACTGCCCGCTTCTATAGTGGTCGTGCGCCACGGGGCAAGGGGGCTGCTGCCAGCCGCACGACGAGGCGCTGTGGTAACGTTCACTTCGCCCCGTTCGGAGTCTGTGTATTCCGTGCAACAGCTCAGACAAAAAGCCTTTCCGCCCCTAGCCAATGGCGGCTTTTCGGGTGTAAAGCGTTGTCAAACATATACGGGCGGGAACAAGAGTCGGGTCATGCGTGGAACAAGGGGATATTTGGCGGGAACGGGCGCGGCACTGGCCGTGGCTGGCTTCCTGTTGTCTCCCGCAATCGGTGCGGTCACCGATCTTGCACGCCTGCGATCCGACGCGCCTGCGTCCTTCGGCAGCATCGGCTCCTTCACCCCGACGATCAAGGACCCGCGCCTCGCGGCTGCCTATGCTAAGATCGTCGCCTCGGCGAATCAGCGCGGCTTCCGTTTCACCCCGACCAGCGGTTCGCTGAGCGGCCAGCGCTCGGTCACCGTGATGGTGCGCGCGGCGGGTGACGATCGCGTCGCCGTGAATCGTCCGCTCGACCCGATCGACATCAAGCCGGTGGCCTTCAGCCTGAACGGTGCGCATAACTGGCGCAAGTTCGCCCTGCCCGACGCCGTTGGCCGCAAGGCGCTGGACCCTGTGCCGGTTCAGACCATGGTCGATGCAAAGAATTTCTCGCTGGATGACGGCAAGAAGGATCGCTTCAGCACTAAGGTGATGCTGGAAACCCGCCGTGAGCCGGGCACGGCCGCGACGGTCCGCAATCCGTCTGCGGACAAGGATTATTCGCTGGATCTGGCCAGCTCCTATTCGCTGACGCGCAACCTGAACGTCACTGCCGGCGTACGCTACAATAATAGCGTGGCGGGCCGCCTGACCCCGATGACCGACGATCGTCAGGACAGCCAGGCCGTCTATCTGGGTACCGTCTTCAAATTCTGATTCGGCCGGCGGGCTGACCGCCGCCGCTTCTGCGCCATGTGAAAAGCTGGATTGCGGCTTGATGGCCTGCTCGCATGCGTTGGGAAAGCGGGCGTTTCCGTACATCCGTTGGCCCTGAGCCTGTCGAAGGGCGGCTCCTGCTCGCAACGGTCGAATGCCAATGGGGCTTCGACGGGCTCAGACTGAAAGGGGGAACGGCAATCCCAGGCCTTATCTCTTTACCGGCGACGGCAGCGCTTCGCCCGCAAAATAAGCGCTGAGATTTGCGCGCAGCATGACCAGCATCTGCGCCACGGCGGCGTCGGTCGCGCCGGCGGTGTGGGGCGTCAGCACGATATGGGGAACGTCGGCCCAAAGTGCAGGGTTGGTCGGTTCCTGCGCGAACACATCCAGCGCCGCGCCGCCCAGCCGGCCGTCCCTCAGCGCCGCGATCAGCGCATCTTCGTCCACCAATTGCCCGCGCGCGACATTCACCAGCAGGCCGGAAGGCCCCAGCGCCGCGATGATTCCGGCGTCGATCATGCCGCGATTCGTTTCGTCCGCCTTCGCCGCCACGACCATGATGTCGCTCGCCTGCGCCAGCGCCGCCAGGCTGTCGGCGCGGGGCCATCCCAGCGTGGGCTTGGGCCTTGGTCCCCACCATTGTACCTGCATCCGCATCGCCTGCGCCCGGCGGGCGATGGCCAGGCCGATCGCGCCCATGCCGACGATACCCAGCCGGGCATCGCCCAGCGACCGGGTGATGGTCTTGGCGCCCGCCACCCAGCCCCCGGCCCGCAATTGCCGATCGCCCGAGACGATCTGCCGCCTATGGGCGAGGATGAGGCCGATCGCATGGTCGGCCACATCCTCCGCATTGGCATCGCCCGCATGCGTGACGGCGATGCCGCGCGCCCGTGCCCAGTCGAGATCGACGCCGTCATAGCCTACGGTGAAGCAAGCGATGAGGCCAAGCCGCGGCATCGCCGCCAGAAGGGCCGGGTCGAGCCGGAACTCGCCCGCCGTCACCAGCGCCTGCGCATCGGTCAGCCGCGCCCGGCCGGCCTCCTCCCACAGTGGCAGGACATCATAGTCCGCTGCCAATGCCGCCAGCAGCGGCGCCAGATGCGGCTGGGCGACCAGAATGACCGGGCGTATGTCGCTCATCCTATCTGCCGCAGGGCCTGCGCGAAGTCGGCGATCAGATCGTCCGCATCCTCGCAGCCGATCGAGATGCGCACCATATTGTCGCCGATCGCCAGCGCCTTCTTGCGCTCCGCCGGCACCGAGAGGTGCGTCATCGCGGCCGGATGGCTGGCCAGCGTCTCGGTCCCGCCCAGACTCACAGCCAGCTTGGCGATCTTGAGCGCGTCGAGGAAGGCGAAGGCTTCCGCCTCCCCGCCCTTGAGGTAAAGTGAGAAGGTCGATCCGGCCCCGGTGCAATGGCGACGATAGATATCGGCCTGCCGCTCCGTTTCCGGGAAGCCGAGATAGACGATTTTTTCCACCTGCGGCTGGTCGCGCAGCCAGGCGCAGACCCTCGCCGCATTCTCGCCCGCCCGGCTCATCCGCAATTCCAGCGTCTCCAGACTACGCAGCAGCATCCAGGCGCTATGCGGGTCGAGGATGGTGCCGATGGTGTTGCGCATCAGGCGAATGGCGTTGATGAGCGCATTGGACCCCAGCACCCCGCCCGCGACCAGATCGCTATGCCCGCCGGCATATTTGGTGAGGCTGTAGATGACCAGATCCGCGCCATGGGCGATCGGCTTGTGCCACAGCGGGCCGAGGAAGGTGTTGTCGATCGCGATCGGCGGGACATGGTCTTCGCCCGCGAACAGCGAGTCGCGCCGCGCGACAACCGCCTCCAGATCGACCAGCACATTGGTCGGATTGGCCGGGCTTTCCAGATAGAGCAGGGCGACGCGGCCCAGCCCCTTTGCTTTTTCGATGACCGCGCCAATCTCCTCTTCGGTCGCGCCGGCCGGGAAATCGAGCCATTGCACCCCGAACTTGCCAAGGATGCGCCCGATCAGCGACTCGGTCGCGGCATAGAGCGGGGCGCTGTGCACGATCACGTCGCCGGGCTGCACCAGTGCCAGCAAGGTGGTGGCGATCGCCGACATGCCGCTGGAAAAGAGCAGCGCATCCTCCGCTTCCTCCCACACCGACAGGCGATCCTCGCAAATCTCCTGATTGGGGCCGTTGAAGCGGGAATAGACCAGCCCTTCGGCGCCGCCCGGCCGGATACCGGTCACGCCCTCAAAATGGCGCTTGCCCGCCGCTGCACTCTCGAAGGCGAAGGTAGAGGTGAGGAAGATGGGCGGCTTCAATGAGCCTTCCGACAGGGTCGGATCATAGCCATGGCCCATCATCAGCGTGGCGGGTTTCAGCTTGCGCCCGTCAATCTCCATGATCGGGGCCTTGGGGCGGCGTCGGTTGCGCGGCGCATCCACGTCGGTCAGGTCGGCTTCGGTGAAATCGGGGGGGAATCTGGCGTTTCGCCGGTCATGTTCTATCTCCTGCTGGCGGCGTCTGTTGCGCCGCTGTCATGGGCGGGAGTGTATGCAGCGCCGCGGCAAAGGGCCAGAGGATCGCGTAAGAATATTTCTCTACGCTATATGATTATTCCGCGCTCGGCTGGCGCGTCAGGCGACCAGCCCTTCTTCCACCTCGACATTGACGTGCGCGCCGTCCGGGCCGATCAGAGCGTGCGAACTGCCATATCGCCCGACATTGAGCGTCTCGGCATAAAAGCCCCACCATTCGATCCAGAAGGCGGCTGGCATGAACCAGATGTCGAAGAGGACGTCCGGCATCGCCTGCGTGCTGCTTTTCTCAGTCATAGTCTCTCCATAAGGCGTGCGGCGCGACACCCCTATACGCATGATCCCCTGTGGAGTTGCGCGCGTTTGAAGGAAGATGCGCAAGTCTAACATGGCTGCAACGCGCTGGCAAAGCAGGGGCGATGACAGAAGCGGCAAGCCACCCTACATCCGGGTCATGCCGCTTACCCTTCCCACCATCGTCGAAAGCTGGTTCGCGGCGCGCGGCTGGCGCCCGCGACGACACCAGATGGACATGCTGGCGGCGGCGGAACGCGGCGAGCATGCACTGTTGGTCGCCCCCACTGGGGCTGGCAAGACGCTGGCGGGCTTCCTGCCCAGCCTGACCGACCTGATCGCCAACCCGACCGATCGGTTGCACACCCTCTATGTCTCGCCGCTCAAGGCGCTGGCGGTCGACGTACGGCGTAACCTGCTGACGCCGATCGAGGAAATGGGCCTGCCGATCAGCGTGGAGACACGCACGGGCGACACCCCGTCGGACCGCAAGGCGCGGCAGCGGGTGCGTCCGCCGCAGATATTGCTGACCACGCCCGAATCGCTGTCGCTGCTGCTCAGCTATCCCGATGCCGCCCTGCTCTTTTCGGACCTGAAGACGGTCATCGTGGACGAAGTCCATGCCTTCGCCACCCAGAAGCGCGGCGACCTGCTCAATCTTTCGATGGCACGGTTGCAGGCGATCAATCCGGACCTGCGCAGGGTGGCACTGTCCGCGACTGTCGCCGATGTCGATGCCTATCGCGCCTGGCTGGCCCCCGATGGCGACATCGACGCCGTGACGCCAGTGATGGGCGAGGCCGGAGCGGAGCCGAATGTCGCCATCCTGATTCCCGAAGGCCGCGTGCCATGGTCGGGCCATTCGGGCAAATATGCCGCAAAGCAGGTAATGGCGGAGATCGAGGCGCGGCAGACCACTTTGGTCTTCTGCAACACGCGCGGCCTCGCCGAACTCATCTTTCAGGAACTCTGGTCGGTCAATGACGCCAATCTGCCGATCGCCATCCATCATGGCAGCCTGTCGATCGAGGCGCGGCGCAAGGTCGAATCGGCGATGGCGGCGGGCAAGCTGCGCGCGCTGGTCGCAACCGCATCGCTCGACCTCGGCGTCGACTGGGGCAACGTCGATTGCGTGATCCAGATGGGCGCGCCCAAGGGAAGCTCGCGCCTGCTCCAGCGGATCGGCCGCGCCAATCACCGGCTCGACATGGCGTCGGAAGCGATCCTGATTCCCGGCAACCGCTTCGAATATCTGGAGGCGCGCGCGGCGCTGGACGCAGTGGAGGCGGGTGAACGCGACGCTGACGATTTTCGCCCCGGCAGTCTGGACGTGCTGGCCCAGCATGTGATGGGCCTCGCCTGCGCCGGGCCGTTTCGCGCGGAAGAGTTGCTGGCGGAGGTTCAATCCGCCACGCCATATAGCGCGCTGACCGCTGAAGCGTTCGACCATGTGCTGCATTTCATCGAGGGTGGCGGCTATGCGCTGCGCGCCTATGACCGGTTCAAGCGGCTGACGCAGGAGCCGGACGGGACTTGGCGTGTCTCCCATCCCCGCTTTGTTCAGCAGCATCGGCTGAACGCCGGCATCATTGTCGATCAGCCGGCGCTCGCCGTTCGCTTCGCCAATGGGCGCAAGCTCGGCACGGTGGAGGAAGGCTTCGCTGCCACGCTGACGCCAGGGGACAGTTTCTTCTTCTCCGGCATGGCGCTGGAGGTGGTACGGATGGACACCAGCGATCTGGTCGTGCGCGCGACGTCGAAGCAGGCGCGCATCCCCAGTTGGGGCGGCACCCGCATGGCCATGTCGACGCGGCTGGCCGACCGCGTCCGGCATTTCCTCGCTGAACCGCAGGAATGGCATCGCTTCCCGCCCGATGTGCGCGAATGGCTGGAGATGCAGAAGCTGCGGTCCACCCTGCCCCAGCCCGGCCAGCTGTTGATCGAAACCTTCCCGCATGAGGGGCGGCATTACCTCATCTGCTACAGTTTCGAAGGCTGGAATGCGCACCAGTCGCTCGGCATGTTGCTGACCCGGCGGATGGAGAGTCAGGGGCTGATGCCGCTCGGCTTCGTGTCCAACGATTATGCGCTGGCGGTTTATGGCATGAAGCCGGTCACCGATCCGGCCAGCCTCTTTTCCGCCGATATCCTCGACCATGAATTTGTCGACTGGGTCGAACAGTCGAGCCTGCTCAAGCGCGCCTTTCGCGATGTGGCGGTGATTTCCGGCCTGATCGAGCGGCAGCATCCGGGCAAGCGCAAGACCGGGCGGCAGGTCACCTTTTCCACCGACCTCATCTATGACGTGCTGCGCAAATATCAGCCCGATCATCTGTTGCTGAAGGCCGCATGGGCGGATGCCCGGGCGCGCATGACCGATGTGGGGCGGCTGGGCGACCTGATCGACCGGGCGAGCCAGACCATGCTGCATGTGACGCTCGATCGGGTCAGCCCGCTGGCGGTGCCGGTGCTGATCCTGATCGGGCGGGAGCATGTTGCCCAGACCGCAGCCGAGGATGCGCTGCTGATGGAGGCGGAGGCACTGGTGGCGGAAGCGATGCGGGCCGACTGAAGCTTGCGTTGATCGGGATCAGGGAACGGTCCATGATCCTGTAATGACGATCTTTTCCCTGCGGAGCCTGGTGCTCCTGCTCGCTCTTGCGCCCATCCCCGCACTGGCCGCCGAACCGGATTTCTTCGGCGCGGCCCTGTGTCAGCCGCCCTATTCGCTGGGCAGCGCCACCGCGCTTTACGAAGCGGCAGAGAAGATCGCCAAGCCCGACACATCGGGGCTGGGCGCAGCCATTTATCATTTGCGCAAGCCGATCGAGCGTGACGGATTCGTCACCCAGGACGTGATGTTCGGCGGCATGGCCGTGGGCGTCCTCATTCAGGGCGAAGTCGCGGCGCAACTGGCCGAGCGTTACGATCTCAAACCCGAATCGAGCCGGATTCTGGGCAGTTCCAGCCTTGGCTTCGCCCGACAACTGCCCGATGCCGATCAGGGGATGAAGGATATGGGCCTGATCTCCGTCGTCGCGCGGCAGGGACCGGCGCTCAAGGGGCGGACCCTGCTCGCCTGCGAATTCGTGTCGGATGAAGATCGCGCGACGATGGAAGAACTGGAGGGCGCAACGCCGGACTGATCGGCTTATTCGCGCCTCGGCCCATCTTCCTCCCTGATCCCGCCGCAGCCCTTGAGCGTGCCCTCGCCAAAGGCGATCTGCACCCGATCGGACCAGATGGCGTCGCTCATGCCGTCGCTGCATGGCCCTTCAGTGGCGGTCAGGCTGAAGCCCTCGCCGATATAACGGATCGCCCGATCATCCCCGTCTCGCACCACGCTATAGCGTAGCGGGCGATGATCCGGCCGTTCCAGCCGGGCGGTCGATCCGCGAATCGTAACCGCCCAAAAGGGTTCGGTGCCGATCGCACGATAATCGGCCGGCGTCGGTCTGTTGGGCGGTGTTTCACGTGAAACCAAGGGCTTGGCTTCATCGGCCGGTGGCGGTGCCGGTGCGGGCGGTGGCGCCACGCTCTCGTTCGCGACGCTGTTGTTGATGGGCGCTGCCACTTCCTGCGTGGCCTCCGTTCGATTCGCGGCCGGCTCCTCGCGCCCGCATCCGCCAATCAGCAGCAGCGGGAGCAGCAGCCAGCCCGTCTTCATGCGCAGACGGCGTCGCGGCGGAAGCAGTCGGCCGCATGGTCGTTCACCATGCCGATCGCCTGCATCCAGGCATAGACGATGGTTGGCCCGACGAATTTGAAGCCACGCGTCTTCAAATCCTTCGATATGGTTTCGGACTGGTCGGTCTTCGCCGGGAAATGCACGCCGTCGTTACGGATCGGCTGCCCGTCCACGAACGCCCAGACATAGGTCGCAAAATCCTCGCCCGAATCGCGCATGGCGCAGAAAATCTGCGCGCCGCGAATCGTCGCCTCGATCTTCGCACGGGCGCGCACGATGCCGGGATCACCCATCAGCCGTTCAATATCCGCCTCGTCAAAGGCGGCGACCTTGTCCGGATCGAATCCGGCAAAGGCCGCGCGGAACGTCTCGCGCTTGCGCAGGATGGTGATCCAGGACAGGCCGGCCTGGAACCCCTCCAGCATCAGCATTTCCCAGAGCATGCGCGAATCGCGCTCCGGTACGCCCCATTCTTCGTCATGATAGGCGCAATAGAGCGGATCGGCCGCGCTGACCCAGCTACAGCGAGGCAGCGCGGCGTCGCTCATGGCTCAGACGTCCAGATTGGCGACGTTGAGCGCATTGTCCTGAATGAATTCGCGGCGCGGTTCGACCACATCGCCCATCAGGCGGGTGAAGATTTCGTCCGCGACGTCCGCCTGCTCCACCTCGACGCGCAGCATCGAACGATTGTCCGGGTCCAGAGTGGTTTCCCACAGCTGTTCCGCGTTCATTTCGCCCAGCCCCTTGTAGCGCTGAATCGCCAGCCCCTTGCGCCCTGCGGTCAGGATCGCGTCGAGCAATTCGCTCGGCCGGGTGA
Source organism: Sphingobium sp. RS1 (assembly GCF_056156825.1). Lineage (NCBI taxonomy): Bacteria > Pseudomonadati > Pseudomonadota > Alphaproteobacteria > Sphingomonadales > Sphingobiaceae > Sphingobium > Sphingobium sp. RS1. The sequence goes on along the minus strand of NZ_JBLZXE010000002.1, from coordinate 2,473,451 downwards.
CGGTCGCGCCCTTGGCGGTGGCGGCGGGCAGGTCGTCGCCCGCATCCTCGGCCGCCTGCGCGGCCTTGACGGTGATGAGGCGGCTGGACGTGCGATAGCTGTCCGCATCCTCGGCAGCGATGCTGTGCAGCTTGCGCGCCTCGGCCGACCCGATGAAGCCGCCCTCGATCACATGATGGTCGGTGACGCCGCGCCACAGCCGCTGGAAATGGAAGCCGCCCTCTTCGGCGACGATGCCGGTCCAGCGGCCTTCAACGTCCTGCGCGTCCATCCACGCCACGGTCGCGGCCAGCCGCTCGGCCTGTGCGTTTGCCGACAGTTCCGGGTCCAGTGCGCCATTGAGGCTCAGCGCCTCGATGATCGCGGGATTATAGCGTCGCGGCACATAGCGCATGACGGCCCGCATGCGCCGGGCATGTTCGATCAGGCTGCGCAGGTCGTCGCCCGTGCGGGCGCCACCGGTCGTCTCCAGCGCCATCGAATCGACGCCATTGTCGACCAGATATTGCTCCAGCGCCGCTTCGTTCTTCAGATAGACTTCGGACCGGCCGCGCGTCGCCTTGTAGAGCGGCGGCTGGGCGATGTAGAGATGCCCCGCCTCGATGATCTGCGGCATCTGGCGGTAGAAGAAGGTCAGCAGCAGCGTGCGGATATGCGCGCCGTCGACGTCGGCGTCGGTCATGATGACGATCTTGTGGTAGCGCAGCTTGTCCAGATTGAAATCGTCACGAATGCCCGTGCCCATCGCCTGAATGAGCGTGCCGACTTCCTTGGACGACAGCATCCGGTCGAACCGTGCGCGCTCGACGTTCAGGATCTTGCCCTTCAGCGGCAGGATCGCCTGATTATGGCGGTTGCGCCCCTGCTTGGCAGACCCGCCGGCCGAATCACCCTCGACCAGGAAGAGTTCGGACTTGGCGGGGTCGCGTTCCTGACAGTCGGCCAGCTTGCCGGGCAGTGACGCGATATCCATCGCGCCCTTGCGCCGGGTCAGTTCGCGCGCCTTCTTCGCGGCCTCGCGGGCGGCGGCGGCGTCGATCACCTTCTGCACGATCATCTTGCCGTGCGCCGGGTTCTCTTCCAGCCATTCGGCCATCTTGTCGGCCATCAGGCTTTCGAGCGGCTGGCGCACTTCCGACGACACCAGCTTGTCCTTGGTCTGGGACGAGAATTTGGGATCGGGCAGCTTGACCGAGACGATGGCGGTCAGCCCTTCGCGCATATCTTCGCCGGTCAGGCTCACCTTCTCCTTCTTCAGCGCGCCGGACTTCTCGGCATAGCTGTTGAGGGTGCGGGTCAGCGCCGCGCGGAAAGCGGCCAGATGTGTCCCGCCATCGCGCTGCGGGATGTTGTTGGTGAAGCAGAGGACGTTCTCATAATAAGAGTCGTTCCACTCCAGCGCGACGTCGATGGTCACGTCGTCGCGGGTGCCGGCGATCGCGATCGGATCGGGCATCAGCGCATTCTTGTTGCGGTCGAGATATTTGACGAAGGCCGCGATGCCGCCCTCATAATATAGCTCGACTTCCTTCTTCTCCTCATGCCGCGCATCGACCAGGAACAGGCGCACGCCGCTGTTGAGGAAAGCCAGTTCGCGATAGCGATGCTCCAGCTTTTCGAAGTCGTACTCGATCTGGTTCTTGAAGGTGCCGCCGTCGCCGGGCGCTTTCTCGGTCGAAGCGAGGAAGGTGACGCGCGTCCCCTTCTTGCCTTCAGGCGCCTTGCCGATCACCTTCAAGGGCGCGGTGGCATCGCCATAGGCGAAGCGCATCCAATGCTCCTCGCCTTCGCGCCAGATATTGAGGTCCAGCCACTCGGACAGGGCGTTCACCACGGACACACCCACGCCATGCAGGCCGCCCGACACCTTATAGGCATTGTCGTCGCTGGTATTTTCGAACTTACCGCCGGCGTGCAGCTGGGTCATGATGACCTCGGCCGCCGACACGCCCTCTTCCTTGTGGATGCCGGTCGGGATGCCGCGGCCATTATCCTCGACGCTGACCGACCCGTCGGGGTTCAACGTGATGGTGATGAGGTCGCAATGCCCCGCCAGCGCTTCGTCGATCGCATTGTCGCTGACCTCGAACACCATGTGGTGCAGGCCGCTGCCATCGTCGGTATCGCCGATATACATGCCGGGCCGCTTGCGCACGGCATCCAGCCCTTTCAGCACCTTGATGCTGTCGGCGCCATATTCATTGCTGTTGGGGGAATTGACGGGTTCTTCGCTCATGCCGAGCATATAGGGAAAGCGGGCATGAAACTAAAGCGAAACATGGCGGCTTTCGCTGGCATCCGGCGCGGTCTATCACGGCTTTCATGCGCGCCGTCCCCACCCTGCTGATCCTGTCGCTGCTGGCCCTTGCCGGCTGCTCGAAAAGCAATGACGTCTATGAGGAATTGCCCAACAGCTCGCTGGCCGGCGCGCCGCGCGACGATGTGCCCGAAAGCCGCATGGATGCGCCGATCGCGCGGCCGGTCACGATCGGGGAGGATGGCTCAGCTTTTGCAGCCTGTGGAACGATGGGTGCGATCGTTGCCGTTGGCGACGATGAAGCGCCAGCCGAATTGAGGGCGGCACCCTTTGCAGATTCAAGAAGCGCAGGCCGGCTGGCGCCCGGCAGCCGGGTATATGTATGTTCACGCACGCTCGATCAAAAGTGGTTGGGGGTTGTACTGGACGTTTCCAGCGTCCCTGTAAGCATGGCTTCGGTGACAGAATGCGGCCTAAAGCGCCGAGCGGAACGAAAGCAAGCGTATGCTGGCCCCTGCCCCAGCGGCTGGATCGCCAGCGCCTATGTCCGGCTGATCGCAGGGTAGCGTAAAAGGTTCGCGCAGAGGCGCGGAGAACGCAGAGAGATGAATGCTTTGCGCTCTCTGCGCCTCTGCGCGAAAAATTCTTACTCGATCCCGGTAAAGACCAGCTTCTGTACGCGTCGCCCCGTATTCACCTCCGTCGCGTAGATATTGCCGTCGCTGTCGGTGTCGATGCTGTGCAACCAGGTGAATTGCCCCGCCTGCCGCCCGACCCGGCCGATCGCGCCCAGCACTTCATGCGTCTTGCGCTCCAATATCCAGATGCGCCCGTTCATCATGTCGGCGACATACATATAGGTCTGCGCCGGATCGGGGGAAAAGGCGATGTCGGTCACCGTATGGGTGCCGCCCGTCTCCGCTGCGATCGCCAGATCGCGCACGAAGGTCAGGCCGCCATCCTTCTCCCGCCTGAACAGTTGCGCGCGGTTGTTGTTGCGGTCGCAGACATAGAGGTGGCCATCGTTGGTCGGGACGACGCAATGGACGATGCTCCCGAAAATGGCCGCTTTGGGGTCCGCGACCTGGCTGGGATCGACGGCATGGCTCTGGTCGAACGCGCCTTTCAGCACCGGCCCGCTGGGCGGCTTGCCATAGGCGCCCCAGCGGCCCTTATAGCGTCCCGTCTTCGCGTCGAAGCCGATGACGCGCCGGTTGGTATAGCCGTCCGACATCAGCACCATGCCGCCCGAATGATTGACGTCGGATGGGTTGCCGAGCTGCTCGGTCGCATCATTGCCGCCGGTCTTCTCACGCTGGCCGAAGCTGCGGATATAGCGGCCTTCCGGGCTGTAGTTCAGGACGACATGGTCGCCCTTGCCATTGCCGCCGAACCAGACGCTACCCGCCTTGTCCACGAAGATGCCGTGCAGGCTGCTTGGCCACTGGCTGACGCCGTCGATGCTCGGCGCACTGCTCGCTCCGCCCCAGCCGCCGATATAGCGGCCGTCCTTACCGAAGCGCACCACCGGCGGCGCGGGCTTGCAGCAGGTGGCAATCGGTGGCGACTGCGCAAGGCCGGTGTCGGTGGCGGTCAGGCTGTGCGGCCGATGTACGACCCAGACCGAATCGTCCGGCCCCACCGCCACGCCGCTTACCTGCCCCAGCAGCAGGTCGTCGGGCATCGCCGGCCAGGCGGCATCGACCTTGAAGCGCGGCATCTTCGTCCCGGCCGGGGCCATTTGCTCGAAGGCAAGCGGGGCGAGCGAGGGCGTAAGGGCTTGCGGAACGGATGCAGCGGTCAGCGGCAGGATCAGCGCGGCGGCGAGGAAGGGGCGCATGGGACGAAAGGCTCCTTGATCGGGTGGGCGCGCCGGATCATGCCCGTCTGCCTGCCCCGGTCAATCGCCAAATGCCGCATTTCAAAAGGAAAAGGACCGGCCGACGATAAAGGCGTCGGCCGGTCAGGGGGCATATCGTCAGGCTTGAGCCGGACGCTCTGCCGGGGCAATGCGGAAGAAGGGCAAGGCGTGATGGACGATCCAGCCGATCGTCGCGGCATAGAGGATGGTGCCCACCCCCACCGTGCCGCCCAGCATCCAGCCGATCGCCAGCACGCCGATTTCGATCCCGCTGCGCACCCATTTGACCGGCCAGCCGGTGCGCCGGCACAGGCCCGTCATCAGCCCGTCGCGCGGCCCCGGCCCCATGCCCGCGCCGATATAGGCGCCGCCGGCAATGCCGTTGAGGATGATGCCCGCCACCAGCCACAGGCTGCGCATCGCATAGCCTTCCGGTGTCGGCAGGATCGCCAGCGACAGGTCCACCACCGTGCCGATCACCACGATATTGGCGACCGTGCCGAAACCGGGCCGCTGGCGCAGCGGCCACCACAGCAGCAGTACGAGTCCGCCGATCAGATTGACCGTCATGCCGAAGCTGAGGCCAAGGCGCGGGGCAAGGCCCTGATTGAGCACATCCCATGGCGACAGCCCCAGATTGGCGCGCAGCATCAGCGCCATGGAAAAACCGTAGAGGGCGAGGCCCCAGAAAAGCTGGAACAGGCGTCGAAGGAGGATGGGCTGCATCATGAAGAGGCTTGTTGCGTAGAATTGGCCTTTTCCAAAAGGACCAATCCGGCATAAATGGCCTTGATCGATCGGCCAACTGGAACGCCTGCCATGTCCACTTCCCTGCTTCGTCCGCCCTCTCTTCTTCGCCTGCTTGGCGCCTGGCGCGCGCAGGACAGCGCGGAGCCGGCTTATCGCCAGCTGGCGCAGGCGCTGCGGATGCTGGTGCTGGACGGGCGCGTCGGCCTCAACGTCCGTCTGCCGGGCGAGCGGGAACTGGCCGCCGCGCTCGGTCTGTCGCGCACCACGGTCGCAGCGGCGTTCGACCGGCTGCGCGACGAAGGCTATCTGGAAAGCCGGCAGGGATCGGGCAGCGTTACGCGCCTGCCCGCCGGCAGCGCAGACATGTCGCCGGACGAACGCGATGTCAGCGCGGGCAGCGGCAACCTGCTCAACTGGACCCACGCTGCCCTGCCCGCCGCGCCCGGCGTCGCCCGCGCCTATGCCCATGCGGTCGAAGCGCTGCCCGCCTATCTCGGCGACCTCGGCTATGATCCGCTGGGCCTGACCGTGTTGCGCCGCGCGATCGCCGCTCACTATGAGCGGCGCGGCTGCCCCACCCATCCCGATCAGATCATGGTCACCAATGGTGCGCAGCAGGGCTTTTCGCTCCTGCTCAAATGGCTAGCCGGGCCGGGCGACCGGGTGGTGATCGACCATCCCACCTATCACAACGCGATTCAGGCGTTGCAGCGCGCCCATGTCGTGCCGGTGCCGGTCGGCCTGCCGGCGCAGGGCTGGGACGTGGATGCGATGGAGGCGGCCTTTCGCCAGACATCGCCGCGCTTCGCCTATGTCATCGCCGATTTCCACAATCCGACCGGCCGCAGCATGGACCCGGCCACCCGCCGCGCGCTGGTCGCAGCTGCCATGCGCAGTCACACGCCATTGATCGTCGATGAAACCATGGTCGCCATGGGCCTCGACTTCGCGCCGCCGCCGCCGGTCGCCATGCATGATCCGTCGGGACGGCAGGTCATCACCTTGGGGTCGGCCAGCAAGATATTCTGGGGCGGGCTGCGCGTCGGCTGGATTCGCGCCGATCCGCAGACGGTTGCGGCGCTCGGCCGGCTGCGCACGACGATGGACATGGCCAGCCCGGTGGTGGAGCAGATCGCGGTCGCGCAACTGGTCGATGCGGATGTCGGCCTTGGCGAACGGGCCGGGATGTTGCGGGCACGGCGCGACCATCTGATCGGCCTTATCGAACAGCGCCTGCCCCATTGGCGGGTCGAATCGCCGGCGGGCGGCCTTTCGCTCTGGGCCGAACTGCCCCGTGCGGAAGCGACGGCATTGGCGGCGCTCGCCGAAAGTCTGGGCGTACGCATCGCCGCCGGTCCGCGCTTCGGCGTCAGCGGCGCCTTCGAACGCTTCATGCGCCTGCCCTTCACCCTGCCCGAGGATCAGTTGGAAGCCGGGATCGAACGGCTGGTCGAAGCCGACGCTCGCCTCCACGCGCGCATGCCCAAGGGCCGGGATTCGCTCGCCATGGCGCTGGATGCGGATCGGTTGATTTAGTGTAACCCTCGTCATCCCAGCGAAGGCTGGGATCTCACTTCTTCCGGCGCAACGCCAGAACGAAGAAAGAGAGATGCCAGCCTTCGCTGGCATGACGAGGAAACTTGATAAAAAGGCCGCGTGGATCACTCCACGCGGCCTTTTCAAATTCCGAAATAACCGGCCTTACGCCGCCTTTTCCGCCTTGCTCGCCTTGTAGCGTTCGATCGCTTCCAGGGTGATCTGCTTGGCGTCTTCCGCCCCGCCCCAGGTGCCGATGCGGACCCACTTGGTCTTTTCCAGATCCTTGTAATGGGTGAAGAAATGCTCGATCTGCTCCATCACGATGCCCGGCAGATCGTCCTTCTCGCCCACATTGCTGTAGTAAGGGAAGGTCTTGTCGTCGGGCACGCAGACCAGCTTTTCGTCGCCGCCGGCTTCGTCTTCCAGATTCAGCACCGCGATCGGGCGCGCGCGCACGACGGAGCCGGGGACGAAGGGCGAGCGGGCGATGACCAGCGCGTCGAGCGGATCGCCATCGGGCGACAGCGTGTGCGGCACGAAGCCATAGTTCGCCGGATAGCGCATCGGCGTGTGCAGGATGCGGTCCACGAACAGCGCACCGGACGCCTTGTCGAATTCATATTTCACCGGTTCGCCGCCGACGGGCACTTCGATGATGACGTTCAGGCTGTTGGGCGGATCGTCGCCGACCGAGATGAGTTCGATATTCATGGAAACGCCTTTTGCTTCAAGTTGCGTTGCGGGTGACTCATGTTCTGGCCTTAAGCAGCTTGTCGAGGCTGCCCTCACCCTCTCCTGTCTTTTCGAGGCGCGGATAGCGCAGCCCGCCCGAATAATCGAGTGTCAAAGTGCGATAGTATTTATCCTGCTTTAGGATGATCTGGATCGGCGTCTTGGCCTTGATCGCGGCCTTCCACACATCGCCGGAAAATTCGTCGCCATTGACGGCCAGGATCTTGGCACCGGTGACGAGGCCGGCCTTGAACGCCGCGCTGTCCCAGATCACGCTGCTGATCTCGCCGTCATTCTTCACGATCGCGCCGATGCCGAAGCTCTGGTCGACCATCTTGTTGGCACCCTCGGCCGCCTTGCTGATGGCGCCCGGCTCCTCGCCATAGACCAGCTTGTAGCCGCCCAGGATGAAGCCGCCCTTGGGTGTTTCCCTGGTCGTACTGTCGACATATTTCTGGAAGAAGCCGGCCCAGTCATAGGGCGCGATGTCGTTGAGCGTCTTGATGACGTCGCCGCGATTATAGACGACCTGCCCCCAATCGCCCGGATTGATGCCGAAGAACGCCTTGGCGAAATCGTCGAGGCCCTTCTTGCCGCGCGTGGCCTTCGAAATGATCGCGTCGGCCTCCAGCCAGATCATCAGACCTTCGTTATAATAATCCTCCGACCGCTGCCAGCTGGTCCAGCCCTTTGGCCTGCGGGCGGAGATGATGGGATCATGGGTGGTGTCCTCCATGGCACGCCACTGGCGACCAACCGCCGTGTCCAGCTTCGCCGCGATCTGGGCATAGGCGTCCAGCGTCTCCTGCTTGCTGAACATGCCCGACCGCGCGCCCAGCACATAGCCCCAGAATTGCGTCTGCCCTTCATAGACCCAGAGCAGATTATCCTGCATCGGCACGTTGAAATCGGGCGTCCAGAGCAGGTCGGGGCGGCGGAACTTGCCGTCCCAGCTATGGGTGAATTCATGCGGCAGCAGGTTGCGGTCCAGCAGCGCCTCGCCCGAATCCCACTTTTTGAAATAGCCCGGCTCGACCTGATTCTCGGACGAGCGATGATGTTCCAGGCCAATGCCGCCCATTTCGTCGGTGATGGCGAGCAGGAAGTCATAATGGTTGAAATGATAGGTGCCGAACAGCGCGCCCGCTTCGGCGACCAGCTTCCTGTGCTTGGCCATCTGCTCCGGCTTGAAATCCAGTTCGTCGGCGTCATCTGCAACGATGTTCAGCGTGACGTTGCTGCCAAGATCGACGGGCTTGAAATAGCGTCCGGCGAAGACAGGGGAATCCTGCAACGCTTCATAATCGATCGTCTCATAGGCGACGGCATTGCCGGTCTTGGTTCCGCGCAGCGCGGTCGCAGCCTGCCAGCCCGCCGGATAGGTCACGGTCGGCTGGATCGGGATCTGCCTTGTATAGTATCCGGCCGGGTAGAGCGACACGCTTTCCCACTGGATGTTCAGCATCTTGGGCGTCACGACGACGCGGCCCTGATTGGGCTGGGTCGCGGACAGGAACTGGAACTGCGCCACCACCTCGGTCGCGCCCTGCGGCACATCGATCTGGAAGGCATAGACGTTCAGCGGATCGCGCTTCCATGTGACCGGCTGGCCATTGGCGGTGAAGGTCAGGCCGGTCAGCTTCTCGATCTGCCCGCGCGGCGCATGATTGCCCGGCAGCCAGGCCGGCATCATCAGTGTCAGCGGGCCGGGGGCGGCGACGGGGATCGTCTCCTTCACGCGGAAGATGCGCTGGGTCGTGTCGGTCGCATCGACCTCCAGCCGGATGGTGCCGCCCGGATAGGGTATGTCCTTTGGTGCAGGGGCGGCATTGTCGACGGGCAGCGCGGTCGGCTTGGACCGGATCGCGTCCTGCGCGAAAAGCGGACTGGCGATGGCCGTGCTGAGGCAAAGGGCGGCAGCGATGCTGCGGATCATGGATGTCTCCAGAAAGGGGATGGGGCCGGACGGCCCGATTGCCCCTTAGCATGGCGAGGGAGGACGGCGGCGTCCACCCCCTGATGGACGGCCGTAAAAAGCGCGTTTCCAAGGGGGTGATTTGCCGTTAAAGGCGCTGCCCCATGGCGAAGATAGAAACGCCGCGCCCGGTGCGCGGAACGCAGGACATGCTGGGCGGCACCACGGAAGCGTTTCAGGAACGCTTCGCCCATGTGGTCGCGACCTTCGACCGGGTGCGCAAACTCTATGGCTTCCAGCGGGTCGAAGTGCCGGTGTTCGAATCCACCGCCGTCTTCGCGCGCTCGCTGGGCGAAAGCACCGACGTCGTCTCGAAGGAGATGTACACGTTCGAGGATCGCGGCGGCGACAGCATCACCCTGCGCCCCGAATTCACCGCCGGCATCAGCCGCGCCTATATTACCGAGGGCTGGCAGCAATATGCGCCTTTGAAGGTCGCGACCCACGGCCCGCTGTTCCGCTACGAGAGGCCCCAAAAGGGCCGCTTCCGCCAGTTCCACCAGCTCGATGCCGAAATCCTCGGCGCGGGCGAGCCGGGCGCGGATGTGGAACTGCTGGTGCTGGCCGACCAGTTGCTGAAGGAACTGGGCGTGTCGGACGGCGTGACGCTCAACCTCAACACGCTGGGCGACGGGCCGAGCCGCGACGCATGGCGCGCCGCGCTGATCGCCCATTTCGAGGCGCATCGCGACCAATTGTCGGAAGACAGCGTGGAGCGGCTAGCGAAGAACCCGCTGCGCATCCTCGACAGCAAGGATCCGCGCGACCGCCCGGTCGCCGACAGCGCGCCGGATATTGACGCCTACCTGACCGACGAAGCGCGCAGCTTCTTCGAGAAGGTGACGAGCGGCCTCGATGCGGCGGGCGTGGCATGGGAACGCAATGCCCGGCTGGTGCGCGGCCTCGATTATTATCGCCACACCGCCTTCGAATTCATCACCGACCGGTTGGGTGCGCAGGGCACCGTGTTGGGCGGCGGCCGCTATGACGGCCTGATCGAAAATCTGGGCGGCCCCTCCACCCCGGCGGTCGGCTGGGCAGCGGGGATCGAGCGGCTGGCGATGCTGATCGACCAGCCCGCCATCGACAAGCCTGCCGTGGTTCTCATCCCCATGGGCGAAGCGGCCGAGACGAAGGCGACCGGTATCATCGCCGATCTGCGTCGCGCCGGTATCGCCTGCGACATGGGCTATCGCGGCAATATGAAGAAGCGGATGCAGCGCGCGAACGCATCGGGTGCGCAGACGGCGATCATCATTGGCGACGACGAACTGGCACAAGGCGAAGTAACCGTCCGTAATCTTGTCGATGGATCGCAGGAACGTTGCAAGATCGAAGCGTTGGCTGACTATCCCTTGATTGGCCATGCCAGCTTTGTCGAAGGATTGCTGAAGGGTTTCGATCCGACAAAGGTGACGCCCAACTAATGCACATTTCCGCCGAACGCATCGCGCAGATCGAGGCGCGCCGGGATGAGGTGCAGGCGGCGATGACGCGCGCCGACCTCGCGCCCGAAGCGTTCGTGAAACTGTCGAAGGAATATGCGGAGATCGAGCCGGTCGCCCGCGCCGCGCATGAAGTGCGCCGGCTGCGGCAGGAACTGGCCGCGCTCGACGTGATGGCCGGCGGCAGCGACGATCCCGACGCCGACCCCCTCATGCGCGAAATGGCGCAGGAGGAAATGCAGCTGATCCGCAGCCAGTTGCCCGACGCCGAACGGGCGCTGGCGCTACAACTGCTGCCCCGTGACGCCGCTGACGCCCGCCCCGCCATGCTGGAAATCCGCGCTGGCACCGGCGGCGACGAAGCCGCGCTGTTCGCCGGCGACCTGTTCCGCATGTATCAGCGCTATGCCGATGCGCAGGGCTGGAAGATGGAACTCTTGTCGGCCAACGCCTCCGAACAGGGCGGGTTCAAGGAGGTCGTCGCCAGCGTCAACGGCACCGGCGTCTTCGCCAAGCTGAAATTCGAAAGCGGCGTCCACCGCGTCCAGCGCGTCCCCGCGACCGAAAGCGGCGGGCGCATCCACACCAGCGCAGCGACCGTCGCCATCCTCCCCGAACCGGAGGAAGTCGACGTCCAGATTGCCGACAGCGACCTGAAGATCGACATTTACCGCGCGTCCGGTGCCGGCGGCCAGCATGTGAACACCACCGACTCCGCCGTGCGCATCACCCATCTGCCCAGCGGCATCGTGGTGACGCAGCAGGACGAGCGGTCGCAGCACAAGAACAAGGCGAAGGCGATGCAGGTGCTGCGCGCCCGCATCTACGAAGTGGAGCGCGAGCGGGCCGCCAGCGAACAGGCCGGCGCGCGCAAGGCAATGGTGGGATCGGGCGACCGCTCCGAACGCATCCGCACCTATAATTTCCCGCAGGGTCGCGTCACCGACCACCGCATCAACCTGACCCTGCACCGCCTGCCTGAAATATTGGAAGGGCCGGGCCTGGGCGAGGTTATCAACGCGCTGGTCGCGGAAGATGAGGCCGCTCGGCTGGCGCAGCTGGACGGGGTAAATTGATCCTTTCCCTTTCCCCATTCCCGTCATCCCCGCGGACGCGGGGACCCATCTCCCATAAGGCGTGTCATGGCGCGTCGTTTGGAGCTGGGTTCCCTCTTTCGCGGGAATGACGAACGGAGGCATCCCCGACGCTCTGCGCGCTGCAACTGTCCAACTCGCTGTCGCAAGCGACACCGCGCGGCTCGATGCCGAATTGCTGATGGCCCATGCGCTCGGCCTGTCGCGCGGCGACATGCTGCTGCGCCAGCGTGACCTTACCGTACCGGATAGCTTTGCCACCCTGCTGACCCTGCGGCTGGATGGCGAGCCGATCGCCCATATCACCGGCATGCGCGATTTCTGGACGATCAACCTTGCCGTAACGCCGGACACGCTGATCCCCCGCCCGGACAGCGAGACTTTGATCGAGGCCGCGGTCGATCACTTCACCGGTCGCGCGCCCGCGACCATCCTCGATCTGGGCACAGGCTCGGGCGCGCTGTTGCTCGCCGCGCTGGCGGAATGGCCGCAGGCGCGCGGGCTGGGCATCGACGCCTCTCCCCCTGCCCTTGCCGTGGCACAAGGCAATGCCGACCGGCTCGGCATGAGCGCCCGCGCCGATTTCCGTCTTGGCGACTGGGCGCAGGATGTGGATGGCCCGTTCGACCTGCTGCTCATCAACCCGCCCTATATCGTTGCGGATCTGGCCCTGTCCGGGGACGTGCTGCGCGAACCGGCCAGCGCGCTCTTCGCCGGGGCCGATGGGCTGGACGATTATAAGCGCATCGCGCCCGACCTGCCCCGGCTGATCGCGGCAGGCGGCATGGCCGCGATCGAGATCGGCTATGACCAGAAGGACAGCGTCTCCGCGCTGCTGCACGAACAGGGGCTGGCCGTCGCCGTCCGGCACGACCTGGCGGGCCATGATCGTTGCCTCATCGCCACCTATCCCGCCTGAGCAAGGGTTGATTTACCATCGGACAAGCGAAAATTGCTTGGTTTCTCGATGGAAAGCCATTACATCGGCTTCAGGAACGGCTCTATCTTGTGACATGATCGTTTAGATCGTTGATAGAAAAGGCCGTTTTCCTAGCTCCTTATAGTCATGACGGCGCTCGCTGCGCAGGCGCCGGTGGCAGCTGGGGGAATGATCCGAAGGATCATGCCTGGCGGAGCCGTATACGGCCTGAAGAGCAGGCCGTGCTTGGGGATGGCGACTGAACAGTGTTTTCAGTGAATTTTGTCATAGCGAACGCAAGGATCATGTCTTGATCAACAACCGGCAGGCCGGCCGCCGCAATCGCGGCCGGAACAATAACAACGGACGTCCTAACGGCAACAATCGGGGCGGTGGCGACAACGGTAACCGCATCGACAGCCGCGCCCGTGGCAATGCGACCCAGCTTCTTGAGAAATACAAGAATATGGCGCGTGATGCCCAGATGGCCGGCGACCGGGTCAATGCCGAATATTATCTGCAATTTGCCGATCATTATTTCCGCGTGCTCGCCGACAACCGCGCCCGCCAGGAAGAGCAGCAGCAGCGCTTCCGTCCCCGCGATGAGAGCAATTTCGACGAGGATGGTGACGATTTCGACGGAGGCTTCGACGGCAACGACGATTTCCGCGCCGACGCCCAGCCCCAATATGACCGCACCCCGCGTGAGCAGGGCCATTATGATCGCGCTCCGCGTGACCGGTCGGATCGTCAGGAAGAGGGCCGCGATTCGCGTGGGTATCGCGAAAGCCGCGACCAGCGCGACGACCGTGAAGGTCGTGCCCCGCGCAACAACGACCGCCGCGATCGTCCCCGTCGGGATCGCTTCGTTGCGGACGGTGCTGCGCCCCAGCAGGAACTGGGTGTGGAAGGTCCGGCCGGCAATCCCGCGCTCGACGCGCCGCAGCTGGCACCCAAGCCCAAAGCCTCGCTTCGCCCCCGCGTTGAGGCTCCCCGTGCCGAGTCGAAACCCGAAGCCCAGCCGGTTGCCGCCGCCGCGGAACCGGCCGAGGCCGAAGCGCCCCGCGCCCGTCGTGGTCGTCCACGCAAGACCGCCGTGGCCGAAGGCAATGAGAGCCTTGACCTGGCGGTGCTGCCGCCCTCGATCGCCCGTGCCGACAATGATGCCGAACCGGCCGAGGACGCGCCCAAGAAGCGCACCCGTCGCTCGCGTGCGGCAACCGAAGCTGCCGAATAAGCGATCGGTAGGATGAGGAAAAAAAAGGGGGCGGCGCCATGATGCGCCGGCCCCTTTTTTGTTGGCGCTCATCTTTTCATGGCGGCGCGACAAGGCCGCTTTGCAAGTCGCTCGCAATCCGGCACAACATCTTCACATATCTGGAGAGTTGCCGATGAAAGCCGCGCCCCTGCTGTCCCTGCTGCTGACCGCCCTCCCCGCTTCCGCTTTGGCGCAATCACTCAGTTCAGCCGATCCCACAGGGGCCACCGCGCAGGGCGATGTCGCCGTCACCATCTATAATGGTGGTCAGTCGCTGGTGCAGGATGACCGGCAACTGACGGTCAATGCCGGGCGCACCCGCATCGAATTTCCCGACGTGTCCGCCCGTATCCGCCCCGAAACGGTGAACCTGTCCGGTCCCGGCCTCGCCATCGTCGAACAGAATTTCGACTATGACCTGCTGTCTCCCGACAAGCTGATGGACAAGGCGGTCGGGCAGGAGGTGACGTTGGTGCGCACCAATCCGGCGACCGGCGCGGAAACGCGGGAGCGGGCCAAGATATTGGCGGCCAATGGCGGCATCGTGCTTCAGATCGGCACCCGGATAGAGGTGCTGCGCGACGATGGCCTGCCGGTGCGGGTCGTGTTCGACCGCGTGCCGTCCAATCTGCGTGCCCGCCCGACCCTGTCGGTCACGGTTCAGGCCGATCGTGCCGGCACCGTCCCGGCCCGCCTCTCCTACCTCACCCCCAATCTCGGCTGGACCGCCGATTATGTCGCGCTGTTCGATGCGGCCAAGGGGGCGATGGACATGCAGGGCTGGGTCACGCTCACCAACAATAGCGGCACGACCTTCACCAATGCGAAGACGATATTGGTGGCCGGCAACCCAGCCAATGGCGGCGGCCGCAGCAACTGGTGGCAGGGGTCGAGCGGCGCGATCGATCAGGCCGGCACCGAAAGCGGCCCGCGCGAACGGCTGGGCGATTATTATCTTTATCCGCTGGCTGCTCGCACCACGATCGCCAACGCCCAGCAGAAACAGGTCAGCTTCCTCGACGTGAAGGGCGCGCCGGCCCGCGCCACCTATGAATATGTCAATGGCTGGCTCGGCAGTTCCGCCGAGCCGATGAGCGCCTCCAGCGTCCTCAAATTCTCGACGTCGAAGGATGGCGGCCTTGGCGACCAACTGCCCGCCGGCACGATCCGCGTCTATATGCGCGATGTGCGCGGCAATCCGCAATTTATCGGCGAAAACAGTATCGACCATACGCCGATGGGTTCCTCCATGGCCCTGCGCACCGGCGAAGCCTTCGACGTCAAGGTCCGCCCGACCGTGGAGCAGCGCACGAAGAAGGGCGGCAGCCGCTGGGAAACGAAGATGCGCTACACGTTGACCAACGCCCGCGCCCAGCCCGTGACGATCGACCTCGCCCAACAGGGCCTGTGGGGCGACACCCGCGTCATCACCCAAAGTCTGGGGGGCCAAAGTCTGGAGGGCCAGAGTCAGGAAGGAAAGCGCGTATCGGCCGACCGGATGGAATGGAGCGTGCCGGTGCCCGCCAACGGCACGGTCGATCTCAGCGTCACCTTCGATTCGCGCTACTGACCGGAGCGGCGCCCGCGTGTCGCGTCTCCTGCTCCTCTTCCTCCTGTGGGCGATCGCACTGCCGGTTCAGGCCGGCACGGTCGTGTCGCCGCGCGCCGATTCGGTGTCCGTCACCATCTATCGCGCACCGGGCCGGGCAAAGGGCGCGATCGACCGCAACTGGCCGCGTGGCTATGCGCTCGTCACCGAAATCCGCGAGGTCGATCTGCCGCAGGGCGAATCGGTGATCCGGTTCGAAGGCGTGGCGGAAGGGCTGATGCCCGAGACCGCGATTCTCGCCGGCATGCCGCGCGGCGTGCGCGAGAAAAATCGCGATGCCCGCCTCCTCTCCCCTGCTGGCCTCGTCGACGCCTATCTCAAGCGCAGCGTCACCCTGCGCCGCACCGACCGCAAGACCGGCAGGGTGACGGAACAGGAGGCTATCATCTCTGCCGGGCCGATGGGCGGCGTCATCGTACAGACGGCGCAGGGCTATGAGGCACTGGGGTGCAGCGGCCTGCCCGAACGCATGCTCTATCCCCGCGCGCCTGCCGATCTGTCGCCGCGCCCGACCCTGTCGGTGATCGCGACCAGCGATCGGCCGACCCGTGCCCGGCTTGAACTCACCTATCTGGCCGAGGGATTCGACTGGGCCGCCAATTATGTCGCCGACATGAAGGAGGATGGCAAAACTCTGGACCTGATGGCCTGGCTGACTGTTGCCAATGGCGGTGTTACCGGCTTTGCCGATGCGCAACTGAACGTCATCGCCGGCCAGCCCAACAAGCAGCACCGTGGCGTACAGCCCCGCCCGACCGGCGGCCCGCTGCGCCTGCAATGCTGGCCGACGGATATCACCAGCACCCATCCGGTATGGGAATTATTCCCGGTCCAGTTGACCGAACCGATGATGATGGAGGGGGCATATGACATTGTGGTTTCGGCCCAACGCCGCACAAGCCGCCTGTTCGCGCCGGCTCCGGTCATGGCCCCTCCGCCCCCGCCGCCTCCCCCACCACCCCCTCCGCCCGAGGATGTCGGCGATCTCAAACTCTATCGCGTGCCCGTCACCGTCGATGTGGCGGCCAAGGCGCAAAAGCAGGTCGCGCTGCTTCGCCAATCAGATGTGAAAGTGGAGCGGCTCTACATCGCCAGCATTTTTGCCCCGACCAACGGGCCGATTCCGATGACGCTGCGGCTGCGCGTGCAGAATCGCAAGGACGACGGACTTGGCCTTGCCATGCCTTCGGGCCAGGTCGCGATTTTCGAGCAAGTGGATGGCTTGCGCCTGCTCGCGGGTGAGGCGGACATTGGCGACAAGGCGGAGGGCGAGCGCGTCGACTACGACCTGGCGGCCAGCCCAGATGTCCGCATCCTCGTCCGGCAGACGGCGCAATCGCGCAAGAGCCGCGACTGGACCCTGAGCTTGAGCAACGCCCGCCCCTTTCCGGTCGTGGCGGAAGTGACCATTCCCCATGATATCAGCCCGCGCCCGACCGACATGGAACGGCGCGGCAACAGCTGGATCTGGCGCATCACTATCCCCGCTAATGACAAGCGCGTCTGGTCCTACCGCGAAGCGCTGAAACGATAAGGAAAGCAAACCAAGATCCGTTCGCTTCGAGCGAAGTCGAGAAGCTGCTAGGGCAAGGCTTCCCGTTTCTCGACACGCTCAAAACGAACGGCGATAGCGGAAGATCTGATGTCGATCTCTCCGGACAGTCAGATCACCGGCAACGGACGCGGCCGGTGCTGATTGTCCAGAGCGACGAAAGTATAGACACCGCTGGTCAGCACCACCTCGTCCATGGCGATGCCGCGCGTTGCCACGACATCGATGCGGATCGCCACCGATGTGCGGCCGCGTCGTTCCTCCTTCGCATAGACCGACACGACATCGCCCAGCAGGATCGGCGTGATGAAGGTCATGCTTTCGATCGCCACGGTCGCCACCGCGCCTTGGGCGATGCGCGACGCGACAATGCCGCCGGCAATGTCCATCTGGCTGAGCACCCAGCCGCCGAAAATATGACCATTGGCGTTGATGTCGGTCAGATGGGGCACCAGCCGCAACACCACCTCGCCCCGATCCGCGCCCGTTTCCGTCTCAATCGTCAAGCGGCACCTCGTCCTTCAGTCGGTCCATCACCTGTTCGTCATGCCCGGTCCCGCTCGACAGGAAGGCCAGCGCCATCAGTCCGGTGCCCAGCATGAAGGTCAGCCATACGCCCAAAATCGTGGCGATCACCATGTGAATCGGCATGTCGCCCGACCGCCTGTGCAGGAAGAACAGGGCGATCCCGACGCAGACTGCGCCGCCTAAGGCCATCCATGCCATGATGCGCCGGAAACGCGCCCAGGCGGTCGCCGCGATTTCCGGATCATCCAGGGCCTGTTTACGCGTCATCCCTTTATTTTGCGCGACGAAAGTGGGATCATCAAGCGCCCATGGGAAATGTCTCGGACAAGGAGAGTGGTCATGACCATTGCAGCGATTTTGCAGGGCAAGAGCGACGTCATCAGCGTGCATCCAGACGATAGCGTGCAATCCGTCGTGCAATTGCTGTCGGAACGGCGAATCGGCTGTGTCCCGGTGGTCGATGATGGTCAGGTGGTCGGCATCTTCTCCGAACGCGATCTGGTCTATCGGGTGGCGAAGGACGGTCCGGCGGCACTGGATCACAGCGTCGGCGAAGTGATGACCGCGCCTGCCATCACGATCGATGACGATACGCCGGTGATTCATGGCCTGTCGCTGATGACGAAGCGGCGCATCCGCCATCTGCCGGTGGTGGTCGATGGCGCGCTGGTCGGCATGATTTCGATCGGCGATCTCGTCAAATATCGCATCGACAGCATAGAGGCCGAAGCGGCCTCGCTGCGCGACTATATCCAGACGGCGTAAAAGGGCAGGGCGCTCGCTCTTAGAGCAGTTCTCGATCCGATTATATCGGTTCGGCTGCTCTAAGTTATTGGTTTACCGCATTTTCCGAGTCAGCAGGTGATTCCACCTGCTTAGAAAATGCTGTTAAGCGGGCGCCTGCACCGGTGGCGCGCGGCGAATCATCAGCG